>NZ_JAPDUG010000009.1:0-7500 GCF_026015885.1 Halocynthiibacter sp. SDUM655004 | reverse complement strand
CGACGTATAGGGTCTGACGCCTGCCCGGTGCCTGAAGGTTAAAAGGAGGAGTGAGAGCTCCGAATTGAAGCCCAGGTAAACGGCGGCCGTAACTATAACGGTCCTAAGGTAGCGAAATTCCTTGTCGGGTAAGTTCCGACCTGCACGAATGGCGTAACGACTTCCCCGCTGTCTCAAATGTGGACTCAGCGAAATTGAATTGCCTGTCAAGATGCAGGCTTCCCGCGGTTAGACGGAAAGACCCCGTGCACCTTTACTACAGCTTCACACTGGCATCAGACACAATTTGTGCAGGATAGGTGGTGGGCTTTGAAACCGGAACGCCAGTTTCGGTGGAGCCTCCCTTGAGATACCACCCTAATTCTGTTTGATGTCTAACCGCGGTCCGTTATCCGGATCCGGGACCCTGTGTGGCGGGTAGTTTGACTGGGGCGGTCGCCTCCCAAAGAGTAACGGAGGCGCGCGAAGGTTGGCTCAGAGCGGTCGGAAATCGCTCGTTGAGTGCAATGGCAGAAGCCAGCCTGACTGCGAGACTGACAAGTCGAGCAGAGTCGAAAGACGGCCATAGTGATCCGGTGGTCCCGAGTGGAAGGGCCATCGCTCAACGGATAAAAGGTACGCCGGGGATAACAGGCTGATACTGCCCAAGAGCTCATATCGACGGCAGTGTTTGGCACCTCGATGTCGGCTCATCTCATCCTGGGGCTGGAGCAGGTCCCAAGGGTACGGCTGTTCGCCGTTTAAAGAGGTACGTGAGCTGGGTTTAGAACGTCGTGAGACAGTTCGGTCCCTATCTGCCGTGGGTGTAGGAGATTTGAGAAGAGTTGCCCCTAGTACGAGAGGACCGGGGTGAACGATCCACTGGTGGACCAGTTGTCATGCCAATGGCAGTGCTGGGTAGCTATGATCGGACAGGATAACCGCTGAAGGCATCTAAGCGGGAAGCCCCCTTCAAAACAAGATCTCCCTGAGAGCCGAGGTAGACCACCTCGTCGATAGGCCAGAGATGTAAGCGCGGTAACGCGTTCAGTTGACTGGTACTAATTGCTCGATAGGCTTGATTTGATCCAGTAGAAGCGAGACATCGCTAATACTGACAAAATCAAAAGCATACACTTTTACACAAACAGCGGAAAACACTTGGAAAACTGATGTACAGCGTGCTTCAAAAAAAGCACGCTGGTGTTTCTTTCTCGGTTTGGTGGTCATGGCACAAGTGAAACACCCGATCCCATCCCGAACTCGGCAGTTAAGCACTGTTGCGCCGATGGTACTGCGTCTTAAGGCGTGGGAGAGTAGGTCGCCGCCAAACCTAGTAAGAAACACCAACAATATCGTATCTCTCAAACGAGAAAAGCCCCGCAAAACTTAAAACGCCGGGGCGCGTAACTTGGCAAATACGCCAAAGTGGCGCGGGATGGAGCAGCCCGGTAGCTCGTCAGGCTCATAACCTGAAGGTCGTAGGTTCAAATCCTACTCCCGCAACCATTGTTACAGAACGGCCCGAAGCAAACGCTTCCGAGGCCGTTTTTGTTTGGCCTAATGCCAACAACCCCGCCAACTCGCCAACAAGTTCTATATCAAGACTGTCGCTATCTGGGATCAGACGTATCTCCGTGAGAAGGCTGCGAATGAGAGTGGTTGCCTCGGCTTTGCTTGAAGCATCATTCAGCGATTCTGTTAGATTGGCGACTTTTGCTCTGTAGAGTTCTGCAAGCCCCGGATGCAGCATAACCGGATTGTCTGGTTCTGTAGTGGCCAGTTCGGCTTCAAGCTTTAGTTTGCGGTCTTCAAGCTCATCCATCTTGGCCTTCATACTTGGGTGAAACATGCCCTCAGTGATCGCATCTATGATCTTATCGATTTGTTTAGAAACCCTGGTCAATTCCTGTTTTGTCTGTGATCTGGTTTTTGAGGACTCGTTTGCGAGGCGGTTGAACTCTGCTTGAAAAGCGGAAACGAACTCGGCGATCAGATCAGGGTGAAGCAATTGATCTTTGAGCCCCAAGAGCACACGCGCTTCAAGGTCTTCCCGTTTGATTGTGAGGCGGTTGGTACAGGTGCCTTTGTTGCGGGTATTGGCGCAGCCGTACCGTGTTTTGCCGACAATGGTATAGCCACCGCCACAAGCTCCGCAGATCAACATTCCGGAGAACAGGTGTTTGGCTCGGTGCGCGCGTTCTGGACGGTTGAGCCCATCACGGATCATGTCGTTACGGGTCGCCTTCTGCCGGGCCTTCACCGCCTCCCAGAGGTCTTGATCAATGAACCGGAGTTGCGGAACCTCTTCAATGATCCAGTCTTCTGTTGGGTTCATACGCGCTTGTCGTTTGCCCGTTGACGGGTCTTTGACAAAGCGCTGTCGGTTCCAGACGAGACGTCCAATATAGAGTTCATTGTTGAGGATACCTGTGCCACGTTTGTGATTGCCGTAAATGGTAGACGATCCCCAACCCGTGCCGCGTGGCCCTGCGATCCCGTCGTTGTTTAAGGCGGATGCGATGGCGCGAGGGCTGAGGCCGTTCGCATAATCCTTGAAGATGCCCTGCACGGTCGCGGCCTGCGCTTTATTGATGATCCGTTCCCCTGTGGACATCTCGCCATCAGCCAAAACCTGACGCACCACGTCATAGCCATATGTGATGCCGCCTGCGGATTTGCCTTTGCGGATACGCCCTTCAAGGCCGCGGCGGGTCTTCTGCGCAAGGTCTTTAAGAAACAGACTGCTCATTGTGCCTTTGAGGCCAATGTGCAGTTCGGGCACTTCTCCCTCTGCCACGGTGACAATCGGTATCCCCAAAAACCGCATCTGTTTATAGAAGGCTGCAATATGCTCCTGGTCCCTGCTGAGGCGATCAAGGCCTTCTGCAACAACCACGTCGAACGCCCCATCCCGCGCGTCCTGTAGCAGGTGTTGATAGGAGGGGCGAAGATGGGTGGCGCCGCTTAACCCCCGATCGGCGTAGGTTTTGGATTCACTCCAGCCGTTGGCCTCAATGAGACGTGCGCAAAGGCGGTGTTGATCTTCAATCGAAGCATCGCTTTGCAGGTCTGTTGAATATCTCGCGTAGATAGCAGCGCGTGTCATTTTGTACCCTTTCTGATGTCCTCAAGCAGGCTGGCGTATGTGCGCCCGTCATTGATGGCGCGGGCCTGATTGTAATGACGTTCTGCGGTGCGGAAGGTTGAATGCCCGAGCAGAGCGCGGATAAGGCGGGCGGCGTCTGGTGAATCGTAGGCCAAAGTTGTTGCCGCACAGTCGCGGAACAAATGCGGGCAGACGCGGGCCCCGACGTACTTCTCTGTCAGGCGCGTTATCCGTGCTCCGAGATGTATGGCGCAATACGGACGACCACTGTCGTTGGACCAAAGTCGCATGTGTTGTGTGTCGCGCCGCGTTAAAAACCATGGGCGCACGTCTCGTATATAGCTAAGAAGCGGAGACGCGAGACTTGCGGGAACTTCCGTCTCCCAAACGCGATGGTTTTTTGTATCTGGCGTCTCAAGAACAACCGAAATGCGATCGCCAGATACAGTCAGGGTCTGACCCAGTTCAAGAGCCACAAAGGATCTGCGTCGCATGGGGAGTACCGCCAACATCATGATCATGACGCCATCGCGGCGTTGCTGCGCTTCTTTGAGGCTGGCGGGGGTGCCGCCGGAATTAAGATCCTCAACAAGAGATAATCCCGCTTGGAACAGTACATCACTTGCTATGATCCGCCCTCGCTTGCGGGTACTTGGCGAGGTGTGTAGCTCATGGCGTAGGAGAGACGCTAACCTGATCTGCATCGTCCAGTCGTGGTCGGGCGCATAGGCTTTAAGGACACGCAGGGCCTTTTCCAAGCATGCAAGGCGTGTATCAGGCCTGAGATGCGAGACACATGTCATCCAAGCAGTGACACGTTCTGGCGTGGCCCGCTCCACCGGCGATTCAACGAAGGCCCCGGGATGATTGGCATTAAGCCAGCCCAGCCAATAGCCATAGCTAGTGACAAGGTTCCCGCGCGAGGGTTCCTCTAAATGGCTGAGTGGACCGCGCGGATCGAGCGGGCCAGCTTTGGTGGTGAGTTCGGCCCACATGGTGCGATCCGCTTCAGGCCATTCTTCAAAGCGCAGCGATAACCGTCTCATTGTGAACCTCGCTTTTGCTCAATAATGTTTGCAAACAACTGTGAGGCGGTGCCCGCTTCAAAGCCGGCATAAGCATTAAGGGTAGATGAGAGTTCAGCGTGGCCTAAAATGCGGCGCAGCGCTTCATATTGTCCGGGGTATCGCTCTAGCCAAAGCTTGGCGGCGAAGTGGCGGAATAAATGGACGTTCATATCGACGCCGACTTCCTTGCGAATAGCCTTGCTGACCCTTTTTGAGAGATCAGACGTGCTTACCGAACGCGCGACGCGTCGTTGCGAGAACAACCACGGCGTGCCAGCAGGGCACATAATCGGAGAGCGTATAGCAAGATAGCGGTCGATCTTCTTGATGAGCGATGCGGGGAGCTCAAACTCAATCATTCGGCGGTTCTTCACGTCTGCGCTGTCATAGACCAAAAACACCCGCTCATCGCCAATACGCTTGAGATTGGTCTCAAGGTGAAGTTCCGCGAGGTTGCGCAGGCGGATGGGGCAGGCGAGCAAGATGTCGATCGCGATTGCGACCTCAATCTTAAGCAGAGCCGTTTTGAGTTTGATCATTGGGTTTGCAGCTGCAAACAAGGTATCAGGCAGCACCACGAGTTTGCGCATGGCATTGGCATCATCAAACTGACGAAGGCGGGTCCGGTTTTTAGGGGTCATGCCTCGGTTTTGTTCAGGCGTCAGACGCCGTGCAAGTTCTGCAATCTCTTCGAGCTGCGCGTCAGGAACCTGAAGGTGATACTTGGCGAGGGCTTTGAGCATGAGAGCGGTGTTGAAAATGCTGGGGGAGGATTGCCCATTATTGCGCTTCAGCATCCATGTGAGACCCTGCCGCGCATTGCCGGGATCGACCAAAACATCAAGAGACGTCATCTCTTCAATTTGAAAGCCGGACAAAACAAGAGCCGTGGCAAACCGAAGGAGTTGGGCGCGATGATGGCGAATGGTTGCAGGCCGCAAGGGTGCGCGTAAGGCCTTGGCGTCAAGTGGGTCTGGGTTTTGCATTCTGTTGATGAATGTGGCGACGCCCTGTTGGAAGGTGAGTGGAAAATCTTCCAGCGAGTAGGTGTAGCGCTTGCTGTTGTTAACCATGGTGAGCTTCTGCTTGGGCCACGCCTCCAGGCGCCCCACCGCATGGTTCCAGCCATAGATGGCTTGACGCATGGCGTCTTCGGAGTTCTTGCGCAGTTCATTGATGGCGAGCGCCTGACGATAGGCCTCGGTGTGGGCATCACAAACCTCCGCGGGGGCAACGTCGAGGCGATTGAGGAAATGTACGAACCGGCCCAAAGCAGGCGCGAGGGATTGGCTCTTCGTGGCGAGGACGTCTTCCCAGAGGGCGCGCCAAGGGGGCGAAAGGTCGGAGCGTCGACTATCCCGCTTCTGCACAATGCCGCTGTGCACAAGCGCGGCGCGGGCATTGCTGACGGTGTTGCTCCAAGACTTTGGTGACAGGCTGAGGGCGGCAGGCTCAATGCGGCCAAGGCGGGGTTGCAGCCACATCGGATCTGCGGGGATCTCGTTGAGAGGACGGTTGAGGGCTTTGCCAATGCCGCGCAGGCCCGAGGCTAAATCCCGCGCTCTGGTAGGAGATAGCTCGGCGTCTTGTTGCAGCCGTTCCAAGCAGTCCGACAGCATTGGCGTTCCTGGTTTTACAAATGCGGTTTCCAGTGTTTTGCGCTCGAAATAAGCCATCGGGTTACGGTCCTTTGTGCATAAATGGTCTCGGGTGGACACCGTGAGACAGGGAGGTCGAATCGGGATTACATCGCCACAGTATAGTTTGCTGTTGCAGGGCAGAGGTGTTCCCGACAGATCGATAACGTATTGATTTAGTGGACTCTTTGTGACGCCTGAGGTCAGGAGGACATCAGGTGGCGATAGCGCTCATGGGCGCTTTTTGTGATGCGGATGGAGCGCCGTCCCGGGCCAACTCTGATAGCCTCGAGATAGCCAATGGCGATAGCGCGTCGCACAGTCTTCTGTGAGCAGCGATCAAGCTCCGCGATCTCGGCCACGGTAAAGAGCGGGTCATTTGGAATGCGGGGTTTGGTCTTGGTCTGCATGGTCTGAGGTATCCTCTTGTTGAGAGGGACCAGAGGCCATAGCGTCTCGCGCAGCTTGGCGAGCAAGAAGCCGAACCAAAGCCTGTAACCCCTCATGAGGAGGCTTCGTGCTGAAGGCATTGGCAGGGGTATGTTGGGGCTTCCGGTCCATACAGGAACCCTGAAGGGCCCTCCGCCCAAAAGCTAAATGGTCAGCGCAGAAACTTTTGTATCTGCCGTGACCCCGCGCAGCTGTGCTCGATTTTGCTGGCCTCACCGCAACGCGCATCACGACACAAACGCGCTTCAGGCAAACCTTGTGTTGGCTTCACGAATCCACCTGACAAAGGTCGCATCTGAAGGGGACTGATTTGGAATATGGTTAAAGCAAGCGCGCAAAAAACGAATGAGTGGACCTGAGGGCTTACCATCGATTGAGCTTTTAGAAACGCCAGGTGAACGCGCGAACAGGTCGACATAAACCTTAATCAGCTCGAAGGTGAATTTTGCGTTTGCGATTTGGTTGGTATCTGCATCAGGGCTCTCGTCGCCTGCATTGTCGGGGTCTGCGTCAGCTTGGTTTTGCTTAAGCTGATAGGTCGCAGCCTCCGCGAGAAGGGCGCAATGCTCTGACAGTTGAAGAAGGATCTCTGCCGAGGAACGCGCTCCGAAGAGTTCCTCGGCGCTCACCGTTCCCGCTTGCTCATTATTGATAGCGACAAGGCGGTTCTGCATAGAGGTTCTTAGGCTAGGCTCCAGCAACCGTGCTATGCCGTCGGAAATACACGGGTTGCAAGCGTCCTCCGTAACCGCCCCTTCTTCAGACACTATGGGGAGAAGGCTGTGGAGCGATTGTGTGACCCGCGCGACTTGCTTGAGAACGCGTTCATTCATGTGATCGGTTGGCTCAGAGGCCCGGTCCAACTCAAATCGATGCAGAGTCGCAGCGGCGTTGAGGCGGGTGATGATACGATACACATACGCCCGGTCAGCATTCGAGGCCGGGTACCCCACCTGCTTGATGATCTCCTGCAGGATGCTGCTGCTATACGGTGCGAAGTCTAGGTCAAGGCCCGGGGTGGTATAAGTGGTTGGTGGCGTTCGTTTGGCCATACTCTGTTCCTTTGTGAAAAACAAAAACAGCGTAAATGGCGAAAACACACATGTGCGGCGAAATAGGAAAATGAGGGAAGAATATTTTGCCCATGGGAGGTGTCTGGAAGCCTATCAATCCTGATGAGCACGGGAAAGGTACCGAACGCTCGCCGCGCTGAGCGCCCGATGTGGCAAAAAAATGAAACTGATAAATTACAGGGCGG
>NZ_JAPDUG010000008.1 GCF_026015885.1 Halocynthiibacter sp. SDUM655004 | reverse complement strand
TGCTCTCGGCGAGGGCCAAGGTTTCAGGAGAGGCACCGCTTCGCGGTCCTTCCAGAACCCTTGTCCGATTTTGGGAAACACCAGAACGGACCACACCACAAAGGAACACGATATGAACAATGCGCTTTCAATTCCCGAAGAAGACTTTGAGGCGGCGGAAAAGGCCAAGCTGATCGCGGAACACAACGACCGTTTTCGCAATACATGGGGGGCGGATTTTACCATCCCCGGTCAGATCGTCATGACGCAAGCCGTCGCTGCATTAAGCCCCGCTTGGATCACAAGGGCTATGGCCGCAATCCAGCGTTTTGACGACTTCACCGAGGACAACGACCCCTATGGAGATCACTGCTTTGGTGCGGTGGAAATTACGGTCGGCGACGAAACAAAAACCATTTGGTTCAAGATCGACCTCTACGATTGGAACCTCGAATACGGAGCCGAAGACCCAACCGACTTGGAGAAAACCAAGCGGGTCATGACGGTCCTTTTCCCTTCTGACTACTGAAAATCGAGAGCGCCCGACGAAGGGCGTTCCCCCCAAACCCATCACCATATCAAGGATAGAAAAATGACTGACCAAACAACAATCCCGCAGATCACCGAAAGCGTAGCGTTTGCCGATCTTTATGTTTCCCCTTTGAACCCGCGCACAGTGTTTTCCGAAGATGAAATCGCATCGCTGGCCGAGAACATCAAAATCGCTGGCCTGATCCATAACCTTGCAGGGTTCCGCCATGACGGTACCGATGGCGTTGGTGTTGTTGCTGGCGGGCGGCGTTACCGCGCCCTTGCTTTGTTGCAGGACGATCCGCGCTTTCAGAACGTGCAGGTTCAGATTGCAGCCGATGAAGATACCGCAAAACTCTGGGCGACCAGTGAGAACGCACAACGCCAAGACCTTCACCCTGCCGATGAAATCCGCGACTACGGCGCATTGGAGAAGACAGGGTTGACCGCAGGACAGATCGCCGTGGCATATGGCGCGACCGAAAAGAAGGTCTATCGCCGCTTGGCAATGGCAGGACTGCACACGGATGTTTTGGATGCGTTGAAGGCCAGCGAAATCAGCATGTCCCAAGCCAAGGCGTTCACGATTAGCAATGACGAAAAGCTGACCCTTGAAGTGTTGGAGCGCGTGAAAGCGAACGGCACGAAGGGTTGGGGCGCAATGTCCGATTATCAGATCAAGGAAGGCTTGAAGCCTGATCACGTAAAAGGCAGTGACCGTCGCGCTGTTTTTGTTGGCGTTGAGGACTACAAAGCCGCAGGTGGCCGTGTCGGCGGCGACCTGTTTGAAGATGAAACGATCTTTGACGATCCCGCGATTTTGCAGGAGTGCTTTGAGGCGAAACTTGCCAGCACTGCTGCGCAGATCGCAACGGACAATGGCTGGACTTGGGGCGAAGGTATCACGGACGATTATGTCTATAGCGATACGATCAATCGTATGAAGATGGCGCGGGTCTACAAGGTCGAAGGTGTGTTGACCGAGGATGAAAGTGACCGCTACGACGAGTTGGGCGAACTGGTAGACGGTGACGCTTGCGATGAAGCTGGAAGGGCTGAATTTCTGGAATTGCAGGTAAAGGCCGATGGGGGCTTTACCGCAGAGCAGCAGGCCCATGCAGGCGTTGTGATCTACGTTGACCACGGCGGAGATGTAGAGGTGATTGAAGGGCTTGTGCGGCATGAGGATCAAGAGGCAGCTATCGCAGCGGGCGTCTTGAAGAAATCGGCGCATAAAGAGACCCCAAAGAAGTCACCTATTTCTGCGAAGTTGCAGGAAGACCTTGACCGGATCGTCATTGGCGCACGTCAGAACGCGCTACTGGACGACCCGACCCTTGCGCTTGATCTATTGGCTTTCCAGTTGACCCAATCGAAGGGATGGCAGCGCATCCATGCTTATGATGTGTCCCTGCCCTATCTGGCGAACGTGCCAGAGTGTGAAACAGGTTACACGCAGGACAAGCGGCTGACGTTGCCCGAACCGGTTGAGAGCAAGGGCAGCAAGGCCGAGGACTTCACCGCATTCCGCAAGCGCGGCCATAAGAAGTGCATGGATATGCTTGTGCGGACCCTGATCGGCCAGCTTTCAATTTCACATGCCGATCTTGGCGAGATGATTGACGAGAAAACGAAGAAGGTCACGCGGGAACACTTCACGCCGACCGCAGAGAACTTCTTTAGCCGTGTTGGTGGCCCTTACATGATCGCATTGTGGAACGAATTGTTGGACCTAACGGACAGCCACGATGCCGCCAAGACATTCGCGGGCCTGAAAAAGGGCGAGAAGGCCGCGAAGCTGGAAAAGCTGTTTGGCGACGAAGCAACACGCAAGGCCCTTGGCGTCACAGAGACCCAAGAAGCCCGCATCGCAGCATGGTTGCCCGAAGGCATGGTTTGAAGCACGGAGCGGGGCGCACAAGCGCCCTGCCCCCCTTGATAAACCAAGACACTCGTTAACTCACGGCTCTCTTGTGTATCGGCAATATGGCAATGCAGTGACGATATTGTAATATTGTTTTGTTGCGTTTACACATACGATGATCCCCACTGTTTGGGAAATGGACATAGCAATGCAATCGAAAAGAGAGTTCATAAAGACAGCCGTGATGGCATCCATGCTGCTTGCGGCACCGGCTATTTGTATTGCTCAAGATACCCCTTGGGCAGAAATTGGCTATGATCGTATCTTGGTTGCGAACACCAATGGGGACAGGCTGGCCGTGCGTTTCCGCACCGGCCAGCGATATGACAACAGTAACCTTCAACAGCTGAATTGGCTGTGGCGCGACTGGCGTGCAGGCGGTGCGCACCGCCAGATTGACCCACTGTTGTTTGGCGATCTGGCGTTGATCCAAACGCGTATGTCGCTCGATTTTGCAGAACCCAAACTGATACTGGTCAATTCAGGGTTCCGCACTGCCAGCCGCAACGCAACCATCGAAGGCGCAGCCCGCAATTCGCAACACGTCCAAGGCCGAGCATGTGACTTCAACATGGTTGGCGTCAGCCCTGCCCTCGTTGTTGGCTACGCCGAGTCCTACGGGGTTCATGGCCTAGGCCGCTACGCCGATTTTACCCACATTGATGTTGGTCCAGAGGGGCGGCGTTGGAGTGGATAGACAGTTTCCTTGTGGTGAGGATGCACCTGGCCCCGTTTGCAGTTACTATTTTGCAGCGGGGCCGTTTTTCGGTATATCCTTTTAGCATTGCCAGAATATCCTATGTGGGATATACTCATGCCAAAGAAAGGATATACCTATCATGCCCCTCTACATCAAAGACGACAGCGTGGACGACTTGGCTATCAAGTATCAGAAATTGTCTGGCGCAGATTCTAAGACCGCAGCCGTGCGCAAAGCCCTGCTTGAAGGTTTGGCTTCCATCCAGCGCAAGGTTCCCTTGATGGAGAAGATTGCCGCCGTGCAAGCCAAAGCTGACGAAATCGGTCCCGTTGATCCCGACTTCGACCAGAAGGCTTTTGCTGACGATATTTGGAGCGACCAGTAATGTTTGTTGATGCGTCCGTAGTCGTTGCGATCATCAATCGTGAAGCTGGCTTTGAGGAAATCGTAAAGCGCATGGCGGCCCACAACGGCAAATTTGATGTATCGCCGTTGGTCAAGTTTGAGGCCGTTGCTGCGGTGGCCCGTTCCCGAAGTGGAAAGGTGCGTCCGACACCAGAACAGTTTGAAGCGGCTGGCACTGTTGTCGAAACCTTTTTCCATAGCATCAATGCAAACGAAATCACGATCACAGGCACCATCGGCGACAAAGCCTTGGCGGTCGCAGCCTGCTACGGCAAGTTTGTCGGCCATGAAGCTGATCTGAATTTTGGCGATTGCTTTGCCTACGCCTGCGCAAAAGCGTTCAACAGTCCGTTGCTCTACAAGGGCGATGATTTTGCAAAAACGGATATGGCGTAATGACAAAGAGTGCATTTTTTCTACGTGATCCAGAGTCGGAAATGACCTACAAAATGCCACTATCCAGCTCTATGGCGATCTATAGGGGCGAGGTCGGTTATGCCGAACTGTCAGGCAAGATCATGCAGGCGGTGACTGCCCTCATTTACGATAACGGGGATATTGCGTGGCAGAACGGATCACTTTGGCGCTTTGATAGCGACGGGTTGGTTGACCAAGAGTACGTCCGCGCCACGGCAGATGCAGTCATTGAGAAAGCGTTTGACGCTGATCCATACGATCCAGCGAAAGACGCCGAGTGGAAAATGCGATTGCGACGAGCAGACGTTAATCGTGACATGATGATACAGCCTGAAAACAGCGAGTTACGGGCGCGGCTTGAAGACTATCTCAGCAACGGCACCAAACACCCCCACATCAAGACCGCACGCGGGCTTACGAAGGTATTTTTGGAGGACCAAACATGAGTGTTGAATATGACCGCTTCATGAAGGCTGCACTGGTTCAGCTGGCGTCCCCTGAGATCGAGACCAGTGATAGATAACCCCACCACGATCTATGGGCGCTTCCTGTTATGGGTCTACATCCAAGGCCACGGAGGCCGCACCTTGCCAAGATGGTTCAGGCGCATGTTTGCACGATCCCAGATTCATCAAGCCTGGCTCTCTGGCCGCGACGGAAATTTCTGGCAGCATGGCATTCGGTTTGGCCCAGCCAACCCTTATGGCGAATACCGGGCGGCAGTTGATGCAGATCTGGATGAAATTATGCGGTGGGATGAAGTTGATGAAAGGTAAAGCTGTCGCAGCAACCATCATTGTCACCGCTATCGCCAGTGTTTTTGGATATACCTGCGCAACCGCATATCTGACCTGCCGCGACTACGGTTTCACTGCCGCTGTCGATTGGACATGGTTGGCCCTCAGCTATTTCCCGGTGCGCACCGTCCGACCGGATGATTTCTGGCTTGCAACCATGATCATCGGTGGCTTTGCCTGCGTCGGTTTGATTTTCGTAGCAGCATCTGTGCGTCGTTCCCGATACGAAGGGTGACTGTTTGCCCGACATCCCCAGGGCGATGCCCCGTGGACACGGGCCTGCGTTGTTCACGCAGAAGTCGCGCCCCCCGGCGCTCCATCCCCACCCACTTGTTGCACCAAGCACGAACAATGCAGATCGGGTCTGGCTGTTAACCTGGCCGCGCCTTGCGCGGGACAGGGCCAGACTACACCACCCCACACGGTCTTTGCATTATCCCACACCTGTAAAGGACTTCGCCGCGCCAAAGAGGGCGCAGCTCGCACGCGGCCTTGCAGGCCGTCCTTGACGTGGCGTGTCCAAATGCCTGCGACCGCATGGGGCAGTGATTTCATTGCTTTTTGACGGTTTTTCACCTATATCACAGAGGAACTCACCATGAGCGAGAATATGACCGAAACACAGTTTGACACATTGATGAAGCGTCTTGATCACATCGAGAGCAACATGGTCAGGAAGTCCGACGTTTTTCAGTCGGTCCTGACGGTGCAAGGTTTCACCTTCGCTATCGTCGTAGGCGTCATCGTTGTTCTAAACTCACTGGTCGGCTTTGGCTGACACGAGAGCGGCCCTTCCGGGCCGCTTTTCTGCGTTTCCCGCATGCATCACTACCCACACCATCCCAAGCGCCTGCCGCCCTCATAAGGCCGTGCAAGCCCTTCGCGGACCAAAATATCTGCGATATCTTCGCCCCCGATAAAGAGCCGCGCCAATCCCCGATCGAAGCGGTCACGCCCCGGCAATCGGATCACCTCTACGACACGTCCGAACGCCATCAACCCGCGCAATCGCGCGGTTGCGGCCTGCCCTAGGGCCAGCTCGAAGTCGCAGCCCGGTTCATACGTCTCTGGGGTGTCCAGTCCGACGAGACGCCAGCTATCGCCATCCATGCGGATTGTGTCTCCATCAACGACATAGACCGTCGCAGGATTGATCGTTTCAGCGTCCACCTGCCCTGCAATGAGCGCCAACGCCATTCCAGCCTGTAATGCCCAACAGGAGAGCAGTGGCCGGTTGCCCCACATCGAGGTGTAGAGCCACGTTGCTGTTTCTCTGAGGTGCGTTCTGCGTCTGTTGTCTGAGTCAGCTATGATCATACCATCTTGCCAAACAAGGTTATCCCTCTGCCAAACCATGCCACAAACATGGCTCAATCGGGAGGGGGTTTTCATCCATTTCCGTCCGTGTCGAAGATCCCCATCACGTTCCGCGTTTGCCAGTACCGTCGCTGTCTTTGCTGTATTCTGTGTTGATCACGCTTGCACAGTCACCAACATCCTCGGTCTTACCCGGCCCTTCCAAAAACTGAACGCGACGGTTCTCAAGTGTCCCCTTGGACGTGTTTCTCAAACGGAACTTCACTTAGTTTTCTCTTAGCGACCGGCTCCGGCTACGCCTTTGCCTTCAAACAAAAAAACGGTTTCCATCCGAATTAGAATAATTTACAATATTATAATATCGTTCGGACCCTCCGCTTTTTGGTTTGATCGCATCGAATACACGCTTGACCGTTTTTTATCGAAACACTCTCACCAAGGAGACACCACAATGAGAACCTTTGCAGAATTTCAGATCATGGGCCGCGTAGGTAAGACCAAAGACGTTGGCAACACCCTTCGGGTCACAGTTGCCGCCGAATACGGTCGCAAAGACAACAACGGCGACTTTCAGCCAAACGCCTACTGGAACGAAGTGACGATCTTCAACGAGAACGTCATCAAGTGGGTGAAAGAAAACACCCAACCCGGTGATTTGGTCCACGTTCGCGGAACGCTCCGTCAAACAAGCTGGGAAAACAGCTCCGGTGGCACCGAATACGGCATGACCCTTGCGGCTGACGACTTCGATAACATGAGCCAGGATGAACGCCGCCGCGCAGCGAAAAAGCAAGAGGGCTAACGCCCTCGGTGGGCCTTCCGGCCCACCACCGCCCCCACGGGCTTGTCAGTCGGCTGGACGTTTTCGGTCGCAGATAACGGGAATAAGGATTGGACGTTTCCGGTCGGCCCTCTCACCAAAGGTTCCTTCCCGGTGACAAAAACCCAAAGGGTTTTTCCAGCCGGATAGCCGGGAAGGTCATCTCAGAGGACAAGCCGATGGAATACAAAGACACGCCTGATCCACGTCACAACCTGCCATCGAGGCGGCTCACCGAGACCCGCAAGATCACAACGCAAGACGGTCATAATATACACCTGTCGGTCGGATATGATCCAAAGGAAAATGGGCGGCCCCGCGAAGTCTTCTACTCCGCGGGCTTCAAATCAGGGTCGCAGCTTGAATTTCAGGTTCAAGACGCCTGCGTGATGTTCTCGCTTCTTTTGCAACACGGCCTGCGGCCAGAAGACGTTGCAAAATCGCTGTCACGATCCGAGCAGCCAGACGGTGCTATGACCTATGCCAGCATTGTGGGCTTGATCGTGGCTGAATTAATCCAAACTGAGACCGTTGCCCCTAACGACTGACCATTGTATGATCTGTCTACCCTCGGTGGTCTTAACCGCCGTGTCTGGTTTCAAATCCAAAGCGCCGCTTAAATTCAAGGACCAACCATGCCTGAAATCTCGATTCCCGACTATCCGTTCAAACTGCCAAACGAAGCGTCCACGCTCATTTCGCGGTTTGGATTTTCCCAAAAAGAAGCGTCTGTTTTCTACGGTGTCCGCCTCGATACCATCAAAAAATGGATCAGCGGGAAGATGGCGATGCCCGACGATCTTGTCATTGAAAGCTACAACAAGCTGGCCCGATTGCAGGACTTCGCGGCACTTGTCGCTGCGGCTTACAATGATCTGGCCGTTGAAGATGACGGTGAACACATGGCCCATCAATACATCAGCCTGCCTACTGTTACGCAGATGCGGCGCGGCTTCATGCCGGTCTCAAAGGGCTTCTACGAAAGCCTTTTCGCCGACATAGCCGCTCACGCTTATAGTTCAGGTCCGGATGACTTCTGCTACGTTGTCCCCGAAGCGCCAGACGAAGAGATTGGCAAAACCAATTTCTGGATTCATCTTTGGGTACAGCACGATATGCAGATGGAGCTTTGTATCGAGCGCGAGGGCAGCGTTGCACGGTTTGATGTTGATTTTTACACCTTCCTAAAGAGTGAATTGACCAGCTGGAAAAATGTTCAATCCACGTTTTCCGGCGGAAGCGATTTGCACCCTCACCCCGACGAAGTTTGTCTCGATATTCCTTATTGCCCAGATTGGTATGGCGAAGCCCATGACCTCACAGATGAAGAAGTTGCCTTAGCTGGGACTTCAGTTCGGATCGCCATTTCCATCACCGGCAGCGACACTTTTGATGATATTGCAGGCGATGAACAACGATTTATCCAGTTGGTCGAAGATGATGATATTCGCCCAATGATGGAGGCGCATGAAGGCCCAGAAGACGCCGATCTGTGCGCAACAAATGAAAATTTGGCGTTGATCCTGCGAGAAGTCTTCGGGTCACGCAAAGCGTTGCTGGCAAAAGCTGCACATCAGTAGAGGTTAGGCCCATGCCCCGCCCTGCCCGGCGGGCCACCGCGCCCTAGTTTCAGCCGGCAGGCGGCTTCCACCAGAACACCACGCCCCGATGCATGCTGATGCAATAGGATGGGGCCCGTCTCTTACAGAGCCAGGCGCCACCTTTCCATCATGCCCGCCCTGGGCCGCGCCGATCTGCCCTTCGGGTGACGGTCGTTCGCTTCGCCTTGTGCATCGGATCTCGCCCGATTGTCGAATGCCGCGTGAAAGCGACCCGATCTACGGAGTTTCCGCGGCCTGTCAGAAGACCATGCCAAGCAATCCCGACCCAACCGCCGCGCATTACCGACCCAAACCGGACCTTCGCTGTAGAACGCGCGAGGGTCTGCTGTGCGGACTGAACCGCCATTCCAGATACCGGTGTCGATGGCCGCAGTCAGGCTCGAAGCTGCCCTTTGTGCATGACGCAGCATGACGCTCAAGCCCAAAACGAAGGGGGAGACGTTATTCGCTGTTGTCCAAAGAACCTTGGTTGATGAAGCCGAAGCAGAAATACGGTTCACCGTTTTTTGATAAGACGATTGGGGGTTACAGAGCTGCCTTGCAAATCCAGGCTTCAAATGCCGCAACGGCGGTTGTCGGCTCTTTGTTGGAAAGCCGGGTGATCCAATACCGTCCGGTTGTTACTTCCGTGTCGAACGGGCGCACCAGCCGGCCTTCAGATAGCTGCGCCTGAAACATGGCATGGGGCAGAAGCGCCACGCCTAAGCCTTTTGCCGCCAGTTCCGCCATGGCGACAGAAGAATCGTAAACCGGGCCTTCGATGTAAGGTGACACCATACCTGCTTTTTTAAACCAGATGGGCCATTCATCGGCGCGATAAGACCTGAGCAGCTTTTGGCTCAGCAATGTTTCGGGCGCTTTTAGGGCCGATGCCACAGATGGTGCGCATATCGGGGTCAGCGGTGTTTCCATCAGGGGCTGTATGGTCAGCCCGGGCCAGCGCCCGGCACCGAAACGGATCGCCAGATCAAGACCCTCCCGGGCGATGTCTACCCGGTTGTTGTTTGTGAAAAGACGAATGCTGATACCCGGATGGGATTCCTCAAATTTAGCCAAACGCTCCGCAAGCCACCCGACGGCAAAAGTCGTCACAACCCCCACATTGATCGTTTCATGATAACGACCATCCGTGAACCGATCCAAAACGCTGCTGATACGATCAAGGCTGGCGGTCAGGACCGGTAGCAACGCCTCACCTTCCGGGGTGAGTAGCAGCCCTTTGGACGTACGGTGAAACAGCTTTGCACCAAGCTGATCCTCCAGGCGCAAAATCTGATGGCTGACAGCAGCCTGGGTCACGCAAAGCTCTATGGCGGCATTGGTGAAACTGCCCTGACGAGCAGCAACCTCAAAGCTGCGCAGCGCGTTGAGAGGGATGTTTGGGCGATCCATTGGCATTATTTTTTCTTATGCAGAGTTTGACAATTAGTCGTTTGCGCACTGTATGAAAAGAAATTAATGCCGCTCTCATGAGCTGGATCAATGCCAGTTCAGCAAATATCAACCGACACATCATCTCTGAAGCCCAATGGTTTGTCTTTTCAGCCTGCCGGAAGGGTCGAGATTTTGCGCCGTAACAAAGAAGAGTGGAAAACCATGAAGGCATATATTCGAGCACTCCTGAGCGCAGCTTTGATCGCGGGAACTGCGACACCGTTGTTGGCGCAGGACCTGCAAGCAACAGTCTCCGCCTGGGAGGAGCGTCTGGATGCGCGTATCGGGGTGGTTCTGCGTGACTCATCCTCAGATTGGGAAATCGCGATGCGTGCAGATGAACGATTTCCGATGTCGAGCACGTTCAAATCCCTCCTGTGCGGTGCGGTTCTGGCGCGTGTCGATGCGGGACAGGAAAATCTGGACCGGCGCATAACCTACGCAGCAGATGATCTGGTGACCTATTCCCCGGTGACAGAGAAACATTTGGACAATGGCCTGACAGTCAGTGAACTTTGTGAAGCGACAGTGACTCTCAGCGACAACACTGCGGGTAACCTGTTGCTTGAAGCTGTGGGTGGGCCTGAGGGGCTTACCACCTTTCTGCGCGGTATCGGAGATCAGACCACACGCCTTGATCGCTGGGAAACGGCTCTGAACGAGGGGGCAGTCGGGGATCCACGGGATACATCTACACCTTCGGCCATCCTGAACACATTGGAAGTGTTGCTTCTGGGGGATGTTTTGACGCCCGCTTCTGCGGCGCAACTGCGTCAGTGGATGATTGACGACGCAGTGGCGGACGGGCTGATCCGGGCCCACCTTCCTGACGGCTGGGTGATCGGCGACAAAACCGGGGCCGGAGGCAATGGCTCTCGCGCAATCATTGCATTCATTCAGCCTGAGACGGATGTTCACTACTTTGCCGCGATCTATATTACCGAAAGTGATGCCGATTTTGCACTTCGCAATCAGGTGGTTTCAGAGATCGGTCAGGCAATGATCGCCGAGATCAGCGCCCGATAAGTGGACGCAACTCAGGGGCCGCGATAAGCCCCAATTTTTGAGGAGAGCCGTTTTGAAGACTCTGTCCCGACGCTTGTTTACCGCCGGAGCGGCATCTTTGCTTGCCTCCGCGGCAACTGGCCGGAATGCTTCCTATGGAACGCGCGAGTGGCAACCGCGCACCTATGATGACGGCCTGATCCCGCGCTTCTCATTCGAGGTCATCAGCCTGCAGGTCGATGGTGATCTCGGCGTTTCGGTGCTGGACACGGAGACTGGCCGTGCGAGCGGATGGGACGAAACCTCGACATACCCGCTCAACAGCACCTTCAAGTTTCTGCTTGCGGGAGCCGTTCTTCAGCGCGTGGACCGGGGGCAGGAACGGCTCGACCGGCAGATCGCAGTTCGATCCTCGGATATTGTCGCGTGGTCCCCGATCGCAAAAGAGGCGGTCGGTGGCAACATGAGCCTGCGCAGCCTCTGCGAGGCCGCAATGACGCGCAGCGACAACGCAGCGACCAACCTGCTTTTGCGCAGTGTCGGTGGCCCCGAGGCCCTGACTGCGACGTTGCGCAATATGGGCGACCCGGTGACGCGGATTGATCGCTACGAGACCGAGATGAACGATGTGCCCCCCGGCGATCTACGGGACAGCAGCACACCGTCACAGATGCTGAAGACCATGGAGACATTATTGCTGGGCAACATTCTGACAGCGCGAAGCAAGGAACAGCTTGCCGCGTGGATGATCGCGAACACGACCGGCGGCGCGCGGATCCGGGCCGGTGTGCCATCTGGCTGGACGGTCGGCGACCGGACAGGCACCGGCCCCAGAGGGGAAACCGCGACCATTGCGGCGATCTATCCGCCAAACCGGAAACCCCTTCTTATGACGATCTATATCAGAGGGTCGTCCCGAAACAGGGATGCACAGGAAAGCACACATGCCGAATTGGCCCGCATTGCAACCACGAATGTGGTGTTGCCACCCTACGATCCCTATCCCAATGACTGATCGCCGCTTTCATTTGCTGCCCATGTCGGTGGTCCTGCTCTGTCTCGCGCCTCCGGTGGGGGCGCAGGATCTGGAAGGCTTGACCTGGAGTGAGCAGAAATGTGTTCTCTATCAGAGAGCCGTCGATGCCGCGCTCGGGTTTCAAGGGCTGGACGGCCTGCGGACAGAATTTCTGACGCGGAATCAGTCGTTCATAGACAGCGGCTGCCAAGCCCCCGCCGATGTATGCCCGGTCACCGAGGCCGAACTGGAATTGGCCAATCTGCTGACGATCATGACGATGAACGAAGGCATGGCCAGTACTTTCGTGCCGTTCAAATGCTCCTGACCTGATCCTTCATCTTGTGAAACGGCTACGTGGCAAACTTGCGTTCCAGGCGCAAGGCGCCCCCATTAGGATTGCCACATGGCTGGCAGATTCCGCCACTTTGTATAGATCGCTAACTGCGCTTCGCTGCCATTCGAGCGAGGCGCAGCATTTGGTAAAGTGGGCTCTTTCCGGTCGTTGGCTGCGCCAAGCACGAACAACCGCTTTGAATCGGCGAGCTGGGTCAGTGATCTGACACAAAAGTCGGTTTTGCTTGGCATCTAACACCGATCCGGTTTTTCTAGTCGCTTGGGGTTCGGGCAAGCCGAACGCCGCTGCACGACGTCTCGGGGACCGCCGGTCCCCCAATGCAACCCCGAAATACTGCGCCCAAAGGGGTGTCCCCACCAACGGTCCCTAAGGGCTGCGTTGCCGGGTGATCCCCCTCCCCTTTGGGCTGGATTTCAGCATTGCATCGGTTCCCCCCCTGCTCTCGGCGAGGGCCAAGGTTTCAGG
>NZ_JAPDUG010000007.1 GCF_026015885.1 Halocynthiibacter sp. SDUM655004 | reverse complement strand
ATTGCAGCTGTCAATGTAGTCTTACCGTGGTCAACGTGGCCAATCGTGCCGATGTTGCAATGCGGTTTCGTACGCTCAAACTTTTCCTTAGCCATGATGGCCTCCTTTTATGTAATGAGCGGGGGCCACCAAGGCAGCACCCGCATTTTCGTTTAGGCGAATTTCGCCTGAATTTCGTCCGAGATGTTCTGTGGAACTGGCTCGTAGTGGTCGAACTGCATCGTAAAGTTTGCGCGGCCCGAAGACATGGAGCGCAAGTTGTTGATGTAGCCGAACATGTTGGCCAGAGGAACAAAGGCGTCGATCGCAATTGCGTTGCCGCGTGCGTCTTGACCCTGAACCTGCCCACGACGGGATGTCAGATCGCCGATGATGTTACCTGTGTAATCCTCAGGAGTAACAACCTCTACGCTCATGATTGGCTCGAGCAGTTTCGCGCCAGCTTTGCGCATACCTTCACGCATACACATACGGGCAGCGATTTCGAAGGCGAGGATGCTGGAGTCAACATCGTGGAACTTACCGTCGAGAAGAACAACCTTGAAGTCGATTACTGGGAAGCCGGCGAGAGGGCCGCTGTCCATAACCGATTTGATGCCTTTTTCAACACCAGGGATGTATTCTTTTGGAACAGCACCACCAACGATCTTGCTCTCGAAGGAGTAACCTTCGCCAGGCTCTGTCGGGATGATCTGAAGTTTAACTTCAGCGTACTGACCGGAACCACCAGACTGCTTCTTGTGCGTGTAAGTGTGCTCAACCTCGTGACCGATAGTCTCGCGGTAAGCAACCTGTGGCGCACCGATGTTCGCCTCAACCTTGAATTCACGCTTCAGGCGGTCAACAAGGATGTCGAGGTGAAGTTCGCCCATACCTTTCATGATGGTCTGGCCGCTTTCGAGGTCAGTTTCCACACGGAAAGAAGGATCTTCAGCAGCCAAACGGCCAAGACCAGCAGACATTTTCTCTTGGTCGGCTTTGGTTTTCGGCTCAACAGCAATCTCGATCACAGGATCAGGGAATGTCATTGTTTCGAGAACCACAGGATCGTTCACAGCACAGAGGGTATCCCCTGTTGTTGTGTCCTTGAGGCCGGCCAGCGCGATGATGTCGCCAGCAAATGCTTCTTGGATCTCTTCACGGTCGTTCGAGTGCATCATCATCATACGGCCAACGCGCTCTTTGCGGTTTTTCGTAGAGTTCAGCAGGCTGTCGCCTTTGTTCAGAACGCCGGAATAGATCCGTGTGAATGTCAGTGTACCAACAAACGGGTCGTTCATGATTTTAAACGCAAGCGCCGAGAACGCCATGTCATCGTCCGCGCGGCGGGGAATGTCACGTGTCTCTGTTTCGTCGCCTGGCTTAAAGCCCATGTAATCAACAACGTCGAGCGGGCTCGGCAGATAGTCGATCACAGCGTTGAGCAGAGGCTGAACGCCTTTGTTCTTAAACGCGGAGCCGCAAAGTACAGGGATGAATTTGATTTCAAGCGTACCTTTACGGATCAGACGGCGCAGTGTTGGCACGTCTGGCTCTTCGCCTTCGAGGTAAGCTTCCATCACGTCGTCGTCCATCTCGACCGCAGTCTCGATGAGCTTCGAACGCCACTCGTTCGCTGTGTCCTGAAGTTCGGCACGGATTGGGCGTTTTTCCCAAGATGCGCCGAGGTCTTCACCAGCCCAAACCCACTCTTCCATGGTGACAAGGTCAACCATGCCTTCGAGTTCTGTTTCAGAACCGATTGGGATTTGGATCGGTGCAGGTGTCGCACCAGTACGGTCTTGGATCATGTGAACGCAGTTAAAGAAGTCCGCGCCGATTTTGTCCATTTTGTTAACAAAAACGATACGTGGAACTTTGTAGCGGTCAGCCTGACGCCAAACAGTCTCTGTCTGAGGCTCAACACCAGCGTTCGCATCAAGAACAGCAACTGCACCATCAAGAACCGCAAGCGAACGCTCAACTTCGATTGTGAAGTCAACGTGGCCCGGTGTGTCGATGATGTTCATCCGGTGCTTATCAGTTTCGGCTGTTTGGCCGTCTTCTGTGCGCTCCCAGAATGTTGTTGTCGCAGCGGAGGTAATTGTAATACCGCGCTCTTGCTCTTGCTCCATCCAGTCCATGGTGGCCGCACCATCGTGCACCTCACCAATGTTGTGAGACTTGCCTGTGTAGTACAGGATGCGCTCGGAACAGGTTGTTTTACCTGCATCGATGTGCGCCATGATGCCAAAGTTGCGGTATCTTTCGAGTGGGTATTCGCGTGCCATGGTGTTGGTCCTAAGCCCTAAGGGTTACCAGCGGTAATGGCTGAAGGCTTTGTTCGCCTCGGCCATCTTGTGCGTATCTTCGCGCTTCTTGACGGCTGTGCCGCGGTTGTTGACCGCATCCAGCAGCTCGCCGGCGAGACGCTCTTCCATTGTGTTTTCGTTGCGGTTGCGCGCAGACGAAATCAACCAGCGGATGGCAAGTGCTTCACGACGCTCAGGACGCACATCAACAGGCACCTGGTATGTCGCACCACCCACGCGGCGCGAACGCACTTCGAGGGACGGTTTGATGTTTTCGAGTGCTTCGTGGAACACTTCTACAGGTGCGCGCTTGATCTTGTCTTCAACGCGGTCGAATGCGTTGTAAACAATACGCTCAGCGGCGGATTTTTTACCATCAATCATGAGGTTGTTCATGAATTTAGTCAGAACGCGGTCACCAAACTTTGCGTCTGGAAGGACTTCGCGTTTTTCTGCGGCGTGACGACGGGACATCTCGGCCTCTCCTTATTTAGGACGCTTGGCGCCGTATTTCGAACGACGTTGTTTACGGTCTTTAACACCTTGGGTATCCAGCACACCGCGAAGAACGTGGTAGCGAACACCCGGAAGGTCTTTCACACGGCCGCCGCGGATCAGAACAACAGAGTGTTCCTGAAGGTTGTGACCTTCACCCGGGATGTAGCTAATGACCTCAAAACCATTTGTCAGGCGCACCTTGGCGACTCGACGCATAGCGGAGTTAGGTTTCTTTGGTGTCGTTGTATAGACACGTGTGCAGACACCACGCTTCTGAGGACAAGCCTGCAGGTGCATGGACTTCTGGCGTTTGACTTTCGGCTGGCGCGGCTTGCGGATCAGCTGTTGTATCGTTGGCATTCCGGTTATTTCCCCGTGTTGCAACACAAAATTATCAAAAACGAGGCGAAACCCCGCAGGCGAGTAGGCGTTTCCCGTTTACACAACGCAAAAAACCACATCCATTCCCCTTTCTCGGGAACGACGCGGCGGGCATTCAGAGGATCGGAGCTGTTAGGCCCGGATCGTGACCACTTCGGTTCTGACAACGGCAAATGGGAATACACCCGTGCCAAGTGGGCGCTGTTTATGAGGAGTCGCGGTGGTTGTCAACACGACTATGGCCGCAAATACATCAACTCTTGCGCAGCAGGCAAAAAATAGCGCGTATCATTGAAAACTGCCTGTCTACTTCGAGTTTCGAGCGCCAAACCTAGGCTAAATCCGTGTCACGCGGGAATCAATCTTCCGGCGCAACATAACCTGCTCGCGGTATAGCGTAACCAAACCAGACCCGACGACGATAATGATTCCTATGATGGTCAGTGTATCGGGCCAGTCGCCAAATACCACGACGCCCAAAATGATAGCCCAGAGGATTCCCGTATATCGGAAAGGCGTAACAACGGCCAAGGTTCCGGTACGCATGGAACTCACGCTAAACACATAGGCACCGATCAAACAGAGGGTCGCTCCGGCCAGCAATCCGAATGATGATGCAGATACCGGCTCCCACGGCTCAAACAGACTTCCGACCAAACCAAAAAGCGTAACCGAGATGGCAGCGAAGACCGACACCGTCCATGTCGATATATGCCCAGGTAGACGCCGAGAGGACAAATCCCTCAAGGTCACACAGGCGACCGCCCCCAGCGCATAGAGGGCGTAGACGTCAAAGTCCGCGCCAGGACGGACAATGAGCAGAACCCCCATAAACCCAGCGACAATTGCTGAAAAGCGTCGCCAGCCCAATGGCTCCTTCATGAACACCGCCCCTGCCAAGGTTACAGTCAATGGGAGCGATTGCAAAACAGCCGTCACATTCGCAATTGGCATATGAATAAGTGCGGTGATGAAAAAATAGGTCGCGCCGACCTCGCCCACACACCGCCAAAGCACGAGCTTCCCATCGCGTCGAGACAGGCGAAAATCCAGCTTTCGTAGGTACAGCCCGATCAGCACCAACATAAAGGTGACGGCAAGCCCACGAAGAACAATAGCTTGGTAGAATGGCACGTTTTCGAGCACGAGCTTCATGAACGCATCATTTATGGCAAAACCCGCCATGGAAGCCGTCATCATCCCTACACCTTGTAAGTTCTCGCGTTGGGTCGTTTCGACGGTCATAGGGATTTCAATTCTGCTATTTCAAAGGGAAAGTTTGCTGCAATTTCCTCGGCAACTGTTTGGGGCGACATCATGTTCGAAAGCCCCACGATCGACGGTTTGCTATCGTTATCCGCATGGATCGTCCGAATGAAATTAGGAACACCTACGTCGGAATACAGATTAAAAAACTGGCCAAGAAAACGATGATTGCGTGCATAGATATTCTGCGGCTCGCTCACTTCAGCGAATAACGCCGAGCCAACCGAAACGGGCGTTCGTTCGCTTGCGTCTATAACAGTATTTTCACCCTCTTGAACCTCAACATAGAACCCACGGTTAAACGCGACCGCAACGGGACTTTTGGGCCGGCACATTGGTTTCAAATCTCGCGCAGTTTGTTTGAGCCGCTCAATGTAAGTACAAGACAGCGCGTCATCGTCATCTAAACGAAAACTCGTGCGATGGGTAAAGCCGACCGCGCCCACTTCGTCGAATGCTTTGCATACCGCTCCATAGTTATGGCCGCTTTGTCGTTGAATGATGCGCGCATCTTTAAGCGGAGCGATCAACCTCGCAAGGCGAGCGACAGCCTTTGGCGGCATCCGTTCTCCGATCAGAAACAAAATAATAAAATCGGAATCGGTTTGCGCCAACAGAGACGGCAAGCACAGTTTTTCAAACAGGTAGAACCGCCGCTCCAAACGTGCCGGATCAAAGAGGAACGCCTCGCGCTCGGCAATATCTTGTCCACCCTTCCCGAACCCTGACAGAGCAGGAAAAGAGAAGCGAACAAGACCTATTATTTGGTTGTTGAAATCCGACGGCATGCAAACACTCGCGGTTGTTTCGCTCAACCTAGTCGCGGGAAAGCAGATTTCCCAGACAAGAAATCACTGTCCCAAAAAGAAAGGCCCCCTCACCTTTCAGCGAGGGGGCCAATTTCAACGCGTGCTAAAGACTTTTAGTCTTCGCGGCTCTCGGGGATGTCGCTCTTGAACACATCACCACCGATGATCTCGTCTTCTGTTGGAACAGGTGCGGCCAACGCAGCGGCCTGCTCTGCTTCTTCACGACGCGTTTCAATCACGGCGTTATCGCGTTTCACCGCAACCGCACGGATTTGCTGGGTTGCCCCACCAGTACCCGCAGGGATCAAGCGACCCACGATGACGTTTTCCTTGAGACCAACCAGTTTGTCGCGCTTACCTTGAACAGACGCCTCGGTAAGTACACGGGTTGTCTCTTGGAACGACGCTGCCGAGATGAACGAACGCGTTTGCAGCGATGCTTTGGTAATACCGAGAAGGATTGGCTCACCCGAAGCAAGGCGGCGGCCAGCGGCCTCTGCCTTAGCGTTGGCGGCGTCAAACTCGGCCTTATCAACATGCTCACCCTTGAGAAGCGTTGTTTCACCGCTATCAAGGATTTCCCATTTTTGCAGCATCTGGCGCACGATCACTTCGATATGCTTATCGTTGATCTTCACACCTTGCAGACGGTACACATCCTGAACCTCATCGACCATGTAGTTGGCCAGAGCTTCAACTCCCATAACCGCAAGAATATCGTGCGGAGCCGGGTTACCGTCCATGATGTAATCGCCCTTCTGAACGAAATCACCTTCGGCAACTGGGATGTGCTTACCCTTTGGCACCATGTATTCGACTGGCTCCAGACTCTCATCTGCAGGCTCGATCGAAATGCGACGCTTGTTCTTGTAGTCGCGGCCAAAGCGGACATAACCGTCAACTTCTGCGATGATCGCGTGATCTTTGGGGCGACGCGCCTCAAAGAGTTCCGCAACCCGTGGCAGACCACCGGTAATATCCTTGGTTTTCGACCCTTCGCGCGGGATACGCGCAACCACGTCACCAGCCTGAACTTTGGTGCCTTCTTCAACAGAAAGAACCGCATCCACAGACATCGGATAAGACACTGGGTTGCCTGCGTCGTTGCGCAGAGGCTCGCCATCGTCACCGATGATGAAGATTTCAGGTTTCAGCTCGTTACCCTTCGGCGCAGCGCGCCAATCGGTCACGATCTTCTGGGTCATGCCGGTTGCGTCATCGGTATCATCGCGCACCGAAATACCGCTGATCAGGTCAACCAGTTTCGCTGTACCGGCCTTCTCCGCGATGATTGGAAGCGTGTATGGATCCCATTCGTAGAGTTTATCGCCACGCGATACTTTCTGACCAGCTTTGACGTGAAGCTTGGAACCATAAGTCACCTTGTGGCTACCGCGCTCTTCGCCATCGTCGCCGATGATTGCGAGCTGCATATTACGACCCATCACAACGAGCTCACCAGCCGCGTTTTCGAGAAGCGCGTCGTTCGAGAAGGCGATTGTGCCTTCATGACTTGCTTCTTGGAACGACTGCTGACCACCCTGCGCAACACCACCAATGTGGAAGGTCCGCATAGTAAGCTGTGTACCCGGCTCACCGATGGACTGCGCCGCGATGATACCGACAGCTTCGCCTTGGTTCACCAAGGTACCGCGCGCAAGGTCACGGCCGTAGCACATGGCGCAAACGCCTTCTTCAGCTTCACAGGTTAGCGGGCTGCGAACGCGGATCGTTGTCAGGCCAGCGGCCTCGATCTGGTCTGCTTTACGCTCGTCGATCAGCTCGTTTTTCGAAACGATAACTTCGTCTGTGCCGGGGTTAACAACGTCTTCACCAGCAACACGACCAAGAACACGTTCGCCAAGGCTTGCAACAACTTCACCATCCTTAACCGCGATATCTGCGGTGATTGATGTCTCGGTGCCACAATCATGCTCGCGCACGATACAATCTTGGGCAACGTCAACCAGACGACGTGTCAGATAACCGGAGTTCGCTGTTTTCAGCGCGGTATCAGACAGACCCTTACGGGCACCGTGTGTCGAGTTGAAGTACTCAAGAACGCTCAGACCTTCTTTAAAGTTCGAGATGATCGGTGTCTCGATGATGTCGCCGTTCGGCTTGGCCATCAGGCCGCGCATCCCGCCGAGCTGTTTCATCTGAGTAACCGAGCCACGCGCACCGGAGTGAGCCATCATGTAAACCGAGTTCGGCTCCATTTCCGCGCCATTCTCATCGGTACGGGTCGCCGAAATAGTCGACATCATCGCATCGGTGACTTTGTCGTTACACTTCGACCAGGCATCAACAACTTTGTTGTACTTCTCGCCCTGAGTAATCAGACCGTCCATGTACTGTTGTTCGAAGTCTTTAACCTGATCGCGTGTTTCATCAACGATGGGCCACTTGGAGTCAGGGATAACCATGTCGTCCTTGCCGAAGGAAATACCGGCTTTGAACGCTTCACGGAAACCCATGGTCATGATCTGGTCACAGAAGATAACCGACTCTTTCTGGCCGCAGTAACGGTAAACAGTGTCGATCACATTCTGAACGTCTTTTTTCCGAAGAAGGTTGTTCACCAGATCAAACGGCGCTTTCGCGTTCTTTGGCAGCAGTGCGCCAAGGCGAACACGGCCAGGAGTAGTCTCATAGCGAACCATGATCTCGTTGCCTTCCTCATCAATCTGAGGAATACGCGCTTGGATCTTGGCGTGCAGATGAACCTCACCCGCATCAAGAGCGGCCTGAACTTCGTCAACATCAGCAAAGACCATGCCCTCGCCCTTCATACCTTCGCGCATCAGCGAGATATAATAGAGGCCAAGGATCATATCCTGTGACGGAACGATGATCGGCGAACCGTTTGCTGGCGACAGAACGTTGTTTGTCGACATCATCAGAACACGCGCTTCAAGCTGGGCCTCAAGGCTCAGCGGAACGTGAACCGCCATTTGGTCACCGTCAAAGTCAGCGTTAAACGCAGAACATACGAGCGGGTGAAGCTGGATCGCTTTGCCTTCGATCAGCGTTGGTTCAAACGCCTGAATACCAAGACGGTGCAACGTTGGCGCACGGTTCAGCATCACTGGGTGCTCGCGGATCACCTCGTCAAGAATGTCCCATACTTCTGGACGCTCTTTTTCAACGAGTTTCTTCGCTTGCTTAACGGTTGAAGACAGGCCCTTGGCTTCCAAGCGGCTGTAGATGAACGGCTTGAAAAGTTCGAGCGCCATCTTCTTGGGCAAACCACATTGATGCAGCTTCAGCTCTGGACCGGTCACAATCACAGAACGGCCAGAGAAGTCGACGCGTTTTCCCAAGAGGTTTTGACGGAAACGACCCTGCTTACCCTTAAGCATGTCAGAGAGCGATTTCAGCGGACGCTTGTTCGCACCTGTAATCACACGACCGCGGCGGCCGTTGTCAAACAGCGCATCGACCGACTCTTGCAGCATCCGTTTTTCGTTACGCACGATGATATCAGGCGCACGAAGCTCAATAAGACGCTTCAGACGGTTGTTCCGGTTGATAACCCGACGATAAAGATCGTTGAGGTCAGACGTCGCAAAACGACCACCATCCAACGGCACGAGCGGACGAAGCTCTGGCGGGATCACAGGGATCACCGTCATCACCATCCACTCAGGGCGGTTGCCGGACTCAAGGAAGCTTTCAACAATCTTGAGACGCTTGATGATCTTCTTGGGCTTGAGTTCGCCAGTTGCTTCGGCCAGGTCGGCGCGGAGCGTTTCGGCTTCGGACTCAAGATCGATCATCGAGAGCATCTCGCGGATTGCTTCCGCACCGATACCCGCAGTGAAGGCGTCCATACCGAACGCATCTTGGGCGTCCATATACTCTTCTTCGCTCATGAGCTGACCGTATGTCAGGTCGGTCAGACCCGGCTCGATCACCACATAGTTTTCAAAGTAGAGAATGCGCTCGAGATCACGGAGCGTCATATCAAGCATCAGGCCGATCCGGCTTGGGAGCGACTTGAGGAACCAGATATGCGCAACGGGTGCTGCGAGTTCGATGTGGCCCATGCGCTCACGGCGCACTTTTTGAAGCGTAACCTCAACACCACATTTCTCGCAGACAACGCCGCGATACTTCATGCGCTTATACTTGCCGCAAAGACATTCGTAGTCTTTGATTGGCCCGAAAATACGCGCACAGAAAAGGCCGTCACGCTCTGGCTTGAACGTACGGTAGTTGATTGTTTCCGGCTTTTTGATTTCACCGAAAGACCACGACAGGATCCGCTCTGGCGAAGCAAGCGACACTTTGATTTCATCAAAGGTCTTTTGCGGAGCAAGAGGGTTAAACGGGTTGTTTGTCAGTTCCTGGTTCATTTTGCGTTCCTTTTAATCAGGGGAAGGGGAGACGAGAGAGCGGGTGCTCTACTCGTCATCCTCCGCATCCAGGAGTTCCATATTGAGGCCGAGGCCACGGACTTCTTTCACAAGCACGTTGAAGCTTTCCGGTACGCCAGCTTCGAAATTGTCGTCGCCTTTGACGATGCTTTCGTAAACCTTGGTCCGGCCTGCAACGTCGTCCGACTTCACAGTCAGCATCTCTTGCAGGGTATAGGCAGCGCCATAAGCTTCGAGCGCCCAGACTTCCATCTCCCCGAAACGCTGGCCACCGAACTGAGCCTTACCGCCCAGAGGTTGCTGCGTAACAAGGCTGTAAGGCCCGGTTGAACGTGCGTGGATTTTGTCGTCCACGAGGTGGTGCAGTTTGAGAAGATACTTCACACCGACCGTAACTGGGCGGGCGAATTGCTCACCTGTACGGCCATCATAAAGGATCGACTGGCCAGAAACATCGAAGCCAGCGCGGTTCAGCGCGTCGTTCACGTCTGCTTCTTTGGCACCATCAAACACAGGTGTCGCGATCGGAACACCGCGGGTTACGTTACCCGCAGCTTCGATCAACTGATCCTCGTCCATCTCTGCGATACCTTCGTCATAGACGGCATCACCATAGGCGATCTTCATGGCGTCACGGACAGGTGTCATATCGCCAGAGCGGCGGTATTCCTGAAGCGCGTCGTCAATCTGGATACCAAGGCCACGGCTGGCCCAACCCATGTGAGTTTCAAGAATTTGACCAACGTTCATACGCGAAGGCACACCAAGAGGGTTCAGACAGAAGTCAACCGGCGTACCATCGGCAAGGAACGGCATATCTTCCATTGGTACAACCTTGGAGATAACACCTTTGTTCCCGTGACGACCGGCCATCTTATCACCCGGCTGAAGCTTGCGCTTCACGGCGACAAAGACTTTGACCATCTTCATCACGCCCGGAGGCAGATCGTCGCCGCGGCGAACCTTCTCAACCTTGTCTTCGAAGCGTGCTTCCATCGCCTTTTTCTGCACTTCGTACTGAGCGTGCAGAGCTTCAACGATTTTCGCCGCGTCTTCGTCCTCAAGCGCAAGCTGCCACCACAGACCTTTGGAAAGCGTTTCCAGAAGCTCTTCGGTCACTTCGGAGCCAGATTTGACACCTTTCGGACCCTTGGCAACAGTTTTACCCAGAACCATAGACTTCAGGCGGGCATAGATGTTGCGGTCGAGGATTGTCAGCTCGTCATCACGGTCACGTGCAAGACGTTCGACTTCTTCACGCTCGATCTGAAGGGCACGCTCATCTTTTTCCACGCCGTGGCGGTTAAAGACGCGAACTTCCACAACGGTCCCGAAATCACCCGGTTTAACGCGGAGCGATGTATCGCGAACATCCGAAGCTTTCTCACCAAAGATAGCACGCAGAAGCTTTTCTTCCGGTGTCATCGGGCTTTCGCCTTTTGGTGTGATCTTACCAACGAGGATGTCACCAGGCTGAACTTCAGCACCGATGTAAACGATACCCGCTTCGTCGAGGTTGCGCAGGGCTTCCTCACCAACGTTTGGAATATCGCGTGTGATTTCCTCTGGGCCGAGTTTTGTATCACGCGCCGCAACTTCGAATTCTTCGATGTGAACCGAAGTGAACACGTCGTCACGAACGATACGCTCGGAGATCAGAATGGAGTCTTCGTAGTTGTAACCATTCCAAGGCATAAACGCGACGATCACGTTTTTACCAAGCGCGAGCTCACCGATATCCGTAGACGGACCGTCAGCGATAACCTCGTTCTTGCCTACCTTGTCGCCTACTTTCACCAGCGGACGCTGGTTGATGCAGGTGTTTTGGTTGGAACGCTGGAACTTGCGGAGACGATAGATGTCTACACCCGGATCGCCCGGCTCAAGATCAGCAGTCGCACGCACAACGATACGCTGCGCATCAACTTGGTCAATAATACCAGCACGTTTCGCCATGATGGCCGCACCAGAGTCGCGAGCCACAACCTCTTCGATACCTGTACCAACGAGCGGCGCTTCTGCTTGGAGCAGCGGCACAGCCTGACGCATCATGTTCGAGCCCATAAGAGCGCGGTTGGCGTCGTCGTTTTCAAGGAACGGAATAAGCGAAGCAGCTACCGAGACGAGCTGTTTTGGCGAAACGTCGATCAGATCAACATTGCCAGCAGGGCTCAGAGTGTATTCGCCGGACTGACGAGTCGACACAAGATCGTTTTGGAACTTGCCGTTCTCATCAAGATGGGCGTTCGCCTGCGCAACAGTGTGGCGCATTTCCTCAGTCGCGGACATGTAGTGAACTTCATCGGTCACTGTAGAGTCCACAACCTTGCGGTATGGCGTTTCGATAAAGCCGTATTTGTTCACACGCGCGAATGTCGCGAGCGAGTTGATCAGACCAATGTTCGGACCTTCCGGCGTTTCAATCGGACACATGCGGCCATAGTGCGTTGGATGCACGTCGCGAACCTCAAAGCCCGCGCGCTCACGTGTCAGACCACCTGGCCCAAGCGCGGAGAGACGACGCTTGTGTGTCACCTCGGAAAGCGGGTTGGTTTGGTCCATGAACTGCGACAGCTGGCTCGACCCGAAGAATTCGCGAACAGCGGCAGCCGCCGGTTTCGCGTTGATCAGGTCTTGCGGCATGACTGTGTCGATCTCAACCGAAGACATACGCTCTTTGATCGCGCGCTCCATGCGCAACAGACCGACGCGGTACTGGTTCTCCATGAGTTCGCCAACAGAGCGCACACGACGGTTGCCGAGGTGGTCGATATCGTCCACATCACCGTGCCCGTCACGAAGCTGCACCAGCGCCTTCACACAAGCGATAATGTCTTCTTTGCGAAGGGTCCGCTGTGTGTCTTCTGCATCAAGATCAAGACGCATGTTCATCTTAACGCGACCAACCGCAGAAAGGTCGTAACGTTCGCTGTCAAAGAACAACGTGTCAAACAGCGCGGACGCAGAATCAACGGTGGGCGGCTCGCCCGGACGCATGACGCGATAGATATCCATAAGCGCGGATTCGCGGCTCATGTTCTTATCGGCGGCCATTGTGTTGCGGATGTACGGACCAACGTTGATGTTGTCGATGTCGAGAACCGGAATATCAGTGATACCCGCATCAAGCAGTTCTTTGAGCGAACCACCGGTGATCTCACCAGCTTTGTCGTACTCGTAGGTCAGCTCATCACCAGCTTCGACATAAATCGCACCGGTTTCTTCGTTGATGATGTCACGTGCAACAAACTTGCCGAGGATATTGTCAAACGGAACCAGAAGCTCTGTGACTTTACCTTCTTCGATCAGTTTCTTAACGGCGCGTGGTGTGATTTTCTTGCCAGCTTCGGCAATGACTTCACCTGTTTTCGCGTCAACAAGATCAAACGTCGGACGTGTACCGCGCACACGCTCAGGGAAGAACTTGGTTGCCCAACCTTTGTTCTTCTTGAGCTTGTAATCAACGGTATCATAATACGCATCGCAGATGCCTTCCTGGTCAAGACCAAGCGCATAAAGCAGCGTGGTAACAGGAAGTTTGCGGCGACGGTCGATACGAGCGTAAACGATATCTTTGGCGTCGAATTCGAAATCGAGCCAAGAGCCACGGTAAGGGATAATCCGACATGCGAACAGAAGCTTACCCGAAGAGTGGGTTTTGCCTTTGTCGTGGTCAAAGAAAACGCCGGGCGAACGGTGCATCTGGGAAACGATGACGCGCTCTGTGCCGTTTACAACAAACGTGCCGTTTGGTGTCATCAGGGGCATATCGCCCATGAACACGTCTTGTTCTTTGATGTCTTTAACCGATTTCGCGCCGGTGTCTTCATCAATATCAAACACGATCAAGCGCAGCGTCACCTTAAGAGGTGCACTGTAGGTCATGTCGCGTTGCTGACATTCCTCAACGTCGTATTTCGGTTCTTCAAGCTCGTAGCTTACGAACTCAAGGATGGATGTTTCGTTAAAATCTTTGATCGGAAAGACCGATTGGAAAACACCGTTGATCCCTTCGCCATCAAGTGGCTGAAGCTGATCGCCGGATTTCAAAAACAAATCATACGAAGACTTCTGAACCTCAATAAGGTTCGGCATCTCGAGTACTTCGCGGATTTTGCCAAAATATTTGCGAAGCCGTTTTTGGCCAAGGTAGGATTGAGCCATGTGCGTGGTCACCTTTCAGATTTTCGCGATCACGTCCAGGTCGGGCATCCCGGGCGCACCGCAAAACAGAGCATTCGGATCTATTCTCGGAACCGTCCCACCGATTCCGCCCGATCCATTGAACCGCTCCTTACAAACTGCCTGCGTCACAGGCCTTTTCTAAGACGCGACAAGCTGGACCCGGAAAATCCCGGATCCAGCCAATTCCAGTAACGGTTGGAGCGAACGCCCCGCCCAATTACTTAACTTCGACCTCAGCGCCAGCTGCTTCGAGCTTGCCTTTGATCTCTTCGGCTTCCTCTTTCGAGACGCCTTCTTTAACGGCTTTGCCACCAGCTTCAACGAGCTCTTTGGCTTCTTTCAGGCCGAGACCTGTGATGCCGCGAACTTCTTTGATCACGTTGATTTTGGAAGCACCGGCAGCTTTCAGAATTACGTCGAATTCTGTTTTCTCTTCGCCACCAGCAGCACCACCAGCGTCTGCACCGCCAGCAACCATTACGGCGCCACCAGCAGCAGGCTCGATGCCATACTCGTCTTTAAGGATAGTTTTCAGTTCTTGTGCTTCGAGAAGTGTAAGACCTACGATCTCTTCAGCAAGTTTTTTCAGATCAGCCATTATACTGTTTCCGTTCGATTAAGTTGTGTTCCAACGTGTAAGGATATTCCCCACGAAGGCTCATGTTGCTTAAGCAGCAGCCTTGTCCTCAACAGTAGACAAGATGCTCGCGATGTTGCTTGCAGGCGCGCCAATGGCACCGGCGATGTTGGAAGCTGGCGCTCCGATACAGCCCACGATGGAAGCGATAAGCTCCTCGCGAGATGGCATCGCAGCAACGGCTTTAACACCGGCGACGTCCAGTGCTGTCTCGCCCATAGCACCGCCGAGGATCTCCAGCTTGGAGTTCTCTTTGGAATACTTCTCGACTACCTTGGCCGCAGCCACAGGGTCCTCGGAGTAAGCGAGTACAGTCATGCCATTGAGATAGTCAGCAATGCTTGCGCAGGGCTTACCCTCAAGGGCGATCTTGGCGAGCTTGTTTTTGGCAACGCGAACAGACCCTTCAGCCGCACCCATTTGAGTACGCAGGTCTTGCATTTCAGCAACCGTGAGACCTTCGTAGCGGCAAACCACTACGACGCCAGAGCTGTCAAAGATTTGGCCGAGCTCTTCGACCAACTGTTCTTTTTGTGCTCTATCCACAGTTTTCTCCAAATTTGGGGGTTTCCCCCCGGCTCAGTTTGACCCGCCCCCATTTTGGGTTTGGGCCGTTCGGGTCCAATTTCAGGGTCCCGAGGCCAGATCACCCGAGGCAACCCTCGGAAATTTGTCTCGTTCCCCATCTCAGGAAGGATTTATAGCTCTTGCGAACCACCCTCCGTCTCGGACAGGATGGGGCCAAATCAGCGGCCCCATCATTTGGCAGGTTGCCCCACCAAATTAGTTTCCGGCAGCGTTATCCACGTTGACGGTTACGCCAGGGCCCATTGTCGAGCTCACAGCGATAGATTTCATGTAGGCGCCTTTTGTGCCCGATGGCTTGGCCTTAGCAACCGCATCAACGAATGCGCGGATGTTTTGAACCAGTGCCTCTTCGGAGAAGGACGCTTTGCCAACACCAGCGTGAACCACACCAGCTTTTTCAACTTTGAACTGAACTTCGCCGCCTTTTGCTGCTTTCACAGCGTCAGCTACGTCCATAGTCACCGTACCAACGCGAGGGTTTGGCATCAGGTTACGTGGGCCAAGTACCTTACCAAGACGGCCAACAACGCCCATCATGTCTGGAGTCGCAATGCAGCGATCGAATTCGATCTTGCCGCCCTGAACGACTTCCATCAGGTCCTCTGCACCAACGATATCCGCACCGGCTTCTTTTGCTTCGTCAGCCTTCGGGCCACGAGCAAATACAGCAACGCGAACAGTTTTACCTGTGCCGTTTGGCAGACCAACAACGCCGCGAACCATTTGGTCAGCGTGGCGTGGGTCAACACCAAGGTTCATCGCAATCTCGACAGTTTCGTCGAATTTTGCAGTAGCGGCGGATTTAACCAGAGCAACAGCTTCTTCAACTGTTACGTCGGCTTTACCAGCAAATGCTTCGCGAGCAGCGGCTGTACGTTTTCCAAGCTTCGCCATGATTATTTTACCTCGATGCCCATGGAACGCGCAGAACCCATGATGATCTGCATAGCAGCATCGATGTCGTTTGCGTTCAGGTCTTTCATTTTGGCTTCTGCAATTTCGCGAACTTGTTTCGCAGAAACAGTACCAACGGTCTCACGGCTAGGTGTTTTCGCACCGGAAGTGATCTTCGCAGCCTTCTTGAGGAAGTAAGACGCCGGAGGAGTCTTGATATCCATAGTGAAGGATTTGTCTTGGTAATAAGTGATCACAGTCGGGCAAGGCGCACCAGGCTCGAGATCCTGCGTCTTGGCGTTAAACGCCTTACAGAATTCCATGATGTTGATGCCGCGCTGACCCAGTGCAGGACCGACGGGGGGGCTTGGGTTGGCTTTACCTGCAGGAACCTGCAGCTTCATAGTGCCAGCAATCTTCTTGGCCATCTGGCCTCTCCTTCTTCAACTTCGACGAAACGCGTTTCGCCGTCTTTGGTTGTGTGGTCCGGATTGCCAAGCGCGCTCGGCTCCCCTCCCACATTGATGCGCAAGCCACAGCCCGCGCGACGCACACTAGGCTTCTTTCGAAACCTGCGTGAATTCCAACTCGACCGGCGTTGCCCGGCCAAAAATGCTTACAGTCACCTTCAGGCGGCTGTTTTCTTCGTCCACTTCCTCGACCATGCCGTCGAACCCTTCGAACGGACCGTCGGTAACCTGTACCTTTTCGCCAGTCTCGAAATGAATAAGCGTACGTGGCGCTTCAAGACCTTCCTCAACACGGTTGAGAATCTGGTTCACTTCAGCGTCGCGCATCGGCATCGGACGACCCTGCGGGCCGAGGAAACCAGTCACGCGGTTGATTGACGTCACGAGGTGATATCCTTCGTCGCTCATCTCCATACGGATCAGAACATAGCCCGGCATAAAGCGGCGCTCGGTTGTCACTTTCTTGCCGCGACGAACCTCGATAATCTCTTCGGTCGGGACAAGAACTTCCTCGATCTGATCCTCAAGACCGGCTTCTTCAGCTGCATGTTTAATTGCTTCGGCGATCTTTTTCTCGAAGTTCGAGAGTACGCTCACCGAATACCAGCGCTTTGCCATCTTGCTTCAGTCCTTGTCTCAACCTCGGGCAGAACCCGAAAAGGTGTATAAATTCCAAACGGTTAGATCACTCCAACCCAGAACAAAAAACAGCGCGCAACCCGAATCGCTGCACGCCCTCTTTGATGTTGCCGCTTGGATTAGCCCCGAAAGCCACGGAATTCAACCCAATAGCGGCGAATTCCTTAGCCGAAAAAGCTCAGCCCGTATTGCAGCAACGAACGGATCGAAAGATCAACCAACGAGAAGAAGGTCGCAAACAACGCCGCCATCACAAAAACCATAGCTGTTGTCAAAGCCACTTCACGGCGTGTCGGCCAGGTGATTTTTGACCCTTCCGAACGGACCTGTTGAATAAACTGAAGCGGGTTTGTGCGTTTTGCTGCCATCGTGCTGCCTTTTAACCATTCGCCATATGCGACCACGGGGATATATGCCATTGCCCGCACCTTGGCAAGGCGGGCAAGGGATGTTTCGGAAACCATACCGGAACTATGGCGTGATAAGCGTCACCTTTGGCAATTCGCAAATGCGGTCGATATCTTCTTCATACGCTTCAGCAGATGCCGCCAGCTCCGCCTCGCTCCAAGGAGCAAACTTTGGATACTCGTCCGAAATTGGAAAATCATCTCGGATATTTTTGGCTATCGCGGCACGATTAGGGCAGTCATCACCTTTCTCTGGAGTATACGACAGTATCTCGTCAACAGCGCGCTGCGAAAGGCCGAGGTTTGATCGCTTCGAAATCATATCAAACCGAGAGATCAATTCAGCGCTTCCTGCCATTAAGCTCATTACTTTGCGATGAACATCTTTATAATCTTCATACCGCCAAACGTAAATTTGCTCGATTCCCTCAATCTTCGAAAACCGCTCAATTACGTCAGCCCATAACGGCCTAAAACAATCAATTTTCGTCGCATAATTGCGGAAACTAATCCCAACCCCAGTCTTCAGTTTTTGGGCGTATTGAGAGGCAATGTGATCTGCGATCATCCGCGTTGAGAAGTAGAGATTTACCGGTGTTTCCGGGATGCACTTCGAGAATTCTCGCAGCCACAAATCTGATCGCGGGTACAACCTACCGCTCAATTCCTTCTCCGGTCGCACATATGGCCCGATGAGGTTCTCTTCGGAGATAATAACCCGTTCATATTCGCCAATAATCGCCGGCATGTTCAGTTTCTGCGAGTCTTGGATTTTGCGTCGCTCTGACTCACCCGTCGATCGCCCTCCTCGATTACCGTCACTTAAGCTTGACGGAATCTTTAGACCCAACCGTTCACTAAACTGGAGTGAGTCATCACGAAGCTCTTTCGGTCCATAGAACTTAACGCTGGCGCTTAGGAGCAGATCGTTGTTCTTTTTGAACGTTTGCTGAAGATGAGTCGTTGCCGTTTTATGAGCACCGACATGCAAGCTGAATTCACAGAGGTGCGCTGAATTGGTTGAGGTCATCCCATTACCCTCGGCTTCAAGGCGCACTTAAGCGCAACATCTCTTTCTATACCAGAAAAAGAACGAGTAACGATGTGGATGAAACCGGCTTTGGCAGGGGCTGAGGGACTCGAACCCACGACCCTCGGTTTTGGAGACCGATGCTCTACCAACTGAGCTAAACCCCTAAAGCCGTCGCAGGAAGTACGGCACCCTGCGACGGGAATCAAGAGCGATTTGCACCAATTGCGAAATCTCGCGTGCATTTCGTGTTTCATCGGGAGCGCGCTACATGTTTGAGCGCGCTAATATCTGCCCCTGCAATCAAGTCATGGTGCTCCTCAATCAGTTCTACAGGCCAATTCCACCACTGAATCTCTAACAATTCTCTTATGGTATCGGCATCAAACCGCATTTTCACTACTTTGGCGGGGTTTCCGGCCGCAATCGCGTAAGCAGGGACATCTTTTGTTACCACGGATCCGCTCGCGATGATTGCACCATCCCCGATTCTCACTCCAGGCATAATTTTAGCGTCCATACCGATCCAGACGTCGTTACCGACCACAGTATTTCCCTTGCCGGGAATCACATTCGCATATTGCATCATGGTTTCGGGATTGAACGTGAGAAACGGATAGGTCGAAAATCCACCCATCGGATGATTGGCAGAGGCCGTAATAAAACACGTGCCATGAGCGAATTGCCCGAACTTACCGACATCGAGCTGCTCCGGTGCGCCAGGATATAGATAAGGCGCGATACGACCGGCCCAATCCTCGACCACCTCGAAATCCGAATAATATGTGTAATCACCAAACTTCATGTTGGGGTGGTCGACAACTTGGTTCAGATAAACCAAGCTCTTTAGAACATCACCATTTGGTAAGGTTAGCGGGTAGGCACGATCGGCCTGAATGAAAGGACGTTTCATGAATATCTCTCTGTGATTGAAGTTAAGATCTCAGATCAGATATTGTTCATGTCACCCTCCATCGTTCACGGCGATCTTACCGCAAGCCTCAAAAAAGAAAAGGGCCGCCCGAAGGCAGCCCTCTCTATTCATTTCAGAGCAAGCTTACTCTTTGATGGAGGATACGACGCCGGAGCCGACAGTGCGGCCGCCTTCGCGGATCGCAAAGCGGAGGCCTTCTTCCATCGCGATCGGTGC
>NZ_JAPDUG010000006.1 GCF_026015885.1 Halocynthiibacter sp. SDUM655004 | reverse complement strand
CTGCCCTCCGAAGGCAGAGGTCACAGGTTCGAATCCTGTCGGGTGCGCCAATAATTACAATGGTTTACGCGAATAATTAGGGCGATCAATTTTCGCCGCGCCCACGTTTCGCCCACGATACGCGCTTGTCGATTGCATCAACAACGCTGCTTTGACAGTGCGGAGAATGGTGCCAGTACGTTGATTCTATTGTTTGAATAGACGTTGAGAAGAAAGAGGCTGCGTCTTCTTTGCTCGCGCCGGATTGCATCGCCCAAGTAATCGCCGTGTGCTTTAGGGTGTGGGGTGTAACGCCGGTGAAATCCATGCCTAGTTTGTGGTCGTCTGAGTACGCTTGCGCCAGCTCGATAGCCCTAGCCCAACCCTTGCGAACCTCTTTGACGCGCAAGCCGGTGTGGTCCTCACAAACGAAGCGGGAGCCAAGGCGTTTCCATCGCTTGACGTGCGCCAGTAAGCGCTCTGGGCATCGAGCGACCGAGCGGCGTTTCTTGGTCGCGCTTTCTCCTGTTCCCATGCGGTAAATGATACCGCGTTCGGTGTCGATCCAACCCGCGTGTGCGCTCGGCTGGTCTATGGAAAGGTTTAGAGCTGCTGCTTTACGTGTCCCTGTGTATAGGCTGACGATAATAAACCGTTGAAGCTGCTGCCGCCCATCAATCCGAAGCTGGCGGCAAACCCACAAAAGCAACGCGGCCTGGCTTCTCGTTAGCCATACCTCTTTCGCTCGTGGTTTGTCAGGAAGCGTTACGATGGGTGCGCCTAGCAGATAGCCTTCACGCGCACAATAATTCAGGGCTGCTTGCAGGGTTCCTAGCTCGCGCCGGATGGTGCCGTTCGATTTGTCTCTAAACGCGGCATATCGGCGGCACGTTGGCCCTTTGATCTCGCTGGCGTGTAAATCCCCCCAAAACGCATCCAGAGCGTCCAGCGCGTAGCCAATCCGCGCAGGATCGGCAACGTGTGGCGCGTGTTCTTCTGCGTATATGGCGAGAATATGGCCAATCTTTATTTCGCTTGCCGGTACTGGACCACTTGGGCGGAATTTTTGGCTGATATATTCCGCGAGGATTGTTTCAGCTTCCGCGCGGCTGCTTGTGCCGGTCGAGATTTCAACTCTCTTGCCGTTCTCTGTGTCGAGGATAACGTAGGTTGTCTTCCGGCCCTTGCGTTTTCTGGCAAGCAATCTTGCGCCTTTGGGGTCACGCGGCATACTTCCACCAGCCTTTCAATTTCATCTTCTCGGATTTTGGACGTGCGACCGCATTTAATAACGAGTCCGTTATCCGTTGCAATCTTCATCAAAGCGTCTTTAGGGAAGCCCAATTTCCGAGACAGATCATCAAATGACCACAAGTTAATCATCGCTTCCCTCCTGAATAGACTTTCTTAGCTCCGCAATTTCTTCCTTCGCTTCGGTCAGCTTGTCCCGAAGATCGGCGTTCACCCTGCGAATGTCGGCGAGTCCTTTTTTGATTTTGTCTTCATCTGATACTCGCAACCTCTTCACTTTGACCGTTTCAATTGGGCAAAGGAGGCCGGAACGGAAAGAGGTGTATTTGCGCGGCGCGTTCTCTGGAGCGTGTAGCACCCACAACGCAAGCCGAAAGCCAAGCCAGTAAAGAATCTGCTTCTTTCGATAGTACCGATAGCGCGGAGGGGCGGTGAAGGCGTCATAGTAAACCGCGACACGCGCCGGTGCATTTTTCTTGTCTCGCCTCTTAAACATCATCCTGCTCCTCAATCACCTCGCGGGACTTCGTGGGCTTGTCTATGAGGTCCAACGGGCTAGGTTCGAATGCTCCATGATACCCTTCTTTTGAGAAACAACACGGCTGACCCTGAATAGTGGCCCAAATGTGGTAGCGGTACGTTGAAACACCGACCATAATATCCGAAACCTCCCGACCATCGCGGGTTTGCCATTCGTGGCCCTCTGGTGCGTCATTTGGGTGTGTGAATTTATCGGTCATTGGGTGTCTCCTGCTGCTGGGCGATTGACGCGGCGGTATCCGAGATATTCCAAACCTTCGGGCGGGTCGGTCAGGAAGTGAGGAGTTCCCTTGTCGTCCTTCCAATAGGTGCCTTCTGACGCCTTTTCGTAGACGCAAACACGTCCTTTCCATCGCGTTTTTCGTCCGCCCTTGCGCCACATGACATAGCCAAGCCAGAAGGGGTGTCGCTCGCTTATGGGCTGTCGCTCCGAAATAGACCCGCCTTTATTCAGGAGTGCGGGGCCAAACAAATCGCTATCTTCAAACGTGTAACGCTTGCCCTTTACGCGAATTGCAAATGGTCCTTCGCCCCATCCGTCCGAGAAGAATGGCCGGCCATTAATTACGCCCTTGATTGCTTTGTGTCCAAATTCGCTCATTCCGATTTCTCCTGCGTTTCACGGTGGGCGGCGAGGGCTTTTCGGGCGGCAATAACCTCTGTGATTTTCTCCGCATCCCAAAATCCACCGTCACGGCTTTCAAATTCCTCGACTATCCAGTTCACGCTACCTTCCAGCGCTTCGACGAGCTGCTTTATGGTGGCGTCCTTGGCTTCAAATCGAGCCGCGTAATACTTCGCTTGGCTGTCGAAAATATCGCCATCCACGTACTTATGAAAATCGCGGTCGCGTTCTTCGTCACCCTCCCAACGCGCGACTGTCGCGGCTTCTGAAAGGACCGCGTAGGCCGAACCATTGTGATTGTCCTCAAGTTCGCCCATGAATATTTCGCGGGGCCAAGGGTTTGCTCGCTCTTCGGTCATGCTTCACTCTCCTGCGTTTCACGGTGGGCGGCGTCTTTGGCTTCGGCGTCGGCGCGGGTGTTCCAGTCGGCTCCGCTGTCGTCGTAGGCAGGGTGTGGCCCATACGCTCCGCAGTTGTTGCAGAACATTTGACCTTTACTCGACTGCACAATCCCCTCTGGCGAGGCGTTCGTTGAACCGCAAAATGGGCAGGGCTTTAGGGCTTCACTCATGGGTTGGCTCCTCTGCTGGCACGATGTCAAACTCCAAGGCACTCAAGTCCACACGCCCAAACAGGGCGCGGTTTTCTAGGGCGTGGAGATTATAGCTTTGGGTTGAGGTGATCTGACCTTCGGCGTCTATACCTACCAAGTGCGCAGCTCTTCCAACGACACTAAGAACCACCCAAGCAACAGTTTTGTGCGTGTTCTTGGACTTGTATACGTTCCCCTCCTCGACGGGGATTGGTCCTTGAGGTTTACGGCCTTCTGGGAAGTTAAATTGCATCACTTTTCTCCTCATTACGCACATGCTCGACAGACCCGTCTTCATTCGGCTCCTGCCATTTGCGCTTTATGTTGATGACCAGTTTATCCTCAGCCTCTTGCAGTAGGTCAGTTGCGGAAAAGCCTGCACGACGAGCAGCATCCAGTAACAGCAGGAAAGCATCCGCCCATTCTGACCCGTCAGCCGGTGCTAGGCGTATCTCACCAATCTCTTTTTCAAGATGGTTGAGTGGGCCGGTGTAGTCGCGCTCATTGTCAGCACCAAAGGTTGCTTGGCTCCACTCTGCATGTCGGGCGGCTAGGCGTTCAAATCTTTCCATCACTCTCTCCTCTGGCTTTTTGCAGGGCTGCGGGGCGGCTGTTCTTGCGGGGCATGGGATTCTCCGTTTAGGTGGGCGTTTCGATTTCGCGGATGATTTGCGTAAGACTGTCTCGGAAAACTAAGCTATCTCCTGCGCCCTTATTGCGGGTCAACGGAGACAGCATTTTCGCGTCGCCGCACACAATCCGACAGTGAACCCACGGGGTTTCGACGGATACTATTTTCGCCACGAACTTTCCCTTTCGGCTGTGGGAAATTTCGTAGGTTTTCCCTACTTCAAAGTCAGGCATGGGGTTCTCCGTTCTTGACTTGTGCATATCTCTCTCCTTAATCCGTGGGGCGGGGGCTATGGGCGTCGATGTTTATGCGCTCAACCGTGAAGGTGTAGGCGACTACCCACGGGTTTTCGGCCCATCCATAGCCGCGCTTGGCGTTCAGGCTGTCCCAGAGGGTGCGAAAACTCTTTACTGGGGGGAGCCACCAGCCATCTTCGCTTTGGGTTTGATAATTTAGGTATCCGGTGCAGCAAGGGTCTATGCCGCTGTAGGGTTCAATCCCTTCGGCTTCTGCATCGCTCTCGCTTATGTCCTGCAAGCGCTGTACGCGCACGTCAGTAACGGTGAGCGTAAGGCGTGAGGCCCAACGGGGCATAAACATTGATGGACGGTTGCGGCCATATACCTGCGAGTGTTCCCATCCCCATTTTTGCTCGGCACCGTCTGCCATGTATTTCAGGCATTCTTCCCCGCTTAAATCGCGCGGCGGTAGGTCGTCATAAGCTGGTCCGACCTTCCAAGCTTCACGCACCCAGAGGCGGTCGCCAACGGCGTATTTGACCCCGCTAATTGGGCTTTGATGACCACCTTCGCTGTCCATCACAATTGGCTCGCCGTCAGGAAAATAACCAACTTGGTCAAGATCACCGATTTGCGGCTTAAGCACCCGCCGTGTTTGGGTCTTTCTCCCGTCGAGTAGAGCGCGAACCATTTCGCCGCTGAATAAGATCGGTTTGTCTGTCATTTGCTTGTCCTTAATCCGTGGGGCGGGGGCTATGCGGGAGCGCCCTCTAGTCGCTTAAAACAAGCGACCAGAGCGACAAATGCATTCTGGGAACCAGCGAGAGACCAAGCGGTGACATCTGCTCCCTCGGGATCAATCAGAGTTATGGAATTTCCCTGGATTACGTCCTCAAAGAAAGCAGCAGCGTCATCTCGTTGGAAGGTAAAGGCCATATGGCTTTGGTTCCAATCAGCGTCTGGTAAGGTCCAGTCTGTCTTGCCGATATTGAATTTGGCGTCGTACACTTCGTCATACCAGAGGTCGTACTCAGTGTTAAAAAATGCAAACATCTGCATCTCACCATCATCCCAAATAGTGAAGTCTAGGATGTGCCCAGCATTGTTTTGGCTGGTCATGGAACATGCATCCCTATTTGTGAAATTCTGGAAAGCAACATCCCAGGCTTTATGAGAGCTCAGGGTGTGTGATTCAGCAGCAGCTTGGGAGGCACAGAAGAGAATAGCTAAGAGAATGCGTTTCATGATTTTCTCCTTATTTGGTTCGCCAGACTCGGTAGGAACCGTCAGTCTGTTTACGTGTGGTGAATTTCTTTTCTGCTTTGCGCCCGTAGGCATAAGCAGCATGAAACACCCGAGGGGTGCTCCTCCCATCTACGAGACGAGCTGAAGGGCTATCCGCGGGGACAAGAAAGGACTCTCCGATCTCCATCTGAGCAAAGGGGTACTTTGCGTTTGGTCGATCCAAGGGAGGTAGCGGTATGTCTTTATCTACAGCGAAGTTCATGAGGTCTCCTTACGTCGCTGGTCTATGGCATCAGCCACAGATTTTCCTCCGAAGCACATAGTTGCCGCCTCCTCGAACGCCGCTTTGCGCACTTCGGCGACAGAGCGGGTGTTCCAGAGGTTGCGTAGGTCTTCATAGAACAGAGGGCAGTCATTCCCGTTGCTGTAATATTTCTCAGGGGATTTTCCGCCGCACTTGCTGCATTTAACGGCGCAGTAGTACCCCATGCCTTCAACGCAAGGTTCACGGTGAATGTGGGCTTTCCCTTCACAGAACGGGCAGGGCAGTAGCTTGGGCGGTTTGCTTAGGTCAGTCATTTTCTAATTCTTTTTCTTCGAGTTGCCGCATTTCTTCTTGATGCTGTTGTTCGTCCAATTCTGCGAGTTCATCTGAGCGGCGGGTGGCGCATTCCATGCAGGTGGTCGGTATCCCTTCAACATGGCAAGGCATGTATGTCGGGCCTCCACATTCATCGCAGGGCAATCCAAGGTCAGTCATTTGTCAAAGCCTTCCATCCAGTACAGATAGTGGCCCTGCTTGGTGCGCCTGGACTCTACTTCTCCGCTGATCCGTAACGCGCGGAGGTAGTCAACAATCCGGTCAGTCGGGAAATCAACCTCTTGGCAGATTTGACGCGCAAACATCGGGCCAGACTTTTTAAGGGCTTCTTTAATCTTTGCCTTTCTGGCCGCAGAGATTTGGTTGCGGGTCATTGGTGGAACCTCGTCCAGCTTGTTTGAAACGCGCTTGCGTGAAAGAGATTCCGTTTGGCTCCGCTGCGCAGCTCGCATCCGCTCAACCATTCGTATCTCTAAGGATCGAGCGTCTTTTGCGGACATGCCTTTTGCGAGCTTCGCGTGGACGGGGTGCTTGCGTCCGAAATCCTCTTCGGGGCGCTTGCGCATGATTATCCGGCCTTCCATTCTCTAAATCTCCTCTCCGGTGTTCCGGTCAACAACGCCACCGCCAATTTTCTTCTTGAAGCGGGTGTTGCGTGATCCGGCGATGGGGTTCTTGGCTTCGCGCAATCCGAGATGCTTCTTCCGGACTCGTGCGTTCTTGGCTTTCTGCGCCACGTCCCGCGCGGTTTTCTTCTTGTGTTCGGATTTTAGGGCAGGGGCGAGATTGCTTTCGCGGTTCTCGCCGCCCAGAGACAGAGCCAGAACGTGTTCCAGCTCCCACTTGTCTGCGGCTGTGATCTTGCGACCGGATAGGTAACAGCGCCCTCCGTGTGCCTCGAACACGCGAAGTTTCACGCGAGGAGGCACAGGAGTATCAGGCGTCTTGCCTATCCATTCTGGGACGGATCGCGACATTACTCTGCCGCTTCGCTTTCAGGGACAGGCCACTCCATAAGCGATTTGTATTTTTCTGGAGCGTGTTTTTTCAGGAGGGCCAAATGGCCTCCCTTGTGGAACTTTAGAATCTCGTCCTTGGCTTCTGGGGAGCTGGTTAGATCGGCCTCAACCGCGCCAAAAGCCCATTCGATTTCATCTTCGCTTATCGGCTTGTCTTCTGCCTTCTCTTCTTCGGCCTCCGGCTCGTCCGCCTCGTTGACAACCGGCGCATCTGCCTTCTCTTCCTCTTTGGCTTCGCCTTCGTCGCCAATCGTTTCCGCCTCTTCGACGTTTTTCGCTGCCTTTTTCAAGGTTGGCTCGATGTGGAATGAATCGTCTGGGGTTACGTCTTTCATCCCCCCGTCGATCTCGATTGTGGACGGGATGCCAACCATAACTTCGGGACAATACAGGCGGATCAACGATGTTGCTGACCGATAAGACAGCATTTGCTTGGGCATAGATTCGTATTTTGTGTTCTTGGTCCAGCCTTCGGCCTTGGCCATTGCCATCGAGGCGGTTGCCTCAACACGCTTTCCGGTGCTGGCCATGATACCATATGCGGTTACAACGAGGTCGTCGCCTTCGCCTTCGTACTCCCATGCGATAGGGTTCTCGAAGACTTGGTGCTGGTTCGCCTTTGAAATCATATAGCTTGCAGACCAGCCAGGTTTCCCGCCAACGAAATAGATGTTTTGCGCGACCGTAAGCGGGTCTTCGTTCAATCGGTGCGCCATATTCATAACAAGCGCACCATTGGCGGCGGCTTCGTCTGGCTTACCTTTCCGCAAGTGTTCTGGGAACAGGGGAGAAAGCGCGAGCAACTTCCCAACACGGAAGATGTGGTTGAAGGCTTCGGGGTCCATCAATGGCGATGGGCGTTGAACTCGCGTGAGGCTGTTTTTTGAATTAGACACAGTGTTTCCTTTGATCTTTTAGAGATTGATGGGGAGGCGTGGGCGGCGTTAAGCCGCGCTCACTTTCTCCGCGATAGAGATTCCAGGGATTTTGGTTTCATCCACGTCTTTCGCGCGAACGTCCGCTGTTGCGAGGCGCGTAAGAACGTCGATCACGTCTGGGTGGTCGCGGTAGTACATGAAGACTTGCAGCGGGTTCTCAACAACAGCATGGCGCGATTTGCGGGTTGAGATCGTGCGCCCTGCGCCTGTGGCAGAGCCGACAGATTTCTTTACTGGTGCGCTCGCCTTCTTAGCTTCCTTCTCTGCGGCCTTCTTGGCCGCTTCGGCTTCCACCAGCGCCCCAACGTCATTCTCTTCCTCGGCCTTCTTTGCGGCCTCTTCGGCAAGACGTGCCTTTTCGCGAGCTTCGGCCTCTTCTTTGCGCTTCTTCTCTTCTTCGGCCTTTGCCTTCTTGTCGATGTAGCTGGCAATTAAGGGCTTGAGCTTGTCAGCGGCGGTTTTGAGCTTGTCGAGCTGCGGGGTATATGCGGCTTGTACGGCTTTACCTGCATCGTCATGCGGCTTTTTCTCCGCTTTGCGAGCGGTATCGACTTCTTTGTAAAGTCCGCGAAGGCCGGCAATCATATCTGTCGCCTTTTCGGCGTGATCGTCTGTCTCAATCTGTTTGAGGTCCAACCAAGCCTTGTTGGCCTTCATAAACTCGGTGACGCGCTCAACAAAGCCAGCCAGCTTCTCTTGCGAAAACGGGGGCGGGTTGTTGTGTCCGAGTCCGGCCAGCTCCGCTTGCTTTGGCTTGATCTTCTCGTCTGGGGTGATGGGGGCGTTCATTGGTTTTCCTTTCAGGGGGTAATGGGCGTGAGTGCCAGATTGATCGGCGTGTAATCGTCTTTCATCGCCGGAATTGATCGACGGTTTTCAAAGAGCTGGTGAAATGCCGCCTCGCTGATCGGCTTTAGGTGCGACCAGATTTCTTCGATTTTGTCTTCGTTGATGCCATCCACCTCGCAGCGCATCCGCTCGTCGTCGGCGAGTTGGCCGGTGTCTGGGTCAATGTCTTGCTCAACGGTGATTAGAACCGGCACCCAAGGGCCGAGCTTTACGCGGCGCATCTTGTACCAGCCGCATTGCGGCTCAATCTCGTGGCGCTCAATATCCGGATTGGATAGCGCCTCTTGGTGCCACTGGTGCAGCTCCTCGATGGAACGGGCGTAACGCATCAGCTCTCTTCCGGCTCGGAGAATATGTTGGTTTTGTGACCAGTGCCGCCGCACGAATAGCAAGGCTCTGTCAGGATCGTTCCTCTGCCGCTCGGATAGGACACGGTTTTCTTGCCACGACATGCGCGGCAGAAATCGGAAGGATCGAGAACCGGACTGATTGGAGTTGCGACAGTTGTTCGTGAAAGTGTCATTGGTACACCTCAAAAGCGCGTGTTGCGTCAAAAGCCGCTTGACCGATTGCTTTGGTGGCGATGGTGCCGAGAAGCATTGCGAGCAGGGCCGCGATAAGGAAACCTCCGGCGAAAACGAGAACGCCAAAGAGCATTTCGGTGAACTTCTGGCGCTGAACTTCGCGCTTGTGCTTCGTCCAGTCGAAACCTCCGAGGGAGCGGGGAGGAAGAGGAGTGTTCACTCCCCCAGAGGTTTCGGGCGTGGCCGGATCGCCAACGCCATCCCGCGAGTGAACTGAATAACAATCTTCACTAGCTAACTGGTGAGCGGGAACGCTCGCCGCTCGCAGGAAATCGAATGTGTTGTCGTTTACGGGGCGAGGAATATTCATTGTGCTGCCTCCGCAAGAACCGCAAGCAGGGCAGAGTCCACGAAAAGCCGGATGCCTTTGGTGTCTTCCTTTGTGACCGTGATGGGGTTTGGACAGTTTTCAAACCAAACATCGAACCGATCATTGTTAATGTATGGGTCAACGCCTTCGAGATAGCGCCAAGGATCAAGCCCTAGCTCGCCGCTTTTCGTCAGGTATGCATAAAGATTGCCGTGATATTGGGCTTCGACAGCACCGGCCAACGTGACTTCTTGGCGTCCTGTACGTGACGCAAGCGAATGAACGCTGTCGATATAGGCTTCAACGCCGCTCGGATAGCGCGTCTTTTCGTGAGGGATGATTTCGATGTTTGGCACTCGCGCCTCCCAAGCAGGTTGTTGCTGTTTGAGAGGAGCGTAAAATAGGAAAAATCCTACGTCAAGAATAAAATAGGAAAAATCCTACAACGGGAACAAAATTAAATTGTTTCCAAAATTGCCATAAAGTTGCCGCAAGGGAACTACACTAATTTCGACAGAAATTAAGGAGAGAATATGTCGGAAGTAAGAGAATCCCGAATTTTGGAGGTTTGTGAAATGTTGGAGGAGCTGGCTACTTGCCCTTCTCCGGATCGGGAATCTGAGCTTCTGCTGATTTTAAAAGCACCTCCCTTATCTCGTCTGATAATTGAGACATTGCAAAAAGCATCCGGCGTTCCTCTGGAGTAAGGTTCGCGGAGCGATCCCCTCCGGTGATCTCCCACACAGGAACGTCCAGGGCGTTCGCCAGTTTTACAAGGGTAGCATACTTCGGACTCTTTGCTTTTCGAGTAAGAATATCTCGAACAGCCGTATGATTCATCCCCGCCGCTTTGGCGAGGGCGCTCGTGTTTGTCTGCTTCTCTAATATTAGCCGCTTCAAGTTTGCGACGATCAAATCATCAATATCCATATTACGTTGATTGTGCATGGATGGGATTCCCGCAAATATGATATTTCCTATTTACAAGATAGGATTTTTCCTACATCGTGCAGCGCATGATGCTGGAAGAATTGAAAAAAGAAGTCGAGGCGTTTCTAGTCTCCGAGCGCATGTCTGCAACAGCTCTAGGACGCGAGGCGGTATCTGACCCAAACTTTGTTCACGACCTGCGAAAAGGTCGCGAACCACGATTCAAGACAGTGCGAGCGGTGACAAGTTTCATGCAACGCAAGCAAAAAGGCGATTAGCCATGTCCGCTGAATTTATCTCCTCCCGTTCTAAACATCTGTCTTCACCTGAGCAGCCTATGCGCAGAAAGGGCGGAAGGTCTTCTCCAAAGTTTTCGGAGAGGGTCGGCTCTCGCGATTTTCGCAAGCAATTTGTTGTCCAGTGGCGTGACTTTATCCGCGCCAATTTTGAAAGCCCTGCGCATGTGGCTCATGTTTTTCGCGTCGATCCTTCGACCGCTGAAAACTGGTGGGCCGGATCACACGCGCCTTCTGGGTGGGCCGTTGCTTTCGCTCCTCACGCGGTCAGGAGGGAACGAAAATGAAATCTGGCTGGTGGGGCATAGAGCAGATTTACCGTTTTGAATTTTATTGCGCCGCGCTCCTTGGAGCGTTGGCGAGCTGGTGGGCCGTTTCGAGTGCGAGGCGGCTCAAAAACTTTCGGGAAAACTTTCCAACAGAGGACGAAACGATATGAAGACCGATACGAATAACGCTGACGCAAGTTATCGAGTAACCGCTGACGAGCTGCGCCAGTTTGTTGAGCGGATCGAGCGGCTGGACGCCGAGAAGAAGGACATTGCCGAGCAGCAGAAAGAGGTGATGGCCGAAGCGAAAGGGCGCGGTTATGACACCTCCGTTCTTCGCAAAATCATCGCTCTGCGCAAGCGTGACAAAGACTCCATTGCCGAGGAAGAAGCTGTCCTCGAAATGTATAAAGAAGCGTTGGGCATGTGATGGAGCCGCGTACCGAATTGGGGTGCAGCATGGGTGACAGCTCATATTCCGATATTAGCGAAATTCCGCTTTTCAGATATGGGCTGATCGTTGCTGATCCTCCTTGGACGTTTGCAACGAGGTCGCGCAAGGGAATAACCCGCAAAGGCGCGAGCGGCCAATATTCCACAATGTCTCTAGAAGACATTAAGAACATGCCGGTTGCCGAAATTTCTGCGCCAGACAGTGTTCTGTGGTTATGGGCAACAAACCCGCTACTCGATATTGCCTTCGAAGTGATGAAGGCTTGGGGTTTCCAGTTCAAAACCGCCGGCCATTGGTCAAAGAAAACCGTTCACGGCAAGCAAGCGTTCGGTACTGGATACATTCTCCGGTGCGCGGGTGAGCCATTCCTGATTGGCACCATAGGCAAACCGAAGACAGCGAAGAACGTGCGCTCCGTCATTGAGGGGCCGGTTCGAGAACATTCCCGAAAACCAGACGAAGCATTTGAGGCCGCGTCACACCTCTGCGGTGACGTTCCGAAAATAGAACTCTTCTCACGCCAGCCGCGCAAAGGATGGGACGTGTTCGGAAATGAGATTCACAAGTTTGCGTAATAGGAGACAGTCACATGACACACCAGACGACAATCCTTGGACCTTCGAGCCGCGTGTTTGAAGCCGATTTCGAGGAGATCACGGAAAAAGTATGCGATGTTTACGGGATTTCCCAACAGCTACTTGTTTCCAAGAACCGCAGCTTCCGCGTTTGTGAGGCTCGAAATGAAGCGGTTTGGCACCTTTTACAGCTCGGTCATTCGTATACGGCGATTGGTCGGGCGTTCAATCGGGATCACAGCACGGTTATTCACGCCGAAAAGAGGCACCAGAAGCGAGTGGAAGAGGAGTCCAGGTTCTCCGCGTATCGCTTCACTTCGGCTCGATCCCCTGTTGTGGCCGTTAAATCCGAGGGGTTTTCTCATGGTTAAAGAAGAAGTCATTTATTTCTATATTCCGGAGTTTGAAAACTCGGTCAAAGGCATGAGTTCAAAGGCTGTTGGCGCTTATGTGTTGGCGCTTATGGCGTTCTGGAAGAATGGCGGCTGCATGAAGTGGGAAGACTTGCGCCGCGAGGTTCCCGCGCTCGTTGAGACAGGCGATACAGATTGGCTTGGCGACCAGCTTCTTACAATACGCGACGATGGGTATTTGACGCCCTCCGCGCCAGCGTTCCACGCAGCGGCTGAATCCTTCGGCATCCTGAAAGACCCGCAAGCGCCAATAAAGCCGGAGCGCGAGATTGCGCCGGTCGAAGAGAAAACAGAACCGAAGTTTTCCGAGGCTGGCTTGCTGCAAGCTATCTTGAAGGCCGCGCGTATTAAGACACCAGAAGACCAGCCCTTGTTCTGGCAGCGCCGCGAACATCAAATCGAGGCGGTAAAGCTGGTGAATGATAGCGGACTGTCGAGTGAAGAGGTTATCGCGCGTCTTGAGGCGTCCGACGCGCAGCCAGAGCTGCGCCGGATCGCAGCTCTTGCGCCCCTCCTGAAATCAAAAGGGAGGGCGTCACGGTGAATATGAGGCCCAATCGAGATAGGTTTTGGCGCAAACCAAACACCGAAAGCCTCGATGATCGACGCCAGAGAGCCTACTTGCATTTCCGCAGGAGGCTTCACGAGCGCGTGTCAGAGGACATTGATGCGCTTGAGCTATGGCGCACCCTGACGGATGCGGTGCAACAGCTCGATAGCAGCAAGGTAACTTATGTGGGCCGCGCTCACAGGCTCAACGAGCGCCGTGTGTGGCGTCTTGATGAAAGCGTTATAGGGAAAGCTCTGTGTTTCGTGTGGGATCGCGAGATTGAGCGTCCTGTAACCATCTTTGCCGAGGATATGGAAGTGCGCCTACATGGCCGAGAGCCATTCCTTGCGGGGGGTGAGGCGTGAACGGTCTACCATACTATAAGGCTTATCCGCGCGACTTCATCGAAGGCACCATTGGGATGCCGTTCGAGGTGAAGTGCGCCTACCGCGTTGTTCTGGACATTATCTATATGCAGGGCGGCAACCTTCCTGATGATGCTCGATATATTTCTGGCTTGCTTGGGTGTTCTATTCGGAAGTGGAAAAGCATCCGGAAACACTTGGTTGACGCCGGTAAAGTTGAGGTTTCAGGCGAGTTTCTGACGAATAATCGAGCCGAAAAAGAACTCGAAAGTCTCGCGAAACTTCAAGATAAACAGCGCGAAAAGAGGTCCAGACCTAATAAAAACAACAACTTACAATCTCCGCAGTCACACCAACCAAAACCAGAACCAGAACCAGAACCAGAGAGAGTAATAACCACCACCACCAAGAGGATAGTAATGGAAGCCGACTGCAAGCCGCCGGAAAATGGTGGTGGTGGTGGCTCCTCACGCTCAATTCCAATTGATGATGATCGAAAAAGGATTCTCGCCGCTGTTGGTTCTGATCGCTACGGCTTCACCGATTTCATGGAAGCAAAGCGCTGGAGTGACGAGCTTTCCCTGACCCTCGAAGCGCAAGAAGCCGTGATTACTGACGTGATGGACGGTCGCAGCGATCCGCCGAACTCCCTGAAATTCTTTACTCCGGCCATGCAGCGAGCTGCCGGAGCTGATGCGCAACCCGCATTGACGCCGACCGCACCGCAATCGGACGGAAGAAAAACAGGGACAGGGTACGCCGAAGAGCTGCGCAAGATTTTTGACGAAATAGCCTGAAAAGAAAGGGGTTCAACATGACCGAAGACATACTGAAAAATAGGTTTCTCGCTTATTTGCAACGCCTTTCAGCGCCACGAGCTATTGCGGAAAACATCGAGGCCAAGAAAGCCGAGGTTGAAGGTCTTCTTGCCATTCTGCGCAAATACGCAGCGCCAGAGCCGCAACAGTGGTGGGAGAAAGTCGAGCTGGTGTTGATGGAAGAGTGCAAAAGCCGCTCTTGGCCAACAGGTAACGAGCTGCGCGAGGCTTGCACGAAGGTCAACGCAAAGCTCGGAACCGTCCAGACAAGCAGAAAGGCCGGCGTTGGCAGCGGATACCGTCCAGACAAGGCGAAAATCACCGCAAAGCGCATAAAAAAAGGGGAACCAGTAGGTGAGCGCGATCTAACCGGCGTTTTGGCGCGAGAAATGATCGAGCGAGAGTTGGTGACGCAAGCTGAACTAGATTCCTATGGCATTTCAGGTTGATAGCGGCATGGCTAAGTGTTTCAAAGATGGTTGTTCGAACCTCGCCCCCTACGGGGTTCGGCTTCCTGGAATACTTAGCGACCTGCCGGAAAACAAACGCGGATCGTTGAGAAGCTGCAAAGACCATTTCGAGGAAGCGGTAAGCCGCCGAGACAAAGCAATAAGCGTTTCGAGGGATGAAACCAACAGTGATAGCTAAGGGGCATTTGGGGATATGACGGGCGAAATTTTTAAGTCGGAAGTCTCGACCACATCGGGGCTTTTGGATTGGGCAAAAGGCGCATTGATGGGCGATTGGTGCGTTTATTTCACTGGCAACATTTCAATATCGCGCGTGAAAGATAAGGCCGTGGGCCAGCTCGCAGACACAGCGTTTTTTTTATCGGAGTGTTCTTGGATCAACTTGTCGCAAGGGCGGCACCCTGCGAGTGACGGTTACACCTACATGGCAACCCGCACCGGCAGAGGGCATGTGCCTAAGTCGGTTATGTCGCAAGAGGTCAGCGCAGCCGAGTATCAGGCGTTAAGCCTCGTGTTGAAGCGATCCCCAGACATGAGCGCAACCCGTGCTATTCGATATGGGCTTGGGGTTCCTGAAAACATTGCGGAAAACATTCTAAAGACCCTCGACAGCCGTGGTTTTGTCACGAAAAAAACGACAGGAATACCGTGGGAACTATCGCCGCTCGGTCGGTCGGTTCTGCTTTGATTGCGAAAGGTGTTCAACTAGATGGCTTCGGATAAGAATTACCTCAACAAGCTGCCGGTTTTGGTTGAAGAAGAAGACCCGCGAGCTGGCAACGCTCGAAAGTATGATGCCGAGCTGCATTGCCAAATGGTGCGCGATCTGGGGCAGGAGGGCGCTTTCCCTGCCGAATGGTGCGCAAACATCGGTATTCATCGCTCAACCCTGCATCGGTGGGCCAACCAGCACCCAGAGTTTGACGAGGCGCTAAAACAAGCGTGGTCACTCTGTCAGGCATGGTGGGAGCGCAAGAACCGCGAGAGCATCGGCAACCCCAACGCCAAGACCGCCCTGATTATCGAAACCCTGCGCAAGCGCTTCCCTTATTCTTGGGGGAACAACAGCGCCATTGATACCGAAGAGGATTACAGGAACCGGCCTCGCGATATTACAGAAGACGGGACACCCAAGGCCGAGGAATTGAGCGCGGATGAAGTCGCGAGCATGGACGACGACGATCTGAAAGAGAAAATCCGCGTCTTGCAGGAGCGCTTGAAGATAACGCGGGATGGGTAGCGGTGCCGTATGAAGTACACCAGCGAAGAGGAGCTGTTATTTAACCTTCTGGAAGAGGAGGAGAAGCGGGAGGCGCAAAACTCTTTCCTCGCGTACTACATGCGTATGACCGGCTTTACGCCGGAGCTGCACCACAAGATCATTTGCAAGCTCTTGCAGTCGATGGACGAAGATAAGGTTGACCGCGCAATGGTCTTCCTGCCGCCGAGGATGGCGAAAAGCACCCTCTGCACCATGCTTTTCCCGTCTTGGCTCATTGGCAAGTATCCCAAGACACAAATCATGTCCGGCGTTCACACGCAGCGCTTTGCGGACAAGATGGGCAAGATCGTACGCAATTACGTGCGCAACGCGAAGTATCCATTCAAAACCGAGCTGGCGAAGGACAGCCAAGCGAAATCAGCGTGGGGAACAACAGAAGGGGGAGAATACAACGGTTTCGGCCTCATGGGCGGATCGACACACGGCAACCCCGCTGAATGGCTTATCATGGACGATCTGATTAAGGGCCGAAAGATGGCGCTATCAGCTCACATGCGCGAGGAGGCGTGGGAAACCTACAAGGCTGACTTGCTCACCCGCCTACAGGGACGCCGCAAGCAGCTCATTGTTACAACCCGATGGCATGAGGACGATCCGGCAGGGCGCATCCTTCCCGCTGACTTCGACGGGAAAACCGGATGGTACAAAGATCGCGAGACAGGCGAAAAGTGGTTCGTGCTGTCCATTCCTGCGCTCGCCGAGCATGAGAACGATCCTCTGGGCCGGAAGATTGGCGAATGGCTATGGCCAGCCAAATGGGGCGCGAAAGCGTGGGCCGCTGTCCGAAATCGTGGCGGTTATATCTGGTCAGCGCTCTATCAGCAGCGCCCAAGCCCAGAAGAGGGGCTGATGTTCAACGACGAGCATATCATGCGCTACAACCCCGCGCAGCTCGACACGACAACCTTGCAGATTTACGGCACGTCCGATTACGCGGTGACTGCCGAGGCCGGTAACAACGATCCGGATTACACGGTGCATCAGATTTGGGGCGTCGATCCTGAGTTTAACATCTATTTGCTCGATATGTGGCGCGGTCGCACAACGTCTGACGTGTGGGTCGATCAGTTTATTCGGCTCGTGCGCAAATGGAAGCCGCTGCGCTGGTTCGAGGAAAGTGGGCAGATCATCAACGGCGTGGGGCCATTTCTCAAGCGACAGATGCAGCAAGAGCGGGTTTTCGTTAATCGCGTGGGCCTCACGTCCTCCACATCGAAGGAACAACGCGCTCAATCGCTTCTGGGGATGGCCAGCATGGGCAAAATGTATCTGCCAGACCGAGACAAGGTGCAAAAATACCTGCTGAACTACCTCGATGCCTTCGAGAAAGAGCTGAAAGCCTTCCCCGCCGCCAAGCATGACGACACGGTGGACCCTGCAACGCTCTTCGCGCGGGGATTGGATCGGATCATTGCCGGTAAGCCGTTCACTGGACCAGACCCAGAGGGCGAAACACTCGATCAGCTCCACGCAAGACACGAAGCCGAGAAACGGGCGCGAGAACGAGGCCGAAGACGTTAAGGAGAAATCACATGAAAAAGTTTGCAAAACACCTTTTGACATATTTCCGCTCGCGTTCAACGCCCGATCCGCGCGTTGACTCGGATACCTGCGACCACGATTGGAAAATATTCCCCGCCGTTATCTTTACTGCGCTGCGGTGTTCGAAGTGCGGTTTGGTCTATCATCATCGCCCCAGAAAGCGATGAACGGTTGATTTGGCAAATTCGCCGCAACTCGTAACCGCTCCAAAATAGCTTGGCTCCAACGGAAAAAAGGGGCCACCTATGAAACGCGAGCTGATTTCAGCGACAGAAGCCGGTCGGGACGGTGACGAGATCATACCGCACCAGCCAGTGCGCGAGTTTCTGCACGACGAGGCAGAGACAGACGAAGAAGCGCAGCAGCGTGGGCCTGACGAACAGCATCGGTTCTGGGATGAACAGATTGCCGCAGCTCTGACGCATGAAAACCGGTGGCGCACAGAGGCGCTTGATTGTGAGATTGCCTATTTCGGGCGTGACGACGATCCTGGTCGCGGCTCCGACCAACACGCTTCCGGTGGCGATCCGAACCGCATTACCGACAAGCAAGCGTTGATCCACGCCAATATCGACGTTCTAAAGCCCCTCATTTACTCGGAAACACCACAGCCGCTTGTTCGACGCCGGTTCCGTGGCGATGGACGCCACACAGACCCGACCGACCTGATGGTTGCCGAAGCCGCGCAGCGTGTGGCGCAATTCCTGATCGAAGACGGATTTGATGATGCAATGGCAGGGGCGCGGGACGATTATTTGATTGCCGGTCGTGGCGCAGCGCGTGTCATTTACAAAGCAGACTTTGAAAAGGTCAAAATCCCGAATCCGGAAACAGGGCAACCGTTCATTGATCCGGAAACAGGCGAAGAAATCGAAATGGAGTTCAAGTCTGACGAGTGCGTGAAAACCTCTTACTCGGAATGGCAGCGCCTTCTTTTCGCACCTTCTCATTCATGGGATCAAATGCCGTGGCTTGCCTACGAGGTTCCCATGACCCGCGCCAGTATCACGCGCCGCTTTGGGAAGGAAAAGGCAGACGCCATATCCTATGTGAAGAAGGGATTGAAGGGCCAGAGCCGCGCGGATGGCGACGAAGAGCGCGAGAACGAACGCCACACCGGCGATTTGACCGATACTTTCGCGAAAACCGTTTCCCCGTTCGATACCGTCAGCGTTTGGGAGATTTGGGACAAGGAAAACCGCAAGGTTATCTGGTGGTGCAAGGAATATCCGGTCAGCGTCCTCGATATGGAGGATGATCCGCTTGGGCTGGAGGACTTCTATCCAATGCCAGCGCCGCTATTGGCCACAACCAAGGGCAAGGAGCTGACGCCGCGCCCTGATATTAAGTATTACGAAGGTCGCGCCGACGAGATCGACGAAACAACCAACAAGATGCTCGACATTATGGAGGCGCTTTCTGTCTCCGGCGTCTTCCCTGGCACCATGAAGGAAGAGGTTCGCAAGCTCTTATCCGGCAAGAACCAGATGATCCCTATCGAAGATTGGGTCGGGCTGATCGAGAAGGGCGGAGTAAACAACATCATCCAATGGTTGCCGATTGACCAGATGATTAAAGCGCTTCAAGCCCTCGACACGATGCGCGACAGAGCCAAGCAAGCGATGTTCGAAGCCTCTGGCGTGTCTGACATTATGCGAGCGCAAGGCGATCCGAGCGAAACAGCCACAGCCCAACAGATCAAAGGCCGCTATGCCGGTTTGCGCTTGAGTGATCGCCAGCAATATATGGCCGTTTTCGCGCGAAATATGATCCGCCTCATGGTTGAAGTCGCTGTTGAACACTTCGACACGACAACACTGGCCGAGATTTGCGGGTTGGACATTCCGTTGACCGAGGCAGAGCGCCAACAGGCGATGGCCAACAACGAGATACTGATAGCCAAGTTCCAACAGGAGCAGCAGGATTATCAGAATATCGTGCAGCTCATTCAGCAATCCGGACTTGAAGCGCAGATGCCGCCCGAACCTACGCCGCCAGAGCTGCAAGAGGTGGCCGAAACATCGTGGGAGCTGGTTCACGACAAGCTCAAACAGGACCGCAAGCGCAAGCTGACAATCTCGATTGAGACAAATTCCACCATTCTCGCCGATGAACAGGCCGACAAGGAGGCGCGTATCGAGTTCTTGGGCGCGTTTGCCAACTTTGTTGAACAGCTCGTGCCGCTCGTGGGTACAGGGCAGTTTGATTTCAAGACGATCAAGGAGCTTCTGCTCTTCGGTGTTCGCGGTTTCTCCAAGTCGCGCACCCTCGAAGCGATGATTGCGGACATTCCCGACGAACCTCAACAGCAAGAGGAGAAGGAAGATATTCAAGTCACGGTCGCAAAAATCCGCGCCGCTTCCGCCAAAGAGCTGAAAGAAATGGAGCTGGCCGACAACGAGGCAGATCGCCAGCACGAGTCCAAGAAAAAAGCCGCTGATGTGGTGATGGATGGACAGAAGATTATCGCCTCGAACCAGCCACAACCCCCGCAGAACCCCCAAAAATAGAAAGGAAACTGCATGTCACGCACCTATCGTAAGAAGCCCGTCGATATTCAGGCTGTTAGAGTCCCACTCAATATCGAAAGCTCCCCAGAAGCCGCCAAAAAGCTCGCAGAGATCGCAGACTGGTGCAATGGCGACATAACGGAAGACCTTCCAGGACGCGGCTATGCCATTGCTATTTCCACGCTCGAAGGCGTGATGCTGGCCGAGCAAGGGGATTGGATCATTCAAGGCGTTCTTGGTGAGTTCTATCCCTGCAAGAACGAGGTTTTCCAAAAGACCTATGAGCCGGTGGCAGAGGATGAAGCCCCACAACAAGAGGGGTTAACCTTCGGGCAAGCGATTGAAGCGGTCAAGAACGGCGAGAAAGTCGCGCGAGCTGGATGGAACGGCAAGGGAATGTGGTTGGCGCTGTCTGGCGGCATGGATGGCCACGTTGTTCACCATTCTAACTTCTGGTCAGAACACAACGCCGCATGGGCGCGTTCAAACCCTGACGGACATGCCAAGGTTTTGCCCTCGATCACCATGAAAACCGCAACCGGCGAAATCCTCATGGGCTGGCTTGCATCCCAAACCGACATGCTCGCCGAGGATTGGCTTATCGTGCCTTCCCCGAAAGGTGACGCATGAGCGCGGTAGGTCTTTCGAAAGAGGAATACGAGCGCGTCTTTGGCCCCAAGGACGATCTCGACCGGCAACCAGGGCGAACGCGCCTCTGCAAAACATGCGGAGGTTGGCACCTGCTTAACCGCTGGCCGCACAACTGCATGAAACCCCAAGACACGCCGCCTCAAATACTCCCTGCGCCGCAGCTCGCGCCCACGTTTGAACCCTTTATGACCGGCAAGACGGATACAGCCACCTATATCGGGAGCCGGAACGACAAGCGCGAATACATGAAGCGCAACGATCTGGTCGAATACGACGAGGGCGTGAAGCACGACACGGTGAGCGAACGCGAGATCGAGCGCGAGATTGTCCAAGACCTCAAGCGATTTGAGGAAACCGACCCGCTCAACATTCCGCCAGACCTCAAAGTGAGCGAGCGTGTGGGGGATTTGGAGAAGAGTTCCGATAGCCCAGACGTTCAGGCCGACAATGTGGAGATAATCAAGTGAAGTCGAAAGCAGAGCGCGAAATCATCCCCGCGCGAAAAGGGGAATCTGACGAGGAACAGCGATTGCGCGAGGCCATCAACAGGCATTGCGGCCAGCTCTGCGCCTCCCTTGATGCCGCTATCCGGCTCCGGACAGCTTCAAACGAAGCCAAGAAGGCACGGCACCAAGCACGGAACCACCTCACCGAATTTGCGCTCAAAGCGATGTATGCCCAAGCGCTCAACTGCTCTGAACAGAGCGAAACCCAAGGAGAGAAGCCATGAATACACCTGAAACAGAGGGCCAAGACGCCACAGCAGAACAAACCCCTGCGGAAAACGAGAACCAAGCGGCAATCGAGGCCGAAGTTCCTGCCGGTGAAGCCGCCGCACCTGCGGTAACTCAGCCCGAACCTGCTCCAGAGCCAGAGCCAGAGGCAGCAGCTCCAGAAGAAGAGGCCGCGCCAGAGCCAGAGGCCGAGGCCGAAGAAGAAGCCCCCAAGGGCATGACAACAGCCGAAGCCGTTGCTGCGCTTCAATCCGGAAAGTGCGTTAAGCGCACCGGCTGGACGGATGGCCGACACATCGACCCAAAACACATGGGTCACGGCTTTGCCATTACAAAACAAGACTTTGACGCAACCGATTGGACGGAAATTTAAGCGTCTAGCGAAATTCGCCGCAACTCTGCTCCCCCTGTCTCCACGATAGGGGGAGTTTTGCAACCCAACCCCATGCGGAGAATTTCACAATGCCAAACAAAACGCTTGAAGAGCTGAACGAAGTCGAGATTTTCGAACAAGACGAAGCCGAGGACGAGTCCGAAAAGGATATTCGCGAGGCGTTCGATCAGATGATGGCCGACGACGACGAAGACGATGGCGGCTTTGATGCTCCTCTTGAAGAAGATTCAGCCGAGCTGGCAGAAACCGTAAGCGCCGAAGAGGGCGCAGAGATCGCCGCCGAAGCGCGAACCAAAGGCGCAGCCGCGAAAGCCTCCGAAGACGCCGAGGATACCAAGCCGGAAGACGAAGACGCTTCCGAAACCTCCGAGAAGACAGCGAAAGACGACAAAGGCGAAGGGCCGGACTACGGTTCTATGTCGAATGACGATCTTCTAGGCGGCATCGAGGGCGACCATAAGGAAGAAGTGAGCCGCCGCCTGTCCAGCTATGACGAGCTGATGGGCAAGTTTGACGCCCACAAGGAAGAGCTGGAGCGCCACGGTGGAACGCCAGCACAGGCAATCGACCGTTTCCTTGAGCTGAACAAGTTCGCCTCTGAAAAGCCTGACGAGTATGTGGCTTGGGTTTTGAAAGAAGTGGGCGGGGATAACGCGCAAGAAGCTCTTCAAAAAGCCGCAAGCCACCTTGGCCTGAAAGTCTCTGAGCAAGACAGCTCCGACGATCTTGACGACGACGAAATGTTTATGACGGATCGTGAGCGCGAGCTGATCGAAGAAAATCGACGCCTCCGTGGGGAAGGCGGCGAGGGCGCACCCTCTTTCGGTCCAGACACGCCAGACCGCAAGAAACAGCGCGAGGTGCAAGACGCGATTGATGGTTTCTTGAACGAAACCGACGACGATGGGAACCTCGTTCACGGCAATTTTGACATGCTGTCGCCGCGTATTTCGCAGCTCGCAGCAGCTCATAAAGCGCAAACAAATCAAGATGTTACGATAGATACCTTGCGCGAAATTTACGCACAAGCGGATCAGGAAATGCGCGACCTCTATGGGGGTGGCAACACTTCTGCCGCAACTCAAGAAACATCTATGACAAAAGAGATTCAAACCAAAGCCGCCGCAAGCGCCAAGGCGAAGCGAGCGAGCAAATCTGTTGATGGGACCGGCCAGGGAGCCAGCCATCGCCCCGCGCTGCCGGAAGACGCCTCACTTGAGGACACAATACGGCACTTTTCGAGCCTTCAAAGCTAAGGACAAAGCGCGGTTATCGACTGAAAGGTTTTAGTCATGTCGAACCCGAATTGGGGCGAAGTGGCCACCACCACGCTGGCCCATCGCCGTAAGCGGATCGCTGACGCAGTTTCAAAAAACAACATTCTGTTGTATGAGCTTCGTCGTCGTAAAGCGATCAAAACCATTGGTGGCGGTCGCACGATCACCACGCCTATTCTCATGGGCGACGAAAACGCAAACTTCCAATGGTACACAGGCCGCGAGGCTCTGAATGTTGCCGGTCAAGAAGTCCTCACATCTGCGGAATTTCCGTGGAAACAGTGGGCTGTTGGCGTTTCCATCAGTGGACTCGAAATGCTGCAAAACAGCGGACCAGAGCAAATCCACAACATGATGGCGTCCCGCATCAAACACGCGGAAAAGACCATCCAGAACCAAATGCACAAATCCGCATATGGTGACGGTACTGGTTCTTCCGGTAAGGAGTTTGGTGGTCTTGGCCTCTTGGTCAACGAGACAGCTGGTGCAACCGTTGGCGGCATCAACTCCACAACATACGGCTGGTGGGACAACATGCGTTCGATCACCGGCGTTGCGGTGTCCACCACCAATATCTATGCAAACATGCTCAACCTCTTCCTGAGTTTGCGCCGTGGCACAGATATGCCGGATTTGATTGTGTCGGATAACACTTACTACTCCGCATACAACCAATCGCTCCAATCGCAACAGCGCTTCATGGACAAAAAGCTCGCGTCTGGCGGCTTCTCCAACATCATGTTTGAGACAGCGCCCGTTGTGGCTGATGGCGGCAATGGCGGTTACGCCGATGCTGGCATGAAGTTCCTGAACATGGATTCGATAGAACTGATTATGCACAAGAAGCGCAATAACGTGGTTCTTGGCGGTCCTCGTCGCCCTCTCACAGAGGACAGCGATACCGTTATCATGGCCGGTATGGGTAACTTCGTTATCAACAACCGGATGCTGAACGGCGTTCTCGCGTTCTAATTGACGCATTGAAAACACGGTCGAGGCGTTCGCGCCTCGATCCCAACACTTTTCACGGAGAAAGCACCCAATGGATATTTCGCAACAGTTCAACACAGGTGGCAACAGCCTCGCATCACGCGATCTGACAAACCAAACCTTCTCGGATCACCTCGCTCCTGTCGCGTCCAAAGGTGGTTTGAATATCGCCTTTTCTCATGTGCGCGTCCGTCTATCGACCATCGAGCCAGAGAAAAACGGGAAGATGGAAACCCGCCTTGTCGTGTTCAAGCAGCCCAAGGGCGACCGCTACACAGTCGCGGCGCGTATGATTACGCCGGAAAAGGCAATGGCTGACCCAGAGCTTGCCCACGCCTATCAAATGTTTGTCCAGTATGCCGAAGTTCCGACTACAGGCACACCGCTTCACGAGCTTCCTGGCATTTCTCAATCGCAAATCGGCCTTCTTACCATCAACGGGCTTCGCTCTATCGAAGACCTTGTGGAAACACCCGACGAGCTTATCAACCAGATGGGCCTCGAAGTCATGGCCGCGAAGAAAATCGCTATCCGCTGGACGAAGCAGAAGGGTGATGCAGCCGAAACGATTGAAACCGCAGAGCTGGAAGCCAAGCACGAAGTCGAGCGCAAAGCCCTGTCGGAACGCCTCGCAGCTCTTGAGCGCCGCAACGCCGAGCTGGAAGCCGAAAACAAGGCGCTCGGAAAGATTCAGGTCCAATCCGGCGGGGATCAGGTTCATTCGGTACACATGCCAGGGGTTTCCGCGTCCGGCTCCGGTACAGTCGAGGTCGAAAGCGATGTGCCAGACATTGACCCTGACGATGGCTTTATGAGCGGCGGTGACATTACCGCAGACGGGAACGCCGATCTAAACGATGGCGATGTTGACCCTCTAGGGTAAAGGGGGCGTTAAATGCCGCGCACGATACTGGAAATTGCAAGGGAAGCCGCAGAACGGGACGCAACAGCTCCCCCGCCTTCGACTCTGTTTGGCACAAACAACCGTATCGCGCGTACCCTGCGCAACGCTGCAAAAGACACTCTGCGCGAGTATATGCGGCGTTGCGGATCGAGCGGCCTCAGTGAATTTCATTCAACGTGGGTTTTCTCGATCATTCCTGGGCGGTTCACTTATCAGATGCCGCCTGACTTCCTCCGCGCCATTCCCCACACAGAGGGGCGCTTTGGGTGGGATTTGAGCTTTCTAGGGCCAGCAACGCCGCAAGTCTGGGCCAATTGGCTATTGCGCCGCAGCCATGTAACGGCCTCGATGGGCTGGCGGATCAAAAACGGCGTCCTCTTCATTGATCCGGTGCCGCGCGAGACAGCGCTTGTGTCGTTCGAATACATTTCAAACTATCCGGTTGTGTCTGAAATCCGCGAAGGCGATTACGACTTGAACGCCGATCCGATCAACACGATTGCGCCTCTGGTGCCGCGCGATGGCTTTCTGGACGTGACGGACTCTGCCGCGCTGAACGAAATGGGCGCTTCTTCAAGTTTCGAATACGGAGAAGGCGAGGGATATGACGATGCCGAGTGGGACGAAGGACCGTTCGAAATCCTGCGCCGGATCGACCCGAACAGCGAAATCAACCCTCTGCCACAGGTGCGCCGACCAGAGTTCACGCAAGACGACGATATGCCGGCCTTTGTTGACGATTATGCATTGTCGCTTGGCATGACGTACCGCTTGCGCCGCGCTCTTAGCAAGCCTTACGCAGAACACGCGGCGGAATACGAAGCCGAGCTGGACGCCAAAGAAAGCCATGACGCCGGTGGGGCGCGTGGGTTCTCGCTTGGCCGGAGCGGTCAGTGTCACGGAGCCGTGCCTTTGGGCGCTGGAAAGTGGATGGTGTCGTAATGTCCTACGCAAGACGCCGACAACAGCAGCTCGCAGCGCGAAACAGCGGATACGGGCAATCACAAGAAATAACCATACCTTTACCAGTCGGCGGATTGTTCTCAGAATCCAAGAACGCCGAGCTTAAAGGTATGTATGCAGGGGAGTTATTGAATTGGCGTTCAACTGGATTCTCGTTGACTACTCGACCTTTGCTAAACTTCTCTGGTCGAGCCTCGAAAGGCAGACACCGCGCCATTCAACGGATTCCTTACGAGTTCGGCGGCAACAGCACCTACCTAACCACCTATCGCGAAAGAATTACGGACGGGAACACGATCTTCTCGCGCGTCTTCAACGGCGAGGCCAGCGTGGCATACATCAGTTCCCACGCAGTAATTGTTGATGGGTTGGACGATATTCTCCTCTATGACGGGGTGAGCTTTTCGCCCTCGTTTATGACGACGAACACGGGCTTTAATCCGGCAGAGTTCGACGGTGTGACCGCACACCACGACCGGCTTTATCTCTGGAAAAGCAAGGGCGGTGTGCTGGAGTTCTATTATGGTGGCGTTGGCGAGATAAACGGCGAGCTGACGCGCTTCCCTCTGGACCGTCTGGGCAACATCACCGGCACAATTAGCAGTATTGTCAGCCTGACAATCGACGGTCGGGAGGGGGTAAACGATGTGCTTTGCATTGTCACCACCACTGGCGAGATCGTTCTATATGAAGGGCTTGACCCAGGGGATGCTACGTCTTGGTCAACAGCCGGACGCATCAAGGTTGCGCCGCCTGTTGGGCCAAAATGCTTTACGCGCGTTGGCTCCGACTGTTGGATTTTGACCGTCAGCGGCTTGGTTTCTGTTGCAAACTCGCTGTCAAACGGTGCAATGGCGCTGATTTCTGAACTAACGCGGCCTGTCGCCGAAGAAATGCGAAAACATCTTGCGGAAGACGACAGAGATTGGCAGCTCCACACAGCCGCGAACGGCTCTATGGCAATCATCCACTCCAGTAAGACCGACACAAACGAGTGTTTACAGTTCCTTTTCAATCTGGATAGCAAGAGCTGGTCCACAGCCGACTATCCCGTGAGCCGGTGGCACAATCTTGGTTTCAAAACCGGCGCGACAGACTTCGACGGGCGCGTTGCGCACCTAGATTTCGTGGCCGATGGCGGCGATACGCCGATCACAATGCGATGGGTGTCGAGCTGGTTCCGGATGCCAAAGCGCGGCGGGATCGAATACATCGTCCCACAGATTGTCGCGCACGGCCCCGTAACGGTTAAGGCGCTTGTGCTGACCGACCACAACGCCACACAAGCCGACTACGACGAGGCCGAGCAGGTCGTGACACTCTATCCTGAAACCCCTGCCGACAATCCCCAAGGTCGCGTATCAATCAACGAAGAAATCGCACTCGATGCCTCTGGGTCTGTCTATCAACTGCACTTGGAGGTAACTGCAACATGGGCGGAAATACTGAGCCTGACCGCAGCCGTGGTTTAGTAATAGAGCGCGTGGGCAGCGTCATGTTTGGCGCTGACAGGATCGTTGGCGAGTGGGTTGCCGAGCGTATTCCAACCTTTGTCCATACTCCGGAAAGCAAGGCACTAGGCGTCATTAAAGGCGATAAGCTCGTGGCCGGTGTTGTTTATGAGCGGTTTAACGGTGTGCATATGGAGGTATCCATTGCAGCCGATACCGGAAGCCCGTGGGCGGATCGCGAAACGCTCCGGACCTTATTTCACTACCCATTCATCCAGCTCGGTTGCGCGGTGATTTCTGTGATCGTACCGGCCAGCAACCTGCAATCCCTCAACCTTGCAACCAAGCTCGGTTTTCACCCAGAGGCATATATAAAGTTTGCCGCACATGACGGTTCCGCGCTGGTAGTTCTGAAAATGTTCCGAGAAACCTGCAAGTGGATTGATTACGATGGGCAAAAAGGGCGGTAGCGCACCAAAAGCGCCAGATGCAAATGAGGTCGCCAAGGCCGAGTCGCAATACAATCGCTTGAACACCTACTCTCCGTCTGGGGCAGGGGTGCGTTACGGCTATACAAACTCCAAAGGTAAGTTTGTCGAGGGACAGCCGAAAGGCAATGCGCAAGCTGCCGTGATGCAGAAAGAAAGCGCCACACAAAGAAAACTTCGTCAACTTCTGGAACCCGCCAGCGTCAATGTCACGAAGAGCGTTCTGAACGACCGCATGAAAAACATGCCTGATGTGGCCGAGATCGGCGACAGGGGCGATATTGCGCAAACCATCTTTGATCGAAATATGTCAATGATGGAGCCGACGATTGAAAAGGGCAACGAGCGCTTGATTAGCAACCTGCAAGCGCGTGGCCTTCCGGTCGGTGGTGAGGCGTTCAACGAAGCCTATGGCGAGCAGCAGCGCCAAACCCAAGACACGATCTCGCGGCTCGCAATGGATGCAGATATTGCCGCAGGTCAAGAGCAATCCCGACTCTATGGCCTCGAAGCGGACGCCCGTTCTCGCGCAATGTCCGAGCTGGCCGCTATTATGGGCGGTTCTTATCAGGCTCCAACATCACAGCCGAGCGGATCGGCGAACCCTATCAACTATTCGGGCGCAGCCAACAACCAGTACAACGCTGAACTAAGCCAGTACCAGCAGAAGCAAAAAGAAAACATGGCGACAGCGAACGCGGCAGGAAGTATCGCCGGTGCTTTGATTAAGAGTTCTATAAATTTCAAAACCGTTAAGGGCTATCTCAACGGCAATGCGGCAACGATGGCGCTCCAGCGTATGCCCATTCATGTTTGGCAGTATACGCCAGAACACCGCCCCGAAGGCGATCATGGCGGCAATCATGTCGGGCCAATTGCCGAGGATTTCCATGCACTTACTGGCTTGGGCATCTCGACGCATATCGACCCGATTGATTACCTCGGTATTCTGTCGAGCGCCCTGAAAAACGCGCTAGATCGCATTGATAACCTAGAGCGTGAATTGCTCTACCGTGAAGGGGGTAACTAATGTCTAAGCTCGTTGGACCATTTGCGAACGCCAATGTTACGGCCAACCCGAACGGGCCGAAAATGGCAGCTCCGAGCGCGGCGAAAGCAAAGCTCGATCTAAAGTCAGAGGAAGGCAAGAAGATGCTCATGGCCATGCTTCTTAACGGCATGGCTGGCCGCAACACGCTCATGGGTCAAACCATGATGAACAGCAAGAAATAGGGGCAGATCATGGCGAAGTTTGGACAGGGCGGTATGCCATCCGGAGTCGGGCAGGGGATCATTCCCGAAGGCTCTGGGTCAGGTTTCGGTGATTTCTTTGACAGTATCCGACCGGAGCAAGGTTCCCGTGCGCAACGTGATCTCGTTTTGGGCTTGATCGGCGGAGCCAATGAGGCCGCAGCTCAAACAAACAACCCGCTGTTGGCGTTCCTTACGCCGCTGGTCGGTGGTGCCGTGGCAAACCGGACGGAAAACAAGTTCAACGAGGCTGAAAAGCTGCGCACAAAGGAATTGAGCGCGGACCTTCTCGCCAATCTCGGAGGCGGTGAGAAATCCGCCCAGGCGCTTGATATTCTGTCCAACCCTGATGCACCGGATCACCTCAAGAAATTGGCGGAAATGATGCTCACGCGCGATACCGCGCCACCCAAGCGCGGACGCGCAAAGTCTCGAAAAACCCTCAAGGATCGTTTCGGCGTTACTCGATACGTGGACACGGGCGAACCCGTCTTCCCGAATGTCGAGGGCGGCGGCATTGATCCGGCTCGATGGGGCCACGTCAATACGACCATTGAAACTTTGAATGGAGCGGCAACAGAGCTTTACAATTCGGGCCAAGCGGACAGCATGGAAGAGGCTGAAAAAATGCTGCGCGGCAACCCGATGTATGCGCCTCTGTTTACGATTCTGGATAGCGCGAGTCCGTCACAAGCGCCGACCAACGATCCGGCGGATATTCGCACGGAAGAAGCCCCACTTGACCGTCTTAACTTGGACCTGTTTTAATGAGCAAGACTTTAAAAGAAATTCGCGCTAAGTACCCAGAGTACGATAGCGTATCCGATAATGACCTCGCCGCAGCCCTACACCGAAAATATTATTCGGATATGGATCAGTCCGAGTTTTATAAACGGATTGAGTTTTCGCCGATAAGCGATGTGCCGCCAGAGGTTTCAGGCACCACGCCACAAAGTATACCGCCCGTTGAAGGGGCGGGGGATGCGCTGATTAACGCGCTCAATCCGGTGTCTGGGGTTGAAACACCTCAAACACCAGCGCAACCAGCCGCAGTACCTCAAGTCGCCGCGCCTACGGTCCAAAATAACGCGGTTCAAGCCTTGAGCGAAATCCTTGCCCCTTCAATATCTCCACGCCCTGCGCCTCGACCAGAGGCCGCGCCGATCGTATCCCCACGCCCTGCGCCTCGACCGCTCGATGTGGCGACAGCTCAAACGCCTGTTGGCGCTCCGAGCGCCGATCTGGTGCGCCAGCTCCTTGAACCGGATGCGGCTCCACCAGCTCCAGAGGAAGTAAACCCCGCGATCCGCAACATTCTGGAGCGCGATCCGGCAGACTTCGCGAGCGAAGCGCCTGGGAGCCACCTTAGCGGTCGCAATGCGAACCCTCGAAAGCCGAGAGCGAAGGTCGATCAGGGGAGCGTTAACCCTGAAAACCCTGATGGCACCGGCTTTTCCCGTGCCGTTGAGCGCGGTGTTATCCGTGCGCGTATGACGCCAGAGGCTTACGCACAGGCCGCAAGCGGGACGCTTATTGCTGATGCAGCCGGAAGCGATGAAGACCTCCTGAAATCAATGTTCATGGAATATACGGGCCTTCCTGAAATCCCAGAGGGGCTTGATATTTCAACGCCGGAAGCCGCGTTTACTGCAATCGCAGAGCTGCGCGGACCTCAAGCCGCTACGATGTTCAAGGACGTGTTCAATATTCGCGCGTCCAACGCCGAGGCCGCGCGAGGGGAAGACCGCCGCGACTCTTTGTCGATCACAAATGATGTGACCGTTGATGAAGCCCAACAGCGAGGGGTGGAAGCCGGTAAGAAGTTAAGCGAGCTGCGCGGGAAAGCCGCCGCGCTCCCTATGTCGCCACGCGCCGAAGAGTTCGGAAAGGCATATCAAAACGCCCCAGATACCTTTCTGGATGGCCTGAAAGTCGTTGCCTCTGATCCTGTGGGCGCTGCGACCTTCTTTGGTGAGGTGGCCGCTGAAAGCGCTCCCTCAATTGGTGCGTCTGCCGCAGCCGGTCTAATCACTCGAAGCCCAACACTTTCAGCTTTGACAATGGGCGCAGGGACCGTTGGTCAAGAATACGGCGCGTCTTACGACGAGTTCCTAGAGGAACGAAACATCAAGCTGGAAACAGAAGAAGATGCGATGCTTCTTTTGCAGAACGAAGAGCTGTTGCGGGAAGCCGCCGAGCGCGGCGCAATCCGGTCGCTCGTGATTGCGTCCTTCGAAATCCTTGGTCAAGGAGCGGTCGCAAAATCCGTCTTCAAGACTTCAACAGCCAATGCGGCGCTCGATACCGGCGTTCAGGCCGCAACCGGAGCTGGTGGCGAGGCGTCAGCCCGTGCCTTGGCCGGTCAGGACATGAGCGCCAAGGAAATTCTCGCGGAAGCGCTTGGCGAAACCGTTACCGCACCTGCCGAGATCGGCGTTGCGCACATGAGCGACCGGAAGAAGAAGAAGGCAGATGCCGCGCCAGACGCGCCGGAAGCGCCGACACCTCCAGCAGCTCCGGACGCAGGAACCGCACCGGCACCAACACCGGACACACCGCCACAGATGCCGGACGCGCCACAAGCGCCACAAGCTCCGCAGGGTGGTGAAACCGCGCCAGATGTTGACGCGAACGCGCCAGATGTTGACGCGAACGCGCCAGAAGATGCGTTCGAGGTAATGGACGAAATCGAAGAGGTTGACGGGGAAACCGTCGAGACAGGACGTAAGATCAAAGTCAACCTAAGAACGGGCGAGGCGACAGTCGTTGACGCTCAAGAGGGTGCTGTGGGTGCCAGCACAGACCAGTCGGACGCAGGAGGCGCGGTTTTGGGGAACCCCTCTGACGCTCCGGCTGGTCAACCCACATCAGAGAAGCGCGAAGGCAACATTCACATCGAGACTCTACCGACCGAAGAGGTTGCGAAGGTCGAAACCGATGCGGAAACCTTCCAATACAAGGATCACGGCGACCAAGACGGTGTGACCGAACGCTTGCAGGGCGTTAAAGATTGGGACGAGCGCTCCGCAATGGGCGGCATTGTCTATGAATATGCTGACGGACGCCGCGTTGTCGCCGATGGCCATCAGCGCCTTGGCCTCGCAAAGCGCCTACAGGAACAAGGCAAGCAAACGCCTTGGAATGTTGAGGTGATCCGCGAGGAAGACGGGTTTACACCGCAAGACGTGCGCCGCCTCGCTGCGCTGAAAAACATTCGCGAAGGCAGCGGAACCTCGATTGATGCCGCAAAGGTTCTCCGCGACAGTGATGAAGACATTGACGCGCTGAACCTGCCGCCCAAATCTGCGCTCGTTCGCGATGCCAAGGGGCTTGCTAAACTGTCTGATGATGCCTTTGGTATGGTGGTCAATGAGGTCGTGCGCCCAGAATGGGGCGCTGTTGTGGGGGATAACGTCGAAAACCCCGCTCTTCATGCCGATGTTGTCGCGCTTCTGAACAAACTCAAGCCGAGCAATAACGCTCAAGCGGCCATGATCGCGAAACAGGCCGGTCAGGTTTCAGTCACCGAAACACAAGACAGCCTCTTTGGCGAGGAAGACATTGCCGAAAGCCTCTATCTGGAACGCGCGAAGGTTCTGGACACCGCGTTGAAGCGGATCAAGCAGGATAAGCAAACCTTCAAAATGTTGTCGGATCGCGCCGGAACCATTACAGAGGAAGGCAACGTGCTGGATGCGGACGCGAACGCGCAACGTGTCGAAGCAGACTCCAAAGCTGCCGCCTATCTATCAGCGGAGGCAAACCGAAAGGGACCGATCAGTGACGCACTCACCGCAGCCGCCAAAGACCTCAAGGACAATCCACGACACGGATCACGGATCGTCAAAGAGTTCCTCGCCGCGATCCGGAAAGACCCTCAAGGAGCTGGACGGAATGGCGCAACGGATGATCCGCAGGGAGCGCCTCGCCAAAAGGGACTTCAAGCCGAACAGCGAGAAGTAACACCAGACAGCGCCGAACCGGCCAAGACCGAGAAAACAGACGCCGGAGAGCAAACGCTTATTGATGGCGTCGAGCCGATCACACCACGCGACCGCCTCGAAGCCGCAATGGGCAAGCCTATGGAGGGCGGAAATGCGCCAGCTCCTAGCGGTCGTACCGATCTGTTTGGCGATCCGATGGACCGCGCAGACCTCTTTGATGGGCTATCAGAGCCAGCACCGAAAAAAGAGGACAGCAAAAAGACCGCCTCGCCAACCAGCGATGGCGACAGGGTTTCACTCGAAGAGCAAGAAGAGATTGCCGCGCGTAACGGCACTCGGAAGCCGCCAAGCCCCAAGCGCACCGCGCCGGATGATTTCGTGCCGGATGCGCCGACTCTGGCTAAAGCCGCGTCACTTATCAGCCGAGCGAAAAAGGCCGGCATGGATGATTTCGCGCGAGGCATGGAAGGCGCTGTTGCTGTTTACGAGGCCCAAGCCAAAGGGCTGACCAAAGACGTGTTCGATTTCTGGGAAAGCCGTATCCAGGAAGGCGAGGCGCAAGCTAACGGAACCGCAGCTCCTAAATCGGATAAGAATGTTTTCGCGCGTTTCATTGACGACAAAAGCAAGTTCGCGGATGCGAAGAAGGTTCGCGGCGTTGAAAACGTGCTGGTCGAGGCGGAAAATCGCGTTGACGAGCTGGTGAAAGAAGTAAACGGCGCAGGTTACAGCATCAACGGCATTGACGGTCGCGCTCCAAAAGAAATGCGCGACAAGAGAGCCAAAGTTAGCACACTTGCAGCCTTGTCCGTTCGCGTGATTAAGAACGGCGCGGCATACCATCGAGGACATAAGACAGCAAACCCAGAGCGCCTTGAGGCCGATATTGCCAAGCTCTATGGGGAGATCGGCCTGTCTGCACCGGCTGACACTTTCAAGGCCTCCGAGGCCGAGAAGGCAGATTTCAACCTTTCCAAAGCTGAACGCGCCTTAAAGAAACTTGAGGACGCGCCGCAGCGGGACGTGCTGAAAATTGACGAGGCCAAAACCGCGCTCGAAAAAGCGAAGCGGATGAAGGAAGCCGCAGCGCAAGCCGATAAGAACCCAACGGACGCCCAGAAAGAGGCCGGTAATTACAAGATGGGCCATGTAAAATGGCAGGGCTTGGATATTACCATTGAAAACGCCAAAGGATCGACGCGCTCCAAGACCAACAATGCCACCGGCAAGTCATGGTCGGTCAAAATGCCAGCGCATTACGGCTATATCAAGCGCACCGAGGGCGCAGATGGCGACCATGTGGACGTGTATCTGGGGGAAGACCTCGACAGTACGCGCGTCTTTGTTGTGGATCAGGTGGACGCCGAGACAGGCGAATTTGACGAGCATAAGGTTTTAATCGGTTTCACCGACCGGCGCGATGCAGAAGATACCTATGACGCCGGTTTCAGTGACGGGAAAGGCCCGAAGCGCCGCCAGAACGGTGTCGTCATGATGGACGTTGCCGAGTTCAAGGAGTGGGTTGCCAACGGTGACACCTCAAAACCAGCGATGGAAGTCACGCCGCCTAGCAAGAGCGTTGACCCGAAGGTGCGCGACATTCTCTTGCACCAAGTTGAAATGGGGCTTGAGTTTGAGAAAATGAGCGCCAGCGATGCGTTCGAGCTTCTTGAGCGGTCGGGCATTGAGCGCCCTAGCGCCGCGCGTGTGTCTGAACTCTTGGAGAAAGCCGCCTACATCGGCAACACCGAGCAGGGGGCAAGCCTCGATTTTACCCACCCAGACAGCGAGGCTTACGCAGCCAAAGGTATCGCGAAGCACACCAGAGGCGAGCGCCTTTGGGTTAAAGCAATCCTTCTTGACCAAAAGAAGATGCGTCATCGCGGTCAATTCTTGACGCCAACAGATGCGCTTATTGAAGAGCTTAACAAGCCGATGCCTAAACACCAGAAGGCAGGTCAATATTCAAAGCGCACCGTGCCTTCATGGGCCAAGACCACGAGCCGGTTCAAAGACAGATCGAGCGACTTCGAGGGCTTTTCGCCCGAAAACATCGGAGAGCAAGCCAGAGATTACGTGCTTGAAAACGGGAAGAGAACCGGAAACGAGCATTTGATACTGATCGACGCCGAAGGTCAGGTGGTTGCTGTTGGCGAAGGCACAAAAGACACCACAGGAACACCCGCTGAATTTGCCCTGTTCCTTGATGGCTCGGAGAGCTTGGTGATTTGGCACAATCACCCGCTCGATGTTGCTCTATCTGAACCGGACATTGTGACCGCTGCCGCTCCTGGCGTTTCTGGTGTTTATGCTGTCGGGCATGACGGAACCGTATTCTATGCAAAGCCAACGCCAGCCTTTAGAAAGGCATTGGGGTATACTGGTGTTGTCGATACCGAGGCGCAGTTCCGTCAAGAGGACCAGAAAAGAGCGCGTATAGACCACGCGTTATATAACACAGGGCAAAGCCTTTGGAAAAAGGCGTCTAGTGTGCTGGTCAAACTCGCGAATGATGGATTTTTCAAGGACTCTAAATCAAGACAAGGTGGCTTTAACTCGCTAGATGCTGGTCGATACCACAAAGCTGCGGTTACAATGGCGCTGGTCGATGCAGGTCTGATCGAGGCGGAAGTAAAAGGAGCTGGCGAAGCGTTCTTTGATCGGGACGTAAACCCGTTCACTTCACACCCAGAGCTGAAACCGACTTATGATAGAATGGTCGCAAGCCTCAAGAGGGTGTGGGCCGACCCAAACAAAGGTGACGAAAATGCGAGACTTTCCACTTATGAGCGCCACCGTGGAGACTTGGCGGGAGTTCTTGAAGGAGCTGAAAGAGGACGCACCAAGCAAGGGCGATCCGATGTATCAGACTCACAAGGCGCAAGTCCGTCACGCGATGGACGTAATCAAGGACAAGGAAAGCGGGGCAATGCTCTAAAGAAGGGCAAGGTTGGCGATAAGCTCGCCGCCGGTGAGGTTGTACTCACAAGCACAGGCCGCAAAACAACACCCTTCCCGAAGCTCGACTTTAGCACAGAACGCAAGTCGCAAAACACAGGCAAGCGGGTTAATGCGTGGCTGATCGAGAACGCACGAGCCGAAGCAGAGGCGCGGGGCGATGATTACAACGCCCGAATGTTCAACGCCACCGATACGAAAAATCCAAGCCAATCGGACAAGGATAGCGCCGAAAGCTATCTATTCGACCCTGATTTCGTCTTTGACACTCCGGCACCCATCACCAAGCCTCTGACCAGCAACAAGCCCAAGCGCAAGCGAGCGTCTAAGAAATCCTCCATGACAAGCGAGGAAACGGCGCGGCTCGATGCCATCAAGGCCAAGTTTGCCGACAAGATGAAAAACCAGCTCAACGCGGGGCTTGATCCTGAGTTGGTCGCGCTCGCGGTCGAGGCGGCAGGTATTTACATCAAGGCCGGAGCGCGGAAATTCCGTGACTATGTTCTTGATATGTCAGAGGATTTCGGATTACCCGTGTCTTCGATTGGCCGTTATGCGCGGATCGCGTATAATGATGTTCGCGATGAAATGGATGCGAACGGTGAAGACGTATCCGATATGGATGATAGCAAGTCTGTTATTCAGACTTTGAAGGAGCTGAATGATGTATCAAGCGCCAGCGAGAATCTGGAACGAGATAGCGGAGAACCACCCGCTTCGGACGCCGTGGGCGCAACAGATGTTCCCGCTTCCAACGGACCTGATGGAAACCGCTCTGGAGAAGGAAGAAGCGCGGATCGAGAAGGAAATCGGGAGCGCGACACTGGCAGCGAGCTACCTGAAAGTGATGCCTCTTCTATGGGAGAGGGAGGCGATAGCCGCCTATCTACGGGAGAACGGGCCGCAGCCGAGCCTTCTGGTTCTGGAGACAGCGGACGAAGCCGTGTACGTGGCGAACCAAGACTTCCGAATGACAGAGGCGGAAATGCAGACGCTTCACAAGTTGCTAGGGAAAATGCCGACATAACAGATCGAGCTGCGGCGCAAGCTGCGGCGGATAAGCTGCCGGTCAAGCTGGCCGATCAAGACAACATTCGCAAAACCTTGCCTCTGCTTCTTCCAGAGCAGCAAGAGGACGTTTTCAAGGTCGAGAGCCGCTATCAAGCAAAAGATGGCCACGGGATGCTGATTACGAACGGCACCGGCACCGGCAAAACATATACCGGCCTTGGTGTGGTCAAGCGTTTTGCGCAACAAGGCAAGACCAACACGCTCATTCTCGCCCCATCGAAAGGGATTCTGAAACAGTGGATCGCGGCGGGTTCTGATCTTGGGCTAAACATCAGTTTGTTGAAGAACTCCAAGGACAAGGGCGAGGGGATTGTCGCGACGACCTTCTCGAACGCTCGAAAAAACAACCTTCTTGCGAAGCGCGATTGGGATTTGGTGGTGCCGGACGAGGCGCAAAACATCAATTCGAACCAAGAGGGAAGCGAAACTTCAACGCAGACCTTCTTCCGCGCGGTGACAAACCACCCTAAAGGCTTGCATGATCGCTTCAATATGCTCCATGCCGACGAGCTGGCGGCGATTAAGGCCATGAAGGACGGGGAACGGAAGTCAGCTCGCTATGCCAAGTTTGCAAACGAGCGCCGCGCATACGTGAAGAAAATGGAAAGCGCTCCGCGTTCTAAGGTTCTGTTCCTGTCTGCCACCCCGTTTGCCTACGACAAGAGCCTCGATTATGCCGAGGGCTATTTGTTCAACTATCCTTCGGATGGCGTCACCGATAGCGGGAGCCGCCAAGATGGCCGTTCGTTCTTCTTCGTTGAAAACTTCGGCTATCGCATCCGTTACCACAAACTGACAGCTCCGGAGGCCGCTGTTGATAGCGGTGTATTCGAGCGAGAGTTCCACGAAAAACTCAAGAGAAGCGGCGCTCTGTCCGGACGCGCGATTGATGTTGATGTTGATTATGATCGCAAGTTCGCGACCGTTCACAGTAAAGTCGGCGCAGAAATCGACGCTGTTCTGGATTGGGTGAGCAAGCAAAAAGACGCCAAAGGCAAGCAGGGTTGGAGCTTACTGCGCGAAGCTCTTCGCAAGCAGTTTGATTATCTGACACGCTTGCGGTTGCTGGAAGCGATCAAAGCGCAATCCGCTGTTGAGGATATTCGCAAACATCGGGAGCTTGGCCGGAAGGTTGTGGTTTTCCATGACTACAACAAAGGTGGCGGCTCAAACCCGTTCATGCTGCCGTTTTCAGAGGGCGCAGAGGGGTATAGCGAATACCAAGCTCTGTTGAACAAGTTCCCCCAGATCGAGAAATGGGATTTCCACAAATACAAATCCCCGATTGAAACGCTCACAGGTGCGTTCGGTGACGATGCTATGGTTTACAATGGCGATGTTCCGGAAGCAAAACGCGAGCAGCGCAAGAACGACTTCAACACCGACAACAACGGCAAGGATATTATCATTGTCCAATCGGCGGCGGGTGAGGCAGGGCTATCGCTGCACGACACCACAGGCGAGCATCAGCGGGTTTTGATTAACCTTGGTATGCCAGCACGACCGGCAACCACGCTGCAACAAGAGGGCCGCATTTATCGCGTGGGATCGGTTACTGACGCGATCTATCGCTATTACACGATTGGCACCTCATGGGAGCGCAGCGCCTTTGCTGGCTCAATTGCCGATAAATCCGGAACGGTCGAGAACCTTGCTCTTGGGGAGCAAGCACGGGCTATTCGAGGTAGCTTTATTGAAACCTACCTTGAAGCCTCGGAGATCGAGCCAAACCTATTGGAAGGCACGGGCGGCAAGGAGCGCGACAAGGGCGACAACGCCCTAAGTAATTGGGATCGGGCCAAGACGCACTACCACGGTCGGATGAAGAACACCGCCAAGCGCGACCAGCGCAAAGGCGTTGATTTCTATTCCACGCCGGAACCTGTCGGATACAAAATGGCCGGTTGGGCAAAGCTGCGATCCGGCGAGCGCGTACTGGAGCCATCGGCAGGGGATGGCGCGATTGCGCGTTATCTGCCGGATGATGTGGATCGCACCTTGATCGAGCCTTCGTCAGACTTGAGTTCGACAGCCATGCTACACGCGCCAGGATCGCGCGTTCACAACATTGGTTTCGAAGACCACAACATTGTTAACAAGTACAATGCCGTTGTTATGAATCCGCCTTACGGTTCTGGTGGCAAGACTGCCATCGAGCATGTGGCCAAAGCCGCAAAGCACCTTAGAAACGGGGGACGCATTGTGGCGCTGATCCCGACAGGGCCGAGCGCAGACAAGCGTTTTGATGCGTGGTTCCACAACGAAGACGACAAGTCAGTGAAGAACCTGCACTTGAGCGCCGAAATCAACCTTCCATCAGCGACCTTCGAAAAGGCCGGCACAAAGGTTATGACGCGGATTGTCATTATCGACCGGATCGACAACGCCGAGGTTGCCGCAGAACACGCCGCGCAGTTCAAGCGCGTCAATCTGCACAATGCAAACACTGTTGAAGAGCTGTTTGACCGGATCGAGGATATTGACGTTCCGAGCCGCGTAGCACCGGATGAAGCGCCGGATGCGTTCGAGGATGCCGCAGAGGCCGAAGAGGCGGCGCGTCCTGATGTGCCGGTTGATACTGGTGACGGTTTCAAGTTGGGCGAGACAGTTCACGCGAAAACAGGCGAAGACCTTTTTGTGGCCTCCTTGAAAACGCGCGTGAGCAAGGATGCCTTCAAAGGCATTGTGGCAATCGCCAAAAAACACGATGGTTGGTGGTCCGGTTACAATCGAAAGGGCGCTATTCCTGGCTATCAATTCAGAAGCCCAGAAGATCGAGCCGCGTTCGTTGAAGAGGTCGAAAACACCTCGATCACATCGAAAGATCAGCGACCGCTCGATATGTACTATTCCCCGCTCTTACGCGGGATCGAGGGATTGAAGCAGAAGAAAGCTCAAGCGAAAGATTGGAAAGCAATCCTCGCCAAGCTGCCATCGGTCAAAAAGGTCGAGCTTGAATGGCTTGGTGTCGAAGAGTGGCTGGACACGCAAGAGGAGCAGCAAATCCCCAAGGAAGCGCTAGAAGCCTTCGTGCGCAGCAACCAAATCGAGATTATCGAAGAGGTTGGGGCGGAGGAGGACGATATTTCTGTTGATGTTGAAACCAACGATGCAGTCGAGCCAGACAGCGATTTCATTAAGGAAAACGCCAAGGATTTCTATTTTGACGACTTGCGCGAGGAAGCTGTTGCGGAGCATGGCGAAGATGGTGTTGACGAAGACGATGTGATGCGGAAAGCCATCGAACGCGCAACCGATGCGTATTACACAGAGCCAGACCAATACGAGGCGACTGTTGCGGTGTATAACAGCACAGCTCGAAAGCATGAACACTTCCACGGCACATATGATGCCATCAGCGATAACTACTACTTCCCTGATCTTTTTGATGATCCTATAAGTTTTCCAGAGATCGAAGAGATTGCGCGAGAAAAAGCCAGTAGGCATGACTTCGAAGCCAATTTTGAACAGTACACCGAGGGCGGAGGCGAAGATTACAAAGAAATTCTGCTTCGGATACCTGCCTTGCACAAGGAAGGCAAAAACAAGCCGATTGAGTTCGACCGCAACCAACTGGATCAGGATATTCACGAGGCGGCGCAGGAACACGGCATAAACTCGGAAGAGCATAAAGCGGCGTTGAAGTGGCGCGACAAGGCGCTTAACTCCGTTAAGGCTCCGTTCGTCCAATCCCATCACTTTGAGCAAGAGAATGTTGTCGTTCATGCGCGGATCAAAACCCGCGAGACAAGCACGGGCGAAAAGGTTCTCTTTGTCGAGGAAATCCAAAGCGATCTGGCAAGCGCATGGCGTGAAGGTACAGAGCCGGAGTCCGTGACCGCAAGACGTGCGGAAATGCAAGAGGCGTATGACGAAGCGAACCGCGTTATTGAGAAATATTCACCGTACAAGTATTTCCACGAGTTCATTGACAAATACAACGAAACGGCAGCGGAAAAAGTTCCTGCTCACAAGTTGTCCTATATGGAGTTTGCGGGGTTCAGACGCCCCGACGATCCAGATTTCCTCGAAGAGCCGCGCGTAAAGGCTTTCAAAAAAGCCTATATGGAAGACCAAACGCGCAAAGATTTTGAGGCAAAAGCGGAGGAAGCGCGAGAGGAGTCTAAACGCGCTCACCTTGAGCTTGTTGCCCTCGGATCAGAGAAGACTTTGGACAAGTCGATCCCCGATACGCCTTACAAAGAAGAAGCGACCTATGCCCTCATGGTTAAGCGCCTGTTGCGTATTGCCGCCGAGCAGGGCTACGACAAGCTGCAATGGACGCCAGGCTATATGCAAGCTGACCGATGGGATAGCGCAGCGCAAAACGTGGTTGAGGAGATCGATTGGGAAACGTCCACCAGTGACAATGCCAAAGTGGTAAAACTTGAAATGGCAGACGAGGGCGGACTTCTAAATATCATCGCAAGCGCCGAGGGTGTCATTCTTGAGACTGACGATGCCTCACTAAAAGGCAAGACGCTTTCCGCGCTTCTTGGGCCTTCCGTTGCCAAAGAAATCCTTAGCAACGAAGAGGGCGTGATTTCAGGGCAGAAAATCACCTTCTCCGATAGCGGTTATTCCATCGCATACGACCAGCAAATCAAACGCTCGATCAGCCGCCTTGCCAAGAAAACAGGGGCGAAGGTGGAATTGAACCGCGATATGGTTGATTTCTATAATGACGATGTAGTGAACCCTTACACTTTCGCCTCCGAGATCGGCCACAAGGATATGTTTAAGTGGCTCACCGAGAAGAACGGACTCGAGTTTTCAGAACCGCAATACAAAGATTATCTGGACGCTATGGGTGGCGAAGATAAGTCTTATGATACTGCCGTGCGTATGTTCCATAACCTCACCACGGAACAACGTATCGAAATGGCGAAAGATTTCGACTTGGCTGGTGCTATCAATCCGGTTTGGTCTATCGACATTACGCCCGATCTGCGCGAAGCCGCTATGCGCCCAATGGCAATCCTTCAAAAGCCAGACGCCCAAAAGGCGCAAATTGAAATGCAATCGCAGGAGAATGTTGCCAGCGTCTTGCCTGATCTGCGCAAGGAGCTGGACCGGCTGAACCTCAAGCGCGTGAAGCTGGACGCGGATCGCTCAGACAGCAACCGTCAAGGTGCGTTTGAAGTAAACATGCTTGGTCGCATGAAGATCGTTATCGGCGCGAGCCTAGACCCGATGCAGACGCTTCGACATGAGGCCGTACATGCTCTGCGCTCGATGAACCTCTTTACACCGGCTGAGTGGAAGGTTCTGGAAGCCGCCTCCTCTAAGAAGTGGGTTGAAAAACACCGGATCGTGCAACGCTATCCAGACCTTTCCCCATCCGAACAGATCGAGGAAGGCATTGCCGAGGAGTTCGCAGAAGCCTTCACAATGAAGAAAGCCCCACAGAACGGGCTTGTGCGTCAGTCTTTCAACAAGATTGTGCGCTTCTTCAAGGCGCTTAAAAACGCGGTGACAGGGAAGGGCTTCCAAACCTTCGAAGACGTGTTTGCTCGCATGGATAGCGGCGCGGTAGGGGCGCGGAGCAAAGGCGATGGCAGTTCCGGCGCAATCCCTCGCGCCCGTAATCAAGCCGAGGCCGAGGCCGTTCGTCGCGAGCGCGAAAAGTTTAACAAGCTCATGGACGAGCTGGATCGCGGGGAATACGACGAAGACAAACCAAAGCGCCTATTCGAGCAATCCGGAAAGCTGTCTAAGGCGCGTGACAGCTTGGCTGATACCCTGGCGAAGAAAGAAGGGGGCGTTGAGCTGTTAAACTCGAACGGCTCTCACATAAAGGTTGTTGTCACCAGAAGCCAAAACGGCACGGATGGTTGGCGCGTGACCTACTATGATGAACACGGGTTCTCTGGCCACGAGGAACACGCGGACAAGCGCTCTGCGCTCCGTCAGGCGTTTTCGTCTGGATATGACACGCTCGACACTGGTGGATTGCGCAAAGCCATGAAATCGGGGGCGTTCTTCACGCGGTCAATCAGCGAACAGCGTTCGAAGACCACGAAAGAGCAACGCGCGTATTTCAACCCGACGACGACAGCTCAAGGCCGCGCACATCGCCGGACCTCGATGCAAGGCGCTGCCCATATTCCGGATCGCCGGATTTGGGAGGAGCTGACCGATGCCAGCAATGGATACTGGCGGCGTTTGGGCAATGCCTCTGGCGCGGCTTATGATTGGATCGACAAGGCGCGAGTAAGGATTCAGGATCGCTTCTTGCCAGTTCTTCGCGCCCAAGAAGCTATCGTGCGCAAAACCGGCACCCAATTGCCGGAAGAAATGAACGTATACGCCGCAGAGGAAACCTTTAGCGGCAAGGTCGGCCATCACCTCTTCAAGATTGATGAAGAGTTTACCAAGCCCATCATTGAAGCCATCGCGGCGACAAAGGGCAAACTGACGATGGACGATGTGGGCCTATGGCTCTATGCGCGTCACGCCAAGGAGCGCAACGAACACATTGCGCGGATCAACCCCGACATGGAGGATGGCGGCTCCGGCATGACCACTGCCGAAGCTGAAAGCATCCTGATGCAAGGGAGCCTTGGTCCTCACCGCAGTACGCTTGAATTTATCGGCGGCAAGATTGACGAGCTGCGCGAGAAAACCCTCGCGATGCGGGAAGATTCCGGCCTGATTTCAAACGAGGACGCCGACCTATGGCGCAACCAGTACGAGTTCTATGTTCCGCTCAAGGGCTTTGAGGAGTCTGACCATGCCGATGCAACGCTTGATGTGACAGGCATAGGCCGGAGGTTCAACACGCGCGGCGCTGAAAGCAAACGCGCTCTCGGTCGCAGATCGGAAGCCTTCAACCCGCTGCAAGCTGCGATCACGCAAGCGCAAGAGGTTGCTATCCGTTCCGAGAAAAACATCGTGGGGAAAGCCGTTGTCGAGCTGGCGAAGGCGCACCCATCCAAGCGCCTTTGGTCTGTGAAGAAGCCGAAGAGCAAGCGGTATTACAACAAGACAACCGGCCTCGTTGAAACCCGCGTTGAAGACCCCGTAACGCTCTTCATGGAGCCGAACGAAATGGCCGTGAAAATCAGCGGACAAGAACACCGGATTATGTTCCACGATGATCGGCTTGCACGGGCGTTGGGTTCGGTCGGTGCGGATCAAATGGGCTGGTTCGTGGGGCTTATGTCCAAGTTCGGGCGGTTCTTCTCTTCGGTAAACACCATGCTCGATCCTGAGTTTGTTATCCGCAACGCCTTCCGAGACATGCAAGCGGCGCAGATCAACATTCGGAGCTTCGGCAAAGACGACAGAAACAAGTTGGCCAAGGCGATGCTGAAAAGCTGGCCGAAAGCCTTTGCCGGTGCCTACCGTGGGCAGCTCAACAAAGAGGATTCCGAGTGGACTCGCTATTATCGCGAGTTTGACGAGGCCGGTGCAAAGGTTTCCTTCTGGAAGATGGACCAGCCAGAGGCCGGACGCGCGGACATGGAAAAGCGTATCAAGATGGCTGGCGCAACACGGCTTGGGAAAGCCAGCCGGTTCGCCAAGTTTTCAACGCGCGATAACCCCGTTCTAGGCTTTATCGAGCGCACCAACCTCGCTGTTGATAACGCGGTTCGCTTGGCTGCATACGTCGAAGCTCGCAAGGCTGGATGGAGCAAACAGGACGCGGCAAGCCTCTCCAAAAACCTCACGGTCAACTTCAACCGCCGTGGAGAATGGGGCGCAACAATTAACGCCCTCTATCCTTTCAGTAACGCGGCCCTCCAAGGCACTCAGATTTTGTTCCGTGCTATGACAAGCAAACGGATGGCAAAATATGGCGTTGGAATGGTGGCGCTGGGCGCGATCCTCGACATGGTGAACGCTGGCCTGTCCGAAGAGGACGAAGACGGGGAATTGGCATACGACAAAATCCCTGACTACAAGCAGCAGACAAACCTTATTGTCATGCTTGGGCCTGATAGCGGCTCCGCTGCGGGTGTGTGGTTGCCTTATGGTTACAACACCTTCCCGTATATGGGGGTTCAGATCAGCAAGGTTCTGCGAGGAGTGAAAGACCCAGAAGACGCCATTGCGGATTTCGCGGGGGCTGTTTTCGGTGCGTTCTCTCCGATTTCGGGCGGCTCCGTCCAGCAGACGCTTACGCCGACTGTCCTCGACCCAATCAACGAAATGGCCATGAATGAGGATTGGCTTGGTCGGCCAATCCGCCCAGAAAACCCATATGGTGACTACGGGCCGGACGCTTACAAATACTATGGCGGCGCTTCTCTGACCTCACGCGCTATTTCGGATATTGCGAATAAGGCTACGGGCGGCACGGTTGCCGAGTCCGGAGCGCTCGATGTGTCGCCGGAGTATATCGACCATGTGTTCGGCTTCCTCTCTGGGGGTGCTGGCCGCTTCCTTGGCCGCGCTTGGGACGTTGCTTCCAAGACCGTCACAGGCAACGCCTCTGAAATCGAGGGCCGAAATATCCCGTTCTATCGCTCTGTTAAGATCGACACCGGCGTTTGGATGGATCGGGACCGCTACTATCGCTTCCGTGACGAGCTGAACGAAGCGAAAGAGTCCGCGAAACTTTACCGCGAGGCAGGGCAACCCATTCCGGAGCATGTTCGCAAGGCAATGCAGTTGGATAATACGCGGAAAGAAATAGAGAAAGTTTTGCGCGAGAACCGAAAACAACGCCGCGCCCTTGACGAGAACAAGCGTTTGTCGCGTAATGAGCGGGATCGTCGCAAGAAAATCATCTATGATCGGGAGCAAGAGCTGTTCCTGCGCTTCAACAAGCGTTTCGTCAAAGTTATGGGGCCACAAGCTGAATAAAGATGTTGTTTTAACCTTTGTGTTTGCCTTGATCGGTGTTGCTGCCCTGTCTTTCAGTTATGGCAAGCGCACCGGCCTTGATGCTGCGCCCCAAGATGCCATCGAAGAGCCAATGGATTCCGCACTTTGGGATGGCTTCTGGGACGAGGCGAGCGACCGGCAGCTTGTGTGTGGCCAGATATTCGATCTGGTGGAAGACCAGCTTGCGATGGATCAGTTCTTGCTCGAAGAGGATATGGATACCCACGCGCCGCCGCGTTGGGATTGATCCAGCCAAACAATCGCCGCAACTCTATAACTTGCCCTGCCATATTTCCCTCAACAATTATGAGGGAATTGCGGGATGCCGTTCGACCACAAAGCCAAGCGCCTCGCGCGTGTATGGAAGTTCGTAAATCGTTATGCACAGGGCGAGAAAGCTACGCGCACAGCTTTAGACACCTCGCACGATGATATTGTGTCTGGCGTCAACAGCGCCATCGAATATCTCGAAGCCGAAATTCTGGACTATGCGGATCGGACAGGGGAGCCGGTCAACCTCACGAAAACATATTTCACCGGCGATGGAACAACTCTTGATTTCACGCTGCCCTTTGCGCCGGAAAGTGAGGAAAACGCAATCATCTATGTGGGTAGCACTCTGCAAACCACGCAAGACAGCGACTACACAATCACTGACGATGTTCTGTCTTTCCCAATCGCGCCGGATGATGATGTTATCATTACCGTTCTTCTTCTTCCGAAAGCTGGCGTGTTTTTCTCTGCCGCTGTTGAAGAGCAAGCCGCTCTTGCGCGGAAATGGGCAACAGAGGCCGAGGATACTGTCGTTCAGAATGGCGAGTATTCGGCGATGCATTGGGCGAAGAAAGCCGAAGCCTCTGCCGATAATGCTGTCTTAGGGGGGCTTGCGCCCAACAAGAACCTAAGTGATGTGCAGAACGCGGCCCTAGCGCGAGAAAACCTTGGCTTGCGGATCGGCTCAGATGTTCAACAGTTTTCGGAAGCGCTCTATAACACGACCGCGCCCTTTACCATCGAGGACAAAACCAATGTTGACCTTGCTGCCGCAAACATAGTTCCGGTCGGCACTGTCTTGTGGTTCTTGGCACCCACGCCTCCAGCCGGTTTTCTTGAAGCCAACGGCGCGGCGGTGACGACCGCCCACCCAGAGCTGCGCGACTTCCTTATTGCGGCTGGCTCGCCTTATGGGACTTCTGGCTCAGACCCTAGACTCCCTGACCTGCGCGGCGAGTTTATTCGCGGTTGGGACCACGGGCGCGGCACTAGAGATTCAGGGCGCGGGTTCGGTACGTGGCAAGACGATATGTTCCAAGGCCACGGTCACAACATTCAGCGCACAAGTGGCGGCAATACCCAACTCCATAAGGAAGGCGGTTCCGAGGAGGACGTGGAAGAAGGTGGCCAGAACGACGATTCAAAATACTATCTGGACGAGCTGGCCGGACAGCTTTCCGCTACTAAGCCAGAAACCTATGGCAGCAATGGCTCGCCGCGCTACGGCAAGGAAACTCGACCACGTAACAGGGCGCTTCTGCCCTGCGTCAAAGCCTATGGGGAGGTTGTGCTTGGCGGCACCCTTGAATTGAGCGCGGTAGACTCACGGAAATATACCACCACCAACGGCACAGATGCTTGGCTTCTCGACATGAACCTTGACGGGGATACAGCCGCGACCTTGCATGATGTGGAGGTTAACCGCCACACAATCGGCGATGTAGCTCATTACAGCATCAAGCTGACAATCAGAGGCTTTTCGAAGCGCGTCGATAATGATGCAACATTCAGTGGTCGTTTTGATCTCAATGCGTTTTGCGATGCGCAGGGTTGGCCTTTGCCTCACATCGAAACTGGCACCATAGCTTCGGGGGGGATGGAGTTCGCAATCACGAATGTCGCCGACTTCCCAGAAACCTCGCTCGAAGCGTGGGTATTATCCAATAGTGATCCGTCTTGGCCCAACACCCTAACTTTCCGATCTAAGGACCGAGGGCAGTATACGGGCGGTTCTGACTTAACTCAGAACGCGAGCGAATGGATCGTGCGCTTGCACTTCACAGCTCAAGTATCCGCGTAAGAGGCTAGATAGATATGCACATTGTAACCGCAACCGCACAACCTGACGGACTTGTTCTCATAGAGTTTGAAAACGGCCACACCGAGCTTGTCGATAGTGGTGATGGCAGCTCCGAGGCGGTTTTATACGCGCAATGGTGCCGTGCGGGGAACCGCGCTAATCCTTACGTTCCGACCAACGAGCAAGAGCAAGAGCGGTTGCGACAGCTTGTGAATGAAGAGAAAGATCGCCGGAAATACGGGGGCTTTACCTTCAACGGCGTTGAGTATCAGAACGACCCTTCTTCGCTTGCCAACATTAACGGCGCTGGTTCTCTGGCTGGCTTCGCGATGCTAAACGGCGCACAAGCTGGCGATCTGTATTGGCATGGTGGAACGGAGGCGTTCGGATTTATCGCGTCCGATAATACAGTGACGCCTATGGACGCCCAAACGACCTTTGCTTTTGCACAGGCTGCGGCAGCTCACGTTACGCTTGTGACGTTCAAAGCCAAAGCCTTGAAGGATCGCCCAGGCGGTATTCCGGCAGACTTCACCGACGATTCCTATTGGTCCTGAAAAAACGCCGCACAACGGCAATCCTGACAGGCATAGTCCAAAACATCTATCTCGCCCAAGAGGGCGGGACGCTGTTGAGGATCGTCGCATGAATATTCAGATGAATATTATGCGCCTTGGAAATGAAAACAAAAGGGGCGCATACGTGTTCAACGGAAAACCTTTGGAGTTTTATCTCGCTCTGGTCGGCTCTGCGCTGTTCGTGTTCCAACGGACATGGGTGCAAAGCAAGCAACGCTCGGTGGTGATTGTCGCGATCTCAACTCTTCTGGGTTACTCGCTGGCTCCTGATGTGGGCGCGATTTTAGGGCGGTCGGAAACCCTGTCGGTTGTTCTGACGACAACCCTGATTTTCTGGCTCCTCGATCTGGTTCTAAGCGTCATTCAGGACGTGGACACAAAGCAATTGGTTGCAGCGGCGGCAAACAGGATTTCGTCATTATTCTTCGGAGGTAGCACGAAATGACCCATACACGCGCTTGGCTAAGAAACAACAACAACATCGTGAATTGGCTGTTGCTTGCCGTGATGCTTCTGGTCACGGCTCCTATTCTGGTCATTCCTTATGCCTACTACGATTTGAAGTCGGTGCAGGTGAGTCCAGTTGGAACGGGATTTTACGTCACCGCTGACCGCTCAATTCGGCAGGACTTCCAAGGGAAGTACAGCGTTGCAGTCTTGCGCGAGGATCATTCCGCAGTCTGCCACTACAAGACGCCGGAATGGCTCGGCTATCGCGCCAACGCGGGAAATACAAACCCCCTTGTGAAGCCGCTCTGGTGGTGGATCGGTTCTGATGTGGCGCTGGAAAACTGCATAAATCGCGGCTTCCACTCTGGGCAATTCTACATCGAAACCTGCCATTGGGTGCAGTTCTGGATAATCCCGATGGGGCCGCGCTGCGTTCTCTCTAACCTCTTCGAAGCTCCCAAGCATGAGGCGCTACAATGATGCACTTTACACCCCCAAAATATAATGCTCCGCTGCTCGATGCGGCTGGCTCTTGGATCGGCCTCAAAGAGTGGGCTGGCTCAAAGCACAATCCTAAAATCGTCCAGATGTTCGCGGACTCTGGCCACTCATGGGTCAAGGATGATGAAACCCCGTGGTGCGCCGCTTTCGTCGGCTCTGTGCTGGCGCTGATCGGCCTTTATGGAACGGGCAAGCTCAACGCGCGGTCCTATCTGGATTGGGGCGAGAAGGTAGGCCAATCCGAGGCTGTGGCCGGTGATGTGGTCGTTCTATGGCGAAACCATCCGGACGCTAAAGAAGGGCATGTGGGCTTCCTTGTCGGGTTCCAGGGCGACAAGGTGATTATTCGCGGCGGAAACCAAGGCAACGAAGTCAGCGACCAGAAGTATCCAATCAAGCGGGTGCTTGGCTATCGCCGCGCGGTGGACGCGCCTCCTGCCGGTCTGCACACGATCCGCAGGGGCGATCAGGGGCCATTGGTGCGCCACCTGCAAACAAAGCTGCATGACCTGAATTACAACATTGGCCGCATTGATAGCGATTTCGGTAAGCTCCTCGATGATGGGGTGCGCCTCTTCCAGAAAGACAATGGCTTGGTGGCTGACGGGATCGTGGGGCGCAATACATGGCTGGCGCTGAACGATGCCCAGCCGCGCATGATCGAGCGCGATGTGACCATGAAAGACCTCAAGGAAGCCTCTGTGACGATCAAAAACGCCAACAACGCGGAAAAGGCCGCTGGTGGCGGCTTTGGTATCGTGGCGGTCACTGAGGCGGTCAAGGCGGCGAAAGACGCGGAAAGTGTGCTGGATACGATCTCTGCAATGCCGTGGACCACGATTGCCGCTCTCGGCGCGGTGGCGGTGGCTGTCATTTACTTCTCGCAGAAAACGAAACGCGCTCGGCTCATGGACGCAATCACGGGGGCAAACGTTAAGCGATGATGTTCTTGACGCGATATGCGCCCTTTCTGGTGGCTCTGGCAGCGGTGGCGGGGCTGGTCTGGTACGTCATGGACCTACGGAGCGACAAAGCCGCCCTGATCTCTGATAACGCCGCTCTGAGCGCTCAAATCGAGGGCTGCGAGGCGCGGGTGAACGGAAACCTTCAACACAGGGAGCGAGCCAATGAGATTAATTCTCTGTCTGATGATGATCTGCGCGACCGCGCTATTGAGTGGCTGCGGCCCTGATCCTGTCCCTGTCTATCAAGGGCCGCTCTTTTGCGACCGATATGAACCGCGCGAGTTCACGCAAGCCGAAGTCGATGCACGGATTCTCACGGGGCCAACCAACTTCAAGAAAGACCTCGTAAACAACGAAGATTGGAGGGCGGAATGTCCTCACAAACAGAAGGAAGCTCAACATGGCAGCAGATGATTTCTTTGTTTTTGCCCACGCCCTAGAAGAAATTCACAAGGGCAATGTGGATTTTGAAAACGACTCTTTCCGCATGGTGCTGGTAGCAGACAGCTACACACCGAACCAGCTCACGGATGATGCTTGGTCGGATATTTCCGCTGATGAAGTCGCCAACGGTGGCGGATACAGTACGAACGGCGAAACCTTGGCCGTTACGGTATCGCGATCCGGTAATATCGTGACCGTCGATTGCGACAACCAAGTGTGGTCTTCCGCGACAATCACGGCGAAATATGCGGTTATTGTGCGCGATGCTGATGCAAACGGCACTCTGGCGGCGAGCGACTTGCCGATTTCCTTTGTTGATCTGCTTCCTTCTGGCGGCTCCGCGTCCAGTACGAACGGCGATTTTAGTGTCACCATCAACGCAAACGGCGTCTTCCGCTCGACCGCCGCTATTACATAGGTGTTGCAATGGCTTGGAATGTTCCCACGCCTGACATAACCCACAACAACGAGGATGGTTTCAGGTTCAAGGCGACCACGACAGAGCATCAAATGGCTGATCCGTGGGACGTAAGCGCACACACATGGCACGAACTTGACGCTTCCACAGCGGAAGATTGGGGCGGGTTCAGAGTCAATGTTACGAACAATGGTCGTGTTCACGGCCTGTTTCATGTGGCCATTGGGGCGTCTGGCTCCGAGGTGATTATCGCCGATTTGCCGCTTTACACGGGCGGCGAGATCAACACGATCAGTATGGACGTTACAATCCCTATCCCCGCTGGAACCCGCATTTCTGCGGCTTGCTCCCAAGACGTGCGGTCGAATATCACGGGGCAGATTGTCGGGCTTAAAGCGAGCCTGTTCAGCGCCACTCCGAGTTTTACACGTTTGGAGTGTGGGCCGTTCGATCTATCGCCTGGGAACTATGGGCGTTGGGCGACTGTCGATAGCGGCGGGTCTGCTGATACGTGGGGCGCATGGACCGAAGTAAGCATGGCCACGTCGAATTATAGCAATAATCCTCTCAAGGGCGGCTCTCTCTCGCACGATTACGCTTATTTCGGGGTGATGTGTAACGACAACTTCAACCTCGCGCAGCAAGTGAACCATAGCTGGTTCGATTTTGCCAAAGGGGCCGCTTCCTCTGAGGTTACAATCATCGAACAGCTCAAGGATTTCTATCTGACAGAGGAGCGCCCTGTCTTATCCAGCGCGATTCAATGGTTCCCAAGCGACCTTGTTTCTGGTGATCGAATTTCTGTGCGCAAGCGATGCAACATCACCGATGCGACGGACCGTGTAAGCGGTGTGCTTCTATTCGGACTGAGGTAACGCCATGTCGTTGCTGATCTTTTGGCAGGACTATCAATCAACCGGAACTTCGGTGACTATTGAAGCAGGGGCCGGTTCTGTCAGCACGTCAGGGGAAGCCCCAGGCTTAACCTCTGACGCCGCGATCAGCTCAGGGGCAGGGGCGGCAGACATGCAGGGGGAAGCTCCTGTTGTGTCTGGGCAGTTTGTCGGCAGCTCTGGTGCCGGAGCTTCGACCATAGAAGGTTTAGGGCCGACCGTATCGGGCAGCGCGGCATTGTCGCTCGGAGCTGGAGCGATCGAAGTACAGGGTTTGGCTGCATCATTCAGTAGCGAAACGCCGGTATCCGTAACCATACTCGCCGGAGCTGGTGCGGTTGAGATCGAGGGGCGGTCAGCAACGGCCAGCGCCAGCTCTGCAATCAGCGCCGGAGCTGGAGCGATCCAGATCGAGGGGCAGACACCCACATTTTCCGGCGCGTCAACGGCAACTGCCGGAGCAGGTGCAGTCGAGATCGAGGGGCAAGCCTTCCTGTATAGCGTCAGCGCCACTATCAACGCCGGTGCTGGTGAGGTGAGTTTGCAGGGCTTGGATGCTGTCGGCTCCGGATCGTTTGGAGCTGCGGCTGGAGCTGGTGCAACTGCGTTGGACGGTTCGCCTGTCTCGATTTCAACAAGCGCTGCTATTGGGCTTGGGTATGGGAAAGCGAGCGTAACGGGATATAGCGCCACCTTGGCGATCATTTATCCCGTGACCGACATTTTCGATCCCCTGATAACGGGCAACACTTCGTTTGTCGCGCTCAATGGCGCTTCGATAGACATTTCATTGGCGGGGAACTCGTCACACACGCAACTCGTTGGGGAGGGCTGAACAATGGCCGTACTTGAACACCTTACAGAATTTACAGCCGGTGAAACCATTGAGTTTAGCGCCGCTCTAAAGAAGGACGGGGCCGCATGGCCAGACGCCTCGAATAGCCAAGTCGCTCTAATTATCGGATCCGGTAGTAACTCGATTTCAACCGAGATACACCGCTTCACAACAGCGCCGCAGGTAAATCTCGTGGATATTCCAGGAGCGGTCTGGAGCTTCTTTCTGCAAGAACCGGATTACAATCAGCTATCCGCAAACTCAACCTACCGATATGAGATTTGGGTTTCGGATGCCGGCAATAATCCGAGCTTGCAGCTCAAAGGAAACTTTCGCCTGAATAGCGCGATTGGGCCGTGATAAAATCCGAGGCGTGAGCGAACAAAACAGGTTTGGCCCACGTTTCGCCCACGATACAGGCGTCTAAACGGACTCGAAACAGGTCGAAAACAAGAACAAACGGGGTTTAAACGGTGAATATAGCCCCTAGCACTGCCCTCCGAAGGCAGAGG
>NZ_JAPDUG010000005.1 GCF_026015885.1 Halocynthiibacter sp. SDUM655004 | reverse complement strand
TGCTCTCGGCGAGGGCCAAGGTTTCAGGAGAGGCACCGCTTCGCGGTCCTTCCAGAACCCTTGTCCGATTTTGGGAAACACCAGAACGGACCACAACACAAAGGAACACGATATGATGAAGGTTTTTGAAAATCCGGCGCACCTACGCGCGGCGATTAACGACGTAAAGAACGGTACAAACACAGCCGCCCAATTTGATCGCTGGGCCTATGTCGGTGCTGATGGCAATATCTACACACACCCCACCGAACAAGGCGCTATGCGCTTTGCCGGGACGCATGGCATTGGCATTTTCACCCTTCGCGCTGACTATGACACAGCCGTTCATGAGTTCTCATCTTCTGATGAAACCATGCTGCGCACGTTTGGCAAAGATCACCACGAAGCGGCAAAAATCAAACCAGACATGACCTTGATTGGTCCAGAGGGCAATACCATCGCCACAATGGATGCATGGGCGTCCGACTGGACGGAGGCGGGCCAATGAGAGAGGAAATCACAATCACCGCTCAAATGGTCTATGACTGTCCCGCAGAGGACAGTCGCCAAGGTCAAGGCCAAGCCATCCATAACGACTTGCTGCGCCTTTTGGATGCCGACAGCACCACAGGCGTTGCATGTTGCGGCGTCACAGTTCAGCATCTTTCGCCAGAGGCTTTGACATACGGCAACGCCGAAGCCCGACAGGTGGCGGAACGTCAGAGCGACCGGATTTTATCCGCCCTTGCCGAACTATACGGCGTGGATAGCGTCCCTGACCTGCTCACATATGCCCTATGTGACCTGCGCCACCTTGCAGATCAAAGCACGCTTGCATTCGACAGGCACGACAAGAACGCCTTTCAATACTACCGCGCGGAGAAAGACGCAGAGGACAAGGAGTCCATGCGATGAAGCCGAGCATTTTCAAGATCACGGGGGGCCATCTAACCGCCCGTGACAAACGCAATATCCTTGATTGCATCGAATACCTGCGCGGACAGGATCACCATAACGCATGGCTTGGATACAAAGGATCACCCAAGCAATATTGCGTCACAGCCGATGCAGACTTGCCGAATATCTACGGCGTTAGGATCAGCGAAAACTACACAACCGATTGGGGCGAGAAACGGCAGCGTGAGTGGAAATTCACGGTTGAGGCAAAGGGCATCGACCCCTTGCAGCCCGTGGCACCAAAAACCGACCCCCAAGCCGATCTATTCGAAGAAATGAGCGCATGAACATGCAAGCCCCCGAAATCATGGCCGACGACAGCGAACAGGCATCGAGCCTGCCCGCCGTCACTTCGCAAATCGAAGATATTGTTGCTGCCCGCGATGCAGCACTTGCCAAGATCACCGAAGCCGCCGCCACCCTTGAAGCAGCTTATACCCTCACCGACGAGGCCAACGCCTTCGCCCGTAAGGCCCAATGCGGCCGGAAGTATTGGGGCATCGACCGGACCCACAACAAGCACTACGAACACCTTTCACAGCAAGGCTTTGACGCGGCGCAGTCGGTTGAAACCTACCGCCGCCAGCTTGACGCATCCGTCTGGTCTTACCTGTTGGAAGAAACAGGCATCCGCGACCTAATGGACGCTACCGGATCACGCGAGTTCGACCAAGGCCTGCGCGAGGAAGTCCCGCCCGTGACCGTGCAGGACGTTCGCGCCACTTTCGAAACATGGATGTGCAATGCCGATCTGACCTTTGCACGAGGGCTGGCCGTCGCATTTGCGCGGCTTGATAGCCGCTTCAAATCACACGACGCCTTCAAACTCGGTTCACGCATGATCGTTGATCGTGCCTTTTCCGAGTATTCCGGCAGCTTCAACCGATCATGGGCCGAAGAAACCATCATCGACGTGGAGCGTGTTTTAGCCAAGCTGGACGAACAAGCGCCAGCCGGTCGCGGCTTGATCCAAGAGATCGACGCCGACCGGCGCGGCTATGGTCCGCAACAGTCTTTGACCGAAAGCCGGTTTTTTCGCATCCGGGGCTTCATGAACGGCAATGCCCACCTTTGGTTTACCCGCGATGATCTGGTCACAAAGGCCAATCAGGTTTTGGCCGACTACTACGGCGAAGTGATCCCCGACGCCGCCCCCAAGGACGAAGACAGCGCCGCCTTTACCAAGCGTACAAACCTACCGTCCAAAGACCTGCAATTCTACCACACGCCCGCCGAGGCAGCGGCCAAGGTTGTGGATCACCTTCGCTATCAGGAAGGTCAACATATCCTTGAGCCAAGCGCAGGCACAGGCCACCTTGTCAGGCCGCTTCTGGAGAAGGGCCACAAGGTTACGGCCATCGAGATACACGCGGACAGGGTGCGCCAGTTGCGGGAGCATGAAGGCCCACAATGCAGCGTGATACATGGCAATTTCTTGAACCAGCCCGCGAACCCGATCTATGACGCCGTGATCCAGAATCCACCCTTCTTTCGGACGCATTGGATGGACCACTTGCGCCATGCCTATGACTTCCTGAAATTCGGGGGCCAGCTTATCGCCATCGTTCCGGCATCCGCTGAAGTCGGTCAAAGCAAAGCCCACATTCAATTCCGCCGATGGGCCGAGAAGGCCAATGGTGGGCGAAGCTGGGGCATGTTCACAGACCTACCCACCGAGAGTTTTGCCGAGGCTGGCACCAACATCAACACCGTGATTTTCAAGGTCACAAAGCAAAACTGATATTGGATCAGCGCCCGTTGCACACATCACAGATTGCGGCATCGGGCGTCTCCACCCCATTACTGACGCGAAAGGGGTTGTAGCAGTGAAGGCAAGTTGCAGAATTTGCGCCGTCCTCAAGGTCGCAATCATCGCGCTTAGACTTTTGGTTTAGTCCTGTATTCTTCTCATTCATCTTCCCCTAAAAATCCTCGGGGGAGCGCCCTGCAGGGCGCGGGGGCAGACAGCCCCCTTTGCAGCTTGTCGTTTCGACGGAGCTCGGTACAATAACATATCATTGTCTGATTTACTGGATTGTTCTTTGTCGGAAGCACTTGCCCCCATACCAAACGTGATCACGGAAGTCGCTTTGCGCCACTGCCTCGAAACAGGCTCAAAATTGCTAATCCGCTGCACCCAAACGCCAACGCGAAAAGCGTCAACTTGGCACGGTCTTTGGACGATGGAGGCCCATCATCCTGACGGGTCTAAACAGATGCTTGTCACGGCCCGTTCTCGGCTTTCTGGTCAAATCTGCGTTCGTGAGTTCAAGACCGTGACCGGGATCGTGTCATTTCTAACAGACTGCGGTTTCACCAAAGTGTCCTTCCCCATGATCGAGACAGATTCCATGACACTTTCGCTGGATACCGAAACCTAAGTAGACAGAGCAGGACGTTTAGTGGCCCATGTCCCGCCCCTTGGGCGGGCCACCGCGCCCTAGTTCCAGCCGCAAGCGTCTTCCACCAGAACACCGCGCCCCGATACGAGCTGATCCAATAGTCGCCGGGCCGTCTCTCTGAGCCGCCCCACTTCCTTTGTCTCATGCTCGCCCTGGGCCGCGCCGATCAGCCCTGCGGGTAACGGTCGTTCGCTTCGCCTTGGGCGGGCAGCGCGTTACCCACAATCCCGATACTTCGATATGTGGTGTCTTCGTTTACGGGAATGCTGTGGTTTGGGGCTCAGGCGATCGAGCCGCCTTCACCCGCACTGGATAACCCCCTGCCCTACGGGCCTTTGGCCCTGATTTGTTATTGGCCCCTTGGGGTTCGGACAAGCCGAACGCCACTGCGGGGCGTCTGCGGTAGGGATACCGCCGTCTCCAAGTCGAATAGACGGGGGCCGTGTCCTCGCTGCGCTGCGGGCCGCACCACCCCCCGTCGATTAGGCTTGGAGCCTCCTAATCCTTCCTTTCATCGCATTCAGGTTTTCAGGAGCAGGCGCATTCGCGCTGTCCAAAAAACCCGAACCATTGGGCGCACAGTCCCAAAAGACACCACAAAGGATGATAGGTTATGCCAAAAGTAGATATTCACCAGCACGTCACAGATGCAATCGTCGCGCAGATCGAAGCAGGCACACCACCTTGGCGCAAGCCGTGGACAGGTGGCGCAGGATCAGCCGCTTTGCCATTGCGTCACAACGGCGAGGCATATCGCGGGATTAACATTTTGATGTTGTGGGCGACCGCATCCGAGCGCGCTTATTCGTCCGAACGGTGGATGACTTTTCGTCAGGCGCAGGAGTTGGGCGGCATGGTCAAGAAAGGCGCGAAGGCTGCACGTTCCGTTTTCTATGGCACGTTTGAGAAGGACGCCGAGGGCAACGACGCACCAGACGGAGAAGGCAAAACCCGCGTTCCCTTTGCCAAGTGCAACAACGTATTCAACGCGGATGAAATCGAAGGTTTGCCCGCCGAATACTACGTTCTGCCGGATCCTGCCCGCGATCTTGGCACCGAGCCAGATGCAGACCTAGAGGCATTTTTTGCCAACACAGGTGCGAAGATCATCACAACCGACGAGCCACGCGCCTACTATCGCCCGTCCGAGGATCACGTTCACATGCCGCCAATCGCTACGTTTTTCAGCGCGGCCAAGTATTATGGGGTTTTGGGCCATGAAATCACGCATTGGAGCGGTGGCGAAAAACGGCTGGACCGGATCAAGAAATTCAACGACCGTAGCGCCTACGCATTCGAGGAACTTGTCGCAGAAATCGGCGCTTGCATTCTTGCCGTGAAACTTGGCATCGAGCCAGATTTTGACCAGAGCGCGGCATACGTCGAATCTTGGCTTCGCGCCTTGAAGGACGACAAAAACCTAATTTTCAAAGCCGCGTCAGAAGCACAGAAAGCCGTGGATTATATCGTGGCCGCGACTGAAGCAACACAACAAGGGGAGGCAGCATAATGGGCTGGACCTGCCACTACACCCCGCCCCGCGATGAACGCGCCGAGATTGAAAAATTGGTGACGTTCGAGAATGAAGACCGGGCCATGCGGCCCGTCTTCACCACCCGCAAGGGGTCAGTTTGGTATCTGGCCGTAGAAGTGACACCCAAGCCAGGTAGCGCCGAGTCCTTTGGTTACGAGACCGACGGGTTAGGCCGCTATATCTTTGCCGCCGTGATCCTTACCAGCCGCAGCAATGGCGAATGGTGTTACAAAGATATGGAGGAAAGCATGGGGCCATGTGAGGCACAGGCACCGCAAAAATTGCTCAACATGCTATCGGCCACAACCAAAGAATACGCCCTTTCATGGCGTGAGCGTTGCAAATCAACCGCAGCCCTAGCAGGCCGCAAGATTACCCATGGTGATACCATCCAGCTTGCTGAGCCTTTGACGTTCAGTGACGGCATCGAGCGCGACACCTTCACAGTAATGAAAGAGCGTTTTGCCGGATACCGCCGCGCAACAACGTATTTTCTTTGTCAGAAAACAGGTGCGCAGGTGCGTATCAGCAAATTCATGCAGCGGGCGTGGGTCAAGGTTGAACAGCCGCTTTAACACTGGGAGCCGCAAAAGCGGCCCTTAAACCCCTCCCTGTTGGCCCACTTGGCCGATACTGCCCCCGCCTGAATAGGTTGGGGGCTTTTTCATGAGATGGTGTTGGTGACGCGGCAGGGGACGAGCTGCGCCCGCCCCCTGCCCCGCCTTGCGCTTCGCGCCCTGGCCCCGTGGGCCAGATCAAAGACAGGTGAACGGCAACGGGTCGCCGAGCGCGACGGTGCGCATTTCGCCGTTCAAGGAAATTTCCACGGCGCTATGCGCCCGCAGACCGGCCAAGAGCGGTTCCCAAACGCCATCCTGATTTTCAGCCTTTGAGATACGACCGTGGATCATGGCAGCATCAATCCTGATTAGATCAGGAAACCGGAATGTTGTGACGGCGCTTATGTCGGGATCGGCACCGAATGCAACCATCACGGCACTGACCGTTGTTCCATAGACCGAATTAGGGTCACAGACCAAGGAAACGCCCACATCAGAATCGCCCGCTTTGTAGAGGTCTACACCGCGTTCCATTTCGTGATCCCAGGCAAGAGCCGACACCGGCAGGGATGCCAGAAAGGTGATAGAAATAAGGGTTTTGACAATATGCATCGACTGCCTCCTTTTGGGACGCAGTCTAGCATTTTTGCTTGCGTTTTGAAAGCCTACGCCGCGCCCTTGTCGGCCTCTTTCCACTCGTAAGCCCAATGATCCATCGTTGCGATCACGGACCCATCAGGAGCCTGCAATGTGAGTTCCGGCGTGATTTTGGCGGACTTGTGATGGTCCTTTCCAAACATGCGCAAAGTGTGTTCGTTCGATGATTGTAGCCAGCTTTCGCTGGTGCCGTAGTCAGCCACCAGTTTGAAAAGTCCGCCCTGCCCTACCTCACTCATAGATCACGTCGGTTTTCTTGCCATCCTTCCACATGGGAACCTGATCGCCAGTGTTCCACTCATAAAGCCAGCCCACGACAGTGCGTGTTTTCCGATCCAAAATTCGCTTTATTGGTTCAGCATAAAGTCGTTTTTTGCGTCCCATAGATTTTCCTCTGCATTCACTGTTAACAGCGATTTTCCTGCCCGACCCACAATTCGAAGTCGGGTAGGCCATCGCCTATCCGCGAGTTTGCGCGGAGCATGAGAGGATGGGGGTGAAACCAAATCGACAGGGTTGGTGCGGCCCGCAGCGAAGCGAGGACACGGCCCTGTCTATTTTGTTTCAGGGGGAAGGAAGCCGAAACTCCTTCCCCCTCTTAAAAATGTTGGGGCGCATCGCGCCTTCTATCAATCTTTGCTGTTCAGTTCTTTGATAACAGCATCAAGACAGGACCAGAAAAGTGGTTCAAACTGACCTCGCATCATCGCACTATCGGAGGATAGACGGTGTGGATCATGTTTGTTTCTGAGCGCATCGAGCAAACTTGCATCGATGCGTTTTGTGCTTTTATACCCTTGCCGCATTGGCATTCGTTGGACGTCTTGTTTTTCCACATACTCAGGTTGTGGTTCAAATTGCTCGACTGCCCGACGCCCTGCCATGGTGATAGCAATTTTCGCGGGAGTTCCTTTTTTTTCCAACGCGTCCAATTGCTTTTGTTGGTCCAGCTTGACCGCAGCCGACAGGGCGATTTCGCGTTTGTCGCCTGATCCTTGGGTTGGGGGTTCTGATTTCGGTTTTGCTGCTGGTGCTGGTTTCGTCGGAGCTTGCTTGGCGCTACTGATCTCTGGCTTCACCGTTGGTTTGGGTGACGGACTTGCTGCGAGAGTCTTTGCAGACTCAGTGACAGGTTTTGACACCACGGGTTTCGGAGTTTCTTCGACAACGAGCTTGTTTGTCGGCAAGGGTTGCGAAAAGTCTGATGTATAAGCCGGATCGCGCCCCTTGAGTGCGGTCTTTTTCTTGCGTGGCATACGTTAACCCCCCGTCAAAGCATCAAGGATTGAAGTTGCTTCCTCGAGCGCTTCTGCAAAGTGTTTTGCCTGAACCCGTAAGTGGCTTGGTCCGTTCCGCCGGTTCTCTGCAATATGGTGGAGGAAGCCCTCTGCCGATGCGTCTTTGTGCTGTTTCCGCTGCATGAAATAATCATCCATCACCGGAAATTGTGCGATAGCTTTTTCTTCAATTGATAGTTCTGCTTTGCTTTGCTTGGCCGGCACATTTGACATTACAACATGGAATGATGGTAAGGCGTCGGCGTCTTCGGCGCGATCACGTAGCCCCACATACCAGTTGAACGTATCTGTTGTGATTTCAAGATCGTCGTCACTCAGCATCATTGGTATGACAAGAACGTCGCTTTCAACCGCAAGATCGTCTGCCCACGCGCCAGCTGCGCCGATGGTATCAATGAAGACGTAATCGGCAGTGTCGTTTTCGTACGCATGTTCAATTTTTTCAGAAAGTTCGTTCACCATCGTCAACGGCTCAATGCGGAATAGTGGGTCTTCAATTTGCAGTTTGTTTGCCCACCGAGCTAGGGCCTGCTGCGGGTCGGCGTCAAACACAAGACAGCGTTTGCCTTTCGCCATGGCCGCGCTGATCAATGCCCGTGCGAGTGTTGTTTTTCCCGCGCCGCCCTTTCGTGTGATGATCGAGATGACCTTCATTTCATCATTGGGCATGTATCTTGTCCTTTGTATCGTGTGGCGTGTTTCGTGTCTTTGGTATCGTGTTGCTGGTAGAGTGTCTACTGTTTCTTGTCGCGTGCGCCCTGTTCGGTGTTTTGTTGCGTGTTTCGTGTCACATGTTGCGTGTTCGTTGTTTCGTGGTCGGTGTATCTTGTCAGGTGTCACTTGTTCCTTGTTCGGTGTCTTGCTGCTTGTCCTCTGTTGCGGGTATCTTGTCGAGTGTAGCTTGTGACGTGTTTAAGGTGTCGTGTGTCGTGTGTCGTGTGTCGTGTGTCGTGTGTCGTGTTTCGTGTCGCTTGTTACCTGCTCTCTTAATGGCGTCGATGCTGTGTCGTGTTTCTTGTGTCCTGTTGATTGCTTGCCGCGTCAGACAGCGAATCTGTCTGCTTCACACCGAAAGAGGGTCTCGCTATCCAATGAAATGCCGTTTGAGGGGGCATATCCGGCCCGTCAGAGGCCCATGCCGTGTTTTTTGGTAGGGTGGGGGCCAAAAGTGCTGTTGGGCCGTCAGGCGGCGCATTTTTGGCTTGGCCCGTCACCTTCGGTTGTGGGCGGTCTCGCCTCTGGCTCGACACGACGACCCGTTGGGCCGTCTGAAACGGAATACAATCACTTTTGACGGCTTTGACAATATTATAATTTGCAATGCATCTTTATAATTGTGTCAACGCCTAAGTGATTGTATAGAAGATGGCAGGAAATAGGGGTTGTATGTTCGCATGGCTGGTCGCCGACGCTTGACTGATTTGGAGCGATTGGAAATCGTCCGTGAAACGCGAAAAGGCGTTTCTGCTCGAGTGCTTGGGAAGCGATACTCGGTTACACCGCGAACGATCCAATACACCGTGAAGCGCGAAAAAGAGCGCCGCCGCGATACCGGCATCCGCACGGCCCAAATTGGAACGACCGTCACACCAGAGGAACTACGGGCGTTTGAAGTGGTGCTTTCACGGCATGGGATCAGCAATCGGTCGGACGGAATGCGCCGACTGATCCAGTCCGCGAACGGAGTTTTCCAACCTGACGAGCATTTGGCAGACGAGTTGAAAGCCTTTCGGGCGGCGTTGAACCGTGTCGGGAACAACGTCACCCAGATCGCGAAGCGGATGAATGAATCGAACAACAAAGGTCTGCGCCCTTCGTTTGGTCCATCAAGTCTGGCGCAGATGCGGAGCCTTGCTGGGTTCGTTCTGGATTTTGCAGATCAAGTAGATCTTCTGACCCGTCGCAAGACGGATGGGATCAGCATGGTTGTGAGTGACGCCCTGAAGGAGCTGGCCGATGGCGAGGAATGATGCCGTCCAGTCTGTAACGGGCGAGATTTTCCGTGAAGGTTGGAGCCGTGTGCGCGGTTCCATGCAGGGGCTTAACGCGAAGAAGCCTCAAATGATCAGAGCGGCCAAGGGCCACCGTGCCGCCGTGTTCAAAGCTATCAAGTCTGGGGGGACGCATACGAAGGCCGAACTTTCCAACCAGCTTGAATACCTGACCACGAAGTCTTCGCACATCGTAGACAGCCGAGGCGTGTTGGACGGCAAGACAACGCTATCGGGCGATGAAATCAAAGGTCTGACAGGAAGATTTTCGAGCCGGTGGGACGATGGGTTTCGCCCAAAGATGGGACACACAACCCACATGCTCATGTCCTATCCGCAAGGAACACGCGGTGAGGACGTGCGAGACATAACCGCGGCTGTGTGTCGTGAGCATTTTCAGAATGATGATCGAAACTTTGATTACATCATCGCCGTTCATGAAGATCGAGCGCACCCCCACGCGCACATCGTCTTGAACCGACGTTCCCAGGAAGGTGAGTATTTCTATCTAGGGCGTGATCATCACTTCAACTATGACGATTTTCGCCTTTCGATGGTTGAACATGCCGAAAAGGTTGGTGTTCGCCTTGAGGCGACGCGGCGACTTGATCGCGGAGACGTCACCTACGCGCCGCGCACGAAGGAAATTTACGAAGCCAAAGCAGAGGGCCGGGAGCCGGTTCAGCGGGAGAGGGTTGGAAGTGACCTCGACCGCGCGTTGGCTGAAATCGCTACCACATCCAAAGTCTACCTTTCGTTGTCCGCCGAGGCGACCAGCGACAACAGGGAAGACATTTCAAATGCCCTTTTCCGGGCAGGTGAAGTCCTTGCTCGTGGGGGCCAATTACAAACAGATGGAGACGTTTACATGGAGAACCAGCAGAGTTTCGATGATCTGAAAACAAGCCTCACAGATCGTCTTAATCGGATTGAAAGCCAAATCCAAAGTGCGTCCGAGGCTGATCGGCCACGGATGGAAAAACAATTGGACAGCGCATTGCAGCCGGTTGCGCACTTGAACCCCGTTGGCACAGCTTCATCGAAGCTGACAACCGCACCGTCAGACACCGGCGTTTATTCAGAAACAAACATCAACAAAGACGGCGTTGGTGCCATGCGCGAGCCTGAGACACGGGCGCAGATCGAAACGGCGCTGCGGGGAACGGGCATTTCATCAGAGGCCGTCATTGCGCGAGTAGAGCAGGGGGCCAACAACGCATTTTTGGAGCAGCGTTGGATTGCGGATGACCTCACAAAAATTGCAGAAACCGAAGGTTTGAACCTTGAGCGTAAGGCTGACTTGGAGGTTGCCGCTGAAAAGCTGGATCAGGCGCATGTACGTCTGGGTGAGGCACTTCAACGCGCCGAGGTGATCAAAGACGACGGTGTTGTATTGGATGATGGTGACGCCGAGTTTGATGCCATGCGGGAAAACGCAGCGACGGAGACCTATCGTGAAGCAGCGTCAGAGCGGTTAGCAACAGAAAGTGGTATTGATAGGGCCGAGGCGACAGGCATCGCCGAGGCTGAACGTCAGGAGGCCGTGACGGACGCATTCAATCAAAACATGAAGGCGATGGAGCGTGCTGGAATGCCTGCGTCGGTCATTGGTGGCTACACCGTCCAAATGACGGAGCGGGCTGAAGAACGGATCGCTGATAATCCAGAGCTTATTCAAATGACCCGCGAAGATCGACGCGAGTTTGAACGGCTTGAGGAGAACCTTGTTCATACACAGGAGTTCAGAGACGGCGATAACGACCAAGCCTTGCAGCAGGACCGTCAGGCCGAGTTCGACGCTTTTGCAGCGAAGTCACCAGCCCACGCGCAGCTTGCGTCCCGTGCATGGGATAAACTTGGCGATGATATGGAGAAGCCCGCGACATACGTTCAGGCAGATCAGAACAACGCCTTGCGTGCAGATATGTCGGACAGAGAAATTGTTGCTGATATTGACCGTGGGGTGCGTGAACAGTTTGACGGGCGAGCCGACGAGTATTCCCGCTTCGAAGCCCTCTCGGTTGAACGTAACCAAGCGGGTGGGGTCGTTAATGGTGCCGCTATGGGTGCCGCATTCACGACATTGGCTGAGAACCGCAATGATGCCGATGTTACGACCGCTGATCAAAGGCGGATCGACGCTTACCTGCGGGATACTGCGGATCGCTATGGTGAGCAGATGCGCGATGGATTGGCCCGTGACAATCAGCCCGAAACAGACCGTCTTAACGATCCAGATTATGAACGGGACGCGGTTCAGGCCCGAGAGTTTTCTGATGCAAGGGTGCGTGAGTTTGACAATGCCATTCGGCCATACCGGACAGATCAAGCTGAAACCGCTGAAATGCGCCGCGTGATCGAGCATGAGCGGACTGAAAAGATCGAAGGTCCGTTTGATGGTGACGTCGACAGCCAGACGTTCCGTGACCAGATCGAACGCGAGTTGGATGATGGACAGCTTGAAGCATTGCGCAACGGTGATGCGGACGCCTTGGAGAACGTGATTGATGAACGTCTTGACCGTTTGTACGCAGCCAAAGCCTATCTGCAATCAGACGCCGAGACCGCCAACAGTGAGGCGACACGCGAAGTCGTCTCAGAAATTGCCGAAGAGGAATTTGATGCACAGCGATTGAAGACGGTTCGCGCAGACACAGAAAAGGGGCAAACACATGGATAAGGGCAAAATCGCAGCGGGTATTTTCCTTCTTACAGCCGTGTTCTTGGCGATTGGCTATGTCGTCGCCACCGCTTTTCTGACGTTTCGCGATTACGGCATGAATGCTGAATTGGACTTCATCTGGCTTGCGGAAAATTACACTGGATTGCAGCGGTTTCGACCGGACGACTTTCGACTGGTTAACCTGATCGTTGGTGGTTTCGGCGTGACCGGCCTTTTGCTGAGTGCGGTCTTGTCAGGGAATGCCCTGACGAAGTTTGGCCGCACTCAATGGCAGAGGGCGCAGCACATGCGGAAGAACGGGTTTTTCAGCAAACCAGGAACAGGTTTTATCATCGGGAAGCTGGGAAAACCGAAAGGCAACGGCAAGCTGATCAGCTCGAAGGTTTTTCCACATGCGTTGATCGTGGCACCAACAGGCCGAGGTAAAACCACAGGCTTTGTCATTCCGAATCTACTTACCTTCAAAGGGTCAGCTGTGGTCCTGGACGTGAAGGGCGAGAACTTTGAAGCAACAGCGCGGCATCGAGCGGCAGAGGGTGACAAGGTATATCGCTTTGCGCCCACCGACTGGCATGACCGGCGCAGCCATCGCTACAACCCTTTGCTGCGGATTGCTGAGTTAGAAGATCCCGACCGCCAGCAGATGGAATTGCAGTTGTTGGCGTCACTTTTTCTGCAAGCGGACAGCGACCGCGTTCAAGGTCTCTTGAAAGGCGGGATCGACTTGTTTGTTGCAGCCGGCCTTTTGGCATTCGAGCGAGAGCGACCCACGCTTGGGGAGATTTACCGGATCACGGCCAGCGGTGGTAACAAGCAAAAAGAGTTCATGATGCGCCGTGACGAGATTCAGAACCGCGCCGGTAAGCTGATCTTTGAACGCATGGCTTCAACCAACAATGACACACTTACGTCCTATGTGTCGTTGCTTATGACGTCTGGTTTGGACCAGTGGAGCAACCCGGCGATCGACAAAGCCACGCAGGTTTCCGATTTTGATTTTCGGACCATCCGTAAGAAGCCTTTTTCTGTTTTTTTGGTGGTGTCACCAAATATGGTCAAACCAATGGCTGCGCTTATCCGGCTGTTCTTTTCTGATCTGATTTCATCCATGCAGGATAAAGAACCTGGCCCGGACGAGCCGTGGCCGGTCATGATCATGCTGGACGAGTTCAACCGCCTTGGAAAAATGCCGATTGTGACTGACAGCATAGAGACTTTACGTTCCTATAAGGGTCACTTGGCTATCGTCACGCAGACCATTCCAGCGTTGGACGAAATTTATGGTGAGAACACCCGCCGTGCCTTGCAAGGTAACGCGGGCGTTAAACTCTATCTGACGCCATCGGATGAAAAAACCGTTGAGGAATTGAGCAAGGCGGTGGGTAAAACCACGAAGCGGGTTGTCACGCGGTCGCGGTCCATCGGGAAAAACCCGTTCGAAGGGCGCAGCATGTCGGAGCGGACAGAGGAAGTGTCATTGCTGCCCGAAGACGAAGCACGTCGCTTGCCTTTGGATGATATTATCATTGTGGTGGACGCACAGATGCCTATCAGAGCCAAACGCATCAAGTATTACGATGATCCGTTCTTCAAAGGCATCCATTCGGCGCAGAAGGGTGAGTTGCCGTTCCCCGAAACGTCTTTGGACAAGGTTTCTCTTTCGGAGCAGGCGAAGGCTACCGGACCAGCCCCGGAGGCTTCACCGGCGGTCAAAGAGACTGATCGACCCGCAACCCCTATGGACAATCCGGTGAAGGGCCAAGAGCCTATGCCAGAGAGCCAACCGGCGTCACCGATGGAAAGGCCCGGTAAAGGCCAAGACCCCATGCCAGAGGGCGGAGCTGGTGCAGACGTGTCAGAGAAGGCCGAGCGGGAAGCACCTAAGGCGGTTTCCGTTGGTGCGGCGTCTCATATTCCGTCCAAAGGCACGTTGCCCACTTCCAGCCGGAAACGTGCCAAGGCGGTTGTGCAAGCGACCAGAGACTTTGATGATAGACAGAGCCAGCTTGATTTGGCCGTGCAGCAGAGTTTGAACCTACAGGCCCCAACCGCCTCTGACATTGCCGCTATCGAAGACACAGATAAGGCTCTTGCGGCGATTGAAGCCGAGTTCGAGAACGAAGGGCAGGGGGGCGTGAAGGTCACTGCCGCTGAATGATCGAGGTAAGCACAAAGCAAAAGGGCCGCTCATTGAGCGGCCCTTTTGCTGTTTGATGTATCTTCTATTTTTTTCCGGCCAGCCGGTCAGCGCGTTCTTTCAACCGGTGCTGTTGTGCGCCAGTGCCGGTTGGCTGTGGCGCGGGCCGTGAGTTGTTCGCCGGGGCTTGGGTGCGTTTGGTTGGGTCGGTGAAGCCCAACTTCTCACGCGCACGTAGAGCTACAACTTCGGCTCCAGAGGCAGTGCCGACGCCTTGTCGTGCATATGCTTGTCTTGCGCCCATTGCAGCAGCACCGAATTGATATGCACCGCCCATGCCGCTGGTCAACGCAGGCATGACAATGTTGCCTGAAATTGCCCGAACGATGAAAGGCGTGGCTATGATGAAGCCTTTAGCCATCAAAATCATCATAAAGAACGGAATCAATGCGCCAATGTTCGATGCACCAGCGGGATCGCCAAGTTCAGTGATCAATGCACCAGCGACGCCCGTGATCGTTGCGAAAACACCGGCTACAACAATCGGGTACATCGCAAAAGAAACGAGTGCGGATAGCCAACGAGCAAAGTAATCCTTGGTCACTTCAAACAGTGTGAGGAAGATCATTATAGGTGCCATGCCAATCAGCAGAGCAATCATTAGACGTGACGCAACGAGAATGAATGCCGCTAAACCACCGAGGATCGACAACATGAGAACGCCAAGAATGTCTAACATCGCGCCAGCCATCCAGTTAAGTTCCGAACCTGCGGCATTGAGATAAGAACCGAGTTCAGCGATCAGAACATCAAATTCCTCTGCAAAGGTCCCCGAAGGGCCAGGCGCACCCCCTCCTACCGAGGCGATTAGGGAACCTGCAATGCTATCAATGCCGTTCAGAATCCCAGACGAGAAGGCGTTGAATTGTATCCAGTTGGTCGCAAATAACCCGACTAGGGTTATCTTAACGGCCAACCAAAAGGCCGTCCGACCATCCATCGACCTAACCTGATAGACCATATTGATAAAGACGAAAGCTACCAGCAGCGTTGCGGCCAGCACAATCAAGGTTCCGACCGTGGCTGCAACCGACCCAAATTGTGTCTCAGCAGCAGAGTTGAGATACCCTTCGGACGTTTCTACAAAATATGTGACGACACTCATTTAGCTCACCTCACCAGTTGTTTTCGAGTTCACAAATCGGTTGAGCGATTTTTCGAGCATCGTTTGCTGCACGTCTGTATTCAGACGTTCGTTGCTGCACTTCAAAGCGTTCGAGTGCGGAATAATGTTCGAAGTAGTATTCTTGCGCTTTGTCCCATGACGGAAACCTCGTTTCGCATGAACATGAACCCGCTTCAGCTACCGCCTGTAAGCCTTGAGCGCGGTACATCATCTGAACCAAATGACCAGTATGTGCCTCGCGGGGTTCAATGTTTTCAATCCACTCGGGCTGCGCAGGTTGATCTGGACAAACACGGGGCGTGTCCGAACCCAAAGTGGGAATGAATTGCGCCGCCGCTCCACTGGCGACGGCGCTAACAAGTGTTGCGATGATCAAAGTTGGTCTAATCATGCGGCTTTTCCCTCGTCTTTGTTGTCAACTAAGACTTCACGCTTGAGAAAAGCCGTTACATGACTGCCGTTCATAGACGTAGATACAACGCTGACGACTTCATAACCGGCAGCGCCCCATTCAGTGAGCGTATCGGCCATCTTCTTCATTTCTTTTGCGTTGCTTGTCCCGAAGGTCAAAACTTCATGTTCAAAATAGATCATTTTCCGTCTCCTTCCTGATCTGTTTCGCCCGGTAGATAGAATTGAGTAATGCCCCGGTTACCTTCATGGCGACCGGCTTGAATAATAACATCAATCGAGCTTTCGATGTATCTTATCATATCTTGGTAAGTCATCGGCACATCTGTTTTCAGTGCCGCGATAGCAAGGCGTTGAACCGCCAACTGGGGCGTTTCAGCGTGGAGCGTTGTCATCGAGCCACCATGCCCCGTGTTGATCGCTTCAAGGAAGGTTAAAGCTTCTTTCCCACGCACCTCGCCAAGAATGATCCGGTCAGGCCGCATTCGAAGGGTGGAGGTCAAAAGAACGTCAGCCATTTGAACCGGCACGTCTCTGTTCGAGATAAGCGTGACCGTGTTTGGCTGCGTTGGGACCAGTTCCGCCGCTTCTTCAATCGTGATCAGCCGTTCGGCCTCGTCAATGTAATTGATGATCTTGCGGCAAGCGACGGTTTTACCAGTCGATGTGCCACCCGAGACAATGACGTTCAGCCGCTTATCGACACAGAATTTAATCGCAGCATCAATGTCACCGGCGAGAACAATCTTGCGAAGTTCAAGATTCCGTTCCTTGCGGTTATTTTCCAGACTGATCTCCTCACCAAAGAGGAATTTCAGCTTAATGTCATCGAGCGACATGGTTGAGAAGAACCGCAAGGCGATGGAATACCCGCCGCGCACGACAGGATCTTGGATCACTTGCGCACGGACAGCCCGCCCATGGTAATCGACGCTGCACGACACAATAGGCTTATCACGGCTGATCTTGGTTTCCGCCGCTGCCGCAATCTGCGTTGCCAGATCACCGATTTGCCGAGTGTCCCAGACGGTCTCGAGACGGCTCATAAAGTGATCGCCCTGAAACTCGCCCCAGATCGAGCCATCGGGGTTGATGCAAATTTCGATAGCATCAGCCCTTTTTGCTTCTGGCAGCTTGTCCAGCGTGACTTGGAAATAGTTGCCTGCCACTTAGAAAATCTCCACGTCACGGTCGACCATGACCGTGATGCGCGACCCTTGATCGACATAGATCACAGGACCAATCGCAAGGTAGTCGCTGAGAACAGAGTCTGTGCTATCCGCCAGATCATCCCCAACATCTTCTAGGACTTCTGCGGAAGTATCATTTTCGACCTGCGCTGCGGCTGCACCGGGCAAGGCCGTGATCAAGGAAATCAACGCCGCCGACCCGAAGCGTTCATCGAAGCGGGTATCGACAACGCCGGTCACACCGGAACGGCCGAGTTCATCCCCACCGAAAGAGCTGATGACAACCGTTTGGTTATTAGGAAGGATAATCCGGTCCCAAGCCACAGTTACACGTTGCTGCGCTATTTCCACACCGGACTGATACCGGCCAATGAGACGTGATCCACGCGGGATCAGCACACGCGACCCGTCAAAGGAATGCACGTCCTCAGAGATAATGGCACGGATCGGGCCGGGCAGGGTGCTGTCTAGCGCCGTTTCGGTGACGGCTTGGATCATTGTGCCTTGAACGACCGTGTTTGCGGGGTTTGCAATCACTTCTGCCTGCGTAACCTGCGTAGGCAGCGCACCATTGGCAACGAAATCCTGAACAGCGCCCAATGTCCGTTCGCTCAATTCGGTATCACCAGCCCCCGAACCACCACCGAAAGCGATAGTCGGGGAAAGAATGCGAGCCTCTTGAAATGCCAGTTCTGCTGCACGACGTTGTTCGAGTTCCGCCATCCGCCGCGCTTCTTCTTCGCGGGCGAGACGTTGGCGTTCAGCTTCCAAGAGTTCGTCTTGAGACGGGCCAAGCGGAGCGGGTGTAGGCGATTGAAGCTGTGCCAATTCGAGGTCCATGCGCAGCCGTTCAAGATCGCGGTCGCGGGCTTCCAGTTCATCTTGGAATTGCTGTTGTGCTGCCTCAGACGATGCTTGCAAAGCTGAGATTTGCTCTGTCAAAGCGTTGATAGCGTCAGCCGCCGCCGTGTCTTCTTCAACAACGGGTTCGGGCGCATTTTGTATGGCCTCGATTTGGGCCTGCAAAGCTGCGAGTTGCGCGAGAAGTTCCGCGTTCGGTTCGGCCTGTGTTTCCACAATTTGAACCTCTGGCTCTGGTGGGGCAGGGGGGACGAACGGCGCAATCTCACCAAAGCCGTCGCCCTGGGACTGAAATTCCTCGGGCTGTGCGACGGGCATTGGCGCTTCGGTTTCGGGCTGCAAGGCAACATAAGCAAGCCCGCCAAGGGCTGCGATGCCGCCGATGCCAGCAATTGCGACTATGGGTGACGGTTTTTTTCTACCGCCAGTGCCGCCGCCCGAACTTTCTAATGCAGCAAGCCGCGCTTTGAGGTCATCTGCTTCACTCATAATTATGTCCCTCCATTGGTGACTTGGATGCAGACAACTTCATCGCCGAGGCGAAGAACCCATTGACCGCTGACACCTGACACGCGCAGGACGCCATCTTCGATTTGCTGAGAATTGACCGTCCGTTCACGTCCGTTGGTAGACCGGAAAATCGCGGGGATTGGTGCGTTTCGTGCGAAACGGAAGTAGGTAAACGTGCCATCGTCCCATACCGATGTTGGGGTGAAAGCTGTCTGACTGCTTGCAGCGTAGTTGTAGTTCGGGGCTTGCTGCGCGACCGCGTTGACACGTTGCACGTTATCTTCAGGGTAACGGAATTGAACGACATAGTATGTCGGTGACGATGCTTCTGTGACGTTGAAGTAATAGCTGCGACGGTTGGTGTAGACCGTGATGTTCGTATGGACACCACGCGCATTGGGTTTCACTGCGAACGCCCGTCCACCAGGAACACCGTCAAGCTGGAAACCTTCCGTATCACCAGCGATGATCGACCGGATTGTCTCACCTTCGCCAAATTCTACCGTGGTAACGTGCGTCAGGCTTACACTGAGACGGTAAACTTGGCCTTCCTGATAGGTGGCCAGCCGAACCCGGCTATCGTTCGGGCCGGATCGTGGTGTGTATTCCGCAAGTGCCGGACCGGCTACAAGAGCCAGCGCCAGCGACAGAATGGTTGGCTTCAATACATTCATCCTAGTTCTCCAATCTGTCTGAGCGGATAGAATATTCTGTGACCGTGAACCCGAATGGGTTGCTCCAAACGTCATCAATGGATCGACGTTCTTCGGGTCTAAATTCGAAGAGCATTGTGGCGGTGAACAAACCGGCTTGGACGCCTTGATTTGAAGTCAGGCGTTTGCGAAGCCGGACCTGCGCACGGTTGACGCCAATGCGGTTGATGCTCAAAACCTCAACTTCGAGACGCGCATTGTCTCCGTAAAGTTCGGGCGGATAGTTCGGGTTGGCGCTGTCCCAAAGCGCCCGCATAGAAGCGAGCGCCGCGCCGTCTGACCTTTCAAGGATGCTCCGAACCCGCACGTCATTGTCGAGCTGGTTGTATGTTTCGCGGTCAGTCACATAACGGAAGGCGACACTTTCGATAATCGCCTGATTTTCCGTTATGCGCTGAGTCTGCACCTGAGCATTGGGCAAAGCCATGCCGGTTTCTGGGTTGAAGGGGACGACAACTGGCTCAGGGTCTACATCGAGAACAGCAACCGCCGCCGCTGACAAGCACCCAATAATTCCAAACGCCATGCCGCCCAGACCGAGCTTTTGCCACAACTGTTCACGACGCCGAGCGCCGTAAATCAGTTCTTCTTCGATGTGTTCCTGTTCAGTAGCCAATGTCTTTTTTCCTTAATCTGCGCTCAAAGTTGGCAGCGTGAAGTCCATGAATTGCTGTTCTTCGGCCAAGGTCGCGGCATCCAGTACGCCAGTCGAACCAGCGCCGACGGTTTGCACGGCTTCCAACTGCCATTGGGCAACCAGAGCGATTGCAAGTTCAGCCGTGACCCGTGTGTTGAGGTCTACGCTGTCCTTGAGTTCTTCCATGTCACCAATCATGCCGACGAGCCGATCCACGCGCTCAAGCGATTGTCCGGCGTCCTCATAGCTATTCTGCGCCGCCGCGGACATGACCGCGCCAGTCGTCGCCTGTTGGGCCGCACGTTCAGCACCGGCAACGCCGCTGTTTGCCATTTCTGACAATGTGTCTTCATCGAAACCGGCATCGGCCAACACGCGCGTCATTTGCGTCTGAATTTCACCGGATCCACTTCCGGCAAGCTGGGACCAGTCGCCGTTCTGGATCGCGTCGATGGTGCCCATAATGTCACCAAATTCTTGATCGAGCAGGCCGTTCAGTTCGTCTTCGAACTGCGTCGTGATGATTTCAGGAAGATCCATCAGGCCTGTCAGCGCGGCATAGGTATCCTGTAGTTGGGCGTATTGCTCGCGCAACGTCTCCAACTGTGCCACAGCTTGCCGCAACTGTTCGTTTTGCAGAACTTCGTCTTCAATCATCTGGCGAAGCTGTTGAATTTCTTGTGCGATGTTCTGTGTATCAACCGTTGGGACGCCCTGCGCATAGGCCGCGCCGCCCCCCATAAGGCTGGGCGCGGCAACGAATGCGGCTGTGCCGATCATGCTTGCAATGATTGTTTGACGCAGAAACGCACGGGGTTGGGTGAATTTTTCCATTAGTCGAGTTCCTCCAATGTGAAGTCCATAAATTGTTGCTCTCTGAGTTGAGCCGCAGCCATAGCCATTTCAGCATCACTCAGAGGACGTGTGCGGGCAGCTTTGAGACGGGTCAGCACGGACACCAACCTGACCAGTTCGGCCCGCGCATAGGTATTCAGAGCCATCGACTCTTGAATGTCCTCGGTCTGGCCGATCCGCTGCACGATGTTGCGAATGCGAAGGGCCGCAGCTTCTACGTTCTGCATCGAGCTATTAGCGTAGAAACTCGCACCACTGCCCGAAATGGACAGGTTGGAGTTCGCCAACAACGCAGGGTCGATGGTTCCCAAAGCATCAATCCCACCAACGCGGGTCAGATATTCGTTATATTTCTGGGGGATCACCTGCACATAATGCTGGGTTTCTTGGAAAGGCGGAACACCACCGTAGTTTTGGACGTTGCCCGGTCCAGCGTTATAGGCAGCAAGCGCGTGGATGATGTTGCCATCAAACATACGAAGCATCTGCGCGAGATACCGTGCGCCGCCTTCAACCTGCAAATACGGGCTGTCATAGTAAGCGGGGTAGATACCCAGATCACCCGCCGTAGGTGGCATAATCTGGGTTAGGCCGAACGCGCCCACTGGCGACCGCGCGCCGATGGTAAAGCGGCTTTCCTGCCAGATCAGAGCTTGCAAAAGACAACGCCATTGTACGACCGAAAGACCTGCCTGATTGACGCCGTTCAATCCGTGCGTTTCCTGTGCCACACGGATGATAAGCTGTTCGATGTTCAGGTTTGCGTCCCCAAACATTTGATTCCCAGCAGGGTTGGTGTCGGTCGGTGAGTAAAGGGCGTCAGCAGATTGTTCTGGTAATGCGCCGTCTTCGAGACCTTGAACCATTGCAGGAATATTCTGCCCACCAAAACTGGATTGTGCGTCGAGGATGTTCTGCAGCACTTCAAGCTGTTCGGCTTCAATTTCCGCGATGGCCTCGGCGGTCGAAAGACGTTCGGCCTGTGTCGCAAGATCAGCCTCACGCCGCAGGTTGGCGGCTTCGTTGCGAATGATCAGGCCCCCATCAACCGTTGGCACACCTTGAGCGAACGATGATGTTGCCCAGATTAGGCAAAGAGCCGTTGTTGATAGGGTAGGGCGCATCACTGGCCCCCCGGTCCACCCAGAGGGGTGAAGTTGCAATCGTCAACGGGTGCAGTCGAAGTAGACAAGCGCCCACCGGATTGCGGCAAAAAGCTCATTGAATTGGCCGAACGTGTGACCACATCAGAAGTGTTGTCGAAGCAATTTGCCGTTAAGCCTTGATACTCACCACACGCTGACAGCGATGCGAGGCCGAGAAGCAATAATACAGTTCTTGTCATTTGACTCTCCAAAAGTCTGGACGTTGGCGGTAATCGGCACCCACCAACTGTTCTCCTTTTTTCATCCCGCCGAGGATTGTTAGCAGCGGCCCAAGGGCGCTCAGATCAGCATTGACAACAACTGACCCTTGATCGTCTCTCACAAGCCCCAAGCGCGACGCGCTTGGAGTTGTGAGCATCACATCAAGTTCCTTGTCTTCGAGGCTCAGGAGGTCATAGTCAGCCGCCTTCGCTTTAGAATTGGGAAGCAAGATTTGCGTCGGCACCGCTTGCAAAATGGTCTCTGCAACGCCGGTCTTTTTGAGTTGGCTTGGGAATTGGGTCATCATCACAACGACCGCATTCTGTTTCCGCACGGAAAAGAGCCAGCTTTCCAGTTTTTCGCGAAAGTAATGGTTGTCGAGCGACTTCCATGTTTCATCCACGATGATCAGGGTTGGCTTGAGGTCTTTCATGGTCCGTTCCACACGGCGGAACAGATACGAAAGCACAGCCATGCGTTCGCGTTCACTGGAATCGTCCAAAATGCCTGTTAGGTCGAAGCCAACAAAATCGCCATCCAGCGAAAAGCTGTCTTCAAGGTTCTGGCCGAAAATCCAACCGTACCGTCCGTCAGCAGCCCATTCACGCGCCCGCTGTTGCAAGTCGCCATCATCATCGGTTGCCGCGAACAGAGACGCCAGATCATCCCAATTCCGCAAGGACGGATCGGCGGCTTCGGCGTTCTGGCGGATCACCTCTTGGATTTTGGTGCGCTGCAGGGGCGTGTATGACTTATCATCGCGGCTAAACAGCGACATAAGCCATTCGTTCATCCACGCCTGACCTTCAACATCTGTCTCGGTCCAGAGCGGGTTCAAACCTGTTGGTTCGCCCGCTTTGATCGAAGAATATGTGCCGCCGTTTGCGCGGACGGCCATTTCCATACCGAGGCGGTAGTCAAAGACGAAGACCCGTGCACCGGCCCGCCGCGCAAGCGTGGCAAGGAAAGCCGACAAGACCGACTTACCGGCACCCTGCCGCCCAAAGATCAGCGTGTGACCGCCCGTAGGTTCCGCGTCAGGTGAGCCCTTTTCGTGATAGTTGAACCAAAAGCCGGAGCGTTCGGGCGTGGGGAGCATTGTGATCGGGACGCCCCAAGGCACGTTATCGCCGGTTTTCCCCAACGGGGTGCGGTGAAACGCGGCAAAGGACGCGAAATTCTTACTCGTCACGATTGCCTTGCGGCTGCGCTTGACCGAGTTGCCGGGGTGCTGGGCAAAGTAGTGGGTCCGCAACGCGAAGCCTTCTTTGATGATTTTCATACCCTGCGTTAGCGCACTACTGCGTATCTCCGCCGTGAAGTCATCCAGTTCAGGAACAGAATTGGCAAAGAGCGTCACCGACATATGGTGATCGCCAAAGCTGAGACGGCCACTGAGAAGTTCATCACGCGCGGCGGCGAGTTGTTCATATTGCGTCACGGCGCCATCATCGGTGGTTTGCATCAAGCGCATCTGACGCTTGATACGATCATCCATCGTATTGCTGTTTACTGGCGTGAAAGAATGCGTGATCACCATGTCGATAGGCAGATTGAGTTCGTCGAACATCGTGCAAGGCGTTCTCTCGGAATAATCCTTGATCGCTAATGTTGTGCCGATTTTCTTACCGACCGAACCGCCAGTCAGTTCAAAGCTATCGCCCTTGAATGTGACCCGAGTATTGGCGACAGCATCCGCAACCACACCGTATTTTGTGCCGGGGTAGAGCGGGGTTTCTTCGCCGGTGTTGAGACTGCCAAGGAAGCCCAACAGTTCGCCGCTTTCCGCGTTCAGCAGACGCGGTTGCATGTCTACGAATGTGGTGCTGATAAAGCCAACAGCCTCGCGCAGCGCGCGCATACGTTTCGCAGTTTCTTCGCGCAAAACCTCAATGGATTTCTTTGGCGAGAACGGCACCTTTTTCGCAGTCGTGGGCCGGTGCATGATTGTCAGCGTGAGGGTCTTATCCCTCATGCCGGCATTTTCCAGAAAGTCACGCCACTGTTCATCGACCGCCGCCGCAAAGCTATCACCCTCGATAGGCTTCATTGTGGGATCAATGGGCTTGGAAACCTTGTGAACATAGTAGGCAAACTGGTGGCCGCTATCGGAAACGATTTGCGCAAACAGATCACGCACCTTGTCCAGTTCGTCGTCGTCTTTGGTGTAGCTGTTGATGCCATCGAGACGGATGCACTGAAACAGTTCATTGCCGCGTGTGCGAACCGTTTGATCGTCTACCAGACTGACATAGGGAAGCATCTGTGCGAGGTGTTTTTCCTTCGCAACCCAATGGGGCAACAGCGATGCAGCGTCAAAGCCATCTTCAAGGCGCATAGCTATCTCCATCGTGGATTTTGCGGTTGGTCGTGGGTGGCGTTTCCTGCAAGGTCGTCACAACCACGTCCAAGAAATTCGGGTCCCAATCTGCGGCTTTGCGCAGAGCGGGGTAGGCGGCCACGGCAAGAACCGCGACCACCCAATGTTGTGTCCACAGAAACACCAGAACGCCGCCGAACAACCACACCATCGCATACATAACGGGCAAGCCGAGTAGTTTCGGCTGTCTGAGCAGTCCTTTGAAAAGTGGCACTTGTGCAGCCATTTCTAGTGTTCCTTATGTGGTCCAGATTGCAGCGACGATTGTTGGTGCGGCTGCGATGCCTGCGATCCCGATGATCACCCAAAGGGCTTGACGGAAATCGAGGATGCCAAAGAGCCACGACAGGAACACACCGATCAGAGCCAGTGTGCCGATCACGATACCGAGCGGGCCGGTAATCGCATCTACGATGCCTTGCAGAACACTTTGGACAGGTGAGAGGTCGATGGATTGCGCTAATGCCGGTTGTGCCAGCATCAGGAATACACCGATCAGTGTCACCACGTTGGTCGTATTTGGCCTCATGAGTTTTCTCCTTCTAGCCGGTTAAACACAGCCAGCACCCTGCTGACGTGATTTTGGGTTTCCCGATAAGGCGGGATACCGTTGTTGCGCGTCACGGCATCGGGGCCAGCGTTGTATGCAGCCAATGCCAATCGCGCATCCCCGAATTGGACCAGCATCATGAGAAGATACCGGGCCGACCCGTCGAGATTCTGTTGCCAATTGTGGGGATCGACGTTCAGGTCACGCGCTGTCTCAGGCATGAGTTGCCCAAGGCCTATTGCGCCGACCTGACTCCGAGCGCCGACGTTGTAGGCACTCTCGATTTCAATGTTTGCTCGGAACAATAAACGCCATTCAGTCACCGAAAGCCCTGCACGACGCAGGGCAGGGTGGCTTGCGTAGCGCATAGCTGTTGCGTCGATTGCTTGAAGAATTTCAGGGCCTGGCACAGCGGTCGTTGGTGCAACAGAGGCAACGCGGAAGTCGCCATCTGCTGTCTCACTATCAACAGCGATGTCTTGACCGAAAAGTTGCAGCCCTTCGGCAGCTGAACCTTGGCCCACACCATCATTGTAATTTCGTGCAAAATTGTCTTGCGCAGTAGACTCACTCAGTGAGCCGTCGCCGTTCATTACAAGCACCATGCCCTGCGCAAGAGCAGGGGTGCTGGCGAGTGTTAAAGCAGCAAGACTAGCTGTCGCTACTCTCGATAGGCGTTTCTGGCAGGGCGTGCAGCGTGCGACCACCTTCAAGCATCGGAATGTTGACTTGTGTGAAGCCCATGCTTTCGAGGAACGAGATAAGGCCGTTGGCTGTCTTGAAGGTACGGACTGCAATTTCGTCGTCGTCGCCGAGCTTTTTGCGGGCTGGGACGAGCAGCTTTTCGTAAGTGCGTTCCTTGTTGACGACGCGGATAATCCAGATGCCGTACCAAACCGCAGCTTTCTTTGTAGCTTTGGTTTTGCACACAACCTCTGCTTGATAACCGCTGTCAACAAGGGTCTTGAAATGTGTTTCTGTGACCACATTAGGGGCTTCTTTGTTTATGTTTGTCGCCACGATCTGCGTCACCTCCATGGTCAGCAGCAGTGGCACCCTTCTCAGGTACCACCGCAATACAATCTTATAAGATCCTCATCAAGTTATAATATTGTCACTCGATGAAAGTCTCTCTATAAACTACCTTTAAGCAGCAGGATGAATTTTTCCAAGTATCTTAGGGGCACAAGCATCATGTCTAAGTCGAAGAAAAAGACATACACTGTTATAATGTGGTTTGTTTTTATGGCCCATTCGGCCCAAGCCGAGACGTGTTTGGCACCGTCCAGACCATTTGTACCGAGCGATCCGGCCTCCGCGCGTGAATATGAAGACCTTATCCGACAAGATTTCGAGCACTACATCACAAATATTCAAGACTACTTTCGATGCATGGAGGGTGAACGGGCGAGGGCATTCACGGAAGCGCAGGAGGTCAGTCAGGAATATGGGCGCTTCATTCAGCAAGTGGCGAATTGAAGCGATACCTACCAGTTGACTTGATTTGCACCTGCATTGCGGTACGTTAGTAAATGACCGGGCGTCTTGTGACAGTCGTATGTCATCAAGAAATGCCGCAAAAATCTCTTCAATGTCGGAGTGCTTTAATGGTGAGTTTCGGCTTCCAATCAGGTCAAAGGTTTAGCGATTACTAATCCTGGGACTCTGAAATGCGACGATTTCCAGTTAACGGAAGGCAGATATCGGACGTTGGATCACGATGCGGCGAATGCCTCGAAAGAGCCCCTCAGGCAGTCTCGAAGAAGCTGACATTCAACTAGACAAACTTGCTTGGAAGACGGTTGGCAATCGTTGTTTTGAGTTTCTGAGACATTCGGGGCTGTGCATCACTCACATAGGAAGCTAGCTTTGATGTCAGATCAGCGTTTTAAGGTTTGCACTTGAAAATTATTGACAATATTTCTGTCCTCTTGGGAGATGAACTGAAAGCAGGGGCTGAAGCCGGTGCAAAAATCCGGGTTGCGGCCAGTTGCTTCTCAATCTTTGCTTATGAAGCGCTGCGAGATGAATTGGAAAGCGTCAAAGAACTCGAGTTCATCCTGACTGATCCAACGTTCATTCCGAACGAGGCTCTTGGGCGTTCGAAGAAAGAGAAACGCGAGTTTTTTATCCCGAAACAGCTCAGAGAAACCGCGCTCTACGGCACAGAGTTCGAGATTCATCTTCGCAATAAGTTGACCCAAAAAGCCATTGCACGACAATGCGCAGATTGGATCCGGAAAAAAGCCACCTTCAAATCTAACGCAACAGATGCGCCTATGCAGCAGTTTGCGCATATCGAAGCACGAAAAGGTAACCGAGTTTTTTCGCCAATCAGCGGGTTTTCAGCGGTCGACTTGGGCTACCAGCCAGGCAACGCTGTGTCGAACTTCACCCATGCTTTCGAAGACGACCTGTCTGCAAAGACATATCTTTCCCTGTTTGATCAGGTTTGGGCCAATCCTGCTAACGTCCAAGATGTGACAGAACAGGTGCTTCAACACATTGAGGCCGTGTACCAAGAGAATTCACCGCAGAGAATTTACTTCCTGATCCTGTACAACCTCTTCAAGGAATTCCTGGAAGAGGTTGATGACGATGTGCTGCCCAATGACCAAACGGGATATCTGGATAGCCTCGTTTGGAACAAGTTGTTCAACTACCAAAGAGACGCAGCTACGGGGGTCATCAATAAGCTGGAGACGTACAATGGCTGCATCCTCGCAGACAGTGTCGGCTTGGGAAAAACTTTCACCGCGCTCGCGGTAGTCAAGTATTATGAACTGCGGAACAAATCTGTTCTGGTTCTTTGCCCCAAAAAGCTCGCCGACAATTGGCGCAACTACAACACGAATCTAAAAACGAACCTGTTCGCGGCTGATCGCTTCAACTACGACGTGCTTTGTCACACTGACCTGTCGAGAACGTCGGGTGAGTCCTTGGGCATACCGCTGGATAGGGTGAATTGGGGCAACTATGATCTCATTGTAATTGATGAATCACATAATTTTCGGAATAACGACGTCTACAAAGACCGGGAAACACGATATCAAAAGCTGATGAATAAGGTCATCAGGGCCGGTGTGAAGACGAAAGTCCTGATGCTTTCCGCGACCCCGGTGAACAACAGGTTCACTGACCTTCGCAACCAGCTTGCACTGGCATATGAAGGCCACTCGGACACGTTGAGCCGCAACCTCAAAACCAAATCCAGTGTTGAAGAGATTTTCCGTAAGGCCCAGACGGCCTTCAACACTTGGGCTGAGCTTCCTCCAGCGGAACGCACAGCACAATCCATTCTCAGAGCGCTGGATCTAGATTTCTTTGAGCTGCTGGACTCAGTGACGATTGCGCGTTCTCGGAAGCACATCGAACAGTTCTACGATACTGCCGACATTGGCCCGTTTCCAGAACGTAAGAAGCCGATTTCCCATCACCTGCCGATCACGTTCCGCGAAGACGTTGTGGGGTTTGACGAGATTTATAGCGATTTGTCACTGCTCAAAATGGCCGTCTACGCACCGGTGAACTACATCCAACCTAGCCGCCTCACAAAATACGAAGAGCTCTACGACACCAAGACGGAGGGCTCCAAAGGAACGTTGCGCCAGGCCGACCGAGAGCGAAGCCTACAAGCGCTGATGACGACGAACCTCCTGAAACGCCTTGAAAGCTCAGTCGAGGCATTCCGACTTACACTGGGTGCGCTCGACCGAAACATCGCCACTATGCTGCATGCCATCGATCGCTTCGAGGCGAGTGGTGGCAACGGCAGGATTGAAGACGTTTTCAATGATATGGACAACTTGGAAACGGACGATGATGATCTGTCGGGACTTGGCGAATTCACCATCGGCAAGAAGATCCAGATCGACCTTGCTGATATGGACATTCCTACATGGAAGGCCGACTTGGGCGGCGACCGCGAGATCATCCAAGGCTTATTGACCGAGATGGAAAAGGTTGGCGTCGAAGAGGACGCCAAACTTCAGCACCTGATTGACGTCATCAAGCAGAAGATGGCCGTCCCTTTGAACCCTGGCAATCGCAAGGTTCTGATCTTCACAGCCTACGCAGATACGGCGGAATACCTTTATCGACATGTCGCGCCAGCCCTGAAGGCTGCGATGGATTCTGAAACGGGTATCGTCACGGGCTCGGGCAACCCTAAAACGACCTTGAAGCCTCACTACGACTTCCAGTCTGTTCTGACGCTCTTCGCCCCCAAGGCGAAAGAGAAGGCGCTGATAATGCCGGAAGTGCCAGAACAGCTGGACATTCTGATTGGCACCGATTGCATCTCCGAAGGACAAAACCTGCAGGATTGCGACTACCTGATCAATTACGACATCCACTGGAACCCAGTTCGCATCGTCCAGAGGTTTGGCCGGGTCGACCGGATTGGTTCACCCAACTCAGCCATTCAGCTGGTGAACTACTGGCCGGACATCTCGCTCGACGAGTACATCAACCTCAAGGAACGTGTCGAAAATCGGATGCACATTGTTGACCTCGCAGGCACCGGCGAAGACAACGTATTGACGGCCAAAAGCAGCGATACCGCCTATCGCAAGGACCAGCTACAACGCCTTCAGGACGAGGTGATCGAGCTGGAAGATGTCAAGACGGGTGTCTCAATCACGGATCTTGGCCTGAACGACTTCCGCATGGACCTGCTCAACTACACCAAGGAACATGGCGACCTATCCGGCCAGCCCAAAGGCCTGCACGCCATCGTCCCATCCAACCCCGCCAAGGGGCTGCAGCCCGGTGTGATCTTTGCCCTGCGCAACATCCACCCCGATGTGAACGTCAACCAACAGAACCGGCTGCACCCCTACTATCTGGTCTATCTCGACAACGACGCAAACGTCATTGCCGACCATACCGAGGTAAAACGCCTGCTCGACCTGATCCGCGCAAGCTGCAAGGGGCTGGATAAACCGCTCAAGACCCTTTGTGACGCCTTTAACACTGAAACCCGCGACGGGCGCGAGATGGGCAAGTATTCCGAACTACTCAGAGACGCGATCAAATCAATGATCGAGGTGAAGGAAGAACGCGACCTCGATAGCCTGTTTTCGGGCGGGCACACCACGGCTCTGACCCACACCATCGCAGGGCTAGATGATTTTGAGCTTCTGGCCTTCATCGTCGTGCGAGATCCCGCATGACGGCGCTCTTCGACTATCCCAAAGCCACGCTTCTGAAACGCGTTGTGCCCAAGACGCGGATATATGACCGCGTGCGGGCCAGCACCGCGCTCAAGGACAAATTCGTCGCGCAAGTCGACCAAATCACATGGCGGGCCAAACTGGCCCCCGAGACGATCAATCTGCCTGCCACCAAATCTGTGCCAGAAATTCAGGTGTTCCGCGTCACGCTCAAATCGGGCGCGGTGCACGACGACGTGCTGAAGGCCATCGACCGCGCCATCCCCTTCCCGATCCTGTTCGAGCTGGAACAGGACGGCCAAATCCAAATCGCGGCGGCCCACAAACGCCCGTCAGCGGCGGAAGCGGATAAGTGGGTGCTTTCCGACCACCTTCGATCAGACTGGTTGTCAGCGGACACGCCGCGCAGCGCATTGCCAGTGGCGCTAAACCTGAGCGTGCTTTATGAACAGATCCTGACGGCGCTCATGCCGATTGTGCCACAAACGGCGGAATCCTTGAGCGCGCGGATGGACCGAACGCACGCCCTCAAGACCAAAGAGCGTGAGATCAGCCAGCTAAAATCCAAGTTGAAACGCGAGACGCAATTCAACATCAGAATGACACTGCACGGTCAGCTGCGTGAGGCGCAGGCGGACTTAGAGCATCTGAAAAAGCCGGAATAGGCAGAGGGAAGACCATGAGTGACGAGATTGACAAGCTGAAGATGCATAGCCCTGACCTGACGCAGGACAATATCGCCAAGATCCGTGCGCTCTTCCCCGGCTGCGTGACCGAGGCGGCGGATGAGAATGGCAAGCTGCGATTGGCGGTGGATTTTGACCAGCTGCGTCAGGAACTATCGGACAGCATCGTCAAGGGGCCGCAGGAACGCTATCACCTGAACTGGCCAGGCAAGCGCGAGGCGCTGATCACCGCCAACGCCCCCATCGCCAAAACCCTGCGCCCCGCGCGGGAGGAAAGCGTGGATTTCGACACCACCCAGAACCTGTTCATCGAAGGCGACAACCTTGAGGCGCTGAAGCTGCTGCAAGAGACCTATCTGGGCAAGGTCAAGATGATCTACATCGACCCACCGTATAACACGGGGCATGACTTTGTTTACGACGATGATTTCGCGGAGAGTTCGGCAGAATTTCTGGAGCGGTCGAATCAAAGGGATGACGAAGGCAATCGAATGGTTGCGAATACAATCGCAAACGGACGTTTCCACTCAGATTGGATATCGTTCATTTTTTCTCGACTAGTTCGGGCTCGTGATCTCCTGAGTGGAGACGGGGCAGTCTTCATCAGCATCAACGATGTTGAGATGGTAAACCTTCGCAAAGTTTGTGACGAGGTGTTTGGCGCTGATAACTTCGTCACGTCTCTAATTTGGAAGTCCCGCCAGATTATCGACAGTCGAAACAAAACGAACTCCTCTAGCGACCATGAGTACATCGTTGTTTATGCCCGCAGCATTTCAGAGTTTTCCCTGCGAGGAAAAGCGATCGACGCAGCAAAATACACCAACCCCGACGAAGACGAGCGTGGGCCTTGGATGAGCAACAGTATCCTCGGCCTTGCAAATGCTCAGCAACGTCCAAATTTGCACTACGCCATCACAGATCCTGAGACCGGCAGAGATTTTATGTGCCCTCCTGACAGTGGTTGGCGATACTCTAAAGAGACTATGAAGCAGAAAATTGAGGAAGAACGAATTGTTTTTCCAAAGAAGGACGACGGCCGTCCAAGAGAGAAGAAATTCAAATCGGAGCTCAACAATGAGTTCACTGGGTTTTCGTCTGTCCTCTCAACTGAGGTCGGTTTCACTCTCAATGGGTCCCGAGAAGTCCGGGATCTATTTGGCAACAAGTTCTTTGATTTTCCAAAACCTGTTAGCTTAATTCAGGCACTCTTGGAGCAAGGAGCGCCCAACCCTGATGATATAGTTGTCGACTTCTTTGCTGGCTCCGGCACAACGGCTCATGCTGTCGCAAAGCTGAACTCCGAAGATGGCGGCAACAGGCCATTTGTTACCGTTCAAATCCCTGAGGAAATCGCGGACGGTTCCGAAGCTCATGCGCAGGGGTTTCATTCAATTGCCGAGTTGACGAAAGAGCGCATCCGCCGGGCAGGTCAGAAAATCCTCGAAGGGGAGTGTCACCCCGATTGGAACAAGGATGTCGGCTTCCGCGTGCTTAAGATCGACAGCTCCAACATGGCCGATGTGTTCTACACGCCGGATCAGACCTCTCAGGCGGACCTGCTGTCCCGCGTGGACAACGTCAAACCCGACCGCACGGCCGAGGATCTGTTGTTCCAAGTCCTGCTCGACTGGGGCGTTGACCTGACCCTGCCCATCCGCCGCGAGACCGTGCAGGGCAAAACCGTCTTCTTCGTCGACGACACTGCCCTGATGGCCTGTTTCGACGATGGCATCTCCGAAGATTTGGTCAAAGAGCTGGCAGGCCACGCCCCCATGCGGATCGTGTTCAAGGACACAGGTTTTGCCGACGACCAGACCAAGATCAACGTGCGCCAGATTTTCAAAGCCATGTCGCCCGAGACCGAAGTGAAGGCGATTTGACCCCATGAAGATCAAGTTCAAGTCGCAAGACTACCAAACAGCGGCGGTCGAGGCCGTGGTCGATTGTTTCGAGGGCCAGCCCAACACATCCGGCCAAATCTACCGTATCGACCCGGGCCGCCGCGCGCAGATGCGGGCGGACGAAGACGGGTTCAGTAACGCTGGCATCCACCCAGCCGTCTCTGTTCTTGAAAACATCCGCAAGGTGCAGCAACGCCAGAACCTGCCTTTGTCCGAGAGCCTCAGCACCTTCGTTGATGACAAGGGCAAGCCCAAGAAGGGAAGCTATAAACCCGGCGCGGCCATCAACCTCGACATCGAGATGGAGACCGGCACGGGCAAAACCTATTGCTACATCAAATCCATCTTCGAGATGAACAAGCGCTATGGCTGGTCCAAGTTCATCATCATGGTCCCGTCGATCGCGATCCGCGAAGGCGTGGCCAAGTCGCTGGAGATGACGGCAGAGCATTTCGTTGAAAGCTACGGCAAGAAGGCGCGGTTCTTCATCTACAATTCCAAGCGGTTGCATGAGCTGGAAAGCTTTTCCTCGGACGCGGGCATCAACGTGATGGTAATCAACGTGCAGGCGTTCAATGCGAGCGGCGCTGACAACCGGCGGATCTATGAAGAGCTGGATGATTTCCAGTCCCGCAAGCCAATCGACGTGATCGCCAAGAACCGCCCCATCCTGATCCTCGACGAGCCGCAAAAGATGGAAGGCACGGCAACCCAGAACGCCCTGCCCAAGTTCAACCCGCTGTTCATCCTGCGCTATTCCGCGACCCATAAGACGATCCACAACAAGGTGCATCGTCTGGATGCGGTCGATGCGTTCAGCCAGAAGCTGGTCAAGAAGATCGAAGTGCGCGGCATTCAGGCCAAGGGTCTGACGGGCACGAATGCGTATCTGTACCTTGAGGGCATTCAGATCTCCAAAAGCGACCCCGTTGCGCGGGTCGAGATGGAGGTGAGGACCAACTCGGGCATCAAGCGGGTGCTGCGGAAGGTCGAGAAGGGTCGTAACCTGTTTGATCTGTCCAAGGGGCTCGATCAATATCGGGACTTTGTCGTCTCCGACATCGACGCTCGTGTGGATGAGGTCCATTTCACAAACGGGGAGGTTCTGAGGGCCGGTGAAGCCAGCGGCGACATCACCGAACGTGACATCCGCCGCATTCAGATCCGCGAGACCATCGCGGCCCATCTGGAGCGTGAAAAGCAGCTGTTCGCCAAGGGTATCAAAGTGCTGTCCCTGTTCTTCATCGACGAGGTTGCAAAGTATCGGGACTATGACGCTGACGATGAAAAAGGCGAATATGCCCGTGTCTTCGAAGTGGAATACGAAGCGCTGAAAGCCGAATATCTCGGCGAGTTGCCCTTGGAAGATGAGGCCTACCGAAAGCATCTGGACAGCATCGACGTCGGAGCAACCCACAACGGCTATTTCTCGATCGACAAGAAAGGGCGGCAAGTCGACCCGCAAGTTGTAGCTCGAGGAGAACTAGCGGGACAAACGAATGACGTTTCGGCCTACGATCTGATCCTAAAGGACAAGGAGCGGCTGCTTTCTTTCGAGGAGCCGACGCGGTTCATCTTCTCCCACTCCGCGTTGCGCGAGGGCTGGGACAACCCGAATGTCTTTGTGATGTGCATGCTCAAGCACAGCGACAACACCATCTCTCGCCGTCAGGAAGTTGGCCGGGGGCTGCGCATTTCTGTCAATAAGAACGGGGACCGCATGGATCATGCAGCGACCGTACATGACATCAACGTCCTGACCGTGGTGGCCAGTGAAAGCTATAAAGACTTTGTTGGCGGTCTTCAGAAAGAAATCGCCGAAAATCTGTCGGAGCGGCCACGCCAGGCCAACGCGGAATACTTTGAGGGCAAGTCGATCACGGTCAACGGGAGTGAAACCACTGTGTCCAGGGACATGGCCAAACGCATCGAGCGGTATCTCGTCAAGAACGACTACATCGATGATAATGATGGCATCACTCAAGCCTATCATGACGCGCGTGAGGCAGGAACGCTAGCCGAGTTGCCCGAGGAGCTATCAGGCCAACAGGAACAGATCCTGCAGCTCATCGATACCGTCTTCAACGGAAGCCAGCTTGAGAACATGATGGGCGATGGCCGCAAGGGCAAACCTAACCTGCGAAACAAGAACTTCGAAAAGAAGGAGTTTCAGGAACTTTGGCAGCGCATCAACCGGAAGGCAGTTTATCAGGTCGAATTTGACTCCAATGACCTGGTCAGACGCTGCATCGATGCTTTGGACCGGGATCTCGTTGTCTCACCTCTGCAATACGTCGTCACCGAAGGCAAACTTTCGGATGAGCTGACTGAGGCTCAGATTCGAACCGGAGCTGCGTTTAAACAATCAGGTATACGCAGTGAGGAAAGTAGTTCCGCCCATTCCCTCGTTTCATATGACGTTATCGGCAAACTCGCCGAAGGCGCGGATCTCACACGCGGGACAATTGGGAAAATCTTGACTGGAATGAGCGCCGCAAAGTTCTCGACATTTCAGGCCAATCCGGAACAGTTCATCTCCGAAGCCTCACGCATAATCAAAGAGCAGAAAGCCACGACTGTCATCGAGCATCTGACCTATGATGCAACTGCCGACAGATACGACACCGATATTTTCCCCGCGACCCAGAGTGGCACTGATTTGACGCAGGCCGTTGGAAAATTGCGCAACCACATTTACGACTATGCCATAGTTGACTCTGGGGTCGAACGAAGATTTGTCGAAGACCTGGACACAAGCGATGAAATTGTCGTCTATTCCAAGCTACCGCAAGGGTTTCTCATCCCTACACCTGTCGGCGATTACAACCCCGACTGGGCGATAGCTTTCAAAGAGCAATCGGTGCAACACATCTATTTTGTTGCCGAAACAAAGGGTTCACAGCCGTCTCTGAAGTTCCGCGAGTTGGAGCGGGAGAAAATCAAGTGTGCCAGAAAGTTCTTTGAGGAGATTGCAAACAGCGTTCCAAATGACCGCGTGAAGTATGATGTCGTGTCCGATTTTTCTGAACTAATGTCCGCTGTTCGCGGTCAGGCCAATCATCCGCCAGCTTGAGCGCAAAAACCGTCGGCCTCCATGGATGCACAGCTGAACATAGAATACCCACCTGCCCCCGGGCTTACTTAAGAGCGGTTTCACGTGAGCAGATCAAGTTTTAGACTTAATCAAGATACGCTTAGAGAGCTGTCGCTTTTCGTTTTGAACAGCTTGGCAGACCAACCGAAGGAATGGATTGCTGTCGGAAAGGCGTATCAGGAACTTCATGGTGTTGGCGTAGACCCGGTTTTTTACCAGGTTTTTGTGCGTCTCTTCACTGTCATGCGAGAGGAAATGTGGGTCGGGTCTCCGCACGAAGGGCCAAATTCCAAGGTCGGCCTGACCTTCAAGGGGCAAACCGTCATCCGCCACCAAGCGGAAATAGAAGTAATTTACCAGCGACACTTTCATTCATGGGTAAAGACAATCGAAACAGCTGCTAGAAAGCAGCGGCATCTCGATCAAAAGAGGGAAACCAAAAAGCAAAAAACCCAAGCGAAGCTGGAAAAGCGGCAATCAAACGAAGCGCGCAGAGAAGAAGGCGCGAAGCGTCAAGCAAATGCTCGTCAGAAGCGAGAGATGTCATCACTCGTTGCGAGCGGAAAAAGAATTCGCTCTTCCCTGTCCAAGTCCAATAATGAGCAACTCCTGAATTTGTGGAAGGCAAATACATCACGTGCAGCCAATTCGACGGGTCAAAAGAAAGATGAACACCTTTTGATTGTTATCTCTGTCGAAAAGGAGTGGCGGCGCAGGATCCGAAATCTGCCCGAGGTGGAAGCCTTTAAATGGCCCTCTACAGATGTTGGAAGTGGTCATGGTGGTGGCGACTTTGAGAGGGCTGAAGAAAGCTTTCTAAAAGTGCTCGGATATACCGTCGGGAAAACAAATGGCTTGCCCGCGTCAACACGACAGTTGATTCTTGATCGCTGTTTCTCGGGACAGCTTCCGCCAATCGATGGAATTTCAACGCTTCGAATGTGGGGCGAACCAAAGTCCGCCTTGAGACTGCGAAAAATCGCCTACCACCTTGCCGGTTTAGCAAAAAATTTCAAAAAGATGCAGTCACGCGGATATGAGGATGCGATTTCGGATTGGGAAGACGACCTGAAGTACATGCATGATGAGTATTACGTCCGTCATTTTGGGTTTAGCTGGCCAAGCCGTGGACACTAGGTCTGGTTCCAAAAGCGCCGCGAAAAGGACCCTTTTTGCGGCACTTTTTTGCCTTCCGCCAAGTCATTGATTTCTTTTGAGGTGGACTGCCGCAAAAACCTGATGCACAAAGCTGTCATGAAAATCGGCTATGCACGCGTGTCTACAGACGAACAGAACCTTGATCTACAGATCGAGGCGCTGACTGAAGCCGGGTGCGGTCGCATCGTCACTGACAAGGCGCAGAGCGGAGCGACGGTGGCAGAGACCCGGACAGGTTTTTCCGAGGCGATGGATCTGTTGGGCGAAGGCGATACTTTGGTTGTCTGGAAGCTGGACAGGGTAGGGCGGTCTATTGCGGACCTGATTCATCTTCTGAAGCTTTTTGGAGACCGTGGCATCGAGTTCCGCAGTTTGACGGACGGGATCGACACGACAACCGCAGGCGGAAGGTTGGTGTTCCACATCATGGGCGCGCTTGCCGAATTCGAGCGTGACCTCATCAGAGAGCGGACCACAGCGGGGCTAAAAGCCGCAAAGAAGCGCGGCAAGCGTCTGGGTCGGCCGCCAGCCCTTACGCCAACACAAATCGCACACGCCAAACGGGCCATCCAGACGAAACGTGAAACAGTCTCAGGCATGGCGGAAATACTGGGGGTCAACAGAAGCACGATCCAGCGCGCCTTGGCGGCGACTGCGTGATGGACGAGCTTCAGCGCTTCATTTTCCAGATCAAATTTGAGAATGCCTTCCTGAAGAACGAAGGGCAGGCATTCGAAGACATGTTCGCCGCGATCATGGGACATGCCTTTCCCGGCGATTTTCAGCCTGTACGTGCATACGGAAACAAGGGCGACCGGAAGAGCGATGGCTACCGGGCAAGCGACAAAACCATCTTCCAGTGCTACGGACCCCGCAGCACTAAGCTCGATGCCATGCAGGCAAAGGTCGATGCTGATTTCAACGGCGCACTCGGCCATTGGGGTGCGCGGATGGCGAGATGGATCTTTGTCCATAATGATATGGACGGCCTTCCGGCCGATGTCGTGCAGCAACTTGTCGATTTGGAAGCTGCAAACCCCACCGTGAAACTTGGGTCGATGGGTTATGCCGAGTTGTTCGATGTCGTGATGTCGCTAACGCCAACGCAGCTTACGGACCTTTTCGGTGCGGCTCCGACGCAGACGACGCTTTCGCAGTTGGAGTTCATGGAGCTTCAACCCGTGATCCTCGCGATCCCGCGCATGGAGCCTGACGATAATCCTCCGCTCACGGCGCCCTCAGCCACGAAATTGCAAGCAAACGACCTTTCTGAAGCCGCCGCCGGCCTGCTTCGTGTAGGGCGTCGCCAAGAGCGTCTGGTCGAACGCTTCTTCGAACAGTATCCAGTTCCAAACTTTGGCGAGGAGATCGCACAAGGTTTCAGAGACCGTTATCAAGCTCTCCGGGACGAAGGCGCGAGTCCCGATGCCGTTTTCGCAGAGCTCCAACAGTTTGCGGGGGGCATGTCGGGTAGCCCCGAACATCAGGCCGCTGTTCTCGCTGTTATGTCGTATTTCTTCGAGCGCTGCGACATTTTCGAGGATCATATTGAGGAGGGTGCAGCAATATGATTCTTCCGACCAAACATATCCGGCCTGAACGCGCTCTGCTTACGGTTGGAGCAGAAGTCCTCGCCTGCCTCAATCGTCCGATGACGGTTTCGAAGGTATGGGACGAAGTGCGCGAGCAACGCGGCGAGTCTGTCGGCACTGCGCCCATAAACTATGATTGGTTCGTTCTGGCCCTCAATCTGCTTTTCATGGTGAACGCCGTCACGTTCGAGAACGGCCTTCTACGGAAAGCGGCGACATGATCCATTCTATCACCAGCGACTTAGATAGCTTCAAGTCCCTTACGTTCGGGCAGGGGCTCAATATCGTCCTTGCCGAAAAGGGGGCCGAAGCAACCGATCGTCAGACCCGCAACGGTGCTGGCAAGTCGAGCTTTGTCGAGCTGGTTCACTTCATATTTGGCAGCAACGCGGACAAGAAAAGCATTTTCCGCTCTGACACCCTGACCCCCCATACGTTCGAAATCCAAGCGGACATCGGCGGGCATGTGATGACTGTTGCACGCTCAGGCTCCAAACCCTCCAGGATTCGGATACAGGGCGAGACTGACCATTGGCCGATCAAGCCCGACCTTGATGAGAAGACCGGTGATCTTGTTCTTTCCCAAGCCAACTGGAAACTTGTCTTGGGGTCTCTCTTCTTCACTCTGCCAACGAATGAGGACGCAAAGGCTCGGTTCGGCCCGACATTCCGTTCCCTGTTTTCTTACTTTGTGAGGCGACAGGGGAGTGGCGCATTTGTTCAGCCGACACAACAGTCAGGGCAACAACAGAACTGGGACCAGCAGGTTGCGATCTCTTACCTTCTTGGCCTGGACGCGAGTATTTCGCAACAATTTCAGGAAACCCGCGATCAAGAGAAGGCCATGAAAGAGCTGCGCAAGGCGGCAAAACAAGGCAGCCTTGGGGACTTTTATGGAAGCTCCGCACAGTTTCGAACTCGTCTGACGGTTGCTCAGGGAAAGGCTGACCGGCTACGCCAGCTGATCGCAACCTTTAACGTGGTCCCGGAGTATACCGCCCTCGAAAAAGAGGCATCGGAGATCACCCGAGCGATCTCGACGATGAACAATGATAATCTCATTGATCGGGACCTGATCCTGCAACTGACAAAAGCGCTTGAGAGTGAAGAACCACCGGCCATCTCGAATGTCGAAAAGGTTTATAAAGAGGCCGGGGTCGTCTTGCCGGGGACTGTGGGTAAGCGTTTCGAGGAGGTGTCTGCGTTTCACGAAGCTATCGTCAGAAACCGGAAGGCGCACCTGATGGGCGAAATATCATCTGCGGAGAAGCGGATTGAAGAGCGAAATGAAGAACGGGCAGAGTTGGATCGCCGCCGACAGGAGATTATGGGCATCCTCAAGTCAGGCGGTGCGCTGGATCACTACACCAAATTGCAGGAAGAACTGGGCCGGTCTGAGGCTGATGTAGAGGCTTTGCGCCAGCAGCTGGAAATCGCTGAGCGGATCGAAAGCACTCAGGTTCAACTCGACATCGAGCGCGCCCGCCTACAGCAAGCGCTGCAATCCGACTTGCACGAGAGAAGCGGGATCGTTGAGGAAGCGATCCTCGTATTCGAAGACCTCTCAAACGCTCTTTATGAGCAGGCGGGTAACCTCGAAATCGGTGCCACCGACAACGGACCCACGTTCGACGTGACGATTGATGCACAGCGCAGCAAAGGCATCAACAACATGCAGATTTTCTGCTTCGATCTGATGCTGTCAGAACTGGCGACGAAAAGAGGGCTGGGTCCGGGTTTTCTGATCCATGATAGCCACCTCTTTGATGGTGTTGATGAGCGACAGGTCGCGAAAGCACTTCAGCTCGGAGCCGAACATGCCGAACGTGTCGGGTTCCAGTACATCGTTACGATGAACTCTGATGCTTTGCCGCAAGACGGCTTTCAGGATGACTTCGACGTGTGGAAGCATGTAAACCCCACGCGACTTTTCGACGAGGAAGAGACGGGTGGCCTCTTCGGTGTTCGGTTTTGACGAGGTGATTTAATGTATAGCGGTCGAGAAGATGCGCCAGGATACTTCTACATTGTCCGCAACCCGGGCGATGACTGGGAAGTTTGGATGTGGACCGGACACACCTGGTATGAGCCAGGTGAAGCCGAAGATCGCGAGCCACCTTATTGGTGCGCACGAGTGCCGCAGGCTCCACAGCCGTCTCGTTGACTACATTCCCGCGTCATTGGGGTCCTTTGCGGGACGGGGCGAAATGACTCTCTCAGCGTTTTCGGTAAAGCGGCCGTTCGCGCATAGCGCGGCGGATTCAACGAAAGAGCCCACAGCAGAAGTCTTGATTCCTCGCTGCGCGCGCTCGCAGCACGGAAATTGCTGCAGGCGCTTAGATTTCAGCGCGGCAAGGCGGCGGTGAACCCGGCCATTCATTCGGGCTGCTTGTAGGTTTGGAGCAAAAACATACGGGTGGCAGGTCAGATGCAATCAGGTTTGCGAGTAGCATTCCAACGTCAGCGCGGTGCTGATGCTTGGGTTCGGAGGGCGGCAAGGAGGGCAAATCATGCCTCGTGTCCTACTTCCTGCGGTCACCCCGAAACGTAAAGCCTGGAACAAGGGGCGGATCATCGGCCAAAACGACCGCTGCTACCAAAACAGGTTTGGGCCATCCGAGCGCGACTGGAACTGGCGAACAACCTTCGCGATCTGGCGCTATTTAACGTTGCCATCGACAGCAAGCTACGTGGATGTGATCTGGTCAGGCTCTCTGTGGTCGATCTGGTCAAAGAAGATCGCGTCCGAGAATGTGTTTCGGTCATTCAGAGCAAAACCAAGCGGCCTGTTCAGTTTGAACTGACGGAAAACACAAGGGAAACTGTCTTGGCTTGGGTCAAGTCACCCGAGATGTTGGCCTGCTCGTTCATGTTTCCCAGCCGCTTCCACGATCGACCGCATACCTCAATCCGTCAATATGGCCGGTTGGTGCACGATTGGGTGTCGTCGATTGGTCTGGACCCAAGCGGATACGGAACGCATTCGCTTCGCCGAAACAAAGCTGCTGAGATCTATCGAAAAACAGGTAACCTGCGCGCAGTTCAGCTCTTGCTAGGACACACAAAGGTCGACAGCACGGTGCGCTACTTGGGAGTTGAACTCGAAGATGCGCTGAGCATCGCCGAGAATATTGACCTTTAGGCATTGGGTGAGCGGCTGATGCCGCTCGCCTTTGCCATACCGGACAAGATCAGTTCGGTTGAAGTGGCTACCAACTCTAAGTGGGCAATCACTCTGACGGCTAACCCTATTGGCTTAAGTTGCGATACGGATGGCGACGCAAAGTTCGGAGTGCATTATCCAGTTCCCTAGCTTCTGTTCGGGTCCGGGATCACCGCGAAACCCAATCAGTGCAACTCCATCCAAACTCGTTAAAGGTACCTTGGAACCTGCCTCTAAAGACAGAAATCCAGCAATCATTCGACCCGCGCTTGCTAGCGCTTTTTTGGCTGAGGCAGTGGATTTGTAGCTGCCCGCATTCGCGACCCTCTCCTCTGTCAGCCCGTCTGCTTCCGCCTGCGATAACGCCATCATCATGGCCCGCTGTGGTGTTGTCAGATTTATTGTGTTGAGGGCTTCAACGTATTCGTCGGATGTTGGTACCTGTCTCCCAGTGTTGGGATCTGTCCTGCGGTCATCGCTTCTGCGGGTTTCACGCGCATCTATGGCAGAATGCAACGCGGCGATTGCGGCCTCTTCGGACTCACCCGTTGCCTCGGCAATCAAACCACGGGACTTTGTCGGTGGCTGTGGGAAGGCCCGGGCCGTGTATACGCCCGCGACATAACCGGACTTGATCTGATATCTGCCATAGGTGCCCACGCGGATCGGCATAGAGGCCTTTTTCCCGGTGTCCTTTACCTTCGGTTTTTTTGACATCTTCTTGAAGAGGTCACGTCCCGCGCCTGATCTGTTTGGCGTTGTGTAATCTGACATCGGCTGGTCTCCTGAGGATAACAATTCTCACATCCAGAACGACGATTGCCTATCCGGGCAATAGAACTGCTGTTTTAGGCAGAGGTAGAATCTGAAAAGTGGCCGTCTGGCGAAGGGGCGCCCCCAAGGAGCGCCCACTAAAAAAATCAGGCAAGCGCGATATTGATTGCGCTTTCGCGGCCGTCGCGGCCGGCCTCGACGTCGAAGGTCACTTTCTGATTGTCATTCAGGGAAGTCATTCCAGACTTCTCGAGTGCAGAGATGTGTAAAAACACATCTTTGCCACCTGTTTCAGGGGCAATGAAGCCGAAGCCTTTTGTGGTAAATACCTGGCTAATAATTTATCTTAAACTTCACTTTGCTTTTTGTCGTATTTTGATGACTATTGGTCCCGATGGGAAACAACTCAAGAATACACTTGGTGCGCGAGTTTTTGTTGATTTTAACCCTTCAGTAAAACAGCTAAGGGCGTGTTGAAGTGGATTTGAAAAACGAACCTCAAAAAACCGATCAACTCTCCGGCAGCAGTCGTTTTGGGCTAACCTTCTGGACTCAGATTATCGTGATCACTTTCCTTTTGATTGCCGGTCTCGCGTATGCTGCCAGTATTTTGATACCGCTTGCACTGGCGCTTCTCCTTTTCGTCCTCATTACTGCAATTGTCGACAGAGTGAGCCTTCTGAAGATCGGCTCGATCAGAATGCCCAGCTGGCTTGCCCACATCATTTCCTTGGGTATCGTCAGCCTAGGCCTTCTTGGAGTGCTCTCCATTCTTTCAAATCAAGCCGGTGACGTCGCTGAAGCATTTCCCAGATACGAGCAGCGTTTCTCTCAAATTCTGAGCCGTGTTGTTGCCCTGGTCGGGGACAAAAATTACGCGGCCGCCGAAAGCGCCCTGTCCGACCTTGATATCTCTGCCTTGGCTAGTGGCGCTATTTCTTCAGCAGGGGCCTTTCTAAGCGCGCTGTTTCTGGTGTTGCTCTACCTTCCCTTCATGATGGTCGAGCGTGCCCCAATGAACAAAAAGCTGGAGCTTGTGGCACGAGATGCCGAGTTTCGGGAAAAGTTGCGCAAAATTCTGAGCAGCGTGTCAGTCAGCCTCCAGCGCTACGTCGGTATCAAATCGCTCGTGAGCCTGATTACGGGCCTTGGCAGCTATGCCTTTATGAAACCGGTTGGATTGGATTTTGCAGAAACCTGGGCTGTTTTGGCCTTTATGTTGAATTTCATACCGACAATTGGCTCCATTCTCGGTGTTGCAGTGCCGGCTTTGGTCGCTTTGGTACAGTTCGATACAGTCACACCGTTTTTGATTATTCTTTGTGGATGTGGCGGGGTTCAATTTGTGGTCGGCAACATTCTTGAACCTGCCTTGACTGGGCGCTCTTTGAATTTATCGCCCCTGATGGTCATCCTGGCTTTGACGTTTTGGACGGCCATTTGGGGCATGGCAGGAGCGCTCTTGAGTGTGCCTATAACAGTTTGTTTTTTAATAGTGATGTCTCATATCCCGGCAACACGAACCATTGCCATTCTCATGTCAGGCGACGGTAATTTGTTGGATGATGTGCCGAGTGACACAGACCGCGAAGCAAGCAGATAAGAATGCCGGACTTTATGTATTAAGGCTTAGAAAGAGGGGATTTATGGCGACCAAAGCGGAACTGGAAGCAGAGCTTCTGGACCTCAGGAGAAAGCTTGCGGAACGCTCTTCGCAACAGGAAGAAGCACGCGAAGATGAAGACGTCGAAGCGCTGCCAGACAAGGATAAGGCGGAAACGCCTAGTAACCAAATGGATTGGGATAAAGAAGTTTCTGAAATCATGGCTGAACTTCATGACCTGCCCCACAAACAGCAGCTGCTCATCGCGCTCGGCGCTTTCGCTATTGGCTTTTTAGCTGGCCGCGCAAGATAGGAACCAAATTATGAACCGTATTTCTAGAAACATCTCTATCGTGCTGCGCGCAGAGCGCCTGATCGCCCAGCGTCATCTTGCAGTTCTTCGGCGCCAAACCGGGTTGATGGCGGCCGCCGGAATTGCCGCAGGTGTCGGCCTGATTATGCTAAACGTATCAGCCTATCTGGCTTTGTCACAAACCATGCCCCAACCCTCGGCGGCTTTGATTGTAGCGCTCGTCAATATGGCGCTGGCGGTACTGTTGGTGTCATTGGCGAACAAATCCAATGTTGAACAGGAAACCGCCCCCGTCACAGAAGTGCGCGACATGGCACTGGAAGATATTGAAGCCGAAATGCGCGGATTTGCTGGTGAGGCGAAGGCAACGGCCGACGCTGTCAAGAAAATGGCGAGCGATCCGTTTGGCGCGATTGCTCCTGGAGTTGCCGGGACTGTTGCCAAGGCCGTGATCAAGAACCTGAAGAGCTGATCTGAAGACCAGAGTTACAGGTCGGATGTACTGTCCGGCATGTTCAGCGTTTGCGTCGGGTAGGCGAGTGCAGTATCGCAAGCACTCGCCAGCTCCATAATCTTCAGGGTCAGACGCTCGGTTACTTCCAGAAAGTTTGCGTAATCGGGATCGTTTGTCCAAGCATAGAACATCACGAGGACTGCACTGTCCGACAGGCCTTCGACGTGCACATACTGCGGCGCATCCTCAGAAACGTCAAAGTCACCGCTTTCTTTCAAGTGCTTTCTCAAGGTGTCGCAGAACTCCAAAATCTGAGCTTGGGTCGTCGCTAAAACCAAAGGTATGCTCAGTTTTACACGACGATTGCGTCGCTGCGAGTAATTCAGCACCACCGCGTTGGCGAGTTCCGAGTTGGGAATGTATCTTGGAATTTGGTCAAAGCCCCGAAGCAATGTCGACCTCAGGTCAATTTGTTCAACGGTGCCGACAAAAACCCCTTCGATCTGAACCACATCCCCAACAGAAAACCTCTTTTCACTGATGTTGTTCATACCGGCGACCAGATTTCGGATAAGATCCTGTGTCGCAATTGCCAGCCCTGCGCCCAAAACACCGACGCCCGTCAAAGCAGATGAAATGTCCACTTCCCAGACGGTCAACAGTGCTGTGATCCCGAACAAAACGACCCCAAAACGGGCTACCCGCTCCATCCAACCACTTTCCATTTTCACGCCTAAGCGTGTTTCGCCGCTCAGAAGAGAAACAAAGGGGCCGCATAGATTATACCAGCCAGCAAACACGGCCAAAACGGCGATGGATGTCAGGACGCGACGCACGAGACCATCTGCAAACTCAGGAAGTTGCAAAACATCCAACGCCAGAAAGATTGATAAAGTCGCGATCAAGATCGACGTTGGTACCGTTAACTCGGCTTTCGTTTCATCCGATAGGCCTACGGCAAGGCGGGTCATTAAACTATCCAACGCCCCAACAACCATTTTGGCCAACGGCTTGCGTAGCCAGATAACAATCGCAACAAAAACAATCGCGATGAGAACCCCAATCTGGTCCGCGGATGAAAGCCAACCTTGCACTCTCGCAACAAGGTCAGAAACTGCTTCCTTAAAGGGCATTTGGTTTTACCGTTCGCTGTTAATCTTTTTCTGGCAACCAACTATCGCCAGCGGTTATGTGGATCTGACTGGGATGCGCTTTACTTTACAGCGCCAGAGTAAAAGAAAATGCAGCTTTTTCAATTTTTTGCAGTGGCTGCCTCCGCAATGGATCTTATGTGTATCCTAAATGCAAATTTTGAAATATCTTTGTTTTGTATTGCGGGTTCACTCTGAACAAAATTGATAATTGTGGTGTCATGCTCTTGAAATAATTCAGTTCTCCTTAGGAGGTTTTGCCAAGATGATAGCGTCATTCGCCGTAGCGGCCCTAATCGTTCTCGAGATTATTGCAATCTGGTTTGCGTGGCGCGCTGTGTCGTCATCAAGGACGTCGCAAGGCGCCGTCGGTTGGGTCGTTTTCTTGATAACTGCCCCCTATCTTGGGGTTCCTTTGTATCTCTTTCTGGGGCATCACAAGTTCAAGGATTACCTGATTGCGCGTCGTGACAGTGAAGAAATCATCGAAGGTGTTCAGAATTACAAACTGGCCAACGCCCCTGTTTCAAACCCGGATTTCCCTGTAGAGCCGTTTGAGGCAATTTCAGAATTGCCCGCTGTTCGAGGAAACAACATGCGGATCTTGATCGATGGGGCGCAAACATTTGCGGCTATCTTCGATGCGCTCGACGCCGCTAAAGACTACATTCTGCTACAGTTTTACATCATCCATGACGACGAGATTGGACGTGAGTTAAAGACGCATCTGATAGCGGCAGCCAAACGAGGTGTCACTGTCCGGGTCATGTTCGATGCTGTTGGCTGCGTTGGGTTACCTAGAGAATATCACGAGGAGCTTCGATCCTCTGGCGTTTTGGCCATTGATCCCAAAAGCACTCGAGGCCCGAAAAACAGGTTTCAGCTTAATTTTCGAAATCACCGAAAGACTGTTGTTGTTGACGGAACCGTAGCCTTCACAGGTGGGCTGAATGTCGGTGACGAATACATGGGCAAAAGCGCCAAATTCGGAGCTTGGAGAGACACGCATGTAGAGCTAAAGGGCCCAGTCGTTTCTCAGCTTCAGCTCATATTTGCAGAAGACTGGCACTGGGCTACAGGTGAGTTGATGGTAGACCCTCTAAACTGGGAAGCCCCTCATGCATCCGAGGATATGACCGGCATGATCGTCCCGACCGGGCCGGGCGATGAAATGGAAACCGGTGCGCTTTTCTTCTTCTCGGCCATTTGTGCTGCCAAAGAACGCGTGTGGATCGCGTCGCCTTACTTTGTGCCTGACACAGATGTTTTGACAGCCTTGAAACATGCCTCGCTTAGAGGTGTTGATGTTCGTATTTTAGTACCCGAAGTTATCGACCACAAAATCCCTTGGCTTGCGGCTTTTGCCTACTTTGACGAAATCCGGCAAGCGGGCGTAAAAGTATGGCGCTATGACGAAGGCTTTATGCATCAAAAAGTGGTTCTCGTGGATGAGAGTCTGGCGGCAATTGGGACGACCAATATGGACAACCGCTCCTTCCGCCTGAATTTTGAAGCCATGGCCGTCATGTTTGATTCCGAGGCCGCAAAGCAAACTGCCGCCTTCCTGGAAAAGGATTTCGCGCGGGCCGTCAAGTTAGACAAAGAGCTCTCGGAGCAACCTCGGCATATCCGGCTGGGCGCGCCCGTTGCGCGGTTGTTCTCTCCGGTGCTGTGAGGCCAATCTGCCGCGCAAAACGGTGAGTTTGTTTTCTGAAACAACGAGAGATTTCACGCGTTAAGTGTCGTCTCTCGCCAGTTCGCGTTTCAAGGCCTCTACCTCTTTTTCCAAGTCGACCTTTGATGCCGTAAACCTGCGTACCTGCCCACTGGCTGAAGTTGCGTCGACGGAATGCTGCTCATCTGGCTCAACCAACTGCTGAATCTCCGAGGCAGTTTGGTCATCGCCTTGGCTCTCAACTGGCGGCTGCAAAAACCTGGGTGCTTCCTGCCAAACCGCAACGAACACACCGGCAATAACCGGGCCAAAAACCAGCCCTGATGCACCAAACAACGCAAGCCCGCCCAATGTGCTGACAAAGATCATCAGATCCGACATTTGTGCGTCTTTTCCTACGAGTGATGGCCGCAGAACATTGTCTATTGTCCCGACCACCAAGCCAGCCCAAAGCGCCAGCCCAATTGCGGCCGGAAATTCGCTCTGAAACGCCAGATAGGCTGCCCCACCAAATACCACGCCAGTTGCGCCAATACCTGGAATAGCTGCTGCAATCGCCATTACAACTGCCCAAAAAGCAGGGCCCTCGATCCCTGCCGCCCAAAAACCAAGGCCTCCGAGTGCACCCTGTATCACGCCGATCAACAAAGTTCCCTTTATCGTCGCTCGGCTAACGGACACAATTCTTTCGTGCAGTTTGTCCTGAAGATCGACGCTTAGCCCGGAGTTCTCGAGAATTGGGCGAAATGCAGTGTCTTTAAGCGGTAAGAAAAAGAACATCGCATACAAGAAGGTGAAAAGGCTTAGGAAGAATTTTGCTGTACCATTGGTTAAGTGAGATAGTTCAGCCGTTAGGAACGAAGCCGCCGAACCTAGCAGCCCTTCTGCTTTTTCAAAAACCAGAGGGCCCGCTTCTGTCAGCTCCTTGGCAACCGGAACCCAGCTTGGAAACTCAAACGTTCCGCCTTTCAGGGCGGCGGCATCTTCGGATAGCGTTTCAATGACCTGATCCGCGCCTGCCACCAACCCGGAAGCCTGAACCGTCGCAAGATATCCCACTCCAATGAGCGGCCCCACGACAAGCAGCACGCCAACCAATACGGTAATGGTACTGGCTAGGCCTTCTCGTTTTCCGGTTCGGATCAGAACCCAAGTATAAAACGGTTGCACAAGCGCCGCAAAAATCGCGGCCAGTGCCAGCGCTGCAAGAAATGGACGAACGAGCTCCACAAAGGCAACACTGATCAAAAGTGCCAGGACTACGAAAGACGCCAAAGCAGTTGTCTGACGTGAGACGGCAACTGCGGGCTCTTTGACTTCAGTTGCGGTGTCATCTGCATCAACAGTCATTCGCCTTGGCCCCTTGCATCTTGGGAAGTGGTATAATTTCAAAAACGGAACCCGCAAAGCGGTACAAATTGGCTCTAGGGGCACCCGTTTCTAATAGCGACTAACATACTTAGATTTCGAAGTAGAGGTAAGCTCGTGAATCGAGCTACCCATTACCGAAGGTCGTGTCATATTTTGGTCGCCTGTAATAATGCCCGACGTTTGCCTAAGCCCAAACGACCCTCAAACAATAAAGCTGATTTTGGAGCATTCCGGCCCGCCCTTTAACCAACGACCTTTTTGGCGTTGTCATAAGCAGCCTTCATTTTGAGCCCAAGTTCACGGGCTGCTTCACCAACCTCGTCAGCAGTTTGGTCAAACTGGGATTTTGAAAGGAATTTGTCCCATTCAGATACAAGTGAATCCCACTCGTCCTCTGCTTCCATTGATCCGAGGTGCAACTGAAGTTTGATTTCATCTCGTTTTTGTTGAAGTTCAGCCATCATGCTTTTTAAATCTGCCATTTCTTTTCCTTTCTCTAGATTTGATCAGCGCAACGCCTTTTGCGACTAATCTGCGTCAGTCATTTTTGACGACGCTAAGTGCTTTTATTCAGCGGTTTTAACAAATTGGTTCAGGTGAGAGCTTCTTTTGCCAGAACCATTGATGCATCTAGCTTGCCTTTACGTTCTTTGTAGTCAGCCTGAATTTCAGCTTTGCGCGTTTCAAATTTTTGGCGGGTGTTTTCTTTGGCCGCTGCAATTTGCTCATCAATCGCTTCGAGCCTCGCTTCTGTTTGGCTGTCTAGCTCATCCATACGAAGCGAAATTTTTTCCTTGGCTGCAGTAGCTTTCGCCTTGGCACTATCGATCTTATCGTGGATTGCCTGTTTGGTCTCATCGCTTGATTGCTTCCACTCATCCTTGAGCTCTGCGATCTCCCGATCAAGCTCTGCCATGTCAGCTGCGTATTGTTCATCAATTGCATCGATGCGCGGCTTTCGGAACACCACCCCACCAGCTTCACCCATTTTGACATCCAAGGGTGAGGTCCAGACTTCATCAACCGACGCCACCACGCAAGACTTCCCTGGAAGCAGTTCGACACTGACTTCATCAAGCATCGCAGAGTCAATTCCGGCCACCCAAAGGTCACGGTAAACACCGAACAGGCCGCCTGTCATTGATCCGACAGCCATTCCTGACGCCGCGGCAGACGCAGCGGCCGCAGAACCGGCGATTGCAGCACCGGACGCAACAGCCAGAGGGCCAGCCAAAACACCTACCATGCCGCCAATGACAAGGCCCAATGCGGTTCCCAATGGCCCTTCGTCTTCGACCTTCTTGACCTCGACTTTTCCGTCGAGATCTTTCCCGATCACAGCAGCCGCATACACTGCCAGTTCTCCTGTTGCATGCAGCCCTCGCAAGGCTGTCTCGCCTTTGAAAGCAGCGTCATCATTTTCAAAAACGACAGCGATAAATTTTTCCATAATAGCATTCCTGATTGTTGGGTTAGATTGATTGATGTGTTTCAAAACTAGGGCCGGCATGAGCCACGTGCCCCACGGGTCATTGGAACTGCATGTTGAGCGCCATGTAGATTTGCCACTTTGGCTGGCCAGCGCCCTTAGTGAAAACCGAGTACTGTGGCTCAACAAAAAAGTTGTAGACGGTGTTGCCGCGCTTGGTGACTTTCCCGAGCCTAAGACCCAGTGGAACCGCATAACTGTCAGTGGCAAAATCGTACGTCCAGATCGGCGCACCACCTGTGTAATACCCACCACCAAGCTGATAAAAGGCAAATGGCTGAATGGCGCCAAGACTTGCACGTTGACGACCGTTCGTATCCCCGACACCCGTGCGATACGTCAAAAGATAGCCATACTGAAACACAGGCGAAGTCGCATTGAAGTAGACGTTTGCCAGCCCAAGCTGCCACTGATCCGCTCCTAGGCGGTCATCAGAGGCCGTTGGGGCCACCACTTGCGGGCCAAGTGCAAAACTAACTCCAGGATTGCCTGTGTCGAATTGGTAGGCTGCAAAAACGTCGAAGTCTCCGATCCCGCTCACCTCTTGACCACCTGCACCTACAGGCAAAGTATTAAACGGCAAAGAGGCCCGGATCAGCCAGTTTGAATCACCGATTGTGACCGGCTTTGCGTATCGCAGAACAAATTGATTTCCGGTGGCATCACCAGGACCTGTAAACTCTCCGAAGTAGTAGTTTTGGATGTTGAACGCAGTTATGTCCGCCAATGGATTGTTGGCTTGGGCGGCGTCTGACTGGGCCAGAACCGGCGCACCAATTGTGCATAAAACGGCTATTTGGGCGAAGCGCTTCATTAACGATCTCATGGTCAGTCCTTTGTCCTTGGCATCGCTTCAGGCAGGGGGTCACCCACTGCTCCGGAAGGCGGTTTGGTGCCCAAAATGGCCGCAATCGTGGGCGCGACATCTACGGTTTCGACGCGTCGCACGATTGTCTTGGTGGCAATATTTTTTCCGGAAAAAATCAAGGGAACATGGGTGTCATATGTCCACGGCGAGCCATGTGCGGATGCAACGTGCAACCCGTCGAAATCAGCTACAAACCAATGCGGTTCAAACACAACATAGATGTCTCCGGATCGATCCGGATTAAAGTTAGCCAAGACTGCATCGCTAATCTTGGTTTTGGCAAACGCCCCTCTTCGCAAGTCCGAGCTACTGACGGCATAGGCAATTCCTGGGAGCTTCTGAAGTTCATCAGAAACCGCCCGTTCAACAACCAATGGATCCAAATCGCGTTCGGAAATGAGGTCTTTGTTCAAATAGACGTAAGGGTTGGAGAAGTTTTGAACCAGTTCTTTGGACTCTCCAAAATCCATTTGCAGCCGCACAAATCCTGGTTCCGTGTCGACGCGTTCAAAATCGAACAAACCCGCCTCAATGCCCAGTGTTGCAAGGTAGTCTGGGTGTTCAGGAGCACCGTGGTCTGCCGATAACACGACCAATGTGTGTTCCAGCCCCACAACGGATTCTACATATTGCAACAGGCCGGCAATTTGCCTGTCGAGATGGGCAAAGTTGTCTTCGGCTTCCAGGCTGGATGGGCCGAATATGTGGCCAACATAATCCGTCGATGACAAGCTGACGGACAGGTAGTCAGTCACCACGTCTTGCCCGAGCTGTTCTGCGTCCAGCAGGGCCTTGGCAAAGTCGACAGTAATTTCATCCCCTGCTGGGCTAAGGGTTAGAAAGGTCGTGAAGTATTTTCCGTCGGCCGGGCCCCAGTTATGTGGAAATGTGCGGCCAAATCCCGGCAATGCTGTTTCCCATGGCTGATCATCCCGGTCGGCAAAGGCATAATCCGAGGCGTCCCCCAAAAGCGTCCAGTCGCGGTTGGCATAAGACGCGACCAGGCCCTTGGCATCCCATTCCCCGATCCAACTTGGGTAGGCATCATTGTAAAATGTACTTGTAACAAACCGGCCTTCTGACTTTGAGAACCAGTACGCTTCACCAGCGTGGCCCGCCATCGCAATTGCCCCGCGATCTTTGACTGACACCCCAAACACCTTGGACGTCGGGCCAAAATGTAAGGCGATTTCATCGGAGATCGTTGAACTTATGATATTGCGTGGCGACCGCCCATCCGTTGTAGCGGCGCGTTGGGTTGGATCAATTTCATTGTCGGCGTCAATTCCAGAAGCCCCAACCAGCGGATAGTCTGGATCTTGCACGTTGTAAAACGGCGTACCTGTCTTGCGATCAAACCAAAGGTTGGCAACCATTCCATGAATGGCAGGATCCGTGCCAGTTGCCAGTGTTGTGTGACCCACAATTGTTTCTGTGTTGGCATGGCGGTGATGGGTGTTGGTAAAGTTAACGCCATTTTCCAGTAGGTATCGGAAACCACCCTCGCCCAAGTGAGCACCGTATCTATCAATCAAATCTCCACGCAACTGATCTACGGTGATCTGAAGTACCAGTCGGGGCTTTTCCTGAGCATTCAAAACAGATGGAACTGCGAAGCCCAGACAAATGGCGGCAAGTTTCAACACCGAAGGAAAAAGACTAGAGCTGGGCATCATTTCGTCCCTTCAAGAGCGCGTACATTGATGGCTGAACTATGTGGATCACAGTCGCCCGCTGTTGTTCAGACAGCGACTGACACGCCATTTTTCAAACCATATGCAAAGCGGATGTAGCCAGCGCCTTCACCAATCAGAGATACGCCTGCCACAATCCCCAACAGCATGACGCTCACTTCGGGGTACATCGCCAACAGATATCCCGAAGCCAGTACGGACACGCAGCCAACAAAAATGACCCAGCCAGAGCCTTCATCCGGTCGCGCCATCACGCCCACAGCGATACGGACCAAGCCGTTCACGAAAATGGCGACGATCAGGACCAGCGTCAGCGCCACAAGCCCTTCGAGCGGGCGGAACATGAGCATAAGCCCTGCAAACAGGTTGAAGCCGCCAAGGATCGAATAGATGAGCCGTGCATTCCAACCGTCTTTGGTTGTGAAAACTTGAACAAGCATCACAACGCCACCGACGGCGAAGACAATTCCGACCACATATTCAATGGCCAATGATACCAAAAAGGGTGCAAAAAGTGCGGATGCGCCACCAATCATCAAAACGATCCCGAGCGCAAGAAACCATCCCCAGTTTTCTTGTAGGTTGTTTTCCGAGTTTCCCATGCCGAATGTATCTTTCTCTTGGTAGATTGCGGTTCCAAACTTTGTGGACCGAATTTGCGTTCTGGCGCCTCAAGCAAGTCAACCCTGTTGAGTACGCCAGTCTGTTTAGTTGCGTGCGTAGAAGAACCGCGGCAGGCTTTTCAGATTGTCCTTGGATGCATTGGGCAGCACCAGATCACCATTCGCGTTGATCTCGAAGGCACCTGCTGGCAACCCGATCAGCTTTTCACCAATGTTCAGGAAGCCCGCGACGTTGACAATTACAAAGGTCGTATCACCGTCCGGCAAGACAAGCGCATCATGGACATAGCCTACGAAGTCACCGCGATCATTGTACACGTCGCCGCGCAGAAGCTCGACAACACTCCAGCCGGAAGCGACCAAAGCGATGTCAAGATTGTTGTATTCCACAACAACTCCGCCAGCCACGTGTGGGACAGACTCTGCGGATGCTGTCATTGGGGCTCCGAAAGAAAATGCGGTCAGAGCGACAGCGGCGGTCAAAAATCTTTTCATTTACCTGTTTCCAGTCTGGATGATGTGAATATTGCGTTCCGGTGGCCTGGCGCTCAGGCCACCGGGTTTTTAAGAAGACTTGGTCAGCTTCCGGCCAAAGCTGCACGAAGCTCTTTTTCATCGCTGACAGACAAAGACGTCTCGATAACTTCGCCCTTCATGCCTTCCAGTTCGCTTAACAATTTCGTGGGACGACTGGACCATCCAATCACAGCCAATGCCGAAGAGTCGGGGCCCATTTTTGATCCCACACGCGCCGCCAGGGCGTCTTCTTCGTCGGCCTGATCCAGCATTCCAGCCAAGGTTCCAGACCCCGCTCCAAGAGCCGATCCCGCAACAAAACCAGCGGCCGGGTTACCAGCCATGGCGCCAATCAGCGTTCCGGTCAGCGCGCCAATGGACGTCCCTCCAAGGAACCCTGCCGCAGTCAGCGTGTCAGAGTTGCGCGTTCGTACGACACCGTTTTTGTCACGGGTCATCACGACGGCCTCGTCCAGATCAACTTCCCAGTCCATGCTCATCTTCTGCAAGCGAAGCAACGCTTCGTCTGCGGTGTGACGGCCTTCAAAAACAATTACGACTAAGTCAGTCATGGTCTCTCCCTAATGATTTTCTAGAGTGCAATTCAGCGATGCAAATCCGCATACACTGCCAGCTAAACGGTGAATGTGTTTCAGTCCTGAGGCTCATGCGCCGCGAAATTTTCGTGTCGCGGCGCATGGCTAAGAGTTCTGCAAACTCGGGGTTACTTGCTCCCGTTGTTTGCCTCCATCAGCTCCATGACCTGATCGATGGAAAAGCTGGCTGGTTTCTGACGTGGTGGGAATTCCTGGAATGTCCCCAGGAACTGCCCCACATACTTCTGCGCTGGCACCAGGAAATAAATCCGGTCAATCATCCAGTCGTAGTAGGTATTGGATGTCAGATGTGCCTGCTCATAGGGATCGCGTCGCAGGTTGGTGATCAAAGGAACCCGAAGTGGAGTCCAAGGCTCGATCCATGCCCGCAATGTCGAGACCGCTTTTTGCTCAAGGAAAATCAATTTCCAATCGTCATAACGCAGAGCTGTCAGCTCTCCGGTATCCGCAAAATAGAAAATCTCGTGACGTGGGCCTTCTTTTGTTTCGCCTGTCAGAATAGGCAGGAAGTTGTAACCATCCAAGTGAACCTTGTACTCACGACCAAGAGCTTGAACCCCGCCCGCTTTCAGATCTTCCTTGATGGTTTCATTGCCCGCAGCGGCCAAGAATGTTGGCAACCAGTCCATGTGGTGCATGATTTCGTTTGAAACCGAGTCAGGTTCGATTTTGCCAGGCCAACGCACGAGCGAGGGCACACGCCATCCACCTTCCCAGTTAGTGTTCTTTTCACTGTAGAACGGGTTGGAACCCGCATCTGGCCACGTGTTCTTGTGGGGGCCATTGTCCGTGGAATAGTGAACGATAGTGTTATCTGCGATGCCGAGTTCATCAAGCACATCCAAGAGTTGGCCCACATGCATGTCGTGTTCGACCATGCCATCGCCATACTCGTCTTGTCCCGAGATGCCAGTAAGAGAATCTTTTACGTGGGTGCGAAAGTGCATCCGTGTACCATTCCACCAAACGTAGAAAGGTTTACCTTGCTCGTTGGCGCGTTTGATAAAGTCGATGGCGGCGGCAACGGTCTCATCGTCGACGGTCTCCATCCGTTTTTTGGTCAGAGGGCCCGTATCTTCGATGGCTCCATCAGCCGAAGATTTGATCACACCTCGTGGACCAAAGGCTTCGCGGAAAGTTTGTCCATCAGCCAGCACAGCATCGCCGGGATAATCGCGGTTTTCAGGCTCTTCTTCTGCGTTCAGGTGGTAAAGATTTCCGAAAAACTCGTCAAAGCCGTGGTTGGTAGGCAGCATCCGATCCTGATCGCCCAAGTGGTTCTTGCCGAACTGGCCGGTCATGTACCCCAGTGGTTTCAGAAGGCCCGCAATCGTTGGATCTTCTTCTTGCATGCCAAGATCCGCCCCAGGAAGGCCAACCTTGGACAAGCCTGTCCGATAGACAGATTGCCCCATAATATAGGACGACCGACCAGCGGTGCAGGACTGTTCGCCGTAGTAGTCGGTAAACATCATGCCTTCGTCAGCCACTCGGTCAATGTTGGGCGTTTCATAGCCCATCAGACCACGTGTGTAGGCAGAGATATTGGATTGCCCGATATCGTCCCCCCAAATCACGAGGATGTTTGGCTTGTCTTGCGCCGAAACTGGCGCACCAACCAAAAGGACAGCGGCGGATATAGCACCCAACATCGCTGTTCTTGTTATGCTAAATTTGTGTTTCATGTGTTCTCCCGCAATTCTCAAAATTATCACGCCGATCCCTCGGCTGGCGGCAACGCGGTCAGAAACAATTCGCCGCGGCGCATTGCGAACGTACTGGGGATTTCAGAGGCTTTGTCGGCAAATACGAATCAAAAGAACATTTCTGTTGTATCTTTCCCAAAGAAAATGTGTGCTAGACATGTGAATGCTAAAAATTTTTCGAAGAGACCGCCCATGACAAGGACAAGCGCACACATTGGCGCACATCAGATTCCGAAGAGTGATTGCGACGCATGAGTGTTGCGATCGAAGACTTTAAGATCCGAGCGGGCGCATTCCACGGGCCTGCTCTTTTGCTTTCCAGTGGCTCTCGACAGTTTCAAACAACGATTCAAAGTCTCGGTCTCCCAACGGATCCCGAAGAGATTGTCGATGTTTCGGCCTATTTAAAGGGTATGACGAGTTTGACACGTCTCGCGGACAATAATGATTTCTTCGTCTGGGCTGGGTATTCTCAGAAGGTAGAAGACTTGGGCTTTTTCGGCCGTGCCATCATTTCTGCTGAAACTTTGTGGGATGCCTTGCAAATCGCACGGTCTGCGCTGTTGTACTATCAAAGTGACTCAGAATTGGTGATAAGAGTTTACAACGGACGTTGCCACATTTGGTATTTCAATCCTTTTGACGCGAGACAAGCTGTTCATGATGTTCAGTACACGATGAGTTTGTTAGCCAATGTGATCTGTCTTTCTAGATTTCAGAACGATCCTGACATTCTGATAACTTACCCGAATGGATCGCCGTCTCATTTTCCAAACAGTGCGCCTATAGGTCAGGTTCGAAACTCCTCACAAGGCTATATTTCTTTCGACGATAGATTGCTTAAATCGCGGATGTCCGGAAGAGATGGGCTACAAGCTGAAATCTTATCGCGCTACTTGGCTGACAAATCACTATTGGTGGAAAAAAAACCAAATTTGAAAGACCTCGTCGGCGGTCTCGTTCGTGCTTCTTTCGGGGTTGCACCATGGAGTTTGGTAAACACGTCTCAGGCGTTGCAGATCCATGAAAGGATGCTTCAACTTCGCTTGAAGTCTGAAGGGACTTCTTTTCGGGAAATCGTCCAGACTGAGCGGCATCAAACGTCCAAGCGCCTTCTGAGGGCTGGTAAAAGCATTGAGGAAACCGCCGAAGCACTTGGTTTTGACCATCGGCAGAGTTTTTCCGAAGCTTTCTCTGGATGGGAGGGCATGTCTCCATCCATATTCATAAAAATGCAGGAACCGCAAAGTGCCAATTAGGCAAGTGGATAAGAAGGCTTCGCTTTTTTCAGCTATCGATCACTTCGCACGGGTTCTAGGTGACAGGATACTTCCGAAGGTTTCTACGCGTCGTCGATCTCATCACCACCGATTGCAATGAGGCGTCCATTAACCTCCGCTCCGATAACAAATATCGTGGCCATCAGATATAGAAACACCAGGGCCGCCATGACGCCGGCCAATCCAGCATAGGTAACGCTATAAGAAGAAAAGCTGGTGACGTAGAGAGCGAAAATTCGCCCCGAGGCAACCCAAAGAACCACCGTAAAAACCACGCCAGGAGTGACCTGTTTTAAGGTGTGATGGGTGCCCGGCAACCAAAGGTGGCACGCAAACACAGAAAAAATTAGCAAAACAAATGAAACCCCGAGCCGTAGGGTTTCGTGGCCGTACCATGTCGCGGTATGCGTTTCATCACTCGTCTCCAACAAGTCAAAAAACAGCGGGACGGCAAAGGTCAAAAGGGCGGCAACTGTCAGAATTGCAGATCCGCACAGGACAAACACAACACATAGCACTCGCGACTTCCAAAGCGGCCGGGGATCATTTTCACGATAGGCATCGGTCAATGCTTGCCGGATTGCATCCACGCCATTTGAGGCAAAAAACACGGCTAAAAGGCCCCCAACGGTCATTGCCTTAACACCGCTGTCTCGCAAGACAGCCTTCACTTCTATGACGATGGGCTCCGCTATACTATCCGGCCAAGTTCCATAGATGAATTCGACGACATCCAAGCTTGAGAATTCGGACGACACGGCTTGGGTCAATGACAATGCAAATACCGTAAAGGGAAACAAGGCCAGCATCATGGACATGGCAATATGACTGCTTTTGCTCCAGCCATGGTTTCCGTCAAACCGCACCAAGGCCGCCCAGAGGGCTTGTAAAATGGGCCTAAAACTCATTTGCGTTAATTTGGAGCAGGCGCAACAAACAACAGGCGTCCTGGCAAAACATCTATTTCGAATTTTGTTTCAACCATAGGCTCGCCGTCGAGGTTCAGATGGAACGGCTTCTCGGTTTTCAGAACCGCGGATTTTACCTGCGACCTGTTTACGATTGTCGACGCGGGATCCTTACTCTCCAGAAATCCCGCAAACCCGGTTGAAACGGTTTGCAGGCTTTCTGTCGAAAGCAGGCCAAGGTCTAACAAGCCGTCTGAAACAGACGCCGCTGGAGCCACATCAAATCCACCACCGGCATAGCGACTGTTCGCAATGACCAAGGCGGTGACGGCCGTTGGAACAGCTGGCCTTCCATCAATGCTGATCGACGCGTGTGCAGGTTGCAATTCGGAGATCCGCACCAGACCCGAAAGCGTATAGGCCAAGCCTCCCAATCTGCGTTTTACTTCTTGCGGCGTTGTCGCCGTTATCATGGCACCGAACCCGCCGCTGGCGACATTCACAAAATGCGTGCCGTTGATTCTGCCCACATCAATGGGACTAGCTTCTCCTGTGGCGGCTATTCGGATTGAATGGCCCAATTTTCGCCCAAAATCGCCATAAGCACGCGCAAAATCATTGGCTGTTCCGAGCGGCACCAATCCCAGAGAGACTTCGACGCCAGCAGAACAAGAAAGCAATGCATTTGTGACTTTGTTTAACGTGCCATCACCACCAGCTGCGATCACGCGTTTCGTTCCGCCCTTAACCGCGCGGCGCAATATCTTGCGGAGTTGCTTGCGCGACCATGGCACCCAAACTTCGATATCCAGATCTTTTTGAATGGACTTCAAGACTTCGCGCACGTCCGGACGGGCGGCGGATTTTCTGTTTAGAAGAAGCAAGGTTTTCTGGCTCATCAATTGTCCGCATATTTCTTGAGTTGGAAGGCAGTCAGGGTGTTCTCAGATTGATTGGAGTGTCAATTAAAAACTGACTGGCTTTGACCGCAATCAAGTAAGCACCACTAATTGATTTGCCTTTGGAAGTTTGCAAAACAACGCCAAAGGTGGCAATCAAACGTTTCTATTCTGGAAAAGAATGGCTTTGACAAGGGTAGCATATGACATCCAGTGATCCAAACAGAGCAACACTATCGACGTGGTTCTTTGCTTTGGCGCTGTGACCGCCCCGCGATGATCTATTCAGGTCACGGCAAAAGGGCGAATTGAATCCCAACCCTCAGAGTAACTTTCAATGTCTGCTTTGACGACATCGGCAGCAACGCAGCGATGTGTCTGCAGCGCCTGTGAGAAGATGCTGCGCCAGCAAACACCCGGAAGGGCAACGGCGGAAAAGTCCCGCGTTGTGTCAGTTCGTGCGAGCCGCAGCGAACGGCTGCGCTGCTCCGATTGCCATCAAATGGGGATGTGCTTCACATCTCTGCAACGGGGAATATATGTCAGCACTACTGACTTATCGCATAAGAACAGTTATGTTAAATAAGTCAGTAGTACTGACCTTAGTTTATCATTTTCGATGCTCTGCATTCGTAAAGATTATTCGTAGATGACATTCTCACACTTGCCATCTTTCCACATCGGAACGAGTGCGCCGGTGTTCCATTTGTAAAGCCACCCAACGACGTCCCGAGTCTCCTGATCAAGAATGAACTTGATCGGTTCGGCGGTTTTACGCGCCTCAGACTCGCTTCGTGTCGTCTTCGAAACTTTTGGCATTACTTTTAGTTTTGTCGTGGTTGCTGTGTCAGCAGAATTTGTCACGTTAAGTTCCCCGCAGATTTTGGCTGAAAAGCGCCGAATAAGGTTCGCGCGTCAGTTGTGCTTACTATCTCCGCGGACGCACGATAAAGAATGCAAAATAACGAAAGAGAACGAAAAAAAGAGTTGCAACGTTTTGAATATGAACGGGAAATATTTTGTCGCACCGCAGCGAAGTCGGGACAACTTTAAGCGACTTTTTGCTCGTCTTGCGGCGGAGGGTGCAGGACGGCCATTGGACCTGCATGGCTTCCCAGATGGCCCGTGGACGCCTGAAACGCTAACCCAAGCCATTTGCGATCTTAGCGGCAACAACAAAGGTATCGACCTGCGCACTGTTCAACTTTGGTTCCAAGCAAACGACAATGGTATAGGTGCAGATAACATACGTTGGCTTGCACAGATTTTTGGGTGTCGCGATCCCGAAGCCACTAGTCTCTGGCAAGCTGAACTTACGGCAGCCAAAGAACGACTGAAAAGCCAAAGAAGAGCCGCGAAGAAAAAGCAGGCAACCGATCCGCCGGAAGAAAAGAGCGCAAAAACCATTGTTCTTCCAGAAAAAATACGAGGCTTTAGTCTCGCAAGGCGTTCCGAAGCGATTTTCTCTGGTTCACCACTAGACCTACCCTCCTGCATCTTTGCGGGCGCTGTAGCGCTTGGGCTATCGTCGTATTTCTTAGGTATCCATAGTGTTACCTATGGCGATACAGGTGCGTCTTTGAAGCAAGTCGGTTTCATCTGGGCACCAAATTGGACGATCTTATTTATGGTCTTACTACCGCTGTTTTGTGCATTCGTTATTGAGTTGATCCATTTCTGGAAAAATGAAGGACGTTTGACGTTTTTGCCGGAGGGTGATCGAGAGAGAAGTGTGATTGATTGGTCTCGTAGGATTAAGGGCTCATCCTTAACGTACTGGTCTGTTTTTGTCATGTGCGTCGGCTTTGCGGGTCTTTTTCAATGGATAGGTGTTCGCTTTACCTCGTTGACCAGCGGAGGGGGCGATTACGCTATAGACTGGGGGACTTTGGCGCTCGTGCGTCCAGACGTCATATCGGTGCCGCAAGCTCTTGGATTCACAGGGTTGGCCTACCTGTACATGTGTCTCTGTTTCTATCTTTTCTTTGTCGGGCTCATATTGCTCTATACGCTGGCCTACGACCTCTGGGACATTGCCCGTCACTCAGAACATGCCTCAGAAAAGGACACTCATGATGTGAGCTTGCGAGTGATGCGTGGGATATTCCGCTGCACTCTTTTGGGGATCATGGTCGCAACATGCATGAAGTTACAAAGCTTCTATTTGACATCGAGCGGAACAAGTTTTCCACGTTGGCTGGTGGACGACATACTTTCAGCGTTGGGCGGATCAGAGGTAACAAACCCTGAGAATACACTAAGTCGGCCGACACACTACACTAGTCTGTTGGTTACATTGGCATCCTGCATCCCATTTTTGTATGGATCCATAAGAATCGGTTTTGATAGCTCGTTTCATCGTGCCTGGGTGAAAATGACTTCAATCATTTCTCTCTTAACAATTAGCTATCTAATGATCGGGGCTTTTACTGGCTTTTCGATCCTACTGTTTTTCGGAATTATGATCGCTGTGTATGGCCTCTTTGATCCCGATTTAGGTAAACGAACAGCGGGCGGACGGAAGGGTGATCAGATTGTATCATAAATGGTTGGATAATTGGGACGAACAGCGGGCGCAGCGCGGCGATGAAGTAAAGAAAATTGCCGAATTTGAACTTGACGCTAAGGTTGCGTTTCCGCGCGCAGGGGAAACGTCCAGCCTCGCCGATTTTTGTGAACTTGCAGGAGAAGCCGTAGACGATAGCACGTTCTTTGATGATCCTAGTTCAAGCATTTCCGGTTTGGAAATATTCAATGGGTGGATCAAATTTCCCTCAAGTATTTCTACAGAAATCGAGGAAAACAACCTAGTTTGGGCGAAAGTGACAGAAAGCGGATCATTCGATCATGCTCTAGTGGTTTTCCATCACTGGAATGCAAGCAAGCGTAACCGTCAGATCGCGAGCTTTTTCTCAAAACGGGGCATCACGGTTGTTGAGATTGCCATGCCTTACCATTTTGAGCGCAGTCGCCCAGGTTCAAATCATGCCGACTACATTCTTAGTTCAAACCTCGGTCGAACAATGCAGTCTATGCGGCAGGCAGTGCTTGATGGGCGTAGATTGATAGGCTGGTTAAAGTCTGAAGGATATGGCGATGTCTCGGTTCTAGGTATGAGCCTAGGATCATGGGTTGCGGGACTGGTAGCAGCGCACGAACCATCTGTAAAAAAGGCATCGTTGTTTTTGACTGCGGGTAGTCTCGCGGACATGGTTTGGACAGGTCGTGCTACGCAAAAGATACGCCAAAGTCTTGAACCAGAGATTGATCTTCCTACTCTCAGATCGGCTTGGGGCCCACTCAACTTGGAAAACTACGTTGATAGATTGGCACGGCCTGACTTAGACCTCCATGTCGTTTTGGCAAAGAGGGATACGGTTGTACTGCCAAACATATCGAAGCCGTTCATTGAGAAGTTGCTAGAAGCTGGAGCCAAACCGAGCTTATCGGAGCTAAATTGTGGTCACTATTCTTTGGCACTACCACCCCACATCCTTGTGGCGGGATGGGGCTTGAAGCGGTTACTTAAGCGACCCAGCTTGTAACCTAGGGTCCATTGCGGGAGAGTGTGGCATCCTACGCTAAGCAAAAGCCTACGTTCATTGGCGTCCATTGCTGAACAGGGTGAAATGACACATTAGCCGCGAACTGACCCACGACAATCACTTGATTTAAGTCCCTTCTTTCGATTAAACAATATTATAACAGCTCCGCGACGTTATAATATCTTACTTCGAAAGGGGAACATCATGAAGAACATTCTCCGCACAAGCGCACTGGCACTGGCAACCGCCGTAGTCGGCATCGCAGCGGCATCGGAACGCGCGCAAGCCCAGACCTATCAGATTGATTGCGCAATTTTGTTATGCTTATCGGGAGGCTGGCCCGCATCTGTCCCATGCGCTCGGGCCCGCGCCGAGTTCATCCGCAGGATCACACCTTGGCCTGTTGAACCCCCGTTGCAAATCTGGCGCTGTCCGATGGGCGCGGCCTACACTGTTGATCCTGGAAACCTGACTGCCGACCGGATCTACGACATTCTCCTAGAGTTGGACGATGTGGCACCACAGCAGTCGTACCCAAGCGCACCACTCACGGATTTCGCGCTTGAGCCACAGCCCGCCGTTGTTCGACGCAGCGGCGGGACTGCGGCCCCTCTCCCAGAAGGCTACGCATTGCAACTTGTTCAAGACGGGGGCGGCGCTGACATCGACATTAGCGGGCAAGAGTTCAACTTTGTGAGGTCCATCCGGGTCTACAACGTCACTTATGCAAGCCAGCGCGAAAGCGGGCGCGACGACGATTGCAACAGATCATTCTCCATGCGCGTCGGGACCTATGGGACACAGGGCGATTTTCGCTGGACCGGATCAAGCGACTATCGCTCACTTCCTGCAGCGCACACGGGGCTTGAGAACTATCCAAGCAACTGCCCGTCAATTTTCCATCGCTCTGTTTTCGTGGAATGGCGGGATTATGAAGGCAACTACGGCTTCGAGCAGGTCAACTACTAGGCGTAGTATGACGCCGAACGAACAATACTATAATTGCGACAGGCATCCAGACGTTGTATGCCTGTCTTCACAAATAATAAGAATCAACAGGCAGAGGAGCAGTTCCCGCCGTACAACGAGAAACCCCCGCAGAGGGGTTAACCTGTACGGGGGGTTTAGAACCAAGGGATTGGCGTCCCAAGCGGCTACAAGAATTTTCAAGTCCGGTTCTAACACCCCACCCACATGGCAAGCAAGAAAAAAACGCATTTGTGCGCTCGCTACATCTGCATCTTGGTCTGACCCTTCCAAACGCCACAAGAGTTAGACCAAGGCGCATCATACAGTAGGTACTATAGCCGAACGGCCAATACCCTGTATTCTGAGAGCGTCGGAAAAAAGAGAATCGAAAGGAGAGAACAGCCCTAGAAAGTAGAAACCCCCGCAAGGCGGAAACCTAACGGGGGGGTTCTGAAACCAAAGAACGCCAATTCTTTAGCAGATCAAAAAAGCTGTTGATCTCGGTTTTATCACCCCCTTCCAAAGCTGGCAACAAAAAACGCATTTGTGCGAACCATAAAGAATTGCCTGCTTCCGCCCTGCTTAAACCGAGCAAGGACAGAGACATGCACAGCATTGCAGCTCGTATTGAGCAATACGATCACCACACCAAAGGGTTTCCCACCCTACCAGACGGCATGGAGCGTGACGGCTTCATCCGTTTGTTTGAGAACGTCGCACCGACGATGTTCAATCTAACTGACGCGGAAATTTCCACTTTCGTCCGCATGGCCGAAGATCCCCGGCCAAGCGACTGGAAGTCGCCGGACCGCGAACCCTGTTGCTACCGTAGGCAGGGCGAGATTGCCGCGAGACGCAGCAAATCCCGTTACAGTATCGCCCGACACGAAAAGCGGCTTGCCGACGTGGGCCTGATCGACAAACGCACAATGGCGCATGGCGGCAGGTCAGGGTTTGATGGGTGCGGTGTGTTCTTCTCGTGCGCAATCGCACTGGTCCCCGCCATGCTGACGCACCAGCACCAACAGGCCGCGCTAAACAAAGAGCGCAACCTCCTGTGCAACACACGCAGCATCCACAAGGGCCACCTAAAGGCCGCGATCAATGACCTGGCCGACCTTGGGGCCGACACGTCGCAGATCGAAGCTGAATACGAAGCGTGGCCGGATGCACGGCAACTGAGGCGGATTGACATGGACGATCTTCGTCAGCACGTCGCAGAGGCCGACTTACTCACACAGCAGACCATCATTTTGCTTGATGAAACACAAAATATGCAACACGGGTGCAGCACAAGTGCTACCCCCTATATACAAGATACAACCCAAGACTTTAATCCTGTCTGTAACGCAGGCGTGGATAAAAGGAGCGCGGGCAAGCCCGCGCACACTGAGTTTATTAGTTCAGAGCCTAACGGCCCTGAACATTGCAGAGAAAAAGATAATGAAAAGTCGTGCGAGACAAGCAAGGGCGAAATTCGATTAAAGCTGTCAGGACCGATCCTTTACGGGCTCGCATCACCGGACATGCAGCTCTACATCGACGCGAGGACCTGCGGACGACAACCCACCGAGCATGACGTTTCTGCCGCAGCCGTGCAGATGCTTCCCGAATTGGGCATTAATCAAACGGCGTGGCGTGACGCTTGCGAAGTGATGGGTCACAATGATGCCCTTCTCGCCTTGATCATCACGGATGCGAACAGGTTTACACCGGAAATCCGTGTTCAAAACCCCGGCGGATACCTTCGGGGCATGACCAATGCAGCCCGCAACGGTACTCTGAATCTCGTCGGCAGCTTGAAAGCATTGGCCGAGCGCAAAGATCAGCAGAACAGATGATTGTTTTGCTATCCAGCGTCAGATTTGAGCGCTTCCCCGCGCTTGTGGATCGTCATTTGTTCGGATGGAAAAGGTGCAATCAACGGAAAGGCATCTTCGGGCGAACCGTGAAGCCAAACTTCGAGATTTTCAGGCGACAGGATCACGGGCATTCGGTCTGGATGCACGTCGCGCACCAGTTCATTCGGCTTTGTCGTAATGATCGAGGATGTCACCAGCGACCGTTTTTCTTGTCCGTATTGGCCTTTGAAAAACCGCCAAACCCCGGCAAATACAAACGGCGGTCGCGCGTCTTCACCTTTCAGCCCAAACCAGTAATACGTCGCCGGTTTTTTTCCCTTGGCCTCACAAAAACTGGTCGCAGGAACGAGACAACGCCGCGTTTCAAAGCTGGTTTTCCAAAATCTCGAAGTCAGCAGCTTGTCGTCACGCGCATTGTTCACGGCCTTGGGCTGGATTGGTTCTCCCGTCACTTTGGATTTTTGCGGCAGCACGAAACCCCAGTGAGACACTTCCAAGCGTCGCTCACCATCAGCGTCGAGAGTGATAATTGGAGCGTCCCCTTTTGGAAAAATTGCTGTCAGAGGTTGCGCATTTCCGAGCTGATCATTCTCGGGTTTTACGTCGAATAGCCTTCGCATCGTTTCTTGCGGGATGGTGTTGGAGTAAAGATTGCACATTGTTTGGGCCCCGTTTTTCACCCTTATAGTGAAATTTTTGGGGCGTCGCACTCAAGCGTGCGACCAGCTCTAGGTTTCAGCCGGCATAGGACGGCTTACACCCAGAACAGCCCCACCCTGCGCCCAGTGCTGCGATAGTCATTCAACGTCTCTTACAGAGCCGCGCCATTTCCTTCGCTGCATTCCTGCCCAGGGCAGGCCCGATCTGCCCAGAGGGTAACGATCTTCGCCCAAGCCCACTTCAGTTCTTCCAGCATTCTATTCTCCCAAAGTTGTCGAGCGTGATGGGCTGCAACTATACATTCCCGTTTCCGCACCATCAGCATTATAGGCTATCATCGTGCCATCCAGCACGGTTGCACCCTCGACAGGCACCAGCGCCCGCAACTCGACAGCAGCGTCCACGCCCTGAAACGTGCGCAGCGCAGCGTCTTCGCAGGCTTGCATGTCGTCAAATTCCGCTGTGATCACCTCTGACCCCGACTGCAAATTGAACAGCACCAATATCAAAACGAATTTCATTTGCGTCCTCTCAAAGAAAAAGGACCGAAACCTTGCGGTCCCGGCCCTTTCGGTAAATCCAACCGGAGTTTTTTTCACCTTCCACGCACCGTCGCATCCCTGCTAGGTCCGCAGCTCTCTGCAATATTACAATATTGTCTATAATACAACAATATTATGTACCCATCCCGCACACCGATAGGGTGTTGTCCGCCAATCTACCCTTAAATTCGTTTCATTCATCTTCCCCTAAAAATCCTCGGGGGAGCGGCCCGCAGGGCGCGGGGGCAGACAGCCCCTTCTATCTCTGTTTTGAGGGATTTCTTCAGGACACATACGGCGGATCGCCGCGATCAACTCCTCTTTTGGAGCAATACCTAGAGATGTTGGACACATTATGACCTTCCTTACTCTTGGCAACATCCTGTGGAGTAACCACTTAAACAAAATGCGATTTGCGCTTTTGAATGATCAACGAGTTGAAGCGACGCCCGGTGTCAAAGGCGTTTGTCCAGGCTGTAATGCTGAAATGTTTGCCCGATGCGGCACAAAGAAGGTTTGGCATTGGGCGCACAAAGGTCGCCGTCATTGCGATCATTGGTGGGAAAACGAAACCGAGTGGCACCGCGACTGGAAAAACCAGTTTATGACCGACTGGCAAGAGGTGCCAGCTCGCGACGAAACAGGTGAGCTTCATATAGCTGACGTAAAGACCCCCTATGGCCTTGTGATCGAGTTCCAGCACTCTGCTATCAAGCCGGACGAAGTGGAAAAGCGCACAAATTTCTATGGACAAGTGATTTGGATTATTGATGGACGCCGCCGCCCAACTGATCTGATTCAATATGAAAGGATGCTTTCGGAAAATTTACCGGAACGGTTCGACGGCGTACACATATATACCGTCTACTGCGAGGAAACCCGACTTCTCAAAGAATGGGGATCATTGGGCAAGATCATCGGATTTGACTTTGGCGGCGATAATCTGTGTTTGCTTACAGCCGCACAAGGCAGACGACGCTATCTCTTCGAATTTCCAAAAGTGGAGTTCGCTAGACTGATCAGTGAGGCCAGCCCGTTGCCAGTTGTCCAGTTTGCAAAACCTGTCCGACGTGGCTACCGTCGCCGCGGAAGGTTCTAGTAACTATCCAAAGTGACAAAAGGCTTAACCCAAAGAAAACAAGTGACAATGATTATCGACAGTCTGTTATATGACCTGTTGGGAGAAGCATGTTTCAATTCACTGAATTTCTGAGAAAGATTGATTTGGACCCGACGAGAGTCAGACTACTTCGTCACGATGCACGGGGTGTTGCCGCGTGGCGTCGGGGAGGCCCAGATGCATTCGGCTGTTTTGCCAGTTTTCAAAGGCGAAACCCCCCGCCTTATGGTGGAGCTGAAGTCGCGTGCCACTTCCTTCCTGCTTCTAGCCTGCCGGATGGGACGTTGACCGCGCTTTATGTTGGAACCACACGCATCGCCGATCATTGGGCATGGGATGGAGCCCGACTGCCGCAAATCCAAGACATGCAGATAATTGAAGGGGAAATTGGCCGTGAGAATGTTGATGCATTTGATTTGGAGTGGATCGAACGGGGCGGTGAATATGCAGAACGCCTACTCATTAACTGGGGTCCTGGAGGAAGAGCCTGGTCCCAACGGGCGCATGTAATGCAGAAGGCTATTCTAGAAATCCGCCTACAGGCAGAGGAGCCACCTTTCCCAGGTTTTTCGAATTTCCTGTCGCGGATCAGTGAGATTCCAAGGTTTCCGCAAGCGTGGACAGGTTCTCTTGAAGGGGTTCGAGGGGTTTACTTATTGATTGCGGGCAACGGTGATCAATATGTGGGTTCGGCGACGGGGGTAGATGGCTTTATGGGGCGCTGGCGCCAATATTTGCTGAATGGTCACGGTGGTAATGTGCGGCTTCGCGAGGCAGACCACCAAGATTATGAAGTAGCAATCTTGGAGGTTGCTTCGCCCGACATGTCGCTAGGAGATATCCTGGCGCGAGAGGCATTCTGGAAAGCCAAACTCGGTGTTCGAGCGCATGGCTTGAATGCAAATTAGGGTACTATCAGACAGTTGAGTTAGGCTGTTTCGACCTTCTACGGGGATCATATGGAAAAGACGTTTGCCCGAGATGAAGAGATTTTTGGGTCTCACACCGCGGAAAGTATAGCCTCGATTTTTGAGCTTTTTGTCGGCATTACTGGCGGCACTGCGCGAAATCCTAGGGACCCTACACTGCTGTTTCTAAACTACTTTGCGGGCGATGATACGGAGCGCGGCTATGGTCGAGGATTATGTAGGTCAGCCGATGAGAATTTTGGATTTTCGCCACCGATTTGGGTGATAAGCTTCAAGTACAAACTAGTGCATGGCGACAAACCTTGGGATATTGAGGCCTCGTACCGAACTTTCAAAAAGAACGGCAGGTCGAATGGAAGCAGGCGCGGACGGTTCTACCTTACTGAAATTTACGTTGCCGACAATTCGGGCATTTCAAACCACGTTGAACAGGACTTCTTAAAAGTTGTAGAGCGTCTCTATGAAATACAAAACGAAGATGAAACTGACGCTTGGCTGACGACAATGTCGGCCAAGGGATATGTAAAAGGGCCTCAATTTTCTTCCTATGAAGATCTCTTGAATTGGGACCTTTCCAATACACGCCCGCACGTTCGGCGTAGGAGTGATCAAGGCTATCAAATATTTTTTGCCGACAGAACTTCATGAAGTAGGTCGACATAATCTTAGAACCCAAAGACATCTGCTAAGAGCGGTCCTATCTATGGCGCTTCAAGCCATATGTACAGCGTGCAGAATGCCCCACTGGCCACAGGCAGGGGATCGCGGCATTACTGATCAGCAGCGAGTGCGGAAGGATCCTATCGCATCGTAAATACAGTAGAGCGTTATTTTTGCTAGATAATAAGTTGCACCAATCCGGCAACGCTTGCAGCCACCACACCGTCCTGAATGATTTTTTGTTTCGCTTGAGTTGAAAGAGCATCACCCTTCAACATGGACTTGGCATTGGCCGCAAGTGTCACCATCGCAGCAACGCCCATACTGTTTACAATGTCCGCGTCGGCTCCGTGCCCGAGCTTGTGTAACGTCGAGGACGTATCAGCTGTAAGGTCAGCATTGCTGAACTCAGAGGAAGACCAATCTGGCGAAGAGCCGGCGACCTCACTAGTCACGAGCACGTCGATGTTTTCGTATTTTTCGTTGTGTTCACGTACATACGACGCGTAATTTGTCGCCTTGAGTTGAACCTCGGAAACGTCGCCGGTCTCGACATTGATAATCCGGACATCTGCGCCGGCATGGTTCGTGTCGCCGAAAAGCTCGACGATGTACTCGTCGCCGTCAAGGTTCTCTTGCCGCTGAAACGCGAGTTCGTGGTAGATTCCCTTTACGTTATTCTTGAGCCCTGAAATTTGCTCAACGGATAGGGCTTGCACATATTCAGACAGCTCAAGTTCACTGGCATGAGCAAGGCTGTTGTTCGATCGACGTAGCGCCTGAAGGACCAGTTCTTCATCTTCCGTAAACGAAGGCAAGGTGTCCGACATCAATTTCAAGATCGTGGCGGATACGACACCTGTAACCACAGGGGCAGCAGCTGTGGATTTTCTTCTGACTGACGGATTTTGAACGTGAGCCGTTGGTAAGGCGTCGAATAACTCGACCAGATCTACCTTGCGATCTTCAAGCCGCATCAGCGGAAGTTCTGGCCAATCGCTGACTTTGGCAATGCAGTCATCCAACTGTTCGAGGAGGTCATGTTTTACGCTCTGCTGCAGGGCTTCAGCAGTGAGAGGGTCCAAAACGGCGTTTTGTTTGGCCCGTTCACGAAAAGCCGTTGCCAACATCAAACACGTCTCGACGAACCGCATTTCTTGCGGGTCCAAGGATTTTTTCTTGCGCCTTACTCCGGTCCATTTCCCAACAAGCTTGCGAGACCCGAAATATGCGACCGCTCCTCCAACGGCGGCTACGCCCAAGACGATCCACCCGCCAGTTACAACGCTTCCACCGATCCACGCCAACGCGGCACTATTGAAAGCCGCGCCTGAAAGTGAAGAGATGGCCGTTCCCGTACTTGCCGTTCCAAGAATGGATGCGATGGAAAACAGACTTGCTGTCGTACCGGCCGCAGCCAGTTTCCCAGAAAGCGCTGTAACAATCCTTGCCGACGTGCCGCGTTTTTCAATCAAAAGCGCATCGACGAGGTCTTCTAGCGAGATCGCACCTTTTTCGAAGAAGTTGTCCGGTGTGTACTTGGTATGTCTCAGCTCAAATTCTGCGAACTTTTCAGCCGCGTGATCTTTGACCGCTTTACCCCCTTTTGCGGCGAGCTTACCTGTCTGCCGCCCCACAGGCTTGGCGATTGCCCAACCAGCTTTCCCAGCGGCCTTAGCCAAAAACAGCGCCGAACGCCCGGTCGCGCTCGCCGCCCGAGCTGATAACGGAGGCCTTTTCTGGTTTCCATGATCCAATTTTACGCGCTCCAAGTGGTCTTTTCAGTCGGGTACGAGATAACCTATCGCAGATGGCTAGTCTGGTGAAGCGGCATCGCGACCACCAACACTTTTGCAGGGTTTCGCATAAGGCCGCCCCTTGAACGATTTAAGGTGGCAAGGCGGGCTTGTTACCTGTTTAGCCAGACCGCAGCATCGGGAACTCTTGGATTTTTTGCGCTCTGTGCCGCGATTTGCGCGATGGTCGGCTTTACCAATTTTCTGAATTTGTGTCAGTTTGTGACGTGAAGGTCAAAGATATCAGACGTTCAACACCCTGAGTCTTTGTTGGCCGTTTGGGGTTCGGGCAAGCCGAACGCCGCTGCACGACGATCAGGGGACCGCCGGTCCCCCAATGCAACCCCGAAATACTGCGCCCAAAGGGGTGTCCCCACCAACGGTCCCTGCGGGCTGCGTTGCCGGGTGATCCCCCTCCCCTTTGGGCTGGATTTCAGCATTGCATCGGTTCCCCCCCTGCTCTCGGCGAGGGCCAAGGTTTCAGG
>NZ_JAPDUG010000004.1 GCF_026015885.1 Halocynthiibacter sp. SDUM655004 | reverse complement strand
ATTGCAGCTGTCAATGTAGTCTTACCGTGGTCAACGTGGCCAATCGTGCCGATGTTGCAATGCGGTTTCGTACGCTCAAACTTTTCCTTAGCCATAACAGGGCCTCATGTTTGGGGGGTAGAAATGCACCCCGTTTTCATCGCGGGCTGATTAGGGCCCTCGCGGTCAAAATGCAAGCATTTCATACCGCTTCCTGCCCTATCTCGGCACGATGTGACTCGATTTCAACCACATGGAATTGGCCTGGGCTGAATTAGCGCCTGAAATCGGCGCTAACTCAGTTGAATTTGTTGTCTCTTGGGAACCCGCGGGGGGCCATTCGACCTGCGCTTGCGCGTTTTCCGCTCCACTCAGCAAGTTCGGTCTCGGTTCGGGTCCGCCCCGCAGGATCGAGCCAACTCAAACCCTGCTCCAACACGAATGTTGTCGCGTCCGAAAGCCCGCCGTCCTTGTATTTCTGAAGACGCACACCTTTGCCGCGCCCCATTTCAGGAAGCTCCTCAATCGGGAACACAAGCACTTTGCGGTTTTCACCAACGGCGGCCACATGATCACCCTTAATCGGACGGCAAACCTTGGCCACCACATCGCCACGCACGTTCAGAACCTGTTTGCCGGTTCGGGTTTGCGCGACCACATCGTCCTCAGGAACAATGAAGCCATCGCCCGCCGAAGAGGCCACCAACAGTTTCCGGCCCGGTTCGTGAATGAACAAATCTACGATCTCGCACTCATTTGGTAGATCAACCATCAATCGAAGCGGCTCGCCCATGCCCCGCCCACCAGGGAGCGTGCTGGCACCCATGGTATAAAAGCGGCCATTGGTTCCAAGCAAAAGCAAGCGATCTGTCGTTTCGGCATGGAAGGCAAAGCGCGGCCCGTCGCCGTCTTTGAACTTCAACTCGCGATTGAGATCGATGTGGCCAGACATGGCGCGAATCCATCCCATTTGCGAACAGACCACAGTAATCGGCTCACGCTCGATCATTGCTTCGATCGGAACGTCCTCGACTTCTCCGGCTTCTGCAAATTGGGTACGGCGCGCACCGCCTTCGTAATCTCGACCAAATTTCTTTTTGGTCTCTTTCATCTGCTCAGCGATGCGAGACCATTGCAGATCTTCATCCGCCAACAGTTCTTCAAGACCCTCGCGCTCCTGAAGCAACTCGTCATGCTCTTTCTTCAGTTCAAGTTCTTCGAGCTTACGCAAGCTCCGCAGACGCATATTGAGGATTGCATCGGCCTGCACCTCGCTTAGCTCGAATTCCGCCATCATGACGGCGCGCGGATCATCTTCGTAGCGAATGATCTCGATTACGCGATCCAGATTGAGGAAGGCGACGATATAGCCCTCAAGCACTTCGAGCCGATGGTCGATTTTCTCTAGACGGTGCTTACTGCGACGGATCAAAATTTCGCGGCGATGATCAAGGAAGGCGCGCAGGACTTCTTTCAAGCTGCAGACCTTCGGAGTCAGGCCATCAATCAGTACGTTCATGTTCATGCTGAACCGCACTTCAAGGTCACTGACCCGATACAACGTATTCATCAGAACATCAGGCACAACATTCTTGCTCTTCGGCTCCAGAATGATCCGAACGTCATCGGCACTTTCATCGCGTACATCGGCGAGAATTGGCACCTTCTTGTTTTGGATTACCTCGGCAAGCTTCTCAATCAGCTTGCTTTTCTGAACCTGATAAGGAATCTCGGTGACGACGATCTGCCATTGCCCACGGCCAAGCTCTTCGACCACGTATTTACAGCGAAGGCGGAAAGAGCCGCGACCGGTTCTGTAGGTTTCAAGAATACTCTCGCGTGGCTCGACAATAATGCCGCCCGTCGGGAAATCCGGGCCGGGTACGAGATTGACCAGTGTATCATCCCGCGCATCCGGCGTTTTGATTAGGTGCAAACACGCATCACAGAGTTCGGCGATGTTATGTGGCGGAATATTTGTAGCCATACCCACGGCAATGCCGGAGGAGCCATTCGCCAACAAATTCGGGTATGTCGCTGGAAGGACTTCCGGCTCTGTCAGGGTACCGTCATAGTTTTCGCGGAAGTTTACTGCGTTCTCGTTGAGCCCCTCAAGCAAAGCCTCGGCGGCGGCAGTCATTCGCGCTTCTGTGTATCGGCTCGCAGCGGGATTATCACCGTCGATGTTGCCGAAGTTCCCCTGCCCGTCCACCAACGGATAGCGCACGTTGAAATCCTGCGCCAAACGCGCCATCGCATCATAGATGGCGGCGTCACCATGCGGGTGGTAGTTCCCCATGACGTCGCCAGAAATCTTGGCCGACTTCCGGAAGCCGCCGTCGCTGGCCAGCTTCAATTCTCGCATCGCATAGAGAATACGGCGGTGAACCGGTTTCAGGCCGTCGCGCGCGTCCGGCAAAGCACGGTGCATAATCGTCGATAGCGCGTAAGTTAGATAACGCTCGCCAATCGCGCGGCGCAGCGGCTCGGCAACTTCGTGAAGATCAATGTCGGAGGGGTCTGTTTCTTGGCTCATAGACCTGTGATAGCGCCCCCCTGTGCCGCGCACAAGAAACAAGGCGCAGCAGAGGTTGTTTTCCGCATCAAAATCCTCATTCTGTGGACCAAACAACAAGCAGGCAAACCATGAGCAAGAAATCCATCCTAATCACCGGATGCTCCTCGGGCATCGGATACGACGCGGCGCACGGGTTATCAGAGCGTGGATGGCGCGTTTTTGCGACATGTCGCCAAGAAACTGATTGCGAGCGTTTACGCCGCGAAGGGCTGGAAAGTTTCGTGCTCGATTATACAGACGAAGCCAGCATCGAGGACGCTCTGACGGAATGCTTAGAACGCACAGGCGGAACGCTCGACGCACTTTACAATAACGGGGCAATCGCTGTTCCGGGAGCTGTTGAGGATATCCCACGAGATGCGCTGCGGTTGATCTTTGAGGTAAATCTGTTCGGATACCACGATCTGACAACACGGGTAATTAAGGTGATGCGCAAACAAGGGCACGGGCGCATCATCAATTGTAGTTCAATCCTTGGATTTGCCCCGTTGCGCTGGCGCGGGGCTTACAACGCAACAAAACACGCGATGGAGGGTCTAACAGACACGCTGCGCCTCGAAATGCGCGGAACCCCGATCAAAATCATTCTTGTGGAGCCCGGCCCGATCACATCACGTATCCGCCAAAACTCTGTTGCCCATTTCGAACGCTTTGTTGACTGGAAAAACTCTGCGCGCGCCAAACAGTATGAAACACTGAAGAAACGGCTGTATGTTGAAAAGGAAGGGCCTGATCCGTTTGAACTCCCTGCACGTGCTGTGACCAAAAAGCTAATCCACGCACTCGAAAGCCCGCGCCCCAAACCGCGGTACTATGTCACCACCCCAACCTATATAGGCGGCTTTCTAAAGCGTGTCCTTTCGACGCGGCAACTCGACAAGATACTGGCAAAGCTCTAGACACCTTTGCAACGCGCCTCTGCTTTAGCGCGCATTATCTTTTGGCCAATTCGAGAAAACACCATGCTTCAAGACCCACTCTTCCTACTTGTCGTTGCCGCAGTTTTGTTGGTTCTCGTGGTGCTTGTCATCGGGATCCTCGGATTTGCTCGTGGCGGCGAATTCAATCGCAAACACGGCAATCGCATGATGCGTTATCGTGTGGCGGCTCAACTCTTGGCCGTCGTGCTGATTGTGATTTACGTTCTTCTACGACGGAGCGGAGGTTAACATGGTTGTCTTGAATAAAATCTACACCCGCACAGGTGACAAGGGCGAGACCGCGCTTGGCAATGGCGACCGTGTGGCAAAGTTTGACCCTCGCGTCGAAGCCTACGGAACGGTTGACGAAACGAATTCGATTGTCGGTTTGGCCCGCCTACACGCAACTGGCGAGGCGGCCGAAAAACTCGAGCGCATTCAAAATGACCTTTTTGACCTTGGCGCAGACCTCTGCCGCCCTCAAAGCGCGCAAGACGCAGAAGCCGAGTATCCACCGCTTCGGATGACAGATGCTCAAGTTGAGCGGCTTGAAACTGAAATCGACGAGATGAATAAAAACATACCGCCGCTTCGCAGTTTTATTTTGCCTGGAGGCTCCGCGCTTGCGGCGCATCTGCATCATTGCCGTACGGTTTCGCGCCGAGCAGAGCGCCTCGCGGTTGCCCTCGACCAAGTCGAATCGATCAATCCCGCCGCTGTCAAATACCTGAACCGCCTTTCGGATTGGTTTTTTGTTGCTGCGCGCGCCGCCAACAACAACGGCGAAAATGACGTGCTTTGGGTTCCCGGCGCCAACCGATAGCGCCTGACTTCATAAAAACGCGGCGTCGCAAAGGCGTTTCTGGTCGATTTTGCTCTATAATCCGATACGACTTCGGGCTAACACAATGCTTGAGAGCTTAACCCGGGTCGTATTTCGGCTCGAGAATTTATTAAGGAGCAACTTGCCATGAAGGTCTTAGTACCGGTCAAGCGTGTGATTGATTACAACGTAAAGGTGCGCGTCAAAGCTGACGGCACAGGCGTTGATCTTGCCAATGTCAAAATGTCGATGAACCCCTTTGACGAAATTGCCGTCGAAGAAGCTATCCGTCTCAAAGAAGCCGGAAAAGCCGACGAGGTTGTTGTTGTATCTATCGGCGTGAAAGATGCGCAAAAAGAACTACGCACTGCGCTCGCCATGGGTGCGGATCGTGCAATTCTTATTGTTGCCGCCGAAGACGCCACAGATGACATTGAGCCACTCGCCGTTGCAAAGCTGCTTAAAGCCGTTATCGACGAAGAGCAGCCTGGCCTTGTTATCGCTGGCAAGCAAGCCATCGACAACGACATGAACGCGACGGGCCAAATGCTCGCTGCCCTTCTTGGCTGGCCCCAAGCAACCTTCGCCAGCGAAGTTGTGGTTAATGGCGACAGCGCCAACGTCACACGTGAAGTTGACGGCGGCCTACAGACCATCAAAGTCAAGCTCCCTGCAATCGTAACCGCAGACCTTCGTTTGAACGAGCCACGTTACGCGAGCCTCCCCAACATCATGAAGGCCAAGAAAAAGCCGCTCGACGAGAAAACAGCTGCCGACTACGGCGTTGATACCTCGCCACGGCATTCGATTGTGAACACGGCCGTTCCTGCGGAACGTTCTGCCGGAATCATCGTTTCTGATGTTGAAGAGCTTGTTTCGAAACTCAAAGATGCGGGGGCCCTCTAATGTCTGTACTTATTCTTGCTGAAGTTCATGGCGACGAACTCGCGCTCGACGCAACATCCAAAGCTGTAGCTGCCGCATCTTCACTAGGTGACATCACAGTACTTTGCGCTTCGTCAGGTTGTTCTGGCGCTGCTGAAGCTGCCGCGAAAATCGAAGGTGTGTCCAAGGTTCTATGCGCGGACGATGCTGCATATGGTCATGGTCTTGCCGAACCTGTTGCTGCGCTCGTTGTTTCTCTCGCCGAAGGATACACACACATCCTCGCACCAGCGACCGCAAGCGCCAAAAACATCTTGCCACGCGTTGCGGCGCTTCTTGATGTGATGGTTCTTTCGGACGTTACCGCAATCGTTGACGCAGATACATTCGAGCGCCCGATCTATGCGGGCAATGCGGTTCAAACGGTGAAAACTTCGGACGCAACAAAAGTTGCAACAATCCGGACGTCCACTTTTGATGCAGCTGGCGAAGGTGGCTCCGCTTCAGTTGAGAAGATCGACGCTGTTGCTGATCCCGCTGTTTCGGAATGGGTTGAAGATAAGGTAGCTGAAAGCGACCGCCCAGAGCTGACAAGCGCAGGAGTTGTTGTTTCAGGAGGACGCGGCGTCGGATCCGAAGAGGACTTCGCACTGATCGAGAAACTCGCTGACAAGCTCGGCGCGGCAGTTGGCGCATCGCGTGCCGCTGTTGACTCTGGCTACGCACCAAACGATTGGCAAGTTGGCCAAACTGGTAAGGTCGTTGCTCCGGAGCTTTACATTGCGGTTGGTATTTCCGGCGCGATTCAGCACCTTGCAGGTATGAAAGACAGCAAGATCATCGTTGCAATCAACAAAGACGAGGAAGCACCGATTTTCCAAGTTGCGGATTTCGGTCTTGTCGCAGACCTCTTCGACGCAGTTCCTGCTCTGATCGACGCGGTCTAACCAAAACGAACATTTCTTTGGAGAAGCCCCGCTATAACGCGGGGCTTTTTCTTTTGGGTCACATCATGCGCTTGAGTACGGGGGCCAAAGCTTGCGCGACTTCGGTATGGGCCTGAAGCCCCATCACCTCTTTCGCGATTGGTGCTTCCATCTCTGGGTAGACCATACCTTTCACTCCTGCCGTGCGCGCAGCATCTGAAAGTTGCACCTCAACCACCTCTGTACAGAACGGGCGCACAGCCTCGATCATCGAACGGTCAATGAATAGCGGATCAGGGCCAAGGTCCGTGTGTGTGTCTGGATTTGGGTTATCGACCCAAAGCAAGATCGTTTTGCCCTTTATCTTCTCAAACAAAAACTGCATCCGCGCGCGCCACGCGGCCTTAAGCTCCTCTTCGACCAAGGCAAACCTATCGTTTGATAGCGACTTCAAAGCTTGAAGCATGTGCCGTGTGAAATGGAACTCTGTAAAGTCGACATCGCGAAAGATGGTTTTCATCAGGGCGCTGGCTTTGAGAAAGCGATCATTTCGGCGCGGATGAACAGCGTAGAACCGATTTGACATATTCTGTGCCCCCATTGCCTGCACGACCGTCACACGCGACTTTGCGCAGGCCTCCAGAACAACAGGTTCATTCAGAAACACGTCCGGCCCCGCGTTGACACAACCAAAATTCACCGTCTCAATTCCGAGCGCTTTTTCCACAAGGTTTGGAAATGGCTCTTCTACGAACTTGCCATATGTTTCTGTGCTGCCGATTGCAGCGATATATGCATTCTCCATTTTGCGCCGCGGTCCTCGAAACAACAGTTTCGACTTGCCATAGCGGCACGGCAGATAATCAAGGGCTCCTTCACCCAGGTTTTCATAGGCCATTACACCCACCTCATATTTAGACTCACCCGAGGCTGAGGGTGCTGCAAAGCTCTTTCCAAAATGCTAATGCTAAAATTGTCTCTATTTGCAGAACCCATTCGCGCGTTGAATGGCCCTTGCATCTGCGCCGCGCTGCGGCATAACATCCGCACGATTGGCACAAAGGAACTCGGACGATGGAAATCAGGAAAGTTGGCGTGATTGGCGCCGGGCAAATGGGTAACGGTATCGCCCATGTTTTTGCCGCCGCCGGCTATGAAGTTGTTTTAACAGACATTTCCGAAGAGCAGTTGCAAGCAGCGGTTAACACAATCCAGTCTAATCTTGATCGTCAGGTAAGCCGCGAGAAAATCTCGCAAGAGACCCGTGACGCCGCGATGAGCAATATCACAACAACATTAAACATTGCCGACCTTGGCGAAACTGATCTCGTGATTGAAGCGGCGACAGAGCGTGAAGATATTAAGGTTCAAATTTTCGCAAGTTTGTTGCCACACCTAAAGCCTGAAACGATCCTAACCTCGAATACCTCATCGATCTCGATCACGCGACTTGCCAGCGGTACGGACCGCCCCGAAAAGTTCATGGGGTTCCACTTCATGAATCCGGTTCCGATCATGCAGTTGGTCGAACTGATCCGTGGTATCGCAACCGACGAGGAAACCTACCAAGCTTGCCTTGGAGTTGTTGAAAATCTCGGGAAAACAGCAGCGTCAGCCGAAGACTTCCCTGCCTTCATCGTGAACCGCATTTTGATGCCGATGATCAACGAAGCCGTTTATACGCTCTATGAAGGTGTCGGCTCGGTCGCGTCCATTGATAGCTCCCTCAAGCTTGGCGCGAACCATCCTATGGGGCCACTAGAGTTGGCCGATTTCATCGGACTTGATACGTGTCTCGCGATTATGAACGTGCTTCATGACGGGCTTGCCGACACCAAATATCGCCCCTGCCCGCTCCTAACCAAATATGTAGAGGCCGGATGGCTCGGCCGCAAAACACAGCGCGGTTTCTATGATTACCGCGGGGAAACGCCGGTTCCGACCCGATAAAACGGGCTAAAACTCTTCGCCAAACTTGTCGGCAACAAGCGCTTCAAGCGCGTCGGCAAGTTTTTCGGCATCATTGCCAGAGGTTGTGACTTCGATCGAAGAGCCCTTAGCGGCGGCGAGCATCAACAAACCCATAATGGAATCGCCGGATGCGCTCATGCCGTCTTTTGAAACTTCGGCGCGCGCGTCAAATTCCTCGACAACTTCGACGAGTTTGGCAGACGCACGTGCATGCAGCCCTTTTTCGTTAACGATCGGAAACGTTCTTGAAATGCTCATAATGCCTAATTTGTTGGACTTGCGTCAAAACTATTAATGTATTTTCGGCCTGCCTGCATAGCGCAATCGACTGCGTTCTGCACCGAACTCGTTCTGCACTTTGCAAGTTTCACAAGCATAGGCAAATTCGCACCGTACAGAATTTTACGGTTTTTCGGGCTACAGGCTTTTAAGGAAAGGTTCGACGGAGAACCACCGAAAAGGTCGGTCACGACGATGACGCCATCGCCCGTATCTACCGCATCCGCAGCTTCACAAATTTCACATTGCTTATCGCCACGGTCACAATCATCCTCGATTGCAATCGCGCGAATGCCTTCTTGCTTGCCGACAACATGTTCGACAGCCGATTTATACTCTTTGGCTAAACCGCCATGAGCGACGATCACAATTCCGATCACGCCAGCTTTCCCGTACTTAGGTCTGGCGATGCCACCGCCCGACGTTCCATTTCCCGATGTCTAATTGACACCTGCCAACCGCCCTCTGCAAGCGCATTCGCGAGTTTTTCCGTAACAGTGACGCTACGGTGTTGCCCTCCGGTACACCCGAAGCCAATTGAAAAATGCGTTTTGCCTTCTTCGATATAGGCAGGCAGCAGCATTTCGCAAAGCTCACGAATCTTCACAAAAAATGCATCGAAGCGCTCGTCTTCTTCGACATAGCTTGCAACACGCTCATCTCGGCCATCCATACTGCGCAGCGACTCGTCCCAATAAGGATTGCGCAAGAACCGCACGTCAAAGATCATATCGATCCCGCGCGGCACGCCCCGTTTGTAGGAAAAGCTGTGAATTGAGACAGCGAGTTTCTGACCTGATTTCGGCGCAAACCACTGTTCCACTTCAGCACGTAGATCGTGGGGCGAAAACTCAGTGGTATCGATAAGAACATCCGCTCGAACAAGGATCGGCTTCAAGAGATCAAATTCGCGCTCAATGCCAATACCTGGCTCCTCTGCTGGCGCAAGTGGATGCCTCCGACGCGTTTCCGAGAAACGGCGGATTAGCGTGTTTTTGCTGCAGTCCAGATAGAGAACCTCGCAAGACACATCATCGCGCGATGCCAGTGTTTCAATAAGCTCGATCAGGCCGCTCGCGCTAAAATCCCTGTTCCGCGCATCGATACCCAAGGCCAGTGGCACACTGTGCGCTGCCCCTTCCAGCAAGCGAGGAACTAGAGATAGAGGCAAATTGTCAATCGCCTCGTACCCTGCGTCCTCGAGTGCGTTGATCGCTGTCGAACGCCCAGCGCCAGACGGGCCGGTCACCAGAACAACCCGTAGGTTATTTTGATGCGCAGCGGCGTCAGTTGAAGATGAAGTATTACTGTTCAATCGGATCTACCGTTCAAGAGAATCTGTGTGAGTGCGATTGCAAGGTGATCACCCTTAATGCGATGATACAAGGGGGCTTTTTGGCCAAGGTACTCGATTGTTCGAAATGGCGGTAATCGCTCGCTTTCTTCCGTATTGAGATCAACAAACAAAGAAACCGTCGCACGCTCCGTGAATTCCACGTTTACGATCCCAATTCCCCTGACTTCGATCTTGCCACGCTGAGCCTCTGGCGCTGCTGCAACAAGTGTCTCTCCCGCGCATCTTAAGAACACGCCATCATCGGAAACAAGCTTTGCGCCCTGTCCGATCATTTGAAGCGCCAGTGTCGACTTACCGCTTCCAGATGCCCCGAGGATCACCGCAGCTTTGCCATTCAACGCAACACAACTTGCATGCAGATATTCTTGCTCACTCATGGGAGCACACGCACGGATGGCTTAAAGCGGTAGACCAACAACAAAACGCGCACCAAGTGGCTCTGAAGTGATGTCAGCGTCTGTCGGGCGAATGTTCTCGGCCCAGATTACGCCACCATGTGCTTCGACGATCTGTTTGGAAATCGCCAACCCTAAACCGGAGTTATTACCGAATTGACCAGGGGGACGTTCGGAATAGAACCGCTGGAAAATCTTCTGTAAGGCTTGGTCCGGAATACCGGGGCCCGTGTCTTCAACCACGATCAGAACACGGTTCTCACGCTGTCGCGCCCAAACGCGGATCGCATCACCGTTGTCACAAAACGAAATCGCGTTGGTCACAAGGTTCACAAAGACCTGCGCAAGCCGCGCTTCTAGACCTTGCAGATAAATTGGTTGGTTCGGCAAATCGGAGATGAACTCAACGCCTTTGCTTTTGGCATCACTCCCTAGATAGTCGGTAATATTGGAGAGCATATGCAGAAGATCAAAGCGCTCCTCTTCCTCACGCACCAACTCGCTATCAAGACGCGATGCGTTGGAAATATCACTCACCAAACGATCAAGCCGCCGAACGTCGTGATCGATGACATCAAGCAGTTTCTCGCGCTGATCATCGCGCTTTGCAACGCGAAGCGTGCCCACTGCGGAACGCAGAGAAGCCAGCGGGTTCTTGATCTCATGGGCGACATCAGCGGCAAACTGCTCGTTGCCCTCAATACGGTCATAGAGTGCCGTCACCATCCCACGCAGCGCGCCTGAGAGCCGTCCGATCTCGTCCGGTCTTGCCGTCAGATCAGGAATACGAACACGGTTCGGGCTCATCTTACGAGCGTTCTTGTCGCGGCCAAGCTCGGCAGCAGCGGCAAGATCAGAGAGTGGATTTGCGATGGTGGAGGCCAATACGAGGCTGAGGCCAACAGACACAAGAATCGCGATGACGAACATCTGCAAGACTTGCTCGCGCTCACTTCGCACGAGGAAATCAATCTCACCCTCAGCGCTGGTTATCGCAACCGCACCAATTTGCACACCGTTCACTATAACAGGTGACGCCACGGCGAATATAGCTCCGCCATCCGCATCATATCCGGTGTGAACCTGTGTTCCCTCGGTGGTTTTGGAGGCAAGATTGCTCGCCATATCAGAGATGGACCCTTGCACACCAACCTCGGGCCCTTCGCCGAATATACCCGATAAAGTCTCCCATGCCGAATTCAGGAAATCCGTAATCATCGTGCTGCGCTGCTTGGCTTCAAGGTTTGCCAAAGCGGCGTTTTCCGGCCGTTCACGCCCCTCGGTGCTTGCAATCAGCCGCCCCTGCGTATCAAACGCATAGGCCTCTACGCCTTGAGGAAGCGCGAGAGACTGCAGCGTTTTCGAAATATCAAAGGCATTGGGAACATTCGTCTGGTCTGAAAATTGCGCTTGGAAAACATTGGCAATCAGCTGGGACTCAACGATCAACCCTTTTTCACGTTGCAAAACGAGACTGTCGCGAAACGGATTCAGGTATAGAACGCCGGCAACAAGGATGACCAGCGCCAACAAATTGAAGGTGATGATTTTCCGTGCCAATGGCGAACGGTTAAGCGCAACGATGTTCCGTCTGCGGCGGCTCGCTCGCAACTCGGACTCAACACTACTGCTTGGACCGTCCCAATCTTCGCCGAGGACGACGTTCGCCTCTTTTGCCATTACTGAATCGCGCACACCATTACCAATACTTGAGGGCTACTACTCTTCGTTATACCTGTAGCCGATACCATAGAGCGTTTCGATCGCGGAAAAGTCGTCATCCGCGGTCCGCATCTTTTTACGCAAACGTTTAATGTGGCTGTCGATGGTTCGGTCATCCACATAGACCTGATCATCATAGGCCACGTCCATCAGTTGATCACGGCTTTTTACAAAACCGGGACGCTGAGCCAAAGCTTGCAGCAACAAAAACTCTGTCACTGTAAGCGATACATCCTTGCCCTTCCACGACACCGCGTGCCGCAACGGGTCCATCCGAAGTTCACCGCGCTCGATGACTTTGGTTTCTTCCGTTTCAGCAATGGCCTCTCCGGCAATTGCATCCTGACGACGAAGCAGCGCGCGAATCCGCTCAACAAGCAAGCGCTGCGAGAACGGTTTCTTCACATAGTCATCCGCACCCATCCGCAGACCGAGGACTTCGTCAATCTCGTCATCCTTGGACGTCAGGAAAATGACGGGCATTTTCGTTTTCTGACGCAGGCGCTGAAGCAGGTCCATGCCGTCCATACGCGGCATTTTGATATCAAGAACAGCCATGTCCGGAAGCCGCTTGTTAAAAGCGTCTAGTGCGGATTGACCGTCGTTATATGTCTCAACTTCAAAACCCTCAGCTTCGAGGGTCATTGCAACCGACGTCAGGATATTCCTGTCATCGTCGACCAAAGCGATCTTCGACATGGATTTTTCCTCTTATTGTTATGACTGCCCAATTTTTCAGCCATTGTCCTTAAGTCAGTTCACCGAATCAACAACTAACTGCGAATCGCTTCTCGGGTTTGAAAGACAATGTGCCCCAAAAGGCATAAGTTTTCACATCTGGCCGTGCATTATCGGAAACTTTGGCGACAATGCTTGCGCTAACGTTGAACTGTTTGCGCAAACTGCGCGTATCCGCACGGTTCAAATCTCCTAAAGCTATGATAAGTTGGTCAAATCAGTCGGGCCCACGACTGGTACGCGAAACTGGCCCTTCGCGTTTAACAAGAGATTGCGTGCCGCGCGGACACGGCACGAGGAGCTTGATTATGACACACGGTTGTGTGAACCCTTCCTTCACTTTGGAATCCCAAGGAATTTCCGACCTTGGAAACATCTACTACAACTTCCTAGAACCTGCCCTTGTCGAAGCTTCGCTGAAGCGCGGCGAAGGTACGCTCGGCCAAGGCGGCACATTGCTCGTTTCGACCGGAAAGCACACAGGTCGTTCTCCCAAAGACAAATTCGTCGTGCGCACACCAAGCGTCGATGAGAACATCTGGTGGGACAACAACGGAGCAATGGAACCAGAAAAGTTCGACGTTCTTTACGCCGACATTCTGGAGCACATGAAGGGCGGCGACTATTTCGTTCAGGACCTTTTCGGTGGCGCAGATGCGAGCCAACGTCTTGATGTGCGTGTTGTGACAGAGCTCGCGTGGCACGGATTATTTATTCGTCACCTCCTACGTCGCCCCGAGCTTGATGAGCTGGAGGATTTCGTACCCGAGTTCACGATCATCAACTGCCCGAGCTTCAAGGCCGACCCTGAGCGCCATGGATGCCGGAGCGAAACCGTCATCACGATGAACTTTGACAAGAAACTCATCCTGATTGCGGGTACGGAATATGCGGGTGAGAACAAGAAATCCGTCTTCTCGCTTCTGAATTACCTGCTGCCTGACAAAGGCATCATGCCGATGCACTGCTCGGCCAACCACGCGCCGGGCAATCCGGTCGATACAGCAATTTTCTTCGGTCTTTCCGGCACGGGGAAAACGACGCTTTCCGCAGACCCGGCACGCGTCCTGATTGGCGATGACGAGCATGGCTGGTCTGATCGCGGCACCTTCAACTTCGAAGGCGGGTGCTATGCGAAAACGATCAACCTGTCGGCAGAGGCCGAGCCGGAAATCTTTGAAACGACAAAGAAATTCGGAACCGTAATCGAGAATATGGTCTTTGATCCGCATACAAAGGAACTGGACTTCAAAGACGATAGCCTTACCGCAAACATGCGCTGTGCATATCCGCTGGAGTATATTTCCAACGCCTCGCAAAGCGCGCTTGGCGGCCATCCGAAAAACATCATCATGCTGACATGTGATGCGTTCGGCGTGCTTCCTCCGATCAGTCGCCTGACGCCTGCACAGGCCATGTATCACTTCCTGTCCGGCTTCACGTCTAAGGTCGCGGGTACAGAGCGTGGCGTTACCGAGCCGGAGCCCACGTTCTCAACCTGTTTCGGCGCACCCTTCATGCCACGCCGCCCCGAGGTTTATGGCAACCTTCTGCGCGACAAAATCGCGAAGCACGGCGCAACCTGCTGGCTTGTGAACACCGGCTGGACCGGCGGCGCATACGGAACCGGTTCGCGGATGCCGATCAAGGCGACACGTGCTTTGCTCACCGCGGCGCTTGATGGCTCCCTGAATAAAGCGGTCTTCCGCAAAGACCCGAACTTCGGTTTTGATGTTCCGGTTTCTGTTGACGGTGTCGCGGATATTCTTCTTGATCCTCGCCGCACATGGGACAACCCCGAAGCCTATGATCGTCAGGCAGAAAAGCTTGTCACAATGTTCTCGGAGAACTTTGCCCAATACGAAGATCACATTGACGAGGACGTACGCGCTGCAGCCATTGGCTAACGCTTACCGAATTGTAGAGAGAAACTACAAACGCCCCACCAGTTGGTTGGGGCGTTTTTCTATCCGATCAAACCACGACGCACCAAGTTCAATCCTGCGATCATCAAAACGAAAAGAGTTACCTTCTTGAATTTAGCTTGATCGAGGCGATCCTGAACCTTCACTCCTACCCACATCCCAATCATCGCTGGGACCAGCATAAGAGCGGAGAAAGGCGCAGAATCAGCGTTAAACACCCCCGACTTGATATGCGCCAGAAGAAGCGCCACGGCCCCAAGCCCATAGATAACGCCTTGTATGCGGATTTGCTCGCGCTTTTCGGTGTTCAGAGCTGTGAGATAGGCGACTGTCGGCGGGCCCCAAACGCCAGACAAACCTCCAACGAACCCTGCAAAGCTTCCGATAATAATTTCGGCCCTGCGCTTGTGCTCCGGCCTGATCTGTAAGGTCCACCCCATGATTTGGGTAACAGAAAAGAGTGTGATGGGCGCACCGATCAATATGAACAGGAGCTTCTGCGGCAAGATACTTACGAGTTGCGCACTGCCCAGAATGAACACCAAGACCAGCCCGAGATAGAGACGATACTTCTTGGCCGATTCCAGAGCCGAACCGAATCCCTGCCGCAATGCTTGCGCAGCATTTGTAACAACAGTCGGCAAGATCAAGGCAGCCAAAGCCGCCTCTGCGCTTAAGATTGATGCAAGACCGGAGATCATAATCATCGGCATTGCAAAGCCGGTAGCACCCTTAACAAACCCTGCGATAACCGTGATTAAGCAAGCAAAAACAAAGGGTAAAAAACCTAACTCTGGAAAGAAGGACAGCATAGATTATCTCCGTTGGCCCCACGTTATACGCCGATTAAAAGCGCAAGCCACCACAAAACGAGAAAGTTATAAAATGAGGCAAACTTATCTCTGAACGCATTTTTGTTGCGCTGCGACTGCGAAGTGGTTATTGAGGTTTCAGCCAAACAGCGAGGGTGCCATGCCACACGACGGACAAGATATGTTTAACCAAGCCGCGACTCCCGTACTCCCAAACCTGCTTTCTCTTACTGCCGAAAGCATCGTCGCCGTCGATGCGCTTCTCGCTGAAGCAAAGGAAAACTTGCGCAAAAAGCTGAGCAAGGACGGGCGTATTGATGCGGCCCTCCTTGAAGAGCATCAATACGCAGCCCATGCGCTGTCTTGGTTCGCTACGTATCAGCTCGCGCTCACGCAGTTGCACCATTGGGCCGAAAAACTTGTTGCTGACAATGGCTTTACCGAAATTGAACAATTGATCCTCCAGATCGGCTTTGGCGAGTACCTTTGCCAAATCGCAGGAGGCATTCCTATGAGCCAAGGAGAGACCGCCCGATTGCAGGACATCGGCATTTCTCCATCGGCTTTGAGCGCGCCCGCTGTTGAGCGCCTGATGGCCCAAGGCAACTCCTCAGCGGCGCGCACCCAATTGGTCGAGCTTATGCAAGCCAACCATGGCCACGCCACATTCGGCGCCACGGCGCTTGATGAGGATCTGGAAATGATCCGCGACCAATTCCGCCGCTTTGCGGATGAGCGCGTCGCTCCGAATGCGCATGAATGGCACCTCAAGGATGAACTCATTCCAATGGCGATCATTGAGGAAATGGCCGAGCTAGGCGTGTTTGGCCTAACCATCCCAGAGGAATACGGTGGCTTTGGCCTGTCTAAAGCTTCGATGTGCGTCGTCTCCGAAGAATTATCTCGCGGTTATATTGGCGTTGGAAGCCTCGGCACGCGGAGCGAGATTGCCGCGGAATTGATCCTTTGCGGGGGCACTGAAGAGCAGAAACAAAGCTGGCTTCCCCGTATCGCTTCAGGCGAGACACTACCCACCGCCGTGTTTACCGAACCCAACACCGGAAGCGACCTCGGTAGCCTGCGGACCCGTGCAATTCGCGAAGGTGAAACCTATTCGATCACCGGCAATAAAACGTGGATCACTCATGCCGCCCGCACAAACGTCATGACACTCCTTGCCCGCACTGACCCGGACAACGGCGATCACAAAGGTCTCTCGATGTTCTTGGCAGAAAAAGAGCCGGCAACCGAAACCGAAGATTTCCCTAGCGCTGGGATGACCGGCGGCGAGATAGAGGTGCTTGGCTATCGCGGCATGAAGGAATACGAGCTGGCTTTCGACGGCTTCAAGGTGGATGCAGAGAACCTCCTGGGCGGAGAAGAGGGTAAAGGCTTTAAACAGCTCATGCAGACCTTCGAAAGCGCGCGCATCCAAACTGCCGCACGTGCGATTGGCGTGGCCCAAAACGCCCTAGAGGTCGGGATGCAATACGCCATAGACCGAAAGCAATTCGGCAAGAGCCTCATAAATTTCCCACGCGTTGGCGGAAAACTGGCGATGATGGCCGTCGAAATTATGATCGCCCGACAGCTAAGCTATCACGCCGCCGCTGAGAAGGATAACGACAGGCGCTGTGATCTAGAGGCCGGAATGGCTAAGCTACTGGGCGCACGCGTCGCGTGGGCGGCTGCGGACAATGCGTTGCAAATCCATGGTGGCAACGGCTTTGCGCTTGAGTATCAGATCAGCCGCATCCTCTGTGACGCACGTATCCTGAATATTTTTGAAGGTGCTGCTGAAATTCAAGCTCAGGTGATCGCACGCAGACTTTTGGGCTAGAGCTTATAACGCAAACAGCTTCGGATCAGCATCCGCAAGCCGGCACGCCGCTCTTCGTTCAGGTCTGCAAGCAAAACCGCACGATTGCCTTCATAAGCAAAGGCATCGGGAAAAAGGTTCTGGAAATCATGAACGACCGTAGTTTGGCAATGAACGAAAACGGCGGCTTCTCCGGTCTTTGCAACGCCAAGGCGCAACGGCGTGCCAGTGTTTGCGCGTGTCGGTACATACGATGGCTGCCCCCACTTCAGCGTTTCGGACACCTCGCCAACTTCAGAATCTGCACGAGCCTCAGCGAATAGCAACTCCCGAACCGCAAGTAGAGTTGGCCGCACACCAGCGGGAAACCCAGCGAATACAGCAGCGATTTCGGGAGATTGGAATGGAGGCTCAGGTTTGGTCATGCAGCTAGTTTTGGTCTCAGTTGGCCGCACGTCAACCATTCGCGTCGCCTGAAATGAAAAAGCCCGCTTCAAATGAGCGGGCTTTTCCTTGGATTTTGTTAAGGCTTAGCCTTGAGCGAACTCTGGATAGGCTTCCATGCCAAGCTCGGCTTGGTCGAGGCCAGTGATTTCGTCTTCTTCGCTAACGCGGATGCCCACTGTCTTAGCAAGGATGAACCACAGGATACCGGAAGCAACCACTGTGAATACGCCAACCACTACGATCGAGTAGAGCTGTGTACCAAGCGAAGCGTCAGGGTTTGTGAAGACAACAGCGATTGTGCCCCAGATACCTGCAATAAGGTGTACAGGGATCGCACCCACAACATCGTCGATTTTAAGCTTGTCGAGCATTGGAACCGCGAACACCACGATCACACCACCAACAGCACCGATCAGCGTCGCACCACCAAGAGTTGGTGTCAGCGGCTCGGCTGTGATCGACACGAGACCAGCAAGTGCACCGTTCAGTACCATTGTAAGGTCTGGCTTTTTGTAGAGGAACTGTGTCAGCAGCAGCGCTGTGATCAGACCACCAGCAGCAGCAGCGTTCGTGTTGGAGAAGATGCGCGATACATCGGCAACATCACCTACGGAACCCATTGCAAGCTGCGAGCCACCGTTAAATCCGAACCAGCCCATCCAGAGGATGAAGGTTCCGAGCGTAGCGAGTGTCAGGTTGGAGCCCATCATTGGGATAGTTTTGCCGTCTTTGTACTTGCCGATACGTGGTCCGAGGATCAGCGCACCAGTTAGAGCAGCCCAGCCACCAACGGAGTGAACAACTGTGGAACCGGCGAAATCAAGGAAGCCAGCTTCGTCGAGGAAACCACCGCCCCACTTCCAGGAAGCCTGAATTGGGTAGATGACTGCTGTGAGAACGATCGTGAAGATCAGGAATGGCCACAGTTTGATACGCTCGGCGAGAGTACCGGAAACGATGGACGCAGTCGCCGCACAGAACATCAGCTGGAAGAAGAAGTCAGAACCAGTTGCGGCATAGCCGTAATCGTCTGCCTCTTCGGCTGTTACGCCAACAGCTTCAAGCACACCAGGGCCGAAGACACCTGAGAGGACGCCGTCAACCGACCATGTACCAAGTGGGTACATGAGGTTGTAACCGATGAGGTAATAAAAGATCGCAGCAAGACCAAAGAGGCCCATGTTCTTGGTAAGCTGCATAGCAACGTTCTTGGAGCGCACGAGGCCCGCTTCGAGCATCGCAAATCCGGCGGCCATCCAGAACACAAGGAAACCGCCAATGAGGAACAACAGCGAGTTGAGGATAAAGACGGAGTCTGTTGGCACGGCAACAGCAACCTCAGCGTCTTGTGCAAAGCCAGCGAGCGGCAGAAGTGCAGCGGTCGCGCTTAGCGGGATGAGTTTAGTAAGTTTCATGTCTTTCGTCCTTTGGTGACGGCTGCGCCTTAAAGCGCGTCTTCGTTTGTTTCGCCTGTGCGCACGCGGACCGCTTGAGCCACGTCGAGTACGAAAATCTTGCCGTCGCCGATCTTGTCGGTTTTGGCGGTTTTCTGGATGGTATCGACCACCTGGTCGGCCATGGCCGCAGAAACAGCAATTTCAAGCTTCACTTTCGGCACAAAATTCACCGCATACTCAGCACCACGGTAGATCTCGGTGTGGCCGGATTGTGAGCCGAAGCCTTTGATTTCTGTAACCATCATGCCCCGAACACCAATCGCGGTGAGTGCCTCACGCACCTCTTCGAGCTTGAACGGCTTGATTGCAGCAATAATCAGTTTCACGTCGTTCCCCTTCGTTTCACAGACGATGGGCAACGGCCCGCTGTCTGCACTTACACGAAGCCACAAAGCGCGTAGAAAACGGGCAATTCAAGAAATTGGCTCTTAAGGAAGGGGGGGCATGCCCGCAAAACTGCTCAAAAATTATACAAATTGGGCGGTTTGATTAATAAATAAGCACACAAAAAAGGCGAATCGACGCCGAGTTGCCTCTCTACATTCAGAGCGCACAGGAGTATTGTGGCGGAAATCAGCGCCAAAAGAGTGTGAAATGAGCAGTTCAGGACGCAAGCGGCCAAATCTCGTGGCCGAGAAACGCTACACCAAGAAAAAGGCTCCAGCGAAAAAAGCTGCGGGCAAGAAAACGGCGCGCAAAACCAGCAAGCCACAAAAGCGCCGCTCTCCCCGCAAGACGGTTAAGCGCAACCCAATAAGCCGCCTCTTCCGTTGGATGGTGCGTGCATTCTGGGGCATCACGTGGCGTGTGAGCGTTGTGTTTGGCATCATGCTTGCCATCGGAATTCTATACTTCGTGTCCACGATGCCGGATATGGAGCAGATGGTAGACGGGCGAACTCGCGGCTCCGTGACGATCCTTGACCGCGACGAAAAGGTCTTTGCATGGCGCGGCGATCAGTTTGGCGGCATGATCACCGCACAAACCGTTTCGCCGCACCTCAAGAATGCTGTGGTCGCGACAGAGGATAAACGATTCTATCGGCACTTCGGGTTGTCGCCGCGCGGCATTGTTGGCGCGATGCGGATCAACCTCTCTGAGGGTCGCAGCGCTCTATCGGGCCACGGCGGCTCGACCATCACACAGCAAACTGCGAAACTGCTTTGCCTTGGTGTACCACATGACCCCAAGCAGATGACCGAGCGCGAATATGAGGCCGATTGCCGGCAGGGCTCGATTTGGCGCAAAGCAAAAGAAGCTGTCTATGCGATGGCGCTCGAAACCAAATTTACCAAAGACGAAATCCTGACGATATACTTGAACCGTGCGTTTCTTGGCGCGGGTGCGCGTGGTTTTGAAGCGGCGAGCCAGCGCTACTTCGGCATTTCCGCCAATCAGGTTTCGCCAGCGCAAGCCGCAATGCTTGCCGGTTTGCTCGTGGCTCCGTCTCGATATGCGCCAACGAACAATCTGAAGCGCAGTCAGGAACGCTCGCTTACCGTAATCAAGCTGATGGAAAAGCAAGGCTACCTCACCAGCGCAGAGGCGGCGCATGCCCGCGCCAATCCGGCGGTACTCTCGAAGGCGGCCAACGCTCATGCAGGCGGTTATTTCGCTGATTGGGTCATGTCGACGGCTCCAAGCTTCCTGACCCGTGAGACAACCGAGGATGTGATCATCCAGTCGACGCTTGATCAGCGCATCCAGCGCGCCGCAGAGGAAGCAATCGACTACATATTCACCAACAAGGTCCGCGAGGGCTCCAAGGCGCAAACGGCCGTCGTTGTGATGTCGTCTGACGGTGCTGTGCGCGCCATGGTCGGCGGGCGCGAAACCCGCGTAACGGGTGCGTTTAATCGCGCAACGCAGGCTTACCGTCAAACAGGTTCGGCGTTCAAACCGTTCGTTTACGCAACCGCTCTGGACCTCGGCTATAACTATAATGATTACGTCCGCGACGAACCGCTCACAATCAACATCCCTGGATCCGGCCCATGGTCACCAGACAATTACGATCACAAATACCGTGGCATGGTTACCTTGACCGAAGCACTCAAGAACTCGCTCAACATTCCTGCGGTTAAGGTGTCCGAAGCTGTTGGTCGCGAAAATGTCCGGACGGTTGCGGGCATGTTTGGCATCCAGAGCGATCTCGCTGCTGGCCCTGCCCTCGCTCTTGGTGCTTCCGAAAGTACGCTCCTTGAGATGACCGGCGCCTATGCCGGCATCCTAAACGGCGGCCAGAGCGTGACTCCTTACGGCATGATTGAATTGCGCCTACAGGGCGATGATACACCGATGTTCGGTCAGGAAGGTGGTATGGGCGAGCGCGTTATTTCGCGCAACGCCGCCGAGCAGTTGACCTATATGATGCATCAAGTTGTCGAATCTGGAACAGGCCACCGCGCCAAGCTCAGCGGATATCAAGCCGCAGGCAAGACCGGCACATCTCAATCCGCGCGCGACGCATGGTTTATCGGGTTTACGGCGGATTATGTAACGGGTGTGTGGATGGGGTATGACGACAACACTCCACTCACAGGCGTAACGGGCTCCGGCCTTCCAGCAGAGATTTGGCACGAGACAATGGTGCGCGTCATGGACGGATTGCCAGCAACTCCGTTGCCCATGATTAACGGACAACCAGCCGCGCCTTATGTTGGCAACGACAGCCCATCGCGCAACAACCAGCGCCAAAAGAGCAGCAATCCTATCGAAAACCTGCTCATTCAGCTTTTTGGTGGGGGTGGGTAATTAACCCGCTTTCTTCAGGTCCGAGATCATTTGGTCAATATTGCCGCGCCGTTTATCCAGCATCGCGCCAATTTCTGTCCGCTCGGCCAACAACATGTTCACACCTTCGATGAACAGGTTAAAGAAGCGGGCTTTGCCTGATTTATCCGAAACAAGGAACGTCACATCAAACGGCGCCTCACCACGCAAGTGCGCTGTGGTTTTGACCTCGATGAAACTCTTTACCTGACGCGCGCTGTTTACCTCAATGCGCCCGCCGATAAACTCGCGGAACTGCGAGCCATATTTGCGCGCCATATATCCTTGAAATGCCGACGTAAATTCCTTCAACTGGCTTGCGCTGGCAGAGCGCGCCTCAACCCCAAGAGCATAGCGCGCAATCGTAGGCACATCCGCGTAGGTCGCGAAAATGCGCTCAAAATCCTTGTACATGGCTGCTTCAGACTTGCCCGAGCTGATGGTCCTGTTGATATCCGCTACTGCGCGATCAACAAGTTGCTTTGCCTCACCTGCACTTTGAGCAAGCAGCGGAAGCGGCGTTGCTGCGGCAAGCGCACCCGCGGCGATTGTGCCCATAAACTGGCGTCGGTTCGTAAGGTCTCGCATTATTGTATCTCCTCGGAGTTACAAGAGTTTTGGTCAGTCGACGCCTCTGGTTCTGCATAAGGGTCGGCATAGGGATCGGCGTAAGGATCAGCATATGGGTCGGCATAAGGATCAGCAACGCCACCCTCATCACAATCAGGCGACTCAAACGCAACCTCCTGCCCCAAATTAAAGCGACGGTTTTGAAGGTAGATTTGCCGCGCCTGCGCATAGCTGTCCGCACTGCCATAGAGCACAGCATCGATTGTGGTCGCGTATTTCTGACGTTCATCAAGTTTTTCGCCCACAATGCCGATGACCCCAAGAGCGGCATAGCTGCCACCGCTAATGTACCAAATGGGGTTCGTCGCCAAATCGACAACGCTACCGACGGTATCACGCTCGGTGGAAGGTCCGATCAGCGGCGTTTCCATATACGCACCCTCGCCCACACCCCAGACGGCCAATGTATCGCCAAAACCGGTCGTGTCTTCGTAGATTTCCATATCTCCGGCAATATCGATCAGTCCGGCAATTCCCAAAGTCGAATTGACGAGCAACCGCGCAGTATTTTGACCCGCACCCTTGATATCCGCCTGAAGAAGGTTGTTCACGATCATCGGCGCGAGGCTAAGGTTGCGTGAAAAATTCGTCACACCATCGCGGATCGGTGCAGGCCACTCGCCATAACCTTGGGCAATTGGTTCAACATACTTTTGATCTGCACGTTTTGCCGCTTCGTGCCGCGCACGGTTCTCAGTTTCATACGGATCATAAATCTCGCCAGTCTTTTCAGGACTCGCGCATGCAGACAGCAGCAACGCGCCACTCAACAGAGCAATGGCGCCAGTTGGCATTGGTTTCAGACAGAACTTTGAGGTCACGAAAAAATCTCAACGAATAATTTGTACTTTTGGCTCACATAATAACTACGGGCCCAGAATTCAGCGCCCATGAGTAAGCATTTGTGTAGTGTATCATGTCGGATACAGCGCGCACGTTAATAATGAGCGACCTGAATTTTGAGCGTATCCAAGCACATTCCGAAATCACGCCTTTGCACGTTGAAATCCATTCTCGTGAACCGCCGTGCGATCATTGCGCTGATCATCTTCGGAAGCTTCACAAACCTGCTGGCTTTGACAGGCCCGTTTTTCATGCTTTTCGTCTATGATCGCGTCTTATCGAGCGGATCAATTCGATCGCTTGTAATCGTCTCAATTTTTGCGCTCGTTTTGTTCTGCTGTATGGGGGTTCTCGACTTCGTGCGTGCCCGAATTTTGAGTAACGAGGGCGACAGGATTTACAAAGCCCTGCGCCGAAAAGCGTTTGAGGCGACCATTCTGGCCCACGGCAAAAAGCTTAAGGGGCAACCTGCTCAACACGCGATATTCGAATTGGAAACGCTAAGGTCATTCATCGCATCCGGAACCCTTGGCTCCCTTTTCGACGCGCCGTGGTCTCTAATGTTCCTGATGGCGCTCTACGTGCTGCACCCATGGTTTGCCCTTGCTGCTGCATTGGGTGGTATCATCCTACTAACCGTCGCCTTCCTTCATCAATCTCTCACACGCCAGAACCTCGAAAACTCCGCACGCTCGAAGCAAAAATCTGATCACATTTTGGAACATTTCATCAGTGGAGCTCGAACGCTTTGCTCGCTCAATATGGGGCGAGCTTGCTATAAGAGTTGGGCTGAGCAAGAGGATGAAGCGAGTTCAGAGTCGAAAAAAAGCAAGGCTTCAACACAAGCCTTCAAGTCGACCGCCTTCTCTCTGCGGCAGGTTCTTCAATCCGGTATGATTGCGCTTGGCGCTGTTTTAGTGCTTGCCGAGGAAATTTCCGCCGGAGCGATGGTTGCCGGTTCAATACTCATCGCCCGTTTTCTCGCACCTCTTGAAACAGCAATATCGGGCTGGAATTACGCAGTTTCAGCACGAGACGGTTTGAGCAATCTCTCGCATATGTCAGTTGGCCCGAAGATGTTGCCAAAGATCGCCGACCTCAAAGATGACATCAAAATAGAAAACGTCACTGTTCTGGGCGATGCTGGTACGGCGCCTCGACTGAATGGTATCTCGTTTCAACTCAAAAGAGGCAGTACCCTTGGTATTATTGGGCCAAACGGGTCTGGAAAATCTACTCTCATTGAACTTTTGACGGGATCAATCGAACCAGACAGCGGTCGAATATTGAACTACGCGCCAAATCAAAATTTCGCAGAACCGTCAGTCGCGATCGGATATCTGCCACAACAGGTCACTTTATTTCCGGGAACCATCGCCGAGAACATATCAAGATTTGAAAAAGAGCCTGAGCAAACAAAAATCGAGCACGCAGCAAAGAATGCAGGCATTCACAACCATATCCTGAGCCTGCCTTTCAACTACGAAACCAATATTCAGCCTGATCACGTCACACTTTCTAGAGGCGAACTTCAGCGCGTTGCTTTCGCAAGATCTATCTATGGCAATCCTGAAATCGTACTGCTCGATGAACCAGACGCTGGCTTAGACCATCTTGGAATAGACGCACTAAACGCTTCAATTCGCAAACTTAAAGCCGAAGGAAAAACCGTCGTAATTGCAACGCAAAGACCATCTGCCGTTCATGAATGCGACCATATTATCCAGCTCAGCAAAGGAAACATCATTGCCTCAGGGCCGAGAGAAAGCGTTCTGCGGAGCCTGTTAAAACAAAAACCTAGCGGGAACCGCGAACCAATGGCGGCTCAATGAAGCACACCCTTTTTGACCAAGTTCGTGCCGAACCAACAGTGCCAAAACGGCAAATTCGATTTCCGCACTTGGGAGTATGCGCCTCTCTGGTCGCTGTGATTGTTGCCGCTGCCTGGGTCAACTTCGCATTGAATAATTCTCATCTCAAAACCGTGGGCTATATCGAAACGGCGAGCGTCGACCACGCCATTCAAAGCCCCAGCACGGCAATAATTTCTCAGGTATTTGTGCGAGAGGGAGAGGAGGTAAAGCGCGGGCAGATTCTGGCTCAACTCGCCGCCCCAGACCTGCATCTTCAGGCAAAGTTGAACAAAATCGAACTCGAGGAGGTCACGTCTACTCTTTCCTTATTGGAGTCTCTTTCTGGCACTCAATCAAACTCCCGGTACATTACTTTGGCAGCGAGAATGCGAGAGGAACGACGGTCGAAGGCTCGCCAGCACGATATTCAAGTCGAGCAAATAATCTCCGAAAAGGGGTCGATTCAGAAACAAATACAGGCGATCTCCGCTCAACAAGAGCATCTTGAGTATGAGCTATCTGCTCAAGAACAACTCGAAAAGCGCGGACTTGCGAGGCAGACCCGCACGCAAGCACTTAAGCGCGAATACGCGCGACTTTCTGGCGAGTTGGCTAAACTCAACGGACTGTTATTGGCCAATATGAACGGGCTGCGATTAGCCAAAGCGTCATATGAGTTGACCACGCTCAAAAGCGAGATTGATGTCGAAACGCAAATGCAAGCGTTACGTTTTAAACGGTCGTCGCTGGTAGCAAAGTCAGAAGATCTGTCACGCCAAATCGATCAACTTTCTTTACGTGCCCCTGCATCCGGTATCGCTCATAGTATTAATACAAAAGGGTCGGAAGAACTTGCTGCCTTGGGCGAACCCATCCTCTCAATCGCTTCCGAAATTGGCGCACGCTTTGTAACGACATTGGTGCCACCAATAGACGCCCAATCACTGTCGATTGGGCAGGTAGCGACACTGCTGCTTCCAGCAAACCTTACAACAGGGTCTGCCCGCATTCAGGCGGAAATCACGTATATTTCGCCAAGGCCAATTTCTCTTGAAAACGGTTCTACAGTTTACAAAGTCAAGCTCTCCCCAAAGATATCAGATAAGGAGAGATTGGCTGGGAGTCTTCAGAGCTTGTTACCTTCCTTGCCGATAACTGTAAGTTTTGATGAGGCGCCGTCTGGCCATAGTTGGCAGCCGTTTCAGCGGTTCTGGCCCTAGGATTACCTGCACCCGCCGAATTCACTTTCGCCTCAAACTCATCTTCGCTACCGTTGCGCGAGTCAAATTCAGGAGAGAAGAATGAGCACGAATTTTGAAGCAAATCTGGAGAAACTTGGCGTCACGCTTCCTGACGCGCCGGCACCTGCGGCAAACTACGTTCCATTCGTGAAAACCGGCAATACCCTTTATGTATCCGGTCAAGTCTCAATGAAAGATGGCAGCTTCATTACCGGAAAACTTGGCAAAGAGCTTTCCGTTGAAGAGGGCGCAGAAGCGGCCAAAACTTGCGCGATTGGGCTTCTGGCTCAAGTTAAAGCTGCCTGCGGCGGCGATTTGAGTAAGCTTGTGCGCGTTGTAAAGCTTACAGGGTTTGTAAACTCAACGCCCGAATTTGGTGAACAACCAGCGGTAATCAATGGCGCTTCGGATTTCCTTGTCGTAGCACTTGGCGACGCAGGTCGCCATTCTCGTTCCGCGGTTTCGGCTGGATCGCTTCCATTTGGCGTTGCTGTCGAAATCGAAGGGATATTCGAAGTCGAATGAACCCGAATAGTCCGACTGTCCCCCAACTATCGGTCGATTTTCTGAACCGGCCGATAGCGCACCGCGGGCTTCATGATAAACGCGCGGGAATACCCGAGAACAGTCTTGCCGCGTTTCAGGCTGCAATAGATCGCGGCTACGGAATTGAGCTCGACCTTCAAGTCACCGGCGACGAGAGGGCTGTTGTTTTCCACGACTATCGGCTTGGCCGACTAACCCCGGAGCGCGGGCGCGTAAGAGACTTGTCTTTAGAAAGGCTTGCGAGCATATCCCTTAAAGGCAATGAAGCGCAAAAAATCCCCAGCCTGAAACAAGTCTTCGATCAGGTAAACGGTCGTGTTCCTATTCTCATCGAAATTAAGGATCAGGATGGCAAAATGGGCAAGAACATCGGCGCAATCGAGCGGGACATTGCACCTGATATTGCAGCCTACTCTGGTCATGTGGCCGTCATGTCGTTCAACCCACACTCGATCTTGGCTATGAAAGAACTCGCCCCAAATGTTCCGCGCGGGCTTACGACCTATGCTTGGAATGATTCCGATGCGGATGGGATTAGCGCCGCTGACCTTCGATCACTCTATGAAATAGAGATGTTTGAAAAAGCGGGATGCAGCTTTATCAGCCACTCCGTAAAAGATCTGGACAACCCGCATGTTTCGGCTCTCAAAAAACGCGGAGTGCCCGTTCTTTGCTGGACTGTTAAGTCGGCAAAATCCGATATCCGCGCGCGTCGCGTTGCCGATAATGTTACGTTCGAAGGCTATCTTCCCGCTTGACCCTATTGCATAAAATGCGACGCTGCGCCGGAAGAAAGGGTTAAGATGAGCGCTTCGTTTGAGATACGGGTTCACACAAGTTTCGAGAATATCGACCCAAGTGAATGGGACAGTTGCGCTGGATCTTCTTCTAGCGAAAGTGAGAGAGCCGTAGATCCATTCACCACCTATCGCTTCCTAAAAGCGCTCGAAGATAGCGGATCAATCGGCCCTGGTACGGGCTGGCAAGCGCAGTATTTGACCGTTCACAAAGGCGATGAAATGATTGCCGCCGCTCCCGTCTATGGCAAATCCCACAGTCAAGGCGAGTACATTTTCGATTTCAATTGGGCGCATGCTTACGAAAACGCCGGAGGCCGATATTATCCTAAGCTTCAGGTCGCGGTTCCATTCACACCCGTTACCGGACGACGTCTGCTAACCAAGCCAGAGCATGAACAGGTTGGGCGCGCGGCACTCATTCAAGGTCTGGTACAGCTTGTGCAAGAAAACAAAATATCTTCCGCGCATATCACTTTCTGCGCCGAAGGCGAGGCGACAGAGGGCGAGAAAATCGGGCTTCTCAAACGTAAAAGTCAACAGTTCCATTGGAAGAACAGTAGCTACCAAAACTTTGAAGATTTCCTCAACGGCCTCTCTTCCCGCAAACGCAAAAACATTCGCAAAGAACGCAAGCAAGCCCAAAGCTTTGGTGGCGAGATTGTTCAGCTGACCGGTGACCAAATCCAACCGGAGCATTGGGATGCATTCTGGAGGTTTTACCAAGACACAGGCGCGCGGAAGTGGGGAACTCCCTACCTGACGCGGTCATTCTTCGATCTGGCTCATGAAAGGATGCGCGATGATATCTTGCTTGTCCTTGCCATTCGTGACGGCCAAGCCATTGCAGGGGCTCTAAATTTTATTGGAGCAGACGCCTTATTCGGCAGGTATTGGGGCTGCACTGAGCATTACCCGGCTCTGCACTTCGAACTCTGTTACTATCAAGCGGTTGACTATGCTATCGCGCATGAGCTCTCGACAGTCGAAGCTGGAGCACAAGGAGAGCACAAACTTGCACGAGGATATCTCCCCGTTGAAACGCACTCGCTTCACTATATCGCAGATACGGGATTCAGAGATGCTGTTGCAAAGTTTCTTGATGCAGAAGCACAAGCCATAGGCGAAGAGATCGAAATCCTCACCGCCTATGGCCCATTCAAAAATTCAGGCGAGGCCGATTAAATCGCCGCTAGGAAACTGTTGCCTGTCGACAGGTCACATTGGCCAGCTTCGTCAACCTGCAACGCAGTTACAACACCATCTTCTACAAGCATTGCGTAGCGGTTTGAACGCTTAACAAATCCAAGCTCTGGTACGTCAAAATCCATACCGATTGCGCTTGTGAATTTGCTTTCGGGGTCTGGCAACATCGTGATCCCAGCGTCCTTAGCGCTCGTTTGCTCTGCCCAAACATCCATTACGAATACGTCATTGACCGCGACGCAAATGATTTCATCCACACCTTTGGCCGCGAAATCGTCTTTGGCCTCAATAAAGCTTGGCAAATGTTTGGTGGAGCATGTGCCTGTGAACGCACCAGGAAGGCCGAAAATAACAACCTTACGTCCTTGCAATTTGTCTTTTAGATCGACTGAGTCTGGTGCTCCGTCCTTCAAAATTGGGAATGTTTCTACTGGGATTTTTGTCCCGACTTCGAGTTTCATTTCGCGTCTCCAACTGTATTTGCAACTCACAGTTCCCACCTATACTCTGCAGCTTGAATTTCAATGCAAAAGGGTATGAACAATGGCGCATTTTGTTGTGATCGGAGCAGGACAAGCTGGCGCATCATTGGTAGCCGAATTGCGAAATTCCGGATTTGAAGGCGAGATCACTTTGATCGGTGAAGAGCCTGTTCCTCCGTATCAAAGGCCACCGCTCTCCAAGGGATACATGTTGGGCGAGTTGAGCCAAGAGCGCCTTTTCTTGCGACCCGAGTCTTTCTATCACGATCAGAATATTCGCCTTGTGTTGGGCGAAAGCGTGAGTGCAATTGATCCACAATCCAAGATCGTCACCGTCGGCGACGAGGCGATAAGCTATGACAAACTCGCCATAACCACAGGCGCCACACCGCGCCAACTTCCGCCGTCGATCGGAGGGAACCTTCAGAACGTATTTACGGTACGCAGCCTCGCAGATGCCGACGCGATGTCAGAATTTTTTCAACCCGGCAAACGCCTCTTGGTCGTCGGCGGTGGCTACATCGGGTTAGAAGCTGCAGCTGTGGCGCGCAAAAAAGGTGTAGACGTTACGCTCGTTGAAATGGCCGATCGCATTCTTGGGCGCGTAGCGGCCCCCGAAACAGCCGATTATTTTCGCGCGCTTCACACCGATCACGGCGTCGAAATACGAGAGGGCCTTGGGCTAAAAGCATTACTTGGCGACGATGTCGTATCAGGCGCGGAATTCAGCGATGGAACACGCCAAGAATTCGATTTCGTCATTGTCGGTATCGGAATTGAGCCGAATACGGCAATCGCCGCATTAGCGGGGCTCGAGATTGAGAACGGTATTAGAACCGACAGTTTCGGACAAACGAGTGACCCGATGATTTGGGCCGCCGGAGACTGCGCATCATTTCCTCATTTGGGCGGACGTATTCGCCTTGAGAGTGTGCCGAACGCAATTGACCAAGCCGAGACCGTTGCTCGGAATATGCTGGGCAAAAACGAGCAGTATGTTCCAAAAGTCTGGTTTTGGAGCGATCAATACGACATTAAGCTGCAAATCGCGGGCCTCAATGTTGGATATGATCAAGTGGTCGTGCGCCCAGGCAGTACTCCAAACGCCGTAAGCCACTGGTATTTTTGTGGAAACAAGCTCCTTGCTGTCGATGCGATGAACGAACCTAGAGCCTATATGATCGGCAAACGCCTCATCGAAGCTGGAAAGTCAGCGCCCGTTGAAACCATTCAAAACCCGGACAGCAATCTAAAGGCATTGCTGAAATGAGGATCATTGCGGGGGCAAATAGAGGCCTAAAACTTGTCGATGTCGGCGGTGGCGACATTGAAGCTCGGCTGCGCCCAACCTCGGATCGAGTAAGGGAAAGTCTGTTTAACGTGCTTAATGGTGGTGCTTTCGAGCGTCCGATTGAAAATGCAAACGTCTTGGACCTTTTTGCAGGCACCGGTGCTCTGGGGCTCGAAGCGCTAAGTCGTGGCGCACGCTTCGCCAGTTTTGTCGACAATGGTCGGGTCTCTCAGAAACTCCTTCGCGAAAATATTCGTCTGGCCCGACGGCAGGATCAAACGCGTGTGCTTAAGTGTGAGGCGAGTTCCCTTCCCGAAGCTCAAGAGCCCTGTTCGCTTGTTTTTCTTGATCCGCCCTATGGCCAAGACTTGGGTGGCGCGGCCCTTGTCTCCGCCGCCGCTAAAGGATGGCTTGCAGAAGATGCGCTCATCGTTTGGGAAGAAAGCAAACCTGTGCTTGCGCCAAACGGGTTTCAGCGGATCGACACGCGGAAATACGGAGGAACGCACATCACGTTCCTTCGCTACGGAGGCTAGCTGCGCAATCGGGCCGAGAAAGATCGGCCCGATGTACATAGGCTACTTAATGGGTGCAGCTGTTCCCTCGGTCACTTGAACCGCAGCCCGCGCATCTGAAATCAATGCCGCGCCATCCAGTCCCTTGCCTGTGACTTCTTCGATCCACTCATTGATCACTTCGTCGCCCAGCGCCTTAATCTTGTTGGTTTCGTCTTCACTTAACTGCGCGATGTCGTTGCCAGCTTCTGCCATCAGTTCGCGCCCTTCAAGATCGCCCGTGTCGTGCGCGCGCCCTGCAAGAGCAGCGGCGGCGAAACCGGAGTTCGCATCAATAACGGCTTTCAAGTCATCAGGAAGCCCAGCGTAAACATCTTTGTTCATCGCCCAGATGAAATAGAGATTATAAAGTGACTTCGAACCATAAACATCTGTGTGGCTGTCTGTGAGTTCGTCAAGCTTAAGAGAAGGCGACATTTCCCAAGTGATTACGCCACCATCGACCACACCTTTAGACAGGGCTTCCGGAAAAGCGGGGACCGCCATGCCAATCGGTTCAGCGCCGAGCTTTTTCAACAAGAGAGTAGCTGCGCGCGATGGGCCACGAAGCTTAACACCCGAAAAATCTTCGATCGTTGAAATCGGCGCGCCTTTTTTATGCACGATGCCTGGGCCGTGCATATGTGCGGTAATCAAATGGACATCCGCAAAATCATCCATCAGGTGCTTTTGAGTGAAAATCCAAGCGGCTTTACTCGCCTCTTCACCGTTTTTAGGGACCATGAAGGGCATCTCCATGGCTTCAGCTTCTGGAAAACGCCCCGGCTGATAACCAGGAATAACCCAACCACCATCAACCACGCCGTCTTTAATCAGATCGTACTGACTCGGTGCTTTGCCACCGAGTTGCATGAACGGGTAAAGCTCGACTTTGATCCGACCGCCGGAATCGCGCTCGATTTTGTCCGCCCATGGCTGCATGAAATAGGTTGGATTTGCTGACTTTGGTGACACAAAGTGCTGAAAACGCAGAGTAACTTCCTGCGCTGCGGCGCTTGAAAGCGACAGGGCAGAAACCGCAAAGGCGAAGGTGGCCGACTTCAATATTCTTATCATCGCGCGGCGTCCTTTTCTAACTTGGATGTAAAAGCAACCCGTGTTTAACACCAAGACCACCAATTGCAAATCATTCGCAACTGGAACAAATGGTCAAAAATTAAGTGCTACAGTGTCGACTACTCAGCCCAAGTTGGATGGAAACGACCACTGGGAGAAAGCGTGAAAATCTCCACGCCGTCAGAAGTAACGCCAACCGAGTGTTCGAACTGGGCAGAGAGAGATTTATCGCGTGTTACGGCTGTCCAGTCATCCGCAAGAACTTTGGTTTCCGGTCTTCCGAGATTGATCATCGGCTCGATTGTAAAGAACATGCCTTCCTCGAGAACCGCGCCCGTTCCTGGCTTGCCGTAGTGCAAAACGTTGGGCGGCGCGTGGAAAACGCGCCCGAGGCCATGCCCACAAAAGTCGCGGACAACCGACATTCGATGCCCTTCGGCATACCGCTGGATTGCTGCGCCGATATCGCCAAATGTATTACCCGGCTTCACAGCGTCGATTCCAGCCATCAACGCATCATGCGTGACCTGAATCAGGCGCTCGGCTTTCTTGGACCTTTTGCCCGCGACATACATCCGGCTTGTATCGCCGAACCACCCATCAACGATAACCGTGACATCAATGTTGAGAATATCGCCATCTTTGATGACCTTCTCGCCAGGGATGCCGTGGCACACAACATGGTTCACCGAGATACAACTTGCGTGCTTATAGCCCTTGTACCCAATGGTGGCGGATTTCGCTTCTGCCTGATCAATGCGATCAGTGATCAGCTCATCAAGCGCACCTGTTGTAACGCCCGGAACGACATGTTCGGCGATCTCATCGAGGATTTCCGCAGCCAACCGGCCAGCCTTATGCATGCCCGCAAAATCTGCGTCCTCGTAAATCCGAATTCCATCTTTTGTCAGGCGACCGCGTGTCTCGTCCAAACCGGTTCTCCGTTCATAATTCTGCCTCTAAATAAGCGAGGCGCACAAAAAGGGCCAGAGGTATGACCCGCAATTCTTTATCCTACGGGCAACTCGTGCCCAAGCGTAATACAATCCGGTGTGATATTGGCACGATAGGCCATCATTTCAACGCCACGCGCACGAGCGTGTTCGAAGGCGTTTGCATAGGTCGGATCAATATCACGCGCGACATTTACGCTTTTCGCCAAGGTGTCTTGAACAAGAAATAGCATGACCGCCCGATCTCCGTTCTCGACCATACTGCGTAATTCGGCAAGGTGCTTCGCCCCGCGCGCCGTCACACTATCGGGAAATTCAACGAAACCTGGCTCACGGCACAGGGTGGCCGACTTGACCTCTAAATAACAACGTTGCTCTTGTGTTGAGAGTAGGAAATCAACGCGCGATCCCTCGCCGTACTTAACTTCAGGTTTAACCGTTTCATAATGTGACAGCGCCTCAATTTTCTTGTCGTCGAGGGCTTCGGCAACAATGCGATTGGCGCGACCGGTATCGATTCCTGTAAAATGATCCGGCCCGTGCTCCACCAAACGCCAGCCGAATTTAAGCTTCTTTTTCGGATCTTCATTTGGTTCGACCCAGATGCGCGCGCCCTCTTGGGCAAGCCCTATCATCGAGCCTGGGTTTGGGCAATGCGCCACAACCTCTTGGCCGTCTTCAAGTCGGATATCTGCGAGAAATCGTTTATATCGTCGGATGAGCGTTGCAGGTACAAGGGGGCTGTCAAATTTCATAGCGCAGACCTATACAATGCACGTATCTCGATCAAGGAGCAGAAGATGGCAAACCCGACCGCTGCGATGCTGGTAATTGGCGACGAAATCCTATCTGGACGCACACGAGACGCCAATATGCACTTTCTGGCTGGTGCGCTTACCAAACATGGCATCAATCTGCGTGAAGTTCGGATTGTGAGCGACGACAGAAGCAGCATCGTTTCCGCCGTTAAATCCCTCTCCCAAAGCTATGATCACCTGTTTACATCAGGCGGCATCGGCCCGACCCATGATGATATTACTGCTGACTGTATAGCGGAAGCATTCGGCCAAAGCATCGACATTCGCGAGGATGCCTACGCTCTTCTTGCGGCGCATTACGAGCGCACCAACAAAGAGTTTAACGCTGCGCGGCAACGCATGGCGCGCATACCAGAACACGCTACTTTGATCGACAATCCGGTCTCTGTCGCGCCGGGATTTACCGTTCAGAATACCCATGTGATGGCCGGGGTGCCGAGCGTCTTTCAAGCAATGGTCGAGGCGGTATTGCCGCAACTTTCGGCTGGCGCGCCGCTGCATAGTAAATCCTTGCGTATTGAGCGGGGCGAGGGCGATATCGCCGGCCCCTTGGGCAAATTCGCCGCTCGGTTTCCGGAGCTTTCAATTGGCTCTTACCCGTTTCAGGAGAATGGGCTTTACGGCGCCAATATCGTTCTTCGTGGGGAAAATTCCGATATGCTCTCAGAGGGTTTCGCCGAACTTGAACGGCTGTTTGCAGATTCATGAGCAAGGCCTATTTCGACACGATTGATGCCACATGGCCCCCACTAAACATTATCGAGCGCGGCGGCTTTCTGCTTCGTAACGGAGGCGGCAGCGATAGCAAGCGCGTGTGTTGCGCAACTCTGAACACATCGCTTTCCGCTGCGGATATCCAAGACGCCGAGACAGGGATGATTGCCCTGAACCAAAGGCCACTCTTCATGATCCGCGAGGAGGATAACGAACTCGACGCCAAGCTGAACGAACGCGGCTACGATATTGTCGATCCGGTACACATTCTTTCGGCGCCTGTCGCGACGCTTATCCGTGAGCTTGAGCCGCTTGCATGCTTCGAGGTATTTCCACCACTCGCCATCATGGAGGAGATTTGGGCAGCAGGTGGCATTACCGAAGGACGGCTCAACGTTATGCACCGCGCTCAAACTGCCAAAACAACTCTCCTTGGGCGCGCAAAAGGCAGGGCTGCGGGGGCTGCTTTTGTCGGATTGCACGAAAAAATCGCTATGTTACACGCACTTGAGGTGTCTTCACGCGCCCGTCGGCAAGGAGTTGCCGTCAATATGATGTATGCTGCTGCCAACTGGTCGCAAGATCATGGGGCAGAACAACTATCTGTTGTTGTTACGCACGCAAATACTGCTGCAAATAAACTATACACTTTCCTGAATATGAAACCTGTGGGACACTATCACTATAGGATTAAACAAAAAAACAGCAGGATCGATTGAGCACAGCCCTAGAATCTCCAACTGCGTTGAACCTACCTCCGATGGATCCGCTTCCAGCGGAGACCCAAAGGTATTTTGACATCTGCACAGAGAAACTTGGCTTTGTACCGAACGTATTAAAGGCCCATGCCTTTAGCATCGAGAAGCTCAACGCATTTACCGGCCTTTACAACGAACTCATGCTGGCTGGTAGCAATCTGAGCAAGCTTGAGCGTGAGATGATCGCCGTTGTTGTGTCTGCCCAGAACCGTTGCTTTTATTGCCTTGTTGCGCATGGTCAAGCAGTCCGTGCACTGTCGGGTGATCCCACTCTTGGTGAAATGCTTGTCATGAACTATAAAGTGGCACCACTCACAGACAAACAAAGGCACATGCTCAATTTTTCCGTGAAATTGACGAAATCCAGCTCGGACATAGAAGAGGCAGACCGCGAGTTACTTCGTGGCTCTGGTTTCTCTGATGCCGATATCTGGGATATTGTGAATGTCGCCGCGTTTTTCAACATGACAAACCGCGTCGCCTCCGGCACGCAGATGCAACCAAACCCAGAGTATCACGGCCAGAACAGATGAAAAGCACCAAGCATATCGTTGCAGGTGTACTTGCCTGCCTGCCTATGGCGTCGACGGCCATGGACCTGAAGCTGCCGAATGGCGCTCAACTGGTTGCTGAAGCGCTTGAAAATTCTAGCAGCTATCGCCTTCCGACTGGCGGCTGGACTGGTAAAGATGTTGCTTCTGTTTCTGCGGAAGGGCGCGTCGAGAAACAAGCTTGGAAGATAAGCTCTTCGCGCGTCACGACGCTGGGGCTCCTTGACATGATGCGCGATCAACTTGTCGAAGACGGGTATACGCGCCTTTATGAATGCGAAACCGCAGCATGCGGTGGATTTGATTTCCGGTTCTCGGTTGATATTTTCCCCGAACCCATAATGCACGTCGATCTTGGCGATTTCCGCTATTTTGCAGCCCAAAAAGAAACAGAAGACGGGCCTCAATATGCAAGTCTTGTCGTGAGCAAATCGGCAAGCGCTGGATACGTTCAAATCGTTCAGGCCGGAGGCGATCCTTCACTTGGCTTACCACTGACAACAGCCACAAAAGGCGCAAGACCGACTGAAACCATTGCGCAAGGAAGCCTTTCCGAAAGCCTTGAGAACAAAGGGCATTTTGTGTTGGACGATCTTGTTTTCGCAACGGGTTCATCTGCACTTGCGGATGGTGACTTCGCAACTCTTGCGGCCCTCGCTGACTACCTCAAGGCAAATCCAGAGCGGAACGTTGCGCTCGTTGGACATACAGATTCCGAAGGTTCGCTGACCGACAATATCGCGCTTTCAAAGAAACGTGCGCGTTCTGTTGCTGCAATGCTGGTCAACAAATATGACGTGCCAGAGGCGCAATTGTCTGCAGAGGGTATGGGATTTCTCGCGCCGCGCGCGAGCAATTTGACCAATGAGGGACGCGCACAAAACCGTCGGGTAGAGGTTATCATGACCTCAATAAACGGCTACGCGGCCAATCGCTAGGATCAGCAGCTCAAGTTAAGTTGCGATGGGGATTACCAGGCGTCTGGGCCTTTTTCTGCGAATGAATTCACAAGAAAATCAATAAATGCGCGCACCTTGGGCTGGGTAAAGCGGCCTGGCGGATAGACGGCGTAGATCCCTTGTTTTTCAACAGGAAGATCGGGCATCGCCTCTTCGATCAAGCCGTCATTCAGCGCATTCGCGTAGAGATAGCTCGGCAAATACGCGATACCAAGGCCGGAAACAGCCGCATTCAAAAGCGATTGCCCGTCATTCACAGAAAGCCAGCCAGATGTGCGAACCTGTCGTTTTTCGCCAGATGGTGCAGTAATTTTCCAAACTGCGCCGTTCGACTGGTTCGTGTAGTGAAGAAGTTTGTGATCGTTCAGATCGTCAATCTTTGCGGGGCGGCCAAACTCTTCAAAATACTTTGGCGAAGCCACCATACGTTTGGTTGTTTCTGTAAGTTTGCGAGCGCGAAGTGTGCTGTCTTCCAGCTCACCAATTCGGATCGCCATATCAAAACCTTCGCTAATCAATTCGACATAGCGATTGTTCAGAACCATGTTGACGGTAATTTCTGGAAAATCGGACAAAAACTCGCCAAGAACGGGCGAAAGATGGTTAACGCCGAAGTCCGTTGCGACTGAAATGCGCAGCAAACCTGATGGGGCCGATTGCATGGATGTAACGAGGGCATCTGCTTCGCCAGCATCGTTCAAAACACGACGGGCACGATCATAATACGCCAAGCCAATTTCAGTCGGGCTGACACGACGGGTTGTCCGGTTCAACAGACGGGCGCCGAGGCGCGCTTCGAGCGATGAAACATGTTTGGAAACAGCAGACTTAGAAATCCCCATTTTCTTAGCCGCGTCCGTGAAGCCGCCCTGATCCACAACTGTGGCAAAGGCTTCCATCTCTGTTAAACGGTCCATTTGTTACCCTTACATCAACGTCGTGCCAGAAATATATGGCCGTCAATTTGGGCGGAATTGTGCTGATAGACTGACAATATGGCGGTTTTTGTGGAACCGTTTCCAAAACAACGGCCACAAATGCGGAGGCGCGCATCCACCGCGGCTCCGCTAATAAACCATTAATTTGAAATAATAAAACAGACTATAGAGTGGCCGCCAGCCTTATGCCTTGGTCAATCGCACGCTTTGCGTCAAGCTCTGCGGCGACATCCGCGCCACCAATCACATGAGGCACTTTGCCGAGCGCTTCCAACTCGTCGGCGAGGCTCCGTTCAGAGACCTGCCCAGCGCACATCACAACGGTATCGCAAGGAATAAGCTGTGGGCGTTCACGCGCCTCTCCAAAGCTAATTTGAATACCCTCCGGCGAGATTGATTCATAGTTAACGCCGCCGATCATCTTAACGTCTTTCATCTGCAACGCTGCGCGGTGAATCCAGCCTGTGGTCTTACCAAGACGTTTGCCCAGCTTTTCGGCCTTGCGCTGCAACAGAACAACATTCCGCGCGGGAGCATCCGGTTGTGGGCCCTCTTTGGCAAGGCCACCACGAGTTAGCTCCGGATCTCCAACACCCCATTCACGTTTCCACTGCTCAAGATCGAGTTCGTGATCTGTATTGTCATGAACAAGATACTCCGCGACATCGAAGCCAATGCCGCCTGCCCCAATAATTGCAACGTTCTTGCCAACCTCTGCACCATTCTTCAGGACATCAATGTAAGACAATACATGTGGGAGATCTTGCCCCGGAATCTGTGGATCGCGTGGCGTGACACCTGTTGCGATGACGACCTCATCAAATGTAGCGAGTTCGGTTGCGGATGCCGCTTCGCCAAGCTTCACGGTGATCTCAGACTTTGCGATCATGGTTTTGTACCAATCCACCAAGCCGAAAAACTCTTCCTTGCCAGGAACCTGTTTCGCGATATTGAGCTGACCGCCAAGCTCATTAGATTTTTCAAACAGACACACATCATGACCGCGCTCAAACAGAGCAAGAGCCGATGCCAAGCCCGCTGGACCCGCGCCAACAACTGCGACAGATTTCCTGACGGCTGCTGGTGAGATTTCAAGCTCGGTTTCATGACAGGCACGCGGGTTCACAAGGCAGCTCGTAAGCTTGCCCGAAAAGGTATGGTCAAGACAGGCTTGATTGCAGGCAATACACGGCGCGATTTCGTCGGCCACGCCATCACGCGCTTTATTTACAAAATCTGCGTCCGCCAAGAACGGGCGCGCCATCGAAACCATATTCGCTTCGCCCGCTTCCAATATTCCTTCCGCAACATCCGGCGTGTTGATGCGATTTGACGTGATAACCGGAATGGAAACCTGCCCCATCAGCTTTTTGGTCACCCAGCTAAAGGCCGCGCGTGGGACAGAGGTTGCGATCGTCGGAATACGCGCCTCGTGCCACCCGATTCCGGTATTGATAATTGTTGCGCCTGCGTCTTCGACTGCTTTGGCAAGCATCACCACTTCATCAAACGTACTGCCGTTTGGAATGAGGTCTATCATCGACAAGCGATAGATCAGGATAAAATCCGCCCCAACAGCCTCGCGCACGCGCCGCACAACCTCCACCGGAAGACGCATGCGGTTCTCGTAAGAGCCGCCCCATTCGTCCGTCCGCTTGTTGGTATGCGTAACAAGGAACTGGTTCAGGAAGTATCCCTCTGAGCCCATGATTTCGACGCCATCGTAGCCCGCCTCTTTTGCGCGGGCGGCGGCCGTAACGATATCGGAAATCTGTTTCTCAATGCCCTCTGCATCAAGTTCCTTGGGTGGGAAAGGTGAAATAGGAGATTTCACCGCACTCGGTGCTACGCAGTCAGGCGAATAGGCATAACGGCCTGCATGCAGGATTTGCATCGCGATCTTGCCGCCGCTGGCATGGACGCGATCGGTAACAACACGATGATTTTCAATGTCTTGCGGTGTGAACAAGCCCGCAGCGCCGGGGAATACACCACCTTCTTTGTTCGGTGCCATGCCTCCAGTGACGATCAGCGCAACCCCGCCTTTGGCCCGATCACCATAGAACCTAGCTACACGGTTCCAGTCTTTTGTTTCCTCAAGTCCAGTGTGCATTGACCCCATGAGAACACGGTTTTTCAATGTGGTGAATCCCAGATCGAGTGGGGACAAAAGATTTGGATATTGGCTCATGGCTGGTCCTCCTGAAGCCGCGAGTTTACGCTTACGTTCGCGTCTGTCATCAGAAACGCCGCGTCAGTTTTGGTGGAAAACCAAATGGACGTGGTGCTTAATTCGCAGTTTCCGCGCAATGCCGACGGAAGGCACGTTTCAGCATATCAAGCTCATCACGCAGAAGATCGACCTCTGCTCGAATATCCTCTGCCAGAGCTTCGCCAGTGATGACACTAAAGCTGTTCAGCGTTTCACCGCTCTTTGCATCCAAAATAACAAAGGTGTGCACGCCCTCCGCTAGCAAGTTCGCCGGGATCGGAACCTTAACGGTCCAGGAGTTTGCATCATTAGGGATATCGTCTTGCATCACACCTTCGATCTCTTGATCAAGATGCTTCACAGACACCAATGGAATGCCGTCGTAGCCATCGTCGCGGGTCAAACGCCCTTCCCAGACACCTTCGATGATCCGTGTTTTCTCTAATGTCAGCTTACTCACATCGGCTCCTAAATCTGCGTGCGCGGTCGGCGGCTAAAGGTCAGGTCTCGCAATTCGATGCGATTGAACTCTGGTTCCTCGAAGATCAAATCGACCCACATCCGCTCCACACGTTTTTCGTTTAGATCGGTATAAGAAAGATCAAACTCAACCATGACCTCAGAGTCATAAAGAGGCAGTTCGCGGACGATTTGCTCGGTATTCGGGCCATGCATCACATTAAGCCGCGCAGTAATCACGATAGGGCGTTCAAGCTCAACGATCGTGTCCAAGCAAATGAGATGGTTCTGCTTCAGCCCTTCAACCGCCTCCACAGGGAGATCTACAACAAGGCTCAGGAAGCTGCCCTCAAAGGCGAACACATCGAGCTGAATCCCAAAAGGGGCAAGGTCCGTACTTTGCCGATTTCGGACCTGCCGCACTGCAATCTCTGATCTACTGCTGTCGTGAAAAATGGTGGCTTCGCTGCCTATCGAATCCTTGTTGTGAAGCGGCGCCTTCCCCGCAGGTACAAGCGGTAATTTCCACAGAGCAGGACGCCACGCCCAATCAGAATACAAACGTGAATGGATTGCATCAGATCCAATTCGCGGCATCCGAAGCCGCTGTTCTGCGGTGTGGTTCAGTTTGTCAATACGCGCCCGCAGTTGGCTGCCGCGCTTCTTGAGTTTGCGGAGCTTTGACAATCGCATCGATTCAGCGTTGCGCGCCCAGCGGGTCCAATAGGACAGCTCCCTGCGAAAAAACAACTCCGCGAAAAAGTCTCTGAGCCTGTTCTGCATTGGTTTCTGAACGACCTCTGATCTAGAACGATTTGCGCCACCTGCTTTATTCTAAGTAAAGCAGGTGGCGCAAAAGGAACAGTTAAGAAATCCGGAATGCAGCACCTACGCCGCGTTCCGGCAGTCTTATGTCTTAGAGATCGACGTATTGGTGCTTTTCAGCATTGCCACCCGGGTGGGTCACGGCGCCAAGTCGGGTCGAGCCAACGAGTTGCGCGTATTTCCAGAGTGCACCCGATGCATAGATCGTTGGTTTCGGGCCAACCCATTCAGATTTACGCTTGGCCATTTCTTCGTCCGAAACATCAACCGAAATTTCGCCTGTGATCGCGTTGAGCGTGATCATGTCACCGTCTTTGACGAGTGCAATCGGTCCGCCGTGCGCCGCTTCTGGGCCAACGTGACCAACGCAGAAACCACGTGTCGCGCCAGAGAAGCGGCCATCCGTGATAAGCGCAACCTTCTTGCCCATACCCTGACCGGAGAGCGCAGCGGTCGTGGCGAGCATTTCACGCATGCCAGGGCCGCCAGCGGGGCCTTCGTTGCGGATCACGATCACTTCGCCTTCTTTGTAGTCGCGCGCTTTTACAGCGGCGAAGGCATCCTCTTCGCACTCAAACACATGCGCAGGCCCAGTGAAGACCTGCTGATCTTCAGCCATGCCTGCAACCTTAACAATCGCACCTTCTGGCGCGAGGTTGCCCATAAGGCCGACAACGCCACCAGTTTTCGAAAGCGGCTTCTCGACAGGATAGATCACCTTGCCGTCGGCTTCGCCTTCGATCTGGTCAAGCTCTTCGCCAAGTGTCTTGCCCGATGCAGTCATGCAGTCTTCGTGGATAAGACCTGCTTTACGCAGTTCTTTCATCACAACAGGAACGCCGCCTACTTCATAAAGGTCTTTGGCAACGTAGTTCCCGCCGGGCTTCAGATCGACGAAATACGGCGTGTCGCGGAAAATGTCACAAACATCCTGAAGGCTAAATTCGATACCTGCTTCATGAGCGATAGCAGGCAAGTGAAGGCCAGCGTTTGTCGAGCCACCAGTACAAGCCACAACGCGCGCCGCGTTTTCAAGACTCTTGCGAGTCACAACATCACGAGCGCGGATGTTTTTTGCGATGAGGTTCATCACAGCTTCGCCAGAAGCAGAAGCATGCTGGTCACGGCTCTCATAGGGCGCTGGCGCACCAGAGGAGTTCATCAGCGCAAGGCCGATCGCCTCGGACACACAGGCCATAGTGTTTGCAGTAAACTGGCCACCACAAGCGCCCGCAGATGGGCATGCCACTTTTTCGAGCGTCTCAAGGTCAACGTTGGACATAACGCCAGCTTGCTGTTTGCCCACGGCCTCAAACACGTCTTGAACGGTGACGTCATTGCCATCAAGCCGACCCGGAAGGATCGAACCGCCATAAAGGAAAACAGACGGCACATTCAGGCGCACCATCGCCATCATCATACCGGGCAGGGATTTATCGCAACCCGCGAGGCCAACAACCGCGTCATAGCAGTGGCCACGCATCGTCAGCTCAACCGTGTCAGCAATTGCTTCGCGGCTGGCGAGGCTGCTGCGCATACCTTCGTGGCCCATGGCAATACCGTCTGTCACGGTGATCGTTGTGAACTCACGCGGTGTACCACCGCCGGCTTTCACGCCAAGCTTGACCGACTGCGCCTGACGGTTGAGTGCGATGTTACAAGGTGCGGCTTCGTTCCAGCATGTCGCCACGCCAACCCACGGCTGGTGAATCTCTGTCTCGTCCAGACCCATCGCATAGAAATAGGACCGGTGTGGCGCGCGGGATGGCCCTTCCGTCACATGGCGGCTTGGTAATTTTGTTTTGTCAAACTTGCTGGCGGTCATGTCTAGCTTCCTTTTCTTGGTCGCCAATGGGAATATTCGTTCACCGCCTTTTTAACAAGCCGCGATTGCACATTTCAGATGCGGCAGATAGCGTATCGGCAAAAATAGATTTGAGTGTTGATGTCATACGCCCCCCTAAACGGATTTATTGCGCCCGCAAAACCAACCAGCGAGCTATGGCGAACGGTCGTTGGATTCGTCGCGGCCTATGGTTTGGCGATTTTTCTTTCTTCGCTGATTGCACCATCCATCGAGGGGCCGGTGATTTGCGAACGTGGCAATGAAACCTTTGAGTGCTACAGCACCGCTCAGACGCTGACTATTCTCTATGCTTTCGGCTTCATCGCAATTGGCGTGGTGATCGCCACACGTTTTATTCATGGTCGCGCGCCGTTGACGCTGCTGGGTGATCTCACCCAATTGCGCCGTGATTTCTGGATTGCAACGAAAGCGCTACTTTGGCTGACAATCGCGCTGGCCGTTATTCCCTCCGGCCCACCCGTAGAGGATGCAACCGCACGTTTTGTACCAAATGTGCCGTTTTCGCTTTGGCTCCTCCTGCTGCCTGTTTCGCTATGCGCCGTGCTCGTACAGACAAGTGCTGAGGAGATCCTGTTTCGTGGGTATCTGACACAACAGCTTGCGGCCCGGCTTTCATCACCGATGGTCTGGATGGGGTTGCCCGCAATCGTCTTTGCCGTTGGTCATTACAGCCCAAGCATTCATGGAGAGAGCGCTTGGATGGTTGCGCTTTGGGCTGGTGTATTTGCGCTGGTGGCAACCGATTTAACGGCCCGAACCGGCAATCTCGGCGCGGCAATGGCCTTTCATTTTATTAATAACGTCAAAGGCATTCTACTTGTTTCCTTGCCAAATGAAACGGGCGGACTCTCGCTCTTCACCATTCTTGCCGAGCCGACCGAAATTGAAATGACGGGTATACAGCTTGCCATTGAGCTTGGATTTTTGGGAGTCAGCTGGCTTGCAATCCGCGTTGGGCTTCGACGTTGATTGCAATTCATGCTACCATTGATTATTTGAAGGCAAACGCAATGCATCGCGCCCCAACTTGCAGGACAAGCTCAGGATGAACTGGATTTCGAACTACGTTCGCCCCACAATTAACTCATTGTTTTCCCGACGCGAAGTTCCGGAGAACTTGTGGAAGAAGTGCCCCGAATGCGGCACCATGCTGTTCCACCGCGAGTTGGCCGATAACCTGAATGTTTGCTCGTCATGTGATCATCACATGCACATCACGCCGCGCGACCGGTTTGCCGATCTATTCGACGGTGGCATCTTCACCGAAGTCAGCGTACCCGAAGTGATTCATGATCCCCTGCACTTCAAGGATCAGAAAAAGTATCCTGAGCGCCTTAAAGCCGCACAGAAGAAAACCGGCGAGAAAGACGCGATGCTGGTGGCGCAGGGCGAGATGAACCGCACACCGATCGTTGCCGCCTGTCAGGACTTCTCATTTATGGGCGGCTCTATGGGCATGTACGTCGGTAACGCGATCATTGCCGCGGCAGAAACCGCCGTGAAACTCGAACGCCCCCTTATCCTGTTCTCCGCTGCTGGCGGGGCCCGAATGCAGGAAGGTATCCTATCCCTGATGCAAATGCCGCGCACCACTGTTGCGGTTGAGATGCTTAAGGAAGAAGGACTGCCGTTCATCGTTGTATTGACGCATCCAACAACCGGCGGCGTTACAGCATCCTATGCGATGCTTGGAGATATCCACATCGGTGAACCAAACGCCCTTATCGGCTTTGCTGGTACACGTGTGATCGAACAAACCATCCGCGAAAAACTCCCCGAAGGCTTCCAACGATCTGAGTATCTCCTCGACCACGGTATGCTCGACCGCGTGACACACCGCAAAAACCTCAAAGCAGAACTAACGTCGATCACGCGCGCGCTCACGGGGCTTCCTCCTGCGGTAGCGGGCGATCTGCCGAAACCTTCTAAAGCTAAGTCCGAAGCGCCGAAGGCAGAAGAAAAGTGAACCAAAAATCTTCGGACGTCATTCTTGAACGAATGATGTCGTTGCACCCGAAGGTGATCGATCTGACACTTGATCGGATGTGGAGGCTGTTGGAACGGCTCGATAACCCCGAGCGTCGCCTTCCTTCGGTCATTCACATTGCTGGCACCAACGGAAAAGGCAGCACCCAAGCAATGATCCGCGCTGGATTGGAAGGCGCGGGCAAAACTGCCCACGCTTATACCTCGCCACATCTCGCGCGTTTCCATGAACGCATACGGCTTGCTGGGGAGCTCATTTCCGAACCCGCACTTACTGAAATCCTTGACGAGTGTTACGTTGCCAATGGCGACGCCGACATCACGTATTTTGAGATCACAACAGCTGCCGCTCTTCTCGCCTTCGCGCGTACGGATGCAGACTATACCCTTTTGGAAGTCGGGCTTGGCGGGCGTTTGGACGCGACCAATGTTGTCGACAATCCCGTGCTTACAGTCATCACTCCGGTCTCTATCGACCACACGCAATTCCTTGGCGAAACATTGCCGGAAATTGCTGGCGAAAAAGCAGGAATTCTTAAGCGCGGCGTTCCTTGTGTTGTTGGCCGTCAACAAGATGAAGCGCTTGAAGTTATTGAACACAAAGCACATCGTCTTGGCGTTCCCTTAAGCGTTTTCGGTCAGCATTGGCATGTATCCGAGGAGCGCGGGCGACTTATCTATCAAGACGAGACCGGCTTGCTGGATTTGCCATTGCCGACCCTTCCGGGGCACCACCAAATTGAAAACGCCGGGATCGCTATCACAAGCTTGCGCACGCTCGGGTTTGATGAAGCCGCTTGCGAAGCAGCAGTCACAAAGGCAACTTGGCCCGCGCGAATGCAACGTCTAAAAACTGGACCATTGGTTGAGGCCGCTCAGGGCAGCGAGCTGTGGCTAGATGGCGGTCACAATCCAGCGGCAGGTCATGCCATCGCCAAGACGCTCGCCGCTTTGCCAAAACGCCCAACCTATTTGATTTGTGGAATGCTCAACACAAAAGACATCGGCGGGTATCTGCGCCCACTTTCCGGTCATGTTGAGCGTCTGTTTGCCGTTACTATCCCAGGCGAAGCAGCAACACTAACCGCAGAGGAAACCGCCGGTTTTGCTAAAGACGTCGGGATGTCTGCCTCGATCGCATCCAATCCGAAAGACGCTATTCAAAGCATCCTCCAAGATGAACCAAACGCGCGTATTCTAATCTGTGGTTCGCTTTATCTTGCGGGCGCAATCCTGCGAGATAACGGCTAGGCGTCCTTACCCCAGTTCGCGTCCTGCATCTCTCGTAAACGGCTTGCTGTGCGCTCGAACTCGAAGGTTCCCTCACCTTCGACATATAGCATTTCGGGTTGCGCCGCAGCAGAGCAAATCAGCCGTGTTTTAGCCTCGTAGAGCGTATCAATCAGGGTCACAAACCGCTTCGCCTCGTTGAAATTCGACCGTCCAAGCGTGGGAATGTTTTCAAGGATCAGCACCCGAACGGCTTCGGCAATTGCAAGATAGTCCGCGGGGCCAAGGAACTTTCCGCAAAGGTCATAGAACCCCATACGGGCAACGCCATTGTGGAACTTCGCAATCTCGACCGAGCGTGACTTGACGGTTAGCGTAAGATGCTCAGATTCACCCCCTGTCAAGCGCTCCCAGATCCGATCAATCTCTTCGCGCGCCGTTGCATCCAAAGGCGTGAAATAGACCTGCTCGCCGGCAAGACGGTCTTGTCGGTAATCAGTCGCGCTGGCCAATTCAATCACGTCGAGCCGCTCTTTGATGTGCGCGATAAACGGGAGAAACAGATCTCTGTTCAAGCCGTTCTTATAGAGGTCGTCCGGCGGGCGGTTTGACGTAGTAATGATAGCCACACCGGCTTCATCCAGAAGCGCGAAAAGGCGCCCGACAATCATCGCATCCGCAATATCCGTGATCTGCATTTCATCAAGCGCCAAGACTTGCAAACCTTCGGCAACGTCTTTGGCAACGGGCAGCAACGCATCTTCAGCACCCTCTTTTCGGGCGACATGAAGGGCGTTTTGTATTTCCTGCATGAAGGCGTGAAAATGAACGCGCCGAATTCGATCCTCAGGAAGCGATGAGACGAACAAATCCATCAACATCGACTTGCCACGCCCAACACCGCCCCAAAGATACAGGCCACGCGGCGTTTCAGCGCGCTTGCCAAACAACCCCGAGAAAAGCCCTTTGCCTTTCGAATTCTCCAAGACATCGCTTCGAAGCCGCTCCAAATCAGGCAAAATTGCCAGCTGGTTGGGGTCGCTGTGGATTTCTCCGCTTTCAACGCGGGCGGCGTATATGGATTGAATTGTTTGCTCCATGCCTTCCCATAAATCTCCTTGAAGCATAAGAAAAGCTGAACTGTATTGGCACAATAAATGAATTGACGGGTGTGCTTGCGAAGTCGTTTAACGGCATTAGGAGACTTCTATGCAAGACACACGCGCGCCACTGATCACTCCGGTGCTAATAACCGGCTGTATCCTTATCCTCGTAAGCTTTGCGGTACGTGCCAGTTTTGGCGTGTTTCAAATTCCGATTGCCGAAGAATTCGGCTGGGCGCGGGCGGAGTTTTCTCTTGCGATCGCAATTCAGAATCTGGCTTGGGGGATCGGGCAGCCGATATTTGGCGCATTGGCCGAGAAGTTCGGCGATCGACGCGCCATTGTCGCTGGCGCGCTGATTTATGCGGCTGGGCTTGTCGGGAGCGCCTATGCCGTTACACCATTGGCGCATCAAACCCTTGAAATCTTGATCGGATTTGGAGTTGCCGGAACTGGATTTGGCATCATCCTTGCGGTTGTTGGCCGCGCATCCAGTGACGAGAACCGCTCCATGTCTCTGGCTATCGCAACCGCAGCTGGCTCCGCCGGGCAGGTTTTTGGAGCGCCCGTTGCAGAGTACCTTTTACGCTCAATGCCGTGGCAATCGGTATTCATAGTCTTTGCCGTTGCAATTCTGGCCACGCTTCTCTTGCTTCCTTTTATGCGGTCTCCAAAGCCCGCAACTCGGCAGGAATTGGAAGAGAGCCTTGGCGAAGTCCTCGTAAAAGCTGCTCGCGATCCGTCGTTTACTCTTATCTTCCTTGGCTTCTTTTCCTGCGGCTACCAACTGGCGTTCATCACCGCCCACTTCCCCGCGCTCATTACTGAAATGTGTGGGCCTATCGCCGTTGGCGGCACATTACATACGCTCGGTATAACAACGACTTCTGCGCTTGGTGCAATTTCGATTTCGTTGATCGGACTTGCCAATGTTGCGGGCACATTGCTTGCAGGTTGGGCGGGCAAACACTTCACCAAGAAATACCTCCTCGCCGGAATTTACGCCGCTCGCACAATCGTGGCATCGATGTTTATCTTGCTGCCGATCACGCCAACCACCGTTATCATCTTCTCTATCGCAATGGGCAGCCTGTGGCTCGCGACAGTCCCACTAACATCCGGCCTCGTCGCCCACATTTTCGGGCTGCGCTACATGGGTACGCTCTATGGAATCGTCTTCTTCAGCCACCAATTGGGCGGCTTCCTTGGCGTTTGGCTCGGCGGGCGGATGTACGATATCTACGGTGATTACACCGCTGTTTGGTGGATCGGCATCGCGGTCGGTGCGTTTTCCGCGATTGTACATCTCCCCATCAAGGAAAATCGCGTGGTCACTGCCTAAACGACGTTGCGGAGGTATTCCTGCACAATCGGCACAATGTCTTTGCTATTCGTATAGGGCAGCCCATGTCCTGCATCAGCAATAACATCCTGCCTCGCCTCGCGATTGACCTCAGCAAGCCGCCCCATTGCGGAAAGCGGGATTGTGCTGTCATCTTCTGCCCAAATGGCCAAGACAGGAACTTTATGCTCTGCGATCTTGCGGTGTAGATCGAGTTGATCTTGCGAGAGCATATGCCGATAGCTCGACAGTACAGCGGGCAAGTATCCCTGCCCCTGCGCTCTTGGGAGGTTCCAAGGCTTCAGTTCCGGTTTGGCCTCTTGTGCCGCAGCGAGGGGCGCTTCGAAATTGCCAAAAAGCACTCCGCCAAACGTATACATAAGACCGTCGCCGACAACAGGAATATGAATCATCAACCGAACCAGAGGCTTTATCCTCTGGCCTAGCCCCGCACTCGCAACCAAAATAATGCGCTCTACTTTATCAGGGAAGTTCGCGGCATAATCCGTGGCGATCATACCTCCCATTGAGTAACCAACGAGGATCACATCATCGTCAACCTTCTGGTCCTCAATCAGTTCACGGAGCTGCGTTCGGAAGAATTCCGCGTTCTGCTCGCCCTCTGGCCGCGCAGAGAACCCGCGACCATAAAGATCGTACGTCAGGACCCGAAAGCCCATTAGCGCAAATGCTTTGACGAGCGCTGTCCAAACGAATGCTGGCGTGGTGAGCCCGTGAATACAAACGACGTGCCTGCCGGATGACGTTCCCGCCCATTGGTAATGGGTTACGCCATTAGACAGCGTGGCAAACCGCCCAGGTGCCTCTGCGCGCATGGCGCGGGTGATCGGCTGTCTTTGCCGTTCCAGTACAATGGGTACAGTGATGAGAACCACAATCAGCAGAAAAACAGCAAACACCATTCAAGGGCTCCTCGTCACATAAACTACCATCTACCACACAATTGGCGTATCGCCCCCACGCAACAAGGCTATCTTTTGATCTGGACATTTATTGGGCGTAAATCTGCCCGTACAGGGCAGAGCCGAGGCTAGGCGCTAGCCTCTTCGGCATTCAACAAGCCCTGACGAACAAGCTCATCTGCCCATCCTTGAGGCCCCTCAAACAGATGTGCTTGCCAGCCTCTTGCCCTTGCCATGTCGATATTGTCCTGCCTGTCGTCAACAAACAAAAGACCCGCTGGATCGATGCCACAATCCTTTTCGACCATCTCATAGATTTCCGGTTCTGGCTTGATCCGTTTCATGTGACCAGAGATATAGCGGCGATCGAATTCGCCCAAGAACGGATACTTTGTCTCTGCGTAGGCAAAGCTATCAACGCCAAAGTTCGAGAGGGCAAAAACCGGTACGTCCTTTGAACGCAAAGTGCGCAGCAGCTTAACCGAATGCGGGATCGCAGGGCTCGCCATTTCAATCCAGCTATCATACCAGTCGCGAATTTCGGCGCGGAAACTTGGGTGTTTCTCCGCTTCCTCATAGATGCGCTCTTTAAAAGCCGCGCCACGGTCGATCTCGTCATTCATGGCATGTAGGTCCACTGCCTCAAACATCTCACGCCGCCGTTTTTCGCCGATTGTCTTGTCGTAGTGGCGCTCGGGCTGCCATTCGATGAGGACATTACCGATGTCGTAGATTACCGCTTCAACTGGCATTTCAATCCTTTCCAGTTTTGTTCTGTTTTAGCTCTGTCGCTTAAGCGCCTGAAGTTCGCGCTCCAACGCGTTTAGAAAACGGGAGCGATCCGATTTGGCAAATGGCTTTCCGCCACCTTGACGAAATGGGTCAGCCGCGCGCAGGTCCTGCATCAAATCACGGGTTGCCAATTGCGCGCCGATATTCTTTTCCGAGAGTGTTTCTCCATTATGACGAAGCACCCGTGCCTGCGCCTTGATGCACTTATCAGCAAGCGGAATATCATTCGTTATCACGACATCCCCCAAGGTAGCGCGGTCTGCAATCCACATATCGGCCACATCCGGTCCCTCTGGTACAATCACCAGTTCTACAAATGGATTATTCGAAGGCCGCAAACCGCCGTTGCACACCATAAGAACGGGGATCTTGTGCCGCGTCGCAACCTTTTCGATTTCGGCCTTAACGGGGCAAGCATCCGCATCCACGTATATTTTCGTCATGAATAGAGAGCTTCCGCGTGCATTGTTATGTGATCTTCGATGAAGCTCGAGATCATGAAATAGCTGTGGTCATACCCTTTTTGAAGACGGAACCGGCCATCTTGTCTGCGGTCAACCATCGCCGACGCCAAAGCCTCTGGGCGGAGCAAATCCCAAAACTGATCCTCTGTTCCCTGATCGATCAGTACAGGGCCATCAAACCCGCGTTCACGCATCAGCAAACTAGCGTCATGCGTACTCCAATCGGATTTATTCTCACCGATATAAGCGCTCAACTGTTTGATGCCCCAATCAGACTCAGTCGGGTTGGCGATCGGCGCAAACGCCGAAACGGAACGATAACGCTCAGGGAAATTCATCGCCAAGGTTAGCGCACCATGGCCGCCCATCGAATGGCCGGTCAACGCCTGGCGCTCCGCATCAATTGCGAAATTTGCTGCAAGAAGCGCGGGTAACTCATCTGAAATATAGTCCCACATCTGGAAATTCTTTGCCCACGGGTCTCGCGTTGCATTTACATAGAAACCAGCTCCCTGACCAAGGTCATAGGCCTCGTCATTCGGGACACCCTCTCCGCGCGGAGAAGTATCAGGGAAGACCAGTCCAATACCTTGCTCCGCTGCCCAAACTTGCGCTCCGGCTTTTGTCATTGCATTTTCGTGGGTACATGTAAGGCCAGCCAAAAACCACAATAATGGCACGGGGCCGTCCTCTGCTTCCTGAGGCAGAAACAGGCCAAACGTCATGTCAACGCCGCAGGCCGCTGATGGTGCGGAATAAACTCCCTGCACGCCGCCAAAGCACTTGTTTTCAGAAACTGTTTTCATCGCACACCCACCCTGTTTTTGTCTTTCCGTTACCTTTCAGGGCTATCTTGCCACAGGTATCAACGCAAGCAATCGCCTATCGAAACCAGTTATTCACTGATGCGGTGCAGATTCAACTTGCAAACTAAACTGAATAGTTTAGCTATCTGAACTGTTCAGTTTAGTTTCAGGAGAGAACTATGACTTCGCTTGCAAAAACAACCGCCGTAATCCTCTTTGCATCTCTGGCTGCGCCAGCTTTCGCAAATGGCATTCCCTTCAATTTCAGCACAATTACCTTCCCCGCAGATGACAGCGTCAGTACTCGTGGCTGTTCTGATCTGACGACGGCAAGTGCCTGTGAGCAAGACGCCGGATAGCCACAGACCGGCAATTCAAATTGGGTTCGCCTTGCAAAAACTAAACCGAGTGGTTTATCTTTGACGAAGCACTCGCAGGAGAACCCAATGACAGCGCTCACCGACGTGATCAAACGCGGTCGCAAATTCGATCAAGTCCTAGAAGGCGCGAAAACCGTCTTTCTTCGTGATGGTTTCGAAGGCGCCAGCGTTGATGACATTGCGCGGGAAGCTGGCGTCTCTAAGGCCACGCTCTATAGCTATTTTCCAGACAAACGGCTCTTGTTTGCAAAGATCGCAGAGATCGAATGTCTGCGTCAGGCGGAAATTGCAGAGCACGTTGTTGACTTCGCTTCGCCCCCTCGTGCTGTCTTGACAGAAGTCGGAAACAGAGTCCTGTCTTTCGTGACCTCCGATTTCGGCATTGCGATTTTCAAAATCTGTGTATCGGAAAACAGCCGCTTCCCTGCAATCGGCAGGCAATTCTATGAATCCGGTCCTGCTTTGGCCCGCGAAAGGCTATCGACCTATCTGCAAGTTGCTTGCGATCGGGGCGATTTGGAGATCGACGACATCCCCTTTGCCGCAGAGCAATTTCTGGAACTCAACAAATCATTCGTTTTCCCGCGGCTTTTGTGCGGAGTGCAAGCGTCCTTCAACCACGAAGAACGCGACAAGGTTGTGAATGGTGCAGTTGACATGTTCCTCGCGCGTTATGGCGCCCGCAGCGAAGGCTAATCCGCCGCGAGCAATACCTTAATCAGTACAGAACAACCGAACGGATCGACTTGCCTGCATGCATAAGGTCGAACCCTTTGTTGATGTCATCAAGCGGCATAGTGTGCGTGATCATCGGGTCGATCTCGATTTTACCGTCCATATACCAATCAACAATTTTAGGAACGTCAGTACGCCCAGAGGCACCGCCAAACGCCGTACCGCGCCAAACACGGCCTGTTACCAGTTGGAACGGCCGCGTGGAAATTTCTGCGCCCGCTGGAGCAACTCCAATAATCACGCTCTCGCCCCAGCCCTTATGAGCCGATTCAAGCGCTGTGCGCATGACGTCAACATTGCCGGTTGCATCGAACGTATAGTCTGCACCACCACCAGTTAGCTCGACGAGATGGCCAACCAGATCGCCGGACACCTCAGTTGGGTTAACAAAGTCTGTCATACCGAATTGCTTTGCCATCGGGACTTTGGAATCGTTCAGATCAACGCCGACGATCTGATCCGCACCGGCGAGTCGCAGACCTTGAATGACATTTAGGCCAATACCACCAAGACCAAATACAATTGCCCGACTTCCAATCTCGACTTTTGCGGTGTTGATTACTGCGCCAATGCCGGTGGTTACTCCGCAACCGATATAGCAAATCTTGTCAAACGGAGCATCCTTACGAACCTTAGCAAGCGCAATCTCGGGCAGCACCGTGTGATTGGCGAAGGTTGAGCATCCCATATAGTGCAGGATCGGCGTGCCATCGAGCATCGAGAAGCGACTTGTTCCGTCAGGCATCAGGCCTTGGCCCTGTGTGCTGCGGATCGATTGGCACAGGTTGGTCTTGGGATTAAGGCAATACTCACACTCCCGACACTCTGGCGTATAAAGCGGAATAACGTGATCACCCGGCTTCAGGCTTGTTACACCCGGGCCGCATTCCACAACAACGCCTGCGCCTTCGTGACCAAGAATTGCAGGGAACATTCCTTCAGGGTCTGCACCCGACAATGTAAATTCATCAGTATGGCAAATACCAGTTGCCTTGATCTCGACCAACACCTCGCCGGCTTTTGGTCCCTCAAGGTTTACTTCCATAACTTCAAGCGGTTTACCCGCCTCAAGCGCGACAGCAGCACGTGTTCGCATAATTTGATCCTCCAGAATATCTGAGCTCAGCGTCAGGTATTGGAGGCGCGGTTTCAAGCCCGCATCGCAAATTCGAATAAGTTTCTGGAAGAGGGCCAACAAAAAACCCGCCAACCGGCGGGGTTCAGACCTTCGAGCAACCGACTCCGGCGATGTGGAGGTAGGTGGGGGATATTGCCACACCACCGGAGGCAGCGCTTGCTCGCACTTTGTTTCTATGCACGAAACGAGGTCGGAAAGGGGAAGGGTCGCGGCAAAACGAGAACCATTTAAAGGCAATCTTTGGGCAGTGCTTGATTTTCGCCGGACTTGGGCGCAATCTCGAAGAATGACACTAGAACCACCGGCGCAATTTCCCACTCCAAATAACCTGCCTCAGCAGGTGGCGTTCCATAGAACAGAGCTGGCGATAATTCTTTCTCTATATGGGCGCATGGTGGCGGCGGGCGAATGGCGCGATTACGGGATTTCACATCTAAAGGATGTTGCCGTGTTTTCAGTCTTCCGTCGAAGCGCTGAAAACCCTATCTATCGCATCGAAAAACGGCCTAAACTTCGCCAGAAACAAGGGCTTTACGCCATTATCGGTATGGACGGGCAGATTCTAAAACGCGGCCATGATCTGAAAACCGTGCTGCGCATTCTTGACAAAAAACTAATCAGATCAGTCACCTAAGCGCCTAATATCAAGAACTTCGCCAAATTCCTTTGCTCCGATACGCTTACGAGCCTCGGCAAACGCCTCAACTGCGACAGCCATATGATGTGCATTGGCATGGATCAGCCTTGCTTCATCTAGCATCATACCAACATGGCCCTTCCAGAACACAAGATCGCCGCGTCTCATAGCTTCTTCGCCTAAGACAGAGTGGCCTAACGCCATTTGCTGATCACTATCTCGCGGACAGTTTAGGCCAGATTGCATCAAGGCCATTTGAACCAAACCAGAGCAATCAATGCCGAATGCACTTGAACCGCCCCAAAGATAGGGCGTTCCGAGCAGTTGGCCGGCGACGCTGGCAGGGTCATCGTTTACGCTCTTAACTTGGCGAATATGCTGAAGCGGGATGTATGCGCCACTGGCAAGCTGCGCAAAACCACCCTCCTCTGACAGAACAGAGAGCATCGAGCCCAGTGATAGCGTTGCGACTTCTTTCTGCTTCATATCCGGCTTTGGATAGAGATGCGTCGCACGCGCGCAAACTGAATGTGTCGCTTCACTTATTGGGCCGAGGTTATCCGCTTCGACGTAGCCAACATAACCATCTTTGCGCGTTCGGCCGAAGCTCCAGCCATGCATCGTTTCAAGAACTTCAAATTGTTCGCCATAAAGCAATTGTGTGTCGCGGGCACCGCCGGAACTTGCACAAACATCAGCTATGGTAACACGGCATTGCCGCAAGATCGGTGTTTGTACGGTCGCAGCTTCAGGAGCGTCTTCTGCATCAGGATGCGCAACACGCTCGTTCGCGAAATACCCCCGCCGATCCACTACAGATCCAACAGTTTTGGGAGCGCCTCAAGCAAAGCACGTGTTCCTTGCCCCACGCCACCAACTGGCCGCGCCGGAGCCGATTTTGGCTGCCACCCATAAATATCAAAATGCATGTACCGCGCATTCTCGGTCACGAAGCGGCGCAAAAACAAAGCCGCAGTAATCGAACCCGCAAAGCCGCCTTTGGGAGCGTTATCCAAATCCGCGATCGACGGTTCGATCATTGCCTCATACGGGTCATGAAACGGCATACGCCAAACAGGGTCCGCAACCGTTGTTGCCGCTTCTTCGAGAGCTGACGCATCTGACTGAGCATCCACATAATATGGCGCTAAGTCCGGACCAACCGCGACCCGTGCGGCGCCCGTGAGCGTTGCCATAGATACGATAAGGTCAGTTTCTTCCTCGTCCGCCAAGGCCAGCGCATCGGCAAGTACAAGTCGTCCTTCTGCATCGGTATTGTTGATTTCTACGGTCAGGCCCTTGCGCGAAGTAAGCACGTCTTGCGGCCGGAACGCCGAGCCATCAATTGCATTTTCCACTGCCGGAACCAGAACCCTAAGCTGTATCGGCAGGCCGAGTGACATTATCATATGTGCAAGTCCGAGCACCGCCGCTGAGCCGCCCATGTCTTTCTTCATAAGTCCCATTGAAGCGCCTGGTTTGATGTTTAGCCCGCCGGTATCAAAGCACACCCCCTTACCAACAAGAGTAAGTTTCGGCCCTTTTGATCCCCACCGCATCTCTAGCAAACGCGGCTCCTGAGCAGACGCGCGGCCGACCGTATGGATCATCGGAAAATTCTGATCGAGCAAGTCTTGCCCAACACGCACCACTGTTTCTGCGCCGTGTTGTGCCGCAAGCGTTTCAAACGCTTCTTGCAGTTGGGGCGGCCCCATATCAGAGGTCGGTGTATTAATAAGGTCTCGGGTTAAGGCTTCGCCTGCTGCAATCGCCTCAAGCTTAGCCGCATCGCAATTTGCGGGCGCAACGATCGATGCTTTGTGAGCAGGACGGGTTTTATAGCGATCAAAACTGTAGCCAGATAGCAACCAACCCAGAAGTTCCGTCTCTAGATCGAAACTCGCAGGAAAAGTTTCGAGCTTATACTTCCCTTCCGGCAGCACCGCGGCGACCGTAGCGAGATGAAACCGCCCTCTTTTTCGGACAGTTTCATTTCCGTACCCGGCAATGACAGAGTCAATGCCACCATCCGCGTTTGGAACAATTACGAAATGCCCCAGCCCTGCACGAAACTCCTGTGAAGCCACCCAGTTCCGCGCACTTCCAGACAGGCCCTCAACAAAGTTGGAAAGCCCGTCAGATTCTACAACGTGGATTGGAGTAGCGTTTGTTTTGTTTTGCGCAAATTTGAGAGTCATTTCGAGCCTGTGGATTGATCAATTCAATCCACAGACTACCGCGCCTACGCCGAGCCGCAAGCCAAAGCGCCTAACCGCTCAAGTTTTGTGTATTCCAAACAGCTGAAAGCGAACGATCACCCATACGCAGAAGCCGCGCGACTGTTGCCGCCGTCGCTGTCTTGTCTTCGGTCCGCGCAGTCACAGAAACATGTCGCGCAACTTGCGCCAGACCGTTAAGGCCGATCTGCTCTGCAATTGCGATAAGGCTACGCGCGCCCTTGCTGACGGCCTGATATTCACCCTGCCAAAAGCTTTTCTCTATTTTAGTGAGCCTTGCTGCCAGCTCTTCCATAGCGCGACAAACTACATCCGCAGCTCCACGATTGCCCAACTGATTGAACAACTCCGTCAGCCTCTCTGGATTAAGTCGTACGTCCTCATCGGGTCGAATATCGACTGTTTCCACCAAAACCACACCCTCCGGTTATTTCTTTCTGCCCCCACGGCGATTACAATTTTGCGCCACGATCCTTATAAAGCCTTTACGACGGCGTCAGATTTCTCTCGAATTTCTGACAAATGCGCCCTAGAACGTACAAGACGACGGATACAGGAGCTCTTATGAAACACGCGATGCCTTTGCCTTCATATCTTGTTAAGCGGTACAATGGGTGGAAAGCCACCACATATGCCGAAAACAGCGTTTGGTATCAAAGACTTGCCGACGAGGGTCAAAGACCGCGTGCGATGATTATCTCTTGTTGTGATAGTCGGGTCCATGTGACTTCGATCTTTGGAGCCGACCAAGGCGAATTCTTCATTCACCGTAATATTGCTAACTTGGTGCCACCTTGTAAGCCTGATGGCGATATTCACGGAACCTCCGCTGCGATTGAATATGCGGTTACCGCGCTACACGTTACCAACCTCGTTGTGCTTGGGCACTCTGGGTGTGGTGGTGTGAAGGGTTGCCACGATATGTGTTCTGGTAAAGCTCCGGAATTGGAAGAGAAATCAAGCTTTGTCGGTCGTTGGATGGATATCCTTCGTCCTGGGTTTGAGCGCGTCTCTCAGCTAGAACAAGAAACAGATCGGGTTCGTGCGCTTGAGAAAGAAGCTGTGCTTGTTTCGCTCGAAAACTTGATGTCGTTCCCATTTGTTAAAGATGCCGTTGATCAGCAGAAGCTTAGTTTGCATGGACTTTGGCACGATATCGGCAAAGGCGGGCTGGAGTATTACAATAAAGATACCGGTGAATTTGCCTCGGTATAATGTAATCTTCCGACGCCCGCGTCTTAACCAACTCGTAAAACACAAACCGTCGCTTACACTTAGCGTAGTTTAGGCGGCGATATTCGTATCCAGTTCAGCAGCTACAGGTGCTGGTACTTCGATGCTGTCGTCAACTTTGGACTGACGGTTGGAAAAGAACATTGCCAGAGATTTGCGGCGAGCGCGATTTTCTTCACGCTTTGCGAGTGCGTCTTTGCGGCCTTGGCGAGCTTTTTCTTGAAGGTTAGCGAATGTCATCTTGTATCTCCTAGAGTTGATCATTGGTTCAAGTTCGGGATTTTTCTTGCTAAACCAGTGTTACTCAGGACTAGACATTTTTCGAGAACTCAGAGGGATAATCCCGATCCCTTTTGGGCAACTCGAATAAGCTAACGGTATAGTCCGGATTTGAAATTGTCCACAATTATGGCGGGATCATCACAATTGAGACACAATTATGGCGATTAATTCGCAAAGAAAACACAGGCTTGCCATAATGCCCAATATTCTTAAAAAACCATTAATTAACAACAGGTTAACTCGTTGGGCTTACCTGCGACAATCCGTCCAACAGCTCGGTCAATAAAAAATTCATTTCGACCCTGTTTTCGGCCGGAAATCGCGCGAGAATCCGGGCTTGAGTTGCCACATGTTCGGTCACGACTCGGTCGATTCTGGCGAATCCCGAGGGGGTGATTCTCACCACAACACTCCGACCGTCTTTCGGGTTTTTGACCCGTTCAACGAGGTCCATCTTCACCAGCTGATCGATACGGTTGGTCAGTGTTCCGGAGGAAATCATCATATTCGCCAACAGCTCGTTCGGCGTCAGACTGTAGGGTTCCCCTGCCCTTCGCAACGTCGCCAACACATCGAAGGTCGCGCCGTTAAGATCATATTTTGCAAAGGTTTTTCCCATTTCAGCAGAGAAAATCGCGGCGATCCTGCTCAGTCGCCCGATTAAGATCATCGGCTCTACATCCAGGTCTGGTCGTTCTCGGCGCCACTGCGCGGCAATTCGGTCAATATCATCCATGCATCGATTATTTCTTGTATTTATCTCGAGGTCAAACTATATCCATTTATCTCGACGTAGAGATATTTGGGGACACGATGCAAAATCCTTTTCAACACCCGCGGTGGATCACAGTTCTGGCGGCGCTTGCACCTATCATCTGGGGCAGCAGCTACTTGGTAACGACGGAATTCCTCCAAGACGTGCACCCCGCAAGCATCGCCTTATTGCGCGCACTCCCCGCCGGCGTGGTCCTACTTGCCATCGTCCGTAAAGTACCGACCGGGGTCTGGCTCTGGAGAATGCTAATTCTCGGTGCTCTCAACTTCTCGTTCTTTTGGACCTGCCTGTTCTTTACAGCGCAACTTCTTCCTGGCGGGGTCGCTGCGACTTTAGGTGCCGTTCAAGCTCTGTTCGTCATTCTCGCCGCGCGCCTCATCATCAACGAACCGATCAAGGCTTATGCGCTTGTCGCAAGCTTCGTCGGGATTACAGGCGTTGCGCTCATCGTCCTATCGCCCAACGCAGAGGCAAATACCCTTGGCGTAGCAGCAGGCGTACTCGGCGCCCTATCGATGGCACTAGGGACGGTGCTAACCCGCAAATGGAAGCCGCCTGTATCAAACCTGACTTTCACGGCATGGCAATTAACTGCAGGTGGGCTCTTACTGGCGCCATTATCCATTTGGATCGAGGGCGGCTTGCCATCTCTGAGCCACACGAACCTCGTTGGCATAGGTTATCTTTGCTTTGTTGGCGCCGCACTTTCCTATGTTCTTTGGTTTCAGGGGATCGAAGTCATCCCACCGGCAGCAATTTCTGTACTTGGCTTTCTTAGTCCAGTTTCGGCGGTTGCCTTGGGGTGGGTCGTCCTTGGCCAGAACTTAACATTCGTTCAAATCACCGGTGTCGCGCTCGTATTGGTAAGTATCGTTGCCGCACAGAGGCCGCCTGTACCCAAACGAAAAAGGCCCCGCGTGGTTGCGAGGCCTTTAAAATCTTAGGTGAAAGGGAGTTTATCCCTTTTGCAAGACGCGACGGCCGTAAAGCTCGGCGATCTGAACCGCGTTCAATGCAGCACCTTTGCGGAGGTTGTCGGACACGCACCAGAGGTTGATGCCGTTGTCGATTGTGCTGTCTTGGCGGATACGCGAAATGAATGTCGCGAAATCGCCAACACATTCAACCGGCGTCACATAGCCACCATCTTCGCGCTTATCGACAACCATAATACCTGGTGCTTCACGAAGAATATCGCGGACTTCGTCTTCGTCGATGAAATCCTCAAACTCAATATTGAGTGCTTCGGAGTGGCCCACGAACACAGGAACGCGCACGCAAGTTGCAGTTACCTTGATGGCTGGGTCGATGATCTTCTTAGTCTCCGCAACCATCTTCCACTCTTCCTTGGTGGAACCGTCTTCAAGGAAAACGTCGATATGCGGGATCACGTTGAAGGCAATCTGCTTCGGATAAACTTTGGGCTCAACTTCCTGACCCGGCACATACATGCCTTTTGTCTGGTTCCAAAGCTCATCAATTGCATCTTTGCCCGAGCCGGACACCGACTGATAAGTCGACACAACAACGCGTTTGATCTTTGCGCGGTCATGCAGCGGCTTAAGCGCAACAACCATCTGAGCAGTCGAGCAGTTCGGGTTCGCGATGATCATCTTGTTGCGATATTCGTCAATCGCATCAGGGTTCACTTCTGGAACAATCAGAGGGATTTGCGGGTCGTAGCGATAGAGCGACGAGTTATCGATCACCAAACATCCAGATGCCGCCGCTTTGGGCGCATAAGTCTTGGTTGCTTCGGAGCCGACAGCAAAGAGCGCAATATCCCAACCTTCAAAATCGAACGTGTCGAGATCCTTCGTCTTGAGCGTCGTGTCGCCAAAGCTCACCTCCGTACCAAGAGATTTGCGGCTTGCAAGCACAGCAATCTCATCTACAGGGAACTGACGCTCGGCCAGAATGTTTAGCATTTCGCGGCCAACATTTCCGGTCGCGCCGACGACGACGATTTTATAGCCCATGAGGGACTCCTTCGTTTGAGTCATGAAAGACGCGGCCTCATAACGCACTAGCGCCTTAGGTTAAAGGGGCTTGGCGCAATTTTTATAGCCTGCGCAATTGAGCGCCCCGTAGGCCGCTCGATATGTTCTTGTGAATTTGGCCTAGCGGAACAAAAGCATAGGCAGGTGACAGGAACGGATCATCTCCGATGTGGTGGAACCAATAAACAGATTCCGGAACCGAGAATGGCGGTATGCCCCCATCAAAAGCATCTCTACGCCTTGCGTACCAATCGCCTCTTGGATCGCGACCTCCGGTTGCTCGTCACGCAATTGCGCATCAACCGTATATCCCGCCTTTTCGAGCTCTGCCTTGCCCTTCTCAAGTGTGGCGCGGTTGGCTTCGGTATCTGTTCCTGCGAACAGAAGAAGACATTCCAGACCGGCAAAAACCTTGCTCTGCGCCACATGCTTAAGAGCTTTCTCCGCGCTGGCGCTGCCATCATAAGCGATCATAAACTTGTTGATCGGACGGAACTCTCGTGTGGTCACAAGGACAGGTTTGGTTGATGCCCGTACTGCGCGCTCAAGGTTGGAGCCGAGGTGCATTTTGGCAAAATCCGCCGCTTCGCCACGCTTTCCAACGATAACGACATCCGCGTCCGCTTCTTCCTTGCGCATCTCTTCGACAAGATCACCGTTGCGAAGGCGTGTCACAACTTCGGTCACGCCATCTTCGCGGATGCGCTTCTCGGCGTCCTCTAGGATCGCGCGGCCATGCTCCATGCTAAGCTTGGCTTTCTTGGCATCCAGATCGGCCAGTTCTTCCATCAGCTTGCTACGCGCGCCGAGGCCGATGTTGCCAGAAAGGTTGCTTGTGGACCCTTCGCGGCGCCCGATGACATGCAGCAACTCCACAGTGGAGCCCTTGCGCAGTGCCACCCAAGCAGCATGATCACAAACGCTTTCCGAATAAACGGAGCCGTCGACAAGTGCGATAATCTTAGACATCTTCTGCCTCCCTAGTGGCCCATCAAGCGCTCAAGCGCGCCGGGTTTGTCATGTTCCGCCAAACGCCCCATCAGGGTTTCGCTCGCTTCGTTCATGCCGATAATCTCGACATCTGCGCCTTCACGGCGGAACTTGAGCACTACCATATCCAAAGCGCCGACCGATGAAATATCCCAAATGTGCGCGCGGCTGACGTCAATTGTCACACGGTCGAGCGCCTCGCCAAAGTCAAATGCAGAGGAAAGGTCCGGCGCCGTGGCAAAGAAAAGCTGCCCTTCGACCAGATAATCACGCGCGCGGCCATCCCCAGAAAGCTTGGACGTCACGCGGAACACAGCCGCGATTTTCCAAGCAAAGAAGATACCCGACAGCAGCACGCCCGTCAGTACGCCAAGCGCGAGGTTGTGGGTGTAGACGGTGACGACCACAGTCGCGACCATAACAATCGAGCTTGCTTTGGGGTGCTCGCGCAGGTTCTTGAGGCTCGACCAGCTGAATGTCCCGATGGACACCATGATCATAATCGCCACAAGCGCAGGCATTGGAATTTTTGCAACCCAATCGCCAAGAACAACGATCAGGAACAGGAGAAATACACCAGCCGCGAAACAAGAAAGCCGTCCGCGACCACCAGATTTCACGTTGATCATAGACTGACCGATCATCGCACAACCCGCCATACCGCCGATAAAACCGGTCGCAGTATTGGCAAGCCCTTGGCCGATACACTCTTGGTTCTTATCGCTTACGGTGTCTGTGAGATCGTCAACCAACTGCGCTGTCATCAGGCTCTCGAGTAGGCCAACAACAGCAATCGCCGCTGACACAGGCAGGATGATTTGAAGCGTTTCAAAATTGAGCGGAATGTCAGGGATCAGGAACACTGGAAGGGTATCTGGAAGAGCTCCCATATCGCCCACAGTACGCACGTCGATATCAAGCACCAGCGCAAGCGTTGTCAGAACAACAATGGTAACCAGCGGCGAGGGAACTGCTGTTGTGATGTAGGGGAACAGGTAAATAATCGCCAATCCGCCCGCGACCATGATGTAGGTCATTGTGTTCACGCCGAGGGTCGCCGGATTAAGCTCTGGCAATTGAGCAAGAAAAATAAGGATCGCAAGCGCGTTCACGAAGCCCGTCATCACCGAGCGGGAGACAAACCGCATCACGCTTCCGAGTTTCAAGAAACCAGCGAGAATTTGCAGAAGTCCAGCTAGAACCGTTGCGGCCAGAAGATATTGAAGCCCGTGATCTTTCACGAGCGTGACCATAAGAACCGCTGTCGCCGCTGTTGCCGCCGAGATCATCCCAGGGCGTCCGCCCGTCAGCGCCGTAATCACCGCAATAGAGAAACTCGCGTAGAGTCCAACTTTGGGATCAACGCCCGCAATGATCGAAAACGCAATCGCTTCGGGAATAAGGGCAAGGGCAACAACAAGGCCCGCCATCAGATCAGGGCGAACATTGCCGAGCCAGTCTCGGCGCGCGTTGGTCATGAAGTCAGCGGTCATTAGTCTCTCCGGCCTTTGCGGGCCGTATCGGCCCTGTTCTCGCGTATCGGAGAGCCAATAGCGATGCACAGCCCGTAATTCTAGGGGGAGAGCCTGAAAAACGCCTCAAACGCGCTATTTCACAGAGAATGCGGCAAGTTGTTCACAAACTGTGCCAGACGAAGCACAGAAACGACGAGACTCCGAAACTGCCGTTAACTCCCTGCGGCTTCGCTCAAGGCCTCACGAACAAGGTCAGGCGTCAAAATTTCTGGCAAAGGAATGCCGTCAGGAGCATGTGGACCATAGACAATGTTGAACGGCACACCATATCGGCCGTTCGACCGCAGGTATTTTGCGATATCTTCATCTTGGCGCGTCCAATCCGCGATGAGGGCCACAACATTTTCCGCGCCCAATGCATCAGAGATATCCTGCCGCTCCAGAACAATCTTTTTGTTCGCTTTACATGTCAGGCACCAGTCCGCCGTCACATCGACGAAAACAGTTTTCCCGTCAGCAACGAGTTTTGGAATTTCGGCGCGGTCAAACGGCTGCCAATATGATGCTTGAACGGTGGTGGCCGCTGCCGGTGCCATGGTTTGCGGCACAATAATAGACACTGCAAACAGTGCCGCGACCGCGCCTGTTTTGACTAGACCCGCAATTTTTAAGGGTGCGGCGACAATCACAATCGCGAGCCCGATGGCTACGGCAACAATCAAAGTCGGCACTAACCCAACTACGCCATAAAGCACCGTCGCCAACCACACAGCCGTTCCCGCGAGCAGCAGGCCGAGGAAAATCTTCACCTTATCCATCCAGGCACCTGGCTTGGGGAGCGCTTTGATTAAGGCTGGGTTCACGGCAAAAAGCAGATAGGGCATAGATAGCCCAACGCCCAGCGCGGTGAAGATCAGCAAGACATCAGAGACATTGCCAGCGAGAGCAAAAGCGACTGCTGTACCAAGGAACGGAGCGGAGCATGGTGTTGCCAAAACAGCCGCCAACGCACCTGTTGCGAAATCTCCAAAATAGCCGGAATTTGGCGACGCGGCCATTTTGGTTGTCCAGCTTTGTGGCAGCTGTATCTCAAACAGACCCACCATATTCGCCGCAAACAGACCCAGCACAAAGAGCATGATCGTCAGGAAAATCGGACTTTGAAATTGCAGCCCCCACCCAACAGTTTGCCCCATCGCGCGCATTGCGACCAACACAATCGCCAAGCTCCACATGAAGGCCAAAACGCCGAGCGTCGTGGCAAGAAACCCGCCGCGCACGCGGGCTGGCGATTTGTCTCGCATCTTGAGAGCCGATGCGAGCTTGATCGACAAGACCGGCAAAACACAGGGCATCACATTCAGGATAAGCCCGCCCAGCAGCGCGACAAACACCATCAAAATCACGGACGATCCTTGCGCTGCGGGGGCGATGTCATAAGGAGGCGTGGCAGGATTGTCCGAAAGTTCGACAGGAAAAGAGATTGCCGTTTCAGATCCGGTAACAGTCAGGCGCAGCTCTGTTGCGGCCTCATCAAGCCCCAGAACAGGAAATGCAGCCCAAACTTCTTTGCTGTTATCATCAACGCGGATATCAGGCGCGCCAAACGCTGAAATTTCACCGTATTCAGGGAATACGTCAATGTCCTGCATTGGGTTATTTGTTTGAAAGGCCACGGTCAGAACGTCGTCAGCAATAGCCGCAGTCATATTCTGCACGCCTTCGCCCTCAAGCGGCACTTTCGCGGCATATGTACCGATCAGCCCCGCCGCATCTGCATCAATGCCTACACCCTCTGGCAAATCGAGCGAAACAGAGAATGAATCCGGGATACATGTGTCCGCACATACGAGAAGTTCCACATCCGCCGCTAGGCGCGCGGGCTTTCCAGCGTCTTCCAAAGTAATCTGGAGCGGGAACACAACTTCGTGGTTGTAACCGAAATTCTCGATCCCAAAGGCGCGAAAACGTGTTGGGGCTGGATATTGAAACTCCACGTTGGCGACGTTCTCCGACGCTGACCAATCAAGCTCCGGCGGCAATCCCACCTCACCCGGACTGCGCCAGTAAGTTTTCCAACCCTCGGCCATTTCAAGGTGTAAACCAGCGGAGACCGTCGTTGCTCCAGGAGCGATGCCATCCTGTGCGGTTATCAGTGCGCCATTGAGCGATGGGGACGTGTAAACATCACTTTGCGCCGCGTCCGCAGAAAAGCTGCTCAGAGACACAAGAGCCATCGCTCCAGCCGCCAACAAACCTTGAGCTTTTCGTTTATCAAATAGAGCGCGCATACAAACCCCGTTATGCCTTTGCCGACAGTCTCATTGCATTTACAGAAAGAAGCAAATCAGGTCGGTGTGATACGCTGCAACAATTGATTTCAAAAGGCGACAAATCCGCCCCGTATTCACAATCTCTTGTGCAACAAAGCGCCCGTTGCACTTGCACATCGTCTTCGAAACGCCTTTAACGGGGAGCAACTGCGCTTCTCATAGGATCCCAACATGCTTCGCCACTCCTTTGCCGCCCTAGTTCTGGCCCTTTCTGCGGCCGCCGTACCTGCGCAAGCAGAGTGGAGTGAAGAAGAATTGCGAGAGTTGGTTCTGGAAACGATCCGGTCCAATCCAGAGATCGTCATGGAAGCTGTGGCAATCCTTCAGGAACGAGAAGAAGCCGCGCAAGCCGAACAGGCTAAGGATATCCTGAGCCAACAGCGCGTCCTGCTTGAAACAGACCCGAACGCGCCCGTACTTGGCAATCCGGACGGTGATGTAACCGTTATCGAATTCTTTGATTACAATTGCCCCTATTGCAAACGCGCTGGCGAAGAGGTCACTGCCCTTATCGAAGAAGACTCTAACGTTCGCATTGTTTATCGCGAATGGCCGATTTTGGGCGAAGGGTCTGTGGTTGCCTCGCGGGCGGCACTTGCGTCGCGCGCTCAAGGGAAATACGAAGAATTCCATACCGCTCTGATGACAGCCAAGGGCCGCCTTGACGAGAAATCCGTTTTCAAGATTGCCAAATCCGCAGGTTTGGACGTTGATCAGCTGCGCACCGACATGGAAGCCCCCGAGATCGACGAACACATCGCGACATCTCATCGCTTGGCGCAGTCGCTCGGATTTAGCGGAACACCCTCGTTTGTGATCGGTGACGAACTTGTCCCTGGTATGGTCCAGCTCCCGACACTCATCGATATGGTCGAAGCGGCCCGCGACCAAAGCTGATACCGCCTAAATTCCGTCTCTCGCAAACGTGGCCGAAAAAGAACGGTTTCATGCATCTTTTTGTGCGCGTTTAATTCAAACTTGCGAGGCGAAATCCTGCGTGTTCTATGTAAGAAAACGGCCGATGGTAGGACTTCGTGAGCAGACAGTACAAAGTATCCGCATGCGTGGATCGCATTTCGATCCCATGTATTAAACGCCCCGTGAGTGCGGGCGCATTCGTTGGCGTTGCCATCGCAGCCCTGACCATAACAACCGCATTGGCAGATCCGTCTTACAATCTCGATGGTATGGCGGGCATGATCCACATGCCGTCTGGTGAAGCGATGGAAGATGCGGAGCTAGCCGTGACCGCATCCTATTTTGCAGGGATTTCGCGCTTTAACCAAACCTTCCAGCTTCATGATCGCGTTTCGGCTACGCTACGCTATTCCCGTTACAACCATTGGCTTGACGGCACCGACTATTTTGATCGTAGCTTTGATTTGCGCTTCAATGTCCTGAAGGAGAGCCAGTTCGTTCCTGCGGTTACAATCGGCCTCACTGATCTTGCCGGAACCGGTTATTATTCCAACGAATTTATCGCCGCGACCAAAAACTTCACGCCAGAGTTCCGCGCGACCGCTGGTATCGGGTGGGGACGACTTGGATCGTACAACTCCTTTAGCGATGGTTTTGACAGCCGGTCTTCGAACGGTGTTGACGAGCGCGATCTTTTCCGTGGTTCAATGGCTGGCTTTGCGGGTATCGAATGGCGCCCTATCGATAAGCTTACGCTTAAGGCGGAATATTCCTCTGACGCGCATATACTGGAAACAGAAAATTTAGACGCATTCGAGCATAAATCCCCGTTCAACTTCGGCGCCGAATACGCCTTTAATGAATATGTCACACTTGGTGCCTATTCGCTTTATGGCTCTGAGTTGGCCGCGCAGCTTACATTCCGGTTTAATCCAAAGAAACCGATCATCTCCACTGGACTTGGAAGCGCGCCGCGTGCTGTTAAGCCCCGTCCTCCTTACGCCGCAGATCCAGAGCAATATTCAACTGTTTGGCTTGAACAAGCGGGCGTGAAAGAGCTTTTGGTCGAGAACACAGCGAAGTTCATGGAAACAGATCGCATTGTTCTTGAAGGGCTCGATATTGACGGAACGGTTGTAGAAGCGCGCATTCGCAACCGCAGCTTTATGTCGAGCGCGCAAGCAGTTGGTCGGTCCGCACGGGCATTGTCTCAAACAATGCCGCCATCGGTTAAAACATTCCGCATTATTCCAGTAGCCAACGGGCTTGCCCCCACTGCCGTTGTAATTGACCGCAGCGACCTTGAGGACTTTGTCTCGCGGCCACCTGGCCAAGATCAAATGCTTCAGTCCGTTGCATTTGAAGAAGCCGGCCCGCCTTCCGATGACATTATTTACTTTGAAGGCACCTATCCGAAATTCACTTGGGGCCTCGCGCCTTACGTTCGTTTTGACATTTTCCAACCAAACGAACCTGTGGAGTGGGGTATTGGTGGGCGTTTGACGTCAAAGTATGAAATTTCAAGAGGTTGGGAAGTTTCTGGCGGCATCAATGCTCAGGTCGTGGGATCGATCGGCGATGGCGACCCTCAACCGGTAGCAACCGACCTGCCGCCAGTACGGAGCAACGCGAAACTCTATGACGCCTTTAGCCCCGTTTCGCTTACTAACCTAACGATGGACTATTACTTCGAGCCACAGAATGACGTCTACGGCCGTATCTCTGTTGGATATCTCGAGCCCATGTTTGGCGGCATTGCATCCGAGCTTCTTTGGAAACCGGTTGATACACCTTATGCGTTCGGCGCTGAACTGAACTACGTTAAGCAGCGTGATTACGACTCTTATCTCGGGTTCCAAGACTACGAAACATTCACCGGACATGTCTCTGCTTACTATCAAGCAAGTAACGGGTTCGACTTCAGGGTTGACGCCGGGCGTTACCTTGCCGGCGATTATGGTGCGACGTTTGCGATCAACCGCGAGTTTGCATCCGGCTGGCGCATCGGGGCCTTTATCTCGCGCACAAATGAAAGCGAGAACGACCCGACTGGCGACGGTACCTATAATAAAGGTATTGTTCTTGAGGTGCCGTATCACTGGATCACCGGCAAGCCTACACGAAGCACACAAACTGTCGCGCTTCAATCCACATCGCGCAACAGCGCAGCGCGCTTGCGTGTCGATCAGCGGCTTTACGACAAGGTGCGTGACAACCACGCCGAAAACCTCGAAGAAACTTGGGGAAGGTTCTGGCGATGAATTCGAAATCATATTTTGTCGGTATTCTCGGCCTCGCCACGCTCGTAAGCTGCGGCTCTGCCAAGGACGAGGTCACCATATCCTCTACTTTGTTTGAACTCGGCAAATCCTATGTCGACAAGATCAACCCCGGCGACGGCACAGAAGCAGGACAACAAGCTCAAGCTGACCTCGCTGCTGCTCAGAAATGGCTAGAGAACTACGACAAGCCGCTCAGTTTCGCTCTAATCGAAAACACCAAAGGCAACGGCTTCCTTGGTATCGAAGAAGTTAACGGGCCCTATGAAACTTGGCGATCAAGCATAGACTCTGTGATTGTACAGAAGAATGGCTTTATAACCGCGACATTTGCATTTGGTGACGATCTGGTTGCGGCAAAAGTTCCATCGACTGTTCGCAACACCGGAACGAAACAGCGGATTAACTACTATCTTGTTGATGACGAGAATATTGTTGGCACAGAGTTTAGTTGCACTTGGAGTTCACTAGGTAGCAAAGACACGCCCGTATTCGGAAAATCCTATAAAACAGAGCACTTTCGGGAAAAATGTTCGAACTCCGAATCAAAGTTCAGCAACGATTATTGGGTGGATTCACGCGGAATCGTGCGCCAATCGCGGCAGTTTGTTTCTAAAACTGTTGGTTACGTGTCACTACAACGGATAATCGAATAATTTTTTTTTAATTTCTTTACGGTGCCTTTTATAATGGCTAAACGAAAATTCGCGTACGTGCACATTAATGGAGCTAAAAAATGAAAAAATTTGCTACTCTCGCATCTGTTGTTGCTCTCACAGCAACTTCCGCTTTCGCTGGTACACCAGTTGTTGTTGAAGAAGAGCCAATGCCAGTTGTTGTTGAAGAAAACAGCAGCAGCCTCTCCGGTCAGGGCGTTCTGATCGGTCTCGGCATTCTTGCTATTCTTGCTATCGCAGCTGCTTCCGACAGCGACGACTAATCCACATTGGGCAACCAATGTGTGACCGAGAGTCACCGACTATCAAGTTAAACGGGCCTTTTCTGGCCCGTTTTTCATTTACCTGATGCTTTCCACGAAATAGGATTCACATCAGTTTAAATCCAAACTAGGAGTTTACGATGAAAAAATTTGCTACACTAACTGCGGTTCTCGCACTTTCCGCAACTTCCGCATTTGCTGGTACACCAGTTGTTGTTGAAGAAGAGCCAATGCCAGTTGTTGTTGAAGAAAACAGCAGCAGCCTCTCCGGTCAGGGTGTTCTGATCGGTCTCGGTATCCTTGCTGTTCTTGCTATCGCAGCAGCAAACGACGACGACGATTAATCTTTTCTTTCGACATTTTAGTCGATTGCAAAGCAAAAGCGGGCCAATTTGGTCCGCTTTTTACTTTTCCAATACCGTATTCAAGCAAAACGCCCCGAAGCTTGCACATTCACGACGACTATGGTTCAGCAAGGCATGAACAAACAACACCCTTACCATGCAATCATTATTGGAGCCGGTGCTGCCGGAATGATGTGTGCCGCCGAAGCCGCGAAATCTGGCGGAAAGGTCTTGCTGCTGGATCATTCCAAATCTCCCGGAGAGAAAATTCGAATTTCCGGCGGGGGGCGTTGTAACTTCACCAACCTCTATTGTAGTCCGGAAAACTTCATTTCCGAGAACCCACATTTCGTTAAATCCGCATTAAGCCGCTATAGCCAATGGGATTTCATCGACCTTGTGAACCGACACAACATTGCTTGGCATGAGAAAACGCTCGGACAACTTTTCTGCGACAACAGCGCCAAGGAAATCATCGCACTACTGCTTGCGGAGATGAAAGCGACAGGCGCTGAGCTTCAGCTCAACGCAAAAGTCGCATCAGTTAGCCACAGCAATAGCTTGTTCCATGTGAACGTAGATGGCCGGGAGTTGGCGGCTAGAAACCTCGTGGTTGCAACTGGCGGTAAATCAATTCCGAAAATGGGAGCCACTGGATTTGGCTATTCAGTAGCGTCTCAATTCGGCTTATCGCTCGTTGAAACACGCCCCGCCCTCGTACCGCTTACATTCGGCGATGACGTGAAGAAAGAGCTTTCTGATCTCCCGGGGGTCTCTGTCCCTGCGCGCGTAACTGCGAATAAAACCGGCTTTAGCGAGGGGTTGCTTTTTACACACCGAGGGCTCTCGGGCCCATCAATTTTGCAAGCCAGCAGCTACTGGCGCGAAACAGATCCAATCGAAGTACAGTTATTACCTGAAGAAGATTTGTTTGCCCGTCTAAAAGACTTGCGCGGGGAGCATGGGCGCAAATCACTGGCCAACGGCATGGCAATGCTCTTGCCTGCGAAACTTGCCGCCTACTTCTCTGACAAACTCAAACTGCATGGAAACCTTGCGGACCAAAGTGACAAGGCGCTACGAGAAATTGTCGACACCCTGACAGCATGGCAGCTTTTCCCTACAGGAACCGAAGGATACAGAACCGCAGAGGTCACGCTCGGCGGAGTCAGCACCGCTGATCTCAACTCCCAATCACTCGAGTGTAAGACGCAACCGAGCTTGTATTTCATTGGGGAAGTTGTTGATGTGACCGGCTGGCTTGGCGGGTTCAACTTCCAATGGGCTTGGTCATCCGGATGGGCCGCAGGCACTGCTATCTCTTCGAAACACGAAGCAAAATAGCTTGAATTTGAAAGATTAAGCGCGCCTTCACCTTCACCCGCTAGAACGGGCTTGGGTGAATAAACGGGTGATGCAATGGCTGATGTTGGAGACAACAAAAGACCGATCATAATAAAGCGTAAGAAAGTAATCGCCGCGGGCCATCACGGCGGCGCGTGGAAAGTTGCCTACGCGGATTTCGTAACCGCCATGATGGCCTTCTTCCTTCTTATGTGGCTCCTTGGCGCCACTACAGAGAAGCAACGCAAAGCGATTGCAGATTATTTCAACCCAACAATCACGATCAACCGAAATTCCGGTGGTGGCGGTAGTTTCTTTGGCGGCGACAGCCCCTTTCCAGAGGAAACCTTACCCCACAACGGGGTTGGAGCCAGCAACCCGTTACCCGAGGAACTTAAGCCCTCGCTCGGAAACAATGGCGTAGACCAAGGAGAAGCCTCGAAGCCTGCGCCATCCAAAACCGAAGCAAGTGGCGCAAAAGCGGCCGAAGATAAGAAACTCCAAGAAGTGCAGAAAATACTGCTTGGGTCCGGAGGCGAAAGCCTATTATCTGATCACACCAAGCGCCACATAGTCTCAAAAATTTCCGACGAAGGGCTGATTGTCGAGCTGTTCGATATTCGAGGCGCGCCCCTCTTCGAATACGGAACTGACACCCCCACAGAGGTTATGCAGGAGTTAGTAAACAGCATCTCGCGTGTCTTTTCCCTGACGACCAACCAGATCGCAATAAACGGACATTTGCGGACACCGCCAATCGTCGCGCGCGAAAAACAAACTTGGGACATCTCGGTCGACCGATCGATGCGGACCCGTCGAATGCTTGAAAAATCCGGAACTTCACAAGAACGAATTCAACGTGTAACAGGATTTGGATCGCAGAAGCCAACAACAGTTAACCCGTTGGATATAAGGAATAATCGGGTGGAAGTTATTCTCCTGCGCTCGGAAAAATCGCTAAAGTAGTTCGAATTTTATGTGTTAGGGGCATGTTAAACCCGCGCCGGTAATGATCGCATTTGACACCTAGTCGATGCAGCAGAAAGGCGCAGTACAATGACTATTTCTTCCTCACTCAGCGCAGGAGTCGCTGGCCTTAGCGCCAACGCGACTCGGCTGGCTACTATTTCCGATAACATCGCTAACTCCGGTACCTTTGGGTACAAACGCGCGACGGCCGATTTCCAATCATTCGTAATCAACGGTATCGCGGGCTCTGGTTCCTATTCCGCTGGCGGCGTACGCGCCACGACCAATCGCCTGATCGACGAGCGTGGCCCCCTTGTGGCAACGAGCCATCCGCTAGACATCGCAGTTTCAGGGCGCGGTATGCTTCCAGTAACGACCGAAGTGTCGCTGTCCTCCACTGGCGAAGAACCGATGATGATGACGACAACAGGTTCTTTCCGCACCGATGCAAACGGAGTTCTCAAAACGGAGTCCGGCCTTGTGCTTCTTGGCTGGCCCGCTGACGCAGACGGCGCAATTCCAACCTTCGCACGAGACACTCCAGGAGGTTTGGAACCCGTTGTCATCAACGTAAACCAAACCGCCGGTGATCCAACCACAGCCCTTAACCTTGGTGTCAATCTTCCTGCCACAGAAACAGAGGTTGGCGCCTCTGGCGATACGCTGCCTCTTTCCGTTGAATATTTCGGAAACCTCGGAACCTCGGAAACACTTGGCATTACGTTCTCCCCAACCGTTCCCGCTTCTGGCTCTTCCAACGAATGGACAATGAGGATCACAGACTCTGCGTTAGGTGGCGCAACGATTGGCGAATACACACTAACGTTCGACGACAGTCGCGCAAATGGCGGCACACTCCAATCCGTAGCTGTAGTCAACGGCGGCGCATACGATCCCGCAACGGGCAACCTCTCTCTTACAGTTGCCGGCGGCCCTCTAGAAATGGCGATCGGTGCGTTGGGCGATCCAAATGGTCTTACCCAACTGTCTGATAACTTCGCACCAACATCGATTACGAAAGACGGGTCACCTGTTGGAAATCTCACGTCAGTGGAAATTGATCCGAACGGCTATATCAACGCTACGTATGACACAGGTTTTACGCGCACGATTTATCAAGTTCCGCTGGTCGATGTTGCCAACCCGAATGCACTCGTTTCACTCAACAATCAGGCATTTCAAGTCTCTCCAAACTCCGGCTCATTTTTCCTCTGGGATGCGGGCGATGGTCCAACGGGCGAGGTCTCTGGCTTTGCGCGTGAGGGGTCGACGACCGATGTTGCTGGCGAGCTGACCAACCTAATTCAAACGCAGCGCGCCTATTCTTCCAACGCCAAGGTTATCCAAACAGTCGATGAGATGTTGCAAGAAACAACCAACATCAAACGATAAATCCAGCTAGCGCCTAGGCATTTACCATGAGCCTTTCATCTAGCCTCGCAAATGCAATGACCGGGTTGAACGCTTCAGCCCGATCAGCGCAGGTCGTGTCTTCTAACATCGCAAATGCGATGACCGAAGGCTATGGCCGTCGCGAACTGGAACTCTCCTCCCAAACTCTTGGCAGAAACGGAGCGGGCGTTACGGTCGTTGGCACAACGAGACACGCGGATCCCGTCCTCATTGCTGACCGCCGCTCTGCTCAATCCGAACAGGGAAGCGCGTCAACAATGAGCAGTTTTCTTGGCCAACTTGAGAGCGCAATCGGAATCCCAGGCGACGCAGGTTCGCTCAGCGCGACGATCAGTCAATTTGAAAACGCGCTGATTGAAGCCAGCAGCAGGCCGGATTCCACAGTCCGCCTTCAAAATGTCCTCACTGCATCGCAAGACTTGGCCGGTAAGTTCAACGCGATATCAGACGATATCCAAAACCTACGTGTCCAAGCTGACAATCAGATTTTTGAACAAGTCTCCTTCCTTAATAAGAGCCTTAAGCACATCGAATATCTGAACCAACAAATTCAAAATCACTCAAATACGAATAGAGACGTCAATGCTCTCGTTGATCAACGGCAAGTTGCGATTGACGCGATTTCAAGCATTGTCCCCTTAAAGCTTGCGGACAGAGACAACGGGACAGTCGCTTTATTCACAGAGATGGGCGCGATCCTCGTTGATGGCAGAGCTGGAACATTCGAATTCTCTTCTACCCCGACCATTGTTCCCGAGATGACCATCAGTTCAGGCGCGCTTTCAGGGCTAAGCCTCAACGGAACGCCAATCAATACAAACGCGGAACGTAATGCCATCAAGGGTGGTTCTCTTTCTGCTCTGTTTCAGGCTCGAGACAACACGCTCGTTAGCGCACAATCCGAAATTGACTCCATCGCTCGTAATATTATCGAGCGATTTGCAGACCCCGCATTAGACCCTACTTCAACTGGCGGTCTATTCACCGACAGCGGCGCCAGCTTCGATCCGTTGAATGAAATTGCAATCTCTCAACGAATTTCAGTCTCCTCCGCAGTCATCCCAGAGGCCGGAGGGGCAATTTGGAGGATTCGCGACGGCATCGGCGCAGTTTCTCAAGGTGACGTCGGGAACGCCGATACGATCAATCGCATGCTTGGCGCTCTTCGAAATTCTACGCTTATCGCTTCCGGTAGTATGAGCAGCGGCTCGACCAGTTTCGCAAACCTCGCGACGAACTTCGCATCGCAAATCGGCAGCGCCAAACACGCTTCCGAAACTGACTTAACCTACGCCATCACCAAAACAGAAACACTGAGAACACAAGAACTTTCAGGTGGCGTCGACACTGACCAGGAAATGCAGAAACTCCTGCTTGTGGAGCGAAGTTATGCTGCAAACGCAAAAATCATCCAATCAATTGATGAGTTGTTTGATCTTCTGTTGGGGATTTAGATTATGATGCCAGTATCTTTTGGTGATCGCGCTCACGCCTACCAACTAACGCTACAAAACTCTGATCTAAAAGCGGACCTACACAAGCTATCGCTCGAACTGGCAAGCGGACAGGTCGCCGACACTTCAAAGACACTCAAAGGCAACTTTGCAAGTCTTGCGAGTTTCGAAGAAGCGGCCGCAGCACTTGAGGCATACAAGACAACCAACGCTGAAGCAGCATTCTTCCTAGATAGCGCTCAATCCGCACTTGGCTCAATTCAAGTTGTATCATCCGAGTTTGCGCCGTCGCTATTGATGGCCTCGAACGCTGGAAATGCACAGCTGGTCGACACTGCGATTAGTGGTGCAAAAGGGAATTTGGATGCTGCATTTGCCGCTTTGAACACGCGCGCGGCTGGCCAATCGATATTTGCAGGACAAGCCACGAACCAAAGTGCCCTCGTAAATGCAGATGCAATCATCGCGGAGTTGAACCCACTAATTGCTGCGGCGACATCGGAAGCCGATTTCATGACGATAATAGATAATTGGTTCGACACCCCCGGAGGTGGATATGAAACCAATGCATACACCGGCTCCACTCAATCACGCAGTTCTATTCCTATCGGTTCCGAGCGCACGGTTGATTATGAAATCACTGCGCTCAATCCGGATATTCGAACAACGTTAAAAGGGTTAACCGTCGCGGCGCTAGTGTCTGACGGTGCCTTCGCAAGCCAACAAAGCGAGCGCAGCAACCTGCTGAAAACTGCTGGCGAATTGCTGCTAGCCGGAGAAACCGGAATCGCAGCCGTTCGTGCTGAAATCGGCCATGCCCAGAATACGGTCGATCATGTGGCGCAACATAACGACAAGGAGCGAGACATTCTGAAAATAGCGAAATCTGAACTTCTCGGAAAAGACCCCTACGAAACCGCCGCCGAGCTTCAAGCCACACAGGTCCAACTAGAGGCGCTCTACACAATGACAGCACGGATATCGCAACTTAGCTTGATGGATTTTTTACGATGAAACGTTTTTTGCTTACCTTAGCTTTGTTCCTACTGAGCTTTTCATCGCCGTCGCATGCGGCACCGGTGCGGATCAAGGATTTGGTTGAATTTGACGGTGTGCGTGGGAATGACCTCGTCGGCTATGGCCTAGTTGTGGGTTTGAACGGAACGGGAGATGGCTTGCGAAATGCCCCGTTTACCGAAGAAATTATGTCAAACATCCTTGAACGACTGGGTGTAAACATAACGGGAGAGCAGCTTCGGCCCAAGAATGTTGCCGCTGTTTTGGTAACCGCCACCCTACCCCCGTTTGCGCGCGCCGGCAGCAAGATCGATGTCACGGTTTCTGCAATTGGTGATGCCAAGAGTCTCCTTGGTGGCACCTTAATCATGACGCCTCTCAATGCCGCCGACGGGCAAATATACGCCGTGAGCCAAGGCGCAATCATCGCGGGCGGCGCGTCCGCTGATGGCGACGGGGCAAGTGTGGTCAAAGGCGTGCCGACTTCTGGTACTATCCCTGCAGGCGCACGTGTTGAGCGTGAAGTGGAGTTTAATTTTGCAGGTCTGGATCAAATGAGACTCGCACTCCGTAGCCCCGACTTCACAACCGCCGGCCGAGTTGAAACGGCAATCAATGCGGCCTACGGACGACGCGTTGCGCAGATGCTTGACGCCGGAACAGTACAACTCAGCATCCGCGCCACACGAGAGCCTTCTGCGGCGCATGCGCTTGGCAAAATCGAAAACATACTTGTTGAACCGCAACGCAAAGCGCGAGTTGTTGTAGATCAGAGATCAGGCACGATCGTGATGGGGGAAGATGTCAGGATCAGTCGTGTTGCGGTTTCTCAAGGAAACTTAACCATTCGTATCGAAGAGACCCCGCGCGTTGTGCAGCCAAATCCCTTTAGCGATGGCGACACAATTGTCGTGGCGAACACACAGGCAAGTTTGAACGAAGACCCAGGGATCAAACTTGCCGAGGTGCCAAGTGGCGCTTCGTTGTCAGAAGTTGTTGCAGGTTTAAATGCACTTGGCGTTGCCCCGCGCGACTTGATCGATATCCTCAAAACCATCAAAGCTGCTGGTGCATTGCACGCAGAGTTTGTCGTAAACTAGAGCTGGTTTGCGCGTTTTTCGCAGATTAGCAGTTTTTTCTTACCCCTTGCGTAAGAGTAGATTTTAGAAAACGATAAGAGGATTAGCATTCCGAAACCGAAAGGGCTGGAATATGATCGCATTTCGTTATTGTTTTTTGGGAACTCTATTCTCGGTTACAGCCCCTTCATGGGCCGATCCGAGCTTGGAATGCAGCACTTCTGCGTCAAGCCAAGTTGAGATTGGGACCTGCGTTTCGCAGCAACTTGAGCAAGTAAATAAAGCTCTGGCAATCGCACTGGATATTGCCAGTGGTTCCGCAAAAGAGCTCGATGAAGTGACAGGACGAGAGATCGCTTACCCCGCGCTTACGAAGAGCCAAGACGCTTGGGAGGCGCACCGCAAAGCTCATTGTGATTTTGTAGGGTCAACGTTTGGGGGCGGTTCAGGGGCAGGAATTGCTATTGCGTCCTGTCAAATCGAACTCGGGCGGGATCGCGTCAAAGCCCTGCTTCGCAATTCAAACTGACAGATAGGGAAAACAGATTGATGAAACCTCTAGGATTAACTGCTTTGATGGTCATCGCATCTTCGCTAACGGCGTGCACACCATCCTCAATGGATCAGCCTCAAATTTCAGAGCCCGATCCAGAGCTTAACTTTGTAAGACCATATCGTGGCGCCGGAGACACCTGTCAGTTGGTTGGAGAAAACGCATTCACTGTCGATTTCCTTGACGATGCCGCCGACCTTGTTGCCTGTTCAACCGGCACTGATGATTCCGCCAGCCTTGCTGCCTCCGAAGCTGCCCGCGTCGTGACCCAGACGAATAGCTATACGCTCTATTCCGTCGCGAGGCGTTAGCCTTTGACAGCACCGTCGCTCAAGCCGGAAACCAAGTACTTTTGAGCAATCAGAAACACGACAGTGATCGGCAAGCCCGAAAGAATAGCCGCGGCAGCAAAGTCGCCCCAAAGATACTTGAACTCGTTCAAATATAGGCGTGATCCAACCGCGAGCGTCATATTGTCTTCGCTTCGCAGGAGCACAGACGCGATCGGGTAATCGTTAACCACCCCAATAAATGAAAGAACGAAAACCACTGCGATAATCGGCACGGCAAGCGGAAGGAAAATGTACCGGAACGTTTGCCACGGGCTGGCACCATCAACTTGTGCCGCCTTATCCATCGCCGGATCGAGGTTGTCGAAGTAGCCTTTGATTGTCCAGACATGGAGCGTGATCCCAGACATATAGGTCAATATCAGCGTCCAATGGCTATCGATCCCGAGGGCGGGAGAAACTTCGCCGAGACCATCAAAAATCGCGAACAACGCAACTAGAGCCAGAGTTGTCGGGAACATTTGAATAATGAACAAGCTATCAAGCAGCGCAAAGCGTCCGCGGAACTTAATGCGGCTAAAGGCATAGGCCGAAATCGTTGAAAGGCTCACAATCCCAACCGAAGCGATCAGGCCGATTTTCACGGAATTCCACATCCAGAGCAGAACCGGATAGGGCGGTGTGACAACCGTTCCATCCGCGCGCGTGTAATCGAGGCCAAAAGCAAGATACCAATGCTCTAGCGTTGGGTTCTGCGGAAAAATCTCGCCCGTTGTGAAGTTACCCTCGCGAAATGAAATCGAAACGACCATGAGGAACGGAAACATAACTAACGCGATGAAGACCCAAAGGAAGGCGTGCGCGATGAACTTCTGCCTGCGCAAGGTCGATTTATGTTCAACAATCATTGTGCTGCCCTCTTGCTTGCCTGGCGACGCATCGCAACGAAATTCGCATAGGCCAATGCGGCAACGACCAAGAAGATCAAGAACGTGATCGCACCCGCAAGGCCGAACTGCTGACCGCTATCCATAAAGGCCATCCGGAACGTGAAGCTTCCAAGAATATCGGTTTCTCCGGCCGGAATGATCGTGCCTGGAATGTCGGGCAAGCCGCGCGTCAGCAGCAAGACAAGCACTATATTGTTAAAATTAAAGGCAAAGCTTGCGATCAAAAGCGGCAAGAATGGCGGAATGATCTGTGGCAAAGTGATCTTGCGAAAGACCGTCCACGCCGGAGCGCCTTCAAGGGCGGCAGCTTTGTGGTGGTCAGCGGGCACAGATTGCAGGAACCCCATCGCTAGCAGCATCATATAGGGATAGCCGAGCCATGTATTTACGATCACAAGCATCAAGCGTGCGAGTCCGCCATCGGTAAACCAATTTGGCCTTATGCCGAAAAGCCCCTCTAGGATCATGTTGATTTCGCCGAAATTCTGGTTGAACAACCCCCGAAATACGAGGATCGAAATGAAAGCCGGCACGGCATACGGCAGAATAAGCAGGATACGATATGCAGTTTTCCCGCGAAGATGTGGCCACTGAAGCACCATTGCCAGAGCCAAACCAACTGCGAATGTAAGGCCAACGGATAGGGTCGCGAAAACAACGGTCCACACGAAGATCGAGACCATAGGCGCACGGATACCTTTGGAATTTGCGATGCGGCGGAAGTTATCAAGCCCGATATTCACGCGCCAACCTGGCGCGACGGCTTCTCCTGTTTCCGTTATATAGAAACCTTGTGATTGATCGGGCGTGAGGGTCGAGCCATCCAAATTCGAAACAAGCGTTCCGTCCTCTGTCTGGGTGTATTCCTGCTGAACACTTGCGAAGCTTCTGAGGCCGGAATTCCGCAGTGCGGTTTCATCCGGCAACACAACTTCGACCTGAGCCAATCCGCCACGCAATTTGACGACCTCGCCCATTTTCAGCGGGTTCGCTGGTACTTCGGAAACAGCGGCAGCCGACAGTTTGGCGGGCGCGGCAAAATCGGTTGGCTCGCTTAGGTAGCCGCCTTCGCCTTCTTTGATGAAGATCTGATAAGAGTCGCCGTCCTGAACAAGGCTGAAAGGCCGTTGCGACTCTTCGTCGATCACTTTCTTAGAAAGATGAACTTCTGTCACCCTCTCGAAAGTCAGCAAATTGAAGCTGCTGTAGTTCGTGAACCCGATGTAAACGGTGTAGGCTACGGGGAATGCTATGAACAAAATAATCGCAGCAATCCCAGGAAAAATAAATCGCTGGGCATAAAAACGGTTGCTGCCGAATATGATTGCGAAGCCGATTGTGATCGCAAGAACGATAACAGCGATCACGGCCTGTCCGGCGAGGTAAAGCGCAAATACACCATAGAGGAGGATCAGAGACAGCGCCGCAACCACCGCGATTTGCAGTGGGTTATGGCCGTTTTGGCTTCTGCTTGCTTCCATGATCCTCCGCCTCCCCGAAAGATAGACGCGCCAGGATTGCTCCTGACGCTGGTTTTCTTATTCGCCGAGGATGCGCTTGGCCGCATCATTCAACGCATCTGCCGGTGCTTGGGCGCCGGTTGTGATGTTGCCAAGAGCAGGCTCCATCGAAGACCAGAATGCACCCATCTCTGGGTTAGATGGCATAGGAACACCGTTGGCTGCATTCGCCAGCGTTGCCCCGACCTTTGGATCAGACTGTGCTTGACCAGCGGAAATGTCTGCCAAAGCACCCAGCGCGCTTTGCGCGTTCCATTCGGCAAGACCTTCGTCAGTGAGCATGTAGTTCTCGACCAGTTCAATCGCGAGATCAGCGTTCGGCGAGGCGGCGTTGATCGCAGCGGAGTAAACCCCGAGGAACGGAGGCGATACTTGGCCATTTACTGTTGGAATTGGAGCAACGGCAATGTTGATGCCAGCGTCAGTGTATCCATTCCAAGACCATGGGCCGTTGATGACCATTGCGGTTTCACCACGGGCCATCGCACCGTCCATTACACCATAGTCAACGCCTTCCGGCAGGATGCCGTCATCAAAAAGCGAGCGCAGCACATCGCCACCCATAATCGCGCCATCGGTGTTAACACCAGTTGTGGAACCATCGAATGAGCCGTCAACTTTCTTGAACGCAAAACCGCCGTTTGCCATGAGCATCGGGAAAGTAAAGTAGGTGTTGTTGTAGTCCCAAAGAATTGTGTTCACACCCTCTGGTAGCTCGATGTCTTTGAGTTCTTCGAAGCTTGCTGGCGGTGTTGGGATCAAGTCTGTGTTGTAGATCAAGCCGATAGCTTCAACCGAAACTGGGTAGCCCCAGATATTGCCGTCAAAAGAAACCGCATCCCATGCCGTGTCTAGGACACCGGATTTGAAATCCGCACTTGGTGTAACGGGCGTGATCAAGCCACCTTTTGCCCATTCGCCAAAGCGGTCATGCGCCCAAAGAACGATATCGGGGCCGTCGCCGGTTGAGGCTGCTTGTTGGAATTTGTCGGTAAGGCCAGGGTCAACCACTTCGACCGATACTTCGATGCCGAGTTCTTCGGTGAATTTATCGGCAACGGCCTGAAGGTTTTCGTTGCCCTTGCCCGCACCCATCCAGATGGTGATCTTGCCTTCTTCCAACGCAAATGCGCCGGACGCAGAACACATAAGAGCGGCAGTTACGCCTAGTGTTTTCATGAGGTTTTTCATATCTCTCTCCCTTTAGATTGGCTTTAAGAAAGCCGATTAAGCAGTCTTCTTGAGTGTAACGCCCGCGGTTTCACCGGACTCCAAATAGGCGAAACCGTTTGGCCCAAGGATCAGGTTACCATTGGAAATCGAGGCGTTATGCGGCCCGGAAATTTTTGCTTCACTGCCGAGTGAAACCGTTTGTGACGACTTTGAAAGGTTAAACACACAGGTAAGCGTTTGACCTTCCGCCACACGATGGAACGCCAAGAGCGGCTCTGGAAGATCGATGAATTCGGTCGATCCTTTGACCAATGCATCGCTCATCTTCCTAAACGCAATTGTCTCGCGATACGCGTGCAAAACGCTGTCGTTCGCTTGTGTTTGCGTGTTCACAGAGCGCATCTTTTGCGGCTCTTTTACCGGCAACCAAGGCTTGGACGCAGAGAAGCCTGCTCCATCCTCGCTCGCATCCCAAACCATCGGCGTGCGGCATCCATCGCGGCCTTTGTTCTCTGGCCAGAAGCGCAGGCCAGGAGGGTCGGTTAGCTCGCTGTATTCCAGTTCAGTTTCAGCAAGGCCAAGCTCCTCACCCTGATAAATACCGATGGTACCTTCAAAGCTCATGAGCATCGCCGCGGCCTGTTTGGCAAGGTCATCCGGATTTTCCGAAAACTCCGACCAACGGGTTACGTGGCGCTGAACATCGTGGTTTGAGAAACTCCACGACGGCCATCCATCGGGCGCACCCTTTTGAAAGCCTTCAATCGTATTGCGGAAATGCGCGGCAGTGAATTTCGGGCCGAGCATCTCGAAGCTATAGCACATGTGCAAACGGTCATCGCCACGCGTGTACTCGCCCATGATATCAATCGCGGTCTGGCCGCCATCGCCCACTTCGCCAACCATCATCCGTGCATCAAACTCATCCGTCAGCGCACGCATCCGTTTTAGGAACGCGATGTTTTCGGGGCGGTTCTTGGAATAGATGTGGTTTTGCATCCCGTAGGTATCGACCTGTTCGTCGATAATATGCTGGGGTGCAGGCGGGTTGTTGCGAAGCTCGGTATCATGGAAATAGTAGTTCACCGTATCAAGCCGGAACCCGTCTACGCCACGCTCAAGCCAAAAGCGCATGCTCTTAAGGATTTCGTCCTGAACATCTGCGTTGTGCATATTGAGGTCTGGCTGCTCAATAAGGAAGTTATGAAGGTAATACTGCCGACGGCGCGGCTCCCATTCCCACGCAGCACCACCAAAAACAGAGGGCCAGTTGTTGGGCGGCGTACCATCCGCAGAGGGCTCTGCCCAAACATACCAATCGGCTTTGTCATTGGTGCGGGATGTACGGCTTTCCTTGAACCATTCGTGCTGATCGGATGTGTGCGAGAGCACCTGATCCACAATTACTTTAAGGCCCAATTCATGAGCCCGCGCAATCAACGCATCAAAATCCGCAAGCGTCCCGAAGAGCGGGTCAATATCGGTGTAATCGCTCACGTCATATCCCATGTCTTTCATCGGGGACATGAAGATTGGGCTAAGCCAGATCGCGTCGACTCCAAGCGCAGCGACATGATCAAGCCGTTTTGTGATCCCATTCAGATCGCCAATACCGTTTCCAGTGCTGTCCTGAAACGACCGCGGATAGATTTGATAGATTGTCGCGCCGCGCCACCATTCCGACATGCCGCTCCTCCTGAAATTGGTTGGTTCGTCTGATTCTCAAAAAAGCATAGCGTCGTGTTTAAATTTTTCAAAGCGTTTTGAAAGAATTTATTTTAGCGTCCGCTGGTACAAAGTTTTTGCCTTATTTTTATAGATGATATATCTTCAAATCGATTTGAGGAGATTTAAATGGCAACTTTGAAGGACATCGGCAACGCCCTCAACCTCTCGCCCGCAACGGTGAGTCGGGCGCTTAATGGCTTCCCGGAAGTCAGTGAAAAAACGCGTGTTCTTGTTGCCGAGACCGCGAAGAAAATGAACTACCGCCCGAACCAAATCGCCAAGAAATTGGTCTCTGGTCGCTCGGGTATGGTGGGGATGATTCTCAAGCCGGAAAGCACGCAAGCAACGGATGCTGCGTTCTATGAAATCATGTTTGGCCTTTCGGACCAGCTCGCCCGTCGCGATATGGATTTGGTGTTTCATGCCTCGATGGCCGATGAAATCCTGATGCCTTACAAACGTCTCGTAGAGAAAAACACGCTTGATGGGTTTATCCTGAACGCACCGGAAAAAGACGATCCGCGCATCGCCTACCTGCAAGAACAGGGCATTCCTTTTGTTGTTCATGGCCGGACCGAGAACGCGGATTATGCCTATTTCGATATCGACAACAGGAATCTTGCAAGTGACGCGCTAAATCTCCTTGCCAATCTCGGCCACCAGCGCGTTGCGTTTCTGAATGGCCCGCGTTCCTTTACCTTCTCGGCCTCGCGCCTTGCAGGCTTTAAAGCTGCTGCCAGCCACAAGGGCTTGGTTATCCCAGAGTTCGCTGTGCATCACGGCGTACTGACAGAGGATTACGGGTATTCCGCCGCACTTTCACTTCTTTCTGGGCACGAAGGATTGCCTCCCACGGCGATTATTTGCGCCTCTACGCTTATCGCAGCGGGTGTCTATCGCGCGGCAAATGATCTTAATATTCCAATCCCGTCCAAACTATCGGTTATCGCGCATGATGACGCCGTGCCACAAATGCGAGCCGTAAACTTCAGCCCCGCCCTAACCGTAACGCGCGCACCCTTCCGTGATGCTTGCGCGCCACTTGCCAAGGCAATTTGCGATCTTTTGGACGGTGCACAACCGAAAGACCTTCAGACAATTGAGCGTGCCGAGTTGATCATCCGCGATTCAACCGGCCCTGCCCCCGCATCAGGAGAAACCTCATGGTAGAAAACACCAAACATGCGCTTTCAATTCAGGCGCTCCAAAAATCCTACGGGCAGATTGAAGTCCTAAAAGACATCAACGTCACAATGGACCCACACGAATTTCTTGTTCTTGTCGGCCCGTCTGGTTGCGGCAAATCTACCTTGCTGAACTGCATCGCAGGACTTGAGGAAACAACCGCAGGAACCCTCATGATTGGCGGTCGCGAAGTTACGGCTCTGCCGCCACGCGAGCGCGATATTGCGATGGTTTTCCAATCTTATGCGCTTTACCCGACCATGACAGTGGGCGAAAACATCGCCTTTGGCATGAAAATTCGGAAACAGGACAAAGCGAGCATCGCGGCAAAAGTTGATGAAGTTGCCAAGCTCTTGCAAATAGAAAGCCTGCTTGATCGTCGCCCCGGTCAACTATCTGGCGGGCAACGTCAGCGTGTTGCCATGGGGCGTGCGCTTGTGCGCGATCCGGAGCTATTCCTCTTTGACGAACCGCTCTCAAACCTTGACGCCAAGCTTCGTGTTGAAATGCGCGCGGAGATCAAACGGCTCCATGAAACAACGGGCGCCTCGATCGTTTATGTGACGCACGACCAAATCGAAGCGATGACCCTGGCAACCAAGATTGTTGTTCTGAAAGACGGTTTCGTACAACAAGTCGGCACCCCTGCCGAAATCTATCACAGCCCTGCCAATACATTTGTGGCCGATTTCATGGGCTCGCCGCCAATGAACCTCGTGCCTGCTACTGTTATAGGCAAAAACAGCATTCAACTTGGCGACGGTCAGGAACTTACTGGCGTTACGATTCCAGAAACCGCTACAGGAGAGATCACGCTTGGCGTCCGTCCTGAGAACTTCGCGATTGGCTCGGATATAGAAGTTCAGGTTACATCTTCGGAGAACACGGGATCTGACACGTATCTGTCATTCGAGATTGCCGAGACGAAACTTACTGCCCGGCTTCCTTGGAGCTTTGCGCAAACGGGTACTGTCGGCTTAAGCGTCGATAAAGCCCAGCTTCGGTATTTTGATCGCCAATCAGGTCAGGCGCTGTAACGCTTAGGTTATGACAGTCACCTTAAGTTCGCCCAGCGCAGGATGGGAGATACACATCTCATCCTGCGGAACGACAGCCCCAACGCCCTCTGGAGTTCCTGTTAGGATCACATCGCCCGCGGATAGCGCGAAGTAGTTCGACAGATAAGAGATCATCTGCGGCACTTTCCAGATCATCTGATTCACGTCGCCCTCTTGCCGAAGCGCACCATTAACTGTGAGCTTGAGCGGCCCGGATGAAATATGACCCGTTTGGGCAACCGGATGGATCGGCCCAATTGGCGCCGAATGTTCGAATGCTTTGCCAATCTCCCAAGGTCGCCCCGCCTTTTTCGCCGCGCCCTGCAAATCACGACGTGTCATATCGAGAGCAAGAGCATAGCCAAACACATGATTTAGAGCATCATCCTCTGGGATTCCTTCCCCGCCGGAAGCCAAGCAAACTGCGATTTCTGCTTCATGGTGCACATCATTGGTATGCGGCGGATAAGGAAATTCCGACGCCTGCGTTAGATTGTTAGGGTTCTTCTGAAAAAAGAATGGAGGCTCTTTTGTTGGATCGTGGCCCATTTCAACCGCATGAGCCGCATAGTTTCGGCCAATGCAATATACCCGCCGAACGGGAAACTTTGCATGCGTACCAACAACATCAAGCAACACCTGCTCCGGCGCCGCGATCACCAAATCTTCCATCTCTTCCCCCTCAAGGTCAGTATGCAATCGTAAGCCCCTACGTGCATTTGCCACATAACAAGCGCGCTGCGGCATCTCGCGCAACCCTTTTTGGCTCTGAGCAATTGAAATTTACCGCAACCTCATTTAAACGGCTACGCAATCCATCATTGCGCAAAAGGCTACGAGCTTTGCCGCGCTTTTAAGTGAAATTTCCGGCGTCGATACATGCGCGCCGCTGCTCCCGCCCATCGCAGAAAGGCCAAAATAGAATGACACAGAAAAAACAGCCCGACATATTGTATACCATTGTAGACGAAGCGCCTCAGCTTGCGAGCGCATCGCTTCTACCAATCATTAAGTCCTTTGCATCTGTTGTTGATGTAAGCGTTGGCACTAAAGATATCTCGCTTGCAGGCCGCATTCTCGCAACGGTGCCAGAAGCCCTTACCGAAGAGCAGCGCCAATCTGACGACCTTGCTGAACTTGGTGTTCTGGTTAAAACACCAGAGGCCAACGTCATTAAGCTTCCAAACATCTCTGCGTCCGTTCCACAGCTGACTGCCGCAATCGCGGAGCTTCAGTCCCAAGGTTACAACGTTCCGGATTATCCCGAGAACCCAACCACCGACGAGGAAAAAGACATCCGCGCGCGCTATGATGCGATCAAGGGCAGCGCTGTGAACCCTGTTCTGCGTGAGGGTAACTCTGACCGTCGCGCCGCACGCGCGGTAAAGAATTACGCGATGAAAAACCCGCACTCTATGGGCGAATGGGTTTCTACTTCTAAAACGCACGTGGCTTCCATGCCGGGGAATGATTTCTATTCCAACGAACAGTCCGCAACCATCAGCGCCGATCAAGCTGGTGCTGCCAAGATCGAGTTCGTCGCAGAAAATGGCGATGTGACTCTCCTCAAAGACGGCATCAACCTTGCAGAAGGTACAGTTGTTGACGCCACATTCATGAGTGCGGCAGCTCTTCGGGCATTCATTCGCTCGGAAATCGAAAAAGCCAAAGCTGAAGGTGTTCTCTTCTCTGTGCACCTCAAAGCGACAATGATGAAGGTCTCTGATCCGATCATCTTTGGTCACTTTGTGTCTGTGTTCCTTGAGGATGTATTCGCCAAACACGGTGACACATTCGAGAGCCTCGGTGTTTCGCCAAACAGTGGCATCGGTGATCTTGTTGCCAAGGTCGAGACTCTGCCAGCAGATCAGTCCGCCGCAATCCTCGCGGATATCGAAGCTGCCCTCGCCGGTCAGCCACCGCTCTACATGGTGGACTCCGACAAAGGCATTACAAACCTTCACGTGCCATCAGACGTCATCATCGACGCGTCGATGCCTGCGGTTATCCGTGCAGGCGGCAAAGGTTGGGGCCCTGACGGCAAGCCCGCAGACACAAAATGTGTGATCCCAGACAACTGCTATGCGCCCGTTTATGACGAGACAATCAACTATTTCAAAGAAACCGGCGCGCTGGACCCAACAACATCTGGCACAGTTTCCAATGTTGGCTTGATGGCGCAAAAAGCCGAGGAATACGGCTCACACCCAACAACCTTCGAAGCGCCCGGCAACGGAGAAATCCGCTATGTTCTGGCCAATGGCGAAGTGCTTCATTCGCACAAGGTTGAAAAGGGTGACATCTGGCGCTCCTCGTCAGCCAACAAAGCGCCGATCGAAGACTGGGTGCAGCTTGCCATTTCACGCCAGAAAGCAACCGGCTCCGAAGCGATCTTCTGGCTCGATGCAAACCGCGCGCATGATGCCGAGCTAATCAAGTATGTCGACGCAATTCTTGAGCGCGAAGGCGTAGCCGACAAATTCTTCACGCTCGCGCCTCGGGCGGCAACACGCCAGACCCTTGAGACAATTCGCACCGGTGCAGACTCCATCGCGGTGACAGGTAACGTTCTGCGCGATTACCTGACCGACCTCTTCCCGATCCTTGAGCTTGGTACATCCGCCAAGATGCTCTCGATTGTGAAGCTTATGAACGGTGGCGGCCTGTTTGAAACAGGTGCGGGCGGCTCTGCGCCAAAGCATGTTCAGCAGCTTGTATCCGAAGGACACCTGCGTTGGGACTCGCTCGGCGAATTCTGCGCACTCGGAGAATCTCTGAACTTCCTCGCCGACAGCAAAGGCAATGCCAAAGCAGCCGTACTCGGCAAAGCGGTTGACGCCGCAACCGAGAAACTCCTCGACACTGGTAAATCGCCACAGCGCAAAGTTGGCCAACTCGACAACCGCGACAGCCACTATTTCTTTGCGCTCTACTGGGCCGAAGCCCTGGCCGCTCAAACCGAGGATGCCGAACTGGCCGCGCATTTCGCACCCATCGCGAAAGAGCTCGCCGACAAGCAAGACACGATCCTCGCAGAGCTTGCATCCACACAAGGCAAACCAGCTGATCTCGGTGGATACTTCCACACGGACCCAGCCAAAACAGCAGCAGTCATGCGCCCGAGCGCAACACTGAATGCTATCATCGGCTAGGTAATCCTAAACCAAACAGCAAACGGCGCCCTCTTTTGGGGCGCCGTTTTCGTTTTAACTCGACTTCGAAAGCCGTTGTCTAACCATTCGCCACAGGCAATAAGAGACAAACAGGAGAACTGCGTTGTATTTCAAACAAGACACTGGCCCCGCGCGAAAGCAACGTCGCGCATTTGTAATTTGGGCAACCGTAGTGCTTGGCTGTGTCATCGCACTTCTTACACTGATGCCTGTCAGCGTTCCAAAGTCGCTCCCCGGCGACGACAAGTTATACCATATGCTTGCCTTTTTCGGACTGACACTACCCTGTGCGGTGATTTACCCGCGCGCGCTTGTGCGAGTGGTTTTGGCGGCAGTGCTTTACGGCGCGCTCATCGAACTCATCCAACCCACTGTTGGCCGCTCGCGGGAAATGGCTGATCTCATCGCAGACACCACAGGCGTGTTTCTCGGCGCCGCGATTGGCTGGCCGCTTCATCACGCTTTCATAGCTTATCTTAGAAAGAAGGCCACCGTCAGGTCTGATACCTAACGGTGGCCGAAAGTGTTTATGCGATCAGCAATCGCCAGATGGCAGCATGTTTACTGAAGAATATCTGCCATCGGACGTGGTGATTTCGGCACATGCGCCCGTAGAGCGGTTAAACCAATAAGATGTTAGCCCACTGCTCCGCACGTTTTCGTAGCCTAGATTCTGTAGTCCCATTTCCGCTTGCCCTGCTTTTGCGCCAATGAACGGGGTCAGATCAGTTGAACTTCCGACAGCAGGTGTGCCCACGGGTTCCGAAGTTTCGACGCAAGCAGCAAGTGAAAATGCCAGCGGTACAGCAGCGAGATAAGCAAGTTTCATGTCAGTATCCTTGGTTAGAAAAAAGTTGGTGTCGTTAGAGAAATTGCTCCACCTTCACCCTATCACAAAACTTTTCGCGCCCAAAATGGAACGTGCCTTACTGCATCGCGTCCAACATAACACTCACGGATTTTTGCGCGCCTTTTGTCAAAACAGGATAGCTCTGCGTATTTCGATAGATACGCTTTCGATCTGAGATAATTTCTACGGTCGCGACATAAGTAAACCTCTCATCGATCACGGCTGGATCAAACAAAAGGTCAATCGTCATCGGCAATTCAGAAACCGCAATCCGCTTCCCTGCAATTGGCGCTGCTGCGACGTCCATCAAGGATACGTCAAGGAGTTGAACATATGCCTGGGCGTCCTCGGGAAGCGGCTCTGTTGAACCCGTATCAAACTGCACCTCAACCTGACACACCCCTGCCACACAGAGTTCTTCTGAAATCGACGCACTCGCGAACGCCAGCGACGCAACAAGAAAAGCAATAATTCGATACATCTTTGTCTCCATTAAATTCTGTTCCATAAAATGATTGAACGCGCCCTGACGAGCGCATTCGGATATCTATTTAATCAAGAACCAGTCTATTTTACGTTAGCTATCAAGTAAAATCTTGTTCATGAGTGGCATCAGGACTTTGTCGTGTTTTGGGTTCCAGCACTCTTTTCGCGCTTCGCGACTAATCCACTTACGGACATTCGCTTTCCTCGACCTTTTGAGCTCCCTCTCGGGTAGTTCAAGCGTCGTTATTTGAGTTTTCACCGAAGCAGGAAGCGTTTCGAAAACACCCGCATATAGCGACCGTACAGATGCGGGCGCGCGCGCGTCCCTTTTATCCCAAGGCCTTAGCCGCCCGGCAAAATGCAGGATGTTTGGAGCCTCGTCTTTATGTGTCCAGGAGCGCTCCTTTTTGAAGTTCCAGTTATCGCCGAACCAGTCACATTTGTCCCCGAACTTAAGGTTCAACACATCCTGATCTGCGAGCGGAAGATAGGCATTGGTATCAGTTGCCAGTGCGATGCATTGCGTGGTCATGTCGTTTTCACGCCAGTACCCAGAATTCAGAATGTAAACGCCAGCATTGAAATAGCCTTTGTTCAGCGGCAGGTGGTTCTTCTCGAAGAGATCTTTCTTTGTCTCCATATCCCAACCAGCATCAATGGCGCCAAACACCTCTACGCCGTTCGGTGCAAATGCATGAATATCGGTACATAGAAGCGTATCGCCATCCAGATAGATGTGGTTGTCAAAGCCGTTTAACTGGTCGTTGATGACAAGCCGCCCGAATGTGGATAGTGGAATGCGATCGATGGACGACCGAAGCGATCCAAGCGAGCTAAAATGGCTTTCAAGATCAAGATTGATCCATGCGATCTCAAGTTTACTGCCTGCAAAAAACGCGCGCATGTCGGCTTGAACATTCTCCGGAACATCAATCAGAAAAACAGCAACATTCACTCTCGCTGTTGCGAATGTATTCATGCTTAGAAGCGACGCCGCGACGAGCGGTAAGTAACGCGCATCAGAGACATAAGTTACGCAAGTTGAGTTCACTTTAGTTTTGTTCCTTGGCGCGGGAGCGTGTGTCAATCCGGCCCTTTCTTAACATTGTTGTATCGGGAAAGAAATGTCCGCTTCGCTTGGGTTTAGGTTCGTTTCCACCCCATCCACACTGAATGATTTGAGGCGTTTCGTTTTTAGAGCCCTCTCGATCTTCAAACGCTTAATGAAAATCTCGACTTGGGAAGAGTTGCTTGGCCTGCTCACGAGGATGCCTAGAACGCGCGGGATGGCGTGCGGATTTTGGGGTGTCATCCGCGCGCAGGCCTTCGGTGGTCACTGCGTCTGATTGAGGATGACCAAGCTCTTGGAGGCGGTAAGAAAAATCCTCAACTTGCTGAGCGATCAAATGCACAACGATCCCTTCGCGTTGGAGATAGCCTGTAACACGCAACAACCGCCCACCCATAACAATGCGCCGGAAACGCTCATATACCGAGGGCCAGACCACAATATTACTGACTCCGGTTTCATCTTCCAGTGTCAGAAAAATCACCCCCGACGCCGTACCTGGCCTCTGGCGTGTAATAACAAGCCCACAAACGGAGTACCGGCCCAGCGGGACTTTCGGAAGCGCATCATGCGTCACCAGCCCAGGAATAGACGGACGAAGCAGCTCCATGGGATGGGCCCGCAAAGTCATACGCGTCGAGACATAATCCTCCACAACCTCCTCCCCCAGCTGCATCGGCGGTAATACCACCTGAGGCTCTTGAATGGCTTCCCCGTCAATCGGATCGTTAAACAACGGCAATGGTTTGTTGCTGCGAATAGCCTTTACCTTCCAAAGGGCGTCTCTGCGGGTCAAACCCATATCGAAAAACGCATCCGCCTGCGCAAGCCGTTCAAGCGCGGCCGGCGCAACGCCCGCGCGGATCCAAACAGTTTCAGGATCACGGTATCCATTGCCGCGGGCCGCCACGATCCAATCCGCATCTTCTTCTTTGAACCCTTTGATCTGTCGGAAACCTAGCCGCAAAGCCAATGCACCATCGGAACGGCGCTCCAGCGTGTTGTTCCATTCGGAATTGTTAATACAGATCGGGCGCACGTCTACCTGATGCTCACGGACATCGCGCACAATCTGTGCTGGCGCATAGAACCCCATGGGCTGTGAATTTAGCAGTGCACACGCAAAAATAGCTGGATGGTGACACTTCAGCCAAGCGGAGACATAAGCCAACATCGCAAAGGCTGCAGCATGGCTTTCGGGAAAACCATAATCGGCAAACCCTTCAATCTGGCCAAAACATCGTTCAGCCACTTCCAGACTATAGCCATTGCGCAGCATTCCGGTGATGAACTTCTCCCGATGCTCACCAATCGTTCCCATTCGGCGAAAAGTAGCAAGCGACCTGCGCAAATGGTCGGCTTCTTCGGCAGAAAACCCTGCGCCTACAACCGAGATTTGCAAAGCCTGCTCCTGAAACAGAGGCACTCCCAGCGTACGTTTAGTAACAGCTTCCAGTTCGGGCCCAAATGGCTCTACTTTTTCCAGCCCTTGCCGTCGTTTGATATAGGGCTGCACCATACCACCCTGAATAGGCCCCGGGCGCACAATGGCCACCTCAATCACCAGATCATAGAATTCACGCGGCCGCATTCGAGGCAGGAAATTCATCTGCGCCCGACTTTCCACCTGAAAAACACCGACCGCATCAGCACGGCACAGCATGTCATATGTGGCTTCGTCTTCTTGTGGAATTGTGGCGATGCTATGCGTGATGCGCTCGTGTTGCTGCATCAAAGCAAATGATTTTTGAATGCACGTCAACATCCCCAATCCCAGCACATCGATCTTTAGGATACCCAAGGCATCAATATCATCCTTGTCCCAACAGATCACAGTGCGGTCCTCCATTGCCGCATTCTCAATTGGAGCGAGTTCATCCAACCGCCCACGCGTGATAACAAATCCCCCCACATGCTGAGACAAATGGCGAGGGAAGCCGATAATCTCGCCAATCAGATGTATTGTTTGCATTAATCTGCGATCATCTGGATCAAGGCCAAGCTCGCGGACACGGTCCAGATCGACTCCACCATTGCTCATGCCCCAAATCTGACTTGAGAGGCAGGCCGTCACATCTTGTGATAGCCCCATTACTTTGCCGACCTCACGAATAGCCGCACGTGAACGAAAATGAATAACGGTGGCACAAAGCCCTGCGCGATGGCGGCCATACTTTTCATATATCCACTGGATCACCTCTTCGCGGCGCTCATGCTCGAAATCAACATCGATATCAGGCGGCTCGCCTCGGTGTTTGGATACGAACCGCTCAAACACCATCGCAATCATATTTGGGCTAACATCGGTAATTCCCAACAGATAACACAGGATCGAATTTGCCGCCGATCCGCGCCCCTGACACAGGATGCCTTGTGATTTTGCAAACTGCACGATTTCATGGACGGTCAGGAAATACGCTGGGAAATCCAGCTCTTTAACCACCGCCAGCTCTTTAGTCATCAAACTGATCGCACGATCAGGTGGACCATCAGGATAACGCCACTCCAACCCCTCACGCGCCAAACGCTCCAAACGCGCATAGGGTGTTTCGCCCTCTATTTCCTCATAAGGATATTCATAAGACAGCTCGCTCAAATCGAAACTACATTGGGCCGCGATCTCCAATGTCCGGCGGATCGCCCCTAGATAGTTTCGAAATAGACGCGCCATATCAGCACCGCCCTTCAGGCGCCGCTCGCCATTTGGCAAAGCTTGGGTGCCGATCTGATCAATTGTAATATGCTCTCGCATACACGTCAGAACATCCGCCAGCTTCCGCCGACTGGCCCGGTGCATCAACACGTCACCCATCGCAACCATCGGCGCACAGGCCTTTTGCGCAATTTCAGCACAGGCCTTCAGATAGGATTGGTCACTACCGTCGTAACGCGGCACCGCCCCAAGAAAAACATGGCTTGGAAAACATCGGCGCATGCTCTGAATTTCAGGGATAGCATCGCTAAGCTTTTTTTGCGGCAACGCAATCAAGATCATGCCTTTGCAAGCCGTTGTAAGGTCTTTGGCATAGAGAAAGCATTCGCCCTTTTCCGCGCGGCGCTTACCCAGTGTAAGCAGCCGACTCAGGCGTTGATACGCCGCACGGTCACGAGGCAAAGCGACCCACTCTACCGAGCTGTCGCGTAGAACAAGACGGCAGCCCACAATAAGCCGAGGCAACCTTGCCAGACGCGGCTTCTCGATCATGTCGCCGCTCTCTACTTGCTGCCGAGAGGATGCATCCACGCGCGTTCGTGAGCGTATTTGTAAATCCTCTTCAGTTTCTCGGCTTAGCTCTTTCAATGCGGCCCACGCCCGCACGACACCAGCCAGAGAATTACGATCCGTAATAGCAATCGCAGACAGGCCCAGTTCAGCAGCGCGCGAGACCAGTTCCTCCGTATGGGAGGCTCCCGTCAAAAAAGTAAAATTACTTGTGACGCACAATTCCGCATAATCTGGCGCCTGCATCTGCGCGCTCGGCGCTCTTTGCTGAAGAACTCTCCCCTGAGAGTACGTATGGCTTGGCTTGGTCATGCAAACTCTCCCTGCACAAACCAGCCGGGGCTTTGCGGCGTATAAAACAGCCAAAGCCGCCGCCCCTGTGTGGTGTCCACCCGCCAGTAATCCCGCAAACCCGTTCGCCAGAGATCATCTTCCAGCCACCATTCAGGCGCGATACGCTCAGGGCCGACGATCCGGCCTGAGGTCATTGGCATACGTCTCCAGCGGAAGCGCAACGGAGGGCGCGACTCCGTCGCGGCTATTGGTTCAGGCGGGAACAATGTGATTGGTCGCGGCTGCACAACAAACCAACTGCTCTCTGGTTCTGAATACGCCGCGCTTGCAACAACAAAGCTGCGCTCAGGGATGTGACTATCAGCAGGCAAGAGCCGCCTAATATTTTCCAATCCAAGGCGTGTACCCAAACGCGTAATAAGATCAGCCAATCGATCAGATCGTTTTGAAGGGACATGGCTCAATTGAACGGTCGGCAAAGCCTCGGTCTGAACGGCCTGTAGCCGCATTTGATCAATGCCATACCCTGCATCAATTTCGCCCACGCCGCGCTCAAACAAAGGCAGCATTCGATCTGCATCACTTAGGGCCCTCGCCAAACATACCTCGACAATCTGGGCATCTTGATCAACGCGGCGCAACGTAAGGCATAGAACTCTTGCGCCAACCTCCTGCTCTTTCAGCTTGCTGCATAATCGGCTTAACAATCGGGAAACGCCCGCCATGACGTCATGAACTAGCCCAATTGGCTCAGGCAGGGTTATTCTCACCCCATAATGAGGCGGGTCGTTTTCTGGTGCGATTTGTTCTGGCTGGCGCCCTAAGGCCTGATCTAGCCGCAGCAAAAGGTCAGGCCCAAATCGACGCGCGAGTGGCGCTCGTTCTGCCGCTTCAACTTCACCAATTCTACGCAAACCCAGCCGCTGAAGCCCCATCACAGCATCATCACCAAGCCGAAGAGCTGCAACTGGCAGATGCGAAAGCGCCGCCAACGGCTGACCGATTTCTGCGCATCCCTCACCATAATGCGCCAGCGCCCAAGCTGCCCCACGTGAATCGCCCAAACCGATTTGAACCGAAACCCCAATTCGCGCCAAGCGCTGACGGATATCCATCAGCATCCCTGCCTCGCCACCAAACAAATGCGCGGAGCCCGTAATATCCATTACAAGCCCATCTCTCCCTTCGATCCCAACCCATGGACAATAGCGCGTCGCCCACCGGCGCAAGGCGCTCAAAAACAGAGCATCTTTGGTGGTATCCGCTTCTTGGCTTGTCAGGTTGGGACAGAACGAGCGCGCATCAGCAAACGGCATTCCTTGGGAAAGGCCCTGCCGTTCTGCCTCTGCGTTCAGACAGTAAATCTGATTGGCATTATTCTGCGATAAGGTCAGAACAAACGGGCCACTGACCGACTTCGTTCGCAGAACTCGGTCACTTCCCAACCGCGGGAACCATAACGAGACAACACGACGACGCACTTCAGTCAACCTACACCCCCTAAATGTTCTGCATTTGTTCTTAATAGTTTCTTGATGTCAGAGAGTCGAGTCCGTTGTCAGGAGAACTCATTTGACGCTCCTGTTCACGGATACGTTACCGAAGCAAACGCAGATTCTCAGCTATCTTATCGAGCAAGAAACTCTGTCGGCGCCGATTTCTGCGCTGATCCAATCTCGATATTCTAGAATTTTCCAAGCAGCCAAATCGGAATCTTACCCACAAGGGCTGCTCAATGAGTTTTATGCAGAGGAGTACTTCAAGATGAGCTATCGACTAAACTTACTTGCATCAACAATAGCTGTAAGCCTCTCTACAGGAGCCGTTTTTGCGCAAGACGCAGATAGGCCAAACGTCCTTGTAATCTGGGGCGATGACATAGGATGGCAGAACCTGTCGGCCTATGGAATGAGCACGATGGGATACTCCACTCCCAATATCGACCGGATCGCAAACGAAGGCATACGATTCACCGATCACTATGCACAACCAAGCTGCACAGCCGGCCGTGCTGCATTTATCACCGGCCAATATCCAATCCGATCTGGTATGACGACAGTGGGGCAACCGGGATCTCCGCTCGGGTTACAGGAGGCTTCACCGTCGCTGGCCGATTACATGAAACAAGCAGGGTATCGCACCGGTCATTTCGGCAAGAACCACTTGGGTGACCGAAATGAACACCTGCCAACGATACATGGCTTCGACGAGTTTTTCGGCAACCTCTATCATCTGAACACGCAGGAAGAGTCAGAACAGCGCGACTACCAACGTTTCGGCGAGCAGTTCGCAGGGTCGCTGGAGGCCTACGAAGAAACATATGGTACGCGCGGCGTAATACATAGCTTTGCCAGCGAAACGGACGACCCCACAGAACACCCGCGGTTCGGCAAGGTTGGCATGCAAACAATCGAGGATACCGGCCCCCTGACACAAAAACGGATGGAGACCTTCGATGAAGAGGAAGTGATCCCTCTCGCGATCGACTTTATGGCGAGCGCCAAAGAGGCAGGTGATCCATTCTTTGTCTGGCTCAACACGAGCCGGATGCACCTCTACACACGCCTCAATGACGAATGGCGCTATGCAGCAGAAGAATACACGTCAGAGGCAGATATTCATGGCAGCGGCATGCTCCAGCATGACCATGACGTCGGAATTGTACTTGATTGGCTCGACGAGCAAGGTCTGACAGAGAACACCATCGTTTGGTATTCAACAGACAATGGGCCGGAACATTCCTCGTGGCCACATGGCGCAACAACGCCATTCCGCGGCGAAAAAATGACCACCTATGAGGGCGGAGTACGAGTTCCATCCATGATCCGTTGGCCAGGTGAGCTTGAGGCCGGCAAGATACTCAACGGCATCCAAGCCCACCAAGATATGTTCACCACATTGGCGAAAGCCTCAGGAATTGAAGACATAGCCGCTTTAGCCATGGAGCAAGAACAGCAGTACATCGATGGCGTCGACAATTTGGCATATTGGAAAGGCGAGCAGGAAAAATCTAACCGCACACATATTTTTCATTACTACGAGAGCGTACTGACAGCCGTTCGCATGGGGCCGTGGAAATTCCATTTCTCGACCAAGGAAGATTACTATGCCAACGTTATCCCGCGCACTGTACCACTCGTATTCAACATCCGAATGGATCCGTTTGAAAGCTACGATTCAAGCGACGCATATGGCCATTTAATGCAGAAGATATCGTGGTTGATCCAACCAATGGGAACCTTGATGGGGCAGCACCTTCAATCGCTCGCGGACTATCCGCCAGTGCAAGGCGGCACCTCATTTGATATGTCGAATGTTGTTGAGGAGTTCATCAACAAGGCGATGCAATAAGCGACACGTTTTGAGAAAAGTGCGCGGGCAGTAAAGCTCGAGCTGCAAGAAATAAGTCGATGGTAAAAATGAACCTCCCCCACCGCACCAGCCTTGGGTCGCGGCGGAGGAGGTAAGTCTTGGTTAACTGGCTTCGACTGCGCGTTTGGTTAGAACCTTGATCAGGTTCGCGCGGTAAGCAGCGCTGCCGTGGATATCGGACAAGAGCCCATCACTATCAACAGAAACACTATCTGCTGCGGAGGAGGCCCAATCTGCAGAAAGTGCTTCCTCTAGACCTGCGTGGCGGAACACACCGTCCTCGCCTGCACCAGTGACCGCAACCCGAACACCGCCCGCACCATCGGCAACAAACACGCCGACAAGCGCAAAAAGCGAGGCCGGTTGGCGGAATTTGATATAGGCCGCCCGTTTCGGCGCATTCACACGGACGGATGTGATGATTTCACCGTCTTCAAGCGCAGTGGTGAACAGCCCTTCAAAGAAGTCATCGGCCGCGATCTCGCGCGTATTGGTCACAATCGTTGCGCCCAGCGCCAACAGTCCCGCCGGATAGTCAGCAGACGGGTCATTGTTGGCAATAGAACCGCCGATTGTGCCAGCATAACGAACAGCAGGGTCACCAATCCCGCCCGCAAGTGCTGCGAGCGCGGGACAGAGACGTTGTACATCAGCGTTGCCGGCAACCTCCGCGTGGGTGGTTGCCGCGCCGATCACCAGAGTATCACCATCCGCAGACACACCTGACATGCCGTCAATTGCGCGCACATCAATAAGGTCGCTTGGAGCAGCCAAGTGCTGTTTCATCGCAGCGATGAGCGTTTGTCCGCCAGCCAAGAGCTTCGCGTCTTCGCCCGCATTAAGGGCCGCAACGGCGTCGTCGATGCTGGCGGCTTTGTGGTATTTTGTCGGATACATAGTTTAATCCTCCCTTACTTCGCCGCCTGGATTGCATTCCAGACCGCCTGCGGGGTTGCTGGCATCGCCAGATCGTTGGTGCCGATAGCATCGGTAATCGCGTTGATTACCGCAGGCGGCGCGCCGATTGCCCCAGCTTCACCACAGCCCTTTACCCCCAATGGGTTGTTCGGGCTCGGAGAGTCCTCGTGGTGGCTGATCGAATAGGACGGCACATCCGCCGCGCGGGGCATGGCGTAATCCATATAAGACCCATTCAGCAACTGGCCGTCTTCGTCATAGACAACTTGCTCCAACATAGCCTGCCCGATCCCTTGGGTGACGCCGCCATGGACCTGACCTTCAACAATCATCGGGTTGATGATGGTGCCAAAGTCATCAGCAGAGGTGAAATTCACGATCTCGGTTTGGCCGGTATCCGGATCAACTTCGACCTCACAGATAAAGGCACCGGATGGGAAGGAGAAGTTCACAGGGTCAAAGAACGCCGTTTCCTTTAGGCCCGGCTCCATATCGTCAGGCAAGTTATGTGCAACATATGCAGCGAGACCGACCTCGTGCCATGCCATGGATTTATCAGTTCCGGAGACTTTGACTTCGCCGCCTTCGATGACGATATCGTCCTCTGAAGCTTCCAACGTATGCGCAGCAATCTTCTTCACTTTGGCCTCGACCTTATCCATCGCCTTGACGACGGCCGACATCCCAACAGGACCGGAGCGCGACCCGTAGGTTCCCATTCCGAACTGTACTTTGTCGGTGTCTCCATGGACGATCGAGACATTCTCAACAGGCAATCCAAACCTGTCGGCAACGATCTGGGCAAAGGTGGTTTCGTGCCCCTGACCATGGCTGTGGCTACCTGTCAGAATCTCGATGGAGCCAACAGGGTTTACCCGCACCTCCGCAGATTCCCACAGTCCAACGCCCGCGCCAAGCGAGCCCGCCGCTTTGGACGGCGCAAGCCCGCAAGCCTCGATGAAGGTTGAATAGCCTAAGCCCCGTAGCTTGCCGCGTTTGGCAGCTTCGGCCTTCCGCGCCTCAAATCCAGCGATATCCGCGGCATCCTGCGCCATTTGCAAGATCTTGGGAAAATCACCAGAGTCGTATTGCATGAGCACGGGTGTCTGATGCGGGAACTCCTGTACGAAGTTGCGCCGCCGCAGCTCGGCTGGGTCCATCCCCATTTCGCGCGCCGCAGTTTCCATCATCCGTTCCACCAGATAAGTCGCCTCCGGCCGCCCAGCGCCGCGATAGGCATCAACGGGCACTGTGTTGGTGTAATAGGTGCGCACGTTGCAGTGGATGTTCTGAATATTGTACTGGCCAGACATCAACGGCGCATACAAATAGGTCGGCACCGAACTTGAGAACAGCGACATATAGGCGCCGATATTGGCAAGCGTATCTATCTTAAAGCCGGTAATTTTGCCGTCTTTGTCAAACCCCATCTTCGCGGTTGTGATATGGTCGCGGCCATGGGCGTCGGTGAGGAATGCCTCCGATCGGTCCGAAGTCCACTTGATGGAGCGATTGGTTTTCATAGAAGCCCAAAGGCAGGTGATTTCTTCGGGATAGATATAAATTTTGGCCCCGAAACCTCCGCCAACATCCGGCGCAATGACCCGCAACTTATGTTCCGGCGCAACGTTATAGAACGCCGAAAGAACCAGCCGCGCCACATGGGGGTTCTGGCTGGTTGTATAGAGCGTATAATGATCTTCAGCGTCATCATAAGTGGCAACGGCGCTACGTGGCTCCATCGGATTTGGCGACAGGCGGTTGTTTGTGATGTTCAGCGTGGTGACATGGGCTGCCTCTGCGAGCCCTGCATCCGTCGCGGCCTCGTCGCCAAGCTCCCAATCGTAAATCTGGTTGCCCGGTGCGTTGTCGTGGATTTGAGGCGCACCATCGGCCATCGCGGCGGTGATATTGGCGGCAACAGGAAGCTCTTCGTAATCAACTTCAACTGCTTCTGCCGCGATCCGCGCAAGCGCTTGGCTTTCAGCAATGACAACAGCCACTGCATCGCCGACATAGCGCACTTTTTCCGTCGCCAAAGCGGACCACGCACCCATGTTCATTGGGCTGCCATCTTTTGACGTAATCGCCCACCCGCAAATGATATTTCCGATGCCATCGCCCGTGAGTTGCTGACCGTTCAGCACATCAATCACGCCCTCCATCGCCAACGCCGCAGAGGTATCAATCCCCTTTACCCTCGCGTGTGCATACGGACTTCGAACAAAGGCGGCATAAGCTTGATTATCGTTCCGAATGTCGTCTGTGTATTTGCCTTTACCGGTTGTAAAACGCTTGTCTTCCTTGCGCTTAACCGGTGCTCCAATTCCATCTTTCATGTTCATGTCCTCCGGTTTGTTCACATTTTCGCGGCGGCGTCTTCAACCGACTTCACGATGTTATGGTATCCAGTGCAGCGGCAAATATTGCCCTCAAGTTCGTCGCGGATCGCTTCTTCGGTGAGCTCTTTTCCCTCGGCCTTGTAGCGGTTCACCATATCGACGCTGGTCATGATCATACCGGGCGTACAGAAGCCGCATTGCAGGCCATGATTGTCGTTGAATGCCTGTTGCATCGGGTGCAACTCGCCACCATTGGCAAGACCCTCAATCGTGGTGACTTCTGCGCCTTCCAGCGATGCCGCGAGCGTTGTGCAGGCCTTCAATGCCTTGCCGTTCACATGAACGACGCAGGCTCCGCACTGGCTTGTGTCACACCCAACATGCGTGCCGGTCAGGCGTAGATTTTCGCGTAGGAATTCCGACAACAAAGTCTCGTCGGGAACCTCCCCACTGACGGATTTGCCGTTCACTGTCATTTTAATGTTGGTCATTTAATCCTCCCTTTGGAACGGGTCTTGTTGCCCGCATATTCAATGACCGCCGGAGCTAATCTCCCGGCGGGTCTGTGTTGGCTAATTGCTTGTGAAAATTTTCAGAAAAAGCGTTGTTTTGATTAATGGCTACGGCGTTGATCAAGCTGTTGAGCTTGCCTCCTATCAACACCTTCGCCGGAGCCCCGACTTCGACTTTGAAGCCAAAAAATCGGCTCGCTATTTCATTGTATTTAAGGATGTCACGTTCAAGCAGTTCCGCACTGTTCAAAGCCGCCAAAACGACTTCGTCTAGCTTTCTTATTCGATAGCTGCCAATCATTTCCATGACAGGTGGCGGAAGTTAGAAATGTGCATACCAGTCGATAATAGGTACCGATTGATTCTTAGCAAGAATTTTCAGTTTCCGATCAATATGATCGCAGAATTGCCTCGTATCGCCGTTTGTCACCACTTGTCGCAAAAGCTGCACCAAGATCAGCAAGACTGTTGAGAGAGTGGCAGGCATGAAAGCTGTCAACGAGAGGCAGAAGGGTTTGAATGCCTTTGGCTTGCGGCGAGAAACCGTCAAACCGCAGCAGGGGATTGAGCCAGACCAAGCGATGACAGGACCGCGCCAACCGCGCGGCTTCGGTTTGCAGCAACTCTGTCTCGCCGCGCTCCAACCCGTCGGTAATTAGAAGCACGACAGCGCCCTGCCCCAGCACCCGCCGCGACCAGTCGCGGTTGAACCGAAAAAGGGCCTCGCCAATTCGCGTGCCGCCCTGCCAATCAGGCGCGTCTTTTCCCAATGCCTCAAGCGCCTGATCAACATCTTTGTGCGCCAAGGCCCGCGTGATGTTGGTAAGCCGCGTGCCGAAGGTAAAGCCATGCACCCGCCCCCATTCTGACGCGGGAGCCCAAGTAAGCGCATGAACAAAGTGCATCATCATGCGCGAGTAGACCGCCATCGAACCGGAAATATCACAGATCGCAACGAGGTTGGGCGGGCGGCGTTTCGGCACCTTCAAAGATAGGCGATCTATCTCGCCCCCTTTGCGCAGCGAACGGCGCAAAACGGCGCGCGTATCGGGACGCCTGCCTATGTTGGATGATTGAAACCGCCGTGTTTTGAGCGGAGAGACCGGTAGCGAAAGCGTACGGATCAGTTTGGCCGCGTCTTCCTGTTCCCCCACGCTCATCTGCTCAAAATCCTGATCGCGGAGAATTTCATTTTCCGACCAGCTTAGCTGCGCGTCGACTTCGATCTCGTCGCGCTCGGGTTGGTCTTGAGGCTGGGAGCTGCCATCCCACAGAGCCTCAGCGGCACGCTTCTGCGCGGGTTTTGGCGCATTTTCTTCCTGCGCCATCGTTTGCATTAGGGGCAGCATCGAGCGCACCATTCGCTCAAGAAATTCGGGATCGCGCCAAAACATCTGAAAGACTTGATGAAAGACTTCCAGATGCTCTGGCCGCGTTACCAAGGTCGCGCGCAGTGCATAGTAATAGTCTTCTCGCTTGGTAAACCCAGCCGCAGCAACAGCTGAAATCGCGCTTTTGACTTGTGACGTACCGACCTTCAGGCCCGCCTTGCGCAACGCCCGCACGAAATGGACGATGTTCTCAACCAGCCGCCCATCGGTTTCGTGCAGCGTTTGCATCGATCACGACGCCTGTGCCAATTGCTGACGCGCCTCGTTCAGGATGCGCGTTGCTTCGGAGCCCGCGATTTTGGCGATATCATCCTGATATTTCAAAAGCGCGCCCAATGTCTCAGAGATGACATCGGGGGATAGAGCCACAGCATCCAACGCGATCAGGCATTGCGCCCAGTCGATGGTTTCAGCAACTCCCGGATTCTTGAAAAGATCCTCGCCGCGCAGGGCCTGAACGAACGAAACGATCTCTTTTGACAGTGTCGCAGCGCAATCAGGCACTCGCGCATGAAGGATGGCCAGTTCACGTTCAAACGCAGGATAATCGACCCAATGATACAAGCACCGCCTTTTGAGCGCGTCATGCACCTCGCGAGTCCGGTTCGACGTAAGAACGACGATAGGAGGTTCCTCGGCCTTTACCGTCCCGATCTCCGGAATGGTCACCTGAAAATCAGAAAGCGCCTCTAGAAGAAATGCTTCAAAAGGCTCATCCGTTCTGTCGACCTCGTCAATTAGCAGGATCGGCGGCCCCTCTGAATGCGGTTCCATCGCCTGCAAAAGCGGGCGCTTAATCAAGTAATCTTGCGAGAATAGTTCCGTCTGTAACTCGTCCCGGCTGGCCCCACCTGACGCCTCCGCAGAGCGAATTGCGATCATCTGGGCAGCGAAATTCCATTCATAAATTGCCGAAGCTGCATCCAGCCCCTCGTAGCATTGTAAGCGGATAAGTTTTCGCCCCAGCATGGCGGCAAGCGCCTTGGCAATTTCGGTTTTACCTACACCCGCTTCCCCTTCAAGAAATAGCGGCTTGCCCAGTTTTAGAGACAGAAAAGCAACCGTGCCAAGATCGCGCCCGCAAACATAGCCCTGTTCAGACAAGCGCGCGAGCGTGTCATCAATGCTCGCCGGAATGCCAGTCATATCGCCACCTCATGAAGAGTATTTTGGCCATTTAAGCAGTCACGCTCAGTCCTGTCACCAAGGAAAAGCAATCAGTTAAATTCAATTCGCCTCGCGATGAGGCCATTTTCTATCCGCTAACTTCACCTTGATGAAGCTTGCGCTAACCCTCTGGAAAGCGCGTCAAATACGAGCCGGATTCTTCGGTTTGTTTTCAGCTCTCTATGGGTGACGAGCCAGACCGGAAACGAAAAAGACGGAAAGTCAGGTAGAGCTTTCTCAACTTGCGGTTCGACTTCTCCCAAGGCTTCAGGCAGCAGTGCTATCCCAATCCCAGCCTTAACCATTTCCCACATCGCTGATCCGCTGTCAGTGTAGGTGACAAAGCTCTCTGGTTTTGTATCAACACCCCGCTCTTTGAGCATTGTGATGATACGTGTGAAATCCGAACTCCCTACAAACCGGTGCTCGCCGAGATCACGGGCGAGTTTTGGTCGCCCAACATGGTCAAAATAGGATGTAGCAGCATAAAAATTCGCTCGAAAGTCGCCAATATGCTTTGCGATCAAATCAGGTTGTTCGGGACGCACATGTCGAATTGCAATGTCTGCTTCGCGCTGCCCAAGATTTCGTATGTCATTGGATGCGACGATCTGAACCCGAATACCGGGAGACGACTTTTGTAGCTCCAACAGGATCGCCGGCAGAATGGACGAGGCCATCAAATCGCTAGATGTAACAGACACTTCACCTGACAAATCGGTCGAGCGCCCCGTCGCAACTGTTGCAATCATCGAGGCAGCTTCACCCATTGTGCGCACGTGATCGACGAGATCTTGCCCTGCGTCCGTTAGGATTGGACCACGAACTGTTCGCTCGAATAACGAAAGGCCAAGCGCGGATTCGAGACCAGTTATCTGCCGCCCAATTGTTGGCTGCGTTGAGTTCAGCGCGCGCGCCGCACCGCTGAACGAGCCTTCTTCAACCGTCGCAAGGAATGCGCGGATTTGGTTCCAATCAAAAGATATCGCCTGCCAGTTCATACATGAACGTATATCAAAAGTTCAAAATTCGGCAATATTCATACGATATCTGCATATCTAGGCTCTCTACAAAGGAGACAGATATGCGAATTCGAGAAACCCCGTGGCTCACTCCAACGTTGCTTATTACAATTAGCCTCATCCCCATTGCGGCGACGACCAATCGTATGCTCGCAATTGTGAACTATGGCGCAAATACAAAGGAAGGCGCTGAAAGGTTCGCGGAGTTTCCACTTGTGCTCATCACGCATATCCTCTTCGGGTCATTGTTTTTGGTTCTAGCGTCTTTTCAGTTTTCTCGGCCGTTACGTCAGAGGTTTCTTCGATGGCACATGTTCATTGGGCGTGTCGCTGCGGTGTCTGCAGTGATTAGCGCGGCAACGGGTATTTGGTTGATTGTCGGCTTCCCTACTGGCCCATTGGCCACCAAAGTCTCTGATGCACTAAGGGTTTTGTTTGCTGTCGCGCTTTTGGGATCCGTACTATTGGCGGTTCGGTCCATAACCTTAGGACAAAAATCCAAACATCGCGCTTGGATGATCCGTGCATTCGCAATCGGCGTTGCCGGAAGCACACAAGCGATATTGATAGGTATTTGGTTCGCCATCGCGGGCGTCTTAACCCCTGTGGCCAGCTCCGTGCTGTTGCCCCTTGGCTGGACGATCAACCTAATAATTGCTGAAGCCATTATCCGTTCTAAGTCAAAATTCTCCCCTATCGAAATTGGAGCCAAATCATGACATCGCCCGCATTTTGGGATCGCAAAGCACCGAGCTATGCTGCCAAACCAATTGCTGACCCCATAGCCTATCAAGCCAAACTCACACGCGTGCAGGCCCTCCTTTCGCCCACGGATCGCGTTTTGGAAATTGGTTGCGGAACTGGCAGCACTGCGCTCAATCTTGCGAACAGTTGCGCCCATTTTACAGGCACGGATATCTCCTCCGGAATGATCGATATCGCCAACCGCAAGCTATCTGCTGAGGCGCCAAAGAACGTCGTATTTCGACGGGCGGATGCGACAGAGATCGTCGGCGAACATTCCTTTGACGTCATTCTTGCATTTAGCCTTTTACATCTTGTGGATGACATACCTGCGGTTTTGAATTCTGTTCACAGCCAACTTGAACCGGGTGGTTTACTCATCTCAAAAACCGTCTGTGTAAAAGACCAGTTTATCGCCCTTCGCGAGTTGGTTCGCGTTTTGTCATTGCTCGGCGTGGCCCCGCGCGTAACGCAATTAAGCCGTAACGAACTAATTGAGTTTATTAAGAACGCAGGGTTCGAGATCGTGGAAAGCGGCTATCTCTCAAACTCGCGCATGAGCCCATTTGTCGTGGCAAAACGCATTGACTAAATCACCTTGAACGGATGAGAGAGAGGAGCGCTCCTAAACAAGTGTATTGATGCAAATCACAGGGTGTTCAATACTGACGATAGACAACATGGGATGATACGATGCGAAATACGCTTACAGGTTTCCTCCTTTGCATACTTGCGTCAGCGGGCCATGCGGATGTTACATCGCGTTCTGGTGGACCGAGTGAAAGTGCGATGCTCGTGCGCAACTCCGACGCGGCCCCTGAAGGAATGACCTTTTTTCGCCCGGTTCTATCCGGTGTATTGTATCGCGCTGGTTTTTCGGGGGGCGATAAAGACCGCACAGGAATGTCCACCGCCCAACGGGTCGAGCTTTGTGAAAGCGGGTTCGAAACAGCATTCTACGCTGATTTTGGAAAGAACACAGAATATGGCGCAACTTCATGCGGCTCAAGTTCGCTAGATTACGGTTCTGCGCGATCATCGAGACCAGACGCCGTGATGCAGGCGATCTATGAAACGATCAAGGCTCCCAGTAAGGGGCCGGTTCTGGTTCATTGCATGTGGGGTGTCCATGCATCGGGCGCGCTTTCGGCAATGGCGCTGGTTCAATTCTGTGGTTGGTCGGAGGAACGCGCAAAAAGCTATTGGGATGAAGCCCGAAACGGCGCTCCGTGTGCAAACGGCTGTGACGCTTGGATTGACGCCAAGTTTGAGCGGTTCAAACTCAATTCATCCTTGGAAATCTCCGAAGCCGAACGCGCCGCGATTTGCCCAAAATAATAGAGGGAATACAAGCTTGATGCTCCGCACCGCTGCCTTTGCCCTTGTGGGCCTTGCCCTGAAACCTGCGTTTGCGACGGATGCTGTCCTTGGCAATGCAACGGACTATTCAAGCCCCAACGGCATAACTGAACGCTGTATTCAGATAGCCCAAATCCCCAACGGCACATATTCCAAGGACGACACCAAAGACGAAGCCGCGTTTTGCGCGCTCGATTTTTATGCCGCCGATATTGCACTCTGTCCCAAGACATGGAGCACGAGCCCCGGGATGATGGTCTATGACATCACCGATGGGCCATATGCGAACGATCGAACAGCCTTTGAGCGCAATGCATGTAAAGAAGGCAAGTCCGCCCGCGACCTTGCCAAAGACAGCTTGGCAAAATTCAAGCTGACCATGAATGCAGAAGGGACAAGCGGAACTTATTCAGCCTCCTCTTTGCTTTACTACCACTTCTCGCGTTACTTCGACATGACGGTAAAAGTTCCAGTCTCGGTTTGGCGATCTATGGATGCCACCATGCATACCTCGGAGGTGGCGCGACCGGGGCTTTCGCTATCGGGACATAATCGCTCCGCGCGCATGAACTATGCAGGGTGGAAACACCTCGTTGACGCAGAAGCAAACCCGTCTTCATACCGCCCGACGGACGATATTTTCACATCTGATCGCAAGCAAATCTACGGCATTCTGACGTTAAGCCCGGGCCATCGATACGGATCAGAAATCAACGGGACGCGTAAGTCAGGATGGGGAAAAGGACAGAACTTGGACTTCCAAGAGACACCCGCGTTCCTTGCGCTTAGAAAAGATGCTCCATTGGTAGAGGCAATTGATACAGGGCTTGCCAAAGGGCGGCGTGACAGTCAGATCAATCGCGACTTGGGCCCTGATGTTTCTCGCGAGCAGATGGTCTATTGGATGCGCGAACTCTCTGAGATCGTGCTGCTGGATTTTATTTTTAGCCAGCAGGACCGTGTCGGAAACATAGACTTCACGCCCTATTATTACTGGACCGAAAATGGTGAACTTGAGCACAAGAAAGCCAAGCATCACGAGATCAACGATGGTGATATCCCGTCTGGCGCTATCTTGCTGCGCCGCACAAATCTGAATGACAATGATGCTGGCGGACGGGTGGCATATGCAAACTTTGCAAAGACGACGCAGATGCTCGAAAAGCTGCGCCATTTCGACGGCAAAGTGTACGAACGCTTGATTGCGCTTAATCAAGACCTTCAGTCACAAGGACCGATTTACGATTGGCTTTCAACAAGCCTTGGTTTGAAAGATGCCGAGGTGAGCCAAGTTGTTAAGAACACCGCTCTCGCAGCGGGAATTTTGCACGAAAGCTGTCTGGCGAATAAGCTGCGTTTTGACCTTAGTCCGAAAGTATTCTTTCTAAACGGGGAGGTGTCGCCGGACATTGTGGATTGTGGTGCGCTTTAAGTTTCTCATAGGCATCCTTTTCTGGGCGTTTGCCACAGTTCAGGTAAGCGCCGAGAGCATCCGGATCGTTGTTATCTCGGACCTGAACGGCTCCTATGGCTCAACCAAATATTCAAGCAATGTTCACAAAGCTATTGATGCGATTATCGCGCTGAATCCTGATCTTGTTTTATCAACCGGCGATATGGTGGCAGGGCAAAGGCGGCCTGCGCTCTCGGAAAATCAGGTTCGGGCCATGTGGCGCGCCTTTCATGACGTTGTAACGGAGCCGCTTGAACGCGCGGGTATTCCGCTTGCGGTCACTCCGGGGAACCACGACGGATCAGCTTATTCAGGTTTTGAAGCCGAGCGGCGCATCTATGCTGACGAGTGGAAATCGAAAATGCCGAAATTGAATTTCACGGCAACAGGCACTTACCCATTCTTCTATGCATTCGATATCGGAGCCGCGCGGATCGTCTCGATTGACGCAACAACAATTGGTGAATTGGACCGCGCTCAAATGTCTGCGCTCAGCACGGTTTTCGATGGCGCTGGCCCAGCGCGGATCGTTTTTAGTCACCTGCCTCTCTGGCCGTTTACGATTGAGCGCTTGCCGGAGATCATAGGAGATCCGGAGCTAGAGCAATTGCTCGACGGTATTGGCGTCGATCTTTATCTTTCCGGCCATCATCACGCCTATTATCCTGGTCAAATCGATGCCTTCTCTGTGGTTTCACAGGCGGAACTGGGAGGAGGATCGCGAAGATTAATCGGAACAAATCAACCTGGCCCGAAAAGCTTCACAGTTCTTGAAATCGAAAACGACGGGACAATCCATGTTTCCGCGCTCAAGGGGCCCGATTTCACAACTGTGATAGATACGCGCACTTTGCCAGAGCGCCTGAACACACCCGACCGCATTATCAGACGAATTGATACCGTCCCTTCTGGTGACGTAATGATGAAAAAATGAACAAAGAATACAGGCCGCACGCATAATGATTACACGTACATTCTCCCTAGCCAGCGCGATCATCTTTTGTATTACTTTCCCGACTCTGGCGATCGCACAGGCAGCAGACGGAACAGTGGTTCTCCCAACTGAGGTGACAATCCGAAATATTGGTTGGCGCCAAATTTCGAATACCGCAGAGATTTCTGAGTTCTTTTTAGCAGTGGTCGAAACTCTGATACTTGTATCTGCGTTTGCGTTTCATCCACGCACAAACTCAATGCGCGACGAAGCGCATGGGTGGCGGGTGCAGGCTAGTCTGTACCTCTTTGGATTAATCGGGATGCTTGTTGGCTTTCTCGTTGTGCATCATGGCTTCCTAATCGGGTTTGTTATTTTTGGCCTCGGCAGCCTCTTCCGATTTCGGATGTCATCAAACACGCTTATTGATGGAACGCTTGTGATCATGGTCACGCTGGTTGGGCTCACAGTTGGCCTTAACTTGCCCGTCATGGCGCTTGTTGCAACGGTTGCGAGCGTTCTGACCCTCTACTTCGCTTCCTTTCGCAAAACGACGACTATTGAGTTGAAGTTTGCGGATGATGAAGCGTTGCGAGCGGCCATTACTCCTGTTCGAACCGCCCTCTCCAGAAAAGGGTTTCGGATCATCTCGACAAGCAAAGCTGACTTTAAGCCGGTAATACAATTCGTACTCTCTCATGCCGACGCCGAAGCGATAGAACAAATCACCTCGGCGCTCGACGAGCTTGAAAACGAAGGGCACGGCGCGAAAGGTTGGTATATTGCCTAAGCGCGTTCTGGCTTTAGCTTTGGCTTCTGGACTTGCAGCGTCGCCCGTAGCCGCGCTTGAGCTTGAGCTTGAGCTTGAGCTTGAATATGTCTCCCACCTGAAGTTGTACCAACCAGAAATTGACCTGACAGAGCCATCGGGATTGGCCCTTGATCCCGACGGCGGCGCGTTTTGGATTGTTTCAGACAACACGCCGACCGTCTTTCGTTTGGACATTGCAAGCGGCGACCTCTCTGCTTTCCATAACCTCGGACCTCAGGTGAAGGATTTGGAAGGTGTTGCCGTTGCAGCGGGTTCTGAAAAGCTACTGGTTGTTTCGGAACGTACGGCTTCCGTCGTCGCGTTTTCTATTTCACATCCACACGATGCAGCGACCATAGATATTGGCGATTTACCTGTCTTCAAGAGCATAGCCAAACACCTCCGAGATACGGACAACGGGCTAGAAGGCATTACAGTTGACCCAGAAACCAGCTCGGTTTTTCTTATCAAAGAGGACAAGCCAAGTCTGTTAATCGAGATGACGCCCGAGCTTGACCGCGTCGTCAAAACTCGCGATTTAAGCAAAGTTCTACCGCATAAAGAGGATGTATCCGGCCTTGCATTTGACAGCCGAAGAAACGGCTTGTGGATTGTAAGCGACACAGGAAAATCGGTTCATTTTTTGGCGAATGACAGCAAGGAAGTCATTTCAAACGAGCTAACTTGGCGCGACGGTGACCGCACTCATCATCTTGATAACGCCGAGGGCGTAGCCCTCTCTCCGGACGGCACGTCTTTGTTCATACTAAACGATGACGGAGTGCACTCGCTACTTGTTCAATACAGCATCAAATGAAGCGAAAGGCCGGACGTTTGTCCGGCCTTCCTCACAGTTTTGGCCACAAAGGCATTTTACCAATCAGAGCTCAAAGCGCCCGCCAGACTTATCGAAAGCGAGCGGTGAGGCCTTGAAGCCATGGTTTTTCTACGCCGGTTGCCTGATACATCGCGTGAAGAAAACGGTGTGCAGTCACCGGATCACTCATGAACGGCGATGATCGCATCTCGCCTTTCTTGATCGAGTCGTCTGCTTCGTAAATCACTTCGTTGTCTTTGATTGTGACCATTACCTGCAGTTCGTCCAAGGTTTCCGGATCAACGGCTGTTGGATCATCCGAAAGCAAAACGAAATCAGCAATCTTTCCGACTTCAATTGAGCCTTTGTCATCTTCTTCGAAATGCTGCCAAGCAGGCCAGATGGTTAGCGCTTTGAGTGCTGTCATGACATCAACTCTTTGCTGTGGTCCAAGGATGTCACCCGAACGCGTCCGTCTGGTTACGGTTGCGTCGAGAATTCTCATGCTATCCGGAAAAGCAACGGGGGCATCGTGGTGTGAACCAAACATCATGCCGCGCTCAACAATCCAACCTGTCGGAGAAATGTTATCGGCATTAACTGGGCCCACCGTGTGGTCGCGGTGCCAATCCCCCCAATAGAAGGTGTGCATTGGGAAGACAGACAAGAAAACACCCAACCGCTTGTAAGCGTCTACTTGGTCTTCGCGCATGAATTGTCCGTGAACCATGACAGGCCGATTGCCCGGATCGCCATATTTCTCCTGTGCAGAACCAATAGCGGCGATCAGCATGTCTGATGCGCCTTCACCATTGGAATGAGTCAGAATTTGGATGCCATTTTCGAAACACCAGTCCACGGCGTCCTGAACCTGTTCCATGGTGACCGCAGCATAACCTTTATAACCTGCTGGATAGTCGCCTACTGGATTATAATATGGGCGATCACGCAGCGCGGTGAAGCCTTGTGGTGAGCCGTCGATGGTGAGCTTACAGCCACCTACTCGAATGCCATCCTCATAGTCTTGCGAAACATTCGCGCCGATATAATCCTGCGCTTCTAGAACGTCAGGAAATGCCACAACGTCGATCGGAATACGTCCTTCTTTTGCCATAGCTTTCAATGTTTCCACGGCCTCACCGGAAGATCGGCCATCCTGACCGGTTGTATAGCCAAAGCTCGCCCAGAGCTCAGCACCAGCAACGGCAAATTCAGCAAATGCTTCCGGACCGAGCTGGGCAAGGATCGGCACCAAAGCGCCAAAGAACGCATACTCCTCAAGGACACCATTCGGGGAACCGTCGCTTGCGCGCTGAATCACACCCCCTGCCGGATCTGGCGACGATGCGTCAAATCCAACGATTTCGAGCGCCTTGGAGTTGGCCACGCCAATGTGGCCGGATTGGTGAACAATAATAATCGGCAGGTCCTCAGAGACCGCGTCTAGATCTTCTCTAGTCGGGTGCCGCACCTCCGCAAGCTGTGCGTTGTCGTAACCGAACCCGATGATAACGCCGGCCTTTTCCACAACCTCACTGTTTTCTTCAACCCAGTCGCGCAGTGTCTGCTGCAGGCTTGCAATATCTGTAACCTCGCCATCGGGCGGTGCGAGCAGGTTTGCGGAAAGCGCCTGAAGTCCTCCAAACACCACATGGCCATGGCTATCGACAAATCCTGGAAGCATGGCGCGCCCCTCAAGATCAAAGACTTCCGTAGAGTCCCCCTGATGCTCCATCAGGTCAGCAAGCGAGCCCACTGCAAGCACGCGGCCATCTTTTACGGCAACAGCCTCGGCGTTCGGCTGTTCATCGTTAATCGTAAGAATGGGGCCGCCCATATAAATACTGTCGGCAATATCCTGAGCGCTGACTGCTCCTGCTGAAAGTGCGAAACTCGTCAGAGTCATAAATCTATGAACTATACGCATAACTTAATCTCCTTGATCACTTAGTAGATTGAGACGCATTAAATAATTGAAGTTTGCGAGATACGCCGTCTCCATTCAACTAAAAACGACCTTTAGAAGTAGGCATTTTCGTTGAACGGCCGATATACGAGGCTCCGCGAAATCGGCGCGCCATAACCAAAGCAGTGGGTGCTTGCGCGCTGAGATTTCGTTTTCTAATGTTGTTTCAACTTTGCGGAAATGCGCGCGCCGAAATCACTGGGATAAGAAAAATGAAATCACAGCAGGCCGTTGCACCTGATTGGTTCAAGATCATAGTCGGGGTCCCGTTCATTATTGCTTTGCTGTGGTTCGGTCGCGACCTGCTGAAGCTTCTAGCGGTCGCGTTTCTTATTTTTGTTCTTGCAACTGCCTTTACGGACAGACTTGCAAAGGTTTCGATCTTTGGGAAATCCGTTTCAGGTTGGAAAGCACGGTTTCTTGCGGCGGTGATATTTATCATCGCGATTTGGTTATTCGCTTTGGTCTCATCCGCGGCTGCCGAAGAAATCATCGACTCGTTCCCAAAGTTTCAGGTGCGTCTTGGCGAACTTCTCGTGAGTCTCGAGGCCATTATTGGCGTTCGTGGTGTGGAAGCGATTGAGCAAGCAGCCGACAAACTGCAAGTGGGAACATTGGTCATGTTCCTCGCAAATGGCCTTTTGGGAAGTGTCGCCCAAGTCGCCTTGCTGACACTATATTTCGTGTTTCTTATCGCAGAGCGAACAAACTGGACAAAGAAAATCGCCCTGCTGTCTTCGTCCGATCCCGAAGGAGCGGACCTTGCCGTGATCCTTCGGCGGGCAGCGGATGGAATTAAAGACTACATGTGGGTCAATGCCACGACGAGCCTATTAAGTGGCGCAGTTGCATACGTTGTATTCCGCGCCATCGGTCTCGACTTCGCTGCGTTCCTCGCGATCAATATTTTCGTCGTCGGGTTTATTCCAAATATTGGCGCTTTCATCGGCATCTTGCTCCCTTCGCTTGTCGCCCTTGTGCAGTTCGACAGCTTGTGGCCTTTGGCTGCTGTCATCGTCATCTATGGTGGCGCCGATCAATTAATCAGCAACGTTCTCACACCCATGATGCAGGGTAGATCTTTGAATATGAGTACCTTCGTCATCACAGTTTCGCTGGTTTTCTGGTCGCTGTTATGGGGCGGACTGGGGGCGTTCCTTGCCGTCCCTTTGACAGTCATCGTGATGGTTATCGCGTCCGAAGTTCCGAATTTGCGATGGCTTGCGATCTTGCTCTCTCGCGATGGCGAAATTGATGAGCACCATTAAGACTCATTAAAAAAAGGCCCCGCTCGGAAGCAAGGCCTTTCAGTAAACTAGTCCTAAGCACCAATAGAATGAAGCTATCGTGGCTTAGCATCCAATCTCGCTACTAAGCAGATAGGATTTTTGCCTTCTGCGCGTTGAATTCTTCTTCGGAAATAACGCCTTTTTCCTTTAGCGCACCCAGCTTTTCAAGCTCGTCAGCCGCAGAAACCTGAGCGACAGAGCGGATATAGTCGCGCTGCGAGTCCTCGATTTCGGCCAGTGTTTGGGCGCGGTGTTCGTTCATCTTGTCGCCACGAATAAGAACATAGCAGAGGACGCCAAGCCACGGGATGAGGATGACAAATGCAACCCACGCTGCCTTTGCAAATCCGTTCAAATCACGTGATCTGAAAACGTCAGTGACAACGCCAATCATGACCCAGAACCAGGCCACCATGAGGAACAGCCAGAATATGGACCAGATAATATCGAAGAATCCGATGGTTTCTTGCATGTCTTTAATCCTTTGTTTGTTTCTTGGTCTTGAGGTTAAAACGCTTCATTTTATGTGCGCCAGTATGGGCACCCTCAAGAAAATTTCAATTGAATTTAATTTCAGACGCGCAACTTAGGGGCGCATTGATATGCCCAGCAACCCACCTGATGCGTTAGAGTGGCGAAGACGATGCGCCGCCACTCCAAGCTTTAGTGCTTAGCCACCTGCCAGCATTTTAGCTGCAGCGCGGAGGTAACCCGGCGTGTAGTCCGGCTGATCATTTGGCGTTGTAGAGAAGATCATCCCACAGAAATCTCTGGCTGGGTCGCTGTAGATACCTTGGTGCATGTTACCGTGCTTGAACATGGCGCCATCGGCAAAGACAACGTCCCACTGCGCAGAGTTGCGTTCGCCGCTCTCGCCGAACCACTGTGCGTGATAACCTTCTTCGGTGCTGCCTTTATAGGCTGCTGGATCGCCCAGTGTCTGGATGCGCCGCAACAGATCGTCGCTAATAATCCGCTCCGTGGATACGACGTTCCAGCTTGGCGTGAAGATCATCGCGTAACGCAGCATGTCTTCTGGCGTGGTCATATTCAGACCGCCACCGACTGCGGTGCCGTCTGATGCCAATCCAACCATGTACTGGTTTTTGACACCGATTTTGGACCAGATCCGATCATTAAAGAGATCCACGTATTTCAGGTTTGAAGCACTTTGGAGCGCCAAAACAAGCGCCTGTGTGATCGAGGTTGAATAGCGGAAATGATCACCCGGCTTTTCGCCGTCGAGAGGCTTCACGGACTGGAGAATTTCAATCCATGCATTCCCGTCGCCACCAAACAGAGATGCGAAGAACTTCTCGATCCAGCTGTTCGGGTCAAGGAACGCTTCGGTTGTTTCTTCAACATCAAGACCAGACGCCATGTTCAATGCATTGCGAACGGAAACCATATCCCAAGCCGTGCCGGCAAGTTCGGTCGCATAATCAGAAATTGGCGCTTCGAGATCGAGAAGACCTTCGCGCTCAAGGATGATGCAAAGCGTACCGACGCAAGTCTTCGAGGCGGACATCCAAATGTGGTAATCCCATGGGTTCATACCAGGATAGGCTTCGTAAACAATTTTCCCTTTATGCGCCATCAAGAGCGCCTGCGTCCGATTTTCGCCATAGACATATCCATCAAGCGTATCGGATTGCGATCCGTCTTCCCGAGTGAAGGTCAGGTCTTTCAGCTGAGGTTGAATGTCGCGTTCCAACTCACGTGGCGGATGGCTTGGCATCGCAATATCGGTTGGCTTGAACGACGGGAAATGCATGTTGACATAAACGCCGTCATCCCCAGCGGATTGCCAGTTGGGCACGCTGAAACGAGCACGTACTTCCTTTGCCACGTCGTATGGAAGCGGTTCTTTCGCCTTTGAAATTGGTGTTGTGCGTTCGGTGATCGGCTGAATGAATGGTTCGCTCGTCTGCGCTGCTGCACGTGTCGGGCTCAGGCCACCGAAGACAAAGCCTCCCATTGCTCCGAGAGCAGCCACACCTGCGCCGCTAAAAAGGACTTCTCGGCGGTCTAGGCCGGACTTCGCTTTCCGAGATTTTTGTTTGCTATTATCTGTCATGTTGACCTCTGGTTTGATGAATTCGGCTCTGTTGAAGAATTACACTTCATAATGTTTGCGAGAGGTGAGGTGGTTGGGTGACCATCATCAGCGTTATCAGGACGAACGACGACCAGAACCAACAGAGAGACTGGCGCATCGTACATCATGCACATATGCCTGAAATTCAGCGTAGCAAGTGCCGGATTTCAATGATCTTTCAATTGATCCTTTCTCGCTATTTCTGGTTGTTCTAGCCGCATTCGAAATAGAAGCGGCGAGTCGAAGTTTTGCAGGTTCTGATTATAGCGTCAATGACTGTGACGCGGGGGAAATGCAGCAAATTGTCGCTCAACCTCTTCAAATAGTTCAAAATAATTCCAGTATCACGCGATCGCTTCGAAATCATGGCTAAAATTCAGCCCACGAGCGCGATAATCATTTAGAGGTGGCTGTGAACCACAGACAGTGCATGGTTGAGTGCCGCGCGCGCTACCCGCGTTTGAGCCTCGGTTGAAATATTTGGAGCAAGGAAGGCGTCCTCTTGTGCCTGATAGCCCACTTTGAGTTTGGTACCTTCCATCACTGTTCCCCAAACCTTGATATCTTTGATCTTCATGGCGTCTACGGTCAAAGGGTTCTCTTCAAGGATCGTCATATTGGCGCGCTTACCGGCTTGAATGCTGCCAAGCTCGTCTTCCATGCGATGGGAATAGGCCGCGTCTAGCGTTACACCTCTGAGGGCTTTCTCGCGTGATGCCCGCTGGTCCGCATCGGCAACCCGGCCAGAGAAAGTGACCCGATTGACCGCGCACCACATCAAGAATAGCGGATCGCCCGGTGCCATGGGCATATCAGAATGCAGCGAATAAGGAATTCCTGCCTCTTCCAAATCACCAAGGCGCACCATGGAATCCGCGCGCTGCGGGCCAAGGCCCACTTCGCCATATTTGTCCGAGAGCGCCCGCACATAATAAGGGTTGGCGCTCACGATAGCGCCAAGTTCTTTGATGCGAGGGATTTGATCTGAATCGCTGACTGCGAAATGCACGATTACGGTGCGGTGATCAAACCGCGGGTTCCGACGCATGTTGACTTCAAGCGCATTTAGTACCCTGTCGAGGCCCGCATCGCCGTTGACGTGAATATGAATCTGATAGCCCGCGTCCCAATAAACCTGAAACCCGCGCAGGAACTTGTCTTCGTCCATCATCCAGACGCCGCCATGCCCCTGATCATCCAGCAGCGGATCACGCAGTTGCATTGCCAGCGAGTAAATTGCGCCGTCAGCAAAGAGCTTGGCGCTGCCTTCTGCAAGTGAAGTCATGCCGCCGTACCAAGAGGCCAGCTTCTCCGTTTCGGAAATAACAGTCGCGTCATCGTCGTATTTGGCAATCAGGCTCTTTGCATCTGCCATAAAGGTCCATCGGAACGGCATTGACGGCGCCGACATGACGGAATTCACCATGTCTTGGACGTCTTTTGAAAGGATCCCGCCCGGTTCGTTTCCGAAGGTCACGCCCTTGGCATGCATGTAGTCGCGCATCAGCTCCAAACCCGCGACGAATTTTTCGGGATTGAACACCAATGGCGCGATGCTTGGCAAAATTGCGAAAACGCCTTGCTCCCAGAAATGCCCTTCTTCGAGGTTGGACTGGTTCTGCGCAGATTGCGACCAACCGGACAGCAATTCCTCATCAACGCCACCTTTTTCAAGTGCGACGCTATTGAGCGTAAACTCATGACAGGAGCGGGCAAAAACGATGATCGGGCGGGTTTCGCTCACACCATCCAGATCTTCGCGTGTCAGTTTTCCATAGAAATAGCTGTGATACCCCCACGTCAGAAGCGGCTCATCCGGGTCTTCGATTGCCTCGCTGGCACTCTTCAAGCGGGTCAGAAAATCTGCTTTGTCTTTCACCGCAGGAACAGTACCCGCGGGCAGCACCCAATCTTCGATCGAAAGGATTTCGGAGGACATACATAGGCCAGCCAACACCGGATGGTCGTGCTGCGCGATGAAGCCCGGCACGATCACCTTATCTGCAAAGGTTTCATCGATTTCATATGGCTGATCGGCCAGCGCCTCGGTCAGGGTTTCGACGTCACCCACCCCAAGAATGCGGCCATTCACAACCGCCACTGCGCTCGCCGATGGTTGATCGGGGTCCAACGTGACGATTTCGCGCGCGGTGTAGATGGTAACCTGATCAACGACTCCCATAGCCGCGCCGATGTCAGTCAGCGATGAACTCTGCGCAAAAGCGAATTGACCAATTGGCGTCAGGCAGGTTGCTCCAAATAGTGCCGATTTCAAAAATGAGCGGCGGTCTTGTTTAAACATGAGGGGCTCCAATGCAATTGGTATAAATAACGGCTTAGAAATTTGAATGCGGCGTGGAAAACGAGATCACAGTATCAATCAACGCGCGCCTAATGTGTTGGCAGTTAATAGTATTTCATTTCCTTTGAACTGAGATTCCACTTTCTAAACGTATTGTAAACGAAATGTTGTCTTGACGCGGTAGCTCTTCATCGCGTTAAGCTGGTGTTAGAATTATGCTTTCGAAAGAAGCCATCCCCGTCAAGGATAATTAAGCCGAGAGCAATTACGGGGCAGAAACTCACCCTAGTGGGGGAACATATATATGATAAATTTAAAACGTATTTCAAAAAGCATCCTCAGCTCATACATGGCGCAAAAGCAGGGTGCCGCACTGGCAGCAATGGCCGCGCTCATTTTAGGCGCACAAGGAGCGGCCGCTGAAGAAGAGTCGGCTAGCGAGCTCGCCCAAACACTCTCGAATCCGGTAGCTTCCCTTATTAGCGCGCCGTTCCAGCTTAACTACAACGAGAACTACGGGCCTAATGATGACGGTTCGAATTGGACCTTGAACGTTCAGCCGGTCATTCCCTTTGACCTTAGCGACGATTGGAATTTGATTTCGCGTACGATCGTTCCGCTGCAATTGACAGACGGCATTCCAAGCGGTGCCGGATCCGAATTCGGGGTTGGCGATGTTGTTCAAAGTTTCTTTTTCTCGCCCAAAGCACCCACATCAAGTGGTTGGATCTGGGGCGCGGGTCCTGTCGTCCTTATTCCGACATCGCGCTGGAATGACGGTCCGTTTGGGCTTGGCGAATGGGGTTTAGGCGCGACGGGTGTGGCCCTGCGGATTTCCGGCGGTTGGACTTATGGCGCGCTGGCAAACCATATCTGGGACGTAGGTGGAGAAACCGAAATCAGCTCAACGTTTATGCAGCCCTTCCTCGTCTACACTTGGCCAAATGCTTGGGGTGCCTTCCTTAATACAGAATCAACCTATGACTGGACAGAGGATCAGTGGTCCGTACCGATCAATTTTGGCGTTTCCAAAGTAGTGAATTTTGGAAAACAACCGGTTAGCCTCTCAGGCGGGTTACGGTATTGGGCTGAATCTACGCCCACAGGGCCAGAGGGCTGGGGCGCGCGGTTTACAATGACCTTTATGTTCCCGAAATAGGAGCTTTAGTTTCAAGCTTCACGAAACGCTTTGGTTTCGCCAAACAGAACTTCCAGATCGCCCGCGGTTTTTACTGTCGAGGCTCTATGCGGACGTCCAAAGGGGTATTCGCGCATACAGAGCCGTGCGACCTAGATCACGTTTCCTTCACAAGACTTTTGCACCTTAGAGGGAAACCGCACTCGGAGCGATTAGCAAAGATTTTCAAGGAAAGCTTAGGAGCGCCCCGCCGAAATAAATGTTCATCGCTGGCACGCCAATGAAGCCTTCCACCGCGTCAGGGGAAACAACACTCATCCAGTCTCGTATGTGGCACCCTGATCACTGGCCCGAAAGGAAGTCGGCTCCGACACTTGCTGAATGTGTGATATCCACTGTTGACCGGGATCAAACGCGTCAAGAGGTCGAGGATGATCACACATCAGATGAAGGTACACGGCTCTACTGAAATCGCAGACAGAAGTCATTTGAGCACTTTGACGCATACGATAATTTGGTTTCGTTACCGCCGTTGGAGTTTACTTAGCATAGAGCTGTTCTCGAATATTACCTCCGCCGAGGATAGCCCAGCGCCGACCTTCATCAAAGCAAACGGTGCGGGGGTTCTACTTGCCTGAACCGGAATGCAATGCACAGTGCAATATTGATTGCTGAAACGTCAGAGAGCAGACGAATTGCCAATCCGCCGCGACAACTTCAAGGACTTCTTTGATGGAACTGTGGTACTAAAGCCCATCGAATTTATGCTGACAAAAAAGTATAGGTTTTTTCATATTTCAGATGCTGACTTTGCAATAAGACAGCGGAATACGGCACCGACACGGATGCTTCCGTCGGGTGCTTGGAACTCGGATAAGGCATTTCGATAAGCCTCTTCAACGGCTTTTTCCCCCGCAATCTCCATCACTTTGACCGCGACACCTGCCGAACTCAAACCTCGTACCGCTGTTTCAATGTTGGGATACTCAAACGGGCAGTCGATATCGAAAATCTCAACCGCCTTGAGCCCCGCTTGCTCGGCGAACGCGCGAAGCGCGCTTTCATCAGATAGCGCAAAGGGGCCTGGCGTTCCGGGCGGAGGAGGTGGCATCAGGGGTTTGAGTGCTCCGATAAGCTTTGCCGCGCCCATACCCTGCGGCTCGCCCCATGTAACAACCACAATCTTCCCATTCTCGCCGGCGACGCGCTTTGCTTCAGACAGAGCTGAAACCGGATTTCCTGCATATTGAAAGGAGTTAATTCCGGAAACTACATCGAATTCCCCGTCACCAAATGGAAGGGCTTCGAGATCGCCCAAATGGAAAGCCGCTGTTGGCGTGCGAACAGCGGCAATCTTCAACAAATCATCCGCTGCATCCAAGCCGGTAGCCTCGGCACCACGAGCGACTGCCAGATTCACGGTCAATCCTGCGCCGCAGCCCACGTCTAAGAAACGGGTGCCTGCTTTGATATCTGCCGCATCTAGAACGGCTTTGTAGACTGCTTCGTGTACGCGCTCTTGGTAATTGGCCCAGTCTGATGCGCGCGCACCCCAAAGGCGTCCGTTCTCATCCGATGTTTTAGAATTCATTGCCATGTCCCTACCAATACCGAGGGCATAGTGGTTCGATCAATAACCGCCTGCCAAGTCTTAAACGCCAAAAGCGGCAGCCTTGGCACATCAAGCCTTACCGCCGAAGACTATGAAAAGTTCTTCTTCAAAAAACCTAGCAAAATTGCCCTAGGTTTTGTCTCATATTCGAACCCCCACCAAGAAGCGCGGGATTGTCGATCCGCGCCATAGGTCAAATTGGTGTCTTAGCTGCCGAACAGCCTCATAGTCTTCTGATTTCTGTGAGATGTTACTCTCAAGGCCAAACATGCCTTTCATCAAAGACGCGTTTGTGCAGTGCAACTTAACCAGACCGGTCGTTCGATCTTCATGCAGCGTTTTCTTAGAGAGAAGGTCGACTAAGCGTGTCAAAGCGGACCTTCGATGCGACTGCGCAAATGGCTGCTTTCCTGGGTGTCAACTAAGGGTCGTTTTTGGATGAGGGTTTTGCGGACACCAAGTTTCTATTCTGCGCCCGCCAGCCGCATACCGATGTTTTCCCAGTAGGCAATTTTTTTGCCGACACCTTTTATTTGCGCCGTTGGATGTATGGTGCAAATAAAAGAAGTGCCGCCGGACTGCGTGATGCGCAGGCCGTCAACTTCGACAAAATCCTTACCCGCAATCTGTTTCCAATAAGCCCGATATTGTTTGCTGTAAAACACCACGTTACGCGGCTTGTGTGCATCAATAGCATTTTTGATAGCAGTGATCCGCGTTGGCAGCATCGCAGCTTTATAGCTGGCCCGATTTTGTAGGATTGGATCGTTTGAGAATTGGTTGTAGTGCCAAACGCTTGTCTTGGGTGAAGGAAGCGGCAACAATTCAATCCCGCAAGTTTTAGACCCGCTACGCAACCAACGCTCAACCTGCATCACTTTTGATGCAGCAATGTCATGCGCCTTACCCTCGGATAGGAGTTGTGCCCGCATAAGCCAATCCCATGTGCGTTGTGCGGTACGCACTGGAGGGGTGAATAAATGACCGTCTCCAATCGCTTGATGATACTCTGCGCAGTCCTCAAGGATGCGTCCTCCACGCTCCGCCCATGTGCCTATGCGGGTCTGGACATCCTCAAGGCTATTACCACCACCTTCTTCCATACCAATGAACCAAGTGTCGGCATTGAAATCGCCGTAGCCCATGAAAGTATTCATGAAAGAGTCAAGAGTGTGTTGATTTAGCATTTATCTTTCCATTTTAATGTGTTCGTAACAAATGCGCCTTACCCAAAGAACCTCTTTTTTTAGCGCTCCTGCAAAAATCCTCATTTTGTGCATCCACACCCCCCCTCATAACTCAAGAGCCTGCTGAACGTTTATTGCCACTACCGTGACAGGTGACATTCGCTGCATTGCCAAAATTGGTGCCGAAGGCTCGCACCTGCCATTGGATCGCTCGCAACAGATCCGCAAAACGGGCGCAGCAACTCTTACAAGAACGGCCCATCGACGACATCTGCCAGGCCACAGAAATGCTGCGGTCGTGGTCCACAAAGCGACATTTATCACATCGGCACCATTTGAAACTTCTCAACGGCAGCCGCGTGCACGAAGTACACATTCGTTACTTCCAATCAAATGACGGTTTTCTGTGCAAATTGAGCGCGAATATCCATTAGGTGTTGGAAGTACCTTGAAGTTCAAGTTATGCCCCACCAACGGAGCGTCTGATCGCAATGATACTGGATTGCATCTATCGCAGTTTCGACGTCGCGATTTTCAATAGCATCAATAATCGCAAGGTGCTCTTCCATTGCGGAAAAGATTCGGTCCTGCAGAAACGGGCGCGAGTTCTGGATAATTGCCATGCGCATCCGATTTGCGGCATAAGCCGCCGTCAGATGAGAATTGCGAAGACCTTCGGCAAGATAGTCATGAAGCGACAAATCGACCTTAATAGCTTGGGTTGGCAGGTCTTTCGCCGCATCCGTTTCTGCCGTATTCCGCATGCCCTCGTGGCGCTCTCGCAACGCATCCAGGCCTTCAAGGTTGCCGATCCGAATTCGGCGCCGCGCACCTTCTTGGTCTAGCGCCATCCTAAAATCGAGACATTCACGGATCGCTTCTGGGTGAGCCTCCATCACCTGAATTCCGCGTTTGGGCAACGCAGACAGCAATCCCTGCGCACTGGCTTGCTTCACCGCTTCGCGAATGGCGGCGATGGGAAAGTCAAGAAGTCCGACAAGTTGCGCCATGGAAAGAAACTGTCCATCACGCAATCTACCGTCCCGAAGTGCCTCCCAAAGAGCCAGTTGCGCCTGATGTGCCAAAAGCTGACCATCGCGTGGCTGTTCCATATCTCACCTCCCGTTCAAGACTATCTTGAAAATCAATAAAGTCCTGCCTGTTCTTTTTTATAGCATGACTGCTAAACTACCACCTAAAATGTTAGCTACAAGCACAACTTCGCACGAGGTTCTGCAGAAAATCCAATCGCCGCTCATTCAGCGGACTCAGGAGAAAAAAATGGCTTCAACAGATGACATGCGCGTCACTCATGGCGACACGCTCTCGGGGGACAGCACGCACACGCTCAACCCTGTCGGCGCTGATGAAAAAAACTGGGGGTGGTTCGCCATCTTCAATATTTGGGCAAATGATGTGCAGTCGCTGTTCGGCTATTCACTTGTGGCATCGCTGTTCATTTCCTACGGCGTTGGCGGCTGGACTGCATTTGCGGCGCTGGTCGTTGCCGGATTGTTTGTGATGTGGATGGTGAACCTGTCCGGTGCCGCGGGCGAGAAGTACGGCATTCCCTACCCAGTTTTCGCTCGTGCCAGCCTTGGCACCGCTGGGTCAAACCTGCCGGCCATCCTCAGGGCGACGGTCGCCGTTTTCTGGTACGGGGTACAGGTTTACTTCGCCTCGACGGCACTTGCCCTTTTGATCCGGACGATCACCGGCGCCGAAGCGGGCGGCGCTCAAATCATGGGTCTCACAGGTATCGACTGGCTCTCTTTCCTGATCGTTTGGGCCTTCCACATCTTCATATTCTGGCGCGGCATGGGTTGGGTGGAAACCTTCCTCAATATAGCTGGTCCCTTTGTCTATCTCGTGATGATTGGCCTCGTGATCGTGCTTTGGCAACGTTCTGACGGGCAGCTTCTGGAAGCAACCTTAACGATCTTCGCCAATCCCGAGGGAACATTCTGGACCGAACTTAAGGGTTTCATTGCCATTGTCGGCACGATGGTGGCCTATTTTGCTGCGGTGATGATCAATTTCAGCGACTTCTCGCGGTATGCAAAAGACAAGCCGGCAATGATCAAGGGCAACCTCGCGGGTCTACCCCTGAATATGATCCTGTTCTCGGCACTGGCGCTGATGACAACCGGTGGTGCGGCGGTGGTCTACGGTGAAGCAATCATTAACCCGACCGAAATCGTCGAGCGCACCGACAGTGTGCTTCTGGGCGTGATCGCGGCCATCACCTTTTTTGCCGCTACTGTCGGCATCAACCTAGTGGCAAATTTCATTCCGGCTGTTAACGGCATCTGCAATCTGGCGCCCAAGAAGATCAGCTTTCGGAATGCGGGTCTTATCACATCAATCTTTGCGCTTGTTATCGGTGGTTTCTGGAACAGCTTCATCAGCCAGTTCGGGATCAGCGGCTTCGTCAACACCCTAGGCGCAACGCTGGCGCCAATCTTCGGGATAATGATCGTTGACTACTATTGGCATCGGAAAGAACACCTGAATGTTGAAGACCTCTACAACTTGGACGGTGGCACATACCATTACCAGAACGGATGGAATAACGCCGCGGTCAAGGCTTTTGGCTTGGCGGCCATCTTCTCGGTTGCCACTGTCTGGGTGCCTTGGTTGTCGTTCCTTTCGGGGTATGCTTGGGTCATTGGTGCCATTCTTGGCGGCCTGTTCTATCATGGCTTGGCCAAGAACAATGTCAAAGTTTGACGACGGTCGAAATCTTTGCTGGTGGGGTAATATTTCCACCAGCTACTTTTTGATCTGAAGATAGTTTCTTCATTAATCAAGCAGGACGAACATACCGGTGACCAAGCCCAATGTCCTGCCTCACCGAAACTCTCTTCGCAAAAGTTCTTCTAGCTCTGCCATCGCACGACGTGCTTGAGCGCGAACTAAGTTGCCCTCAATTTCAACGTCTGCTTTATGCCATGCGAGGCTATCGAGAGTTGGACTGAATATGCTTGCTCACGCATCTCTGTTTTCAACTTCTCTGTGTGTTCGGCCCTATTTATGGCACTTGCAAATGGACTACCGGAACGCGAATGCTTCGCGGTGGAATTTCCCGCGCGGCAGGCTTGCGTCGTGGAACGCCGTTTCCAATGCATCACCAAATCCTGCTGGGCCGCAAAACCAGATGCTTGCGATATGCCAATCCGGTACTGCCTGCATGATCAACGCTGCGTCGATAGGCGCGTCATGCCCTGTGTCGACGACGTGTAGCCGTGCATGACCGGCCTCTGCGATCTTTTGAATACGATCTAGGAGGTTTGATGATACCCCGCGTGTGCTGAAAAACAGATCTACGGGCTCCAGCGCCATCGGTTGGGCCGTACGGTGTTCCAGCCGAGCCACAAACGGTGTCAGCCCGATTCCGCCAGCAATCCAGATTTGCCTACCTTTGCCATTATCGAAGTCGAACCGCCCATAGGGGCCTTCGATCCTGACCGGCGCGCCCTCTGCCAAAGACCCAGGCAAGGTCGAGGTGTAATCCCCAAGAGCCTTTATGGCGATTCTGATCTTTTTCGGCCCCGCGCCGCTCTCCCAGGCGGAAGCAAGTGTGAACGGATGAGAGCCCTCTTTGGTGTCAAAGGTAAATAAGGCAAACTGCCCTGCTTGATGTCCGGGCCAGGCCGGGCCGGGCTCTATAATCACTTCCAAAACGTCGTTGCCGATGGGCTGAACCTGAGTAACCCGCCCTTGCACCTGTCTGGATCGCCCGATCCTTCCAGATAGACTTAGCCCGCTGGCAATCAGACCTCCAACCACACTCACCGACAGAACCGCACCCGTTAGATTTATCCAGTAGGCCAGTGGCATAAACACGACTGCGTGCAGAACGAACCCGAGGTAGATCACTGGAAAGATACGATGTAGACGCACGAACTGACGATAGGAAATCGCTTGAATCAGAGCCACCGCGACAAGCGCAATCGCGACATACAGCCCCCATTCTCCGGCAAGTTTGGCGAGATCGTGCAATGGGTCGAAGAATGCCGGGATGCCGCTGTCATAACCCTCCGGTTTCGTTAGAAGCTCGGCTTTGCGGAGTTGCTTTGAACCCAGCTTGATAAGGTAATGGGCCAACCCAAAACCAACGCCCCACTGCGCTGCCCGCCGATGGAGGCGGTAGCTTCGGTCAAGCCCGCCGACCCAATTCTCAACCCGCGGGTTTCGCAATGACAGTACCATCGCGACAGACATTAACGTCACTGACAAAAACCCAGTGGCAAAGAGCAACTGAAGATAAATGCCCCAAGGGAGCGCCACACCGTCGCCAGCCAGCTCAAGCCACGGAACGGCAAGAAGGACTGTCGCAGTCAGTACGCATAAAACCGTCCAGATATTAACCCGCATCACTGAATTCTCCTGTCGAGCCTCTTCGTGCCCCCAGTAGAGCATTGTTTGAACTATTGTGCGAAGGAACAAACCTGTGATTTGGTCCATCGCAATGTCTACAGAGGCAATCTGTGCGCTCTAGGTCAAGCGCTTTTCGCGGAAAACTCCGATGGCCCTGTGGGTGATCGTAACCTGCCCATAGCCGTATTCAATGCACCCTTCTGCAGCGACAGGTGGAGTATTCTGGTAATGCAGTTGCGCATCACGCTTACAAATTCGGCGAGATCATCGCGGTTGACAGGAAATATGACCTTCTCGGCTTGCATTGGGTCTTCGCCAATCAATCGCGAAAACGCCGTAGCGCGACGCGGTTACAGTTCGTCACAACTCGAACAGACCAGTACATTCAACGCGTAGTCGAAATGCCGAACCAATAGCTTCGCCAACTGATCGCCTTCATGAGAGTGTGAACTCTCGGTGTATGCTATTAGCGTGGCAGCATGCAGAATTCGCGCCTGCCGCGAATGACTGGAACCTGCCCTTTTCACTGGGCCTTGTAGAACCGCGAGGAAACGGGACCAACGAAGCTATCGCCTCACTGGTCGTAAGTTATTGTAAGTACTTTTTAAATTTGGTTACGGGAGTACGCAACCGCCGTTGTCGAACTATGCTGTCGAGCAAAGTTTAGGGGCAGAAGTCGGCCCGAACCTGCCTTTCATCAAAGACGTCTTTGCTGCAGCGCGGCCTCACCAGACCGGCCGTTAGAACATCATGCAGCATTTGCGTAGGGGCAAGCTCGGCTGTGCGGGACTAAGCGGACGTCTGCGATCGTAGTGGATACAGGTACTGAATGTTCAACACGCTTTTTGCGCCTGCAGCGGCAAGGCTTCGGCGATACAGCGAATCTCCCCGTCCAAGTCATTCCGCTCTGTCGATCTCAGTAGATTTCAAGCCGACAATTCGCTGTGAGTGCGCTCTTAATACAGTCAGACAGTAGACACAGATGCCGGGTGGTTGCTGAAATGGCGCCAAACCACTTTTTAGCTAGCTTTCGTAGCATGATGCCTTTGCGCGTTAGAACTGAAGGTTCTGCAGGGAGCGTTATCCTACAGCCAATTAGGTGATCACAAAAAGGCCGCCACAACATGGCGAGGTTCGGCTTTGCCTGCTTAACGCTGAGAAAAGGCGACTACTCCGGGAAAATTATTGGCTTTAGGCATCCTTGTCTAAGGAATTCATAGTCAGTTAATTATGCGGTTGGGTCAAGAAATTCTAATCATCGTCTAAATTCATTCTCTTCCCCACCCACTCTTCCCCAACGCAACAGTAAGTAGATAGCAGCCGCCATCAATACGATCCCCGCAATCGCGACCCAAGGCCAGCCAAGTATCGCCCTTACACCAAGAGTATCGTGATAAACCGAATACATCGCGATTCCAGAGAGTTGCGTTAATACTGCTACAGGCAGAAACCGTGGGTACATTAGCGCGGCAACAAACAATAGTGCTTCAGCGGGGAAGAAGAACCGCTCGTGCATTTTGGGTAGCAGAAATGGCATTAAAATCGCAGAAAGACTGGCGTAATAGATCATTGCATGTAGAGTAAACGGCGCTTTGAGAACCTTGAAAACAATCGCAACGCCAGCAGCCAACGCAGCAGTCAAGCCAGCCAGCACAAATGATCGATGCTGTGTGCTTAGAAGCTCGTTCGGGCCAAGCATATCAAGCATTAACCAGAAGTTCCCAGCGTTCATCGACAAGCGGGTAAATGTCTGGGCTTGGCCAGCATAGATAGTCAGAACCTCCAATAAGTCACGCCCAGCTGCCAGATAGATGGCGTTAACTAATAGATAGACGGGAAAAAGTATGCCCGCAGATATCAGCATCCGACCAGGAGACTTTAGCAAATACCCTAGTAAAAAGGGGGCGAAGAACATCGCCTGCAGTTTGAAAGACACGGCGATGGCAAACATCAGACCGGCCAGCAACGGCCGCTGCCGGAGAACGGCGGCCATGGAGTACAAAATAAAGGCTGTAAAAAATGCATCTGCCTGCCCCCACCCAATGCCATTGAGCATTGTCGTCGGCAGCAATAAGAACGCCAATCCTGCGTTTAGGCGGGCTCGTCCCGCCCACCCTGCGGCGGCCAGGCATTGCGTGACACCAAATGCGGCCAGAACGCTGCCGATGACTGCAGTAATCTTGATGACCGCCAGTTCAGACAGGAGTGGTTTGGCTAAACTCACCAGCCAAAGAAAACTAATATAGCCGCCCGTATAGTTTGAAAATTCCGTAGCAAAGACATCATGTCCGTCAGAACCGGTTATCGCCCTCAACCAGGGAACAAGATATTTATAATGATCCGGTTGTGTGACAGGGTAAAGCAGCGCGTAGCTCACGATCAGACTGAAACTCAGCACCCAAGTCAGCGGCGGCGTTCCGAAGTGAGCTTCGCCTCCGCCTGAGGTTGTTTCATTCATAATTCATACCTGAGCTTTAGTCTCTGCTGTTTCGAATGCGTTGCTTTTAGAAACCAAAAAATAGAAACAATATTTATTCTCACTCAAAACCATTTCACGACAAGAAACAGTCTAAATCCTGCCTCATTCCTATAAGACTCTGTATTAGATCGCGGACCCTTACCGCATTAGGTAGCATCTATGCACATAGAGACAACAATGAATTCATTCGTCACATACAGCTTTGTTATACCATTCATGAACGAAGAAGCAGTTTTGCCTGCTCTGTTGGAGCGGATAACAGCACTAATGGACAAGATCGATGGGATAAGTGAAGTTGTGTTTGTCGATGACGGGAGCCGAGATCAAAGCGCTGTCATTGTAGCCGAATATACAGCACAAGATCCGCGTATTAAAATGATCCGCTTGTCACGAAATTTTGGCCATCAAGTTGCAGTAACAGCAGGGTTGAACACAGTTTGTGGAAAAGCCGTGATTATCATGGACGCCGATCTTCAAGACCCGCCTGAAGTTGTGCATGACCTGATTGCAAAATGGCAGGAGGGCTACGAAATCGTTCATGCTCAACGCCGAGCGCGTGAAGGGGAAACGCGCTTTAAGAAGTTCACTGCCAGTTTGTACTATCGCATTTTGTCGCAATTATCGTCGGTCGAAATTCCACGTGATGTTGGTGATTTCAGATTGGTTGACTCAAAGGTTATTCAAGCGATTAAATCCATGCCAGAACGCGATCGCTTCCTACGTGGTATGTTTGCGTGGGTCGGGTTCCGTCAGACCATTGTGCAGTTTGACCGCCCTGAGCGCGTGGCCGGCGAAACCAAATACCCGTTTAAGAAGATGCTGAGATTGGCAATGGACGGTGTTGTTGGGTTTTCTGACGCACCTCTGCGGCTTGCACTTTGGTTGGGTGCGCTCGTTTCGCTGGGTGCCATGACCTATGGCGCATACATTTTTGCTATGGCGCTTTTTACGGACGAGCTCATAGATGGCTGGGCCTCAACGATCGTTATATTGTCATTCCTTTCAGGCATGAACCTGTTGATCAGTGGCGTAATCGGCCTTTATGTTGGCCGCATCCATAACGAGAGCAAACAACGCCCCCTTTATTTCGTCACGGAAAGCATCGGCGTAGCGGAAGTTGTTCAAATGCCAAGTTCAAATCGAGTTTCCAATGGCTAAGGATCAATTTGATGCCTACAGTGATCGCTATATAGACACGGTGGAGCAGTCTATAAGCTTCTCTGGCCTGTCGCATGGTTTCTTTCAGCACTCCAAAGCGCTGATGATTCAAGATCTTTTGGCTCTGCGCCTAAGTGAGCGCCCGAATCCCAAGCTTTTGGATGTTGGTTGTGGTGTAGGCGCGCTGCATCCTCTGATTTCTCCAATGTTCTCTTCGGTTGAAGGAGTTGATGTATCAATCGATAGTATTGCTCGCGCTCGAACCGAAAACCCAGATCGCAAATACGAAGTCTACGACGGGCTAACTCTACCTTACGACGACGACAGTTTTGACATGTGCCTGTCAATTTGCGTTATGCATCATGTGCCGCCTGCACATTGGGATAATTTCATGGCAGAGTTAAACCGAGTTGTATCTCCCGGCGGTTTGGTTTGCCTGATTGAACACAACCCTCTCAATCCCGCCACGCGTCTGTCCGTTGCTCGTTGCCCGTTTGATGCCGACGCTGTTTTGCTCGGTACACGCAATATGCGCCGTCGCATGCGAAAGGCTGGGCTAATTGATGTTGCAACCCGCAATTTCGTGTTTTTCCCGTCCAACAAGTCAGGCTTCAGAAAAATTGAGCGCCGATTGCATTGGCTACCTCTTGGGGCACAGTACGCGGCCATTGGGCAAGTATCATGATTTTCGGATCAGTATCAGGGGAGGCACTTCGATTTGTCGGAGTGGGTGCTGCCAACTCGGCGCTTTACTTTCTTTGTGCCGCCACACTGAATAGCCTTTTGGGGCTCAATACAATTACTGCGTCGGTCATTGCTTACGCATTCGCCGCTGTTTTCGCATACCTGGGTCACAAACACCTGACATTCCGAAACGTTGGGGCGGCGCCTTTTGAAGCTTGTAGGTTCGCCGCCGCAACATTTATGGGGTTGGTACTATCGCTAATCATTCCGGTGTTGCTTTACCGCTTTGCTCCGGTGGTGTCCTTCTTGTCGGTGCTGATAGTGATTCCGTTATGTTCGTTCATAATGATGAAATTTTTTGTTTTCCGCACATGACACGCGATCTATTTTTCCCTATCTGCGTCATAATGCTGGGCGTCTTTTTGCTATCCGGCACAATGCTAAGCCACGACATTAGCTGGTATCTGATCTCAACCCGCTGGTGGCTTGACGGCCTTCCGATCTATGAAGAAATCTTTGAGCTAAATCCGCCTTTGGCGTTCTATCTGACTGCTATACCCGTCTGGATTTCTGGTGTTTCTGGGTTATCAGAAATCGCAGTTTATAAAGCATTTGTTTTTGCCCTGATTTCAGTATCCCTTTTGACGACATGGAGCCTGTTTCGGAACTCACCAACGATAACACCTCTTTCACGTCGGATCTTTCTTGGCGTCGCTGCGGTCGGTTTAGTCTTGCTTCCAATTGGTGACTTCGGGCAACGCGACCACCTTTTTACGATCTTCTTTTTGCCATTTCTGGTGATGAGTTTACTCGAAAATCCGCCGAGCAAGGCACAACGTGCAGGCATCGCCATATGGGCGGTTTTAGGTGTCGCGCTCAAGCATTACTTCCTTTTGTTACCGCTGATAATCCTGATCTACAAGGTCCTGAGCGCTCGCAGCCTGCGCCCGACGCTAAGGATCGAATTTGTATTGCCCGCTGCGCTATTAGTTGCTTATGTTATAGCCTCTTACATCCTGCACCCAGCCTATTTTGACAGTGTTATTCCTCGTACGCTTCAGCTTTATGGCGCTTTTGACACGCCCTTTTCAGATATGCTGGTGCGCTCCAATACCTTGATCGCGGTACTGGCATTCGCCTTGGTACTTATGGCGCTGACACCGCAGAGAAACCATGCCACCGCTCTCGTGATCCTTGTTGGCGCGAGCGCTATCGCAGCCTACCTGTTTCAATCCAAGGGTTGGAATTACCAACGCATTCCCGCCAACTTTTACGTGGTGCTGGCGGTGACATGGGCCGCTACGGGCCTCGCGCATGCACGACAACATTGGTGGCCGATGTTGTCCGCCACTCTGGCCATCGGAGTGCTATTGGTGCCTGCGCTCAGGGCTGGACCGTATACCAACACTTTCGCCACCAATGCCGCGCCGTATTTTATCTGTCCGCCAGGCCAACGCAGTTTTCAAATTTTCAGTTCAACAGTATCATCGGGCTTCCCTCTGGCCAATTTAGCACAGGCAGAACCGGCAAACCGCGCGCCCACTTTGTGGCTTTTCCCTGGTGCCAGCTACTTGCTGAGTCAGACTGAAAACTCGATTGAGCAAGCAAACTACCGCGCTATTCTCAATGACGCCCGCGAGATGGTTCTGGACGATTTCTTTCGCACACGCCCGCAGGTGGTTATTGTCGATACCAGCCCTGACAAAGCCTATTTTAACGGTGCCGCATTCGATTATTTGGATTATTTTCAACAGGTTGACAAATTTTCCATCGCTTGGAACACCTATCAACACCGCGGCATGGTCGGAACCTATGACATCTACTCACGCCCGGGATGCGAACTGTGAAGGCTACTCATCCGTGAATGAACCGTTGTCGCAGGGTGTTTCACTTAACTTGAAACCAACGGCGCTGCCGAACTGGCCGCTTGCCGCCATCAAGTATACCCCAAGGACTCTCCGAAGGCTGGAGGAAACTTGGGGCTCAGGTCAGCGATAAGACCACGGATTCTGGACGGATTGCTGGATGCTGTCTCAACCGCGCTTGGAAACCTCCCTGCTGAGACGCTCACAGAGCGGCCACGGATGGTGGACTTTGCCAATTGGGCGGATGGCCTGACGGGGCGTTTCTGGAGTCCTACGCGGCTAATCGATGCCGGAGCGACTGCGCCACTGTGGAAGGTCACCCTGTGGGCTTGGCGATCCTCAAGCTCATGCAGGATGACAAGCGTTGGAGAGGTACGGTCACGGAACTCAAGACTCTGCTCTGCAATCGCTATACAGAGGTGACAGAGGACGCCTATGGCTTTCCAAGACGATCCTGATCTTCATCTTCGGATGAATATTGCTTGCGCGTAGCACGTTTGATGTCTTTGACGATCTTCTCGCCAGGGCTTTTTGTTGTCTTTCTCATCGTCCACTCCTCAGTGGTGACGATGAGCCATAAACTCTCTCTTATCAAATTGCCCTATTTGGACCCATAGGCGCTGACGTCAAACACGCGTGATACCGTCGAGGGCCAAACACTCAGGACATCTGGCCTACTTACGAGTTCGTTAAAAATTTGTTGCTTTGATTGACCAATAACTAAGCCACCGAATTCACCATCAGTCGTAATAACAACTTGTTGTGCCATAGCATTGTACCCAACACTAATTAGCAGCAAAGAACCAAAAACCAATAGCTCAGTCAGGATCTTTGATTCACTTGCACTGGTTCCGTCGGTGACAGTACACTCTACGCATCTTGTGTGGTTATCTCGGACAACAGAGCCATCCGCGTCTTTTCGATCTACACCCGAATTTCTAAGAGTAGTTACGTTTCTGAGAAGCCTTTTTAGTTGATCAACAGAACACTCGAGGCCAGTCAACACTGCGCTCACCAAATTGGACCACGGCTCAAGGGGTTTTAGCACGGTTTTCTCTTGATAAGATTGAACCTATATTCGATCTGTTTTGGCCGCCAGAATGGGATTAAGAACATACCAGTAACGCTGTCATCGACCCAAGTGTCATCTTGCAAAAACTGCATGGTCCAGCTGCATTCCATCTTGCCACGTTTTACCACCTCGAGGCGACATTGTTGTGAAAGGCCAAACGCAAAACAACGCATTGCCTCCTCTTGATCGTCAAAGACCTCGTGCCAACCTGCGAAGTTCACCTGAAATTGTTCGTCAAAAGCAAAGATCGACACGTCGAAGCTTTCGGGGTTGTTGCAGGAGACGGTTATCTGGTCATCGCTTGCGTCGATTTCATACCCATCGTAGCCATCTAGCTTTGCTAACATTTCCTTATTCAAGTTTGTCATTGTCTACCCGAATTTGTCAGATTGGCGATATCGGAATCTGACCCAGTGTTAGTCTAAAATTTGAGTTACATCAAATAGTTAAACAACATGCAGATTCTGATGCGCTGCGACAGATGTTGGGCAGTTTCGCTTCCTCAGATTGCATTACGCAATTGTAGCCAGCCAACGAAAATGAGATCGTCGCGCCGGAAAGTTCAACTAGCGAACAATGCTTGCGTTGCGTTGTAATCGTGCGTTTCGGCATCAAAACCGCTGTTCTTAGCCTTTGCCGCTCGACCGCATGAGTTCCATTTCCAGGATCAGGAAAGCCTCTAAATTCATCTGCAAACGCCTAATCTTGGCCCGAGAATTTACTTGTCTTTTGGGAAAGTTCTACGCGCTTTTCTGCAGACTCTGGAAAGAACGTTGTCTTCTTGTTTATTGGGTCTTTTGATCCAGAATAAATTCGTGCAATTCTACAGAGCAGTAGCCAAACGGGATCAATATCTGATTGGGGCTTAAGTTTTCCACTCACAAGCTCATAAAGGTCACCCATGTTTTCAAGTTTTTCCGCTTCGCTGTCTTCGATTTTTATTGAGAATGCTTCTTCAATATCCATTAGCATTTCAACGTCATCATAATCGTCGCTTAGGTTAATAGTGTTTAGGCGTTGCGTAATGCGTAGTCTCCCGCGTTGAAAAAGCCATATAGAGAGTAATAGCAACAATCCTATTGTAGCGAACGGTGGGGCAGCACTGACTTCTTTCTGGGAGGCGTGAATTATTTCATCTCTGAGCAGATACCAATCAACAGCCGCGAGAACTGCTGCAAAAAGAACTAGGGCTGCCGAAAAAACAGAGAGCCATCGCCTTTTGACGCGGAGGGTTACTACGATCAGTACAATCAAACCAACACCAAGCGGGGAGGAGAAGAAATCAAACATCTCCTTAAACTGATTGGTGATGCCGTAGTTTGGCTCCAAATCTAGGTGCGTCGTGCCACAAACCTCTGTAAGTGCTGGAGATGCGACTAAGAGCAAAATAAAGCCACAGAAAACCTGCTTCATTACTAAAAATCCCCGGCAAGTGAATGCGTTAGCCGACTTTCGTCGCGTCGCAATACATTTGCAAGCCACGAAATTCATGTCGACTGGGAGCCGTTGCTGCTTTGTTTGAAGACGAAAAAAACATTCTCGCTGATTAAGGGTCACTTACCCCATATCAGCCCCTAGAAGCTACCTGATCTGGATGTGAATGTGGTCGTCATGCCGTGCCGCTCTGCAACCTTGGAAGCGGACATTTGAGCTCGCTACATTTAAGTCGTGCACAAGATGTGGTTCCACGAATATTTTTCGTACTCTCCTGTGATCTGAGAGAAGCCGAATAAGGGCAGCGGTACGCTTTTCCTCCAGTTCGTATATCTGCCACATTGGTTGCAACGCGGCTAAATCCCACCTGAGAGTCGGCCATGCTGCCGAGCATTCCGTCGGGCCTTGCTCGAAAGCGAAGTACCCTATCGGAGAGCGCGTCGCTCCCGGCAGATACCCAGTTTTGTCTCTGTAATAGAAGGCGAGGTCGACTTTCTCGCCATCGTCGTGCGACAAATGCGGCAATAGGGGAAACCCGTTCAGGAAGGGGAAATTCGCGTCTAGGACAATCGTTTTTGTGCCCGGAAACTGGCGCTCCAATTCGTTTGCGGTCTCAACAAGAATGTCACGGAGCTCCGGGACGACATAGTTGCGATTGAGTACACAGTACATCCAGCTTTGAACTTCAAGCGGCCCGTCATCAAAACAATTCAAAGCGACCCGCCCAAAGCTCGGCGCAACCCACACGGCTGAAACGGTTAAAGCGGAATAGACGACCGCGAAGGCGAAAATCTTCCGTTGAAAGAAAGCGGCAATGAGCCACGCCAGACCGCCAAGTTGGGTGAGAACTGTCAAAGTTAGAACGAAAAATAAGTGGCCAACAATGCGCAGCATGCTGAGACCATGCCACGCAAATTTATGACCAACAAGGCTTTTTAGTTTAGCATTTTCACGTTGCGCACTATATGATTTTCTGAGTTCATCGTGTTCATCACTACGCGTGCAACAATCCATCTGAGCGCATGGGATCATGCTTTGTAGGGCGGAGCTTTCCCTTCATTTTGACCATGAAAGTTTTTACCACCAAGCAGCCTTTTCAAATGAAACACTCGCTATACTTTCGAGCACCCTTTCGGGGCAATCGCAACACAGTGGAACTAAGCCACAAACCGAAGCAGGTGAATCAATTCATTAGAAAAAGAGAGCTTAAGTTTAAGATGACTGTGTTTCGGGCTCGCCCACGAACAGCCAGGCAACAAACGCGACAAATGAACCCACACCTACGAGGGCAGCTGTCGACAAAGCGACAAATAACCACTCACTAGCGGTAAATATGCTTTCAATATTCAAGGATTGAGCTTCGCCGCCCGAGTAGTAAGTGACTAGTTCGATCGACTTTTTCCAATCCAAGTAGTGTCCGAAAGCAGTTCCGGCATTAAGTACGATGGCAAGGATCAACGCAATACATCCGCCGAGCGACATCGCTTTAAGCCAGGTTACCCGGTAGCGCATAGCACGCCACAAGATAGAGCCACCAACCAACCAACAACAGAAAAAAGAGAGGGGTAAACCATATATTGCTGCATATATAATAGTGCTTAAACCGGTTGCAGCGGACATGGGGACTGAGATTAGTGCCCACCCAAAAAGCGCAGAAAAGTTTACCGCCTTAACCCATTGTTTTTTGGAGTATGTTGGCCACTCGCCCATAAGGAGAGTGTAAGAAAACGGCACAAGCAAGTCTAGGTGATACTTTCTTGAAGCACGAAAATCGCGTTAGACAGCATGCCCCAATTACGGGACCTATCTGACATCTCAATAAATTCATGTCTTGCTCCAAATTAGCGCGTCCCAGTTTGAGCAACATTAGCCATACCCTCCCCTTGAGGGAAGGGGGCGTGCGGCTAGGTGTGTCCAAGCTGGATCACGAAGAGCCCATAGCCGTGTACTTCGGAGGCCAATCAGTTCGGACTGGGGCTAAAGCCAAAGTCATCTCGCCCGCGACAAGCGACCAGTTCACATCGGGTGTGTTTTATAAGGTGTAAAAGTGTGTGATACATATCATCAATTATTGCTTCGATAGGATTTCCCGCATGCAGAAACTAATCTTGTTTTTGATGGCTTATCTTTGCGCTCAGTCGGTGGTCGCATTTGAATCTCAGTCTAAAAATGGCTTAATTGAAGCAATTGAATCAACATTTTCCAATACAGCTGAGGCGAGTATTATTAGGTCCCAGTTAAGAGAATGCGAGCTGGAGATTATCAACGCCTATCCAAGAAATTGCTCAATGCACGACAAATCGTCACAACAATCTTCAAAGATTGCAAAGACGGTGTGGACAATAGACCTTTCGACAGTTGAGCGTGTGAGGATATCACCAGTCCACGGTGACATGCATGTTGGGTTCTGGCCATCGAAGAAAAACTTCTTATCCGCGGTTATGGGGCTGCCTGTCAGGGTTCGTCAAAGTAAAACTATGTATCACTGCGATGGGGACGCTTTTAAGCAAGACGTTCACATTTCAGCTGGTGTTGTTGTCTCAAAGAAAACCGAACCTAAACTGGCTCAGTTGCTATCTGAGTATATAAAATCATACTGCAAGTAAGGTTCTTTTTGTTTTAGATGAATAGGTTCTTGGTTGTGAAGTGGTCCCAGAACGGCGCAGGTTCGACGCTCTGAAGTGCTCAACCTTTGACGGGTGTGGATCACGGCCTGACGCACCCCATCAATCGTCAGACCTTCGACTTTAAATAATCAAGGCTCTCCTTCAGGATCACCTTGTCCAGCTGAAGTTCCACAACAATTTACTTCAGCCGATCGTTTTCCTTCTTGAGTGCCTTCAACTCGGAAAGCTGCGGGCGCCCCAGACCGCCGAACTTCTTGCGCCAATAGTAATAAGTCTTATCGGAAATACCCGCTTTGCGACACGCGCTAACAACATTAAGCCCATCGTGTAAATGGACATCAATCTCGCGCAATATCTTAAGCGCATCTTCATCTGAATACCGTTTCCGTGCCGTTCTCTGGAACTCCCTTCGTCAACAAATAGTGGCGCTGTTTTAGGGGGCCAAGATAACACCCCTTTTTATAAGCTAGAGCTAACCCCGCAAGGCCTGGTTATCTTCCGACCGCACCAGACCCGCGTCACCACCATTGCTGACATTACCCTGCCGGAATGGGCCGAAGAAATCGCACGCAAAAAGGGCTAGGACTACCATGTGTTGCACGCGAACTGGATGGATCTTGCACATAAAACGACAGCCAAAGGAAGTCCCCCAAGAACGTTGGAGTTGCTTTTTAGCTTACTGCAAAAAGCAAGTTTCAATGCGCTAGATTAAGTGAATATCTAGCGATATTTACACCGGATTCTTCTATCACTGAGTACAAAAGCTTCGAATGAAGCTGTCAATGGGGTCCAAGACGTCCACAGATCTCACCACTTCATCGATATCAATACAAGGCAATGAAATAACAGGGTCTACAGGGAAGAAAAATGGGGAGCCTTCCGCATCCAATACGGTCAAAAATAGGCCACCATAGAGATGTGTTTCATGGGAAACTTTAAACCAAAGAATAGCATGCCTTTTTCTTTCTTTAGGCCAAAGAAACCATGAAAATCGTGGAGTCGGCACGTCGACGAAGATGACCCCTAACCCTTTATCTGCGAGATGCTCTGGAACCAACGCATTGAGACTTTGGAGATTTGCCCAAAATGGGGCGTCACGAAGTTCATTGCTCCAAGCCTTGCTCGAAAAGAGGGCCATGGATGCTATAAAAGCGAGGCGTAGGACGATTCTTGCAGTCATACTTTAAGGTGCTCCTATTCGAATCCAGGTGCAGTAGAAATTTACCTGTCTAGGGCTGGTTCGGTGACCTGCTCCTAAAGAATGATACAGTCGCATAAATCGACACTCCAAGTGAGCAAAGAGCGAGCGCACTGAACCCCCAAAAGTACGTCTGATATGCTGTAAGCCACTCAGATCGTTCAGGGAAAGACGACAGCCACGAAAATGCAATCGCCTGCCCTACACAAAAGAAAGCGGCGAACGCAGAAAAGAGAGCTACAGCTATTTTTTGCCAACCTTTCATTATTTTCATACTTATCTTTCAGGGTTCGTCTGGAGATTTATTTTAGTCCAGCGGATGTCATGCCGTGATCCCATTGCACAGTTCAAGGGGTCGGGTGTCTGGGAATAGAGATGCCACCAAAGTCTCCTTTTGTAGGTGACGGGACACCTATGCCATACTGTGGTCCATATCGACAACGGTTTACCACTCCATATGCAAATGCTTGGCAATGATTAAACGGGGGTGTAAATCGCCCAAGCGGTGTCCCAATAACGAGCTCTTCATTTACACATTGCTCATCGACGTTACTCATCACGCTGCATTGCGTGGGCTTATCTTGAGAGTGATCAGTAATTTGTACTGGTATGCCCCATCGTTCATATTCTTTGCCGGGCGTATATAGGGGTTGGCTCCCATACCAGCTGACCTTGTATCAGTCGTCACCCAGTAATGCTTATCTAACCCACCAGCTATGTTCGCGGGCCGACAGCATAGATTGACCTCTAAGCCCAATAAATCTGTATAATGACCAGGATTCTGCAGAGCATAACCCAACAATGTCCGCTTTTGCTGCCATATACAAAGTTACGTATTCCTAACGACGAGGGGAAGGCGATACGGCGAAAACATTCTTAGCCGTCTAACGGGCTTCGTAAGAGCGAGAACACCGCTTCTATTTCACTTGATTTCCAGCCGGCGAAAAGTCGTTCATCCAACTGCTCAAACAGTGCGCGAGCTTCTGACATCAAACGTTCCCCTTCATCCGTGAAGGTGATGATGCGTTGATTGCGACGGATCGGGTCAGCTTCGCTATTCAACCATCCCAAGACTTCAAGCTCTTTGACCGTTTTGTGGACAGCTTGGCGGGTAATTCCAAGATCATTTGCAATCTGCGAGGCGCTGTTTGGCCCGCAATCCAGCGCGCTGAGAAAGCTCAACTGACTTTGTGTGAGACCCATGAAGCCTCTACCGTGCAACAAGCTGCATTTCATTTGGCTCACTTTTCATCATCATTCCGCATGTGATTGCGGCTTTCTTGGGTGCGGTTCCCAAAGTAGTTATCCTCGGCCTTGGCATCGGGTTGCTGGCCAATGGTGTCCATCTGATTGTCGCTTCTCGGCGCAAAACAGTCCGCGAGTTTGAAGTTATCTGGTTTTCAATTGGCGACTTTGGTTGGTGGCTCGCCACACTTGCACTGATTGTCACAAATTTTTGGATAACGACGACATGGGGCATCGCCGCGGCGGTAATCGTCGCCACATTTGTAGCGGGACTTGGGGTTGCACAACTATGGACTTGCGGCCTTCAGGCGCATGGGCACACGAGCAAGCAACACTTTAGGGCAATTGTGACATCCTGGTTGGCCCTGCCGCTGTGGGTTAGACTTTGGCTGGTACTTCTGAATGGTGTGTTCATAGCTGCATTTGCCTTGCTGCCCGATAGGATAGGCGAAGTTACGCTTTTGGCTTACCTCGCGACTGCCCCGCTTTTGGCGGGACAGGTGGGATACGATGGGGGGCTTCGACGCATTCTCGGGCTGGCGCATCTGGTACCGTGGATTCCGCTCTTGGCGTGGTTAGTCTTCATACCAGATAGGTCCGCCTATTCGATGCTGCTTTCTCTCACCGTTGCAATCTGCTTGGCTTTTGATGTTAACGATCTTCGTCTGTTTTTTCAGGGAGACCGAGCTGTCGCTGGCAAGCATCCTTCGCGGACAGCATGAATATTCCCGCCATCTCTGGCAATGTGAGCGCCACATCTACCAGCGAAGTTATGAGCAGCGCCGTCTCAGAAATTTCCGGCTCGGGCCACACATCACCAAGAGCCGACATTCCTCCAAGGCGCAGCATCTGGTACTATGGGCTCGTTCATGCCATTCTCTGCTTTGCAGTATCAAAGGCTTGCGGTCCAGATAGGATTAACACAATCGGCCCTTTGCTGCCGTCTACATCTAGACGTCGCTGCAATGCAGCTGCCTAGAAGCGGACGTTCATCTAAAACGCCGCATTCTTGGGAGATCAATGACCGAAGCGCGGACGAAGCCGTTCTTGGATTAAGGGCTAGAAGCCGCGCTTCATTGAACAGTCGCTAGAAAAGTCTAAAACAAGTAAAGTAATGGCTGACGCACATCGTATCCTCTGTGGAGATATGGATTATATGACAAACAAGAATTACGAGGACATGCTGGCTGGACGCCATCACAATGGGGCCGACCCCTTTCTTTTCGAACTGAAATCTAAAGCGAGCAAGGCCAAGGCGCGGCTGGATGCTGTCTCCAACAATGATTTGCCGGCACGAGTTGAGGCTGCAAAAGATTTGTTTGCAGAAGGAAGTGGACCGTCGATAGTTCTTTCACCTTTTACTATCCAGTACGGACGACATGTAAAGCTTGGAAAGTGGTCTTTCGTAAATTATGGCGCCACATTTCTCGACTCAAACATCATAACATTAGGTGATTTTGTTGCAGTTGGGCCCAATGTCCAGTTCATTACAGACACCCATCCCGTTCGGCCAGAAGACCGGTTTCAACCCCCAAAGGAGGGCGACCCCCTTCCGTTCAGAGTTGTAAACTACGCGTTACCAATTACGGTCGAAAATCATGCTTGGATCGGCGCAGGAGCAATCATCATGCCAGGAGTTACGATTGGAGAGGGCGCGGTCGTCGCTGCTGGCTCGATTGTTACGAAAGATGTCCCGTCGCGGATGATCGTTGCGGGCAACCCGGCGCGTGAACTTCGTTCGGTAGACGATTAGTTTCTCGTACACCGGCCGCCAACACTAAAGCGTAATAGATGCCCGGTATGGGCTCATTGCTGCCGTTAGATTGCTCGCAGCAGATCCTCGAAACGGGCGTAGCAACGCCTAAAAGGAAGGCCCTAACTTGATATTGTTTCCGTCATCCCGTTTCGCGTTGTAGCCGCCGCGCCTAGTTCCTCTTTTCCTTTCAAATCATTGGGGTTCGCTTGATGCCCGCACCTCTCCTGCAATTTGCTGTGGCGGACATCGCTTGACAAGTCACCCCTAGCCTAATCCGCTGAACTCGGCTGACGTCTTACTTTTGACAGAAATCTCGGTAAGCATCGCATCATGAAACAGTTTTTTGCGTTCATGACTTGTTTAGCTATTGGAACAGCATCCTTCTCTCGGGCGGACACGGAGGAAGACGCTGCCTATATCGTTCGACAACACATGATATTGGGAGATTATGAGGAAAAACTGGAGTTGCTATCACAAAGCATCTTGGCCAAGGTTGAGCCCGCATTTGAGCGTCTTGGCGCAGAAATCATCGCCCCTGATAGGTTATGGGATGAAATCGGCGGTACATATTTTCAAGATCTGGAGCAAAAAATCCAAGAAAATGCAATCATCGCCTTTCAAGAGGTTTTAGCGCCCGAAGAACTCGCCCTGTTAGCGAATTATTACCGAAGCGATGAAGGGCAAGCCTTTCTTGTTCAGAGTTTCACCAAAGAACAGCTAGACACTTCTGCAGCATTCTTTCAGGTCGGCCCTGGTAAACCGCTGTTAACGCGCATGCCTGAATTGCTTGCGGTTGTGAATGAACCCCTGCTTGATGCGTTACTACCAATCAATGAACTATTCTCGACGGATCAGATGGCCGATATTATGGAAATGAAGCGTGTTGTCCATTTTGAGGACGAATGTCGCCGTCAATCGGTTGTTGATGCTTTACGAGAGGCCGGATAGCGCTCTCTTGGGCCCTCAGTGGCCCTAAGCCGTTCACGGCATCATCGTCTCTGCCGTTTGCAAACGCTGCTGTTTACGGCCCTTTGCAGACATTGGCTCAGATCATTGATGCCTAACCGCAGCTTCTCCAAAGCGGAAATTGGGAGTGAAGCGCAGCATTATAGGCAAACCGATGACTGCAATGCGGACGTTGCTGCCGTTCGAGGCCGAGAGTCACTGTTCCGCTACCTGCGCAAAGCTGCCGGACAAGATTCAAGAACGCTTTGCACGTGCAGCATCACCTTCGTAACCGGAAGCAGACCTCCAGGGTGGAAACGGTGAGCGGCAGTGAAGAGCCCAGAGTAACCAATTCTACGGTCCGGACGGGCTGGTAGAATGCCGACCTTCCGGACCTTCGCCGTATCCTCAGCGTTCCCACGATTTCCGATCGAGAACCAAAACAACGGGCGAGAACTGGACATGCGAGGCGGACCACACGATCGGGAAGCTAGCGGACAAGGCCGCCGTCTTCTGCACGCCGCTGCCAAGGGCTAGTCAGCATCGACAAAGCCGTTCGACAGGAGGCGCGCGGACGATGGTGTTTCCCGCCAGATCCGCCTTCTGTCTTGCCTGGTTCAGTTCGAGCTCAACCCCGGTTCCGGGCGCGGCCAGGTACCTTCGACGACACTCTGACCGGGGCCGTACATGCGCATCACCATGAAAAAGGGTCCGTCAGGGGTCGGAAGCCAGTTCTGCCCCTCGCCCGGGTCATCCGGGCCGAGCGTTATGGTCAGGCCGTCGCCATCGGTGACAAGCCCCTCCGTGCGGTCGCCGATGGAGTAGCGATCGATCTCGTTGTCCACAAGCAGCCGCTGCGGCAGGTTGTACATGGTCAGGGACCAGAATTCTGACACCTCCGGCTGTTGGTCGAACTTCATCGTATAGGTTTTGGACCCATCCAACGGGTTGCCATCGGTGTCGGCGGAATAGGAGAAGTAGACTGCCTCCTCCTCATTCTGACCATAGATACCAATCATTGCTCCCACAGCACGGGATTCGTAATCCGTGCCGAGATAAGCGCGCGAACCAAACAGGCCGATGTTGTCCTTGTTGGTAGCCGTGCGATCTTCAAGACGTTTCAGCGCCGCATCGATGCCGGACTGGATCGCGTCGTGGGTCTCCTTGTCCAGAGCAGAGGCATCAAACACGGCCCCCGGCGAAATGCCGATTGCTTCAAAGGAGGCCAGCGCTTCTGCATCGTCAGGATGCGGATCCACATGGCCCAGCAGAAAGTTCAAATAGGTGATGAAGGCGGGCGATTGTGCCAGTGCCCCATGCCAGACCGGGAAGTTTGGCTCCGGTGCGGGCGCGGGTGGCTTCTTGCCTACATAGGCACTCAGCGGTGTGAACCGATAGCCGTGCTGGATCGCCTTCACAGCCGGAATGTCATCCACGCCTACAATGCTGGTCCGTGTCAGGGTGCCGACAAAATCTGTTTCGCTCTTCAACACCTCATCGATACTGTCGGGCACGTCACCGTCCCAGTCAGGCCCGACAAACAGAAAAGTTTTGCCCTCATCGCCATTGAGGCGTGAGCCGGGGCTGGCAAAAACGTGGGTGTAAAGGTCCACCCACTGAAAGACGTTGTAACGTCCTTCGTCGAGATCCGGCGTCTCAAACACAATCGGCTCTCGACGCAGATCCAGCCAAGCCCAGGAATAGGTCGTGTCATTGTTTGGCGTGACAATGTCAGTGTCCTTTGGAGAGTAGGGATGGGAGTAGTGGCGATACTCCGAAAACCCACCGATGTAACCGGCGTCCATTGCGTCCTGGGTCTGATTGTACAGCGTTTGATAGTTGTAGAGCATTGGGTAGGCGAAGATATATGCCTCCTCTGCAATGGCAGAGATGTTGTCAACTTGAGCATTCGCGGACCCGAGAGCCGTCGCTGTTGCGATCGCGGCAGCTCCGGCCAGCTTCGATGTTTGGGCAATCTTGGGAAAGTCCTCACTTGATCAGTTCGAAATCGTGTAGCTGGAACGTCTTGTCAAAGAACGGCTGTTCCGGTGCGTAGATATGGAAGTAGATGAACCAGCCATCATCTCCGACCGTCTTGAGGAAATTGCTTTCCATGCCATCAGGCGCTTCCGGGCCAAAATAGAGATCGACACTGCCGTCGTCAAATACCTTCACGCCTTCGGTCCGGCTGCCAAGGCTGCCGTCACGGATTTCGGTGCCACCGTTGTCGTACGGCCGGCGTGTGTTTTCGCTGTACAACGTTGCCGACCAGAACTGCTTGATCGGCGCATCCGCCAGCACATGCAGCCGGTACGTCCGGTCCGCGCGCAGAAGCTCGCCATTGCTGTCGCGTTTTGCCGTCATATAGACCTGACCGGCGCCGACTGGCGGGTTCACCATACCTTCCGAGGGGCGCTGTCAGAGGAAACTCGGTTGTGAAGCGTAGGGCGGGACATTAACCTCATTCCATGACAAAACGTTCCCCTTTTCGTTATTTTAAAACCAGTCCTGAGGTCATCCGACTTGCGGTGATGATGTATGTCCGGTTTCCGCTTTTGCTTCGGAATGTCGAAGACTTGCTGCATGAACGCGGCGTCGATGTGAGCCACGAAACGATCCGTTTTTGGTGGAACCGATTTGGTCCAATGTTTGCATCTGAGATTCGCAGAAAGCGTGTTACTCGAATTGGCAGTGGCATTTGGATGAAGTTTTTGTGAAGATTAACGGCGAGCGACATTACCTCTGGCGGGAAGTCGATCACGAAGGCGAAGTGCTGGAAAGCTATGTCACCAAGCGCCGGGATCGCGATTCAGCCCTTAAATTCTTGAAGAACGCGATGAAGCGGATGGTCAGTCACGTGTGGTCGTCACGGATAAATTGCGTTCCTACGGCGCGGCGATGAAAGAAATTGGTAATGCGACTAAGCAGGAATCGGGACGCTGGAAGAACAAACGCGCTGAGAATTCTCATCTCCCGTTTCGACGAAGGGAACGAGCTATGCACCGCTTTCGCAGGATGCGAAGTTTGCAGAAATTCGTCTCCGTCCATGCATCCATTTTCAATCACTTCAATCAGGATCGCAGCCTTTCCCAAAGAGATCATTTCAAGCTAAATCGCACGGTCGCGCTTATCGAGTGGCGCGGTCTTTGCGCGACAAAAAGGGCAGACTCAATGGCCTAGTCGAGACGAGTTCGAATTCGTCTGACAGCACCCTTGGTGTCCTTAAAATGAATTGAAGGCAGACACTTAGCGAATTTCTGCGCCTAGCAACCGTTCGAGGTTCTCCGCTTGTAGCTTGCTTAGCGGCAAGATGAATTGGTCCCCCGTGACGGCTTCAGCAATGTAGACAGAGTTCAACATTTGGTTGCCGACCCAGATGTCCAAGTGTTGTCCAACCGAGGCGGAGGTAAAGGCAGCCAACGCGCTTGCGATCCCTTGTTCCAAAGTAAAGTGGACAAGTGCTTGATTGCTTGATTCATACCGAACCTCGAGCCTGACCAGATCGCGTTCTGTGACCAGGATCGGTCCAAACCTGAGTGCTTGGGCTAGTGCCTCTGTAATATCGATCGAATAGAAATAGGTCCCGCAGGTGCCGTCTGCGATTGCGCCACCCGGCATCTCCGCACCGCTGAACATCGCGATTCCCAGGTACTCGAAGCCGGAGAGTTCCTCCGCCCAAGCTGCCATGTAGGTTATGCTCTGATCTCCGCAGAGGTTGTTGTCCCGTCGAAGAGGTCCTACGTCTCCTGTAACTTGGAACACTTGTGCCACAGGCACGTCACCGGAAACTCCCCAGGCACCCGAAGCAGCTTGGTTGACGGTCTCGAGTTCTAGAAACTTACCTGTCTCAAAGACCATTCGGCTGGTCGACAAAATCACTGGCCCGGTAATCGCCAAGGCCGTTTCGCTATAGGGATTGAACGCCCTTGGTTCTTCTTCAAGCGGTTGTGCTACTGCCGGGTTGCCCGAGCTCCCCATCAATATGACTGCCACCAATACCCAACAGTTCATATTTCACTCCCAAGACTTTCAAGCCAACGTTCGCTTCGGCAAGCGTAACCCAAATTTCGCGCTCAGGTCGACTCGAAACTCTTCTACTGGCTTGGTCTGGCGCTGCATGTTTCAGTTGCAGAGAGCTCCTGCGAGCGACGCTATCGGGCACGAATCCTCAAATTCGCGTGGCTGACGCACTATCTGCGCAAAGCCTGGGAAACGGCTAGCCGCGCCAAGCCTTCGATTCATGCGCTGGACTCGATGCCGACATGCGAATGTTGTTTTCAAACAATCGACCTGTCTTTTTCTGGACCTCAATCAAGCCGTTCTCGATCAGGGCCGCCAGTCGACTGGCGAAAAAGAGATCGCTCAACCGATTATGTGCGTCGCACCGGCTCATTGCAAGACCCACGACCCGACCGGCAACGGACCAATCGGTCGTGCAGCTTGACAAGAGCAGGTCATCATAGAAGTTGGATTGCATTGTAGCGACACGTCCCGCTGACCATCGGCGCAATACACCCTTTTCTGCGCAAAGGCGCCGATATTCAGATGAATGATGTTCCCGCTCTGCGTTATTCAATTCGCGAGCGTTATTGCAAATACCGGCCAGATATGACGGCTGCCACATAGCGACGTAGTGCTGGTCGCTGCTTTCAGAAACATTGACATGCGATAGCTTAATATCGGTAACGTGCATCCAGTCGCAAAACATGTGAAGAAACATAGTCTCTGATACGTTTTCGCCAGCCCAAACGACAACTTCCCTTGTCTGTATTCTGCCAGCTTCAGCCATAAGACAGCGCCAGGACGCAAGAATGTCACATGCCTCTTCTCGTCTTGCGCCACTTTGAATAAACAAGTTCTGAAAGTAGCTGCGGCGTACTTGCAGATCGTCCAGCGGGCCATGGCTGAGATCATCTGGGATGCCAATAACAGTGCCCGGCATCGCACCTGACTGGCAAGCCGCGCGAAGGCAGCCCACGGCACTATCGCTTAGTGCCACGTGCAGATAATTGTTGTCTAGAGTTCCACAAAATTCAGACATATCGGTCTTTGCTATCCAGAATATCAGTATAAGAAAAGCTCGGGTATTTGCTCAACAAACACAAACTTTTGAAATTTCACGTCGTTATCTGCATTGCTAAGCTAACGGACCCGCCCGGGCTCCAGGATAGCAATAGGCTGCGTAAAGCATAGTCGCGTGTCAAGCGCTGTTCTTTATCGCAACTCGGTCCCTGCCCTTTCAGATTTCGCTGCGATTACAACGAAAGGCCGCTCTTCTTTCTGTGGTGCCCGCACGGCGTCAGTGATCAGCTTGCAGCACCTGCGAGCATCAAAGCCAAACCACTTCCGCTTCGGACTCATTCCTGCCATTTTCCGCTTTGCAGTATCATAGGTAATCAACCGAGGTCACACGACACGAACGGCCCAGACCTGCCATCCATTCCGCCATTATGTACAGCGTTGCAGCTTCACGAGACCAGCCATTCGATGGTATCGGAGTCGGGCGAGTCAAAGCCTCTCCTTCGCGGCGGTCGGCTTCAACAATCGAGCTGCTGGACAAGGCAACCATCCCGAGGAGCATATCTTTCCGTGCTCCGGGCCTTCGTGTGCCGCGATCAATTCGCACGCGCTAACGAGCCTTCAATCTGGTGTTATTGAGGTCTGCATCAACAACCCGGGACGACGGTGCCAAAGGACGTGAAGCAAGGGCTCAAGGGGCGCGGAGGGTTTCTCTCAAAGCAGACACCGCGGCTTGCAGGCCTTTCTCAAGGTTCGAAACGAAAGTTTGCCGAACCGCAGTATTCAACGCTTCGTCTGCAGCGGTTTCTGCCGAACTCACGGGCCCCGCAAGACGTTCAAATTCTTCAAAGGCCTGAAGGACCTGAAGCGGTTCGCGCAGGATGCCCTGAACGGTCATGCTGATCGACATGTGCTCGACCTGGTTGTTGTTCTCAGGCGGGCCGACATATCGAGGCGCAAAACCAGACACTCCCCAGATCGCAGAATTATTCTGGGCTATTCCGGTATCATATTGCCAGATGGTCCCGACATGAAACCGCTGGGCGAAGCCGTGATTGAACAGCTTGATATGTGTCAGGGGATTGCGGCGCGACGATCCGACGACGAGCTGCTGCCAAAGATATAGAGCGGCCTGTTCCTTGTTGCGGATGTACTCGGATGTCTCAAGCATGTGTTCCCGCGGCACTTCGTCGATCAGTCTGATGGCTGGCTCGAACAAATCCAAAGCCGTATCGAGAGCCGTATCGCCGGCATCGGGCTCGGAAGTCTTGAAATCATAGAAACGGGAAAAGGCGGCTCCAAGCGCGTCGATATATGGTCGGCCTTCTGTCGATGCTAGTGCAGCAACAACCCGATATGGCGTCCATCCATCGACGCGCATCTGGTCAGTCTCAGCATCCCAGAAGGTAGACGGGATCTGGCGACCCGCCTCCTTGGTGCGAAGCGCCAGTGCATTGAGATGCTCCGCATAGTTCAGCAATTGGTCTACTGTTACCTCTCCCGCATCCAGGCGCGCGAGGTGTCCGGAGGTTGCAATGTCGCCGAGCAGTGGCTCCGCGCTCAGCCCGGCATCTGTCAAGGCCCGCTCAACGCTGCTGCGAAGCGGCGCTGACGTTGACGGCGCATCGGCAACGTCAAGCGCGATCGAGCGCCCATCCAACCGTTGCTCCGGCATCCCGAAGAACAGGAACCGAACCTGGGGAACAGACAGCAGGGTGATGACAAGGGCCACGCCTATCGGCAAAGCCGCCCATTTCAATGATCCCATCTCTCGGCGATCCCTGCGATGGATTGTCTAGTCGGTAAGAGCATCGAAACCGGTGGTATCGACATCGGCGACTGCTTCTTTTGCAATAGCGTCATAGTCTGTGGCCTTCTTCGCCTCCTCCGAGGCTTCGGCAGCAAGTGCAGCCGAAGCACCGACGGTCGCGGCCGTTCGTACCTCATCTTCCGTTGCGCCACATCCCCATAGGGTGATGAGCCCGAATGCAGACACCGCCAACAGGGGCAGTCGCAGTCCACGCGATTGTTTTCGGTCGTTCTCGACTACAGCACCAGTAGATTCTTCGCGCAGCTTCATTTGGTATAGTCCTCGAAACCTTCAACATTGCCGCTGATGACCGTGCAGTTGCCAGCGGCCTGAACAGCCGGCTGATCCCAGTTCACATTCCAGTTGACCACGATTTTGTCGCCATTCTCCGAGCCCGGAAAGACTGATATCGCCGCATTCGGCAGGTCCTTGAATTCCGGCACATCCCAGATGTAGTCGTGACAGGCTTTAAGAGCGTTGGTTGTCTGCCGGTCAAAGGCCTGAGCCGCGCCGGCGGCAATGACGAGGCCGACGCATAGTCCGATTTGTTTGAACATGGGTGTCTCCGATTACTTTGGTTGCACGATTCGATTAGGGGGTCCCTTTCGATTGCGGGGTCCCTTGAGGGTACGTTAGAGTGTCCAAATAGGCAAATAGTGCGGGACAGGTTCGTGTCCATCGACAGAGGCCGTCATCCAGATCAGAGAAAACAATCATTGCATCTGATCGGCCTGACGCCTTTGCCAACGAAACCACCCCGCAAGGACGATCAACCCCAGAAGCGGTTCAAAGTGGCGCAACAAGAAGCCGAAGACCTGCACTAAAGCGCCACCTGTCGTTGAATCTGGGTCAGCGCCGAAAGTATCGCCAATCAAGGCATGGTTCATGGTCACCACGAAATCCCATAGCGCATGCAGAAGCACCCCGGGCCAGATCGATCGCGTGCGGAGGGCAATTGCACCATAGAGGATGCCAGAAAGTCCGGCGTGGATAACCTGTGGATGGGTTGCTGCAAAGCTTTGCCCGTTGATCCAGTTAACGTAGTGACTGATTCCGAAGACGAATGAGGACGCAAAAAGCGCCGCCACGGGGCCGATACGGAGCTCAAATCCATGCAGCAGTATGCCGCGAAACAGAACTTCCTCGAAAATTCCAACAAATAGAACAAGGAGCAGAATCGATTGCGGGAGGCCGCTGGAGATCAAGGCAGAGAAGTCGGCTTCGCCCTGGCTGGCGGCAAGAATGGCCACGCCGAACAGACCAAGCGTGATCATCGCCGGAACCAATGCGTACCCCAATCCGCTCCACGCCGGACGTGACGTAAGTCTCGCCTGTCTCGCCCAGCCGAGGAGGAAAACGATCGCAACGGCAGAAGCCGCAAGCAGGATTTCGGCGGCCAATTGATCGATCGGAGCCTGTTGTGGCGACCGGGAGGGATCGCCGCCGAAAGCCTGAGAAGACCATATCGCCGGCGCTGCGAGGATGGTGAAATAACCCGCAACGACAACCAGCGAAGTGGCGATGGGGCGGCTGGTAAAGAACTGTCTCATGCGAAACGCTCCTTGTTGTTCAGCTTCTCAAGCGGGCAGGATAGATTGCAGAGCACTTGAAGAACAGCCCGAAACTGAAATGGCAATCTCTTATGCTGGCGAGCTTTCCAAAGCATCGCTGAGAACAGTGTTCGCCCACCATGTTGAATGTTGTGTTCGGAAGCGAATTCGAGCTGTACTCACAATCTCTGACATAACCGGCTCCAATGCGTATTGCGACCAACTCACATTGGCACATCAGACGCCGTCGCACGTGGTTACAGCATCAGAGCCGAAAGGATATCGCATTCCATACGGAACTGGAGATACTGCGGGCGCAAACGGTGTATTCTAGTTGCGTCCGGATCGGGTTCATTGCTGCCGTTAGATTGCTCGAAGCAGCTCCTCGAAACGAGCGTAACTGCACATACATGAACGGCCCTTAGCGGACACTGGTACGGTTCGCCGCGAACGTCTGGTTTCCGCCCTGTAATTTATCAGTTTCATTTTTTTGCCACATCGGGCGCTCAGCGCGGCGAGCGTTCGGTACCTTTCCCGTGCTCATCAGGATTGATAG
>NZ_JAPDUG010000003.1 GCF_026015885.1 Halocynthiibacter sp. SDUM655004 | reverse complement strand
CGAAATCCTACTAGCGTTGATATACAGACGTTGATCCATCGAATGAACCAAACCGCCCACATATCTCTTCAGATACTAATCATGTCAAATAGCCAAGAGGCAAAAACTGACCAAGTGCGCCGTAACTCTCTGGCGCCCGCAGCCTGTATTGTCTCTAATTTTTTATGCGTCGCGTTGCCTTGCTGTTTCCAGTGTGGCCCGTTTGGCGCCCCGGTGAGCATCACTGCGTCGCCGGTGAGGGGGGTTTTAGGGCTAGCGGTCGGAGTGCGCAAGCGGTTTTTTCAGAAATACGACGTTTTTTTGAAATTTTCACGAAACACTAATGAAAACAATAGTTTACAGAATATGATTTTTCAGATTTTCGATATTTCTTTGAAATTGAAGCTGCGAATTACCGTTAAATATCGCCAAAGAACGGCTTATCCACAGACTCGCCCCCTCATTGCATACATTATTGGGCTGAATCAGCTCGGAATCGGCTTCGCGAGTCGGGGATTCTGGCGGAATCATGAGCCAACGTGACTCGCGTGACTCGTTTAAACCAGCCGCACACGTTTTAGAGGGGGGATTCTCATAGCAAGCAGCAACACGACAATCGCTAGATAGATGAGCGGTTCAAGTTGCCACCCCTTTACGAGAATAACATAGTGGATCGCCCCTGCGAGAACTGCACCGTATGTGAGTTTGTGAAGTTTACGCCAGTTGGCCGCCCCGAGTTTTCGCAACGACAGGTTATTTGAAGTTAAAGCCAGCGGAATCATCAGAAGCAGTCCGAACATTCCGATCGTTATGTACCACCGTTTCACGAGGTCTTTGAGAATCTGCTGCATAAGGAGCTGCATATCCAAGAACAACCAGACACCAAGGTGCATAACCACATAGGCAAACGCCAATAACCCTATAGCGCGGCGAAACTTGATGAGGTTAAGCCCGAACGCATTTCTAAGCGGTGTGATCGCCAGACCAGCGATTAGAAGCTGCAGCGCGATTTCGCCAAGCTCGTGTTCCAGCGTTTTGACAGGATCGATACCGAGCTGCCCGTTAAAGAGTTGTAGGGTCAACGCGGCCACAGGAACCATGCCCAGCACATATAGAATCCAAGCGGGAATTTTTCGTGTCGCGCTGTTTAGCGATTGTACGAGAGATGTCACGTGTTTGTCCTGTCCGGAATAAGTGGCGGTTTCGCTTTAATAGAACTTCGCCAGATCCATCCCCTTATAGAGTCCGGCCACCTCTTTTTCGTACCCGTTGAACATCAGCGTTGGCTGACGCTTTGCAATCAGTCCACCAATCTTGCGTTCGCTCGCTTGGCTCCACCTCGGATGGTCAACGTTCGGGTTCACATTACTATAGAAGCCGTACTCACTTGGTTGCAGCATATTCCAACTGCTTTCTGGCTGCTTGCTTGTAAGAGAAATGCGAACGATCGACTTGATGGATTTGAAACCATACTTCCACGGAACAACAAGTCGGATCGGTGCGCCGTTCTGATTTGGCAACGTGTCGCCATAGAGGCCTGTCGCCAGAATTGTTAGCGGGTTCATTGCCTCATCCAGCCGCAGACCTTCCCGATACGGCCAAGGAATAGTGCGCCGCTTTTGACCAATCATTTCGGACGGACGCTCCAGCGTTTCAAACGCCACATACTTTGCCCCTGATTTAACGCCCACTCTCTTAAGGAGCGTACTCAGTTCGAAACCGACCCATGGGATGACCATCGCCCATGCCTCGACACACCGGAAACGATAGATACGCTCTTCCATGGTGACACCCTTAGTAATGTCAGCAAGATCATAAGTGCCGGGCCGGTCAACCATCCCGTCAATCTTGATAGACCAAGGATCAGTTGTGAGTGCGCCAGCGTATTTGGCCGGATCGTCTTTGCCCGTCCCGAATTCATAAAAGTTGTTGTACTTTGTGATGTCTTCAAAGCTGTTGGGTTTTTCGCTTGTGGAGTAACGGCTTTTTACAGTCGCGATTTTGCCCAGCGCGGGTGTACTCGCAATAAGCCCCGCCGCACCGACGCCTGCCATAAGTTGACGGCGGTTCAGAAAGTCGGCTTTCGGCGTAACATCAGACCATTTCAGGTCGGTTTTGAATGTCTTGGACATAACAGTCTCCTTTGTCTTGGCCACAATCGTTCAATCCGCCGCATCCGCAAAGCGTAAGTTGCAGATTTCACGCAAATGTTGGACCTGCGTGAATAACGCCGTGAATTCTGTGAAGTCTGAAACATTTTTGGGCGTTAGCTGAATCTCAACGCCTTTCCTTTTTGATGAAGCCCGAGGCCAGACAGGTCTTTTAAGGAGTAAAAATATGAAGAGTATTGCTTGCGCCCTCACAGCGGCGCTTTCGGTTTTCGCGTCTGCGGCCTTCGGAGCAAACGCAGATGACAAAATTCAGGGGCTTCTATCCAACGAGCTTGCGGGCTGGGTAAAGTCACCGGTCGTTATCGCCGCGATCAAGAAACAAAACGCCAATCACGATGGAATCTCTCAATCAAAGATCGACGCACTTGATTCACAATGGCGCGCGGAAATCGGTTCTGCAGATACACCGTTGCAAACCGAGGTTCTGGGAAATCCAGTCTCGGCCCACCTGAAGGACAAGCAGTCAGCCGCAAACGGATTGGTCAGCGAAGTCTTTGTCATGGATAGTTACGGTCTGAATGTCGGGCAATCTGCCGTTACTTCAGATTATTGGCAAGGCGACGAAGCTAAGTTCCAAGAGAGCTTTGGCACCGGCACTGGTGGTGTACACATTGGCGATGTTGAGCTGGATGAAAGCACGGGCGATTATGTTGTTCAGGTTTCAATGACCATTAGCGACCCGGAGTCCGGCTCTCCGATTGGTGCGGTAACCTATGCCATCAACATGGGTGTTCTGGAATAAAGCCACTGCCGCCCGCGCGTCTTTAGGCCTCGCGCGGGCCGCTCGCTTGATTAGGGAAAATCTCGTTCATACGTCTGCTGGATCCATCAGGCATGACAAGCCGAACATGATGCCGTCGAATCTTACGGGGCTCCGATACGCCAACCGAATGCGCAATCGTTTCCACCTCTTTGATGATTCCTTTCGCGTATTGTGCGACTTTCTTATACTTATCTTCCGGTACCAGCCCGCGCTGTAGATGTGGATCGTGTGTGGTTATGCCGGTTGGGCAAGTGTTCTTGTTGCATTTTAACGCTTGAATACACCCGAGGCTAAACATGAACCCCCGCGCGGATGTTACAAAATCCGCACCCGCCGCCAGCGCCCATGCGACATCGCCGGGGTTAACAAGCTTACCACTCGCAATAATGCGAATCCTGTCTTTCAGTCCGAACTCATCTCGAAGCGCAGAAATTTTGGGCAATGCCTCTCTGATCGGCATCCCGACCAAGTCAATAAGAGGCATCGGTGCAGCTCCCGTCCCGCCCTCTCCGCCATCGATGGTTATGAAATCCGGCGCACAATCTGCTCCACGCTCGGCGATCAAGGCAAAAAGATCGCGCAAAGGTTCTGTTGAACCAACAACCGTTTTAAAACCAACCGGCTTGCCGGTAACTTCGCGTATGTGGCAAATCAAATCGAGCAATTGTTGCCAGTCGTCAACGCCTCTGATCCGGTTTGGCGAGATGCTTGCCTTGCCTGCTGGGATTCCCCTGATCTCGGCAATTTCAGCACTTACCTTCTCTGCTGGAAGTATACCGCCTTTTCCGGGCTTGGCCCCTTGCGCGAGTTTAAGTTCAAACATCTTGACCTCTGGGATGGCCGCAACATTTTGCAACCGCTCCTCTGAAAGCCGCCCGTTCTCGTCGCAGACGCCATAGTTCGCCGTGCCGATCTGAAAAACGACATCCGGCTTGCCCTCAAGATGATAAGGAGAAAGACCGCCCTCTCCTGTGTTAATCCAAATTCCGGCCTCCCTAGCGCCAAGCGACAAAGCCCGAACAGCAGGTTTGCTCAGCGCGCCATAACTCATACCCGAAATATTGAATATGGATTTTGCAACATAGGGTGCCCGCGCTCCGGGCCCAATGGTCATCGGATCTGTGCTTGCGAATTGATCATCCAGAGGTGGAAACGCCGCGTTCACAAAGATCGGAGTGCCCGGTACCGCGAGATTTCTTGTACTGCCAAACGCAACGGTATTGCTTGAGCCTTTAGCGGCGCGCGACACCCAATCTCGCTGTGCTCGGTTAAAAGGGAGTTCTTCGCGATCCATAGCAAAGAAATACTGTCGGAAGAATTCGCCCAACGTCGTGAAAAGCTTCCGAAACCGCCCGATCACAGGATAATTTCTGCGAACTGCATCTTCGGTCTGCGTCCTGTCGATGACAAACATAATTGCCGCGGCCAAGACGGCGAGTCCCAAGAGCCAAACAAACATTAGCGCCAAAATCTCGAGCGCTTGCCCTGCCCACCCCATGAATCTCATGCAATTTCCTCCTGAATTCGTGTCAGCTTGGCCAAGGCATGCGGGGCAAGCAAGTCATTTCAAACAAAAAAGGCCGCCTCGATTAATGAGGCGGCCTAATGAGCTTAGTGAACGACAGCGTCTTGCGGCGGTTGTCTGTTGGAGGTCGAGAGCCGATCCCCAACAAGAAGCCCGTCTGCTCCAGCCGTAACCGGAATGGTGTCGCCATCCATCACGTCACCAGCCAAGAGCATTTCGGCAAGCTGATCTTGCAACGCACGCTGGATAACGCGCTTCAGCGGCCGTGCGCCAAAGACAGGGTCATACCCCTCGTCTGCCAGCCACTTGCGGGCACCATCATCAAGATCAAGCGTAATACCACGACGCGCCAAACGTTTGTCGAGCAATCCAAGTTGGATATCGACAATGCCGTCCATGTCATCGCGCGAGAGCCGATCAAAGATGATCGTTTCATCAAGCCGGTTGAGGAATTCGGGGCGGAAGTGTGCCCGCACCGCATCCATCACATCACGCTTGGCTTCGGACGCATCCGCGCCTTCCGGCAACATGCTCAATGCCTGCGCACCAAGGTTGGATGTCAGGATAATCAGCGTTTGCTTGAAGTCCACAGTCCGTCCCTGACCATCAGTCAGCACACCGTCATCCAGAACCTGAAGCAACACGTTGAACACATCGGGATGCGCCTTTTCGACTTCGTCAAACAGCACAACTTGATATGGTCTACGCCGTACAGCTTCGGTCAGAACACCGCCTTCGTCATAACCGACATAGCCGGGAGGGGCACCGATCAAACGCGCAACCGCGTGTTTCTCCATGAATTCCGACATATCAATACGCACCATTGCGCTGTCGTCATCAAAGAGGAAATCGGCAACCGCCTTGGTCAGCTCGGTTTTACCGACACCAGTTGGCCCAAGGAACAAGAAGCTACCGAGCGGACGATTCTCATCGTTCAACCCAGCGCGCGCACGACGAACAGCATTCGAAACCGCCTGAACAGCACCACGCTGCCCGATCACACGTCGGCCAAGCTCTTCTTCCATACGAAGCAGTTTCTCACGCTCGCCTTCAAGCATCTTGCTTGTCGGAATACCGGTCCAGCGCTCAACCACACTTGCGATTTGCTCTGGGCGGACGGCCTCGGCGACCATTGCCTCGCTTTCACTCGCTTCAGCCTCAGCCAAGCGCTTTTCAAGCTCTGGAATCACGCCATAAGAAAGCTCACCGGCCTTCGCCAGATTGCCATCACGTTTGGCGATATCCAATTCGGCACGCGCACGATCAAGATGCTCCTTGAGGTCTCGCGCGTTGGCGAGCTTATCGCGCTCTGCTTGCCATGTAGCCGTCATCGCAGCGGATTTCTCCTGAAGTTCGGAAAGTTCAACTTCCAACTTTTCAAGCCGATCCTTGCTGGCCTTGTCATCCTCAAGACGAAGCGCTTCGGCCTCGATCTGTTTCTGAAGAATTTCGCGGTCAAGCGTATCAAGCTCTTCGGGTTTACTGTCGACTTCCATGCGCAAACGGCTGGCGGCCTCGTCCATCAGGTCAATTGCCTTATCCGGCAAGAACCGATCCGTGATGTAGCGATGGCTCAACGTTGCCGCTGCGACAAGCGCGCTGTCGGTAATGCGAACACCGTGGTGAAGCTCGTACTTCTCTTTAATACCGCGCAGGATCGAGATTGTATCTTGCTCTGTTGGCTCCTCAACCATCACTGGTTGGAACCGACGGGCAAGCGCCGCATCTTTTTCGACATGCTTACGGTACTCATCAAGCGTTGTTGCGCCAACACAGTGCAGCTCACCCCGTGCAAGTGCGGGTTTAAGCAAGTTGCTCGCGTCCATCGCGCCATCGGATTTGCCCGCGCCAACCAGCGTGTGCATTTCGTCAATGAACAAGATGATTTCGCCGCTCGCCGAAGTGACTTCGCTTAGAACAGCTTTGAGCCGCTCTTCGAATTCTCCTCGGTATTTCGCACCGGCAATCAGCGCGCCCATATCCAGAGACAACAGCTTTTTGTTGCGCAGACTTTCAGGCACATCACCATTCACGATCCGCAGCGCAAGGCCCTCGGCAATCGCGGTTTTACCCACACCAGGTTCACCAATCAGAACCGGATTGTTTTTGGTGCGGCGACTCAAGACCTGCATCGTGCGGCGAATTTCTTCGTCGCGGCCAATGATTGGGTCAATCTTACCTTGCTCCGCAGCTTCGGTCAGATCTCGCGCATATTTCTTGAGCGCATCATAGCCCTCTTCCGCACTCGCGGAATCGGCGGTGCGACCCTTGCGAATATCATTGATCGCTTCATTCAGTTTCTGCGCAGTGACGCCACCAGCGTCCAAAGCGTCTTTGGCCTTGGAACGGGTGATCGCAAGCGCGGTCAGAATCCGCTCTACAGGAACAAAGCTATCACCGGCTTTCTTGGCCAGTTTCTCCGCTTCGGCAAGAACCTTAGCGGTTTGCGGGTCCATATAGACCTGTGCCGCGTCGCCAGAAACTTGTGGAATTTTGCCGAGCGCAACCTGCAGGGCCTCGTCGACCTGTCCAAGCTTGCCGCCAGCTCTTGTTATGAGGTTTGCTGCCAATCCTTGCTCATCATCAAGCAGCGCCTTCAACAGGTGTTCTGGCGCAAGTCTCTGGTGATTTTCTCGGATAGCAATAGTTTGGGCCGCTTGGATGAAACCGCGCGACCTCTCAGTGAATTTCTCTAAATTCATTCGATATCTCCTTCTCTAAGCACCCTTTCAAGAAGCTGCCCGATATGTCGGCACAGCCCCATTCGGGCCTTACCCAAGAGATAGGATTGCAGAGCCGCGCATTCAATGGATTGCGACAAAAATGTCTCACCAACTGGGTCGGTCATGGCTTGATGGTTTTTCCGCCGCCGCGTAAGAGAGGCAAACCCAGCTCTTCAAAGGAATGCGCCATGTCAGATGATCGCCTAATCGTTGCCCTCGATGTCCCGAATGTTGTTCAGGCGCTACCGCTTTGCGAGGCACTTAATCCGGTTGTCGACTTCTACAAAATTGGCCTCGGCATGCTGACAGGTGGCGGACTAGCGTTGGCAAATGAACTTAAGCAAGAGCATGGAAAACGCATTTTCCTTGATATGAAGTTCTTTGATATTGGCGCGACGGTTGAATCTGCAGTGCGAGGGATTGCGCAGTATGATCTGGACTTCCTGACTGTGCATGGCGATCCGCATGTGGTGCGCGCAGCTGGTGAAGGCAAGGCCGGAAGTAATCTGAAAATTCTGGCCGTCACGATCCTGACATCGCTTGACCGCGCCGACCTTGACGCAGGCTTGATGAAAGCGGGTGACGTTCAGGAGCTTGTCGTGGAGCGCGCAGCAAAAGCGCTTGAAGCCGGAGCAGATGGTGTAATCGCTAGCCCACAAGAAGCCAAGCTGATCCGCGCGCTTCCCCAAGCCGAAGGACGTTTGATTGTAACGCCTGGTGTCCGCCCTTCGGGTGCAGCGCTTGGCGATCAAAAGCGCGTTGCAACGCCAACTTCAGCGATTGAGGATGGTGCCGATCATATCGTCGTGGGTCGCCCAATCTGGCAAGCCGATGATCCTGCGAAGGCTGCGCAGGATATTATCACCGAGCTTAGCGACGTATAAGAAAAGCCCCGCCAAGAGCAGCGGGGCGTTTCATTAATTGTTGATGTCGCGGTCAATGATCTTGGTCTGGCCTTCACGCACGCCGATAATTCGGCGCAACGCAATCCAAGCTACAAGCGAGACTGCGGCAAAGATCACGAGCATTAGGTAGATGCCGCCGAGCGGCACTCCGATGGCAAGGCATAGCCCGATCACCAGCGCGCCAATCGCAAAGCCGAGGAAAACGAATCCGGGGATCAGTATCTCGACAATGCCAAGCACAAGCCCCGCTGCCATCCAGACCCACCATTCATTCCAAAGCATCAGGGTTTTCCTTTCAACATGTTAAAGGCATCGCTGAAGGCGTCGAGTGCAGCCGCGGGTAGCAAGACAGTCTGTTTACCATCACCTTTACCAACAACGGTAAGTGCCTCGACCTGTTTAAGCGCAACCTGATATTGCGCCGCTTCAATGCCGTTCTCACGGATTGCTTCGGCAACAACTTTGGTCGCGTAAGCCTCGGCCTCAGCGGAAATCCGGCGCGCTTTGGCCGCTTGCTCCGCAGAATAGAGCTCCGCATCGGCATTAAGTTCCACAGCCCGCTTTGAACCTTCCGCTTCGGTAACCTGTGCACGACGCGCGCGTTCGGCGTTGAGCTGTTGGAGCATTGCGTCACGGGTCGCTTGATCGAGGTTCACATCAAGAATTTCGGCGCGCGTCACTTCAATTCCCCAATCGTCCACCGCATCCTCAACCTGCTGCTTAATCTGCGCGATGAGCTGCTGGCGGTTGCTTTGAACCTCGTCGAGTTCCATCTGGCCAATACCAGATCGCACAATACCAGCCACCGTTGTGGCAATCGCCGCGTCAACATCACGAATACGGTAAACCGTCTTTTCCGGCTCTATAATACGATAGAACACAGAAGTCTCGACCTGAACCAAAACGTTGTCTGATGTAATCGCATCTTGCGACGCAGTAGGCAGCTGACGTTCGAGAATCGAGATTTTGTGGCGTACGACATCAAGAAACGGGACAATAAAGTTAATCCCTGGCCCAAGAACAGCGCGAAGACGGCCAAACCGCTCCACCACATATTTTTCCGACTGCGGTACGATCCGCACCCCAAGAAAGATCGACAGGATAATAAAACCTGCGATGAGGAGCAGCACAATATTGCCGCCAATAAGTCCGTTTACATCCATAGCATTCCCCTTAATAAATTGTTTTTGTTTAATCTTGATATGCGCTTCTTCTTGGCGATCTTAAAGGGGAATTTCTGCAAAGTCTCGCCATTGTCGAATTCCCGAGAGAAGCCTAGTCTATTAACATGCCCCAACCTCAACCCGCCATTTGCCGCTCCTGTCTGGCAGAGTTTCACGCCGAACCATCGGCAATGCTGCGTTGTCCGGAATGCGGCAACCCTCGGGTTTTGGTACATGACGAACTATTCGATCTAAGCATAGCGCACATGGATTGTGATGCGTTTTATGCAAGCGTTGAGAAGCGCGACAATCCCGCGCTACAGGACAAGCCCGTCATCATCGGAGGTGGCAAACGCGGTGTGGTATCCACCGCTTGCTATGTGGCGCGGATCAAGGGTGTGCGCTCTGCCATGCCGATGTTTCAGGCGCTCAAGCTCTGCCCCGACGCTGTTGTCGTGAAGCCGCGTATGGGTGCCTATGTCGAGGCGAGCCGAGCAGTGCGCAAAATGATGGACGAGCTCACCCCCAAAGTGGAGCCTTTGTCACTGGACGAAGCCTTTATGGATCTCACTGGAACGCAAAAGCTCCATGGTCATCCACCGGCCGTTATGCTCGCGCGGCTTGTGAAACGTATGAAAGATGAAGTGGGTGTCACTGGCTCGATCGGGCTATCGCACAACAAGTTTCTGGCTAAGGTGGCAAGCGATTTGGATAAGCCGCGTGGCTTTGCAATCATCGGGAAGGCCGAAACACCAGACTTTCTTCGCGGGAAGCCCGTGCGCATGATTTGGGGCGTCGGCCCCGCATTTCAGGCCTCACTTGAAAAGGCTGGGCTGCGCACATTTGACGATATTCTCCGCTGGGATCGTCGCGAGTTGCATGAGCGGTTTGGCGGCATGGGCGATCGGCTTTGGCATCTTGCTCGCGGAGAAGATTACCGCCGCGTGTCCACCAACGCGCCGGTCAAATCGATCTCGAATGAAACCACCTTCTTTGAGGACACCTCCGACCCCGACTTGTTGGACGGGTATATTTGGCGCCTTGCCGAGCAGGTCAGTGACCGCGCAAAAGCACGAGACCTCGCGGGTCGGGTCGTGACCCTCAAACTCAAACGTGCCAACTTTACGGCTCTTTCCCGCCGCCTGAGCCTTCGAGACGCGACACAGATGGCAGACAAGATCTATCACACCGCGCGCGGGCTATTTGATCAGGTCAGCGACCAAGGACCATTTCGACTGATCGGTGTTGGCCTTAGCGACCTCATTCCCGCACAGGCCGCTGACCTCACTGGCGATTTGCTCGATCCACAAGCAGAGCAGCGCAGTCGCGCCGAACGTGCGACAGACTCTATAAGAGAGAAGTTCGGAAAAGACGCGATCGTTAAAGGGCGCTCCCTGCGTTAACTATTCCGCAGCAAGCCTGATTTCCCCTCGGCCTATATCAGCAATCCGCGCCGTGACATCCTTCATCAATGACTGAAACGCGCCGAAATTGTCATTCGGCAGTACCATCTGCTCGTCCATATAGAGCGCGCGATCAATCTCGATTTGAATGCAATGACGGTTCTTGGCGGGTTGCCCATATTGCTTTGCGATATAGGCTCCTGCAAAAGGTGTATTCCGCGCAACTCTAAGGCCCGCATCACTGAAAATCTGTTCGATCTGAGCGACGATATCCTCATCCGCTGATGCGCCGAAACGGTCGCCGATTACGATATCGGGCCTTGGCCGATTTGCGCGGGTCAGCACTTCTAGCGCTTCATGTGGCATCGAATGACAATCCACCAAGATCGACCGACCGAACAGCGTCTGATTCTGGGTTAGAATGGTGTGCAACATGTCATGATACGGGCGCCAGTAGCCCCGAATACGCTCAAAGGCTTCCTCCTGACTGATCTTGCCGCGATAAATCGCACGGCTGCCCGACACCACGCGCGGAATCACTCCAAGGCCAGAGGCCACACGCGGATTGTGCGCCTGTTTTTTCACACCCTCAATCAGCGCAGAATCAAGCTCGCTACAATCTCTGTTCAAATCAACAAAGGCACGTGGCTTTCGCGCCGCCATGAGAATCGCGCCATGTGCAGGTGCCGCTGTCAAAAGGCGATCAACAAACGCGTCTTCAGAGCTACGAATCAAACGCTCATCCAAAACTGTTTGCCGTAGGAAGGAGCGATCATAGTCTCGCCCGCTATGGGGCGATGCAAATACCACGCTTGTTGTGCGGGATTCGGGCATTTTTAGGTTAAAAGCGTCACTCATGATTAAACTCTACAGAGAATTCGGATAGACGCAAATAAATCGCTATCAAAAGCCTTGAACACCGCTACGACTCCGAATATAGACAGCGCCAGTCGACGCGGTTTTTCCGCGTCCTATTCGTTTTTGGCCAACGCCAGACTGTGGTCAATGGATAGGACAGAGAGGATCGCAGCGTTTTGGGCGCGTAGCTCAGTGGTAGAGCACTTCGTTGACATCGAAGGGGTCACTGGTTCGAACCCAGTCGTGCCCACCATCGCAAACTGCGATGACCCCAAATTGCCCCATTGGGGCGTTCACCGCCCGGAAACGGGTAAAGTTTAACCCCGAGGCGCCACTGGCGCGCCGCGATAAAAGGAGAAGGCCATGAAAGTTCGGAACTCGCTCCGTTCGCTCAAGAACCGTCATCGCGACTGCCGCGTAGTACGTCGTAAGGGCCGCGTTTATGTTATCAACAAAACGCAACCTCGGTTCAAAGCCCGCCAAGGCTGAGCTAGAGACAGAATACAGAAAAGCCGCCCGTTTGAGGCGGCTTTTTTGTGCCTAAATGAACAGGCGCTCGATTGACGTAAGGTCGGGCACGGAAATGTTGGCTTTGTACTGGGTTGGCGCTTAGGCTTCGGACAACAAAAATACCAGAACGAGACGAGCATGAATTCCACCGCCCCCAACACACCAAGCAATGGTGCGACTCCTCCTGCAGATTCTACGGTTGTGGCTGCGCGCGATTGGCTTCGCCATCTGGCGAAATACCGCGAACCAATCTTGTGGCGCAGTCTTTTTGAGTTGGCGGTTACCTTGGTTCCGTTCTTTGCTCTTTGGGCATTGGCGTGGTGGATGATCTCGTTCAGCCCGTGGTTGGCTTTGGCAATCGCCATTGTAAACGCCGGCTTTCTGGTGCGCCTCTTTGCTATTCAACACGATTGTGGGCACGCAGCCTTTTTTACGAACCGATCCGTATCTGACTGGGTCGGGCGCGCAATCGGTGTGCTTACGCTTACACCGTACGACGTCTGGAAGCGGTCACACGCGATGCACCACTCCGCATCGGGCAATCTCGATCATCGCGGCATGGGCGATATCATGACGCTGACCGTCGCCGAATATAATGCGCGCTCAACGTGGGGAAAGTTCAAGTATAGGCTCTATCGCAGCCCATTCGTGCTTTTCGCAATTGGTCCTGCTTATACCTTCCTGCTTCAATATCGCCTACCGATCGGCTTTATGAAGTCGCGCAAATACTGGACATCGGCCATGGGGACGAACATCGCGATCCTCGTGGCACTTGGGCTCATCGCATACTTTGGTGGCTGGAAGCCGCTTGTGTTGATCTTCCTGCCGACCAGCCTCCTTGCGGCCACTGCAGGCGTTTGGCTGTTCTATGTGCAGCACCAATTCGAAGATACCCATTGGGACGTTGGCGAAAATTGGGAAATGCATGATGCCGCGCTCCACGGCTCCTCGCATTACGAATTGCCTCGTGTCTTGCAGTGGATGACAGCCAATATCGGCCTACATCACGTGCATCACCTTTATTCGCGCATTCCGTTCTATCGGCTTCCTGATGTCCTGCGCGATCACCCAAGTCTCGACCAGAATCAACGATTGAGTATTCGCGAGAGCCTCGCATGTGTGAAGCTTCGTCTATGGGACGAAAAAGAGCGCAAGCTGCTGACTTACAAGCAGGCCCGCGCCCTCTACGGAACGAAGAACGCGCCAGTTTAGAGCCTGTTTTGCACCTGTTTAGGTGTCGTAACTGCGCTGATCGTCGATTACTTTGCCATCCTTTGGAAGGCTCCCGACAGGAACAAGTTCGATCTTGCCCTTTAGCTTGAGCGTTGAGAAAACGCTGTCCGCCAAGGCCTCCGCGCTCGCACCCTCTGTTTCGAGCATGACAGTCATCATGTCTCGCTCGCCATCACGGCTGGCGACAACACGGGCTTTCTCGACTTCGGGGTTCTTGCTCACCAGATCAGCAACTTGCTCGGGCCGGACAAACATCCCCTTAATCTTCGTTGTCTGATCGGCGCGCCCCATCCAGCCTTTAATCCGCAAGTTCGTGCGGCCACAGGGGCTTTCACCTTCCATGAACGCGCTCAGATCACCTGTCGCGAACCGAATGAGCGGATAGTCGGGATTAAGGGTTGTCACAACAACTTCGCCGACCTCTCCGAGCGCAACAGGCGTTCCAGTGCCGGGCGTCACGATCTCAACCAGCACGCCTTCATCAACAATCAGCCCCTCCATCGCGGCGCTTTCATAGGCGATATTGCCAAGATCAGCAGTCGCGTAGCATTGCAAACACGCAATGCCTCGATCCGCATACTCCTGACGTAGACTAGGGAACAATGCGCCGCCGCCAACCGCAGCCTTGCGAATGCTCAACTTAACCCCTTCCGTCTCGGCGCGATCAAGGATCACCTTGAGGTAATCCGGCGTGCCCGCATAGGCCGTGACACCGATATCGTGAGCGGCTCGAACTTGAAGCTCGGTCTGCCCAGTTCCTGCGGGAACGACAGCCGCACCAACGGCGCGCGCGCCGCTTTCAAAGATCATTCCAGCAGGTGTTAGATGATATCCAAAACAGTTCTGGATTATGTCACCACGGCCGATGCCCGCAGCATGAAGAAACCGCCCTGTGCGCCACCAATCGTTGCCGAGCTTCCCTGGTTCATAGATCGGGCCGGGGCTCTGGAAAACATGTTCAAACTCATGAGCATCAATCGCGGCAAAACCACCAAAAGGCGCGTTTTCAGCCTGATTAGAGACAAGTTCAGACTTTCGGATTACTGGCAATGACGCCAAATCCTCGACTGACCCAATGCTCTCGGCATCCACATCCTTTAGAATTTCCGCTATGGCGGGCGCTCGTTTGGCCTGCGCGATCTGTAACGGAAGCTGCTTGGCAATATCCGCAGCGCGCGCATCGGCAGAGCGTGTTTCAAGCTGATCGTAAAATCCCATGTCGTTACTCCGCATCAGCTCAACCACCGCTTCCGACGGCGATAGCTCCGTACGTCACGGAAGGATTTGCGGCCTTCGTCAGACACGCCAAGATAGAATTCCTTAACATCAGGGTTCTCGCGCAATTCAGCCGCGGGGCCGTCCATGACGACGCGCCCGCTCTCAAGGATGTATCCGTAATGTGCAAAGCGCAGCGCGACATTGGTGTTTTGCTCGGCCAGAAGGAAACTCACGCCTTCGTTCTCGTTTACCGATTTCACGATGCCGAAAATCTGCTCCACAAGCTGCGGCGCGAGGCCCATTGACGGCTCATCCAGAAGGATCGTTTCCGGACGGCTCATGAGCGCGCGGCCGATGGCGCACATCTGTTGTTCGCCGCCCGAGGTATAACCCGCCTGACTCTTACGGCGCTCGCGCAGACGCGGGAAATAGTCATAAACCATTTCCAAATCCGCCGCGATCGCGCCCTTGCCATCTTTGCGGGTATAGGCGCCCGTCATTAGGTTTTCTTCAACAGTCAAATGCTCAAAACAATGCCGGCCTTCCATGACCTGAATAACGCCCTTTTGCACCAAATCCGCAGGGGCGAGATCCTGAACCCGCTCACCACGATAGTTGATGCTGCCCTTGGTTACCTCGCCGCGCTCACTGTGGAGCAGATTGGAGATGGCCTTGAGCGTGGTCGTTTTTCCAGCGCCGTTGCCGCCAAGAAGGGCGGTGATGCCCCCTTTGGGAACGGATAGGCTCACACCCTTTAGCACGAGGATCACGTGGTTATAGATCACCTCGATATTGTTGACCTCAAGCAGGGTCTCGCCTTTGGTTTCAGGTGTGGCGTCCAGCATAGTTTTCACCATTTCGTAGGTTGAAAGGATCCTCCGGCCAAAGCGTCGGCAATGGCCGGAGGAACTGTTCTTAGTTACAGCGCTCTTCGATGTTGTTTTCTTTGGCGAATGCCATCGAATCTTCCATCACAAGGGCGTCGATAATTTCAGTGTCAGAGGGCGCGAAATCGCTGATGAGCGACCATTCTTGCGCTGCCGCGTCCCATTGCTGAATCGCACCAAGGCCCGGACCACCGTGGTTTTCGCAGGTCACAGTGAAGGACGGGCCGAAGTTTGGCATACCAAGCTCGGCCATACGCTCTTCTGTGATTTCAAGCGACTCCATGCCCTTGAGCATGTCAGCGGCGGTAATGTCGGATTTTCCTGCAATTTCCTGAGCATTGCGTGCTGCCTCGGCCGCAAGCATCGCTGCATAGAAACCGCGGTTGTAAACCGCTGTGCCGATCTGATCGCCGTTTCCTGCTGCCTTGCCCGCGTCAACAACATACTTTTGCACGTCATCAAACACAGGGAAGTCGCTGCCAACGTTGTGGAATGTCACAGCTTTATAGCCGTTCGCGCCATCGCCAGCAGGGATCACATCATGCTCGCCACCAGACCACCAAACGCCGATGAAATTCTCCATCGGGAAGCGAATGTTCGCGGCTTCCTGAATGGCAACTTGGTTCATCACGCCCCAACCCCACATCAGAACATAATCGGGCTTTTCGCGGCGGATTTGCAGCCACTGAGACTTCTGCTCCTGACCTGGGTGGTCAACAGCAAGCGTCGTCAGTTCAAAGCCGTGCTTTGCCGAAAGCTCTTCGAGCGTGCGGATCGGTTCTTTGCCGTAGGCGGAGTTATGATAGACCAGCGCAACCTTCTTGCCGTTGATGTCACCATCATTCAGGTCAAGCAGGTGGTTGATCGCAACCGAGGCACCATCCCAATAGTTCGCAGGATAGTTAAAGACGTTGCTGAACACCTTACCGTTCTTGGCGGACGTACGACCATAACCCATTGTGTGAAGTGCGATTCCATCGGCCGTAACCTTCGGGATGAGCTGATAGGTGATGCCCGTGGACAGCGGTTGATAAATCAGTGAACCTTCGCCCTTCGTGCTCTCATAGCACTCAACACCTTTTTCAGTGTTATAGCCGGTTTCGCATTCAATCACCTTGGCCATTTCGCCGCCGATACCGCCGTCACGCTCGTTCAGAAGCGTGAAGTAATCTGCATATCCATCAGCAAACGGAATACCGCCCGCCGCATATGGACCCGTACGATAGGAAAGCGACGGGAACACAAGGTCCGCCATCGCAGGCGCTGCCGCCGAAACCACGGCCGCCGCCGCTAATGCTGTAAACTTCAATTTCATGTCTTAGTCCTCCCTAAATTTGAAATCGTCTCGTGCCGAAGGTTTTTCCCTCGATCTATTCGGGCCGCCCACTAATGCGGGAAGGGCCACAACCTTAATTTTTCTTTTGCGACGCGCCACAGCTGTGCCAAGCCATGCGGTTCCAGAATGAGGAACACCACGATCAAGCCGCCAACAATGACAAGTTCGAAATGCGCCGCGATATCAGTGGGCCAGCCCAAGCCGCCCACGAGAATGTTCTTGAGCAGTACCGGCATCAACACCATGAACGCCGCGCCCGCGAAACTTCCGAAAATAGACCCTAACCCGCCAATAATGATCATAAACAGGACAAGGAAACTCTTGTTAATTCCGAAGACTTCGCCCACTTCAACCGATCCGAGATACACCGCAAAGAAGAGCGCGCCCGCGATCCCGACGAAGAAAGAACTTACCGCAAAAGCCGTTAGTTTTGCCTTGAGTGGGTTCACCCCGATAATCTCCGCAGCGATATCCATATCGCGGATCGCCATCCATGTGCGGCCCGTGGTGCCGCGTGTCAGATTGCGCGCGAGCCATGCACAGGCTGTCACGAAGATCAGGCAGACAAGGTATTTCGCCCAAGCGTCTGTGTTTGCGCCGGTCACTTCGATGCCGAATACGGTGCGCTCTGGTGCGGAGATCTGGCCAGATGCAGAATAGTTGTAGAACCACGGCACCTTGTTAAAGAGCCAAACGAGGAAGAACTGCGCGGCGAGGGTTGCCACAGCAAGGTAGAACCCCTTGATCCGCAAGCTTGGCAAGCCAAACAGCACCCCGACAGCGGCGGTAATGACTCCTGCCAATACGACATGGATCAGGATCGAAACTTCGGGGAATGACGTCATCAACTTGTAGCAAGCATACGCCCCCACAGCCATGAAACCGCCCGTACCAAGGCTTACCTGCCCCGCGTACCCGACAAGGATGTTCAACCCGATTGCCGCAACAGCGTAAATCAGGAAAGGCACCAGAACGGCATTGGCCCAGTAATCGTTGATGATAAACGGCACCACACCAAAGGCGACAGCCAACAGAATGTAGTAGGCAATCCGATCAAATTTGATCGGGAAAGTCTGCCCGTCTTCGACATAGGTGGTTTTGAAATCTCCGGCTTCACGATAAAGCATCAGGTCCACCCCTTCATGTTATTCGATGATGATTTAGGCGATTTGACCAACGTTAGGGTCTGTTTTAGTGCTGACATTGCTCTAGACCCTCTCGATGATTTTTTCGCCAAACAGGCCTTGTGGTCTGAAGACAAGGAACACCAGCGCCAGCACATAGGCGAACCAGTTTTCCGTTGCGCCGCCAACAAGCGGGCCGATGGAGAACTCGAACAGTTTCTCGCCGACACCGATAATCAGCCCGCCGACGATCGCACCAGGGATCGAGGTAAACCCGCCGAGCATCAGAACCGGCAGCGCCTTGAGTGCAATGAGCGATAGCGAGAATTGTACGCCCGATTTTGCGCCCCACATCATACCGGCAACGAGGGCAACGAACCCAGCAATCGACCAGACCAGAACCCAGATAAAGCGCAGAGAAATGCCGACCGAAAGCGCCGCTTGGTGGTCATCCGCAACAGCGCGCAGGGCGCGGCCTTGTTTGGAATATTGCGAGAAGATCGTAAGGCTTGCTACGAGCAGCGCGGCAATAATCGTTGCGACGATATCTAGTCGGTCGATAAAGAAGCCGTACCCAAACCAGTTGTAGGTCGCTTCATCAATAGTTTCCGAAATCCCCTGCGGCAGGCCAACATCAAGTGTCTTGATCTCGCTGCCCCACATCAGATCTCCAACGCCTTCCATGAAGTAAGCAAGCCCGATGGTGGCCATAAACAGGATGATATCAGGCTGGTTCACAAGATGACGTAGCACGAACCGCTCGATAAATATGGCCAGCCCGACCATCACAACGCCCGTTAGGAAGATCGCCAAAATTGCCGGAACGTGCCAGCCAAAGTGGTGAATTTCGGTGCCGAACACCGCGTTGATCAAATGCGCAAATGGTACCTGCCCATCCATGATGCCGACCAGCGTGAGCGCGGCGAACAGCGCCATCACACCTTGGGCATAGTTAAATACACCAGACGCTTTGAAGATCAGCACGAACCCGAGGGCAACAAGCGCATAGAGCACCCCTGCCATCAAACCGTTCATCATAGCCTCAGCGGCCCATAAGAGTTGCTCAGGCATTGTGGGCCTCCAGTATGTCGTGTTTCTGTGGCGTAGCTTTAGTCATGTGCCACCCCCAGATATGCGTCGATTACTTCCTGATTGCTGCGGACCTCGTCGGGCGTTCCGTCGCCGATCTTCTTGCCGTAGTCCATCACGACAACCCGATCCGACAGGTCCATCACAACGCCCATATCATGTTCGATCAGGGCGATTGTGGTGCCGAACTCGTCATTCACATCAAGGATAAAGCGGCTCATGTCCTCTTTTTCCTCGACGTTCATACCGGCCATCGGCTCGTCCAACAGGAGGAGTTTGGGCTCTGCTGCCAATGCGCGGGCGAGTTCGACACGTTTCTTGAGGCCATAAGGCAAGCGCCCAACTGGCGTTTTGCGGATGGCCTGAATCTCAAGGAAATCGATGATCTCCTCAACCTTCTCTCGGTTGTAAACCTCTTCGTCCTGCGCCTTGCCCCACCACATGGCTTGTCCGAACATGCCAGTTTTCATATGGGTCAATCGACCGGTCATCACGTTATCCAAAACGCTCATACCCTCGAACAACGCGATGTTCTGAAAGGTCCGCGCGATGCCTTGCTGCGCGACCTTATATGGCCGCATCTGCGGGCGCTTTTTGCCGCGAAAAATCACATCGCCTTCTTGCGGATTATAAAACCCCGAGATGACGTTGAGCATGCTTGATTTACCCGCGCCGTTCGGACCGATGATCGCGCGGATTTCACCTTCGCGAATATCAAAACTGATGTCTTTGATCGCAACCACACCACCAAATCGCAGGGTGATGTTTTTCATCTCCATCATGACACCGCCGATTTTGCGGCCATCTTCGGTGACGTATTCTTCTGCTTGGGCGCTCATGCTGCCATGCTCCCCTTTGCCACCGGCTGCACTTCGGCATCCAGAAGTTTCAACGTGGCACTAATCGCGCCTTTGCGGCCGTCCTCATAGGTCACTTCGGTCTTGGTAAAGATCTCGTCGGAACCGTCATAGAGCGCGCCGATCAAATCATCGAACTTCTCCTCAACGATCCGGCGGCGTACCTTACGGGTGCGGGTCATTTCGCCATCATCCGCATCAAGCTCTTTGTGCAACACAAGGAAGCGATGGATTTGACAGCCCGAGAGCATCTCATCCTGAGCCACGCTCTTGTTCACTTCGGAAACATGCTGGCGGATGGTTTCGAGAACCTGCGGATGTCCGGCAAGTTCTTGATAGGATGCATACGCGATGTTGTTCCGCTCCGCCCAGTTCCCCACCGCGGTCAGATCAATATTGATGAAGGCCGTACAATATTCCCGCCCAGCGCCAAACACGACCGCTTCAAGAATATTCGGATAGAACTTGAGTTTGTTCTCAACGTATTTCGGGGCAAACATCGCACCGGAAGCCATTTTGCCAACGTCCTTTGCGCGGTCGATAATCCGTAAGTGGCCGGAGCTTTTCTCGATAAAGCCCGCGTCGCCCGTTGCGACCCAACCTTCGCTGTCTTTCGTATCGGCGGTGCTGTCTGGGTTATTCAGGTATTCAACAAAGACGCCGGGCGAGCGATAGAACACCTCGCCATTATCGGCGATCCGGATTTCAACACCGGGGCTTGGAACACCAACAGTATCGTTGCGCACTTCGCCATCAGGTTGCTGGGTGATGAACACAGATGCTTCAGTCTGGCCATAAAGCTGTTTGAGGTTGATCCCAAGCGAGCGATAGAATTCGAAAATCTCCGGCCCGATCGCCTCACCCGCAGTATATCCAACGCGAACGCGGCTAAAGCCGAGTGTGTTTTTGAGGGGACCGTAAATGAGGTATTCGCCGAGCTTGTATTTGAGCCTATCCATGCCCGAAACAGACTTTCCATCCAGAATCGCCGGCCCGACCTTTTTGGCGTGGTCCATAAACTTCGCAAAGAGCCACTGCTTGAATTTGCCCGCGTCTTCCATACGGATCATGACGTTTGTGAGCTGTGTCTCAAAAATGCGGGGCGGGGCGAAATAATAGGTCGGCCCGATCTCGCGCAGATCGGTCATCATGGTGTCTGCACTCTCGGGGCAGTTAACGCAGAAGCCTGTCCACGATGCCTGTCCGATGGAGAAGATAAAATCGCCGACCCAAGCCATAGGGAGATAGGCAAGCACCTCGTCTTCATGCGTCAGCCTGTCAAACTCTGCAGAGGCTTTTGAGCTCATGATGATGTTGCGATTAGAAAGCACTACGCCTTTAGGTTTCCCCGTCGTACCCGACGTATAAAGCATGACGCAGGTGCTATCGAAATTCAGCTTCGCCGTGCGACGCTCAAGTTCAGGGCTAAATTCGTCTGCTGCGGCGCGGCCTTGTGCGAGAACATGGGCGAATTCGTGAAGACGGGAATGATCGTACTTCCGAAGGCCGCGCGGATCGAGATAGATCATATGCTCGAACTGGTGGAGGCCTTCCTGAATTTCGATAACCTTGTCGACCTGCTCCTGATCGCCTGCAATTACAAACCGCGCGCCACAGTGGCCAAGGACATAGGCCATCTCTTCGGCGTTGGCGTCTTGATAAAGCGGAACGGGAATGGCGCCAACGGACTGAACAGCAATCATCGACCAGTAAAGGCTCGGTCTGTTCCGCCCGATGATTGCAACAAAGTCGCCCTCTGCAATCCCCAGATTGATTAGGCCAAGACCAAGATCACGAACCTTTTCGGCGACTTCGGCCCAAGTATCCGTTTGCCAAATGCCGAATTCTTTCTCGCGAAACGCTGGTCTATTGCCATACTTCGCCGCATTTCGGGCAAGTAGCGCAGGAATAGACTGTAGGTCAGTCTCCGCACCCATGTGTCCCGTGTTGGTATTAGCCAATGATCGTTCCTCCCCACCGCCTCTCCCGTGGCGGCCACAATTGCGCAAGCGATTCTGCCTGCGTTCTAGCGTGGTGTTATTTTCCTATTGGTCAATTTTTTCCTGACTATTTCTGGAATCTAACGAATTGTAACAAGCCTCCAAAAGAGCTTTCCCAGAGCCAGTCCGGCTGGTAGCGATAAAGCTATGGAACACTCCAAATCCACCACTGAACGGTTCACGCTTGCGGGTTTGAACCTTATTCAACAGGCGCTTTCGATCTATGATGCGGACCTGCGCCTTGTGGTGAGCAATGCCCGTTTCCATGAAATGTTCGACCTGCCTGATCATCTGGTGAACCCCGGAGCATCATTTTCGGAAACCATCCGTTTTCTAACCGAGCGCGGCGAATACGGAGATGTGGAAGATATTGAGTCCTTCGTGAAGGAGCGCGTTCGAACGGCCATGGCTTTTGAGCCTCACTACGTTGAGCGCCAGCGTTCAAACGGGCAGATCGTATCGATTGAGGGTGCACCCTTGCCTGAAGGTGGCTGGGTCGCTGTTTATACAGACATTACCCAGATCAAGCGCCAAGAGGCTCTATTGCGAGCAAAATCCGAAACTTTGTCGGATCAGGTCCTTGGCCACACTGAGCAACTTTCATTGGCCAACCGAGAATTGGCCGCAACCAATATTGCCTTGGAGCAAGCCAAACGCGAACTCACCGCGATGGAGGCCAGAACACGCCTCACCACAGAGATGATGCCCGCCCATATCGCGCATCTTGATCTTGACGGGCTTTATACTTATTCGAACCGCCGCCTGTCTGCGGTGCTACCAAACCGCCCAAACAATATCCTCGGCCTTCACATGCGAGAGGCATTGGGCGAAGCGGCGTTCGAGAAAACCGGCCCCTATCTTGAACTTGCTTACAAGGGCGAGGCCTCTGTCTTTGAGTTTACGGATTCTACCTCTGGCAGGCGAATTAGGGTCGCATTTACGCCCGATATTCGCGAAGGCAATGTGACCGGTGTCTATATCTTGTCCATGGATGTAACAGAGGAAACACAGGCCCGCGCGGCTCTTGCCCAAACGCGCAAGAAAGAGCTTGCCGCTCAAATGACCTCTGGGCTGGCGCATGATTTCGCGAACCTGCTAACAATCATCCTCGGCATGCAAGCGCGTCTGGAGCGCATGGATCTTCCCGAAGAAGCGCGCGAGTTGGTGAATGCTACCCAAGGCGCGGCACGGCGCGGGGGCGTGTTGCTTGATAAGATCGGAAAAATGTCAGCTCCGCGCTCGATGAACCCCTCGCCATGCAATGTTGCCGATCTGCTCCGCGATCTGGCGGTACTCGCAACGCCGAGCTTACCAGATGGCGTTACGCTGAAAACTGAATCCACTGGGCTTAGCGAACCTCTTTTGCTGGATGCTGGCAGCCTTCAAGATTCGCTATTGAACCTTGTTCTGAACGCGCGTGATGCCATTGGAAAAGCGACCGGCGAAATCCACGTCACAGCCAAGGAAGTCTCGAAAACTTGGCTTGTGATCTCTGTATCCGACACGGGGCCAGGGTTTTCAAATGAGGCGCTTTCTCGTGGATTAGAGCCGTTTTTCACGACAAAAGGCGGCGAAGGATCCGGCTTGGGACTTTCGATGGTTTATGACCTGACAAAGCTTGCTGGCGGTCAGGTCGAGCTTGAAAACCACGCCTCTGGAGGCCGCGTCACACTTCGTCTTCCGCGCCGCCCTGTTCCCGTTCAATCCGAGCCGACAATGGTGTTGCTTGTAGAAGACTCGCCGGAAATACGGCTCAATGTTCGCGATATGCTTATGGAACTCGGCCATGTAGTGATCGAAGCCGAAACGGTTGGCGAAGCGTGTGAATTGGCGAAGCTGCCTGGAATCGGGATGATCTTGAGCGATATCTCGTTGAAAGGAAACGAGACTGGCATCGCGCTTCTCGACCGACTCTCCGATGCGGGCATGACGGTTCCGGCGTTCCTCATGACCTCCAAACCCGAGTCTGACCCGCTCTTCCAAGAAGCCGCCCAGCGATATCGGGTGATTGGCAAACCCTTTGACGGTCGTGAACTCGGAAGTTTCTTAGCAGCGGAGGATACCGCATGACCAAACCCTTGGTGACAATTCTCGATGATGAGCCCGAAATTCGCAACATGCTGTCCGAAGCATTGGAAGAAGCGGGCTATCGTACGGCAAGTTTTGCGCGCGCCACCGAGTTTGAGGCTTCGCTTAAAACAAGCTCCCCAGAAGTATGCCTTGTTGATCTGGGCCTCCCTGACAAAGACGGGTTAGCGCTGGTGCATCGACTGGCGCTTGAGAGTGGAGCCTCTATCATCATCATTTCGGGTCGTGCACAGGTTCAGGACAAGATCACCGGCCTTGAGCTTGGCGCGGATGATTACATCATCAAACCATTTGACCCATCCGAGGTTGTTGCCCGCGTCCGTGCGCGAATGCGCAGCGTGAAACCCGTTGGCCGCACATCAGATACCGCGATTTTCTCCGGCTGGACTGCAAATTTTGAAACCTATCTTCTAATAGATGACGAGGGCGCCGAAGTTCCCTTTTCGCATGCCGAGGGCGAAGTCCTGCGGTTGTTCCTCAACAATCCGAAACGCCTTATTTCACGAGTTCAAATGCAAGAAAGCCTTGGCGGCGCGGCTGGAGAAAGCTTTGACCGCGCCATGGATGTGCGCATCAGCCGCCTGCGCACCAAACTTCGTGAAGACCCAAAGAACCCCCAACTCATCAAAACAATCTATGGCGCGGGGTATATCTTTTTAGGTGATGTGGTCTGGAGCTAAGACGCCTTCTCGACCCGAACCGCCGCGAATTTGAACTCCGGAATTTTGCCATAAGGGTCTATTGCAGGGTTTGTGAGGATGTTTGCCGCCGCTTCGACAAAGGCAAACGGCAGGAACACCATATCTTTTGCAACCGTGCGATCCGCCCGCGCCATCACAGTTATCTCTCCGCGCCGCGTCGTGAGCCGCACCATTCCGCCCGCCTCAACGCCCAGATATTTGAGCGTTTTCGGGTTGATCGAGCAGTTCGCTTCCGGCTCGACCGAATCCAATACTTTGGAGCGGCGGGTCATTGACCCTGTATGCCAATGCTCCAACTGCCGCCCTGTTGTGAGGATCATCGGATATTCGGCATCAGGAGACTCATCCGGTGCAATCACATCAGCGGGTGTAAACTTTGCGCGCTCGTTATCCCGCGGGAAGGCATCCGCAAAGACAATCGCCTGCCCGGGATCATCGTGGGACAAGCTTGGATACGTGACTGCGTTTTGGCTCTCAAGGCGCTCCCATGTGATGTTATCAAGGCTACGCATATTGATAGCCATTTCGGCAAACACCTCTTGCGGGTGCGTGTAAGTCCAATCAAGACCCAATCGTTTGGCAAGCTCGACCTCGATCCACCAATCTTCCTTGGCGTCACCTGGTGGCTGCATAGCCTGCCGCCCCATTTGCACTTGTCTGTTGGTGTTAGTCACTGTTCCCGCCTTTTCCGCAAAGGCACTCGCGGGAAGGATTACATCAGCAAAGTTCGCGGTTTCGGTCAGGAATATGTCCTGCACCACAAGATGCTCCAGTTTGGCCAATGCTTCGCGCGCGTGGCTCACATCTGGGTCTGACATGGCTGGATTCTCGCCAAGGATATACATACCGCGCGTGTTGCCCGCATGAATATCGTCGACAATTTCCGTAACAGTTAGACCCTTGTCCGCTGAAAAATCGCCGCTGTTCCAAACATCCGTAAAAGCCGAGCGCACGCCGTCGTCAGTAACGGACTGGTAATCAGGCAGGAACATCGGGATAAGTCCCGCATCCGAAGCGCCCTGCACATTGTTTTGGCCGCGCAAAGGATGAAGCCCAGCGCCAGGTTTACCGACATTACCGGTCATGAGCGCCAGCGAAATCAGACACCGCGAATTATCGGTGCCGTGGATGTGTTGGCTCACGCCCATGCCCCAGAAAATCATGCCCGCGTTGCCCTGCGCAAACGTGCGGGCAGCGGCACGGATCTCATCAGGCGCGATACCGCAAATATCGGCCATTTTTTCGGGCGTAAACGCCGCGAGATGCGCTTTTTCCGCCTCCCAGTTTTCGGTCATCCGCGCGATATAGGACTCGTCGTATAGCTTCTCTTCGACGATCACCTGCATCATCGCATTCAGCAGCGAAACATCCGCACCTGGCCGGAATTGCACCATTTGCGTGGCAAACCGAGAGAGCGCCTGCCCGCGCGGATCAAGCACAATAAGCTTGCCGCCGCGTTTGGCGAATTGCTTGAAATATGTCGCCGCGACGGGATGGTTTTCGGCAGGGTTACAGCCGATCACAATGGCCACATCGGCGTTTTCAATCTCGTTAAACGTCGCGGTGACAGCGCCGGAGCCGACATTCTCCAAGAGAGCCGCAACAGAGGACGCATGACAGAGCCGCGTACAATGGTCGACGTTGTTGTGCCCGAAACCTTGGCGAATGAGCTTCTGGAAAAGATAGGCCTCTTCGTTGGTGCATTTCGCGCTACCAAATCCCGCAACTGACTTACCGCCACGGGTTTCACGAAGCTTTGCCAAACCATTGGCAGCGGCGTCCAATGCCTCGTCCCAAGTCGCTTCTCGGAAATGGGTCAGCGGATTAGCAGGATCAACATTCAAGCCTTTTTCGGGCGCGTCCTCGCGGCGGATCAAGGGCTTGGTAAGGCGGTGCGGGTGGTGAATATAATCGAACCCAAACCGCCCCTTAACGCACAATCGCCCTTCGTTCGCGGGGCCATCTATGCCTTCGACGAAAACGACCCGCTCATCTTTAACCTTGAGCGATACCTGACAGCCCACACCACAAAATGGGCATACGCTTTTCACTTCCCGATCGATATCAGCACTATCGCCAATCTGCGCACCATCAACGACAGTCGCTGGCATGAGCGCCCCAGTTGGACAGGCCTGCACACATTCACCGCACGCGACACAGGTGCTTTCGCCCATCGGATCAGCGAGGTCAAAGGTCGGATAGGAGTCGTGTCCACGCCCAGACATGCCCAATACATCATTCACCTGAACATCGCGGCAGGCCCGTACACACAGCCCGCATTGAATACAGGCATCAAGGTTTACGTTCATCGCAACATGCGAGTTATCAAGCAAAGGTACACGGGCTTCTTCAAGTTTCGGGAAACGACTCTCGGCAACCCCTTGGGCTTCGGCCTGCGCCCAAAAATCACTGCTTTTGTCATGAGAAGCATCGCGCTCGGGCTGATCAGCAACCAAAAGCTCCATTACCATGCGCCGCGCCTTCTCTGCGCGCGCGGTCTGGGTGTTTACAACCATGCCATCACTTGGTTTGCGTACGCAGCTTGCTGCCAATACGCGCTCGCCCTCAACCTCAACCATACAAGCGCGGCAGTTTCCATCTGGCGCATAACCGGTTGCAGGCTTGTGGCAAAGATGTGGAATGTCGACACCTTCGCGTTTGGCAACTTGCCAAATACTCTCATCCGCGGCGGCAACCACCTCGCGACCATCAAGGGTGAATGAAATCTTGTCTGGCATCGCTCTACTCCCGTTCCCTCTATATTCTATCGCCAATAGCCGAGATACAACCTTCCCTTTCTGCGACAACTTCCGGTCTTTTTCCGTCAATGCCGCACGAAACACGCGCCCAAATGCCAAACCCGATTGCTCCTCCGTTCGCGTTGCCATACTCCTGTCAGACGAAGGAGTTGGACATGACACATCTGTGGGTACGCGCCGAACAGCGCGAAAACGAAGAGCGCGTGGGTATCACGCCCGAAGGCACCAAAGCGCTACTGAACGCTGGTATTCGCGTGACAGTTGAGAAAAGCTCCGTCCGCGCTATTCCGTTGCAAGGTTACATCGATGCAGGCTGTGAAATTGCAGAGGAAAACACGTGGCCGGAGGCCCCTGACGACGCCATTATCTTCGGGCTGAAGGAACTGCCCGAAGACGGGACACCACTCAAACATCGCCACATCATGTTCGGCCACGCATATAAGGGGCAGCCCAGCGGGCGCATTCTTCTTGATCGCTTTAAAGCTGGCGGAGGAACGCTCTATGATTTGGAGTATCTGGTTGACCCATCCGGCCGTCGCGTAGCCGCTTTTGGCTATTGGGCAGGTTTTGCGGGGGCTGCTGTAAGCCTCAAATGCTGGGCCGCACAGCAGAAGGGCGACATCTGCGCACCTGTCGGCGTATTCGCGTCAAAACATGCGCTTTTGGCCGCACTAGAGACTGATCTCGCGGCCTATACCCCGCCATCCGCGATTGTGATTGGCGCGCTTGGGCGTGTCGGGACAGGCGCTTCTGATCTCTGCGAGGCACTTGGCGTTAAAGTTACGAAATGGGATATGGCCGAAACAGCATCTGGTGGCCCGTTCCCCGAAATTCTTGAGCATGACATTTTTCTGAACTGCATTCTTGCACGACCGGGAACGCCCGTTTTCGTCCCCAAGTCTGCGCTCACTGACCCACGCAAACTATCGGTTATCGGCGATATCGCCTGTGACCCAGACAGCGACTTCTCTCCGATCAAGGTCTATGATCGCACGACAACATGGGAAGACCCGGCCCTGCGCGTCGCAACAGATCCCGTGCTAGATGTCACCGCAATTGATAACCTTCCGTCGATGCTTCCTGTCGAAAGCTCGGAAGATTACGCTGAACAATTGCTTCCCTCTCTTCTTGAGCTCAAATCACTGGATCAAGGCGTTTGGGGCCGAGCTAGAGACACATTCGAAGAACATATCTAAGGAGTAGCCATGACAATTCACTGGTGCGGTACAGGGCTTTCGGCCATTCCGGGATTACGGCGTCTGTTGGAAGCGGGCGAGGACGTATGCGTCTGGAACAGAACAGTCGAAAAAGCGCGCGAAACCGTCGGAGACCTAACCGACAACATTAAGGCTTTCACGCTTGATGACCTGACCGAGGCGCTCCGCGCGAATGATATCGTCGTATCGATGCTGCCCGGCGATCTTCACGTGCCTCTGGCGACAATATGCATTGAGAAAGGGGCACATTTCGTGTCCTCCTCCTACATTTCGCCCGAGATGGCTGCGCTTGATGCTGTTGCACAAGAACGCGGTGTTTGCCTTGTGAACGAGGTTGGGCTTGATCCAGGCATCGACCACCTGATGGCGCATCACCTTGTCGCTGACTACCGCGCGTCAGATGCCTATGATCCGACCAACACGATTTCGTTCCTGAGTTACTGCGGCGGTGTCCCAAAACACACCAACGCATTCCGTTACAAATTCAGCTGGTCGCCGCTTGGAGTGCTCAAAGCGCTTCGTTCGCCTAGCCGATCCATTCGTAATTTCTCGACGCTTGATGTCGCGCGGCCATGGGATGCGATCCAATCCTATTCCGCGCCACTGGCCGCGCCAGAAACGTTTGAAGTTTACCCTAACCGTGACTCGCTTCCGTTTATTGAGGATTACCAGTTCGAGCCTGAGTGGCGGCTCAAGAATTTCGTGCGTGGCACCCTTCGGCTCAATGGCTGGTCTGAGGCTTGGGCCCCTGTTTTCGCTGAAATAGAGACACTTTCCGGCGAAGATGGCGACAAGCGCCTCAAAGAAATGTCTGACGAATTCTGGGATCAGCACGCCTATGAAGACGGCGAACCTGATCGCGTTGTTCTTTGTGTTTCGCTTTCTGCGGAGCGGGACGGCACGCCGGTTTACGATAAAACTTACGCGCTTGATGCTTGGGGCGATGAGCGTGGCTCGGCGATGGCGCGGCTGGTATCCGTAACAGTTTCGCTAGCGGTTCAATCGGTCAAGAATCGTGAAATTCATCCGGGTGTTACCGCAGCTCCGCGTGACCCAAAGCTCGTTGAGGGCTGGCTACACGAAGTTGAGTCGCAAGCGCAGTATCTTGCGATTAAGTCGGCGGTGTAGCCTACTCCGCGACAGGTGGCGCCAGAGTGCTGTTCTCTGTGTCTGGCGCCAATTCCTCGAAATCAAAGTTATCCAAGCGGCGTGCTCGACGCCCTGCCTTATCGGCTGAGATTTTGATTTCGGAGATATCTTTGGCGGCTTGCCCGAAATGGCGATCAAGGTTGGATACACGCGTTCCGAGCCGCTCCACATCCTGAAACAACTTGCCCAACTCAGTGCGTATGGCCCCTGCCTGCTCGCGCATTTGTGCGTCTTTCAAAATGGCGCGCATGGTGTTGAGAGTCGCCATGCAGGTTGTGGGGGATACGATCCAAACGCGTTTTTCGAAGCCTTCGCGTACCACTTCAGGGAAACTCGCGTGTAGTTCCGCATAGACCGCTTCGGACGGGAGGAACATCAGCGCCCCATCTGCGGTTTCTCCTTCGATAATGTAGCGTTCACTGATGGCATTGATATGGGTTTTCACCGCCACGCGCATCGCTCGCGCGGCTTGCTCTGCTTCGGCCTTGGTATTTGCATTACGAAGGGCTTCATAGGCCTCTAGCGGAAACTTACTGTCTACGACAATCGGGCCTGGTGGATTTGGCAAGTGAATCAAACAATCGGCCCGTTTCCCGTTGGATAGGGTCGATTGGAAGCTATAAGCGTTGCTTGGGAGGGCCTTTGAAACGATGTCGTTCAATTGAATTTCGCCAAAGGCGCCGCGTGTCTGTTTGTTTGACAGAATATCCTGAAGTCCCAGCACATCGCCCGACAGTTTTTCAATATTTGCCTGCGCCTTATCGATCGTGGCGAGGCGTTCCTGAAGCTCGGTCAGAGACTTAGTTGTTTTGACCGTGCTGCCATGGACGGATTGGTTAAGCTTCTCTTGCATATCAGACAGGCTTCTTGCCGCCTTGACCGAATTCTCGTGAAGCCGTTCTTGCATCTGTTGCTGAACCGACGCGAGGCGCATTTCCATTGTTTGCAAAATCTGCGCTTGTGACGCTGACTGCAGCTCTGCATTTGATTGCAATCCACCCGCCAAACGCTCTTGCCCTTGCCCCAGCGATTGCACCGCATGGTTCAACTGCCCCATCTGCTGTGCAATTGGGCCGACCATTTTAGCAGCGTTAGAGCCTATTCTTACCGACCGAACCAGCAAAACGAGGATGAGCAGAAGCAGCGCAATACCGCCCGCCACAAGAAGGATAAGCGGATCTGTTAGAGCATATTCTGTACCGGCGATTTCAATCATGTGCGTCCGAAAAGCCGCTCAATGTCGGCAAGTTTGAGTTCAACATAGGTCGGGCGGCCGTGGTTACATTGGCCGGAATGTGGGGTAGCTTCCATTTCGCGCAGGAGCGCATTCATCTCCTCCGCCTGCATTCGTCGGCCTGATCGAATGGAGCCATGACACGCAACCCGCGACAAGATCGCTTCAACACGGGATTGTAGGGTCTGGCTGTCTCCAAGATCGGCAAGCTCATCGAGAATATCGAGAATCATCCCACGCGCATCGACATTACCCAGAATCGCAGGTGTTTCGCGCACGGCAATATTGCCGCCACCAAATGGTTCAATCCCAAGGCCAAACCGCGCCAATTCCTCTGAATACCCCAATATTAGAGCCGCATCCTGATCGGAAAGCTCGACAATCTCAGGGATAAGTAACGCTTGAGTTGCCACACCGTTTTCGGCCATTTGCTTCTTAAGGCGTTCATAGACCAAACGTTCGTGCGCGGCGTGCTGATCGACGATCACCATACCAGTCGCAGTTTGGGCAATGATATAGTTTTCATGAACCTGCGCACGGGCCGCACCAAGAGGAAGATCGGCCGCGTTTGTTTCTTCGGTTTCAACGACTGGCTCCATGCGAGCCGAAGGAGCATCAAAGCCCCCTTCGGCGAAACCGGGCGTGGCGTAACTCTCTGTTCGTGGTGGGGCGTAGCTACCAACAGGCTTGCGCTCCATCTGATAGATGCGTGGAGGATTTTCCGTACCGCCCTCTGGTCGCATCGCGCCGAGTGTGGCATTTGCCACGGTCGTACTCGCGCGGTGGCCTGCCTCAGCGAGCGCGTGCCGAATGGCCGAAACGATCAATCCACGCGCGATAGCGGGCTCTCGAAAACGTACTTCAGATTTCGCGGGGTGAACATTCACGTCAACGCGCGTCGGCTCTACCTCTAGGAAAAGTACCGCGGCGGGGTGACGATCACGGCTCAGAAAATCCATATATGCGCCGCGCAGCGCACCGATGAACATTTTGTCCCGAACAGGGCGGCCATTCACAAAAAGATGCTGCGCAACAGAAGACCCACGTGAGTAAGTCGGAAGTGCTGCGTATCCGGTCAAGGTAATGCCCTCGCGCTCGGCATCGATGAGAAGCGCATTCTCTGCGAACTCTGCGCCCAAGATCCTGCGCAAGCGTGCATGGATTGCATCGAACAAATCACCAATTTCGGCATCGGCCCGAAACACCACGCGCCCTTCTCCGCCACCGGAAACATCGCGCAAAATGAAAGTGACATGCGGCTCTGCCATTGCAAGCTTTTTGATGACGTCGTTGATCGCGCCCGCCTCTGCACGGTCTGTGCGCATAAACTTGAGGCGCGCGGGCGTGGCATAGAACAGATCACGCAATTCGACGATAGTTCCGCCAGAAAGCGCCGTTGGCTTAACTGTCGACTGCTCCCCACCGGACGTCGAGATTGTGAATGCCTCTTCCCCCTCCGGTCGGCTCTTGATCGTCAGCCGGCCAACCGCTCCAAGCGAAGGAAGTGCCTCTCCACGAAACCCGAATGTGTGGATATTAAGCAGGTCGGACCCGTCAATTTTTGAAGTGGCGTGGCGCGACATGGCAAGCGGCAAGTCCGCCCCCGAAATGCCACAACCGTCATCCACAACGCGGATTAGGGTCTTGCCGCCGTCCGCATAGGAAACCTCGATACGTCGTGCGCCGGCATCAATTGCGTTCTCAACAAGCTCCTTAACCGCCGAGGCGGGGCGCTCAACAACTTCTCCGGCGGCAATCCGATTGATTGCTGCTTCGTCCAGCTGCTTGATAACAGGGCGTTCAGACCCTGAATTCTCGCTCATATTGGGGTTTCCATCAGGCATACCACAAGGTTTAGCATGAAATGCTCCGATTCGCACATGCGGAAATCGGGAAAATGGTTACTGCTGATCGCCTAGTCCTTCGGGCTGCCCGACCACCACAAAATGAAGATCCTCTGGCTTGAGAACCCGCGCAGCAACACGTTTGATGTCCTCGAGCGTCACAGCATTCACCTTGTCGTTTCGGGTCGCAATATAGTCTATGGGCAACTCTTGAGACTGCATCGCCGCCATGATCCCTGCAATGGTCGCGTTCCCATCAAAACGCAAAGGATAGGCGCCTGTGAGGAAGGTTTTTGCGTCAGTCAATTGCTTCTCTGTAATCCCGTTTGCCGCAATATCTGCCCAGACATCGCGAACCACTGTAATAGCCTCGGCAATACGGTCGTTTGACGAAGCAACCTGCCCCATCATAAGTGCGCCATGCTCTTTTGGAACGAGGTAGGTTGAAATGCCGTAAGTCAGACCGCGCTTCTCTCGCACCTCTTCCATCAAGACAGATGCAAATCCGCCGCCGCCCAAAACATGGTTCAACACATAGAGCGCAAAGAAATCGTCATCGTCTCGCGCAATACCCTCATGCGCAAAGATCGCAACGGATTGTGGCGTTTCGAACTCCACGACCGTTTCGCCCCCTCTTGGCAGTGCATAGGTCGCATCCGCAGGCAACGGCGCGCCTTCCTCTGGCAAATCGCCAAGCAGCGTGTCGAGCAATGCTCCAAGCTCTTCGGGCGTGATATCACCCACGGCTCCAACATGGATTCGGTCGCGGGTCATGGTTGCGTTTTTGGCTTCGATCAGATCATCGCGCGTTAAGCTGTTGACCGATTCAAGCGTACCATTCAGCGAACTGCCGTAAGGATGATCTCCCCACGCGAGTTTATTGAGGGTGCGGCTTGCAATGTCGTTCGGGTCTTTCTCGTTGCCGGAAATGATCGAACGTACCTGCCCACGCACACGCTCAAGGGAGGCTTCATCAAAACGCGGTTCCGTTAAAGCGCTGCGCAGAAGGTCAATTGCATCATCTCGGTTTTCGGTGAGGAACTGCGCTGAAACAATCAATGTGTCATCGAAAACATCAAACTTATAGCTCGCAGCGAGCGCCTCAACTGCGGCTGCGAATTCTTGTGAATCCAGATCACCCGCGCCCTCCTCGAGGAGCCCGACCATAAGGTTCGTTGCACCACGTTTTCCGGGCGCATCAAGGCCCGCGCCGCCTTTGAACCAAACTTCGATAGCCGTAAATGGAATCGAATGATCTTCAACCAGCCAAGCATGGATTCCTTTTGGCGAGGTTACATCCTGAATTGCGATTTCAGCGCGCAAAGGGAGCGCAACGAGCATCGCCAGAACGGTCGAGAAAAACACACGGATCATTTTGCTTCTCCTTCAGCGTTCATCAGATAGCCGGTTACGGCGTTGTTTCTGTTGAAGACTTTCTTTGCGGCTTCGATAATTTGTTCTGAAGTGATGGATTGCAAAACATCGGGCCATGCCTGCACATCCTCGATCGTAAGGCCCGAGGTCAGCGAAGCACCATACTGCCGTGCACGCCCGGCCACATCATCTTCGGCGTAGATCAAACTGGCGCGGAGTTGCATCTTGATGCGATCAAGTTGCTCCTCGTCTACGCCCTCTTCGAGAAATTCGGCAACAGCTTGATCCAACGCCTGCTCTGCTTCCTCAAGCGAGATGTCGGGAACCGGCACAATGATGAGCGAGAATGTCGTGTCATCCAGAGAGACCCCGCTGTAAAACGCGGCAGTGTAAATGGCTTGCTGTGTGTCAAATTGGAGCTTGTTGCCCAATACAGATGTCGCCCCGTTTCCACCAAGTATTTCGGCAAGCAATGTCAGCGCGGCGGCCTCTTCCTGCGCACCAGAGTCGCGCTCCGGCGCGAGGTAGCTGCGGATCACATAGGGCTGTGCAACGCGGGGGTCCGTAAAGGTCAGGCGACGCTCCGAAAGTTGAGGCGGCTCAATTGTCCGCTCCCGTTCGGGAAGGTCTACAGTAGGCTCTAATACGCCGTAATACTTCTCTGCGAGCGCGAGTACGTCTTCGGGTATGACATCACCTGCCACGATGAGAATCGCATTATTCGGCGCATAGTAACGCTGGTAAAACTCCAGAGAATCCTCAAGAGAGAGCTCCTCCATCTCGTGCTTCCAGCCAATAACCGGAATACCATACGGATGGTTCATATACTGGGCAGCATTCCGCTGTTCGGCAAACAAGGCGCCCGGATTGTTCTCTGTTCGTTGGTTGCGCTCTTCGAGGATAACTTCGCGTTCCGTTTCGACATCCGCTTCGGACAAACGAAGGTTACGCATGCGGTCCGCTTCCATACGCATCACAAGTTCCAACCGATCAGAGGCAATGCGCTGGTGATAGGCTGTGTAATCTTGCGAGGTGAAAGCATTGTCAGATCCACCGTTCGCCGCAACGGTTTTTGACAGCTCTCCCGGAGCAAGCGTGTCGGTTCCCTTAAACAACAAATGCTCTAGAAAATGCGCGATGCCGGATTTACCCCGTGGCTCATCAGCGGCGCCAGCCTTGTACCAAACCATTTGCACAACAACGGGTGCCCGATGGTCCTCAAGAACCAGAACGTCCATTCCGTTATCAAGTTGATATGTCGTGAGTTTCTCGGCCTGTGCAACCGCGGGCAGCGTCAATATCAATGCAAGAAATGCGTTACGGAAATAGGATGTCATCAAGCGTCTCCGTTTAGGGTCGCATTAAGGGTAAGCGTTGATTAGGGATCATCAACCCCTCCCAACGCTACTGTGAGTGAAATTGTTACGATGAACTTGCGCCATCACGTCCGTGAGAGTGCGCCGCAATCAATTTGGCTTTGGTGGTGCGGCGGGCGTGTCGATGCCGCGCCGACGCCAGCGCTGCAATTCCTGGTACTGATCAAGCGACATTTTCTCGTAGGCTTCGAAGTATTGCGGAACACCAAATGCACGATAAAGAACGCGTCCTTGGTTTTTCTTGCGCCATTCGAGATCTTCGGCAGCAAGCTGGCCACGAATATTGGACGTTGTCCCGAAACGAGTCGTGTAGTTCACAAGATCGCCCGTTGCCGGACGCGCACGTGCAGCGTTTCCGCCAAGAGCCGCAATCGCATCAGCGCGAGGTGTCGGATCAACGCGGTTGGTTCCGCCCGGAGTTGGAGTTGGAAGCGAGGTATAGCTTGGCGGAGTTTCCAAGGGTTTCGTCGGCAGCACGCCGAATTCCTCCGGACCGTTGCCCGGATTCTGAAGGTTCATCAGCTGGGGATTATCGCTGCTGCATGCCGAAAGACCAATCGCCGCGCAGAAGCACAAAACTCCGAAACTACCTACGTTGCGCATTCACTTCTCCTTGGGTGCTGAGGCAATGTTTAACGCAAGAGAATTCCCGCGTCTACGCGCCCTTTTTCTTGCTCGTAAAGAGAATAAGCCCGATCGCGCCTGCGAAGATCGCAATATCGGCAACATTGAACGCATAGGGATTATAAAAACCACAGCAGCTCATATTCAAGAAGTCCGCGACGGCACCGTAAAGGAAACGATCAAGAACGTTCCCTAGAGCCCCGCCAATGAGCAAACCCGCCGAGATCATCCCCAATGTTTGAGGCTGCTCACGACGAATCCAGAAATACACCCAAGCTGAGATCGCTAAGGCAATCGCAATGAGGATGTATTTCACGATAGGCGAGCCGCTTGCGGCCATGCCAAAATTGACGCCTTCGTTCCAAGCCATCTGGAACATGAGATAAGGGGGGAAGACCTCGATCTCCCCCACGTATTTCAAACCCATAAGATGCACCACGACAACTTTGGTAAGTTGATCAATGCCCAAAGTCAGAAGTGCGGTGATGTAGAAGGCGCGCATTTGTTTTCCTTTAGTGGCGGAAGTGGCGCATGCCGGTCAGCACCATTGCAAGGCCAGCCTCATCGGCAGCAGCGATCACTTCGTCGTCACGCATGGAACCGCCCGGCTGGATGACCGCTGTTGCACCTGCTGCTGCTGCGGTCAGAAGACCGTCTGCAAACGGGAAGAACGCATCAGACGCCACAACAGAGCCTTTTGTCAGTGGCGTTTCAAGGCCCAGCGCTTCGGCCATATCCTCGGCTTTGCGCGCCGCAATCCGGCAGCTATCTACGCGGCTCATCTGCCCAGCACCAACGCCCACTGTTGCGCCGTCCTTACAATAAACGATTGCATTGGACTTCACGTGCTTCGCGACTTTCCATGCAAAGAGAAGGTCGGCCATCTCGGTCTCTGTCGGGGCGCGTTTTGTCACCACCTTGAGATCATCCAGCCCGACGAAACCAACGTCTTTGTCCTGCACAAGCATTCCGCCAGCAACGGGGCGATATGTGAGCCCGCCAGATTTTACATCAGGAAGGCCGCCCGTCGTAAGCAGACGCAGGTTTTTCTTTGCTGCGAAAATTGCTTTGGCTTCGTCGCTGGCCTCTGGAGCAATCACAACTTCCGTGAAAATCTTGCTGATCTCGGTTGCTGTGTCTGCATCAAGCGGCTGGTTCAACGCGATGATCCCGCCAAATGCAGATGTGCTGTCGCAGGCCAGCGCAGATTTATAGGCTTCGACAAGCGATTCACCGCGCGCAACGCCACAAGGGTTTGCATGTTTGATGATCGCAACCGCTGGACCCTGCGCAGGATCAAACTCGGCAACCAGTTCAAACGCTGCGTCTGTGTCGTTGATGTTGTTGTAGGAAAGCTCTTTGCCCTGATGTTGTACAGCAGTGGCAACACCCGCACGGTTCACGCCATCGGTATAGAAAGCCGCTTGTTGGTGCGGGTTCTCGCCATAGCGAAGCCCCTGCGCCAGAGTGCCCGCAAATGCGCGGCGGCGTGGGGTTTCAACACCAATCGCGCCCGCCATCCAATTGGACACCGCTGCATCATATGCGGCCGTCCGCGCATAAGCGACCTGCGCCATCTTTTTGCGGAACTTCGGGCAAGTCGCGCCGTTGTGCTGATCCATATCGCCGATAAGGGCCTCGTAATCCTCAACATCCACAATCGTCGTGACAAAACCGTGGTTCTTCGCGGCTGCTCGGATCATCGCAGGACCGCCGATATCAATGTTTTCGATACAGGTGTCGTAATCGGCGCCTTTGGCAACGGTTTCTTCGAACGGATAGAGATTCACCACCAGAAGATCGATCGGACCAATACCGTGCTCTTCCATTGCGGCCACGTGATCAGCGTTGTCGCGTAGCGCAAGCAGCCCGCCATGCACGCGCGGGTGCAGCGTTTTTACGCGGCCATCCATCATCTCTGGGAATTCTGTGATCTCGGCCACATCGCGTACGGTGAGCCCCGCGTCGCGCAGCGCCTTGGCGGAACCGCCGGTTGAAAGAAGCTCCACGCCTCGCTCGGCAAGAGCGCGGCCCAAGTCGACAAGTCCGGTCTTGTCCGAAACAGAAAGCAGCGCGCGGCGAATAGGCAGTTGGTCGGTCATTGTTTGCATCCCCAAAGTGGCAATCTACAGCTTGGGCATCTCGTTTGGCTCTACATCCCGAATATTGCTCGGGGTGTCCTGAGCTTTGGCCAGATGCCATGTGACACGGGTCGCATAATCCATTGCTCGCCCAGATAGAACTATTTGTTTCGCCGCACGCGGTTTTAATCGCGTTTTTTCGAGATAAACGCTCGGCTCTAGGGTCAATTTCGCGGTTGAGTTGTGCCGGAACACCCAAATCTCGCCGCTCTTGAGCGCCAGCGAGACTGCCGTTCCCCCCATATCAACCTCTGCATCAACGTCCGGATGGAGATGGAATCGGCAAGAATAGGGGATTCCAGAGAGCTTGCCGCTATCCATATGCACATCGAATCTGCGCTTGGCTTTGGAGGTATCCGCCAACAAGACTTCTGTACCGGAAAGTCCGCGCCCATCAAAACTCAGATCAAGATGGCGCTGGTGCACAAGCCCGTGTGTTTGCAGATATCCGTCATGTTCTCCGCTAAGCTGCACGCCTTCCTGACCAGAAGACCTGTTGGCCACGACGTTATTTGGTCCGCTTTCCAAACATTGAAGTTGGTGCCCGCCAATCATGCGCCGCTTCCCAAGCCTCGCAGAGGAAAACCCGTCGAGCGTTACTGTTGAATGTGAAGGAGTCGCGCGGCCCGCACGTCGCCAACTTTCACCAAAAGTCGCACCTGACCCACAATTTACCACCAACGGGCGGCGGCCAGACGTCAACTCAAACGCCAGCGTAGACGCATGCCCCTCTGGCGCGGCAACGCCCATTGGCGGAGACGCGGCATCAATGACGATAGACGTGCGCCCAGCGTGCATCCGCGCAAAACCCATAGAAAGGCCGGTGTTAATTTGCGCCCGTACACCAGACGTTGCCAAAGCATTATCAAGCCGCCCCTCTAACCCACGCCCGCCGCCATGGAATCGCGCAAGCCCGCCATCGCTGTGCCGTAGCGCACGCAACGTGGGAGCGATTCTTTCGATCGCTTGAAGATGCTCGCGCGCGGGCATCCGCCCAGCTTCGGAAAGCGCGGATGCGGCCCATGTCAGGAGCGTAAAGACCTCAAGCAATTCTTCTGGGTTGCGAGTTGGAATGCCGCCCTCTGTATCAATCTGGTCAACACATTCGCGCGCAAGCGCCTTCATCGCGGGCTTCACATGGCGCTCCATGCCCGTGAGAGAAAGCCCCGCATATAGCAAACCAGTTAACGCCTCAAACCGCGCCAACCCTGCCGCTGCGCCGTGCCATCTTCGCGACAGAAACACTGTCTGTTGGGCTAAAACGCCAAAGAACGCTTGTGAAACTTTTGCATCTTGCCCGTTCAGGAAAAACAGAGCGTGGTTGATCCAACGAATGACGCGCCGGCCGGTAATATCCGGCGTCCAACCAGAGCCTGTTCCGCCTGAATATCGCTCGATCCACTCATTCGTCCACGCCTGAACCCGCTTGCGTGCCTCGCCGTCCCCAACGGCGGCAAGGTCATCCATCCACGTAAATCCGTGCAAATCCTGTTCAAACCGGCGGTCTGGCGAGGGCAATTCCCAGATCGAAACATTCGGGGCTTCAACAAGAAATCCCGCAAACATGAAATTTCCGGCAATCAGCTGCCTCCCACGCGCAAAGGAGCCGATTGTGCGCGGCTCCGGCTGTGAGACAAAACCAGTTGCAGGGCGCGAAAACACGCTCAGACGCGCGTGGAAACGGTCTGCAAAGCGCTTGCGGCGCGTGTTTGTCTTTATGGTGTTTGCCACCTGCCCTGCCTCGTCGATTGCTGACGTGCTTATTGTTCTGACAGCAGCATATGAGGTGAGGTCGCGCCTGTCACCGCTATTTTAGGGCGTTATGACTTTTGCCGAAGCACCGCGATATAGAAGCCATCCAAGCCACCGATATCACTCCAAAAATCGGGCCGGATGCGCAGCCCGCCCTCCTTGGAAACCCACTCGGGTTCCACGCCCTCAACAAGAAGTGCGTCTTTATCGACGGTGAGATTCGGGTGACGTTTGAGCGCGTCTTCAACTTGAATTTCGCCTTCGTCAAACAGCAGCGAACACGTACAGAAAACAAGCCGACCGCCCGGTTTCAGCAAGGTTAGAGCATGATCGAGCATCTTTTCCTGAAGCTCGAACAGCGCCGGAAATTCGGAACCATCCTTGGCATAGGGCAGGTCCGGATGACGGCGAATCGTTCCTGTAGCTGTGCAGGGCGCATCCAAAAGGATCGCGTCAAAGCTGCCCTCTTTGAACTCGAGCGCATCAGAGACAGTGGTTTTGGCGGTCAGCTTGGTCCGCGCAAGGTTTTCACGCACCCGACCCATACGGCTTTCAGAAATATCAACCGCCGTAACATCGGCCCCTGCGCTTGCGAGTTGCATCGTCTTGCCACCTGGTGCGGCGCAGAGATCGAGAATTGCCTCGCCTTTTTTCGGCGCGAGAATATTAACCGGAAGTGCCGCAGCTGCGTCCTGCACCCACCATCCGCCGTCCTGATACCCCTCAAGGGCAGTGACCTGACCAGCGTCTTTGATGCGCAGGCTTCCAGTTGGAGTACGCTCCCCTTCTGGCAATTTCGCATCTGCTTTGAAGGAGAGATCAAGCGGCGCGCCATTGGCATGGGAATGCTCGATCGCTTCGACCGTCGCCTTGCCATAATCCGCAATCAACGGTTTCCGCAGCCACTTTGGCAAACGCGGAACAGGCAGTTTATCCCATTTTTCAGTCTCTAATTCGCCCAAACGGCGCACAACTGCATTGACCATTCCCGCGGAATGACTCGTCGCCTTAATCTCGCGCGCAATCGCTACAAGCGCGTTTCCAACACCATGAGCGGGCGCTTTTTCGACGAAGATCTCCGTTGCCGCGAGGCGAAGGATGTTATGAACTTCTTCTGGAGGTCGACGGCGCAAAAACGGACCAAGGATGCGATCAGCGCGATCAAGATTGCGCAGCGTATCAAGCGCAAGTCGCTGCGCGCGCGCTTTATCCGCAGCGTCGAGTTTGCCCAACGGGCCTTTTGGGCCGCTTACTTCGGAAAGCAATCGCTTCTTACCCGTCACAGCATTCAGCAGTTGTACCGCCGCGCGGCGGGCTTCTATGCCTTGCTGGGGTTTTGTATTTGGGGTTTTACGCGCCATGCCGGCTGAGGTATATCATGCACACGCCCAAAACAAGGACTTGTCACATGAGCGAAAAACAAGACCTGCCCGATGCTGCTAAGCGCGCGCTGGCCGAAGCCGAAGAGCGGCGTAAGCAAAAGCAAACAGAACTCCCAACCGAACTCGGTGGCCGCGAAGGGCCAGAACCAGTTCGTTATGGAGATTGGGAGCGCAAAGGCATCGCCGTAGATTTCTGATTTGGCAGCAACAGAGCCTAGTCAGAGGCCCAACACATCCAACATGTCGTAAGCACCAGGTTTTTGCTTGGCCGCCCAAATCGCAGCTTTGATCGCCCCACGGCTAAAGATCGCGCGGTCCGTGGCCATATGGCGAAGCACGATCCGCTCGCCTGCTGCTGCAAACATAACTTCATGCTCGCCCACAATATCGCCTCCGCGCACTACGGCGAACCCGATATCGCCCTTCTTACGCGCACCAGTAATCCCGTCACGCCCGCGATCTGATACCTCGCCAAGGTCAACGCCACGCCCCTCTGCCGCCGCTTCACCAAGCATCAGGGCGGTCCCTGATGGAGCGTCGACTTTATGGTGGTGATGGGCCTCCACGATCTCGATGTCATAGTCCTCATCGAGCGCAGCAGCCACTTTCTTGGTAAGTTGGGTCAAGAGATTCACACCGAGGCTCATGTTGCCAGCGCGCACGATCGCGGTTTCCTGCGCGGGCTCGGCAAGCGCTTCAATCTCTGCGTCACTGAACCCCGTGGTGCCGATGACATGCGCAACGCCCGCTTCGGCGGCCGCCTTAGCGAATTGTATCGTGGCCTGAGGCGCGGTGAAATCAATCACAACGTCCGCACCCTTTAGCGCTTCGGAAATATCATCAGACACAGTCACGCCGAGCGCCTGCCCGCCCATGGCCTCGCCAACATCGCGGCCAACCCAATCATGCCCAGACCGTTCAACAACGCCTGAAAGCTCTGTTTTATCGTTTTCCAGAACCGTCTTAATGAGCATTTGCCCCATACGGCCAGAGCATCCGGTGATCACTATTTTCGTTGCGTTGGTCATTGAGCGTTCCTTTTATCGGCTTGCCTTCGTTTAACCCCAAGCCGCGCTCAAAGCAAAGCCCTGTTGCCCATCGGGTGTTTCATGCTTACATGACGGCTATGGCTAAAAACGCAAACCGCGCCGGCAAGGCACCTTCACAGCGTCAGCTTCGCGTCGGCGAGTTGATCCGCCGGACACTTTCAGAGACGCTCAATCGGGGCGAAATTCACGATCCTGACTTGAACCGCATGTCTATCACCGTGGGCGAGGTTCGGGTAACGCCCGATCTTCGGATCGCCACGGCTTATGTCCTGCCCCTTGGTGGACAAGGGCAAGAAGAGGCATTGGCCAGTTTGCGAGAGAATAGACACGAGATTCGCCGCATTATCACTAAGAAGATGGGCCTGAAGCATTCGCCCGAAGTGCGCTATGCGATCGACGATACGTTTGATCGGATGGATGAAACACGCCGCCTTCTGTCCCAAGACAATGTTCAACGCGATATCGCACCGCTGGACGATACGGATGATACGCAGTCTTAGCTTCCTTCTTGGCTTTTTCGCAGTAATCACGGGGCATTCAGCCGCCGCGCAATGCGCTGTCGAAGAATTTGAGAGTAACGCCTACACCGTGTGTCGTGCAGACGCAGAGGACGATTTACGGCTTTTCCTGCGAAACGATGAAAATCGCATTTTGGGCGGGTTTAGTGCCGTAAATGCGGCCCTCAAGGCCGAGGGCAAAGCGCTTGTATTTGCGATGAACGCTGGCATGTATCACTCCAATCGGATGCCTGTTGGGTTGTTTGTGGAGAACGGAAAAGAGCTCACACCCGTTAGCCACGGAGGTGGGGTCGGGAATTTTGGCCTTACGCCAAACGGAGTTTTTTGCATTAGCGACAGGAGGGTTGATGTAATCGAAACAACCGTATTCGAAGCCGCAAAACCAGACTGCCGTTTCGCCTCACAATCCGGCCCGATGCTTGTGATTGATGGCGAGCTGCACCCGCGCTTCATTCCAAATGGCGATTCGCGGTATTATCGCAATGGTGTCGGAACCACTGCGGACGGGAAAACAGCCATTTTCGCAATCTCGAACCAGCAAGTGAATTTTCACGATTTCGGGCGGTTCTTCCGCGATCACATCAAAGTTCCGAACGCGCTCTTTTTCGACGGCAAAGTTTCGCGCCTCTATGCGCCAGAAGTTGGCCGCCGCGATATCGGCCTGCCGATTGGCCCCATCGTCGGCTTGGTCACAGACCGATAGCCGTATTGACGAACGCCGCGCGGCCCGATAGCACGCGCGGCTTAACACAACGCAGGACAGTTCTATGGGTCGTAAACGCAAGGGTCGCAATATTTCCGGCTGGATGGTCGTGGATAAACCTGGGGGCATCAGTTCCAATGCCGTTGTCAACAAGGTGCGCTGGGCACTTGGCGCACAGAAAGCAGGCCATGCAGGCACATTAGACCCTGAAGCGACGGGAGTTCTTGCGGTTGCGCTCGGTGAAGCGACAAAGACGGTTCCTTACATCACCGATGCGCTCAAAGCCTATCAATTCACAGTGCGCCTTGGCCAAGCCACGAATACCGATGACGCGGAAGGCGAAGTAATCAACGAATCCGATCTGCGCCCGAGCGATGATGAGATCAAAGAAGCGCTACTGGCTTTTGTCGGCGATATAGAGCAAATCCCGCCCAAATTTTCGGCCGTTAAAATCGATGGTCAACGGGCTTATAAACTTGCCCGCGACGATCAGGACTTCGAGATCGCGGCGCGCCCCTTATACGTTGAAGAGCTGGTGCTCGTTGATCGCCCCGACGAGGATCACGTGACGCTTGAGATGACCTGTGGGAAGGGCGGCTACGTGCGCGCCATTGCGCGGGATTTGGGCGAGAAACTGGGCTGTTTCGGCCATGTCCGGGAACTGCGTCGCATCTGGTCTGGCCCATTCGACGCCGAAGATGGCATATCGGTTGAAACAATAGAGAAACTGGCCAAAGACCCAGCGTTAGACACACATTTGCGCCCTCTGGAGATCGGCCTTGAAGACCTGCCAGAGGTGAAATGCACACCCGAAGGCGCAATGCGGTTGCGCAACGGCAATCCCGGCATGGTGATCGGGGCAGATGTGCAGTTTGGCGACGAATGTTGGGGCAGTTTGGACGGCAAGGCGGTTGCTGTCGGGGTCTATAAATCGGGTGAACTCCACCCAAGCCGCGTATTTAATCAAGACACTTGATAACCGCGTAGGGCATTGCAACAAACAAGCATGATTACAAGAAGCCACATCAAGGATGACGCGCCATCAACTGCCGTCTATTCGGATTGCGAGAAATACCGTTACAGCCTGACACGCGTTTGGGATGAGGCGGGGAAACGGGCCTTCTTTATCATGCTCAACCCGTCAACCGCCACAGAAGTGCAAAACGACCCAACCGTTGAACGGTGTGAACGCCGCGCGCGGGCCTTGGGATTTGGCGGGTTTCGGGTCGCGAATATTTTTGCGTGGCGAGATACGGACCCGCGGAAGATGCGGGCTGCTGCTGATCCTGTTGGCCCAGAGAACGATGCTGCGATTTTAGAAGGGTGCGCGTGGGCCGACACGATCATTTGCGCATGGGGTACGCACGGCGCGCATCTCAATCGAGGTGAAGCGGTGGCGAAATTGCTGCAAGGGCAGACCCTCTATCATTTAGGTCTGTCAAAAGCAGGGCATCCGAAGCATCCTCTCTATATAAGTTATTCAGTCCAACCAGAGCCTTGGAATTTGCCATGACAGAAACGAATGACAGTGACAGCCTGCTTCAAGAGGTCCAAGCACTGAAAGCAGAAGTCACGCGCCTGAATAATCAAAAGTTCTTTCGCATCTACAAATCGAAATGGCGGACAATCGGATTTCAGCTAATGCGCGGATTGGCGTTCGGCCTTGGTACGGTACTCGGCGCTTCGATCCTGGCCTCCGTTTTGGTTTTTGCGCTCTCGCAGATAGATTTCATTCCAATATTTGGCGAATGGGCCAAAGAAATCGCTGACGAAATTCAGGGCAGACCAAGCGAATAGAATCTGAATCTGCGCTGAGGAACGAAAACCCCTTTCTTTTTTGGGGAATCTCCCTTATACGCCCGCAATCCGACCAGAGACTCTCTGACGGACCCCTCCACGGGCCTTGCTGGACGACATCCCGGCTCGCGCCATTAACCCTTTAGACAAGGAGACCCCGATGTCGATTACTGCTGAAGAAAAAGCACGCCTGATGAAAGAATTCGCAATCAAAGAAGGCGACACAGGTTCGCCCGAAGTACAGATTGCTATCCTTTCCTCGCGTATCGCGACACTGACAGAGCACTTCAAAACCCACAAGAAAGACAACCACGGTCGCCGTGGCCTTCTTAAGATGGTTGCGCTCCGTCGTAAGCTTTTGGACTATCTCCGCGGCAAAAGCGAAGATCGTTACCAAGACCTGATCAAGCGCCTCGGCCTTCGCCGCTAAGCTTAATCAAGCAAGAATACGGAAGCGCCTGCGATACTCTCGCGGGCGTTTTTGTTTTGAAGCGTGGGTGAGGCGAGCGGGTTTGCTCTCACGCAACGGCCACCAAACAATCGCTGTTCCCAAACGCGTTGTTTTATTGTATGGCCGCTATATCTGAGACGTAGTGTTTGGATCCTGGCACTCGAAATAAAGATAGAGGGATCGGCGGCAATGGGGCCGCCATGCAAACGGGAGACCCGGAGGGCCGGGCTAGCTCCCTATTAGGAAACGATATGTTTAACGAAACTAAAAAATCGATTGAGTGGGGCGACGAAACGCTGACACTCGAAACGGGCAAGGTTGCTCGTCAGGCAGACGGTTCGGTTATCGCCACTTTGGGTGAAACCTCCGTTATGGCCAACGTTACTTTTGCCAAGTCGCAAAAGCCTGGTCAGGATTTCTTTCCGCTGACCGTTCATTACAACGAAAAATACTATGCTGCCGGTAAAGTTCCTGGTGGTTTCTTCAAGCGCGAAGCGCGTCCGACCGAGAAAGAGACGCTGACAAGCCGTCTGATCGACCGTCCGATCCGCCCGCTGTTTGTTCCTGGCTTCAAAAACGAAGTTCTGGTGATCTGTACAGTTCTGAGCCACGACCTTGTGAATGACCCAGACATGGTTGCGATGATCGCTGCTTCTGCTGCGCTCACAATTTCTGGTGCTCCGTTCATGGGCCCAATCGGCGCATGCCGCGTTGGTTTCACTGATGGCGAATACACGCTGAACCCATCTGTCGATGACATGCACGATCTGCGCAATAACCCAGATCAGCGTCTCGATCTTGTGGTTGCCGGTACAAAAGACGCCGTGATGATGGTTGAGTCCGAAGCATACGAACTGTCCGAAGCCGAGATGCTCGGCGCGGTTAAGTTTGCGCATGATTCCATCCAGCCGGTGATCGACCTGATTATCGAATTGGCCGAAGAATGTGCGAAAGAGCCCTTTGACTTCCAGCCAGTCGATTACTCGGAGCTTTACGAAGCTGTCAAAGCCGCAGGCGAAGACAAGATGCGCGCGGCCTATGCGATCACCGATAAGCAAGAACGCACAGGCGCCGTTGCAGAGGCTCGCGAAGCTATCAAGGCTGCGCTGACTGAAGAGCAGCTTGAGGACGAGAACCTCGGTTCCGCGCTCAAAAAGCTTGAGTCCGGCATTCTCCGTGGTGACGTTGTTAAAACCGGCAAGCGTATTGATGGCCGTGACACAACAACTGTTCGCCCGATTGTCTCCGAAACCGGTATCCTGCCACGTACACACGGCTCCGCGCTGTTTACACGTGGCGAGACACAGGGCCTTGTGATCACCACACTCGGCACAGGCGACGACGAGCAAATGATCGACGCACTGACCGGCACATACCGCAGCAACTTCCTTCTGCATTACAACTTCCCTCCCTATTCTGTGGGTGAAGTTGGCCGCTTTGGCCCTCCAGGCCGTCGTGAAATCGGCCACGGTAAGCTTGCTTGGCGTGCGCTTCAGGCAGTTCTGCCTGCAGCAACTGATTTCCCGTACACAGTTCGCGTTGTATCCGAGATCACCGAATCCAACGGTTCCTCTTCGATGGCTTCCGTCTGTGGCGGCTCGCTCTCGATGATGGACGCGGGCGTTCCGCTTAAGGCGCCTGTTGCGGGTGTTGCAATGGGTCTGATCCTCGAAGAAGACGGCTCCTATGCGATCCTCACCGACATCCTCGGCGACGAAGATCACCTCGGCGACATGGACTTCAAAGTTGCAGGTACAGAAGAGGGTATCACCTCGCTGCAAATGGACATCAAGGTTGCCGGCATTACACCGGAAATCATGGAAAAAGCTCTTGCCCAAGCCAAGGATGGCCGCGTGCATATCCTCGGTGAGATGAGCAAAGCCCTGTCCGAAGCTGGTGATTTCTCGGCTCACGCGCCGCGCATTGAAACCATGCAGGTTCCAACAGACAAGATCCGTGAAGTGATCGGTTCTGGCGGTAAGGTTATCCGCGAGATCGTTGAAACTTCGGGTGCCAAGGTCGACATCAACGACGACGGCATCATTAAGATCGCCTCTGCAAACGCCGAAGCCATCCAGAAGGCCTATGACATGATCCACTCGATCGTGGCAGAGCCAGAAGCTGGCGCGATCTACAACGGTAAAGTTGTTAAGATCGTTGATTTCGGTGCCTTCGTGAACTTCTTCGGTAAGCGCGACGGCCTTGTGCACGTTTCGCAAATCGAGAACCGCCGTTTGAACCACCCGTCCGATGTCCTCAAAGAAGGTCAGGACGTGAAGGTTAAACTGCTCGGCTTTGACGATCGCGGCAAGGTTCGCCTGTCGATGAAAGTTGTCGATCAGGAAACTGGTGAAGAAATCAAAGAAGAGAAGAAAGAGGGTTAATCCTCTTTCCCACTTGAAAAACGAAAGGCCTCAGCAAACTGCTGGGGCCTTTTGCGTTTAGCTTGTAATCTGCGCCATGATCGCGTCTCGTTTCTGATCGCGCGCAATGGCGTCGGCGATCGTGTAGCGCCCTGCTTTGGCGTCTTCTTCCAAGGGGTAATACTCCGACGCGAGATATGACATAAACAAATCGCGCTTTTCTGGATCGAACGACAGATTTTCCGGTGCGGAGAGTAACTCTGCGAGCTCGGATTGGCTGCTGGCTTTGGTCGCGATGCCATCGATGCCATAGAACGCATGGCCGAGTACAATCGCCGGTTTGTCAAAGAAGAACCCTTGAAGCCCAACCGAGGAATTTATGTTCAGCACGGCACGAGAGGCAGCGACCTGCTCGAACGTGTTTGTACTGTTATCTACACGAAACTTGTCGGACGTGAGACCGGCCAGTTTTTCACCGAATGAAACTTTTGCGGTCGGATGCTCCTTGATCCGCAGGTGCCACCCATCGGGAAGGGCTTTGGATGCCTCTGCAAGCTCGTCGATCATCTGCTCGACCGAAGAAATCCAGTCGCCATAGATTGTGATCTGGCTGTCACCCGGAACCTGAAGCGGGCAGAAAATGAAACTCTCTTTGCCTAGGTCCTCTGAAGCGTCTTGCTGCAACACGTCTTCTCGGGTCGCGGCAGCACGCGGAATAAGGGATGCGCCGAGTTTCCGCCACGCCTTGAGGTCGATGCTCTCCTGCTCTGCCCATGCGCGATAAAACGCGAAATCGCGAGGCAGGCTCGACCCATAGTTCACACCTTGGAAATCAACCGTAATTCGTTCCGGCAGCGGCGCCTCTTCGAAATAGACAACAGGCACGCCACGTTTGATCGCGGCATCCGCCAGAACGCGTCTATGCCCTTTGATGCCATTCCATACGACAAGCAAACAATCGGTTTTGTCATCAAGGTAACGCCAGCACCATTTATACTGCCAAGACAGAAACACGGCCTTCGACCATATTCCAAACTTCGATTGAAACTGTTTGTTACCGGACGACCCTGCAAGCGCAATCAGGTTCGGATCAGGCTTCGGGCCAAAAGGCCAGATCAATACATCGTTGAAACTGTGGAATTTATCGTAGGTACTGAATATCCCGCGATAGATTTCATTGATCCGCTCCTTGCGGGACCAATGAACCGTCATGCCGTGAATACCAGTGGCATCCGGAGCCACACTTATCCGATCCTTGCGGTCATCCGATTTGGATGATCTTGGCGCGGTTTTCATGCGTGGCTCCGAAGTTGTTTAGAGTTTGGTCATGCGAAGATAAGGGAAATGCGTTTCGAAATCACCGAATTTCGCTTTCGCCGCCTCGTCATCAACAGCAACAGGGATCACTACATCTTGACCAGGTGTCCAGTTCGCAGGAAGCGCAACGCCATGGCCAGCAGCCGTTTGCAACGCATCCAGAGCGCGGAGAATTTCACCGAAGTTCCGTCCAACGTTCATAGGATACGTCATCGAAAGCAGGAGCTTCTTTTCTGGGGAAATAATGAACACCGAACGCACTGTTTGGCTATCAGCAGGAGTACGGCCATCAGGAAGGTAAGCGTCCGCTGGGAGCATGTCGAATGCTTTGGATACAGCCAGCCCTTCATCGGCAATAATCGGGAACCCTGCTTTGGTACCAGCGAACTTTTCGATGTCGTCTTTCCACTTGATGTGGTCCTCAACACCGTCAACCGAAACGCCGATCACCTTGGTGTTGCGCTTGTCCCATTCGTCGGCAAGCTGTGCAACAGCGCCAAACTCTGTGGTGCAAACGGGTGTGAAATCTTTTGGGTGGCTAAAGAGAATCGCGTAGCTGTCTCCGATCCAGTCATGGAACGAGATTTCGCCTTCGCTTGTTTGTGCTTTGAAATCGGGAACTGTGTCGTTAATGCGCAAGCCCATATCGGCCTCCTTTGTTATAATTCCTAAGCCATATATAGGCCCTGAGGATAGGATTGCCACGGGGCAAATGACTTGTTTTTGGCTGGCTTAGAATGGTGCGGGTGCGCGGAAACGCTGGCCTGCGCCCCCTTCTGGATGCCGAAGTCGAAGCTCCTCTGCATGCAGCATAAGCCGTGGCGCATTCAGCGCCGCGCCTGTTGCATAGAACGGATCGCCAAGAATTGGGTGTCCGATCTCTCGCATATGTACACGCAACTGGTGGCTCCGGCCCGTTTTCGGGAAAAGCCGCACCCGCGTTGCATTTTCCTCGTATTTCACAACGCGCCAATCGGTAATCGCTTCTTTGCCAGTCTCGAAATTTACGTGCTGAAGCGGGCGGTTGGGCCAATCCACGATGAGCGGCAAGTCCACGGTGCCGGTTTTTTCCGTTATCCGCCCGAAAACACGCGCGACATAGGTTTTCTTGGTTTGGCGTTTCTCAAACTGAAGGCCGATATGACGTTGGGCATGTGGAGTCAGCGCAAAAACCATTACACCGGACGTGTCTCTATCAAGCCGATGAATCAACAGCGCATCAGGGAAGGCCGCTTGTACCCGTGCAATCAAACAATCAGCGAGATGTTCGCCCTTGCCTGGCACAGACAGCAGGCCCGAAGGCTTGTTCACCACCAGCAAATGATGGTCAAGATGAAGCACATCTAACGGATCTTGGGGCGGAGTGTATGTGTCGTTCATCCGGCGGTCATAACGGCAAAATCAGTATTGATCCAGTTGAGTTACATCGTCATTGATTTCGTAGTATTTTCCTTTATCGGCGCAGAAAATATGTTTGCCGATTTTGACGTCGAAATCGCTATCAACTGTACCCGCCGCAACGGATAGAAAATCCTCATCCTTCATTTCATAGAAAAGGCTGCTCCCGCATGTGCCACAGAAACCGCGGCGCGCCCAGCTTGAGGAGTCATACCACTTCAGGCCGCTATCTTCGGTAAGCACAAAATCAGATTTCGTTGCGTGTACCGCTGCCCAGAAATGACCGGATGTTTTTCGGCACTGGGAACAATGACATGCCACTGGGGCTTCTAGGTCGTGCTTGATTTCATACTGAACATCACCGCAAAGACAGCTGCCTTTATGCATTACAACCTCCTAAACCGAAGCAAATACCGCCGCGGTAATTTCGGCAATTTCTTTTGCATCAGTCTCGGTAAAAGCATTCGGTTGATCGCTATCGATGTCAAGCACACCTATGAGCCTATCTCCTTTGCCAATAACAGGCAAAACAAGCTCTGATTTGGTGCTGCTGGCACACGCGATATGGCCGGGGAAGGCATCAACATCAGGCACGAGCTGAACTTCACGCGTGCGTGCCGCCGCGCCGCAAACGCCCTTGGAAAACGGGATCGTCAGGCACCCATGCCCGCCCTGATAGGGGCCAATTTTGAGCGTGTCATTCCCGACATTGCGATAAAATCCCGTCCAGTCGAACCGATCGTCTGCATGGTGAAGCTCACAAGCAACCGTCGCCATGAGCGAGACTTCGTCAGTCTCGCCCTCTGTTAGGCTCGCAATGGTTTTTGCAAGCATTGTGTAGTCGGCGGTCATGGGCGTTCAATCGCAATTGCTGTGCCTTCGCCGCCGCCGATACAGATAGCCGCAACTCCGCGCTTCAACCCACGTTTCTCCAGCGCATTGAGAAGCGTTACAATAATCCGCGCTCCCGAGGCTCCAATCGGATGACCCAGCGCACAGGCTCCGCCGTTCACGTTCACCTTATCATGCGGTACGCCCATTTCGGCCATAAACGCCATAGGCACCACCGCGAAAGCTTCGTTCACCTCCCAAAGGTCCACGTCGTCCACGCTCCACCCCAACCGATCCAGCAGTTTTTGTGCTGCAGGGACGGGCGCAGTTGTAAACCACGCAGGGTCTTGTCCGTGGCTCGCATGGCCAAGGATGCGCGCGCGAACTGGCATATCCTGCGCCTCTGCATTCTCCGCTGTCGTAAGCACAAGTGCTGCAGCGCCATCTGAAATCGACGAAGAATTTGCCGCCGTCACGGTGCCGTTCTCCCGAAACGCAGGGCGTAAAGTCGGGATTTTCTCGGGGCGCGCCTTGCCAGGCTGTTCGTCAACGCCCACAACGCTTTCGCCGCGCCGCGATTTGACGGTTACTGGTGCGATCTCATCCGAAAACGCGCCGCTTTCCTGAGCAGCGACTGCGCGTGAAAGCGAGGTGAGCGCATAGGCATCCTGCGCCTCGCGTGTGAATTGGTATTTCTCCGCACAATCCTCGGCAAATGTCCCCATCAGGCGGCCCTTGTCATAGGCATCCTCGAGCCCGTCAAGGAACATGGAATCAACAACCTGCCCGTGCCCAATCCGCGCGCCACCACGCATTTTCGGCAAAAGGTAAGGCGCGAGCGTCATGCTCTCCATGCCGCCGGTCACCACAACATCGGCATTGCCGAGCGCGACCTGATCAAAACCAACCATCGTGGTTTTCATACCCGAGCCGCACATCTTGTTCAGCGTGGTTGCCGGTACTGATTTATCAAGCCCAGCCGAGAATCCAGCCTGACGCGCGGGCGCTTGCCCCTGCCCTGCACCGAGCACGTTTCCCATCAGCAGTTCATCAACAGAATCACCCGATACTTTTGCGCCTTCCAAAGCAGCCGTGATCGCCGCTCCACCAAGGTCTGCCGCCGTTACCTGCGCAAAATCGCCTTGCAAACCGGCCATAGGTGTCCGCACGGCACCAACAATGACAACATCTTTCATCAGGTTTCCCCTTTTATCTCCAAGCTCTCGCCCAATGCATACCGAATGGTAACGATTGGCGTCTAGGCTAATCGCATTGAAGTCAGGAGTGATAAAATGGAAATTACGTCCAAACTCGTCAATGACACATTGCTCGCAACGGTGGAGGCGTCGCGGATTGATTCCGCTGTGACGGTTCAATTCAAGGAAACCATGCGCCAGATCGCATCAACCAAAAGCGCGCGAGTGGTGCTTGATCTGTCACGCGTCACATTTCTTGATTCAAGTGGACTGGGCGCGGTTGTTGGCGTCATGAAGTTTCTTGGCCCAGAGCGAAAACTAGAAGTCGCAGGGCTAACAATAAACGTTGCCAAAGTTTTCTCGCTCACGCGCATGGATACTGTTTTTCGCATTCACAATTCCGCTTTGGATGCGCTCGCCGCGTCTGAAGGTACAGCTTAACAGTAGATCGAAAACCCAGATGTCAGATCGCCCCCCCGCCAAAGAGCCGTATAGATTCGGCCTGTCCTTTCAAAGCTCGCCGCTAATGGTGCGCCATGCTCTTTCCGAGGTCATGTCTCGTCTTCAGAAAAAAGGCGTTCGGGAGAAAGATTGTGGCGTATTCGAGCTGGCACTGGCGGAAGTACTGAATAACATTGTTGAGCATGCGTATGAGGGCAGCGACACCGGCTCGATCACCCTAAGCATCACGATCTGGAACAACTCACTCAATTGCGAAATTTCAGATATCGGCAAAGCAATGCCGGACCTTTCGCTGCCGGTTCCGAAACAAAAAGAGCTTAACGTCGGCCTTGAGCGCCTCCCAGAAGGCGGATGGGGTTGGATGATGATCCGCGAGCTCTCTGACTCCATCACCTACCAGCGCACTTCAGGGCGCAACAAACTTGCGTTCCAAATGGGGCTAGATCAAGCCTAGCTCATATAATTTCGTAGCCATGTTATTGGCTTCCCTTAAGCGCTCTTATACGGTTCCGACAAATAATCAGGAGCCTCAAATGCGCGATTTTCATTTTCCCGGTCGATCCCCTGTAATTGCCGAGAACGGCATGTGTGCAACATCGCATCCGCTGGCTTCCAAGATAGCCATTCAAATCCTGGAGTCGGGCGGAAATGCTGTTGATGCTGCGATTGCAGGCGCGGTTGTTTTGGGGATTTGCGAGCCGCAGATGACAGGCATCGGTGGCGATTGCTTTGTACTCCTGAAGCCTGCTGACTCCGATGAGGTAATTGCACTTAATGGTTCTGGAAAAGCCCCTGCGGCGTTGGATGCAAATGAAATCCGTGCTCGGGGTCATGAAACCATCCCGCTTCAAGGCGTTGAATCCATAACCGTTCCGGGCGCAATTGATGCATTCTGCAAGCTGTCCAAAGATTGGGGCCGCGCAGGTATCGCCGCTTCGCTTGCGCCGGCGATTCACTACGCCGAACGGGGTGTGCCGGTTGCGCCCCGCGTACAAAAAGACTGGGCCATTGCAGCGGATTCTCTCAAGGGTGCCGCACGCGAGCATTACCTGTTCAACGGCCAAGCGCCGACAACGGGCCAGATTTTCCGCGCACCGCAACAGGCCGAAGTCCTGCGCCGTATCGCTCTTGATGGTCGTGAAGGGTTTTATGAAGGCGAAGTGGCAGAGGATATGGTCGCCTCACTCAATGCGCTTGGCGGATGTCATACGTTGGATGATTTTGCCACAACTGCTTGCGAATACACAAAGCCGATTTCGGGGGCCTACAAAGGGATCGACCTTGTAGAGCACCCACCGAACGGGCAAGGTGCAACTGCGATTTTGATGAACAATATTCTAAGTCATTTTGACATTGCGTCGATGGAACCCTTCGGTGCTCAGCGGGCACATATCGAAGCGGAGGCGGCAAAGCTGGCATATGACGCGCGCAATCGCTTCCTCGCCGACGCAAACCACATGAAAAAACTTGAGCATATGCTGTCGCAAGATACAGCGAAGGCGCTCGCCGATCTAATTGATCCCGCCAAAGCGATGCCATCAGCGGCACCGATTTCTGAGGCTGTCCACAAGGACACGATCTACATCACCGTCGTCGACAAAGATCGCATGGCAGTTTCGCTGATTTATTCGATCTTCCATAGCTTTGGTTCTGGCCACGCGTCGGACAAGTTCGGCATTCTGTTCCAGAACCGCGGCGCGGGTTTCACGCTTGAGCAAGGGCATGCAAACGAAGCTGGTGGCGGGAAGCGTCCGATGCATACAATCATTCCTGCGATGCTTCGCAAAAACAGTAAGGTCATTATGCCCTTTGGTGTCATGGGTGGCGCTTACCAGCCGAACGGACACGCGCGCTTTATGAGCAATATCATCGATTTCGGCCTCGACCCCCAAAGTGCAAGCGATGCCCCGCGATGCTTTGCCGATGGGACTGCGCTCAATATCGAGCGTGGTTATAGCGAAAAGGTACGACAGGAACTCGCGGACCTTGGTCACAACATCGTCGTCCCGGAAACACCAATTGGCGGAGCGCAGGCAATCGAAATTGATTGGGACAATGGCGTTTTGATTGGCGCATCTGATCACCGCAAAGACGGCTGTGCGCTCGGCTACTAGGCGGCTTTAGTTCAGCTGGAACTGCAACGGATATGAGCCATCCTCGAATGGACCAAACAAATCACCTAGATCAGGGTGGCTCACAGGGCCCCCAGTATAATCAGCAATCAGATTCTGTTCGCTGACATAGGCGACGTAATAGCTTTGGTCATTTTCGGCCAACAGATGATAAAACGGCTGGTCTTTGTCCGGCCGAGCATCTTCGGGAATGGCCTCATACCACTCATCTGTGTTGGAGAAGGTTGGATCCACGTCAAAGACCACCCCACGAAAGGGGTGTTTGCGGTGACGCACCACTTGGCCAAGATAGTATTTCGCACGCGTTTTTAGCATTGGTTCCAAGCTCCTACTTGTTTACTACTCATTCCAAGTGGGAAATGTCCATGTTTGAGACGAATTTTGGTGGAAACAGACTGTGGACATAGTTTTAACAGTACTTGAAATTGTCGCGCCGGTTTTCATTCTCGGCTGTATTGGGTTTGCTTGGGTTAAGCTCGGTTTTGAGTATCGGCTGGCTTTTGTAACCAAACTGTCGATGACTTTGGGCGTCCCGTGTCTGATCTTCATTTCTCTGGTTGAAACAGAGATTGATCCCAATGCGCTTACCCAAATTTTGCTCGCTTCCGCAGTAGCTTACGGCGCTATCACCATTGCATTTTTCGTGATTGTTAAGCTTCTAAAGCTGGAAACGCGAAGCTTCCTGCCCCCTTTGATTTTCGGAAATACGGGAAATGTTGGCCTGCCGCTTGCCTTGTTTGCTTTTGGAAGCGAGGGGCTTGGTTTTGCGATTGTTGTTTTTGCGGCGATGGCAATCTGGAGTTTTACCTACGGGGTTTGGGTTGTGTCTGGCGGAGGTTCCATCATGCGCGTGCTCAAAGAACCTATGGTTGCCGCAACCCTGCTTGGCGCTTTGTTTATGTGGCAAGACTGGGATGTCCCTACGTTTTTGGGCAACTCGCTCAATCTGGTTGGCCAAATGGCAATTCCGCTCATGCTGCTGACACTTGGGGTGGCCGTTGCGCGGCTTCAACCTGGCCGAATGGCACAGGCAGTCTGGCTATCACTTCTAAAGGCCGCAATATGCATCGGTATCGCCGCAGTTGTCGGACGGTGGTTTAACCTACCGCCAGTGGCTTATGCCGTGTTGGTTCTTCAGGTCGGCACACCCGTTGCCGTGACCTCTTACATGTTGGCCGAAAAATATGGCGCTGACTCCGATGCCGTGGCCGGTTTGGTGGTTGCTTCAACGCTGCTTTCGGTTGCAATTTTTCCGCTCGCTCTCTTTTTTCTGATCTAAGGCACACGGGTTTTTCATTTAACCCGCTCAGATTTTCCTGTACCTTAAAGAAAAAATTTTAGAGCGATGGGCAAATGAGCAGAATTTTCCGCGCAACGGCATTATTGATCCTACTGGCAGCTTGCGGTGGCGGGTATAACTCCGCGCCGCGTAACCTTAACGACGCATGTGCAATTCTTGATGAACGGCCGCGTTATCTTCGCGATATGAAAAAAGCGCAGCGCAAGTGGCGCGTTCCGGTGCATGTGCAAATGGCGATCCTGTATCAGGAGAGCAAATTTATCGGGAACGCGCGAACGCCGCTTCGGTATGCATTGGGTGTTATCCCCATGGGCCGCGCAAGTTCGGCCTATGGCTACAGCCAAGCCCTTGATGGAACTTGGGACGAGTACCGCGACTCCCACGGCGGCCGTGGCGCCAAGCGCGATGATTTTCAGGACGCTGTTGATTTCATGGGTTGGTACATGGATGAAACAACGCGCACGCTCGGCATTTCGATCGCAGATGCGCGCAACCAATACCTCGCCTATCACGAAGGTCGCGCAGGTTATGCGCGCCAAAGCTATCTCAGCAAGCCTTGGCTTATCCGAGTGGCCGATGCGGTTGGCGATCGCGCCGATATGTATCGCAACCAGCTTTTGCGGTGTGGCAAAATCTAGCGGTTACGATCGTCTATAGCTTTTGTGATGTTAAACAGGCCGGCCCGCAAGGAAACGCCTGTTTGCAGATCATTCAGCATGACCCGCGTCGAGCCGCCACCGCTATCGTTTATGATCCACTCTTTAAGGCGCACGGGATTGTCTGAGAAAATAAGATCAATACTCCCGTATTCAGGGTGTTCTGGATCCTGAGCGCGCACAACAGTGTCTTGTCCGAAGGCCTGATGCGCGACAAGCATCTTTGCGTTCCTAAGGTTCACATTCCGCGCAAGGATCAAGCTTAGCGGCGTGCGCTTTAGCGGATATTGCTCCGGCCCAGTGTTGGACTTCCCATCAAATATCGCCACCTGACTGCCGCCCGCGACGACAAGCGTGTCATCTGGTTCGGCATACTCAAATCGCGCACGGCCGGGGCGGTGCATGTAGAGCGTGCCCGTGGAAACGGTGCCGTCTCCGTTGATCTGCTTGAAGGTGGTCGTCGCCGTCTTGAGGCTGTTGATATAATTAGACAGCACATCCAACGGAATTTTCTCGGCAGCCGCAGGCAACGCCATGCCAACTGCGAGAATCGGAGCCAATAGGTATCGAAACATTTTCATACCAATAACTTAGTGAATCTCTGGCAGGTTTCCAGCCACCAGAGTTCACAAAGCAATGATCCGCCGATCTTACTGTTCCGGCACCAATATTTCGCGCTTACCCACGTGGTTAGCAGCGGAAACAAGGTTCTCCTCTTCCATCTGCTCAACAAGTCTCGCGGCTTTGTTATAGCCAATAGAGAGCTTGCGCTGGATATAAGAGGTAGAACATTTGCGGTCTTTCAGGACAATCGCAACCGCTTGATCGTAAAGCGCGTCTTCGCCGTTGGTGTTTCCGCCAAGGCCAAGCACAAGATCGATATCGTTGGATTTGTCCTCGTCCGGCCCTTCGACAATCCCGCTCATATACTCAGGTGTACCATAAGCTTTGAGGTGATTGACGATCTCTTCAACTTCCTCGTCTGAACAGAACGGCCCGTGGATACGGGTGATCTTGCTGCCGCCGGCCATATAGAGCATGTCGCCCATGCCCAAGAGCTGTTCCGCGCCCATTTCACCAAGGATGGTGCGGCTGTCGATCTTGCTGGTCACTTGGAACGAGATACGAGTCGGGAAGTTGGCCTTGATCGTACCGGTAATAACATCCACCGAAGGGCGCTGCGTGGCCATAATCAGGTGGATACCCGAGGCCCGCGCCATCTGTGCAAGACGCTGGATGCAAGCCTCGATTTCTTTGCCCGCAACCATCATCAGGTCGGCCATCTCGTCCACAACAACCACGATATACGGCATGGTTTCGGGCGCGAATTCTTCTGTCTCGAACACCGGATCGCCGGTTTCATCGTCAAAGCCAGTCTGAACTGTACGGCTAAACATTTCGTTCTTGGCCAAGGCATCGCGAACGCGGCCGTTGTACCCATCAATGTTCCGCACGCCCATCTTAGACATCTTGCGGTAACGCTCTTCCATTTCACCTACGACCCACTTCAGGGCAACAACCGCCTTTTTCGGGTCGGTCACAACTGGCGAAAGCAGATGTGGAATACCGTCATAAACGCTGAGTTCTAGCATCTTCGGGTCGATCATGATCAGGCGGCATTCCTCTGGTGTCAGCTTGTAAAGCAGGCTGAGGATCATAGTGTTGATCGCCACGGATTTACCGGAACCTGTTGTACCCGCAATAAGCAGGTGAGGCATCTTGGCGAGGTTCGCAACAATCGGCTCACCCCCGATATCCTTACCCAACGCCAAGGGCAGCTTCATGTTGCTATCGCCAAAGTCACGCGCCGAAAGGATTTCGCGCAGAACAACCATTTCGCGATTTTCATTCGGCAGTTCGATACCGATAACCGAGCGGCCCGGAACCGTTGAAACACGCGCGGAAAGCGCCGACATGGAACGCGCAATATCATCAGCAAGGCCAATCACGCGGCTCGCCTTAAGGCCCGGTGCGGGCTCTAGTTCATACATCGTCACAACTGGACCGGGGCGCACGGCGATAATCTCGCCTTTCACACCGTAGTCATCCAGAACGTTTTCAAGCATCCGCGCGTTTTCTTCCAACGCTTCATCAGAAAGCACATGACGTTGGATCGAGCTTGGGCTTGCCAGCAACGAGAGCGGCGGTAGCTCAAACTCTGCTTGGTTCTCGTCAAATTGCAACGCCGGTTGGGCCTCTGCTTTTGCTTGACGCGAAGGTTGAATTGGCTTGCGCGTATTGTGTTGGACAACTGGTTTGGTCAAAGGCGCCGCTGGGATTGTTGGCGCAGGCTGTTGTGGTGCCGCCTCAACAGTTGGCTCCTGAACATAAGTCTCTTGCTGCAGCGGCGCAGCTTCTGGAGCGGGTGGCGCAGGTTGATAGATTTCTTCCTGCGGAACCAATTGTTCTGCCACCGGTTTTTCTGCAACCTGCGGATTTGTGTTCAACACCAAAGGCTCTGGCCCCTTTGGGCGCAACAGTGTTGGTTCATGGCGATGCGCAGGCTGCGGAGCGGCGCGAACGCGCGATTTAATTACATCTGTGATGCGCGCCTTAATGCGCTCATCCTGATCCATTTCAACTTGATGTTCAGTCGCAGCCTCAGGGGCGGGATTTGCTTCGGGCGCCATTTTCTTCAAGAGCGGCACGCGAGCGAATAGCCCTGTTTTTGCCGCGGGTTCGGCAACTGGCTCTGGCTCTGCCACGGGCATTTGCGGTGTCATGGGGGCCGGAGCAACCGGCTCTGCGCGCATGACCTGCGCACGATGCGTTACGGGGGGCTCGCTTGTCTCTAGAACAGCATCCTCACCATAATATGCAGATGCGGTATCATAAGTGGCCTCAGCCGCCATCGCGTCTTTACGCTGCGCACGGTTCTCTTTTGCCTGACGAGCTTTTTCTGCAGCACCGCTTACACCACGCGACATCGCGGAAACGAGCCGCGCGTAGCCCATAATCAACCCGACGAGCATAAAACGACCGAAGCGTTTTACTTCCAAGCGGGTACATCCACAGACAAACAGAAGCGCAATAATGCTTAGCAATCCGGAAATAGCCGAGAGAACCTTGAGAGTCGTTGTTGTTGCGCCGGGTTGCGCAGCAAGTAGACCGCCAGTGATCATCTCACCAAAGGCACCGCCATAGGACGAAATATGGCCCCATGCTTCCGGCGCAGGGTATGTCGCGCCATGCACCGCACAGATCACAACCGCAATCGGTAGGAAAATTGCACGATAAACCGCACGTTCCGCGCCCGTATGAGTCACAAAACGCAGCCCCCACGCGAACAACGCGACAGGAACAGCCCAACTTGCTGCCCCTACGACCGAAATAAAGATACTGGCAACCGTCGCACCAAAGCGGCCAAGCCAGTTTTCAATCGGGCCGCCATTGGCAGAGAACCAACTCGGATCGCTGGGTGAAAACGTATAGAGGAGCATCGAAAACAACACACCACCGAGGATAAGCGCGACCCCAAGGAGTTCCTTGCCACGTTTCTCGATAGCTGCCTGAACATTTGAATCCAGAAGTGGATCACGCTGTCTCGTTTGATACGCCATACTCTACCCGTCCTTAATTATAGAGGCAGTCGCGCAGTTTGATTAAACCTGCTTCTGTCTCTTCTTTTGGGGCAACAAGGGCCACACGAATGTAGCCTTCGCCCGGATTGGTGCCATTTATTGTTCGGCTCAAATACGCGCCCGGAAGTACACGCACTCCCGTTTCACGCCATAGTTTCAATGCAGCGGCCTCACCGTCATCGACGGGAAGCCATAGGAAAAAACCAGCCTCGGGCGATTTATACCCCGCGACATTTTTGAATAAAGCATCCGCAATTTCGAACTTCTCTGCATAGAGCGCACGGTTGTGCTCAACATGCGCTTCGTCTTGCCAAACGCGCGTCGAGGCGCGTTGAATCGGAAGCGGAAGCGGCGCGCCGGAATAGGCTCTAAGCCGGCGAATTCGGGCAATTGATTGCTTTCCCCCCGCAACAAATCCCGAACGTAGGCCAGGCAAATTCGATCGCTTGGAAAGCGAATGAAAGACCACGACACGCTCTGGGTCTGCGTCGGTTGATTGCGCCATCTCCAGCCCGCCTACAGGCGGCGCATCACGATAAATCTCGGAATAACACTCATCCGCGAAAATTTGGAAATCATAGGTTTCGGCCAAGTCCAACAGATCGCGCCAGTAATCCGCCGAAGCAACGGCGCCCTGCGGATTGGTTGGCGAACAGATGTAGGCAATTGCGGCACGGTTCAAAACATCTTCCGGAATGCTGCGATAATCCGGCAAAAATCCAGTTTCAGCCGTCGCAGGAACAAAAACCGGCTCTGCGCCAACGGCCGCGGCGGCAACCGCGTAAACCTGATAGAACGGGTTTGGAATAAGCACCACTGGCTTGCCGTTCTTCGCTTCAGGACAAAGCGCCATTGCAGCGTTGTAAAGCCCCTCTCGGGTACCGTTAAGCGCCATGATCTGCTCAGGCTCAAGCGAAACAGAGAACCTGTTCGCGATCCAGTTTTGAATTGCGGCCAGAAGTTCGGGCGCACCGTCATTCGGTGGGTAGCGGCCAAACTCTTTGGTCGTCTCGGCTATGATCTCGCTTACAAATTCAGGGAACGGGTGCTGAGGCTCGCCGATAGTCATAGCGATACTGTCTCCGCCGGGCGCGTGAACGTCCAACAGGCTCCGCAAGCGCGGAAACGCGTATTCTGGCAGTTGTGAAAACCGCTCCGGAAAAACCATATCTGCCTCAGTGTTCGGGATCATTATCGCCCCGTTATCCGCCAAGACTACGCGCAGGGAGGGTTTTGGTCCAGAAATCGCGGCGATTTTTCTATGCTAATCCCGAACGTTGTGGCTTTTGCGCCAGCCTAACCTTGGATCGCAATCTCCGCGGCGCGCCCAATCCGCAGGAGCCTTTCTTCCTGCATAGGTTGGCCCATAAGCGAAATACCCGTCGAAGGAACGCCTGTTGGTAAGGTTAGCGCGCAAAGCCCAAGCAGGTTGCCAATGCGTGTATTTCGCAGGGCGAGCAAGTTCATCTTGACGTAATAACTATGATCCGTTTTTAGCCGCTTGAGGTTCGGTGGTAGGATCGGCGCGGTTGGCAAAATAATGGCGTCATATCCCGCCACAATCGCACACCACTCCGCACGGATTCGGTCCACGTCCAACCATGCAGCGACGTAGTCCGCCGCGGTAAAATCCGCGCCTCCACGAAACCGCTCTAGGATCTCTGGAAACATCTTTTCCGGCGCCTTTTCGATGACCGACTTCCACGTGCCATAAGCTTCAGACGCGAAGAGAATCGGCGAATAGGTCAGCAACTCAACAAGAGGTTTGAACTCAACATCAGAAACCTCCGCGCCCGCAGCTTTTAGGCGGGATAGAGACTGTTCGAACCCGTTTTGCGGCTCATCCTCGATCATGTCAAAGGCCACAGTTCGCAGCACTCCGATGCGCGCACCTTTAAGGCTGGCTTCCGACAAATCCGCCGCTTTACCACCTTCCAATAAAGCAAGCGCGTGGGCCGCATCCTCGACAGATCGACAGAGCGGGCCGACGGTGTCGAACTTTGCACAAAGCGGAACGACGCCTTTCAGCGAGACCCTCCCCGGCGTAGTTTTGAGCCCAACAAGATCATTCCAAGCGCTGGGAATACGCACCGATCCGCCGGTATCAGACCCGATCGCAAGCGGAGCCAACCCGAACGCAACCGAAGCAGCGGCGCCGGATGAACTTCCGCCCGGAACCGCTTCGGCGTCATTCACACAAGGCGGAGTTTGTTTCACCGGATTGTATCCAAGCCCGGAAAACGCCAATTCCGACATATGGGTTTTGCCGATACAGACTGAACCGCCGAGGCTTGCCGTAGAAAGCACGTCCGCATCGCAATCCGGTACACGATCTTTCAATAGGTCGCTGCCGGCTTCCGTCCGGACCCCAGCAGAATCAAAAAGATCTTTCCAACTAACGGACACACCATCCAGATCCCCTTTTCTAGAGCCTGTTTTGGCACGTTTTTGCGCGGCAAGTGCTTCGCTCCTCGCCCGCGCTTTGGTCACTTCGGTGAAAATCTGCGGTGTATTCGGATGCGCCTCAATCGCTTCGATGTGCGCCTCGCACAGGTCAACAGGATCAAGCTTGCCGCTTTCGATTTCACGCCCGAGTGTCGTTGCGGTTTGCTTCAAAATATCCATTGTGTCCTCACGAAATTTCACACCGACGTTAACCCTATCTAGCCCTTGGATCATGGACAATCCCCACAATTCCAGCAATATGAGCTTATGGATTTTGACACAGATATTTTGCTCGTTGGTGGCGGCCTGAACGGTACCGCACTCGCACTTGCTCTGGCTGATGGCGGCTTTTCGGTAACCATTGTCGATGCGCTGCCCGAGAACACCCGCAAGGCGGGTGATTTTGATGGCCGTGGTTACGCTTTGGCGCTGGCCTCGCAAAAACTCTTGCGTGCCCTTGGGGTTTGGCATGATGTGCAAGACCATTCCCAGCCAATTCTCGATATCAAAGTAACCGATGGCCGCGCGGGCGAAGGCCCATCGCCCTTCGTATTGCACTTTGACCATGCCGAAATCGAAGATGGCCCTATGGGTTACATGATCGAGGACCGTTTCCTGCGCGTAGCGCTGATCGAGGCGCTAAAATCTCGCGATGCCATTAAAACGATCTCGCAAGAAACCGTTGTGGCGCAAGAGGTCGATTCAAGCGGCGCTACGGTAACACTTGCATCAGGAAAACAACTGCGCGCGAGGCTGCTTATCGGCTCTGATGGAAAGACGAGCGGAACCGCCAAACGAGCGGGGTTAAGCCGGAATAGGCACGATTATGGCCAGACCGCACTGGTTGCTGCGGTTGCGCATGAGAAGCCGCATAACGGCTGCGCGCACCAGTTCTTTATGCCTTCTGGGCCACTGGCAATACTCCCGCTTCCGGGAAACGCGTCTTCAATTGTCTGGAGCGAAACTCACGAAAATGCAGAACGCATTTCGGCCCTTGATGACGACGGTTTTCTAGAAGAATTGCGACCACGTTTCGGGAGTTTTCTGGGCGATATTTCGTTGGCAGGGAAGCGTTTTGCCTACCCGCTTGGTCTTTCGCTTGCGAACGCGCTGATCGCGCCACGTGTTGCTTTGATTGGCGATGCGGCGCACGCAATTCACCCGATAGCCGGACAGGGCCTTAACCTTGGCCTGCGGGATGTGGGGGCGCTGGCGGAAGTTCTTGTAATGGCCAAACGGCGCGGCGAAGACATTGGCGCGCCTGATGTTTTGAGCCGCTACCAGCAATGGCGCCGCTTTGACACCAATACACTTGCAGCGGCGACGCATGGATTTAACCAGCTGTTTTCAAATGACAATTCGACGCTTCGCACGATCCGAGACATCGGCCTTGGAGCGGTCAATGCGGTACCCGGTTTGCGGCGTAGGTTTATTCGCGAAGCCGCGGGATTAACTGGCGATGTGCCCAAGCTTTTGCAAGGGCAGCAGATTTAATCGAGCTCGCGGGCTTCGTCGACCAACATCACCGGAATTCCGTTGCGGATCGGAAAGGCTAAATTGGCGGGCCGCGAGATCAGTTCGGCATTCGCAGCGTCATACTCAAGGCGGCTGTGCGTGAGCGGGCAGACCAATGCTTCAAGCATTTTTGGGTCAAATTCACCTTCGTGGCTCATTGGATTCGATCCTCGCTTTGGCCAAACCGTAGCGCAAACTCCATCAGGGTAGTGAGCGTTTCGCGACGACTGGCTAGATCTTCGGCTTCAAGCAAAGCCTGTTTTTCTTTTGAGCTAAACGGACAGAGCATTGAAAGAGAGTTTATTAGCAGTTCGTCCTCTGCATTCTTGAGGCTTTCCCAGTCTGTCTCGAGTTCCTCAGAATTGAAATACTTCTCAAGTAGGGTGAGCAGCCTATCCCGATTCAGGTTGGAATCAGTCTCTATTCCGCCCAAATCACGCTCAAAACCCTTCCAAGAGACATCTGCCGTCAGATAGGGCGCAAAGCTTTCGTTCGCTTCGCGCAACCGGAACCGCGAAATGCCAGCCAACGTAACCATGTAGCGCCCGTCAACGGTCTCCGAAAAGGAGACAACACGCCCAGCGCACCCGATCTTATGCATGATCGGAACGGTTTTTTCGTCTTGTCCGCTGTCGTCTTCTTGATCGGAAATGGGTTGAATCATCCCGATCAGACGATGCGAAGTCTTAAGGCAATCCTCGAGCATCGCGAGGTATCGCGGTTCAAAAATCTGCAACGGTAAGCGCCCTCGCGGCAACAACAACGCGCCAGGAAGGGGGAATAGCGGAACATTTGATGGTAGATCAGCGGCTGAAAGCATCCTCCGAGCTTACCCCTATTCCAAAGTTACAGAAAGATCATCGACGAAAGTTTCCGACGCCCATTGAGCGCAATCGGGTCCTGAGGCTTCAACGCTTCGAAAATTGTGAAGAGTTGGGCCTTGGCGGCACCGTCGTTCCACTCGCGATCGCGTTTGAACAGTTCGAGCAGCATATCGACGGCACCCTCGGTATCCCCAGCGGCATGAAGCGCTGTTGCAAGGTCAAAGCGCGCTTGGTGGTTGTCCGGATCAGCCTCAACTGCAGCCTTCAATTCCGCTTCTGGGCCTGCGTTCTCTGCTTGCTTGGCAAGGTCGATTTGCGCGCGAACGGCTTCGATTTGAGGGTCTGTCGCGATTTCTGCGGGAATGCCGTTTAACGTTGCTTCGGCATCATCGGCTTTGCCCAATGCGACCAGCGATTTGATTACGCCCGCGTGCCCACCGACATTCACGGGGTCTTCTTCTGTTACGGCCTGATAGATTTGCAGCGCGTCGTCCAACTCTCCGGCATCAAACATAGCATCAGCCGCTTCGATGGCATCCGAAAGCCCGCCATCTGGCGCACCGGGCCCCGCAGCAGCGACTTTCTCTACAAACTTCCCGATTTCACTCGGTGGAAGCGCGCCTTGGAAACCATCAATCGGCTGACCTTGCCAAAAAGCATAAACCGTTGGGATCGACTGAATCTGGAGTTGAGCCGCGATCTGCTTGTTTTGGTCAACGTCGACCTTCGCCATCTTAACCGCACCGCCCGCCTTGTTGACCGCTTCTTCGAGCCCAGGTCCGAGCGTTTTACAAGGGCCACACCAAGGCGCCCAGAAATCAACGATCACCGGAACTGTCTGACTGGCTTCGATCACCTCCTGCATGAAGGTAGCTTCGTCAACATCCTTGACGTGCGTTTCGGTGTTGGGTTCTTGCGTCTGGCCGAGTTCTAGCATGTTTTATCTTCCGTTATTCGGATTTGGTTGGCCTCTATATAGGCTGTCATGTTCAAAGATCAAACGTCGCAAAGACAGGGGCATGGTCGCTTGGTTTTTCCCATCCACGCGCATCGCGGTAAACTCGCGAACCGTGAGCGGCTCCTGAGATGTCCGCAGTTGCCCATACGTGGTCGAGCCTACGGCCTTTGTCAGCGGCATCCCAATCACGCGCACGATAGCTCCACCAGCTATATAGCCGCCCATCAGGGATATCGGCGCGGGTCACGTCTTGCCAATTGCCGGCTTCGCGCGTCTCTTCGAATTTCTCGACCTCAATAGGGGTATGGCTCACCACCTTGAGAAGCTTCTTGTGATCCCAGACATCATCCTCGCGCGGCGCAATATTCAGATCGCCAACGAGAATTGATTTCTCTGGAGCATTGGCCCGAAAATCGTCTCGCATATCCGCCAGATAGTCGAGTTTCTGCCCGAATTTTTCGTTCACCTCACGGTCTGGCACATCGCCGCCTGCGGGCACGTAATGGTTATGGATGGTCACGCCATTTTCGAGCTTTGCAGCGACATGGCGCGCGTGTCCGAGTTGCGCAAAGTCATGCATCCCCGCTAGTGCCAGTGGCAGTCGAGAGATGATCGCAACACCATTGTATCCCTTTTGACCATTCGCAACCATGTGCTCATACCCCAGCGCCTTTAAGCCTTCGACAGGGATTTTTTCCACAGGGCTTTTGCATTCCTGAAGGCAAAGCACGTCTGGCGCTTCCTCCTTTAGAAGCTTCAAAACAATCGGCTCACGCAAACGAACGGAATTGATGTTCCATGTACAAAGGGTAAATGCCATTGGGCGCTCCAGTTTAAGTTGGCAAGAGGCTATGCCAGCCAAAGTATGAGCGCCACCCAAAAGCTGCGGTTTCCTCTAATTGCCGCAATGCGGGGCGAATGACTTAACGTTGACAGGTTTCTGCTATCGATTTACCCCGATTTAATTGTAATCTCGTCAGGTAGTAACCAGTTAATGACGCGATTAAGTTAAGAGGACGCGATGCCAACAATTTATACGTTGCCCGAAGGGTCTGTGAGCGTCAGTGGCGGCGGCGAGATTTCTGGTTACACCCAAGGCGATGGCTCACATCTGCAAGACCTTGAAATCACACTCAACAATAACAGTTGGGTACCCGTTGAGATTACCGACAACGATGGAAACTTCGAGGATAACGATAGCAGTCAGACTCTGACCAACGGAATAAGTTACGGTGGGACCAACTATTCAGCAGGTGCCCGCGTTGAAGCGGAATATACGCTGACTGTCGAAGATCCTGATGGTAACGAATATACACTTATCGGCTTTAACATCGTTGAAGGTGGTGGCAATTCCTACGGCACAATTGAAGGTTTGGCATTTGTCGGCGATACCGGCGAATTCCCACCAATTGGAGTACCTCTAACCGTAACAGGAACCAGCGAAGGGCCTGGCGGCAACACAACCCCCTATAATGATTACGCCGATCCGCCCTGTTTCTGCGCAGGAACTCTCATAGAAACCGACATGGGCCCACGCCCTGTTGAGGCTCTCAAAGTCGGGGATTTAATCAAAACAAGAGACAACGGATATCAACCGCTGCGCTGGATTGGTCACGCTGAAATATCGCGTGAAATGCTCGCCGCCCGCCCTGAACTCCGACCCGTTAGAATACACGCAAACGCGTTTGGCGCAGGTCTGCCCGAGAATGACCTACACGTATCGCCACAGCACCGCGTTTTGATCAGTGACTGGCGCGCATTGGTCTATTTCGGCGAAGAAGAGGTCTTGGCTTCTGCCATCCATTTAGAGAACGGCGAAACGATTCAGCAGGATGAAGATTGCGAAAGTACCGCGTATTTCCACCTGCTTTTTGATGCGCATCAGGTCATTTACTCTAACGGCCTGCCAACAGAGAGTTTCCTTCCAGGCCCTCAGACCTGCAACGGATTGGAACAAGCGGTTCAGGAAGAGCTGTTTGCGATATTCCCGCAGCTTGAACAAAATTGGGGTGGCTTTGAAGCTGCGCGCACCTGCCTGAAATCGCACCAGACGCTTGCGGTCGTAAAAAGGGCCCGAGCAATAAGCCCGGGCCAGTCCAACAGGGAGGTTGCGTCTTAACCCAGACGCCGGGATTGTTTAGGACGCGAGGCGATATCCGCCGCTCTCTGTCACCAATAGTCTAGCATTGCCGGGATCGGGTTCGATCTTTTGACGCAACCGGTAGATATGTGTCTCAAGCGTGTGTGTTGTCACACCTGCGTTATATCCCCAGACTTCATGCAAAAGCACATCGCGGGCAACAACGCCGCCCGTCGCGCGATAGAGGAACTTCAGAATGTTCGTCTCTTTCTCTGTAAGGCGAACCTTCTTGTTGTCCTCTGTTTCAAGCAATTTCATCGCGGGTTTGAACGTGTATGGCCCAAGCTGGAACACCGCGTCCTCTGATTGCTCATGTTGGCGAAGCTGCGCACGGATCCGAGCGAGCAGGACCGGAAACTTGAACGGTTTCGTGATGTAGTCGTTCGCGCCGGCATCGAGGCCGAGGATCGTATCTGCATCACTGTCATGTCCGGTGAGCATCAGAATCGGGCATTTCACGCCCTGCTTCCGCAGCAATCGGCACAATTCCCGCCCATCCGTATCGGGGAGACCTACATCCAGAATAACCAGATCGTAGATCGCCTCTTTGGCCTTGGTCATTGCATTCGAGCCGTTGTCAGCTTCGAAAACATCAAATTCCTCTGTCATAACCAACTGTTCCGACAGTGCTTCACGCAAGTCGTCGTCGTCATCAACCAAGAGAATTTTCTTAAGCGCTGGCATTCTTTGCCCTCCGTTGTCTTCCCTTACATTTGTTCCTGATACGTATCCAAAACAAGAGTGGCTCAAAAAAACTCACGCGTACGTGTCGAAAATGCGGGATATGTTTCAATTCCCTGCGGTTATGGTTACATGTCGGGATATATCTGTAACAGAGTTTGCCCATGCAATTTGCCCCGAACCTTTCCGAAAGACTCGCACGAGCACGTGCCGATTTGCGCATGGGGCTTCCGGTTGTCATGTCAAAATCCGGCGAATCCGCGTTGGTTGTAAGCGCTGAAACGCTTTCGGCAGAGATGCTGGCAAAGCTTCGAGCCTCTGATACCGAGCTACTCCTTGCGATCACCACACGCCGTGCAGAAACTCTCAAGGCACGCGCTTATGATTCGAACGTCGCGCGCGTACGCGTTCCCGCTGATACGGATATCAACTGGATTCACTCGATCGCAGACCCGGCCGATGACCTCGCGTCGCCGATGAAAGGGCCGCTAAACACGCTGCGCGAAGGGGCAAGTTGCATTGCTCGATCCGCTGTATCCCTCGCAAAAGCTGCGCGACTCCTTCCTGCCGCTGTCATGTTACCCATTGAAAACGGTGCGGAATTCGCAGCAAGCAACGATCTTACCTACATTGCGCTTGAGAACGCAGAAGCCGAAATCCTCTCGCGCTCGCCTCTTTCCGCTGTCGCCGCCGCACGTGTACCGCTTGAGGTTTCAGAAGCTGGACGGCTTCACGTTTTCCGCCCTGATGATGGAGGAGAAGAGCACTATGCAATTGAAATCGGGCGCCCCGACCGCAGCAAACCCGTGTTGTGTCGACTTCATTCGGCGTGCTTCACTGGCGATCTGATGGGCAGTTTGAAGTGTGATTGCGGTCCACAGCTTCGTGCCGCGCTTGCGCAAATGGGGCACGAGGGCGCAGGGGTCCTTCTGTATCTCAATCAAGAAGGCCGTGGCATCGGGCTCGCTAACAAGATGCGCGCTTATTCCCTTCAAGATCAAGGGTTTGACACCGTTGAAGCAAATCACCGTCTCGGCTTCGAGGACGACGAGCGAGATTTCCGTTTAGGTGCTGAAATTCTCAAGGAGTTGGGCTTCAGTTCCGTGAATCTCATGACAAACAACCCTGCAAAGGTTGCGATGATGGAAGCCACCGGAATTTCAGTCGACACACGTGTTCCGCTCAAAGTTGGCGAGAACGCCCATAATCGCGCCTATTTGGCGACCAAAGCCGCAAAATCAGGTCATATACTGTGAGCACACGTGATCTAGTTGTGACCAAATGGGGTGCACGTTTTGGTGGCCGCTACTTGCCCTGCTCGATTGGCCGTTCAGGGTTTACAGAAAACAAACAAGAGGGCGATGGGGCAACTCCGGTTACGCCCATGCGTATTTTAAGTGGGTTTTATCGGCCAGATCGAATTTCACCGCCACCGCTGCCTTTTGAGATGAAGCCAATAGGCCCACGCGATATTTGGTCAGACGACATTACTGACCCGCTTTATAATCACCTTCGGAAGCTGCCCGAGCCCGAATATAGCCACGAAAAGCTAAGGCGGAGCGATCCGCTTTATGATTTGGTGCTCGTTACCGATTACAACTATCCTAACGCAACCGCAGGGGCTGGTTCGGCGATCTTTGTGCACATCTGGCGCAAACGACGGTACCCGACTGAGGGCTGCATAGCGTTTGAACGGCAGAACCTGTTGTGGATACTCGAGCACTGGACAGAGCGGAGCCGGATTGCCATTCGCCCGTAGCCTTAGCGCGCCTGCCCCGAATAATCACGCGCTCCAAAAATAGCAGACCCAACACGCACGTGTGTTGCGCCTTCTTGGATAGCAATTTCAAAGTCTGCGCTCATCCCCATAGACAGGTTTTCAAGCCCATTTTGCTCGGCAATTGCGCGCAAACTCCGGAAGTGAGGGGCGGGATCTTCTTGCGCGGGAGGAAGGCACATCAGGCCGACAACAGGCAGGCCAAGCTCACGGCAATCCGCGATAAACTGGTCTGCATCAGAAACGGAAACACCCGATTTCTGAGCTTCTTCGCCGGTGTTAACCTGAATAAAGAGATCGGGGCAGTTCCCCAATTCTTGCGCCAGCCGCGCTAGGGTATTTGCAAGCTTCGGGCGGTCGAGCGAGTGGATGGCTTCAAAGAGGCCCATCGCCTGACGTGCTTTGTTGGTTTGAAGCGGGCCGAGAAGGTGTACGTTAACCTGTTCAAACTGCTCACGAAATTTCGGCCACTTGCCGGCAGCTTCCTGTACTTTGTTCTCTCCGAACAATTTGTGTCCTTGCTCAAGAACACTTCGAACATTTTCGTTGGGTTGAACCTTGGAGACCGCGATGAGCTTGGTAGAGCCGGCTTTACGCCCGGCTTGTTGCTCTGCGGATGTTATTCTGGATTGGATATCAGCAAGCGACATTTAGGCCTCTATTTCTAGCTTGCCACAATGAGCCACATCTCTGCACAAAAGAAAAGAGCGGACCGAAGCCCGCTCTTCCCCATTCAAATAATCCGGATGGATTAGAAGCTGAATGTCATACCGAGGTCGGCGATAGTTTTGGAAGCAGAAGTCTTCTCAATACCACCTTTGATCGCAGCACCACCACCGAGGTCGTATGCAGCGCCAAGACCGTATGCCCAAGCTGTGTCAGCAGCCCAGTCAGCGTTAATCCAACGGTAGTAACCTGTTACAGTTGTTGCACCGAAGGCGTAGTCAGCAGAAACAGCCCACTGGTGAGCGTCGCCGAGTGTGTCGCCGAGGTCCAGAAGACCAGCGCGGCCTTTCAGAGTCAGAGCACCGTTTGTCCAGTCTGCACCGAGGTGGAAGCCGGAAATCGAGCCTTGGTCAAGAGTAGTTGTTGTGTTGGCGAAGCTCACGTCTTGAGTAGCTTCGTAACCAGCACTCAGTGTGAAACCGCTTACAACGTACTTAACACCCAAAGAGTAGGACTGACCAAAGTCAGCGGTTACAGCTGTTGTACCGGTTCCCAGTGTGTAAGAAGTACCACCGATTTGGCCGATACCAGCGTAGAGTGTCAGCGCACCAGTCGAGTACTCATAAAGAGCCGATGGAACTGGGTATGCTGTGTCGTCTGTGCCGTCGCCGTCAACGTCTGTACCAGCGTTGATGAAGAGGTTTTTGTTAGTTTCGTTCAGCAGTGTGTAACCAACTGCGGAAACGTTACCAACAGCAGCTTTAGCAGCACCGTCAACGTCACCCATGGAGAGCTTGCCGAATGCGCCGGAAGCAAAGATGTGGCCGGATGTACCGGCAGCAGCTGCTGCAGCGTTGTGGATGTCGAAAGATCCGCCGAAAGTTACGCCGCCGTCTGTTTCACCGGACAGAGTAAGCTTACCGCGAACACGGCTGGACATATCCCAGTCGTCGCCATCAAATACAACACCCATACGGCCGTCACCGGATACGGAAACGTCTGCGTAGGAAGCGCCAGCTGTAGCTACGAGAGCTGTAGTAGCAATCAGAAACTTTTTCATTTCGTTTTCCCTCATTGAGATTAAAGGTTCACCTCAATACAGGGGAATCCGTATTGAGTATGCTGTTCAATCGCTCTTTGGCGCTTCGTTTGCAAGTTTCTGATAGGGGTATTGCTCAAAGCTTCCTGTGTTGGTGCAGGTTTGCCACACCTTATTTCACCCACAGAAACCACCCCGCCGCGTCTTTATATATAGTTCGCATATGTTCCCGCGAAAAACCTTGCCCGCGCCGGAGGTGTTGGTTACTAAAACACAACAAGGAAAATAGGCAAATATATGGCATTTACCCGTGTAACCAGACTGGCGCTCGCGCTCTCGACGGCTTCGTTGCTTTCGGCGTGCTCACTTCCGCCCTCTGCAGAGATTGTGGACGACGACCCGAATCAGATCGGCGGCACAGGTGAATCCATTTGGGACATCTTCGGCAACGCCCGTGACCCCAACGTCACGATCGAGGTGAACAAATACATCTGGAACGCGGCACTCGAGGTGTTAAATTTCCTTCCAATTCAAGAGGTTGACCCATTTAGCGGCGTATTCATCACCGGCTATGGCGTTCCTCCTGGGGGAAGCCAATCCTATCGCGCCGCTGTTTTCGTACAGGACCCCGCGCTGGATGCGCGTTCGCTCGTCGTTGCCTTACAGCGTAGTGGTGGACGCCCTGTTTCAGCCGAAACGCAGCGCGCTGTCGAAGATGCCATTCTATCGCGGGCAAGACAGCTCCGCATCAGCGACTCTAATCTCTAATTCGCCCCACAAGGCAGACCCAAGACCTCGCCGGGCAACTTCATAAAGTTCAGCTCGGCGTTTTCACGTAAAAGGACAACCAAATGTCACGCTATACCGCTTCCGATATTGAGCCCAAATGGCAACAAGCCTGGGACGAAGCCGGGATTTTCACCGCAAAGCGCGACCCAAGCAAAGAGAAGTACTACGTTCTCGAGATGTTCCCCTATCCTTCAGGGCGAATCCATATGGGGCACGTGCGGAACTACACCATGGGCGACGTGGTTGCGCGGTATAAATCAAGCTGCGGGTTCTCTGTACTGCACCCGATGGGCTGGGACGCATTCGGTATGCCTGCAGAAAATGCGGCTATGGCGATTGGTGGGCATCCAGCAGATTGGACCTATCAAAACATCAAAGACATGCGCGCCCAGATGAAGCCGCTCGGTCTTTCGATCGATTGGAGCCGTGAATTCGCGACCTGTGACCCCGAGTATTATGGCCAGCAACAGAGCATGTTCCTCGACTTTCTCGAAAAAGGGCTCGTTTACCGCAAGAATGCCGTGGTGAACTGGGACCCAGTGGACATGACAGTTCTTGCCAACGAACAGGTGATCGACGGCAAAGGTTGGCGTTCCGATGCTCCAGTCGAGCGCAAGGAACTCACGCAGTGGTTCTTTAAGATCTCGGATTATTCCGAAGATTTACTTGATGCGCTTGATGGTCTTGAAAACTGGCCCGAGAAAGTTCGGACCATGCAGGCAAACTGGATCGGGAAATCCCGCGGTTTGCAATTTGCATTCGACCTGACCGAATCTGCCGCGGGGCATGAGTCGATTGAGGTTTACACCACGCGTCCTGATACGTTGATGGGCGCAAGCTTTGTCGGCATTTCGCCCGACCATCCGCTTGCAAAGGCGCTTGAGGCCGACAATGCAGAGCTTGCAGCCTTTAACGCCGAGTGCCGCAGTCTTGGAACATCCGAGGCGGACATGGAAAAGGCAGAGAAAAAGGGTTTTGATACCGGCCTTAAAGCGCGCCACCCGCTGAACCCCGATTGGGAGCTTCCTGTTTGGGTCGCGAACTTCATCCTTATGGATTACGGCACAGGCGCGATCTTTGCGTGCCCTGCCCATGATCAGCGGGACCTCGATTTCAGCCGCAAATATGACTTGCCCGTCATCGACACCTTCCATGCAATCGGCGACGACACCCGCGTCTCCGACACCGCATTTGTTCCGCTCAAATCCGAGAAGGTAAAGTGGATCAACCACTTTACTGGCATCGACGAGGCCACAGGTGACGAGGCCCTCGCCAAATCCATCGACTTTGCCGAAAAGGCCGGCTGGGGCAAAGGCGTAACCAAGTTCCGCCTGCGCGACTGGGGCCTGAGCCGTCAGCGGTATTGGGGATGTCCGATTCCGGTTGTACATTGCGATGATTGTGGTGTGGTTCCCGAGAAGAAAGAAAACCTTCCGGTCGAACTGCCAAAAGATGTGTCGTTCGATCAGCCCGGCAACCCGCTTGACCGCCACCCAACTTGGCGTGACTGCTCTTGCCCGTCTTGCGGCAAGGATGCAAAGCGCGAAACCGACACGATGGACACTTTTGTTGATTCATCTTGGTATTTCGCTCGCTTTACATCACCCAACGCCCCTACGCCGACAAATGCGGAAGATGCAGCCTATTGGATGAACGTCGACCAATATATCGGCGGTGTGGAGCACGCGATTCTGCATCTGCTCTATTCTCGCTTCTTTGCGCGGGCGATGAATATCTGCGGTCATTTGCCTGATTCTGCGCGCGAGCCGTTTAACGCGCTCTTCACCCAAGGCATGGTAACACACGAGATTTACCAAACCCGGGATGAAAACGGGCGCAAGGTCTATCACCTGCCCGAAGAAGTAACCGACGGTAAACTCGCCGATGGCACCGAGGTGGAGATCATCCCGAGCGCCAAGATGTCGAAATCGAAGAAGAACGTTGTAGACCCAGATGACATCATCAAGAATTTCGGCGCCGATACCGCGCGCTGGTTTGTTATGTCTGATAGCCCGCCCGAGCGTGATGTAGAATGGACTGCCTCTGGTGCGGAAGCGGCCGCAAAACACCTCGCCCGTGTTTGGCGCATCGCCAATGATATAGCCTCCGCAGACGAGACACCCGCGAATCCGAAGGAAGACGAAGCCCTGCTCCGCGCCACCCACAAGGCGATTGATGCAGTAACGCAAGGCATTGAAGGTTTTGCCTTTAACACTTCGGTTGCCCAACTCTATGGTTTCACCAACACAATCGCCCGCTCCAAAGCCGGTACAACAGCAAGACGCGACGCGATGAAAACCATGGCGCAACTCATGTCGCCTATGACTCCGCATCTTGCCGAAGATGTTTGGAGCATTCTTGGCGGCGAAGGGCTGGTTGCGCAGGCGGCATGGCCCAAGGCCGATCCGAAGTTGCTCGTCGATGATACGATCACCATTCCTATTCAGGTGAACGGCAAACGCCGCGCTGAAATCTCGGTCGCGAAGGACCTTTCCAAAGAAGAGGTTGAAAAGCTGGCAATGGCGGAACATGCTGTTGTCAAAGCTCTGGATGGGAAGGACCCCAAGAAGGTGATCGTTGTTCCTGGTCGTATTGTGAATGTCGTCATATAGCCGCCGATATTTGCTTGGGTTGCCCGTAGTTGGCCTATTGGCTGCCTGCGGGTTTACGCCCGTCTATGGCCCTGAAGGGAACGCCGAGGCGTTGCGTGGTACGATTGAAGTAAAAGCGCCAACAAACACCAACTCCTATAACTTCGTTAAGCATTTCGAAGAGCGGATGGGCGTTGGCGCTGGAGCAAGGTATTCCCTCAACTACAGCATCTCGACCAAAACAGACGGCGTGGCAATCACGCAAAGTCAAGAAACAACACGGTACAATGTCATCGGTGAGGCGACTTATACGCTGACCGAGATCGGCACCGGTAAGAAGCTCGCGAGCGGCAAAGTTCAGAGCTTCACAAGCTACGGCTCAACCGACTTCGTCATCAGCACGCGCACATCGCGGGATGACGCCTACAGGCGTTTGATGGTTATTCTGGCGGATGACATTATTGATCAGCTTCTCGCCAATCCGGAGATTACAGCGCCGTGAAGCTTTCAACTCGAGACGCGGCAAGCTATTTCGCAAAACCGGACCCTCGACGAACCGGCATCTTGATTTATGGTCCGGACTCGATGCGCGTGGCGCTGAAGCGGCAGCAAGTCATTGCCGCACTTATCGGGCCAAATGGCGACGACGAAATGCGCCTTACGCGTATTCCTGCCGCCGACCTGCGCCAAGACAGCGCGATGCTTTTGGACGCAATTAAGGCGCAAGGTTTCTTCCCGGGCCCACGCGTTGTCTTTGTCGAGGGCGCGACCGATACACTCTCAAAATTCATCAAGCCAGCGCTCGACGAGTGGCAGGATGGCGACGCACAGATTGTCGTGACGGCCGGACAACTCACCGCCCGCTCTGCTCTTCGCAAACTTTTCGAAGCTCACAACAATGCCTATGCCGCAGGGATTTTCACCGATCCACCCAACCGCGCAGAGATCGAAGCCGACCTCGCAAATGCAGGCCTGTCTCAGGTTGATCGCGACGCACTTGATGCGCTGACCTCGCTCGCGCAAGAGTTAGGGCCGGGCGATCTTCGCCAAACAATTGAAAAACTGGCGCTTTACACAATGGGAAATTCAGCTCCTGTATCCGCCGAAGATGTCACAGCCTGCGCGCCAACCTCCACAGAGGCCGCGCTTGATGATGTTCTCAATATTGTTGCAGAAGGTCGCCAAGCTGAAATCGGACCAATCATGCGTAAGCTCGAGGCTCAGGGGACGCAGCCCGTTGGACTTTGCATCGGCGCACTTCGTCATTTTCGCGCGCTTCATGCCGCGTGTTCACACCCGAATGGCGCTTCGGAAGGTATCGGACGCCTTCGTCCTCCGGTGTTTGGCCCGCGCCGCGATCGCATGCTGCGTCAGGCACAGAGATGGGGTCGCCCGAAGCTTGAAGCCGCAATTACGATGCTGATTGATACAGACCTACAACTTCGCTCAACCAGTCGAGCGCCTTCCATGGCGTTGATAGAACGGACCCTTATTCGCGTTGCAATGTACGGAGCCCGCCGATGACCTACACAGTGATTGGAGCATCGCGCAGCAGAACGATCAGGGTTCTTTGGCTGCTCGAAGAATTGGGTGTTCTCTTTGAACACATCCCTGCCGCACCACACTCCAAAGACATCACCGAAGTTTCACCAAGCGGGAAAATTCCCGCGCTTATCGTTGACGGAACGGTTCTAACCGATTCCGTAGCGATCATGAGTTTTCTAGCGGACAGGCACGGCGGTTGCACTTTTCCAGCAGGATCCATTGAGCGCGCCCAGCTTGACGGGCATTTGAATTTTCTGAACGAGTCGATGGATTTCGTTCTTTGGTCAGCGACCAAGCATCACTATGCGCAACCGCCCTCAACTCTTGATCCACAAGTCCTAAAGCAAGCAGAAGAAGCGTTTTCCAACGCTCAGGCTGAATTTGAGGAACGATTAGGGGAAGGGCCGTTTCTCATGGGTGAACGCTTCACGATTGCAGATATTCTGGCCGCCCATTGCGGCGGGTGGGCCATTGGCCGCAAGTTTCCGATTACCAGCCCACGATTCCGTGCATATGTATCGGAAATGCGCGCGCGCCCCGCATTTCAGAGAGTTGCGCCTAAATAGAGCCACTTTTTACAAAGTTTGCCGCCGCCATTCCTACCGTTCGACCCGTCGCAAGACATGCCGTCAAGAGATAGCCCCCAGTGGGCGCTTCCCAATCAAGCATCTCTCCGGCGCAAAAGACATTTGATCTGTTTCGCAGCCCGAATTCAGACGTTAGCGCGGAGAACGAGACGCCGCCTGCGGTTGAGATCGCTTCATCCATCGGGCGCGGGCCACTCAGCTTAACTGGCAACGCCTTGAGGATTGAGGCAAGCGCCTCACCTGTCGGAAGCGGCCTTGCGAACTCATTCAGCAATGCGAGTTTCACAGGTGTAAATTTCAAAGTCTTTCGCAAGTGATTTGCCAAACTTGCCTTGCCGCGCGGCTTCCGAAGGCGCTCGGTAACGGTGTTCAAATCCAAATCCGGCGCAAGATCAATCGTGAGTGCGGCACCTTCGCGCAAGCGAGAAGACAGCGCATAAATACCGCCCCCCTCCAAGCCAGTTTCCGAGACAATCAGCTCGCCACGGCTTTCCACGTCATCAACATGTAATGACACCGATTTTACAGGCGTGCCAAAATGCTTGCGCATGTGATCTGACCAAGAAACAACAAACCCAACGTTGGCCGGTTTGAATGGAGCAACCTCTTCGCCAATCCACTCTACCCACGCCCCATCAGAGCCTAATCTTGCCCAACTTGCCCCTCCACAAGCCAAAATTACGACATCCGCTTTGCGCGTTTCTTTCCCCTGCGGCGTGTCGAACAAGAGTCCGTCATCCGCCCAACCAATCCAACGCATGCGTGTTTCGATTGTTACGCCCTTGTTCTGCAGCCTGCGCAACCAAGCCCGCAGCAAAGGCGATGCCTTCATTGCATTGGGGAAAACACGTTTGGTCGACCCTGTAAAAAGCTCCTGATCCAGCCCCTCGGCCCACGCGATAACCTCTTTTGGGCCAAAAGCTAGAAGACTCGCTTTGAGGCTTTGAGGAATATCTTCGTATGCGGCCAGAAACTGAGCCTCATCTTCGTTTTTTGTTAGGTTTAGACCCGATTTTCCTGCCATGAGCAGCTTGCGGGCCGGGCTTGGTTTCGCTTCGGCAACCGTAACAGACACACCCGCATCAGCGAGCATCTCGGCGGCCATAAGGCCCGCAGGCCCAGCGCCGACAACAAGCGCGGTTTTGGCGTTACTATCCATCAAACTGGTTCAATTTCTGAATCGCACATGCGTTTGATGTCTTCGGCGATCCCTTTTGGCGCTGCGGTAAAGTCCGATGCGAGCGAATGGGCATTCTCCATGAGCGTATCGGGGTCTACTATCCGCTCGATCAACCCAAACTGAAGCGCTTCACTCGCGGTTAGCTTTTGGCCAGCAACGAACACCAGCTTAGTGCGCGCAGGACCGATGAGCGCCCGCATCCTGAGCGGATCAGAAGGCTGCGGCAAAAACCCGTGCTTCATAACGGGATAGAAAAACTTCGCATCCGGAACCGCAATTCGAATGTCACACGCGAGCGCCATACCAAACGCACCACCCGCAAGCGTTCCATTCAATGCGGCGATTGTAACGCAAGGCAATGCAGCTATCGCCGCAGAGAGCTGCTCCCATAGCGGAGACGTCGCTAGTCCTGATCGGGCGGCATCAAGGTCTGCTCCGGCGCTAAAAACCTTACCGCGCCCCGTGATGATAAGAGCGCGCGCCTCATGCGCAGACTGTGAAATCTCCAGCAGCCTCTCTAGCATGGATTCGGTCAATGCATTGGCTTTATCCGGCCGGTTCAGGGTTGCAACCCAAACATCGCCCGATGCCTCAAGCTCGATCACGAAGTGAGGCCCACCTTCGCGCGAATTGTTTCATCCCGAAGCGCGATCTCTTCGCCAAGATAGGTGTCGGCTTCTGCGCTACACATCCAAAGTAGTGCTTTGGCCGGCCAATCTGGCGGAATGTGATCAGACACTTCAAGTTTACTAACGGGGTTGATCCCGCTTGCCTTGATCTTCACCTGCATTTCCGTTGCGACGGTTCCCGGAGACAGCCCCATGACCCTGATACCGGCACTCCCCGCTTCAAGGTGTGTACAACGCGTCAGCATTGCAGCGCCTGCCTTGCCAGAACAATATGCGCTCCACCCTTCCAGCGGGCCGTGTGCCGCACCCGAACTCACGTTTAGGATTGTTCCGGACTTCTGGGCAAGCATGGTCGGCAACGCTGCGCGCACGCCGTTGAACACACCCTTTAGATTGATATCAATCGCGTGTGACCACGATTCAGGATCGGATTCGACAATAGAGGTTATAGGATCAATGACCCCTGCGTTGTTCACCAAGACATCCAAGGACCCAAACTCACGCAGAACCGTTTGAAATGCGTTATCGATTTCCCAGTACCGGCTGACGTCGCAAGGAATCGCTAAGGCCTTCTGTCCGATCTCCCCTGCCAATTCGGCAATGGCATCCGCACTGCGCGCAAGAAGTGCGACATTTGCGCCAGCTTCAGCAAACAGACGCGCCGCGGATGCACCGATCCCCTTGCTCGCACCTGTGATTACAACGGTTTTTCCTGACAAACTCATAGCAGTGACTCCTGTGTTGGCCCAAGCGTAACGCAATAGTTTTTCGAGTAAAAGCCAAGCGCGGCTTGCAGCGGAGAAACAGAGAGGCCAATATATCTTCGAGAATTTTACCGCCTTTAAGGAAATCGACATGTCATTCATTAGAAAATTCACAACCACATCAGCACTTTGTGCCCTTTTGAGCAGCCCTGCACTTGCCGACGTAACCGCAGACGACGTTTGGGAAGGGTTGCAAGCCCAATACACAATGATGGGATATCAAGCCGCCGCCACCAATGTGACTCGCGATGGCAACAAGCTCATAATCGATGACTTCGTGCTTTCCATGGAGATTCCAGAGGAAGACGAAACGCTCAAAGTGTCCGGCATCAACCTTGTTCTCGAAGAATTGGCGAATGGCACTGTCGATATTCAGTTCCCCGATGAACTCACCATCAACGCAGAGGTTGCAGATGTAATTGTTGAACTGCTCCTTACTCTGACAGAAGACAGCATCGTTGCCTCGGGCAACCCGGACGACATGACATTCGCGATGTCTGTTGAAAACTACATCATCGACCTCAAGCAAATCCGAGAAGGTGACGTTGCTTTCCTCCCCAAGGCGATCATCACAATGACTGGTCTTGCCGGCGATATGCGCGTGGCCAAGGGCGGCATGACCGAGCTTGTTTATGACATGACATCCGACAGCCTCAACATCGACGTTGATTTTGAGGACCCCGAAGGCGACGGACAGTTTACCGCTCTTCTCAATCTGACTGGCGTCACAGCAGATAGCACAAGCACAATTCCAAACGATGTGGACATGACAAACATCGCTGACGCTTTGGCACAGGGCATGAAAAGCGACGGTGCCTTTGGGTACAGCGGCGCCACGTTCAACGTAAAGGTCGTTGACGAGCAAGAAGGCGCAGATATTAGCGGCTCGTCGCAGTCCGGCTCTTTTGGCTTCCAGATGAGCGAAGCAGGCATCGGGTATAACACAGCGTCAACGAATACCGATCTGACGGTTATTCCCGCCGTTATGCCGCTTCCACTGAAATTCCAGATCGCGGAAACGGCGAGCCAGTTCCTCTTCCCGATCAGCAAATCGGACGCTCCGCAAGATGCGAAGATCATGATGAAATACGCAGGTCTCACGCTCGACGAAGCAATCTGGGGTATGTTTGACCCTGGTTCGGTTCTGCCACGTACTCCTGCAACGATCCTAATGGACCTTTCTGCCCAAGTGAGCTGGGATCTTGATCTTCTTGACCCTGCAAATGCAGAAGCACTTGAGGGCAGCAACTTCCCCGGAAAGCTCTACTCCGCCAACATCAACGACATTCAGATCGCAGCGGCGGGCGCAGAGTTTACAGGTAATGGCGCGTTCACCTTCAACAACGATGACCTCGAAACATTCGACGGGCTTCCTGCTCCTGACGGCGAGATCAACCTGAAACTCACAGGTGGTAACGGCCTCCTCGACAAGTTGATCCAAATGGGATTCGTTAAAGAAGAAGACGCAATGGGCATCCGCATGATGTCTGGCTTGTTTGCGAATGCAGGCGAAGGCGACGACGAGCTTGTTTCCAAGATCGAAGTCAAACCAAACGGCAACGTTCTAGCCAATGGAACACGCATCAAGTAACGCGTTTCTGTAGAGAATTGAGGGCCGCCGATGAAGATCGAGCGGCCCTTTTCTTTTGCCCGCACTTGCACAGCAGCCAAGCCAAGGCTACCTCCTTAGTGACAACAGATATTGTGAGCCCACATGAGTAAGCCCCAATCGCCCGACACGAACGACCTCGCTTCATTCACCGAAGCACTGATCTCAGCTGCAAAGAAAGCAGGAGCAGAAGGCGCGGATGCAATTGCCGTCGAAGGAACCTCCGTTTCGATTGATGTTCTGGGCGGTGCGCTGGAGCATGCCGAACGAAGCGAAGGCATTGATATTGGTCTGCGCGTCTTGATCGGCCAGAAACAGGCCTGCGTATCTGCAAGCGACACAAAGACAGACACCATCCAAAAGATGGCCGAACGCGCGGTTGCTATGGCAAAAGAAGCACCGGATGATCCACATATCCGACTTGCCTCATCAGATGAATACGCGGGTTCATGGAATACCGCGGAGCTTGATCTGTACGACGCAACAGAGCCTAAACCGGCGGAACTCGAAGAGATCGCCAAACGTGCAGAAGCTGCAGCACTCGCTGTTGGGGGGGTATCTCAAGTTCAGGCAACGTCGATCGGTTTCGGTAACCGGCGACTACACCTAAGTACCAGCAACGGGTTTTCGGGCGGCTATGCGCGCAGTGGGCACTCAATCTCGACCGTCGCTATTTCTGGAAAGGGCTCCGAAATGGAGCGCGATTATTATGGAGATAGTCGCACCTATTTTTCCGAGCTGGAATCCCCCGAAGAGATTGGCCGCATCGCGGGCGAACGCGCCGTTGAAAAAAGCGGTGCGCAGCAACCACAAACAGGGGCGTTTCCCGTTATTTTTGACGAACGCATCTCTGGTACGCTGATCGGGCATCTATTAAGTGCCATCAACGGAAGTTCAATTGTGCGCGGCAGCAGCTTTCTTCGAGACCGCTTGGGCGAGCAAGTTTTACCCAAAGGGCTCTCACTGATCGAGGAACCACACCGCGCTCGAACCTCCGGCTCCCGCCCGTTTGATGGCGAGGGGCTCGCGACACAGAACCGCATGATTGTTGACAACGGTATCCTTACGGGGTGGACGCTCGATCTTGCGACGGCACATGCGCTCGGCATGCAAAGTACTGCAAGCGCATCGCGTGGAACGTCGTCGCCCCCATCACCTTCGAGCGGCAATGTGTCTCTAACACAGGGGAATCTGTCTCAAGCCGACCTCCTTCGTGAGATGGGAACCGGGCTTCTTGTGACGTCAATGATCGGCAGTTCTATCAACCCGACCACCGGAGATTATTCGCGCGGCGCGTCGGGCTTCTGGGTCGAGAACGGGGAGATTCAGTTTCCCGTCAACGAATGCACAATAGCTGGCAACCTTAATGACATGCTTTTGTCTCTCACCCCTGCGAATGACGCACGGAAGCACCTTTCGCGCGTGGTCCCGAGCCTTCTCGTTGAAGGAATGACAATTGCCGGAAAGTGATCTCGATCTTCTTATAGACGCCGCGAAAGCCGCGGGGGAGATTGCAGGAAAATTCTGGAAGCAGTCGCCCGAGGTCTGGGACAAATCAGGCGGCGCTGGCCCAGTGACAGAGGCCGATATTGCCATCGACAAGATGCTCAATAACGAGTTGCTAAGATCGCGCCCGGATTACGGCTGGCTTTCAGAAGAAATCGCCGACTCTCCAGACCGTCTTAGCAAACAGCGCGTTTTCATCGTCGACCCGATCGACGGCACACGCGCTTTCATCAACGGTTCACCAACTTTCTCGCATTCTTTGGCCGTTGCCGATAGCGGCGTTGTCACCGCTGCTGTTGTGTATCTTCCTATGCTGGATAGGCTCTATTCCGCCACAATTGGGGGTTACGCAAAACTAAATGGTGAACCAATTCGGGCAAGTTCGCGCGCCGAAATCGATGGAGCAACGGCGCTCTGTGCAAAATCTAACTTCCTGCCCGAACGGTGGATTGGCGCGGCTCCCAATTTTGAGCAACATATCCGTAGCTCTCTCGCCTATCGGCTGAGTCTTATCGCGCAAGGGCGTTTTGACGTTATGCTCACGCTTAGAGATACGTGGGAATGGGATGTGGCTGCTGGCTCTCTGATCGCGGAGCGCGCTGGGTCGACAGTGACGGATATGAAAGGCAATGCCCCTGTCTTTAACAATCCAACAGCCAAGCTTGATGGCATGATTGCAGCACCGTCCCAGATCCACCGCGAAATTGTCGCGCGTCTTGCGCCTCGGTAACGCTTTTACTGTTTCCCTTGATCGCCTACTGTAGGCACAAAGTAATTTTAGCCGAATGAGGACCAAATGGCTCAACGACTTCATCTTGTTTTTGGCGGCGAACTGATCGATCCGACGAAAACGGCCTTCAAAGACATCAACGACATTAAAATCGTTGGAATGTTCCCCGACTACGCCTCTGCATATGACGCATGGAAAGCCGAAGCCCAGCGCACGGTCGACAACGCCCATATGCGCTTTTTCATCGCGCATCTTCATCGCCTAAGAGACGAAGAGATCGAGGCGTCTTCTACAGAAGAGCTTGGCTAAAGCCGGAACATGACCCCCAAGATTTCACTCAAGATCGGTTCGAAATCCAAACCATTGGTTGGCCTTAAAGAAAAGCTGACCAAAGAGGATACAGCCGCATCACGAGAAGAAATGGGGGTGCCAAGTGTTGAACGACCAGAAGGGCCTTTGGTTTGGTTTCACGCCACAACAGAGAATAAATCCCAACCGCTGGCAAAGGTGGTAAGACAGTTGAGCGAGGATTGGCCGCGGGTCAATTTCCTGCTCACGTCGCCCCGCGCGCGTCGCTCCACCATCTCAAAAAACGGTTTCCCAAGCGCATGCATCCACCAATATGCACCGGCAAATCTCCTTGAGTTTTGCGAGAGCTTTCTTGACGCTTGGGCACCGGATATCGCCGTTTTCAACGGAATAGAGACAGAAAGCCCGCTTCCCCGCCTTCTTGCAGAGCGCAACATCCCCCTGCTCCTAGTGAACGCATCTGTGAGCAAACGCGATCTTAACGGCATCCAAGCTCTATTGAGCGGGCACCGCAAATTGTTACGGACGCATTTACAGTATTTCGACCATATCGATACGATAGATGCCGCAACGGCAAAAGAGCTTACGTCTTTAGGTATTGAGGAAAGCAAAGTGCGAGTCGCCGGTCCGATCAGCGAACTCAGCGCAACATTGCCTTGTGTCGAAACTGACAGGCAGGAATTGTCTTCTGCAATTGGCGGCAGGCCAACGTGGCTCGCGAGCAATGTTGCAAGTGAGGAAGATGCGCTCGTTCTTGCGGCGCACTTACAGGCAAGCCGCACGACCCATCGCCTTCTCTTGATCCATTTGCCCGACACACCCCAACGCGGCGAAGCGCTATCGGAACAGCTCAACGAACAAGGTTTTCGGGTTTGTCTTAGATCGCGGGGCGAAGTACCGGACGAAGAAACTCAGGTGTTCATCGCCGACACTGAAAATGAAATCGGCCTTTGGTATCGCCTCGCAACCGTCGCATTTCTTGGAAATTCGTTCATTGCGACAGGAACGGTCCAAACCCCATACGAAGCCGCAGGGCTCGGGTCCGCCATTCTGCACGGACCCAATCTTGGAAATTTCACGGAAGCCTTTGAAACACTAGATGAACAAGGCGGTGCTCAGCTTGTGGCACGCGGAGCGGAACTTGGCGATGCTCTATTGAACCTCTTGCCCCCTGATCGAGCCGCCGCAATGGCGCATGTTGCTTGGGAGGTCACCACCAGCGGTGCCCAAGCAACCGACCTTGCCGTTGCCAAGATCGAAGACATGCTCGACGAGATCGGAGCCTACTGATGAGATCGCCGCGCTTCTGGTATCACCCAAAACCGAATGCTCTACGCGATATGGCGCTCGCTCCTCTTGGTCGAATTTATGCCAAAGGCACCGCCCGAAGACTTGCCTCCGAACGCGGCTATCGCCCCGATGTTCCGGTGATCTGCGTGGGCAATATCAATGTGGGCGGAACTGGCAAAACACCAACGACGATTGCGATCATTCAACACCTTCAGTCGCGCGGGAAAACGCCCGTCGTTGTGTCGCGCGGGTATGGTGGATCTTTGGAAGGGCCAATTCGAGTCGATCCGATTGCTCATAGCGCCGATCAAGTCGGAGACGAGCCGCTGCTAATCTCTGCATTCTGTGATTGCGTGATTGGCAAAGACCGTGCCGCGGGTGCGCAACTGGCTCAGTCGCTCGGTGCTGATGTCATCGTTTTAGACGACGGCTTCCAAAACCCCGCCGTACAGAAAGACCTTTCGATCGTTGTTGTTGACGCGCGTCTTGGTTTTGGAAATGGAAAAGTGCTGCCCGCCGGCCCATTGCGCGAACCGCTACATGTGGGTCTATTACGAGCGGATTTCGTGCTTTCGATCGGTGACTCAGAAAACCAAGCCGCATTTGATAAGAAATGGGCCCATACGATTGAATGCCCCCATTTGCGCGGTCATCTGGATGTCTTGCAAATGGGAATGAGCTTTGAAGGGCTGCGCGTTCTGGCATTTGCCGGAATTGCACACCCAGAGAAGTTTTTCACGACACTCAAGAACGAAGGTGCCGAACTGCTTCGTTGCGAGTCATTGGCCGATCACCAGCCTTTAAGCGAAACGCTCATGAAAAGACTCGAGCTGGAGGCGGATTCCTTAGGAGCGCAGCTTGTCACCACCGAGAAGGACGCCGCGCGCCTCCCAGAGGATTTCCGCCCTAAGGTTCTGACGTTGCCCGTGCGTTTAAAGATTAAAGATACAAGCGCACTAGACGCCGAACTTGCGAAATTCAGTCTCTAATCCTTACCTAAACGCGGTGAAGCACGGTCAAGATCGAGTTCACTTTCGGAAAAGCGGATCGGGGATTTCACTCCGGGAACACCTTCAGGCTCGATTTTCATTTCGCGATGCAAGACCTGCGGATCGGCAAAAACCTCTGCCATATTGTTAATCGGTCCTGCTGGAACGCCCTCGTTTTCACAGGCCTCCAAGAGTTCGGCTTTAGTCATTTGCAAAGTCTGATGTTCCAGCAACCCGCCAATTTCTTCGCGATTGCTCACACGCATATCATTCGTTGCGAACTTCGGATCCTCTGCCAAATCACCTAGGCCGAGAATTTTGCAAAGACGCTGAAATTGCCGATCATTGCCGACTGCGATGATGATATGGCCATCAGAGCAAGCAAAGGTTTGATATGGCACAAGATTCGGGTGCGCGTTCCCGACGCGCGTTGGCGAAATACCTGTCGCGAGATAGTTCATGCTTTGGTTGGCAAGGATCGCCGTACCGACATCGAGCAGCGACATATCAATATGCTCACCACGACCAGTCGTATCGCGCTTGTGAAGGGCCGCAAGGATCGCCGTACTTGCATAAACACCGGTAAAAATATCCGTGATCGCAACACCGATCTTTTGAGGATGACTCTGCGGATCACCCGTAACCGACATCAAACCTGACATGCCCTGAATAATAAAATCATAGCCCGCACGTTTTGCGTATGGGCCTGTTTGGCCAAATCCGGTGATTGAGCAATAGATCAGGCGCGGGTTGAACTCGGAAAGGCTCTCATAGTCGAGGCCATACTTGGCCAAGCCACCAACTTTGAAATTCTCGATAAGGATGTCAGCGTCTTTCACCAATTCGCGAACGGTTTGCTTACCTTCTTCTGTTCGAAAGTCAGCGCAAACCGAGTGTTTTCCGCGATTGGTGGCGTGGAAGTACGCCGCCGTTCGTTCGCCTTTATGATCAACATAGGGCGGACCCCAACGTCTGGTGTCATCCCCTTCGGGGCTTTCGACCTTGATGACATCCGCACCAAGGTCAGAAAGCAATTGTCCGCACCATGGGCCCGCTAGAACACGGGCCAATTCAACGACCTTAAGGCCGGATAATGGCGGATTAGACACTGTTACAGCAACGAATCGAGGTGCTTGGAGAAGTCTTCGTAGTTCGCATTCCCGAAGGGCTCCCCGTTGATGATGAACGAAGGCGTACCGGTGATGTCATCCGCGGTGGCGTTCTTCTGGTACCATTCAACGAGCTTTTGTGCGGTTTCACCATCAGCCATGCAAGCATCAAGCGCGTCTTGCTCAATTCCGGCTTTCAGGCCGATCTTGCGTAGATTTTCCGCAATCTCAGCTGGTTCGCCTTTGGCCCATTCGCTTTGGGTGTCATAAAGCATATCCGAGATTCCAAAGAACCGCATATCACCACCGCACCGTGCGATCATCGACGCCCAGAGGCCGTAACGGTCAAAATAGACTTCGCGATAGATAAATTTAACCTTGCCCGTATCAATGTAATTTTCCTTGAGCTTGTCAAAAACTGCTTTGTGGAAGTTTGCACAATGTGGGCAGGTATAGGACGCGTATTCAATCACGGTAATCGGAGCATCGTCCGCGCCGAGGGTCATATCTTTAATACCGCTCTCATCCTGTGCAAAAGCAATGCCGCCCGTAAATGCGGGTATCAAAGACAGCGTCAAAGCAGCGGTAAATTCACGACGTTTCATAGGGTACCTTCTTAGTTATTTTTTCGTGACAGAATCTTCGCACCAAGATTCGCGAGTGCAGTACGAAGATCATCATTCTGGATTGATGCAGAGGCTTTAGCCGCCTGATCAAATTGTTCAGGTTTAGGGGCAACGCGCGTTTTCTTGGGCGCGTGCTGAAAAGCAACTTTGCCGTCGGCAAATCCGTGCGGCGAAGTCTGGGTGATACGAACGCGCGATATCGCGGCGTGGCCGTATACCTGGTTCACACGTGTTCTGATTTGCTCTTTTTGCATTTCAAGCATTGGGGCCTGCGCCCCCGTTGTCAGCAGGGTTAGGGTCGCTCCGAAGCTTCCGCGCCCGTACTTCACATCAACAGGTCGCGCAATCTTGGCGATATCCTCGCCAACAACCTCGACCCAGTGCGTGATCAACCGAGACACAGCAAAGCCACGAGATTCCGCCGACTTTCGAATCTGCCTTTGAAGCAAACTCGACGTCCGCTCAAACCCGCGTTTCCGGCGAGCTGGCGCAGTATTTTTCTCTGATTGCGGGCGCGGCTTCATCTGTTATTCCCAGTTTCGTTTGCTATTCTATGCGCGTCGCCAGCATGTGCCAGAGAAATAGCTATAACAAGGGGATAAACATTGCGTGACATGCTGATTTCCGCCGACCTACTTGCTTGGTATGACGTTCACGCGCGCGAATTGCCTTGGCGCGTCGGTCCGAAAGAAGACCGTTTGCCTGACCCTTACCGCGTTTGGCTCTCCGAGATCATGCTTCAACAAACCACCGTCGCCGCTGTTAAGGCATATTTTGCCAAGTTTACCGAAACTTGGCCGACTGTTCAGGATCTTGCCGCCGCTGAAGATGCCGATGTTATGGCCGCATGGGCTGGGCTTGGGTATTACGCGCGGGCGCGAAATTTGTTGAAATGCGCTCGGGTCGTAGCCGGTGAATTGAATGGTGCGTTCCCTGATAATCGCGAAGGCCTGCAAAAACTCCCTGGAATAGGGCCGTATACTTCTGCGGCGATTGCCTCGATCGCATTTGGGCAGCGCGAAACGGTTGTCGATGGCAATGTGGAGCGCGTTATGGCACGGCTCTACGCCGAAGAAACGCCGCTTCCGACATCGAAACCTTTGTTGCGGGACTACGCAGAAGCCCAAACGCCAAAGAATCGCGCAGGAGATTATGCGCAAGCGGTTATGGACCTCGGCGCGACGGTTTGTACGCCTAAATCGCCAGCCTGTGGCATTTGTCCGATCCGTTCGCATTGCAACGCACAGAGCCAAGGCATTGAACGCGAGTTGCCCAAGAAACTGCCAAAGGCGGCGAAACCAGTTCGACGCGGGATTGCCTATGTTGTTCGCCGCGAGGATGGTGCCGTGCTTCTTGAAACGCGCCCGGAAAAGGGGCTTCTCGGGGGTATGCTTGGCTGGCCTGGAACGGATTGGGCCGAAACAGAGCCTGTATCGGAGCCGCCAATTGATGCAGACTGGATCACGCTTAACGAAGAAGTACGCCACGCCTTTACGCATTTTCACCTCAGACTCACCGTTCACGTCGCGGAGGTGCGGCAAGATGCGCGCGCTTTCCGTGGGGGATTTGTTGACCCATCGGACTTTCGCGCCAATGATCTTCCTACCGTGATGCGCAAAGTTCACGCCCTAAGCAGCAGTTCCTGAACACAAAGAGCCTCTGATGACCAACCCGAACGCCTCTTTTTCCCTAACAAGCGCCCTACCCTTCTGGCTCTCTTTGGGGATGATCCCGCTCGCGATAATCGGAGCGGTTTATGGCGGATGGTTTGTAGTGCTCTTGCCATTGTACGGCTGGTTTTTGTTTGGAATTCTTGACGCACTCACGGGGCTGAACCTTGTAAATTTTGACCCTAACACACCTGAAAGCGATCTGTTTTGGTATCGCCTAATCACACTCATGTGGTTCCCGATCCAGTTCTGCGTGATCTTTGGGCTGATCGCTTATGTGCCCACTGCGGAGCATTTGGGCGCATTGGAAAAGTTTGGCCTATTCTTTGGCGTTGGCGTTATTTCCGGTGCGATTGGAATCACTTATGCCCACGAATTGATGCACCAGAAAAACCGCGTTGAACGCTGGTTGGCTGATCTATTGCTCGCAACGGTTCTGTATAGTCATTTCCGATCAGAGCACCTTTTGGTTCACCATATTTATGTAGGAACGCCGCGCGATCCTGTTACCGCACGCTATAACGAGGGCTTCCACCGTTTCTATCCCCGGGTACTTCGTCAATGTTGGCATTCGGCATGGAGCGCAGAAAAGAGAATGCAGCTTCGGCGGAAGAAACACCCGCTCAATTTGCGCAATCCGTTTTGGCGCTATTGGGCATTGCAGTTACTGTTTCTCGCGCTCGCATGCGCGATTGGCGGATTTGAGGGGATGGTCTTGTTCTTGGTGCAAGCCGGCGTTGCGATCTGGCAGTTGGAGTTGACCAATTACATCGAGCACTATGGTCTAACGCGCAAACATCTTGGCGACGGGAAATACGAACACGTCAAGCCCCGCCACAGCTGGAATGCCGCTCACAAGGCCAGCAATTGGTTGTTGATCAATCTTCAACGCCACAGCGACCACCACTACAAACCTGATCGCCGCTTTCCGCTTTTGCAGAACTACGATGAAGACGAAGCACCACAGCTTCCTTTCGGTTATCCGGTCATGACTTTCGCTGCGATGATCCCGCCGCTTTGGCGCCGCACGATGAACCCGCGTGTTCGCGCTTGGCGCAAAAAATATTATCCCGAGATCACAGATTGGGAACCGTACAAGACAGCCACCACTCCGATGCCACGATGAAAAAGGCCCTGCCGCACATTAGGCGGCAGGGCAAGGTCGTGCCGTGGAAGTCAGGCCACAGGCACCGGCGGTAAACTTTGTTGTTTCTGGTGTTTCTAGTTCGGGCGATCCGTCATTTCGGCACGGATTTGCTGGCGCAAAAGATCAATCGGAACTTGTTTTCCGTCTTGCTTATAGCACCAATATGTCCAGCCATTACAGCTTGGCGCGCCTTCAAGTGCAGCACCAACCTGATGGATCGAACCCTTCACGTCATCTCCAATCAGAGTGCCATCTGCGCGCACTTTGGCCTTGTGACGTTTGTTCATTGAATAAAGCTCATCACCTGGCTGAAGCATACCGCGCTCAACCAACTGACCAAATGGAACGCGCGGCTCTGCGCGCTTGGACTGCGAAACCTGCAGGCTCTCTTTGTCGAATTTACGAACGTTCTTAAGGCGCTTCGCTGCAACTTTCCGATAGGCCTCTTCGCGCTCGATACCGATGTATTCACGGCCGAGCTTCTTAGCTACAGCGCCAGTAGTTCCCGTTCCAAAGAACGGATCAAGCACAACATCACCAGGATTAGTTGTTGAAACGAGGATGCGATGCAGAAGGCTCTCTGGCTTCTGGGTCGGATGCGCCTTTTCGCCCGCATCGTTCTTGAGCCGCTCGTGACCATTACAGATCGGCAGAACCCAATCGGAACGCATCTGAATGCCTTCGTTCAACGACTTAAGCGCTTCATAGTTAAAGGTGTATTTGCTGGCTTCTTCCTTGCTCGCCCAGATCATTGTCTCGTGCGCATTGGTAAGGCGCTTACCGCGGAAGTTCGGCATCGGGTTGCTCTTGCGCCAAACAACATCGTTCAGAATCCAGAATCCTTCGTTCTGCATTGCCGCGCCAACGCGGAAGATGTTGTGATAGCTGCCGATGACCCAGATTGCGCCATTCGGCTTCAGGATACGGCGGGCCGCTTTGAGCCACGCTTGTGTAAAGCGGTCATATGCAGCGAATGATGAAAACTGATCCCATGCATCATCAACGGCATCAACTTTGGAATTATCAGGGCGATGAAGATCGCCTTTGAGCTGAAGATTATAGGGGGGATCTGCAAAGATAAGATCAACCGAGTTCTCTGGTAGACTGTTCATCACCTCGATGCAGTCACCGTCAATAATCTGGTTAAGAGGCAATTTTACAGCCTCTTTTGCTTTGGTTTTCGTTTTCATTACTGCCTCATATGTTGCGCATTTTTGCGCTTACTTATTGAGGACTAGGATGATTCATCGCGGATTCGTCGTCAATTTCTTTTTTGAATCAATCACTTATCTTTTTGTCTTGATACAAGATATTGTGGACGGGTTTGAACGAACGTCTATGGTGTGGGGTCACCCCAAGATTTTGGAGCGCCAACATGTGGCTTTTTGATCCATATCCCGCGTTGGTTTCCCAGCCATAACCAGGATGCTGTTGCGCCAAATCCACCATGATCCGATCGCGGCATGTTTTCGCAACGATTGAGGCCGCTGAAATGGAAACTGATTTGCTATCGCCTTTCACAACAGCCTCAGATGCAATCGTGAGTCCGCGGGGAATCATATTACCGTCGATCAAGACATAATCTGGCACAACAGGTAGCCCGGCGATTGCACGCTCCATCGCGATATGGCTGGCGCGGAGGATATTGTGCTCGTCAATTTCCTCAACGGTGGCATGAGCAATCGAGACCTTTGCTTTCGCGTGGATCTCCTCTTCAAGCACAGCGCGGCGCTTCGCGGTGAGAGCCTTGCTGTCATTGAGCCCTTCGGGAATCTCAGACGGATCAAGAATAACCGCCGCTGCAGTTACCGGCCCTGCAAGCGGCCCGCGACCAACTTCGTCCACCCCCGCAATCACTCTGGCGCCACGTTCAATGGCGGCTTGTTCCAGTTTGAAATCGGGGGCGGGTTTTGGTGGCTTTGTGCTCATAGGGTTGGATTACGCATCATGCTGGTCATTGCAAGCCCTAGTAATAGTTCCTCGCTTCGTAACCGTATCGGCGCAGGCAGCGGGGCTGATACACCCGACGTGTCCCCTTATCCGTCCAAAGTGTTTCGCGGCACTGATTTGGCATCTGCTTCTCGAATTTAAAGTTGCGCTCAAGACAGGTTTCATTGAATGCGGTTTCTTTTCCACCCTGAACGCGGAATGTTTGGAGGCAGCTTAAAGGCAGGCTCCTGCGTTGATTGCGATTACTGGCCTGTCTCCGGCGTTCTTGCTCGCGCTTCTTCTTCGCCTGTTCTTGTTTCTTCTTCAGTTGTTCTTGTTTCTTCTTGTTTGATTCATGTGCGGCCAATCCAAGCAATGTCACAAGAGCAGCCGCCGCAATGAAATTTTCTGTTTTCTTACTATCGGCAATCGCGGGCGTCGTTGCGAGCGAGAGGCTAAGTGCAGCGGCGGAGAGTGCGGTGGTAAGTTTCGTGAACATTGCGTTGATCCTTTTTTTCGTATCGAAGGTACAACGTCAGAATTTGTGTCCACGCCATGTCACACAATAACGGGCGCTTGTTATCGGATAACAATGCCACCGTTATTGAATATCCCAGACTATTCGCGCATGGTTCCTGCATGATGAAACATATTGTATTCACACTCGCCCTTCTTTGCGCCGCGCCTGCTTCTGCCGCGTGTTATGCCGATTACAAAGCGAAACGGGATGACCCGCTTCGTTTGCACTATGGTGTGGTCGAGCTTGCCGAAAAGAACTGCAAAAAAGCAAAGGCAGGCGACGCTATCTCGAACCGCATCAGCAAAGACGGCTGGACGCTCCTGACAGTCATCAGCGTTTTTGACCAATCTGGCCTTAATGCGAAGAAGGAGAGCGCGGGTGACTATTTCCTCCGCTACTAAGGCAAAACTTTCCGGCAACAGAGTCGTCGTTACCGGCCTCGCGGCGATTGTAGCAATCTTATTGGTTGCCGCAGCACTCCTTCTGCTGAACCTACCCGACGCAAATGTATTTAACGCGCGTGTCGAACAGCTTTTCATTGAGAACGATGACCTTTCATCCGGCGCAGAAATCAAGCTGCTCGAAATTCTTGCTGAATCCGGAACAGCGTTCTCGGATACGCTAAACTCATACAGGCTCATCATTCTCGTTTTGTTGATCTTTGCTACGGCATTGATGATCGCCGCCGTTGTGTTTCTCGCCACAATAATCCTTCTGACGCGGCGCATGGGCGAGATCGAAAAGTCCGGAATTCAGGTAAGCTCGCTCCTCATCAGTCGTGAAGAGAACACGGTGTACCTGAACAACATGGAATTCACGCTCACCGCAGCGGCCATCGAAACGCTTTCCGTTCTGGCAGAAGCGCGAATGGACGATGAAGTTATGTCAGGCGCACAGATCGAAGCGGTTGTTTCTGGCAAACACGAATCTGATTGCGAAGAGGCCGCCGGAGCGACGCGGATCAAACGCCTAAGAGACTCGCTTGGAAACCAACTCGTCAGCGAACTCCTCGTCAAAAACATCGCGCGTCGTGGCTATATGCTTTCGATCGACAAAGACGTCATCAGAATGGTTTAGGCAAATTTCCCGCACGAAAGCTAAATGACAGACGTGGCGACCCCGGCAGAACTGCCAAGGGTCGCACTTTTCCAAAGGAAATCAAGTTGGCGGTTGGGACACACTCATTGTTTTCGGCCTCAATCGGAGCAATAGCTTAGATAACAGCTCGGGACACATCTCCCGCGATCGAACAAACGAAAACCCCGGCGCGACGGCAATCGCAACCGGGGTTGAAGACGTTGTGGAAAGCGTCTGTTTGAGCGGCAATCATAGCGCAGTCCTCTTCTGTCTGGCAATGCCTTGGAGAAGCGGATGTAAGATCAATGTACTGATGATGGAGAGCGTTGGGTCGAAAGTTGCCATTGTAGAAGCTTGTGTCCCCTTCGAACCGTTGCCATTTGTGGGGGTGGCGGGATGAAGGACACCATCAATAGCCCATCCGCACTGGATTACGCACTGGAACTCGCCGACACCTATGGCTGGCATGTATTTCCGGTTATGTTGAAGCCGAAGTCGGACAGCAAGACCGAGAAAATTGCGCTGGTAAATTGGGCAACTGAGGCCAGCAATGACCCCGAAACTATTGAGGCGATGGTCACGAGCCAGAAGGGCGTCCCGGCATGGCATCATGCTTCGCACGTAGGGGTATCCTGCGCTCCTTCCGGGGTCTGGGTGGTTGACGAGGACAAAGCTGACGCAGCGAAGAGCCTAAACCTCCCTGAGACGCTGATCATGAAATCCCGCCGCGGGCGGCATTTTATTTATCAGAGCGCGGTATTCGACCAGCGGAACACCCAGTCCAATCCTGTTCCAGATGTAGACATTCGCGCGAACGGAGGGATGTTTGTCTGTTACGGACAGGTGATCCATAACGCCGAAATTGCGCCTTGGCCGTTCCCCAGTGTCATCTCCAACAAGTCGCCGGAAATCAACCCGAATGGCTCGGACACCCCCTCCTGCGGCCCGTACAAGGGCATAGACGACTACAAGCACCTAACCCTTGCCGCGAGCACGGATGGTCAGAAGCACGCAGCTACGCGCGATCTGGCTGCTTCCTTAGCCGCGCAAGGCGTCAAGTATGAATTCGCCGCTGGTCTGATCATGGCGGTTTGCCCGGTCAACGACGACAACCTGATGAAAACCATCCGGTCGGCTTATGAAAAGTACAGCGTCCCAAACTACCGGCATGCCAACTTCGATTTGGTACGGGATCAAAAGAACCGACCTATCTGGAACGTGGCAAATGCCGAGGTGCTGCTCACGCAGCATCCCGAATGGCAGGGTGTCCTGGGCTTTAACACCTTTACCGGGCGACGGGTGATACTGAAAGCAATGCCCGGTACGACCGGTGAAAACCGGCAACTGGAAGATAATGACTATACGGCAGCGACCGCCTGGTTCAACCGCAACGGCTTCCCGCGTGCGAGTGAGAAAATCGCTGTAGATGCGGTGCGCAGTGCCTGTCGCGCGAACACCATTGATCCGTTGACTGACTATCTTGACGGATTGATTTGGGACGGAACCGAGCGGGCCGGAAGTTGGCTTGTCCACTACGGCGGGGCCGAGGACACAACATTCAACCGGGAGGCAGGAGCGCGTTGGCTCATATCTGCCGTTGCGCGCGCTTTTGAACCGGGTGTGAAGGTCGATCACATGCTTGTCTTGGAAGGTTTGCAAGGCTCGGGCAAGTCGTCGGGCATCCGGGCGTTGGCGGGAGACGGTGATATGTTCGGAGACAACCTTCCGGACATGACCCACAAAGACGCGCAGGAATACGTTCGGGGCAAGTGGATTATCGAGGTCGCGGAGTTGGTCGCAGCGCGGCGCGAAATCAATGCAGTAAAGGCCTTTATATCCCGACAGAGCGATGAGTTCAGATGGTCCTACGGACGCGAAGTTATTCAACAACCGCGTCGCTGCGTATTTATCGGCAGCACCAACGACGATGCCTATCTTCGTGACGAGACAGGTAATCGTCGTTTTTGGCCGGTGAAGATCCAGCACATGGACGTGGACAGATTGGCACAGGACCGCGACCAGTTGTGGGCCGAGGCGGTTGCTATGTACCGAAGTGGTGTCCAGTGGTGGTTGTCGAACGATTTGGAAGCAGCGGCGCAGGAGGCGCAGGCGGGACGGCTAGATGTCGACCCTTGGCTGTCAGACGTTACCGCGTATGTCGCCAACAAGGACATAGTGGCCCCCCGACAGGTCATTGCCGAGGCACTCGGTAAACTGCCCGCGGATGTGTCGCGTGGGGACAGCAACCGCGTATGTGGCATTCTTCGGACGCTTGGTTTCCAGCGCGACGGCAAAATCACATCTGGCCAGTTCAAGGACGCACCCAAATATGCGCGCGTGGGGGCGTGATGCGGCGGATAATAGGCGGACAAGCGGATATACGCGACGGTATTTCCTGTTCAGCGGACAAGCGGACAATTGTTCCACGAAACTCAGAAAACAGTCTCAAGCTATTGATTTATATAAGTGTCATCAGGCCACCGCCCCGACCAAGCGCGCAACCCATAAGGGAGTTCATTGTTGTCCGCTCGTCCGCTCAAAACCGGCGGCAGCGCGAAAATATACAAGGTCGCCTGGCCATCATTGCCCCCCTCAGTGAACGTAAGTGCACTCGCGCTCCAACAACCGCCATGAATGGGGATGGGAATTCACCGGCCTGAGAAAGTACACCAGATGGCGAAACCAAAGCAAGGATACGAAACATGACGAAAGCGAAAGGCCCTCCCATCATGTCGTTGGTCAAAGACCAACAGGCTGACCCTTTTCAGTTCTTGGGAGGGTCAATCGTCGGCGCGTGGAATGATACTCTCTTGAACCAGACCATGATGAGTGTATGGGCCAGGAACTCACCGCCAGAGACGCAGAACAAGCACTTTGATGCAACCCTCGCCGCAATGGCTGGAATGGAGCCAAAAGACGAACTTGAAGCCATGATGAATGCGCAATTGGTTGCTGCGCATAACGCGACAATGGAGTTCTATCGTCGTGCAAGTCAAACAGACCAATCTTTTGAGGGTACGTGTGCGGCACTCAATCAGGCCACCAAGCTGTCCCGCAACTTCGCGCGACTGGTCGAGGTTCGGGACAAACATCGCGGCAAGGGCCAGCAAAAAGTAACCGTCGAGCACGTCCATGTTCACGCAGGCGGTCAGGCCGTCGTAGGCGTCGTCGAACACGCCGGAGGCGGGGGGCAAAACAAACTGGAGGAACAACCCCATGCACAACACGTTACCTATGCATTCGAGCCCGCGGTGTGGTGCGAAGACGCGGGCCGAAACGCCTTGCCAATCCCCAGCGATGGCGAATGGTCGATGCCGAATGCATGGCGGGAAATCACCGGGGGCACCGAAGAGGAATTCTAACGCCTTAAAACACGGCCGTTACACCTCTCACGCTATTGCGGAACGAAGGGCTGTCGCTTCACTAATTCAGGACATGCAGGACCTGGCCGAGAAGATGAGCGCGAAATCGTCTTGATTGCTGTGCACTCAAGTTCATTTCGGAACCTCATCGCGCCCATTCAATATGCTCTTAGCCAGCCTAAGCGCCCTTCGAAGTGCAGAGCGTGCTGTGTCTGACCGACCACTCACCAGAACCTACCGCAAAACCCTTCACTGATCATTACCCCGGCAAGGTCGCGGCCGTCGTTCATCTGGCAGCTTCCGATCTTCCTATCGTAGCTGGTCCGTCCATTTAGGTGGCAGGTTAGCCGTTGGCCGACAACAAGCGTCCGCATCCGTGCCGTGGCTCGCTGCCCCTCGCTGGTATTCGCCTCGGCGCAATCCAAAGAGCCAAAGCGAATAGGAACGCCAGACACCTCGATTGTGTCACCATCTCTAACACGCGTTACCCGCCCGCTGATCGTCTTCGTCGCCGTGAGGGATACAACATGCCCGAGGTATTCCGGAAACCGTTCGGCCGCCTTGAACGCGACAAAACCAAGACAGGCGGCAACGACAAGAGCGCCTCCAGTCGTCGGGCGCCAATCGCGGGTACTATACTTTGGCCGCATGCGTCGGCCTGGTTGTGAGCGGGACAGGGCGATGTTGCCACCGCCATCGACCAATTGAATCAATCGGCGATACTGCTTGCCGCTGAGCCGAGTACTCCGCCCAAAGCGGTCTAACTTGGCTTGCATGTCTCGCAGGAAATTGCGTTCCCACTCGTTGAGCGTGGTCGAAGCCAACGCCAATCGTATGCCTTTTTGAACCTCTTCCAGTTTCTGTTGCGAGAAAGGCATGCGTCTCCTTGCACCGGTGAGAAGTTGGCAGGGTTTGCCAACAAGTTAGCCGTCGCTTGTGGCGTCTCCAACGGCCTTTAAGCGACAGTTGGAAGGCCGCATTCTTGTAAGAACGCGAAAGTCTCATCATAGAAACTCGGAGGTCGAGTTGCATCGGCCGGGCCGCCTCTTGGCACGAAGATCACCATGCCCTGTCGCGCGCGGGTCAAAAGAACGCGATAGGCATTTAGCAGGTATAGTTGCTTAGTTTCATCCCGGACTTGTTGCCATCGCGTGCCCTTGAAAGCGTTGTAGCTCCAGGCGCTATCCACCCTGCGGAGGTCTGCATCCCAGCAAACGCCCGCCCAGTCCAACTCAAGCCCTTGTATGTCGAACTGTGTGGCAACTTCTTCGAGGTGGTAGCTGGAACGAACGTCAAAGCGGTCGTTTAGAAACCAATTGGCGGGGTCGATCTTTGCCTTAACGTGAATGCCCTCTGGACGCAGGCGACACCCGCCAGATGAGGCGACCAGCCCAATCCGTTCTGCACCCCGCGCCTTACCTCGAAGCCAGGTACGCGCTTCGGTCAGATCGCGCGTTAGAAGGATTGGATAGCGGTCTTCCAGCTCTTCGAGTTGGTCTCGCGCGCCAACGGCATCACCATCCAGCACGATACTTACGAACGAAGAAAGTCGCTCCGCTCTAAAGGAACGCATCGAGACCGATAGATGAAAGTCAGGGTGTTTCTGGATGGCAGGCGCCTGAAGCATTTCGGCCGCCTTCTGGTCGACGGTGTAATGCTTATCCTCCAGTAGCGACGAGGCATGTACATCCCAATCGGGAAATTTCGATTGCAGTGCGGTAAGCCATTCCACAAGCCCGGCTTCGCCTGTGTTTATTTCTTGGCCGCCACCGATCAGGCAAACGATCGTGCACCAGTCGGTGTGGCGATCCATTACCCCAATGAGAAACTCTGGCTCCGAAATGTCAAAGCCATCGTGGCCTCGGCCTTGCATGAAGCGTGCAGCTTGGTTGCTAGTCCAAGCGCGCTGTGCCTCATCAAAGACAACGACCTTCTCGAACGGAACCTCTGTGTTGGCCAGATAATGGTCGCGGAAATGGTGGATATTCTGAACAAAGCGGCGGACGGCACGCAGGGCATCGCCCTTTCGAATTCCATCCCGCACGACTTGATCCCTGGCCAACGCCTCGCGCAATACCTCCACCAATGGGCCATTGCCTGAGAGAAACACGGCATGCTCATCCTCGTGCCGTTCGGCACGCTTGGCGGCAATGTTCAGGCCCGCAAGTGTCTTGCCGGCGCCGGGAACGCCGGTAATGAAACAGATCGACTTACGCCCACCGTGCTTGGACGCCTCAATCACCTCGGCGATTCGATCCGATGTCGCCTGCAAGTTTTTCGCGTCGGCGTCAGAGCGAGATATCTCTTCGACCGCATGGCTGCGATAGAGCGCCTCGGCCGCTTCGACAATCGTCGGCGTAGGTCGATAGCCCGAAGACTGCCAGGCGATAGGATCAATGGCCTCCGCGGACGCCTCAGTCGGCGCCAGAGCGGCCAAGGCAGGCGCCAAGCCCTCTGGCCCTATCAATACCGGCTCTGCCACCATGTCGGCCGCCCAGAGCGGCTCTGAGGGGCTGCGCTTCGCGCGCGTTGCGACCAGAACCGGCAAGATGGGGACATCATGGCTGCCGAGGTGAAAATTCTTTAGGTCGAGCGCATAGTCCTCAACCTGGTCTATGGCGTGCCGATCGAAGGACTCAGAACCCACCTTAAATTCGATCACGAAGATGATGCCGTTCCGAATGACGACTGCGTCGGCGCGCTTGCCCATTCGCGGGATCGAGAATTCAAGGAATAGGTGTCCGGCCGAATTTACGTCTAGCTGAGCCTTCAGAATGGCGATTTGGGATAGCCAGGCGCCGCGCTGCTCGTGCTCCAAGGCATGGTGGTGACGCCGCGTGAGTTCACCAAGAATGGCGTCATCGACACTTCCAAGAAATTGAGGTATCGGGGCTGAGTAGTATGAACTTTGCATTGCCGGCAGTATTTAGGTTTTTCAGAGAAATGCAATGCGTTGAGAGCACTTGGACCCAAGCAGCATTTGCGCCATTGCACGCAACACTGTCGGTGAACTTGCGTTCACTTGCACGCCGAAATGCCCGCTTTGGAAACCTGACAAAGTCGTTCATTTCGCCCGCTTCGTTTTCTTGACGCTACGCTGCCTGAGCTGCCGTTCTTAGTTTTCCTTGGCGGCGCGTTCGGTGGCTTTCCTTGCTGATCATTTAGCCTTCGACGTAACTTAACAGCAACCCCCGCGTGTATGCGTCGAAATCCAGGCAGTGAACTTGAGTTCACTTGGCCGCCCAGACAGATCGTCTGTCAGGCTGCGGATTCTATGTGATCCGCAAATATCCGCAACGCCGTTGCCGCCGCATCTCGTTCATCCCGCGCTTGCAGCGCATGGTCATTGACCTGCATCAGGGCTCTAATTTGACGCGCATCACCAGCCTCACATGCGGCAACAGCTTGTTGGATGATTTCGATGAAATTTGTTGGGTGGGTCATGGATTGATCCCGTGGGTTCTATGCCGGGTTTTTTCCGCCATTCCTGCCAAATCTTAAATGATTTCCTGCCGAATTGTAAGAAAAATCCTATTAATCTATTGTTATTAAATGTTTAAATAGAGTTCAGGATATCCCATTTTGATCTTTGAGATAACCGTCATCCTTACCCAAGTAGACGGTCTCCGACAAACTCGGGGCGATGCACAGCGACCAAATCGCGGTGCAATTAAGTTCACTGATCCCGTTTGGCCCCAACACCGGACGTTCGTGCAAGGCGCAGCGAATTCACACTCAGAGCCCAACCCGGCCATTATGATTTTGTGCTGCACGCGCACGCAGCATGAAAATCGCCGCAGTTGCTCGGTCTTCGACGCTGCGCGGCGGCAGGGAAAGTCGCCATTCGTTTATCGCGCAGCAAAGTTTTGGACCGCAATTTACAGGTCGCGGGACACAGCGCGCTTTCGCTGCGCTCTGTCTCAACGGCTGGTATCGTCATCGGGGTTCTTTGGGACCAATTGCTGTGAAAAACACTTCAGCTAAGGAATTGCTTTACTACCGCTACTTGTTGTTTTTCGCCTGTCGGATCAAGTTTGGTCTTAAAGCGGGTGAAATCTTCGCCCCATTTTGAAGTACGGGTTCGGATCGGCGGGTTTTCAGCGTCCATGCACTTCATCACCACTGCTGCAACTTCATCTGTTGTCTGGTAGATGTCTTCCCCGCTCTGACGGTTCTCAGCGCCGCCGATGTATTTTTGCAGGATCGGCAAATACTCGTCTTCCAACATACCGCCGGTGCCCTGTACGTGTTTCAGAACGTTGTTGGCAAATTCAGATTGGATGCCGCCGGGTTCAACCGTGGTAAAGTTGATCCCGAAATTTGGAGTAACGTAGCAAGCCAACGCCTCGGAATATCCCTCAACGGCGAATTTGGCAGCGCAATAGATTTCGTTAAACGGCTGTCCGACCAAACCGCCGACGGAGGATATCGTGATAATATGGCCAGAACGAGCTTTACGCATATGAGGCATAACTGCCTTGGTGCAACGCACAACGCCCATAAAGTTCACGTCCATCACCCAGTCGATATCCTCTTCGCTAGCTTGCTCTGTCGTGCGAACAAAACCTGCGCCCGCATTGTTGATCAGCGTGTCGATGCGGCCCTCAGCGTCGATGATTGTGTCAACGGCGGCATTGATGGACGCTGTATCTTGCACGTCGAGTTGTAGAATATTCACCGAAACATCGGCGTCTGAGGCGGCGGCTTCAAGCCCGCCCTTTTTGCCCAGATTGCGCATAGTCGCATAGACTCTGTGACCTGCTCGAGCAGACTGGATCGCAAGGCTGATGCCAAGCCCGGTTGAGGTTCCGGTAATGAGGACGACTTTCGAAATAGGGAGGTTTCCTTGGTTTGGACAATAAGTGAGCAATTGCTCACGCTCATATAATGAGCATATGCTCATTGTCAATCCAAATGGAGTATGGCTAAACTTGCCCGGAACTCATCAGCTGGGGAGAACCACTTGGTTCGCACGAAATCCGGCGACAAACCAAAGGCCATACGCGCGGCCACAATTGGAGAGGTCGCTGAAGTTGGCTCAACCGCCGTCTCGGTCAATAAGATCGCAAAGCGGGCGGATCTCTCTGTCGGAACGCTGTATCGTTACCATGCAACAAAGGATGATTTGCTGTTTTGGGTCTTCAAACAGGTAAAATCAGATATACACGATGCTATGATGACAGCGGCGCGCGGAAAGGATGGCGCTGCCCAGCGTTTGCGCGCCATGTGGTTTGCTCTTGTGGAGTATGGTTTCGCAGCCCCCAGAGATTTCCTCTTTGCCGAAATGATGTCGGCTGAAATCCGTGACGGCTTTCAGGAGGATTTGGTGCTGAAACAGATGCAAAGTGAAGTTCTTGCTGAGATCCAAGCGGGCATAGACAGCGAGGTCCTCGTCCATGCGCCCGTAAGAACCCTTGAGATCATTCTCGCCTCTCCTGCCATCACACTGGCCCGTCGGGCCTCGATAGCCGGTGTAGAAATGGAAAAGCGCGAATTGGACCGCGTGTTCGATCTAGTATGGCGCGGCATCGCGCAGGTAGAGCCAACCAAGGTGTAACGAAGTTCTTGAAGCAGACATTCATGCAGACCGTAGCATTCGGTAGGTCTGGGCTCCTTGCAGACCAATGCGCGCGCAGAAGATGCCCATTTAGCTGGCTTCCCAAAACGGGCCTTCAGCACTGCTTGTACACTCGCCTAGTCAGCGCGGTGCTGATGATTGGGCTTGGAGGGAGGATCGGAGGGCAAATCATGTCAAGAGTCCAACTTCCCGCAGTCACCCCAAAACGCAAGGCTTGGAACAAGGGGCGGATCATCGGGCAGAAACGTCCATTGCTGCCAAAACAAGTGTGGGCGATCCGTGCACGGCTCGAACTTTCGGGCAATTTGCGCGACCTGGCTTTGTTCAACGTCGCCATCGACAGCAAACTTCGAGGCTGCGATCTGGTCAAGCTAACGGTGACCGATCTTGTCAAAGACGATCGCGTCCGGGAACGTGTTTCAGTGATCCAGAGCAAAACCAAGCGGCCTGTTCAATTCGAACTGTCGGAAAACACGCGAGAAACCGTTCTGACCTGGGTCAGAAATCCGGAGATGCTTGCTTGCCTGTTCATGTTCCCAAGCCGGTTTCACGACCGGCCACACATCTCAACGCGTCAGTACGGTCGACTTGTCCGCGACTGGGTGACGGCAATTGGTTTAGAGCCGAGTGGATATGGCACACACTCGCTTCGCCGAACAAAGGCTGCAGAGATCTATCGTAAAACTGGCAACCTTCGCGCCGTGCAACTGCTCCTTGGACACACCAAAGTCGACAGCACCGTGCGTTACCTTGGTGTTGAACTGGAAGATGCTTTGAGCATAGCCGAGCGCATCGACATCTAACGAACCTTGGCGAACGGTCCTGCCGTTCGCCATTTTGAAGCGGTTATCCGTCCGTCATGCGGCGTAAGATCATTCTGAGCTCTTTTTGACGAATGCTGCAAGGCGCACGAATGTTAGCTGTGCGCCTTGCGGTGACTTTGTTGCTCTATTTGGCCTAGGTGATTTCTCCGGCGAAGGCCTTGGTCACGGCCGGAACGTCCAGAACGCGCTGCTTCAATTGTGCAAGCCTTGGGTAAGTTCGTGTGATCCTTCCGTCGATCTTGGCTTCCCAATGCAGTGTCGAGGCAACGTATAGATCGGCCAGGCTCATTCTATCGCCCGCGAGAAAATCGTGATCCTGAAGCGCCTCGTCCAATATGCCGTAGTTCTTCATCAAATCAGCCTCGGCCAGCGCGGACACCTCTGCGAGATCTCCTTCGCCCGCCATTCGCTGCGGAAAGAACAGCCTAATCCAAATTGGGTGAATTGTTGCGTAGCAGAAGAACAACCATTTCAGAGCTTCACGGCCTTCAAGGGAAGAGAACTCCGGCATCAGACCCGCCTCTGGGTTCTTGGCGGCAAGCCACAGGTTGATGGCGCCCCCCTCAAACGCTGCGCCGCTATCGTCCAGTAGCGCTGGTACTTTTCCAAGCGGGTTGGCCTTCTCGAATGCCTCGGACTTGTTGCCAAGATCGACAATTTCGAGCTCAAATGGAGTTTGTGTGATTGTCAGTGCTGCGAGAACTGCTGAAGAGCAGCTGGCAGGCAAGTGGAAGAACTTGGTCATTTTGGCCTCATATGTGGATTGGGGTTAGGCAGTTGGAGAGCGATGCAAGTGCCCGCTCTCCGACGGTCTCAGTTGCGGCGCAGCCAGTCCGCGATGGCGCGGCCGATTGCGACCGGCTGGTCCTCCTGAATGAAGTGCAGGCCTTGGCCGATGAACGCAGTTTCAAGATCACCGATCAGGTTGCTGTAGAAAGGCACGGCCTGTGGCGGCACCAGAACCCCCGGTTCTGCGTAGGTCAGCAAAACGGGCATCTCGGTCTCGCCCATAAAGGACTGAATGTCGGCCATCAGCTCGACGTTCGCTGCGGGATTTCCTCCGATCGGAACCTCGCGCGGCCACATCCAGGTGGGCAGGCGGCTTTCGACAGTGTTATAGGGCGCCCCATAGGCCTGCATTGCCTGCTCGCCCAGGGTGCGGTTGACCATCATGGGCAGGATGCCTTCCACAAAGAAATTTCCCTCCATAACCATCGTGTATCCCTGTTCTTCATCCTGAAGGGCGCGGAACATGCCACCCATCTCTTCGCCCATAGCGTCGTAGCTAGGTTGGGGCATGGCGGGCGGAAGAACGCCCTCCATAAACGCAATACGGGTCACAAGATCTGGGTTGCGCCGGGCAAAATCCCACGCCAGCGCCGCGCCCCAGTCATGCCCGACAAGAGTGATGTTGGCCAGATCCATTTCGGCGACAAAAGCATCGAGGAAGCGGGCGTGATCAGCGAACGTATAGTCGATGTCTGGTTTGCCCGACGCGCCCATACCGATCAGATCGACTGCGATGGCGCGATGCGTGTCGGCCACGTGGGGCATGACATTGCGCCAGAGATAGCTGGAGGTCGGGTTGCCATGCACAAAGAGCACCGGATCCCCGGAACCAGTTTCGATATACGACATAGAGGAAGACAAAACGTCGACGCTTTGCACGGCAAACGTCAGGTCTTCCGATACAATGGGGATTGGGAGCCTTGCGGGCTCAGAAATTGCGGCTACCGGCATCGCGGCGAATGTCATCGTTCCGGCCAGGGCCAGAATGCTTGAGGTGAGTTTCATGGTGTTTCCTTGAGATTTCTTTTGGGTGGGGCGCAGCTGCGAACGAAAACAGCTACGCGCCCAGGTGCAGGACCCGAATTGGTCAGGCCTGCTTTGTTGTTAGGATGATGGATGCGTTTTCCAGATCGAAGATCGAGTCGCGCAGCGCAATGTGCGACTGATACTCGGCGTCGCCAGCCATGCCCTGCATCGAGGTTTCGGGATCGTCGGTCTCGAACAAGTTGACGAGGTCAGCCTGTTGCGCCCCTCGTAGCGACTTGAGCGCCCGAAGTGGGGCATCAACGCGCCGCAGTCCATTGCGTTCCATCGCCGGGCGGACTTTCTCAAAATACGCCAGCGCGTCTTCGATGGTTTTGCCTTCCTTAAACGGAAGAATATCGACAAGAATATATGCCATTTTACGTCTCCTAGGTCTTTCACTTTTCCGCCTCCCAGAGCCGCGCCATTGAAGGTGTCCGAGGGAGTGATCTCGGGCTGTGTTGCCCGGACGAGGAAAATCTAGTAGTCACGTTATTGAGACACAATCTGCTGAACCGTTACATGCTGGTGCACACATGAGACAAATGGATTGGAGCGATCTTAGGCTGTTTCTGCTGTTCGTGCGAAGCGGGTCCACCCGCGCCGCCAGCGCCGCCCTCGGGATCAGCCACTCGACTGTTGCACGCAGGTTGGAGGCAATGAGCGTTATTGCCGGGGCGCCGCTCTATCAGCGCAAAGGAGCCAACCTCGAACTTTCTCAGACGGGCCAGGAGATGCTGGCGACCGCCACAACCATCGAGAACGAAATCGCCACGCTGGATCGGCGAACGTTCGGGATCAGCCGCGAGATTTCCGGGCCGGTCACGCTTTCAATGGGAGATGTTCTGGCGGTCGGTCCGGTACTGGAGATTCTTGACGAGTTCCGTCAAGCTCATCCCGATGTCGACCTGCGTGTGATCACCAGCGCCTCGCTCTCTGATCTTGACAGACGGGATGCCGATTTGGCGATGCGGTTCGGACACAGCCCTGATGATCACCTTATCGGTCGAAAACTGACCCAAACCGCCCGCGCGGTTTACCTGTCGAAGGTCGTTTTGGAGGAATTGCTTGACGGCCACCCGTTCGACGATATCGGGTGGATCAGTTTCAGTCCCAAGGGGGCATCCGAAGCCTGGAAGAGAAGTACGCCTTTCGCAAAGCACCCGACTACCATGCGTATCAGTGACATGCGAACGCAACAGATCGCCTGTCGGGCAGGCATCGGAATGGTTCTGTTGCCCTGTGTTCTGTGCGATCCCGACCCGGAATTGGCTCGCATCACCGAGCCAGAGTTCGTTCCTCGTCAGGATCTATGGCTGCTGCGCCACGCGGAGCTGCGCGACAATGCCCGCGTCCGCGCGCTAAGTGACCATCTGGTGCACTCTCTTCCGCGACTGATAGGGCTCTTCAAGGGCGACAGTGGCAAGACGATTGGATTACCCACACAAGTGAGCTGACATCGCGATCCAAAGTGACGGGAATCGCGCCGCGTTCGCGAGTCGTCTTTGGTCCACCCTTCTACAATGGAATTGGTCATTTATGTTTTCATCGTGAACGACCGATTGGTCCGGATAGTGTTGAAAAAGTCGGTTGATTGGTTGGTCTGGCGCTGATTCACTCGCTTTGAGAGTGGAGGTTGGGCGATGATGGGACCAAGACAGGTAGCGCAGGGCGCGCTGTTCTACGAGTTTTCAATCGAGGAATTTGTGCCCGATGATCATCTGCTACGCGGCATTGACCGTTTCCTTGATCTTTCTAACGTTCGACCGCTTCTGGCTCCGTCGTATAGCTCGCATGGCCGCCCTTCGATTGACCCTGAGTTGATGATCCGGATGCTGTTGTTGGGCTATTGCCAAGGCATTCGATCCGAGCGACGCCTCTGTGAAGAGGTGCATGTCAATCTGGCGTATCGGTGGTTTTGCAGGCTCGACTTGACCGACCCGGTGCCTGACCATTCGACCTTCTCGAAGAACCGTCATGGGCGTTTCCGGGAGAGCGGTTTGTTCAGGCAGCTCTTCGAGACAGTTTTGCAGCGCTGTATTGATGAGGGTTTGGTTGGCGGCGAGAGTTTTGGTGTCGATGCCAGCCTGATCCCGGCGAATGCCAATCAGACACGCGGGATTGAAAGCAAGGAAGGTCTGCCCCCCGAACTGACCACCCGCGTGGTTGAGGAATATCTCGAAACGCTGGATGACGCCGCATTCGGCGCGTCCACCAAAGTCGTCCCCAAATACATCTCGCCGGTGGACCCTGCGGCGCGCTGGACAGGCGCCGATGGAGGGGCCGCATTCTTTGCATATTCCTCCAACTACATGGTGGATTTGGACAATGCAGTCATCGTGGATGTGGAACCATCCGTACCGATCCGAACCGCGGAGGCCTTTGCCGCGCGACGGATGATCGACCGCATCACGGATCGCTTTGACATGACGCCAGACAAGTTGGTTGGCGATACAGGCTACGGATCGGCAGAGATGCTGGGCTGGCTGGTCGAAGAACGCGGCATCGCCCCGCACATCCCGGTCTGGGATAAATCCAAACGGACGGACGGCACATTCTCACGCGAAGACTTCATCTACGACCCCGCGACCGACAGCTACTCATGCCCTGGCAACAAGGAGCTGCGAACATATCGCCGGAACTTCTCCAAACCGCGAAAGCCGAACGGCGGCAAAGACGGGTTCATCAAATATCGAGCGTCAAAGCACGACTGCGACGCATGCCAATTGAAGGCAAATTGCTGTCCAAAACAGCCAGCTCGAAACGTGCTTCGCTCCGTCCATGAAGCAGCACGCGACGTCGCCCGCGATATCCGAAAAACAGACGCCTACATGACCTCGTTCATTCAAAGACGGAAAGTCGAGATGCTGTTTGCCCACCTGAAGCGATACATCGGCCTACCGATGATGCGACTTCGAGGACCCAAAGGTGCATATGAGCAGTTCCAACTCGCAGCCACAGCTCAAAACCTAAGGAAACTCGCAAAACTAGCCCCGCAACCAGAACCAACAGGCTGAGAGGAACATCCCAAGCGGCTTTTGCCACCGCTCATCGGCAGTTCCAACGTCGACTTTTTCAACACTATCCGGACCTTGCGGCCTTTCAGTGTTAGTTGACGGATGGCCGCTTGGATTCACCTGGACGGTCTCTGAAGTGGGCGTCATTTAGATTGTAATTTAGTTCTGAATATTTTATTTTGAACGCACATCCTGAATTCGTGTTGATCTAAGGCTTCGTATGTCCCCAACAATCACTGTGTTCGGCTCCTATTTTCCGGCCTGGGCTGTTTGTTTGATGGTCGGAATAGCCTGTGCCGTTATTGCGCACGGAGTGTTCAAGGCTTTCAATTTTCTTCCTGCCCTGCCGTTTCCGGCGCTTGTTTATTCGTTCACCGTTCTCCTTGGGGCCAACGTCTTCTGGCTCGTGATGTTTCTCTGATGACGTTCCCGACTGAACACCTGGATCCTCGAAAACGGTACATTGGCTGGGCGGTTCTGGCAGGGATCGTTGTTGCAGCGCTTGCTTCCACTTGGGCTGTGCTGGCTAACTTGTCAGACAAACCACGTTCGACAGACGCGTTCATTGCTGCCGAAGTCGCGAATATTTCGGCTGGCGTGCCAGGCCAAATCAGCGCGGTTCATGTTGGGGAAAACGATCTGGTCGCCGAGGGTGATTTGCTGTTTGAAATTGACCCTTCGAACTACGAGCTTGAAAAGGCTCAGGCCGAAGCAAACGTGGCTGCAATTCAAGCCGCAATTCGCGAAGCGGAACGAGCAATAAGGGCAGAGAGCGCAAACGCGATTTCAGCCGCAGCTGAAATTGAACGTGCCACGCAAAATCTGAACCTCGCTCAGGCAACGGTCGAGCGTCTCCGCCCATTGGTTGAACAGGGCATTGCTTCGCAGCAATCGCTGGACGAAGCGGAAACTGCTGCGGCGGATGCAGCGGTCTCTTTGCAGGTTGCAATGCAAACCGCAAAGGCCGCCGACGAACTGGTGAAGACAACCGACGTTCTCAACGCCAACCTTGCCGCTGCCCAGGCGGCGCTGGCAATTTCCGAACACATGCTGTCCCGTACGCAGATATTTGCGCCTTTCGACGGTAAGGCGGTCGGCGTTTCGATTGTCGCCGGTGAGTGGGTTTTGCCAGATGCCCCCGTGCTAAGCCTGATCAATGACGCCAGCTGGTATGCCGAAGCGTTTTTCAAAGAAACTGAGTTGACTGAGATTCGACACGGAATACCGGCCACAATCTGGATTCTGTCGAACCCGGATCAGCCGATTGCTGGCACGGTCCGTTCCGTGGGTTGGGGCGTTCAAACCCAGGATGCTTTGGAACTGGGCAGCCTTTTGCCGTTCGTGCCGCCGACAACAGATTGGGTGCGTCTGGCCAAAAGGTATCCGGTTCACATTGAGCTGGAGGCTCCATTTCCGGACTTCCTGAGGGTAGGAGCCAGCGCGACCATTTCGCTGGGTACCCCTTGAAACAGCTGCATTCGTTTTTGGTATTTTCCGATCTGTGGCCCTTCGACTTAAAGGACAGAGCCTTCAAAGCTCTGGTTCTGGCTTCTGTCGTCGGGCTGACCATCGTGTTTTCCAAGCATCTGAGCCTGCCGGAAACCGCCTTATCCGCCTATTTGGTACTGTTTGCGGTGAGACCAGGCGCTTTTGAAACGATCGGGATCGCAATCGCGCTCATCTTCGCTGCATTATTTGCAGTAGGATTGCTGACTCTGGCAATTATGGCGACGTCAGGCCAGCCTGCGTTGAGAGTTCCTCTCATGTTTGTGGCGGCATTTGGCTGCTTTTATCTGGCGAGCGGAAGCAGCGAAGGGGCAGTCGTCACCACCGCCGGCATGATCATTTTCGAAGTACTGAGCGCGCTGGACGTGATCCCTTTTCCCGATCTGGTTTTACGAGGCATGTTCTGGCTGATAGCCGTTGTGATGTTGCCAATGGGGTTGCTCATTGTTTCGCAGCTTTTACTAGGAAGACTGCCCTTGAGCTTCGTTCGAAATGAACTTGGCCTGCGTCAGAAAGTTCTCGATGTCCGGGTCGCATGTGATCAGTCGAACAAAAGAAGTGTGCGGTCATTTTTTCTTGCCAGCCCCAGAAGTCTTACCAAGCCTTTGCGACAAATTCGCAATAGCGGGTTCCTGCCGTCTTCCTTTCCGCAGTGGCAAGCCCTTGCGGATGGAACGGCACGAAATCTGGCTCTTTCGTTACAGAACTTGGTACCGCATCCGATCGCGGCGCCCATCGGCGGCAAAACCCCGCAACTGGACGTCCGGAGTGCGAATAATGATAAAACACCTTTCAGTCCGGACATCCGGTTTGCATTGGTTGCAACACTGGCGGTTGGGATCAGCTATATTGTGTTCCTGCTTCTGACGTGGCCAGAAATACACACGATCACGATTACAGCTTTCCTGATCTCCATTTCGACAAAACACGAAACCTTTTATAAAGCCGGCTTGAGGATGGTCGGGTTCCTTGCTGGCGCATTGATCACAATTGCAACGCTGTTTTGGATCATTCCCGGAATCGAAAACGCCTCGCAACTTGGGCTTGTTTGCTCAGTGGTTCTTTTTCCCGCTGCGTGGATCGCTCTTTCCAACGAAGTCGTGTCGTACATGGGTTTGCAGATCGCTCTCGTGTTCCTCTTAACAGTTGTGAACTCTCCCGGTCCAGAGATTGATTTGGCAATTGCTTGGGGACGGTTTTGCGGCATACTCTTGGGGACACTGATCGTCACAGTTGCTTTCCAAACCTTTCTTACTGATAGGCCAGAGGTTCGTATAGGAAAACAACTCTCGACCCTGAGAAGGCGAAATGCAGCGCGAACGTTCGACCATAGGAGCGATGGGGAAGAAATGCTGGAATTGACAGATCAGGTGGCCGCGTTACGCCGACAGATATTTATTGCGAGAAAAGATCCCACGCAATCACCCAGCTCGAAACTTGAGCTGGATGCACTCTGGATCAATACGAACCGGCTTTTTGTGGAGATCGTAAACAGAACGCGTCCGCTCAATTACAAAGTGGGAAATGCGCCACCGAACTCCACAGGCAGAGCTTCATGAAGAAAGCCGCTGTATGCGTACTCTTCCTGCTTTTGTTGGGATGCGAAGAGGCACCCCAAGGGCGTAGCTTGGTTACGTCCTCAACCCCGATTGTGGATTCACCAGAAACCAGACAGGCTGATGCGGACTTGTCGGCAGAAATCGCACTGGATCCAAGCACACTGCCAAGCGTGTCTGCCGGCAAAGTATACACGTTGCCGCAGCTGATAGACATCGCCCAAAGCAGAAATCCGGTCACTCGCAAAACCTGGCTTGCCGCACGCCAAGCAGGCCAACACGTTTCGGCTGTTCGTGCAGCTACGCTGCCATTGGTGACTGCATCTGTTATTGCCGGAAGTCAGCGTTTCAACACTGATATCAATCCGGCTCTCCTGCCCCCTTCAACGGTTTCGACAGACGTGAGCGGCGCGGCCGCCGTGGTCGGCGTATCCTGGCTGCTTTTTGATTTCGGTGAGAACATCTCACGGCAGCAGGCCGCCGATCAGCTGGCAAGAGTGGCGGAACTCCAGTTTAACAGAGCGCATCTGCAACTTATTTTCGATGTATCTTCCCATTACCACCGTCTCGATGCTGCTCAAAAAAAGAGCGTGGCGGCCACAGCCGCGACCCGACGTGCAGAACAGCTTCTCGAAGCAGCCAACAAACGGAAGGGCTCAGGTCTCGGAAATGATGTTGAAGTGGCTCAGGCAGAACAGCTCTTGGCCCAAACCAGAGTGGTTCAATCACAGGTCGCAGGCGAAGTTGGCGCCGCACGGGTGTTGCTCGCCTCGGCTTTGAATTTATCACCCAATTCTGTTGTGCGGATCAGGCCGACAACCGGGCAACTTCCATCCCCCAGTAGTAAGACTTTGGAGAACTATGTCCAAGGCGCCATGAAATCACACCCAGAGGTGCTGGCTGCTCTGGCTGAAGTGCGGGCGGCGCAATTCGATTTGGACGCGACCGCTGCTTCCTACCTTCCAAAAATTTATGGAGGCGCGAATGTGTTGGCAGGGAACAGTGGTCTGAGCATTAATGGATTTGAACCTGGAGGTATTGGCACAAGCTCAAGTTCGGGAGTGTTCTTAGGAGTAACTATTCCAGTTTTCGATGGAGGGCTGAGGGAGACGCGTCTAAACAACGCGAATAGTCGGGTAAGCTCCGCGAAAGTTGGGGTCGAGATCGCACGCTCTGTAACCAGTAGAGAAGTTGGCTTGGCATATCAGGCACTAAAGACCTCGCTGGCCGTGCACCTTGCAGCGCAGGATCTTGTGACCTCAGCAAAACGCACTGCAGACGCAGCAGAAAGTGCCTACGCCGCAGGCATTGGCACTATTTCAGACGCTTCTGTGGCCGCATTGAATGAGTTTATCGCCATTGAAGCGCTGGCGGATGCACGAGCCGCAGTTTACAGTTCATCGGCAGCCTTGGCTTTAGCGACCGGAACGTATGGGAACTAGGCGTCCATTCCATAGATTTTTGAACCGCAGTGACGCGACAATAAAGTAGAGCGAGAGAACAAGCGCGCCCGATCTATGGTCGGCGAGGATTTCTGTGCAAAATCGGAGGAGAGAAGTATAGACTGGCAGGTGTGGACTGAAACCGAATTGAAGCCGCCATTGAAACTTGTTGCAGCATTGGTTTGAATGGGCTCTTTCGAGCTCTTCGCTGCATTCTACATGAAGTTCCGGTTTATCCGCATACGCACCCAGCAAAGAAATCGCAGACGTGTGGTGAATTGCTGCAGAACGAATCTAAGATTCCCACTGCAAACCCTCGAACCACGCCAACATTTGCAGTTAGATCAAAGCGAATGTCCGGCGCTGCGGTGGCTATCTCTCGCGTCTAGCTCTCGGTCAACCGCTTCTCGGCGTCTTTCGCTAGTTTCCAGCTGGTCTCTAACCCCGCCTGCAGCGTCGCGTAATTCTGCTCCTCGCGCAGCAAGTCGGCCAATGTGGTGACGGACGTGAGATGTGATTTCATCAATAGCGCCACGCAATGCGCCAAGCCATTCACCTTGCTTTCGATCCTGCTGGTCGAGCGCTTCTCCAAGGCGTGCAATTCCTTGGCTGAACTCTCGCAGGCCGTCACCAACCGCTCGACGGATGCGAGCAATTCGCGTTCCAATGCTGTCAGGGTCTGTGTCATCTAGGGTTCCTTGATCTCGATACAGATGACCGGCGTCCCGGCCATGGTGCAGGTCTTCAATTCGGTCCGGTCGGGGTCCAGCGTCACCCATGTCTGCCCAGCCTGTTCGATCCGTGTCAGGCCAAGCCTCGTCATCTCCGAGCGCGTGATCAAACCCGTCCAAAACCAACTCGCGATCAGCACTGTCGCGATCCAGGATGAGACCATCACCACGATCACCCAGGGTGAGATCGTCAACCAGCGCCTGATCGTCTCGCTCCGCCTCTCCAACTCGCTCCTGCTGTCGCTCAGAAAGAACCTGATATCGGTCTCGATTGTATGCAGCGCGCTGGTCGCAATGCTGCTGAAATCGCTCCTGAAGCTCTCCAGTTGAGATGCCATCAAGGCGGCGTGGTCGCTGCGTACTGTCTCCAGGTCCGCGTTCAATTTCTCGGCGAGGCGGTTCGGCTTGCCAGTCGTCATGGAAAATCTCTCCTTTCAAACGCCAGCGCTCGCCGGTGTCAGGGTCTTTGGCGGTGATGTAATTCTTGCTGGCACGGGGGATATCAAAGCCTGCATCGGCCAAAGCATCGATCATGCTGGCGCGGTCGGTGATGGTGCCGACGCTGATCTGATCGAGGATCCAATCGTGCAGCGCTTCGCGACCTTGCGCGCGCGTCGGCGCTTCAATCGTCGCCCTCACTTCGCGAGTGCGATCTGGCTCCAAAGGGTCTGCCCAACCGTGCGTCTTGTTCATCAAATCACGCAGGCTGGAAAAGGCGTTTTCATGGCCTGGCGGTGCGATGTTCAACGCCTTGCCCGTGCTCAGCTCAAGGCGTGGCGTGCAGAAGTGCAGCTCGACATTGCCTTCATGCGAGTGGCGCACCCAGAGACAATCGTATTGATCCCTGTCCAGCCCAGCAAAGGCCAGAGCCTCAAATAGCTCAATGGCCTCTTGCTGGGCGGCGGGACTGGGATCGTCGCTGTCGGCAAAGCTGATCACACCTGCCGTGTAGCTCCATTTGTTGGAGCTCGCATCGATAAGGTCGCGGGTTTGGTCGGGGTTACCGTGCAGCACCTCAGGCAACGGGTCGCGGATCTTGGTTTGCGGTTTACTGGTGTCGTCGCGGATGAGGTGGCGGTTCTCGTCATAGGCAAGAACTTCATGCGCTGTCAGGTAGTCGACGGGTGCGGCTCCGCCGCCTGTGCCGGTGGAAAAGAACGAGATGATCATTCGCCACCGCCCGTGTGTGCCGCCACGATCTGCGCCATCTGCCGTTCGATGGCCACTAGCTGCACCGCGACCTTGAGCGCGTCGATCTGGCTCGCGCGGCCGGATTTGACCGCGCCGTTGATCCAGCGGGAGAGCTGATTGAGGTTGCCGCCGACGCGGGCAATCGCAAAAGTCAGCTTCGGGTCAACTCGCGGGACGGGCTTGCGCCGACGTGCCTCGGTTAGCCCCAAGGCCTCACGCATCAGCGTGGCATTGGGCAGGCCAGCCGCGCGCGCCTTGGCCACAAGCGCTGCCTTTTCCGACGGTGTGCATCGAAAGATCACGCTCTCGGAAAGGCCCTCTTTGACGCCGCTTGCGTGCGTCTGGTTGGGGTTTGAAGGGGAGGCTTGCCGCCCCTCACAAGACCCGCCGATGTAATCGGTGGGTAACCTTGCTCTCTGCTCTTTGTGGGGGTCTGTCGCACTCATGCTCTGAGCCCCGCCGCTTCGATTTCAGCTGAGCTGACTAGGTTCGCGGCTAGCAAAGCGGTCACTTGGCCGGGTGTTATGTGGCGGCAAAGGGGATGCTTGTCCGTGACCCAGTCGGCCAAACCTTTCAGCAATTCCAACTCTTTGGCTTTGCCCGCTTCTCGCGCCTCCTCAACTTCCTGAAGGTATTTCAACCAACGGCCAGAGGAGAACCAATTGTCGGAGAAGCACACCTTGGAGCGGGTGAAGCCTTCGCTCTCGGTCGCATAGGTCCGCACGGCGTCCTCGAGGTCTTTGGCGTCCACTCCGTCGGCCAGCGCTTGGCGGATCTGCGAGTTACAAACCGCTTTGCCGCGAACGCGATCCTCGGGATAGGCGGACAAAATCTTTTCTGAAACCTCATCCTCCACCGCTACCTTCGCGTGCGAAGGATTTGGTTTTTGATATGGTTTATATCTGTTCTTATAGGATTTGCCCTTTGGGGCAGATGGCTTGCCCTCAGGGGCAAATGCATCATTTTCCCTTTCGGTCGGATCGATTTGCCCATTTGGGCAAATGGAGTTGCCCAGGGCATACCAACAGGTCCGGTCATAGCGATCATCGCTGAAATTGCCCTTGATGATCAGCTCTGCACTGACCAGCTTTTCGAGCGCTGTTCGGATCTGCTTTTCGCTCAGATAGGGGAACAACTCACTAAAGGCCGAGATCGAATTGTAAGTCCAATACCGCCCGTCTCGATGGTTGCGGCGATTGGCTTGGTTCTTCTCAATCCAGAAGGTGATGTTCTGGAAAATCACCGCCGCGTTCAGGCCAACACGTCCCGCGATTTCGGGATCAAAGCTATGGCGGCTCATGATTGGCCCCCGAAATACGCACAAACGTGCGAATTTTGTACAGGTTTTGTACGAGAAATCGGTCGTTTCAGTCGGTTACGGCCCGAAAGCTGACGGGACTTTTTGCAGTCTTCCGCACAACGTCCTGTAAATAAGCCATATTTTTCAGGTGGTTTTGGCGACCCCGGCAGGATTCGAACCTGCAACCTGCCCCTTAGGAGGGGGCTGCTCTATCCAGTTGAGCCACGGGGCCATGCGAGTTTGTGCATTTCTTTTTTGCACGAGATTTTCGCAATCTCAACTCGATATGGCCGCGTGTAGTTCGTTTTTGTCGCTTGCTGTGCGCTAGCCCGCTTTGTTCAGCGCGTCAAAGGCGCGTAGGTTGGCAATAAGATCTGCCATTTGATCAACAGGGATCATGTTCGGGCCGTCGCTCGGGGCGTTGTCTGGGTCTTCGTGGGTTTCGATAAACAGGCCACCAACCCCAACAGCACAAGCAGCCCGCGCGAGGACGGGAGCGAATTCGCGTTGGCCACCAGAACTGTTGCCTTTACCTCCAGGTTGCTGAACGGAATGCGTGGCATCGAACACCACCGGATACCCCGTTTCCGCCATTGTCGGGAGGCCACGGAAATCTGTGACAAGAGTGTTGTACCCAAAGCTCGTTCCGCGCTCACAGAGCATGATATTCTCATTGCCTGTGCTGGCGATCTTGGCCGCGACGTTGCCCATATCCCAAGGTGCAAGGAACTGGCCCTTTTTCACATTGATGACTTTGCCAGTTTCACCCGCCGCAACAAGCAAGTCTGTCTGGCGGCAAAGAAATGCGGGAATTTGTAGAACGTCGACAACCTCGGCCGCAATCGCGCAATGGCTCGGTTCGTGAACATCGGTAATCACGGGTACATCAAACTCGCGCGCGATATCGCCAAGGATTTGAAGGCCTTTCTCAACACCCAAACCACGTTGTGTTCCGATCGAAGAGCGGTTGGCCTTGTCATAACTCGCTTTAAAGACAAAGCGCGTATTCGTTGGCTCGCAGGCTTCGGCGATTTTTTCCGCCATCATGCGCGCGTGCTCAAGGGATTCAAGCTGGCACGGGCCGGTGATGAGGAAGATCGGATTGTCTCCGCCGACCTCAATATCTCTGATCTTAACGATTTTCTGGCTCATGCTTGTTTCCTTAATACCGATTCAATTCGGGCAACATCTTCTGGATTATTCAGCTCCCAAAACACGCGCCCCCGGCCATCAACTTCGACGCATCGGATCGGGTGGCCATTTTCAAGGAAGCGGAGCTGTTCCAGCCCTTCGAGCGTTTCTAGCGGGCCAGCTTCCCATGAACCATAGGCAGCTAGAGCAGCGGGGCGATAGGCGTAGACCCCAACGTGGTGAAAAACGGGGATCGGGTCTGGTAGTTTTCCGGGATCAACGAATGGGACGACCTCTTTGGAAAAATAGAGAGCATCGTTGTTGTGGTTAAACACGGCTGTTGTTCCACCAACGCGGCCATTTCGGCGGTCTTCTGTGAAATGTGCATAAGTTTCTGCGTCGCAACGCAAAACGGGCGTTGCCATGCCAACAGTGGAATCGCGCTTAACTTCCTCAATCAAAGCCTCGACAAACCAAGGTGGCGTAAGCGGGGCATCACCTTGTAAGTTAACGATTATATCTGCGGACAATCCTGCGCGTTCAAGTGCATTCGCGCAGCGCTCTGTACCATTCGCGCAACTTTCAGACGTCATGATCACATCCGCGCCGAAGGCCTCTGCTGCGGCTTTGATCCTCGCATCATCCGTTGCGACATAGACAGCATCGACACCACTCACTTGCTTCGCCGCTTCATAGCTCATCTGGATCAAAGATTTTCGCGATCCGTCAGCCAGCGTAAGCTCGGCGAGTGGTTTGCCGGGATAACGGGTTGAGGCATATCGTGCCGGAATAAGAATGACTGTTTTCATGCAACCCCCGCCCGTAGGCAATCGTGAATATTCAATACACCAATAGGCGCGCCGGAGTCAGAAACAACGAGCAATGCGCCAATCTCTTTTGTGTTCATTGTTAACAACGCTTCTTCGGCGAGGCTATCCGCAGAAATCGTAACGGGAGAGCGCGTCGCAACTTCGCCGGCAGTTCTGCCCATTAGGTCTTCCATATTGCGGCGCAAGTCACCGTCGGAAACAACGCCAAGAAGTTTGCCCTCGTCGACAACGCCAGCGATGCCGAAACCTTTTGATGTCATGACGAGGATTGTGTCTTGCATCGTTGCATGGCTCGGCACAATCGGAACGGCATCTCCTTCATGCATAAGCTGAGATACTTTTGTGAGCTGCGCACCGAGTTTGCCGCCCGGGTGATAGGTGCGGAAATTCTCGGGTTGGAAATCACGCAGCTCCATGAGCGCCACGGCAAGCGCATCACCGAGCGCGAGCGACAACGTCGTCGAAGTCGTCGGCGCCATCCCGATCAAACAAGCCTCTGGCACGTCAGGCAAAAGAAGCACCACGTCCGCGGACTTGGCGAGTGTGCTGTCTGGTTTTTTGGTGATGGCAATCATCGGAATTGCAAATCGGCGGGTATGCGCAATCACATCACCAAGTTCGGATGTTTCACCCGAATTGGAAATGAGTATGCAAACATCCTCTGGGCGCACCATCCCCAAGTCGCCGTGACTGGCTTCGGATGGATGAACAAAGAACGAAGGCGTCCCTGTGCTCGCGAGCGTCGAGCTTATCTTGCGCCCGATGTGGCCAGACTTCCCAATGCCAGCAAGAATAATCCTACCCTTGGCATTCATCATCAATTCCACCGCCCGATCAAAATTCTCCGGCAGTGATTGCGCAAAATCCCGGAGCGCGTCAGCTTCGCTTTGAAGCACTCTTTGGCCAATGCTGTGAATTTGCTTCGTTTTATCTTGGTCCAGAGTCACATGCGCTCCTTGGGTCAAAAAGGTAAATCCCGTGCCCCTAGTATCAAGCCAGCACGACGAAGCCAATGTAATAACCCGACTAGACCCTGCCAAGTGCGGCAGCAATCCAAAGCGCCAAGGTTTCGGCCGAGTTTTGCCGATAAATACCGATCTTCCAATAGCCAAGTAGCCTTGGGATCAACCATGCTTTTCGTGCTGTCTTAAACAGGTGAAGCTTGTGTCGATTCTGAGGAGTTAGGAAATCTTCAGTTTCCGACAATGCCGCAATATTCGCATCAATCCAGCCTGCATAGACTCCTCCAAATACGTGTCTAATACGGCCAAAAGCGGCTCTAATTCCTCTGTTCGCCCCCAAAACATTTCCTCTATGTTGGCGGTATTTCAGGCTCGGCTCTGGATCAAAAAGAAGCATCCCACCACAACCGCTGATCAGTTGATAGACCCACCAGTCATGTGCCGGAACACGATCAATACGCCGACTCGCATCTTGCAATACTTCGAGCGCCGCGCGGTTCAAAACCATTGTATTTCCCGCCATGACATTCTGAACCAAGGCATGAGAAAAACCGAGCGGCCGTTTCGGTAGCCTCGATACACCTAGCGGGCGCAGACCCTCGTCGCATTCAATCGTTCGGCTGCAGTATACAGCGGGCTTACCCGTTGGTACTTCCTCAAGCGCTCGAACAGCACGCACCAGTTTATCGTTGTCCCAAACGTCATCCTGATCGCAAAACGCTGCATATTCCGCATTCCTTTCGACCTGCTCCAAAAGGAACCTGAAATTTTGTGCAAAACCTCGTTTTGGCCCCCTGAAAACCTTTGGAGATAACACCTTGCATTTCGCATTGAGTTGCCGGAAATTTTCAGAGTCATCACTTAGATATAGATCAATTTCGACATCCATTTGATGCCCAAGACTCTCGAGCTGCTCATCCAGATACTCTTTGGGATCACACACGGCCAAGAGAACCGCACAGAGTGGGTATTCCCGATCTGTACCACCGTAAGGCTTTGTAATTAAGTCAATTTTTTCTATTTTCATTGGAACACTAACACAGATCTCATCCCATCACCCGCGAACGAGGAACACCCAAAACAAGCACGAAAACATTAAAAATTGTTCACGAACGCCATGATTTGACCATTTTCCGTTGTCCCGCCGTTAATCGAACATTGTCAGACCTGTTAACGCGCAGGGGTGCGTATCTGACAATGGGGGCTTGGGTGGCTCAGTTTTCGTATCAAACAACTTTAATTAATGGGAATACGGGTTTCTTCACCGGTATTTCCGATCTGGACGTCGTGTGGATTGGCGGCAAACCGATATTGTTCTCCGCCACTGTTGAAGGTGGCGGCATCTCGTCATTCTTGCTGAGCGACGACACCAACGCACTGCTTCGAAGCCAGCGCTCCTACCTTTTCGACGGCGTTCTTGGCGCGCAACCAATAATCGAGAGCATCGCAACAGGCGGCGAAACCCTTGTATTTACAGCAGGAATTAACCGCGGTGATCTGACTGCACAGACTTACAACTCCACTGGCGGCTATTCCAATACAACCACGCTCGATGCCAACACCCAGTTTGAAAGCGACCCTCTGAACTATGTTGCTTTGGAAACTGGCGGGCACACTTTCTTTTATTCCGCCCATGCCGGCGAAATGGGGCTGCAAGCGTACGAAATAACATCAAACACTTCGATGACTGTCGTGGGAAGGCAAATCAGCTCGATTGCCTCCTCAGATATCGCCGCTCTTGACGGAATTTCGACAACGCAATCGGACTTCATTTTACTTGGCTCACATAGCGAAAATTCAATCTCAACATACAAAGTTGATACCGATGGATCACTCATATTTCAAAGCGCTTTGGGCGCGGAGCATGGTCTTGGTATCAGTGAGATTACTGAAATCTCCACCGCAGAAGCCAATGGAAATTCTTATGCTATTATTGCCGCCCGAGAAAGCTCTTCGCTATCTGTTGTGCGGGTAAATGACAACGGCGCACTGACGGCAACCGATCACATCATTGACGATCTGAACACGAGATTCAAACATGTGACATCACTTGAAACGACGGTCTACAACGGGACAACATATGTATTGGCGGGCGGCGCAGATGATGGATTAAGTTTGTTCAGCCTGCTTCCAAATGGGCGATTATTTCATCTCGCCTCAGTTGAAGACACAAGCCAACTCCAGCTCGAAAACGTCAGCGCAGTGGCAATGACCGAGATCGGTGAGGCGTTACAGATCTTCGCCGCAAGCTCAACAGAAACAGGGATTTCGCAATTTTCTTTTGATGTTTCCGCGACTGGCGCGCCAATCGCTGGTACGTCTCAGAACGATACACTCACTGGCACCGCACTCGGCGAAGCCCTTTTTGGAGATGCCGGAAACGATACGATTTCCGGAGGCGGCGGCAACGACATTTTGATCGATGGGTCTGGCTCCGACACTTTGAGCGGCGGATCCGGCCAAGATATTTTTGTATTTACAGAAGACGGCTCGACCGACACGGTTCTCGATTTTAACCCGTCTCAAGATCGCCTGGATTTATCGGGATTTACGTTGTTTCACGGGATCGATCAACTCGACATAATCAGCACATCTTATGGCGCGATCTTACAGTACAATGATGAAGTTATCATTTTGAATTCTGTGAATGGGTCAACAATTTTCCAAAGCGATTTGGCAACCTTCTCACTCACCAATGCTAGCCACACGCCGTTGTTTAGCATCGCGGCACCCGGAAGTGTTTTGGGGACAGAGTTTGCCGATGACCTACGTGGCACTATTGCGAACAACTATATGTCCGGCCTCTCTGGAGATGACGCGTTTCGCGGGTTCGAAGGGGACGACATTCTTGAGGGCGCAGACGGAAACGACCTCTTCTTCGGCCATTCTGGTGAAGATTCGATACGTGGAGGAAGCGGACGCGATACGGTTCACTACGGCGAAGACGTGCTTTATGGCGGCTCATTTGGCGTTGACGTTAATTTGGAGGCTGGAACAGCAATTGACGGTTTCGGATCCGAAGACAGGCTAGACAGCATAGAAATCGTCTATGGCACTGGTTTCAATGATAATTTGTATGGTTCGAACGCAGCAGACTGGCTCTATGGAGGGGCAGGAAACGATACATTGATCGGTTCTCTTGGGAACGACACGTTAGATGGCGGTTTAGGAAACGACGCAATTTACGGCGGTGATGGCAATGACGTCCTAATTGGCAGAGATGGGAATGACTATTTCGAGGCGGGACTCTCCGAAATGGACGGCGACGACATCCTGTATCTCGGCGAGGGCGACGACATCGCTTACGGAGGGTATGGGAACGATGAATTCCATGGCGGCGGCGGATCCGACAAGATGTATGGGTGGCACGGAAACGACCTGCTGATCGGTCACGGCGGAAATGACGTCATGACCGGTGAAGGCGGAATGGACCATATGGACGGCGGAGACGGAGACGATTTTTTCAACGGTGGCTGGGCGCACGATACCATGCGCGGCGGAGATGGTGCCGACGTCTTCTACCACGCCGGTGTCGAAGGGCATGCAAGCGATTGGATAGCTGATTATGACGCGGACGAAGGCGATATTCTCTATTTCGGGTCTGGCATAACCGAAAACGATTTTCAGATAAACTACACAAACACTCCGGAGGGCGACGGCTATTCCGGCGATGATAACATTATGGAATCATTCATAATCTATCGCCCAACAGGCCAGATTATATTTGCCTTGGTTGATGGCGCAGGTGCGGATTCTGTCTTTGGTGTGATTAATGGCACAACTTATGATTTGCTTGCCTAGCGTCGAAGCCACGGCGGCAGTTGGTTCTTGGTCGTGTAGCTATAGTGCTCAATCGCTTTTCCGATTTCAGCGTAGAAATAGAAATATCCGTCCTGAAGTACGGCCCCTGCCTCGCACAGTTCTTTAATCATCGGCATCGAATGAGACACAACAATCGCGCCACTCTTTTGCATGCGCTCTTTGAAAACCGCTTTGCTTTTGGATTGAAAGGCCGCATCGCCGACGGAAGTGACCTCATCGACCAGATAGGTATCGAATGGTATCGCCATTGAAACGCCAAACGCGAGACGAGACCTCATGCCAGAAGAATAGGTCCGGAAGGGCAGCCGAAAATGATCTCCAAGTTCTGCGAAATCTTCGACAAATGCTTCGAGTTCATGGGTGTCCACACCATAAACCCGCGCAACAAATCTGGCGTTCTGAGCACCGGTTAGGTCTGGATGAAAGCTGCCGGCAAACCCAACAGGATAGGAAATACTACCTGTAGATATGATCCGCCCATACGTTGGGGTTTCAGTTCCCGCGATCATCTTGAGCAACGTTGATTTTCCTGCACCGTTGTTTCCCAAGAGACCAATCGAAACGCCGCTCGGCAGGGTTTGGTTGATTGATTTTGCAACCGTGACCGACCGCCCATTTAAGCGAAACGTTTTGTGAAGGTTATGTAGACGAAGCATCTAACGTCGATCTCGCACTGCATAGTAAACCAATACGCCCATTGCCCAAACCAGAACGGCAAACGTAGCTGTGAGCCCTATGATCTGCCACCGTCGTGGATACTCGGAAGATTCCGCGCGTGTCGGATTAATGTGCGAAGCCAAATATCTACTTTTGCGGCGCGCCTCCGCCCTTGCAATCTCATATGCCTTTAACGCGCTTAAATAGTCCTGTTCCGCAAATTCGCGATCTACCATCAGATTTTCAAACTCACCTACAAGGCTAGAAAAGCCGGGTGCGCTCGCCTCACTGGGCTTGATAGAAAACTTCTCTCGTTCTTCGTTAATCCTACCTTCGATCACTGCAATTTTGCGCTGAGCTTGCGCAACGCGCGTATCGCGGTTTGACGTGATTTCGGAGAGCAAATCGAGCTCAATGAGCGCATCGGTGTGTCGCTGCATTAACATTGCAAGCACTCCGCTCTGCACACCAAGTTCCGCCGCAGGATCCACCGTTTGTGCGCGCGCTCGAAACTCGGTCATTGCGGCGCGCGCGCGCTTTAACCTTTCCTCTGCGCGTTGCAGTTCCAGCCGCGCAAACGCCGTGGCATCGTTGCGCGCAGCCTCGCTCAGTTTGTTTATCATCTCAGTGCTTTCGGAATGGATCAAACTGGCGATGGCCTGCGCCATTTCAGGATCAAATGCCCTGACTTCAATATCAAGAATCCCAGCCGCAGAATCGTGCCTAACACGTACAATCCTACGCCAGTATTTGACGAGTTCTTCGATACTACCGTCCTTATGAAATCCAAATATAAAATCGGACGGAACTGAATATGCAAATCTCAGATCAACATGCTGGTCGATACGAGAAACGAGGTCTTGGCTTTGGATATACCCAAAGAGGATATCCGTATCTTTGGAGCTAGACCCCGAAACTGCGCCAAGGCTACCTAGGAAATCCATCGGCGCTGACATCTCTTCGGAACGAACGGAAAATGCAAACCGCGAAACAAACTGATCCGCAGCGCGCGTGAACATATAGATCGCGACGATTGATACAGGGAGGCAAACAACACACAAAAAGCTCGCTACGATCGCATAATGCCGCCATTGCAGCGACGCTTTGCCTGCGACGGGGCTGACGTTAATTTGCGTGCCGGTGTTGGCAATGGCTCTAAGGTTTGGGTTCGAAGAAGCAGAAGTCACACGGCACTCCTCAAGTCTTCGCACCAAGAATAACAATTCTTAAACGAGTTCGCCGTCATAACGTCAGGGCCCATCAAGGAGCCAATTATGACGTTAGCAAACCAGATTTCATCAGAGCGGCGCTTCAAGTTTTGCCGAACCGTTTTTGCACTCATACTTCGAGAAATGGCAACAACGTATGGGCGCTCCCCGGGCGGATATGTCTGGGCATTTCTGGAACCATTGGCAGGAATAACCTTACTTTCGCTGGTATTTTCCATTGCTTTTAACGCCCCTCCGCTAGGTTCAAGTTTCCCGCTATTCTATGCCAGCGGCTTTCTCCCTTTTCTCTACTACACAGAAGTTAGCCAAAAATTAGCGGCCGCTTTGAGGTTCTCTCGTCCGCTTCTTTTTTACCCTACGGTTACGTTTTGGGACGCAATTTGCGCGAGATTAATACTTACAGTTTTAACGAATGCGGTCGTGATGATTGTAATCTTCTATGCGCTCATTTCACTTGAAACTGGCAGCCCAAATCTTAGGCCAATTCACCTCCTAAATGCGTTTCTAATGACGACAGCCTTAGGCTTTGGAGTTGGCGTTATGAATTGTTTCCTCATCATGGCCTCTCCTCTTTGGGAGCGCCTGTGGGGCATTGCGAACAAGCCGCTGTTCATCATTTCTGGTGTTCTTTTTCTCATCGACGACGTGCCGGACAAATACGCTGATCTCCTCGCCTTCAATCCTATTGTCCATATAGTCGGTGAGGCCAGAAAAGGAATTTATTCAAATTATACAGGTAATTATGTAAATTCTATTTTTGTATACGGGCTTTCGATGACGCTTTTGGCGCTCGGTATCATGCTACTGCGGAGGTTCCATAAACATTTATTAAACAATGGCTGAGCAAATAGGAGCATACCGAGTCACCAGTAAAGGTCTGTCATCCAGATGTCGTTCCAATCCCGCTTTGCCCGCCGCTTGCGAATTGCTCTCCAGTTCTTCTTCGCCGCAAAAGAAGATCGAAAATATATCGCGAAGATTAAACGAAGCAGAAGGTTCGATCGCACCTATTACAGAGACGCGCATCCGCACCTTCACCCGCTTTTCAAGGCATTTCCAGAACGGCATTTTGCTCTTAGAGGCGAACTATCGGGCTACCGACCAAATCCTGATTTCTCGCCGGCGGATTACATCTTCTTAAACAGTGATCTTGCGCAATCTGGGGTTCGTGCATTCGAGCATTTCATTGATATCGGGCACACGGAAGGTCGCCCAATTCAAAAGTCTGATTACTTGGCCACCGATACAAGCGTTTCACCGCCCGTACTGCGGCTTCCTCCACAACTTCGGAAGAAGCGTTTCGCCATTTGCCTGCACATTTATTATCCAGACTTGTGGGCAGAATTCTCCGAAGTGCTTACAGGTCTGAATATTGAATTTGACCTTTATGTAAGCGCAACCCATCGCGGGGATGAGACAAACCGTTTGTTTGAAAATATCCGCGGCGATTTTCCCAATGCGATTTGCTTCGCCATGCCAAATCAGGGGCGAGACATTCTACCGTTCGTGCACTTGGTGAATAGCGGCGCCCTCGCCGATTATGACGCCATTTGTAAGATACATACAAAGAAATCCCCACATCGAGTTGATGGCGATAAGTGGCGTCGTCATCTTGTTAAAGGCTTATTGGATGGCGAGAAAACTCCTCTGCTACTTAATAATTTCTTGCTCGATAAAACTGCTGCAATTTGGGTTGCCGATGGTCAGCACTATAAGGGGGCAAAATGGTGGGGCAGCAATCTTAATCCTGCTCAAGAACTGCTTCGTCGAGTCGAGATTCTTCCGAAGCCCGAAGCTCTCTCATTTCCTGCTGGTTCGATGTATTGGCTCAAACCAGAAATGATCGCGATGATCAAAGGTCTTGATCTCACACAGGAAGATTTTGAGATTGAGCAAGGGCAAGTTGACGGTACGATCGCCCATGCGTTTGAGCGCTCAATCGGTTATTTCGCAGCGGCGGGCGGGCAAGAAATCCGCCAAACATCCCAGCTCCTAAACCCGCCAAAGAATGAGAACCTCTCAAAACCGTCGTATACATCCGCTTTCTATTTGCCTCAGTTTCACCCAACCCCAGAGAACGACGCGTGGTGGGGCAAAGGCTTCACCGAATGGGCCTCTGTGGTTCGTGCAAAACCTCAGTTTGCAGGCCACAATCAACCGGTTTTACCCTCAGATCTCGGATTTTATGATTTACGGCTTCCTCAAACTATGGCGGAACAAACCAGTCTAGCGCGAGCCGCAGGTATTGATGCCTTTTGTGTCTATCATTACTGGTTTGACGGTCGGCGCGTTCTAGAGACGCCTCTAGATAACTTAATCGCGTCAGATGAACACGATTTTCCGTTTTATCTGTGCTGGGCCAACGAAAGCTGGCGTCGCAATTGGGATGGGCTGTCAGGAGAGGTCCTACTCGAGCAAACCTACAGTGACGGATTCGAAGACGCGCTTGTCCGTAGCACTCTGACATATATGCGCGACTATCGATACGAACGTCCCAACGGCAACGACCCACGGTTCGTTATCTATCGCCCCGATGATATGCCCGAACCAGAGAAAAACATCGAGCGCATGCGCAATGCCTGGCGGATACACGGTATTGGCGAAGTGGAAATCGGAGCTGTACGCTTTCACATTAATGGCACAAATCCTATCGCCGAAGACGCGGTCGATTTCTGGATCGAGATGCCGCCACATAACATGATAACCGGTGATGACGTTCTCTATTCGAAGGGAGGTCCAAACACATTGGGACACCCCGCAGAAAGCAAATTCGAAGGCCTAATTTACAACTACGATAACCTCGCCCTGAAGGCTGCGTCGCCAATCGCGAAGAACACCATTGCCGGTGTAATGCCGAGTTGGGACAATACCGCGCGCAGAGGTGTCTCCGCGCATATAGCCTACGGCAGTAACCCACAAAGCTTTCGTAGGTGGCTAACCCAAGTTCGCAAACATCGCCTTCCAAAATCTTATCGTAATGAACTGTTCGTTAACGCTTGGAACGAATGGGCAGAAAACGCCGCATTGGAGCCAAATCAAAAATACGGGACTGCGTTCCTCGAGACTTTGAAAGACCAGATCGCTTCAAAAGAAGTGCGTTTCACAGTTTCCAATCAAATCGCCGCAGAATAATTCCAGTTCACGAGGACCAAAATGATCATTCACGAAGACTGGATTTGGCTGCACTTTCCGAAATGCGCGGGTACCTACATTGAAAATTCGCTGCGCTCTAACTTTGGTGAAGGCAACGCAAAGTTTGACAAAATAGACCCGGAGGGAGAGGTCATTTGGCATCATACTCTTGCACAAAGAAAGGCTTTTGACCCAACATTTGAACCAAACGGAAAGCGCGTTATCTCTGCGTTTCGGCGTCTGCCAACTTGGTTACTAAGCCGCATTCATTTTGAACTAAGTCGCCCTCCAAATCATGTCACCTCTCGATCCATGTTCGAGCAAGGCAAGTTCTATGAGAATACCGGATACATAAACCAAGCTGACGCACTTCTTTCATCTTTTGAGCCCGCCAATATTACCGATTGGCTTCGGCAAGAAAACTTGGAGGCCGACCTGAAGAACGTGTTCGGCGATACGTTCAAGATTAGCAAAAAGCGGCGAAACATCACAAAATCCGACTACGTGAAGCAATTGGATTTCTGGTTTACTCCTGATCAACTCAACGCTCTATACGCGGCAAATCCATTGTGGGCCGAGCTTGAAGCTCGGCTGTATGGAGACATTATTCGGCTTTAGCCTGTTCTGCCTCTTGTTCACTTTCTACACCCTTATCCAAGTGTTCGTCAGCTTCTGCACCAACAATGATCGGAAGCATTTCGGATTGGTATGAACCTTGAACTGGGCGGTCTTCGGGGACTTTCCAACTTAACGTATCAAAGCTCTTGCAGGACTGACAAACTGGTCGCCACTCTTGATGAGGAGTTCCGCATTTTTCACAAACCCATTGTTCACCCCGTGGCGCGACCAATGCTTTGGAAAGCCAGCCTCTAACTGCGGCATCATCTCCGCCCTGCCCGCGCTCTATTGCTGCCATCAACGAGAGGCTTCGTGCAGTTGGGTGGGTTTCGGCAAGATCCCCCATTGCTCTTCGCGCTTCGGGGAAATCGTCCGCTGCGATGTTAAGTTCTGCAAGCAGCATTCTTGTTTCCGGGTGGTCCGGATTCAACTTTGTCAGGACTTCAAAACGACGCAGGCGGTCTGCGGCAGATTCATTCGGTTCAATTCGAGCAAATGCGGCGGCCAAATCCGGGTGAGGTGCGAGCGGCCACGTTTTCTTCAAAATACGGGTGGCGAGCTTCGGCCGCCCTTCTTCTATATATGCGTCCGCAGCCAATACCGTTCCTGGCACCAATTCCGGTGATTGTTTGTGCATGGCAATTGCAGCTTCGCGCGCCTCGATTGTTGCGCCTTTTTCGATTAACTCAGAAACCTCTGAAAGCGCCAAAACTGCGTCCCGGCGCTTATAAACATCGCGCGGAATGCCGCCATATTTCACTTTGGTTTGAAGCGTTTTTCGAGCACCAGACCAATCGCCATGATCAGCCTGCAATTGCAACAGTGTATCCTGCATTTCCTGATTTCGCGGCTTCAATACAAAGGCTTTTTCCGCCAGCTTTAGCGCCGTATCTGTATCGCCCTCAGCAAGGCGTTGCTTAAGAATTCCTCGGATTCCAACAAAGCGGGTCCGATCATCAGTAAGCAATCTCTTGTAAACTTCTTCGGCCTTCTTGGAGTCGCCGGAAAGCTCTGCTGCTTGCGCAGTCAGAAGGTTTGTAAGCTCGGGACGGTGAAGGTATTTCTCTGCCTTAGCAGCCTTCGCAAGCGCAACCCGCCCGTCACCCGAGGAAATCGCGACAAGCCCTTCAGCCATCGCCTCATAGCCTTTACGCTCACGGTTCCGATTGAAATAGCGCGAAATCGCAGTTTCGTCGCCATTCAGGAACCGAAGAACAGCAATACATAGTCCGACGAGACGAATTATCACCCAAACCACCAGTAACAGCAGTCCGGCGGCGATGGCGGCCTGCAACGGTTGGAGCGTGAACTCCATATTCGCCACAACAATGCGGACGCCTTCGCTTGATTCAGCCAGTAATCCGGCCCCATACGCCAACAGCGCGATTAAAACGACAAAACCTAAGATTTTAACCAATGACCAAAGCATAAAAACCTCTAGTTCTGAGCCGCAGACTCAACAAGCGTTCGAACCGCCTGAAGGATGTCGTTTCGATAAGTTGCCGCATCAATCCACTCGGCCATTGCCTGTTGGCCTGTTTCTGGAAGCGTCGATATTTCACTAAGCGCACCGGTAAGATCGCCCGCCCGCAAACTGGCTTCCGCCCGCGAAAGAATTGCGTCAGGGCTAGTTCCTTCGCTTGGCGTCAATGAACGAGCACCGGTTTGGGATTTTAAGAATGCGCCCATTTTATCAATTACACCCTCGCCGGATGTCTCTGCAGCAGTTACGTTGAGCGCGTCGCGCGCTGCCGCTGGAAACTCTGCTTGGAGTGTGGTGAGCGGCGCAATTCCACTGGTTGAGGCGGCGAGCAACTCTGCTGATGGTTCGATGTTCGTGGCTTTCGCGAGGTCTTGAAGGGCAACATCGAACGCCGCACCGCTTTCAAACGCAGCTTCAATCCGCATCAATGCTGCCCGCATTAATGTTGCATTGGCAGCCGCCTCTGCGCCTTGCTTCAAAGATTCTGCTTGCGCCTGTGCCTCTGCAATTCTTGTTTCCGCATCTTTGGCAACCGCTTCAATCTGTGTGCGCTGCGCTTCAAGCATTTCTCGCATTGCGGTTAGCTCCCGCTCATAGGCCGAAACAGCCGCAGAAGACGCTGCATTATCCGAAATTGGTCGCTTCTCAATCTCTGTAATTCGCGCCTCAAGCGCAGAAATCGCATCGTTTATAGGCACTTGAAAGGCATCAAGTTCACTCCGAAGCTCAGCGAGGTTGGAATTCACAGAATCTGATACCGCGGTTAGCTCACTCGCAGCGGCCTTGTTTGCAAGTTGCTCCGCGAGTGTGCTTTGGCTCTGCTCAAGTTGAGCGACATGTTTATCAAAGGCACTTTCATTTGTTGAAATTCGCGCCACGACTTCATCAAGCTGGCTGTCTTCCTTTGGTAGGAAGTAAGCTGCCCCAAATCCAATCGCGCCGGCTGCTAAACCACCAATCAGCAACGGGAAAAAGCCCGTTCCGCTTGTGGGTTTTTCCGAAGAGCCCGGCTTCTCTTCTGCCGTTTCCGGCTCTTCTTTGGCCGTGTCTTCGGTTTCTACGACCTCCGCGTCCTCGATTTTTTCATCGGACTGTTCTTGGTTTTCCGCATCTGGAATAGGCTCCCCAAGCTTCAGAGTTTCTTTGTTTTCTTGGTCTTCGTTCGCCACGGTGAACCTCTTTCGTGAACGGCAATGCTTTATCTACCAATCGCCGCAGCGCGGCATACTTATAATCTGTGTCCGAACCGCGCCTTAAGCAAGGGCGTTATCGCAGAAGTCTTGCTACAATTTGTTGCATCGCATGCCCGTTCGGCGCATCTGCGACAGTCACGTTTTGCGCCAAAACGCCACTTAAGTTCTTAGCAACGGCATCACTCAATGCGACGGTATGAAATCGGCAATTTAATCTTTCAGTCGGAATATCATTTATTTGTCTGTTCGCAAGTATAGCTGATCTTGGAGAGAAAAGGGGAAGGATAATCTTTCGATCCGATCGAAATAAATCAAGCGCCTCTGATGAAAGCGACTCCGCCAACTGCCTATAGGTTACAACCTCTTCGCATTTCAATCCGGCCGCAGCCAGCTTCTTGGCTATCTCGCCTCTTGCATGCTCCCCGCGCAAATGAACGAGCGGGATCTTTGGTGGGGATTTCAACAGCGCCTCAACGAGGTCATGCGCACAGTTTGCAATCAAATTTACTACAAAACCCGCATTTTGCGCGGCCTCTGCTGTTCGCTCCCCAACGCAATATGCTCCTCGCCCCCGACCCTCTACTTTGGTTGGAATGCCGTTTTCAGATGTCAAAATGACCGCATCAAATTCAGGATCTTCGTCGAGTTTCTCGATACTGATCAACGGAGAGATCACCGTATCAACAGGCGCGTGGTTACCAATCGCGCGCGCAAATCTTTGCGCGGCTTCGAGCGGGCGGGTAAGCAGAACGGCTGGAGCGGTATTTGGCATTTACACACTGTTGGATTGAACGATGCGGCGCGGGGTGTTACCTGCCAATAGAAAGGATAGCGGATGGCAAAGCAACTAACTGTGCTTGGAATCGAAAGCAGTTGTGATGACACAGCTGCCGCCGTCGTGCGCCATACGCCTGGGTCCACGCCAGAAATTCTATCTCAAGTTGTCGTAAGTCAGGACGAATTACACAAGAACTTTGGTGGAGTTGTCCCTGAAATCGCCGCGCGCGCGCATACTGAAAAGCTCGACTTCTGCGTTGAGGATGCTTTGACCGAGGCTGCGATCAATCTTCCAGACCTCGACGCAATTGCTGTCACTTCCGGACCGGGGCTTATCGGTGGTGTGCTGTCTGGGGTGATGTGCGCAAAGGGTCTTTCGGCAGCAGCAAATAAACCATTGATCGGCGTTAATCACCTCGCAGGACATGCATTAACGCCAAGGCTCACCAATCAGATCGAATTTCCATATTTGATGTTGCTGGTCTCTGGGGGCCATTGCCAGTTTTTGATTGTGCATGACGTAGACCGTTTCCAGCGGCTTGGCGGAACGATAGACGACGCGCCCGGAGAGGCTTTTGACAAAACAGCGCGCCTTCTCGGGCTTGGTCAACCGGGCGGTCCACATGTTGAGGCGGCGGCGTTGAAAGGTGACCCAGCACGATTCCGCTTCCCTCGGCCACTGCTTGATCGACCAGATTGTGACATGTCGTTCTCTGGCCTCAAAACAGCACTGCTCCGTGCACGAGAGGCAATTCTTGCAAAGAAGGGTGGGTTAACCCGAAAAGATCAGGCCGATCTTGCCGCCGGATTTCAACAAGCTGTAACCGCAGTTTTGTTAGAAAAATCAAGGCGTGCACTAAAGATCTACTTAGAGCTAAACCCCGTCAAACCCGTATTTGCAGTAGCTGGTGGCGTGTCCGCAAATCAGGACATTCGCGCCGCGTTAGAGACTGTTTGCGCGGAATCGGGCGTTGGTTTTATCGCACCGCCTCTATCGCTTTGTACCGATAACGGCGCGATGATTGCATGGGCCGGACTTGAGCGATTTCAGCGCGGTCTCATTGACGATTTATCATTATCTGCGCGTCCAAGATGGCCGCTTGATCAAACCAGTCCGGCAATGCTTGGCTCTGGCAAAAAGGGAGCGAAAGCATGAGTATTGCTGTTCTTGGGTCCGGCGCATTTGGCACGGCACTCGCCATAACGCTCGCGAGCGCGCATGATAACGTAACCCTCTGGGCACGAGACGAAAACGCCGCGAATGAAATGGCGCGAATTAGAGAAAACAAGCGCCGGCTCTCTGGTGCAAAATTTCCACCGTCTTTGAATGTTAGCTCGAGTTTGGCTGAGAGTTGCGAAGCTGAAACACTCTTGATTGCCATTCCAACGCAGCTGATGGACGCATTTCTACGTCAAAATGCGGCTCTATTTCAGCACAAAACGCTCGTTGCTTGCTGTAAAGGTGTGAACATCGAAAGCGGGCTTGGGCCAACTGGGACGATTAATAAACTTGTGCCAACTGCAACTGCCGCCATCCTAACCGGACCAAGTTTTGCAGTTGATATCGCTGGCGGCCTCCCAACAGCCCTTACGCTTGCCGGACCTGAAGATAGGCTTGCTGATCTGCAAGAGCAACTTTCAACGCCGACGCTTCGGCTGTATCGCACGACAGACGTCATTGGTGCGGAACTCGGTGGTGCGCTTAAAAATGTTATTGCGATCGCCAGTGGTGCGGCGATCGGCGCAGGGTTTGGAGAAAGCGCGCGCGCCGCTGTTATGACGCGCGGATATGCAGAGATGCTGCGACTGGCAAATGCACTTGGAGCCAAACCCGCAACGCTTTCGGGCCTATCCGGTTTTGGCGACTTAACGTTGACATGTACTTCAGAGAAGAGCCGAAACTATCGTTACGGCCTTGCGCTTGGTGCCGGAGCCGGTTTTGACGAAACCACCACCGTTGAAGGTGCCAAAACTGCAAAAGCAGTCTCTATTTTGGCACAAAAGCACCAAATCGATATGCCAATCACAAATGCCATAACGGAAGTTCTCAATGAGAACCTGACTGTTTCGGAGGCCGTAAAGGCTCTTCTGTCACGACCTTTAAAGGAGGAATAAATGTACGTAGCTCTTATCGCCAAAGACAAACCTGGCGCACTTGAAGTACGCAAAGCCAACCGCGACGCTCATGTTGCTTATCTCAAGGAAACAGGCGTTGTTCAGGCTGGTCCTTTTCTTGATTCAAATGGCGATATGTGTGGCTCGCTTGTAATTCTCGATATGGAGTCGATTGAGGATGCTCAGAAATGGGCCGAAAATGACCCATACGCAAAGGCTGGCTTGTTTGAATCCGTCGATCTACAGCTTTGGAACCGGGTGATCGGCTAATGGCATATTGGTTGTTTAAATCAGAGCCGAACACTTGGAGTTGGGACGATCAGGTTGCCAAAGGTGACGCTGGCGAAGAATGGGACGGCGTGCGCAATTACCAAGCACGCAACAACATGCGCCTGATGAAGGTTGGGGATCGGGGATTTTTCTATCATTCGCTCAAGGAAAAATCTGTTGTTGGGATCGTCGAGGTCTGCGCCGAATGCCATCCGGATTCCACAACTGACGATGAGCGATGGGAATGCGTTGATATCCGCGCCATCGCACCCGTCAAAACGCCAGTGACTCTTGCAATGTGTAAAGAGAACGAGGCGCTTCGCGACATGGTTCTTGTCAACAATACACGCTTATCGGTGCAGCCGGTCACTGAGGAAGAATGGGCAATCGTTTGTGAGATGGCTGGCGTTCCAGCAGATCTTTGATTGACGATACGTGAAAAAATTGGAGGGCTCCGACCCCCCGGAACCCTCCATCACCCCACGTGCCTCACTTCGCACCACACGTGTTTTGTTTCGGGTCCGGCCATCCTGACTAGACAATACAACGCTATGCCAGGCTGCCGATAAACGCAAATTATATGCGCCGAAAATTTATTTCAAATCAAACCTTTATATAGGGCGGTATGACCTTTCACACCGCCCGAATAGCACAGAGTTTAGCCGTAAATTGACTCTTTGCCGAAGTGCTTAACAAGCATGTAGTACACAACCGCGCGGTACTTGTTGCGCTCGGATCGGCCGTAAGTTTCCATCGCTTTGTTGATTGCGTCCATTAGCTCTGGGCTGTCGCGCAGCGCGAGCTTTTTGATCAGGAAGTTTTCTTTCACGGTCTCCAACTCGGAGTCCTGGGTCGCGGCAACCGTCGATGCGTCATCGTCGTAAATGGCTGGTCCGCATCCGATTGTTACTTTGGTTAACAGATCCATATCCGGTGTGATGCCGCATTTGTTCTTCAAATCATCGGCATATTTGGCGATCAAGTCGTCACGTTTTCCCATAGAGTTCTCCAATATTCTTTGTGGCCAAAGGCCAAAATTTAACGGTCGAAATGAACCGTTAATTAGAGGTTAACGCGGAAACAGGTGTTTTCAAAAAGAAAAAGCCCGACTCTTAAGCCGGGCTTCATCTTTGTAAGTTGGCTCTTCGCCTAGTAACGATAATGCTCTGGTTTGAAAGGGCCATCGACCTTTACGCCGATATAGTCGGCCTGTTCTTTGGCGAGTTTGGTGAGCTTGACGCCAATGCGATCAAGATGCAGTCGCGCGACTTTTTCATCGAGATGCTTGGGCAAGATATAGACTTCGTTCTTATAGCTAGAACCGTTTGTCCAAAGCTCGACCTGGGCCAACACTTGGTTGGTGAAGCTCGCAGACATCACAAAGCTTGGGTGGCCCGTTGCGTTTCCAAGGTTCAGCAAGCGACCTTCGGACAGCAGGATCAAGCGGTTACCCGAAGGCATCTCGATCATGTCGACCTGTTCTTTGATGTTTGTCCACTTGTGGTTCTTGAGCGCGGCAACCTGAATTTCGTTGTCGAAGTGGCCAATGTTGCCAACGATCGCCATGTCTTTCATTTCGCGCATATGCTCAATGCGGATGATGTCTTTGTTGCCAGTCGTGGTGATGAAGATATCGGCGGAATCAACCACATCTTCCAGCACAACAACTTCAAATCCGTCCATAGCAGCTTGAAGCGCACAGATCGGATCGACCTCGGTAACCTTAACGCGCGCGCCCGCACCGCGGAGCGACGCAGCAGAGCCTTTGCCCACGTCACCGTAGCCACAAACAACAGCAACTTTGCCAGCCATCATCGTATCGGTTGCGCGGCGAATACCGTCAACAAGGCTCTCTTTACAGCCATATTTGTTGTCGAATTTCGACTTGGTCACAGAGTCATTCACGTTGATCGCTGGGAACGGGAGGTGACCCGTTTTCACCAACTCATAAAGGCGGTGAACGCCTGTGGTTGTTTCTTCGGAAACGCCTTGAATGGCTTCTTTTTGTTTGGTGAACCAACCAGGGCTTTCGGCGAGGCGCTTCTTAATTTGCGCAAAGAACGCGACCTCTTCCTCGCTTGTCGGCACTTCGATGAGGTCGGTTTCGCCCGCCTCAACCCGCGCACCAAGCAGGATGTACATCGTTGCGTCGCCCCCATCATCGAGGATCAGGTTACATGTCCCTTCCTCGAACTGGAAAATACGGTCCGCGTAGTCCCAATATTCTTCGAGTGTCTCGCCTTTGATCGCAAACACGGGTGTACCCGTTTCGGCAATCGCGGCAGCGGCGTGGTCTTGTGTGGAGAAGATGTTGCAGCTCGCCCAACGCACGTCCGCGCCCAGCGCGACCAGCGTTTCAATCAACACAGCGGTTTGTACCGTCATGTGAAGAGAGCCCGCAATTCGAGCGCCTTTGAGCGGCTTGCTATCGCCATATTCCGCCCGCAGAGCCATCAAGCCCGGCATCTCGGTTTCGGCAATATCAAGCTCTTTGCGGCCATAGGCGGCAAGGCTGATGTCTTTTACGATGTAATCACTCGCCATCTTTTTCGTTCCTTTGAAACTGAAGTTGCAGCCAGTTATCACCTCAGAGGTTAAGGAGCAATGACCGAGCCTTTACATGCCGCATTTCGGCGGCTAGCCAATAAACACCACAATCAAGGAACCGATAAAATGGCAAAACAACCGCGCGCATGGCAACGGATGCTTTCGGGGCGCCGCCTTGACCTTCTCGATCCAACACCCGTGGATATCGAGATCGAGGATATCGCCCATGGCCTGGCTTTTGTTGCGCGCTGGAATGGCCAGACGCGGGGCGATTTTGCCTATTCGGTCGCGGAGCATTCGCTTTTGGTTGAGGAACTCTTTGGTCGCATCGTACCCAAAGCACCGACGAAGTGGCGGCTTGCTGCGCTTTTGCACGATGCGCCAGAATACGTGATCGGCGACATGATCAGCCCCGTAAAATCGGCGGTGGGCAAAGGCTATGACGAGCTTGATAATCGGCTATCCGCGGCTATCCACGTTCGCTTCGGGCTTCCTGCGGCGATCCCTGTTGCGACTAAAAAACAGATTAAGCGCGCTGATCGCATTTCTGCATGGATGGAAGCCGTACAGATCGCGGGATTTTCAGAAGCCGAAGCTGACAAGTTTTTTGGAAAGCCTGATGCCGCACTTATCGAAGGGTTGCGTATCGATTTGCGAACGCCAAAAGACGTTCGCACCGATTTCACAGCACGCGTAAAAACACTTCTTGAAGAGTTGTAATTAACGCGGGCTACGTTTTGCCAAAATACGCTGGAGCGTACGGCGATGCATGTTCAGGCGGCGCGCAGTTTCGCTCACGTTACGGTCACACAGCTCATAAACGCGCTGGATATGTTCCCAACGCACACGGTCCGCACTCATTGGATTATCCGGAGGCGGAGGAAGCTCATCTTTCTTGGCAAGAAGCGCGCCGGTTACATCATTCGCATCCGCAGGCTTGGATAGGTAATCCGTCGCGCCGATTTTTACGGCCGCAACAGCCGTTGCAATCGCGCCATAGCCCGTAAGAACAACGATCCGTGCGTCAGGACGCTTCTCTCTTAGAACTTCAACAACGTCGAGCCCGTTTCCATCCTCAAGACGCAAATCAATCACGGCATAAGCGGGCGGACGTGCCGTTGCGATTGCTTTACCTGCGGCGACCGAACCAGCGGTTTCGGGCTCAAACCCCCGCTTTTCCATCGCCCGCGCCAAACGACGCAAAAAGGGTTCGTCATCATCCAGCAGCAACAGGGATTTATCTTCTCCGATGTCCTGCAATTCCCGCTCTGTCATAGTCGCGCTTTCTTTTTTCCTGTCTCACCGTTCTATGCAAACTCTTGAGACAGGTCAATTTTTAGAAACGCTCTAAGAGTTCTCCACAAAACAGGCAATCGTCTCGGCAATAACTTCTGGTGAGTCATCGCGCTTGAAATAGGTCACAGTGCCGTATTCAGGGAGGGTCAGGTAGGTCGAAGTTGAGTGATCAACAAGGTAATACTCATCGTCACTTTCATTCTTTTTGTAATAGGTTTTATAGGCCCGTGATGCCGCCTTCACGTCTTCGGCTGTTCCAGTTAGCCCAATCATACGCTCGTGGAACACATCCGCGAATTCGCCAACAACCTCTGGCGTATCACGCTCTGGGTCAATCGTAATAAACACGGGTGTTGTCTCGATTCCCATTTCATCCAAGATGTCCACCGCATCCGCATTCCGCGCAGAATCCAGCGGGCAAACATCAGGGCAGAATGTATAACCAAAATAAACAAGCGACGGTTTGGTAATCACGTCTTTATCAGTCACGCGTTCGCCATTCTTGTCGATCAAAGAGAACGGTCCACCAATTGTGCTTGCACCGCCCGCGATCCGGTTGGCGGTACATTGTGCGAATTTATTTTCTGGTTCACCGAAGGTCAGATATGCGGTGGTCCCAAGGAGAATGGCCGCAGCACCGACCGCCGCAAATGCATAGTATTTCATGCCGAAGAGTTCCTTTTCATTTCGCAGCCTTGATCAAGGGTTTTGCCGACACTAACAAGGGTACAGTATGACGCATTCACAAAATAGCGAGCGCATGACCGACACGACCTCAACTCTAATCAGTCAGCGCGCCAGAAGCGATTGGATTCGTCTGCGAACGCTCATCATGCTGCGGTGGGTTGCGATCGTCGGGCAAATCGTTGCGATCACAGTTGCGGTTTACCAGCTTGATGTCGACCTCAATCTTGGCCTGTGCTTCCTCGTAATCTGTGCCTCTGTGATCGTCAATCTCGTCGCGACCTTCGTATATCCAGAGAATAAAAGGCTGTCCGAAGCGCAGGCGGTCTGGATGCTGTTGTTTGATATTTCGCAGCTTATTTTGCTGCTTTATCTGACCGGTGGGCTGCATAACCCCTTCGCATTGCTGATCCTCGTTCCTGTAACAATATCGGCTACTGTTCTAACGCTTCAGTCCACGATGTTGATTGGTTCAGTCGCGCTTTGCCTTACGACATTTGTTGCATTCTATGCGAAGCCGTTAAGCAATACCGCCGGCGAGATCTTCCGCCTTGATGTTCTGTATATATTCGGCTTCTGGCTGGCGATTGTAATTGGAACAGTTTTCCTTGCTGCCTATGCCCGCCGCGTTTCAAACGAAATCCACTCCATGAGCGAAGCGCTTCTTGCCACACAAATGGCCTTGGCGCGCGAACAGAAGCTAACTGACTTGGGAGGCGTAGTTGCCGCCGCCGCCCACGAACTGGGAACACCACTTGCAACAATTAAGCTTGTGTCCTCTGAAATGCTGGATGAACTCGAGGACGGAACCGATCTTCGAGAAGATGCCAAGCTCATCGGCGAACAGGCAGAGCGATGCAGAGAGATTTTGCGCTCGATGGGCCGAGCAGGGAAAGACGACCTTCACATGCACAGCGGCCCGTTTGAGGCCGTCGTGCGCGAAGCTGCGGAGCCCCACCTTGATCGCGGCAAAGAGATTCATTTCGCATTCGCCCCTGCCCCCAGCGGGACCTTTCATCAACCGGAAATCCGGCGGCAATCCGAGATCATTCACGGTGTTCGGAACCTCGTGCAAAATGCCGTAGATTTCTCGGCCAAAAATGTATGGGTCGAAGGCGGCTGGACTGACACCCGGCTTCATCTACGAATTATTGATGATGGACCAGGCTTTCCGACACAGGTGATTGGGCGGATCGGCGAGCCCTTTGTTCGCAAGAGAAGACCAAACGAAAAACCCCGCCGACCAGGATATGAAGGCATGGGCCTTGGGCTTTTCATTGCAAAAACACTCCTAGAGCGAACAGGCGCGGAGGTCAGTTTTGCAAATGGAGCAGACCCGTTTCTATCTGAAGCCGAGCGGCCACCAAAATGCGGCGCAGTTGTAGAGGTTGCTTGGCAACTCAAGACACTTGAAGTCCCGCGTGGCGGAAGTGACGGACTTGGCGAGAACGAAAGATTTGACGCGCCCTCCTAGTTGAGTTCGCGCTCTCTAGCTGTGCGAAGTCTTGTTCGTATACACCGCATTTCAGCATCACAACAGCAGAAATATTCAAGTTAACGGCGCATTAACCATTTTTGAGCAATTATTTACCAACGCAGTTTCAACGTTGGTAAGTTAATGGTCTCATTGTCCGCAACAGTCATTGTTTTCGTCGTCTTTATCGCCTTCGCTGCGGCTATCTCGGGCGTCATCATGCTTGGCCTATTCATACAAGTGCGCGGGAAAACGACGCGTGAGCTTCTTCGTGACTCTGAGAACTGTGTTGTTTTTCTATTCGAGAATGAAGAGCTGGTTGATGCCACAGATAAGGCAAAGCAGCTTTTGGCCAATCAGAACACTGAACAAACAGCTTGGCGCAAGCTATGCAGTGCGTTGAGCGCCAGCTACCCGGACTTTGCAAATGCCGCTGGCCGATTGCAGGAATCTAACGAAATTAGGCTTAAACCTGTGACTCCAGATGACGAGTCCATTCTGATTGCCGAGGTTTGGGACGGTATAACACGGATCGAGATCATTGATGATGCGGCCGTTGGTTCGTCTATGGGTATGGATTCCCACAGTATGCTCGCACTCAATAACGAGCTGGACACCCTGAGAAAAACTGCCGAAATGGCGCCCTATCTGGTTTGGCAGCAGACTGCCGACGGCTCAATAACATGGGCAAACGGGGCATACCTCGCGGTAGCAAAGCGCCTGAAAAATAAGCCAGAGAGTGTTGTCGAAACTTGGCCGCCGCGACGTGTCTTTCCAACGGTTTCCCTCTCGCAAGGAACACCAGAAGAGCGTGCACATCGGGTTTCGGTTACCTTTCCGGATAGTTCAAACGAGAAGTGGTATGAAGTCTTCAGCACGACAGTCGGTGAAGAATCCCTGCATTTCGCAAACAGTGTTGACGGTGTTATTCGAGCGGAAACTTCGCTTCGCGAGTTCGTACAGACATTAACCAAAACATTCGCGCACCTGCCTACCGGTCTTGCGATCTTCGACAAAAAGCGGCAATTGGCGCTATTCAATCCGGCGCTCACCGATCTGACCGGTCTCTCACCGATGTTCCTGTCTTTGCGCCCTACCCTCTTTAGCTTTCTAGACAAACTGCGCGAGGCCCGCGTCATTCCCGAACCCAAAGATTACAAAAACTGGCGCCAGCAAATGACGGATCTTGAAGCGGCGGCTGTGGATGGAACTTACACAGAAAACTGGGCGCTTCCTTCTGGGCAAACCTATCGGGTAACCGGCCGCCCTCATCCTGATGGTGCGGTTGCCTTTTTGTTTGAGGATATTTCAACCGAAGTCTCACTGACACGGCGCTTTCGCAGCGAACTCGAAATCGGCCAAGCGGTACTTGATAGCTTTGATGAAGCGATCGCCGTGTTTGCCTCTAACGGTCAACTCACCATGTCAAATTCTGCCTATGCGGATTTTTGGGGCATGGATCCTGGCTCTATCCTAGGCGAGTTTTGTTTGAGTGATGCTATCTCTTTCTGGCAAGCCAAAAGCGAGCCTAGCGATGTCTGGTCAAAGCTTCAGTCTTTCACAAAAGCGGCCAGCCCGCGTGCGCAGTGGAAAGACTCCATACTCTTAAACACAGGCGAAAAAGTACCACTGCGCGTGACCCCTCTCAGTGGTGGCGGAACACTCGTCGCCTATTCGCCAAAAGACAAAATCAAAGAGAGCGCTACACCACAGTTCGAACACCGCCCGATTAAAGGCGAACCACTTTTTACGCTGAACGTGTAAACTCTATTGCAGGGACGAGTCAGGGCGCTACATTCGTGCCATGACATCATACTCTCGTACTCTGACACTCACCTCTCCGCAGGAAACAACCGCGCTTGCCGAACAAATGGCCGAGCGACTGGATGTAGGTGATGTGATATTGCTTGAGGGGCCTATTGGCTCGGGGAAAAGCCATCTTAGCAGAGGGATAATCCAACATCTTTTGGAACATACCGAGGATGTTCCCAGCCCGACTTTCACAATTGTTCAAACCTACGACGCTGCTGAATTTACGATCTGGCACTGTGATTTTTATCGGCTTAGTCACCCTGACGAAGCATTAGAGCTTGGCTTGGACGAAGCCTTTGAAGACGCAGTTTGCCTAATCGAGTGGCCAGATAGGCTAGGTTCCGATCAGCCAGAAAATGCGCTCCACATCAACTTTGAACAGCTTTCTGAAGATGAGCGTCGGCTTACATTTTCGTATTCCGATTCCAAGTGGCAGAAGCTAGACGGATTACTTAATGGATAACCCCTATTCCGACCTGCTCAGGAATCCGAAGGACGTTGAAATTCAGCCGCTCGCTGGTGATGCATCCGGCCGTCGGTATGCGCGATGGCAACACCCGAATTTCGGGCCAATGGTGTATATGGATGCCAGTAATGATCGCGACGGGAGTTGCGATGATTTCCTTCAGGTTGCTTCTCATCTTGCCGATCTCGGCCTTTCTGCGCCGAAAATTCTGGCACGGAGCTCCGATTTCCTTCTCTTGGAGGATTTGGGAGATTCCGTGTTTGCCAAGATTCTAGAAAATAACGCCAATCTCGAAAAAGACCTCTATCTTTCGGCCGTGGATGTGTTGCTCTGCCTCCAGAAAAACAAACCCGTGAAGGGCTTAAACACGTTCGGAACGGAAGAAATGGCTCGAGCCGTGACACCCGTCATCGAATGGTACCAAGCAGGCATAACGGGCCAAGAAAACAACGCCGCCTCTGAAAAATTGGTATCGCTTGTCAGGTCGGCGCTCAAAGAATGTGAACCGTCGGAGAATGTGATGATCCTGCGGGACTACCACGCTGAAAATCTGATTTGGCTTCCGGAAAGGTCAGGCGTTGCGAGATGTGGACTCCTTGATTTTCAGGACGCGCTGCTCGGACATCCGGCCTATGATCTGGCGTCACTGCTCGAAGATGCGCGAAGAGATGTTTCCGTTCAAACGCGCGATGCTGCAATCAAGCATTTTGTGAAGGAATCCGGCGTAGAAGAAGAAGCATTTTTGCATGGATTTTCAGTGCAAGCGGCGCAAAGGAACCTTCGAATACTAGGTGTTTTGAGTAGGTTGGCAGTTAGAGACGGCAAGACGCACTACCTCGATTTTCTTCCGCGTGTCTGGGCGCATTTGACGGGCGATCTTGAACACCCTGCCCTTACAGAACTCAAAACATTTGTGCTGGAAAACATTCCACCAACGACCCAATCAAACCTCAAGGTACTCGGAGAGCAACATGCCTGACGCATTAATGCTATTCACGGCTGGTAAAGGCACGCGCATGGGAAGCCTGACGCGGGATTTGCCAAAACCTCTTATCAAAGTTGCTGGCCGCCCTCTTGTTGATCACGCCCTCGACCTTGTCTCACCGATGCCAGAGCTACGCGTCGTCGCCAACCTTCACACCCATGCAGACAAGCTAGAGGCGCATCTTTCTCAAAGCAGTTTGGTACTTTCCGACGAGCGCGACGCACTTCTTGAAACAGGCGGTGGCCTTCGTAAGGCAATACCGCTTTTAAATTCGTCGCCCGTATTCACTCTAAATTCTGATGCTGTTTGGAAAGGCCCAAATCCTCTTGAATGCTTAAAGTCGGCTTGGGACCCCAATAAAATGGACGCTCTGCTGCTTCTTATCCCAAGCGAGAACGCGATCGGCCACATGGGCAGCGGAGATTTCGCACTAGAAAACGACAGCAGAATTTCCCGCGGCGGCCCATACGTTTACACAGGTGCGCAGATTATTAAGACCGAGCGTTTGGACGAAATCGAGGAAGACGCTTTTTCCCTCAATGCGCTTTGGGACATTCTGATCCAAAGTGACCGTGTTTTTGGGACAGTTTATTCCGGTTCCTGGTGCGATGTCGGGCGACCTGAAAACATTGCACTCGCGGAAAATATGCTCAGAGGAAACGCCGATGTTTCATGAAGACGGCAAAGCAAATGTGTATGGCGTCGGGCTGGGATGCGATTTTCCGGCAGAGCTGGTTCGGGGCTTGTTGCATACATACCGAGATAAACCGCCAGAAGCGTTGGCGCGGGTTCAACTCTTTGTAAACACACGAAGAATGGCGCGTAGAGTTCAAGAGCTGTTCGCGCAGGAAGGCGCCCTTCTTCTCCCGCAGATTTCGCTCATTTCTGACTTAAGCCAAGCGCCGCAGATTGCCATTCCCAAGGCAGTTTCACCGCTTCGGCGTCGGCTCGAACTGTCGCAGCTTATCAAGCAACTTCTGGACGCTCAGCCAGATCTCGCTTCACGTAGCTCGCTGTTTGACTTGGCCGACAGTTTGGCCGAACTCCTTGATGAAATGCAGGGCGAGAGCGTAACGCCAGAACAGATTGTGTCGCTCGATGTTACCGATCAATCCGGTCACTGGGAGCGGGCGCTGGAGTTCATCAAAATCGTTGAGCGTTTCTTTGGCGATTCAGGCGAGCCGCCGGACGCCGAAGCCCGTCAGAGATTAGCGGTTGATTTGATAACTCAAGGCTGGAAGCAGTCGCCGCCTGAAAACCCGATCATTTTGGCAGGCTCAACCGGCTCTCGCGGAACGACATTCAAACTTATGCAGGCCGTCGCGGCGCTTCCGCGTGGTGCTGTTATTCTGCCTGGCTTTGATTTTACGATGCCAGAGAGCGTCTGGAGCGGACTTGATGATGCGCTTTCCGCGGAAGATCATCCGCAGTATAGATTCTATAAGTTTCTGAACTCATTGAATTTATCTCCGACTGATGTTTCTCATTGGGGCGAGCCAACACCGGCATCAATTGCGAGAAATGCGTTGGTTTCTCTGGCGCTCCGCCCAGCGCCCGTTACCGACCAATGGATGGATGAGGGCCCGAACCTAACCGACATCGCAGGCGCATGCGCTGGCCTAACTTTGGTCGAGGCGCCGTCATCGCGCGCCGAAGTTGGGGCAATCGCTTTGCGTTTAAGGGAGGCCGCGGAAACTGGCCAGAAAGTCGCTCTCATCTCGCCAGATCGCGTTTTGACGCGGCAAGTTACGGCAACATTGGCGCAATGGGACATCGAGCCGGACGACTCTGCCGGTTCTCCTCTTGGATTGGCGCCTCCGGGCCGTTTCTTGCGACAGGTGGCGGCTCTGTTTGGATCTACATTAACGTCCGAAGCGCTGCTGTCGCTTCTGAAACACCCGATTACAAACACAGGCGGGGATGATCGCGGGCCGCACCTTCTCTTTACTCGCGAACTTGAGCTTGATCTGCGCCGCAACGGGCCACCATACCCCACACCAGAATCTCTGCGGAAATGGGCGATCGGACAAGATTCAGAAGACGCAAAGCAATGGGTCGAATGGATTTGTTCCACTATTTGCCCACACAGCGAGGCTGGTATTTCGACTGTTTCACAGCATCTTGACCGCCACGTACAAACCGCGATTGCCATCGCACAAGGCCCGAACGGGCAGGGCGCTGGTGCTCTTTGGGACAAAGCTGCGGGCGAAAAAGCCCTCAAGGCCGTTAATGAGCTTGAAGAGGAGAGCGGTTTCGGTGGAGATCTTTCGCCAAGGGACTATGGCGATTTGTTTAAAGCAGTGCTGAACCGACACGATGTACGCGATCCGATCCGCCCGCATCCAAACATCATGATCTGGGGCACAATGGAAGCGCGTGTTCAGGGCGCAGACCTTGTTATTCTTGCCGGATTGAACGAAGGCGTTTGGCCTGAAGCCCCGAAACCAGACCCATGGTTAAACCGTCAAATGCGGCAAAAAGCGGGTCTATTGCTGCCCGAAAGGCGTATCGGACTGGCGGCCCACGATTTTCAACAAGCCGTTTGCGGACCGGAAGTTTGGATAACGCGATCAATCCGAAATTCTGAATCTCAGACAGTTCCATCTCGTTGGCTCAATAGAGTGACAAACCTGCTAGAAGGGCTGCCAAACACCGGTGGCACCGAGGCACTGGATGGCATGCGGGCGAGGGGTGAGGCGTATCTAAGCCAATTCGAGCGATTTGAACGCCCCGAGAAGCGAATTGAACCAGCGAAACGACCCTCACCAAGGCCGCCGGTTCCTGCGCGCCCTAGAGGGCTTTCTGTAACGAGGATCAAGACACTGATCCGCGATCCTTATGCGATTTATGCGCAGTATGTGCTTAAGCTGAAGCCGCTCGACCCCCTCAAGCACGAAGCAGATGCGCCATTACGCGGTACGATCCTGCACGAAATATTCGAGAAGGCAGTAGAGACAATTCCGATCGACCAGATGACCGAAGCCGCTCTCATGGAAATTGCAGGGAAAACGCTCGAGGAGTCTGTACCGTGGCCCGCTGCGCAACGGCTCTGGTACGCGAAGTTTTCGCGAAATGCCGAATGGTTTGTGACCTCTGAGAAGCAAAGACAGGCTCGTGGCACACCGACGTGGTTCGAGAAAATGGGTAAATTGGGCCTGAATGGTCTCGATTTCATGCTTTCCGGTCGCGCGGATCGCATTGATCTTACCGAGACAGGGAACGCTATTATTTACGACTATAAAACGACACCCCCGTCGCCAGCTGTTGAGCGCCTGTTTGACAAACAACTTCTGCTCGAAGCGGCAATGGTTGAAAATGGTGGCTTTGAAGGCATCGGGGCGGCCAAGGTTCAAGAGGCGACATATATTGGCGTAGGTGCCAAGCCTGGTGAAAGATCTGCGGAACTTACAGACACAACGACCAAAGAAGTTTGGGACGAATTTCATGAGTTGATCGGCGCCTATTTTAGCCCGCAACAGGGCTATACATCCCGCCGCGCAACAAGCGTGATTACCCACTACGGAGATTACGATCACCTTGCCAGATATGGAGAGTGGGAAGAAAGCGACGAGCCCGTAGGGGAGGATCTCACATGATCAAACGAGACCTTGCAACCGAACGGCAGGTACAAGCCGCCAACCCTTTTGCGTCCACGTGGCTTTCAGCCAATGCGGGGTCGGGCAAAACGCGCGTTCTGACAGATCGTGTTGCGCGTCTTTTGCTTGCAAATGTCAAACCTCAGAACATTTTGTGCCTTACCTACACCAAAGCTGCAGCGAGCGAGATGCAGAACAGGCTCTTTGCCAGATTAGGTAAATGGGCAATGTTAGAGACTGATTTGCTGCGAACTGACCTTATTGCGCTCGGCGTTGAGGGCAGTATTTCAGACGAAGATATCCGAAACGCACGCCGCCTTTTCGCGCGTGCCATCGAAGCCCCTGGTGGGTTGAAAATTCAGACAATCCACTCATTTTGTGCTTCGATCCTACGGCGCTTTCCGCTTGAGGCCGGTGTTTCGCCACAGTTTAGCGAAATGGACGAGCGTTCGGCGCGATTGCTGCATGAGGAAGTGATCGACGAAATGATCCTTGGTGGACAGCGCGCGCTCATTGATGATGTAGCGGCGGTATATACAGCCGAAGAATTCGGGAAGTTCACTGCGGAAATTGCCAAGTTTCGCAATGAGTTATCTACGCCCGTAGATGCAGCTGAGATTTGGCAAAGCCTTGGCCTGTCGGCGGGATACTCTCAAGCCGACCTTGAGAACGATACCTTTTTGCCAACTGACGGCGCGCTGTTGAAAGAGATACTGCCATTCTTTCTTCAGGGTAGTTCAACCGACGCGAAAAACGGTGAGAAGCTTCGGCTTGTAGATTTTGACACCTTGTCGGCGAAGGATCTCCTCATTCTTGAGGATGTATTCCTGTTCAAAGACGGAGCAAAAGCCGCGCAGGCGAAGATCGGTTCTGTACCAACCAAAGCTACGCAAAAGCTGATCTCCGACAAGATGGATGCCCTCGAGAAGCTCATGGCGAGGGTCGAAAACGCGCGTTCATCTCGTCTTCGGCTTCATACAGCGGAGCGCACGCTTGTTTTGCGCAGGTTTGCGGCTGAGTTCTTGCCGCGGTTCGAGCAAAAGAAGCAAGTCCGAGGCTGGCTCGACTTTGACGATCAAATCTATAAGGCACGAGACTTGCTAACCAATCCGCTGGTTGCGCAATGGGTGCTCTATCGGCTTGATGGCGGGATTGACCACATTCTTGTTGATGAATCACAGGATACCAGCCCAGCGCAGTGGCAGGTTATTGAGAACCTTGCCCAAGAGCTTACGAGCGGCGAGGGCGCCAAGGAAGATACGCATAGGTCGATCTTTGTTGTGGGTGACAAAAAGCAATCCATTTACTCCTTTCAGGGGGCCGATCCGGCAGAGTTTGATCGGATGAACGCCCATTTTGCAGAGCGCCTGAAAGAGGCGGGGGCAGGGCTCGTGAATCTGCAGCTTGAGCATTCGTTCCGTTCCGCAGAGCCGGTTTTGTCGCTTGTTGACTTCACATTCAAAGCAATCGGCGGAAATGGCGTGGGCGGCGAAACGACCCATCTTGCGTTCAAATCCGCGATGCCGGGGCGCGTGGATCATTGGCCACTTGAAGAGCCCGAACAAGACAACGACGAGCGCAATTGGTATGACCCCGTTGATAAGGTTTCGCAAAGCCATCACAACGTTCGGCTCGCGCGTAAGATCGCTGGTGAAATCAAGCGGATGATCGAAGAAAAGGTCACTATTCCAGCCGAAATCGGACATTCCGGCAAATTTGAACAGCGGCCCGTTACACCAGGAGACTTTCTAATCCTCGTTCAGGGGCGGCGCGGCCTTTTCCCTGAAATCATCCGCGAATGTAAAGCGCAGAAGCTGGATATTGCCGGCGCGGATCGGCTCAAGATTGGCGGTGAGCTTGCGGTTAAAGATATCGTCGCGCTTTTGTCGTTTCTTGCGACGCCTGAAGATAGCCTGTCGCTTGCAAGTGTTTTGAAATCGCCGCTCTTTGGTTGGAACGAACAGCAGCTCTTTGACCTCGCGCACAGACGACAGGAAAAGTATCTTTGGGCCGCGATGCGTAATCGCGCCGAAGAATTCCCCGAGGAAATGAGGATGCTTGAAGATCTCAGGCGGGCGTCTGACTTCTTGCGACCCTACGAAATCATTGAACGCGCGCTGACTGTTTTTGGTGGCCGCAAAAAGTTGATTGCCCGGCTTGGGGAAGAAGCAGAGGACGGGATAGACGCGCTTTTGGATCAGGCGCTGAATTTTGAACAGATGGAAATTCCAAGCCTCACAGGTTTTCTGTCATGGCTTCAAACAGATGAAGTCGAGATCAAACGTCAGGTCGATAGCGCAAGCGACCAGATAAGGGTGATGACGGTTCATGGCGCGAAGGGGCTGGAGGCGCCGATCGTTATTCTTCCTGACACGGCAGCAAAGAAAAACAGCGTTGATGCCCAGTTGGTCAAGATGGCGGATAACAGCGTCATCTGGAAACCCGGAGCAAAACAAATGCCGCCCGAAGTTTCCAATCAGGTCGACACGATGAAAGACCTGCAGCAGCAAGAAAAGATGCGGCTGCTTTACGTTGCGATGACGCGCGCGGAAAAGTGGCTCATCGTTTGCGGCGCAGGAAAGCTCGATAAAGACGGCAACGCGTGGCACGGAATTGTAGAAAAAGGCATGAGGGCAGCGGGTGCCGTTGAGTTTGACACTCCTTCAGGGAAGGGGCTTCGGCTTCAGAATGAGGATTGGAGTGCGCTACCTATTGCGAAACTCAACAAGGTGAACACAGCAAAGGATACGGCATTGCCCGCATGGGCAACCCAGACCGCGCCGGTACCTGTGAAGCCAGCCAAGCCGCTTTCACCCTCTGATCTTGGAGGAGAAAAAGCGCTTTCTGGTGTTGGAGGTCTTTCCGAGGAGGAAGCATTGCAGCGCGGAACGGATATCCACCTTCTGCTTGAGCATCTTCCAACCGTTCCCGAAGAAGATCGTCCAGAGCGCGCAAGGCAATTGCTCGGGCGAGATGATCCGGAGTTGCTGAAGGAGGCGTCCAACTGCCTTGCAAATCCGAAGTTGGCGGACGTCTTTAGCCCATCCGCGCTCGCCGAGGTAAACGTTGTGGCCAAACTGGATGAGCTCAGCGGGCGGGCAGTTGAAGGCCAGATTGACCGGTTGATCGTAACAGACTCAGAAGTCTTGATCGTGGACTTCAAAACCAACGCCATCGTGCCAAAAAACATGGAACAGGTTCCGGAAGGATTGTTACGACAGATGGGCGCATATGTTGCAGCGATTTCGCAAATCTATCCGAACAAACCGATAAGTTGCGCAATTCTTTGGACGAAATCCGCAGAGTTGATGGCGCTTCCTAACGCAACCGTGACCGCGGCGCTATCTCGCGTGAACATGCCTTGACGATACCCTTGGCCGACCCTAGGTTCTAAAGCCGAAACGAATTTCTCTAGGAGAGAGCAGATGGCTACAGTTGCCGTAACAGACGAAACATTCGACGCCGAAGTGCGCCAAGCCGATGTCCCAGTTGTTGTGGATTTTTGGGCTGAGTGGTGCGGCCCCTGTAAGCAAATCGGACCCGCTCTTGAAGAGCTTTCCGACGAATACGGGGACAAGGTCAAAATCGTTAAGGTAAACGTTGACGAGAACCCACAATCACCTGGTCAACTTGGTGTTCGTGGCATTCCCGCTCTGTTCCTTTTCAAGAATGGTGAAGTTTTCTCTTCCAAGGTCGGAGCCGCTCCAAAAGCCGCGCTTCAAACCTGGATTGACGAAGCTGTTTAACCCAGACTTCAGTATGCATCAGAGGCGCCCCGAAACGGGCGCCTTTTTCTTTGGGTTTGTAGGGTTTGCGCTGTTTTTGCTCAATTAATCTTGCGAGACCAACAAACGACCGCCATATAACGTCAAACAAACAAGGAGCCACAGAAGCCAATGGCAGAAGATCAGTTTCCCGGATGGCACGGCACAACGATTATCGGCGTGCGCAAGAACGGCAAGGTTGTTGTTGCAGGTGACGGACAAGTCTCGCTTGGCCAAACTGTAATCAAAGGCACGGCGCGCAAGGTACGCCGCCTCTCCCCCGGTGGGTTTGACGTTGTTGCCGGATTTGCCGGTTCCACGGCGGATGCTTTCACTTTGCTTGAGCGTCTTGAGGCGAAGCTTGAAGCCACGCCAGGACAGCTGGCGCGCGCAAGTGTTGAGCTTGCCAAGGATTGGCGCACGGATAAATACCTCCAGAAGCTTGAGGCCATGTTGATCGTTACGGACGGAACCGATCTGTTTGTCATCACTGGCGCAGGCGACGTGCTTGAGCCGGAGCATGATATTGCTGCGATCGGCTCTGGCGGAAACTTCGCTCTGGCTGCGGCGCGCGGATTGATTGAAAATCTTGACGATGCCGAAGAAGTGGCCCGCAAAGCGATGGCGATTGCTTCTGATATTTGCGTTTACACCAACGGCAACCTTACTGTCGAAACGATCGACGCCAAATCATGAGCAGCTTCACCCTTGATGACATCCGCGCCGCTGTAAATGCAGGCGCCATGACCGAGGCGCAGGCGACCAAACTCATAACAATCGCACAGTCCCGCCAAAGCGTTCGAGATTTCCTTCCGGAAGAGGACGAACCCTTTGAGTTCTTCAAAGGCTTTTCCGAGATTTTTGTAACGGTTGGGCTTGGCCTATTGTTTGCTGGCGTTCTGGCAATCACGGTTGTGCTTGGAAGCGGTGCGATCGTTCCATTCGCGGGAATGGCGCTTTGCTGGGTCTTCGCGATGTATTTCACCGCTCGTCGCCGTATGAGCCTACCAAGTATTGCTCTAGCCGCTGGGTTTGGGATTTTCCTAGCTTTCGGCGTTGCCCTCACAATTGGCCCAGAAACCGAAGCCGCCGGGATTGCCGTCGGCCTCATCGGCATGGCTGCGATGGCCTTGTACTATCGTGTGTTCAAGCTCCCGTTTTCAATGTTCGTACTTGGGGTTTTCGGCCTAATTTTTGTATTTTCGGTGATAAACCATTTTACCCATACAGTGCCGAGCATCTTCTTCCTTACGAGCGATCTGTTTGATTTGGGGAATGGCACCTATCTTGCATATGGGTCGCTTGTGTTCGGGATCGCGGCATTCCTTGCCGGCCTCTACTTTGACCTGCGCGACCCGCATCGGATCAGCCGTTTTTCGGCGAGTGGCTTCTGGCTCCATATCCTCGCCGCTCCGGCGCTTGTGAACACAATTGCTATGTCGCTTTTCAATGTCGGCGGTACTGTTGGCTATTCGTTGACCGCACTTGCGTTATTGCTTGTCACAATCGTTGCCTTGGTAATTGATCGCCGCTCTTTCCTAACCGCCGGCATCGGATACGTCGGTGTTCTCATACTCTACGCCTTACAAAACTCGACAAACGAAGAAACTTCCTTTGTCGCGACGCTTCTTATTCTTGGCGTTTTCATAACAGCACTTGGCACTTGGTGGGTGCAGATACGGGCGAGCCTTATGCGAGCGCTCCCTGATTTTCCCCTTAAAGACCGATTGCCGCCCTATACCTCTGCAAATCCGGAGTAATCATGACAGACCTTACCCCCCGCGAAATCGTTTCCGAACTTGATCGGTTCATCATCGGCCAGAACGATGCCAAACGTGCGGTTGCGGTTGCGCTTCGCAATCGGTGGCGGCGCAAGCAGCTCGCGGACGACATTCGAGAAGAGGTTTATCCGAAAAATATCCTGATGATCGGGCCAACTGGAGTTGGTAAAACCGAAATCTCTCGCCGTCTGGCCAAACTCGCGCGTGCGCCGTTTATCAAGGTTGAGGCAACAAAATTTACCGAGGTCGGTTACGTCGGCCGCGATGTTGAGCAGATCGTGCGTGATCTGGTGGATAGCGCAATTGCCCAAACCCGCGAATTCATGCGCGAGGATGTGAAGGCCAAAGCCCACGAAGCCGCAGAAGAGCGCGTCATTGAGGCCATCGCCGGAACTGATGCCCGCGAACAAACCCGCGAGATGTTCCGCAGAAAACTCAAGTCCGGAGAGTTGGACTCTACGATCATCGAGCTTGATGTCGCCGACACAACCAACCCGATGCAGGGGTTTGATATCCCCGGACAGCCAGGGGGAGCGAGCATCATGAATCTTGGTGATCTGTTTGGCAAAGCCATGGGCGGCCGAACTGTTCGCAAGAAAATGACCGTCGCTGAAAGCTATGACATTCTGATCGGCGAAGAGGCCGACAAGTTGCTGGACGATGAAACCGTTCAGCGAAAGGCGCTTGAAAGTGTAGAAGAAAACGGCATCGTTTTCCTTGACGAGATCGACAAGGTTTGCGCACGAAGCGATGCCCGTGGCGGCGATGTTTCGCGCGAAGGTGTGCAGCGTGATTTGCTTCCGCTGATCGAAGGCACAGTGGTTTCAACCAAGCACGGCCCTGTCAAAACCGACCATATCCTCTTTATCGCGTCCGGCGCTTTTCACATTGCGAAGCCAAGTGATCTTTTGCCGGAGCTTCAAGGTCGTCTGCCAATTCGTGTGGAGTTGCGGGATCTGACCGAAGATGACTTTGTGCGTATCCTGACCGAAACCGACAACGCGCTAACGCTTCAGTACACTGCGCTTATGGCGACCGAAGAAGTGACTGTGTCGTTCACAGAAGATGGCATTAAAGCACTCGCGAAAATTGCCGCCGAGGTGAACCAATCTGTCGAAAATATCGGTGCGCGGCGACTCTATACTATTCTTGAACGCGTGTTTGAGGAGTTGAGTTTCGAAGCGCCGGATAAGTCAGGCGAAAGCATATCGGTTGATGCCGAATTTGTTGAGAAGCATCTGGGCGCTCTTGCCAAATCCACCGATATCAGTCGATATGTGCTATAGGTGATTTTTCCTCTCTGACGAGGACCATATATTGTGACTCTGCGAATTGTATTTATTGCTGCTTTAGCAATTCTCGCTGCCTGTGCGCAGCGCGGTGAAATACGATTTGCCGAGCGCGCCGATACAGCCAGCCTTCAGACCATTCACGTTGCCACAAACCGCATGCCAGACCGAACCGTCGGGTTCGGTGACGAGCGTTCGCGCGAGACACGATTTGTCGAGTTTGATATCTCCATTCCGCCAAACAGGACTGCGGGTGAAATCAACTGGTCAAATGGCAAAGTCGACACGTCCAAAGATTTCGCCACGGTTCGGGCCAACCTTTTTAATGGGCAGAATAGCTTTGAGCGCAGCCTGCGGGCGCGGCTGCTTAAACGCGCGCCCAGCGAGCGGCATGTTGTTGTCTATGTCCACGGTTTCAACAACAATTTCTCCGAAGGGCTCTATCGCGCTGCGCAAATCGCAGAGGATTTCACATTCACTGGTGAGATGGCGCATTTCTCATGGCCCAGCGCAGGGAGTGCTTTCGGGTATGCCTATGATCGCGACAGTGTGCTTGCGGCGCGGAATAACTTCGAAAACTTCATAGACGCAATCGAACGCGCGGGTGCGAGCGAAATTCTGATCATCGGGCATTCTGTTGGAAGCTCGCTTGTCATGGAAACGCTGCGCTCCATTGCGCTTGGTAATCAGAGCAAACTGGGTGAGTTGGTATCCGGGGTTCTTCTTATTTCTCCAGATATCGACATTGATGTGTTCTTTGAACAAGCAAGCCGCATTGAGAAACTGCCGCAACCCTTCGGCATCGTTGTATCAGACCGCGACCGTGCCCTCCGCGTTTCCGCGCTCATAACCGGCCAGCCAAACCGGCTTGGAAATATCGAAGGCGTGCATGAGATTGCAGAATTCGAAGTCACGGTATTCAACCTGTCCAATATCCCGGATTCAGACAGGCTTGGGCATTTCACGGCGGCAACAAGCCCAATGGCCATTGAGATGCTTAACAACATGAGCGTTCTGAATGAGGCCCTGCAGTCAGAACCTTCAACATCAACCGGTATCGTTCCAGGCGTTGCTTTTACACTTCAACGTACAACCGAAATTATTCTGGACCCGGTTCAAGATGTTTTGAAATAGGGGTTTTCATTTCTTGTCGCTCGGGCCAAACTCCGCGGCAACAAAGGACCCCTATGACATTTCTAAATTTCCTCGCGGCAAACGCCCGCTGGCTCGCCGCTGGCTTTCTGCTGGCCCTGACATCCAGTTTCGGACAAACTTATTTTATTTCGATTTTCGCTGGCTCGATCCGCAGCGACTTTGATTTGTCGCACGGGGCGTGGGGCGGGATCTATCTTCTCGGAACCTCCGCATCAGCAGTTGTTATGGTCTGGGCAGGGGGACTCGTTGACCATTTGCGCATACGTGTTTTGGGCGCGACTGTCCTTGGGTTGCTGGCGCTGTCTTGCGTCGCGATGGCCTTTGTTCCGAACGCGACGGCGCTTGTTTTCGTCATCTTTGCGCTTCGGTTTACAGGGCAGGGCATGACCGCCCACGCCACCACAGTTTCAATGGCACGGTGGTTTGTTGCCACCCGCGGGCGCGCGCTTGCCATTGCATCGCTCGGGTTCAAATCTGGCGAGGCGTTGCTACCGTTTATCTTTGTATCGTTGATGGCGTATTTTGCTTGGCAAAAACTCTGGCTGTTGGCTGCGTTCCTCGTTCTGCTCGCCATTCCCCTGCTTGTTACGCTCCTGCGCTATGAGCGAACACCCCAATCATTGGCCAAAGAAAATCAAGCCGTCGGGATGGGCGGGCATCATTGGCGGCGTAAACAGGTCCTCGGGAATCCACTGTTCTGGTTCATGCTGCCAGCACTACTAGGGCCGCCATGCTTCATGACATCCTTCTTCTTTCAACAGGTTCATATCGTGGAGATCAAAGGCTTTACCCACCTCGGGTTTGTGGCTCTGTTTCCAATCTTTACGCTCATAAGTGCTTTTTCCATGGTACTTACCGGAGTCTTGATCGACCGTTTCTCGACTCCGCGCATCCTACCATTTTGCCTTGCCCCGATGGCGCTTGGATTTGCGCTTGCTGCATCTGGTTCAACGCTTACTGGAATGGCAGTCGCGCTCGGTTTCCTTGGGCTTTCGCAAGGCGCGAGCACCGTCGCATTCCCTGCTTTCTGGGCCGAGTTCTATGGCACCAAGCATCTCGGTTCGATCAAAGCAATGGCCGCTGCGATCATGGTTGCAGCATCCGCAATCGGACCGGGTCTTACTGGCGCGTTAATTGATATGAACATCGACTTTGGCCAACAGATGTACGGCATTGCGCTTTACTTCGCTTTGGCTTGTATCCTTGTGGCTGCTGGTATGCGCTGGGTAAAACCCTTCTTAGCGGTGCCTGCGTAGGTAAACGTAATAGGCGCCGCTTCCGCCATGTTTTAGATGTGCTTCGCTGACCTGCAAAACAGCGGAGCGAAGCGGTGCCATCATCAGCCATTGCGGTACCTGATGTTTCAGAACACCGAAAGGAACGGGGATCGGCCCCGGTTCATCACGGTGTTTGCCTTTGCCCGTCACAACAAGCACAAGGCGTTTTCCATCCGCATAGGCATCAAGGATAAAGCGATTAAGCGCGGGGTGGGCTTGCGCCATTGTCTTTCCGTGAAGATCAAGCTTGCCTTCCGGAATGATACGGCCACGTTTCATCTTGCCGAAGGTCTTGTGATCCATATGAACTGGTGCTTGCCCGATCCGATCAGACAATGCAGGCTTAAGATCATGGCTTTGATTGCGGTGCGGGGCCTTCTCTCCGATGTTGAAGGCGCGCAGTCCGGATTTGTTAATCCTGACCGGTTTGCGCTTTGGATCAGGAATTGAAGCGCCAGAGTTTGTCAGCGGTTGCTTCGGATGCAGCGGCTCTGCCTGTTCGGCAACAACACGCCAAAGCGCTTCTTCATCTGGGTGTAGTCCGCGGGGCTTTTTCATTTACTCAGCCCAATCTGGCGCAATCGCAAATGCTGTTTGGATCGGCATAAGAACAACCATGCGCCCGGCGTCATTGGTTTGCGCGGCAATCTCTCCGGCTGCGGCACCCGTTCCAAAGAAAACATCTGCTCGCTGTGCACCTTTGATTGCGGCCCCCGTATCCTGCGCCACCATCAATCGTTTCAGCGCAAGCCGCCCTGATTTTTCCATCCAAACTGGCGCACCGAGCGGGATGTACCGCGGATCAACGGCGAGCGAACGAAGCGCCGTTATGGAACGGTTCATCGCCCCGCGCGGCCCTTTGTTTCCCGGAACCGAAACCTTCCGGAAGAACACATACGAAGGGTTCGTCCAAAGAATTTCCTGCCCGAGGCTTGGGTTGCGGTTAAACCAAGACCGAATGCGCGCGTTTGAGGCTTCGCTTCGTTTCATGATCCCGCGATTGATAAGTTCCTGCGCGATTGAACGATTTGGGTGACCGTTTTCGCCGCCATAGCCAACACGAATTGCGCTTCCATCGGTAAGACGAACGCGACCTGAGCCTTGAATTTGCAGGTAATAGACATCGACCGGATTATCGACCCACGCAATCGCAAGGCCGCTCAACAAGCTGCTTTGATCAATCTCTTTTCTTGTGAGGTTGACGTATTCAGCAGGGGGCTTTCGATAGAGCGGGTAGCGGTATTGCCCGTTTCGGCTTCGTGACCCAAACAGCTCCGGCTCAAAATATCCGGTAAACAAGGCAGGCGACCCGTCTTCGATGAGGACAGGTCGAAAGAACAACTCGAAGAAATTCTTGGCATCGGGGCCAGTCGCCGCGAAGGCGCAAAGGTTCCGCCACTCGGCATCATCCATCAAACGGCATGTTTCCTGAAACACATCAAGCGCGGCGGCATGGTCATCATCCTGCCAGCCGGACAGCGTATCAAATTCAAGAACGCGCGCGGTCGTTTCTGCGTTGGCCGCAAGCGGAGCGAGGACAATTCCCAGCCCGGTTATCAGCCAACGCAGCACGTGAATTACTCGCCGGTTTGAACCAGCTGCCAGTTCGGATCGTTCGCACCCATTTCGCGCGCAAAGGTCCAGACATCTTTCTGGCGCTTCACGGTTTGGGCGTCACCCTCGATGATCTTGCCGTCTTTGTCTTTCACAACGGATGTAAGCTCACCAACGAATTTGATTTTCATTTCGGCTTGCTTGGTTGTGGTGTCAAACTCCGCATCGACAAGTGCAAGCTCGCGAACACCCACAAACTCGGCCTCAATGGTAAGGCCTTGGTCTTCGCGTGCGGCGATAACTTCGGTGAAGCTATCGGCAACGTCTTCAGAGAGGAACGGTTCGATCTCCTTGATGTCTCCACGCTCAAAGCTCATCAGGATCATTTCATACGCACCACGCGCGCCACCAAGGAATTCGGTTACGCTGAAGTTCGGTTCAACCTTTTTCATCTCGGTGAGGGCTTCAACCGCTTTCGGGTTGCCATCAATGTTATCTAGGATATCCCGATCAACACCACCATCGATTACCTCAAATCCGCTGACCGCCTTGCGCGCCGCTTGTTGGGCTTGAGCGTTTTGTGTGGGCTCATAGCCGTCACGTGTCCCAAGCACACTGCGGAGCTTGAGTATCAGAAATAGGGCTATTCCGGCCAATACCAGAAGTTGTAGTCCGCCACCGCTCATCGAAACCTCGTATCGAAGGAAAAAATTGGAAACTCACGTCTTGTGGTCTTATGTAGTGTAGGACCGCACCAGAAACAATGCGGGCAACACGAAGGATAACATCAAAATGTGGCTATTAATCGCTTTTGTTGCGGTGCCGATCCTAGAAATCTGGCTTTTCCTGCAAGTTGGCGAAGTTATTGGAACCTGGCCGACTATCGGCATTGTGATCCTGACGGCTGTTCTCGGGTCATATCTGATGCGGGTTCAGGGCGCGTTGGCGATGAACTCGCTCCGCCAATCGTTCGGTGAAATGCGCGACCCAACAGAGCCGTTGGCCCATGGCGCGATGATCCTTGTCGCTGGTGTTTTGCTTCTGACGCCCGGCTTCTTTACCGATAGCGTCGGGATTTCGCTTCTGATGCCGCCGGTCCGCGCTGCGGTGATCCGCTATGTATCCTCGCGGATGAAGGTTCAGAGCTATTCGGTTCATACCCAATCTGCATACGACCCGCGCCCTAACCCGTCCGAGGATGTGATTGACGGGGATTATCAAGAGGTGAGCCCCTCACAAAAGAAGCCCGATCAGCCCTCTGGATGGACCAAGGATTGAGGCTCATGGCGCAACCTGATACAGACGCCTCAAGAATGACTGCCTTTTAGGAGAATAAGAGAATGACAGAAGAAACAAACGGTGCAGCCGAGCCAAAAGCCGCCGCAGCGCCGTCGCAGCCCGTGATGCAAGTTCTGGCCCAGTTCGTACGCGATCTTTCGTTTGAAAACATCGTTGCGCAAAAGGGTATCACAAACGCTGCGCAACCAGACGTACAGGTTCAGGTTAACCTCGACGCCAAAAAGCGCTCGGTTGAAAACCAGTACGAAGTCATCATGAAGCTCAAAGTTGTGAGCAACATCAAAGACACCCAAGATCCGATGTTCCTCATGGAGCTGGAGTATGGTGGTATCTTCCACATCCAAAACGTTCCTGACGAGCAAATGCACCCGTTCTTGCTGATCGAGTGCCCACGGATGCTATTCCCATATGTGCGCCGGATCGTTGGCGATGTTACGCGTGATGGTGGCTTCCCGCCGCTCAACCTCGAAACAATCGACTTCCTCGCGCTGTACCGCTCCGAGCTTCAGCGCCGCGCACAGGCCGAAGCAGCCGCGCAAACAACACCTGCTTCCTAAGTCAGGCTTTGTTCCAGATAGCGCCGTCGCCCAGTTCCGCAATAAACTTTGCGTGGGCGGCGGCCTCTTCCTCGGTGAGCCGCGAAGGAAGAGGGTTTTGACGACGCTGCGGCCGCCACTCTTCTCCAGATGACACGTCAACCTTTTGGTTTTGATCCGCTTTTAGCGCAAAATCCGGCTGACGTCCCCCGATAAGCTCAAGGTACACCTCGGCCAAGATTTCGGAGTCAAGCAAAGCGCCGTGCAATACGCGGTTGGAGTTATCGATACCGAACCGTCGGCAAAGCGCATCAAGCGACGCAGGAGAGCCGGGAAACTTTTTGCGGGCAATTGCGAGCGTATCCAACGCCTGTGACATCGGAAGCGGCGGGCGGTTGAGCCACCCAAGCTCCGCGTTCAGGAATTTCATATCAAAAGCAGCGTTGTGGATCACAAGGCGATCATTTCCTATGAAATCAAGGAAATCCTGCGCCACATCTTTAAAGACGGGCTTATCCGAAAGAAACTCCTCCGAGAGCCCATGAACCTTAAAGGCATCTTCGGGCATATCCCGCATCGGGTTGATGTACTGATGATATGTCTTGCCGGTCGGCACGTGGTTCCAAAGCTCCACAGCGCCAATCTCAACCAACCGGTCACCTTCTTCGGGTTTAAAGCCGGTGGTTTCCGTATCCATCACCAATTCACGCATGAATCTCTCCTGCTCTGATTTTCATGACGATTGTTTCAACAGCCTTCTTTGCGTCTCGGAGGTTATACGTGGGAATAACGAAATCTGCACGCGCCTCTTTCTCGGCGTTCGGCATTTGCTTGGCGCGAATTTTCTCAAACATCTCTTCGCTCATTTGACCCCGCGCGATAACGCGCTTTCTTTGGGTGTCTGGATCAACCGAAACAACAGCGACAGCATCAAACTCTGACTCTGTCCCGTTCTCAAACAACAGCGGGATATCGAGCACAACAATTTCGGCATTGGATTGCCCGATGAACCGCGCGCGATCTTCGGCGACAAGCGGATGAACGATATCCTCGATTTTCGAGAGGACCTCGGGATTTTCTTTAATGTGCGATTTGAGGGCGTCGCGCTGCACCTCGCCATCCGACACCGCGTCTGGAAGCAGACTTGCGACCGCCTCCACCGCCGCGCCATCTCTCGCATAAAGACGGTGCACCGCCGCATCAGCGTCCCAGACATCACATCCGAGTTCCGCAAACATTTTTGCTGTGGTTGATTTTCCCATCCCAATCGAACCCGTAAGGCCAAGTAGGAACGGGGTCGTCATGCTGAAAGCGCCACGTTGCGCAATTCTTCGTCAACTTCAGGACGCACGCCAAACCAGCGCTCAAATGCTGGCGCCGCTTGATGAAGAAGCATGCCAAGACCATCCACGGTTTGGCATCCGCGCTCTTCAGCTTCCAAAAGCAGTTGCGTGTTAAGCGGCGTATAGACAAGGTCTGTGACCAGCGTACCTTTGCGAAGGCCGTCAAGCGGTACCCTGAACTCCGCTGCACCATCCATCCCGAGCGAGGTGGTATTCACCACTGTTTTGGCATCTTCAAGAATGTTACCAGCTTGCACCCAATCAACCACGGTGACCTTCTTACCGAAATCCCCTTTGAGCGCCTCCGCTCGGTTTTTTGTTCGGTTGGTCAGGAGAATTTCAGGAACACCAACTTCAAGCAGGCTCGCGATTACGGCCCGCGCCGCGCCGCCCGCACCAAATACAACCGCTGGCCCGATGTCCGGCTCCCAATCTGGCGCTCCTTGGCGAATGTTTTCGATGAAACCATACCCATCTGTATTATCTGCGTGAATTTTCCCGTCCCCACGGAAAATCAAAGTATTGGCCGCGCCGATCAACGCCGCACGATCCGTAACCAGGTCGGCCATCTCCAAAACTTCTTCCTTATGAGGAATCGTCACGTTTACGCCAATGAACCCGAGCTTTGGCAAATTCCGAATAGCTTCGCGCAGATCAGGGCGTTCGATGTGCATCGGTACATAATAGCCCTGAATTCCGTACTTCTTTAGCCAATGTCCATGAACGGCGGGAGATCGGCTATGTGCAATCGGAGATCCAATTACGCCGGCCAGTGGGATACGTTCTTCGCTCATGTTGACAGTTTTCCTTGCGATGCCAGATAGGACAGAAGCTCTAACAAAGGGAGCCCCAGAACCGTAAAATAGTCTCCTTCGATGCGGCTAAACAAGCGCACACCCTCTTTTTCGAGTTGATAGCCTCCGACACAGTGGCGAATTTGTTGCCAATTCCTTTCGACATAGTCGCGCAAATAGGAGTGAGAACAGGTTCGCATCTCTAGACGTACCGAACTCACGTGATGCCAAACGGGCTTACCATCTTCACAGACAACAACAGCCGAGTGCAGAAAATGCGGCTTGCCCTGAAGACGTACGAGTTGCGCAAGCTGCTGCTCTTTCGATGTCGCTTTACTTAATAACGCGCCTTCAAATTCGAGCGTCTGGTCACAGCCGATCACGCATGCCGATGTTTGCTTCCGACTTATCGCTAGGGCCTTCTCCGTAGCTAAAGCGAGCGCAATAGCCTCTGCACCTTCCTTTCGTGCTGACAAGGCCTCTTTTATCGTGCTCTCATCAATATTCGGTGCATCAACGGAGAACGGTACTTCCGCGTTTTGAAGCATGTCGCAGCGAATTGAAGAGCCGGAAGCAAGAATGATGTCAGAGGGCATGTGTATGAACCTGTGGATTATTACACGGAAACTCCGCGGATGAAATTGTGGGTAACAGGTCCCTGATCGAGCGGCTGGGGAAACCCTGCCATTTATGCGTCTGTTCAGGGATTATATGCACTGTGGGTTAGGATAATTATTTTCCGTGGATAACCTTAAACCACGCTGGTTACCAGATTTCTCTACAGAGTCAGTCCACAAGTCATTTTGATCTAAATTATTATTATTCATAGATTAAATCAGATACTCCACAGAATCATTTTGATCTCTCTTTGAAAATTCCCTTCATGTATAAAACGCGGGAAGATTCAATAATCCACAGAATTTCATCCCACTACATAATCATCATCCTTTTATCTTCTTTCTATTTATTATTATAGATTGGCCAAACTATGAGGAGCAGTGATGTTTGAATTTCTCTTGCCATTCTATCTTTGGATTAAATGCCTACATGTGATTTCTGTTTTCGCGTGGATGGCGGGGATGTTCTATTTGCCCCGCTTATTTGTTTATCACGTCGAAAGCGTTGAGAAGGGCAGTGAGACTGACAAACTCTTTCAACTCATGGAACGGCGATTGATTAAGGTGATCATCAATCCTGCAATGAATGCGGCGTGGCTGTTTGGTATTCTCCTTGTGCTCACGCCTGGAGTTATCGATTGGAGCGCTGTGTGGCCTTATACGAAGTTTGCAAGCGTTCTGGCCCTGTCCGGAGTGCATGGGATGTTGTCTCGGTATCGGAAGGCCTTTGAACGGGGTGAGAACGAGAAGTCGGGTCGCTATTATCGGATGCTGAACGAAGTCCCGACCGTGCTTTTGGTGATTATCGTTGTTTCTATAATTGCGCGCCCATTCTAAGTTGGATTGACTCAAACTCATTTGCCTCCTATGTAGCGAGTAGGCAGCCGTCCGGTTGCTTGCTTTCTATTTGTATTCAAAAATCATCCGCGCGCCTGTTCAGGCCGGATCAGGACGTATCTCCATGACAAATCAATCCCTCACTCTTGCCGAGCTGAAACAGCTAAAGCCAAAAGACCTTTTGTCGATGGCCGAAGATCTCGAGATTGAAAACGCCTCAACAATGCGCAAGGGCGAGATCATGTTCCACATTCTGCGGGAACGTGCAGACGAAGGTTGGGAAGTATCTGGAGACGGTGTTCTTGAAGTGCTTCAGGATGGTTTTGGCTTCCTTCGGAGCCCGGAAGCGAACTATCTTCCCGGTCCGGATGATATTTATGTCTCTCCTGAAATGATCCGGTCTTTCTCTATGCGCACCGGCGATACCGTTGACGGGTTGATTAAGGCACCTGGCGATAACGAACGTTATTTCGCGATGACAAAGGTCACAGCGATCAACTTCGAAGAGCCTGAGCGTGCTAAGCATAAGATTAACTTCGATAACTTGACACCGCTGTATCCAGACGAGCGGCTCAAGATGGAAACTGATGATCCAACAACCAAGGATCGTTCTGCGCGCATCATCGACCTTGTAGCGCCAATCGGGAAAGGGCAGCGTTCGTTGATCGTCGCGCCGCCACGGACAGGTAAAACCGTTCTGCTGCAGAATATCGCCTCCAGCATCGAAAAGAACCACCCTGAGTGCTATCTGATTGTTCTGTTGATCGACGAGCGCCCAGAAGAAGTTACAGACATGCAGCGCAGCGTGAAGGGCGAAGTTGTATCTTCAACCTTCGATGAGCCAGCGACCCGCCACGTAGCCGTTTCTGAAATGGTGATCGAAAAGGCCAAGCGCCTTGTTGAGCACAAGCGCGATGTTGTGATCCTGCTTGACTCGATCACGCGCCTTGGTCGTGCCTTCAACACTGTTGTACCATCCTCTGGTAAGGTTCTGACTGGTGGTGTGGATGCCAACGCGCTGCAACGTCCGAAGCGGTTCTTTGGTGCTGCGCGGAATATCGAAGAAGGTGGCTCGCTCACCATTATTGCGACAGCGTTGATTGATACCGGTTCGCGGATGGACGAAGTGATCTTTGAAGAATTCAAAGGTACAGGTAACAGCGAGATCGTTCTTGATCGTAAGGTTGCCGATAAGCGCGTATTCCCTGCGATGGATATTCTAAAATCCGGTACACGGAAAGAAGACCTGCTGGTTGATAAAGTTGATCTTCAGAAAACTTTCGTCCTGCGCCGTATCCTCAATCCGATGGGTACAACAGATGCGATCGAGTTCTTGATTTCCAAGCTGAAGCAAACCAAGACCAACTCTGACTTCTTCGATTCAATGAATACCTGATTTGGTAATTGTTGTTTAATAACAACGGTTTAACATGGATACGATTTACGCTCTCGCTTCTGCGACCGGCAAGGCCGGCGTCGCTGTGGTTCGGATTTCCGGACCGCTTGCGCATGCGTGTCTTTCCCATTTTGGCGTAGAACGACCCGCGCTACGGAAGGCAGCGTTAAGGCGGCTTGTTGTTGATGATGTTCTGGTGGATGAGGCTTTGGTGCTTTGTTTTCCAGAGGGCGCGAGCTTTACAGGTGAGGCAGTCACAGAACTGCATCTGCATGGTTCTGTGGCAACAATACGTGCAACCTTGGCCGCGCTTTCAAAGATAGCTGGCTTGCGCCTTGCCGAACCCGGAGAATTCACAAGGCGTGCTCTTGAAAATGGATGCCTTGATCTTGCGCAGGTCGAAGGCCTCGCAGATCTCATTGACGCCGAGACAGAGGCGCAGCGTAGGCAGGCATTGAAAGTCTTGTCTGGTGCGCTGGGCGAGAAGGCCGAACGTTGGCGCACAGACCTGATCCGAGCGGCGGCTCTTCTTGAAGCTACAATTGATTTCGCTGACGAAGAGGTTCCGGTCGATGTTTCGCCTGAGGTTCTGGAACTTATCGATCGCGTAAGCGATGAACTAAAGGCGGAATCCAAGGGGAGCTACATTTCCGAACGGATTCGCGAAGGGTTTGAGGTCGCTATTGTTGGGCCGCCTAATGCGGGGAAGTCGACCTTGCTAAACGCTCTTGCGGGGCGAGAGGCTGCGATTACATCTGAATTTGCCGGAACCACGCGCGATGTCATCGAAGTCAGAATGGATTTGAACGGGCTTGCAGTCACGTTTCTTGATACTGCTGGATTGCGCGAAACTGAGGATCATGTCGAAGGTATCGGAATCGAACGCGCTATTGAGCGGGCAAAACATGCCGACCTTCGTGTTTTCTTATCTGCTGACGAAGGCGGTTTTCGCGGATTGAAGCCGGAAGAGGATGATATCCAAGTGTCCGGCAAGTCTGACATAAGCGGAAAACCGGGCGTGTCTGGAAAAACCGGCGACGGTGTTTCTATGCTCGTCCACAATATATCAAGCATCCTGTCTGAAAGGGCACAAGGTGCTGTAACAGCGACGCATGAGCGTCATCGTGTGGCTATTGATCAAGGAATCGAGGCTTTAGAATCAGCCCGACTTGAGGTATTGCGTGGTGAAGAGCGCGCTGAACTGGCTGCCGAAGAACTTCGGAGCGTTGTTCGAGCTCTGGATTCAATTGTCGGCCGTGTGGATGTTGAGCATCTGTTGGATGAAATATTCGCAAGTTTTTGCTTGGGTAAGTAAGGAGTGTTTCACGTGAAACATTCGGATTTTGACGTAATCGTTGTTGGTGGTGGCCATGCGGGTGCAGATGCAGCACATGCAGCCGCCCGCTTTGGCGCGAAAACTGCTCTTGTAACGTTAAAGCGTTCTGGAATCGGTGTAATGTCTTGCAACCCTGCAATAGGTGGTTTGGGAAAAGGCCACTTGGTTCGGGAGATTGATGCGCTCGATGGCGTTATGGGTCGCGTTGCGGATAAAGCTGGAATCCAGTTTCGTTTGCTGAATCGGCGCAAGGGGCCAGCCGTTCAAGGACCGCGCGCACAAGCTGATAGAAAGATTTACCGCGAGTCGATGCTCCAAGAGATAGAAGCTTGCGAAGGACTTACCGTTATCGAGGGCGAAGCCGCTGATTTTCTGATGGAGCAAGGAAGTGTCTGTGGGATTGTGCTCGCGGATGGCTCTGAAATTTCTTCAAAAGCTGTTGTTTTAACAACAGGAACATTCTTGCGCGGCGTAATTCACATTGGTGACGAGCGGAGACCTGGCGGAAGGATGGGTGATAAACCCTCCACCAAGCTTGCGGAACGAATTGATTCCTTCGATCTTCCGCTTAGCCGTTTGAAAACAGGGACACCGCCGCGACTCGATGGGCGTACAATTCGTTGGGATGACCTCGAGATGCAACCCGGAGACGAGGATCCGGTCTTGTTCTCCTTTATGTCAAACTCGGTTTCCGTGCCGCAAATCTCCTGCGGGATTACTCATACGAATGAAAAGACACATGAGATTATCCGCGCGAACTTAGAAAAATCTGCAATGTACGGCGGCCATATCGAAGGCGTAGGGCCACGGTACTGCCCTTCAATCGAAGACAAAGTCGTTCGGTTTGCAGAGAAGAGTTCGCACCAGATATTTCTAGAGCCGGAAGGGCTTGATGACCACACGGTTTACCCGAACGGGATCTCAACCTCTTTGCCTGCGGATGTTCAGGAAGATTACGTTCATTCAATTTATGGTCTTGAAAACACAAAGATAATTCAGCCGGGTTATGCGATTGAGTATGACTATATTGACCCGGTTGCGTTGTCTCCGACGCTCGAACTGAAGAACGTTCCAGGCCTGTTTTTGGCTGGCCAGATCAACGGAACCACCGGCTATGAAGAAGCGGCCGCGCAAGGATTGGTTGCTGGGTTGAATGCTGCGCGCAAGGCGAAAGAGGTTGAGCCGGTTATTTTCAGCAGGGCGGAGTCATACATTGGCGTGATGATTGACGACCTTGTCACGCGCGGCGTTTCGGAACCTTATCGTATGTTTACGTCGCGTGCTGAATTCCGGCTTTCGTTGCGCGCCGACAATGCTGATCAAAGGCTGACGCCGCTTGGTATTTCGCTCGGATGCGTTGGCGAAGAAAGAAAAGCGGCGTTCGCAAAGAAATCAGAGCAGCTTGAGAGCGCCACAAATCAGCTAAAGTCGATTTCCGTTACTTCGCGGCAACTCGCCGACGCGGGCGTCAAAATCAATAAGGACGGCCCTCGGAAAACAGCATTCGAAGCACTTTCAATTCCAGAAGTTACCTTTGATGTCGTAGCGGGGCTTGATGAATCGCTTCAACAGATTGATCCGACAATACAGGAGCAGGTCTCGCGAGATGCCGCGTATTCGATTTATATTGAGCGGCAGCGTAAGGATGTTGATGCGATTAAACGGGATGAAGCGCAATCTTTGCCAAAGGACTTTGATTATGCCTCGCTTGATGGCCTCTCAAATGAATTGCGTCTGAAGCTTGCGAACGCCCGACCAAGTTCGATTGCACAGGCTGGCCGTATTCAAGGGATGACACCTGCAGCGCTAACTCTTTTGTTGGCCACCGCGCGTAAACTCGAGAAGAGCAGCAAAAGTGTCGGCTAATCCTGTTTCAGTAGAAGCATACCTCGACGATGTTTCACGTGAAACAGTGGAGCGACTTGAGGACTATGCCGAGCTTGTAAAAAAATGGAATCCACGGATCAACCTTGTAGCGAAATCAACGCTCTCTGATCTTTGGAGCCGCCATATTGTTGATTCTATTCAGGTTTTTCAACTCGCGCCGCGCGTTACGCATTGGCTAGATCTTGGAAGTGGTGGAGGTTTTCCTGGTGCAGTCGCGGCGATTCTAGGTGCTGAGAAAACACCGGAAGCGAAATTCACTTTGGTTGAAAGCGACCAACGAAAATGCGCATTTCTTCGGACTGTTTCACGTGAAACAGGAGCGAAGTTTACTGTTCTGACCGAACGTATAGAAACGCTTGAACCGCAAAGAGCAGATGTAATTTCTGCAAGAGCGCTTGCTTCCTTGAATCTGTTATTCGAGTTTACTACGCGCCACGGTATTGAAGGAACTGTGAGCATTTTCCCAAAAGGGGCGAAGGTGCAACAGGAGATCAAGGAAGCGCAACAAAATTGGAAATTTGAACTAGAAGAATTCCCAAGCGCAACCGATACTGACGCCAGAATTCTAAGAATCGGAAATATCATTCATGTCTGATCCCACACGCCCTGCGGCTCCCAGAATTATAGCAGTTGCAAACCAGAAGGGCGGGGTCGGTAAGACAACAACGGCGATTAACCTCGGCGCGGCACTAGCGAAATCCGGGTATCGTGTGTTGTTGGTTGATCTTGACCCGCAGGGTAACGCATCGACTGGATTGGGCGTGAGCCGAGATCAGAGAGCTTACACCACATATGATTTGTTGGTGAATGATGCGGCGCTATCTGATGTTATCCAGCCCACAAAAGTGAATAATCTCAAGATTATTGCCGCGACAACAGACTTGAGTTCGGCAGATATCGAATTGATTTCAAACGAAAAACGCAGCTTTTTGCTCTATGACGCACTTCGGCAGCGTGAAATGGATGATTACCAGCTTGATTACGTGCTCATCGACTGCCCGCCATCGCTGAATCTTCTGACTGTAAATGCGATGGTTGCTGCGGATTCCGTTCTTGTTCCGCTTCAAAGTGAGTTCTTTGCTCTTGAAGGGCTTTCTCAGCTTATGCTCACAATTCGTGAGGTGCGCGAGACAGCGAACAAAAACCTGCGGATCGAGGGCATTATCCTGACCATGTACGACCAGCGGAATAACCTATCGCAGCTTGTTGAGGCAGATGCGCGTGACAACCTCGGCGATCTTGTGTTCAAAACCGTTATTCCCCGAAATGTACGTGTGAGCGAGGCGCCGTCCTATGCTATGCCAGTCGTAGACTATGAGCCTTCGTCAAAAGGCAGCTTAGCATATATTGCAGTCGCACGAGAGCTCACAAACCGACATAAACAAGCGAAAACAAAGGCTTAGATCATGGCGCAGAAAAAGAACGAACGGAGAGGCTTAGGGCGCGGACTTTCTGCATTGATGGCTGATGTTAATATTGAGCCAACTGCAGATGAACAAAAATCGACGCCAAAACCCGAGCGTACTTTGCCAGTTGAGCGGTTGGAGCCAAATCCGGACCAGCCGCGGCGTTTGTTTGATGAGGACGCACTCCAAAGTCTTGCGGATTCTATTCGGGAAAAGGGCGTTATTCAGCCATTGATCGTTCGCCCGAGCCCGCGGAGCGAAAATGCATTTGAAATTGTAGCGGGGGAGCGTCGTTGGCGTGCCTCTCAGATCGCGCAAGTGCATGAAGTACCGGTAATTATCCGTGAGCTCGACGACACAGAAGTTCTTGAAGTTGCAATTATCGAGAATATTCAGCGTGCAGACTTGAACCCGATCGAAGAAGCACTTGGCTATCGGCAGTTGATGGATCGGTTTGGACATACGCAGGAGAAAGTTTCGAGCGCGCTTTCCAAAAGCCGGAGCTACATCGCGAACCTTTTGCGCCTTCTTCAATTGCCTGATGATGTTCAGGAAATGTTGCGCGATGGCGCACTTTCGATTGGTCATGCGCGAGCATTGATTACCGCACCCAACGCATCAGAACTTGCTAAGCACGTTGTTGCAAAGGGGCTTTCTGTTCGTGAGACAGAGAAGCTCGTTAAAACTGGAACACCGAAAGCTGCGAAAAAGCGACTTAAACCTGAGAAAGACGCCGATACGCGCGCACTTGAGGGCGATCTTTACGCCAATCTGGGCATGAAAGTCGTGATTGATCACGTCCCGGATAAAGAAAACGGCAAGGTCGTAATTCAGTATAAGTCTTTGGAAGATTTAGATGAATTGTGCAGACTGCTAACATCTACACGTTAGGGCGTGTCCAGATAAAAAGAAGCACACACGCGAGAGTTAATCCCTGAACGACAATTACGAAGGGCTTAACGCCGAGAAATACAGATATCGAAAATGCCGCAGCAATCGAAACCGTTGCGGCGATCTTTGCTTTCTTGCTGATGGCGCCGCGTGCGTTCCAATCTTCAATTGGCGGTCCAAGTTTTGGATGTGCGATAAGCCATCCGTGCAGTCGTTCAGATGATCGCGCAAAACAGAATGCAGCGAGCAACAGAAAAGGGACTGTTGGAAGTAGAGGTAATAAAACACCTGTAATCCCCAGCGCCAATGAAACGAATCCGCCAATAAACCAAAACAACCGCATTAAATATCCACCAACAATTCGCGCAGCAAGGCGTTCAAAATGACGCGTCCTTGTGGAGTTGCGCGCAATCGATCACCATCTAGCAAAAGCATTCCCATCTCGGACAAATTCTCAAGTGTCTGAGAGGATATTTTAGAACCGGACAGAGCGGAAAACCGTTCTAAAGAAACACCCTCTGACAGGCGTAGACCCATCATTAGCATCTCTGAAGCCTGATCTGCCTTTGAAACGATGTCTCGCTCGGTTTCTCCATTGGAACTTTTCTCGACGGCCTGAAGCCAAGCTTCGGGCTGCCTCAATGTTTCGGTGGCAATCTTCTGGCCATTCACAGTAATGCGTCCATGCGCGCCAGGGCCAATCCCAGCGTAGTCACCGTATCGCCAATAAACGAGGTTATGACGACTTTCGGACCCGAGTTTGGCATGGTTAGAGACTTCATAAGCGCTCATGCCGGCTTTGTCACAGAGCTCTTGAGTTACGAAGAACATATCCGTTGCGAGGTCTTCGGACGGTAAGCCCCGAAGCTTGCCGCGTTCGTATCGATCCCCAAAAGCCGTGCCTTGTTCGATAGTTAGCTGGTAAAGTGACAGGTGATCGATGGATAATTCGAGCGCACGAGTGAGTTCATCTCGCCACGCATCGAGAGTTTGGTCCTGACGGGCATAGATTAGGTCAAAGCTCACGCGATCAAAGGCATTCTTTGCGATTTCAAAGGCTTCCATGCCTTCTTTCGCGGTATGCATCCGGCCAAGGCGCCTGAGGTCTTCGTCGTTAAGGGCTTGATATCCCATTGAAATGCGGCTCACCCCACCATCGCGATAGCCTTGAAACCGGCCGGCCTCGATCGAAGTCGGATTGGCCTCAAGGGTCACCTCAAAATCGTTTGCAGTTGGCCAATGAGTACGAATGCGCTCGATAATTGCAGCAACGAGGTCTGGATCCATCAAACTTGGAGTTCCGCCGCCGAAATAGATAGTATTCAGCGTTCGTGGACCAATCTCTTCGGCAACTCGGTCAATCTCGGAGAGATAGGCCGAACGCCATTGTTTTTGATCGATTTCCTTGGAAACATGACTGTTGAAATCACAATAGGGGCACTTGGCCATGCAAAACGGCCAATGGACATAGAACCCAAACCCGCCGTTTTGCCAGTCTTCCATTATGATTTCATCGCAGTAACTTCGATCTCGACCTTCATCTCAGGACGGATCAATCCGGCAACAACCATCGTTGCTGCTGGCCGGATCTCAGAAAACACTTCGCCGAGAACCGGAGCGAGTTCCTCATAGAGGGCGCTATCAACTATTGTGTATTGTACACGCACGACGTCAGACATTTGAAAACCGCCTTCGTCAAGCGTGGCCTCGATCGTGTTAAGGCAGTTTCGAGCCTGATCGGCGACGCTCTCTGGCATTTTCATGGTTTCATAATCGTATCCAGTTGTTCCGGAAACAAAGCAGAAGCTGCCCTTAACAACTGCGCGGGAATACCCAACAGATTTCTCGAACTCGGAACCAGAAGAAATGAGCTTTGTCATCCTACGTCTCCAAAACCGCGCGGAACTTGGCGAACGCATCGGCGCGATGGCTCATTGCATTCTTTTCCGAAGGATCCATTTCTCCGAAGGTTTCTTCCTTGCCGTTCGGAACAAAAATCGGATCAAAGCCAAACCCGCGATCCCCGCGCATTGGCCAAGTAAGCGAGCCATCGACTCTACCTTCGAAAACTTCATCGTGACCGTCGGGCCAAGCAAGGCACAGTGTACAACAAAAAGCAGCTGTCCGAGGAAGAGGGGCAGACTTTGCCTCTAGCTTGTCCCAGACCTTCTTCATCGCCATTGGAAAATCACGGCCATTCGGTGTTTCGGCCCAGTCTGCGGTGTAAACTCCTGGTTCGCCGTCTAGCGCATCCACCGAAATACCACTGTCATCGGAAAGAGCAGGCAGGTTCGCGGATTTGGCGGCAAAATGCGCCTTGATCCGCGCGTTCCCAACAAATGTGCTCTCGGTTTCTTCTGGCTCCTCAAGGCCAAGCTCGCCAGCAGAAACAACTTCGATGCCGAACGGCGCGAGAAGCTCAGAAATCTCGCGGAGCTTCCCGGCGTTGTGACTTGCCAGAACGATTTTCTTTTCCGTCAGTTTACGCATTAGCTTGTTACGGCTTTCTGAGCAGCGACGAGTTCCGCAACGCCTTTCTCCGCTAGATCGAGAAGGCCGTTCATTTGGGCGCGGCTATAGGTGGAGCCTTCGGCGCTCATCTGTACCTCGATAAGCTGGCCGGAGCCCGTCATGACGAAATTACCGTCAACGCCAGCTTCGGAATCTTCGGGATAATCCAGATCGAGCACTTCCTGACCTGCGTAAATTCCGCAAGATACAGCCGCAACCGGATCAAGAAGAGGATCAGATATCACATCTCCGATCTTCATAAGTTTGTTCACTGCAAGCTTAAGAGCCACCCAACCACCAGTGATTGAAGCGCAACGCGTTCCGCCATCGGCCTGAATAACGTCGCAATCAACGGTGATCTGACGCTCACCAAGCGCAACACGATCAACACCTGCGCGCAGGCTTCGGCCAATAAGACGCTGAATTTCCTGAGTTCGGCCTGACTGGCCATTCTTTGCTTCGCGACGCATCCGTGTGTTTGTCGCGCGCGGCAGCATCCCGTATTCGGCCGTGACCCAACCAAGGCCCGAGTTCTTCATAAATGGGGGAACACGCTCCTCAACAGTGGCTGTACAGAGCACATGGGTGTCACCACATTTGATAAGGCAGGAACCCTCTGCGTGTTTTGTGACATCCGTTTCGATTGAAATCGGTCGCATTTGATCTACATTTCTACCAGAGGGGCGCATCATGAAATCCTTTGTATAAGCTGCCCTTCAATAGTCATGGAGAGCCTATCTTAGCAAGGCCGATTGACGTTTTTTCAAGAACCCCATTAAATGGGTTTCGGTCAATTCAAATGAACAGATGTCGGGCAAAATGAGCGATAATTCCCAACTTTTGAGTGAAATGAACGCCCGTAGTCGCGAAGTATTTCGCCGCGTCGTCGAGGGGTACATCGAAACGGGCGAGCCAGTAGGCAGCCGTACCTTGACGCGCACCATGAATGAAAAAGTATCTGCGGCGACCATTCGCAACGTAATGCAAGACCTTGAATATATGGGCCTTCTTGATAGCCCGCATGTTTCCGCTGGACGCGTTCCAACACAAAGCGGCTTACGGATGTTCGTTGATGGTTTGCTTGAGGTTGGCAATCTGGACCAGCAAGACCAACGCAAGATTGATGAAACACTTGGCGGTAACGATCGTGGCGTTGGTGACGCGCTTGATCGTCTTGGTTCCGCTCTTTCGGGGCTAACACACGGCGCGAGCCTTGTTTTAACGCCAAAACACGAGGCGCCGATTAAACATATCGAATTTGTTAGCCTCGGCCCGGACCGCGCGCTTGTTGTTCTGGTCTTTGCGGATGGTCATGTTGAAAACCGCGTGTTCACCCCGCCAATGGGCCAAACGCCAAGCTCTATGCGCGAAGCTGCGAATTTTCTGAATGCATTTGCGGAAGGTCGAACGCTGGGCGAGCTTGCCACCGTAATCGAGCGGGAAATCAAATCACGTAAACAAGAACTCAATACGCTCGCACAGGCGATGGTCGAACAGGGCCTTGCGGAATGGGTTGGCGAGGGCGATCAACACGAAAGACTCATCGTTCGTGGGCGGGCGAATCTTTTGGGCGGAGGCTCGGATGAAGAGGATCTAGAGCGCATCCGAACCCTCTTTGATGACCTCGAACGCAAGCGGGATATCGCCGAATTTCTGGAATTGGCCGAAGAAGGCGAGGGTGTTCGCATTTTTATTGGCTCAGAGAACAAATTATTTTCTCTTTCGGGTTCCTCTTTGGTGGTTTCTCCATATATGAACGCTGATCGTAAAATTATGGGCGCTGTCGGAGTCATCGGCCCGACGCGTCTGAACTATGGACGTATCGTGCCGATTGTTGACTACACGGCGCAACTCGTTGGACGCCTGATTTCGGATCAGGGCTAGGGAAAAGAAGATGGCAGAGCCTAAGAACGACGAATTTTTAGATGATCCAGAAGCCGTAGAAGCGGAAATGTTCGCCGAAGATGCGATGGAGGCCGAAGAAGAGGCCGACGAGCTGGCGATTGTTACCAAAGAGCGGGATGATTTCCGTGATCGCTTCATGCGCGCCCTCGCAGATGCAGAGAACGCACGAAAGCGGAGTGACCGTGATCGCCGCGAGGCCGAGAATTATGGCGGCTCCAAGCTCGCCCGCGACATGCTTCCTGTTTACGACAACATGAAGCGTGCGCTTGACGCGATCGACGAAACCAAACGCGAAGAAAACGCTTCCCTGATTGAAGGGATTGAGCTGACTATGCGCGAATTGCTAAATGTATTCGCAAAGCATGGTATTGAGCGTATTCTCCCTGAAGTCGGAGACAAGTTTGATCCGCAGCGGCACGAAGCAATGTTTGAGGCGCCTGTGCCTGATACGGTTGCCGGCGATATCATTCAGGTGATGGCCGAAGGGTTCATGCTTCATGATAGACTGCTGCGGCCAGCCCATGTTGGCGTGAGCTCAACACCGAAGTAACAAATTTTAAGGCGCGGGTTTCTAAGAAGTCCGCGCCTTTTCTTTCAGATCATATAGAACCTGAAGCGCCTCGCGCGGCGTCAACTCATCAGGAATGATCTCGCTCAATGCTTCCTCGACAATAGAATCTTGTGCTGGCGCAGGTTGCGGTGGTGGTGTTGCGGAGAAAAGCGGCAGATCGTCAATCAGCGCCTTCTGTTTTCCGCCCTCACGCTCTCCTTTCTCAAGTGCATCAAGCACAACGCGCGCACGGTTCACCACGGCATCGGGGAGACCGGCGAGTTTTGCCACCTGCACGCCATAAGATCGGTCGGCCGCGCCTTTTTTGACCTCATGCAAAAAGATCACGTCGCCCTCCCATTCTTTGACGGTGACGGTGGCGTTCTCGACGCCCCCAAGCTTGTCGGCCAAAGCCGTCATCTCATGGTAGTGGGTGGCGAAAAGTGCGCGGCATTTGTTGGCATCGTGAAGATGCTCAAGCGTTGCCCAAGCAATAGAAAGGCCGTCATAAGTTGCGGTACCACGCCCGATCTCATCGAGGATCACAAGAGCGCGGTCATCTGCTTGATTGAGAATGGCTGCGGTTTCAACCATTTCGACCATAAATGTCGAACGCCCACGGGCCAGATCATCAGATGCGCCAACACGGCTAAATATCTGGCTGACTATTCCGATATGCGCAGATTTGGCGGGAACGAAACTTCCAGCCTGTGCCAATAGCGCAATCAATGCGTTTTGGCGCAAGAACGTCGATTTACCCGCCATGTTCGGACCGGTCAGAAGCCAGATATCAGCCCCGTCTGATCCATCAGAAAGCTGGCAGTCATTGGCAACGAACGGTGTATCGCCCTGTTTGCGCAAAGACTGTTCAACAACGGGATGTCGGCCACCGATGATGTCAAAGGTCCGGCTGTTGTCGACATTGGGCTTGCACCAATTTTCCCCTTTGGCGAGGTCTGCAAATGCAGAGGCGAGATCGAACTCTGCGAGCGCGTTTCCTGCAAGGTTAATTTCGGCAGCGTGGTTTAAAACGGCCTCTGTTAAGGTGGAATAGAGACGTTTCTCAATCTCAAGCGCGCGGCCGCCAGCGTTGAGAATTTTGGTCTCCATCTCTGAAAGCTCAACGGTCGTGAAGCGCACTTGGTTGGCGGTTGTTTGACGGTGAATGAAGGTTTCAGAGAGCGGTGCCGCCAGCATTTTTTCGGAATGGGTGGCTGTCGTCTCGATGAAATACCCGAGCACGTTATTATGCTTGATCTTGAGCGAGGAAATATCCGCAAGCTCAGCATACTTGGCCTGAAGGGAAGCAATCACGCTGCGTCCTTCGTCTCGTAGCTTGCGGGCTTCGTCTAGTTCCTCGTCAAATCCGGGCGCAATGAAACCACCATCGCGCGCCAAAAGCGGCGGGTCGGCTACGAGTGCTTGATCTAATAGATCAACAAGTTCGTCGTATCCGCTTAGGTCCTTGGCCGCACTTGCAAGCAGTTCTGGCAGCCCTTCAGGAAAAGTATCCTTGATCGTCTCGGCCTGTGTAAGGCCGTTTCGAATTGCAGCGATATCGCGGGGTCCGCCGCGCTCAAGCCCAAGACGAGACAAGGCGCGGTCAAGGTCTGGTGTTCTGCGGAGCGCTTCGCTCAGGTTTTCAGCGAGCGCAGAGTTTTCAACAAGGAATTCAACCGCATCTTGGCGCATCTGAATGGTCTTTAGGTCGGTTGAAGGCGAGGCAAGACGCCGTGCAAGCAACCGCCCACCGCCCGCTGTGAGTGTGCGATCAATTGCGGAAATGAGCGTGCCGTCGCGACCACCAGACAGGCTGTGAGTGATTTCAAGATTTCGGCGCGTCGCGGCGTCGATTTGAACTGTGCCGCCAACGCTTTCGCGGACGGGTGGGCGCAGGAGCGGGAGCTTCCCTTTTTGGGTGATCTCAAGATAGTCGATAATCGCGCCAAGTGCAGCGATCTCGGGGCGGTTAAAGCTGCCAAATGCGTCTAGAGAGCCAACTTTGAACAGCGACTTGATTTTGCTTTCAGCGGATGTGCTGTCAAATGAGGCTGGAGCAAGCGGGGTAAGGGAAAGGCCAAATTCCGTCTCTAACTCTGCGTAATCTTCGAATTTTGACTCCGAGAGAATAAGCTCAGAGGGCATCAGTCGCGCCAGTTCCGGTCCTAAGCGAACAGGAGATGTTTGCATCACATGAAGCGCACCTGTCGAAATATCGACCCATGCCAATGCGGCCTCTCCGCGGATTTCTGCGAATGCCGCTAAATAGTTATGCCGCCGCGCTTCGAGTAGGCTTTCCTCGGTCAATGTTCCTGGCGTCACGAGCCGAACAACATCCCGTTTCACGATTGCCTTATATCCGCGCTTCTTGGCTTCGGCAGGGTTTTCCATCTGCTCGCAAACAGCCACGCGAAAGCCTTTGCGGATCAGGGTGAGCAAATACCCTTCGGCGGAATGAACCGGAACGCCGCACATGGCGATATCTTCGCCGTTGTGTTTGCCGCGTTTGGTGAGCGCAATATCCAGCGCCTCCGCTGCCGCTTTCGCGTCGTCAAAGAACATCTCATAGAAATCGCCCATCCGGTAAAACAGGAGCGCATTCTCGTACTGGGCTTTCAGTTCGAGGTATTGCGCCATCATCGGAGTGACGGTTGATTTAGCTTTATTCACGTGATTTCCCCAAGTGTTCCGAGCGGAGTTTACAAAGGCAAAGCTGGGGGTGAAAGGTCTATGTTGAGGCGTTGGCGGTAAGCGGCTATTCATAATGGCGTTACAACAAGGGATTGGCCCACATGCCCACAAAAGTTAAGTTCACCGCCGAAGAGGCGCTCACCTATCACATGGAACCCAGACCGGGAAAATTCGATGTGACCCCCTCAACACCAATGACAACGCAGCGCGATCTTTCGCTTGCTTACTCACCAGGTGTTGCCGTGCCCTGCGAGGCGATTTTCGATAAGCCTGAAACCGCATATGATTATACAAACAAGGGGAATATGGTTGCCGTTATCTCGAACGGGACGGCTGTTTTGGGGCTTGGCAATCTTGGCGCGCTGGCATCCAAGCCGGTGATGGAAGGGAAATCCGTTCTGTTCAAACGCTTTGCCGATGTAAATTCCATCGACATTGAACTTGATACAGAAGACCCCGATGCTTTCGTAAACGCTGTTCGGCTCATGGGGCCGACATTCGGCGGCATTAACCTTGAGGATATCAAGGCGCCGGAATGTTTCATCATTGAGCAGCGCCTGAAAGAAGAAATGGACATTCCGGTGTTCCATGACGATCAGCACGGAACCGCGGTTATCTGCGCGGCTGGTTTGATCAATGCGCTTCGGATTTCGGGAAAGAAAATTGAAGATGTGCGTATCGTTTTGAACGGTGCGGGTGCGGCGGGAATTGCCTGTCTTGAGCTGGTCAAATCCATGGGTGCAAAGCATGACAATTGCATCATGTGCGATACAAAAGGCGTTATTTATCAAGGCCGTACCGAAGGCATGAATCAGTGGAAATCGGCGCACGCGGCCTCCACTGAGTTGCGCACACTGGAAGAAGCCATGAAGGGCGCCGATGTTTTTCTTGGCGTTTCGGCCAAGGGCGCTGTGACGCAAGACATGGTGAAAAGCATGGCCAAAGACCCTGTGATCTTTGCTATGGCAAACCCTGATCCGGAAATCACTCCCGAAGAGGCGCATGAGGTGCGCGAGGATGCAATCGTTGCCACGGGTCGTTCAGATTATCCAAACCAAGTGAACAATGTTCTGGGCTTTCCGTACTTGTTCCGCGGTGCGCTTGATATCCATGCCCGCGCCATCAACGACGAAATGAAGATCGCCTGTGCCCGCGCCCTTGCTGATCTCGCGCGCGAGGATGTTCCGGATGAGGTTGCGCTTGCTTATGGCCGCAAGCTGACATTCGGGCGGGACTACATCATTCCAACCCCCTTTGATCCGCGCTTGATCCATGTTGTACCGCCAGCAGTTGCCAGAGCAGGTATGGACACCGGTGTGGCGCGCCGCCCAATCGTCGACATGGATGGTTACGAAGCCTCGCTCCGCGCGCGGATGGACCCAACGGCAAACATATTGCGGTCTATCAATACCCGCGCCAAGGCCCGCCAAGCGCGGATGATCTTTGCAGAGGGCGATGATATTCGCGTGTTGCGTGCAGCCGTAAACTATCAACGCGGCGGATTTGGCAAGGCGCTTGTTGTTGGTCGTGAAAATGACGTCAAAGGCCTGATGGATGCAGCAGGAATTGGCGATGCCTATCCCGAGATCGAAGTGGTTAACGCGAAGAACACGGCCTATTTGGATACCTACAAAGACTTCCTCTATCAACGGCTTCAACGGAGCGGCCACGATCATCAGGATGTTCACCGTCTTGCCGCGCGTGACCGGCACGTGTTCTCTGCGCTGATGTTGGCGCACGGCCATGGCGATGGGTTGGTTACCGGCGCGACACGAAAATCCGCGCATGTTCTTGGGTTGATTAACAATGTGTTCAACGCTCAAGCAACCGACGGCGCCGTCGGCGTTACTGCGCTGTTGCTTAAGGGCCGAATTGTTCTGGTCACGGATACGCTGGTGCATGAATGGCCTGATTCCGAAGACCTCGCAACGATTGCCGAGCGGGGCGCGGATGTTGCGAAAATGCTTGGAATAGAGCCGCGTGTGGCCTTTGTTAGCTTCTCAACATTCGGCTATCCCGTTTCCGAGCGCGCCGAAAAAATGCACCAAGCGCCGAAGGTGTTGGAGCAGCGCGGCGTTGATTTCGAGTTTGAAGGCGAGATGACCGTTGATGTTGCGCTTAACCCGCAAGCGATGGCGCAGTATCCGTTTAGTCGCTTGAGCGGCCCTGCGAATGTTCTTGTTGTTCCTGCGCGTCATTCCGCGAGCATTTCTGTGAAGTTGATGCAGGAAATGGCTGGTGCGACCGTGATCGGTCCGATCCTTACGGGGATTGATCAGTCGATTCAGATTTGCTCGACCGTTTCTACATCCAATGACATCTTGAATATGGCCATGCTTGCGGCCTGTAAGGCGAAGTAATGGCGATTTTTAATCTTGGATCAATCAACGCGGACCACGTTTATCGTGTTCCGCATTTGCCCGAACCGGGCGAGACATTGGCGGCAAGCTCGTTTCAAATCGGGCTTGGCGGCAAAGGCACAAACCAATCCGTTGCCGCCGCACAGGCTGGATCAAAGGTGCTGCATATCGGGGCAGTTGGAGCGGACGGGCGCTGGGCGAAAGAAAAGCTTCAGTCCCTTTCGGTTGATTGCCAGTTTGTTGCAGAGATTGAAACGCCGACAGGGCATGCGATTATTAATGTTGATGACGACGCCGAGAATGCAATTGTTCTCTTCAAAGGTGCGAACTTTGCATTGGATACGGCACAGGTCGATGCGGCCTTAGAGGCGGCGAGCGCTGGTGACACGCTTCTTCTTCAAAACGAAACCGCGCATCAAGCCTATGCCGCTGAATTGGCCAAGTCCAGGGGGATGCGCGTTATCTATTCTGCGGCGCCGTTCTCTGTTGAGGCGGTGCGTGAAGTGCTACCGTTTGTTTCTATGATCGCCGTAAATGAGATCGAAGCGGAGCAGCTTTGCGCAGCGTTAGAGACTGATTTGAACAACTTGCCCGTAGATGAGATTTTGGTGACGCGCGGCGCAAAAGGTGCTGAATGGCGCGGAAATGGTAAGACTGAAACCGTTGAAAGCTTCAAGGTTACTCCAGTAGACACAACCGCGGCTGGCGATACTTTCGCTGGATACTTCGCCGCTGGTATGGATCAGGGAGCGGGGGTTGCGGAAGCGCTTCAGCTTGCGTCAGCCGCGGCCGCGCTCAAAGTAACGAAAGCTGGTGCTGCCGATGCCATTCCAAATCGGGGCGCGGTCGAGGGGTTTCTAGCCGATCAAGCTTAGTGACCTTTGGCAAATGGTGCAGCATCGCCCCAGAGCGCTAAGATCTTTTCGTCTCGCTTACAGCCTTTGCGGTATTTCGCGTAGGCCGTTGATTTCTTAACCGGACCAAAACGCGTGATGATGCGTTTTGTGCCCTTATAGAAATCCTGATGATAGGCTTCGGCCTTGTAGAATGGCTTTTCGGCTAGGATAGGCGTTACGATCTTCTTACCCAATGCCTTTTGCGCATCTGCGCGTGCGGCCTTTGCAATGTCTTGTTCGGCCCGATTAGAGACGAATATTGCCGTTCTGTAGCTTTCTCCACGGTCGCAAAATTGGCCGCCTGCATCTGTTGGATCGACCGAGCGAAAATAGAGGTCTAGGATTTGGCGCAGCGAGATTTGACCCGTGTCATAGGTGATTTCGACAGCTTCGTAGTGTCCGGTGCCGCCTTTTGATACATCTTTGTAAGTCGGGTTTTCTGTGGTTCCGCCCGTATAGCCGGAAACAGCTTTGGTCACTCCCTTAACGGATTCGAAATCGCTTTCCACACACCAGAAACACCCGCCCGCGACAATAATTGTCTCCTTGGGCCCAGCCATCGCCGAGGTGCTGTGAAGCAGCCAAGCGGCGAGAATTGTTGCCGCGAGGGTAAGGGCTTTCAAATCAAGATTGGTTAGGCGCCGGAAGAAAGACATCAAAGGTTCTCCTGTGTTGGGAAAACCTTTGCGATAGATTGCAGCGAAAGCAACGACGCAAGGCCGCTGCTCACGCAAGCTTGAGCAAAGTTCATTCAGATTTGCGGCGGAGCCTACTTACCGAGGCGCTTGTTCCGCATCGCGATCAGCTTCAAACGCAGCGCCTGAAGTTGAATGAAACCAGCGGCATCAGTTTGGTCATATGCGCCGGCATCTTCTTCGAAAGTTACATGGCTTTCGGAATAGAGGCTGTGATCGGACCAACGACCAACGCAGCGCGCCAGACCTTTGTAAAGTTTCAGGCGAACCGTACCGGATACATGCTCTTGAGACTGGTCAATCGCAGCTTGGAGCATCTCGCGCTCTGGGCTGTACCAGAAACCGTTATAGATCAGCTCTGCATATTTCGGCATCAGCTCATCTTTGAGGTGCATGGCGCCGCGATCCATTGTGATGGATTCGATACCGCGATGCGCTTCGAGAAGCAGTGTGCCGCCAGGTGTTTCGTAGATCCCGCGGGATTTCATACCAACAAAACGACCTTCAACAAGATCGAGGCGACCACAACCATGTTTGCCGCCAAGCTCGTTCAGTTTGGTGAGGATCGTTGCAGGCGACATTGCTTCGCCATTGATCGCAACCGCATCGCCTTTTTCAAATGTGATCTCGACAAATTCTGGCGTGTTTGGCGCGTCTTCGGGATGCACCGTGCGTTGGTAAACATAATCGGGCGCGTCAATTGCCGGATCTTCAAGAACCTTACCTTCGGAAGACGTGTGCAGCAGGTTCGCGTCAACAGAGAAGGGCGCTTCGCCGCGTTTGTCCTTGGCAATCGGGATCTGGTGTGCTTCAGCAAATTCGATCAGCTTTGTGCGGCTTTGCAGGTCCCACTCGCGCCAAGGCGCAATCACCACGATTTCTGGGTTCAGCGCATAAGCGGCAAGCTCGAACCGGACTTGGTCGTTGCCTTTGCCTGTTGCGCCATGGGAAACGGCATCCGCACCGGTTTGCTTGGCGATTTCAACAAGCCGCTTGGAGATGAGCGGGCGAGCGATGGAGGTTCCGAGGAGGTACAGACCTTCGTACTGCGCGTTGGCGCGGAACATCGGGAAAACAAAATCGCGGACGAATTCTTCGCGCAGGTCTTCGATAAAGATATTCTCTGGCTTTACACCAAGAAGCTCGGCTTTCTTACGTGCTGGCTCAAGCTCTTCGCCCTGACCAAGATCGGCAGTGAAGGTCACCACCTCGCAACCATATTCGATCTCAAGCCATTTCAGGATGATCGACGTATCAAGGCCACCGGAATAGGCCAGAACAACTTTCTTGGGTGCAGTCTTTGGTGCGGACATTGAACTCTCCAAAATATGTATCGCGCTGGCGTTATCGGGTTTTTGACCAAAGGGCAAGTTTAGTGGCCGAAACAGTGCAAAAAACTATGTGGTTTACTCTGCTTTCGGCAAATCAAAATCCATGAAGATCGGTAGGTGATCAGACGCGCGGTTGGAAAGCTCGCTTCGGTGAACGCCGGTATTGGTGACCTGAACATCGGAGGTCACGACAAAGCGATCAAGCGGTGCAGTTGGAAGCGACGTATGAAAGCTGGGCCCGGGTGTAATAACGTCGAGCGTTGGCGCAAAAATTCTACTCGCGGCACCGAGCTTGCGCCATTCGTTAAAGTCACCTGCGATGATTGTCGGAATGCGGGGGCAGCGTTTTAGATACTTCAGAATTGCCAAGGCTTGCTTCACGCGCATGATCCGATGCAGAGCAAGATGAACGCCGACAACATGGAATTTCTGCCCCGAGGCGGTTTCGAAAAAGACAGACACCGCGCCGCGCGGCTCAAGGGATGGAAGCTCGATACGCTCAACTTCTGTCACCACAACATCAGGGCGAAACAGAATAGCGTTGCCATGCCAGCCGTGGCTTTTTACGCGCGTCGCAACATCGGCAAACCTATATTTCAGGTCAGACGTAAGCATGCCCAGGGGCAATGTGCCTTGCCGTGAGCCAAGCCGTTTGTCGACTTCCTGTCCGACGACGATATCGGGCTGCATTTCTTCCAGAACCGCCAATATCCGCTCCGGCTTGCGCTTCCAGTCGAGGCCGACGGACTTGCGAATATTGTAACTAACGATGCGCATTTGGTTCCTTCAAATAAATAGCGCGCGACCAAGCAGAATGCGCCAGAGTGTCATGCGCTAAAATCGCTGCCCGACATAGATATAATAGTTCTGCTCGTTATCATCATTGATCGCGACATCCGCAGAGAAATCGAGCGGGAACTTCCGGCTTAGCCGAAAGCGCAGCCCGACACCGCCAGCATAACGCGCGCCGATATCTTCGCCATAGCTCGTTTCGCCGGTTCCCGCGCCTGCAAACGCGACAACGCCAAAGCGGTCGCCCAAGCGTTGGCGGATTTCAATTTGAGCGGAGGTCGCGCGTGGGCCAAGAAACTGCGTTGGTGAAAAGCCTCGGAACCCGTCTCCTGCGCCGATCGAGCACTGGTCAAAGAATGGCGTCCCTTGCTCAGCGAAACACTGATAGAGCTTACCCGCGATAACGGTTTCTGCTGCGAGCTGCTGATAGCCTGAAAAGTAGAGGTTCCCTTTAGAAAAGCTACCACGGTCACTGTCAGTAAGCTCATTGGCGATGCTTGCTGTTAACCCGATCTTGGTGCCCGCGCTCGGATAAATGTCGTCATTGGTCGTGTCTCGCTCAAGCTCTAGACCAAGATTTGCGTATTCCATCGCAGCGTCCAGCCGTATTCCGGGGAGAAAGCCTTGCTTGTTCGTTTCAAAGGAAACGGTTGTGTTTAAAATGCTTGCAAAGCCGGTGATCGAATAGTGCTCTGCGAACCCGTGTTTAAGTTCGAGCCGCGCAAAGTCTCCGGTTTGCGTGATCGGGATTGGTCCGAGAATGGTGTAAACATCATAATTAAGATCAGCGGTCGCTATCGTTGCTCCAATGGTCCAACGATTTGAATCCCATGCGTAGCTCGTGCTGGCGCCAAAGGCGGTACTTCCGTTCGTTGATTTAAAGCCACCAATGCCAACATGTGATGTGTCGGAGCTTGGATCATTCTGAAAGAGATAGGCGCCACCCAATGCCAAGCCTGCTTCGATCAACGGGTTCTTGAACGGAATTGGCGCAAGAACAAACGAACCATCGGAAATTCCATACTTATCGTTTTCTGGAATGATTTTGGGAGCTTCAGCCGCCGCAAGGCACATCGGAGTGGCCGCTAGGCCGGTGGCAAGCAGTAGTTTTCTAAGTTGGCGGATCGCTCGGGAATCTACTGTCATTAGCTGTCCTGAATGCTTTTTCTGAAGGCTTAATCAATTTGCGCGCTGTTTGCACTGTCTTTGATGCCTCGTTTTTTTGCAAGTCATGCGTAGATGGCTTTGAACTGTACTATCTCACGCGAGATTATTGATCTGAGCTTTTGTCGTGGCTACGGTTGGCCCACAGGGACGGAGAAATGCGAACATGACTGATGAAACGAGGGCGGTACAACCGCTTCCCGATATAGGAGAGGTCACACTTTCGGAGCTACTAACAGCTCTGAAAACGGGCTGGCAGGATTTTAGAAGAGCGCCGTTGTTCGGCTTGTTCTTCAGCAGCGTTTATGTGGTGTGCGGGCTTTTGCTGAGTCTAATGGGCGCGAGCACATTTTATTGGACGCTCGTTCTGTCGCTCGGGTTTCCGCTGGTTGCGCCCTTCGCTGCCGTGGGATTGTACGAAGTTAGCCGACGGATTGAAGAAGACGAGCCGCTCAAATGGTCCGAGGTTCTGGGTGTTGTGTGGCGAGAGCGTGGCCGCCAAGCGCCGTGGATCGGTGCAATTCTTGTCATTATCTTTCTGTTCTGGAGCTTCTTTGCGCATATGTCGCTGGCTCTGTTTTTGGGGAACATGACTCTCATCAACATCAGCAGCTCGTGGGAAGTATTTCAGAGCCCCATGGGAGCTATGCTTATTGTCTTTGAAATTGTGACGGGCGGGATTGTTGCATTTCTGGTTTATGCGCTTACGGTTGTGTCGCTTCCTTTGTTGCTCGACAAGGAGCTGGATTTCGTTTCGGCGATGATAATCTCGGCAAAGACTGTCGCACTCAATAAACGAACGCTGATAATCTGGGCGATGATTATTGCGGTCCTTCTGTTTGTCGCGATGATTCCGATGTTCTTGGGCTTGTTGGTTGTCCTTCCGGTCCTTGGTCATGCAACTTGGCATATCTATCGACGTGCCTTGTATTTTCCTTCGTCGTAGGTTGTCTTGGGGAGATACTGTGCCCCTTTTTGATCGGCGAGGATTCGCGATGTCGGAATTTTCAGAGAACGCGCGTAATGCAACGAAAGCAATGCGCTCCCTTTTCCCAGCGACGCCGCTTCAGCGGAATGATCATCTGTCCAAGAAGTTCGATGCAAACATTTGGCTTAAACGTGAGGATTTGAGCCCCGTTCGGAGTTACAAAATCCGCGGTGCGTTTAATGCGATGTCGAAAGTTTTAAAGGCTTCGCCAGATCAATCGTTGTTTGTCTGTGCAAGCGCTGGCAACCATGCCCAAGGCGTTGCGTATGTTTGCCGCCATTTTGGAGTGAAAGGCGTTATTTTCATGCCTGTCACCACACCACAGCAGAAAATTCAAAAGACCAAAGTCTTTGGCGGCGACGCTATCGAGATTAGGCTTGTCGGCGACTATTTTGATGAAACGCTCGCCGCATCACAGGAGTATTGCAAGCAAGCAGGGGGCCATTTCCTTGCTCCATTTGACGATGCCGATGTTATTGAAGGTCAGGCGAGCGTTGCGGTTGAAATGCTCGAAGAGCTTGGTGGCGCACCTGACGTATTGGTTGTGCCTGTGGGCGGTGGCGGATTGTCTGCTGGTTTGCTGTCTTATTTCCGAACCGAAGCGCCAGACGTATCGTTAACCTATGTGGAGCCTGAGGGTGGCCGAAGTTTGCGCGAAGCGCTTGAATTTAGCGAACCCACCACGCTCCCCGAAGTTGATAATTTTGTCGACGGCGCGGCCGTGGCTCGGATTGGCTCGCTGACATTTGAGGCGCTTAAGGGTATTTCGCCAGACGATGTTCTCGCTGCGCCTGAAGATAGGATCTGTACAACAATTCTCGAGATGCTGAATGTCGAGGGCGTTGTGCTCGAACCAGCGGGCGCACTTTCCATCGATATTCTGCCTGACATTGCGGAGCAAATCCGAGGTAAAACCGTGGTTTGTGTGACCTCAGGTGGAAACTTTGATTTTGAGCGACTGCCCGAAGTGAAAGAGCGCGCGCAGAGATACCTTGGCCTCAAGAAGTACTTCATTCTTCGGATGCCCCAACGCCCCGGAGCGTTGAAAGAGTTTTTGCATCTTCTCGGGCCGGATGACGACATTTCCAGATTTGAGTATCTCAAGAAATCGGCCCGCAACTTTGGTAGCGTGTTAATTGGGATTGAAACCAAAAATGCAGACGACTTCCCTGGTTTGTTTGCGCGGCTTGAGGAAGCAGGGTTTGCCTATCGCGATATCACCGCGGATCAGATTTTGGCGGAATTCTTGATCTAAGCTGCGAGTTCGGCCTGCTTCTTTTCAAACACCGAGCGAGATTGCTCGTATGTTTCGAAGAGGGCCGCGAGATTGAATGTTTGGCCATGCCCTTCAGAGGCGGCCTTTTCCCCGCTTTGACAAAGAATAGCCATCGCACGAAACCCAAGATTAAGCGCGCTACCCTTTAGGAAGTGCAGATCATCTTCGAGGTTTTCGCGCCCATCTTTGGATTTTAGCCGCGCGATTACTTCATCCGCCTCTTCCAAAAACAACTCGGCAACTTCATCAAAATCATCCGCGCCAACCTCTTCCCGGAGTTCCAGAACTCGGTCCCAATCGATCATCCAGCGCTTCCTTTTTGTTTCACTTACCCCGCTAAGGTAGCGGCGATAGCGTTAATGAAACGTTGATCGATTTAACCTGTTTCAGACAATTTTAGCTTTCATGGATTGTTAATGGCGCCGTGCCAGATTCGGCCTGAACAAAGCCGGAGCGCAATTAGCATGCTGCAAAATCCGAATAGTTTTCTCGGAGCGTCAATGGCGCCCGCTGACGGAGATCAAGTGATCCAACAGATCCTTGTTGTCGACGACAGTCGTGCGCAAAGGCGGGTACTGAGCAAGATTCTATCGCGCTGGGGCTTCTCCGTGTTGGAGGCGGTCTCAGGCGCACAAGCGCTCGAGATCATCAAGTACTACCGTGTTGATCTTGTATTGAGCGACTGGATGATGCCAGAGATGACGGGTGTTGAATTTTGCAAAAAATTTAGAGCGTTGGAGCGTGATCACTACGGATACTTCATCTTGCTGACCTCCAAGAGCGAGAAAGGCGAGGTTGCGCACGGGCTTGAAGTTGGGGCTGATGATTTTCTTACAAAACCCGTTGCATCGAATGAACTTAGGGCAAGAATTACGGCGGGCGCGCGCGTGTTGCGAATGGAGCGGGAGCTTACTGAAAAGAATGCGCTTGTAACCAACACGCTTTCCGAGATGTCGGAGCTGTATGAAACCCTCGACAGAGACCTAATTGAAGCGAAGAAACTACAGCATTCTTTGGTGCGCGAACGGTTCAAAGAAATGGGGAATGCTCAAGTTTCGTTGCTCCTGCGGCCGGCTGGCCATGTCGGTGGTGATCTCGTCGGGCAGTTTCCTATTGATGACGAAAACTTGGGTCTGTTTGCTGTTGATGTTTCCGGCCACGGAATAACGTCTGCACTCATTACCGCTCGGCTTGCGGGTTTTTTGTCTGGAGCGGCGCCGGAACAGAATGTAGCGCTGAAGAAGAAAGGCAAAAAATACGCAGCAGAGGCCTTGGAGAAAGTCGCCGAACAGCTAAACCGGCTTTGCATGCAGGAGTTTGAAACCGAACACTATTTCACCCTTCTGCTTGCCACTATCAACACCAAAACCGGAGAGGTTAGCTTCGTTCAAGCAGGGCACCCGCACCCGGTAATTCAGAGGGCGAATGGCAACATTGAATACCTCGGAAGTGGCGGTAATCCCGTTGGGCTGCTTGAGGATGTCAGCTACGAGCAGGTGACATTTTATCTGCAAGATGGGGATAGGCTGCTCATTCTTTCAGACGGGTTTACGGAGTGTCCAAACCCACATGGCGAGCTACTTGAAGAAGAGGGGCTCGAACATTTGTTGCATGACATTTCGGCCATCCGTGGGCCTGACGCTTTAGAAAGCCTTGTACTCGGACTTCAGAATTTTGCAGGTGATGTTGAATTTCCGGACGATGTCTCTGCGATCATGGTCGAATTCAACAAAACGGATTAACAAAACATTGAGTTGACGAAATAACGGTCACCGTCGTTTCCGAGGATAACTGCGGCCTCCTCTGGAGTGACCCATTGAACCGAATGAAATTCTTCTAGCGGGTCATGGAGCGCATAGACTGGGGTTGCCGAGAATATGTGGCAAAGCTTTTCCGCCCACATATCGTATTCCGGCATGAACACAAATCTGCGGAATGTCCCAAGGTGACGGGGATTTGATATCTTCCAGCCTGTCTCCTCCTTTACCTCGCGATGAAGTGCGGCAATTGCGTTCTCGCCGGGATCAATGCCGCCACCCGGCAATTGAAATTCGACGTAAGGTTTGGATTGTAACGTCACAAGAAGCCTGTTTTCACGGGCAAGTATGGCGTAAGCACCGGGGCGCAAGCGGTATGTTTGCCCCTTTAAGGGCGGCTCGCCAAATCGTCTAATCATCTTCGCACCCCTTGGACTGTGACTTGCTCCTCTTATATAGTCGCGGTAAGCCAACGCAACGCGCGTAAGGAATCTTCATGACACTTGCTAATAAACTCGCTTGGGACGACACGGTCCTGCCATTTCAACTAGATCGTGCTGACGTTCGTGGGCGCGTTGCCCGACTAGACGGCGTGTTGGACTCTGTACTTGAGCAACACGACTATCCGCCGGTCATTGAGGCGCTGATTGCAGAGATCACATTGCTCACGGCGCTCATCGGCCAAACGATCGATCTTCGCTGGAAACTCTCCCTGCAAGTTCGCGGTAATGGAGCGGCGCGCATTCTGGCGACCGATTATTATGGACCAACAAAAGAAGGCGAGCCCGCCCGCATTCGGGCATACGCAAGCTTTGACAAAGAGCGCCTCGACGAGAACGCACCTGGATTTGAGCAGATCGGCAAAGGCTACTTTGCAATTCTGATTGATCAAGGCGATGGGATGAAACCCTATCAAGGGATCACGCCAATTGCGGGCGGATCGCTTGCGGCTTGTGCGCAAACCTATTTCGCCCAGTCAGAACAGCTACCGACTCGGTTTGAGCTTACCTTTGGGCGTTCGACTGAAAAGGATGGCGATGAAAGCTGGCGTGCTGGCGGGATGATGCTACAGCACATGCCAAAAGCCTCGCCGTTTGCAAAATCCGAAGATGGTGGAGATGAGCAGGGTTTGCTGACCGCCTCGGACCTTCTATCGGACGACGAAGAAGACAATTGGAACCGCGCAAATATCCTGCTTGATACAGTTGAAGCGCTCGAAATGATCGGCCCTTCGGTCGCGCCAACGGAGTTGCTCGTTCGCTTGTTCCACGAGGAATCGCCGCGTGTATTTGATGCGCAGCCGGTTACATTCGGCTGCACGTGCTCGGAAGAGCGTGTTCGGAACAGTTTGTCGATCTACTCGGCGAAAGATTTGGAGCACATGACAACGGAGAAGGGTGAAATTACAGCCGACTGTCAATTCTGCGGCAAACATTATGTGCTCGACCCTGCGACCGTTGGAAAAGACGCGGTTGCTGGCGGCGGTGATGACAACTAAAGCGACGCTTCATAAGCTTTGTTCGGTGGCTTCCGATGCGGAGTCATCGGACTTTGATTTGCATCCGGAATTCAAACTTCCCGAAAACCGGAAACTGCGCGAAGCAGCAGTCCTTGTGCCGATTATCGACACTGAAAGCGGCCCATCGCTTATCCTGACCAAACGAGCGTCCCATCTTAAACACCACCCTGGACAGATCGCGTTTCCTGGCGGAAAGCGGGATCAGGGCGACAAAGACCTGACGGCGACAGCGCTCCGAGAGGCGCGCGAGGAAATCGGATTGGCACCGGAAAACGTTGATGTCGTCGGTGTGGTTTCTGCGCATGAGACGGTCACCGGCTTCACCGTTTCGCCGATTTTGGGCTATGTTAGAGACGAATTTGTTCCACAGGCCGAACAGGGAGAGGTGGCGGAAATATTTCGTGTTCCGCTTGCGCATGTCCTGAACCCAGATCGTTTCACAATTGAGTCGCGGTTCTGGCGTGGCGTTGAGCGGAAGTATTATGTCGTGCCATACGGGCCCTATTATATCTGGGGCGCAACCGCTCGTATCTTACGACGGCTTGCCGAGGCAGCGCAGTCATGAGACTTGAGGGAGACTGGATTGATGCGCCCGAAGTCCAGCGCTGCTGCACCGCGATAGAAGATGCAGGTTTTCGCGCGTTTCTGGTTGGGGGGTGCGTTCGCAATGCCATCCTAAACGCGCCGATTAACGATATCGACATCGCAACAGATGCAACTCCGGATCAGATCCTGAGTCTGGCCAAGCGCGCTAACATTCGCGCAGTGGCGACAGGATACGATCACGGGACAATCACGCTGGTTGTGGGCGGTGCGCCTGTCGAGGTAACGACGTTTCGGCGCGATGTTGAAACCGACGGACGGCGCGCAGTCGTCGCCTATTCCAAAGATATCCACGACGATGCCCGCCGCCGCGATTTTACGATGAATGCAATCTATGCAACCCGCAACGGCGAGGTTGTTGATCCATTGAACGGAATGCCAGACCTTCTTGCGCGGAGGGTTCGGTTCATCGAAGACCCAGACCAGCGCATTCAAGAGGACTATCTGCGGATACTTCGTTTTTTCCGGTTCTTCGCTTGGTATGGCGAACAATCGGAGGGATTGGATTCAGAGGGTTTGGCGGCCTGCTCAGCAAATTTAGCCGGAATAGAGACACTTGCAAAAGAACGGGTTGGCGCAGAGATGCTGAAGCTTCTTGGCGCGCCTAACCCATCTCAGGCCATTGCGAGCATGGAGCAAAGTGGCGTTCTTGCGCAGATACTTATCGGCGCCACGGGTCGTTTCTTGCCTTTGTTGATACACAATGAACAAAGCGTCGAAGTAGGTGCAGACCCAATAAGGCGGCTCGCAATTCTTGGTGGCGAGGACGTAAAGAATGCACTTCGGCTGAGTAATGCGCATTCAAAGACGTATGACATTCTTCGCTTTGAACTTGAGCACACGACAACCCCTATCGCGCTGGGCTATCGCTACGGGGCGGATGTCGGGAAAAGCGTTCTTTTGCTTCGTGCAGCACTGTTCGAAGCGCCGGTTTGCACCGCAGACATTCAAGACGTGGAGCGCGGGGCGCATGCGGAGTTTCCCGTGAAGGCTGCGGATTTAATGCCGGCGCTAAAGGGTGCTGAGCTTGGCAATGCACTAAAAAACCTCGAGCAAAAATGGCTTGAGTCAGGGCTCAAACTGACGCGCGATCAACTTTTAGACGGTCACGGCTAATAATCCACCAAGCTGGGTTTCGCTCCGCAATCGACTGCCCTATCGTGAGCGGGACTCATCGCCATATTTATTTCGCGCCGCTCGACCGCGTTATGCTTGCTGTCTGTACTGGCGCTCGCCGTGATTTCCAAGAAGGCCCTATTGTGTTGTTAAAGAATTTGATCGACCCCTTTGCGCCCGTATCCGTTGCGCCTCCGCAAACGCTTGCCCGATTCATGAGGTGGTGCCTTGCTGGAAGTCAGAAAGTTTTGCTTTCGGCAGGTCTTGTTTCTGCGCTTTCCGGAATAATCGAGGTCACAACGGCGGTTTTCCTCGGTATGGTGATCGACGCCGCTCTTGCCAGTTCGCCAGAGACCTTTTTCTCCGGAAATATGGTGTTGTTGCTTGCAGGGCTGGTGTTTCTCATTGTTTTGCGGCCAATGTTCTTTGGCATTTCGGCCTATTTGCAATCTGTGATTATGGCGCCTGATATCTTCACTCAGACCCTATCCCGCCTTAATCGCTGGACTTTGGGGCAAACGGTCTCGTTTTTTGACAACGACTATGCAGGGCGTATCTCACAAAAACAGATGCAGGCCGCCGGATCTTTGACCGAGATTGTCGTCGAGACTCTCAACACTTTGGTGTTCGCGCTCGCGTCGATAATTGGCGCGCTTTACGTTATGTCGACCGTGGATTTCCGCGTCTCGCTGATTTTCTGTGTGTGGCTCGCCGCGTATTTTCTTTTCTTGCGATATTTTCTGCCGCGCATTCGCGTTAAGGCGCGTTCAAGAGCAGGGGCACGGACCGGCGTTACTGGCCAGATAGTCGATACGATCACCAACATTAAAACGGTAAAGCTCTTTGCGCACGCTGATCACGAGGAGCGCGCGGCGACAGACGCCATGCAAGAGTTCCGCCAGCGGGCACGGCAGTTTGGCGTTCTTGCTTCGGCTTTTCGCTATGGCCTGATGGTTATTGCGGGTGTTTTGCCTGTCTTGATTGTTGGGGCTTCGCTCTATTTCTGGACAAAAGGCTCCGCTTCGGCAGGAGATATCGCCACAACCGGTTCGCTCGCAATCCGCTTTGCGCAGATGACAGGTTGGGTTTCGTTTACGCTGATGGGAATTTTCTCTCATATCGGCGAGGTCGAGGATGGAATGGGAACGCTTACAGTGCGTCCCGCTCTGGTGGACAGCTCTGATGCCGACACGCTTACCGTTAGCAAGGGCGAAATTCACTATGATCAAGTGAGTTTTGCCTATGGCGGCGAAACCGGCGGCATAACAGAGACAGATCTGCTCATTAACTCGGGAGAGAAGCTTGGCATTGTGGGCGCTTCTGGAGCAGGGAAATCTACGCTGGTTTCCCTATTGTTGCGGCTCTATGACCCCGAACGTGGCCGCGTTTTGATTGATGGCCAAGACGTTTCAAAAGTGACGCAAAAAAGCTTGCGGCGTCAGATCGGAATGGTCACGCAGGAAACTGCGATGTTCAACCGCTCTGCGCTCGATAACATTCTTTATGGTCGACCGGACGCCTCGCATGAGGAGGTAATAAGCGCCGCCAAACGCGCAGAGGCGCATGATTTCATCAAGGAGCTTGAAGATTTCAAAGGTCGCCGCGGGTATGAAGCATTTCTTGGGGAACGGGGCGTTAAGTTGTCCGGCGGGCAAAGGCAACGCATTGCTTTGGCTCGCGCGATTTTGAAAGATGCGCCGATACTCGTCCTTGATGAGGCGACATCCGCGCTTGATTCCGAGGTTGAGGCCGCAATCCAAACTGCGCTTGAAAATGTGATGGGTGGCAAAACCGTGCTGGCAATTGCGCACCGACTTTCAACGATTGCGCAGATGGATCGAATAATTGTGCTTGAAAACGGAAGGATCGTCGAGCAAGGAACCCATGCCGAACTTCTTGAACGCAATGGGCGCTATGCGACATTCTGGGAACGACAGTCCGGCGGGTTCATCGGCATCGAGGAGGCAGCAGAGTGAAGGTAACAATCGAGCGGCTTGGCCATCTTGGAGACGGCATTGCCGAGGGCCCTGTGTTCGTTCCGATGGCTTTGCCTGGCGAAGTTGTCGAGGGAGATGTCGAAGGCGGTAAAATGGCCGCGCCGCGTATTCTGGAGCCGTCGTCGGATCGGGTAAAACCGCCGTGCAGCCATTACAAGTCGTGCGGTGGGTGTAGCCTGATGCATGCCTCGGATGCATTTGTGGCGAATTGGAAGCAAGATGTGGTGCGTCGCGCCTTGGAAACTCATGGCCTAACGGCGGAGTTCCGGCCCATTCAAACATCCCCGCCGCAATCTCGCCGCCGCGCTGGCTTGGCCGGAAAGCGGACCAAGAATGGTGCGATGATTGGGTTCCACACACGGGCATCAGGAATAATCATTGAGATCCCAAACTGTAAGCTGCTCGAGCCGGCGGTGAAGGAAGCAATTCCCGCGCTTGAGGCGCTAACTATTGCCGGAACCTCCCGAAAGGCAGAGATCAGCTTTACCGTAACGCAAACGCTCGGCGGGGTTGATGTTTTGGCGCAAGGTGGCAAACCGCTGGATGGGCCGCTTCGGATTGAGCTTGCTGGTATCGCGAACCAATTCGGTTTGGCGCGTTTGACGTGGGAAGACGAGCTGGTTTGCGAAATACACGCTCCGGTCCAAGAGTTCGCGGGCCACAGGGTGACTCCCCCCGCAGGGACCTTTCTTCAGGCAACCAAAGATGGGGAAAACGCGCTGGTTTCAGCTGTGTTAGAGACTGTTTCTGGTGCAGAAAAGGTATTGGACTTGTTCTCTGGATGCGGCACGTTTTCATTGCCAATTGCGGAACAGGCGGAAGTCCATGCGGTTGAGGGCGAGGCCTCTATGCTAACCGCACTTGATCAAGCATGGCGATTTGGCAAAGGGTTGAAACACCTAACAACAGAGGCGCGCGATCTCTTTCGGAGACCGCTATTGCCCGATGAGATCAAAGGCTTTGACGCGATTGTCATCGACCCGCCGCGCGCGGGAGCAGAAGCTCAAATCGCAGAGATAGCGGCATCGAAGGCGGGGCTGGTGTCCATGGTGTCTTGCAATCCGGTCACCTTCGCACGAGACGCGCAAACATTGGTCGGCGCGGGGTTTGAGATTGGTTTTGTTCAGGTTGTCGATCAATTTCGCTGGTCGCCACATGTCGAGATCGCCGCGTCATTTTTGCGTAGGTAACGAATCCCTGATTTTCTAATGGCGCAATTTGCGCTATAGTCAGGCTAATAAAAATCAATGAGCAGTACAGTAACGGGCAGTAAAATGCGGGCAATCCTAATTGTCGCCATCACGGCGATTTCATTCGTTCTTTCCGGTTGTGGCGGAATGAAGCCTTATAACGGGCCAGAAGTCACACGGATTCTTGTCTATAAAGAAGATCGCAAGATGTTCTTGATGCACCATGACAAGGTGCTGAAGTCTTATGATATTCACCTTGGCTTTGAGCCAGTCGGACATAAGCAGTACGAAGGTGATGGGAAGACGCCAGAGGGCAGTTATCTTATCAACCGTCGAAATCCGAACAGTGATTTCTATCTTTCAATCGGAATGTCTTATCCGAACACCGATGATGTTCAGCGTGCGCGTGCCGTCGGCAAAAGCGCTGGTGGGGATATCTTTATTCACGGCGAAAGCCCTGACCCACGCTATAAAAACAAGAAAGACTGGACGTGGGGCTGTATCGCCGTCACCGATAAGGAGATGGAAGAGATTTACCCAATGGTGAATCTAGGCACCGTAATCTCGGTTTATCCTTAGATCAGGCGACTTAGAGATAATTCAGGAGTTACCGGCAATTCCACGCGGCTTGCCGGTGACCAGTGTCCACCAGATTTTGCCGTTGTCTTCCTGATACCAAGCAAAGCCCATTTCATTTGCAGCCGGATCCATAATCACGGCGCGCGTATCTGGCTGCTCCATCCAAGCGGCTAGAGTTTGAAGTTCGGTTTCATATGTTTCCGAAATCACTTCGCCAGCCAGCGTCCCGTTGTATCCGGTGCGTGCAACGCGATCGAGAGGGGAGGAACCATCAGAGCCAAAGTGCCATGGGCGGTTTTGTACAGACATATCGCGAGAATGGGTCGCTGCGGCGGCGGTGAGTTTGGAATCAAGCTCAAGCGGCTGCGCGCCTGCGGCCTCACGTAACACATTCACCGAATCCAGAACGGCGAACTGAACCTTGCCACTACTTGCGCTCGGGACTCGGTAAACTTTTGGGAGCGGCCGACCATAAGAATCGACGGTTGGCGCAGTGGATGTTGGCTCGCAAGCGGCCAATGCAATCATCGCGGAAACGGACAGAGCAATAAATTTGTTCATTTTAATATCCCAAAAGTGCTACATTATCCTCTTTAACGACAGAAACGTTGCGGTTCAAACCCACACAAGCGGGTTTCGGCCAAATGACGATTCTTTGAATTGCGACTGCGTCTTTCGCGCCATAATGTGCTGTCTGACTCGCTGTCGCGATAGATGAAGGAATTCCAGATGTCTGCATCAAAATCATTTAAATATAGCCGCCGCCGCTTTCTCGGAACTTCTGTTGCACTTGCAAGTGGGCTTGCAATGCCCGCAATCGCTCGTGATTCTTCCGGAGATATTGTTTTTGAACAAGCCCAGCCGCGCAATGACGTACGCCATAACATTTCGAGCTTCCGTTCGCTTGATTGGCGCCCTTATTTCAGCAACACCCGAAATGGTGCGATCCTTGTGGATGTGTCGTCCCGTGCGCTGCATTTCTGGTCTGACGATCAGTCGATCTACAAGCTGTATCCAACCTCTGTTCCGATCTCCGAAGATCTTACGCGCCGTGGGCGTACTAAGGTGATCCGTAAGGTTGAGGGTCCAAGCTGGGCTCCGACGCCGGCGATGAAGAAGCGTAATCCAGAGTGGCCGGACTTCATTCCGCCTGGTCCGACCAACCCTCTTGGAACACACGCGCTCTATTTGACTTGGACCTATTACCGTATCCACGGCACACAAGACACGCGTAAGATCGGCCGTAAGTCGTCAAACGGCTGTATTGGCCTGTACAACGAAAACATTGCAGAGCTCTATGCGCTGACCAAGAACGGCACGCAGGTTCTGATTATCTAATCGGAATGCTGTTTTATTAGGTTTTGAACGCGGGCAGGTCTTTCCTGCCCGTTTCTATGTCCAGCCTTGGAGGTTCTCTTTGATGATCGTGGTAAGAGCATTGATGTGCGCGGGCTGCTCATTCAGGCAAGGAATGTACGTAAAGCTTTCACCGCCGGCCTCTTCAAACGCTTCTTTGATCTCTTCGTTGATTTCCTCGAGTGTCTCGATGCAGTCGGCAGAGAAGGCAGGTGCAATCACCGCGATGTTCTTTTTGCCGGATTCAGCAAGGCGCGCGACCTCTTCAACGGTATAGGGCTTGAGCCATTCTTCAGGGCCAAACCGAGATTGAAAAGTGGTTACAATCTTGTCCTTGTCCCAGCCCAGCGCCTCGCGAACCAGTCGCGTAGTTTTCTGGCATTGGCAATGATAGGGATCGCCTTGTGTCAGGTAGCGCTCTGGCATGCCGTGATACGACGCAACGAGCAAATCAGGCTTTGTTTCGAGGTTTTCGTAAGCGTCGCGGATGGACCCAGCGAGGGCGTCGATATATTGCGGATGGTCAAAATAGGCGGGAACTGTTCGCACCGATGGTTGCCAAGGTTTATCGGCAAGCGCGGCGAAAAAAGCATCATTTGCTGTTGCGGTCGTTGCGCCCGCATATTGCGGATACAGCGGGAAGAAGAGGATTTTGTCACAGCCTTGTTCGATCAAAGCGGCGACCTTGGATTTTGTTGATGGGTTCCCGTACCGCATACAGAAATCAACAACTACGTCGTCACCAAACTCAGTCTCTAACGCAGCAGAAATAGCGTTTGTTTGGGCCTTTGTGATTGTCATCAACGGGCTTTCGCCGAGATCATGATTCCAGATGCTTTTGTAAGCCGCGCCGGATGAAAATGGGCGTTTGCTCAGAATGATGCCCTGTAGAATGGGCTGCCACTTCCATGCAGGGTAATCGATGACGCGCTGGTCTGAGAGAAACTCCGACAGGTATCGGCGCATCGACCAATAATCGTAATTGTCGGGCGTGCCGAGGTTTGCGATCAGAACACCGATTTTCGGCGTTGGAAGGCTTGGGTGGTTGGCTGGTTTCATACTGGCGATCCTGTTGCGCGCGGGCTTAGGGTTGTGTCTTGGCGGAGCTATTCGGAATGGTCAACTCAGACGTGCCAAGGGCATCTGCTAGTCTTGTGGTTGCTGAACCGGGGCGCAGCGGTTTCTGCTGGCTATCATCTGGTGCCCATCCGGTTAGATAGACAATTTCAAATGTGGCTCTAATGCGCCCTGATTCACTTGGAAAATGGGTCGCATAGGTTTCAACAATCTTCTCGATTTGCGAGCGGGTAAGTGGCTTCTTGTGGCGCTGGGCCAATGCGTTGCCTTCGCCCATATGTCGCAGATCATGCATAAGTCGCACCGCGTCGGAATAGGTCACAGTTTTGACGGCGGAGTCCGCGACAGGGAGTGCGAAGCCAGCGCGCTGGAGTAGGCCGCCGAGGTCACGAATTTCGGCCATCGGAGCAACACGAGGGGAGATGCCCCCAGTCGTTGCGCTTTCGACCTCTGCCAAAACGCTGCGGAGTTCTGCGAGGGTTTGCCCGCCGAACATCGCGCCGATGAACAATCCATCAGGCTTGAGAGCGCGGCGAGACTGAACAAGCTGGCCCACGGGATCATTCGCCCAATGAAGGCAAAGCGCGTGGATAACGAGGTCGTGGGCTTGTTGCTCAAGTGAAAGAACGTCTGTGTCGCTGATAATCTTGGCGTTCGGGAAACACTCGCGCCAAATTTCGGGGAAAGCGGTCACGATGGCCGGGTTTGTAAACCTTCTGTTAACCTCGGTGAGTCTTTCCTGAATTTCATCAGCCGTGTCGAGCTGAAGAAACAGCGCGTCGTGCTGCGCGCGGGCGCGGTGCAATTCGAGCGCTTTTCTTTCGGTAAGCTCTGGTGGCTGGTTATTCATTCTGTGTCCTTTGTTCGGCGCAATTTAGAAAGGTTTTAAAGGAATGCAAAGGCTTCTCCGAGCGGTCTTTCCGCCGCAGTGTATTGGCTGTGGTGACATGGTGGAGTCTGAGGGGGCCCTCTGTGGCCCCTGTTGGCGCGATACACGCTTTATTACTGGGGTCGTTTGCGATTGTTGCGGGTCTCCGTTGATGGGCGAGGTTGTTGAAGGAGAAACACTATATTGTGATGAGTGTCTGGAGGGCCGACGCGTCTGGGACAGAGGGCGCGCGGCGTTTCTCTATAAGGATACAGGTCGCAAGCTTGTTCTGGCACTGAAGCACGGGGATCGACTTGATGTGGTGAAGCCCGCTGCGGAATGGATGTCGCGCGCAGCAGAAGAGATCGTGGATGATGACACGATTGTTGCGCCCATTCCTTTGCATTGGACACGGTTTATGAAGCGCCGCTTTAACCAATCCGCGCTTCTTTCCAAAGAAATTGCAAACAACCTGCACCTTGAGCATGTGCCCGAGTTGCTCCGACGCGTGAAGCGCACCCAGAGCCTTGAAGGACAAACTGCGGGCAAACGGCGCAAGACATTGAGCAACGCGATCATGCCGCATCCCAAATATTGGCAGCGCATGGAGGGGCGGTCGGTGCTTCTGGTTGATGATGTTCTGACGACGGGAGCGACGATCAACGCCGCAGCACGCGCCTGCATTGCATCATTGGCGAGCGAAGTGAACGTTATCGCACTAGCGCGCGTTGAAAGAGACAGCTAAATCTCCATATATGCACCGACCAAGTAACAGGATTTGAGATGCAAACTGTAGAGATTTACACCACACAAACATGCGGCTTCTGCCACGCGGCAAAGCGGCTTCTGAACAGCAAGTCGGTAAGCTTTGTTGAATTTGACGTTTCCCGCGACCCTGCGTTGCGCCAAAAAATGACACAACGCGCCAACGGCGGGCGGACCGTTCCACAGATTTTTGTGGGCGATACGCATGTTGGCGGATGCGATGACCTTTATGCATTGGAGCAGCGCGGCAAGCTTGACGCATTGCTGGCTGGGTAATCATGCGGGTCGGGCTTTGCCAGCTGAACTCCTCGGATTCACCCAAAGAGAATCTGCCCGTTATTCTCGGCATGATCTGCGAGGCGGCCGAGAAGGGCGCGGAGTTCGTGCTGACGCCTGAAGTGTCCAACTGCGTTTCGAATTCGCGTAAACATCAGCAAGCGGTGCTAAGTTTTCAAAGCGAGGACGAAACGCTTGCGGCTATCCGGAACGAAGCAGCGACGCTCGGCATTTGGATACTGATCGGCTCGCTCGGGATTAAGCTGGAAAACGAGGACCGCTTCGCCAATCGGTCTTTCCTGATCTCTCCAACAGGCGAGATCACGGCGAGCTATGACAAAATCCACATGTTCGATGTCGAGCTTTCGGAAACGGAAACTTACAAAGAAAGCGCGGGATACCGTCCCGGCGAAGATGCGGTCGTTGCAGAAACACCTTTGGGCAACGTCGGAATGACGGTGTGTTATGACGTGCGCTTTCCACAGCTTCACAGAGCCTTGGCCGAAGCCGGCGCGCAGATCATCACGCAGCCGGCGGCCTTTACAGCTGTTTCGGGTGAGGCGCATTGGCATGTTTTGCTTCGCGCTCGGGCGATTGAAACGGGTTGTTTCGTTTTGGCGCCAGCGCAATGTGGCAGCCATCGCCAACAAGACGGGTCAGAGCGCAGAACTTACGGGCATTCGCTCGTGGTATCGCCATGGGGCGAGGTGCTAGCAGATGCAGGCGAAGACCCTGGCGTGATGATTGTTGACATCGACGTTGATGAGGTTGAAACAGCGCGGCAAAAAATTCCCTCGCTAAAAAATGCTCGGGCGTTTAAAAAACCGTCATGACCGATCAACACAATTCCCTTGCGATTTCGCTGTTTAGCGAGATTTTCATGGCTGATCAGCTTGCGCGCAACAGGCTGGGAAAAGCTTTGCCTAAGGGAATGGAGCTATCGCATTTTTCGGTTTTGAACCACCTGATGCACGTAAGTAGCGAACGCTCGCCCGCGCAGTTGGCAAAAGCCTTTTCGGTAACACGCGGGGCGATGACCAACACGCTCTCAAAACTAGAGGCGGCAGGGCATGTTCATATCCGCCCCGATTGGGATGATGCGCGGCGTAAGTTCGTAGCGATTAGCCCGTCTGGTCGGCGCGCCTGTGAGGCGGCATTGACTGCTATTGCACCGGCGGTTGCCAGTGTGGTCGGCGATATCGGGTCGGATAAGGTGCGTTCGATATTACCTGTGCTGCGCGAACTGCGCGTTCGCTTGGCCGAAAATTAGGCTGGTTTGACGCTTGCGGTGACGTAATTCACCGAGAGATCACGATCAGAAATCGACCAACTCCATGTAATCGGATTAAACACAAACCCCTTGCGGTCTACGGGTCTTAGGCTCGCGCTTTCTATGAGTTGGTAGAGTTCGTCGGGCGTAATGAATTTATTCCATTCATGCGTGCCCTTTGGCAGCCAGCGCATGATGTGTTCTGCTCCGATGATCGCCATCGCGAAGCTTTTCGGGTTGCGGTTAATTGTGCTGCACAACATCAAGCCACCTGGATTGAGAAGCGTTTGGCAGGCGGTCAAAAAACCCTGTGGATCAGCCACATGCTCCACAACTTCCATATTGAGCACGACATCAAACCGTTCGCCCTCATCTGCGATCGCTTCTGCTGTTGTGTTGCGATAGTCGATCTCAAGCCCTTGCGATTGTGCATGAACCTGCGCCACGGGAATATTGCCCGCCGCCGCATCCGCGCCCACAACTGTTGCCCCAAGCCGCGCCATAGGTTCAGACAAAAGCCCGCCCCCGCAACCAATATCGATGATCCGCAGCCCTTCAAACGGTTTGTTGGCCGTCAGGTCACGGTCAAACTCTGCTGCGATTTGCTGTGTGATGTAATCAAGCCGACAGGGATTGAGCATATGAAGCGGCTTGAACTTCCCGTTCGGATCCCACCACTCTGCCGCCATGGCTTCGAACTTCGCGACTTCTTGCGGGTCGATTGTGTTGGTTTCTGTTGTCATCTGATCCTCACAGGTTGGTGGCGATTTGTCATGGGCAAGCCAGCTACTCCCCCTATATAGTAATTGCATGGACAGAATCTCACGCCAAAACAGCGCATCCGACTATCTTTTTTCGGCAATTGAACCGTTTCATCGGCAAATGCTTGATGTTGGTGACGGTCACGAAATCTATGTTGAGCAATGCGGCAACCCGTTGGGGCTGCCTGTTGTGGTGTTGCACGGCGGTCCTGGCGGCGGCTGTTCGCCCATGATGCGCCGGTTTTTCGATCCGGCAATCTATCGAGTGATCCTGTTTGATCAACGGGGGTGCGGGCGGTCACGCCCCAATGCTTCGGTCGAGGCCAACACGACATGGCATCTTGTTGAAGATATTGAGAAAATTAGAGAGCACCTTGGCATAAGCCGCTGGATTGTTTTTGGCGGAAGCTGGGGCGCAACGCTTGCGCTTGTTTATGCCGAAACTCATCCTGCCGCGGTGGCGCATTTGGTACTGCGCGGAGTTTTCCTTGCTACGCAGCGGGAGCTTGATTGGTTCTATGGTGGCGGTGCTGCACGGTTTTATCCCGAGGTTTGGCATTCGTTCGAAGAGCTGATTCCCGAAGATGAGCGCGGTGATATGATCGCGGCATATAACAAACGTTTGTTCTCAGGTGATCGCGCGGTAGAGACGCGATACGCGCAATCATGGGCTGCGTGGGAAAATGCGCTTGCCTCGGTTACGTCGAATGGCCGCTCCATGACACCGCCAGCGGACTACGCAAGAGCGTTTTCGCGGCTTGAGAACCATTACTTCCTCAATAAAGTGTTTCTATCTGAGGATGGGTATATTCTTCAAAATATTGAAAAGATTAAGCATATTGGTGTTTCAATTGTGCAAGGCCGTCAGGATATGGTTTGCCCTCCCGAGGCAGCACAGGCGCTTGCCGCGCGTCATCCAAAGTGTGATCTGACGATGGTTCCGGTTGCGGGGCATGCAATGTCAGAGCCGGAAATTACCCGCGCGTTGATCCAAATTACAGACCGCCTCACCTTTCAGAAAGCTGAACTCCATCTCTAGCACGGCTTGATTTGCCGCGCTGTGTCTCGCAAGCTTCCAAAAGCCAACATCGGGAGGAAGCTATGAGTGACTCAAACGACGATGCCGCCAAAACTCCAGAGATCGAACCAGTAGAGAACGGCCCGCTTCGCGTGAAGGGGGAATTGAACCTCGTTGGAGCGGACGCCGAGGGAAAGAACGTGATGTTTCTTTGTCGGTGTGGGAACAGCAAGAATAAGCCGTTTTGCGACGGCAGCCATAAGAAAACAGGGTTTTCGTCAGAGCGCGGTAAACCTGCGGGCCGAGATCGGTTGGTCCCGTTTGAGGGTGAAGAGATCGTCGTTTACTTTAACCCGATGCTTTGTGCCCATGCTGCGGAATGTAATCGTATCGCTGCCCATGTGTTTGACGCTAAGAAGCGGCCATGGATTGAGCCGGATAAAGGAACCCGTGAAGAGATCGAAGCGGTGATTGCCGGATGTCCGTCCGGCGCGCTGACTATGGCGGCGAAGGGCGAAGACCCAACGCACCTTGTGCCCGATGGGCCGCGTGTGACTGTTGAGAAAAATGGCCCGTATTGGGTTGCTGATGTGGAGCTGAAGTCTCCGAAACAGGGCGAAGGCATGTCAGAGCGAAAATATGTTCTTTGTCGATGTGGTCGGTCCGGAAACAAGCCGTTCTGTGACGGTACGCATCGTGATATCGGTTGGGTTGCTGAATAGAGACAGTCGCTGGCAATGTTTGCGCACCCATTGATTTGATCGGTGTTGAGGTCGATTCAGTTTCCATTGATTTAGAAATTTTTGGGAGTGGCCGTAATGGGGCAGTCGGTTTGGTTCTGGAATGCTATTGCGAAAAATTACGCAAAGTCGCCTATTACAAATGAGGCTGCGTACCAACATAAGCTCGAAACGACCCAAAGCTACCTCACACCAGATATGGATGTTTTGGAAATTGGCTGCGGTACTGGGTCAACGGCGATTGTTCATGCACCTTTAGTGCGCTCGTATCTCGCCACAGATTTTTCTGACAAGATGTTAGCGATTGCCAAGAAAAAGGTGCGTGCAGCAGGGCTGTCCAATCTTACGGTCGACAAGCTTGATATTGATGCAATGGGATATGAAGCCAACAGCTTTGATGCGGTTCTGGCGATGTCGATTCTTCATTTGCTGCCGGATTACAAACAGGTCGTGAAACAGCTGTATGATGTGGTGAAGCCAGGCGGCTTTCTTATCTCGAGCACTGTTTGTATGTCGGAGATCAATGGCTTGCCGGGTATCTTTGGCAACACGATTGTACCCGCATTGAGTAAAATCAATCTGATGCCTCCTGTTCAGCGGTTTGATAAATCCGAGTTGGAAGCGAGCATTACCGATGTTGGATTTGCGCTTGATCACGTCTGGCAGCCCAAGCGAGGCGAAGCAGTGTTTATCGTTGCGCAGAAGCCCGCAAAATAGCTGAGTCTATTTGGGCCTTGTAGACTCAGGCGTTTGCACGTATATCCCTTTTCAACAGCGGCGCGTTGGGGTCCACTCCCAATGCCCACCGAAATTCTCAACGGGCCGCGCAGCCCGTTTTTTTGTGCTTGGAGATACCTTGTCTGATCTTGTTGCTACAGCTGCTATTGATCGCCGTCTGGCCGGTATAGTTCAGCCCGTTATCGAGGATATGGGGTTTGAATTGGTCCGTGTGCGGCTCATGGGTGGCGAAGAGAAAACGCTGCAGTTGATGGTTCAGAAACCTGACGGCAGCATGGAAATTGAAGATTGCGCCAAGGTTTCGACCGAGGTTGGTGCAACGCTTGATGTCGAAGACCCGATTGACGGGCTCTATTCGCTTGAGGTCTCGAGCCCTGGTATCGACCGCCCGCTCACGCGGATGAAGGATTTTGAGCTTTGGCATGGTTATGAGGCTAAGCTTGAAACAGCTGAACTGATTGATGGCCGTCGCCGTTTCAAAGGCAAGCTCGCGGGAACCGAAGATGACGAGGTTCTGATCACGATTTCCGAAGGGACAATCGGCCTCAAGTTTGACTGGCTGGTAGATGCCAAGCTGGTCCTGACAGACGAATTAATCGCGGAAATGCTCAAGCAACGTAAAGCGGCGGGCATCGTGAACGAAGACGATTTCGACGAGATTAAAACAGAAACTGACGCTTCTAAGGAGCAGTGACAATGGCAATTACTTCAGCCAACCAGCTTGAGCTTTTGCAAACCGCCGAAGCGGTCGCACGTGAAAAGATGATCGATCCCGATCTGGTTGTTCAAGCGATGGAAGAATCCCTCGCACGGGCCGCCAAATCGCGTTACGGCGCCGAAATGGATATCCGCGTCAGCATTGACCGCAAAACCGGCCGCGCCACATTCACACGGGTTCGCACCGTGGTTGAAGACGATATGGTTGAGAACCACCTCGCCGAACTGACTGTTGCGCAAGCCCGCGATTATCTTGAAAACCCAGAAGTGGGCGCAGAGATCATTGACGAGGTTCCGCCAGTAGAGATGGGCCGTATCGCGGCGCAATCTGCCAAGCAGGTGATCCTTCAGAAGGTGCGCGAAGCCGAGCGTGATCGCCAGTACGAAGAGTTCAAAGACCGCGCAGGCACCATCATCAATGGTGTTGTTAAGCGCGAAGAGTACGGCAATGTCATCGTTGATGTGGGTCGTGGCGAAGGTATCCTGCGCCGCAACGAGAAGATCGGCCGCGAGAGCTATCGCCCGAATGATCGTATCCGCTGCTATATCAAAGATGTGCGTCGCGAAGTGCGTGGCCCTCAGATTTTCCTGAGCCGGACAGACCCGCAATTCATGGCTGAACTGTTCAAGATGGAAGTGCCGGAGATTTACGACGGTATCATCGACATCAAGGCTGTTGCCCGTGACCCAGGTTCGCGCGCCAAGATCGCAGTGATCTCTTACGATGGTTCGATTGACCCTGTAGGTGCCTGTGTTGGTATGCGCGGTAGCCGTGTTCAGGCCGTTGTGAACGAGCTTCAGGGCGAGAAAATCGACATCATTCCTTGGAATGACGATGCGCCAACCTTCCTTGTGAACGCGCTTCAGCCCGCTGAAGTGTCCAAGGTTGTGCTTGACGAAGAAGCCGAGCGTATTGAGGTTGTTGTGCCTGATGAGCAGCTTTCGCTTGCCATTGGTCGCCGTGGTCAGAACGTTCGCCTTGCGAGCCAGTTGACCGGTCTTGATATCGACATTTTGACAGAGGCCGAAGAATCCGAGCGTCGTCAGAAAGAGTTCGCTGCACGCACAAGCCTGTTCATGGAAGCGCTCGACCTCGACGAGTTCTTTGCGCAGCTTCTCGTGTCCGAAGGCTTCACCAACCTCGAAGAGGTGGCTTACGTTGAAGTAGACGAGCTATTGGTGATTGACGGTGTTGACGAAGATACAGCCGGAGAGCTTCAAGCTCGTGCGCGTGACTACCTCGAAGCCGCTAATAAAAAGGCGCTGGAAGAGGCACGTGAACTCGGCGTTGAAGACAGCCTGGTTGCATTTGATGGTCTGACACCCCAAATGGTACTTGCGCTTGCAAAAGATGGAGTGAAAACCCTCGAAGACTTCGCAACATGCGCGGATTGGGAGCTTGCCGGTGGTTGGACCACTGAAAACGGCGAGCGTAAAAAGGACGATGGCGTTCTTGAGCCCTTCGATGTTTCGCTCGAAGAAGCGCAGAATCTGGTTATGACCGCCCGCATTATGCTTGGGTGGGTCGATCCGACAGAACTGGAAGCCGAAGCAGAAGAAGAAGCTGCGGAAGAAAGTTCCGAAGACGCAACAGAGGAGACCGAAGCGTAAAGCTTCGGGTAACCTGAATGGCGCGCGGCGGTCGAAAAAACGAACGGGAAAACCCCGAACGACGGTGCATTGCCACCGGCGAGACACGGGATAAATCCGAGATGATCCGGTTTGTGATCGGACCGGAGAACACCGTTTTTGCGGATGTTGCCGGAAAGCTTCCGGGGCGCGGCATCTGGGTGACGGCTGATCGCGCGGCTTTAGAGAAGGCTGCCAATAAGGGGCTGTTCTCCAAGGCGGCCAAACAAGCGGTCAAGGTGCCGGAAACCTTGGTTGATGATACCGAAGCTGCGCTTGCGCGGCGGGTCGTAGACTATATCTCTTTGGCGCGGAAAGCGGGCCGGGCGATCACGGGCTACGAAAAAGTTAAGGGTTGGCTTGAGGCGGAGCAGGCGAAAGTCTTGTTTCAGGCCAGCGATGGGTCGGAGCGTGGAAAATCCAAGCTTCGCCCCCCTCGAGACAGAGACCTATATATCGATATGCTTACGGCATCGGAATTGGGTTTGGCTTTCGGGCGGGAAAATGTGATACATGGCGCGCTTGCATCTGGCGGACTCACCGATAGTGCGGTAGAGGATGCCAAACGTCTTAGAGGCGTGCGCGCAAATGGCGGTGGAACATCCACCGAGAAGGGTACGAAGACCACATGAGCGATAGTGACGGCAAAAAAACACTGGGAATTCGCGGCGGCGCAGGACGTCCGGGCAATGTAAAGCAGAGCTTTAGCCACGGACGGACAAAGAACGTTGTTGTTGAGACAAAACGCAAGCGCGTTGTTGTTCCCAAGCCTGGTGCGGCAAAAGCAAACGTGAGCTCGGCTTCGGTTGGTGATCCTTCGCGTCGTCCGGCAGGCATTTCGGATGCCGAGATGGAGCGCCGTTTGGCGGCTCTGAAGCTTGCAAAAGCGCGCGAGGCCGAAGAAGCAGCGAAGCGCGAAGCTGAAGAAAAGCAGCGCGCCGAAGATCGTGCCCGCCGCCGTGCGGAGATCGAGGCTAAAGAAGCCGAAGAAAAAGAACGTGCCGAGCGTGCGAAGGCCAAGGCTGAAGAAGAAGAGCGCGCCCGTAAAGAAGCAGAGATCGCCAAGGAGCGCGCAGAGGCCGAAAAAGCCGCTAAATCTGCAGCGCCCAAGAAAGCTGCACGCCCTGCCGATCCGGCAGAGGTTGAAGCAGCGGCGAGCCGTCCAGCAGGACGTCCGTCTTCTGCTCCACGCAAAAGCAACGACCGCAATGATCGCAATGATCGCCCATCCAAAAACGCTGGCGAAGATAAGCGTCGTTCCGGCAAGCTGACGCTGAACCAAGCGCTGCGCGGTGGTGACGGTGGCCGTCAGCGGTCCATGGCATCGATGAAGCGTAAGCAAGAGCGTGCGCGTCAAAAGGCTATGGGTGGTCAGGTCGAGCGCGAAAAGGTTGTTCGTGATGTTCAGGTGCCGGAAGCGATTGTTGTTTCCGAGCTTGCAAACCGTATGGCCGAACGTGTTGGTGACGTTGTTAAAGCGCTCATGAACATGGGCATGATGGTTACGCAGAACCAAACAATTGATGCTGATACAGCCGAGCTTATTGTCGAAGAATTCGGCCACAAGATTTCGCGCGTTTCTGCGTCTGACGTTGAGGACGTAATCGCTGACGTTCAAGATGATGAGGAAAAACTGGTTTCCCGTCCTCCTGTCATCACGGTTATGGGCCACGTTGACCACGGTAAAACTTCGCTTTTGGATGCGATCCGTAAGGCGAAAGTTGTTGCTGGCGAGGCTGGCGGTATTACCCAGCACATCGGCGCCTATCAGGTGAAAACTGATGAAGGTAAGCTTCTGACGTTCCTCGATACTCCGGGCCACGCGGCGTTTACGTCGATGCGGGCTCGTGGTGCTCAAGTAACGGATATTGTTGTGCTTGTGGTTGCCGCCGATGACGCGGTGATGCCACAGACAATCGAAGCGATCCACCACGCCAAAGCTGCTGGTGTGCCGATGATTGTAGCGATTAACAAAATTGATCGTCCGGAAGCCAACCCAGACAAAGTTCGCACCGATCTCCTTCAGCACGAAGTGATCGTTGAGAAAATGTCCGGTGAAGTTCAGGACGTTGAAGTTTCGGCTATCAACGGTACGGGTCTGGATGATCTGCTTGAGGCTATTTCGCTTCAGGCTGAACTGCTTGATCTCAAAGCTAACCCTGATCGCGCCGCAAACGGTGCTGTGATCGAGGCGCAGCTTGACGTTGGTCGTGGTCCTGTGGCGACGGTTCTTGTTCAAAACGGTACGCTGCACAAAGGCGATATCTTTGTTGTTGGTGAACAGTGGGGCCGCGTGCGTGCGCTCTTGAGCGACAAAGGCGACCGTATCAATGACGCTGGCCCTTCGGTTCCGGTAGAGGTTCTTGGCCTCAACGGTACACCTGAAGCGGGTGACGTTCTGAACGTTGTTGAGACAGAGGCACAGGCTCGCGAGATTGCGGATTACCGTGCTCATGCCGCCAAAGAAAAGCGCGCTGCGATTGGTGCTGCAACAACTCTCGAACAGCTTATGGCAAAAGCCAAAGACGACGAGAACGTTGCCGAGCTTCCGATCCTTGTGAAAGCAGACGTGCAGGGTTCTGCCGAAGCGATCGTTCAGGCGATGGAGAAAATCGGCAACGACGAAGTGCGCGTTCGCGTTCTTCACTCTGGCGTTGGTGCTATCACGGAATCGGATATCGGCCTTGCCGAAGCGTCCGAAGCGCCTGTGTTTGGCTTTAACGTGCGGGCTAATGCCTCTGCGCGGAACTCGGCCAACCAGAAGGGCGTTGAGATCCGCTATTACTCGGTGATCTATGACCTTGTGGATGATGTGAAAGCGGCGGCTTCCGGCCTTCTCTCCGCAGAAATCCGCGAAAACTTCATCGGTTACGCGTCGATCAAGGAAGTGTTCAAGGTTACCGGTGTTGGCCGCGTTGCTGGTTGTATCGTGACCGAAGGCGTTGCCCGCCGCAGCGCTGGTGTACGCCTGCTGCGCGACGATGTTGTGATCCACGAAGGCACGCTGAAAACGCTGAAACGCTTCAAAGACGAAGTGAAGGAAGTTCAGTCCGGTCAGGAATGCGGTATGGCTTTCGAGAACTACGACGACATCCGTCCTGGCGATGTGATCGAAATCTTCGAGCGCGAGTCAGTCGAGCGGACACTGAAGTAAGTTCGCAAAAAGACATAAGAAAAGGGGCCGTGTTCGCGGCCCCTTTTTTGTTGCGTGAGTGAAATTGCTAAAAGAGCAGAGGGTCTTATACCTCTAGCGGTTTGTCGCTGCGCTCCCACTTAAGCGGGTGGAACACTTCATCGACAGGAGTCACGGCGAGGTGGTTCACGTAGTTTGACATAGTCTTCTGAGCCAAGCCCAAAATCACGTCCAGTACCGCGCGGTGGCCATAACCGGCATCAAAGAATGCCTGCATTTGAGCTTCGCTTAGATTGCCGCGCTCACGCACCATTTGAACTGTAAATGTACGGAGAGCTTCGAGCTTCTCGGAGGGAAGCGGCGTCTCGTTGCGCAGCGCTTCTGTGATTTCGTCAGAAACCTTCATCATCTTTGCGATGCCTGTGTGGGCCGGAACGCAATAGTGGCACTCATGCTCAACGTTGATCGACTGCCAAACAACTGTCAGTTCGTCAGCGTCAAAGTCGGTTTCGGTAAAGAGCTTGTGGAGGAGTTGGTAAGCTTCATAGGCCTGTGGGCTTTCTGCCAGCACCTTGTGCAAGCCAGGAAGGCGGCCGAATGCCTTCTGGGAGTTCTCGAGCAGCGGTTTGGAAGCCTCTGGAGCGGAGTCCATATCGTGGGATGGGAAAGTCAATTTAACGTCCTTTCGAATTGGTGATGATTGTTATTTAGGCTTTCTTGAGTGATCACTCAAGTATATAATTGAGCAAACACTCAAATATTGGTGATGTCATGCCTCGGAAGCCAAATTATGATAGAAATGAACTGATCGGACGCGCCCGAGACTTGTTCTGGCGACAGGGCTGGGCGGGTACATCGCTCAAGGACCTTGAGGCGACGTTGCAGATGAAGCCGGGAAGCTTTTATGCGGCCTTCGGGTCAAAAGATGCCTTGTTCAAGCTCGCTCTGGAGCGATATGCCTCTGAGGGGCGGGCGCGTTTAAGGAAGCTTGCCGACGAAGAAGGGCCATTGAAGGCGCTTCAACGTTTTCCCGCGATGGTGGTTGAAAATAGCGACGCACCAGCCAAGGCCTGCATGCTCTCAAAAACACTGCTGGAACTGCAAGCGCACAACAGCCCGTTGTCCGAGGATGCAAACCAGCATTTGCTGAAGATGGAGAGCCAATTCGCCAATCTTTTTCAGGAAGCGCAAAGCGACGGATCGATTGCCGCTACCCATGATCCGAAGGTGCTCGCTCGCAGATATCAGTCCGACCTATTGGGCCTAAGAGTATCTGCGGAGCGCGACGGGATCGATGCCGAAGCAATTGCACAGGAAATCGCGGATGGTTTGGCGCAACTTTGATTTGGTTGTTAAAGCTTAACCTCTAGAGCCAGTCGCGCAGAACTGGAATTAGCGGGATATCCGCTGGTGGCATTGGGTAGTTTCTAAGCTCGTTCGGCCGCGCCCATTTCAGAGTCTGCCCTTCTTTGGGGTGGGGCGTTCCGTTCCATTTGCGACAGGCAAATAGTGGCATCAGTAGGTGAAAGTCATCATAGCTGTGGCTCGCAAATGTGAGCGGCGCAAGGCAACTTTGCCATGTATCAATACCAAGCTCTTCGTGAAGCTCGCGGATCAAGGCGATCTCTGGAGTTTCTCCTGCTTCAACCTTGCCGCCCGGAAACTCCCAGAGACCCGCCATCGACTTCCCCTCGGGACGCTGCGCAAGCAGAACGCGGCCATCACGGTCAATCAAGGCAACCGCCGAAACAAGCACAGTTTTCATGAACGGTAATCCGCGTTGATCTCGATGTATCCATGGGTGAGGTCGCAGGTCCAGACGGTTGCCGTACCTTTCCCGATGCCCAAATCAACACTCAAAACGAGGTCTTCCTGTTTCATATAGGAGGCGCCTGCTTCTTCGGTATAGCTCTCGGAAACCCAGCCTTTCTCCGCAACAAGGATGTCGCCAAAGGAGATAGAAAGGCGGTCGCGGTCTGCTTTAGCACCGGATTTGCCAACAGCCATGACCACGCGGCCCCAATTCGGGTCTTCGCCAGCGATCGCTGTTTTGACTAGCGGAGAATTCGCGATCGCCATGGCAACGCGGTGGGCGTCAGCGTCTGAATCCGCGCCTGTTACGTTCACTTCAACGAATTTGGTCGCGCCCTCTCCATCGCGGACAACTTGATGCGCGAGGTTCTGCATAACACCGTGCAACGCGTTCTCGAAAGCTGCCTCGTCCTTCACCTCGGGGCCCTTGCCCGTTGCTGCGAGAAGCAGGCTATCTGAAGTAGAGGTGTCGCTATCCACAGTTATGCAGTTGAAAGTTTTGTTGTTCAGCTTGGACAAGATGGCTTGTAGGCGGTCTTGTGCAATTTTCGCGTCGGTAAAGATATAGACAAGCATCGTCGCCATATCCGGCGCGATCATGCCAGAGCCTTTTGCGAATCCGGCGATTGTAATGCCGTCGACTTCGGCCTTCGCCCCTTTGGGGAAGGTATCCGTTGTCATGATTGCTTTGGCCGCACGTTCGAACGCGTTTGGCGCAAGGTTTTGGGAAAGTTCAGCCAACTTATCGGTGATGCGCTCTGCAGGGAGAGGCTCGCCAATCACGCCAGTTGAAGCTGTGAATACCCGCGAGACAGGAACATCAAGCGCCCCTGCCGCGGCTTGGGTAACGGCCTCAACAGCTTTAACGCCATGCCCTCCGGTAAAGGCGTTGGCATTACCGGAGTTCACCACAATCGCCGCTGGCCCGCTCGCATCACCGCCGATCTTGGCTTGGCAATCCAATACGGGAGCGGCGCGCGTTGCGGAACGTGTGAAAACGCCCGCAATCGCCGTGCCCTCACAAAGACGGGCGACCATAACGTCGTCCCGCCCTTTGTATCGAACACCAGCCGCAGTGGCCGCAAACTCAACCCCGTCAACAACAGGAAGCGACGGAAACCCCTCTTTCGGGGCCAGCGGTGATACTTTCATGGATTACTCCAAAAGTTCGGATTTCTTGATAAGCGCAGGATCGATAGTGCCTTCTTCTGCTTGCGAAATATCCGCCGCATTGGTCAGGTCTTCGATCAGCTTTGTCAGAACCTCGCGCTGTACCGGCTCAACCAGTTGATCGCGCACTTCGTCGATTGCTGGTGGTTGCACTTCGCGGGACTCTTTGCGCAGGATCACATGCCAGCCGAACTGCGTTTCGACGGGTGCGGAAACTGCGCCGTCCTCAAGCGCCATAACGGCCTCTTCAAACGGTGGAACCATCATTCCCTTTGAGAACCAGCCAAGATCGCCACCGTTCGGGCTGGAAGGACCGGTGGATTTTTCGCGGGCGAGTTCGGCGAAATCTGCGCCGCCTTCTAGCTCCTCAACAAGCGCTTTGGCTTCGTCTTCTGTCTCTACGAGAATGTGCGCCGCGGAGTACTCGGAGCCCAGCTCAGCGTCCTTATAGGCTTCGTCATAGAGCTCTTGAACGACGTCGTCTGTGATGGCGTCGCGAATAGCAGCAGTGATCGCTGCGCCAGCAAGAAACGCACGACGGTCATTTTCCATCGCCAGCTTGTCATGCTCGGAATACTCACCGTTCAGAGATTGATCGAGCAGGGTTTGCTGGATCAGGTTCTCGAGAATGCCGTCAAAGAGCTGTTTGTCATCAATATTCTGGTAGTTCTGGGGCAGAGTTTCGCGCGCGACGATCATATGCCCGAGGGTGATCTCTGTACCGTTCACAGTCGCTACGACAGTCGAGGGGCCTGCTTCTTCGGCAAAGACAGGTGCTGTTCCAGCGAGGAGCAGTGCGGTAATGCCGATTTTAGTGCGTTTTAACATCTATTTTCCCTTAGTAGTGCCCGTTCGGGCGCGTTCCATTGACAGTACTTGGTTGGCCCCTTACATCGCAAAAGGTCTTTATGTATGGGGCATCCGCTTAACAGCCTTGATAGGCTTACCAATAAGGGGGGGCAAGCCATGCTTTTCAAGATCACAAAAACATTAGCAGCAGTGCAAGCGGAGTGAATATGCTGGGTATCGGAACCATCGCCAAAAAAGTTTTTGGCACGCCGAATGATCGCAAGGTTAAGAAAACCCGTCCGCTTGTTGCGAAGATCAACGCGCTTGAGCCAGAGTTCGAAGCGCTTTCCGACGAAGGTATCATCGCGAAAACCAAAGAATTCCGCGAACGGGCTGTTGGTGGTGAATCTCTTGATAATCTCCTGCCCGAAGCCTTTGCCAACGTTCGAGAAGGGGCCCGCCGCGCGCTGGGCCTTCGTGCGTTTGATACTCAGTTGATGGGCGGTATTTTCCTTCACCAAGGCAACATCGCAGAGATGAAAACCGGTGAAGGCAAAACGCTGATGTCGACTTTTGCGGCCTACCTCAATGCGCTTCCAGGTGAAGGCGTGCACGTTGTGACCGTGAACGATTACCTTGCGCATCGTGATGCGGAATGGATGGGCAAAGTTTTTGCTGCGCTTGGGATGACAACTGGTGTGATCTATCCGCGTCAGGAAGAAGAAGAGAAAAAGGCCGCCTATCTTTGCGATATCACCTACGCAACCAATAACGAATTGGCCTTTGATTACCTTCGCGACAACATGCGCTCGAACCTGAGCCAGCTTGTTCAGCGCAAGCATAACTTTGCGATTGTTGACGAGGTGGACTCGATCTTGATCGACGAAGCGCGTACGCCGCTGATCATCTCTGGCCCGTCCGAGGACAAGAGCGATCTTTACGTTGCGATTGACAAGCTGATCCCGGAACTTAAGCCCGAGCATTACCTTAAGGACGAGAAGATCAAGAACGTCACGTTTACCGAAGAGGGTAACGAGTTTCTTGAGCAGCGTCTGCCGGAGCTTGGCATTCTGGAAGAGGGCCAATCGCTTTATGATCCAGAAAGCAGCACGGTCGTTCACCACGTCAACCAAGCGCTGAAAGCACACCAACTCTTTACGCGTGACACGGACTATATCGTGCGCGACGGCGAAGTGATGCTGATTGACGAGTTTACAGGCCGCATGATGCAGGGTCGCCGCCTCTCAGACGGGCTGCACCAGGCGATTGAGGCCAAGGAAGGGCTTGAGATCAAGCCAGAGAACGTGACCCACGCGTCGGTTACTTTCCAGAACTACTTCCGCCTTTACGATAAACTTGCCGGTATGACTGGTACTGCGCTGACAGAGGCCGAAGAATTCGCAGAGATTTACGGCCTTGGTGTCGTTGAAGTTCCAACAAACCGCCCGATTGCGCGTAAGGACGAGCACGATCAGATCTACCGTACAGCACGCGAGAAGTTTGCGGGCGTGGTTGAATCGATCAAAGAAGCACACGAGCGCGGACAGCCAATTCTTGTTGGTACGACGTCGATCGAGAAATCTGAGTTCCTCTCTAACCTGCTCAAGGCTGAGGGCATTGAACACAACGTTCTAAATGCACGCCTTCACGAGCAGGAAGCACAGATTATCGCGGATGCCGGTAAATTTGGCGCCGTTACGATTGCAACCAACATGGCCGGACGTGGCACCGACATTCAGCTTGGCGGCAACGTCGAGATGCATGTGCTGCAAGAGCTGGCCAAGAATCCGGATGCCGACCCAGACCAGCTTCGTGAGAAATTCACGTCGCAGGTTGCTGCGGAAAAAGAGAAAGTTATCGAGGCTGGTGGTCTTTATGTTCTGGCGACAGAGCGCCATGAAAGCCGCCGCATCGATAACCAGCTTCGTGGACGGGCTGGCCGTCAGGGCGACCCTGGACGTTCGGAGTTTTATCTTTCGCTCGAAGACGATCTCATGCGGATTTTCGGGTCCGACCGGTTGGATAAAGTTCTCGGCTCGCTCGGCATGAAAGAAGGCGAGGCGATTATCCATCCTTGGGTGAACAAATCGCTTGAAAAGGCACAGGCTAAGATCGAGGGCCGCAACTTCGACGCGCGGAAATCCTTGCTCAAGTTTGACGACGTGATGAACGATCAGCGTAAGGTGATCTTCAGTCAACGTCGTGAAATCATGGAAGCCGAAGACCTTTCAGAAATCGTTCAGGACATGCGCCATCAGGTGATCGACGATCTTGTCGATATTCACATGCCAGCCAAAACCTATGCTGAACAGTGGAGCACCGAGGAGCTTAAAGAGGAAGTTCAGAAAATCCTCAGCCTCGACGTGCCAGTTGTCGAATGGGCTGCTGAAGAAGGCGTTGATGATGCCGACATTCGCGAGCGCCTCTATGATGCGGCGGACAAGGCGATGGCGTCGAAGGCGGCTGAGTTTGGGCCGGAGACGCTTCGTGGCATCGAAAAGCAGGTCTTGTTGCAGACCATTGACGGTAAATGGCGCGAGCATCTTTTGACTTTGGAGCACCTTCGTTCTGTCATCGGCTTCCGCAGCCTCGCTCAGCGTGACCCGCTGAACGAATATAAAAACGAGAGCTTCCAGCTTTTCGAAGGTCTGCTTGAGTCGCTGCGTGTTGAAGTGACTGAAAAGCTCTCTAAAATCCGTCCGCTCTCGCAAGAAGAGCAAGAGAAGATGATGGCGCAGATGCTTGCTCAGCAGCGCATGCAGCAACAAGCCGCAGCAGCACAGGCGCAATCTGCTTTCACGCCAAAGGCAGGCGAAGCGCGTGAAGGATTTGACGAGAACGATCCTGAGACATGGGGAAATCCGGGCCGAAATGACCTGTGCCCCTGCGGTTCAGGAGAGAAGTTCAAGCATTGTCACGGTAAGATTTAAGGGCGGGCTCCCCACACCTTATTGGGGAAACGTCTTTGAAAGTTCGCGCAAAGGTATACAATTGCTCGCGTAGCGAGTGAGTCGATTTTGACGATTCGAAGAACACATTCATCGATTCGGATGTGTGTTTAGGGCAATACTGTAAGAAAATCCTCAAGGATTCACGCCACACAACGCTTCGAAATCCCTTGTTTTTAAGGCTGTTAACTAAAAACACCGGATTCAAGTCACATTTCGGCCCACTTTAGAAAGTCATCTTTCGGGTGATCTGACAGGTGGATGAGGGTGAAATGAAGAAATCGGGGAACTACATCTACGCAACCGCCAGCTTTGCTGTGGCGTTGACGATCGGATTTCTTGTGCAAAAGTCAGATGCAGAGAACCGACTCTTTGCAAAAGGCCTTTCGCATGGGAGCACGACAACTGTTGTTGATCCGGCGAGTGTTCAGCTTACTTCCGCGAAACCTACAGACAAGAATGCAACGCCCGTCGTTCCAGAGATCGGAGCCGACGAGATGCCGACGTTCGCTGCCCCTTGGGCTACGGATCAAATTGGCGGCGACGCGCTCGAGCCAACTCCGAAAACTGATGATACAACGTTCAATGCATATGGCGTTCCCTGCGAAACGAATGTGACGGCAATGCCAGGCCCCGCGGCAATGGTAACACTTGGGATCGATGCGAGTTGTTTGCCGAACGCATACTTCACAGTTCTTCATGAAGGGCTACGGGTTTCGGGTATGACTTCCCCGCTTGGAATTGCGGTGCTTACGTTGCCCGTGTTTTCCGAGGATGCGAAATTTGAAGTCCTGTTTGAAGGCGGCGAGCGTTTGACAACAGGAACCGAGATTCAGGATTTTGATGCATATGATCGTGTTGCGCTACAGTGGCAGGGCGCAGCGGAGTTGCAAATTCATGCGTTGGAATTTGGGGCCAGTTATGGCCAGAAGGGCCACGTTTGGCAGGCCGCGCCGCGAAATTCAGAATTCGCGCTGGGCGCGCAAGGCGGCTTTCTAACGACACTTGCGCTGCGCGATGACGAGCAGGCTTGGCAGGCTGAAGTTTACAGTTTTCCAAGTGGGTCGATCAACCAAGAGGGCACCGTCCGTCTCTCGATCGAAGCGGAGATAAAGCCATCTAATTGTGGGCGCGAAGTATTTGCGCAAACTCTCCAGTCGGATGCAGAAACAGGCGCGGAAGTGGTTGATTTAGCCGTCGCAATGCCGGATTGTGGCGCCATTGGCGAGGTTCTGGTGTTAAACAACCTGCTCCGGGATATTAGAATCGCCAGCAACTAGAGCGGCATTCGGACAGGCTTATGAGCATCCTTCGTGCGGCGGTTTTCGCCGCACTTTTCGTACTTACCCCGATCTGCGCCCGCGCGCAGGACATCACCCTGACATCGCAGGATGGTGCGATGTCTCTTTCGGGCGTTCTGGTTGGATATGACGGCGAGTTTTACCGCGTTGAAACGGAGTTTGGCGTTCTGACGTTGGACGGTTCCGGCGTTATTTGTTCTGGTCCTGCTTGTCCAAATCTAGACGGCTATGTTGCCGAGATATCTGTTTCCGGTGCACGCACGGTTGGTGATGTCTTGCTGCCATCGTTGTTCGAGCGATTTGCTGCACGACACGGATATACAGTGACGCGTGAAGTCGAGAGTAATCGGGATTTTACACTCGTACTGAAACAATCTGGCCAAGATACGGAAGTTGCTCGGATCGATTTCGCGCTTGGGAATTCGGATCAAGGCTTAGCCCGATTTGTGAGCGGTGAAACTGATTTCGCGCTCTCTCTTCGCGAGGCTAACGAGGACGAAATAACGATCGCGCGGGAGGCAGGTCTTGGCGATTTACGCTCCTCGCGCGTTGCACGGATTATCGGGCTTGATGGCGTTGTTCCCATTGTTTCAAAGCGCAACACGGTAACAAGCATCTCGTTAGAGCAGACTTCAAAAGTCTTCGCCGGCGAGATTAAGAATTGGCAAGAACTTGGTGGAATTGATGCTCCTATCGTCCTGCATCTGAGGGAAGATGGATCTGGTGTGTTGGAACGGGCCGTATCACAAATCCTGACGGACGAGGACTCTGAGCTTGCGCAGAGCCGTCGTCATACATCCAATGCGAGCCTTAGCGCGGCGGTCGCGCGCGATCCTTTTGCGATTGGAATCGTAAGCCATTCAGAGATTGGAAACAGCCGTCCCCTGGCGCTTCTCGGCGGGTGTGGATTTCCGTTTATGGCAAGTCATAGCACCATCAAATCAGAGGATTACCCCCTTACATCGCCGCTTTTCCTTTATACCCCTGCAAGGCGATTGCCCAAAATCATTCGCGAATTTATGGCCTTCATGAGCACGCCCTCGGCGGAACAAATTGTTGAGGCAAGCGGGTTTGTGAATCAGGCTTCGATTGAAATTCCGATGGCGGATCAGGGCGAGCGGCTTGCGAATGCTGTCCTTCAGGCGGGTGACGAGGTTTCTCTTTCGGATGTTCAGGAGATGGTTGGCGCGTTGCGGTCGGCACGGCGGCTTTCAACAACATTCCGTTTCGAAGCGGGTTCATCGCTTCTTGATGCGCAATCGCGGGCGAACGTTTCGAAACTCGCAGAGGAACTGGAAGCCGGTCTGTTTGAAGATCGCAAACTGCTGTTTGTCGGGTTTAGCGATGGTGATGGTGGTGCGGCAGCCAATCGCAGAATAGCAATGCGTCGCGCACAGGCGGTTCGTGCTGCGGTGTTAAAAGAAGCGAGCTTGTTTGATCCAGAGCGGATGGAAATCGGAGAACTGGCGTTTGGTGAGGCAATGCCCATGGCATGTGACGATACCGAGTGGGGTCGGCAGGTAAACCGTAGGGTTGAGGTTTGGCTCGCCCCAGTTACAGATACCCTTCCGCGCGAAAACTAAGTTCGCGGGATTTCCCGACAATCAGGTGGTCGTGGAGCGTTAGCCCGAGTGTATTCGCGGCTTCGTTGATCTGGGCAGTGACGGTGATATCGCTTTGTGAGGGCGAAGGGTCACCGGACGGATGATTATGCACAAGAATGAGGGCGGAGGCGTTGAGTTCAAGCGCCCGTTTCACGACCTCGCGTGGATAGACTGGTACATGGTCAACAGTCCCCCGTGCTTGTTCCTCATCGGCAATTAGGACGTTCTTGCGGTCGAGATACAAAACGCGAAACTGTTCGGTTTCGCGGTGAGCCATAGTTGTATGACAGTAATCAACAATCGCGTCCCATCCAGAGATCACATGTTTCTGCATTACTTTACTTCTGGCGAGGCGTTGGGCGGCGGCCTCGACAATCTTGAGTTCGCAAACAACAGCCTCTCCCACACCTCTGATTGGCAAAAGACGCTCGCGTGGTGCAGAAATCACCCGATTAAAATCGCCAAAGGTTTCGAGCAGTAACCTGGCAAGAGGTTTGACGTCTTTGCGGGGAATAGCCCTGAACAACACAAGCTCCAACATCTCATAATCGGGCAGGGCAGTTGCGCCACCATTCAAAAACCGTTCGCGCAGGCGCTTACGGTGATCTCGGATATAGCTCGGTTGTTTATGCGAGTCTTGGGGCTGGCGGCCGTATGAGTTTGTCCGCCGTTTTTTGGGAAGCTGCACTTCGTCAACATCCATGTCGAACATGGGGAGCGGCTTCTCGGAAAAAAATCGTTTCAGTTTCATAACTCGAAGCTGAAACGATTCTCTAAATTTTTAGTTAACTTGTGTTAACTTTTCATGCTGTCCCAGAAGGTTTTCACCTTATTAAAGAAGCTGTCGTTCTGTGGGTTGTTATCGACGGCAATGTCGTCGAATTCCCGCAGAAGCTCTTTCTGGCGGCTGGTGAGGTTTACCGGAGTCTCGACAGCGAGCTCGATGAACATATCACCCGATTGGTTTCCGCGAAGAGAAGGCATACCTTTACCACGCAAGCGCATCTGACGGCCGGATTGGCTGCCCGATGGTATCTTCACGCGGCTACGGCCACCGTCGATTGTTGGAACCTCGATATCACCACCGAGCGACGCGGAAACCATGCTGACCGGCACGCGGCAGTAAAGGTTGACGCCGTCACGTTCGAAGAGCGCGTGCTCCTGAACGTCGATGAAGATATAAAGATCGCCGGATGGTCCGCCGCGTAGGCCGGCTTCGCCTTCACCAGAGAGGCGGATGCGTGTACCGGTTTCAACACCCGCAGGGATGTTGACCGACAACGAACGTTCTTTCTCAAGACGTCCTGCACCGCCACAGTCTGCACACGGGTTCTTAACCATTTGGCCAACACCAGAACATGTTGGACAGGTACGTTCGACAGTGAAGAATCCTTGCTGTGCGCGCACTTTACCCATGCCCGAACATGTTGGACATGTGACAGGCTCCGCGCCGCCTTCTGCGCCTGTACCATTACAGGTGCCGCAACCAACGGATGTTGGGACGGTGATTGTCTTTTGGAGGCCAGAGAAGGCTTCTTCGAGGGAGACGCGAAGGTTGTAGCGAAGATCAGAGCCACGTTGTGCTCTGCTTCGTGCCTGACCGCCCGCACGGCCGCCCATGAAATCGCCGAAGAGATCATCGAACACATCCGAGAACGCGCTGGCGAAATCGCCATTGCCCTGACCAGGATGGTGTCCGCGCCCGGCGCCGCCCATACCGTTTTCGAAAGCGGCGTGACCATAGCGGTCGTAGGCGGCTTTCTTTTCCGGGTCTTTCAGAACGTCGTAGGCTTCATTTGCTTCTTTGAACTGCGCTTCTGCGTTGGGATTGTCGGAGTTGCGATCAGGGTGCAACTCTTTGGCTTTCTTGCGATAGCCTTTCTTGATCTCATCCGCGGACGCGCCCTTCGAGACACCGAGAGTTTCGTAATAATCACGCTTTGACATGTGTTACCCCTTAGGAACGCAAAGACCGGCCCGACAACTTGCGGGCCGGTCGCTGAAAGCTATGCAGCTTTCATTTAGTTGCGTTTGCTATCGTCCAGATCTTCGAAGTCTGCATCGACGATATCGTCATCAGCGGCGTTTGCAGTCGGTTCGTCAACTTCGGCGGGCTCTTCACCAGCTTCCTCTTGAGAGGCTTTGTAAATTGCTTCGCCAAGTTTCATCGACGCCTCTGTCACGTTCTGGATGCCAGCTTTGATTTTGCTTGCGTCCTCGGACTCGAGGTTTTCCTGAAGCGCGGAGATTGCGAGTTCGATGGCCTCAACAGTTGTTGGGTCAACTTTCTCTTTGTGCTCCTCAAGGGCTTTCTCGGTGCTGTGAATCAGGCTCTCGGCTTGGTTCTTGGCTTCGATAAGCTCTTTACGCTCTTTGTCTGCATCGGCGTTTTCTTCAGCGTCTTTCACCATTGCTTCGATGTCGTCATCCGACAGGCCACCGGAAGCTTGAATGGTGATTTTCTGCTCTTTGCCTGTGCCTTTGTCTTTGGCACCAACTTCAACGATACCGTTTGCGTCAATGTCGAAGGTCACTTCGATCTGAGGCATGCCGCGTGGTGCGGGCGGGATATCTTCGAGGTTGAACTGGCCGAGGATCTTGTTGTCGGCAGCCATCTCGCGCTCACCTTGGAAAACCCGCAGAGTCACAGCGTTCTGGTTGTCTTCGGCAGTCGAGAAGATCTGCGATTTCTTGGTTGGGATTGTTGTGTTGCGGTCGATAAGACGTGTGAACACACCACCAAGAGTTTCGATACCAAGAGACAGTGGCGTAACGTCGAGAAGAACAACGTCCTTCACGTCACCCTGAAGAACACCGGCCTGAATTGCAGCACCCATGGCCACAACTTCGTCTGGGTTCACGCCTTTGTTTGGCTCTTTACCAAAGAACTTGCTGACCTCTTCGATCACCTTCGGCATACGGGTCATACCACCAACAAGAACGATCTCGTCGATGTCACCTGTGGAAAGGCCGGCGTCTTTGAGAGCTTCCTTACAAGGCTTCAACGAAGACTTGATAAGATCGCCAACAAGGCTTTCGAGCTTCGCACGTGTCAGTTTGAGCACGAGGTGCAGCGGCTGGCCGCCTTTCGGGTCCATCGAGATGAACGGCTGGTTGATCTCAGTTTGTGTCGAAGACGACAGTTCGATCTTGGCTTTCTCGGCAGCTTCTTTCAGACGCTGGAGAGCCATTTTGTCTTTGGTCAGATCAACGCCGTTCTCTTTTTTGAATTCGCCAGCAAGATAGTCAACGATGCGCATGTCGAAGTCTTCACCACCGAGGAATGTGTCACCGTTGGTGGATTTAACTTCAAAGAGGCCGTCGTCGATTTCGAGGATGGTTACGTCGAATGTACCACCACCGAGGTCATAAACAGCGATTGTCTGTGTGTCTTTCTTGTCGAGACCATAGGCCAGCGCGGCGGCTGTCGGCTCGTTGATGATCCGCAGCACTTCGAGGCCAGCGATTTTACCGGCATCTTTAGTTGCCTGACGCTGAGCGTCGTTGAAGTATGCAGGTACCGTGATAACGGCCTGAGTTACGTCTTCACCAAGATAGGACTCGGCGGTCTCTTTCATCTTTTGCAGGATGAATGCGGAAATCTGGCTTGGCGAATATTTCTCGCCGTGGACTTTTACCCAAGCGTCGCCGTTGCCGCCATCGATCACGTCGAAGGGCAGGTTCGCTTTGTCTTTTGCCAGATGGGAGTCGTCTGCGCGACGACCGATAAGGCGCTTTACGCCAAAGATTGTGTTTTCCGGGTTGGTAACGGCCTGACGTTTAGCAGGCTGGCCAACGAGGCGTTCATCGTCTGCGAATGCGACGATCGAAGGCGTTGTGCGTGCGCCTTCAGCGTTTTCGATAACGCGTGGCTGCGACCCATCCATAATGGCGACGCAAGAGTTTGTAGTTCCAAGGTCAATGCCAATGACTTTTGCCATATTCAGTACCCCTTTATTAGGCGATGTTTAGGAGCGCGGACCCATGCAAGGCATCTCGGCTCCGGACTGTTAATGGATACGGGGAGATCCCGTTCCAGCTTCAAGCGGTATATAGGGGGCGCAATTCACACCTGCAAGCGGTTCGGGGGCGGGTTTTTGGCAATATGATGCAAAAAAACTGAGTCAAATCTTACGAATAGGCGACAATACCGGCTAACGGCGTGGAATCCTTTGTTTTTGAGTCATTTCGGGCGGGATAAGGCAATTGTCGCTTGCATTCGGAAACGCGTTTATCGGCCCGCACTCCAGCTAAGGGATGCATGTTTCCGTGTATAGAACTCGCCCATCAACCCAATCATCATCATTACGAGCGTGACCGTCACTGGATAGGAGATAGACGTGACCGTTGCGGTGTAATTGATAAAGGTGAACCCGCGGGATTGGTCGATACAATGAAAGAGCGGGTTCCAATCGAAAAACGGCAGCATCCAGCTTGGTAGCGTTTTCGCGACGAACATTTTGCCCGAGGCGATCATGTTTGCGCGCTGATAAACGGTTGTCGCGATTCCGACGAAATTCGGAAACCAAGGTTTGAGTGCCAGAAACACCATGCCGACGGCAATGCCATATGCCCAGGAGAGCAGAAGCATCGCGAAGGCGCCGGCGGGGTTGTAGATCGTGAAAGGTGTAAACGCGGCGTAGTAGACAAACAGAACAACCAGAACCGATAGCACCTGAATATAGAGCGCGGCGAGCGCAGAGGATGCAATCGCAATGATGGTGTTCATCGGTCCGTGTTTCATCATCGCAGAGGTCGGACCATCAGAGCCGACAACAGAGCCCACGGTTTTGACGTGCGTCATAAACAGGAAAATGCCGGACAGCAGATAGAGCAGGAAATCCCCGCGAATTGAGGAACCGCGCAACCCAAGCAACGAGAACATAACAAAGAAAACCCCGACCAGTACGAGGGTCTGGGCAAGGTTCAGCAGCAGCCCGATTATGGCGTTGCCGTGACTTTTGCGAACCTCTCTGACAGTCGCATGGTAGATCAGCTCCAGAATGCCGAAAGCGACCTGAAATCCGTTTTTCTTTTTTCTTGGTGCCTGAAACATTGTGACCTGAAACGTATAGTTCCTGAAGTTTTACAAGGAATTCTTGCTGTTTCCTTATCAAATGAGCATAAGGGGGCGACTTTTTATAAACAAGTGACCACTCGGTTTTCCTAATCAGGAGCATTGCTTTGAACTTTGACCAACTCACACATGTGTTTCGCCGCCTAGCGCTTGAGGCGGGTGACAAGATCATGGAAATCTACAATTCAGATGATTTCGACGTGAAAACCAAATCCGATGACAGCCCCGTAACCGCTGCTGACGAGGCCGCGGATGCGATCATTTCGGCTGGCATTCGGGAAGCTTTTCCGGATGTGACCCTCATCACAGAGGAGCAATCAGCCTCGCATAGCGAGAAGTCGGACACTTTCATTATTGTTGATCCGCTGGATGGCACTAAAGAGTTCATTCATCGTCGCGGTGATTTCACCGTGAACATTGCTTATGTTGTCGATGGGGTTCCTATTCGTGGTGTGGTCTATGCGCCCGCTAAAAACCGTTTGTTCTATACCCAAGCAGATGGACAAACCGTTGAGGAGACCGGTGCATTTGACAAGGAAGCAATCGGGCCAGTCTCTCCTATTTCGGTGTCCACACCGGATAACACTGCGCTGATGATCGTGGCCTCCAAATCGCATCGCGATCAAGCCACAGAAGATTACATCAACAAATACGCAATCAAAGATAGCCGGAGTGCGGGGTCCTCGCTCAAGTTCTGTCTTGTGGCGACCGGTGAGGCTGACATCTATCCACGTGTCGGGCGCACAATGGAGTGGGACACCGCTGCTGGTCATGCTGTTCTGAATGGTGCGGGCGGCCAGGTTGTGCGGTTCGATGACCATACGCCGTTGACTTACGGAAAGCCGGAGTATGCGAACCCTTTCTTTATTGCCTATGCACCGGGCGTTGAGCTGCAGAAAGCCTAAGTTCCAACTCTTTCTGGAGACAACCGCGCGCAGTCAGCCATTTTCTCTGTAAATCGTATCTTTTTTAAATCCCACATTGTAGTCTGGTCTGTGCAGTACGGCCCAAGACCTAAACTAATTTGGAAGTGTATATTATGAAGCGTAAAGTCACCAAAGCCGTGTTTCCAGTTGCTGGACTGGGAACGCGTTTTTTGCCTGCGACGAAATCTGTTCCCAAAGAGATTATGACCTTGGTTGACCGGCCTCTCATTCAATATGCCATTGATGAGGCGCGCGCTGCTGGGATCAAGGAATTCATTTTTGTCACGTCGCGCGGCAAAGGTGCGCTTGAGGACTATTTCGACCATGCGCCGCAGCTCGAAAATGAGCTACGGAAGAAAGACAAGAAGGCGCTCCTTGATGTTCTAAAGTCGACCAATATGGAATCCGGTGCGATTGCATATATTCGTCAACATAAGGCAATGGGGCTTGGTCATGCGGTTTGGTGCGCGCGTCGTTTGATCGCGAACGAACCCTTCGCGGTGATCTTGCCGGATGATGTGATTGCAGGTGAAAAACCTTGCCTTCAGCAGATGACCGAGGCCTATGAAGAAACAGGCGGCTGTATGGTTGCTGCAATGGATGTGCCCAAGGAGCGGGCCTCTTCCTATGGTATCCTTGATATCGAAAAGGATGGTGGCGATGTAGTTTCGGTCAAGGGTATGGTCGAGAAACCGCCGCTTGGCGAAGAACCCTCCACAACGGCTGTGATTGGCCGATATATCCTTACGCCTGATGTCCTTCGGACACTTAACAAGACCAAGCAAGGTGCAGGTGGCGAAGTGCAGCTAACCGATGCTATTGCCGAAGAGATCAAGCATGGCCGCCCTGTAAATGGACTTCGGTTCGAGGGCGAGCGGTATGATTGTGGCTCTAAGGCGGGCTTCCTTCAGGCAACAGTAGCTTTCGCGCTTGCGCGTGATGAGCTTCGCGGTGAGTTTGAAAGCTACCTGAATGATGTTGTCGCCCAGCGGAATGCGGCTGAATAAGGGTTAAGCACATGCAGAACGTGTTGGTAACCGGCGGTGCGGGCTATATCGGCTCCCATGCCTGTAAAGCGCTGCGGCAAGCCGGCTTTAATCCGGTAACATATGACAGCCTGATCACGGGCTGGGCTGATGCTGTGAAATTCGGTCCGCTGGTACAAGGCGACCTTACGGATCGTGAAAAGCTGGATGCCGTATTTGCGGAGTATAAGCCAGTTGCCGTAATGCATTTTGCGGCGCTTTCGCAGGTTGGCGAGAGCATGTCGGACCCCGGTAAATACTGGCACAACAACGTCACAGGCAGCTTGTCGTTGATCGAAGCCGCAGTTGCGGCGGGATGCATGAACTTCGTGTTTTCTTCGACCTGCGCGACCTATGGCGATCACGACAATGTCACGCTTGATGAGATGTGTCCACAAACGCCAATCAATGCCTATGGTGCAAGCAAACGCGCGATTGAGGATATTCTTGAGAACTTCCGCGAAAGCCACGGGCTGAACCACGTTATCTTTCGCTATTTCAATGTCGCGGGTGCGGACCCCGATGGTGAAGTTGGTGAGTTTCATCAGCCAGAGACCCATCTGATCCCGCTCATGCTTGATGCAATTGATGGTAAGCGCGCCGCCCTAACTGTATTCGGTACGGATTACGATACGCCGGACGGAACCTGCATCAGAGACTATGTGCATGTTTGCGATCTGGTTGATGCACATGTCTTGGGGTTGAAATGGCTTCAGGACGGCAAACCGAGCCGCGTGTTTAATCTTGGGACCGGGAAGGGGTTTTCCGTCCGCGAAGTGATTTCGCATTCTCGTTCTGTAACCAATCGCGAGGTTCCTTATAACGAAGGTCCGCGACGCGCTGGTGATTGTACAAAGCTCGTGTCTGGAAGTGTTCGCGCAGAAAAAGAACTGGGCTGGAAACCAACGCGTTCCACATTGGAAACCATGATCGCGGACGCGTGGCGCTGGCATCAGAACGGTTCCTACGAGAAATAGGTGGGGTGGGGTGTCTAAGGGCTTGATTAACACCCTACGCACCGCGCTTCGTCTGCGCCTCAAGCGCCAAAAATTTATTGTTCGCGCCCTATGGAAGCGACGCGAGCTTCAGGCCGTGGTCGATCGAACTGCCCAGATAAAGCGCGATGAAATCCTCGTCTTTGGTACGATCCGAAATGAGATAGGTCGATTGCCGCATTTCCTTTCGTATTATCGCGCGCTGGGCATACGGCATTTCCTGTTTGTTGATAATGGGAGTGACGACGGCAGCCGCGCGTTTCTCGCCGATCAGCCTGACGTTTCGCTGTGGACGACTAGTGCGAGCTACAAGAGATCGCGTTACGGCGTGGATTGGGTAATGTGGCTTTTGTGGAAATACGGTCATGGCCATTGGACCTTGACGCTTGATGCCGATGAACTTTTGGTGTTCCCGCATAACGAAAGCCGAAGTCTTAGAGACCTTACTAACCATTTGGAATCCACAGCTCGCCGGTCTTTTGGAGCGGTGATGATTGATCTTTACCCCAAAGGGCCGGTGAGCGATCAAACCTTTCAAAGCGGAGACGATCCGTTGAGTATTCTAAAGTGGTATGACGGAGACAACATCCGATACCAAAAACAAATGCCGATGGAGAATTATTGGATTCAGGGCGGCGTACGAGAGCGAGTGTTCTTTGCTGATGAGCTGCGCCGCTCGCCGACTTTGAACAAAATCCCGCTGGTCAAGTGGAGCCGGAGGTTTGCCTTTGTCAATTCAACCCATTCGATGTTGCCAAAACGTTTGAACCGGGTCTACGACCATAACGGAAATACGCCCCCAAGCGGCGCGCTGCTCCACACGAAATTTCTACCTGAAATTACCCGTAAATCGGTTGAGGAGAAGCATCGCAAAGAGCACTTTGCCAACAGCGTGCTCTACGAACGGTACTATGATGCCCTCGCCGAGAATCCAGATCTGTGGTGCGAGACCTCGGTTAAGTATGAGGGTTGGGAGCAACTAGAGAACCTCGGGCTTCTGTCACGCGGAGATTGGGACTAACGCACCGTAACTTCCTCTGTTTACCAATATCTTTGAGCGGACTACTGTAAGAAAAGCGGGCTATTCAATTGGCGCGCAGAATGATGGGTTGAGCCTAATTCCATGTTAAGACATGACGTTTAGGTGTCGAGGAAACCAAGACGCAAAGGGCATGAATTGGGGATTGCCGGATCATATGTGATGGGTGCCAAGCGCCGCCGCCTTAGGGCTCGGGCGCTTCGAAAAAGCTTTGAGTTAAAGCCTGTTGCTAATCGTACAGAGGCGCTGAAGGCGACTGACATTCTATGCTTTGCAACCTTGCGGAACGAGAAAGTCCGGCTTGAATATTTCCTCCAGTACTATCGGAAGCTGGGCGTAAATCATTTTCTGATTGTCGATAATGACAGCAATGATGGAAGCCGTGAGTACCTTGCCGAACAACCGGATGTATCGCTCTGGAGAACACCCAAAAGCTATAAGCGGGCGCAATATGGCGCGGATTGGCTAAATTATCTGCTGTTTCGATATGGGCGTAACCATTGGTGTGTGACTGTCGATGTTGACGAGTTTCTGGTTTATCCGTTCTGCGATACGCGCGGGCTTGGTGCGTTGACCGATTGGCTTGATACTTCGTCGATCAGGAGCTTCTCGGCGATGCAGCTTGATATGTATCCGAAAGGGCCTCTTGATGCTGTGCCGTATCGTTCGGGGCAAGATCCATTCGAAATCGCGAACTGGTTTGACAGTGGCAACTATACTTACAAGATGAACCAAAGGTTCGGAAATCTTTGGATTCAGGGCGGGCCGCGTGCACGCTACTTTTTCCCTGACGAGCCGGAGAATGCGCCCGCGCTGAACAAGATTCCTCTGGTGAAATGGAAGCGCGGTTACGTTTATTGCTCAAGCACACACATGCTTTTGCCGCGTGGTTTAAACCTAGTTTACGAAAGTTGGGGCGGAGAAAAGACAAGCGGATGCCTCATGCATGCGAAGTTCCTTGATAACTTTGAGCAGAAGGCCAAGGAGGAGCTGGTTCGCAAAGAACACTTTTCAAACAGTGTCGAATACCGGTCTTATGCAGAGGGCTCCATTCAAACGCCAAACCTTTGGACCGATTGGAGTGAGAAATACATAAACTGGCGACAGCTCGAAATTCTTGGCCTCATGTCGAAGGGAAACTGGGCATGAGCAGCCTTGGAGTCGTCATGATGGTCCACACCGATCTTCACCGCGCTGCACAGCTTGCGCGGCACTGGTCGGAAGGGGGGTGCCCCGTTGTATTGCATGTGGACCAGAAGGTTCCCAACAAGAGGTTTGACAAGTTCAAACGCGAGCTCGAGGACTTGCCAGATATCCGGTTCTGTAAGCGTCGGCACTGTGAGTGGGGAAAATGGTCGCTTGTGGCCGCATCTCAAGATGCTTCTGAGTTGATGCTTGAGACGTTTCCGAGTGTGCAGCATGTCTATCTCGCGTCAGGGGCTTGCCTTCCGCTTCGGCCGGTCCGTGAACTGGTTGAGTATCTCGAAAAGCGGCCAAAAACAGATTTCATCGAAAGCGCTACGATCCGCGATGTACCTTGGACTGTCGGCGGCCTCGACATGGAGCGGTTTACTCTGAGGTTCCCGTTCTCTTGGAAAACGCAGCGGCGCCTATTTGATAGATATGTTCGGCTGCAACGCAGACTGAAATTCAGACGCAAGATTCCAGATGGGATCACGCCGCACATGGGGTCTCAGTGGTGGTGTCTGACACGGCAAACTCTGTCTGCCATATTGGAGGGTCCCGAGCGCGAGAAATATGATGCGTATTTCAAGCGGGTCTGGATTCCGGATGAAAGCTATTATCAAACTCTCGCGCGTTGCTTTTCTGTGAATATCGAAAGCCGATCGCTGACGCTTTCAAAGTTCGATCTTATGGGCAAACCGCACATCTTCTATGATGATCACCTACCGTTGCTAAAACGTTCTGACTGTTTTGTTGCACGCAAAGTTTGGGTCAATGCGGACAAACTCTATGACAAGTTCCTTTCTAAAGAACGCATTGAAGAGTGCAGAAGCGAGCCAGACCCAGCCAAGATAGACAGGATATTCTCTCAGGCCGTTATGCGAAGAAAAGTCGGACGCCCGGGTCTGGTTAATCAATGCCGTTTCCCGCGCGAGGGGTCGGAGCATGGTCTCTCTGCAGCGCCATATACTGTACTTGAAGGCTTTTCCGATCTGTTTGTCGATTTTGAAGACTGGCTAGAGAAATCCACAACTGCGTGCATTCACGGACATATTTTTGATAAAGAGCGCGCGCAGTTCGCAGGTCGAGGAAAGGTATTCGCTGGCTGCTTGTCGGATGATCCTGTGCTGCGTGACTACGCGCCAACCGATTTTCTGCGAAACCTGATTTGGAACACGCGCGGCGAGAAACAGGTGTTTCAGTTCGGTCCGCGCGATACCCAAGACACAAGCTGGTTCATGGCCAAAGACGTAAATGCGAGCATCATCGTTGTTACCGGCGCATGGGCCGTTCCATTGTTTCATTCAAACCGCAGCTTTTCCGAAATCAGAGAGATTGCCGCCGAACAGCAGCGCATTGAGAGCGACCATGTTGATATCTTGCGCTCCTACTATGCAAAGGCTCGGGTTCAAATTTACACACTTGCGGAATTTGTACAGTCGCCGACAGAACCAATGCAGCGTGTCATTGACGAAATTGGCCCACGTACAATGCGCCGCATAACCGAAGCACCTCGTATGGTCGATCTTACGGGGTTTGGTAAATTTCTTCAGAATTTAAAAAACCAAGGTATGCACCCCTATTTGGTGGGTGACTTTCCGATCGAAGGCATTGAGCGGCCAGGGCCAAAACGGCCCCGCAAACCCTATTTGGTGAACTAGGTATTTATGAAACGAAAGTTCGATTATTTTGTTGTTCTCGCAGAGATGCGAACAGGCTCGAATTTTCTTGAGTCCAATATCAACTCCCTTCCGGATTTAGCCTGTATTGGCGAGGCGTTTAATCCCCACTTTATCGGCTATCCGAATAGGTCAGAGCTTTTGGGCGTTACGCTTCAGCAGCGAGAGCACGACCCAGAGCGTTTGTTGGAAGAGATAAAATCCCAAGAGAAGCTCACAGGATTCCGGTTTTTTCACGATCATGATCCGCGCATCGTTGAGGAGATTTTGCAGGATCAGCGCTGTGCCAAAATCATTCTGGCCCGCAACCCTATCGAAAGCTATGTGAGTTGGAAGATTGCCGTCGCTACAGGGCAGTGGAAACTAACGAATGTCACTCGGCGCAAAGCAGAGAAGATTACATTCGAGCCGGAGGACTTTGCGCGCTATCTGCAAAGTCGTGAGGATTTTCGGGCACGCGTTTCCAAAACACTCAAACGGACGGGTCAAACGCCGTTTTATCTGGATTATGAAGACCTTCACGATATTGATGTGCTGAATGGGCTGACTCTTTTCCTCGGCAGCACCCACAAACTTGAGTCTTTGAACAAGAACCTCAAGAAGCAAAACCCGAAGCAAATTTCAGAGAAGCTTACGAATCCAGAAGAGTTAAGCGCGACACTGGCCTCTCTTGATCGCTTTGGCCTTGAGCGGTTGCCTGACCTAGAGCCGGCACGACAAGCGCGGGTGAGTGGCTATGTGGCGTGTGAAAATGCTCCGCTTCTGTACCTCCCGATTCCAAGCGGGCCGAATGACCGCGTTAAGGCATGGCTTAAGGCTGTTTCGGGAGGCGAAGTTCAATCGGGGTTTAACCAAAAAGAACTTCGGCGCTGGAAGCGAAAGCACGACGGCCACCGGAGCTTTACAGTTGTTCGTCATCCGGCGGCGCGGGCGCATACCGCATTCTGCACCCATATCCTCAATTCAGGTCGGCGCTCCTACGGTCAAATTCGCAAAACTTTGCAGCGCGTTCACAAACTTGAATTGCCCGATGATCCACAAGACGCCGCTTATGATCGCGTTGCTCATCGCGCGGCGTTTGCGGTCTTCCTAGAGTTTTTGAAAGCTAATCTTTCGGGCCAAACCTCGATCCGAGTTGATGGCGCTTGGGCAAGCCAATCAGCGATCATTCAGGGCATGGCCAACTTTGCAATGCCTGATCTCGTGTTGCGTGAGGAAACGCTTGAAACTGATTTGGAGTACTTGGCGTTCCGCACGGGGGCAGAAAATGCCCCGCTTATGGAGCAACGTGAAGATTCGCCTTATTCGCTAAATGACATTTACGACGACGACATAGAACGCGCCGTACGCGCAGCATATCAGCGGGATTATATGGCGTTCGGATTTGGGCCTTGGAAAGCCGGCAACTAGGCTGCGCGGGCAGGAATCTGTTCGGTGAGAATCGCGTGAAGCGTCGCTGGGTCAGAGTTCGCGCGTAGTTTCTCGCAAACCTCTGCATTTCGCATCGTCCGTGAGACAAGCGCCAGCGCTTTCAAATGCTCCACACCCGAATCAACAGGCGCGAAGAGAGCAAAGACCAGATCGACTGGTTGGCGATCAACAGATTCAAAATCGAGCGGACGCTCAATCTTGAGGAACGCACCAACAACAGTGTCGATTCCATCAAGGCGTGCATGCGGAAGCGCAACCCCGTGCCCAACGCCAGTCGGGCCGAGGCTTTCGCGTTCTTGGAGCGCATCAACCGCGTCATTTGCAGATAGACCATAGCCAGCGCAGGCAACCTCTCCCAGATCCTGGAAGAGGCGTTTTTTGCTCGTCACATTGGCAATAACCTTTACGGCTTCGGGCTTTAGAATGCTCGACAGATCCATTTAGTGTCACTTCTGCTCGTTGTGCGCGGGGTGGTCCCTATGTTGTTGCGGCCGGATCGATCCAGCCAATATTTCCGTCTTCTCGACGGTATACCACGTTTACGCCACTGTTTCCTTCATTGCGAAAGACCAGTACAGGATTTCCCGAAAGTTCCATTTGCATTACGGCTTCACCAACTGACAGAGATGCGATTTTAGTTTCCATCTCTGCAATGATGATTGGCTGCAGGCTATCTGGTTCCGAATCCTCTGATCCTTCTGATCCGGCGAGGATATACGAGGAAGCACCCGAAAGTTCAACAGGCTGTGTTCTTTCGCGATGGTGATCCTTCAAACGGCGTTTATAACGGCGTAACTGTTTCTCCAATTTGTCGCCACAACCATCCAGAGCAGCATAAATTTCTGTTGCGTGGGCTTTGGCTGTAACTGTCAATCCTGTTGAAAGATGTACCGTTGCTTCGCACACATATTCATGTGCATTTCGTGAAAAAACGACTTGGGCATCTGTTGGCCGTTCGGCGTATTTATCGACAATTGAACCAAGCTCGGTTTTTACCTGCGACTGTAGTGCTTCGCCGATATCGATCTGTTTGCCGCTGATTTGGTACTGCATTCAACCTCCTAGGTTCGAAAATGATCGCGCACTAAAATATCTAGGTACTGCGCGTTCGGATTAAAGGTGGTGTTGTGATGCACGGCGCGCCTTTGTCATCGCTGGCGGCGCCTAAAGTTCGGCGATCAAAATGTGCCGACCCCAAGACGATATGGGAATCTTTGTGCATCCAGAGTATTGGGCGCTTTATTGAAGCAACTGTCAATAGGGCCCATGTGAAGAAGCTATGTTATGGCCGCTTGAACGAGGGTTTAGAAGACGCGGAAATCGTCTCCAAGATAAACGCGTCGTACATTTTCATCCTGTACCACTTCATCGGCTGTTCCGCTCATCAGCACTTTGCCATCGTGAAGGATATAGGCTCGATCCACGATCTCTAGAGTTTCACGAACGTTGTGGTCAGTAATAAGGACGCCGATATTTCGGGTCTTTAATTGAGCAACGAGTGAGCGGATATCGCCAACAGCGATTGGATCGACGCCAGCAAATGGTTCGTCCAACAGGAGAAACTCTGGAGAGGACGCGAGGCAACGTGCGATTTCGGCCCGCCGCCGCTCGCCACCGGAAAGAGACAAAGCTGATGCGCGGCGAAGGTGGCCAATCGAAAACTCGTTCAACAGCTCTTCAAGCCGCTCGCGCCGTTTGTGCGAGTTTCGCTCTGAAATCTCCAGAATCGACATGATGTTTTCTTCGACGGTTAGCCCGCGAAAGATCGAGTTTTCTTGAGGGAGATATCCGATACCAAGTTTGGCGCGCCGATACATAGGTAAGAGCGTGACGTCTCGCCCATCTACCAAAACTTCGCCACCTTCAGCAGCAACCAAGCCAGCGATGGAGTAGAAGCATGTCGTTTTTCCGGAGCCATTTGGCCCAAGCAGCGCAACAACTTCACCGCGATCGAGCTCCATCGAAACATCACGGATCACCGTCTTGCGCCGATAGCTCTTGCGCAAATTCCGCACGGATAGCCCAGTTGAACCTGCTGCGGATTTGGCCTTGAAGTCGAGGTTTAGTTCGCTGTTCATCAATCAGTTATCCGGCTGAAGGATCGTCTTCACACGCCCGGACATCTGTGCGCGACCAGTATTGAGGTCAACGACCATTCGGTTGCCAGAGGTCGCGTTCTCACCTTGAGTGACGATGACGTTTCCGATCATGATAACCTCGGCGCTATCGATGGTGTACTCTGCAAAATCGGCTTCTGCGGCTTCGGGTCCATTGACGAGAAGAACGTTCTCAGAAGCGATCAGCCGGTTGATTTTACCGCTGGAGTCACTTGCTTGCTGCTCTTCTTCGGTTTTGTACTCAACAATCACCTTTTCGGCGGAAAGCCGCATCTCGCCCTGACCAACGACAACATTTCCGGTGAACGTTGCATCGCCGGTTGTTTGATCGACCTCAAGCAGATCGGCAACGACTTCGACAGGGAGCGAGGCATCGTGTTCAGAGCTTCCGAAAAGAACAGATGTACCTTGGGCAAATGCTGGGCCAATACCCGAAAAGAAAAGCAAAATCGCGAAAATTGCGCGCATTCATGTCACCTAAGCATTAACCTTTAGGGTCGTATATCACCTTCACATCATTTTGGAAAACCAGAAGATACTTTTCCTTAACAAAAGAGAGCTTCATTTTCCCCGCACTCAGATTCCCAAGTGGCCCGTCGGCGGTTACTGGGGTTTGTGTTTCGACGGTGGCATCCGTTAGGGAGGCGTCCATCATCTGAGATCGAACGGTGTATCCCTGTGAGTTTCGCAGAATGACGCCGCCAGTTAGATTGGCTTTCTCTTTGACGCTGTTCAAAACGCCAATGGGGCTTTCAATGTTAACTTGATCGCCGTCTTTAAGGTCGATTGTGGCATAGAGCTGTTCTGTGTGAACAAGTTTGTTGCCTCTTGCTTGATCCGGCTTCGCGGTATCTGCGGTCACAATGATCGCCGCACCATCACGCGTGATGCCCGCGTATTCCGGCGATGTCATGCCTTTTTCGCGGGCGAGTTCTTCAACATCCACTTCGGCATAAGGAATGGCTTTGCTTGGGTCGATAGGTTTGGCAACGAGGAAGACAGTCGAAAGAACGCCAAGCGCAAACAATGGCAGGGCAACTTTCGCAACCGCAACGAAGCGGGAGTATGTGTTGTCGTTTAGAGCCATTGCTGTTTGTCCATACTACGCACGCGCCCAGACTGTCGTCCGCTTAACTCAATAGATAGCTACATCCCGCACTTATACTAGTGTGAAAAGATATCTACGTCTGGCCAACCCTCAAGATCGAGCAAAGCACGCTGAGGTAGGAAGTCAAAACAGGACTGAGCAAGCTCCATCCGACCTTCGCGCTCAAGATTTGCGTTTAGCTTCTCGCGCAGTTTGTGGAGATACAGCACGTCTGATGCCGCATATTCAACTTGAGCCTTGGTCAAATTCTCCGCGCCCCAGTCACTTGATTGCTGCTGCTTAGAGATATCAACCGACAGCATTTCTTGAAGCAGGTTCTTAAGGCCATGGCGGTCTGTATATGTGCGCACGAGTTTGCTTGCGATCTTGGTGCAATAGACTGGAGCCGTAAGCGCACCGAATGCATTGTACATCGCTGCGATATCGAAGCGGCCAAAGTGGAAAAGTTTTAGGACCTCTGGTTCCGTCAGGAGTTTGCAAAGGTTTGGTGCTTCGGTTTGTCCTTTTGCGATCTGAACCAAATGCGCGTTCCCGTCACCGGAAGACAATTGAACAACGCAAAGCCGATCCCGTTGCGGGAGGAGCCCCATTGTTTCACAGTCGATTGCGACAACTGGGCCAAGGTCGAGCCCATCGGGCAAGTCGTTCTGATATACGTTGTTCGGCATAATTCTCTTCCACTCGTTCGTTATCAGCCACATAGGCTTTATTGCCTGTAAACTCAACATAGCAGTTCGGCGCACTATGACTTGTATATGTCTTTCGCGTTCGCCTAATGTTTTGATTAAAGCATTTAGCCGAAACGGATCGACCCGTTGCCGTGCATCATTGAGGTGGAGCCAGTAAAGAACATGACCTGCTACGACGTCCCAAAACTTTCGACAGCTGGTTCTTGATGTCAGATAGCTTTGTTCCAGATGACGACTCCGATCTGAAGCTTCGCGCAGCCTTCGGGCAATTCGCAACAGGCATCACAGTCGTGACCGCGCGTTCCGAGACTGGACCAATAGGAATTACAGTTAATAGCTTCAGTTCTGTCTCGCTCGATCCACCTCTCGCTCTTTGGTCGCTTGCCAAGGATTCATTTCGGGCGAATTCCTTCCTCGCTGCAACATCGTTTGCGATTCATGTCTTGTCGTCAAACCAGGGGCATATCGCGAGACGGTTTGCGCAGTCTGCGGAATCGTTTGATGGTTTGGCCTTCGACACAAATGAAAATGGTGTCCCGCTCCTTCGTGACTGCCTTTCCAGGTTCGAATGCACTTTGCATGAGTCCTATGCGGGCGGAGACCATACGATAATCGTTGGACGTATAGAGAGAGTTTCGCGCGCAGCGGGAAAGCCGCTTTTGTTCTATGGCGGCGCCTATGGTGAATTCCGTCGCTTAGGCGAATGAAGAGTACTCTCTATATATAGCCCCCATACAGCGATCACATTCAGGGTACCGGATTCGAGGTGATTCACGCGCAGATTCTGAGTCTCGTGACGATTCACGGGGATGAATCGCACTGACACGCAGATTCCCGCAACTTTTGTAGGTTTGGGGATGGCTTTAAAGCCGGGATAGCAGAAAACAGAAAGAAAGTTGTTTGGGTAAGTCTTTGTTATCGCATAGTTTTCAATAAAAATGCAAAAAACTTCGCCGAATTTAGAAAAAGGGGTTGCGGCTCCCAGCCAGTAACCCTAAAACCCCCCTCACCGGCGGCGCTGAGGCGCTAACGGGACGCCAGACGAGACAGACTGACGCAGCAATGTTGAAGGACGGATCAGACGGTTTAAATACAAAGAGATGTTGACGAGGCTGGCGGTGCCTAGTAAGTAAGGCGCCCTGGTTGATGTTTTGTCTTCTTGTGGCTATTTGACATGATTAGTATCTGAAGAGATATGTGGGCGGTTTGGTTCATTCGATGGATCAACGTCTGTATATCAACGCTAGTAGGATTTCG
>NZ_JAPDUG010000002.1 GCF_026015885.1 Halocynthiibacter sp. SDUM655004 | reverse complement strand
GCACCGATCGCGATGGAAGAAGGCCTCCGCTTTGCGATCCGCGAAGGCGGCCGCACTGTCGGCTCCGGCGTCGTATCCTCCATCAAAGAGTAAGCGATAAGCTTCTCGAACCAGATTTGGCGCCCTGCAATGGGGCGCCACTTTCATTGAACTACGAATAGGTTCGATGTGGGGGGCGCAATCCCGCGTGTTTCCACCTCTCAACTTTTAAGCCGCGAAAGGCAACGACATGCAGTCGCAAAACATTCGCATTCGGCTCAAGGCCTTCGACTTCCGTGTACTGGACGCCAGCACACAGGAAATCGTTTCTACGGCCAAGCGCACAGGTGCCACAGTCCGTGGTCCTATCCCGCTGCCGAACAAAATCGAGAAATTCACCGTTCTACGTGGTCCTCACGTGAACAAGAAATCCCGCGATCAGTTCGAAATCCGCACGCACAAACGCCTGCTGGATATCGTCGATCCAACACCACAAACAGTAGACGCGCTGATGAAGCTCGACCTTGCTGCCGGTGTTGACGTCGAGATCAAGGTTTAAGGAGGGTATCTAGATGCGCTCTGGTGTAATTGCGAAAAAGGTTGGTATGACCCGCCTTTTCATGGAAGACGGCAAGCAGATTCCTGTAACCGTACTCCAGCTCGAAAACCTTCAGGTCGTCGATCAGCGTACTGCTGACCGTGACGGCTACACTGCTGTTCAGCTTGGTGCAGGCACAGCCAAAGCAAAGAATACTTCGCAAGCAATGCGTGGTCACTTTGCCAAGGCAAACGTTGCGCCGAAGCGGAAAATCGCGGAATTCCGCGTTTCCGAAGAGAACCTCATTGCCGTTGGCGAAGAGATCTCTGCTGAGCATTACGTAGAAGGTCAAAAAGTTGACGTGTCCGGCACGTCGATCGGTAAAGGCTTTGCCGGTGCTATGAAGCGTCACAACTTCGGTGGTCTTCGCGCCACTCACGGTGTGTCGATCAGCCACCGTTCGCACGGCTCCACCGGTCAGTGTCAGGAACCCGGCCGTGTTTTCAAAGGTAAGAAAATGGCCGGTCACATGGGTGCTGCCCGTGTAACAACCCAAAACCTCGAAGTTGTTCGTACAGATGCCGACCGAGGCTTGATCATGGTCAAAGGCGCTGTTCCGGGCTCTAAAGGTGGCTGGGTGACTGTTAAGGACGCTGTCAAAAAGAAACTGCCTGAGGGTGTGCCCTTCCCAGCAGCGCTGAAAAGCGCAGTTGTAGAAGCGCCTGCCGAGGCTCCCGCTGAAGGAGCAGAAGAATGAAGGCTGATGTAATCAAACTCGACGGTGGCAAAGCCGGTACTGTTGACCTTGACGAGGCCCTTTTCGGCCTCGAGCCACGCGCAGACATTCTGCACCGTGTGGTTCGCTGGCAGCGCAACAATGCGCAAGCTGGTACGCACAAGGTTAAGACACGTTCCGAAACCTCCTACTCGACCAAGAAGATCTATCGCCAAAAAGGTACCGGCGGCGCACGCCACGGTGACCGTAACGCGCCGATCTTCCGCAAAGGTGGTGTTTACAAGGGCCCAACCCCGCGTAGCCACGGCCACGAGCTGACGAAGAAATTCCGCAAGCTTGGTCTGCGTCACGCGCTGTCTGCGAAAGCGACTGCGGGTGAGTTGGTTGTGCTCGACACAACAGACGTCAAAGACGCAAAAACTTCGGTTCTGGCGAAAGCTGTTAAGGAACTGGGTTGGAAGCGTACTCTGGTGATCGACGGTGCCGACGTAAACGAGGGTTTTGCCCGCGCTGCACGCAACATTGAAGGTCTGGATATCCTGCCGACAATGGGTGCAAACGTATATGACATCCTGAAGCGTGATACACTTGTTATCACAAAAGCAGGTGTCGAAGCATTGGAGGCACGTTTGAAATGAGCACCAAAGCAGAACAATACGATGTGATCCGCAAGCCGGTCATCACTGAAAAAGCAACTATGGCTTCTGAAAATGGTGCCGTTGTTTTCGAAGTGGCGATCGACGCCAACAAACCACAGATCAAAGAGGCTGTTGAAAGCCTGTTTGGTGTAAAGGTTAAGGCCGTCAACACGACGATCACAAAGGGTAAAGTCAAACGCTTCCGTGGCCAGCCAGGTAAACGGAAAGACGTTAAAAAGGCTTACGTTACTCTTGAGGAAGGCAACACAATCGACGTGTCCACAGGACTCTAAGATTAGCTTTCGTAAGTAATTGAAAAGCCCTCGCAGCGATGCGGGGGCTTTTTGTATTTGCGAGCATAAATGTGCGTGGTAGCGTTTTGGTATCCATTACGGGATACAGAGGACGATTTTATCATGAGCATTACTCGTAGGACTATTCTTCGCGCATCGGTGGGGACGGCCGCATTACTTGGTTTCGGGCATGGGGCCAATATGGCAACAGCGCAGGAATTGCGCGGCCCTGCACCGCTTGTGAATAGTGATTTTGAACCGATTGGTGGGCAGCCACCGCAGGGCGCAGTTTCTTCTATCGGTGATTTTGATTATCAGGTGAAATATCAAAGGGCGTTTGAAGCGGCGCTTTGGGCGATGCCGGCATTGGCGATCTATCGTTTTCGGGCCGCTGCGCTTCAAGATCTGGGACTGAAAGACAATGACATCATTGCCTATTCGGGAGTTGCGACTGCAAAGCTCGAAGCGACCACGGCGAATGCTTCCACCCCATATATAACTGCATTCACAGACCTTCAGGCTGGGCCAACTGTTCTTGAAATTCCTCCCGCAGGGGATGACGGAAGCCTCTACGGTCAAGTCGTCGACGCATGGCAATATACAATTGCCGATGTCGGGCCATCGGGGCTCGATCAGGGGAAGGGGGGTAAGTACCTATTTACGCCTCCTGGTTATGAAGGCGAAATTCCGGAGGAGTATTTGCATGTGCCTTCGCCTAATTTTCGTGTGGCGTTTGCCTTCCGTTCTGTGAAGGGTCCGGGAATGACAGACGAGGATGCATATGCCTATGCGAAGAGGCTTCGTATGTATCCGCTCTCCCAAGCCGAAAACCCTCCAGAGCAGAGGTTCTTTGATCCGCTCGATGTTCGGTATCCAACAATGCCTGAGTGGGGATTGGAGCAATTCGAGAGTCTTCATGCCATTGTGTCTGTGGAGCCGGTGAAGCCAGAAGATAAATTGGCGATGGGTATGCTGACGTCGCTCGGAATTCGACACGGAGAGCCGTTCGAGCCAGATGAGGTTGCCAAGCGCGCAATGATTCAGGCGAGTTATGACGTCTGGTTCTATATGCAGGAATGGTTCGACAAATTCCCGAAAGAGCAGTTGTTTTGGCCAGACCGTCAATATGCGTCGCTATTGCAAGCTGATGAAAACAACATGTTCACTTGGACCTATGAAGATCGCATCGATACGATCGAGCGCGCGGCCGAGTATTTTTGGTGTACCTATATGCCCAAGATCCTTTCGGACTCGCCGGCAACTCAATATTTGATGAGCATGGCAGACAGCGATGGTAATCCACTTGTTGGGGGCCAGACCTATCGCCTTGATGTCCCCGCAGAGATGCCAGTTGAACAGTTTTGGGCATTAACGGTTTATGATCGCGCTACAATGGGCTTTATCTATACCGCCGAAGATAGAACGACATTGTCTTCCTATGATCTCGATACGATGGAGAAGAATGAGGATGGTGGTGTGAGTATTTGGATCGGCCCGACTGCGCCAGAAGGCAAAGAAAACAACTGGATCCCAACCGCTGGCAAAAGGCCGTTACCCGCAATGCGCCTTTATGGGCCGACGGCCGAGCTCAATGAGAAGCGGTTTAAGCTGGCTGATTTTGTGAGGGTTTGATTGCGCTCCAAACGCGGATCAAAGATCAAAAAAGGGAATAGACGTAATACATGCAGCCCGCGCAACGATGCGGGGGTTGTTTTCTGTGGGATTGTAAAGTTAAGCCAAAAATTGCAGATTGATACCTGATTTTATAAGGAATCTATTTTTTAAGCATCTAATTGGTGACTTTATGACCGAATTGATAGTTTTGGCGCTTTTGGTAGCAGGTTTTGTTGCAATCTTTCACAGCGGAAGCGCGCCGAAGTCAAAAAGCCGGCCGAGAAACTATCAACCAAGACCAAGAGCGCCTCAAAACGTCACTCCTTTTAATGCCAAGACTGCGGTGCATCTTGTTGATACTCGGGTCATTAGGGGATACGCGCGAATTGTTGATGGCGACACAATCGTAATTCAAAAGACTCAGATACGTCTCTTCGGCATAGATGCTCCTGAGATTAATCATCCCTATGGCAAACAGGCTAAATGGGCTCTAGTCAAAATGTGCAAGGGGCAAGAAATTCGAGCTGAACTCGTTGAAGCTGATGCCTATGGACGAACTGTTGCAAAATGTGCGTTGCCTGACGGGCGTGATTTATCGGCGGAAATGGTCAAGCAGGGATTGGCGATTGATTGGGCAAAGTTCTCCGGCGGCAAGTATAAACCGCTTGAGGTTCCGAACATACGCAAGAAGCTATGGCTTGCTGATGCGCGGCAAAAAGGCCGGATGCACGTTTGGAAAAAATTCGAAGCGAGAAGTCGCGGCGATGGTGGTACTAATGGCCAATAGTCGCGAGCCGTTTTAGAGTCTGCTGCTCGCGTAAAAACATTCCCATCCACCATAGACACCCCCCAACATCTCTGATACTCCGCGCGGGTGGTGATGGCCCCAGATTCGTTCTGGGGCTCTTTACCTTTTGGAATAGAGGTTTTCGGACCTTGCAATATTGGCCACCTTCGGGGGGCTCACACCGCGGATCTTTTCAATTGGATTGGTTCGCATAGCTAAACGGAAGACAGAAAGCATGGCACTAAAGTCGTATAAACCGACGACGCCAGGCCAGCGTGGGCTGGTTCTGATCGACCGTTCGGAGCTTTGGAAAGGACGTCCAGTCAAGGCCCTCACAGAGGGTATGACAAAATCGGGCGGCCGGAACAACACCGGGCGGATTACAATGCGTCGCATTGGTGGGGGTGCAAAGCGCCTTTACCGTATCGTGGACTTCAAGCGTAACAAGTTTGACGTTCCTGCCACCGTAGAGCGGATCGAATATGACCCGAACCGGACGGCATTTATCGCGCTCATCAAATACGAAGATGGCGAACAAGCATACGTACTGGCACCACAGCGTCTCGCAGTTGGTGACACTATTGTTGCTTCGGCCAAGGCCGACATCAAGCCCGGTAACGCAATGCCATTCTCCGGCATGCCTATTGGTACAATCGTTCACAACATTGAGCTCAAGCCAGGCAAAGGCGGCCAGATCGCCCGTGCTGCTGGTACATACGCTCAGTTCGTGGGTCGCGACGGTGCTTACGCACAGATCCGCCTCTCCTCGGGTGAACTTCGCCTCGTGCGTCAGGAATGCATGGCCACAATCGGTGCCGTGTCTAACCCTGACAACAGCAACCAAAACCTCGGTAAAGCTGGCCGCAACCGTCACAAGGGCATCCGCCCAAGTGTTCGTGGTGTGGTTATGAACCCGATCGATCACCCACATGGTGGTGGTGAAGGTCGTACCTCCGGTGGTCGTCACCCAGTGACACCATGGGGTAAGCCAACCAAGGGTGCGCGCACTCGCAACAAGAACAAAGCGTCCAGCAAGCTTATCATCCGCTCGCGGCACGCCAAGAAGAAGGGGCGTTAATCTATGTCTCGTTCTGTATGGAAAGGCCCTTTTGTCGACTCTTACGTGCTTAAAAAAGCCGAGAAGAGCCGTGAATCTGGCCGCAATGAAGTTATCAAAATCTGGTCGCGCCGTAGCACCATTCTGCCCCAGTTCGTGGGTCTGACATTTGGTGTTTACAACGGCCACAAGCACATCCCCGTCAACGTCACTGAAGACATGATTGGTCAAAAGTTTGGTGAGTATTCGCCAACTCGTACCTATTACGGTCACGCTGCTGACAAAAAAGCGAAGCGGAAGTAGAGCCATGGGAAAAGTGAAAAACGCACGTCGCGTGGCTGATAACGAAGCAATGGCCAAGGTCAAAATGCTCCGTACTTCGCCACAAAAACTTAACCTCGTTGCTGCAATGATCCGTGGCAAGAAAGTTGATCGCGCTCTGACCGATCTGACTTTCTCCAACAAACGGATTGCTGCCGACGTAAAGAAATGTCTTCAGTCCGCGATTGCGAACGCCGAAAACAACCACAACCTGGATGTTGACGAGCTGATCGTAGCCGAGGCCTATGTTGGCAAGAACCTGACCCTGAAACGCGGACGCCCTCGCGCCCGTGGCCGGTTTGGCAAGATTTTGAAGCCGTTTTCCGAGCTGACAATCTTGGTGCGCCAGAATGAGGAGCAAGCATAATGGGTAATAAAGTAAATCCAATTGGCATGCGCCTTCAGGTCAACCGGACTTGGGACAGCCGCTGGTACGCTGATACGAAAGATTTCGGTGATCTTCTTCTCGAAGACATCCGTATTCGTGAGTTCATCAAGGAAGAGTGCCGTCAGGCTGGTGTTTCCCGCGTGATCATCGAGCGTCCACACCGTAAGTGCCGTGTGACGATCCACACAGCGCGTCCTGGTGTGATCATCGGTAAAAAAGGTGCTGACATCGAAGGCCTTCGCAAGAAGCTCGCAGCGCTGACAGAGTCCGAACTGCACCTCAACATCGTTGAAGTTCGCAAGCCAGAGATGGATGCGGCTCTCGTTGGTGAGAATATCGCACAGCAGCTTGAGCGCCGTGTTTCTTTCCGTCGCGCTATGAAGCGTGCGGTACAGAACGCAATGCGTATGGGCGCGCTTGGTATTCGTATCAACGTTGCCGGTCGTCTTGGCGGTGCGGAAATCGCGCGTACTGAATGGTACCGCGAAGGCCGCGTGCCTCTGCACACTCTGCGTGCCGACATCGACTACGCACATTCCGAAGCGATGACTGCTTATGGCATCATCGGCATCAAGGTCTGGATCTTCAAAGGCGAGATCATGGAGCACGATCCTTCGGCGCATGAGCGTAAGCAACAGGAACTCCAAGAAGGCCCAGCACCCCGCGGTGCCGGCGGCCGTCGTTAAGGAGAAATTAGATGCTTCAACCAAAGCGCACAAAATTCCGCAAAATGCACAAAGGCCGTATCCACGGTGAGGCAAAAGGCGGAAGCACACTGACATTCGGGACGTATGGCCTCAAATCCACACAGCCCGAGCGTATCACAGCGCGTCAAATCGAAGCCGCGCGTCGTGCAATGACACGTCACATGAAACGTCAGGGCCGTGTTTGGATCCGTGTATTCCCGGATCTGCCAGTTACCTCGAAGCCAACCGAAGTTCGGATGGGTAAAGGTAAAGGTTCTGTCGATTTTTGGGCTGCGAAAGTTAAGCCTGGTCGTATTCTCTTTGAGATCGACGGTGTTGACGAAGTAACAGCGCGTGAGGCTCTTCGCCTTGCAGCGATGAAACTGCCGGTCAAAACCCGCACAGTGGTCCGCGAAGATTGGTAAACCCGTTGCGCTTTAGCGCGACGTAGCGGAGGCAGCGTATTTGCTTGCAAATGCGCGTTCCGCATAAGCCAGACAAACAAGAAACCCCCGTCGAGTAATCGGCGGGGGTTTTGCTTTAGAGCTATGAATACTGGTGGCGACATCAGGTGAAGAGCGATAATGCGATTTCAATCACCGATCTCGCCTCCGATTAAGGTCATACCAGTTTGGGTCCGTTTCAGAGCGGCCTTGAGACTAATCTATCGGTGAAAAGTGATACTCGCCCGCCAAAGTGGCGACCGCGGCTGGATTACGGGTAGCTTCAAATATGTCGTAGCCCAATTTCAGGTTTTGCCAGAACGCGTACCACTGATGCGTGCTTTCCTGCTCCAATCGTTCGGGCGTCATGCGAAACGGGTAAGCATTGACCGAAACGAAATGCTGACCATTTTTGAGCGCAGATTCGACCAGAAAATAGATTTCCTCAATTCCTGCATCTGTCATCGCGTAGCACCCAATCGAGACACAACTACCGTGCACCATTAGGTAGCTACCGGTACGGCCCAAGGATTGATCAAAGCGATTGGGAAATCCCAGATTAAACGACAAATGATAACGGCTGTTTGGGTTTAAGGCTGAGCGATCGACACGATAGAACCCTTCCGGCGATTGTCGATCACCTTCCTTAAGTTTGGGGCCGAGGTCACCTGAGAAATTGCAGATTTCATAAGATTTGAACAGTTTGAACTCGTCGTCGGGTTTCAACCAAACTTCGAGCTGCTGTTCCTCTTTGAAAATGCGGATATGGACGGGCATGCCTGGTGCGAAACCGGCATTGGCAAGCTGCTCTTGCAAGGGCAGGTCAATGCGTTCTCGTATATCAGGCCAGTTTTCGTGCGGGCGGAGGAGGCTGCCAATCGCATGCTTGGTTTGGTCGGGCACTAGATATACCGCCAAGGCAACCAAAATCCCAAACACGAGCAACCATCTCCCCAACCGCCGCAAGGCTATCGCCAAGCGTAGTTAAAACTCACGGATATCCTGTCATCCTCGGCCATATTCATCGGAACTTCGTGGCGAAGCCAGCTTTCCCAGAGCAATACATCTCCAGCCTCTGGCGCAACATAGACGAAACTCTGTTGCTCGCGGCGTGCGTCTTTAACGCGGGTTGGCGCGGCCATCATCATAGCGGAACGCGGGTCTTCGTATTTGATCGCGCTTGCACCCTTCGGAACTGAAACATAGGTCGTGCCGCTGATCACGGAATGCGGGTGGATATGTGATGTGTGAATGCCGCCTTCGGGCAGGATGTTAATCCAGATGTTGTCGAGCTCGAGCTTGCGTCCGTCCAAATCAAACTCAAGGTCTTTCACAAACTCCGCGACGTGTTTGTCGAGGATTTTTACAAGGTCTTCGAAAATCGGAAAGCGCCATCCGAGATCAGTGAGAGAAGCATAGCTCGTATAACCGGCATAGTCGTTCTCCTCGCACCAGATTTGGCCTGCTTCGTCGTCTTCGGCGATTGTAATGCAGGAGGTTTCAAATTCGTCCGCGCTGAGATTATCGCCGAATTCATTCAAGCGGGCACGGTAGAGGCGGGTCACGAAGAGAGATTCTATGTTTGACATACCCCATAGATAGCGGGGCAACGCGTTTTGAACCAGAGGATGTGCTATAGTGCCGCGATCAAATCACTGACGTGTATGAGATTCGCACACGGAGAGCATATGGCTGTTGAATTGCTAAGGGTCCGAGGTGCAGAGGACGTTAAACATGCACGAGAGCTTGTTTGGGAGTTCTTTGACGTATTGCGCCATCGCTATCCCGAAATGATCAATGACATAGATGCCTATATAGAAGACCAAAATGTTGCAGAGAGTTTAGATGACTTTCTGACTTGGTTTTCGCCGCCCGTTGGAGAGTGCTTTCTCGCTATAGCGGATGGCCAACCTGCCGGTATTGTTATGCTAAAAGATTTGAAAGACGGCTCTGCGGAGATGAATCGCATGTATGTGCGCAAAAACGTGCGCGGTTTGGGCGTTGGCCGTAAGTTATGCGATGCCGCGATAAACGGTGCTAGAGATATGGGTTTTAAGACGCTTCGACTTGATGCATTGCACAGGCATGTTGAAGCGCTGCCGCTGTATGAGAGTGTGGGATTCGTGCGTTATCATGATACAGATGCGGTTGGTGGCGACGACGCGCGCTTCATCCATATGAAAATGCCGCTATAACCCTTGAAAAAAGGGGACTGGTTGTTGTTTGCTACTGCGGCAATCTCCTGAAGTTTTTGCTTGCCCTCAAACCCTCACCCCCTTATAGACGCACATCTCGCGGATTCCGGGTTTCCGGGATTCGTGTGTTTGCTATTCATCCACCAGGTCTTAGGTGACCCTGAAAGAGTGTCAGGGGCCGGCTGGTGTTTTGAGAAAGGAATAGGCGATGAACGCCAATGAACTACGTGATAAGACACCGGATCAGCTCCAAGAAGAGCTGGACGCGCTGAAAAAGGAATCGTTTAACCTGCGTTTCCAACAAGCGACCGGTCAACTCGAGAACACTGCCCGTGTACGCGCCGCTCGTCGCGAAGCTGCACGTGTTAAAACAATTCTGAACGAAAAGGCCGCGCAAGCGGCTGGCGAATAGGAGCCTTAGGTATGCCCAAACGTATTCTCACAGGCACCGTAACCAGCAACCAAAACGCGCAAACAGTAACTGTTTCCGTTGAGCGCCGGTTCACGCACCCCGTTCTGAAGAAAACCATCCGTAAGTCCAAGAAATACCGGGCTCACGATGAGAAGAACGCTTTCAACGTAGGTGATAAAGTTCGCATTCAAGAATGTGCACCTAAGTCGAAAACGAAACGCTGGGAAGTTCTGTCTTAAGTCAGAGCTGACCGGTTTAACGAAACCCTGGGGAAAAGCCTAATAGTAGGTCCCCAAAGGTCGGGAGAAACCACATGATCCAGATGCAGACCAATCTGGATGTTGCTGACAACTCCGGCGCACGCCGAGTTCAGTGCATCAAGGTCCTGGGTGGTTCCAAGCGTAAATACGCTTCCGTAGGCGACATCATTGTCGTTTCGGTTAAAGAAGCCATCCCACGTGGCCGTGTGAAAAAAGGCGACGTCCGTAAGGCCGTTGTTGTTCGCACAGCCAAAGAAGTACGTCGTGAAGACGGCACAGCGATCCGTTTTGATCGCAACGCAGCAGTAATCCTCAACAACGCCAACGAGCCAATCGGTACTCGTATCTTTGGGCCAGTTGTTCGTGAGCTGCGTGCCAAGAACTTCATGAAAATCATCTCGCTCGCCCCGGAGGTGCTGTAAGATGGCTGCTAAGTTGAAAAAAGGCGACAAAATTGTCGTTCTTGCCGGTAAGGACAAAGGTAAAGAGGGCGTTATCTCCTCTGTAGACCCCAAAACCGGTAAAGCTGTTGTTGAAGGTGTAAACGTTGCGATCCGCCACACACGTGCGTCGCAAAACAGCCAAGGTGGTCGTGTACCACAGGCTATGCCTATCCAACTGTCCAACCTCGCGCTGCTCGATTCCAAAGGCAAACCAACACGCGTTGGTTTCCGTGACGAAGACGGCAAAAAAGTGCGTTTCGCCAAGACCACTGGGGAGACTGTATAATGCTTGATACTGCAAACTACACACCCCGCCTGAAGACGGTCTACAAAGACAGCATCCGTGCCGCTCTTAAAGAAGAGTTCGGCTACAAAAACGAGATGCAGATCCCGAAGCTCGACAAGATCGTGCTGAACATGGGTATCGGCGAGACCACACGCGACACCAAAAAGATCAAATCCGCTGAGGCTGACCTCACTGCGATTGCGGGTCAAAAGGTTCTCATCACAAAAGCCAAGAAATCCATCGCGGGTTTCCGGGTTCGTGAAGATATGCCTCTTGGTGTTAAAGTGACACTGCGCGGCGATAAGATGTACGAATTCCTCGATCGTCTGATCACCATCGCGATGCCTCGTATCCGTGACTTCCGCGGCATTTCGGGCAAGAGCTTTGACGGCCGTGGCAACTACGCCATGGGTCTGAAAGAGCACATCGTTTTCCCTGAAATCGAGTACGACAAGGTCGACGAGATTTGGGGTATGGATATCGTAATCGCCACCACCGCAGCTACTGACGCGGAAGCAAAGGCGCTGTTGAAGCATTTCAACATGCCCTTTAACAGCTGATCGCGGAAGGAAAGGTTAGACATGGCTAAAAAAGCAATGATCGAACGCGAAAAGAAGCGCGCTAAGCTGGTGGAGAAATACGCCGCCAAACGTGCTGCTCTTAAAGAGATCGCAAACGACGAAAGCAAGTCGATGGAAGAGCGTTTTACTGCTCGCCTCAAGCTTGCGAAACTTCCACGCAATTCGTCCGCTACACGGCTTCACAACCGTTGCCAGCTGACGGGTCGTCCCCACGCTTACTACCGTAAGCTCAAAGTCAGCCGGATCGCGCTGCGGGAACTGGGCTCCACAGGCCAGATCCCCGGTATGGTCAAGTCAAGCTGGTAAGGGAGATACGATATGAACGATCCTATCGGTGATATGCTCACTCGTATCCGTAACGCTCAAATGCGCGGCAAATCGACAGTGGAAACACCTGCGTCGAAGCTCCGTGCATGGGTTCTGGATGTTCTTCAGTCTGAAGGCTACATCCGCGGTTACGAAAAAACCACTGGCAAAGACGGCCACCCGGCCATCGAAATCAGCCTGAAGTACTTTGACGGTACTCCTGTAATCCGTGACCTCAAGCGTGTTTCCACGCCTGGTCGTCGCGTTTATGCAAGCGTCAAAGACATTCCAGTTGTCCGTCAGGGCCTCGGGATTTCCGTTGTCTCCACACCTAAGGGTGTGATGTCGGACGCAAATGCACGCGCAGCCAATGTTGGCGGCGAAGTGCTTTGCACCGTATTCTAGGAGGTCATCAGGATGTCTCGTATTGGTAAAAAACCAGTGGCCCTACCCGCAGGCGTAACTGCCGCGGTCTCCGGCCAAAAAATCGAAGTAAAGGGCCCGAAAGGGACACTCGACTTCACAGCAACTGACGAAGTGACGTTGGTTGTTGCCGATGACGCCGTAACTGTTGAACCACGCTCGAAATCCAAGCGTGCTCGTCAGCAGTGGGGTATGTCGCGCACAGTGATCCAGAATCTGGTGACTGGCGTAACAGAAGGCTTCAAGAAAGAGCTCGAAATCAACGGTGTTGGTTATCGTGCTCAGATGACTGGCAATGTTCTTAAGCTGAACCTCGGCCTGTCGCATGAAGTGAACTTCGAGGTGCCTGCTGGCGTAACAGTCACAGCCCCTAAGCCCACTCAAGTTCTTGTTGAAGGTATCGACAGTCAGCTTGTTGGCCAAGTCGCGGCAAACATTCGCGAATGGCGTAAACCCGAGCCATACAAAGGCAAGGGCATCAAGTACAAAGACGAGTATATCTTCCGCAAGGAAGGTAAGAAGAAGTAAGGACCCAGGACATGGCAAACAGCAAAAGAAATCTGTTTCTGAAACGCCGCCTGCGCGTTCGGAACAAGCTCCGCAAGGTGAACGCTGGTCGCGTTCGTCTTTCGGTGCACCGCTCCAACAAGAACATCAGTGTTCAGTTGATCGACGATGTAAACGGCGTAACTCTCGCCTCAGCTTCTACTCTCGAGAAGGATCTGGGCGTAGTTGGCAAGAACAACATCGACGCAGCAACAAAAGTCGGCGCCGCAATTGCGGAGCGTGGCAAGAAAGCTGGTGTAGAAGACTGCTACTTCGATCGTGGCGGCTTCCTCTTTCATGGCAAAGTAAAGGCTCTGGCCGATGCTGCGCGTGAAGGTGGCTTGAAGTTCTAAGACTTGCGGGCGGCGTTCTCGCCGCCCCGATGATCCGGGGGGCCGTTTCGGCGGCTTCACTTGGATTGAGTTTTTCTGGCGCACTGCGCCTTATGAAAGGAATGCCTCATGGCAGAACGTGAAAATCGTCGGGGACCTCGTCGCGACCGCGAAGAGACACCTGAATTTGCAGATCGCCTCGTTGCGATTAACCGTGTTTCCAAGACTGTTAAAGGTGGTAAGCGTTTTGGCTTCGCCGCTCTCGTAGTTGTTGGTGACCAAAAAGGCCGTGTGGGCTTTGGCAAAGGGAAAGCGAAAGAAGTTCCTGAAGCTATCCGCAAGGCGACAGAGCAAGCCAAACGTCAGCTGGTCCGCGTACCTCTGCGCGAAGGCCGTACACTGCACCACGACGTCGAAGGTCGTCACGGCGCAGGTAAAGTTGTGATGCGCACAGCACCACAAGGTACTGGTATCATCGCCGGTGGTCCAATGCGTGCTGTTTTCGAAATGCTCGGTGTTCAAGACGTTGTTGCGAAATCTATCGGTTCGCAAAACCCTTACAACATGATCCGCGCGACTATCGACGGTCTGACCAAAGAGGCTTCCCCTCGTATGGTTGCACAGCGTCGCGGTAAGAAAGTTGCTGACATTCTGGGTAAAGAGGCCGCTCCTGCTGCCGCTGAGCCTGCTGCCGAAGCAACTGAAGCTGCTGAAGCTTAAGGAGATACGACATGGCTAAAACTATCGTTGTTAAGCAGATTGGTTCGCCAATCCGTCGCCCCTCCAAGCAGCGCGAAACGCTGATCGGTCTGGGCCTCAACAAGATGCACAAAACCCGCGAGCTGGAAGACACTCCAGCCGTACGTGGCATGGTCGCAAAGATCTCCCACATGGTTGAGATCATCGAAGAAAAAGGCTAAGTGCCTTATCGGCTGATCCTGCAAGGGGTCAGCCAATGCCGTTCTACTGAGCGGAAGAGTTTTAATTGCAACGCCGCGTTTGCCCCAATCCGTCGCTGGGGGGCAGTTCCGGCAAAAGGAGAAGCGACATGAAATTGCACGAACTTCACGATAACCCAGGCGCAACAAAGCCACGCAAACGTATTGGTCGTGGTCCTGGTTCTGGCACTGGTAAAACTGGTGGTCGTGGTATCAAAGGTCAAAAGTCTCGCTCGGGTGTAGCCATCAATGGTTACGAGGGCGGCCAAATGCCATTGTACCAACGCCTTCCAAAGCGTGGTTTCAACAAGCCAAACCGCAAGAAGTTCGCGGTTGTGAACCTCGGCCTGATTCAGAAATTCATCGACGCGAAGAAGCTCGATACTAAATCTGCGATCACCGAAGATGTTCTGGTTGAGTCCGGCGTTGTTCGTCGTAAGCTTGACGGCGTGCGTGTTCTTGCCAAAGGCGAGATCACTTCCAAAGTGACACTTGAGGTCACAGGTGCGTCAGCTGGAGCGACCCAGGCTGTTGAAAAAGCTGGCGGAAAGCTCACAGTTACAGCAACTCCGAAGGCAGCGGCTGAATAAGCGCTTGTGAGCGGCTCTCTGGCCGCTTACATAAACATAAGTTTTCCAGCGCCGCCGACCGGAAAATGGTCTGGCGGCGCTTTTCGTGACAGGGAGAGGCCGAATGGCATCTGCAGCAGAGCAAATGGCGGCGAACATGAGCTGGGGCGCCTTTGGTAAGGCAACCGAGCTTCGTCAACGCATTCTTTTCACTATCGGACTTTTGATCGTCTACCGGATTGGGACATATATCCCGGTCCCGGGAATCGACGGATCGGAGCTTCGGAACTTCATGGAGGGCGCCGCTTCTGGTATCGGCGGCATTCTGTCGATGTTTACCGGTGGTGCGCTCGCACGGATGGGTATTTTTGCCCTCGGCATCATGCCGTACATCTCGGCATCGATCATTGTTCAACTTCTTGCCGCGCAGTGGGCTCCGCTCCAGCAGCTCAAGAAAGAGGGCGATGCCGGCCGCAAGAAGATCAACCAGTATACACGCTACGGAACGGTGCTCCTCGCGACCTTCCAGGCCTTTGGTATTGCAGCCAGCCTTGAGAGTGGTGGCCTTGTAACCGATCCGGGTTGGTTCTTCCGTATTTCCTGCGTTGTAACACTGGTTGGCGGTACAATGTTCCTGATGTGGCTCGGTGAGCAGATCACCGCACGCGGCATCGGTAATGGTATTTCCCTTATTATCTTCGTCGGTATTGTGGCTGAGGTGCCTGCGGCTGTGGCCCAGTTCCTTGCACAAGGTCGTTCCGGCTCGATTAGCCCGGTGGTTATCATCGGCGTTATGGTAATGATCGTTGCGGTGATTGCCTTTGTTGTGTTCATGGAGCGCGCGCTGCGCAAAGTACATATTCAGTACCCACGCCGTCAGGTTGGTATGAAAATGTACGAAGGCAGCAACAGCCACCTTCCAATCAAAGTTAACCCAGCTGGTGTTATCCCTGCGATCTTTGCTTCGGCACTTCTTCTGTTGCCGACAACACTCGCAACTTTCTCTGGCGGCACTACTGGTCCGGTCATGTCGACGATCCTCGCCTACTTCGGGCCGGGGCAGCCTCTTTACCTGCTGTTCTTCGTTTCGATGATCGTCTTCTTTGCGTATTTCTATACACGCAACGTTGCCTTCAAGACCGAAGAAGTCGCTGAGAACCTGAAAAACCAAGGTGGTTACATTCCAGCGATTCGCCCGGGTAAGAAAACAGAAGAGTATCTCGACTATATCGTGACCCGTTTGTTGGTTATCGGTTCGGCCTACCTTGCGGCAGTTTGTCTCTTGCCTGAGATTTTGCGTTCACAATTGTCGATCCCGTTCTATTTTGGGGGCACCTCGGTTCTGATCGTTGTTTCTGTAACAATGGATACGATCCAGCAGGTTCAATCTCATATGCTGGCCCACCAGTATGAGGGCTTGATCGAGAAATCACAGTTGCGCGGCAAAAAGCGTGGCGGGAGAAAAGGGACGGCGAGACGATGAACATTATCCTGTTGGGACCACCCGGTGCCGGGAAAGGAACGCAAGCAAGAATTCTGGTTGAAGAGCGCGACATGGTTCAGCTCTCAACCGGCGATATGCTCCGCGCCGCCCGTACCTCTGGAACTGAAATGGGTAAGAAGGTTGCGGCTGTTATGGATGCAGGCAACCTCGTTACCGACGAGATCGTTATCGGCCTGATCGAAGAGCAACTTACCTCGACCGAAAGCAAGGGGGGATTCATCTTTGATGGCTTCCCGCGCACATTGGCCCAGGCTGATGCGCTTAGCCAATTGCTCGAGCGCCTTGGTCAGACACTTGGTGCAGTTGTTGAGATGCGGGTTGATGACGACGCGCTCGTTGCTCGGATCACTGGGCGCTACACATGTGCAAACTGCGGCGAAGGGTTCCATGACGAACTGAAGAAGCCGAAGGTTGAAGGCGTCTGCGATAACTGTGGCGGAACCGAGATGAAGCGCCGTGCTGATGACAACGAGGAATCGCTGAAAACACGGCTTATGGCCTATTATCGCGATACCTCTCCGCTCATCGGCTATTACTATGCCAAAGGTGATTTGGCACCGGTAGATGGCCTCGGAGAGATAGACGAAGTAGCGGATGCAATCCGTGGCGTTCTCAAGCAGACAAAGGCCGCTTGACCTTATTGGGAAAAGAGCTTAAGTCGAGCCTTCCTAGACAAGAATCAGTTTTTGCCTTGGGGAACGCGACCCCGCAGCATTGAGTTGTCTAATCAGAGATTCAGCGTAGCCCGCAGGCATCATGCCTTCGGGCTTATGTTGTGAAAAAAGGTTCTGGAGTTACGGAACCGCAACGAAAAGGAATATACAACGTGGCACGTATCGCCGGCGTAAACATCCCGACCCACAAGCGGGTCCCGATCGCCCTCACTTATATCACCGGAATCGGTAACACTTCCGCCAAAGAAATTTGCGAAGCAGTTGGCATCGACGCCTCCCGCCGCGTAAACGAGCTTTCGGACAGCGAAGTTCTGAACATCCGCGAGCACATCGACGCAAACTACAACGTCGAAGGTGACCTGCGTCGTGAGACACAGATGAACATCAAGCGCCTGATGGACCTTGGCTGCTATCGCGGTCTGCGTCATCGCCGCAACCTTCCTGTGCGCGGTCAGCGTACACACACAAACGCTCGTACACGCAAAGGCCCAGCAAAGGCCATTGCCGGTAAGAAGAAATAAGGGAGGGTTGATCTGATGGCACGTGAAAAGGTTCGCGCGAAGAAAAAAGAGCGCAAGAACATTGCATCTGGTGTTGCCCATGTGAACAGCTCGTTCAACAACACCAAGATCCTTATCTCCGACGTACAAGGCAACGCCATTTCCTGGTCGTCCGCTGGTACTATGGGTTTCAAAGGATCGCGTAAATCGACTCCTTACGCTGCTCAGATGGCTGCTGAGGACGCAGGTAAGAAAGCACAAGAACACGGCGTGAAAACGCTTGAGGTTGAAGTGCAAGGCCCAGGTGGCGGACGCGAAAGCGCCCTGCGCGCACTGGCTGCGATTGGCTTTAACATCACGTCTATTCGTGACGTGACGCCGATGGCACACAACGGCTGCCGCCCACCAAAGCGCCGCCGCGTATAATTTCAAACTTGCTCGGGCTTGTCTGAATGGACAGGCCCGAGTTCGTCATTTTGATCCTCGGGTGTTTCCAGCTTAGGGACATGGGCTAGAAACAAGAATGGAGGCGACAGCATGATCCACAAGAACTGGCAGGAACTGATTAAACCAACGCAACTTGACGTTAAGCCGGGCAATGAGCCAGCACGTCAAGCCACTGTGATTGCCGAACCGCTTGAGCGCGGCTTTGGTCTCACATTGGGTAACGCTCTGCGCCGCGTTTTGATGAGCTCGCTTCAGGGCGCAGCTATCACAAGCGTGCAGATTGACAACGTCCTGCATGAATTCTCCTCGATCTCCGGCGTTCGCGAAGACGTCACCGATGTGGTTCTGAACCTCAAAGGTGTAGCGATCCGTATGGAAGTCGAAGGTCCGAAGCGCGTTTCGATCTCGGCTAAAGGCCCACAAATCGTAACAGCTGGCGATATTTCCGAGAGCGCAGGCATCGAGGTTCTGAACAAGGATCACGTTATTTGTCACCTCGACGATGGCGCAGACCTGTTCATGGAACTGACTGTTGAAACCGGCAAAGGCTATGTTTCCGCAGACAAGAACCGTCCAGAAGATGCTCCGATCGGCCTTATGCCAATCGACGCGATCTTCTCGCCAGTAAAGCGCGTTTCCTATGACGTGCAGCCTACACGCGAAGGTCAGGTTCTCGACTATGACAAGCTCACACTGAAGCTTGAAACAGACGGTTCGATCCCTCCAGAGGACGCTGTAGCATTCGCTGCGCGTATTCTTCAGGACCAGCTTGCAACATTCGTCAACTTCGACGAGCCAGAATCTGCAAGCCGTCAGGAAGAAGACGATGGCCTCGAGTTCAACCCGCTTCTGCTCAAGAAAGTGGACGAGCTGGAACTGTCTGTACGTTCGGCAAACTGCCTCAAGAACGACAACATCGTTTATATCGGCGACCTGATCCAGAAGACCGAAGCAGAGATGCTTCGTACACCAAACTTCGGCCGGAAATCTTTGAACGAAATCAAAGAGGTTCTTTCCGGTATGGGTCTGCACCTCGGTATGGATGTCGAAGATTGGCCACCGGATAACATCGAAGATCTGGCCAAGAAATTCGAAGACCAGTTTTAAGAATATCGGGGGGTGGGCAAAAGCCTGCCCCTCGGTCCGAATACCCGCCTATGCGGGGAACATCAGGGCATATGCCCCAAGGAGAGTGGCTGACACGCATCGGCTGCCAGACAAAGTAAAACGCTAAAGGAGATACACAATGCGTCACGCTAGAGGTTACCGCCGCCTGAACCGTACACACGAGCACCGTAAGGCGCTCTTTGCGAACATGGCTGGCTCGCTCATCGAACATGAGCAGATCAAAACAACACTTCCAAAAGCCAAAGAACTTAAGCGAATCATCGAGAAGCTGGTGACGCTAGGTAAACGTGGTGATTTGCACGCTCGCCGCCAGGCAGCAGCCCGTTTGAAGCAGGATGCATATGTTGCAAAATTGTTCGACGTGCTTGGTCCACGCTACAAAGATCGTCAGGGCGGATACGTTCGCGTTCTGAAAGCTGGCTTCCGTTATGGTGACATGGCACCGATGGCAATCATCGAGTTTGTTGACCGCGATGTTGAAGCAAAAGGCAAAGGCGACAAAGAGCGCGTTGCAGCAGAAGAAGCCGCAGCAGAGTAAGCTTTTCTAAAATTCAGAGCCGCGTGATCAACCTCACGCGGCTTTTGTTTTTCTTGCCTGCAGAGTCACGAAAGCCCCGTAAAAATACGGGGCTTTCGCTTTTCAACACACAATGTTGAACTAACTACTGTACCAACTATTACTCACGAACAAGCAAAACTTATTAATTTACAGGCTTGAGGCTTTCATTTCCTATTGGAAAGAATGACTCGTTTACTCCGCTCAATAACAAGCCAACATTTTCTAGACACGGTGCAATTGCACCCAAGAGAAATATTGGCCGTGATCAGCGCCTTCCGGCAGGGACATCAATCAAACAACGGCTTTGTTAACCTTTGAAATCATGATGTTGGCGCAAATCAAAATATTGATCGTAGGTACACTTTAAGGTTGACTGAGATTTCTGCAACTTGTCTAAAAAGACATGTCCAGTAAGATAGGCCTCGATTTAGAACTACATACCTTAGGGTTGCTCGCGCCAGCGGGTTACTTCGTAGGGCTGCATATTAGGTTCGCCTCTCCGCTTATGTCGTTCCAGACATACGATAAGCGGTGGACTGATTATTACACAGAGCAAGGCTATGCTCTGAGGGACCCCACAATCGCGTGGGGCTTTAGTACGGAAGGCGCTAGTAGGTGGCGCGATTTCGGCTTTCCCGACCCGTTCGGAATCCTGGAGCAGGCAAAAGAATACGGCCTGAACTATGGGTTAACAGTTTCTTGCGGTCCGATCAGTTCTCGGACGATTGCGAGTTTTGCACACTCTGACCGCGAGTTCACAGATAGCGAGATCGAAGAGATCGAGCTAATCGTACGACGGCTTCACGCACTAACGGAGCCGCCGGAGAGCCTAACCAAGGCTCAAATCGAAGCCCTGCGATATATAGCAGATGGCGATCGGCATGCGGCGGCAGCTGCAAAATTGAATATCTCGGAGAGTGCCCTCAAGGCACGATTAACTGCGGCCCGGCAAAAATTGCTCGCCCGGACCACCGCAGAGGCAATTCAACGCGCAAAGGATTATAGGCTGCTATAGCAAAGACGGTCGTCGTTTGATCATGGGGCTTGGTACTAAATCAAGCTGGGGGATATTAACCATGCAGACGACTACACTATCTTTCGAAAACATGCACAATCACGGCGAACTATTCGCAAATCTGTTTAGAGCTCGCAAACAGTCGTTCATTGTGCAGAAGAATTGGGACCTCCCTGAGGCCCTTGGAATGGAGTACGACCAATATGACACTCCGGCGAGTCGCTGGATTGCCATTCACGAGTACGGCGAGGTTTACGCCGGTATTCGTCTGACACCAACTACCGCGCGCTGCGGTATCTATAGTTACATGATTCGGGACGCGCAGCGCGGCCTTCTCGGAACGATTCCGCAGGACTTGCTTTATGATGAAGCGCCTGTGGATGAAAATACGTGGGAAAGCACGCGAGTTTTCGTATCGCACAACACGCCACAACGGATTCGCCGTCGCGTTCATGCCTACATGGTTATGGCGATGCTGAAGTCTGCGCGTGAGTTGGGGGCAACCAACTTGATCGCACTTACCGCTGCAAACTGGCCGCGCTGGTTTGGGCGTTGCGGTTTGGATGCCGAAGCTGCTGGTCGTTCGATGTTTATCGGCGATGGCGACTTCCAGTGCGTCAAGATCGACCTGACACCAAAACTCCACTAGGCGTTGCCGGAGACAGGTTAGAAGACCCCAGAAAGAGGGAACCTTGCGCTTTGCAAGGCTCCCCTTTTTCGTTTCCAATTCTCAGGCGGGGGCATAGGTTTGGCTCATGTCTGATTTATTTGATTCTCCAGAAGCCGCAGACGCTTCGAAAAACGCACCGCGCCCTTTGGCGGATCGGTTGCGACCATCCACACTTAAAGATGTAATCGGACAGGAACAGGTTCTCGGAAGCGAGAGCCCGTTGGGCGTTATGCTTGCCTCCAACAGCTTGGGGTCGATCATTTTTTGGGGCCCGCCCGGTGTTGGCAAGACGACGATCGCCCGTTTGTTGGCGGATGAAACCGAGTTGGAGTTTGTTCAGATCAGCGCGATCTTCACCGGCATGCCAGAACTCCGAAAAGTGTTTGAGTCTGCGAAGCTTCGCCGCAAGAATGGTCGGGGCACTTTGTTGTTTGTTGACGAGATTCATCGGTTCAACAAGGCACAGCAAGACGGCTTCCTGCCCCATATGGAAGACGGCACGATCCTTCTCGTTGGGGCCACCACAGAAAACCCCAGTTTTGAATTGAACGCGGCGGTGCTTAGCCGAGCGCAGGTTATGGTTCTGACGCGATTGTCCATAGAGGATCTAGGGCGCTTGATGGCGCGGGCCGAGCGGGAGCTGGGATACGAATTACCTCTCGATGAGAGTGCGCGAGATGCCCTGCTTGAAATGGCGGATGGCGACGGTCGAGCGCTATTGAATTTGATCGAACAAGTCGCGGCATGGAAAACGGATGTGCCGCTGGATAGCAAAGCACTCGCACAGCGGCTTATGCGGCGCGCAGCGGTCTATGACAAAGGTGGCGACGAGCATTACAACCTAATTTCCGCGCTCCATAAATCAGTGCGTGGCTCTGATCCTGATGCGGCGTTGTACTGGTTTGCACGGATGCTAAAGGGTGGGGAAGACCCGCGATACCTTGCCCGCCGTATTACGCGCATGGCCGTCGAGGACATCGGCTTGGCCGATCCCGCCGCACAGGCGCATTGCTTGCATGCATGGCAGGTTTACGAGCGGCTTGGCAGTCCGGAAGGGGAGTTGGCGCTGGCGCAGGCCGTGACGTATCTCGCGCTGGCCCCAAAGAGTAATGCTGGTTACGCAGGGTACAAAAAGGCAATGGCTGCAGCGGCCAAGACCGGCTCTGAACCGCCGCCCAAACATATTCTCAATGCCCCCACGAGTTTGATGGAAGAGCAGGGGTATGGCGCGGGTTATGCCTATGACCATGACGCCGAAGATGGCTTTTCGGGTCAGAACTATTTCCCCGAAACGATGGATCGCCCATCACTCTATGAGCCTGTAGAACGCGGATTCGAGCGAGAGCTTAAAAAGCGGCAGGAATACTTCGCGAAACTGCGAGCAAAACGGCAGAACGGTTGACAATGGCTGCGTTAAGCGCAAAACCCCACCGATGTTACTAACCCTGATATATGTTGCCGTTGGTGGAGCGATTGGCGCTGTTGCGCGATTCCTTTTTGGGTACACGTCAGTGCGCGCATTTGGCGAGAGTTATCTTCTTGCTACATTGCCTATCAACGTCGTTGGGTCCTTCTTGATGGGCATTGCGTTTGTGGCGCTTGCTGGTCGTGAACCATGGGTGCCGCTCTTGATGATAGGTGTGCTCGGCGGGTTTACGACATTTTCGTCCTTCTCCCTTGAGGCGCTCAAGCTTTATTCAAGTGGGCAAGTCGGAACGGCGGCGTTGTATGTTGTTTTGTCGGTTGTTCTATCATTGGCAGGCGTAGCGCTTGGGGTTTTCATTGCGAGAGGTTTGGCCGGATGAGCGGTGTTCAGCACATTACAATTACCGAGGAAGATAACGATCAACGGCTTGATCGGTGGTTCCGTCGGAACTTTCCGCAAGTAAGCCAAGGTCGCATCGAGAAGCTGTGCCGAAAGGGCGACATTCGCGTCAACAAAGGCCGTGTGAAGGCCTCAACACGCCTTGAAACAGGGCAGGTGGTTCGCGTGCCGCCACTTCCGACCGCAGGGCAGATTACGGCAATGCCAAAGCCGCCCGCACCGATGTCTGCTGAAGATGCAGAGATGATGCAGAAATCGGTGATTTACAAAGATGACTATCTAATCGCGATCAACAAGCCGCCCGGTTTGCCCACGCAGGGCGGAACCAACCAGACGCGCCATGTTGACGGATTGGCCGATGCGCTGCGCTTTGGTTTGGACGAAAAACCACGCCTTGTTCACCGCCTTGATAAAGACACCTCTGGCATCTTGTTGCTTGCCCGCACACGTGCATCGGCAGCCGCGCTCACCAAAGCATTTCGCGATCGGGAAACCCGCAAGATTTACTGGGCCGCGGTTGCAGGGCAACCAAAGCCAAATATGGGGACAGTTCGCTTCGGACTGGTGAAGGCCGGTGGTGATTACGAGCGGATGTATTGCGTGCATCCTCGCGATATCGACACGACAGAGGGCGCAAAGCGCGCAACAACCGATTACGCGGTACTCTCCGCTCTTGGCGGACGCGTGACGTGGGTTGCGCTTGTGCCGATCACAGGCCGAACCCACCAGCTGCGCGCTCATATGGCCGAGCTTGGACATCCGATCATCGGCGATGGCAAATATGGCGGGTCGGGTCAGGAAAACCTTGGCGACGGTTGGGGCGCACAATTGGGCGGCGATCTTTCGAAAAAGCTGCACCTTCATGCACGGTCTCTTACGATGACGCATCCTTTTACAGGTGCAAAACTCGCATTTACTGCGCCGCTTCCCAAACATATGAGCCACACGTGGGATACTTTGGCATGGGCGCCCGAAGATGTGCCTGCCGATCCATTCAACGAAGAGTTTTAAGATCGGAATGTCTGCGCCCCTCAAACTGATCTTGTTTGACGTCGATGGCACGCTTGTCGATAGCCAGCATCATATCTTTGATGCGATGTGCGCGGCATGTGCGCGCGTTGAATTGACGCCACCATCACGAGAAGAGGTCCTCTCTATCGTTGGGCTTTCGCTCTCTGTCGCGGTCGAGAAGTTGATGCCGAACGCCGGCGCTGCGCAACGCGATCAGATGGTCGAAGCTTACAAAGATGCATTCGTGCAGCAGCGAGCGGATTTGGGTACGGCCGCAACGTCTCCGCTGTTTCCCGGTGCCGAGGAGGCGATCCGCGCGTTGCATGCGGTTGATGAAAACATTCTTGGCGTTGCGACGGGCAAAAGCCGGCGCGGACTTGACCACATTCTTGAAGGGCATGGGTTTTCTACGCTCTTTATTACCCAGCAAGTTGCGGATGATCATCCGAGCAAGCCACACCCGTCTATGGTTCAGCGCGCATTGTTTGAAACGGGTGTAGAGCCTGAAAACGCGGTAATCATTGGCGACACCAGCTTTGATATGAAAATGGGTGCGGCAGGTGGAATTCGGCGCATCGGTGTGGACTGGGGGTATCATTCCCGCGATGAGTTGGTAGATGCCGGAGCCGAACTTGTGCTGGAAGGCTATGAGCAGCTCATTCCCGCACTTGACCGAATGTGGAGGACAGCATGAGCGAGTGGGCAGCAAAACGTTTCTGGCAGAACGCAGATATTGAAACCTGCGAAGGTGGGTATCGGGTCCTCCTAGATTCGCGAAAACTCCGTACGCCGTTTAAGGCCGAGCTGGTCGTGCCGTCAAAACCGATGGCGGAGGCAATAGCGGCAGAGTGGCAAGCGCAGGAAGAAAAGATCGACCCGTCGACAATGCCTGTCACACGCGCGGCGAATTCGGCAATTGATAAGGTGATCCCGCAGTTTGACGACGTGGCAGCGATGCTTGCGGAATATGGCGGCACAGACCTTCTCTGTTACCGTGCGCCATCGCCAAAAGAACTGGCGCAGAAGCAGGCGGAAGTGTGGGACCCGTATCTAGACTGGGCGAGGCAAGAATTTGATGCGCCGCTAAACATTGGCGCAGGCGTGATGCATGTTGCACAATCTGAGAAAAGCACAGCGAATCTATCGCGTGTTGTCTTTGAGATGTCGCCCTTTGAGCTCGTTGGCTTTCATGACTTGGTGACCATATCTGGCTCGCTTGTGCTTGGCCTCGCGGCCACTCAAAACCTGCGTCCAGTAAGCGAAATTTGGGCCGCAGCGCGAGTCGATGAAGACTGGCAAGAAGCTCAATGGGGCGTCGATGACGAAGCAGCAGCCAGCGCAGCGGCGAAACGCGAGAGTTTCGAGGCTGCGCATCGGTTCTTTCATTGGGCTCACAAAATAGAACCAAATTAGGTCAACTGTCCGAAAAGTGAGCGATTTGTTTCGTGTCAATGCCTGTTATTCAAGCGTTTTTCCTTTGCGCCCCTTGACCTTTTAGAAGGAAATTGCCCAAACTGAATGCGCTGAAACTGGGGAGACCTGTTTTCAATGTTTCGTACTTGGCGAGCAATCGCCATTCTAACCGTCCAAAAAGGGCGGAAATTCAGGAAGAGGTAAAAATGAAAAAATCCGTAATTCTAGGCGCTATCACAGTCGCCGGACTGGCTGCTGGTGCAGCAACCGCCGGTACAGTTGATGACGTCAAAGCACGTGGTAAGCTGAACTGTGGTGTGACAACTGGTGTTCCTGGCTTCGCTGCGCCAGATGCAAACGGCAACTGGGCTGGATTTGATGTTGCTGTATGTCGCGCCGTAGCGGCCGCCGTTCTTGGCGATGGCACAGCTGTAGAATTCATCCCGACAACTGGTAAAACACGCTTCACAGCGCTCGCTTCCGGCGAGATCGATCTGTTGGCTCGTAATACCACATGGACATTCAGCCGCGACGTCGACCTGAAGTTCGACTTTGTTGGCGTAAACTACTACGACGGCCAGGGCTTCATGGTTCCGGTTGAGCTTGGTGTTTCCTCCGCGAAAGAACTCGATGGCGCAACTGTTTGTATCCAAACTGGTACAACAACAGAGCTGAACTTGGCCGATTTCTTCCGTGCCAACAACATCTCCTATGAGCCAGTGCCTATCGAAACAAACGCTGAAGCTCAGCAGCAGTACCTTGCCGGCGCTTGCGACGTTTACACAACTGACGCTTCCGCGCTTGCTGCGACACGTGCAACTTTCGAAGCACCAGATGCACACATGGTTCTGCCAGAAATCATCTCCAAAGAGCCACTCGGCCCGCTTGTTCGCCACGGCGACAACGAATGGGGTGATATCGCACGCTGGACTCTCAACGCTCTGATCACTGCTGAAGAGCTTGGTGTTACATCTGCTAACATCGGTGAGATGGCAAACGGCACAAACAACCCTGAGATCAACCGTCTGCTTGGTACAGAGGGTAACCTCGGCGAGATGCTCGGCCTCGACGCCGACTGGGCAAAACGTGCGATCATGGTTGAAGGTAACTATGGCGAGATCTTTGAAAAGAACATCGGTCTCAGCACACCAATCGGCATTGCGCGTGGTCTTAACGCACAGTGGACAGATGGCGGCCTGATCTACTCGCCACCATTCCGGTAGGATCCTAAAAGCAAAGGGCGCGGTTTTCCGCGCCCTTTCACCAATAAAAACAAGATCAAATAGAAAACACTCTGGCGATATGAGTGCAGGAAATGCACCGGCAAGCCATGAGCTGACGGGGATGTCTTCATGACAACATTAACCGACCCACCTAGGGAGTCGTTTCGGCTATCTATGCTGATTTACGATACCCGCTATCGGTCGTTGACCATCCAAGTGGTTGCGCTGATCGGATTTATGGCTTTGGCCGCATGGCTGGTGTCAAACACCGCCAACAATCTTGCAGACCTCGGAAAAGAGCCTTCTTTTGCCTTTCTGAATGAGCCTGCAAGCTATGATATTAACCAACGGCTAATCGAATACACGTCGCGCGATTCTCATTGGCGCGCCGCTGGTGTTGGCCTGCTCAACACGCTTCTCGTTGCGGTTCTTGGCTGTATCACAGCGACCATCCTCGGCGTGGTTATCGGCGTGCTAAGGCTCTCGAACAACTGGCTCGTGGCAAAGATCATGACCGTTTATGTCGAGATGTTCCGTAACGTACCGGTTCTTTTGTGGATCGTTTTTACAATGGCGATTCTGATCGAGACCTTGCCGGCACCACGTGCCTTCAGGGGAGATAACCCTGAAGCGTCTATGCTTCTCGGCGATTCGGTCGCGGTTACGAACCGCGGTGTTTATATCCCCGAAATCCTCTTTAGTCGAAGCCTTGGCAATGTCGATTTCTTCGGATTTTTCAATGTGAGTCTTGATCTGATCGCAATTGGCGCAGTTCTGATTGCGGGGATTTTGATTTCCAAGCTCATCACCCGCCGCGCGAATGTTATTCAGGCCGCAACGGGTGATCGTCCTGTCACATGGTACAAACGGCTTGGTGTTATCTGTATTCCAACACTGCTTGTGCTTTGGATTTTGGGATATCACCTCGGCTACCCTGAACTTAAGGGCTTCAACTTCTCAGGTGGTACTCACCTGCGGAACTCGCTGATTGCTTTGTGGTTGGCTCTGTCGGTCTATACCGCTGCGTTTATTGCAGAGATTGTGCGTGCCGGGATTATGTCGGTATCCAAGGGACAATCCGAGGCGGCTTCCGCACTCGGCCTAAGCTCTCGCCGGACAATGAACCTCGTGATTTTGCCACAGGCGCTTCGCGTGATTATTCCACCGATGATTTCAAACTACCTGAACCTGACCAAGAACTCCTCTCTGGCGATTGCCGTGGGTTACATGGACATTACCGGCACGCTCGGTGGTATCACCATGAACCAAACCGGCCGCGAGCTTGAGAGTATTCTCTTGCTCATGCTGATCTATCTCACGATCTCGTTGAGTATTTCGGCGGTCATGAACTGGTACAACAACTCAGTCAAATTGGTGGAGCGGTAATATGTCAAATATCGAATTTGTCCGCACAGAAATGCTCCCCGAGAAGGAGCCTCCTGCAAGCACGGTGGGCCCGATCGGCTGGATGCGTGAAAACCTGTTCAACGGCATCTGGAACTCGATCATTACGGTTCTCTTTGTCTTGGCGATTGTCTGGACCGTCCTTAGCCTTCTTGGCTGGGGCATCCAGCCGACATGGAATGCAAAGTCCTTGTCGGAATGCCGCGAGATCATCGCAGCGACCGGTTACACCGGCCATAGCGGTGCATGCTGGGGCGTAATTAACGACCGATGGTTGCAACTTCTTTATGGGTTCTATCCTCTTGATGCGAACCTGTTGTCGGCGGTTTCGGGCGCAAGCGCGGCGGAAATCCTCGCCGATCCACGTGCTCACGTCGCGACACCAATCGTTATGATTCTTGGATACTGGAGACTGAACCTCGCGATCATCTTGTTGTTCGTTGGTTTGGCCCCCGTCCTGATCGAACGTGCGCCGCGTAAACTGCTGATCGTGACCGTTCTTTTCCCATTCATCGACGTTTGGTTGATGTGGGGTGGTTCGATCTGGGGGCCTGCAATGGCTTTTGTGGGGTTTGTACTCGGGTACTTTGCGTTCAAAATCCTAGCGCCTATCGCCGGAACGTTGATTGCGGTCATCATGTCCGCCGTGGTTCCGATCATTTGGTGGTTGTTCCTTTCAGGAAGTGCGGCGTCAATTTTTGCCGGCAGCCCGATTGATCTGACGTTGGAGCCTGTTTCAAGCCGTCAGTTTGGTGGGTTCTTCCTGTCAATTTCCATCGGTGTTGTGGCGATCCTTGGTTCGCTACCGCTTGGGATTGTTCTCGCGCTTGGCCGTCAATCGGACCTGTTCATCGTAAAGGCGCTCTGTGTTGGCTTTATCGAGTTCATCCGAGGTGTGCCGCTGATTACGCTGCTGTTTGTTGCGAACAACCTGCTCAACATCTTCATGCCCCCTGGCACAAACTTTGACGTGATCCTCCGGGTTATGATCATGGTGACGCTCTTTGCAGCGGCCTATATGGCTGAAGTTGTTCGAGGTGGCCTCGCAGCTCTTCCCAAAGGGCAGTACGAAGCGGCAGATGCGCTTGGCCTTGATTACTGGAAGGCGCAACGTTTGATCATCATGCCACAGGCGCTCAAGATCTCCATTCCGGGCATCGTGAGTACCTTTATCGGCGTGTTCAAAGATACAACGCTTGTGTCGATCATCAGCCTCATGGACCCCATCGGACTATCCAATGCGATCCGGGCAAACCAGGAGTGGAACGGGATTGTGTGGGAGCTTTACGCTTTCATCGCGCTTCTCTTCTTCGTCGTTTGCTTCTCAATGTCACGTTATTCCATGTTCCTGGAGCGCAAGCTTCAGACTGGCCATAAATAAGGAGTTCACACTATGTCTGAACTTGCTACAGCCCGCGAAATCGATCGCTCCAAAATGAAGGTCTCTGACGAGGTCGCGATCCAGATCAACAACATGAACAAGTGGTACGGGACGTTCCACGTTCTGCGCGATATCAACCTGACAGTTAATCAGGGCGAGCGGATCGTTATTGCGGGGCCTTCGGGTTCCGGTAAATCGACGCTAATCCGCTGTATCAACCGTCTTGAAGAGCACCAGCAGGGCGACATCATTGTTGACGGCACCGAGCTAACATCGGACCTTAAAAACATCGACAAGATCCGTCGCGAAGTGGGGATGTGTTTCCAGCACTTCAACTTATTCCCGCATCTGACGATCCTCGAAAACTGTACTCTCGCGCCGATTTGGGTTCGTAAGACCCCTCGAAAAGAGGCTGAGGAAACAGCGATGCACTTCCTTGAGAAGGTCAAAATTCCGGAGCAGGCCAACAAGTACCCCGGCCAACTTTCCGGTGGTCAGCAGCAGCGTGTGGCGATTGCGCGTTCGCTCTGCATGAAGCCGCGGATCATGCTCTTTGACGAGCCGACATCCGCGCTTGACCCTGAGATGATCAAGGAAGTTCTCGACACAATGATCGAGCTCGCCGAGGAGGGCATGACAATGCTCTGCGTGACGCACGAGATGGGTTTTGCCCGTCAGGTGGCGAACCGCGTTATCTTTATGGATGCGGGTCAGATCGTTGAGCAGAACGAGCCTGAAGAGTTCTTTAACAATCCGAAGTCCGAGCGAACAAAGTTGTTCCTCAGCCAAATTCTCGGCCACTAAAGACCTCGACATACGACAAAGAAAGCCGGCGCCGTGCGTCGGCTTTTTCTATTTAGAGCTCGCGTGGAATAACAAAATCCAAAACCTGACCTGTGCCTGTTTCGACCTCACTCCAGTCGGATATGTCAAAATCAATGACAGTCGTTGCGCAAGTTGGATAATCGAAAAAGCGCCCGTGTTCTGGCGGCTGACTCACCATTGCTTCTGCAAACGAAGCGATTCCGGGGTTGTGCCCGACAACAAGCACTGTTTGCGCTGTTGCTGATTTTAGAACCTCGAACATCATGGCTGCAGATGCGTGATAGAGCTTTGCTTCAAGCCTGACTGGAACTACCTCGGGCCAAGCCTCGGCAACCAACGCATTTGTTTCGCGGGTGCGTGTTGAGTCTGAAATTATGGCCTGTTCCGGAATGTAGCCGCGCTCACTGAGGTATGTCCCAATCTTTGGCGCGGCGCGTTTGCCGCGCTGGCTGAGTGGGCGCTCATGGTCAGAGCACATTCCATCCCAATCGGATTTCGCATGGCGCATCAGAATGAGTCTCATGGCTTCGGCTCCCTGAATGGCATCGAAAGCGCCGCTCCAAGCGTTTTGGGCGTCTGCTGGTCATAGGAAAGCCCGATGGGCATGGTTTCATGTGGTTCGGCGGGCTGGGCAAGGTAGGTGCCGAAAACCTTGTCCCAGATCGACAATGAGAAGCCAAAATTTCGGTGATGCTCTTTCGGGTGAATTGAGTGGTGCACGCGGTGCATGTCTGGCGTTACCAGAACGAGGCGGACGATCCTGTCGACGCCAACAGGTAGTTTGATATTTGCGTGATTGAAAAGCGCCGTGCCATTCAACAGAACTTCAAACGCAACAACAGCAATCGCCGATGGGCCGAGCACATAAACCAATCCAATTTTGAGCAGCATAGACAAAGCGATTTCGATGGGATGGAATCGAATAGCGGTTGTAACGTCCATCTCTTCGTCAACGTGGTGAACTTGATGTAGGCGCCACAAGATCGGGATACGGTGCATGAGCAGGTGTTGGAACCAGATCGCCAGATCAAAAACAAGTATCGCCACGATAAACTCTATCGCCGCGGGCCATTCTGTGGAGTTAAGGAGCCCAACGCCACGCGCTTGCGCGTCAATCGCTGCTCCAACGGCCAGAAGGGGGACAATCACCGACATAAGCCGCAGCGTGACTGTGTCGAGTAGGACAATGGACCAGTTTACAAACCACCGCTGTTTGCGTTTTTGCCCACCCTTGCGCCGTGGCCAAAAGACCTCGACCGCAGCAAAGCAAGCGAACAGCCCGAGAAAGACAGCGAGGCGAAGTGTTGTTTCGGAATTCATACCTCAGATTGCCGAGGATTTAGCGCAGATGCAATCCCGTGCGCTATCCTTGACGGATAATTGAGCCAGCGCCATGTTCTGTGAAAAGCTCAAGCAAACAAGCATTTGGCGCGCGCCCATCCAGAATAACAGCCGCCCGAACACCTTGGTTCAGCGCATTCAGAGCAGTTTCGGTTTTCGGAATCATACCGCCTGCGATTACGCCCGCTTCGGTGAGTTCATGGACGTGGGATGCTGTGAGTTCGGTAACAACTTCTCCGTCTGCGTTCTTGACGCCAGCGACGTCGGTTAGAAGCAACAGGCGATCTGCCTTCAAAGCGCCAGCGATAGCGCCCGCCGCCGTGTCGCCATTTACGTTGAAGGTTTCGCCGTTCATTCCAGCGCCGAGCGGCGCGATGACTGGGATCATGTCTGCTTTGAACAAAGTTTCGAGAACGCCTGTGTGCATTTTGACAGGTGTTCCGACGAAACCAAGATCGGGATTGGTTTCTTCACAAACCATGAGGTTCGCGTCTTTGCCCGACAGGCCAACCGCACGGCCGCCTTGTTCGTTGATGGCCTGAACAATCCGCTTGTTTACGCGACCAGACAAAACCATCTCGACAACTTCCATTGTCGCTGCGTCGGTTACGCGTTTGCCGTTCACGAAATCGGATTTAATCTCGAGCTTGTCGAGCATTTCGTTGATCATCGGCCCGCCGCCATGAACGATAACGGGATTCACGCCGACCTGCTGCATCAACACGATGTCTCGCGCAAATGTTTCCATCGCCTCGTCCGAGCCCATCGCGTGTCCGCCGAACTTGATTACGACTGTCGCGCCTTCGTAGCGCTGCAGATACGGCAGAGCTTGAGACAATGTTCGGGCGGTGGCAATCCAGTCACGGTTCATAGCGTCTTGTTTCTTCATTTTTGAATCCCTCGGGCTGTAGCCCTTGGTACTGGTTTTGCTAGATTATTCCAAGGCTTGCGTCTGGTTTAAGAGAGCGTCGCGATGAGTGTCCGCAAGGTTTCGATCCCGATGCCTTTGTCAGAGCTTGTCAGCACAATTTCCGGATAGGCCGCGGGATGCTTTGCAAGCGCACCACGTACTTGCTCCAGAGTTTTGTCCAGATCGCCTTTTTTGGGCTTGTCTGTCTTTGTTAAAACGCACTGAAACGTCACAGCAGAGCTATCAAGCAGACTCATGATCTCCTCATCAACAGGCTTGATCCCGTGGCGGGAATCTACGAGGACGAAGGCGCGTCGCAGGTTCGCCCGACCCGACAGATAAGCTTTGAGAAGCTTTTGCCATTTCGCCACAACCGCAACAGGCGCGTTGGCAAACCCATACCCAGGAAGGTCAACGAGGTAGTGCGAATCGGCTGCTGTGAAGAAGTTTATTTCTTGGGTGCGTCCAGGCGTGTTTGAAGCGCGTGCCAGCGCCTTTCGACCGGTTACCGCATTGATAAGGGTTGATTTTCCGACATTTGATCGCCCCGCAAAACAAACTTCGCATCTATCGCCAGGAGGCATGCCGTCCATCGCGACAACACCTTTCAAGAATTCGGTTTCGCCAGCAAAAAGCAGGCGACCTTTCTCTTTGGCGAAAGCGTCCGGCTCTTCAGCAATTGGAAAACTCGGTGTCATCATTGGATTTCAACCTTATCGGAAACTGAAATTGTGCCACCCTTGGTGACTTCGGCAAAAACACCAAAATCGGTGTGACCCCAGTTTTGCTTGAGAGCGCCCAATGTGTCTAGGTCACGGTCACCTGTATCTGGGTTCGCTTCGGTTGCACGGCATCTGCCGATGTGCTCGGTAACGTTAAGCTCAACGTTACCAATGCGGATAGCCTTGCCAAGGAGGTCACGCTCGCTCCACGCAGGAATACCGTCGATCCAGAGGTTCCCACGGAAACGGCGCGGATCAAGAGGTTGCCCAAGCTTTTCAGAGAGATCGCGTAAGGATGCCAGATTTAGGATGGAAAGCCATGGCTTGGACTGGTCGGTCATGCCTTGGCCCGAAGCGCGAATTATACCTGTGGGTCTGGGTCTGCCCTCGGGCGTCAAGGAACTAACCCAATTCAAAAACTCAGCTGCCTGTTGGTCTGGCGAAAATGAAATTGGTGAAAGATCCGGATGTGTCAGCGTGATGACCTGTTTGGCGGCATCAAGCGTGGCGTCGATAGCCATTAATTTTGGAACACCTGCACCGCGAGAAAAGTTGCGGCAGGAAACCCAATTTGTCCCATCAGTTTTCGCGGCCTCATGAGGTACGGCCCAAACGCGATCCCACGGCAAGGTTTCCCCCGCCGTGAGATTTACTGTTTCAAGCGCCTCTGCACCGTGCGCCTTAATTGGGTGGCGCCAGATTTGGGCAAGTGACGGGCTCGCCGTTGTCATTTTGCGTTCCGGCGGAACTTCTTCATGCCAGACGTAATGTTTTCAAAAACATTCGGCTTGATGCCTTGGCTGCGCATAATTGCGTACTGCTGGATGAATGTGATCGTGTTGTTCGCAATCCAGTAGAGCACGAGGCCCGACGCAAAGTTTCCAAGCATGAACATGAAGACCCATGGCATCCAAGCCATAACCATCGCCTGTGTCGGTTCGGTGGGGGCGGGATTAAGCTTCTGTTGGAGCCACATGGAGATACCGAGAATGATCGGCAGTACACCCAGCGAGATAATCGCCAGAAGACTAGAAGGGTCGGGCGCATCAAAGGGTAGCAAACCAAACAGGTTCAGAATCGAGCTTGGATCTGGAGCCGAAAGGTCGCGAATCCAGCCGATCCAAGGTGCGTGACGCAATTCGATGGTTACGAAAATCACCTTGTAGAGCGAGAAGAAGATCGGGATCTGAAGAAGAATTGGCAAACAGCCGGAGGCCGGATTTGCTTTCTCGCGCTTGTAGAGCGCCATCATCTCTGTTTGGAGTTTCTGACGGTCGTCGCCCGCGCGCTCTTTGATTTTCTCCATCTCTGGCTGCAGCTTTTTCATCTTAGCCATAGAGACGTAGGACTTGTACGCCAGCGGCAAGAGAAGAGCCTTGATGATGATCGTGAGCGCAATGATCGACCAGCCCATATTGCCGATGAAGCCGTTCAAAGTGTGAAGCAGCCAGAACATAGGTTTTGTGAGGAAGAAGAACATGCCCCAGTCGATCGAGTCGAGGAAACCGGATACGCCGCCCTCGTTCTGGTAATCGCGGATCAGGTTCCATTCTTTTGCCCCGGCAAACAACTGGGTCGAGACCGCAATCGTACCGCCGGCAGTGACGTCCATCACAGGAAGGCGGGACTCTGTTGTGTAGACCTTGTGGCTATCCACATATTTTGCGACCGAGGTGAAGGGTTGCTCGCGTCCTGGGATGAGCGTTGTCATCCAGTATTTGCCTGTAAAGCCAACCCATCCGTTTTCGGTTACGTCGATTGGCTCGACACGCGCATTTTCACGCTCCGAATAATCCATATCGGGAATATTCTTGTATTTGATCTCCTCAAGCTTCTCGTCAGACATCCGTACGACGCCCTCGTGAAGAATGAAGAATCCGATTGTTTCCGGCTCGCCATGCTGTGTGATCATCCCGTAGGGGTACAAGCGTTTGGCTGAGTCTGTTGTGTTTGTCACGGATTGCTCGATCGAGAACATATAGTCCGCATCAATCGAGATCTTGCGTTTAAAAATGAGGCCTGCGCCATTGTCCCAAACGAGGGTGACCGGCGTGTCTACGGAAAGTTTTTCGCCTTCTTCAACGGACCAGATCGTTGCACGTCCTGGAACGAGAGATGGGTCAAGACCGCCAGCTGGCCCCCAGCCATACAGAGCGTAATATGGCGCGTCGGAGTCTTCCGGCGACAGGAGGGTTACGAGTGCTGAGTCTGGCTCGATTGTTTCGCGGTAGTCCTTGAGACTCAAGTTGTCGATACGGCCGCCGAGAGTAGAAAGCGAACCTATGACCCGATCTGTTTCAATCGGGATCTCGATTGCGTTCGACGCTGGTTCAACCTCTGTAACAGTCGCCGGTGCGTTTGATCCATCAGCGTCTGCAACAGGGGGCGTTAGGCCGCCATCGTTTTCCGCAACCGCATTTGCGTTAGGGTCAACAATTGGCTCAGGCTGTGGAACGAAGAAAGACCAGCCAAGCAGCACGAGAAGACTCAAGGCAATTGCTAGAATTAGGTTTTTATTCTGATCGTCCATTGAACCCGCCATATTCCAGAGAAAACACAGAGAGGTTCAACCTGTCAGCGCCTAAAAGGTCAAGCTGTTTCCAATAGAAATGCAGGGAATTGACCGATTCTATCCAAGTTTTCGGCTAATCTCCGCTGTTTTGCGCAACTTGGCGTGGTGACGCTCCAGCCAGCCTAGAGTTTCGTCGAGTGGCATCGGCTTGGATATGGAAAACCCTTGGACATGATCGCACCCGAGTTGGGCCAACGCCGTGTGCTCGCCCTTTGTTTCGACACCCTCGGCAAGCGTCTTCATTCCAAGGCGTTCCGCCATCGTGAGAATCGCAGAAACCATTTGATGCTGCTCGGGATCCTTGTCCAGTTTTGTAATGAAGGACCGATCAATTTTAATGCGGTTTACTGAGAAACGACGGATATTTGATATCGAAGCGTGACCGGTTCCAAAGTCATCCAGATCGACTTTGCATCCGAGGTTGGAAAGCCCATTTATGTTTCGCGTAATCATGTCGTCCGACGAGTCCGCAACGACGTTCTCGAGAACTTCGATAGAAAGGCGGCTGGCGGGGAGATCAAACCGGTCTAGTTCCCAAACTATTTTTTCAAGTAGGTGCGGATTGCGCAGCTCCGCCATAGAGAAGTTGACCCCGATGGTTTCAACATGAAATCCCGCCGCGTCCCAATCTCTTAGCGCAGAAAGCGATTGAAAGAGCATGAGTTCGCTAAGTCGCTCAGAAAACCCAGCCTGCTCAACCAATGGTAAGAATTCGTTAGGTGCTACAACGCCCCGCTCTGGGTGCACCCAACGGGCTAAAGCTTCGAAGCCGACGACATTTCCGGTGTCAGTGGAGATTTGCGGTTGAAACCATGCTCTAATCTGGCCAGTCTCCAGCGCTCCTTCAATTTCATTGAGAAGTAGTGATCTCGCGAACTGGTTTGTTTTTGATGAGGGGGAATAAGCGCGCAAGCCAGCTGGCGATTGTCTATTTGCTTCTAGAAGTGCGTCTTCTGCTGCTTTGAGCAGGGTCGTGCCGCATGGTGCAGCTATACTGTGTTCCAAGCAGAACCCTATTGAGGCTGTTAGATAAACGCTCGTAGAATCAATGTGATAGGCCTGAGCGAGAACAGATTGAATCCTCCCGCTGATTTGAATCATTGTCTCTAGACCAGCTCGGTGAACTGGAGCGAAAGCAATAGCAAAGCTCCCACCGTCCAATCGCGCAAGGATATCGTCGTGCCGAAGAATGCTTTGCAATCGCTTGCTGGTTTGAAGGACTAAATCGTCAGCAAACCTGTGCCCATAGCGATCTAAAATCGTGTGGAAATCGTCGAGGTCAATCCGCATGCTTACGGTGGATTTCCCTTGCGCCTTTCCAGCCGTTGTAAACTCATCTAGCGCATTCTCAATATCTTCACGTAGATGAAGTCCCGTGAGGCCGTCGCGTGGGTAGGGCGCGCGCGATGCGCTTTTTGTTACCCCTATAGTTAGCAAGACCAAAATCGGAGTGAGAATTGCAGTTGCAAGAAGAGCGGTCTCGCCGCCACACCAATAGGAAATGACACAAACCGTGGGTGTAAATGCCAGAAAAACAGCGAGCGTCGATGGATTCTTGAGCATCGTGCGCCATTGCGGCGCCGCGTTTGGCAGTTGCATTTTGTGGCCCCACAAATTTGGCAAGTCTCGTTCAAGACAAAGCCTAGTTGGTGGTTCCTAGCGTATCCTTAACGGAGTTTTGGGATCTCGGGTAAACTGCCTAAACTTGTAGCTATACCTTCATCGCTCTCGGTCGGATTGCGTGATAGTGCATTGAAATCAAAAAGCTTTGGGTCGAGGAGGTGGCTTGGGCGCGCATTCATTAGCGAGCGGAACATGACTTGACGACGGCCGGGAGAGTTCTTTTCCCAGCCATCCAAAATCTGTTTGACCTGTTGGCGCTGTAGGCCATCCTGACTTCCGCATAAATCGCAGGGAATGATAGGGTAATTCATATCTCGAGCGAATTTTTCGCAATCTGCTTCTGCGACATGAGCGAGAGGGCGATAGACGAACAGGTCGCCTTCTTCGTTCAACAGTTTCGGCGGCATGGTTGCAAGCCGCCCCCCGTGAAAGAGATTCATGAAAAATGTTTCAAGGATGTCATCTCGGTGGTGACCGAGCACAACTGCCGAGCACCCTTCTTCACGGGCAATCCGGTACAGGTTGCCGCGACGCAGGCGGGAACAGAGTGCGCAAAACGTCCGGCCCTCTGGAACTTTATCGACAACGACAGAGTAGGTGTCTTGATACTCGATCCGATGTTCGACGCCCATTTTCTCAAGGAACTCGGGCAAGACCGTAGCAGGAAAGCCAGGTTGGCCTTGGTCAAGGTTGCATGCGAGTAGTTCAACGGGGAGCAGCCCGCGCCACTTAAGCTCGTGTAGAACCGCGAGGAGCGTGTAGCTGTCTTTGCCGCCTGACAAGCAAACGAGCCAGCGCGCGTCGCGCTCGATCATACCGTATTGTTCAATGGCTTCACGGGTATAGCGCACGATCCGCTTCCGCAGCTTCTTGAATTCTGCAGTCTTCGGCGCGCCGTAGAACAGCGGATGAATATCGTCGTTGTCGTCTAGCATGGCGGTTGCTTCTTGTCGTTGTCGGGCACGGGGTCATATCCCGATTTTCCGAAGGGATGGCAACGCCCAATTCGACGTGCCGCCAGATAGCTGCCCTTGAATGCGCCGTGTTTCTCGAGCGCTTCCATGGCATAGGCCGAACAGGTGGGTTGATACCGACAATTAAAGCCGACCCATGGTGAAAACACAGTTCGATAGGCTCTAATCGGTAAGGATATGACGAACGCAATGGGCCCCATTAGCTGCCTCCGTGCAGTTTGCGCAGAGCGTAGGCAAGGTCACCTTCAAGTTTGCTGAAGTCCCGCGTTCCCGTCACCGTGTTTCGCCCAATCAGGACATAGTCCCAACCGGCAAGGCCATGTTGCTGCAATCCAGTTCTGGCAATTTCACGAAGCCGACGTTTGGCGCGATTGCGCATGACAGCGTTGCCAACCTTTTTTGAACACGTATAGCCGACGCGAATTTGCCCCTGATCGTCAGAGAGTTCGTCGGCAGCGCGCTCGCGAGCTTGAAGAATGAAACCAGTCACAGCTTTTCGCTTCGCTTTAGAAGCGAGAATGAAGTCGGAACGCTTTTTAAGCGTTGTCAAAGTGGCTGCGTCTTTGGTCATTGCAGATATTTAAGCGTCGAAGCGCATGTTTGGAAGAGCGCAAATGGAAAATGCGCAAACGAAAACCGCCGGGAGCCCGAAGCTCCGGCGGTTCAAACTTTTTGCAGCCCGACGAATCGAGCCATTCCAAACGCTGCGCTTATGCGCTCAGCGATTTGCGGCCGCGTGCGCGACGTGCGTTCAGAATTTTGCGGCCAGCTTTGGTGGCCATACGTGCGCGAAAACCGTGGCGGTGTTTGCGAACGAGGTTCGAAGGTTGAAATGTGCGTTTCATCGCCCGTCTCCATTGTTTAGCACGCGAATCTCAAAGCCGTTATGTGGCGGATTCGGGCACTCTGTAATCTCGAAGCTCGGTCTTTAGGGGGTCATCGCCGATAAGTCAATTCGCTAGCGCATGTTTTTGCAACATCTCTGCACGATTAAGCGGATTTGTTTCAGGAAGTGTTACAGACATCAAGGAAACACTACGAAATCGCTCTCTTTCCGTCACCCATGTTCACCGCCGCGTGAGGGCACTTTCGCCGCGGCGCATTTCAGATCATTGTACGTAAACCCTTACAGGATAAAGACTTCGGAGATACCGGTTACAGGATGGATATGACAGATCGAGACAATTCAAGCCAAGCCCTGCGCTATGTTCCGCTTCTCGTGGTGCTGGCGGGGGCAATTGCCGGTTTCTTTTTGCTGAAAGACAGTTTGAGTTTTGAGGCACTCCAAAGAAACAGCGAAGCGTTGCTGGCTTATCGCGAGGCGCACTATGGGCTCGCTGTCTTGGGATTCGTTGCGATTTATACTTTGATCGTAACATTCTCTTTGCCCGGTGCCGCCATTGCGTCGATCACTGGCGGATATCTGTTCTCTATGTTTCCAGGAACGCTCCTGAATATGGCCGCAGCAACACTTGGTGCGAGTTTTGTGTTTCTTGCTGCGCGTTGGGGGCTTGGCGATACGCTTACCAGCAGGATGGAGGCGAGCGATGGTGCGTTGAAGCGGATCAAAGCGGGTATCGACGAAAACCAGTGGTCCTTTCTGTTTGTAGTGCGGTTGATTCCGGTATTTCCTTTCTTTGTCTTGAACCTTGGATTGGCATCGGTGGGAGTTCCGCTCCACCGCTTCGTTATTTCAACCTTCTTTGGAATCATTCCCGGCGCGGTCGTTTATACCTCTGTGGGCGCTGGGCTTGGTGAAGTTCTTGCCCAAGGCGAAACGCCGAATCTCGGGATAATTTTCGAACCACACATTCTATTGCCGATACTGGGCCTTGCTGCATTGGCTGCGCTGCCGATGGTCGTCAAGTTTTTCAAGAAGAGGACCAACGTGTGAGCGTCACAGAAACGGACTTATGTGTGATCGGTGGCGGCTCCGGCGGCCTTTCTGTTGCGGCGGGTGCGGTGCAGATGGGCGCACGCGTTGTGTTGATAGAAGGGCACAAGATGGGAGGCGATTGTCTGAATTACGGCTGCGTCCCATCAAAAGCCTTGATCGCCGCCGCAAATGCAGCCCACGCGCCGCAACAACCGAACGCATTTGGTGTTACGCCAACAACGCCAGACGTTAGCTATCAAGGTGCGATGGAGCACGTTGGCCGCGTTATCGAAACCATTGCCCCGCATGACTCGGTTGAACGGTTCGAGGGGCTGGGTGTGGATGTTCGGCAAGGGTATGCGAAGTTTGTTTCGCCTGAAGAAGTTGAAGTTGATGGCCATCGTATACGTGCACGGAGGTTCGTCATCGCGACGGGGTCTTCGCCGTTTGTCCCGCCGATACCGGGGCTTGAGAGCGTGCCTTTTTTGACCAATGAGAGCCTGTTTGACCTTAGAAAACGCCCTCAGCATTTGATTGTGATCGGTGGCGGGCCGATCGGCATTGAAATGGCACAAGCCCACAGGCGTCTAGGAAGCGATGTTACTGTACTTGAAGGTGCTACCGCTCTTTCTGCTGACGATCCGGACATCGCAAAGGTCGCTTTAGACGCAATTCGCAAGGAAGGTGTTGTAATAGAGGAGGGGGCGCTGGTTTCGGAAGTCTCTGGCAAAAGCGGCGCCGTAACGGTCAAAACAAAAGATGGCCGAGAATTTGAAGGTTCTGATCTGCTCGTTGCTGTGGGGCGGAAACCCAATATCGATAAGCTCAACCTCGACGCTGCAAATGTGGCTCATTCCGAAAAAGGCATTGATGTTGACAGCGCACTGAAAACGTCCAATCGGCGCGTGTATGCGATTGGCGATGTTACGGGCGGGATGCAGTTTACCCACGCCGCTGGTTATCAGGCGGGTATCGTGGTGCGTTCTGCTGTTCTTGGTTTGCCAAGTAAAGCTCGCACCGATCACATCCCTTGGGCAACCTATACAAGCCCTGAAATTGCGCAGGTCGGCCTGACCGAAGCGCAAGCGCGAGAGAAATACAAAGATAAACTGAAAGTTGCGCGGGCCGATTTTTCCGGCCAAGACCGCGCCATTGCACAGGATGACACGCGCGGGTTCATCAAGGTTATGGTCGTTGGGGGGCGCCCAGTCGGCGCGTCGATTGTTGGGCCACATGCAAGCGATTTGATCGGGATTTGGGCGCTCGCCATCGCCAATAAACTCAAGATGAGTGCCGTAACATCCACGGTTCTTCCCTATCCAACATTGGGCGAGATTAACAAACGGGTGGCAGGTAACTATTTTAGCCCTATGATATTTGAAAGCGCATTATTGAAGCGTGTTGTCAAATGGGTGCAACGATTTTTGCCGTAACCGCCTTTAAGGGACCGAAATATTGCTGAATTCCCTCTCCGGTCGATTTCTTATCCTGACGGCTTTGTTTGTCATGCTGGCCGAAGTGTTGATTTTTGTGCCGTCGGTCGCTCGTTTCCGCGAAGACCTGCTTTTGCTCAAACTAGAGAAAGCACAGATTGCGTCTCTTGCGCTTCTTGCCGACGATATGATCGACCGCGAGCTTGAGGCTGAACTACTCGAAAACGCTGGCGTGTTTAACGTTGTTCTGCGTCGGAACGAGGTGCGCCAGCTTATGCTCTCCTCGCCCATCCCCGGTCCGATCTATGAAACCTATGATCTGCGCTATGCCTCGCCGTTTGTATTGGTACGGGATGCGATGGTGCGGCTCTGGGATTCGGAGAATCGCGTTATCCGCGTAATGGGTGAGCCGGTGCGCGATGCCGGAATTCTTATTGAAGTCACCATGGAGACCAAACCCATACGGGACGAGATGCTCGCCTATGGGTTTAACATTCTGGTTCTCTCCGCTGCGATCTCTGTATTTACGGCATTTCTCTTGTTCCTTGCGGTCCGCGGATTTCTTGTGGCGCCGATCAAACGTGTTGTCAGGCATATGATTTCCTACGCTACAGCCCCAGAGGATGCGCGCCAGATTATCGTACCGAGCGCTGGAGTGACCGAACTTCGCGAAGCCGAGGAAGCGTTGAAAACGATGCAAACTCAGCTGACACAAGCCCTGAAACAGAAAGACAGACTCGCACAACTTGGTAGCGCAGTTGCAAAAATCAGTCACGACCTGCGCAATATCCTCACAACTGCTCAGCTCTTTGCTGATAGTATGGAGATGTCGGATGACCCGCGTGTAAAACGTGCCGCGCCAAAGCTGGAGAACTCAATCCGCCGCGCCGTTAATCTCTGCGAAACAACGCTGGCCTACGGCAAAGCAGAGGAGGCTCCGCCTACAATTCAAGAGATTTCGCTCCATAGCCTCGCGGAAGATGTGGTCGAGAACGAGCGATTGGCTGCCGGAGAAGCAAAAGTTGAGTTCAAGGTTGATATTCCCGAGGCGATGGTGATCCGCGCCGATCCCGAGCAGCTTTATCGTGTTCTCTCTAATCTTGCCCGTAACGCACGTCAGGCGATCGCAGGAACGGGCAATGAAGGCGAAATTACCATCCGAGCGGTGCAAGACACCGAAAACTGGGTGATATCGGTGATTGATACAGGGCCGGGCCTACCGCCGAAAGCGCGTGAACTTTTGTTTACAGCTTTCCAAGGAGGGATTCGCAAAGGCGGGACGGGACTTGGCCTCGCCATCGCTGCGGAGCTTGTTCGCGGCCATGGCGGGCGACTCGATTTGGCGCGCAGCGATGAATCCGGTACAGAATTCGCAATTTATTTGCCGCGGATCGGCGGCGCGGCAGAGACGATTGATCTTTAAAACGCTGTAAAACCCTACGAAATTTATTTTTCCATGGAATTCGCACGTTTTGCCCTTGCAAAGGTCAGCTACGGGCTCTAAATCGACGACACACCGCGCGCTGGTAGCTCAGCTGGATAGAGTACTTGACTACGAATCAAGGGGTCGGGGGTTCGAATCCTCCCCAGCGCGCCATTTCTTCCCTCTCTGAATACAAACAGTTGATGCACCTCTGTCGTGCGCAGTTTGGCCGTGTTTGTGCTGGTTTGGGTCTATTGCAGTCTGTAATGGCATCGGCCGCCAAACGTTCGCGGAGAAAGCCAATATCGCTATTTGCGGACGACCAGTTGCGCTTCAAACGTCAGAGGATTGCTCGGGCCGTCTGTTTGACTGGAGACCAAGATATCAACAGCCTTACGCGCAAGGCGGTCTACAGGAACCCGAATGGTCGAAATTCCGCCATTGATCCAAGAATAAAAAGACGGATCGCCATAGCCGACAAATGACATTTGAGGCGCGCTTTGTTCAGACGCGTCCATAAAGGCATTTAATGCGCCGTTGGAAATCTCAAATCCGCCGCAGATAAGCGCAGTTGCCTGTTTTTGTTGAAGTATTTCTGCAGTATGCTCTCGTCCCATCTCAAAGGATGGTACGCCTGTTTGGATGAGGTTTGTCTCTTCAGGCAACTCGGCTTGCGCGAGTCCCTGTCGAAAAGAGGCTAGGCGGCTACGCCCAGACGAAAGCGCGGAATCCGCCCCGATATAGGCAATATGTCGATGGCCCTTGTCAGCCAGATGCTGCACAGCCTCGCGGATCGCGGGAGCGTCATCAACAAGTATCGCAGAGGCTGGGTCCTTTTCTTTTCGTTGGCGGATAAGCTGAATGACTCGCATTCCGTCAAGATGCGTGCTCGTTGATTCTGTACCGCCCGGAGCGGGCACCATCACAACTGCTTCGGCCTGAATCTCACGCAATCCCTCCAGAGCGAGTGATTCTGCTTTCAGGTCATCATTCGTCAGGTGAATGAGCAATTGATAGGAGTGTTCTTCGCATGCCAGCGCCATTGTGTTGGCAAAACGTGCATAAAACTCATTCACGATGTTCGGCAGCAATAGCCCGACAATTTTTGTTCCGCCGCCGCGCATAGCCATCGCCGCCGCGCTTTTGACGTATCCAAGCTCTTGCGCACGCTTCTGAACGGCCTCGCGCGTTTCTTTGAGAACGTTCGGATGATTCGAAAGCGCGCGGGAAACCGTCATGTGCGAGATCCCGAGATCTTTTGCGATAGACTTGATTGTTACGCGGCCTGCCACTTGAACCTCATTGAAATTTAGGCGTTTCTAGCATTCATGCTACCTGTTGTCTTGAAATAATTCCAAAGGCGTCTTGCAATTGTTCACGTGAACATGATACGCCCATTCCAGATCAAAGAACAGTGTTTTGAGGGCCAGATGGCAAATGAACTGTCAGAGCGATGCGTTGCGCTTGTCGAGGAGTTAGGGCTCGGGCTGGCGTCGGATGTTGCCAATGTAACGCCGCTCACCGGTGGAGTTGCCTCGGATATTGCGTCGCTTTCTGTGAAGGGGCGCAAGATGTGTATTAAGTTCGCCCTGCCAAAGCTCAAGGTGGCAGCGGATTGGAGTGCGCCTGTTCATCGGAATGCTGCTGAATACGCGTGGCTCAAAGTGGCGGCAGAGGTTTGCCCGAACTCGGCGGTACAGCTTTACGGACGTTCCGAAGCCGCGCATGGCTTTGCGATGGAGTTTGTGACTGGAGCAGATGTCTACCTCTGGAAAGAGGCAATGCTTTCGGAGCAGCCTCTCCGAGGTGAAGCGCGTCAGGTCGCGGAAATGGTCGTACAGATACATGCGGCATCGGCAAAACCGGAATTTGACCGCTCTGCTTTCAATAACCGCGATGACTTTCGGGCTATTCGGATTGAACCTTACCTTTTGTTCACTGCGCAGCAACATCCTGATCTAGCAGAGCCCCTCAATGCTCTGGCCGAAATGCTTTATAACAGCGACCAAGTTTTGGTGCATGGTGACGTTAGCCCAAAGAATATCCTGCTACGCAAAGGAGGCCCGGTTCTTCTGGATGCGGAATGTGCCACCATGGGTGACGCCAGCTTTGACCCGTCTTTCTGCCTCAATCATCTTGTCCTCAAGGCCGTTCATCTTCCGAGTTTGCGTTCTGAATTGTTGCAGGAAATCGGTGTGTTTTGGCGCACTTACGCGGCACATATCGATTGGGAGCCAGCCGTCGATCTTGAGGCGCGCGTTTGCCAACTGTTGCCCGCGCTGATGCTTGGACGCGTCGATGGGAAATCACCCGTAGAATACTTTAGCGAAGACGAGCGCACATTGGTGCGCGCAATTGCAAAAGAGCTTGTAAGTCAGCCCGCCACGACATTGGCGGAGTTTGTTGAGCGGCTCGAAATCCTCATAAAGGACACGAATTCATGACAATCATTGCCGGTGTAAAAGGGCGCAGAGTTTGGGACTCGCGCGGTAATCCAACTGTGGAAGTTGATATTACGCTGGAAAGCGGCGCGGTCGGACGTGCGATTGCGCCTGCTGGAGCGTCGCGCGGAACGCGTGAGGCGATTGATTTGCGAGACGGCGGAAAAGCTTTGCGCGGTAAGGGCGTTGAAAAGGCACTTGTGAGCGTGAACGGGCCGATTGCCGCCGCGCTTAAGGGGATGGACGTGCGGGATCAGGTGGCTGTTGATCAGGCTATCCTTGCACTAGATGCGTCGCCGCTGAAGGAAAGCCTTGGTGGAAACGCCACCGTCGCAACATCACTGGCGGTGCTTCATGCCGCAGCTGCGGATGCGGGGCTACCGCTCTGGAAACACGTGGCAAGCACATATGATTGCACGCCATCGCTGCCGCTCCCCGAAATTCAAATCTTTGGCGGAGGTGCGCATGCTGGGCGCCGCGTGGACATTCAGGATTTCATGATCATGGTTCCTGGTGCGCGCAGCTTTGATGAGGTGATGGAAGTTACCAATGAGGTCTACTTCGCCGCGGGTGACATCATGGAACAGCGCGGCAAACTCGCCGGTGTGGCAGATGAGGGCGGCTGGTGGCCGATGTTCGACAGCAACGAGGAAGCGCTTGAAACGCTGGTGAAGGCTATTGAGCTTGCTGGAGAAAAACCAGGGGATCGCGTGATTATCTCGCTTGATATCGCCGCGTCTGAGTTTGGCAAGGATGGTCGCTATCGCTTGGCGCTTGAAGACCGCGAGCTTGATCAGGGTGAAATGATCGACATGCTTGGCGGCTGGCTTGATGCCTATCCGATCGCCTCGATCGAAGACCCGCTTGGCGAGGATGACGTCGAGGGGATGCGTGAATTTACCCGCCGCTTTGGTGATCGGGTTCAGATTATCGGAGACGACTACCTCGTCACGAACGCCAAATTGGTCGAAGAGGCGGTGGGCGAGAATGCCTGTAACGCCGTTTTGGTGAAGGTCAATCAAGCCGGAACCGTCAGTGAATCCATCGACACATTCCGAGCAGCGCGCAAAGCGGGTTGGGGCGCGATTGTTTCGGCACGTTCCGGTGAAACCGAAGATGTATCAATCAGCCATCTCTCAACGGGGCTTGGCGGCGGTCAGCTAAAGGTCGGGTCGTTTACGCGATCTGAACGGATGGTGAAATGGAACGAATGCCTTCGCATTCAGGATGAACTCGGCGCAGACGCATTTGTGCGTGGCGCGCCACTTGCCGACACTTGGTGGGGCAAACAGAACAAGAAGGACACAGCAGCATGAAACTTTCCCGTTACGGAGACCGCTACGGTTCCAAAATCCCCTGCATCATCGATGCCGACGGAACTCCTCGCGATGCCTCCTCTATCGTTGCGGATTTTGGCCCGCGCACACTGTCTCCTGAACTGCTTGATAAGCTACGTGCGACAGACCCCAAGAGCCTTCCTGTCGCCGATATCGAAGGTAAGCGCCTCGCACCGCCAATGGCCCAACCCTTCAATATCTGGTGCGTTGGCCTGAACTACTCTGATCACGCTGAGGAAGCGGGAATGGAGATTCCTGCAGAGCCGATCCTCTTTAACAAATCGACGGTTACCTATTGTGGGCCCAACGATAACATTCTCTATTCCCCGAAAATGACCAAACTCGATTGGGAAGTAGAGCTGGGCATCGTTATCGGCAAACCAACGCTCAATATCTCCAAGGAAGAAGCGCTGGATCACGTGGCGGGATTTGTTCTGGTGAACGACGTTTCCGAACGTGCTTGGCAACTTGAGCGTTCGGGGCAGTGGGTAAAGGGCAAATCCTTCCCTAATTTCTGCCCGACCGGCCCGTATATGACTACGGTTGACGAAATCGGCGACGTTCAAAACCTTAACATGTGGCTCGACGTGAACGGCAAGCGGATGCAAACCGGTAACACCGACAAGATGATTTTCGATGTAGCGACAATCGTGAGCTACATGTCGGAATTTACGCAGCTTGAGCCTGGTGATCTGATTTGTACCGGTACTCCTCCGGGAGTTGGCGCGGGAATGAACCCTCCTGTGTGGCTGAACATTGGTGACAAGGTTTCGCTCGGGATTGATGGCCTTGGCGAGCAATCACAGACAGTTGTGGCGCTTTAGGCGACTTATCTATTGGAGCATGACATGGCAGAGCCAAAATCAAAGCGCCTAGAGGGCAAAATTGCGGTTGTAACAGCGGCGGGGCTTGGAATCGGCCGCGCAGTTGCCGAACGCATGCGCGACGAAGGGGCGCAAGTTTTTGCAAGCGACCTGAACCCCGAACCGCTAAAAACTCTCTCAGGCGTAGAGTCAGCGCAGCTTGATGCAACCGATATCGAGGCTGTCGAGGCGTATTTCTCGCAGTTTGATCGGATCGACACGCTCGTGCATTGCGTGGGCTACGTCCATCAAGGAACCATTGAAGAATGCAGCCCCGCAGATTGGCAGCGTTCGACATCAATTACATTGGACAGTGCCTATAACGTGCTGAAAGCTGCTGTACCCTCAATGAAGGAACATGGCGGCAGCCTCACGACAATTGCCTCGGTGGCAAGTTCGCTCAAGGGTTTCCCGCGTCGCGCGGCCTATGGTGCCGCAAAGGGTGGTGTGATCGGGCTGACCAAAGCGATGGCGGCGGATTACCTGCCCAATAAGCTGCGGTGCAACGCCGTCTGCCCCGGTACAGTTGACAGCCCGAGCCTGCGTGATCGGGTCCAAGAACTTGCCGAAAGCATGGGCAGCGAAGAAGAGGCGTGGAAGTTCTTCCTTGATCGTCAGCCCTCTGGCCGTCTTGGCACGCCAGAAGAAATCGCGGGCATTTGCGCCTTTCTCGCGACCGATGATGCGTCATTCATCACGGGCCAATGCCTACAGGTCGACGGCGGCATAACCATCTAACAATTCTGCTCAGCAGCCAACAATCGGAGACACCATGAACACACTCGACCTGAAAAATCGCCGCGCCGTTATCACTGGCGGTGCACGTGGGATGGGGTTTGCCATCGCAAAAAGGTTCCTTGAAAGCGGTGCTTCGGTATCGCTTTGGGACTTGAACGAAAAGGCTCTAAAGCAGGCAAAATCCGCGCTGGATGAATTGGGAGCCGTCACCTACCAGTGTGTGGACGTATCTGATTTTGCAAGCGTCGAAACCGCGACCGCCGCCGCAGTGGCCGAACTTGGCGGTATCGATCTTCTGGTCAACGCGGCTGGCATAGCGGGCGTAAACACGCCGCTTGCCGACTATCCGATTGAGACATGGAACGCTGTAATTAACGTTAACCTCAACGGTATCTTCCACACCTGTAAAGCGGTGGTGCCAGTTATGCAAAAGGGTGACTATGGCCGCATCGTCAATATTGCGTCTATGGCAGGTAAAGACGGCAATCCAAACGCCTCTGCTTATTCGGTGTCCAAAGCGGGGGTGATCGGCCTGACCAAAAGCCTTGGCAAAGAACTCGCGACAAGCAATATTCGCGTCAATGTCGTGTGCCCTGCGGTGATCAAGACAGAGATGCTCGCTGACGTAACTGAGGAGCAGATCGGATACATGCTTGCCAAAATCCCAATGGGGCGCATGGGTACCGTAGATGAAATCTCAAGCATGGTTGGTTGGATGTGTAGCGAGGAATGCTCCTATTCCACTGGCGCTGTGTTTGACCTTTCCGGCGGACGCGCCACCTACTGACAAAGAACATTTGAGTTAACGCTCCAATGGGCCTGGAGCGGGCGCGGAGTCTGTTTGCGGGCTTCGCGCCAAGTTTTTCTGGAGCTTCGACAGCAGATTTGGCTGGCACACGTAAGCTGGGTTGGTAATGTGCGCAGCAGCCGCACTTCCAATTGAGCCTTGAACCGAGGGCAAGAATGCTGTTTCGGATTGCCAGATCTTTCCCGACAACCGGCCTTATTGTGGGGCTGTTATTCTTTTGCGCATCCCTAACACCGTCTCTCTTGCCGCGTGACCATATGGTGCAAGGCGTATTGGGCGGGATCGCCTTCGCGGTTGGATATGTTGGCGGTATTGCGCTGACTATGCTCTGGCGCTTTCTTGAGATCAAAGAGATCACGGGAAAAGCCGCAACTATGTTGTCTCGGGTCGCGCTAGCAATTCTAGTTGGCGTGACTGCGTGGACCTTGCGCCAAATGGCCGTCTGGCAAAATTCAGTCCGAGAGCTGATGGAGATGGAGCCTGTGGATTCAGGCTATCCATTTACAGTTACCGCGATTGCTATTGTCACCGCCCTAGTTGTCATTGGGCTAACGCGTCTTGTTATTACACTTTGTGCGCTTGCGGCGCGTTGGATCAACAGGGCGTTCCCGCAGCGGTTGTCGGTTTTTGTGGGATCGCTGGTTGTGCTGTTCATTCTTTATACATCGATCAACGGCCTGCTCCTGCGGACAGGCATCAGGATGATGGACGAGGTCTTTGCGGCAATAAATGAAACTCAGGATTCCGGCCTCCAAGAGCCGCTCATCAAAGGCATAGACGGTACAACTGCATCCCTTATCGAGTGGGATGATATTGGCCGAAACGGGAAGCTGTTTCTGACCTCGGGGCCGGACCGAGCGGAGATTGAGGCATTTACGGGCCTTCCTGCCACGCAGCCAATCCGCGTTTATGCAGGGTACAATACCGGAGAAACCCTAGAGGAACGGGCACAGATTGCACTTGATGAGTTGATCCGCACAGGTGGGTTTGAGCGCAAGACACTTATCGTCGCAACCCCGACTGGAACTGGCTGGCTAGACCCTTCCGCAATGTCGACCTTGCCCTTTATTTTGCATGGGGATGTGGCGGTTGTGTCTATGCAATATTCCTACACACCAAGTTGGATGACGCTGCTGGTTGAGCCAGACCTAGCACGTGAATCTGCAGTTGCTCTTTTCGAGAAGGTCTATGCGCATTGGACCAAAATGCCAACAGACAACAGACCGGAGCTGTTTCTGTTTGGCCTATCGCTCGGTGCCCTCGGGTCTGAAGATGCGGTCGATCTGATCTCAATGCTTGCGGACCCGATTGATGGTGCGCTTTGGGCGGGGCCACCATTTGCGAGCCACACTTGGCCGCAAGTCACGCGCACAAGAGAGCCGGGATCACCAGCATGGCAGCCGATCTTCCGAGATTCGTCCTACATCCGGTTCATGACCCACAAGGGATTTACTGTAGGAGATGATACGCCTTGGGGCCCGCTCCGCATCGTTTATATCCAGCATCCGAGCGATCCAATGAGCTTTTTTGCTCCAAGTTTGGCCTTCGCCAGACCGGAGTGGCTCCTTGGCGAACGCGGATATGATGTTTCGTCGTATCTGCGATGGGTGCCGATTGTGACCTTTATCCAGATCGCATTCGACATCCCAATGGCCACAACTGTCCCTGCGGGCTTCGGCCATACCTTTGGCCCGGATGATTATATCCGAGGCTGGATTTCCGTCCTTAATCCAGATAATTGGACCGCGGAGGACACGGAGGCGCTCATGGCAAAATTCAAAGATTTCGACGCGACGCCTATTTAGATGTTAAACATTGAAAATGGCCAATTACTTTCTAGATAATTGGGAATACCTGACATCATGAGAACGAGTTGAACGGGCTCGAAACTCAATCACCAGAACAACAGAAGGCGGGATATGGCAAATCATAAACAGAAACTTGAAGGCGAAGGCGTGAATGTTGCCCCGTGGGAGCGGAGTCTGGCAAAGGTCTACTCTCCTTTTGAAGAGTTTCTTCATCGACAAACCTCATCCGGCTTGTTGCTCATGGTTATGGCCGTTGTTGCGCTTATCATCGCAAACGGACCGTTCGCCGAGGCTTATGACGACTTTCTGCACACGTATTTGAAAGTCGGATTTGGCGAATGGGAACTCAAACTGTCCCTTGCTCATTTCATCAATGACGCGCTGATGGCGATCTTCTTTTTCGTTGTCGGGCTAGAGCTTAAACGCGAATTTCTTGTTGGCGAACTTGCCGAACCCCGCAACGCAATCCTGCCGATTGTTGCGGCCATTGGTGGTATGGTTGTTCCTGCGCTGTTTTACTTCGCTTTGAACCCAACTGGCCCTGCAGCAGCAGGCTGGGGTATTCCGATGGCGACCGATATCGCATTCGCCGTTGGTGTTATGGCGCTTCTCGGGTCACGTGTTCCCAAGGCGCTGGTGACATTTCTTGTGGCGCTTGCCATTGTGGATGACCTTGGTGCGGTGACGGTGATCGCGCTGTTCTATACCAGCGAAATTGCTATGGGGCCGCTTGCTATGGTTGGCGTGTTCTTTGCGATGCTGATTGCATTGAACCGCTTTGGCGTGCGCAACCCGATCCCTTATTTCCTTGTTGCTGTCCTTATGTGGTACGCAATGTTGCTTTCTGGCGTGCACGCTACGATTGCGGGTGTTCTTGGCGCGATGTCCGTTCCGGCCATCCCGAAATATGACCCGGATCGGTTCAGCACCCATGTTAAAGGTATCATGCAGCGATTTGACGAGAGCCATGAACCGGGCCAAAGCATCATGACCAACGTTGCGCTACGCACCGAAGTTCAGGCGCTTGAGAACAGTGTTCTTGCTGTCGAAACCCCGCTGCAGCGGCTTGAGCATATCTGGCATTTGCCATCGGCCTTCCTCGTTATTCCGATCTTCGCGCTGGCAAACGCTGGTGTTCCGATAGAGCTGTCCACCTTCGGCGATATGCTGACGCATCCGGTGATGATGGGTGTATCGCTCGGCCTGATCGTCGGGAAGTTCGTCGGCATCACTGGGGCAAGCTGGTTGGTGATCAAACTTGGCATTGCTGAACTGCCGAAAGATACACGGTTTACCCAACTTGCTGGCGCTTCGCTGCTCGCGGGTATCGGCTTTACCATGTCGATCTTTGTGGCGCAGCTGGCCTTTGCCGAGTCACCGGAGCTCTTGTTGATGGCCAAAACAGGCATTTTGTTTGCGTCGTTGATCGCAGGGCTTTGCGGCTTCTTCTGGCTTTACATAACAGGCAAACCGAAGCCCGAGTAACCGGACAGAAAACTGAAAACGCCGCCAGAGATGGCGGCGTTTTTGTTAGCGCTTGTCGTAGTAAAGACCGACAACATGTTCGGCCTCTGCAAAGAACAACCAGCGCGACGCGACGACACCAATGATATGCGAAAGAACTGCCAACGCGGCCCAAATGTGATTGTGTGGCAAGAGCAATAGCGCGAATGGTACGGGCGACATCAGCGTGATGGCTATCACCCGAAGCCGCATCGAATGCTTCCGCCCAATGACATAAACCATTTCGTTAAGCAGGTAGTTCCCGCCGGTATGAGGCGGCTCAAATTGGCGCGTCTTACCTATCATTCCAAGGCCAGTTGCGGTTTCGATTGTGCTACCCCGCTGCGCAAAGCGACTATCACCAAGATACCACGTCAGGGCCTGAACTGCGCCCGTTGCAATGAGCATCGGCAGAGCAAAGCTAACCTGACCCGCCAGAAGCGCGCCACCCGTCACTGACAGAAGGAGAAACAGCAAAGGCGTTGTGACGTGGTTCCAGCGCGGCACCGTTTTGAGTTGCGCATAGATCATCGAGGTGGAGAACACAGTCGCAATACAGAGTGCAGCCCCCACGATACCGACTATCGTGAAATGCACCCCCGCGAATATTGCGCCAATTGCAAACACTGCCATCATGAGGAGCGCTGCAACCGATAGAACAGCCTCGCGCGAGAGCCAGCTTGTCCGCCACTGCGAGAACGCCTTAAGCGCGTTTTTCGGATTGCCAAGGTGGAACGTCGAGGCCAGCAAACCTCCGACAGCAAAGCCGAACCCGATGGTGTACATTGCGAACGCCAATAGCCCTGTAACCGCCGGAAACCCTAGCCCAAGAAAGGCCAGAAGCCCGAACCCCATACCGGAGAAAACGGTAAAGAAGATGACAGAAGGTGCTGGATGCATCAGTCCCCTCCGAGTGCTTTATCGAGCCATTTCAAAAAGCCTTTCGGCTCCTCGGCAACGGGTGTGAGGAAGGGGGCCAAGATATCAATTTCTTCGGTTTGTTTGGGGCGAGGGGGCAAGTATTTGTTAACCGGATTTGTGCCTAGTTCCGGCATCAAGTCCATCCCGCCGCGCTCTCTACTAAGCTGCGATACATTGCTTTCCGGATCGGCGAAATCACCGAAATGACGCGCCCCCGCAGGGCAAGTGCGTACGCAGGCTGGGACGCGGTCCTCTTCAGGAAGATTTTCGTTGTAGATACGGTCAACGCAAAGGGTGCATTTCTTCATGACACCTGCGGCTTGATCCAACTCTCGCGCGCCATAAGGACAGGCCCAAGCGCATAGCCCGCAACCGATACAGTCATTTTCGTTCACCAATACGATGCCGTCCTCGCTGCGCTTATAGCTTGCGCCTGTTGGGCAAACGGTAACACAGGGAGCGTCGTCGCAATGCAAGCAGGATTTCGGGAAATGTACCGTTTGCGCCGCGCCTTCGGGCGGCTGCACCTCATAGGTATGCACGCGATTGAGGAATGTGCCTTGCGGAGCTGCACCGTAAGCATCCTGATCCGACAGCGGAGCGCCATAGTTCTCGGTGTTCCAGCCTTTGCACGACACAACGCATGCATGGCAGCCAACACAGGTATCAAGGTCAATAACAAGCCCGAGCTTGCGGTCTGTAGATGTTGGAAGCTCCGTCATGATCCGACTTTCCAAGCTAGGTCTTTTGGGCCCTTCCCGACAGGCGAGCGGAGGGATGAGAACGCGGGTTGCGGCTCATCGGGTGCGGCGCATTTTTCAATTTTAACACGCAGGTCAAACCACGCGGCTTGTCCGGTTACCGGATCGGAATTTGAGTATCGTAGGCCATCACCTTTTGGGGGGAGTAGCTCATCTATCAGATGATTAAGTAGGAATCCTTTTGTCGCTTCTGGAGCATTGTCATCTAGCGCCCATGCCCCCTTGCGCTTGCCGATCGCGTTCCACGTCCAAACAGTATTGGAATTAAGCGCGGCCTGATGGGCGACAGGCACCACAATTTCGCCGCTGCGGGACGTGACGCGCGCCCAGTCTCCGTCCTGAAACCCGTGCGCTTCCCAAACTTTGGTCGGGACATAAAGCGGGTTGCGTCCGTGAATTTGGCGCAGCCACGCGTTCTGACTGCCCCAACTGTGATACATGGCCATTGGCCGCTGTGTTAGCGCGTGAAGTGGATATTCACCCCCCTCGTCGTCGGTTGCTTCTTCCCAAACAGGGAGTGGGCGCATGGCGTCATGAACCTGCTTTCTCAGGTGATCAGGAGGTTGGCGCTCTCCATGGCCTTCGGCGGCGAGTTGAAATTTCCGCATTGGTTCTGAATAGATCGAGAATAGGTATGGCTGCGGCGTATCAAACAGCCCCATGCCAACGGCCCACTCCTGATACTCCATATTCCACGGCTTGTAGTAACGCGCGCTATCCGGAATATGCGTAACGGCAAATCCCCCGTTTTCGATATAGCGGTCTAGTTGTTCGGAATTCACACTACCGCGCCCTGTTTCAGTGCCATCGCCGCGAAACGCGGAGAGTGGGCCGATCCCGGGCTTGCGCTCGTGATTAACGATGTAATCCGCATAATCCTTGTATTTCGCGCTGCCGTCCGGATTGGTGAAATTCGGCAAACCAAGCCGAGCGCCAAGGTCACAAAGAACAGATTGAAACCCTCGTACATCTCGATCCGGCTCGATGACCGGCCAACGAATTGCATCCGCAGCGGCATCGGCTTCGCAGATCGGGCGGTCAAGCAGTGATATGCAATCGTGGCGCTCAAGATACGTAGTGTCGGGAAGGATTAGATCGGCATAGGCCACCATCTCTGACGAATAGGCGTCGGAGTATATGATGTTCGGGATGACATATTCGCCGTTGTCATCGCGGTCGGTGAGCATATCGATCACTGACTTGGTGTTCATCGACGAGTTCCACGCCATGTTTGCCATATAGAGGAACAACGTATCGATCTTGTAGGGATCGCCTGCGTGCGCGTTCGAGATGACCATATGCATCAAGCCGTGACTCGACATTGGGTTTTCCCAAGTGAACGCTTTGTCGATCCGAGCGGCCGAGCCGTCTGGCTTCAGAGCAAGGTGCTCTGGCCCGCGCACAAACCCAAGGTGAGGACCATCAAGCGGTGCCATCGGATTGGATTGGCAATGCGGAGTCGGGTGGGCCTCAACCGGTTTAGGGTAGGGCGGCTTGAAACGAAACCCGCCCGGAACCTCAACAGAGCCAAGCAGGATTTGAAGGATATGAAGCGCGCGGCAAGTTTGAAACCCGTTCGCATGAGCCGAAATCCCGCGCATCGCGTGGAAAGAGACAGGGCGGCCGATCATCTCGCTGTGGGTTTCGCCTCGGAAGTCGGTCCACTCAATAGGCAATGAAATCGCCTCGTCAAAGGCGACTCGAGCCAGTTCGGCGGCAATCCGTCGGATGGTTTGCGGCTCAATTCCACAGCGTTCGGCAACGGCTTCGGGTGCAAACTCGGGAGCGAGATAGGTCTCGGCAACCGAATGGAACGCTGCCTCATGCGTCACCCCAGCACGACGGAGTGTGCCTCTCAAATCCGGCTGGACGCCCTTTTTGTCAAAGGCGGTCGGTTTCCCTGATTTGCGGTCGATAACAAGCATTTTGCCATCGTCGTCTCGTAAGAAGAGGCCAAACTCGGCATCATTCGGATCTGAATTGAGCAGAGCTGGTGCATTGGTGTAGCGCGCGAGGTAGTCGAGATCGATTTTCCCCGCGCGGAGCAATTCGTGGATCAATGATGTGATGAACAGGCCATCAGCCCCAGGCGTGATGCCTACCCACTCATCGGCAATGGCATTATAACCCGACCGCACCGGATTAACGCCAATAACCTTCGCCCCGCGTTGCTTCAGCTTCCCAAGGCCCATTTTGATCGGGTTGGAGTCGTGGTCTTCAGCAACGCCAAATAGCATCAAGAGCTTGGTGTGTTCCCAGTCCGGCTGTCCAAATTCCCAAAACGCGCCGCCCATCGTGTATATGCCCGCAGCAGCCATATTAACCGAACAGAACCCGCCATGCGCGGCATAGTTCGGAGTGCCAAAGCTTTGCGCCCAAAGTGATGTAAAGCTTTGCGACTGGTCGCGGCCCGTGAAAAAGGCGAGCTTTTCAGGCGCCTCCTTGCGGATTTTGCCGAGCCTGCTCGTTGCAAGAGATAGCGCTTCGTCCCAGCTTATCTCCTCAAACTCGCCGGAACCGCGCGGCCCAACCCGCTTCATTGGTGATCTTAAGCGCGAGGGTGCATTGACTTGCATGATACCCGCAGAGCCCTTAGCGCAAAGCACACCTTTGTTGATCGGGTGATCGCGGCTGCCTTCAATATAGGCAACTTTTCCGCCCTTCATATGGACGTTAATTCCGCAGCGACAGGCACACATATAACATGTCGTTTTGCGGATTTCGTCTGAAACGGGAGGAGAGGTGTCGATGTTGGGCTGCTTGCTCATTCAGGACTCGCGATTTGGGAGTCCAATTAAGGCAAAATGCCGCAGGTTGTGAAGATCAAATTCCGATTCAGGGTAAGAATTCGGGAAGAATTACCTGATTTTTTACTCTTATCAGTACAAAGTTACGCAACGTCTTTGCTGAAATGCCGCCGCCCAACAAACAAGGGCGGCGGCGAAATGCCTAGAAGCAAGCCTCAAACAGGGCGCGAGTATTGGATTCGGTCATTTCAATTGGATTGCCACCTGTCGATGGATCAATCAACGCGCCCTTAACTAGCGTATCAAGATCAGGGTCGGAAATGCCCAGCTCGGTCAGGTTTTTGGGAATGCCGAGCGTGTGATTTAGCTCGCCGACAAAGCCATAGAACCCGTCAAAGCCGCCCTCGATGCCAAGATACCGTGCTGCTGCCTCGATACGATCTTCGATAGCGGGCCGGTTCATCTGCAAAACCGGCTGCATGACAACGGCGTTCGTCGTGCCGTGGTGGGTGTTGTACATCGCGCCAATCGGGTGGCTCAGGGCGTGTATCGCGCCGAGGCCCTTTTGAAACGCCGTAGCCCCCATCATTGCCGCCGACATCATATGCGCGCGCGCCTCGATGTTGGTGCCGTCTTTGAAGGCAACGGGAAGATTTTCCTTAACCAACCGCAACCCTTCAAGCGCTATACCTTGGCTCATCGGGTGGTAGTGCGGCGAGGAATAGGCTTCCAAGCAATGGGCAAAGGCATCCATCCCCGTTCCGGCTGTGATGAAGCCGGGCATTCCAACGGTCAGTTCAGGATCGCAGATCACAACCGCTGGAAGAATTTTCGGATGGAAGATGATCTTTTTCTCGTGGGTTTCGGAATTGGTGATGACGCTTGCGCGGCCCACTTCGGAACCTGTACCTGCCGTTGTCGGAACCGCGATAATAGGCGCGATACCGTCAGGATCGGCACGGGTCCACCAATCGCCAATGTCCTCGAAATCCCAGATCGGTCGGCTTTGGCCGGACATGAATGCAATGACTTTGCCCAGATCAAGACCAGAGCCGCCGCCGAATGCGATCACACCGTCATAGCCGCCTTCGCGATAAACTTTGAGGCCGGCTTCGGCGTTCTTTTCTGTAGGGTTCGGGTCTACTTCAGAGAAAAGCCCGCGGCCAAGTCCCGCGCCTTCGAGCAGGTCAAGCGCAGCCGTGGTGATCGGAAGGCTTGCGAGACCTTTATCTGTCACCAACAGGGGCTTGGTGATCCCCGTCGCCAAACATGCCTCTGCCAATTCGGAGATGCGGCCTGCGCCGAATTTGATTGTGGTCGGATAAGACCAGTTGCCGATGAGTTCCATGGGCTTATGCCTTCTTCAGGTGGTAGGATTTCGGGCGGGTGAGGTTGTGATATCCAATCACGGAGAGGCCGCCGCCACGGCCCGTGTCTTTGCACCCTGTCCAACAGAGACCGGGATCAAGGTAATCGGCGCGGTTCATGAAAACGGTGCCGGTTTCGAGCTGATCGCCGATGGTTTGCGCAGCGTCGATGTCTTGGGTCCAGATGCTTGCGGTGAGGCCGAAATCGCTGTCGTTCATGAGCGCAATGGCTTCGGCGTCGTCTTTCACGGGCATAATGCCAACAACAGGGCCAAAACTCTCGTCGCGCATCACACGCATGTCGTGGGTCACGTTAGTGAGGATTTGCGGCATGAGGTAAGCGCCGCCGTCATCCTCGGGGAAAAGTGCCGGATCAATCAGCGGGGTTGCGCCAGCGGCAATGGCCTCTTCGGTTTGCGCGCGGACCTCGGCAGCGAAACGGGCATGGGCCATAGGGCCAAGCGTGGTTGCTTCATCAAGTGGGTTGCCGAGCTTGTAGCCAGAAACGATCGCCACAGCCTTTTCGACAAAGGCGTCAAAAAGGCTCTCGTGTACGTAAATCCGCTCGATCCCGCAGCAGCATTGACCAGAGTTGAACATTGCGCCGTCAATAAGCGTATCTACCGCGGCATCGAGGTTCGCGTCTGCGCGCACATAACCAGGGTCTTTGCCGCCAAGCTCAAGGCCGATGCCGGTGAACGTTCCCGCTGCAGCGCGCTCCATTGCTTTGCCGCCGCCGACGGACCCCGTGAAGTTCACAAAGCCAAAGCTCTTGGTCGCGATGAGGTCGCTTGTGGTGTCGTGATCAAGGAACACATTCTGGAATACGTCCTCGGGCACGCCAACACTGTGGAACGCCTTGGCCATGCGCTCGCCCACCAAAAGGGTCTGGCTTGCGTGCTTCAGAAGTACAGTATTGCCCGCGATGAGCGCAGGAGCGACGGTGTTGATTGCCGTCATATAAGGATAGTTCCAAGGCGCAACGACAAGCACAACGCCGTGGGGAACACGTTTGATGTAACGCTTGAATTGTTCGTCTTCGCCGACTTCGATATCGGCCAGACCCTCTTCGGCAATGGCGGCCATATGGCTCGCGCGCTCATTGAAGCCGCCAAATTCGCCACCATAGCGTACAGGGCGGCCCATTTGGTGGGCGATTTCCGGAACGATTTCTTCGTTCATATCGCCAACAGCTTTAACGCCAGCCATGACCAATTCAACGCGCTCTTTAAGCGGACGCTTGGCCCATTCCGCCTGTGCGGTACGGGCGCGGGCAACGGCGGCTTTAGCCTCTTCCGGCGAAAGTACCGGACGCTCGGCATAAAGCGACCCGTCGATGGGCGAGATACATTTAACAGTTTTGCTCATGTCTTAGGCTTTCTCAAATCCACGTGCGATTTCGTAATCGGTCACGATGCGGTCAAACTCTTCGATTTCCCATGTCGCGGCGCGGGTGTAGTGGTCAATAACGTCGTCGCCAAGGGCTTCGCGCAGCATTTCGGAGCCGCTCAGGGTTTTCGCTGCGTCACGCAGGGTCTGCGGAATTTCGGCAGCACCCTGATCGTCGTAAACATCACCTTGAGTTGCGGGCGCGAGGCTAAGCCCCTCTTCGATCCCTTTGATCCCTGCCGCAAGTTGTGTTGCCAGCGCGAGGTAGGGGTTCAGGTCGCTGCCGCCAATCCGGCACTCTACGCGCACACCTTTGGTTCCTGCGCCACAGAGGCGGAAACCGGCGGTGCGATTATCAATGCTCCAGACCGATTTTGTCGGTGCGAAAGTCCCCTTTTGGAACCGCTTATAGCTGTTGATATACGGCGCAAGGAAATAGGTTACATCCGGCGCATATTTGATGAGACCCGCCATGTAGGATTTCATGACATCCGACATGCCCAACTCGTCGCTTGGATCAAAAAACACGTTCGAGCCGTCTTTCCAAAGCGATTGGTGTACGTGGCTTGATGAACCAACCCGATCAGCGGACCATTTCGGTAGGAAGCTTGCAGCGTGGCCTTGCTGCCATGCGATTTCCTTCACGGCATGTTTGGCGATTGTGTGATACTCGGCGCAATCAAGCGCAGCGGAATATTTGATGTTTAGCTCTTCTTGGCCCGCTTCCGCTTCGCCCTTGGTGTTTTCAATCGGTAGACCCGCAGCATAGAGATGGTTGCGGATTGGCCGCATCACATGCTCTTCTTTGGTGGTCTGAAGAATGTGGTAATCTTCGTTGTAACCAGAAATCGGGGTTAGGTCGCGGAATCCGGATTTGGCAATTTCCTCGAAGCTCTTCTCAAACAGGAAGAACTCGAGCTCTGTTGCCATCATCGCCGAGTAGCCCATCTCTTCTAGCCGCGCGACCTGTTTCTTAAGTATGGCGCGGGGGGAGTGGGCGATAGGGTGTTCGTGGTGATCAAGAACGTCACACATCACCATTACAGTTCCCTCAAGCCAGGGCATGGGGCGAATGGTGGAAAGGTCGGGCTTCATCATGTAATCGCCGTAACCGGACTGCCAACTTGTGGCAGCATAGCCATCGGGCGTTGCCATCTCGAGATCGGTGGCCAAGAGATAGTTACAGCAGTGGGTCTCCTCAAATGCGGACTCCACGAAATGCTGCGCAAGGAAGCGTTTCCCCATCAAACGGCCTTGCATATCAACAAGACAGGCGAGAACTGTATCGACCGAACCATCGGCAACGGCGTTTTTCAGATCGTCAAAACTTAGCATGGGGTCTTCCTTTGATTTGTGCGGCGCGCCCAGCGATCAGGGCGCGCCAGTCGTATTTAGCCGTAGCGGTACGGACGGCCTGCTTTAACCATATCAGCATTATACTGCTTGATGATGTTCACAACCTTGGCCTTTGTTTCGCTTTCTGCGGCGATCTCGTCCCAGAACTTAACGGCGGCGTCTTCGACGGTTTTCCACTCTTCGTCTGGGATGGATGTCAGCTCCATTTTCGGACCGTTGACACGCAGGCTTGCTTCGCCGCCCCAATACCACCACTGACGATAGTAGTGCGACTGGTCCATACAAACTTTGAGCAATTCTCTGAGGTGCTCGGGAAGTTCGTTGTAACGGTCCATATTGGCAAAGAAGCTGCCAGCCCAAGCGCCGGAGATGTTGTTGGTGAGGAAGTAGTTCGTCACGTCGGCCCAGCCAACAGTGTAATCCTCGGTGATGCCGGACCATGCGATGCCGTCAAGTTCGCCGGTTTGCATCGCAACTTCGATGTCTTCCCATGGCAGCGTTACAGGAATAACGCCAAACTGGCTTAGGAAACGTCCCGCTGTTGGGAACGTAAAGACGCGTTTACCCTTCAGGTCTTCAAGCGAGGTGATCGGGTCTTTGGTTGCGAAGTGGCACGGATCCCATGCGCCAGCGGAAATGTGCTTTACCCCGACTTTGGAATATTCTTCGTCCCAGATTTCGTTCAGGCCGTATTGGTTGAACAGCACAGGAACGTCGAGCGAATATCGGCTCGCAAATGGGAAGTAGCCGCCGAACACTGTGACTTCAGTTGGCGAAGCCATGGAGTCATCGTCGGACTGTACCGCGTCGATTGTGCCTTTTTGCATGGCGCGGAAGAGCTCGCCTGTCGGGACAAGCTGATCGGCGAAGAACAACTCGATCTCCATCTCGTCGCCCGCGATCTTGTTAAAGCTGTTGATCGCTGGAGTGATCACATGCTCGGCCAGTGCAGCACCCGCATATGTCTGCATGCGCCATTTGATTTTGCTTTGCGCAATTGCTGGAGCGGCAAGCGAAGCGCCAACGGCGCCGACGCCTGCGGTGGTCAAAAACTTACGTCTTGTTGTCATTTTATCGTCCTCTCTGTTGTGGTTGGTTTCAGTGATCGTTTCAATGTTGAGGGGTTAGCCCCCTGAAGCCTTCGCGGAGCCTTTGCGGCACGTTCTCTTGAAGGATGTCGCCATGCGCGAGCACGACGGTTGTCGGGTTCCAGTCAAGCATCTGTTGCAGCGCGGCAGCGAGTTGCTTGCGGCCTTTGGAAAAGCTGAGCCACATATCGAGGGGCATCTTGCCATTTGGCGCCAGAATCCCGGCCATGCGCGCGAACGGTCGGAGCCAAAGCGGCATTTTTTCGCGGTGCATATTTTCGATGAGATCGGTCAGGATCAAGACGCGTGACGCCTTGTGAAAGAACACAACCTCTTGGTGGATTTTACTTCCGCGCGCGATGATTTGATCGATCTCTGCCTGCCACTCCGGTGCAGGAGTATCGGCAAGGTCGCGATCAAATACGACGTGGATTTTCTGTTGCGCGGCCCTTTTGCGCACATTTGGCGAGGCCCACGCAATAGTGCCATTACATGCATCAGCCCACTGTTGGATATAGGCGTAGTGAATCCAGTTTGGCGAAACCAGATGTTTGATTTTCCCAAGTGTTTGCAACTCTGCGGCCAGTTCCTCGCTGTATTCGATCGGCGAGTGAAGGAATAGATCACCATTCGCCAGCCGAATTACCGTCATCCGCGTTGGAAATGGTATCGCATAGAGCTTGATAACCGGCCCGTCCACGAGCCAGATATCAGGTCCGAGCTGTTGCAGGCGGCTATCGGGCATAGACATACTCCGGCAGCCAAAGTGCGATCTGCGGGAAGATCATGATGAGCGAAAGTGCAAGGATCATCACCAATACAAACGGCAGGATAGAGCCATAGATATCTTTGAGCGTGATTTCCTTTGGCGCCATCGCCCGCATCAGGAATAAGTTATAGCCGAAAGGCGGCGTCATATAAGCGATCTGCGTGGTGATTGTGTAAAGCACGCCATACCAGATCAGATCAAAGCCGAGCATCTTGACCAGCGGTACATAAAGTGGCGCAACGATCACGAGCATCGCTGTGTCATCAAGGAATGTGCCCATGATGAGGAACGAAAGCTGCATGAGGATAAGGATCATCCATGGATCAAGGCCAAGCTGCTCGGTGAAGAGGTTATCGATTGCACGTACAGCGCCAAGCCCGTCAAACACCGCGCCAAAGCCGAGTGCCGCGAGGATAATCCACATGAACATGCAGGAAATCAGCAACGTGTTGCGCACCGAATTCTCGAAAACTTCGCGCGTCATGCGCCGTTTGACCACCGCCGCAAGGAATGCCGTTAGCGCACCAATTGCGGAGCTTTCAACAAGGCTTGTCCAGCCGTTCACGAATGGGATCATCATTGCAAAGAAGATCACAATCGGCAGCAATCCGGCACGCAGGAGCGCGAGCTTCTCGCTCATGGAATGATTGCGCTCCTCAACAGGGAGAGCAGGGCCGAGCGCAGGATTCAGTTTGCAGCGGATAACGATGTAAATGATGAACATCGCCGCCATCATCAATCCCGGCACCACACCCGCCAGCCAGAGCTGCCCTACGGGTTGCCTCGCGATCATCGCATAAAGAACCAAAACAACCGATGGCGGCACCAGAATGCCAAGCGACGATCCGGCCTGTATGACCCCCGTCACCATCTTCTTGTCATAGCCACGGCGTAGCAATTCGGGCAGCGCAATTGTCGCGCCGATTGCCATGCCAGCAACCGAAAGACCGTTCATTGCCGAGACGAGCACCATCAAGCCGATTGTCCCGATCGCAAGCCCGCCATTAAGCGGCCCCATCCAAACGTGGAACATCTTATAGAGATCATCGGCGATTTTACTTTCCGAGAGCACGTAGCCCATGAAAATGAACATCGGGAGCGTCAGAAGCGGATACCATTTCATCAGCTTCATCGCGCTGGAGAACGGTATATCGCTGCCGCCAGTTCCCCAAAGCGTAAGCGCGGCAACGGCGGCAACGCCACCAATCGCGCCAAACACGCGCTGGCCCGTCATCAACATCAGCATCATGCTTGCAAACATGAAAATTGCGATCATTTCATAGGACATCAGAGCGTCTTTCCTTTGAGTGTCGCAATGTCTTTGAACAGCTCAGAAATTGCTTGCAGGAGCATCAGGAAAATTCCGACGCACATGGTGATTTTGATTGGCCAGATATAGGGGCGCCACGCGGTCGGGGAGCGCTCGCCATACTCCAGTGAATAGGCTGTAGATTCGATCGCGCCATAGAGCAGCACACCGAGATAGAAGATAAGAAACAGAACGGTAAACGCATCAAACCAAGCTTTGCGCCGCGTTGACCATTCGCCATAGAACAGGTCCATCCGCACGTTGGCGCCTTCTTGGATCGCATAGGGCCCACCGAGCATGTAATAGGCGACCATCGCAAACTGCGCGACTTCAAGCGTCCAGAGCGAGGGCATAAAGGCAATCTTTGAGATCGACGACCACATCAGAATGCCCATCATCACAAAGATTCCGTACATCGTAATCCGCCCGAGCTTTCGGTTGATCGGATCAACAATTCGGACAAAGGCGCGCATAAACCCAATCATGAGAGAGTTGCCCCCTCTATTCCAACGGTGTCGAGGGCGGCCAAGGTAAGTTCGGCCAGACTGTCGGCTATCTTCATTTGATCGGCCTCGGTTTTCAGTAGGTCATTGCGAATCTCTATCATGACATTCGCGATTCCGTTTTCGACACCATGGAGCTTGAGCGTGTGCGTCACGCCATCATCGGGCCCATACGGTGCGTTGCGTTGGGTGTTAAGCGTGGTGTGGTCTGGTGCATGCGCGAGCATAGCGTCTGCAATTCGGGTATCCACATCATGCAAAATCCCCAATTCCACCTCGCGCAACGCACCGTGGTAAACGGGAGTAAAGCTGTGAATTGTGATAATTGCTTTTGTGCCGTTCCGGACTTCGTCAGCTAGTGTTTGGCGAAAGGGCTCGTAATAGGCATCGGTGCGTTTGGCGCGGTCGGCTTGGCTTAGCCCGACATTGCCCGGAACTTCGATCAGTTCGCTCTTTGCTGGCATAGCGCTTGGCGCTTCGGGCGGGCGGTTGCAATCATAAACAAGCCGCGAAATTCCAGATGCAACCAGCCGTGCATTGAGGCGCTCTGCCATTCGGGAAGCTACATTCAGCGCGCCGGGATCCCATGCTGCGTGGCTTTCCCGAGCGGCCTTTGCAAGGCCAAGCCCGTCAAACTCGCCCGGAATGAAACAGGATGCATGCTCGCAAACGATAAGCGCAGGAGATGTTCCCCCTGCGTTTAGAACGGTCACCGGATCACCGTCGATGTTCTTGTCTCGGAGCACTTGCCACCACCCTGTTTGCGCGTTCTGAAAATATTGTTTCAGATTGTGTGCGACTGTCAACTCTTTTACTAAAACTATTTATGGTTCATACTGAAACTTGTGGTATGCGCTTAAAAAAGGGGCGGATCGTGACTTCATCAACGGATAGTATTGCCGAAATTCTTAGGGAAAGTTTTGAGAAGTTCACGCGGGCTGAACGCCAACTTGCCGACTCGCTACTTGCCAACTATCCGATGTCTGGCCTCGGGTCGATTACGGCTGTTGCCCAGGAGGCGGATGTCTCGACCCCCACCGTCGTGCGCATGGTGCAAAAGCTTGGTTTCAAAGGATTTCCGGAGTTTCAGCGCGCGTTGAGGGGGGAGCTTCAAGCGCGTATTTCCGATCCGATTGCCAAGCGCGAAACCTGGGCCGAAGGCGCCCCTGATGCGCATATTCTCAACCGGTTTACCGAGTCTGTAATCGGTAACATCAGCCAGACCTTAGCGCATATCGAGACCGCGAGTTTTGATGCAACGTGCGATCTTCTCGCGGACATGGAGCGTTCAGTTTACGTTGTAGGTGGTCGGATTACCCGCGCTTTGGCAGATTATTTTTTCTTGCACATGCAAGTGCTACGGCCGGATGTGACGCATATCCAGTCAATCTCCAATGCTTGGCCACATTATCTGTTGGAGGTGAAAAAGGGCGATGTCGTCGTGATTTTCGATGTCCGGCGGTATGAAAACTCAACGCTCAAGTTGGCGGAAATGGCGGCGGAGAAGGGTGCCGAAATCGTCTTGTTCACCGATCAATGGCAATCGCCAATCGCCAAACTCGCGACACACACGTTCAGTTGCCGCATCGTTGTACCCTCTGCGTGGGACAGCTCGATTGCGCCGATGTTGTTGCTTGAAACCGTAGTTGCTGCCGTTCAAGAGCGGACGTGGGAAACCACGCGCCCAAGAATGGAGGCGCTCGAAGATATGTTCGACCGCACCCGTTTCTTCCGGAAGTTCACCTAGCTAGGTAGCTTAGAAATCAACCTCAACGCCGGGGAGGTTCAGCGATTTGACCAGCTCGCGCAGCTCCTGACGGGCGGCGACGTTAGAGATGTTCATCTGGCCCTTAACGCCAATATCGCGCAAATCAAGCAGCGTAAGGCCACGCGGGAAGAGCTCGCGGAAAATCACACGCTCACCAAAGCCAGGGGCAACGCGGAAGCCGATCCGCTTTGAGAGGGACTCAAGCGCTTCGCCCATCTTCTGTTTGTTGTGCATGTTCTGCGCGGCAAGCCGGTTGCGAACAACGACCCAATCGATTGGCGGTAGGCCCGCTTGAGCGCGCAACTGCCGCGCATTCCACACCATTTCGGAATAGACGGACGGGCCAAGGATTTTGTTGGTTTCCGGATCAACCCGCGCCAAAAGGTCAAAATCGACGAAACTGTCGTTCAGCGGGGTAACGAGCGTATCGGCCAGAGAATGCGCAACCTGTGACAGGCGCGTGTGGCTGCCAGGGCAGTCGATCAGAATGAAATCACTGTCTGGCTCAAGCGTCGCAACCGCAGCGGATAGGCGGTGATCATAAACGTTCTCACCTGGTTGCAGGCTCTTGCTGTCGATCTCGGGAAGGTCGTGATAGTCGGGACACGCAAGGTCGACCCCGTGTTTCTCAACATAAGATTTGCGGTTCTCGACATAGCGGCCAAAGCTTTTTTGCCGCAAATCAAGATCAAGCGCGCCAACCGAATGCCCCATACGCACCAATGCGGTTGCGATATGCATCGAGGTTGTTGATTTGCCTGAACCGCCTTTTTCGTTCCCCACGACAATAATGTGCGCCACAGCTCTGTCCCTTCAATTCATACGGCACATGGCCGCTGTTTTTCCGCCACTATATGTTGGGTCGCAAACGATGGGAAGCGCCACGCAACGCGAAGTTGATACATGTTGCTCGAAAAATCTTCACTGTGGTTCCGAGGTGTCTTAGGCTGCGCAAAATAGGAGGACACAGGATATGTCAAAAGTCATTGAAGACGCCAAACAAGCGCTGGCGCATTTGAAAGCGGGGGGGTATTCCCTTGGGGCTGAATGGGAGCATGCGCATGCGCTTTGCCAAGACCATGAGGGCGAACAAATTCATGATCGCATTCACGCGTTATGCCACAGGATCGAAGGCGATATCGGTAATGCTGCGTATTGGGATCGGCGAGGGAACCAGCGGTCCCCTGAAATTCCCTTTGAAGAAGAGGCCGCGTTGCTAGAAGCGCAGCTCTAGGCGTTAGCCAAAAGAAAACCCGGCTGCATGGCAACCGGGTTTCCAGAAAATCGGAAAGAGTGTTGGCTTAGAAGCCAAGACCTTCGTATTTCTTTTTGAACTTGGATACACGGCCACCAGTGTCCATGAGACGGGAGTTGCCGCCAGTCCATGCTGGGTGCGCGGAAGGATCGATTTCCAGAGCAAGCTGGTCGCCTTCTTTGCCGTATGTCGAACGCATGGTTACAACGGAACCGTCTGTCATCTTGACGTTGATGAAGTGGTAATCGGGGTGAATATCTTTTTTCATGTCCCGGCTCCTTACGCGTCTTTTTTGGGTTTGTAGTTGGTAACTTCGGCGATACGTGCGGACTTACCGCGACGGTCACGAAGATAGTACAGTTTGGCGCGACGTACTTTACCGCGGCGAACCACAGTGATGCTGTCGATGTTGGTGGAGTGCAGAGGGAATACGCGCTCTACACCTTCGCCAAAGGAAATTTTGCGAACGGTGAACGAACCGGCGATGCCGTTACCGTTTTGACGTGCGATGCAAACACCTTCGTAGTTCTGAACACGGGAGCGGCTGCCCTCGGTTACTTTGTAGCCTACGCGGATGGTGTCGCCCGCTTTAAAATCCGGAATGTCATGACCAAGTGCGGCGACTTGTTCTGCTTCCAATTCTGCAATCAGGTTCATCTGATCTACTCCATAATGCTCGCGGTTATTCCGCGTAGTTTGCGCGCCATGAGAGCTCTTGGTCTTGCACCGGGTCCCGAAAATCAGCCCGCCAGAGATCACGTCATCGTTGCTTTCAGGCTGCTTCTCTGTGGTTGGTGCATATAACACCCGATCAGAAGAATGATCGGTTTGATACGCCCACATGTTTGCAGACCCTTTAACCCAAAACAAAAACGGCCACAGAGAATCACTCCCTATGGCTATCAATGCCTGAGTGGGCGCGGTATAGGCCCAATCAAGGGTCAGCGCAAGGGCGATTGCGTTTGGTTTTGGGCGGGAATTCGGCGCCCATCGAGCCAGTGATTGTGGCTATTTCCTAAAGTACGGCCCAGCCCGCCATCACGCACAAAACAACAAGGACACCCCAGCCAAAAACATACACAAAGGTGCGCACGCCTTGCGTAGGGTTTCCGATGCTTCTTGCATAGACCAGCACATACAGAATGCGGTCAATCAGAAAGAGCAGCATGAGCAAGTTGACCCACCAAGCCGAAACGCCAACCAGAATGCATGTAAACAGCGCGATCGCCGCGGCGGCCATGTTCTCGACGCCGTTTTGGTGCGAACGATTAAGTCGATAGAGGCCGTTTTCGTAGTCTTCGGAAGGCGTACTCCCAGGAGTTAACCCTTGTTTGGCTTTTCCAGCGCCAACAAGCGCAGCTTGAAAAAGCACGATTAGGACGAAAACCAAAAGTGAGATTATGGCCGTTGAATAGTCTGAAACTGCAGTCATTCTTCTACCTCCAACCCAAAAAAACTTGGTAGAACTACCAGACAAGCAAACTCCGGCACCTGTCAAGTTTCTGGAAGTAGGCAGATTATTTGGATTTTTGCTGTTTCTCGTGGGCCTCCCAGAGATCTGGGCGGCGCTCTTTGGTCAGCTCTTCCGACATCTCTTGCCGCCATTCCGCAATTTTGCCGTGATGGCCCGACGTCAGAACTTCGGGGATTTCGCGGCCTTCCCAAACTGCGGGGCGGGTGTATTGCGGATGCTCCAGAAGCCCGTTGGAAAAGCTCTCTTCTTCGGTCGAAGCTTCGTTGCCAAGAACTTCGGGACGAAGACGCACAGTTGCATCAATCAGTGCCTGTGCTGCGATCTCTCCACCGGTCAGAACGAAGTCACCAAGGCTGACTTCCTCAACGTCGAAATGCTCCAGCACCCGTTCGTCTACGCCTTCAAATCGCCCGCAAAGGATTGTCATCCCGTCTGCGTCAGCAAAGCGACGCGCCATGTCCTGAGTCATCGGTTTGCCGCGCGGCGACATATAGATGACAGGCCAACGCGCACGATCCTTTGGTGCGTCGTGACTGGCAAACGCGAGCGCATTGCCCACGACATCCGCGCGCAAAACCATTCCTGCGCCACCACCGGACGGCGTATCGTCAACGTTCTTGTGCTTGCCCTCGCCAAACATCCTGAGATCAACAGTTTCAAGCGCCCAAAGCCCGTCTTTTAGGGCTTTCCCGATAAGGCTATGGCCGAGCACACCGGGAAAAGCATCGGGAAACAGGGTTACGATTTTCGCCGTCCATGTCTTGGCGAGACGTGGCGTGTCGGTCATCAACTCGCGTGGGCGCAGAGTTGCACCGATAGAGAGGCGTCCGTGGGATTTGTTTGGCTTTGTCATGTTGCTTCCCGCCTAGACTTCGGTGTCACTCGGTTCAGAGAATATTCCCTCTGGCGGGTCAACGATGATGCGGCCAGCGGCCAGATCAACTGTCGGTACGGCCGCAACAGTAAACGGGTAAAGCACCGAGGCCTTGAGCGAAGGGCCCGCGATCTCCAATAGGTCACTTGCGCCATGGTTCTGAACGCTCTGGACCGTGCCGATCTCAGTTCCGCCGGTATCAAGTACGGTTAGGCCGATCAGGTCGCTGTGATAATACTCGTCATCGGGCAAACTGGGCAGGACATCGCGGCTCACGAAAAGCTGCGTGTTGTTGAGTGCGTCGGCCTGTTCTTTGGTCTGGATGCCCTCTACACGCGCTGCAAATCCATTCTTGATTGCGCGGGTGATGCCTACGATGAAGCTCTTCTCGCCATCTTCGGTATAGAGCAAGCCATAGGTCTCGATTGCGGCCGGATCAGCACAGTAACTCTTGAGGCGGACTTCTCCGCGCACTCCGTAAGAGCCTGCGAATGCGCCAACACAAATGCGGGGTTCAGTCATGGGGTCTCCTAACGGATTTCAACCAATGGGGCTTGGTCTCTGCGCTCCCATCCGGCTTGTTCAAGTTCGGGTGTTTCGGCGGTTTCTTCGGGCCAGCCGAGACAGAGATAAGCAACGAGTGTCCAACTTTCGGGCACATCAAGATCGCGCGCAAGTTTGGGAGCGTCAAGGATCGATACCCACCCTAAGCCCAGCCCGTATGCACGGGCAAGGAGCCACATCTGGGTGATTGCGGCCACAACAGAGTAGCGGCGGGTTTCGGGCATCGTCGCAGCGCCAAGGTTTGCGCCTTTGGAGGTTTCTTCATCACAGAAGATTGCAAGCTGCACAGGGGCTTCGCGCATACCGCTGAGCTTGAGGCCAGCGTAAAGTTCTGCACGGGCGCCGGAATGGCCGGAAAGGGCTTTGGTGTTTTCGGTTTCAAAGTTGGAGAGCGCCGCCGCGCGGGCTTCATCGCTTTCGACCGAAATAATGCGCCAGGGTTCGGACAAGCCGACCGATGGGGCGAGGGAAAAACTGTCCAGACATTTCTGGAGAAGATCGGCCGGAACCGGATCTGTGCGGAAGCGGCGCACGTCGCGCCGCCACCGGAAAAGCTGGCCCAGATCGCGGTGAAACTGTTCAGTAAATTCATCCATGATCTGAGCCTAAATGCTTTATTCTTCTGCGTTTTCTTCCGCTGGTGCGGCTGCTGCTTCGGCGGCTTCTGCTGCTTTAGCGGCTTTCTCTTCAGCGCGCTCTTGCGCTTTTTTGCCTGGCTTGGCTTTCTCTGGGTTGTTGCGTGTTTTCGCTTCGAGAACGCCAGCTGCTTCGAGGAAGCGGGATACACGATCCGAAGGCTGCGCGCCTTGGTCGAGCCAGTACTTAACGCGGTCAAGGTCGAGCTTTACGCGCTCTTCGCTGTCTTTCGGGAGAAGTGGGTTGTATGTGCCCAGTTTCTCGATGAAACGACCGTCGCGTGGCATACGGCTGTCAGCCGCAACAACACGATAGAAAGGGCGCTTTTTGCTGCCGCCGCGGGCAAGACGAATTTTCATAGCCATTGTAGTAGTCTCCTAGGTTATCAATTATAATCAACGCCTTACGTTGATCATTGTTTCAGTTTTCTTTGTGTTTGTTGTGATGCTGGATCACTTCCTGAATAATGAAATTCAGGAAATTCTTTGCGAATTCGGGGTCTAGATCTGCGCGCTGGGCGAGGTCTTCGAGGCGCGCGATCTGTGCTGCCTCGCGGGTTGGATCAGAAGGCGGCAGGTCGTGCTCGGCCTTCAGTTGGCCCACGGCTTGGGTATGCTTGAAGCGCTCGCCAAGGGTATAGACAAGGATCGCGTCGAGGCGGTCGATGCTCTCGCGGTGAGACTTGAGCAGGGTGGCTGCGCGTTCTACGGCGTCGGTCATGTCGTGCTCCTGTTCAGGGGCCAAAATGGCGATGTTATTTGCATATGATTTCCATATGTTTTGCATATGCGCGAAATTGGACTCATGCGTAGGCCTCCTGCGATCCGTCGTCGTCATCAGAGGACGGGGCGGGGTGGCGATAGACGAGCGTGTTGTCGTCATCCATGTTGTCGGCCTCTGGGTCGAGGGTGCAGCCAAGTGCTTCTGCCAGCTTGATCGACGCTACGTTGTCTTTGTGGATGTAGCTGACGGCAGTTTCCCAGCCGAGCACATCAAAGGCATAGTCGCGGGTTGCAAGCGCGGCCTCGCGCGCAAGCCCTTTGCCTTCATAGGCGGGATCGTAAATGGACCAACCCAGCTCCGGCTCTGGCCAATGGGTTGGGTGCCATGGACCAACCGCGCCGATCATCTTGTCACTGCCTTTGGGGCAGAGCGCGAACAAGCCGTAACCACGCAGCGCCCACATGCCGACAAACATCGAAAGCACACGGAATGGCATACCCTTGTCGACTTCAGCAGGACGCACGAAGCGCGAGCGGTCGGAGTTGATGAACTCCGTTACGATGTCGAGATCCTCAAGACGCGGCAGGCGCAGGGTCAGGCGCTCGGTTTCGAGCACGGGTGAATTGATGAGTTCTACGGTCATGCGGCTGCCCCGTTATATTCGGGGTGGCGATAGACGTGATACGCGCCACGCGGGCCTTCGCGGGTATCTTCGCGCGTGGCACCGAGGCGCTCGGCCAAGGCGATGGAGCGAGCGTTCTCTGCAGCGATAAAGCTGCACGGCTTGGTGATGCCGAAATGCTCGCCGCCATAGGCACGGGCCGCAACAACGGCCTCGTAGGCGATGCCTTTGCCTTCGAATTCCTCAAGAAGAATCCAGCCAATTTCCGGCTCGTCGTAGCGCTCGGGCTCGTAGAAACCGATCCAGCCTGCGGTTTTGCCGCTTGCTTTGTCTTCGACGATCCACATGCCATAGCCGCGCAGAATCCATTGACCAGCATCTGCACTGAAGGCGCTCCATGCTTCTTTGCGGTCGAGAGGCCCGCCGATATATTCCGTGCGCTCAAGTTCCCAATGCGCGGCAAGCGGATCGAAATCCGACATTTGCGGCGCGCGCAGGATCAGGCGCTCGGTTTCTATGGTGGGGATGAGGCTCATTTACTTCTTTTTCCCGAAGCCGGACAGACCGGGGGGCAGACCGCCGCCGCCAAGACCGGGAAGGCCGCCACCGGGCATTTTGCCCATTTGCTTGGCTGCTGCTTCAAGGGCTTTCGGGTCCATTTGAGAGGGGTCCATACCGGCGGGCATGCCGCCGCCTTTGCCAAACATGCCTTTCATGGCCTGTTTGAGCATGCCGCCCTTGCCCATCTTCTTCATCATGTCGCTCATCTGGCGGTGCATCTTGAGAAGCTTGTTAAGGTCAGACACCTGAAGGCCAGCGCCCGCTGCAATCCGCTTTTTGCGCGAGGCTTGGAGCAGGCCAGGGTTGGCGCGTTCGCGTTTGGTCATGGATTGGATGAGGGCGATCTGGTGACGCAGGATTTTATCGTCAAAGCCAGCGTCCTGAACCTGTTTGGCCATTTTGCCCATGCCCGGCATCATGCCCATGATTCCTTCCATGCCACCCATCTTGATCATCTGTTCAAGCTGCATGCGCAGGTCGTTCATGTTGAATTGGCCCTTTTGGAACCGCTTCATCATGCGCTCGGCCTGTTCGGCCTCGATGGTTTCTTGGGCTTTCTCAACGAGGGCAACGATATCGCCCATGCCAAGGATGCGGCCGGCGATGCGATCAGGTTCGAATGCTTCGAGCGCGTCCATCTTTTCGCCGAGGCCGACGAATTTGATCGGTTTGCCGGTCACCGCGCGCATGGAGAGCGCCGCACCGCCGCGGCCGTCACCGTCCATTCGAGTAAGGACCACGCCGGAGATGCCGATTTTGCCGTCGAACTCTTCGGCGACTTCCACAGCAACCTGACCTGTGAGGCCGTCAACAACGAGGAGCGTTTCGCGCGGGTTAACCGCGTTGCGCACGTCCTCGACCTCTTGCATCAGGGTCTCGTCAATGTGCAGGCGGCCCGCGGTGTCGAGCATGTAAACGTCATAGCCGCCAAGGGTCGCTTGCTGTTTGGCGCGCTTGGCGATCTGTACGGCGGATTCACCGGCCACTATGGGCAGGGTATCAACGCCGATTTGGGTGCCGAGGACGGCAAGCTGTTGCATCGCCGCTGGGCGGTAGATGTCGAGCGAGGCCATCAGAACTTTCTTGCCGGCCTTTTCCTTGAGGCGTTTGGCGAGCTTACCGGTTGTTGTGGTTTTACCGGAACCTTGCAGACCAACCATCAGGATCGGGGCAGGGGCGTTGTCGATCTTGAGATCGTCCGGTTCGCCGTCGCCCTTCAGGACGTGAACAAGCTCGTCGTGGACGATTTTAACCACTTGCTGACCGGGGGTGATGGATTTGGTAACGGCCTGTCCGGTTGCTTTTTCCTGAACCGCCTTTACGAAATCACGCGCTACGGGGAGGGAAACGTCGGCCTCAAGCAGGGCAACGCGCACCTCGCGCAGGGCGGTTTTGACATCATCCTCAGAGAGCGCACCCTGTTTCGTCAGGCGGTCAAAGACACCGGAGAGGCGTTCGGATAGATTTTCAAACATTCTCAAGGCTCCTTGGCCGTTTGTTATGCCCCTAAAGATAGGGACGGTGCGCGAATTGTTAAGGCAACGAATTGCCAAACCACAAAAGCACCCGTGGGCGCAACGCGCTGACGGATGGCGATCCTTCACAATGAAGGACCGAAGGCGTGGAACCCTCGGGATATGGGGTGCGTTTAGGCGCTGTGGGCCGGAGAGTCAAGCGATGCGGGGAATTGGGGGGCTATCGGCGGGGAATAGTATAAGGCGCCCGCGGCTGAATGCGGACGCCATTTGATTTATGCGGGGATTTGGCCGCGGAAGCGATAGGCGGTTGCAGCCGCCAATGCGCCGAGGACGAGCGCGGGGAGCGCGGATGGTCCGAGGATAAAGAGGTGTGCAAGGACCGCTCCGATCATGGTAACGGTCAGTGCTGCCGCGCCAAGTAGTTGCAAGCCCGGCACCCAAAGCAGGATTGCGCCGCCAACTTCGATCAAGCCAGTCACATAGCGGAACCATTGCCCGACGCCGACGGCCTCGAATGTGCCGACCATCATTTCTGCTCCGAGCAGCTTCGCACTCCCCGCAGCGAGGAAAGCGACCGTCAGGAGCGCGCGGATCACAAGAAACGCAATATTGCTGTATTTTGACATGTCGAGGTTCCTTATGCTGCGATGCGGTCGCCGAGGAGCGAGGCGAGTGTTTCATGGGCTTCTGCGTTATCGTCGCCTTTGGCCAGTACGAAATGTACATCTTTGATGCCAACAAACCCGAAGATGAAACGCAGGTAATCCGTTGCGAAATCCACGTTCGAGCCGATGTCTGTTCCGCCGGAGGCAAGGGCGATCACCACGCGTTTGTCTTCGAGCAGGCCGACGGGGCCGTTCTCTGTATATTTAAAGGCAACGCCAGCGCGGCCGATCTGGTCGATCCATGCTTTCAGCGTTGAAGGGATGTTGAAATTATAGATCGGCGTAGAAATCACGATGGTGTCGGCGTCCTGAACTTCCTGAAGGATCTCATCAGACAGCGCGAGGGCTTCGGACTGCGCTTCTGTGCGGCTTTCCGGCGGGGTGAATGTTGCGCCAACCCATGTTTCGTTGATGTGGGGCAGGCCCTGCCCGATATCGCGGGAGGTAACCTCGGCATCAGGGATGAGCGACACTGCGTGATCGGCAAGATCGCGGCTGACGGAGTTTTGGGTGCGGGCGGATGCGTCGATCCGGAGGACTTTGGTTGTCATTGATCTGTTCCTTTGAATTTGCGTTGACATAGAAATGGGGAATTGCGTTTTCGAACGCAATCTGGGAAAAGCAACAGCATGTGTGTGAAAATGCACAAAAGTGCAGAATTGGCGTCTGCGACGGAACCAAGGAGCCTAAGATATGAACTGGGATGAGGTGAAAACGGCCTTTCAAGTTGCGCGGGTCGGAACTGTTAGCGGCGCGGCGGAAGTGTTGGGCGTTCACCATGCAACGGTGATCCGGCACATTGATGCGCTTGAAGCCGAGCTAAAGACGAAGCTCTTTCAACGTCATGCGCGCGGTTACACGCCAACGGAAGCAGGGCAGGACCTGTTGCAGGTTGCGAAGGTGACCGATGATCAGTTCACCCAAATGGTCGGGCGGTTGAAGGGGCAGGGCGCGGAAATCTCAGGCGACCTTGTGGTGACGAGTTTGCGCCCTGTTGGGGAACTGCTCGCGCCGATCTTGGTGGACTTTCAGCGTATGCACCCGGGGTTGCGGGTTCGGTTCTTAACGGGTGCTCGCGTGTTCAGGCTGGAGTACGGCGAAGCGCATGTGGCGATCCGCGCCGGTAAGCCGCCCCAAGAGCCTGACAATGTTGTACAGCCGTTCAGTACCGTTCAGATCGGGCTTTACGCAGATAAAGACTACGTCGAGCGCAATGGCATGCCCAAGACAGACGAGGAACTGGCAAAGCATGATTTTGTAGGGCCGGATGATGAGAGCAGCCGCGCTCCGTTCTTTCAGTGGATGAAAGAGACCATTCCGCAGGATCGGGTACTGTTCCGCTGCTCTGATCAGGAAGATGGCGAGCGAGCGATTATAGCAGGGGCGGGAATCGGGTTTATGAGCGAGGTTATGGCGCGTTCGCATCCAAATCTGGTCGAGATTGCCGCGCCGCGCAAAGAATGGGAAGCTGCAAGCTGGATTGTGACCCATGTTGATTTGCATCGCACGCCAAAGGTTCAGGCTTTTTTGAAGTTCTTGAAGGAGCGCGCCCGTGCGCAAGGATATGGTTGAGGCAGTCGGGCGCGCGCAGCCCCTTCATGACGCCAGACGGCGCGAATGGGTGGGGCATGCGGCGATGCTCGGCTTTTCTTGCTTGGTTGCGGGATCGTTTAGCCTTGGGGGGCTGGTCGCGAATGAGGTGGCGCCCGCCGCGCTTAATGCGGTTCGGTTTCTGATTGCGGGGGCAATTGTACTGACGATTGTTCTGGTGCGGGAGCCCGCGCCAAAGGCGGCGTTTCAGCAGGCGGCGCAGGCCCCTTGGCGGCACGGCATAAATGGCACGCTCATCGCGATCTATATGGTCTTGATGTTTGAGGGGCTAAAAACTGCGACTCCGGTTTCTACGGCGGCTGTGTTTACGCTCTCTCCGCTTATTACGGCGGGGTTCTCTTATTTGATGCTTGGGCAGGTGTTGCCGAAGCGCGTGGCGCTGGCGATTGCGCTGGGCGGTGTTGGGGCGCTTTGGGTTATCTTTCGGGCCGATTTGGCGGCGCTTGTGCAATTCGAGGTCGGACGCGGCGAGGCGATCTTTTTCGTCGGGTGCGCGGCTTATGCGCTGCATATCCCGCTTTTGCGAAAATGGAATCGCGGCGAGAGCGCGGTCATGATCTCTTTTGCGAACCTTGTTGCGGGGTCTGTCTTGCTGCTGACGCTCGGCGCGCCTGCGATACTGGCAACGGATTGGGGCAGCTTGCCTGCGATTGTCTGGATCACGATCCTCTATACTGCGATTTTCGCCACTGCGGGGAGTTTTACCCTATTGCAGATTGCGTCGATGCGGCTGCCGGGGGCGAAGGTCATGGCATATACCTATGTAATCCCGAGCTGGGTGATCCTTTGGGAATTGGCGCTGGGCCATGGCGCGCCAGCGGGCGTCGTGTTTATCGGAGTTGGCATCACGATTGCGGCGCTGTTGATGCTGCTGCGACAGGACTAGCTGTTTTCGCCCGTAAGATTGTTTTCGGTCAGGAAGGTTTCGAAGGCGTCAAGATTGATGGCTTCGAATTGGCCGAAACTCTGCATCCAGACTGACGCGTCCTTGAGGGCATCAGGCTCCAGCTTGCACCATTTCACCCGCCCGCGCTTCTCCTGCGAGATCAAGCCCGCGCGGGTCAGAATGGTGAGATGTTTGGAAATGGCAGCCAAAGACATATCAAACGGCTCCGCCACATCGGTGACGGCCATGTCATCCTCCAGCAGCATAGAAAGAATGTGCCGCCGTGTCGGATCGCTTAGGGCGGCGAATGTCGTGTCTAGGTCCATGAGATTTGTGTAGGGAGAGGGCGCGAATTGGTCAACTGTTTGGTTAAGTGTTCGGCTTTGGGTGGGCGCGGATTCCCCAAGTTTAACCTGATGGTTGAATAAGCGATTTGAGCCGTTTTACCCGAAGCAGGGATGCGGAGGCGGGGTGCGGGAATCCTTGCGACAATTATTATTGTTTGTTTACAGTAATTTACGCGACAAAGAATCCCGCGTTTGTTTTATTGACTCTGAACGCGACCCTTCATAGGTTGCGGCGAAACCTTGGGGGCCGTTCCGTCATGGCAAAAGAGCACAATCACGACCAGCTAAAGAGGCTGGAAGACAAGATTGACAAGCTCAAGAAAAGCCATGAACCCGCGCCGCCAAAGGACGAGCATTATTCGCTGGCCAATCAGGCATGGCGCATGGTGATCGAGCTGGTAGTCGGTCTTGGGATCGGCTTTGGCATCGGATACGGGCTGGATGTTCTGTTTGGAACGCTGCCAATATTCATGGTGCTGTTTACATTGCTGGGGTTTGCCGCAGGGGTCAAAACAATGATCCGCACCGCGAGCGAGCTTCAATCGGAAAAAGAGAAGGCAGACGCCGACTCGACAGAGACAACAGCGGCACATGCCGCAGAGAATTCGAAGGACTGAACATGGCCGCACAGCAGGAAGCAAAACAGGGCTCTTCTTTTGGAAAGATCGCGTTCTGGGCAGCAATCGCATTGATGATTGCCGCAAGCGTATTCCTTCAGCCGGAGCATGCTGGCCTCGCAATTCACCCAATGGACCAATTCAAAGTGGCACCTCTCTTCGGTGACGGTCACGGCGAAATCCACTGGTACACACCAACAAACGTGACCCTCTGGATGGGTCTGGCCGTTGTTGCAATCGTTCTGTTGCTGGTGTTCGGCACAAGCAAACGCGCCATGGTGCCAAGCCGCACACAGAGCGTTGGCGAGATGCTCTACGGTTTCATCTATAAAATGGTTGAAGACGTTGCAGGCAAAGACGCTGTGAAGTTCTTCCCATATATCATGACGCTCTTCCTCTTCATCATGTTCGCGAACTTCCTCGGCCTTCTGCCGATGAGCTTCACAACAACATCGCACATCGCGGTTACTGCTGTACTGGCGCTTCTGGTGTTTGTAACAGTAACGGTTGTTGGCTTTGTTAAGAACGGCGCGGGTTTCCTCGGCCTGTTCTGGGTCTCTTCGGCGCCGCTGGCGCTGCGCCCGATCCTCGCGATCATCGAGCTTATCTCTTATTTCGTGCGCCCCGTTAGCCACTCCATTCGTTTGGCGGGTAACGTCATGGCGGGCCACGCTGTTATCAAAGTATTCGCCGGTTTTGCAGGCGCGCTGGGGCTGTTTGCCTTCCTGCCGATCCTCGCCATCACCGCCGTTTACGCCCTCGAAGTTCTCGTGGCCTTCATTCAGGCTTACGTGTTCACCATTCTGACCTGCGTGTACCTGAAAGACGCGCTGCATCCATCGCACTAAACGGATCAGGTCTGAACAATCACTAACTGACATTCCAAATTACCATCGTAAGGAGAAATACAATGGAACTCGTAGCAGCAGCAGCTCTCGGCAAATTCATCGGCGCAGGCCTCGCAGCCATCGGCTCCGGCGCAGCAGCCATCGGTGTGGGCCACGTCGCAGGTAACTTCCTCGCAGGCGCCCTTCGCAACCCATCCGCCGCAGCGGCACAAACAGCTACTCTCTTCATCGGCATCGCCTTTGCGGAAGCTCTGGGGATCTTCTCGTTCCTCGTTGCACTTCTGCTGATGTTCGCTGTTTAAGTCTGACGGACCATCCTTACGTGCGGGTGGGTGCCAGTTGTGGCGCCCACCTGTTGTAAACTAGGTTCCTGGAGGACGATATGGCGGATGACGCACATAAAACAGTAGACCTGCACGATCTGCATGAAGCAGAAGCCGCCGCAGGTATGCCACAGCTCGACTTCTCGTCGTTTCCAAACCAGATCTTCTGGTTGGCCGTAACCCTCGTTGTGATTTACCTCGTTCTGTCTAAGGTTGCGTTGCCACGCATTGCAGCCGTTTTGGCCGAACGTCAGGGCACGATCACCAACGACATTGCTGCTGCTGAAGAGCTGAAGCAAAAAGCGGCTGAAGCGGAAGAGGCCTATAAGAAGGCACTCGCAGACGCACGCGCAGAGGCTCAGACGATTGTTGCTCAGGCAAAGGCCGATATTCAGGCCGATCTTGATAAAGCAATGGCCAAGGCCGACGCAGAGATTGCCGCCCAATCCGCCGAAAGCGAAAAAGCCATTGCGGCAATTCGTGAAGGTGCGATGGACAGCGTGAAAAAGGTCGCAAAAGACGCAGCCAAGGAAATCGTTGCAGCCATGGGCGGAAAAGCCGATGCAAAAACGATCACCGCGGCCGTTTCCGAGCGGATGAAAGGGTAAGACGATGAAAAAACTTTCCGTTGCATTTGCCCTTTTGGCGAGCCCGGCCCTTGCGGCTGACGGCCCGTTCCTATCGCTTGGCAATACGAACTTTGTTGTTCTCATCGCGTTTCTGGTATTCATCGCGGTTCTGCTGAAGTTTGGCGTTCCTGCCATGCTCGGCGGCCAGTTGGACGCCCGCGCAGAAGGCATCAAAGCTGATCTGGACGAAGCCCGCGCACTGCGCGAAGATGCTCAGACAATCCTCGCGGACTACGAGCGCAAGCACAAAGAAGTTCAGGCTCAGGCCGACAAGATCGTGGCTGCGGCCAAGGTTGAAGCGGAAGAAGCTGCCGAACTTGCAAAAGCCGACATCAAAGCCTCGATCGAGCGCCGCCTTGCCGGTGCCAAAGACCAGATCGCTTCCGCGGAAGCGGCTGCTGTCAAAGAGGTTCGCGATACGGCGATTGTTGTTGCTGTGGGCGCTGCCCGCGACGTGATTGCCAAGAGCACAACCGCTGCCGAAGGTAACGCCCTGATCGAAGATGCGATCAAGGAAGTTGGCGCAAAGCTACACTAAATTCCTGTTCATTCAGGCTAAAGAACCCGGCCCAAGTGGTCGGGTTTTTTGTTTTTGGGAGCACCTGTTTCCAGCAGATCACGAGAGCAGACAGAAACAGCGATAGCTCGTCTTAGCCAAGTTTTAAATGGCGGCGCCTGTTTGATGCGATACGCCCATTTCGATGAGTCAATATAGCCAAGGTTGTTTTAGAGCGCGTTTAATGCAACGCTTATATGATTGAGAAGTATATATTTTGTGCGATAGGCGAGGGATTTGATAGTGAAAATTCTTTCTTTTAAGCCAGGGCATGACGGAACAATCGCCGGTATAGATACGGATCGGGGCGACTTGCTCTTCTCCTATGAAGCCGAAAAAGACAGCTTTCTGCGCAATTCTTCTATCACGCCAGATGCCTTTATGGATGCGGCTCTTTGGTTCAAAGAGCTTCCAGATGTGCTCTCGCTTAGCGGTTGGTCTGGCACCAGCAACGAAATCGTATCCACGTCGGGCGCTGGGTACTTCGGGATCGGTGAAGGGTCTGAGGTGGGGCAGAAGAAGGGGTTCTTCGGGAAGAATGTAGATTTCTATTCCTCCACACATGAACGCTCTCATATCTGGTCGACCTATGCGATGTCGCCATTTCCGCAGGGCGAACCTTGTTATGTTCTGGTTTGGGAAGGCGAGCTTGGCGAGTTTTACGAAATCGACCAGAAGCTTCAGGTCAAGCATTTGGGGCGGGTCCTCGACGCCCCTGGAAACAAGTTTTCATTCCTGTATTTTCTGGCGAGCGCCGGAGTTTCACGACAGTCAGAGACAGTTCACAACGATGAACCTGGCAAGCTTCTAGCTGCGAGTGCTGCTGGGAAAACTGGGCCGTTGGATAAAGACGAGCAAGAGGTTTTCGACTTTATCTTTGGCCAAGAGGGAAAGCTATCGGTCGCTGACAAGCGGCGTTTAGAAGGCTCTCCGTTTTTCAATATCGGCGTAGACAGCCAGAAGTTCAAAGACCTGGCGGCTAAGGTCTCGGATGCAATATTCCAACGGTTTTTTGATTTTGCGAAGGCGAATTTAGACCAAAGCTACCCGCTTCTAATTGCTGGCGGCGGAGGCTTGAATTGCGATTGGAATACGCGGTGGAGAGAAAGCAAGCTGTTCAAAGATGTTTTCGTCCCGCCCTGCACCAACGACACCGGCTCTGCGATTGGGACGGCGGTGGATGCAATGCGGCACTTCACTGGACGCGCAAAGCTGGAGTGGACTGTGTATTCAGGGCAGCCGTTCTTAGATGATATTGGCGTTGACCATATGGAGGATGTTGCGGCCTCGGAGGTGAACCTTGCTGAGGTTGCAGCGGCGCTTTACCGGGGTGAAATTATCGGGTGGGCGCGCGGAAACTGCGAGATTGGCCCGCGCGCGCTTGGCAATAGATCGGTCCTCGCGGCGCCATTCAGCAAGCAAACGTCAGAGCGATTGAATGAGATCAAAGGACGAGAGCTTTCCAAGCCCATTGCGCCAGCTTGTTTGGAAGAAGATGTGTCAAAGCACTTCGATTGGAGCGGGCCGTCACCCTATATGATGTACTTCCAGAAAGTGACCGACCCGCAGCTGGAAGCAATCCGACATGTTGATGAATCCGCACGTGTGCAGACAGTAACCCGAGATCAAAATGCGTCGTTCTATGACCTGCTTACGGAGTTTAAAAAGGTGAGTGGCGTTGGGGTGCTCTGCAATACATCGCTTAATTTTGTCGGTTCCGGTTTTATCAACCGAACAAGCGATTTGTACGACTATGCAAAAACAGTCGGGCTCGACGGGTTTGTGGCCGGTCTCACCTATTACCGTTTTCTAAAGCAGTAGAGGATCAATCTAGCTCGAATTCCTCTTCGTAGTTTTGAGCAAGCGACTTGTCTTGGTCCTCTTTGATCAGCCAGCAGTTGCCGATTGCCAGATTGTCCATCTCGGTGCCCATGAAACACCGGAACGCGTCATCCGGTGTACAGACAATCGGCTCGCCCCGCACGTTAAAGCTCGTGTTCACTACAACAGGGCAGCCCGTGCGCTCTTTGAACGCCGAAATCAGGCTCCAGTACCGCGGATTTGTATCGTTGTGCACGGTTTGGATACGTGCGGAGTAATCAACATGGGTGACCGCCGGAATTTCCGAGCGCGCAATGTTGAGTTTCTCTATACCAAAGAGGGCGTTTTCTTGGTCTGTCATCATTTTGTGGCGCGACTTGGCAACGTCAGCGACCATCAGCATATAGGGGCTGTCGGTGTCGTACTCGAACCACTCGCCGACATCCTCACGAAGGACAGAGGGCGCGAAGGGACGGAAGCTTTCGCGATACTTCACCTTTAGGTTCAGCACCTTTTGCATAGAGGGTGAGCGCGGATCGCCGAGGATCGAACGGCCCCCGAGTGCGCGCGGGCCAAATTCCATGCGGCCCTGCATCCACCCAAGCGCTCGCTGGTCTGCGAGTGCATCGGCGGCGCGGGTAATCAGCTCGTCGTCATCCAGAACGATGTATTCGGCGCCAATTGCATCAAGGCGACGCTTCGTATCTTCGGTTTCGAACTTGGGGCCAAGGTAGGTGCCTTCCATCCAGTCTCGCGCGCCGTTGAGCTTTGGACGTGGCTGCTTTTGAAATTGGTACCACGCCGCATACGCCGCGCCGAGCGCGCCGCCAGCATCGCCAGCGGCGGGTTGAATCCAGATATTCTCGAAAATACCAGAGCGCAGCAGTTTACCGTTGGCGACACAGTTCAGCGCAACACCGCCAGCAAGGCATAGGTTCTTCTCGCCGGTAATGTCTCGCGCTGTTCTAGCCAGCTTCAGAACGATCTCCTCCGTTACAACCTGAATAGACGCGGCGAGATCCATTTCCTTTTGGGTGAGCTTTGCCTCGGGCTGACGGGGCGGGCCGCCGAACAAGTCGTGAAACTTTTTCGACGTCATTGTGAGGCCGGTCGCATAGTTGAAATACGACTGATCCAGCCAGATTGAGCCATCTTCTTTAACGTCGATGACATTGTCTCGGATCAGATCGACGTATTTGGGATTCCCATAAGGCGCGAGGCCCATAATTTTGTATTCGCCCGAATTCACGCGAAATCCCGTGTAGTAGGTGAACGCCGAATAGAGCAATCCGAGCGAGTGCGGAAAATGTAGCTCGCGGATGATTTCGAGGCTGTTGCCCTTGCCGTGTCCGATTGAGGTTGTGCACCACTCACCAACGCCATCCATGGTAAGAACGGCGGCGCTTTCGAAGGGCGAAGGAAAAAATGCGCTGGCACCGTGGGATTGGTGGTGTTCGGTAAACAATAACTTACCATCCCACTTTTTGTTTCCATTTAGTGCCTTCAGCTCTTTGCCAAGCAAAGATTTTTGGAACAGTTTTTCCTTTATCCAAACGGGAATCGCCCTCCGAAAAGATTGGAATCCGCGCGGGGCATTTCCAACATATGTCTCCATAAGTCGCTCAAACTTGAGGAATGGCTTTTCATAGAACACGACTTGGTCAACCTGATCGATTGTGCAGCCTGCTTCCTCAAGGCAATACGAGATTGCGTTTTCGGGAAACTGGGCGTCGTGTTTCTTGCGCGTAAACCGCTCTTCCTGAGCGGCGGCGATGATCTTCCCATCTCTCAACAGCGCGGCAGCGCTGTCGTGATAGAAAGCCGATATCCCAAGTATAAGCATCTGATATTCCTAGAATAACGTGTAAATGAATGGGGCTACGGCCGTTCCTTGTGTGAGTACGATTAGGCCGCCAAAAATTCCAAGAAACAACAGAATTGGAAGGAGCCAGAACTTCTTTCTGGTTCGCATGTAGCTCCAAATTTCGCTCAGAAATTCCATGAAATACTCCTAGAACTGATTGATCATATCATCCGGATTTGGTCCTGCAGGTTCTCGTTTTATCCAATGGGTCTTGGCATTTGGGTCAACTTTGGCTCTCATTGGATCATAGCCACGTATTTTCAACACCATTGCGGTTGGAATGAACGCGATGCAAAAGATTAGAAACATCACAATCGGGCTAACAATTTTGCTCAGCAAAAGGCCGAGTGCCATCCATGCTTTGTTTAATGGTGTCAATAGGTTGGGTATTAGAAATGCCGCGAGAACGAGTGGCCCGCCCGCGAGAAGCATAATGGTTGTAAACGTTCCGAACTCACCGTGCCAAAGGAACCTCAGAACTCCCAAACCAAGTAGGATACCGCCCACGGTTAGGCCGAAGCTCCGGTTTGAGGGGCCTTCATTGGTTTCTTCGCGTGTATAATCTTCGTGACCGGACTTTCTCATCAATAAATACCTGCTGTTAATAACTCAGTATTCTATTTGGTTCGTTCCGTTGTTAAGTACTCTGCAACAGTTTTTGCTCCAAGCGAAGCCCCCGCTCTACTGAAGTGGGAATCCAGAGCGTAGAGGCTGAAGGGATCTTCGGTCGCTTTGAAGACTTCGGAGAGATCAATGACTGGCACGCCAGCCTCTTCGGCAGCGATGCTTACGAGCTTGTGTTGGTTAAAGGCAAAGCCGCTGTCAAAAAGCCCAGCATAGCGATCGGCCGCCGGGATATACAGAATTGAAAGCTCTCCGTCCCATTCGTTAACCAGTCCCTTCGCGGCCTTAATAATTTCGTTGTAGATAGGTTGTTCTGTCGCGGCCCTCGGGTAGTGAATTCCCAGCTGTCCCGCTGTCTTCTGAAGTGCAAGAAAGTTCCGCAAAACGGAATTGCGGCTCAGGACTTCTGCTGTTCCGCCCGTTGTTTCGGCCCACCATCTTTCGATAACGCTATTGGCGGCCTCTTGCATTTGAGGGCTGAGTTGAGTTTCTCCGAAATCTGAATCGGCATCTAGCGCTTCTTTTAAATACGGGAATGTCTTTTCCCGTTTCAGGTTTTCCCAATCGTTGCCCTCAAAAAACGCGAAAATGGTATGTGGTGGTTTGAGTTCCCTTCCATATCGTCCCAAGACGGCAAGGTGAAACAAAGGACCGGTACCTCGCGAACCAAAGCTCGCGGATGCGGGAATATGTTGCCTAAGCTGGCCAACGATATCGTCACCTGGCGGTAGGCAAATGCCCTCTATAAAAGAGTCCCCAATCACCATGACGTCGATCGCGTTTTCGTAGATGGTATCGGGATTGTTAAAGCCATAACGATCAGCGGAATAAGTAATCGGTTGGTGCCCATTGCTGCACAACATAACTTGCTCAAACGGAACGCCACCAAGCATCGCATCTTGCAGTCTCTCAACGCCAAGTACGCGATTGATTGCTTTCGTTGTATAGGCCGGAGGGAGACCTTTCTTGACGCTTTCAGGCGTTTCGCCGTTTTCACCCATGTACCCGACGAGGTTATAGACGCCCTTGATTGTTCGCATTGTCAGCAGGGCTTCGAAGGCGAACAAGGCCGAGATTATGCTTAAAAAGAAAACGCCAATGGCGAGCCGGCTGTTCGGCGAAAACATAAAAGCTGCTAAGAGTAAGAAAATTGCAAAGAAGCCGGGAACGGCACAATAGCGCAAAATGCGTGCGAGATCGGTTAGGTAAACATCTGCGTTAACTAATGCGTAGGCAGCGTAAGCGAAGAAGTAGCCTGCGAGCAGTAAGCAGATTAGCATCCCTATTCGGCCTGGCAGGGCTGAGCCAGAGGTGTTTTCTGGGACGTGAGTCATAATGCTCAACCTACTAATCACTTACTTGAATTTCATATTGATATACCCAATTGGCCAAAACGCAAAATCTTGTGTGGATCTTGTGTTTCGCAATGGCCTTTCTAAGGCGGCCAGATTAGCCGAATGTGCATTATTGGTGCCTACATTTGCGGCCATTGCGCACGCTTGATTGAATGTGTTTTCAATCATTATCATTCTGAGAAAAATACAGTTTTGTGGCTTTGTTGGTTCTGGCATTTTCAGCTCCAAGTCGCTGTAATCTCAATGTTTCTCTGCGTATCGATACTGCGATTTTCATGCTCTGAGTTCTGGCGGAGCGCAGCGATTTACTAGAAATTTCTTTGATAAATTCAAGTGTCGCGCTACATTGCTTAATGCATACACGAGGGCTGCAATGAATTGGCTTAAGAATATTGCACTAATCTGCATTACATCTTTTGTTACGATAGCGATTATCGAAGTTGCATTTCGTTTTTATCAAAGTTGGAATGTCGAGGCTGTAGAATCTCGAAAGATTGCTGGATTGCCGCTTCACGACTTTGAGCATCACTTTTGTTATGGACCTAAGGATCACCAGAAGTTCGACCCAGAAGTGGTAAGTCGAGAATACGAAAATCAACAGTATTTCGAGTTTCGAAACCAGTCCGTCGCCTTGCATACCTACGACGAAAATGGATTTCGCATTGCTGGCAGCACGGAGGCAAAAGAGAACGGTGTTATCGTTGTCGGAGATTCCTTCGTTCGCGGGACACTTGCCGATGATACCGAGACAATCCCCGCAGTACTAAATAGATGGTACCCAGATACAGAGTTTCATAATTTTGGTATTGGTGGTCACGGACCCAAACAGTACCTCAAGACATATCAGGCAAATTCATCAACGATCGAGCATGACTTGGTTATTCTGGTTCTGTATTTAGGGAACGATGCACAGAATGATCTCGGTTTTGAAAGCCGCCTTGCGCGCGCAAAAGAGCTGTATGAGCTGCAGCAGCAACGAGGGCTTTCTTACGCCACGAAAATGAAGATTAAGTTTGCGGCGATATTAGATAAATCGGCTGTCGGGGATGTATTTCTTAAGTCGTATCGCAACCTCAAAAACAAAGATGCCGTAGCCCCAAACGCTGCTTCTCTTCCAACTGCTCGCGAACTCTCTGATCAGTTGGTGACATCTGTTTCCGAGTTCAAAGCCTATACGGATTCCGTGGGGAAGAAGTTGCAACTCGTAACAATTCCAAGCCGTGAATACTTCGACAGCGAGAGATTTCCCGTCTGGCAGCAAGAGTTTGCGGTTGAAGTCACGGATCACATGGAAGCCGCGCTAGATGATTTTGCTGAAGGGCATGGTTTGCCACCAGTGGTGCATATTCTGCCCATGCTTCAGGCTGAGTTTGACAAGGGCAAGGCTCTTGAGCGGATCTATGGCTGGCCGGATGCGCATTTTACAGAGTACGCCTATTTCCTAACGGCGCGTGAAATTTCAAACGCACTCGCGAGCAGCCTCGGGTATTCACCAGTAGCCACTTCTGAATTTGTTAACGCCACAGAATTTGATCCGGCGCATTTGAATTGCCCGTCAGCGGTTGAGTCGTGAGGAAATGGTATTGGGCGCTAGCAGTCTCAAATTTACTGTTCTTACCGATTATCGGGGTTGCCGTTTTGCCGCTGCCGAATTCTCGGTTTCTTCGGTCTCAATCCAAAGTGCTCCAACGCCGAGAAGTACAGTTGAGCGTGTTCATGGTAACTGAACGAATACACTGACTTCAGCAGCGTTACACTACCGCATTATTGGCGATGTAAATTGCGTACCTTTTGAAAAGCACGCCGAACGACCGGTCAAAGAATCTGAAGCAACCAATGGGTCAATAGTAGAACCACGTGTTGAATTCACGGGGGCGAGTGCTCTAACCGAAACCTGTCTCAGAATTGTATAGCAACTCTGAAACAGGCGAGGTGCGTAGTCAGCAGGGCATGGAGCGCGTTTCAGAGCGCCTTGATGATTGGGTGCACTTTACGGAAAAGGTCGTTGTCTGCGCGGCGCAGCCACTCGAAGATGACCATCTCTGTGGTGACGGCTTCGGCTCCTGCGTTTACCATGCGCGCAATGCCTGTTGCCTTATCGGCTTCGCGCCGCGAACCGCAGGCATCCGTGGCCAAAAGCGGTGAAAATCCGTGCTGCAGAAAGCCGAAAAGCGTTTGCAGAACACAAACATGAGTTTCCGTGCCGCAGACTATGGGGCGCCGGCCGCTAAATTCCGCAAAGGTTTTCTGGTGCTCCATTTCTTCAAGTGTACCGAAATGAGTTTTGTGAAGAACGGGTGCACTGGGGGCCGCCTCTAGCAGTGTTGGAACCGTTGGGCCAACCTTAGCGGCGCAATGCTCGGTAAAAATCACAGGTACGCCCATAACTTCGGCCGCCTGAACCAACGCCATGGCCGAGGCGAGAACGCGATCGAATTCCGCGATTGCTGGTGCGAGCCGTTCTTGCAGGTCAACCACAACGAGGAATGAGGTGTCGCGGTTTATGAGGTCTGTCGGCATGTTCGTATCCTTTGCTTCGTACCTCACGATACTCCGTTCTGATGAAATTTACGACAGGGCCGATTGCAAAGTGATCACTCTTAAACTCTCGGTGAGGGAACGGGGTTCGTGAGCAATCGGTTCTTGGGTTTTGCGCAGACCAGTGCTACCACCCGCAGAAATGCCCGTAGGGGTATTCCATTCTATGTGGCGGTGTTTTCGTGACCTTTACTCTCCTCCTTGGCTTTTTCATTGGCATGACGCACGCTCTTGAGGCGGATCACCTCGCGGCGGTTGCCAGTTTTTCGGTTCGGAAACGGTCGCTTAAGGATACGTTGAAGCAAGCCTATAGCTGGGGCATGGGCCACACTGTGACTCTGTTTCTGGTGGTTGTGCCTGTGTTTCTGTTTGGTGGAAACATCAGCCATACAACCGAGGCTGCGCTTGAAGGTATCGTTGGCTTGATGCTGTGTTATCTCGGTGGCTCTCTTGTGTATCGCCTCCGCAAGGAAAAGGTGCATATGCATGTACACAGCCACGAAGACGGCGAGCGCCACGCACATTTTCATTCGCACAAAGACGATGCTGTTGAGCATTCGCATTCCGATCACAATCACGCTCATAAGGCCGGTGTTTCGCCTCGGGCGTTGGGGATCGGGCTGATGCACGGGCTTGCTGGCTCCGCGGCGTTGTTGATTTATGCGCAGGAAGTTGTGGACCAGAAATGGGCAATTGTTCCCTATGTGCTCTGCTTCGGTATTGGCTCGATTGCCGGGATGATGCTGATTTCCAAGGCGATTTCCTTCCCGCTTCATGCAGTGAAAGAGCGTAGCAGCATTTCATTTAACGGCATTCGTGCGGTGGTTGGTATCGCCACCGTTGTGCTTGGCTTGAAGTTTGCGGGAAGCAGCCTAACCGCACTTCTCGGGTAGGCCTGCTTTTCAGTTGCCGCTAAAAGTTATGGTAGAGCTTTTAGATAAGCGGCAATTGCTTCCCTGTCTTCTGGCGAGATTTTTGCAAGACCTTCGACGACACTTGCCATCGCACCGCCTGCGCTATCGAACTCCGGCGTGAAGCCTGTCTCTAGGTAATAGGCGATATCGGGTGCGCTCCAGTCGAGCTTGTCAGGCGCTATGGCCGGAATGTTGCCTTTGCCAGACGGGTTCGGCGCGCCCCCCATCCAGTTTGCATGATCCAATCCGCCCGTAATGTCGCGGGGTGTATGGCATTCAGCGCAATGGCCAAGCGCTTCGACCAGATAGCGCCCACGCTCGATTTGTGGGGTTTCGGCGATTTCAAGCACCCAGCCTTCATTGAGGTTCACCATTTTCCACAGTCCGAGCCCGCGGCGCATGTTGAATGGAAAGCCGAGTTCGTGCGGCGCACTTTCCTCATCAGACGGCGGCAGCGTATCGAGGAACGACTTAAGGTCTACGATGTCCTGCGGAGTCATGTTGACGTAGGTTGTATAGGGGAATGATGGATAGAGATGCTTGCCGTCTGGAGAGACGCCTTCCTTGAGTGCGTTGGCCAAGTCGAGTGCGGACCAACCGGCGATTCCTGCTTCGCTTGGCGAGATATTGGGCGCAACAAATGTGCCAAAATCGCTCTCGATTCTGTACCCTCCACTCAGGACAAGCTTGTCGTCTCCTGTTGATTTGGGCGCAGCGTGACAGGACGCACAGCCAGCGGCCCAGAACACCGTTTCGCCGTGTTCTGTGTTGGGTTCAAGTCCTGCGAGGTAGTCTTCTGGGAGGGTTTGCGGCCGCGTTAGAAACCATGCCAAGGCAAGGCCAATGACGCCAAGAAGCAGCAGAAACCGTAGGAACTTCATAACCTTCCCTCCACGCAGTAAAGGGGCAGAACCATGTTCCGCCCCGATAATTTGTCCTGAATGTTAAGCCTAGTTGCGGCGCTGGCGATAGTCTTTGTGACATGCGTTGCAGGTTTTGCCTGCTTCACCGAACGCTGCGCGCATCGCATCAAGCCCATCACCGGCAGACTCGGCCAGTGCAGCAGATGCATTGGCAAGATCCATACCGTGCTTCATCGCCATGCTGTCAGCTTGCCAGATTGCCGGAAGTGCAGCGGTTTTGTCTCCGAGCGCTTCTGTATCCGAACCTGGAGGCCAGAGTTTGGATTGATCAAGAGCGGAAAGTGCGGCGAGGTTGGACGCGGCCGCTGTAGCAGCGTCGGCATCATATTCGACTTCGCCTTTCGCCATCGCGGCGAGTTGTCCGACATTGAATGCATAGAGCTTCATTACGGCTTGGCGGGCTTCAACCGCTGCCAGCAAGGCTTTTTCATCGTGGGAATCGCCAATCGCAGCGGAACCAAGTGTTCCGAGTGCAACGGCTCCGGCCAAAAGGGTAAGTTTAAAATTCATCGCGGGCCTCCAATAAGTTGGTCATATCCTTCGAGTATACATGTGAATAAAAGCAGGTATATTGGTAAATATTGCAGAAGGTTTGTTAATTTATGCACAAGCGGAATTGGGATGATCTGCGTTTCGTCCTGACCGTGGTGGATCAGGGGTCTGTGAGCGCGGCGGCGAAACTGTTGGGCGTGAACCACGCAACGGTGATCCGACGTGTCGCGGCATTTGAGGATGACCACGGTGGCCCGATTTTTGCACGAAGCCATAGCGGTTATCGCGTTTTACCGGATAGATGGCGAGTCATTGAGGCGGCGCGAGAAGTTGAAAATGCGATGTTTGCTGTCGAGCGGACAATGCAAAGCGCGGTCGCACCATTGAGGGGCGTTGTGCGGGTTTCTTCGACGGATTCGTTCTGTCAGATTCTGTTGCCAAAGTTCGTTGCGCGCCTACATTCAGAATCTTCCGAGCTGACGATTGACCTTCTCAGCAACAACAGTCACCTCGATTTCGCGCGGATGCAGGCGGATATTTCTGTTCGGCCTACGCCAACTTTGCCGGATGATATGCGGGGCGAAATTGCTTGTGACCTAGGGTTTGGAGCTTATGCCGCTAAGGATGCGCCGGAGACATGGCTTGGCCTAACCGGCGAATTGGCGCGAGCGGTTCCAGCAAGGTGGATGGCAACGCATATCGCACCAGAGCATATTACAATCGGGGCGGATTCATTCCTCGTTCTTCGCGAAATGGCGATATCGGGGTTGGGTAAAGTTGTTTTGCCGAGGTTCTTAGGAGATGCCGAGCCGCAACTGCGTCTTGTACCCGTTGCTGAGGACATTGCGTCTGTTCCTGTTTGGGTCGCTTCTCATGCGGATATGCGTATCGTTCCACGTATTAGAGCTGTTGCGGACCGTTTGGCGGCCTATCTCGGCGAAAATGCCGATCAACTTGCGGGGCGTGGTGCTGATTAGCTTGGGTCAGGCTCTTAGGAACTTGAAGCGATCCAAGATGTTAAGCGGGGCGATTGCGCCGTCAGGTCTATAACGCGCTAATAACTCCATCTCGGACTCAGTCAGCCTCGAATTCAGATATCGCCACACGCGTGCGGCTTCATTCGGGCTTAGCTTTCTTTGATGATACCTAAAGTCTGTTGGGTTGTCTTTAGTGTGCGCGCCGCCGGTGCCGCTTTGCTTGGCGTCATAGTTGCTTCGGCTAAGCTGGCCGAGCTCGTCCCAGCGGTCTTCAACGTCTTGCGCGGTTGGCTGCGCGTAGCCCGCAGCGGGCTTGATTTCAAGCGTTAGGGATGGGTACTCGATTGTCAGCGCTCAGGGGCTTTCGAAGTACTCAGGGTGTTGTGCGCGGACTTGTTGAAGGATGTCTTTGATGCGCGCGAGATGTTCTTCCAGAAGTTCGGAGGCGCGCGGGGTGTTCCGCTCTTCGATCGCGTCCATGATCCGTTTGTGTTGCTCAAACGCGGTTGGGAGGCCAGATGGAAGCGAAAGAAAGCGTACCCGATCTATGTGGGCTTTCTGCTCTTCGATGAGGGGCCATGCGTGGGCGTGCCCTGCGGTTGCGCATATTGCTTTGTGAAACATGTCATCCAGAGCGTGAAAACCTTGGAGGTCATTGGCCTCAACCGAAGCTTCTTGTTGTTGGATCAAGGCTCTAAGCTCGTGGATGTCTTCGTCAGTTCCAAGCTCTATAGCTTCGGCGAGGCATGACAACTCGATGGCCTTGCGGATAAATGCCGCTTCGAGCACGCTTTGTTCAGATATCTTGGTGACCAATGTTGCGCGTTGCGGGCGAATTGCGATGAAGCCGAGCTTAGACAGACGGAAAAACACGTCGCGCACTGGTTGCCGAGAAACATCAAGCTGTTTGGCGACCTCCGCCTCGGAGACTTTGGTGCCCGGCGGCAGTTGAAATGTGATAATAGCTTGGTGAACCGCGTCAAACACCAGATCGGTGGTTGTTGTGCTGCGCCTATTTGCTTCGAGACTTATGCCGAGGTCGTTCATATTTCATCCGCGTTTTCTGACATGACTTTCTTAGATCAAAAGCCGTTTTGACACAACTGGTATAGTAGCGTATTAGAATATCGAAGCTCGAAATCAGATGGATGAACTAGTGGCGCTTTTAGATCAAGACAGACTTTTCCCTGTAGAAGACAAGCCACGGCAAATCGCCCGCGCGCTCTATGAAACAGTAGCTGATCTTCCGATCATTAGCCCGCATGGGCATTGCGATCCGCAATGGTTTGCCGAGAATGAGCGGTTCCCCAACCCGTCGGAGCTATTTGTAACGCCGGATCATTATGTTTTCCGGATGCTGGTCAGCCAAGGTGTCTCGATGGATGACCTCGGCGTTCCGCGCGCTGACGGTAGCGTTGGCGAGGCGGATCCGCGCAAGATTTGGCGCATCTTTGCAGAGCATTTCCATCTGTTCCGAGGTACGCCCTCTTCTTTGTGGCTCAACCATTCCTTTGAGCATGTCTTTGGGTTGGATATCCCGTTTAACACGGACACAGCTGACGCGTATTACGATCATATTGAAGCAAAGCTCGCCGAAGATGCGTTCCGCCCGCGTGCATTGTTCGAGAGCTTTGGCATCGAATGCCTAGCAACAACCGAAGGTGCCCTTGACGATCTGAAGTGGCACGCTCAAATCCGCGATAGCGATTGGAACGGGCGAGTTATTACGACCTATCGTCCCGATGCCGTTGTTGATCCTGAGTTTGAGGGGTTTGCCGAAAATGTTGAGAAATTCGGAGCGCTCACGGGCGAGGATACAGCTACGTGGAGCGGGTATCTAAACGCGCACCGTCTGCGTCGCGCGTTCTTTAAGGAACATGGCGCGACCGCAAGCGATCACGGCCACGCGACGGCGCGGACCGAGGCATTGTCACGTCAAGACGCAGAAGCCCTGTTTCAAAAGGCTATTGCAGGAAAATGCAGTAAAGAAGAAGCCGATGCATTCCGAGGGCAGATGCTAACGGAAATGGCGCGCATGAGCCTTGATGATGGTTTGACGCTTCAAATCCACGCCGGTTCGGTGCGCAACCACTCATCAAAAGTGTTGGCCAGTCATGGGCGGGACAAGGGCTTTGATATCCCGTCTCGTACGGATTACGTGCATGCGCTTCGGCCACTTCTGAGCGAAGTCGGCATGGAGCGTGACCTCAATATTATTTTGTTTACTTTGGACGAGACGGTTTATGGGCGCGAGCTTGCGCCACTTGCTGGCGCATATCCGGCGCTGCGTCTTGGGCCACCTTGGTGGTTCTTTGACAGCTACGAAGGCATCATGCGATTCCGCGAGCAAACCACAGAGACCGCAGGTTTTTACAACACCGCCGGCTTTAATGACGATACGCGGGCGTTTTGTTCCATTCCGGCGCGGCATGATGTGTCGCGGCGATCAGATTGCGCTTATTTGGCGACGCTGGTTGCAACAGGCCGCCTTGGCGAAAGCGATGCATTCGAGGTGGCTCATGATCTTACTTACCGCCTCGCGAAAGAGGCGTACCGACTTTAGTGATCGGGCAAACCAGATCAAGAAACACTCAGTGCAAACCGACCAACGCACCAGCCTAAACGAGGAATTATGTCTGACTTGAAAAAATTTCCCACTGTCCAAGTGGATGACTTTGTAACGCGCGAAGTTCTTTCGGACTCCGCAGATCTGATGGTTGTCAGCTTTTCGTTCAAAAAGGGCGGAAAAGGGGACCTTCATAACCATCCACATGTCCAATCAACCTATGTTGAAAGCGGAGAATTCCGCTTCACGATCGAAGACAGGGAGTTCACCGTCAAAGCCGGTGACTCTTTCGTTATTTCATCAAACGCAACGCACGGGTGTGTCTGTCTTGAGGCAGGCCGCTTGATCGATAATTTCGCGCCACGCCGTGAAGACTTTTTGTAAGGAACCACAATGCTCACAGTAGAAACCCGCCACGCCATTCACCAAGACCATGCAAAAACCATGGACACAGACAATCTGCGTAAGAACTTCCTTGCAGAGGGTATGTTTAAGGATGGCGAAATTCGCCTTGTATATACGCACTATGATCGTTTTGTGCTTGGCGGCGCCGTTCCAAATGGTGCTGAACTCGTTATTGATAAGGTCGAGGAAACACGCACAGCAACGTTTCTAGAGCGCCGCGAGATGGGCATTGTGAACATCGGCGAAACAGGAACCGTATCCGCAGCGGGCGAGACTTGGACGCTAGACCGCGGTGATGTGCTTTATCTCGGTAAAGGCGCAGGGGCGGTTACTTTTGGCGGGCAGGGACGCTTCTATATCACGTCTGCGCCGGCTCATGAGACACACCCAAACAAGCTCGTGAAACTCGAGGATGCGGCCAAAGTCGAAATGGGCGAGGCCGAAACTTCGAACAAACGCGTGATTTATCAATTCATCCATCCGCTGGTCATGGAAAGCTGCCAGCTTGTGCTTGGTTATACCCAGCTTCTGGATGGTTCGGTTTGGAATACGATGCCGTCGCATGTGCATGACCGCCGGATGGAAGCCTATCTCTATTGGGGTATGGATGAGGCGTCCCGCGTGATGCACTTTATGGGTGAGCCACAAGAAACGCGCCACCTTGTTGTTGGCAACGAAGAGGCGACAATTTCGCCGCCATGGTCGATCCATTCTGGCGCCGGTATCGGATCTTATACCTTTATCTGGGCGATGGCTGGCGACAATGTCGACTATACCGATATGGACTTTGTCCAGCCAAGCGAGCTTCGCTAGTCGCTACTTTGGAAAGACAAGCGCAGGAGGCATTCGTGTGTCCTGCGCGATTTGTTTGCGAATTTAGATCACCGAATAGACTGGAGACTGATATGAGCGTTCCACGGCTAAAACGAACCGGATCAAAGCCGAACGTCGGCATTGTTCATCTTGGGCCTGGTGCGTTTTTTCGCGCATTCAATGCAGTATATACCGATGATGCAATAAAACAGGGCGACAAGGATTGGGGAATTCTCGCGGTGTCGCTCCGAAGCCCGACTGCGAAAGATCAGCTTGATCCGCAGGATGGGGCGTTTACCTCGGTCACGCTTGGCGCTGGGCAAACGGAGTACCGTGTGATCAACTCGATCAGCGGTGTTCTTGTTGCGCCCGAAGACCCTGAGGCTGTTCTTTCGAAAATGGCTGATCCTGCGGTCAAGATTGTCTCTCTGACGATCACCGAAAAGGGATACTGCCACGAGCCCGCAACCGGCGAACTCCAACTTGACCATTCGGATATCGCGCATGACCTTGCAAACCCGGAGGCTCCCAAGTCTGCAATCGGGTTTATCGTTGAAGCCCTCGCGCGCCGCCGCGCCGCGGCCGTTGCGCCCTTTACCGTCATGCCATGTGACAACATCCCTTCAAACGGGACGCTCGCAAAAGGCATGGTACTTGCTTTTGCCAAGGAACGTGAGAGCGCACTTGCGGCGTGGATCGAAGAGAATTGCGCATTTCCCTCGACCATGGTTGACCGGATTACACCGGCAACAACGCCCGCTGATGTAAAGAGCCTTGAGAAGGCTCAGGGGTATCATGATCCGGCGTGTGTTCAGCATGAGCCGTTTCGTCAATGGGTGATTGAAGACAATTTCGTGAACGGAGAGCGCCCGCAATGGGAGGCCGGTGGCGCGCAATTCGTTGCAGATGTGGATGCGCATGAGTTGATGAAGCTTCGGTGTTTGAATGGAACCCATTCGACGCTCGCATATCTCGGATACCTTGCAGGGTTTGAAACGATCGCGGAGACAGTTGCAGAGCCAGCATTTGCCGAACTCTGTAAACGGATATGGCGCGACGAGATTATCCCAACGGTTCCAAAACCAGAGGGCGAGGACCTTGAGGCCTATTGTGATGCTTTGCTTGAACGATACCAAAATCCAAGCATTCGACACCGTACGTGGCAAATCGCGATGGACGGGTCACAGAAGCTACCGCAGCGTCTTCTGGGTACGATTGCTGACAATATTCAAGCTGGCCGCGAGTACACTTGCCTTGCATTGGCTGTTGCTGGCTGGATCAGATATGTGGGTGGCGTCGATGAGAACGGAGACCGGATTGAGGTCAAAGATCCGCTCGCAGACAAGCTTAAGGCGGCGATTGATGGAGCAAACACCCCTGCGGCCAAAGTACAGGCGGTTTTGTCAATGAAAGAGGTGTTTGATCCGTCTCTGTCCAGCAATCCAGACTTCGTCGCACGCGTGACCGAGGCTTATGAAGGTTTGCTTCAAAATGGTGCATTGGCGGTGGTCAAAAGCTAGCATTTTACAGATAACAGGTTTGATTTTGTTCGGTCATCTGCGATGATTGGAATGTGATAACATAACGATTGAAAGTTCCAGATGGATCGGCCATTGTGCCGCCATTGCGAAATCAATTTGGAAGTTTGATATGTATCGACCGATTGTCTGCCTTTTGGCGCTTGTCCCGACCGCCGTATTTGCCGACGAAACCCGTGAACTTGATAGCCATGAGCATGGCGTTGGTGAGCTCAATCTTGCAATCGATGGCAACACGCTTGCGATGGAGTTACATGCGCCTGGTGCGGATATTGTTGGGTTTGAATATATGGCGGAAAGCGCCGAAGATAGAGCAAAAGTCGAGGCTGCAGTCGCAGTTTTGAAAGAGCCGCAGAGTTTGTTTGTTCTCCCAGATGCGGCGGGCTGCGCAGTAGTTGATGTCCATGCGGGCCTAGAGGAAGATGATCATCATGACGACGACCATTCAGAGCATGATGAAGCGCACGATCATGATGATGATCACGACAAAGACGGTGAAGAGCACGGCCACGACGACGAACACGGCCACGATGACGAGCACGACGAACATGAGCATGATGAGCACGGCGATGACCACGAACATGGTGCGGCTCACTCCGAATTTCATGCCGAATACAGCTTTACTTGCGAAAACCCTGAAGCTCTGACTAAGATCACTTTCGACTATTTTGAAACTTTCGAGAACGCACTCGAACTCGAGGTGCAGGCTATTGGTCCAAACGGAGCACAAGCCTTCGAGGTCGAACGCGCAAATCCTGAACTTGACTTGAGCGGACTATAATAAGCTTGTCTCAATGCCCTGTAATAGAATTGCGGGATGTCCGCTTTCGGTGGTCATCCCGATCATCATTCGCGATTTCCGTTCCAGAGTTGCAAATCGAACAGGGCGAGACTGTTCTGCTTCTCGGGGAAAGTGGATCGGGAAAATCGACCCTATTGTCTTTGATGTGTGGGACGGTCCTTGCCGACAGCGGCGAGGTCAATGTCGGTGGAACCAACCTGAATTCGCTGTCGGGATGGGCTAGAGATAGATTCAGAGCCGAGCAAATCGGCATCATCTTTCAGCAGTTTAATCTCCTACCTTTTGGAACCGTACTCGACAATATTTTGCTGCCGCTAAAGTTTGCACCAAAGCGCCGCGCACGCTGCCCGGATGCAGCAGCGAAAGCTATTGAGATGTGCAAACTGCTTGGATTGCCCGAAGGTGTTGAGAAATCGAAGGCAGCGAACCTAAGTGTTGGCCAGCAACAGCGCGTTGCTGTTGTTCGCGCGCTTATCGGTGAGCCACCAATTCTGATTGCTGATGAGCCGACATCTTCGCTTGATGAAACCAGTCAGGAAAATTTTCTCGACTTGTTGTTCGCTCAAGTTGCAGCGCAAAAATCGACGCTGCTTATGGTAAGTCACGACCCAAGGCTTGCGTCTCGGTTTGATCGGGTTGTCTATATGAAAGACGTTGTGAGTGTAGAGGGGAGGCAGGCATGATCTTGCGGCTTGCTTTCGGTTCGCTCTTGGCGCGTGCACTCACTGTAGGCATGACCATACTGGCGATTGCGCTCTCGGTTGCGTTGTTTCTGGGAGTGGAGAAGGTTCGTACAGGGGCAAAGGCAAGTTTCGCTGATACGATTTCGGGTACAGATTTGATTGTCGGTGCGCGGTCGGGGTCTGTGCAATTGTTGCTCTATTCGGTGTTCCGAATTGGGAACGCAACGAACAACGTGACTTGGGAAAGCTACCAAGATATTGCGTCGCGTTCTGAAGTGGATTGGATCGTGCCGATCTCGCTTGGGGATAGCCACCGTCAGTTCCGCGTTATGGGGACCACGGAGGCGTTTTTTGAACATTACAAATACCGAAACGGAAGAAGCCTTGCCATTCAGCAGGGCGAGCTTATGGGCGATCTGTTTGATGCCGTGATTGGGGCGGATGTTGCACGGACGCTTGGCTATAATACGGGTGACCCAATTGTTGTGGCGCACGGCATTGCATCTTTCTCCGAGCACAAAGATCAGCCATTTCGTGTATCAGGAATTCTAGAAAAGACAGGAACGCCCGTTGATCGAACGGTGATCGTTTCGCTTGAGGCGATTGAGGCGATCCATGTTGACTGGAAGAGCGGCGCGCGCGTTCCCGGACAGTCAACGCCGGAAGAGATCATTCGGCAGATGGACCTCACCCCAAGTTCAATCACTGCCGCATTGGTCGGCGTGAATAGCCCCCTTCAAACTTTCGCGCTTCAGCGCGCCATCAATGAGTATTCCGAAGAGCCGCTATTGGCGATATTGCCGGGTGTTGCACTGCAGGAACTTTGGGCGATTGTCGGAATCGCCGAAACAGCGCTGCTGGCCGTTTCGGTTATGGTGGTTGTGACTGCGCTGCTTGGAATGATGGCCACAATCTTGTCGAGCTTGAACGAGCGCCGGCGTGAGATGGCTATATTGCGTGCAATGGGAGCTAGCCCTTTCACAATACTAGGACTGCTCGTGCTGGAGTCTGCGCTGACGGCGTTTTGTGGCGCTGTGTTAGGGCTCGGTATTCTCTACGTGGGCTTGTTTGTTGCGCAGCCGATCGTTGATCAGGCATTCGGGCTGTACTTACCGATAACACCTCCTGGAATGAGCGAGCTTTGGGTGATTATTACTGTTGTCTGTGCTGGCGCGATTGTGAGCATGGTGCCTGCAATCCGAGCTTTCCGCCTTTCACTCGCTGATGGTATGATCGTGAAATCATGAGCCAACTAAACCGACGCGACTTACTCGCAACGACACTCGCCGCTGTGTCTTTCCCATCGATCTCTCTATCCGAGAGAGCGACAGAGATTATGTGGGAAGATTTGATCCCACCTGGTGTTCCATACGCCGAAATCATCGGTGAAGGTGAGCTTGATGAAGCGAGTGACTATTGGCGCCCGATTTATGATGACAACGGCGCCAAAGTAAACGACCTGTTAGATGGCGCCTATATCCGCATGCCGGGTTATATTATTCCGCTTGAGATGACATCGGAAGGCGTAACAGAGTTTGTGCTTGTTCCCTACGTCGGCGCTTGCATTCACACGCCTCCACCGCCAGCAAACCAACTTGTTTTCGTACATAGCAAAGAACCTTGGCCAGATACCGATCTTTGGGCTGCGGTTTGGGTTAGCGGCCGAATGAGTACGGAGTCCCTATCGACCGAGGTCGCAGATACAGGCTATAGCTTGGTTGCTGACCATATGGAGCTGTACGAATGGGAATAAGCACCTTTAGCCGCAGGCAAGCGCTTGCGATTGCCGCAGCGGCCGTAGTGATGCCAAAGCTGGGCGCGGCCGAAGAAGTTGTGGATTTGAATTGGGATGACCTCTTGCCTGAGGGCCAAACCGGTCTTGCGCAATCTCTTCAGGGGGTTGTTCAGCATGACCAATCTGCGCTTGCAAGCCAGCAACCTGAAGCCACAGGTTTCCGCTCTGATTGGAACGGAAAGATTGTGCGACTTCCGGGGTACATGGTGCCCATCGAGTATGAAGGCACAGGGGTAACGGCATTTTTGCTCGTGCCATTTATCGGTGCCTGCGTACATGTTCCGCCTCCACCAGCCAATCAACTTGTACTTGTTCAAACCAACGAACCCTATGAATCCGAAGGTTTGTTTGAGGCTGTGAACGTAACAGGGATGTTCGGAGCGAGTGCGTCCTCCCTTCAGATCGCTGATGTCGGATATGTAATCTCTGCTGAGAAGATTGCTCCGTTTTATTGAACTGCGAAAATCAATGCCTATTTTGAACTGACGTTTAGAAAGGCGGTTCTAGAGAAGCAGAAGAAATCGCATTGGTAGCAAGCCGAACTTTTGGTTGCAGCGTTAAGCATGCCCATCCATCCGCACATGCCTTTGAAATAGGGCGCGTGCATCGGGCCCATAATGACGAGCTCTATGTTCGGCTAAAAAGCTTAGGCCTTGAAGATTGGGTGAGTGCATAGTGGCACAGATTGGACTTTCCGTTGAAAAGTGAGTGCTTTTCCCTCTGATCGATCATAAGTTTGCGCCTTGAACAGAAGTACATTTAGGTGCTTGAAGGGATGGGCGATCACTATGGGTCAATTCAATCCAATTAATGCTGGTTTGGTCGTTTCAATGGGTTCGCAGATGATACTACTAGGCAGGAAGAAAAGATGAAAACTGTGATTAGTTATGGCACGTTTGATCTGTTTCATCTGGGGCACGTGCGCTTGCTGCGTCGTTTGAAAAGCCTTGGGGGCCAACTTGTTATTGGTTGCTCAACTGATGAGTTTAATGCCTTGAAGGGTAAAAAATGTATTATGTCCTATGAGCAACGCGTGGAAATTCTAAGATCCTGCAGATATGTTGACGCGGTGTTCCCGGAGCAAAGTTGGGATCAGAAGCGTGAGGATATCATACGAGAAAAAGCAGATATCTTTGGTATGGGCTCTGATTGGGAAGGGAAATTTGACGATCTCAAGGATATCGTTGACGTCGTATATTTGCCTAGGACGGATGGAATATCGACTTCCATGCTACGTCAAGAAGTTATCAAAAACTATACAGTCCCCAAAAACTAATGCATGTCTCGTTTGGATAACGAATTGCGATTATGATCGGTAAAACAATCAAAAATGAAAACAAAGCTTAAAAAACTATTCGGCGCTCTCGTTCCGCTACGAGATCCGATCATTAAGCGTTTGCTTAAAGAAAGCATGGCATTGGAATGGCGCCAATACGGGATCGCCATGGTTGCAATGGTTGTAGTCGCAATCACCACTGCTCTCACAGCATGGTCAATGGAAGGGATCGTGAATGCGCTCACCGAAAGCGAGGGTAGTGGTCACGTCTATTCAGTAGCTCTGATGATTGTCGGCATATTCTCGTTAAAAGGAGTTGCCACATATATTCAGACAGTTTTCATGCAGCGTGCGGGTAATCGAATTGTAGCTCGCAAGCAGAATGAGTTGTTCGAGAAAATGCTTCAACAAGGAGCAGCGTATTACAATACGAACGAATCTTCTGGCATCCTTAACCGGCTAACAAAAAGCGTTCGTGCCGCTCGATCGCTGGTCGAGACGATTGTCGTTTCTTATGTAAGAGATTTGCTGTCGCTGATTGGATTGGTCGCTGTGATGTACTATCAGCAACCCGTACTCTCACTTGTAACATTGATTTTCGGACCAGTTGCAGTCCTTGGCGTACGCAAACTTATTTCGGCTGTTCGCGACGTGATGTCGAATGAGATGGCGGCGCACGCCAAGATTATCAAACTTGCCCAAGAATCGATGCAGGGCGCGCGAGTTATCAAGGTTTTCGACCTCGAAGGTGAGATGCGTGGCCAAATGCGCCAAGCTGTTTCTGATGTAGAAAATCGAGCGAATAAAATCGTGCGCTTACAAGCTATAACCGGCCCATTGATGGAAACCTTGGCGGGCTTTGCAATAGCAGGCATTCTGATCGTTAGCACACTAAAGTCATTTAATGCGCAGCCGTTGTCAGCGGGTGAGCTGATGTCTTTCGTGACAGCGCTGATGATGGCTTACGAGCCTGCCAAGCGTCTGTCTCGCATGCGAGTATCAATAGAGACCAAACTGGTTATCACACGTCAATTGTTTGAGCTAATTGATGCTCCATTATTGATTGAGGATCAACCGAACGCGAAGCCATTGCCCGAGGGCGATGGAGAGGTTCGATTTGAAGATGTAAGTTTTGGTTACCGAGAAGATAAGCCAATTCTTAATCACATAAATCTAACCTTTGAAGCGGGTAAAATGACCGCTCTGGTTGGCTCTTCCGGTGGCGGAAAATCGTCTATTCTGAACTTGATTATGCGTCTATACGATCCAAGCGAAGGTTCTGTTAAAATCAACAATATGGACCTACGTGATGCAACCATGGCGTCGATTCATAGAGAAATTTCCTTCGTAGATCAGGATACATTTTTGTTTTCCTCAACAGTTTTTGAGAACATTAAATGTAGTCGCCCCGATGCAACCGATGAAGAAGTTTACGCCGCAGCACGCGCAGCGAGCGCAGAAGATTTTATTAAGGACCTTCACAAGGGTTACAAAACTCCAGTAGGTGAAAACGGTGCGTTTTTGTCTGGAGGACAAAAGCAACGTCTCGCAATCGCACGAGCTTTGCTTAGAAACAGTAAGATTCTTATCTTAGACGAGGCGACGAGTGCCCTGGACGCAAACTCCGAAACCCGAGTAAAGTCCGCTCTGCAAAGTAATATTGCTGATCGTACAACAATCGTTGTAGCGCATCGTTTAAGTACCGTTATGAATGCAGATATGATCTATGTTCTAGATCAGGGTGAGGTCATCGAGGCGGGTCGACCAAGCGATCTCCTCAATCAAAACGGACCGTTTCGAGCTTTGGTTGATCAACAATTTGAATCTGCAGCGGGTGAAAATACAGAGACCTCATCTACTTGAACGACGATTAACGGCGTTAGTAAATAGATTGTGACATAAATAGAAATGCTTATGAAATCTAAGCTCTACTCGGCTGTGCAATCATTAAGTGTCACATTGCATAACCACTGTCAGTTGCCCGACTAGCATTATTGGGAACCACGCTCTAAACTTAAACAACGGTTACGGATGTACTAATTTATACGAGATGTATTGAGAGCATCGTGCATGATGTACATACCACGATGAAAATTCTAATGGTTTGAACGAATTTTCAGTTGGGATTGATTGGTTTCTAAATGTTCCCGAATGAAAAGCCAGATCGCCAGCAAATCGGTTCTACACGCAGTGCAAGCATTGAACGGTTTTCAGCACCAAATTGAGCTAAAACCTTAGCACGGAATGTCTGCGAGTATTACGCATTTCAAATCCTGTCGACGGCCCGTTGCCCATGTTCCGTCAACTTTAGGCTGCGCCACCTAAAAGAGGGAAACGCTCGATTTGACCATCCAGGCTTTCTTATTTCTCTAAGCTAACATCGATAAAGGTTCGATGCGGTTCATAGTCTTGTACGCTACAAGAATAATCAACCGAGCCGTCATCGTTTTCTGAATCAACGTTAAAACCCATGTCCGAATAGAAGCTGGACACCATTTTGTTACGGTCTGTCGGAATATACTGCGCGACTATATTCTCAACGCCTGCCTTCGCGGCTTCCTCAAACAGGCTATCCATCACGCGCTGCTCTACGCCCCGTTCCAAGACACGACAGGATTGCAGCCAAGTATCAATCATCCATTCCTTGCTATCTTGCCGAACAATCACGACACCGATCATGCCGTGCTGAGCGAATTTGTCGTCCAGACGAACTTGCCAACCTAGTTGATCGGGGTCGTTCTCAATTGCCCTGACATCTTCTTCTCCATAGCGCCTTGTTGTCAGGTTGAATTGGTTCGATTTATTGATCAACTGGGTGATGCGCGCGCGCCCTACGTCATCGAAGGGAGAGATCGTCATACGCATTTCGAGGGTGGTCAGATAATCGTCGTAATTTCCGATCTTGGCTCTAATTTCAGCCGCTGCAGCGCGCCCACCATAACTTTCAGCCCGTGAAATATCTTCAGTATTCAAAGGTAAATGATCAAACTGGCCAGACTGGGCGATCCGCTCAATATAAAAGGATGGGTCCTCACCGACTTCGATTGTCGAGACTAGAGGCAGCTCCTGTCTAACGCGCTCGCGCTCTGCCGCATTGTCATCGATGAACACGAAAGATTCGAGGCCCAAGCTAAGCGTTTCGGCGATGGACTTGATGTTTGTCGCTTTATCGCTCCAGTTGGCCTGAAACACGGCGATATGGTCTTCCTTGATAACCATCTCGGAATGTTCACGGAACGGCTCGCGGGCGATTTCATCGGTATTCTTGGAACAAACCGCGAGAACAACACCACGCTCACGTAAGCCCAACACGAAATTCTGAAACGCGACGAAAGCTTCACCTTCAGGCGAATTCTGTCCAAGCTTGATTCCTGCTAGCCCGTCGTCACCAATGACACCGCCCCACAATGTGTTGTCGAGATCTAGAATAAGTCCGCGTGCGGACTTGCCCTTCATCGCCGCTAGTATGCTTGCTATGTTGTCCGCCGCCAATGGGCACATTTCTAGGCTGAAGGGTATTTTTGCAGCATGGTACCGAACTGGGTCTAGCCAATTCTCAAGCCCAACCCTGCTTGCCAGCGCGGCCTGATCCCACAACAACCACTTTCCTTCGATTGCACCTTCTGCGAGCAAGAGATTAATGCGTTGCCTAAACCGCGCACTTGAACCGGGCGTCGCTAACTCCGCAGATGAGACCTGAAGCGCGGCGGGGAGCGTCGCAAAAATCGCTGGGCAGCCCGTTTTTTGCTTTGCTGCTGATGCCAGTGCGACAAACAGCTCTTCAGCATCCGCAAGAGCTTCCTTCTCGGCCGAAACATCAAGCAGAGGCCGCTTGCTTGCAAGAGCACTTTCATTTAGCACAACCAAGACCGCATCAAGAGATTGGGCGAAACAGTTGGCAGGCGAGAAGGCAAAGCTCGCTACGCTGTCGTATGGTGCCTCTACAGAGGAAATAGAGAGGCCCCGAGCCAACCCGGCTGCCGCCAAAGGGTCAGGAAGATAGCTTAATGTGCGATTGCCGAGTAACCCGATGGTCATGGGCGCAAACGCATCGTCAATCAGGGCCGCCTTCTTGAGTTTTTTTGCTAAGCGTTCTACCAGAAGCTGCTCGCGTCGGCCCAATTGCTGATTGGCGAGTGTTTTAACAGTTGAATAGTCTGGCGCTCGTTCCTCGGCGAGAGTTGCCTCAATTTCAGTTAAACGCTCAGCCCAGTCTTTGGCCAGAGGTGGCCGCCAAGGAAAGTTGCAGTTTGTCATGTGCTTTGCTTTGCCGCTTCTTCAACCATCTCGCCGAGGTTTTCGAACCCCAACATACCTGATGTGCTAAATTGCACACCGAGCTCCATCTCAATCATCATCATCAAACGGACGTGCGCAAGACTATCCCACTGAGGGATATCATCTGCTGTCGTTGTCATGGTGACGGGGCCGTCATACTCATCGAATAACTCCCGGATAATCTCTGTTACCTTGTCGAGAATGACCTGCGAGTCTGCCATAATTCAAATCCTTTTGTGCACGATAACTGTTCTGCTAAAAATAAATAACAGCCTTAGATACGGTAAAAACCACTCTTACTAGAATTTAAAGGAATTTAGGGCATTAGTAAGCTGATTATGGGGCTATATTGTTCCGCAACCAATCTAGTCCCTTATTAAGGGAAGGAAGTTGATTTCTTTCTGTAGTTTGCTGTCGAGCTGGTTATTCTTCGCGCCGCGGAAGTTTTAGACGCATTGCGGGATTTCCAATTACGGTAGAATCTTCAGCAACAGTTGAGAATACAACGGCCCCTGAGCCGACGGTTGAGGACTTATTAATCTTCTGCCCTTGTAAAACGGTGGAGCCTGAACCAATCAAGACCTCTTCGCCGATTGAAACGGCGCCACCAATTTGCGCTCCCGGGTTCACTTGAACGAAGTTATCGAATGTAGCGTCGTGACCGACCCCGACCATAAAGTTAATGTAAACATGGTTTCCAAAATGGACGTTAGTGCCGACAACACAGTTCGGAGAGATGATTACTCCTTCGCAATCAGCCTCTATTACGTTTGTTGCCGTAACGGCTGATGAATGCACTAAGTTAGGAAATACGAACCCTAACTTATTGAGCTTGTCTGAAACCGCTCTCTTTGTAGCGGGGCTTCCTATTGCTAGTACCGCATATTTGGTTCCAACACTGTTTGGAGTTATGTCGCTTCCGAAGTACTTCCCAGGTAGGGCGAACTCTTCGAATTCTTCTGGGTTGGTCGAAGAGTAGCCAACAATGTTTACTTCTTCAGAAAAGAAAGCAGAAAACTCTCTCGCGAGCCCCCCAGTGCCGACGACAACTAAGTCCATAAAATACCCTCTTGAATCCGACCAGCCAAATATTTGTGGTACAAGTTGGTTGTTAGTTTATTTTTGATTTGATCGCTAGCCTTGTTCATTCTACTTGCTTGAATAACTCTTCTGAAAACCTTGAGATAGCAGTGGTAAATTAGTGACTTGGAAGCAGAACAAAGAAACTTTGTTGTAGTGCGCGTTACAATTTTTTGCTGACGTGTTGAATTAGAAATGCGGTATTCGATGGACAGTCTAGTGCGGAGACGAAGTCTGCCATTCAAATTTCGCGATCACATTAATTTATTGATTTTAAATAATAAATACTTTTTCTGAGTATAGGTGTGGCGCAAAATGAGTAGCAAAATGAGTAGCAAGAATGCCGGGGCTGATAGGAACCTTTTCGTTGTTTGGGGTGCAATTACTCGTGCGACTTCCCTTAATTTGAATGAAGACTTTCTCTGAGGTTTGCGTCAGACCGCTTGTGCGCGAACAAGTGCACGGTCGATCCGCTGCCAGAGGCCAGATAGTTCAGGCTTTCCAATTGAAGAGGCTTGAGAACCACTGTTTTTTGGTGCCATTGATGTGTTTTTTGGTGTCCGCGCAAAACGCATCCAGAAAGCCGGCGAACTTGATCTCCGCCTCTTCCCAAGGGAATTTAAATTTCGAGTCCGGTGTATTCCAGCCGGCTCCATAATTTAGCGCCAGCATCTTTTCGGGGTTTGCAGGCGCGGGAAACGTCTCGCCTTTGATCATACACTCCTTCACAGGCAAAATATCACTCATCTTAAGTTCGCCGAATGTATGGGGCCAGATATAGATGCTACCGTCCCGTTGCCAGGCTGGGAACACATCAATCGCCAGTCCACTCTTGGTCTTAACTTTTACATGCGGCTGTTTACACTCTGCTCTGGGGCGTAACTCATCTCCATAGTGTTTGTGTAAATCGTAGAATAGCCGATTGAAGCTGTCGACAAGCTCGGAATCCGTATTACCTTCAAGCAGTACAGCAATATCAGCATCGTAATCATGCGCAATGAAATCCTTCTCACGAACCGCTCCCAGAAGCGTTCCAGAGTTCACGAAGGCCTTGTACTCCTCTGTGTGCAAGCGATCGAACAGGGTCCTGAGTTGCTCCAATGCAGACGCATGATCGCTGAGTTCGAAGATCAAATTGAACTTTTTCTCTGTGTCTGCGATGCTCAGTTGTGATGTTAGACGGCTTTTGAATTCTTTGAACTTTTCATGTTCACCTGCTTCAATCCGCGTACGCTCAATTGAATATATTAAACTTAGCCATCTTTTGCGTTTTGCCTCCTTTACGGCATAGATACTGATTACTCGTTCAACCCAGTCTACGCCCCGCTCTGCTCGTGGCACTTTATTGATGGTCTTTCGTAGGGATTTTACCGTGCTTTTATCAACTAACTCGCGATTGAGTAACTCCTCGTCACAAGCCCTAAGCGAAGCCCACGATTTCTGGCTTAGGTCCCGTTTCTGCACTGGTAGAACTCGTGGTCGCCAAAGCTTAGGCATAAATTAAATCTCATCTATTCTGTTTTAAGAGGAATACAGGCGGTAGGGTTTGTAACATATTTATGATGCTGAGCAACTTAAGAGATTCAGCCGATGAGCTCTGTTTGTCGTTAGAGTTTTTTGGGCCATAGGTGCGGGCTCAAAAGTTTTTCACCTTCCATTGACCAGTCGCTGATGCCGTTGTAACTGCCCTATCCACCATCACAACGCCCAAGCAGTGCCAATTGTTCGCAAGACGTTCTTCGAACAGCCACTTTTAAGCTGGTCTAGCAGTGAAGCGAATGCGTCATGACATCATTGGGAATAATTCATTTAAATCGTTTACCAATCAGTTTGGCAGAAACTTCTCAGTACGTTAGCGGTCAGGCTTTCGGTACCGTATAATTTCTTATCACCTCATGTCGCAAGAACGTTGTGGAAATCCCCTCAGTTCTGGGGAGATAAATAACATCTACGATATCCTTCAAGTCGTCAAACTTACCTTCCCAATCAGACCCCATACCGAAAATATCAGCCTTCTCGCGTAAGATATCGTCGCGCTTTTGATCCCAGCTCTGCTCTGGGAATACCGCGTCTACGTAACGGCACGATCTTAAAATTTCTACTCGCTGCTCGTAGGACATAATGCATTGCTTGCCTTTCGATGCATTAAATTCGTCAGTGGAACACCCAATTACAAGCTGACCGCCCAAACTTTTTAATCGGCGTAGCAGACGCACGTGGCCCAAATGAAACAAATCGTAAGTTCCATAACTAATTACAGTTTTCATTATAACTTCCTTCATTCTAAGCCTGAACGCTTGTTTTTAAACAATAGGAATTGTCTCGGATCGCCAACAACCAAACTCAATTGTTCAGAGATTTCAACAGAAATACTCAGAGTGCTTGAACGATTGACCGCAATCGAAAAATGGCTAGCGCACCAGCTATGGTCTGCCTCACAGGCAATGATTGCCTCTAAACCAACGACACCCCGAAAGCAATAAGTCCTGTGGGCGAATAGAATGGCAGATTTGGCATCTGGCTGTCGGCGTACAGAAATATCCCGATACGCTCGACCGACGACTCGGTTCGGCGCTTTGACTGGGAATTTGTCTCTACAAGAACACAATTCAGTCCCTGAATCGCTCCGGGCTTGCCTTAGTTCCACAACCTGCGCAGACACCGCCTCCCGTTTTTCAGAGAGAGTGTGCGGCCTTACAATAGTTCTGAAATTTCACGAACAGTGTATCCACGCACCGTGATTTTGTTGACCTCATCAAGCTTGAATTCTTCGTTGAAGTTTTTTTTGGGGGGGGCAACGCGGGTTCCTGCCTCAAGATTGTCGAACGAAGCGCGTTCAGTACATTGGGCAATTAGCTGATCAATAATTTGAGAACCTCGGGTTCGGCCGATCTAATTAGCCTCAGTAGGTTAATTTCAAGCGAATTAACACGTCGCTTCATGGAAGAGACAACTTCCAGGTAAGCACGCTTGCAAGCGTGTTGCCTCATCGTTAGAGCATATAGTATCGTATGACGAGGAATTACGGCAATGACGACACGCAGTGCTCTACTATTGGTTATTTCATTCTGTGTAATTGGGTTGTTTGTGTCGCCCATTGGGGGCTTTCAGGTTGCGCTGTTGCTTGCTTCCCTAATTTCTTTAATTTTACTTAAGCACTTAGAGCGACACCTTTCAAAAGTTGAAGAGCTATTTTACATAAACGCAAGCGATAATTGTTCAAAACTTCTAGCTTATTCGCCCCTTGCTTTCGTCGCCGCCGCGTGGTTTTGGATGTTCGATCCCAAAATAGGCATAGGAGCGTTTTGCGTCGCTCTTAGTGTTGCTGCTTTAAAGCTATATGAATCTCTTCTGTTGCGTAGGCAGTTTTTAAAGAACCACGAACGGCTTTGTAGTGACTTAAGCGCTCAGCCTTTTGAACTTGTTGTACACGTATCCGGACCTGTAACGTCATCCTATCAAGTTAATCAATGGGTGCCTGTTTTGGAACAACTTCCATTTCGTACAGCAATTATTGGGCGTCATCTAGCACTTTGCTCCAAAATCAAAGGCGGCTCGATACCGGTTATTCATGCTAGAAAGCCAGAACATGTCTCTCAAATTATCAACTCTGGTGTTCGCGGTGTTTTATATCCAGGAAATGGAATCCATAATTCCCAAGTTCTTCGCCACATTGAGTGCAAGCATATTTTCATTAATCATGGCGAAAGCGACAAGGTTGTAAACCAAAGCAAATTCTTGATGGCGTATGACTATCTTTTTGTTGGTGGGCAGTTGGCCAAGGATAGGCTCATTGACGCAGGCCTCCCAATTCGAGATAATCAAGTTGTTTTTGTCGGGCGTCCGCAAGCGGAAATGGCGCTTGAAAAAGAGATTGCGTCTAAAGACATCGCTAACATTCTCTACGCTCCGACATGGGAGGGCTTTACCGAAGAAGCTAATTTTGGTTCTGTGCGGGATTGGGGGCTTGCGATTGTTCAACAACTTGCTCAACTCCCCAATGTGTCGGTTACTTTTAAGCCTCATCCGATGACCGGGACACGCTGCAAAAAAACAATGAGCGAACTCAAAAGGATTAACGCATTTTGCGCACAGGAGGACATTCCGGTCTTAGGAAAAGATGATAGTCTACACTCAGCAATGAATCAATCTGATGTGCTCATTACTGATATATCGAGCGTGCTAAATGAGTACTTGGTCACTGAGAAACCAGTAATTCTTTGCAACGCTTCCGACGAGACGCAGGAGAAACTAGCTCGAACTTATCCATCCTCTCGCGCAGCCTATATTCTGGGCGATCCAGGAGAAGTAATCAATTTAATTACTTCGATTAAAATCAGCGATGACCTTCGGTCAGAACGTCAAAAAGTACTGTCGTATTCACTTGGTAGATTCCCCAATGGGGCTTTGGCTGAGTTTACGGAGCAGCTTGCAAGGGTTACCAATATTGAATCAAAATGATTACACCGTTAACGGTGTGCCGGTCACATTGAGTTAGCGTAGTTTCAGGGCGGCAACATCATCGATATACGTTTGTTTGTGTCCAGCTGCGATGGCGATCAGATAGCCATGTGGTTCAATTCCGTTGAGTTTGCAGGTCTAGATTAGGGACACGGTGACAGACTAGTTCTGGCCCCAGCATCGTGGCGAGCGAAGGGTGTGTTTTTGCAGTTCAGTGCGTTGGTGTGAGGTGCCCCTAGTTTTCTAGACATCCGTCTTGTCCATATTCTGCTGTTACATTTCATAGTCAATCAGTGACAACAGGCCGTTGTTCGTGTGCTTGCGTGTCGGATTGTATAACATCTCGATGTAGTTGAACATGTCCTGCCTTGCGGCGTAGCGTGTGAGGTATGTCCGCCGCCTGATCCGTTCGCGCTTCAAGAGTTGAAAGAAGCTCTCCGCCACGACGTTGTCGTGGCAATTTCCACGGCGGCTCATGCTGGCATCCAAGTGGTGCTTATCCAAGAACGATTGTCACTCTTTGCCAATTAATTGCGACCCTTGACCGGAGTGGATCGTCACCTTTGTCATTGGTTTACGCGGTTACTCGGCTCTCAGCAATGCCAGCAAGGCATGGTATGTTGTCATGCGTGACTGCATGGACCAACCGACAAGGTGCCTTGAAAACAGATCACTGATGACTGCCAGATTCGACCAACCCTCATGGGTTTTGATGTATGTGATGTCGGTCACCCAAACTGTGTCTGGGGTGTTCACCTCAAACTGCCGATCTAGTGTGTTGTCAGCCACGATCGCTGGTTCTCCTCCGTATCGATCAGGGGGATTACCATTGAACGTGCTGGATGACTTCAATCGTGAGGGCCTATGCATCGAAGTGGACTTCTCACTGCCCGCAGAGAGGGTCGTCAGAAGCTTAAACCAGATCATTGAATGGCGCGGCCAACTGCAGACAATTCGTGTCGATAACGGCCCGGAATATATCAGCGGCAAGCTGCTGGAATGGGCCGAAAAACACAATGTTCGACTGGAATACATCCAGCCGGGCAAGCCACAACAAAATGCCTACATTGAACGCTACAACCGCACGGTTCGCGGCGAATGGCTGGGCCAATATATCTTTGAAACCATTGAAGAGGCACAAGACCAAGCGACTGAATGGCTCTGGACTTACAACAACGAGCGGCCCAACATGGGCATCGGCGGCATGTCACCCGCTATGAAACTGAAAACAGCCGCGTGAATTCTACGGCTGAGCCCCATTAAAAATGGGGGGATTACCTGGGCACGGAGCGCCGCTTGCAAAATAACGTTCTACTGAAATGAGTCCAGATTCTAGCAGAACAAGAGGCCTTCATTCAGATGGACCAAACGCCAGTCATGCACTAGCTTTCAAATTGGACCGCTCAAGCAGTGGCTGCTCACTTAGCTCTCGTAGCCGAATGTATCGAAAGTTTCTCGAAACGCATTGTAAATGCACTCAAGTTGATTTTCAGTAAAAATGGCTTTGGCATCATCAACAGTGAAGCGCCTTAATGATTTGAATTCAGGCATAGATTCGACAGCACTAGCCTCCAATCCTAATCTTTGTAAAACTTCGGTTAATTCTTCTTCTAAATTTTCATAGAGAAGGACACGGTCTACTAAAATTGCGCCATCTTCGTCACGATACCAGCTAGAATTTCCCATATTAGGCAGTATCCCTGCATCAATCTTTGCTTGGAGTTTTTGAGAGAGATTTGGTTGTTTCGAAATCGTATCCGTACAACTATTATAATTGCGTGTATTAAAATTCAGCTTAGAGGCAATGAAGCTATATGGATGCCTCTCAATTGAAAACGTAAATGAGTTTTGCCAGAATTCGCTCCCGACGAACGCCTTTAATTTCTTGGCGCGAGCGTGGTTATTTAGCTTCTTTGGCATTTTACCGAGGAAATCTATTGCATCTTCCAAGTGCCCGTCAGCTATGAGATCGTTAAATTTTAATTCATTCTCTCGAACCTTTGCGTAGTTCTGAGGTGGCAAACCTCGATCTATTTGCTCGACTTCGTCTCTAGGTGTAAAGGGCGTTATAATGTCGCGACTACCACAGAAAGTTCGCAGTAAACCTTCAACACTTGTCCCAGCCACCTTTTTTGTTTTCACAAAAATAAAATTATTTTCAAACGATACGATTGCCATTTTTCCTGCTTCAGATAAACTTTGGGCTTGTTTCACTTATGAATGAAATCAGCGGATGTATGAAAGGACTATGTCTTATTTAGATAGGAGCTACTATCTAGTGTCTTCGTTTATTACATATAAGGATAGCTCTGGTTCAAAATTTTTTACTCTATTGACATTCAACTCTGGTGCGGCTGTCAATTTAGTAAAAACATCACCTTAACTTCAGTTTCCAGGGCTTTCTTTTCTTGCTCAGCTGTTTATTTTTCTCGACGAGCTGTTTGTTTTTCTCGATAAGCTGTTTGTTTTTCTCGATAAGCTGTTTGTTTTTCTCGATAAGCTGTTTGTTTTTCTCGATAAGCTGTTTTCTCTGCTTCTCTAAACCGATGGCAGTTTCATAAAATAACGTATGAAAGATCCTATAAGCTTCTGCGCATGTAAGTTCATAATTTGGTTGCTTCTCTGGAAAACTACTGAAGTCCACCTCGAAAAGTTGTGACCTTCTTGGAAAAAATCTTTGTCGAACCAACTCATTTGAAGAATCAAAAACCCGAAAAAACGCCTCTGCTTCAGCGCTCGTAGGCAGCATTCCTTTACCGCTAAAATGTTCATCTAACACGGTGTCTCTAACCCCGCGATATTTTGCCGGGCCACACTTATTTAACTCCATAAGAAATTTTTGTGCCTGCCACTTCAAAGACTTGTTGACAGATTTCGGCATCAAAAAATTGTCAATTGTGATTCCTGAGGCATCACAATAATCATACACAACATTACTGTTTACGAGTTCGCGCCGATCAAAGATTCGAACAGAAAAGTCTGCCGCAGGAAAATACTTTTGCCAAAAGTTCAAGACGGTATTGTAATCAAGCTTGTATAAATCACTCGGTATTTCAACCGAAGGTAAAATACTCTCTTTTTCGTGCCCAGTCCGTAACGCTGTCGAAAAATAGCTTATAGCGAACTCATGCTGAGGGCGAATGTAACAAACGATACGCACCTTTTTGCAATGCTCGTATAAAAAGTCTGAAAGTGCCCGGATTTCATTCTCTGTAGTAATATATGGAAGCAAGCGTTCAGAACTTAAGAGCAATGTTCCTCCGCGCTTGGATAGATCGCGCAATTCTCTCCGGCTTTTGTCACCAAGAGTGGCTTTGTATGCATCAATCTTTTCTGGAGTGTTTAGCCCGAGGTTATTGCGCTTTGAAAATCTCTTTAGATTATTTGCAAATAGATTGACTAGTTGGATATGCTCTTTTCTTCCGAATGAAATAGGAACATGAAATCCCTGAGCGGACAATTTTTTTCTATTGAGATTGAGGAACCCCTGAATAGAGGTTGTCCCTGTCTTTTCTGTGCCAATGTGGAGTACGCAATTATCGAACATCTAATCACCAATTTTTGCCTTACCTTTAGGCTAAGAAAGGTTTGTCCGCAATCCACTATGTTGAACTCTGTGGTGGTTCGATTTGTATGACGTCAGCTCTTATGGGACCAATTAGGGCAATTTGCTAATGGAGGGTTTGTTGTGTCTTGGCCCCCTAAAATAGTGCCACTATTTGTTGACGAAGGGAGTTCCAAAGAATGGCGCGGAAACGGTATTCAGATTAAGATGCGCTTAAGATATTGCGCGAGATTGATGTCCATTTACACGATGGGCTTGATGTTGTCAGCGCGTGTCGCAAAGTGGGTATTTCCGATAAGACTTATTACTATTGGCGCAAGAAGTTCGGCGGTCTGGGGCGCCCGCAGCTTTCCGAGATGAAGGCACTCAAGAAGGAAAACGATCGGCTGAAGTAAATTGTTGCGGATCTTCAGCTGGACAAGGTGATCCTGAAGGAGAGCCTTGATTATTTAAAGTCGAAGGTCTGACGATCGAGGAGTTGCGTCAGGCCGTGATCCACACCCGTCAAAGGTTGAGCACTTCAGAGCGTCGAACCTGCGCCGTTCTGGGCATGTCACGATCCAGTCTACACTATCAAACCAAGGTTCGCGATGATGAAGCGCTGCGCTTGGCTGTGATCCGTTTGGCCAAGCGGTATGGGCGATATGGGTATCGTAAAATCACTAAGTTGCTGCGGGTCGAAGGCTGGCGGGTCAATCACAAGTAAGTTGAGCGTTTGTGGCGTGAAGAGGAGCTCAAGCTGCCTGAGCGACATAAGAAGCGACGGCGGCTTTACCACAAAGACAGCTCAATCATTCGCCTACGCCCCACCCATCCAAGTCACGTCTGGGCAATCGATGCTCGCCATTGTCGCTCGGACCAATGGCGCTCCCAATGTCTCGATCCACGACAAGCTGAGTAAAGGGCGGAGTTCTAAGAAATTGACTGTCTTGGACGAGTAAACCCGCCAAGCGCTTTGTGTTGAGGTGAAAGAAAGAATGGGGCAGACGATGTTTTGGAAGTGATGCATCGCCTGCTTTTGAAATACTGAAAACCTGAATTTATCCGCTCTGACAATGGCGGGAAGTTCATTGTACAAAAACTTCAAGATTGGTTTAGGAAGATTGAGGTTAAGTCGATCCAAATCTAACCCGGGAGAGCGGATATAACGAACGGTTCAACGGCACTCTGCGCCGAAAAGCCTTAAACGCTGAATGGTTCCACAGCATCAAACAGGCTCGGATTGCGATCAGTATTTGGCTCAAGGAATACAATCACATCAGGCCTCGCCATGCGCTCGGATTGCGACCACCCTTGCCCGAAACCTTACTAGAGAAACCCAAAATTAGTGGTACTGAAATTGGGGGCTAGACAGCGGTGCGACCGTCCGTTGTGCGTCATTCGGCAAACTTGGCGAGAAAGGCATCACGTTCGGCTCCAATAGCAGCTTGCAGCAAGTCCCAAGCGCATTTGAGCAAGCGAACTGTCCGCGAGTCAGCGAACGTGTCTCGACCAGTGAAATTAATGACGGTAGTGACATCCATGGTGGTGCGTCCACGAATGGTTGGCTGGATGTGTTGCAACATCAATCCAACCAGATGCATCGCCGTCATTCAAATCGCCCGAACACCAGTTTCACTCATAGCTCGGTAGCTTTTCTCTCGGACCAAAAAATTTCCACCGTCTCGGAGGGGAGGGGTGGGCAAACTTCAGTGGTTGAACTTGGCCACCATTTTTTGTTACCACTCTACTCACGATGGACATTATATGGCTCTTAGTCCTTTCAGACTCATTCGTTGGTAATGTATCATTGACGCAAAACATTTGAGCGCGCCTCCAGTCATCGTCCATGAGTAGCTTTGCATTCTCTGTATTGGCCGCTTGAGTCGTATCAAAATAATTATATCGTATTGAACTAGACACTGCTTTGCCGGTAATTGCTGCGTAATGCTGGTATAAAGCTCCAGCTATTGAGTAATCTTCCGGTGATCGAAACTTATTCGGCAAAGTCGCTGCCCAAGCCTCAGGAAGATCCTTCTCCATTTGTCTCATGACCGATTTGCGAGTGGCGAACGCTACATGTTTAAATTTTCGGAAAGAAAAATACCCAAATTCTTTTTCCAGCAGTTTTCGATTATTGATACCAGCGGCATTTACCGCAAGTTCGCCTGAACTTGATGGTTCGTTTGGAAGACAAGCGGCGTTTGAGTGAAACTGACGAGAGCGACCAAATTCATCGAAAAAATCAGCAGCTGACATTGCACTCCCAAAAATAACATCATCATTTAGATAAAGATAGTGTTCACTAAGATTTGGAATTCTGTGCAGGTTTGCCTCAATAGCGTGCGAATTAAAACATGGAAGATAGTCATTCTTCGGAAATATATCTTTGTGATCTATGATCGAGACGCGATCACTTAAGTCCCCTAAGAACAATGGTGTTTGTTGGTCTGTGACAATGTAGATGTTGCCGACATCAACGAAATAACGAAGCGCTGACCGCACGACGTAGAGCAATTCCTCGTGTGATTCAAACCTAGTAGGATGAGTGGCGTCAATAGTTGCCGTGAACTTACCTATTTGCTTTTCTGTTTCTCTTTTACGTGCCATCCACTCCGGGTCAGAGCCGTCGACCCAAGTGTATACAAGATCAATTTTTCTTAACGACGAGCATTGTTTTTGTATTGACACGGCATTCTTTAACATTTGGACACGGAAACCCAAAAAATCCACCATTTTCAAAGTGGATAAATATGTCGTGCTTGCTTCACTTTCAACTCCAGCCCGGCGAGCTTTCCACATGTCTGCCTTAGGATCAAAAGAGCAGAATTCGATTTCTATTCCTGAGGCCGCACCATGAATAACTACGCCATTATTGACGTATTTTTGATATGCAACTGCGCTTATTGCCTCTTTAGAAGAGGTTTCAAATTCTAATCGTTTCCTGCCTTGTAAGGCAAATATGCGGATATGCTTTGCATTTAATCTTGAGATTAAATTCGCACGCTGTTCAGTCGAACCGCAAAACCAAAAAGTTGGGCGTGCCGACATTACTGTGTCTGCTAGGTAAACTTGCGCACCTAGGTCTTTTGAAGTGTCCAAGAGCGCTTTGATTAGAGGTATTTGAACCTCCCGGACCGTTTGTAACATCTTACTGATTTCTCCCCTAGTTTCTTGGTTGAGAATACGCGTTGCATTGTGGTGTGGTAAGCTGAATTGTTATCCTTTATTTTATCTTTGCGCTATCAGTTTGCAAAATTCCATCGCAATGTACGGGGCTTCGGATTTTCAGAGCATTGATCACTTGCGTAAGGCGCCGTTACTCGTGAGACTTTCCTTCTGCTGACTATAGCTTTTCAACGAGGGCTTCGTAAGGCGTCTTACCGTTGTGCGCACCGTGAGGCCGATGGAGTTGTAATAGCGCTCCCACTCATCCAGTTTAGCTTCGAGATCAACATCATCTTTTTAGTTGAGCAACTGGTAGAACTCTTGCCCGTCTGAGCGATGGAATAGTTCTACTTTCCCATTCAACTGCGGCGTGCCACGTTTATAATAAGCTTGGCGAATGCCAAGGTCCCCGACGTCCCAGTGGAACTTCGCTTGGAACTCTTGGCCGTTGTCCGTCTGTATTTCAAGGATGCGGAAAGGAAACTTTTCGATGATGTGATCTGAGAAGTCTTTGGCATTGGTCTGGGAGTGCCTGTCGCAAATCTTTAGCGCCCGTACACGTGTTGCATCATCTATGGATTTTTAATAAATACGGCGAACCTTTGGGCCCTACTTTTCTTTGCAAGTCAGTAGCTTGAAATGCATCTGGATGTGATGTCCGAGTGCCTGTTTCTGATAGCGCTTGGTGTGCGCTTTGCGCGTGCGGGGTTCCGCGAGGGGGACGGCTCATCCAATGGCGACGCAGAATGCGTGAGACCGTCGCCACAGACATTTTGATGCCGCGAAAGCGCTCAAGATACCTTACGATCCGTATTATGCCGAGGTGGTACTTGCGACGAAGGTAAAGCACCTTCGCCTCTCGCTCGGGCGGCGTCCTGTTGGCGTGCCTTTGGGGATGGGGGGGGCGCATTGATCAGGCCACCGTCTCCGCGTTTGGCGCAGGCTTTGCGCCAACGATAATAATGGGCGCGGCCAATCCCAAAATAACGGCAAGCTTTTGCTACATGGCCGATCTCTTCTGCGTATCACAGTACCAGCAGCTTACGTTGAATCTCGCGTTGATCCTTGTTCAAGAATATCTCCTTCTTTCCAATACGGGGAGGTTAAAGGATATGTCTCGTGAGTAACGGCATATCTACAGTGGTTACGATGAGTCAGAAACCCTCCCTTAGAAAATAATGTTATTGGGACCCATAGGCGCTGACGTCGGACACCTGTCAGTAGCCTCGTCGTTTTACGCGCATTCAAGTGAAACGTATCGTGGTTCACCCTGGTGCGGCGCTTTCGCTACTAAGCCATCATCACCGTGAGGAGCATCGGATCGTTGTCGAAGGCACGGCAAAGGTTACAGTTGATCGTGATGAGACGCTAGTAGCCGAGAACCAGTCCGTCTACACACCTCTCGGAGCGGTCCAACGTTTAGAAAATCCCGGCAAAGTACCGCTAACTCTTATTGAGGTTCAAACGGGCAGCTATCTCGGTGAGGATGATATTAACCGCTACGAAGATGTTTATGAGCGCGGCCAAGGGGCGAGGGGCTAACCTGAGCCACTCTTACTGCGGAAGGCGTCATCTTCAGCGTATGTTTGATCCTGCGCTACCCACCGCATCGCCCTTTCCAACGCGTGCTCTTGCTCCTCTGCTGCTTTGAGGTCCACCTCAAGCCTTTGGAAGAGCGGCAAATAGGCGGTGTCGGCCTCGAGGAGCTTGGCCACGATACGTATGGCGTTGCGGATCCGGCGGGTGTTGGCTGCCGGGGACGTGCCAGATGCAACAGTGCTCTGCGACCCGCTGTGGGGTGCTGGCGTTATGTTGTGCCGCATCTGCAATTTAGGCCGTGCTCCATGGTTCGCGCAGGGGGAGGCCTTGCGCGTCTAGGGTTTGGGGGTTGACCGAAGTCTTTCGGAGTTGATGTGTTCAATATAAAGCGGGCGGAATCGTATTTCAGCAAAAAAGCGACGTTATCCACAGGGAATATTTTATGTAATACTTTGTATTTGCGTTATTTTATTTCGCAAACCTGTGCCATGCGAGCCTCTGGAATTCTCATAAAGCCCCAAGCAGCGGGCTTTTTCGCCGCCCGCGTGCTTGCTTTTTATAGCGACACCTAGACTTCCATATCCTTAAACAACCCCACCAGTCTCTCGCGCTTAACTTCCCGCTCAGCAACAAGCACGTCCGCCAGCCTCTCGATCTGCCCTTTCCGAGGCGCAAGCAAATCACGAGCGCGGTCTTGCTGACGTGTGAGCTTGGCGGTGATGTCGTTGTGCTCTTTGTCGCTGAGGCTCTGCGGGACGATGGGGCCGAGCCAGAGAGGGCCGTGGAGACCGAGGCCGAGCTCGCGGCTCATCTGCGTGAGGAGCAGGGTGGCGCGGGCGAGATCGCTCTTGGTCCCGCCGCCCGATCCGCTCGAGACCTCCCCAAGCATCAGGTGCTCGGCTGCGCGACCGGCCAGCAGGATCGCAACGCGGTCCTCGAACTCCTGGCGCGTGCTGGGCGGCGTGGCACGAGCTTCCTCGACAAAGCCGCTGTCGGCCGCGATCACAATACGCTGGGGGAGCTGTCCGGTGAGCAGGGCGCTGACCAGCGCATGCCCCGCCTCATGGAGCGCGATGCGCCGCAGACGAGCGGGGTCTTCTTGCGTGGCCCCGAGATGCTTCTCCAGCGTGGGTAGATCAAGCGCACAGCTGTTTAGGCGCGCCTCGGACTTTGCCGCGCGCAGGGCCGCATCGATCACAGCCGGCGTGCGGCCAACGCAAGAGTGAGCGAGAGACGTGATTGCGGGTGAGGTGACTGTAGCCTTATCGCAGCTCTGCCCAAGAGCACCGCGCAGCATGGCGGTGATGTCGTGCAGATCGGGCAGGGGCATCTCGATGATCTCGTCAAACCGACCGGGGCGCTGGATCGCTGGATCAAGCGACTCCACGCGGTTACAAGCGCCCACCAGAATAACCCCCTCGTGGCGGGCCAAACGGTCGACCTGCTCCAGAAAGCCGTTGATCACCTGCACCCGATAGGATTTGCCGTTGTGATCGCTGCCGAAGCGGGACCCGACGGCGTCGATCTCGTCGATGAACAGCACCGCAGGGGAGGCTTTGAGCGCCTCATCAAAACTGGCGCGCATCGCATTGAGCATCTGGCCAAGATGTCCTGCGCTCTGCCATGTGGCAAAGCTGGCTTCAACAAGGGTCGCGCCCGCATAACGCGCCATTTGCCGCGCCATATAGGACTTGCCGGTGCCTGGGGCACCGTGGATGAGCAGGGAGCGGGTGAGCTCTCCCCATGGAATAGGAGCTTGCTTGGAGCTCTCCTGCTGGCGCGCGGTCCAGAGCTTGAGGTCAGACATGATCCGTCGCGCGGCCTGATGAGCGGTGGTGGTGCCCATCAAAGCTGTCGGGTCAGGGGTCGGACCAGGTGTTGCGCGCTTTCTCTCCGCCAGCATCGCCAGACTCTCGGCCGCCTCAAGAGCTGTCGGCGCACGGAGAGCAAAGAGAAGCTCGACCTCGTTCATCTCAGCGAGGACCACCTCATCCGGTAGCGCTTTGCAGACCGCAGCCTCGTCGACCCGCCCTGTGGCGCTGTGGCTTGCCCGCAGGACGGCGAGCAGCAGGTCTTGGGTGACGGGCGCAAGGGAGAGACGCGCTTGTTGCGGTGCTGTGTCTTGCAGGAGCGGAGGCAATTCCTCCTCGGTCTCGGCAAAGCACAGGATCGGGGTGCGGGTGGCGAGGATGTGCTTCAGATCCTTCGGCGACATGGTGTCGGGGATATAAAGCCGTCGCGGTTCAAAGGCTGTGGGGATCGGCCCACAGCTGTCCCAGCCATCCGGCAGAAGGATGTTGGACATGAGTTTTTCCACCAAGCGCCCGCCTTCATGCCCCAGAATGAGAGTGAGGGAACCGGGGGCGAGGGCGCGGGTAATGCACGCGCTGCTGCCAAAGCTTACAGCAAGCCGCAGCGCCATGAGCAACTCCCGATGGGGCAGGGCGGGCGCGGGCATGGCGCGGCCCTCTGTATCGGTGGCATAGGGATCGCCACCCTCGGCACGAATGGCCTCTGTAACCTCGGGCAGGTTCTGGGTTGGCCCTGCGTGCTCCAAAAGCGCCTGAAGGAATGGGCTCTGGTGCAGAGGGGGCTGGTAGGTTGCGCCAAAGCTGGGCCGCGGAGTGGACGGCTTGCGCTGCGCATGGGCTTGCAGCGCTGCCTGTGCCTCGGCCCGCTCGGCCGCTTGCAGCTTTAACTTCTCCATTTGCGCCTTGCGCAAACGGGTGATGACCTCTTGGGCAAAGCTCCACCACTCCGGACGCCGGCGCATGAGCGCGTTGGGCGAGGCAGAGGAGGTGGTGGTGGCGTGTGACGGGGAGACTGCAGCTGCGGAGGCGCGCGCTGGTGACGCCTGAGTAGACTTGGAAGCGGCAGTGGCGGATGCAGCAGAGGGTGAGGATAAAACGGTCATGGAAATGTCCTTTGCAGATGTTTTGGGGCAGGAGCGTGGTGACGTGAGAAGAGGGAAGAGGGCAGATTGGGTTTGGGCGCGAGGGGGGGGGTAACTGGGCAGCGTGTGCGGTGACCCAGCAACGCGCCGCCCTGGAAACCCTGCCGCCTAGCTTGGCAAAAGCGCGGTCAGCACCTTGAGGATCTCTGGTTCCAGCGCCCCGTTATAGATCTCGGAGCGCACGTTGATCCAAGGCGCATAGGTGGCAGCGGGCACCACGGCGTCTGGATGACGGGCCTTCAGTGCGGTATGCAGTGCCTTTTCCTGACAGAGCGCGTCATGGCCCGTGGCAAAGGGCACGGTGAGAAGTACGCTGGCCACGAGATCGGGGCTGCGCTTGAGCTGATAGGTAAGACGCGACTGCGGATCACGGGAGAAGCCGAGCTTGGCAAGGCGGGTCCCGTCAGGAAGCACGAAGCGCATGGCATAGATAAAGCTTGGCTCTGAAGCCCAACCCGCGTCGCAACTGGCGCAGGTAAAGCGCCCTGATTGCATATTGGCGCGGGCGATACGCTGCTGATGACCACAGTCTTTGTGTTCATAAAGGCGATAGTTCGGATTCCCCTCCGGATCCGGCCCGAGGAGCGTCCAGCCCCGTGCCTCCGCTTCGGCTTCCTCCTTGGCCTTGTGGCAGATCTCGCAGCGATAGGAGCAGGTTCCGGCTTTGACGCGCTTGATCAGCTCGAACTGGCGACGGAGGCGATGACCGCAGGGGGCGGTATAGAAGGCGGCAAGTGGATCCTCCGGGTCGCGCCCCTCCCAGACCAGCCCAACGGCCTTTGCATCTGCGCGCCAACGGTCTTCGATACAGTGAGGGCAAAGCGGCTGGTGATCACGCACCACATTGATCCGTGTGTCATGGGCCCGATGACAGGCTGTACAGCGGATAGAGAGATGAAAGCGGTCTTTGACCCGCGCGAGAATGTCAAAGCCTTTGGCCTTGGCGGCCTCCTGCCAACGGGCATGGATGGCTTGGGGGATACCCGGTGTAGACAGTGTTGCTGGCGGTGTTGCTGGCGGTGTTGAGGAGAGTGTTGCTGATGGTGACGTTGTGATGCTCATAAGAAGCTCCATTTTGAGTTGGACATGCGAATTGAGTTGGACATGCGGAGAGGGTTGCAGGCTGGCCAACGGCATCGCTGGACAGCCCCGCAGCGTGCAGCGCATGCAAGGGGAATGTGGTGCAACACGAGGCGCGCAGAGATATCTGAGCAGAGTGCGGAGCGCCGCCGCCTGAACAGCGTGAACCGTTCAAGGACGTCGAGGCGCCCGAAAGGGACCTCTCTTTTGAAGCGGCCCCTATGCCGAACGTGTTGCGATAGGTTCTGAGGAAAGCCGGGAGGTGGGCGGCCTAAGAGAGCCAACCCAAAACCAGGAGCTGCGTGTTATGCGAGAAGCATCTCTTCAGCCTCGGCCAGTTCAACCAGACGGTTTACGAGCCCCTCGGCGCGCGGCAGCACAGTGCTGCTGAGCGCGGCAAGTGCAGGATCCGCTTGGGCGTCCGCCAGAGTGCCTGCCGCAGTCATCTGTGCACAGCAGCTCTGGAGCCGCGCCTGATAATAGCGCATCTCATCCACGGCCTCGGTTTTGAGGATCTTGTGCAGATACATGCCCAACGTCCAGAGCGGGTTTACCGGCCCCAAAGCGCGATAAAGCGCATCATAGACCTGTGATAGATCGAGACAGTGCTGCCACTGCGCGGTAGCGTCGGCATAAAACCCGTCTGTAGCGGGATCCCAGCTCAGAGGGTTGAGCAGGTCTTCCTCGATCAGCAGTGCTTCTTGCACCGCATCAACCAGCGCAGCAAAGTGCTTTGCGCCTGAGGGAAGCGTGTCTGTTGTGGGGGAGGTCTTGTGTGAACCGGGTGCCGAAGCGCGGGTCAATAAAGCTGCCATGAATGCCGTGTTCGGCTCTTTTGTCACGCAAGCCTGCGTGTTAAGTGATTTCTTAGTCATCGTGATCTCCGATCCGAGATTGCTTTGGTTAGGGCTGGGAGGGTGCGCCAACACCGTCTCAGCTCGTCTTAATATATTTTGCTGCGAGCATATTGTCAACATGCTGCATATGTCTTATTTGCTATTTATGGCAAAAAATACAGTTTATCATATCAAGAAGCTCGTAAACCTAACCGAAGAACAGGCTGAACGGATCGCGGACTACCGGTTCTCCGAGCGTATTAATTCAGAGAACGAGGCCATCCGGCGTCTGATTGAACTTGGCTTACAAGCGCATAGCGTGGAGAAGAAAGACGGCTGAAGAGAGGCGGGGCCATATAGATGGCGCCTTCCACCTCGTCAAAACTGTCTTTGATGCCGCAGCGCGTGGCTGTCGTGCCTGCGTGACGCTACGCTTGCGTCTGTCCTGTGGCAGGCATGGAAACCTGCGCCAGCGTTGCACCCTCCGCATCATCCGCCATACCCTCAGCACCTCCCGCTGCTTGCACCGCCTTCTTCAAAAACGGTGTGAGCGCTTTGCGTTCACCTGTGGCATAAACAATGCGGTCCTCGCCACTGTCGTCGCGCTGTACCAGCAAGAGCGTCAGACCTTCTTCGCTGGTCGCGACCTCATCCGTAATCTGGATGCCGGAGGGGCGTTCAGGGTCGTGAGGCAGGGACGCCACCATCTTGCGGAACGCCGCCGCATCATCCGAGCCCGATGTAATGCCTTTGACATTGGCTCGGCGAATGGCATCAAGGCCACCGTTCCTTTTGATGAAGGCCCTTAAATCGGTTTCATCGGGATTTTCCTGATAGGCCAACTCAAGAAGCTTCGCATAGGTGAAGGCCTTTGGGCCGCAATCTCCAAACACGGCCCGAACGATCAGAACCGCAGGGCTGCTGTCTTTGCGCATCGGCAGGTTCTCGGTCTGCAAAAACGCTCTGACCTGCGCGATCAACGCGGGTTTTCTTTGAACAACCTGATAGAACTTGAAGCAGTCGGTTAGGATCGCGTAGAGCTCATCGCGCGCGGTGGATTCCCACACCTTGCGCCGCTGGGACAGGCACGACAGTTTGTGCAAGAATAATTCCACTTGATCTGCGGTAGGCTGGTGCTTTGAGGTTTGGCGCTCTGTCGCAACGGCTTCTGTGTGTTCTGCCTGCGTCATCTTATATCTTCCTCTAAATCTATATCTTTCTTTCAATGGTTTGTTGTGGTCCGGCAGCGCAGGGCCACAACTTTTGCCCTTCCAAAGACTCTGTTAACAGAGTCTTTTAGGCGTGTTCGGCTCTAGAAAAAATCCGGCGAGGGATCGTCGGGAGCGTCAGGAATGTCGATGCCGTAGGTTTCCTCGGTGGTATCTTCATCCTCCGGCGCTTCGGGGGCCGGCTCAGGTTCTGGGGGAGGCACCGGGCTCGGCTCTGGTTGCGGCGCAGGTTTTTGGTCAGGTTTTGGTTCCGGCCTCGGCCTTACCCTTTGTCCCCGTGGTGGCAAATAGGAAAGACCGAGTTCGGCACCGAGCGCGGCCAACTTACGGGAGGGGATTTGCGTTTTGGCATGGAGTAATTCCGCTGTCGTGAGAACGATGACACCGCCGGCGAGCCGGATCGCAAGAACTTCGCCGACCTGCGATATATGCCAGAAGCGCATGCGGAATAGCTCCCCCGGAAAGATCTGCTGCAGTGCGGCGTGAGCGGCCTTTAGTCTTTCGCCGCGGCTGTATTTGTCGGGTCTGAACGCACCGGGACCGTGAGCCAGTTCTGCAGCTGTTGCAGAATCTGTGTTTGCGCCTTCATCTCTTTCTTCTGCGCGTCGAGATGCTCGTTCAGCTTCTTTATCTGTTGCGCTTGTTCGTTGAGCTGGTGCCCCAGTGTCGCGAACTTCTCGTCGATCTGCTTGCTCAACTCCGAGTAATCCGCCGGTTTCTCCAGTTCCGTAGCGATCCGGGTCAGAAGCTGGAGTGCCTGAGCGATGTTGTCGTTCAGAGGTGAGGCGTCCCGCGCGTTCAGCAACTGCTCGAGAAGATTGATCAGATAATCCAGCCGCTCGGCTGTGTCCGGAGCGGAGGTCGCGACCTTGGGTTGACTGGCCTGACTGTGCTGATTGGGCTGAGAGGGATGTGGTGAGATGGGTTCTTCGGTCATGGCGAGACTCCAGTTGAGTGGCGATGTTCGTAAGCTGTGGTGTGAGGGCTGCGCAGAACCTGTCAAACAGCAACTGCTGCCGCCGGGCATTGATATGGTCCAAAATCCGGTGAAGCCGCGCCAGAAGCACGTCGGCCCCACGTAGGGCGGACGCACGGGACACCGTCGCAGATATGTTCAGGGCAGGGCGTGGCTTAAAGTCAGGGTGAACGCGCGGGATCGGCAGCGCCGCGGTGTTGTTCGTCGCAGAGCCGATCATCGCAACGATCTCTTCGGCCGACCGCGGCGCTGGCCAATTCCCTTTGCCGAAGTAGCGGTGGTTATAGCTCACGCGTCGTTGCCAGTTGGAGACAAGGCGGGGTGCGGCCCCGTCTAAATAGGCTTGGCGGTTCCGCAAAGCCCGCTGCAGCTTCGCCTCATCTCCGGGACCGTCCATGATCAAGCCGGTCACCACAACGCCATCGCGGCGCGGCGCGCCCGGCGCGCCAAGCAGTAGGGCGTCCTTGTCTGGTTTGGACGACGGTATGTCTTGGGGACCCCAGCCCAGTGTCCTCAGTATCTCTCCTATGCGGTTCAGCATGTCTTGCAGAGGGGTTTTTGCATGGCGCAGCTTCTGCAGTGCCTGCACCACCATCTCTCTGGGCCTGTCAGGGCCAAACGTGATGCCTGCACGTGTGGCCTCGATCACTTCCTTCTCGAGCTTGTCCGGGCCGGTAAGCCCGAGTTTGCGCTCTGGATCACGAGGATCTGCAAAGCCGAAGTGGTGGTTCAGGAAATCCTCTAGACTGTTCCAATGGGCCTTAGTGCCTTCCGAGAGGGAGTGCTGGTTGATGTTTAATGGACGCCCATGGCCTCCCATCACGCAGCGCGGCCAAAGCACATTCAGCTCGAACCTCTTTGCATGGGTGTGCGTCGTCACCATAAATGGCAGACGCGCGTGCTGCGGAATCCCCGCATGGGCAAAAGCGTCGACCGCAAACAGCACCCGCGCCACTTTCTGTCGGAGCGCAGGGTCGCCGCGGTTAAAGGCCTCCTGATCGATATCATGCTCATGGAACGATAAGACCATCGTGCGGATTTTGGTTTGGGTTGTGATTGCATGCAGCGTTGATAACAGCAGTTGTGGACGCCCGTGCAGCAGCTCGGGAGCCGGGGTGCGCGCCACATTCCCAACGCCGGGTTTGAGCACCGAAGGCGCCAGCGCATAATCAATCGGGATGCGCGGTTCCGGTGCCTCCATATGCCTGGACCAGCCGATCATCATAAGGGGCTATCCTCACAGGCCACGGCGGTGCGCGGGTCATAGTCCGGGAGGAGGGAGGTAAACATCTGCTCCAGCCGCTCAAGCTGGGCCAGACACATTGTACAGTCGAGATTATCGCCGGCGGCATCGATGGCCTGCGCAATCTCAAGCTGCTGCGCGAGAAGCTGATCGAGTTTCGATATGAGAATGACCGAGTGCCGCGAACCCAAGGCTGCTTCCAAGGGTTATCCACAGGTTTTTTCGCGGACCGACTTTTTTTGAATGGGGTGAAATGGGATGGGGCTGGCATCAATTGAGGGTGTGATGTCGGTCGGCAGATCAACAACAAGTTTTCTGTAATTTAGCCAAAGTATGTGTGAGATCGCCGCAACGAAAAGCTATTTTCGCAACGCGAAACTAAAGGCGCTCTCCTCGTCCCAACTGACCCAGTTCGGTAATCTTGCATATCAGGTTTACTGCAAATGAGGAGTGGGTGAGAACTGGTGCTTCGCAACAGCCCGCTTTCTATCAACATTTTGCCGGACCGCGGGGTAGGAATATCTGCGGTTCGTTCGCCAAACCCGGTGAGCTTGTTGAGGAGTGCCTTGGAAGCAGAAGGCCATGGCTATCCGTTTTCCGCTGTCCCCATCAGATGCTCCGGTACGTCCAGCATAACCGACAGTGCAATCTCCTGCCGCTCTGCGAGGGGCATGCTGTCACCGTAGACTTCGCGCCCACGTCGCCCCTTCAGCGAGTGGCCCATGAGTTCGCCGCGGTCGTCTGTATCATAGCCCGCTTTCTTCATCCGGCTCTCCCAACTGTGACGCAGACCACCGATGGTGACGCCTTCGGGAAGCAGCTTACTCTCGCGTAAGAATTTGTTAACCGTCGCGCTATAGCTGCTCTTGTTGCGATAGCGTGGGAAGCCCTCCGCATGACGCTTCGCGGCCTCAAGCGCAACGCCAACCAATGGAATTTGCCGTTGCGAGGATTGGTTTTTGACTTCGCGGCGGTTGTCCGGATCGTCTGAGGCCTCATTAACAACCTCGATATGGGGGATTGGGTGATCCAGCTTCAGGGCGGAGGCCGGAAGGTTATAGATCTCGCTTTGTCGGCATCCCGTCTCAATCGACATAAGCAAGATATCCCGTGCTTCGGCGTTCAACCCATTGAATGCGCCAGGCGCAAACCACTTCTCGGTAATCCACTCAACCGGCACTTCTGCCTTACGGCTGCTGCTTGCATGGCGATCACGAATGGCAACACCGGCATAGGGCCTGGGAGGATCTTCATGATCAAGGTCATCGTAAAATCGCGCGAGCATCCCGGAAAGGTAATGAAAATCTTTGTTCGCTGTTTTGACCGACTGCCCCTCTCGTTCGATCTTCGCCTGCCACCATTTTCGATGACGGCGCGCTTCGGGGGTGCCAACAGCAATAACATCGCAATCTTTTCCCAGAGCCTTGATAAGATTACCAACAGCTCGCTTACGAGGGTTTAGCCAAAGCCGCATTTGTTCGGGGCTTTTGAAGCGATTGTCGTGTGCGTTGAGGTCCTGAACGTGGTCCACCAAACCGGAGAGCTTAAGCGTTGGAGCCGTAACATTGCCTAAGAGAGCGGTTGCAAGCTCTTTGTCCGGCGTTCCACTGGTGGCTGCCAACTCTTCAACGCGCTCAAGAATATCCTCCAGCGGTGCGGTTTGCAGTTCTGAGAGATGTTGAAACGTAAAGCCATGCGCAGAAGCGATCTGTTGGGCGGCGCGATACTTTTCCACTTCGGAACCATCACGTCCCAGAAGCTTTGCCTCCCACAGCGCTACCTGTTCAGCCCAAATCGTATTCGCTCTGATGCGGGCAAGGGATTGAGAATCTGTTTTGAGGCTGATCCAGATGATCTTGCGGGGCTCGATCTTGGCAAACTGAACAGGAACCCGTCGCTTCAAATACCATGTCGTTCCACGCCGAACCAGATTGACCATATGCCACTCACCTTTGCCTCAATGTGGTGCAAAATGTGGCGCAAAAAGGGTAGCAGATCAAGGAGGTTAGGGCGCCTTTGTTTGTGGGGCTGGTGTGTTTAGTTGATTTGATTGAATAATTTTCAGAATGCCATCGATCTGGTGGCGGAGACGAAGGGATTCGAACCCTCGAGACGGTTTCCCGCCTACTCCCTTAGCAGGGGAGCGCCTTCGACCACTCGGCCACGTCTCCGCTGACCCGTCTATCAGCGGCGCATAGGGGGAAACAAGCGCAAAAACGCGTTTGCGGGCATTTTTTTGCGCTTGTTGGGGATGTCAGGTATTGAAGAGGAAATGCATCACATCGCCGTCCTTTACGGCGTAGGATTTTCCTTCTGCTCGCATCTTGCCTGCTTCTTTTGCACCGGCCTCGCCGCCGAGTTCGACATAATCTTCATAGGCGATTGTTTCGGCTCGGATGAAGCCCTTTTCAAAGTCGCCGTGGATTACTCCTGCGGCTTTCGGAGCAAGGGCACCGGCAGGGAAAGTCCATGCGCGGGCTTCTTTGGGGCCGACTGTGAAGTAGGTCTTGAGATCAAGAAGAGTGTAGCCAGCGCGAATGAGGCGATCCAGGCCAGCTTCGTCGAGGCCCATTTCGGAGAGGAACATTTCGGCTTCTTCGTCCTCGAGTTGGCTGATTTCTTCTTCGATCGCAGCGGAAATGATCACGTGCGCGGCGCCCTGGGCATCAGCCATTTCAGCGACTTTGGCGGAAAGGGCATTACCTTCTGCTGCTGCGGATTCTTCGACATTGCAGACAAAGAGGATCGGCTTAGAGGTCAGTAGTTGAAGGAGCGACCATGCGCGAGCGTCTTCTTCGTCAACTTCAACTGTGCGCGCAGGCTTACCGTTCTCGAGCGCTTCGAGGGCAGCTTTGAGCAGTCTTTCCTGCTGAACGGCCTCTTTGTCGCCGCCGCGAACTTTGCGCGATAGGCCCTGAAGGCGTTTCTCGATGCTTTCCATATCGGCAAGCATGAGTTCGGTCTCGATGGTTTCTGCGTCCTCAACGGGGTCAACGCGGCCGTCAACGTGCGTTATGTCTCCATCTTCGAAGCAGCGAAGAACATGGGCAATCGCATCGCATTCGCGGATGTTGGCAAGGAACTGGTTGCCGAGCCCTTCGCCCTTGCTTGCACCCTTTACGAGGCCCGCAATGTCGACGAATGTCATGCGCGTGGGGATGATCTGTTTAGAGCCAGCAATTGCCGCGAGCTTGTCGAGGCGCGCGTCCGGTACAGCGACTTCACCAACGTTCGGTTCAATGGTGCAGAACGGAAAGTTTGCGGCCTGTGCAGCAGCGGTTTTGGTAAGTGCGTTGAACAGAGTGGATTTGCCTACATTCGGCAAACCGACGATACCCATTTTGAAACCCATGAAACTCTCCGGTGGCAGTTGATTGGACGCATGTAGTGGCGCAGAGGGGGCAAGGTCAAGCGGGGCATTGATTTCCGGCCTGTTTTCGCGCAAAACGCTTGGAAAATACTGTGCCGCACTATGGCCCGCGCGAAGGAATGACCATGACAAGAATTGATGCCAAGTTTTCAGAGCTGCGTGCGGCGAATAAAAAGGCGTTTGTGGCCTATGTTATGGCGGGTGACCCAGATTACGAAACGTCGCTTGAGATCGTTAAGGGCTTGCCAAAGGCAGGCGTCGACGTGATCGAGCTTGGGCTGCCATTTACCGATCCGATGGCGGATGGCTCTACAATTCAACTTGCAGGACAGCGCGCGTTGGATGGCGGTATGACACTGGCGAAAACGCTTGAGTTGGCTGCGGAGTTTCGCAAGACAGATACAACAACGCCGATTGTACTGATGGGGTATTATAACCCGATCTATAGCCGTGGCGTGGATGCGTTTCTTGAGGACGCTAAGGCAGCTGGTATAGACGGGATGATTGTTGTCGACCTTCCGCCAGAAGAGGATACAGAGCTTTGTATTCCCGCGCAAAACGCAGGGATGAATTTTATTCGTCTGGCAACACCAACAACCGATGATAAGCGCCTTCCCAAAGTGCTCCAGAATACCTCCGGATTTGTTTACTATGTTTCGGTTACCGGAACGACGGGTGCCGCCGAAGCAGAGGCGGGTGACGTGGGGCCGGAAGTGGCGCGGATTAAATCGCAAACCGAACTTCCTGTGATCGTTGGTTTCGGTATCAACACACCAGAGAAGGCCGAGAATATTGCCAAGACAGCAGATGGGTGTGTCGTTGGTTCTGCGATTGTTGGCCAAATCGGCGCGGGTAAATCTGCGGATGACGTTCTTGAGTTTGTGGCCAAGTTGGCGGAGGGCGCGCACCGCGCCTGATAACTTTCAAACTGTAGAATTTGAGGGCGGTTCCGGTTGGGGCCGCCTTTTTTGTTTGCTGAAACGCGCCTGTTCGCTCTTCGGTACAGATTCATGTTGCATTGCACGGAAATGGCGATATTGGTAAACGAAAGTTACCAATATTGACGAAAGTGCCCTGAAATGCCCGTTATTACCTGCATCGATGATCTGAAGCGCCTGCACAAACGGCACTCGCCTAAAATGTTCTATGACTATTGTGAAAGCGGAAGCTGGACCGAGCAGACATTCCGCGAGAACACCAGTGATTTCGAGAAAATCCGTCTGCGGCAGCGCGTTGCGGTCAATATGGAAGGCCGTACGACCAAGACCCAGATGATTGGGCAGGATGTTGCAATGCCGGTGGCTCTTGCGCCAGTCGGCTCGACAGGGATGCAGCGCGCAGATGGCGAAATCAAAGCCGCCCGTGCCGCAGAGAAATTCGGCGTTCCATACACTCTATCTACTATGTCGATTTGTTCGATTGAGGATGTGGCCGAAGCAACGAGCACGCCTTTCTGGTTCCAGCTCTATGTGATGCGGGATGCGGAGTTTGTGTCTGGTCTTATCGCGCGAGCGAAAGCGGCAAACTGTTCAGCACTTGTGTTGACGCTCGACCTGCAGCTCTTGGGACAGCGACACAAAGACCTGAAAAACGGCCTCACAGCGCCGCCCAAATTTACACCGCAAACAGCGCTTGATTTGTCGCGCCGTTGGAAGTGGGGCCTAGAGATGATGGGAACAAAGCGCCGCACGTTCCGCAATATTGTTGGCCATGCCAAAGGTGTGGAAAATCTCGGTTCGCTGTCACGCTGGGCGGATGAGCAATTTGATCCGCGTATGAACTGGGATTGGGTGAAACGTCTTAAGGACGAATGGGGCGGCAAACTGATCCTCAAGGGTATTTTGGATGCGGACGACGCACGTATGGCGCTTGAAGTGGGTGCTGATGCGATCGTTGTGTCAAATCACGGAGGCCGTCAGCTTGACGGCGCGCTGTCTTCGATCCGGATGCTTCCGGCAATTCTCGACGCTGTTGGTGATAAGGTTGAGGTGCATCTGGATAGTGGTATCCGCTCTGGTCAAGACGTTCTCAAAGCAATCGCTATGGGAGCAAAGGGCACTTTCATCGGTCGCGCCTATATCTATGGGCTTGGTGCGATGGGCGAAGAGGGTGTGACTAAGTCGCTCGAAGTGATCCACAAAGAGCTGGACTACACAATGGCGCTCTGTGGTCACCGCGATATCAACAACGTTGATCGCGACATCCTGCTTGTACCGAAGAACTTTGGCGGCGAGTGGGAATAGCCTCAGTCAATTCGCGGGTCGCGCCGGAGTAGCATAAGAAGCACCGGCACGGCCGCGAGAACGAGTGCCACGAATACAAATGAGGCGGGTAGCCCAATGAGTTCGGCAAGGAAGCCGACAACGGGCGGCCCGACAAAGAAGCCAAGATAACCGATGACTGCAACGCGCGAGATTGCAAGCGAGCGGATGTCATCCGGTACACGTCGGCCAACAAGTGCAAAGACCATTGGCCCGATCACCGAAACACCTAGCCCCAACGCGCCAAAGCCGACATAAGCAACCATCGGGGTCGGGGCTGCGGCCGCAATGAGTGCGCCGGATGCTGCCAGCAGCGAAGCCCAAAATACGACCGTTGCTTCTCTGAACCATTGAACGAGCGCTTGCCCAGAGAGACGGCCAATTGCCATGGTGATGCCAAGCATCGCAGGGCCAAGCGCGCCCTCTGCCGCGCCGCCGCCAAGACTGCGTTCGATGTGAAGTGCGGACCACCCTTCGACAGCGTTTTCGGAAAGAAATGCAGCAAATACAATCAGACCGCCCCAGAAAACGGCACCGCCGAGCGCAGGTTTTCCTGTTGGGGTACTGACGTTTTCTACGCCAAAATCTTCACGCGGCTCACTCATAAACAGGCAAGAGGTGCCTATGACCGCGAACGCAATCAAACTGGTCGTCGAGATTCCGGTTCCTGAATCCCGAAGCAATCCCGCGCTAATGGCCGCGGTTGCATAAGCCACAGAGAAAAGCCCGTGGTTGAGATTCATGAGAGACGTGTTGTTACGGTTCTCAATGTTTGAAAGTCGCGCGTTCATGACCACATCAAGCAACCCAGACGCGGCACCTACGAAGAAAAGCGCTGCCGCAAAGGCTTGGGGAGATTCGAGGCGTACGGGAATCTGATAGGCCAACGCCAGAAAGAGCGCAGCAATCGGAAGCCCAAACCTTCCAGACGCCCGATCAAACCTTGGCGCAAGCCACATGGCGGTTACTGCACCAATGGCGCCGAAGAGCAGGACAGTTCCAAAGGTTGCATCAGTTGCGCCAATCTGAGCTTTGATCGCGGGGGCGTAGGCGGCAAAGCTGCCCCAAACGATACCCTGTGCCATAAAGCCAAGCGCGGTATGTCGGGAAAGATAGAGAGAATGGGTCCAGTTCATATGCATCGCGTTCGCATGGAAAAATTGGCAACGCAAGTCCCAAAGACAGCGAGCGTCAAAAAAGACTTTTCAATTGCGAGATTCTCACATATACGCGCGACTTCATCGAGCCTTACACCCTTGGAGGAAGGCTCTCTAACTTAGGAGAATCAATATGGCTGGCCAAATTCCAGACCTAGAAGTTACGGTTCGTACGGGGACAGGCAAGGGGGCCGCTCGTCAAGCACGCCGTGATGGACTCGTTCCAGGTATCGTTTACGGTGGTGGCGAAGATCCGCAACCCATCAACGTTCCTTACAACGTACTTTACAAAAAGCTGAAAGAAGGTCGCTTTCTTTCGACACTGTTCAACCTGAAAGTTGAAGGCCAAGAGGACGTTCGCGTTATCTGCCGGAACGTTCAGCGTCACACAGTGAAAGACCTTCCAACGCACCTCGACCTGATGCGCCTCAAGCGTACCAGCAAGATCGCGCTCTTTATCCACGTTGAATTCATCAACGAAGAAGAGTGCCCAGGCCTCAAGCACGGCGGCGTTCTGAACGCGGTTCGTCCTGAAGTCGAGCTGACTGTTACTGCTGGCGATATTCCTGAAAGCATCACAGTTGATCTTACTGGTCTTGAAGTTGGTGACACTGTCACAATCAACGACATCAAGCTTCCAGAAGGTGCGAAGCCGACAATCGACCGTGACTTCGTTATTGCAAACATCTCCGCTCCATCGAGCCTCCGTTCTTCCGACAACGAAGAAGAGGAGACAGAAGGCGAAGAGGCAGAAGCCACAGAAGAAGCAGCAGCAACAGAAGAGTAATCTTCTCTTTCTACTGTATGATTTATGAAACGCGGGGCCTTGGCCTCGCGTTTTGCGTTTGGGGGTGGATAAAATTCTGACCGTTGCGCATAGTGCGGTCTGAACCACTGATATTGCACAACTTGGGGGTGCCGATATGACCTGCGTATTTGTTCAGATCCGCTGCAAGCCGGGAACAACCTATACCGTCGCAAATGAAATCACGCTGCGCGAAATCCATTCCGAGCTTTATTCCACGAGCGGGGACTATGACCTTCTGATGAAGCTCTACATTCCAGAAGGGCAGGACGTGGGTAAGTTCATCAATGATAATCTCCTCAATATTGAGGGGATCGAGCGCTCGCTAACGACGCTGACTTTCAAAGCATTCTAAGAAAAACAAACGAGGGAGACTACAATGGGGATTCTGAAGAACTGTGCCGTCGCGCTGGGCGCGCTGGCAATTGGAGCAACGGCAAATGCCGAGCCACTTAAAGTTGGGATGATTACCACACTTTCCGGCGGTGGTGCTGGACTCGGGCTTGATGTGCGAGATGGGTTCATGCTGGCGGTTAAACAGGCCGGCTCAGACATGGAAGTTGTGATCGAGGACGACCAGCGTAAACCTGATGTCGCTGTTCAGCTTGCCGATAAGATGATCCAATCCGAGAAGGTAGATGTTCTGACTGGCATCATTTGGTCTAACCTCGCTATGGCCGTTGTGCCGAGCGCCGTTGCGCAGGACAAATTCTATCTGTCGCCCAACGCGGGCCCTTCCGCGCTTGCTGGCAAGGGCTGTCACAAGAACTATTTCAACGTGGCATGGCAGAACGACAACCTGCATGAAGCTGCGGGTGCTGCTGCGAATGAAGCAGGCTACAAGAGCAGCTTTATTCTCGCGCCAAATTATCCTGCGGGCAAAGACGCGCTTACTGGTTACAAGCGGTTCTTCGAAGGTGATGTCACCGACGAGCTTTACACCAAGCTTGGCCAAACCGATTACGCCGCAGAGATCGCGCAAATCCGCGCTTCCGGAGCCGAGAACGTCTATTTCTTCCTGCCTGGTGGTATGGGGATTTCCTTCCTCAAGCAGTACGCGGATTCCGGCGTTGATATTCCTGTAATCGGCCCTGCGTTCAGCTTTGACCAAGGGATTTTGCAAGCGGTTGGCCCTGCGGCATTGGGTGTGACCAACACTTCGCAGTGGAGCAAAGATATTGACAACGAAGCAAACGCGGCATTTGTTGCAAGTTTCCAAGAAGAGTACGGCCGTCTGCCGTCTCTCTATGCAAGCCAAGGGTTTGATACAGCAAACCTTCTGATCAGTGCTGCGGACAAGGCCGATGTAGCAGATCAGGACGCGTTCCGCGCTGCTTTGAAAGAAGCCGATTTTGCTTCGGTACGTGGTGACTTTGCTTTCGGGCCAAACCACCACCCGATTCAGGATATCTATGTGCGAGAAGTTGTTCAGGAAGGCGACGTGTTCACAAACAAGATCATCGGTGTCGGCCTAAGCGATCACGCTGATGCTTATGCTGCTGAATGTAAGATGTAGGCCGCTTTAAACGAAATTACCAAAGGCTCCGCGCGCAAGTGCGGGGCCTTTTTATTTGCTCCAAGCCTCTGCTGGGTCGCGTTCGGCATATTCAGCAAGGTCTTCGGTATCGGCAATAACAGCATGGTTCCGCTGAATGGTGACGCCGATGGCGCGAAGCTTTGCGAAGGCACGAGACAGGCTTTCGGGCTTCATTCCGAGGCGCCCCGCAATGAGTGCCTTGTCGTAAGGAAGCGTGACCGAACATTCCCCGATGTGATCTTTCGGGCAAAGGGTCAGTAGAAACTCGGCGACCCGCTGTGCGCCGGTTTGGGCTTTGAGTTGCTCAATTTGCGAAACCAGCCCGTGCAGATGCGCAAAGGTCGCAGCCAAAATAGCAGTGCAAACCTCGGGCCGCGCTTGCATCAGTTCTAGAAGCTTGCTGGCGCTCACCTGAACAACAACAGCATCCGTCACGGCCTCTGCGCTCACCGGATATTGATCGCCTTTGAACGCAACGGCCTCACCAAAGCTGCTTCCTTGCGTAAACACGCCCACAACGGCCTCTGAACCGTTTGGCGTGACGCGGAAGAGCTTTACCCAGCCTTCGATCACAACGAAAATGCTCGATGCAACATCGCCATGCGAGAAAATCATTTGCCCGTGCTTAAAGCGGCGGGTCTTTGTTTCGCTCAGAATCTCGTTTGCCAGATCATCAGGGATGCTCGAAAGCAAAAGTGATTCACGTGCGATTGTACGGTGTTCTTCTTGCATGGAGCTGTTTCTTTGATGTTGGAGCGCGCGTTGTAGGTTGGGCAATTGAGATACTGGTCAATCAAGCAACTGGCAAGGCAGAAAGAATATGATCACGCGGGACGGTTAGGGCGGACTTGGCGTTCGTCATTGCCATTTCACCAGCGGATTGGTAGGGCGCGCGCCACGTTGGGTCCTGCGCGTTGATCACGGCTGAAGCCAACTCTCGCTCTGTTTCGATTTTGATCGTTGCGCCGTTTCCGTGAAGCGTGTCGTAAATATAGGTGAAGTCGCTGTACTCCGGCCCGTGGATGACCACAGAGCCGAGCGTGATCGCTTCATAAGGATTTTTCCCCGGCAATGGCGCGCCAACAGAAGGTAACGAATGCCCGATGAAGCTTACCGGTGATAGGCGGAAGAACAACCCGAGTTCGCCGAGCGTGTCGGCGATATAGACTTCTGTATCAGGCTGAATTGCTTCGCCCTTGCTTCGCCGCGCGATGCGGGAGAAATAACCAAGGCACTTTGCGCGGGTTTGTTCGCTGTCTTTCGGATGACGAGGCGCTATTACCAGAAGTAAATCCGGAAGGGTTTTCCGCGCAATTTGATGGGCTTCAAAAATACGATCTTCTTCGCTGTGATGTGTTGAAGCTGCGAGCCAATATGGCCGGTTGCCAATTGCCTCTCCCAGCTTCTGGCGTTCCTGCTCGTTGTCCGGCAGTGGTTCGGAAGCTACTTTCAGCGGACCTGTGACGATTGTTTTCTCCGGTGCGGAACCAAGAGTAATAAAGTTCGCGCGCGAGACGTCCTCTTGACAAAAGATCATGTCGAACATCGAAACCAAAGAGCGATATAGACCACGGCCAAAACGGCGCTTGTGCATGCTTCGATCACTCATGCGCGCGTTAATGAGGAACATGGGTACGCTCGATTTATGCGTTTCCCAGAGTAGGCAGGGCCACATATCCAATTCCGAGAACACGGCAAGATCAGGCTGCCAATGCGCCAAGAATTTTCTTACCGCAGAAGTAGTATCTGCTGGTTGATATTGATGGATGACGCGCGGCGGCAGATCGATTTTGGCAAGCATATCCGCGGAGGTTCGTGTGTTCGTTGTCAGCACAAAGCTAACGTCTGGCCGCGCTTCGCCGAGCTCTTTGAGGAGAGTGAGTAATGACAAGCTTTCGCCGACACTTACGCCATGAACCCAGACGACAGGCCCAGCAGGTCGCGTAGCGAGGTTATCGCCCAATTTCTCGGCCATGCGGGCGGGGTCTTCTTTCCCCATTTTTAGCCGCTTGCGGAGGATCATGCGCCAGAGAGGCGCATTCAGCGCAGCAAACCCGAGATATAGGCGCAACAACACGTGATCTTCCTCTTACAGCGTTTTCAGAATGTAGCGCCAAGACAGGCGGGATTAAACATCTATTCGCCTGTTCGTACCTGTTCCGCAAGCTCGATGATTTTCGGCGTAAGTTCCTCGGCGATGAGTGCAACGCCGTCTTTGTTCGGGTGGATCGCGTCACTTTGCATATATTTGCGGAGCGCAGCTGGGTCGGTTAACTCATCTCGGAACGCAGCGAAGATATCCGGATATAACAGCACGCCTGTTTCCTGAGCGAGTTCGGGATATATCGCGTCAAATTCCGCCTTAAACTCCGGGCCGAAGTTGTTGCTGCTCTCGATGCCGACAAGAAGCAGCGGTAACCCTTTGGCCTGAACCCGTTCGATGATTTGAAGAAGGTTCTCGCGGCTCTGTTTCGGGTCGATCCCGCGCATGAGATCATTGCCACCAAGCGCCACGATCATGGCGTCGGTTTCGGGCGTCATTGTCCAGTCGATGCGTGAAAGTCCACCTGCGGTGGTATCCCCGGAAACACCGGCATTGATAAGGACCACATCTGCGTTTGCATCGTCCAGCTCGCGCTGAAGTTGGGATACCAGCCCCTCTTCAGCGGGGAGGCCATATCCATGCGTCAGGCTATCTCCGAGGACGGCGATTGTGACGGTTTGCGCTGAAACTGATTGTACAGTTGCAACCAACGAAAATGTTATGCCGAATAAGACGTTGCGAGCCGACAATGCCGCCCCATATAGAATTGATACGCCTTGAACAGGGAAAAGATTAATGGCCGACACGGTACTCTCGCTTTCTGATGTAACGCTCTCGCTTTCGGGGAACGTCGGAGTAGTGGATATTTTGAAGGGGATTTCTCTTGATGTCACCCGTTCTGAGACTTTGGCATTGGTTGGGCCGTCGGGTTCGGGGAAGTCCTCGTTGCTTATGGTCATGGGTGGCCTTGAGCAGGCCAGTTCGGGGCGTGTCCTTGCGTTGGGCCAAGACCTCTCAGTCATGAATGAAGATGCCCTTGCGCGGTTCCGCAGGCATCATATGGGCGTCGTGTTTCAGTCTTTCCACCTTATTCCGACAATGACCGCGCTTGAAAACGTCGCCACGCCGCTTGAACTCGCCGGAGATCGAGATGCGTTTGACAAGGCGCGTGCCGAATTGGAACAGGTTGGGCTTGGGGCGCGTGTTGGTCACTATCCGGCGCAGCTCTCTGGCGGGGAACAACAGCGCGTTGCACTTGCCCGCGCCGCCGCACCGAGACCAGAAATTTTACTCGCGGATGAACCAACCGGAAACCTTGATGGCGAGAACGGTGCCGCAATTATGGACTTGCTGATGGGGCTGCGCGATCGGCACGGCGCGACGCTCGTGATGGTCACACATTCCAACACCTTGGCGGCGAAATGTGATCGCGTGGTACGATTGGTTGATGGGCGTTTGGCCGAACTTGCCGAGGCTGCCCAGTGAAACTGTGGAGCCAATTGACGCAATCCGCCCGCATTGCTCGCCGCGAATTGCGTGGTGGTATCGCAGGTTTTAGGGTCTTTCTCCTGTGCCTTGCGCTTGGGGTTGCCGCGATTGCGGCCGTTGGCTCTGTGCGCGAGGCACTTCAACAAGGACTGGAAAACGAGGGCGCAGCAATCTTAGGTGGCGATGCGGAGCTGACCTTTACTTACAGGTTTGCAGATGATGCAGAGCGTGAATGGATGGAAGACACGGCGCTTGCGGTATCGGAAATTGCAGATTTCCGCTCCATGGCTGTTAAAGGTAGTGGAGATGACGCAGAGCGTGGCTTGACGCAGATAAAGGCGGTTGATGGGCTCTATCCGTTATACGGAGACGTGGGTTTGTCCGTTGGAACACTGTCAGACGCCTTTTCTGATGAAAACGGAACACCTGGCGCGGCAATGGATCAAATTTTGGCCGATCGGTTGGGGCTTGCGCTAGGAGACAGGTTTTCACTTGGCCTTCAGGAGTTTCGGCTCGGTGCGATCCTTGAGAAAGAACCAGACAGCGCGGGTATGGGATTTGGGCTAGGGCCGCGTACGATTGTGTTGAAAGAAGACCTTTCCGAAAGCGGTTTGCTTGCACCGGGAACGCTTTTTGAAACGAAATACCGACTAAAACTTCCAGAGGGTTCTGACCTTGAGGCCCTGAAGAAGGAGGCGCTCGACCTTTTCGGTGATAACGGCGCAAGGTGGCGCGACATGCGAAACGGCGCACCGGGAATTTCGCGGTTCGTTGATCGGATCGGAGCCTTTCTTGTGCTGGTCGGGATCGCTGGTCTTGCAGTCGGTGGTGTGGGGGTCTCTGCTGCGGTTCGCGCCTATCTTGAGAAAAAGACAGAAGTTATCGCCATCCTGAAAACGCTCGGCGCTGAGCGGCGCGTGATCTTCGGAGCCTATGTCATTCAGATCGGGATACTATCTGTTATTGGTGTTGCCATCGGCCTAGTTCTTGGCGCTGTGCTGCCTCTTGCTGTTGCACCAATATTGGAAGCCCGCTTGCCAATTCCGGCGGTTGTACAGGTGCATTGGGGTGCGCTTGCTGAGGCGGCGATCTATGGCGTTTTGGCCGCAAGCCTGTTCACGCTCTGGCCATTGGCGCGGTCCGAGAAAATTCGTGCGGCTGCTTTGTTCCGTGAAGTCTCTGGCGGTCCGAGTGGATGGCCGAGGCCCGTTTATATCGTCATCACAGCAGGCATTCTTGCCGCTCTGATTGGTGCGGCGGCATATTTTTCAGGTGTTCCGAAACTAGCGATTTGGGCGGCTGTTGGCGTGACCGGGGCGCTGGTCCTTTTGGCGATTTGCGCTGCAGGAGTGCGGGTATTTGCCCGTCATTCTGCGCGGTTTGCTCATGGGAGAAGCGCGCTGCGGCTCGCGCTTTCCGCCATCGGTGCACCAGGCGGTGCGGCGACATCCGTGGTCCTTTCGCTCGGACTTGGTTTGTCTATTTTGGCGTCGGTCGGCCAAATCGATGCGAACCTGAGAGATGCCATCGCGCGCGGCCTTCCAGAGATCGCGCCGAGCTATTTCTTTGTAGATATCCAACCCGACCAGATCGACCCTTTCCGAGATCAAACGCTTAACACGACTGGCGTAGACAACATTCAAACCGCACCGATGCTGCGCGGTATTATCACCAAAATTAATGGCCAACCCGCGCGAGATGTGGCCGGTGAACATTGGGTGCTCCGTGGAGATCGGGGGGTGACTTATGCGGACGCCCCACCAAAGAACTCAGCAATTGTTGAGGGAGAATGGTGGCCGGAAAACTATTCGGGGCCGCCCCTTGTTAGCTTTTCTGAAGTTGAAGGCGAAGAAATGGGGCTGAAGCTAGGAGATACGCTGACGGTCAATATTCTTGGCCGCGATCTAACGGTCGAGATTGCCAGTTTCCGCGCGGTCGATTTCTCCGACATAAGCATGAACTTCATCATGATTTTCAACCCGTCTGCTCTCGCAGGCGCCCCCCACAGTCATATCGCAACCGTTTATGCCGAAGAATCCGCAGAGGCAGGATTGGTTCGGGAGATTTCAAAAGAGTTCCCGAATGTAACGGCCATTCGTGTTCGAGATGCCATTGATCGTGTGTCAGAGGCGCTTGGCTCGATCGCGACAGCCACATCCCTCGGTGCCGCTGCGACGCTGATAACAGGATTTGTGGTCTTGATCGGTGCCGCCGCCGCAGGGGAGTCCGCTCGCGTGTTTGAAGCTGCGGTTCTACGAACTCTTGGCGCTTCTCGGGCAACGGTTTTGGCAAGTTTTGCGCTGCGTTCTGCTGTTCTTGGCGCTGCTGCTGGCGGAGTTGCAATTCTTGCGGGAGGCATTGCAGGTTGGGCCGTGATGACGTTCGTAATGGAGACCGACTTTAATTTTGATATCCCATCTGCTCTCGGGATTGTCTTTGGTGGTGCGCTGATCACGCTTCTTGCAGGGCTGCTCTTTGCGTGGCGGCCACTTTCTGCGCGGCCCGCTCAGGTCTTGCGCGCAAAAGAATAGGGCGCGGAAATTAAAAAGGCCCGAAGCAATGATTGCCTCGAGCCTATGGAAACGCGTTTGGTGCTATCTACGGAAGCTTAACTTGGTGCTCCGCTTGGCCTTTGCCGGCATTGAGCGAAATGAAGGTCGAGCCCGCTAGTGGCTCTTTTGCAAGTGCTTCATCTGACAGCAAGACACGAGCTGTTGTGACCAACAAGTCTGTCAGGTCTTTCCCGCCGAATGCAGGGCAGGAGGTCTGGCTCGCATCAGGAACCGCGATGGTTTCGAGCAAAACGCCTTCAGGGCTGTAGCACGCAACGCGGTTCGCGCCCCATTGTGCATTCCAAAGGCAACCGCGAGAGTCGACGACAGCGCCGTCAGCGCCAAAATCTTCATTGGTGAAATCGAGCCATACTTCGCTTGGGCCCGTTGGCCAGCCGTTTTCTTGGTTAAGCTTCTGGCGGCGGATAACCTTTTCGGCGGTGTCGCAGAAATAGGCGAACTTACCGTCCGGAGAGAAACAGATCGCGTTGGTGATGGTGATCTCTGGGAAGATACAGCGCACTTCGCCTTTGTAGTAGCGGTAGATTGCGCCCGCATTCGGCTCTGCGTCATAGCCCATCGTGCCAATCCAAAAGCCACCGAACGGATCAGCGCGGCCATCGTTGGATCGTGTTATTTCGTTGTCGGCTTCGATCTGTGCGAGCGTTTCACCCTTTTCGCCTTTGTCGACATCAAAGAGGAAGAGCGAGGTTTCGCTTGCGATTAGGAGAGTGGAGTGGTCAACCCAGCCAGCAGCAGAGACGCATTCGTCAAACTCCCACTCGAGCGGGCCAGTCTCATCTTTGGAGTAGAGCTTCTTTTCAAGAATGTCGAACCAGAAGAATTGTTCGCGCTTTGGATGCCAAAGCGGCCCTTCGCCAAGCGTGCACTGACGATCATCAAAAAGCGTTGCGTGTGTCAATTGCTTACCTCCTCAAGCGCTTTGTCGTACCCTTCGGCGGTTTCGACAGCGCGTTTATAGACTTCATCGGCGGTATAGCCGGGTTGATATAGTTTTGTACCCATCCCGAACCCTTGGGCGCCCGCAGCGAGCATCTCGGCAAAGTTCGCGGGCCCAAAACCACCGACCATATAAATCGGCGTCTCGGCAGGGAGAACGGCGCGGATGGCTTTCAATCCTGCGCTGCCAAGCAAGAACGATGGGAAGATCTTAAGGCCATCAGAGCCAGCTTGTAGTGCGGCGAAACATTCTGTTGGTGTGAGTACACCAGGGAAACTCTGGAGGCCGCGCGCTTTGGATGCGCGAATTACATCGACATCCATGTTCGGCGATACGATGAGCTTACCGCCAGCATCGGCAACAGCGTTTACGTCATCAACAGTGAGCACAGTTCCAGCGCCGATTAGAGCTTTGTCGCCAAACTTCTTTGCCATTGCGCTAATGCTCTCAAACGGCGAGGGCGAGTTCAGCGGCACTTCGATACGGTCAATGCCGCCTTCGATGAGTGCTGCTGTTATGTCGGTTGCTTCGTCGGGTTTGACGCCACGGATGATGGCGATGATAGGACGGCTCATGAAGAGGTCTCCTTTAGGGTAAGGTAGGCGGCGGCCAAGCCAGCGAGCGTAAGGTTTTCGGCATCCGGACACCGTGGCGCGCATCCTTGTAGCTCCAATGCGCGAGAATAAAGGCCAGACAGCGTGTCAGCCCCGATAATCGCGATATCCATGCCCAGCCAATAAGGGCGGGCTGCTGCGATTTCTGCGCCGATCAACAGGCCCGACAAGCGCGCGCGAGCTTCTGCATTTCCCAGATCGTGCAAAAGAGAGTCCGCGCGCAGGGAAAATAGTCGGCCAGCGAGTTTCTCAGGATGCGAGATAGCGTCATTGATTGCGGTTTCAAATGTTTCGTCGTTCCACGCCTTGCCCGCGACCGAGTGGCGCAAAACGGAGTGATTGCTTAGGCAAGCAAAGAGTTCACCCGACATAAAGGTCTGAAAACTCACGACCTCCTTTGCGGATATCCGAGCCCATTTGGTATGCGTGCCAGGTAAACAGACCACGCCGTCGAAATCTGGCTCTGCGGCGATGAAACCAGCGATTTGGGTTTCTTCGCCGCGCATAACGTCAGCGGGCTTCATCTGGCTTAAACCCGAAAGCAGGTGGACGTCCAATCTGCTATCATGTGTCTCGACTTTCGTCGTTTTGCCATCAAAAGGAAGGCAGGGAACCTCGGCATAAGGCGCTTCTTTCCAGCCTTGCCGTGCGCCGACCATGCCGCAGGCTACAACCGTTGTTTGCGCTGAAAGCCACGGTTCTACCAATTCAAGAAGCGCGGGTTCAAACTCATCTTTTGCAAGCGATCCCATGCCTTTGGCAGAGCCGTTCTCTGCTATGATTTTGCCTGCATTAGTCATGGCCCAAGCGCGAACGTGCGATGTGCCCCAATCAACTGCGATCCAGTCTGGTTGTTCAGAAGTCATGATTAACCTGTCACCACCACGCCGCCGTCAATCACCATCATCTGGCCAGTCATCATTTTGCTGCTGTCAGAGGCCAAGAACAAAATACCGCCGGAGATATCTTCGGGAACCAGTTTGTCTTTGAGGCACTGCAGCTCAAGGTGTTTTGCCACGCCTTCTGGCGTTGCCCATTTGTCCAGTTGTTTTTGGGTGAAGACCCAGCCTGGAGCCAAAGCGTTTACACGAATACGGTCTGGCCCGAATTCGCGAGCGAGGCTGCGCGAGAGGCCGTTGATTCCCGAGTTTGCGGTTGTGTAGGCCGGAAAGCCCCCGGCTCCCATCATGTAGGAGATGGATGAGAAGTTAATGATGCTACCGCCGCCAGCCTCCTGCATGCCTGGAATGACGGCCTGACACGCGAAGAAGTAGGGCTTGAGGTTGATTGATTGCGACCAATCCCAAAACTCCTCGTCTGTTTCGAGAGTTGCATGACGTTGGTCGTTGGCAGCATTGTTGACCAGAACCGTTACAGGGCCATGGGCGTCTGATGCTTTTGCAATCGATGATTTCAGCGCTGCAATGTCGGTGATGTCAGTTGGGATAAAAAGCGGTCGGTTGCCTGTTTCCTTTTCCATCTCGTCGCAGAAAGCCGTCGCGTCGGAGCGCTGCACGAATGCAACCTTTGCCCCTTGAAGCAAGAACGCCTTGGTAAGTTCGGCGCCGATGCCCGAACCGCCGCCAGTAATAAATACGGATTTCCCTTTGAGGTCAGGGTAGACAGGTTGTGTTGTCATTGTTCTTCCCGTGAGATATTTTTGGTCCCAATATTTGGAACTAAATTTCATATATTGAAACTATAGTGGGTTTTAGGGTATGAATGCAATAGTTTCGTCTGAGAATGGCGAAGACTAAGTGGAGGAAATACGGCTTGAAAAGCTCGAATAACGGAGATGGTACCGTAGGAAAGGCGCTTGAAGTGCTTGATATGGTTGCGTCGTTCGAGCGGCCAATTCGATTCTCCGAGCTTCTTGAGGCGAGCCCTTATCCAAAGGCGACTCTCTACCGACTCGTTCAAACGCTCACCAATCAACGCATGCTGTCTTACGATCCTGAAAGCCAGTATTACCGCCTCGGCATTCGGCTGGTGAAATTGGCACATGTCGCTTGGGCGAGCAGTTCCATCGCGCCTGTTGTTCGGCCGCATATCGACGCTCTGTCCCGTGATCTTGGCGAGGTGGTTCACCTTGCGCAGCTCGATAACGCGCAGGTGCTGTACATTGACAAAAGAAATGCCGGCGAGACCATTCCGATGTATTCTCAAGCTGGAAAGGTCGGGCCCGCCTATTGTACGGGCGTCGGAAAAACGATGATGGCTTTCCTGCCGAAGGATGAGCTTGACGAGATCGTTTCACAACAATCATTTCATCGGTTCACGCCAAAAACTTTGGCCGATGCAGAAAGCCTCAAAGCGGAACTTCAAGCGATCAGAGATCGTGGATATGGTTTCGACGACGAGGAACACGAACCGGAAATCATCTGTGTTGCTCTGCCGCTCTTGTCGAGTAGCGGGCGCGTTCTCGGGGGAATTTCCGTGACAAGTACAACAAACAAGACCGATCTCAACGGTCTGGCAAGCTTCGTTCCTCGCATGCGAGAAGCGGCCCGTGACATTCAGGAAGAGGTCCAGAATTGGCGCTTTCCTGATCAAACATTCACCAAATAACGATTGGAATAGCGCATATGTCAGGTGTAACTCTCAAGAATGTAATCAAGAAATATGGTGATGTCCAAGTCGTCCATGGCGTTAATCTGACGGTTGATGATGGTGAATTTTGCGTGTTTGTCGGGCCATCTGGCTGCGGTAAGTCCACACTTTTGCGGATGGTTGCTGGCCTTGAAGAAACCACTGGTGGCAAAATTGAAATTGGCACGCGAGATGTAACCCATGTTGATCCTGCGGATCGTGGCGTTGCGATGGTCTTTCAGACATATGCGCTCTATCCGCATATGACGGTCGAGGAAAATATGGGCTTTGGTCTGAAAATGACGGGCCACAACAAATCCGAGATCAAGGAGAAGGTCAGCGAAGCGTCCAAAATCCTTAAGTTGGATGATTATCTGGGCCGTAAGCCAAAGGCGCTTTCTGGCGGTCAGCGGCAGCGGGTTGCAATTGGGCGTGCAATCGTTCGTGGGCCCGAAGTCTTCTTGTTTGACGAGCCGCTTTCCAACCTTGACGCTGAACTCCGTGTCGAGATGCGGGTCGAGATTGCGCGGCTTCACAAAGAGATTGGCGCAACCATGATCTATGTGACACACGATCAGGTCGAGGCGATGACGCTTGCGGACAAGATCGTTGTGCTGCGCGATGGGCGGATCGAGCAGGTGGGCGCGCCGCTCGAGCTATACCGTGATCCTGACAACAAATTCGTCGCGGGTTTCATTGGCAGCCCTGCCATGAACTTTGTCGACGGAACTGTGGCCTTGGGTAAGGTTAACGCAGCGGGGCTGGGCCTCATGCTTGAGGCCGATGTCAACTTGCCAGCGGGCGGCGAGGTGATTGTTGGCGTGCGTCCGAACCATCTTGAGATTGATAAGGATGCAGCAACCCACACTGTCGACATTACAGAGTCCCTCGGCGGTATTTCCTATGTTTACCTGACCGCGGACAACGGCGAGCGGTTGATCGTAGAGGCGCGCGAGGACGAGCCGGTTCGTGCGGGTGCGAAGGTTGGCGTTAAAATCTCTGATGGTACGCCGATGTTCTTTGACAAATCGTCAGAAGCGCGCATTCGCTAAGAAACGCGAAATTTTCTAAATAGGGCTGGCACTTGCCGGCCCTTTTTTGTTGCGCTCATTGAGGGAATGCGCCGGATTGGTAAGATTTTTGTGCCAGTTTTCTCTTGCCGCCGTTGACAAGACCGAACTTCCCGTGAATATATTTTAATCGCTAAATTAAAACTGAGTCGCGATTGGCTCAGTCTCTGGGAGGGGTAATATGTATCTTGGGCTGGACCTCGGGACATCGGGGCTTCGCACTGTTCTTGCTGATGCTTCAGGGCAAATCTTAGCCTCTGAAGAGGCGCACTATGATGTGTCTCATCTGCATTCAGGTTGGAGCGAGCAAGACCCGCAGGAATGGATCAATGCCTGCGAAAAGACCATTACCGCATTGCGGAAATCTCACCCAAAAGAACTTGCTGCGTTAAAAGGGATCGGTATCTCTGGCCATATGCACGGTGCTACGCTTGTTGACGCCAGCGGCGAAGTCATGCGTCCTTGCATGCTTTGGAACGACACGCGTAGCGCGAAAGAGGCGGCTGAATTTGACGCAACCGAAGGGTTCCGCGAAATATCTGGCAACATTGTGTTTCCAGGATTTACAGCGCCAAAAGTTGCTTGGGTCGCCAACAACGAGCCTGAAGTTTTTGCCAAAATTCACAAGGTTCTTCTGCCGAAAGATTACCTCCGCTATTGGCTAACAGGCGAGTATTTTGGCGATATGTCGGATGCGGCTGGAACAAGCTGGTTTGACGTTGGCGCGCGCGATTGGTCAGACGAGTTGCTGGCGAAATCAGGAATGCGTCGCGACCAGATGCCCGATCTCGTTGAAGGAAGTGCGCCCGCAGGAATGTTGCGCGCGGCTTTGGCCAGCGATTGGGGAATAGAAGGACCGGTTGTTTGCGTTGGGGGCGGTGGTGATAACGCTGTTGCGGCCTGTGGCGTCGGGTGTTTCTCTGAAGGGGACGGTTTTGTCTCTCTCGGAACGTCTGGAGTGCTTTTGGCGGCGAAAGACCGTTTTTCGCCCAAGCCCGAAAGCGCCGTTCACACATTCTGTCACGCCATTCCCGACACATGGTATCAGATGGGTGTTATCCTTGCGGCGACCGATTGCATGAACTGGCTCGCAAAAACACTCGGCTCAAAACCGGCGGAACTTTCCGCGCAGCTTGGAGACACGATCTCAGGCCCGGGTTCGATCCAATTCTTGCCCTATCTATCAGGCGAACGCACGCCCCATAACGACAGCACAATTCGTGCATCCTTCATTGGCCTGAGTGTTGGCACAACCCATGCCGACCTGACGCAAGCCGTTATGGAGGGGGTGGCCTTCGCACTGCGCGACAATCTTGAGGCGCTGAAATCAACCGGAACCGATCTCAAGCGCGTTCTGGCCATCGGCGGCGGCAGCGCGAGCCCTTATTGGGTCGAGATGTTGGCGACTGTTTTGGATATGCCAATCGATCTGCCCGAAGCGGGCGATTTCGGCGCGGCCCTCGGAGCGGCGCGGCTTGCCATTGTCGGAGACACTGGCGCTGCCCCAAAAGATATAATGACCGGCCCGAAAGTGGCCAAAACCGTAAACCCGCGCAAAGAGCTTTCGGCGGCCTATAACGAGGCCTACGAAACCTATCGCGCGCTCTATCCAGCAATAAAGGCGATCACAAAATGAGCACCGGATTTTTCCCAGTAGACAAGATCAAATACGAAGGCCCAGACAGCACAAACCCGCTGGCTTTCCGTCACTATAACCCTGACGAGATCGTTATGGGCAAACGTATGGAAGACCACTTGCGTTTTGCCGCAGCCTATTGGCACTCCTTCGCGTGGGAAGGCGGAGACCCCTTCGGTGGGCGCACATTTGACCGCCCGTGGTACCCACAAGACAACATGGACCTCGCCAAGAAGAAAGTCGACATTGCGTTTGAAATGTTCACAGCACTTGGCGTGCCATACTACTGTTTCCACGACGCCGACGTTCGCCCAGAAGGGAAGAACTTTGCCGAGAACACAGCGAACCTCAACGCAATCGTTGATCTCTTCGAGCAAAAACAAGCCGAAACTGGCGTTAAACTTCTCTGGGGTACGGCGAACCTCTTTAGCCAAGCGCGCTTTATGTCTGGTGCGTCCACGAACCCTGATCCTGATGTGTTTGCCTATTCTGCGGCAACTATCAAAACCTGTATGGATGCAACGATGCGTCTGGGTGGTGAGAACTATGTGCTTTGGGGCGGTCGTGAGGGCTATGAAACGCTGCTGAACACCGACTTGCGCAAGGAAGACGAGCAAATGGGCCGGATGCTCAATATGGTTGTCGAATACAAGCACAAGATCGGCTTTAAGGGCGAAATCCTTGTAGAGCCTAAGCCACAGGAACCTAGCAAGCACCAGTATGATTACGATGCCGCGACATGTTATGGCTTCCTTAAGCGCCACGGTCTTGAGAACGAAGTAAAGCTCAACCTTGAGCAAGGCCACGCAATCCTCGCCGGCCACAGCTTTGAACATGAGATCGCAACTGCTGCAGCACTCGGAATTCTTGGGTCCATCGACATGAACCGGAACGATTATCAATCCGGTTGGGATACAGACCAATTCCCGAACAATGTTCCTGAAGTTGCGCTCGCCTATTACCACATTCTCAAGGATGGCGGCCTAAAGACAGGCGGAACGAACTTTGACGCGAAGATCCGTCGTCAGTCGGTCGATCCTGCGGACCTGTTGCACGGTCACATCGGCGGAATGGATATCTGTGCACGCGGTCTCAAAGCAGCGGCAGCGATGATCGAAGACGGAACGCTCGATAAAGAGCTTGCCGATCGCTATGCGGGCTGGGAAAGCGACGAAGCGCAAAAGATGCTCAAGGGCGACTATACGCTTGAAGATATTCAGAAATACGTTGAAGCTGAAGATGTAAATCCGGAGCCGCGTTCTGGAAAACAAGAGTATCTGGAGAATGTTGTTAACCGCTTCGTTTAGGTTGCAACACAGCCTATAGGAAAGCGTTACATGGCTTTGCTTAAAACAGTTGCTCGCACTTCTGATGGTGCGAGCATTGACGAGGTGACATTGGAAAGCAATGTCGCCTCGGTCTCGTTTCTTACGGCGGGTGCTGCGACACGGGACTGGCGCGTCAGTCACAAAGGCCGCGAAATTCCCGTTGTTCTGTCTTATGACGATCCCGCGGTTTATCTTGAAAACCCGTCCTATTTCGGCGCAATCGCGGGGCGCGTGGCAAATCGTACCGCAGGTGGCCGTTTCACTCTGGATGGCAAGAGCTACCAATGCACACAGAACGAGGGCGAGAACATGCTCCATGGCGGAGCGTTGGGCCTCGCCCGTAGGCTTTGGACTGTTGCGCTTGATACTGCGAACAACGCTGCGCGGTTTACTTACCACTCCGCAGATGGCGAAGAAGGGTTCCCTGGCGCAGTTGATTTTACAGTTACGGTTTCACTGAATGGTGCCGCGCTTACCTACGAGATGGAGGCACGATCAGATCAGGTGACGCCAATTAATATGGCGCAGCACAACTACTATAACCTGATGGGGGAAGGTACGATTTGGGATCATAAGCTGCACCTCGCGGCAAATCGATATACCCCTGTTGATGATGCCTTGATCCCAACGGGCGAAATTCTTGGCATTGCAAATTCGCGATTTGATTTTCGACAGCCAACATTAATCAAAGATGCAGATTCCGAACAGCTCGGGATTGATCATAACTTTGTACTGGAAGGCAGCGCCCCCGCTGCCGTCCTAAACGCGCCAAACGGACTTTCGCTCACGCTTGAAACAGAACAGCCGGGGCTTCAGGTTTACACTGGTGCCTATCTGGACAATAGCGTTGCTGGGTTAAATGGCAGGGAGCATGTGAAGCATGGTGGCATCTGCCTTGAGCCGCAAACCTTTCCGAATGCGCTGAACCAAGCAGGCTTCGAAGCAAGGTTTGCTACGCCGGATGTGCCTTATAAACAGAAGCTTACCGTAACAATCGAAGAGGGTCGCGAATGAGATTGGCAGGGATACTTGCAATTACCATCGCAGTACCGGCGCTCGCCGGTCCGCTCCCAGATGCGAATGCAGTGTTCCCAGAGGTTTCATTTGAAAGCGCAGAGCTCGGGCAGCTTCTGTTCTATGACCCGATTTTGAGCGGTAACAAGAATATTTCTTGTGGAACCTGTCACCACCCAACACTCGGCACCTCTGATGGGGTGTCGCTAGGGATTGGAGAGGGCGGATTTGGTCTTGGGTTGCATCGGATGTTTGACCCAGAAAACCCGCCGGAAGAAAGAATTCCGCGCAATGCGCCAGCATTGTGGAATTTGGGCGCTACCGAATTTACGCGGATGTTCCATGACGGGCGTGTAGAGCTCGATCCAGCGGAGCCAAACGGCGTGCGCACTCCGCTTGGCGAAGAGATGTTGGCTGGCGCCAAAAATATTCTAGCGGTTCAGGCCATGTTCCCTGTGCTATCTGGCGATGAAATGGCAGGTCACTACTCCGAGAGCGATATTTCCAAAGCTGCAAGGCTTGGGCAAAACAGTCAGGAAGGCGGAGTTTGGGATATCATCGCAACGCGCGTTGCGAGCATTCCAGAATATCGGGAGCGCTTTGACGCGATAATCGGGGTGGATCAACCGATAGGCTATGTTGATATTGCGAATGCCCTTGCAGATTTTATTGCGTTTGAGTGGCGCTCGGATGACAGCCCGTTTGACCGGCACATCAAAGGCGAAGCTAGCCTTAGTGGCGGAGCACTGCGCGGCATGGAACTTTTTTATGGCAAGGCGGAATGCGACAGTTGCCATAGCGGCCAGTTCCAAACAGACCATGATTTTCATGCCATTGCGATGCCCCAGATCGGCCCTGGCAAATCTGCACCCTTTGAAAGCCACTTTCGCGATACAGGCCGAATGCTTGTGACCGGAGCGGAAGCGGATGCTTATGCCTTCCGTACACCGAGCCTTCGCAACGTTACAGTGACTGCGCCCTATGGTCATTCGGGTGCGTATGCTGACCTGCGCGATGTGGTGGAGCACCATCTTGATCCGGTCGCATCTCTTCGGGCCTATTCCGCAGATCGCGCTGCTCTACCTGAGTTCGCTGAGGCAGAGGATTGGCATATTGTCGAGAATGAAGCGGAAGTGAATGCCATTGCCGATGCGAATTCACTCGCACCAAATTCCGGCCTTAGCGATGCTGAAGTGGATGACATTCTTGCCTTTTTAGCAGCGCTCAAGGACGATAATGACGGACGAGGGCGCCTCGGCGTGCCGGAGTCTGTTCCGAGTGGGTTGCCGCTCGATGCGGTTACGCAGTGATTGTGCGTATGGCTTAGGTGTCATTCCGAACGGTGATCTTTTGACCAGCCTTAAATGCCTGCCAAGCACCTTCTGTTCCATCCGGCCAAATCACGCGCAGTTCTCCGTCAGTATGATCGCCAAGACCAAAGTGCTGCGCTGCCAAACTGCCGCCTGCATGGCCGCCCCCGATGGTAACTTCTCGGGTTTGAATTCCAGACTGGGTTTTGACCTCAATCACACTGCCGATCGCGTCAGTGTTGGTGCTGTTCTGGGATAGCTGCACCGCAAGCCAATTTCCGGTTTCTGTTGAAGTATTTTGATATACTTCTAGCGGCGCTTTGCGGTTGTTCACAGCGAGATCCAAAAGCCCATCATTGTTTAAATCAGCAAGCACCGCACCGCGGCTCCGCACAAGCGAGGCAATGCCAGCAACGTCACCGAACTCGGTAAAGTTCCCATCCTCACCTTGAATTAGCAGGTTGTTTGGGTCTTTCATCGCCGCGCCAGGCATGCGTTCGACATTTCCTTTCGCGATGAAGATGTCGTCTCTGCCGTTGTTCTGGATATCGCCGAACGCGACATGCCAACCAGTTGAGGGGCGTCCGTCACCGCCGGTATAGGGGCGATGAGCTGTCGTTCCACGCTCGAACGTGTAGTCGGTAAACCGTGGCGCAGATCGGTCGATAGGCGACTGGATTTTTTGATCGCCCATCGAAGTGAGCGCGATTTCGGCAAGCCCATCCCCAGTTAGGTCACGGCTTGCGATGCCCATGCCCCAAATCGAGAAGGATTCCCAACCATCTTCCTGCGTGTACAGACGGGGTGTTTCCTCCATCGCCCACATCTGCTCTTCGCCGCCTTTCACATAGTAGTGTCGGTCATTTGACACCCGCAGATCAGCGCGCCCGTTGCGCCCCCAATCAGAAAAGAGCATCGAGAGCGTACAATATCCAGGCGATAGTTCGAACGGGGTGGCGTAACTTTTGCCATTTGGGCGGTAGAGCGTGTTGACGTCGCAGGTCTCAAAAGGACCGTTCGGATCTTCTCGGTCGACATAGTTGCCAAAGGCGAGAGTTGGCAATGAGTTGTTGGCTTCCCACGTTGCTGAAAATGATGTTGTCCAATGGCTGCTACTTGAGAATTCGAGCGCGTCGAACGGGCGAAACGTACAATTGCCTTCGCCTTTCAGAAGCATATTTTCACCGACGCTCAAGATGGCGAGATCGGTAATGCCATCGCTGTCGATATCGATTGGGTAAGCGCCAGTCATGCCTTGAATTGCCAGTGCCTCTGGCGTTTCTTTGCGGAAGTCCAACGCCGCTTTGGTGCTTGTGTTCACAAACAGCGCAGCGGGGGCCTCGCCACCAGCGGCGTAAAGTTCGGGCAAGTCATCATCGTTGCAGTCAAACGAAGCAAGCCCGCCGCCGACATAGAACTCCCAGCCGCCAATGTATTCATGCGCCTCAATCGAGATCGGTTCGAAGCTTGGGTTTGCGAAAATCGGTGTGGCAAGGAGTGTGGTTAGGAGGGCCGTGCTACACCGCATTGTGGGTAATCTCTCGTATGGCAAGTTCTGTCACACCTTCCATCGCAAAGGCGGCGGCCCCTTTGGCCCACATCAAATCTCCCCATTTGTGGATTTTGACCTGCGGGAGTGGGGCGTCTATCTGAACGACTGATTTCTTCATGGTTTCAATTACATCGTCGGCATAGAGGTAATCGAACTGCATCCGTTCACCAGAGAGGATGATAAGCTCTGGGTCGAAAATGTTAACGATATTGGCAAGCCCCATGGCAAACATGGTACCTGCGCGATGAAAAATGGATTGGGCGAGAGAGTCACCGGATTTCGCGTCTGTGAAGAGTTGGGCGAGGCGGTTTTCTGAGAGCTCTTCGTTCCCACCGGAGCCCATGATCTCGGCTTCGCGCATGAGCGCATAATCGGCGACATAGGCTTCAAGGCACCCACGTTGCCCGCATCGGCAAAGAGCGCCATTCAAATGAACCTTTGTGTGCCCGAACTCGGCGCCGCAACCTCGCGTACCGCGGTAAATTTGGCCGTCGATCACGATGCCCATACCGACACCGTGTTCAATGGTGACGACGATAAAGTCGCTGTAGGACTTGCCCATGCCAAAAAGCTGCTCGGCTTTGGCAACAAGGTTCGCGTCGTTGTCGATGAATACGGGAAGAGGGATATCGGCTTCGATCAGATCACGAAGTGGCACGTTTCTTTCGGTCATGGAGGGCGACCAATACACGAAGCCACGCGGTGCATCGATGATACCCGCAACGCCAAGGCCAAGGCCTGAAAGTTTTTCTATTGAAAGCTCGGTGTCCTCCAAAGTGTCTTCAAGAGCCTTGCGGATAAAGCTGACCATCTCAGGGCCCGAAAGTTGGCTGCTCGGCAGAGGAATTTCGGATTCCGCAATGGTCTGCCCCTCAAAATTCATCAGGGCAACAGTAGCAGAGGTGTTGGCGACTTTTATGCCAGCAACGAAGTGGGAGTCCCCTCGAATTTTGAGCGCAACCCTTGGGCGGCCTCGTTTTGTGTCGCGCTGCTCGGATGCCGCAACCTCTTCGATTAAGCCCGCGTTGAGGAGTTCGCTTGTGATGGATGTTACCGTTGCTGGGCTAAAGCCCGTCTGCGAAGCAATGTCGATTCGGGCGATCTGTTCAGCCTTACGAATCGCGCTGATCACCTGCTGACGCCCTGATTCGCGCTGGTCGGATGACGATGAAATTTTGTCGTTCTTCACCAAGAAATCATTCCTCCCCAAATGCTTGCTCCAAGCAGAATCCATTATTTCGATTTCTCGAGCATATTGTATTCAAACCAGTTTTTTCTTGGTTTTTCAATCATTTTCAATTTCGTGAGAAGAGGTGCGCGGATTTAATTAGACCTCTGAATTTAATGGTGCTATCAATTTTGGGCACACCCCGATTCCAAACTGTATTATGGGGTGCGTACGATCTTGAAAGGGAGGATCAAATGAAAAAAGTAACTGGTTTCGCTGCGGTCGCTATGGCTGCTGTTCTGGGAACAACTGCTCTTGCTGACGGTGTTGTCGTTGGTGTGAGCTGGTCGAACTTCCAGGAAGAACGCTGGAAAACTGACGAGGCTGCGATTGTTGCAGCTCTGGATGCGGCTGGCGCATCTTACATCTCCGCTGACGCACAATCTTCTTCTGCCAAGCAGCTTTCTGACATTGAATCTCTGATTGCTCAGGGTGCAAATGCGCTGATCGTTCTGGCACAAGACACATCTGCTGTTGGCCCTGCTGTTCAGGCTGCTGCTGACGAAGGCATTCCTGTAATTGCTTATGACCGTCTGATCGAAGACGAGCGTGCATTCTACCTGACATTCGACAACGTTGAAGTTGGCCGTATGCAGGCACGTGCTGTTTTGGCTGCACAGCCAAAAGGCAACTACGTGATGATCAAAGGCTCGCCAACTGATCCAAACGCAGACTTCCTGCGCGGCGGTCAGCAAGAAGTGCTTCAAGCTGCAATCGACGCGGGTGATATCACCATCGTTGACGAAGCTTACACTGACGGCTGGGTTCCTGCGAATGCGCAACGCAACATGGAGCAAATCCTGACAGCCAACGACAACAATGTTGATGCTGTTGTTGCGTCCAACGACGGTACTGCTGGTGGTGTTGTTGCTGCTCTTACTGCTCAGGGTATGGAAGGTATTCCAGTATCCGGCCAGGACGGTGACCACGCTGCGCTGAACCGCGTTGCGATCGGCACACAAACCGTTTCGGTTTGGAAAGACGCCCGTGAGCTTGGTAAAGCCGCTGGTGAGATTGCTGTTGCGCTCGCGGAAGATCCAAACGCGACGATCGACGGTGCTGCTGAGTGGACATCGCCTTCTGGTACAACGCTGATGGCGAAGTTCCTTGAGCCGGTTCCTGTAACTGCAGACAACCTCAACGTTGTTCTCGACGCGGGTTGGATTTCGAAAGAAGCGCTTTGCGCCGGTTCGACACTCGACGTCTGTAAGTAAACCAAACAACGAGCCCTCAGCCTTGAGCTGGGGGCTCTGCTCCTTACAATTTTCCAAAAAACGTGATTTCTGGTACTGCGTCCTCGAGAAAGAGAGGAACGTATCAAAACGCGTATCTAAGCTTTGCCGCTTGGGAGAGGGCAACACATGAAAGATTCAGCTAAAAAATTCGTGTCCAATGTGGGCATTGATCCAAGGCTGCTCGGTATGATCGGCGCACTTGTCGTTCTTTGGGTGGTTTTTGATCTCTGGACCGGTGGGCGCTTTCTGACGCCGCGCAACCTGTTCAATATTTCGGTACAGACTTCATCCGTTGCGATTATGGCAACCGGAATGGTGTTTGTGATTGTGACGCGACACATCGATCTATCGGTTGGTTCGCTATTGGGCTTTATCGGCATGAGCGTCGCGGCGCTTCAAGTGCACGTCCTGCCGGATATCGTCGGGCTCGGGCATTGGTCGATCTGGATCATCGCTTCAGTTGCGGCGGTTCTGATGGGGCTTGTTATCGGCGCCGCGCAGGGGTGGGTGATTGGTTATCTGACCGTTCCAGCCTTTATCGTTACGCTTGGCGGGCTTTTGATCTATCGCGGTGCTATGTGGTGGGTCACAGAGGGGCAAACCGTTTCTCCACTTGATCCGAACTTCAAGCTACTTGGAGGCGGTGCAGAGGGAACACTTGGTGAAACGCTGAGTTGGGCCTTTGGCTTGTTTGCGTCTTTTGCTGCTGTTGTCCTGATCATTCTGTCTCGCCGCCGTAAAGCGAACCACGGTTTTGTTGTGAAGCCTGTTTGGGCAGAGGGTGTTCTTATCGCTTTGGCCGTAGGGTTGATTATGGGCTTCGTTTGGACGCTCAATTCCTATCCAATTGCCAAAGGCGCGCGGGCACGTGTTGCAGAGGCGCGGGGGCTTGAGCTTACCGATACATTGTCTCTGAACCATGGTGTGGCGATTCCAGTTGTGATCCTGCTCTTGGTGACCGTTGCCATGACGATTGTGTCTAAGCGCACGCGTTTTGGCCGCTATATCTATGCAACAGGTGGCAACCCAGAAGCCGCAGAGCTTTCGGGCATTAATACGCGTATGCTGACGGTCAAGGTATTTGCGCTCATGGGCGCGCTTACAGGTATCTCTGCTGTTGTCGCCTCGGCGCGGCTTGGTTCGGTTGACGTGGGCCTCGGAACGCTCGACGAGCTTCGTGTGATTGCGGCCGCTGTTATTGGCGGAACCGCACTCGCTGGGGGCTTCGGCACGATCTATGGTGCTGTGATTGGTGCTGCGATCATGCAAACTTTGCAATCTGGTATGGCCTCTGTTGGCGTTGACGCACCGTTGCAAAACATGGTCGTGGGCTTCGTGCTGGTTGTCGCGGTTTGGATCGACATCGTTTATCGCCGTAAAGTCGGCGTTTAAGGGAGGATATGAGAATGACTACGAAAACCCCTCTCGTCGAGATGAAGAACATTTCCATCGCCTTTGGCGGTGTGAAGGCTGTGGATGACGTGTCGGTTGACCTGCACGAAGGTGAAGTTGTGGGCCTTCTGGGTCACAACGGTGCGGGTAAGTCCACGCTGATCAAAATCCTCTCCGGTGCGTATCACGCAAATGCGGGCGAGATTTATATCAGCGGCGAAAAGGCGCATATCGCCAACCCACGTGATGCGCGGAACTACAACATCGAGACGATCTACCAGACACTTGCTTTGGCGGATAATCTCGATGCTGCGTCAAACCTGTTCCTTGGTCGCGAAATTGTAACCAACGTTGGTACGGTTGATGATGACGCGATGGAAGCGGAAACGCGGAAGATCATGGGCCGTCTGAACCCGAACTTCGAAAAGTTCAGCAGCCCTGTTTCAGCGCTATCCGGCGGCCAGCGCCAATCTGTTGCGATTGCACGTGCGGTATACTTCAACGCCAAAATCCTGATCATGGACGAACCAACAGCCGCGCTTGGGCCGCACGAAACCCAGATGGTTTCGGAACTCATTCAGCAGCTCAAGTCTGAAGGGATTGGTATCTTCCTCATCAGCCACGACATTCACGATGTTATGGACCTCTGCGACCGCGCTTCTGTTATGAAGAACGGCAAGCTTGTTGGCACTGTGAATGTTGATGAGGTTACGGACGATGATTTGCTCGGGATGATTATTCTCGGCAAGCATCCGCATGAAAATAAAGAAGACGCATAAGCGATCTTTCTTTAGGGCCTAAACGAACGGCGGTGCGCTATTTGCGTGCCGCCGTTACGTTTTCAAAACTCTCTACCTTCTTGTCGATGACCATTCCCTCGATGTCGGAGCAAAATGACTTGAAATGCGCGCTTTCAAGGTGCTCATCAAACGCGGCGGCGCTGTCGTAAATTTCATAGAGGAAGAATTTGGCGGGGTCGCTTGGGTCTGTGCAGACATCGAAAAGTTGGCATCCCGCTTCCATCTCTACGGATGCTTTCGCGTTTAGGTTAATGTGCGCGTGGAAAGCCTCGGCCTTAGATGGCTCAATGATGAATGTGACGCAAACGGCGAACATAGCTGCTCCTAAAGTGTTTGTTTGGTTGCGGTTTCGGCGGAAACATAAGCTGCATCGGTCACACGAATTACGGATAGATACTCTGCCGCGGTGTTCTCAAATTTCTTCGTGCCGTTAAGAGCAGCAACAACATGGCGGTTCAGCGCTTCGACACAGCCACCGCCGAACCGAATATCGTCGATAGGCTCAGAAACGGGAAGTTCGCTCCAGCTCAGCTCTCCGAACTTGCGCATTGTGATCTTGCCAAATCCATCAAGACGCAAAGTCCCGTTCTCGGCTTCGATCTCCATTTCGCCCATCGTGTGGCGGGTATTCTCTGCTGCGTGATCCAAAAGCCTGTTGCCGTCGAGCATTGTACGGGTGCCCGTCGTGTGCTGCATCAGCATCACGCCCGCGTCTTCCCCCGCCAACACAGGGTTTAGATTCTCAATATCTGCATAGACGCTTTGAATGTCACCGAAGAGGAATTGGAACAGATCGACAAAGTGAACACCGGTTTCATGTATCAACAAACGGTCCATGGTTCGGAAAGCCGGTTGCCGCGACAAGTAGGCATCTTTGCCACGTCCATCACCGGGCCGAAGCGCGAAACGGGCTTGGTAAACATGGCCGAGCTCTCCGCTTTCGAGCACCGATTTGATCTCCCGATACCACGGCTGAAAGCGGAAGTTCTCGTGAATAATGAGCGTGCAGCCGCGTTTTTTCGCAAGTGCTGCAACGGCTTCAGCTTCTTTGAGGGACGTGCAGAACGGCTTCTGGCAAATTATGACCCGACCATCGCTGGCAAAGGTTTCAATCAACGCTTTGTGCGCTGGCGGAGGTGCAACAATGTCGATGATATCAAGTTGTTCGCAGGTAAGGTCTTCGACGGATTGAAAAGTTTTGGTTCTGTATTCAGCCGCGATTTCCTGCGTGCGCACCGCGTCGAGGTCAAATACGCCGCAAAGCTCGGTATCTGCAATGTCCCGCCAAGCATCTAGGTGGAATTGGCTGAAATAACCCAGACCAATAACCGCAACCTTGTACGGCGCCTCCATTAGGCAACCTCTTCGAGCAGCTCAATTACGGTTTCGGTTACGGCTTTGGTGCCCATATCGCCGCCAAACTCCATAGGCCGGAGCGCGTTGCGTTCAAAACCAAGGTCTACCGCCTTGTCGACGAGCGCTCCTGCATCTTCATAACCGCCAACGCCTGTTTTTTCGCCGATGTAGTCAAGCATCAAGCCGCCGGACAGGATAGCTGCAAGCGGGTTGGCTTTGTCTTGGCCCATGATATCCGGCGCGCTTCCGTGAGCGGGCTGGAATAGGCCGATGGTGTCACCGATTTCGCCACAGGCCGCCATGCCCATCCCGCCGACAAGGCCGCCGCAGAGATCAGACAGGATGTCGCCAAACATGTTTTCCATAACCATGACATCAAACTCCCAAGGCTTGCGCACAAGGTCAAGCGCCATGGCGTCCACATAATTGTAAGACGTTTCGACGGTTGGATGCGCGGCTTTCACCTCGTCAAAGATCTGGCGAAAGAAGGCTTGGCTGGTAAATACGTTGGCTTTGTCCACACAGGTAAGGCGCCCGGATTTTCCGCGCTCTTTGCGTTTTTCGGCCAATTGGAACGCAAACTCGTGGAGTTTTTCCGTTGTGGCGCGCGAAATGCGCATGATGTCGCGAACTTCGACATTGGGCACGATTTCTGCGCGGTTGTGAACAGCTGCGGTGTAGAATAGCCCTTCGGTACTTTCGCGAAGGATTATCATGTCGATACCTTCGGCCCGAGGATCAGCAAGGCGCTGCGGTGCGTTGGGGTAGGCCTTGACGGGGCGAATGCCTGCATAAAGTTGATACCGGTCGCGCAAGCGCAGATGCGGAGAGATTTCTGTACCATCTTTATGACGAATAGCAGGAAGGCCAATCGCGCCGAGGAAAATGGCATCCGCTTCGCCAGCGCGCTCTTCGCCGTCCGGTTCGATATCCCTGCCAGTCTCGGCATAGTATCCCGCTCCGGCTTTGATCTCTTGAATGTTCGGTGCCACGGCTCCAGAGTGTTTCAGCGCAGCTGATGTTACCGCAAGCGCGGCCTCTGCAACGTCAATACCGATTCCGTCACCCTTTATGAGTGAAATCTTGGGCGTCCGTGTCATGTTTCACCTTGTTTAAGCTTTTGCTCTTATCAAGGATTGCGGATACCTTAATAAATGCATTAAAAAACTCATTAATGCACGCAACGACAGTTTGCAATCTGAAATGATCAAAAATACATCTAAAAAGAGCGATAAGCGGGGAGGAGGCCAAATGACAACCAAATGGCAGGTCTATGCGGTTAAATATGCGGAGCGGAATACGCGAACGCGGAAAGACAGCTTCATATTTGACGATCACCCCGCCGCGCAACATGGAATGGACTATTTCGTTTGGCTTCTGACCGATGGCACACGAAATATTCTTGTAGATACGGGCTATGACGAGGCCGAAGGCCAAAGGCGTGCGCGACCGATCTTGCGCGATCCAGCACAGGCGCTGGCCGCATTGGATGTAAACCCACTGCTTATCGATACAGTCATCGTAACGCATCTCCACTATGACCACGCGGGGGGGCTAGATCGGTATCCAAACGCGAAGTTCCACCTTCAGGAAGTCGAAATGGGCTTTGCGACGGGGCCTTGCATGTGTGATCCGACATTGCAGATGCCTTACACGGCCGATCATGTTTGCGAAATGGTGCGGCATGTCTTCGCTGGGCGTGTGGTGTTTTACAAGGGGGACGGCGAAGTCGCGCCGGGCGTCACTGTTCATAGGATCGGAGGCCACTCACGCGGTCTTCAGGCCGTTCGTGTTGAAACAGAGAATGGACCATTGTGCCTCGCAAGCGACGCCGCGCATTACTACGAGAACTTTCAGCAGCGAAAACCGTTTCCGATTGTCGTTGATATGGAAGACATGGTGCAGGGGTTTGACAAGATTCAGGCCCTAGCCGGGGGAAGCGCTTCGCGAGTTATTCCAGGACACGATCCGCTGGTTACGGATCGGTTCGATGAATTCGGCGAGAGTGGCTATTTATGGCGGCTTGATCGGCTCAAAGCGTAGTATCAACAAAAAAGGGCGAGCCGTTTGGCCCGCCCGAATTTCTTAATGTTCCAAACTTAAGCGAGCAGTTCGCGCGCAGCATCCGGAGTGAGCGGAGCAGGGCGCTCGCAGGTTGTTGACATCTCGACGAAACCACGTTTTTCGCCAGCAGCGAGGATCGATGTCATGACCTCGACAGCGTGTAACGCTAGTGCATCGGAGCAGCGGTGTGGGCGGCCTTCTTGAATGGCGATCGCCATATCGGCTAAACCTGCACAGCGGTAATTTGCGTTGTCTCCGTCGTTAGGAACAGAGAATGGGTGCTCCCATTCACCAGAAAGCTCAACGTCAGCTTCGCGCTTCGTTTGCTTGATCTCGCCGCCAAAGAAGTTTGGATCAGGCACGTGAAGCGTTCCTTCTTCGCCATAAAGCTCCATGTTTGAATGACCGTGCTGCCAGACATCCCAGCTTGTTACCATGGTGATTACTGCGCCGGATTCAAACTCAAGCAAAGCGTGAATTGTTGTCGGTGTGCCAACAGGAATTTTCTCGCCATTGCGTGGTTGAGACGTGATGAGGCGCTCTGGAGCTGGCGTTGACGTGAGGGCGGCAACCCGCGCAACAGGACCGAGCAACTGTACCAGATTGGTGACATAGTAAGGGCCGATGTCTAGAACAGGGCCTGCGCCTGGCTGATAGAAGAAGTCAGGGTTTGGATGCCAATGCTCCATCCCGTGTCCCATCACAAAAGCCGTCCCAGACGTGATTTTTCCAACCTCGCCGCTATCGATTATGTTGCGAACACGCTGATGCGCGCCGCCCATGAACGTATCTGGAGCGGAACCAACACGGAGCCCTTTTTCTTCGGCCAGTGCTTTAAGCTCGGCACCTTCTTCCAAGGTCAGAACGAATGGCTTCTCCGAATACACATGCTTGCCGGCAAGCAGTACGTTTTTTGAAACTTCGAAGTGCGCAGCAGGGATCGTCAGGTTCACAACGATATCAATGTCATCCGAAGCAAGCAGGCCATCGACAGTTTCAGCCCGAACGCCGAATTCTTTTGCGCGCTCGTTCGCGGCATCCATGTTCAAATCAGCGACGGCCCGAAGCTCGATGCCTTTGAACATAGGGCCAAGCCGGAGATAAGCCGCTGAGATATTGCCGGCACCAATGATGCCGACGCCAAGTTTATTAGTCATTTCGAACTCCTAAAGAGCTTTGTAGTTGTTGATCGAACGGGTTGCGAACCGCTTGAAATCGTTTGGTTTGTCATGTTCCATTACGAAGTGCGCTGCCTTGGTCTTGGTGCGAACAGCATCAAGGATGCCCGCCCAATCCATGGTGCCCTCGCCAACATCTGCCCAGCCATCCTCGTCCGTGCATTCGCCTTCAGGCGCGATATCTTTGACGTGGATCGCAGAGATGCGGTCAGCGTATTTGGTGATCCATGCGATTGGGTCACCGCCACCGCGGACGATCCACGCAATGTCTGCTTCCCATTCGATTTTTGGCGCGGCTTCAAGGATTACTTCCATTGGGACGGCGCCATCAGCTGTTGCGACAAATTCGAAGTCGTGGTTGTGCCAGCCAAAGCCGATGCCATGCGCAGCGAGTGCCTCTTGAGCCGCGGCGAGACGCGCGGCAAAGGCTTGCCAGCCTGCTTTGTCTGACGGGCGCTGATTGTCCATCAAGTAGGGCGCATAAATGGTTTTGATACCAAGAGCGCCCGCGATTTCGACGACCTTCTCAAGATTGCTTTCTAGGTCATCAATACCGACATGCGCGGTTGGCATTGACAGGCCCGTTGCATCCATCGCGGCACGAACCTTGTCGGTGTCGCCATAAAGGGCGCCATAGCCCTCTACGCCCGTGTAGCCAAGTTCGGACAGAGTTTTGAAAACGTCGTCCCATGGGGTGAAGTCTCTGGCACTATAAAGTTGAAAGGAAGCGCTCATGATTTAGATCCTGCTTTCGGTGGTTTTTTCAAAGAGTGAGAGGCGTGCGGCGTCAAATCCGATCCGCAATGTGTCTCCGGGCTCAACAGAAGATTGGCCGTCGATGCGGATACGAATGCGTTCACCCATAACCTCGCACCAAACTACGGTATCGCTGCCCATTGGCTCGACGATTTCGACGCTTGTGTCGATTTTGAAGTCAGATGCTTCGGCGGCCTCGCCAACAACAATATGTTCTGGGCGAATACCCATCCATGCGTTGCCCGCGGCGGGGGACGAAACAAACTCATACCCCGTGAGCGGAATGGTCTGCCCCGCGGTTTCAAAGGTCGGCGCGCCATCTGTGTTAACTGCGCCGAGGAAGAAGTTCATTGAGGGCGACCCGATGAAGTCGGCCACGTATTTGTTCGCCGGCTTGTTGTAGATTTCACTTGGGCTTGCGAGTTGCTGAATCAGGCCGTCTTTCATGATCGCGATGCGATCCGCGAGTGTCATGGCTTCCACCTGATCGTGTGTCACATAGATCATCGTGTTGTGAAGCTGCTGGTGCAGACGTTTGATTTCTACACGCAGGTCCGCGCGAAGCTTGGCGTCAAGGTTGGACAATGGCTCGTCAAAGAGGAATACGTCCACATCGCGAACAAGGGCGCGGCCAATAGCAACGCGCTGGCGTTGACCACCAGACAAGGCCGCCGGTTTACGCTTCAGTAGGTCCTCCATTTGCAGGACTTCTGCAGCGCGCTGAACGCGTTTCTTGATCTCGTCTTTCGGGAGTTTGGCGTTCTTGAGGCCGAAGGAAAGGTTCCCTTCAACGCTCATTTGTGGATAGAGCGCATAGCTCTGGAACACCATGCCGATGCCGCGCTCGCTTGGCTCTGCCCATGTGACGTTCTCGCCTTTGATGTGGATCTGGCCGCCCGTTACGTCCAGCAGTCCGGCGATGCAGTTCAGGAGCGTTGACTTGCCACAGCCGGACGCACCGAGAAGCACGAGGAATTCGCCGTTGGCAATTTCGAGGTTGAGGTCTTTGAGCACTTCGACCGCGCCAAAGCTGAGATCGAGGTGTTTGATGGATACGCTTGATGTGCTTGTCATGATTTAGCCTTTCACCGCACCGGCAGCAATGCCGCGCACGAAGAGCTTGCCAGAGGCAAAGTAGATAATGAGAGGAACGAGGCCGGTCAGAAGAGTAGCCGCCATGTTGACGTTGTACTCTTTCACGCCTTGTACCGAGTTCACGATGTTGTTGAGCTGTACAGTCATCGGATAGATGTCCGGCTTTGTATAGATCACCCCAAAGAGGAAGTCGTTCCAAATACCTGTGACCTGAATGATCATCGCCACAACAAAGATCGGAAGACTCATGGGTAGCATCACCTGGAAATAAATTCCCCAGAAACCGGCACCATCAACCCGAGCAGCTTTGAACAGCTCGTCAGGCAGTGATGTGAAATAGTTGCGGAACAATAGCGTCAGGATTGGCATGCCAAAGATCGTGTGCACCACAACCAGCCCCCAAAGCGATCCCATGAGGCCAACTTCGCGGAGCAGGATCACAATCGGATAGAGCATCACCTGATAGGGAATGAATGCACCGAAGATTAGAATGGTGAAGAATACTTCGGACCCTTTGAACTTCCAGTTTGCCAGCGCATAGCCGTTTACAGAAGCGATCGCGATAGATAGCGCCACCGAAGGAACGAGGATGGAAACCGAATTCCAGAAACCGCGGCTAAGGCCGTCACAGTTCAGGCCGGTACATGCGGTAGACCACGCCTTCACCCATGGCTCGAACGTAATGTCTACCGGCAGATCAAAGATGTTACCTGCGCGGATCTCGGGCATGCCTTTAAGCGATGTCGTAACCATCACATAAAGAGGTAGGAGATAGTAGAACGCAACGACCAGCAGCGTGCCATAGAGCATGATGTTTGTGCCGGAGAGGCGCTTGCGGGGTTTGGTGCCCTGCGGGCCTTCGAGATTGTACTTATTTTGCACGGCGTTTCCCTCCGTATTCGAGATAAGCGTAGGGAACGAGGATTATCAGCACCGTCACCAACATCATGGTAGAGGCGGCAAATGCCTGTCCGAGGTTTTGGTTTTTGAACATGGATTCAATAACGTATTTGGCCGGAACTTCAGAAGCGATGCCCGGTCCGCCATTGGTTTGTGCGACGACAAGGTCATAGACCTTAACGATGCCGGCGGTGATGAGTACGAGCGCCGTTACAAAAACAGGGCGCATCATCGGGATCACGATAAAGATGTATGTTTTCCACTTTGGAATTCCGTCAACGCGCGCGGCTTTCCAGATCTCCTGATCAATGCCTCGGAGACCAGCGAGCATGATGACCATGATCAGACCAGACCCTTGCCAGATTGCGGCAATCAGAATGCCGTAGATCACGATGTCCTGATTATAGAGGGGATCAAAAGCGAAGCTTTCCCAACCAAGGGAACGCACGATCTTCTGTACTCCGAAGTCAGGGTTCAAAATCCACTGCCATGTAAGGCCAGTCACAACAAATGACAGAGCAAACGGATAAAGGATGATCGTCCGGATTGTATTTTCAAAGCGGATTTTCTGATCCAACAGAGTCGCAAGGAAGAATCCAATGCAAATCGACAATACAAGGGAGCAAATCCCGTAGATTGCCAAGTTCTCAATGGAAATCAGCCATTTGTTGGTCTTCCAAAGTCGCTCGTATTGGTCGAGACCAACAAAATCGGTTTTTGGAAGAAGTTTTGATTTAGTAAAGGAGTGGACAATCGTCCATATTGTGCAACCTACGAAAACGACAAGGGCAGTAGCGACCATTGGGATCGCGGCAACCTTGGCGTTCAGATTGCGCAAAAGCTGGTTGGGCCTTTTTGCATCCGCCATGGAATTTCTCGCTGTTGGATTTAGCTGAGGGTGTGCGACGGGTTAGCCGTGCCGCACATCAGGGTATTCAGGTTGCTCCCGAGTGCGAACACTCGGGAGCGGCTTACAAACAGAGAGGATCAGTCCGCGCTTGCAATGATGTCGGCGTAACGCTTATGCGCGTCTTCAGCCGTAATCGAAGTGTCGTTCCAGAATTCAACCATCAGGTCTTCAAGCTGGCCTGTGGTGTCAGCGGAAAGAACTTGGTTGCCATCAGGAAGGATGTTGCCAGAAGCGAGGATTTCGAGACCTTTCTTCATGCAGTCGTTCGCTGCGGCAAGGTCAACATCACCACGAACAGGCAGCGAGCCTTTCTTCAGGTTGAAGTTAACTTGTACTTCCTTGGACAGAAGCAATTTAGCCAGCTCTTTTTGAGCAGCTTCGACTTCTGGATCGTCCTGTTTCGGGAAATAGAACGCGTCACCACCAGTAGAGATGATTTCGTTCACGCCCAAACCTGGCAGACATGTGTAGTCTTCGCCGGCAACCTGCTCGGCAACCGCGAATTCACCTTGTGCCCAGTCACCCATGATCTGACCACCGGCTTCGCCGTTGATAACCATAGCTGTTGCGAGGTTCCAATCGGACACGTTTGAGCCAGCAGAAAGCTCACGCGCGGCTGCAGCAGCTTCAAATACAGCGGCCATTTCAGCGCTTGCAGCTGCGTCTGCGTCTTTCTCTGCGTATACTTTTGTCCAGAGCTCAGGGCCACCGAGTGCAACAAGCATCACGCCAAATGCGCCTGAGGACTGCCAGCTTTGCTGACCCATTGCGAGTGGCACTTTGCCAGCTGCCTCGAGAGCTGGAGCGGAAGAAACAAATTCATCCCAGTTGGAAGGAACGTCTACGCCTGCGTCAGCATATGCTTTGTGCGACAGCCAGAGCCACTGCCAAGAGTGGATGTTCACAGGAACACAGTAAACTTTGCCGTCTACTGTACAGCTATCAAGAAGCGAAACAGGGTGTACGATGTCGCGCCAGCCGCCTTCTTCTGCGATGTCAGTAAGGTCAAGCATCAGGCCAGCTTCAACAAGCTCTTCGGCTTGACGTCCGTGGTTAAGCTGGGTGGCGTGCATTGGATCGCCGCCAAGAATACGGCTTACGATTACGCCGCGTGCAACGCCGCCGCCGCCAGCGATCGCGCCGTCGACCCAGTTGTTGCCTTCTGTCTCGTTGAAAGCTTTTGCAAATTCGGCAACAGCAGCAGCTTCGCCGCCTGATGTCCACCAGTGTGTTACCTCTAGATCGGCCGCAGAAACTGCGGAAGCCGCGCAAAGCGCAGTAGTTGCAACAAGTGCATTACGGAAATTCATAGATTCCTCCCTTTATGTAAGCGTCATCCCACGACGCCCTTGTAATCGATTACAATTTCACGCATCGTTACGTTAGAGATGCTGTAATCGATTACAGTATGGGACATTCTAATTGAGATTCTGTCAAGCCCTTCCGTCAAACTTTTGGTGCAGGCAGGGAAAATCTCGTAGGAGGAGGAATGAAGTCACCGAATCAGAGAGCGCGGATTCTCGACGTTGCGAGAGCGGCGGGCGTTTCGACCGCCAGTGTCAGTCGCGCGTTAAGTAATCCGTCGCAAGTTTCGGATGAAACGCGCGAGGCTGTTCTGCAGGCTGTAGAACAGACTGGCTATCGCGCCAACCGCGCAGCGAGGAACTTGAGAACCCAGAAAACGGGCGCAATTCTGGCGCTTATTCCGAATCTGTCTAATCCATTTTTCTCGCAGGTCATTTCCGGCATCGAGCAAGTGGCGAGCCAAGCTGGATACTCAATTCTTGTTGCGGATACGGAAAATCAATCAACTCCAAAAATTCATGTCGCTGACGTTTTCACTGATGGAATTGCGGATGGTGTTATTATCCTTGATGGGTTCATGGAGCCAGAATCCATTGAATCTGTGCGGGCCACAGGGTCGGAAAATCTGGTGGTCTATGCCTGTGAATGGGCGGAGAGCGTCGGCCTTCCTTCTATAAGATCTGATAACGCCGAAGGTGCGCGACTCGCGGCGCGGCATCTTGCGGAGTGTGGTCATAAACGAGTCGGGCACATATGCGGCCCAAAGGACAATATCCTAACGCCTACGCGCAGAGATGAATTTGTAAAAGAGGCGCGCGCGCTCGGCATGGAAGTTCGGGACGAGTGGATTTTGCCCGGAGATTTCCGCCTCGCCTCTGGTGCAGCGGCGGCGGAGACAATCCTTGCCATGGATCAGCGTCCGACTGGAATATTCAGTGCTTCAGACATGATGGCGCTTGGATTTATGAAAGGTCTCTTGGCGGCTGGTATCAAGATTCCGGAAGAAATTGCTTTGATCGGATTTGATGACGTAGCGATTGCGGCTTACATGCACCCTTCGCTCACAACCATTCGACAAAACCGTGTTGAAATCGGTCGGATTGCCGCAAAAGCGCTGTTGGAAAGAATCCAGAACCCGAACAAGGATTGGGAACATTTTCAACATATCGTCCCCGTGGAATTGGTTGGGAGAGAAAGCACAGGTCCGTTGCCGCAGAAATAATTAGGAAGATCCGGCATCGGTTGTTCGCGCCGAAGGCACACCGCAAGAAATCAACGCTGAATGGCCATATTGCTCGTCGAATTGCGCCATTTTGTTGCCTTTTTCTCGGGCGACATTTTCCTTGGTCCTCCTGTTCGGACCGCTTAACGAGGCTAAAACGGACGAGTTTATTATGTCATTCCTGAGTGCCATTACAATTGACCAAATCCTTCTGAGCTTTATGGCGTGCTACATTGTACGTGAAATCATGGTGCTCGCACTGCCAGACACAATCGCAGGTCCAGGCGGTTGGCTCGTTAACACACAGTCCTGAACTACGGTTCCTTCCCGAAAAATCTGCCATCGACGTGGAGCGTATCCGCATCAGAATTGCGGCTGCGCAATAGGTCGAACCCCCAAATCTCACGAAAAATGAGACAGTAACCGTTTACATTGCTTGATTTCTGCATTTGTAATCGATTACGGTGCCTCTCGGGCGCGTATTGTTTCTCGCCCTAATTGAGATTCTGGGAGGGATTCATGAAAACATTAAAGGGCCCCGGCCTTTTCCTCGCGCAGTTCGCAGGAGACGACGCTCCGTTCAATTCCTGGTCTGCAATCACAAAATGGGCAGCAGATTGTGGCTACAAAGGCGTTCAGCTTCCGAGCTGGGATGCGCGCTTCATTGATCTGGAAAAAGCCGCAACTTCAAAAGATTACTGTGACACGCTTGCTGGCGAAGCCCGTGAGAACGGCGTAGAGATCACCGAACTTTCGACACACCTTCAAGGACAGCTCGTTGCAGTTCACCCCGCATACGATACGTCATTCGATGGCTTTGCAGCACCACACGTTCAAGGCAACCCAAAGGCGCGTCAGGAATGGGCGGTCGAGCAGGTTAAAATGGCGCTTTCCGCGAGTAAGAACCTTGGAATCGATGCACATGCAACCTTCTCTGGTGCGCTCGCATGGCCATATGTTTACCCTTGGCCACAGCGTCCAGCAGGGCTCGTTGAAACAGCATTTGATGAGTTGGCAAAGCGTTGGAAGCCGATTCTTGATCATGCTGATGAATGCGGCGTTGACGTTTGCTATGAAATCCACCCAGGCGAAGACCTGCATGATGGCGTTACATTTGAGATGTTCCTTGAGCGCGTAAACAATCACGCCCGCTGTAACATGCTCTATGATCCAAGCCACTATGTGCTTCAGTGCCTTGATTATCTCGACAATATCGACATCTACAAAGACCGGATCAAAATGTTCCATGTCAAGGATGCCGAGTTTAACCCAACCGGACGCCAAGGCGTTTACAGTGGTTATCAAAGCTGGGTCGATCGCGCAGGCCGTTTCCGCAGTCTTGGCGATGGTCAGGTTGATTTCGGAGCGGTGTTCTCGAAGATGGCCGCAAATGATTTTGATGGCTGGGCTGTTGTCGAGTGGGAATGTGCGCTGAAACACCCAGAAGACGGTGCACGCGAAGGCGCGCAGTTCGTCAAAGACCACATTATTCGCGTAACCGAGCGCGCATTTGATGACTTTGCCGATGGCGGAACCGATGAGGTTGCCAACCGCAAAATGCTTGGTCTGGAGGTTTAATCATGGCGATTACAGGACGCAACGAAGCCCTGTCCGGACCAATCCGCTTGGGTATGGTCGGCGGAGGCAAAGACGCCTTTATCGGTGGTGTTCACCGGATCGCATCGCGCATTGATGGCAAGTTTGAATTGATCGCAGGTGCACTTTCCAGCACGCCTGAACGCGCTCTGGAGTCCGGTCGTGCGCTTGGGCTGGCGGAGGATCGTATCTACTCCAGCTATAAGGAAATGGCGATCCGCGAGGCCCGATTGAAAAACGGGATCGAGGCTGTGGCAATCGTAACGCCAAACCACGTTCACCTTGATGCAGCGCGCGAGTTTCTAAAGCGCGGCATTCACGTGATCTGTGACAAGCCTCTGACTTCGACATTGCCGGACGCCAAAAAATTGGTGAAGGCGGCGGAGTCTTCGGATGCGCTCTTTATCCTGACGCACAACTACACGGGTTATCCGATGATCCGCCAAGCGCGTGAGATGATCGCGAATGGCGAACTTGGCAAACTCCGTTTGGTGCAGGTTGAGTATGTTCAAGATTGGCTTGCCGAAGAGGCGGACGCCGACAACAAGCAAGCCGCATGGCGTACTGACCCGGAGAAATCCGGCGCGGGTGGTTCAACTGGTGATATTGGCACGCATGCGTTCAACCTTGCCAGCTTCGTTTCCGACCTCGAGGTAGATACACTTTCGGCGGATCTTCAAGCGTTTGTTCCCGGTCGATTGGTCGATGACAACGCTCATGTGATGATGCGTTACGAAGGTGGAGCGCGCGGCACACTTTGGTGCAGCCAAGTTGCTGTCGGCAATGAGAATGGCCTGCGGTTGCGCATCTACGGTGAGAAGGGTGGCCTCGAATGGTGTCAGGAAGACCCGAACTATCTCTGGTACACTCCATTCGGTGAGCCGAAGCGTTTGATTACGCGCGGCGGTGCGGGTTCGGGTGAGGCCGCTGGCCGTGTGAGCCGCATACCTCCTGGGCATCCTGAAGGGTATCTTGAAGGCTTTGCAACGATCTATTCCGAAGCGGCCGAAGCGATTCAGGCGCGCCGTGAAGGGAAAGATGTGCCAGCTGAGGTTGTCTATCCAACTGTTCAGGATGGTCTTAAAGGCGTGCAATTCATTGACGCTTGCGTGCGCTCGTCGGCGCGTAACGCGGCTTGGGTCAAGCTGGCCTAAGACCCTAGAAACGACACAAAGAACGGGGGCAGTTTTGCCCCCGTTTTCGTTTAAACGGCGTCGTTTACCAATGCGCCGTGGCTTGTGACAACTTTTCCCGCAAGCTCTGCGCCGCTGGTAATCGCGCTCGCAAGATCTGCACCTTGAAGGAGCGCGGCGCAGAAACCCGCATTGAAGCTGTCTCCGGCGGCAGTTGTGTCTACGACGTTTTCAACAATGTTCGGCTGCACGGTAATCGGTGCTTCGCCCTTGGTTTGCGCTGTTACAAGACCCGGCCCATTTTTGACGATCACAGTGTTCACACCAGCGGCGAAATAGCGCTCGATTGTCGCCTCCGGCGAAGTATCACCATAGAACTGCTGCTCTTCGTCAAAGGACGGAAGGATGATCTCCGAAACCTTCGCCGCATCCGAAATGGCGTCTGACATCTCTGTTTGGTCTTTCCAAAGGCGCAGGCGCTGGTTCGGGTCGAAGATTGTCGTTTTTCCAGCAGCGCGCGCTTTACCAATTGCTTCAAGGAATGCCGCGCGGTGTTCAGGCAGCACAACAGCAAGAGAAATGCCTGAGAAGAACAATACATCCGCTTCCATGAATCTCTCAGTCATGTAATCCACATCGCCTGCCATTTGCCGAGCCGCGGAATCCGAACGCCAGTAGGAAAAGCTACGTTCGCCGCCGTCAAGGTGGATCATGTAAAGGCCGACTGTCTTCTCCGCGACCTCGCGTGCGGGCGACATATCGATCCCCGAAGACTTGGCAAATTCGCGCATCTCATTGCTGGCCGCATCTACACCAAGACCCGAGAAATACTTCACACCCCAGTCAGTAGGGAGAAGTTTGGCGAGGTACCAAGCTGTGTTGAACGTGTCTCCGGCAAACCCGCGGCGATAGGTGTCTGGGCCGACAACGGCCATTTCGATCATTGCTTCGCCAATAGAAAGGAAAGTCTTGTTCGTCATGTTCAGGTGATATCCTTAAAGTAACTCGCGTGCTCTGCGAGGATGCGGGGGAGGGAGGATTCTGTTCGTGTTAGATGATTGGTGATCACCGCCGCAGCAGCTTCACCGTCATGCGCGCGTAGGGCCGTTACGATTTCGTTGTGGTCGGTGAGGGCGTCTCCGGCATCGAAGTTCAGGCTAAGAAAACGGATGCGGTCGGCCTGTGCTTTGACATCGGTGATAAGGTCCCAGACTTCTGGGCGCTCTGCGATTTCACATATGCGCGCGTGGAAGTTTTCATCCCACTGATAGAATTCGCTGAGGTTCTTACGCGAGAGCGCCTGAACCTGCCGCGTGATCATAAGTTCCAATAGATCAGCTTGAATATCATCAATCTTCGCAGCAGCGGCGCGAACGGTTTCTTTCTCAAGCGCGGTTCGAATGAACTGCACGCTCTTGATGTCGCTGACCGAGATATGCGTGACGACGGTTGCGCGCTGTGGCCGTACCAGCAGGAGACCTTGCTTGGACAGTCGATAAAAGGCATCTCGAACCGGCTGACGGCTCACATCATATTGGCGCGCGATCTCCGCTTCGGACATTTTGTGTCCGGGCTTGAGTTCCAACTCAATGATTTGCCGATAAAGCGCATCATAGATCGTTTCGGTAACGGAGGCTGTTCGGTGGTTGTCCATAACATCCAGGCTTGTGACTTCTCGCAGACTAACATATTAGATGGCCGAGCGCCGAGCCGCAATAGGATTCGGTAGGGGAAATGAAGATAACAGTTAAGAGGGAATTTGCATGAAACTGCTAAGAATGGGCACCGAAGGATCGGAGAAACCATGTGTATTGGATGCGGACGGCAAAGCGCGCGATGTATCGTCTGTGGTGAAGGATTTTGGTCCGCAAACACTTGAAGGTGTTGCCGATACGCTGAAAGGTCTCGATCTGGCTGAGTTCCCGCTTTACGAAGGTGACCAGCGTATCGGAACCCCGATCAGTCAGCCAAAGAACATCTACTGCGTTGGCTTGAACTATACAGATCACGCAAAAGAATCTGGGTTGCCTGTTCCGGAAGAACCCATCCTTTTTAACAAATCCGCGTCCACATTCTGTGGCCCAAACGCGCCGCTCTATTATGCGGATCACATGACCAAGCTTGATTGGGAAGTCGAACTTGGCATCGTTATCGGCAAAACTGCTTTCGGCGTGGCCCCGGAAGACGCGCTTGACTACGTAGCCGGTGTTACAGTTGTGAACGACGTTTCAGAGCGTTCGTGGCAGATTGACCGTGGCGGCCAGTGGATGAAGGGTAAAAGCTTCCCGAACTTCTGCCCGACTGGTCCATGGCTTGTGACGCTTGATGAGCTTGAAGTGCAAAATCTTGACATGTGGCTTGATGTGAATGGCGAGCGGATGCAAACCGGCACAACCTCCACTATGATTTTTGATGTGAAAACAATCGTTTCCTACATGAGCAGCTTTATGAAGCTCGAAGAAGGAGACCTGATTTGTACAGGTACGCCTCCAGGTGTTGGCATGGGGATGAACCCACCGAAATACCTGAAAGTTGGCGATACTGTTGAGCTTGGTATCGAGAACCTCGGCTCGCAGAAACAAACGGTTGAGAGCCTCTAAAACGAAAGCGCCCCCAAGGTTTCTTGGGGGCGTTTCTTTTTTGATTAGTGGTTGTCGCGGGCGAGTTTGTCGATGTCACCCACGTTCCGGTATTTGGTGGCCGGTTTAAGCACCATACCTTTGTCGAACTGGTCAACCATGCCGCGCTGAATTTCCTGCCACGGCGTTTGGTGCGCGGGGTAGGGATATCCGCCCTTGGCCTCTAGGTCTGAGCGACGGGTCGCGAGTTCTTCTTCGCTGATTAGGATGTCTGCCGACCCTTTGTTCAGGTCGATGCGCAACATGTCTCCGGTTTGAACAAGAGCAAGCCCACCCATAGCCGCCGCTTCTGGGGCCGCGTTCAAGATTGACGGCGAGCCGGATGTACCCGATTGCCGCCCGTCGCCGATGCAAGGCAGCTCACTCACGCCTTGCTTGATGAGCGCGGTAGGCGGCTGCATGTTCACAACTTCCGCACCACCTGGATGGCCGATTGGCCCCGCGCCGCGGATCACAAGAATGCAGCTATCGTCGATATTCAGCGCCGGATCGTCGAGACGGTCGTGGTAATCCTCCGGTCCGTCAAACACGATGGCGCGCCCTTCAAAGGCATTCATGTCATCTGGGTTTGACAGATACCGCTCACGGAAATGCTCGGAAATTACACTTGTTTTCATAATCGCGCTGTCAAAGAGATTACCCGAAAGCTCAACAAAACCAGCCGCTGGCTTGAGTGGTTTGTCGTAAGGGTAGATCACATCATGATTGCTTACTTCGGAATTGGCATAGGCTTCGCCCACGGTTGTTCCGCCAACGGAGCGTGCATCAGGGTGAGGCAAGACACCTGCTTTAAGCAACTCCGAGAAAACGCCAGGAACACCACCGGCGCGATGGAAGTCTTCGCCCAAGTATTTGCCCGCAGGCTGGACGTTACAAAGCAGTGGCGTTGAATGACCATGCTTCTGCCAGTCTGCATTGGTGAGCTCGATGCCAAGATGGGCCGCAACTGCGTTGAGGTGGATCGGGGCGTTGGTTGATCCGCCGATGGCCGAGTTCACGACAATTGCGTTCTCAAACGCTTCACGGGTCATAATATCGCTGGGCTTCACGTCATCGCGCACGAGATCCACAATGCGCTTGCCGGTTTCATAAGAAATCTGACCGCGCTCACGGTAAGGCGCAGGAATAGCTGCCGAACCCGGAAGCTGCATACCCAATGCCTCAGCGAGTGAGTTCATGGTGCTGGCCGTTCCCATGGTGTTGCAATAGCCAACCGACGGGGCAGAGGCAGAGGCGATATCCATGAATTCTTTATAATCAATCTCGCCAGTGGCGAGGTCCTGCCGCGCATCCCAAATCACTGTACCGGAGCCGGCGCGATTGCCCTTGTGCCAACCGTTGAGCATCGGGCCAACTGAAAGCGCGATCGAAGGAATATTCACCGTTGCCGCGGCCATAAGAAGCGCAGGCGTGGTTTTGTCACAGCCGATTGTCAGGACAACACCATCAAGTGGATAGCCGTGCAGAACCTCCACCAGTCCGAGGTAGGCGAGGTTGCGATCAAGTGCCGCAGTCGGGCGGCGCCCGGTTTCCTGAATCGGGTGCACGGGAAATTCGAAGCAAATCCCGCCTTGGCTTACAATTCCATCGCGCACGCGTTTCGCAAGCTCAACATGATGACGGTTACACGGCGAAAGATCGCTACCGGTTTGCGCAATTCCGATGATCGGCTTGCCGGATTGAAGTTCTTCTCGAGTGATCCCGAAGTTCAGATAACGTTCGATGTAAAGGGCGGTCATTCCGGGATTTTCCGGGTTATCAAACCATTTTTGTGAGCGAAGTTTCATGCGTGTTCCTGCGTTTGAACGAGGTCGTTTCCGACAGTTTTCTGGATTAAAATCACGCGGGAGTCTGCAAGCCCCTTAATTTGCAAACTACCACTCAATTTTGCCAATAAAACATACTTCTATGTTTGGTTCAGGCGCAAGGGATAAAGCTGTTGACGAATCCTGACTAAAAAACTAAGAAATGAGGAGCATCAGGAGAATTGATATGAACGCCAGAGTTGAAATTGATCAAAACATTGAAGCCACCAAAGTTGAGCTTGATATACCCGCCTACGATGTTCGCAGCCTCACGCGTACACATGGGCAGGCTAACCTTGTTCTTGACGGAGCGGTTTACCATTTGCGGATTACGCGCGCGGGAAAACTGATCCTAACAAAGTAATTTTGCTGGACTTGCGAGTGGCTCTGATTACCGTAGGGTTAATCATAGCAAAGGTTCGCAAATGCTCAGAAATCTAAATCCGATCCTCTCGCCTGATCTGTTGTATATCTTGGCCAGCATGGGCCACGGCGATGAAATTGTGATCGCTGATGCCAATTTCCCAAGTGACTCCAGCACTGATCGGCTTGTGCGACTTGATGGCGTTGCGGCACCGGATGTCGTCGAGGCTGTATTGAGCATTATGCCGCTTGATAATTTCGTCGATGATCCAGCGCGCTCCATGCAAATTGTGGGCAAGCCAGATGAGATTCCGCCTGTGGTTCAGGAGTATCAAGAGATCATCAACAAGACAGCAGACTTCCCCGCCCAGATCAAAACTGTAGAGCGGTTTGCCTTTTATGAGGAAGCTAAGAAAGCTTACGCAATCGTCCAAACGGGCGAGCTTCGGATTTATGGGAATCTAATACTTAAGAAAGGTGTTGTCGCGCCGAGCTAGCGCCAGAAGCTTTGGGCGGCCAGATTCGACTAAATACCGCGTTTATCGCGTAAGAGACCAACAGGACCATTAATATCGCGAAGATCGTGTCTGATAGAAAATGCCTACCCATGATGACGCGAAAGCTTGATGCGATAACCGCAAATGCAATCGCAAAAATACGCGTAGCTTTGGCGAGGATTTCATTTGTGAAGCAGTAAGACAGCGCGAACAGCGAAATCGCAACCGCTGTTGCGCCTGACGCCTCGCCTGAAACGAATGAACAGTTGTGGCTGCATTGATCCGTTATTTGAAAAGGCGGCGTGAACTCGGCACTACCACCAAAAAACTGCGTTTTCTCTGGACGAGCACGCCCCCAATATTCTTTGAGTATACCATTAACCAACAGGCCCGGCCCCAAGAGAAAGAGCGTAAGGATTTTACCCCAAACGATTGCCGGAATGCCGCCAAACCCACGCTTCCAGATGTTCACAACCAGCATCACGAGCGCGATAATCGGGAGTAAAAGCATAAAGCGCATCATGAGAAAGCGGAGTTGAACAACAAACTCGTTTTGCGCAGCAGGAAATCCGACGCCTTCGACGTAGAATAATCCGGTTGCCCAGAGATCAAGCTTTGGTACCGTCGTAAACACCATCAATGTGAAGAGGAAAGCGAGGACCAGTTTCTGAAGATAGGGCTGCATAAATGGCTTCCGGATTGGTATTGGGTTTGCCTAGCACGGTAAAGTTATCCCGTCCAAGCGTCTTTGCCGTTATGGCCCACGCAATGCTCGCTGCGTTGCACAATTTGCCGACAAATTTTTTGAATAAACCGTTGAATGACATCCGCTTGTTACAATTGCCAAGCATGAGCGGGGCAAGCCTTCTGAAAGCTTTTTTCCGAGGCCGTTCATTCTGAACAAATCCATTCTTTACTGAATGGTCTAAAATAGCCTAGGCTCGATTCACAACCGACAAGGAGAGAACAAAATGACAATCACTAAAGGAATCGCTGCGATTACTTTGATTGCAGCATCAACAACGGCAGCAAATGCCGAAACGCTGCGCCTTTTGACTTGGGGCGGATACGCACCAGACGCTGTGGTGGAAAAGTTCACCGCTGAAACTGGCATCGAAGTTGAAGTCACGAAATCTAATAACGAAGAAATGGTCGCGAAGCTCCGCGCAACTGGCGGCGGCGGATTTGATCTCGCACAGCCTTCGCAGGACCGGATCGCCGGTGCTCAGGAAGAGTTCGAAATTTATAAGCCAATCGATTTGTCCAAGATTGACACGTCGCTCTTTATTACGTCCATGCTTGAAGCGACTAAATCCAACACAATGCTTGGCGAAGATGTTTACGGTGTGCCGCATGTATGGGGTACATCGGGCCTTGTCGTGAATACCGCAATGGCAGGCGACGTGAAGGATTACACTGATCTGTGTAACGAAGCTTACGCGGGCAAGGTATCTTACCGTCTGAAGCGTCCAACACTGATTGGATTTGCGTTCTCCATGGGCCTTGACCCGTTTGCTGCTTATCGCGACCCAGAAGAATACAAGAAAATCATCGATGCCGTCGAAGAGAAGCTGATCTCCTGTAAGGGCAACGTCAAAGCGTATTGGAGCGGTGGCGACGAGTTGATGGGGCTTCTGCGTTCTGGCGAAGTTGTGGCATCTATGGCTTGGGATACAGGCGGATGGAAGCTGAACTCCGAAGACGAGAACATCACTTTTGTTGCGCCAACATCCGGTGCGCTGGGCTGGATTGATACATTCGCCCTTCCGCGCAAGACCAAAGCCGAAGATGCGGCCTACAAGTGGATCAACTTTGTGATGCAGCCGGAAATCGCTGCCATGATCACTGCCGAAGCGGGCAACTTTACCGCCTCTCTCGGTGCGGACGCCTACGCAGACGACGCTCTTAAAGCGCGTTTCCAAGCCAGCTTCCCACCAGAAGCCATCGACAACATTAACTGGTATCCAACAGTACCGGCTGGTCTTGAAGAAATGGAAGGCGCAGCGCTTGATCGCGTAAAAGCATCTAACTAATCGCAAATAATATTGCGGCGTGCGGGGCAATCCTGCGCGCCGTTTTCTCTTTTCTGGAATATTCGAATGACTGCTGTAAACGACCTTGATTGCATCAACCTCACGAAGCGTTTTGATGAGACTCTTGCTGTGGATGATGTTTCATTCTCGGTGCCGCGGGGATCGTTCTTTTCGATCCTCGGCCCATCGGGATGCGGCAAAACCACGATCATGCGGATGATCGCCGGCTTCCTTGATCCCACATCCGGTGACATTCAGATCAAAGGCAAATCTGTTTTGGATACCGTGCCGAACAAACGGCCTGTAAATATGGTGTTCCAACATCTTGCGTTGTTCCCAATGATGAACATCGCCGACAACATCGGGTACGGATTGCGGCGGCAAGGGTTGGACAAAAAACTGATCGATGCAAAAGTTGCCGATGCACTGGAACGTGTCGGGCTCCCGGGTATCGGGAACCGCCGTGTGGAGCAGCTTTCTGGTGGGCAGAAGCAACGTGTTGCTATTGCGCGGTGTATGGTGCTGGAGCCGGATGTTCTACTGCTGGATGAGCCGCTTGGTGCGCTTGATCTCAAGCTGCGGGAGCATATGAAAGTTGAACTTAAGTCGCTTCAGGCCGCGTTTGATACGACATTCGTTTACATCACCCATGACCAGTCCGAAGCCCTTGTAATGAGTGATCAGGTGGCAGTGATGAATGCGGGCCGTTTTGAGCAACTCGACACCGCCGCAAATCTCTATTACGCGCCACAAACGCCGTTCGTTGCTGGGTTTGTTGGGGATAGCAACCGATGGAAGGGCCGGGTCGAGAGCGTGTCTGGCGATCAGGTTAAACTGGTAACGGAAACAGGCGTTTCGATCATCGGCACTGCCAGGGGCACAGTTCAAAGCGGCGCCACAGTCGAGGCATTCGTTAGACCAGAGGCAATTCGGGTGGCGCACTCGGTAAATGGCATTGGTGAACACGCAAACAGCTTCGTCGGAAATGTTGAAAACGTGCTGTTCAATGGTGCGAACTCTCGCGTGCTTCTCAGAGTCGAGGGCGGCGGAACGATTGACGTTGCCTTGCCGCAGTCAGGCGAGTTCAACGGGCTTCAACGGGGTGATGCGCTGGCGATCGGCTGGGGCGCATCCCAATCCTTGTGCTTTGGGGCAAACTGATGGGCGCGCACGGAAAACTCGGGTTTATCCTTCTGGCGAGTCCGCTTGTGCTTTGGCTAAGCTTGCTGATCATCATCCCGCATATTGATCTCTTTATCCTGTCTCTTCAGGAAAAAATTGGCGTGCGTCAGTATCAAACCAGCTTTGCCAATTACATGACGTTCTTTAGCGAACCTCTCTATTTGCGCACTTTCCTACGGACGGCATTCATGTCGATCGTTGCAACGGTATTGACGCTATTGATCGCATTCCCGATCAGCTATTACATCGCAAAAATCGCGCGTGGGCGGCTTCAGTCTATTCTGTTCCTGATGTGTTTGGTGCCGTTCTGGGTTTCGGAACTGGTGCGGACCTTCGGGTGGATGATTTTGCTGCGTGAAACGGGGATATTTTCAAACTTCCTGCAATGGTCGGGGATTGTGAGCGGGCCTGTTGAGTTCCTCTATAACGACGCAGCGATGATGGTCGGATTGATTTATACGTCTATGCTGTTCATGGTTGTCCCGCTTGTAACGACGCTCGAAAGTCTCGACGATTCCATGATCGAAGCGGGCTATGACCTTGGCGGAAACGGCTATAACGTCCTGCGCGAAATCATAATACCGCACGCAATGCCGGGAATTGTTTCAGGCTCTATCGTGGTCTTCATGCTCTCGCTTGGGAATTACCTGACGCCGATTATGCTTGGGGGCAAAGATAGCCTTTGGTTCACTGAAATGATCTATAGCCAGTTTATCGTCCGCTTTAATTGGGAGCTGGGGGCGGCCTTTGGCTTCCTGCTTCTAGGGCTTTCATCTCTGATTGTCTGGGGTGCGCTCAAGCTCTCCGGCCAGACGCTTGAAAAGACGATGGGGTAAACGATGATACCAACAATCAAACAACCCCGCGCATTCTCGCTGATTTACGGCGCATATGTTGCGCTGTTTTTCGTCTATCTCGCGCTGCCGCTGCTTGTTGTGTCGCTTTTTGCGTTCAATGACAGCTTGTTCCCATCTTTGCCGTGGAATGGTTTCACTCTCGATTGGTTCTTTTCGCCTGAACAACCGCAGCGCGGAGTTTTCTATGAGAAGTCGATCCTCGAATCTATCGGCACGTCTGCACTCGTTGCGGTGTCGGTTGCTGCGCTCTCCGTCGGTGTTGGAACCTGCAACGCGTTCCTGTTCAACCGTTATGAATTTCGGCTCAAATCGGTTCTCTATGTCCTGATGCTATTGCCGCTGGTTATCCCTGGCATCGTTCTGGGTATCTCGATCTTGGTATTCTCCTCGACCGTCGCAAACGGCGTCGAGGATAGCCTGAACTATGATATCGAAGCGCTTCGGCCCGGCTTGGTGCTGGTGATACTCGGGCAGTTCAGTTTCATCACAACGATTGCAACACTGGTGATTGCCGCGCGGCTCAAGAAGTTTGACACGTCTCTCGAAGAGGCCGCGCTAAATCTTGGGGCAACAAGGCTTACAGCGGTGCGGACAATCACGCTGCCCTATCTTCGTCCAGCGATTTTGGGTGCTGTATTGGTCGCGTTTTTGATGAGCTTTGAAAACTTTAACACGACCCTGATGCTTGTCGGTTCTGACGCGCCGCTCACGATCGAGATGTTTGATCGGTTGAAAGAGGGCTCCACTCCGGTGCTCAACGCGGTGTCGCTTTTGCTTATGCTTGGCTCAAGCCTTTTGGCGCTGACTATGATTGCGTTTCAACGAAAATCCTAATCAGAAGAGAGCGCGGGAAGAAATAATTCCAGCCGCGCTCCTTCCTCGCCGGGGTTCGCAAGGATAATTGCACCACCCGCGCGTTCAGCGAAGCTTCGGACCATGCTTAACCCAAGGCCGCTTCCGTGGCCTTCGGGCTTTGTTGAATAGAATGGATCGAACATACGCGCAGCATCTTTGAGTGACACTCCTTTACCCGTGTCTTCGACAGCAATGCGGAGATATTGCCCTTCATTGAGGTGGCCGGGTAAGGTTTCAAGGGTGTCAGGATCGAGGGTAACAATCTGGGTCTCGATTGTAATTTCACCACCACCGACCACAGCGTCCCGCGCATTGCCGACAAGATTAAAGATAACGTCTTCAAGCTCGGAGCGGTTGATCTCGGCGATTTTTTGGCCTTCTCCGATCTTAGTGTTCAGCTTGATATCGGTTGGCAAAACACGGAACAAAATCGGCGCGAACTCTTGGATAATAACATCGATGTCGTGCGGTTCTGTATCATAGGTGGTTTTGATCGAAATCTGGTGAAGGCGTGTGGAGAGTTGTGACGCTTTGGCGCTTGCGCGTTGCGCGAGATCGACGAGGTTCTTGAGATCTTTGTTGTCTTCTACATAGGGTTCCATTGATGACAAGCATCCTGAAATCACACCGAGATTGTTGTTAAAATCATGTGAGATTCCAGCCGCCATCAGCCCTGACGCCGCAACCTTTCGACTATGGTAAATCGCTTTCTGAGCAGCGCGGCGTTCCGTTATATCAACAAGAACGCCTTCAACTCCCAGCGTCTGCTCGTTTGGCCCGCGCCACGGCTGCGCACGCATTACAATCGTTCGGAGCGTGTCGTCATTTCGGCGAAGTGTAATCTCCATTTCCGACTTACCAACGGTGTCCAATACCGACTGGAGAAATTGATCAATCCCTTCAGGATCAGGAGAAAAGTTTCCAAGTGGCTGTCCGATTATTTGTTGAGGCGGAATGTTAAGAAGTTTCTCGATTGACGGAGAAACCTTTACCAACACGCCGCGTGTATCAACGCGAAAAAAGGGTTCGACAAGTTGGTCGAGTATCGAGCGGGTTTCACGCTCGGAATTGGCTACTTTCTCGGATTCAGCAGCCTGTTGTTCCAGCGCTTCGGTAAAGAATTTATTCAATACATGGACAGTGGCAAGCATTGCTGAGGACGAAGCAACGAATATCGCAACGTAGTTCGCCCAACTTGCAGGTGCGACGATATACGCGGCAGGATCGCCAAATCGGATCAATCCCGTCTTCACTGTAAATATAGCGAACCCGATTACGAAACTATTGGTTAAGACAAGAAGAACGAGAGCCGACCAGAAACCGTAGCACACCAACAGCAATGTCGGGGCAATCACCAGAAAATAAAATCCAGCAGCCGTCATGCCGAAATAGGAAACCCCATAGGCCGATAGCGGAACAAGCAGCATAATCGGAGCAACAGCCCGTACCCAAAGTGGTAATTTGCTTCGGAAATACGTAATCCCAAGCATAAGACCCAATGCGCAAACCGTCAGGAGAGTAGAGGTTCGTAGCCCATCAGTAACCGTAAGGTCTCTGTAAATAATGATGGGTGATACAATGACCGTAAGGAATGCCGCGGTCAGAAGCCATCGATTACAGATATCCGACTTTTTCTGGGCGATCCGTTCACGAACCGAGTTTTGAAAATCTGCGGTCATCACAGCCTGCTAAAAAGATAAACTAATGAGTTTCTATTAACCCTTTTAGGCGAATTTTCGGCGTTCATGAAATAAAACCGCTGGCAGAACCGTTGGCTATTCTGCGGCGACGCTGGTTTTTGGCTGTGTCGCGGCGAACAAAATCATCGCTGCGGCCATCAGAACGGCCGCGAAAAGAAAGGGTGCGCCGGGAAAGTATGGCGAGGCACCTTCGTGACTGAAAAAGAAAAATGTCTGTGTCATGACAATCGGTGACATGAGCATACCAAGTGCAGCGAGTGAGGTGGTCAGACCTTGGAGCTCGCCTTGTTGATCGTCTGAGGCGGCGCGGCTCATGATCCCCATGATTGCAGGGCTTGCGATAATGCCGAGCGAGGAGAGTGGCGTCAGGGCGATTATCATCCACCCGCTTGGCGCTATTGCGAGAAGAAAGAACGACAAAACATTGAGCCCCATGCCTAGCATTGTCGTTTTCGCTTCGCCGAGTTTCCTAAGAATGGGGCGGATCGCTACGCCCTGCATGAACGCCATAGACAGGCCGAAGACTGTCAGAGAAAGGCCGACCATGCGCTCATCCCATGCGAACTTCTCAAGGGTGAAATACGCCCAGATGGAAGGGTAAACGAAGAAGGAAATTTCATAGATCAAAAACACAACCATGAGGCCTTGCAAGCCTGGTAACTTCCCGATGGCTTTGAAGGCGCCCAGAGGGTTTGCGCGACGCCATTCGAAAGGGCGGCGGATTTTATCTGTAACCGTTTCTGGCAATACAAACAGGCCAAAGAAAAAGTTAGCCCCTGCAAGCGCGGCGGCAACGTAGAACGGCACGCGAGGGCCAAAGGTTGAGAGCAAACCACCCAGAGATGGGCCAAACACAAACCCAAACCCGAATGCTGCGCCCACCATGCCGAAGTTTGCGGCCTTGTCTTCCGGCGCGGAAATGTCCGCGACATAGGCATTGGCTGTGGAATGCGTGGCCGATGTGATCCCTCCGATTATCCGACCAAGAAACAAGAGCCAGATGCTGCCCGCGACCGCCATAATGAGGTAATCGACAGCAAGGATCGCCAGCGAAGTGAGCAACACAACTTTGCGCCCGAACCTGTCAGAGAGGTTCCCTAAAAGCGGGGAGAACAAGAATTGCATAAGGCCAAATACCGTGGCCAGCACGCCGCCCCAAATCGCAGCATGGGCAAGATCGGCGCCACTTACGTCGCGGATTAACGCGGGCATCATTGGCATGATCAACCCAAATCCGATCGCGTCGATCACAAGCGTGACCAGAATAAAAAAGATCGGCAATCTGGATTTCACTGTGAGCGTACTTTCTGAAATGTGTTGTTTTTAGTGGCCCGAGCAACCATCGTCGCAGGAGCAGCTACCGTGCCCTATCTTTTTAAGAAAGTCAGCAAGTCGTTCCCCAAAATCCACGGGTTGTTCAATCATGGACAGATGGGCCGCACGTGGCATGATCTGAAAATCCGCACCGTGAATGAGTTCGACAGTATCGCGCATAAGATCGGGCGGAATGAGCGTGTCGTTGTAGGCCGATAGCCCAAGCGTAGAAAGCCGAAGCCCAGATACAGGTGTGAAGAAATCTGTTCCACTCATGGCATGGCAGCAGCCGATGTATCCGTCGAGCGCGTTCTGGAGCAATACCGTACGCCAATGCTCCGCTTCAGGCGAGTTTTGATTGGCGCGGCTAAACCAACCTTTCGTAGCACTCTCTGCTGCTGGCATTCCGTTTTTCTGGAGCGCCTCAAGTTGAACATCCCACTTGGTTTTAATGCCGATCTTGGCAGCTGTGTTGACCAGAACCAGAGCACGGATCTGGTCGAGGCGTTTTACAGCAAGCCCTTGTGCAATTTGCCCACCAAGATGCGCGCCTACAAATACACAATCTATTATTCCAAGGTGCTCGATAAGGGCCTCGGCCTCGCCGATTAGTGACCCCATCGTGTAGGGCGGTGGTGGAGTGGAGCTTTTTCCGTGCCCTCGGATGTCATAGCGGATCAGACGATAGGCGCTGAGTTCGGGGCAGGCGGCGAAAACGGCGTCCCAAACCCGCAGATTGGTGCCTAAAGGGTGCGCAAATACTATCGGTTCACCGGTTGGCGAACCGTCCTCCTGCCAATGAACCTCAAGGCCCTGATGATCGAATATCGGCACTGTTTACCCCAATGATGATTGATCAAGGGCGAGCGCGCGCTGGAAAACATCTGGGTCTGTGTTTCCACCAGAGGCGACGCAGATAACGGTCTCGGAGTTGATCTTATTCGCGTGAAACAGTGCAGCGGCAAGGGCCACGGCGCCGCCGGGCTCTATAACAATACGAAGCCGTTTGAAGGCCAGCGCCATTGCACGAAGCGCGTCTTCGTCACTTACTACGATGCCGCTGCCGCAGAGCTTTTGTATGATCGGAAAGGTCAGATCGCCTGCGCACGGCGTCATTATTGCATCGCATATCGACCCCGACGTTTTTTCGTTCGCCAAAAGTTTGCCAGTGGCTAGCGAGCGCGTCACATCATCAAACCCTTCTGGCTCCACTGGTCGCACTTTGAATTTAGGTTTGCGTGCTTCAAGCGCTGTCGCAACACCGGACATCAAACCGCCACCGCCACAGGGCACCAGAACCTCGGCGTCATTGATGCCAAACTCATCAGCTTGCTCTGCGATCTCAAGGCCAACCGTGCCTTGCCCACCGATCACTTTTGGATTGTTGAAGGGATGGATCAAAGTGTAGCCCTTCTCCTCGAGCATCTTGGCGGCAACCTCGTCGCGATCTTGGGTGGCACGGTCATATGTCACCACATTTGCACCCAGAAAACGCGTGTTTTCGATTTTCACCGTTGGCGCATCAGAGGGCATGAGAACAGTCGCCTTTACGCCGTGGGCCTTTGCTGCCGCTGCTATTCCTTGTGCATGGTTTCCGCTTGATAGAGCTAATACCTCACGCGCTTTTTCCTCCTCAGTTAGAGTGGAAATAGCATTCCATGCTCCGCGGAATTTGAATGAGCCAGTGTGTTGCAAGCACTCTGCTTTTACAAAAACGCGACGGCCAGAAATCTCGTCGAGGAATGGGGAACTAAGAAGGGGAGTTTTCCGCGCGTGACCTTGGAGGCGTTTGTAGGCGTCTTCAATCATTGGAGTTCCTTTAGCCAAACTCGGAGCGCGGACAAACTTTCGGGCTCATCCAAAAACGGGACGTGGCCGCGATCCGTTACTTCGGCATATGACATGTCCGGACGCTTGGCATACATCTTTTCGGCGGTTTCTTTTGAGAGGATATTCGAGTTTTCACCGCGCAAAAGGGCAAGAGGAAGCCCTTCAAGCGCATCAAACAACGGCCAAAGGTCTGGCATCGGTGCGTCGCTCGCGGCGAGGAAGGCGTCTCTGAGCTTGGGATCGTATCTTAACTCTAATCCGTTCTCTGTTTCGCGATAATGCGCGCGTACCTCGGCGAGCCATCGTGAATAGGGCACGTTATGAAAATCGATGAGGAGTGCAGCGCGCGCTTTTGCAGCGTCTTCATATGATTTCTGAGTTGGCCTGCGTCCTAGATATTGCTCTATCGCAGCAAGCCCATTTGCATCAATTTCCGGACCAATGTCGTTTAGGCAAAGCCCCAACAATCTGTCTTTTGCGATTGCGGCCATACTCATACCAATCAGTCCCCCGCGGGATGTCCCAAGGACGGCGGCACGGTCGATTTCGAGGTGATCGAGCAGACGGAGAATATCATTGGTTTCGGTTGGAATTGTGTAAGTTTCGGGCGGGGCATAGGCCGATTGCCCACGCCCTCGATAATCTGGGCGGATGATCCGGACGCCTGGCAAATGCGGCACGACATGATCAAAATCGTGGGCGTTGCGCGTTAGGCCCGCGAGCATAACCAGCGGAAGCCCTTCGCCCTCGTCAAGATAGGCGAGGTCTAGATTATCGGAACTCTTGTAATAATTGGTCATAGGGCGGTGGCCAGTTGGGGTATTTTGGATAGGTCGGGCAATACATGCTCGGGCTTGCCGTCTAATCGATCTACGGGCTCTGATGCGCGATTGACCCATGCTGTGTGGAAGCCATATTGCGCAGCGCCAGCGATATCCCATCCGTTTGACGAAACAAACAACACCTCGTTCGGCGGACAATCAAATCGTTTCCCAACTAGATCATAAACAACATCAAAAGGTTTGAATGTTTGGACCGTTTCAACCGACAGACAGTCATCAAGTAATGCGCCAAGCTGAGCTGAATTAACCGCGCCTTGCAGCATGTCGGGCGAACCGTTCGAGAGTATGGCCGTACTGAAATCTTTCGCTTTCAATTCAGCGAGCATTGTTGGGACTTCCGGATAGGAAGAAAGCTCCCAATACAGCTGTAGCAAGCGCTCACGAAGGTGCGGATCAGTTAGGTCTTTCGCTTCCAAGGCCCAATCAAGCGCGTCCTTCGTAACTTGCCAAAAATCGCAGTGGGTATTGGTTATGGCTCTGATCCAAGTGTACTGAAGCTGCTTTTGTCTCCAGTTGGTTGCTATGTCTTGCCAATGCTCTGCAAAACTCTCGTGACCTTGCTCGGAGGCCGCACTTCGCGCGGCAGCGTTCACATCAAAAAGCGTTCCATAGGCATCGAAAATACAGGTTGTGATGGGCATGTCGGTCTCCGAAGCTCAGTGTCTGAGCGGACTTTGGCACAGCATTGTGATAGGGGGAAGGGGCGGTCTGTGGTATCATTTCTTTTGTTCGTAATTTGTATTTTTTGTTAACGGGGAGAACTAAAGTGACTGATATTCATGGCACTGTGCATTGGAGCGAGTTGATGACCCGAGATGTCAAAGGGGCGTTGGCTTACTACGGCGAAGTATGTGGCTGGACCTTCGACGAAATGGAAATGCCCGAAGGTGGGACGTATTACGTAGGTATGGCGCATGGCAAGCCTGCCGGTGGGATTATGGATATGACCCCGCTTGAGCATCTAAAAGACGTTCCGGCGCATTGGTTTACCTATATTGCGATCAACGACGTGCAAGATGGCGTCAACACCACAGAGGATAAGGGCGGAGAAATTTTGCGTGCGCCTTTTGATGTTCCGGGGATTGGAAAAATTGCAATCGTCAAAGATCCCGGAGGCGCAGCATTGGGGATCATGACACCTGCGACTGATGGGTAGCGCGACTGTCCAATGACATGAAAAAGGGGCCACGCAGGCCCCTTTGTGTACTTAGCTTTTACAGATGCTTCAGAGGTTTTCCGGCTGAGGCATGCCAAGAACATGATAGCCGCCGTCCACGCGGATAATCTCGCCTGTGGTGCAAGCTCCTGCATCAGAGGCAAGATATACAGCCGTACCGCCAACCGCTTCCAGCGTCGCGTTTGAGCGAAGCGGAGCGTTTGCTTCGGTTTGGCGGAACGTTTTGCGTGCACCGCCGATGGCTGCTCCAGCGAGTGTTTTCATCGGACCTGGAGATACCGCATTGACGCGGATACCGTCTGGCCCGAGATCATTCGCGAGGTAGCGTACTGTTGCCTCAAGAGCAGCTTTGGCTACACCCATAACGTTATAGAACGGCGTAACGCGGTTAGAGCCTTGATACGTGAGGGTCAGGATCGTACCGCCATCTGCCATCAGCGGAACCGCGCGGCGTGCCACTTCGATAAGTGAGTAGCAGCTGATGTCGAGCGAGTTTTTGAAATTCTCGCGCGACGTATTGACGAAGCGGCCAGTAAGCTCGTTTTTGTCAGAGTAGGCGATTGCGTGGACGACGAAATCGACCTTTCCCCAAACTTCCTCAAGCTTGGCGAATGCTGCATCAAGAGACGCGTCATCCGTTACATCGACGTCGACCAAGAAATCGCTGCCGAGGCTCGCGGCCAGCGGTTCAACCCGCTTTCCAAACGCCTCACCTTGATAGGTAAACGCAAGCTCTGCGCCTTCCGCGGCCATGGCCTTGGCGATGCCCCAAGCGATCGAACGCTCGTTGGCTACCCCCATGACCAACCCGCGCTTCCCCTTCATCAAATCTGCCATGGCAATGCCTTATCCGTGATATTTGCTCATGGCGATGGTGCCGTTCGTGCCACCAAAGCCGAAGCTGTTTGAAATAACAGTATCGAGACCAGCATCTTTCACGAAGGTCTGATTGATCTCACCTTCGTTGATCTCTGGGTCAAGCTCGGTGATGTTCGCCGATGGCGGGATAAAATCGCCGTTGAGCATGATCAGCGAGTAGATCGCCTCGTGAACACCTGCGCCGCCGAGGCAGTGGCCTGTGAGCGATTTGGTTGAGGTGATCGGAGGCGTGTTGCCTTCGCCAAAGACATTGCGAACGGCTTTAACTTCCGTCACATCGCCCGCCGGCGTCGAGGTGCCGTGCGCGTTGATGTAACCGACTTTGCGGTCGCCAATGGTCGAGATTGCAAGCTTCATAGAGCGCTCTGCACCTTCGCCCGACGGGGCAACCATATCGTGGCCATCAGATGTTGCGCCGTAGCCAGTAACTTCGGCATAGATTTTCGCGCCACGTGCCAAGGCATGCTCTAGCTCTTCGAGAACCAACACACCGCCGCCGCCGGAAATTACAAAACCGTCGCGTGTTGCGTCGAACGCGCGGGATGCGGTTTCGGGGGTGTCGTTATATTTGCTGCTCATCGCGCCCATTGCGTCGAACAGACAAGACAGTGTCCAGTCAAGCTCTTCACCGCCGCCAGCGAACACAATGTCTTGCTTGCCGAACTGGATTTGCTCCACACCGTTACCGATACAGTGCAGTGAGGTCGTACAAGCTGAGGTGATCGAATAGTTCACGCCTTTAATCTTGAACGGAGTCGCAAGGCAGGCAGAGTTGGTCGAACTCATGCAGCGGGTTACCATGAATGGCCCCATCCGCTTTGGCGACCCTTTTTCTTTCACGATGTTATGCGCTTGAAAGAAGTTCATCGTCGACGGGCCGCCGGATCCCATCACCAAGCCTGTGCGCTCGTTTGAAACTTCATGTGGTTCGAGGCCAGAGTCCTTGATGGCCTGTTCCATTGCAATGAAGTTATAGGCCGCGCCCATCCCCATGAATCGCAAATCACGCTTGTCGATGTGTTCTTTGACATCGATTTGAGGCATGCCGTGAATCTGGCTGCGGAATCCGTGCTCTTTGTAATCGGGAGCGGCAACGATGCCTGACTTGCTCTCGATCAGGCTTTTGGTCACTTCTTCGACATTGTTCCCGATAGACGAAACAACGCCCATCCCTGTGATGACGACTCTGCGCATGGGCTGTCCTTCTTTTTCCTCTGTGATTAGTCGGCAGCAGCCAGACCAACCTTCATATTTTCCACAAGATAAATCTCTTCGCCGTCCGCTTCAACGCGGCCATTGGCGACACCCATCTTGAGGCGGCGATCAATCACTTTCGTGAAATCGACGTAGTATTTAATCATTTTTCTCTCAGGTGTAACCATACCTTTGAGTTTTACTTCACCAACGCCAAGCGCGAACCCTTGCCCTTGCATGCCGCGCCACCCGAGGTTGAACCCGGTTAGCTGCCACAAGCCATCAAGACCAAGGCAGCCGGGCATTACCGGATTGCCGGGGAAGTGGCATTCAAAGAACCAGAGGTCAGGATTGATATCAAATTCAGCTACAACATGGCCTTTACCGAACTCGCCACCGTCAGCGGAAATCTCGGTGATGCGGTCCATCATAAGCATGGGTGGCATTGGCAATTGGGCGTTACCCGGGCCAAACAGTTCACCTTTCGCGCATTTGATCAGCCCGTCTTTGTCGAAGCTGCTAGGAAAATCGGCCATACTGACGGGCCCCCTTATCATCGGTTTCGTTGTTGCCCATCCTCTATCACCCGTGTTGATAGGCTGGCAAGGGTTGGGCAGCGTTCAGACGCCAGTTGCAAATGGGTTTCATTAAAAACTTGTTTGAAAACCTCTACTGCCCCAAGCTATATTCGCAGCAGACAACAGACTGGTACCCAAATGGCACTAAGCGCGAATGAAATTGGATCGAACTGGCTTGCTGGCGCAGGATTGCGGCCAACACGGCAGCGTTTGGCGCTCGCTGAGCTTCTTGTCGGTGACGGGCAAGACAAACACGTAACTGCTGAAAGCCTTTACGAAGCAAGCCGCGATGCGGGCGAGCAGGTTTCGCTTGCAACGGTCTACAACACGCTCAAGGCATTCTGTGCCGCGGGCCTGTTGCGCGAAATCATCGTTGATGGTTCCAAGTGCTATTTCGACACCAACATGAGCGATCACCCGCATTTCTATTGGGAAGACGACTCGCGCCTTACGGATGCGCCAAATGAGGAGCTTGTGCTTGCCAAAATTCCTAAAGCGCCAAATGGTGCGGAAATTTCCAAGGTTGATGTGGTGATCCGTTTGCGGAGCACCGCTAAGGACTAGATTGGTTTAGAACCACTGCCCTGGTTCCATGAGGCCCAAATCAAGCAATTGTTGGCTCTCCCACGTGAACGGCACCGAGTTGTGCCATTTGAATGTATCGATATCGAACGTTGAACCGGGGTTGAGCTTGAGCGCCTTGGCCGTCTTAAAGCTACATACGGCTGCTGTGATGTTGTGATGCCATGCGCAGGAATAGGTATTGTATTCCTCGTCGTTAAAAGTGTGATCTTCGTTCAAAAGCAAACCGGGTTTCGCGCGAAAAATCGAAATGCGATCGATTCTGCGGCGCTTCTGCGGGATATGTTCTTCAAACCGCCACCGCAGCCCGCCAAAGAAATCCAACTGTCGGTCTTTTGGGTGATCGCGATTTAAAGAATCTTTGCGGGCAAGCGCGTAATAGCCCGATTTATCTAGATGCGCGTCTTCTTTCGAAACAGCGTCGGGATGCTGTGATAGATCTGCCGCGTATAAGTCCACGACATAGGTAAGAACCGAATCCCTCCGCTCTTCGCTATGCCACGCCAGCATCTCGCCTATGGTTCGGCTTTCGCAGAAAGGAAAGAACAGGTATTCGGCATTAAAGCAATAATAGAGCCATGTGCCGTTTGCGGCTGAGATCACGGAATTTACAATGTCTGCGGCGGTTTGCGGTGTGGTTATTGCAGCAGAGATTCGGTGAATTTTGCTTTCCAACTCGTCTGAAAGCTCAAGTGCGTCTGGTGCAAACACCAGCGCTGTGCGAAAGCCCAAATTGAGGTGATGCTCGATGGTTGAAGCAACTTCGATTAGGTCTTCAACGAGGATTATTGCAATCGGTCCGTTAGAGAGAGCGGCCTTGTCTGCCTGTAAAAAATCCCGAAAGCTCTTATATCGCATATGGTCCGCCTGTTTGATTGCGATCAAATTTCCCCAATTCCGCCCGCTTTGCAAGCGTTGCAGGCGCTGCGTGGATTGTGTAGGGAGCGGGCCATGACTTTAACCTACGAGGCGCAAGATGTCTGAAGCCAAGAAACTGTTTATCAAAACCTACGGGTGCCAGATGAACGTTTATGATAGCGAACGCATGGCGGAAACGCTTGGCGGCTCGGGGTATGAAACCGTTGAAACGGCGGATCAAGCCGACATGATCCTGCTTAATACCTGTCACATCCGTGAAAAAGCAGCCGAGAAGATTTACTCCGAACTTGGCCGCTTTAAGGGATTGAAGGCCGCAAAACCGGACTTGAAGATCGGTGTTGCGGGATGTGTTGCGCAGGCTGAGGGCGAAGAGATCATGAAACGTCAGCCAATGGTTGATCTTGTGGTTGGGCCGCAGAGTTATCATCGTCTTCCTGAAATGGAGGCGAAGGTTACGGAAGGCAAAAAGGCACTCGATACGGATTTCCCAGAGGAAGACAAATTCGAGCATATGCCGAAGCGCCCCAAAGCCTCGCGCGGGCCGACTGCATTTCTGACGGTTCAGGAGGGATGCGACAAATTCTGTGCGTTCTGTGTTGTGCCATACACCCGCGGTGCCGAAGTCAGCCGCCCGGTTGAGCGTATTCTGACTGAAGCGCGCGAACTTGTTGAGCGTGGCGTTAAAGAAATCACGCTACTTGGCCAAAACGTGAATGCTTATCACGGCCTTGGCAAAGACGGCCCAATGACCCTCGATCAACTGATCTGGGCGCTCAACGATGTGGACGGTCTCGAGCGTATCCGCTTCACAACGAGTCATCCAAACGACATGACTGATGCATTGATCGCGGCGCATGGCGAATGTGAGAAGCTGATGCCATACCTGCATCTTCCGGTTCAGAGCGGCTCGGACCATATCCTCAAACGGATGAACCGCAATCACACCGCCGAAGAGTATATTCGCCTGATCGAACGTATCCGAGCAGCGCGGCCTGATATTTTGTTGTCCGGCGATTTTATCGTTGGTTTCCCCGAAGAATCGGATGCCGATTTCGAGGATACAATGTCCTTGGTGCGCGAAGTGAATTACGGACAGGCCTATTCTTTCAAATACTCGTCTCGCCCAGGAACACCAGCCGCAGAGCGTGCGCTGGTCGACGCCGCCGTCGCAGACGAGCGTTTGCAACGGCTTCAGGCGCTATTGAGCGAGCAACAATACGCTGTTCAGGATACAATGGTTGGCCGTGAAGTTTCGGTTTTGTTTGAGCGGGAAGGGCGCCTTGAAGGGCAGATGGTCGGTAAATCCGAGTACCTACATGCCGTTCACGTAACTGCGCCAAATACCGCCCGTGGAGACATTCGCAAGGTGCGGATCGTCAACACTGAGCGTAACTCGCTTGGTGGCGAATTAATTTAGAAGGCAACAGTTTTTGTCAAATCGCTGATTTCTGCGTCATTTTGGGCTGCTCGGAAGCACATTTTGTGACAGAGGCGTGAAACTTGTGACTCTGCTCTTGCGCAGAGCGACGCATATTGGCACGATCAAAGTAATTCAGCCACAGGAGACCTGTTTGGTAACCAGCACAATCCCCCCTCTGGCACAGGACGAAAGTGTCACAGAAACGCATCTGGAATTTCCCGACAATCGTTTGTTGATTGATTTATGCGGCCCCTACGATAGCCATCTCGCCAAAATTGAAGCTGACCTCGCTGTGCAAATTGTGCGCCGCGGTAATCAGCTTGCGATCATGGGCGAGCCGGATTCGATCGAGAAAGCCGTTGGCGTTCTTGAAGCATTGTATCTTCGGCTTGAAGCGGGTGGTGATGTTGAGACCGGTGCCATCGATGGCGAAATCCGCATGGGTGGGTCAGAGAACGGTACTGGCGTTCGGACAGGCGATCAGTTGGAGCTTTCGGTCGGCGACAAGGTCGAAATCAAGACACGCAAGAAACTGGTCGAGCCGCGCACCGAAGCACAGAAAACATACGTTCAATCGCTTTTCGAGAATGAGCTGGCCTTTGGGATCGGTCCTGCTGGTACGGGTAAAACATACCTTGCGGTAGCGGTCGGCGTGAACATGTTCATTGGTGGACATGTTGATAAAATTATCCTGTCACGGCCCGCGGTTGAAGCAGGTGAAAAGCTTGGATATTTGCCTGGCGACATGAAGGATAAGGTCGATCCTTATATGCAGCCGCTCTATGATGCGCTGAACGATTTCTTGCCAAGCAAGCAGGTTGCCAAGCTGATTGAAGACAAGAAGATCGAGATTGCACCGCTTGCGTTTATGCGTGGGCGTACGCTGTCCAACGCATTTGTTGTTCTTGACGAGGCGCAAAACGCATCGACCATGCAGATGAAGATGTTCCTTACCCGTTTGGGGCAGGGGAGCCGTATGGTTATCACGGGCGACCGCACACAGATCGACCTTCCTCGTGGTGTTCAGTCGGGGCTTCGCGAGGCTGAAAAAATCCTGAGCGGAATCGAGAAGATCAGCTTCAATTATTTCACCGCGCAAGACGTCGTGCGTCATCCGCTCGTTGCCAAGATTATCCATGCATATGACAAGGCCGATGAGCGAAACGGTTGATCTCCTGATCGAGGATCCGCGCTGGCAAACCATCGGGCTCGAGGAGATATCGCAAGCCGCAGCTGACGCGACTCTGCGCCATTTGCGGCTTGATCCAGAGGCGTTCGAACTGAGCCTTATGGGGTGTGATGATGCCCGTATCCGCGCTCTAAATGTCGAGTTTCGCGAAAATGATAAGGCGACGAATGTGCTGTCATGGCCAAGCGAGGAACGTGCGAGTGAACAGCGTGGAGCGATGCCGGAACTTCCGCAGACAGGGGGAGGCCCCTTCGCAGAAGAGCTTGGTGACATCGCTATCGCTTATGAAACATGCGTTCGCGAGGCCGAAGAACTGGGTCGTTCAACCACCGATCACGTGACCCATTTGATAGTTCATGGGGTGCTGCACCTGTTGGGGTTTGACCACATAGATGACAAAGATGCCGCTTTAATGGAGGGATTAGAGCGCGAGATACTTGAAATCTTGGGGATTTCGGACCCATATAGTATCACTGATTGAGACGCGCCGCCAAAAATGGCGCGTAAATGGAAAGGGCCAATGGGCGACACAAATCAAGTAGCGGAGACCACGGACGGGTCTTCTAGGGCAGCGCACAGCGCGCAACCCGAAGATATACCACCGGAATCGCGCGGCTTTTTCAGCCGCATTGTCGGAGCGCTTAGCCCGACAGAAGACACCCCGAAATCGCCTGAGATTGTAAACGCGCCGGTCACGCCGGCTGTGCCTGTCGGCAATATGCACAATCTGCGCCATCTCAAGCTCGAGGATGTGGCGATCCCGACAGTCGAAATTGTTGCTGTTCCCAAGGATATTGAGAAAGAAGCGCTGGTTCATCTGTTCCGCGAAAGCGGCCTGACGCGTCTTCCTGTGTTTGAAGGAACGCTTGATACGCCGATCGGGCTAATACACCTCAAAGATCTGGCATTGCGCCACGGATTTAATGGCGATCAGTCTAAAGAGTTCTCAATCGAAAAACTTATCCGCCCACTTATATTTGCGCCGCCGTCTATGCCGATTGGTGTGCTGTTGCAGAAAATGCAAGCAGAGCGGCGTCATATGGCGTTGATCATTGACGAATACGGCGGCGTAGACGGGCTCGTAACCATCGAAGACCTCATTGAACAGGTAATCGGCGAAATCGAAGACGAGCATGACATCGAAGAAGACACGCTCTGGATCAAAGAAAAATCTGGCAGCTATCTAGCGCAGGCCCGAACGCCGCTTGATGAATTCGAGAAAGAACTTGGCGTTGATCTTCAGGCAATCGCTGAGGATGACGAAGTAGATACCCTTGGCGGTTTGGCCTTCGTTCTCTGCGGCCGCGTGCCGACCCGTGGCGAAGTTGTCGTGCATCCTGCGGGGGTTGAATTCGAGATCGTTGACGCCGATCCACGACGCATCAAACGGATGCGCGTGCGCAAGGTAGATCCAATCAGTGAGTGATGACACGACGCAAGATCAGGCGGTTCGCGTTTCAAGCCGCCGCCTTGCGTTTGTTGCTGTGTTTTCCGGCATTGCGATGGCCACAGGGCAAGCACCGCTTTCTCTGTGGTATGTCGCTGTTCTTGGCCTACTAGCGGTCTTCTGGTTCTCAAAAGATGTTCGCAGCTGGAAACAAGCTGCCGTTTACGGTTGGCTTGTTGGGAGCAGCTATTTTGCGGCCTCTATGTATTGGATCATAGAGCCTTTCTTTGTCGATGCAGCCCGTCATGGTTGGATGGCGCCTTTTGCGCTCGTGTTTTTGGCGGGTGGCCTTGCGCTTCTTTGGGGCGGTGCCTTTGCGCTCGCTTATCGGCTTCGCCCATCTGCGTGGCATTGGTCGCTTGCACTTCTTTGGGGCGGAATGGAATTGGTGCGTGGCTACCTATTCACGGGCTTTCCGTGGGGCATGTTCGGATATATTTGGATTGATACGCCTCTCGCTCAGGTGGCAGCGCTTATTGGCCCGTATGGATTAACTTTGGCGTCTTTCTTGCTGGCTGCAGGGATTGTCAGTCCTGGCGATAGGGGGATGAAACCGTCGAGGGTTATCTCCATTTTGGCGGCTATCGGGCTGCTGTGGTTCGGCGTTCAGCATGAAAAGATTGAACCGGTTGCAAAAGCTGATGCTCCGATCATTCGGTTGGTTCAGACAAACGCCCAGCAGGACCAGAAATGGTTGCCTGATATGATTCCAGTTTTCTGGCAGCGAAACCTGAAGCTGACGGCAGAGCGTGATTTAGATGGCAAATCGCCCGACGTTATTGTTTGGCCTGAAACAGCGATCCCTTACTTGTTTCATGACGAGAGCACAGTTCCTGAAATTATCTCTGATGCAGCTCAGGGTGCAGTCGTGATTGCAGGAGGTCAACGCCGCAGCCCCGAGGGTTTTCACAATTCAATGATGGTGATCGGATCAGATGGCGCGGTTCAGGATATCTACGACAAACATCACCTCGTTCCGTTCGGAGAATACATCCCCGGAGGAAGCCTGCTCGGCAGGTTCGGCCTCTCTGGATTGGCGCAACAAATCGGAAGCGGCTATGCCCCCGGCGCTGGGCCAGAAATCTTGAGCCTCGGCCGCAGCGGCGCAGTTCTCCCTTTGATCTGCTATGAAGCCGTGTTCCCGCGTGACTTGCGTGTGAATGGCCAGCGAGCGGATTGGATTCTGCACATTACAAATGACGCTTGGTTTGGTGACTTCGCTGGTCCGTATCAGCATCTTGTTCAAGCACGGTTCAGAGCTATCGAGCAGGGATTGCCCGTCGCGCGTGCTGCAAATACCGGTATCACGGCGATGATCGGCCCGACTGGCGACGTTATCCAATCCATCCCGCTGGGCGTATCCGGTGCGATTGACGTTGCGCTACCCGAGCCACTCAAGCCAACACCATATTCGCGTTTTGGCGAAATACCGGTGCTCGTTCTGCTCTTGGCGGGGCTATTAGGCGTTTTTTGGTTCAAAAGGCGCGAAAAATCGGATTGACCACCGCCAACGAGAAGAGTACCGACATTTAGACAAGCGCCACAACGGCTTCCTGACGTGGCGGTTTACTTTCAACGGAGCACTTCATGACACGACAAAATTTCCTGTTTACCTCTGAGTCTGTTTCAGAGGGACACCCAGATAAGGTCTGCGATCGAATTTCTGATGCGATTCTTGATGCGTTTCTTGCACAAGATCCGTTTTCTCGTGTTGCGTGTGAAACCTTTGCAACGACGAACCGCGTTGTTGTGGGTGGTGAAGTGCGCGGACCGTCCTCTGTTATTGATTCTGTAGAGCAGATCGTGCGCGACTGCGTGCGCGACATTGGCTACACACAGAACGGTTTTCACGCCGATACACTTGAAGTGACCAATCTTCTTCACGCCCAGTCTGCCGATATTGCCCAAGGCGTTGACGCTGCAGGAGACAAGGAAGAGGGTGCCGGCGATCAGGGGATCATGTTCGGTTACGCCGTTGATGAAACAGCCGAATTGATGCCTGCTCCGATTTTCTATTCTCACCAGATTTTGCGCAAACTCGCAGCTGCCCGCAAAGCAGAGAGCGGCCCCGCAACTATTCTTGGGCCGGATATGAAGGCGCAGCTTTCTTTGCGGTATGAAAAGGGTGTGCCGGTTGAAAGCACCTCGATTGTTCTGTCGTCACAGCATCTGGATGAAAGCCTCACGAGCCAAGACGTTCGTGAAATCGTTGAACCGATTATTCGCGAAACCCTCCCTGATGCGTGGGTCACTGATGAAACAGAATGGCTTGTGAACCCAACTGGAAAGTTCGTGATCGGCGGGCCGGATGGTGATGCTGGGCTAACAGGGCGCAAGATTATCGTTGATACTTATGGTGGTGCGGCTCCTCATGGGGGCGGGGCGTTTTCTGGTAAAGACCCAACCAAAGTTGACCGCTCTGCCGCTTATGCAGCGCGCTACCTTGCCAAAAACGTCGTTGCGGCTGGGCTCGCCAAGCGCTGCACGCTTCAGCTTGCTTATGCTATTGGTGTCGCACGTCCACTATCGATCTATATCGACACACACGGCACCGGTACGGTTGCAGACGCCAAAATCGAGCGCATTGTCTCTGATGCAATGGACCTGACGCCGCGCGGCATTCGCGAGCATCTTGGTCTGAACAAACCCATTTTCCAGCGTACGGCAGCCTATGGTCACTTTGGCCGTGCTCCTGATGCGGATGGCGGGTTTAGCTGGGAACGTACCGATCTGGTCGAGACACTTAAAGCCGCGCTTTAGCGGCCTCGTTGCTTGACCGCGGGCGGAAATTGGCTAGGAACAGCGCCGAGTCATTATTGAGAGCCTGCAATGAGCGATAAAGATAAACCGCAGTCCGACAACCCTGAGACGCCTGAAAACAAGGCAGATCACGGCGCCCATCCAACCGGTGCGCCGTGGCGGAACTTCTATGGTCGGTTCAAAGGTAAGACCCTGCGCCAATCTCAAGAAGAGTACCTGAATGAGGATCTGGCTGCGCTTTCACCTGGAAAAGTCACTTGGGAAGAAAATCCAGAGCGCGAGAACATTGATCTTGAGGGGTTGTTCGGTGAGCGCGAAGTTTGGCTTGAGATCGGGTTTGGCGGCGGCGAACATATGGTTCATCAGGCGGCACAGAACCCTGAAAAGGGCATTATCGGCTGCGAGCCTTACATCAACGGCGTGGCGATGCTTCTGGGCAAAATCCGTGATGCTGGCGTGAAGAATGTTGCCGTGCACCCTGGCGATGTGCGGCATATGTTTGATGTTCTGCCGGAGGCCTCAATTTCGCGTGCCTTCCTTCTCTATCCTGATCCGTGGCCAAAGCGGCGACATCATCGGCGTAGGTTTGTAACCGCCGAGCACCTTGCACCTCTAGCTCGGGTTATGAAGCCCGGTGCGATTTTTCGCGTAGCGACCGATATTCCGGATTATGTGCGACAGACATTGCAGGAAGTGCCAAAGCAGGGATTTACGCATCTTAATCCCGATCCTGAAAGCTGGCACACGGAATGGGACGACTGGATTTCGACACGTTATGAGCAAAAGGCATTTCGTGAGGGTCGTAAGCCACACTATCTTACCTTTCGGCGGAATTCGGTTGCCTGAAATCCTGCGTCGCCTAACCTGCCTGACTAAAGGAGGAATTCTATGCGGCGTGTGATTGCCTACTGGGCTTTGTTTGTTGCAACGTTTGGCGTTTACGGCCTCATGGTTGCGTGGAGCCTTCCGGCATTGCGGGTTCCTGATGGGAGCTTGCCATTTGATCTGCGTCCCCGAGGGTATGATTATTCACAGGCGCAAGCATACCTGACTGCCCTTACCGACGCTCAGGTCGAATACTATCTGTGGACACAGCAACTTCTTGATCTTGCCTTTCCTGCTTTGGTGACGGCGCTTGTGATTTGGACAAGCCTTTGGGCTACAAAGGGGCGTCATTGGACTTTGCGATGGGTCGCAGGCGTATTCGCCGTCGCTGCAATGGTGTTTGATTATCTCGAGAACATCGCTGTGCGCATGATGCTCCAATCTGATCCTGCCGCGCTTGATCCGAAAATCGCGGGGTGGGCAACTATGATGACCGAATTGAAATCCGCCTTCGGAACTTTGGCGTATTCGGTGCTTCTTGTTCTTCTCATTCGTGTGGCGTGGAACAGGTTTTTTGCCGGTAGGCGGAAAAATGAAGCGTAATACCAACAGCCTAGCGCCGGTTGCCGCGCATCATGGTTTGAGATGATTGAATAGCGTTCCACGCAAACACATGTGAAAAAGCAACGGAAACGGGCTTAGGCCCATTTTGCAAAACGAGGCAGAAGAAGAATGCAATTTACTGTGGCAATCGATGGTCCGGCAGCAGCGGGAAAAGGTACTGTATCAAAGGCCGTGGCGACACACTTTGGCTTCGCGTATTTGGATACTGGCTTGCTGTACCGTGCCGTCGGCGCTCGTGTTTTGGATGGCGCGGACGCGATTGAAGCTGCACAGTCACTGAATGCCAAAGAGATTGATGGTTCTCAGCTTCGGACGGCGGAAGTTGCGGAGGCCGCAAGCAAAGCTGCCGCGATGCCGGAAGTGCGCGCTGCCCTGGTTGAATTCCAACGCGGTTTTGCAAAGCGGCAAGGCGGCGCGGTTTTGGACGGGCGCGATATTGGAACAGTGATCTGCCCTGATGCGAGCGTGAAGTTGTTTGTCACCGCAAGTGCAGAAGTGCGGGCAAAGCGCCGTTTTCTGGAGTTGTCTGAGAAGGAAAGTTCCGTCGATTTCGAACAGGTTCTAGCGGATGTGAAAGCGCGCGATGAACGGGATGCGTCACGCGACGCAGCACCACTCGTTGCCGCGGACGATGCCGTTGTGATTGATACAAGTGAGCTTACGATCAAGGAGGCTGTGTCTGCTGCCGTGTCGGCGATCGAGGCCAAACTCGTCAGTTAAGCGGCTGGCGTGATTTGGGTGCGGTACAAGCAGAATGTTGCCGAAAATAGGCGCTGTTGCTCCTACTGCACCCCCTTGCTCTATCAAGAAAAACTTCTTATATAGCGCCTGTCTACAAGGCGGAATCGCTGGGACACACGATCATGGGCAGGGCTGAGGGTATCCTTCGGCCTGTTTTTGTGTTTGGCCCTCCCATTTTATGGGACGTGTTTTCTAGTCCGTCTAACCCTCCATAAAGGAGGTGACCAACTGAAACCCAAAGACCGGTGGAAACAACCACTCGGCCCGCAAAAACGTATGAAAAGGAAACTGAGACCACATGGCTCAAACAAACTCTATGGACGAATTCGAAGCCCTGCTTGCAGAGAGCTTTGAAATTGACACACCCGACGAAGGGTCTGTCGTTAAAGGCAAAGTCATCGCAATCGAAGCTGGCCAAGCCATCATCGACGTAGGCTACAAAATGGAAGGCCGCGTTGAACTTAAAGAATTCGCGAACCCAGGCGAAGAGCCTGAAATCGCTGTTGGCGACGAAGTTGAGGTTTTCCTCGACCGTGTTGAAAACGCCAAAGGCGAAGCTGTTATCTCGCGCGACAAAGCTCGCCGCGAAGAAGCATGGGATCGCCTCGAAAAAGCTTACGAGCAAGAAGAGCGCGTTGAAGGCGCAATCTTTAGCCGTGTTAAAGGCGGCTTCACAGTTGACCTCGGCGGTGCCGTGGCCTTCTTGCCTGGTTCGCAAGTTGACGTACGTCCCGTACGTGACGCGGGCCCTTTGATGGGTCTTAAGCAACCATTCCAGATTCTGAAGATGGACCGTCGTCGTGGCAACATCGTTGTTTCCCGCCGCGCAATCCTCGAAGAATCTCGCGCCGAACAGCGCGCCGAAGTTATCGGCAAGCTGGCTGAGGGCGATGCAGTTGACGGTGTTGTTAAGAACATCACTGAATACGGCGCATTCGTTGATCTCGGCGGTGTTGACGGTCTGCTGCACGTCACAGACATGGCATGGCGCCGCGTGAACCACCCATCCGAGATCCTGAACATCGGCGAAACCGTCAAGGTTCAGGTTATCAAAATCAACAAAGATACCCACCGCATCTCCTTGGGCATGAAACAGCTTCAGGACGATCCTTGGAACCTTGTTGAGGGTAAATACCCACTCGAGTCCGTACATAAAGGCCGCGTAACAAACATCACCGACTACGGTGCGTTTGTTGAGCTTGAGCCAGGTGTTGAAGGCCTCGTTCACGTTTCTGAAATGTCTTGGACAAAGAAAAACGTCCACCCAGGCAAAATCGTGTCTACGTCGCAAGAAGTCGAAGTCATGGTTCTGGAAATCGACAGCGCGAAACGTCGTGTATCCCTTGGTCTCAAGCAGACTATGCGCAACCCATGGGAAGTCTTTGCTGAAAGCCACCCAGTTGGCACAGAAGTTGAAGGCGAAGTCAAAAACATCACCGAATTCGGTCTGTTCATTGGTCTCGACGGCGACATCGACGGCATGGTTCACCTTTCTGACCTGACATGGGAAGGCCGTGGCGAAGACGTAATCGGCGACTTCCAAAAAGGTGACATGGTGAAAGCCGTTGTAACCGAAGTTGACGTTGAAAAAGAGCGCATCAGCCTGAGCGTTAAAGCTCTGGATGATAGCTTCTCCGGTGCAGTTGAAGGCGTGAAACGCGGCTCCATCATCACTGTTGAAGTGACTGCGATCGAAGACGGTGGCATCGAAGTGGAATATGAAGGCGCGAAATCCTTCATCCGCCGCTCCGACCTGTCGCGTGACCGTGCCGAGCAGCGCCCAGAGCGTTTCGGTGTGGGTGACAAAGTGGACGTACGCGTAACTAACGTTGACGCAAAAACACGTCGTCTTGGTCTCTCGATCAAAGCTCGCGAAATCGCGGAAGAAAAAGAAGCTGTGGAGCAGTATGGCTCCTCCGATTCCGGTGCTTCCCTCGGCGATATTCTCGGCGCAGCGCTTAAGGGCGACGAGTAAAGCCAAAACCCAAATCGGGTTATGAAATCATGAAACGGCCTCGCATTTGCGGGGCCGTTTTTCGTTGCCGAATCGTTAACCTCGCGGATGCTGATATGTTGGCACGCATTGGTTCCCGCCGCGCAAGCCTTGGGGAAATCGGGAAAAATTCCCTCCATTCAGTACAAACTACCGTGATTTTTTGCTGCTAACCCCTTGGAATTTCTTTCTCAGAAATCAAATACCCCCTATACTCGTTGAAACTAAAGTGTTCAGAATACTTAGCGCAAAAACCATTTAATCGGGGGGAACCACGGATGATCCGTTCGGAGTTGATTCAAAAAATTGCCGATGAAAATCCACATCTTTATCAAAGAGATGTTGAGCGCATTGTGAATACCATTTTCGAAGAGATCATCGAGGCCATGTCTCGCGGCGACCGTGTCGAACTTCGTGGATTTGGCGCATTCTCTGTGAAAAAACGAAATGCACGTGCGGGCCGTAACCCGCGCACCGGCGAGAGTGTGGCCGTTGAAGAAAAGCATGTGCCGTTCTTCAAGACTGGCAAGCTTCTAAGAGACAGACTGAACGGAAAGTAACACCCAAATGCGATACTTTCGCTATGCCTTCCTTATCGCCCTCGGACTCATTTTGATTACCGTGGCGTTGGCAAATCGTGCGGTTGTGGAGCTTCGGCTTCTGCCCGCTGACCTTGCAGACTTCTTCGGGCTGAGCTTTATCGTTCACCTCCCACTTTTTGTTATCATTTTCGCAGGTATCGTTGCAGGGCTGTTGATTGGGTTCGTGTGGGAATGGATTCGTGAATATAAGCAACGAGCTGAAGCCGCTCGTGTGAAACGCGAAGTTAGCGAACTCAAAAGCGAAGTGTCTCGGCTTCGTGGAAATGCGGGCGAACATCAGGACGAAGTGCTCGCTCTGCTTGAGGAAAGTGGCGCGACTCGCTAAACCGCGTCTATGTTTCGTATTCACACACCCGACCAAAGCGGCCCCGTTCGCGTAAAAATCTGCGGATTACAGACACCGGAGAGCGTCGCTGCGGCTGCTGACGCCGGAGCGGGATACGTGGGATTTGTGTTTTTCGGGAAATCTCCTCGCAATGTAAATGCCGAGCTTGCCCGCGATTTGGCGGTTGATGTGCCGCTTGGCGTGGCCAAAGTTGCACTTACCGTAAACGCAGACGATGCATTTTTGGATCAGCTTTGCGAAACGGTTCCGCTCGATATGCTGCAGCTTCACGGCGGTGAAAGCCCGAAGCGGGTTGCAGAGGTTCGCGCGCGCTACGGTCTTCCGGTCATGAAAGCTGTTGGCGTTGCAACCGAAGCTGACCTTGCAGATATCGAGCGTTACAGCACAGTCGCGGATCAAATTCTGATCGACGCCAAGCCAAACCCCAATGCGGATTTGCCGGGCGGGAACGGAATTGCCTTTGATTGGCAACTCATCGCAAACCGCCGCTGGGCCTGTCCGTGGATGCTTGCTGGTGGCCTTACACCTGAAAATGTTGGCCGTGCCATCGAATTGACAGGGGCGCGGCAGGTCGATGTCTCTTCCGGGGTTGAATCTGCGCCGGGAATAAAGGACGAAAGCATGATACAAGATTTCATCAACGCCGCTCGGAAAGAACACAGCCATGAATGATCTATTTAACAGCTTTATGACCGGTCCCGATGAGAACGGGCGTTTTGGTAAGTTTGGCGGGCGATTTGTTTCGGAAACACTGATGCCCTTGATCCTCAGCCTTGAGGAAGAGTACGAGCGCGCGAAAACCGATGAGACATTCTGGGCGCAGATGGATGATCTCTGGAAGCATTACGTTGGCCGCCCCAGCCCGCTCTATTTTGCTGAGCGGATGACAGAGGACCTTGGTGGCGCCAAGATTTACCTCAAGCGTGACGAGTTGAATCACACCGGCGCGCATAAAATCAACAATGTATTGGGCCAAATTCTGCTCGCCAAGCGCATGGGTAAGACTCGTATTATTGCGGAAACCGGTGCGGGGCAGCACGGTGTTGCCACTGCAACTGTATGTGCGCGGTTTGGATTGAAATGCGTCGTTTACATGGGCGCGCATGACGTGGAACGTCAGGCACCGAACGTGTTCCGCATGAAGCTTTTGGGGGCCGAGGTTGTTCCTGTGACGTCTGGGCGCGGAACGCTTAAGGACGCTATGAACGATGCGCTGCGCGACTGGGTGACCAACGTGGCCGATACTTTCTATTGCATCGGCACGGCAGCAGGGCCGCACCCCTATCCAGCGATGGTGCGTGATTTCCAGTCGATTATCGGCAAGGAAACGCGCGAACAGTTGCAAGAGCATGAAGGCGAAGGCCGCTTGCCTGACACGCTGATTGCAGCGATCGGTGGCGGATCAAATGCGATTGGCCTGTTCTACCCGTTCCTTGATGAGCCAAGCGTCAACATCATCGGTGTTGAAGCGGGCGGCAAGGGCGTGAACGACAAAATGGAGCATTGCGCGAGCCTTACCGGTGGTCGCCCTGGTGTGCTCCATGGCAACCGGACCTATCTGCTTCAGGATGACGACGGCCAGATTCTCGAAGGGTTCTCGATTTCGGCGGGTCTGGATTATCCGGGCATCGGGCCAGAGCACAGCTGGCTGCACGATACGGGCCGTGCGAAATATGTCTCGATCACTGACAAAGAGGCGCTTGAGGCGTTCCAATATTGCTGTCAGCAAGAAGGGATCATCCCCGCGCTTGAACCAAGCCACGCGCTTGCGCACGTCATGAAAATTGCGCCGACACTGCCAAAGGACCACATCATCGTGATGAATATGTGTGGCCGCGGCGACAAGGACATCTTTACCGTCGCTCGTGCGCTCGGCTTTGACATGGGCGACGAAGAATAACGCCTAGCGTCGAAATTTATCGGCGAGTTTCTGAAGGCTGGAACGGGTATCCTGCGCCTCTGGGGCGGGGGGCGTTTCAGTCTTTTTCTGTTTCGAGGCTTCCTTTTTGACCGTCGTCGAAGAGCGCGGTGGCGCAACCCGAAGCGCGACTGCATTCAGGAATTTTCCGTTATCGCCCTCGGCGAGATGCGGAACGCCATCAGCAATGCCGCGCAGAAGATCGTCTAGCCATTCCTGATCTGCCTTGGCGAAATCGTGCAAAACATATCCCGCAACGCGATCTTTGTGCCCCGGATGGCCAATTCCCATGCGCACGCGATCATAGGCTTCTCCGATATGCTGGTGGATTGAGCGAAGCCCGTTGTGCCCCGCGTGTCCGCCACCGCTTTTTACGCGAATCTTTCGAGGAGCGAGGTCTAGCTCATCGTGGAAAACAACAACGTCGGCCGGAGTGAGCTTGTAAAATCTCATGGCCTCTCCGACGGACTGGCCCGACAGGTTCATGAAGGTTTCCGGCTTGAGTAGGATGACTTTCTCAGAGCCAAGCCGCCCTTCGGCAACCGCGCCTTGAAACTTGCCCTTCCATGGGCTGAAGCTATGGCTATGGGCAATCTCGTCCAGCGCCATAAAGCCGATGTTGTGGCGGTTGTGGGCGTATTTCCCGCCGGGATTTCCGAGGCCAACAAAGAGTTTCATGCTTCAGTTCCTTCGTGGTCGATGGGTTCTCCGCCGCGCATTCCTTTGAACGGGTCTTGCGGGTATTTCACCTCGGCAAGGTAAAGGCCATGGGGCGGACAGACGGGTCCACAGGCTGCGCGGTCTTTTGCTTCGAGGGCGGCGGCAACGTCTTCGGGTTGCCAGCTTCCGGCACCAACGCGCTCGAGGGTGCCAACAAAGCTGCGCACTTGATTATGCAGAAACGCGCGCGCACGCACATGGAAGCGGAATTCGGTGGCGTCTTGTAATTCAATTCGCTCAACGCGGAGCTCATCAAGCGTGCGAAGTGGCGAGGGGGCTTGGCAAATAGTTGAGCGGAAGGTTGTAAAATCATGCCGGCCGAGAAGGAAGTTTGCGCCCTCTTGCATAGCGTCGGCGTCAAGCTCGTGGCGCACATGCCAGACCGTGCCTTTGTCAAATGTCATCGGGGCGCGACGCGAAATCAGCCGGAAGAGATAGCGCCGCTCAATCGCCGAGAACCGCGCGTGAAACTCCTCATCCACCTCGGCTGCATTCACAATCGCAACGGGGTTCGGTTTGAGATGATAGATCAGCGCTTCGGCCAAACGGAACGGCTCCCATGTCGCGGCCATATCTACATGAGCAACCTGACCTGTCGCATGAACGCCAGTATCAGTACGCCCTGCGGCGGCAATTCCGGTGACGGATCGGTCAAGTTTTTGTAGTGCTTCCTCAACCGCCTGCTGAACAGACGGATGCTCCTTTTGACGCTGCCAGCCAGAAAAAGGCGCACCATTGTATTCGATTTTGAGAGCATAACGAGGCATACTTCGCGATACATTCTTCGCGCGTCCTTGGCAACTGCCCTAGGAAAATTGCAGCGGAGTGCATAGATTGAGAGAACCAGATTGTGAGGCGAATTCTTGGGCTTGGCAGATATTGCAGATGGCGTAACCCGACAGGTTGAAAGCCTCGGGGCCAGCGTAAACGAAACCCTTTTCGAGCCAACCGTGCGCCTTGGCGTGACGGGTCTTAGCCGTGCGGGCAAAAGCGTTTTCATCACATCGTTGGTGGCTAACCTGCTGAAGCGCGGACGGATGCCGCAGCTTACGGCACTTACCGATGGCACGCTGCGTTCGGTTTATCTACAGCCGCAACCTGACGACACGATAGCACGCTTCCCCTATGAAACACATCTTGCCAAGTTGACCGGGCCAGACCCAGTTTGGCCCGAAAACACCCGAAGCGTTAGTGAGCTTAGACTGTCGTTTCGTGTTAAATCCAAAGGGCTCATAGCGGGGCTAGCTGGTGAGCGGACCGTTCATCTGGATATTGTCGATTACCCGGGGGAGTGGCTTCTTGATCTTGCGTTGATGGACAAGAGCTATGCGGATTGGTCAGAGAATGCTTTGGCACGGATTCAGGCTCAGGAGGGTGGTGCCGATCTCGCGAAGAAGCTCTCGGAAGCTGATGTCTCTGCCCCATTCGAAGAACCGCGCGCACAGGAACTGGCCGCGCTATACACCGAATTTTCTCGCGCGGCGCATCTAAACGGATTGAGCAGCGGCGCACCGGGGCGCGTGATCCTTCCTGGTGAACTGGAGGGCTCTCCAGTGCTGACATTTGTTCCGCTACCTATGGCCGAGCGCTTTTCGCGTGGTTCTTTCGGGCGAGAGATGGAGCGGCGCTACGAGGCGTATAAATCGCAAGTCGTAAAGCCGTTTTTCCGCGATCATTTTGCTCGGATTGATCGGCAAATCGTATTGGTGGACGTCCTAAAAGCGCTGCATCGTGGCCCTGCCGCTGTTGAGGATTTGCGCAATACGATGGGTGATATTCTTGCGGGCTTTAGGCCGGGCAAGTCGCGCTGGTTAACCAGTCTACTAGGCGGGAAACGGGTGGAACGGATGCTCTTTGCCGCGACCAAAGCTGATCATCTCCATCATACGCAGCATCCACAATTGGCCGCGATTACGTCAGCTTTGCTGGAACAGGCCAAATCGCGCGCGGATTTCTCTGGAGCGCAAACGCGGGCCATGGCTATTGCCGCTTTGCGCACAACAACTGAAGCAACGATAACCCACGAAGGTCGTGTGCTTGACTGTGTTCGAGGCAGGGTCGAGGGGCGCGATAAGCAGGTCGCTTTCTATTCGGGGCAATTGCCCAAAGATCCCTCTCAGGTTCTAACGGCGCTTCAAAATGGTGCTGACGAATGGAATGGGTTTTCGGTTGAAAGCCAGCGTTTTCTGCCCGCGGCCCTGAACCTGAAACCTGATGAAGGCCCGCCGCATATCCGGCTAGATCAGGCCGTTGATTTTCTGATTGGGGATAAGCTGCGATGAGTAAAGATAAACCGATCCTGATCGAGATTTCAGACCCCGAAGAATCGCCTGCTGAAGCACCTGCCGTGCCTGAACTTGGCGAATCCTCAGCCCTGCAATCAACTGCGCGCTATATGGCGAAACCCACATCGCGACTGGCCAAATGGTTTTGGGGCAGCTTGTTGGCGTTTTTGGGGTTTGGCCTTTCGATTGCGGCATGGAATTTCGTAACCGGACTGATCGAACAGAATGTAGTTCTCGGGTATGTTGCCGCCGGACTTCTGGGCATCTTCCTGATTGTGTTGCTCATCGTGGCGCTCAAGGAAATTGCTGGATTTGTGCGTTTGGGGCGGATCGATTCACTACAGAAAGAAGCAGCGCATGCCTATGCCGCCGCTGACTTGAAGCCTGCACAAGATGTCGTCTCGCGGCTTGAACGGCTTTACGCCAACCGTCCAGAAACCGAGTGGGGGCAGGCGCGTTTAAATGACCGGAAAGACGAGCAACTGGATGCCGATGCTTTGCTGGCGTTTGCCGAAAACGAAATACTCGCTCCACTTGATGATATGGCGCGCCTAGAAATTGAAGCGACTGCGCGCCAAGTTGCGACTGTTACGGCGTTTGTCCCAATTGCGCTCGCCGATGTGTTCGCTGCACTGAGCTTAAATCTTAGAATGATCCGCCGCATTGCCGAAATATACGGTGGTCGTGCTGGCTTTCTTGGAAGTTGGCGGTTGACCAAAGTTGTTATGGCGCACCTTGTCGCAACAGGCGCTGTGGCGGTTGGTGACGATATGATTGGTTCGATCGCGGGTGGCGGGGTCATGAGCAAAATCTCACGTCGCTTCGGTGAAGGCGTGATTAATGGAGCGTTGACGGCGCGCGTTGGGGTTGCGGCAATGGAGACATGTCGACCGTTACCATTCGTTGCCAAAAAGCGCCCCGGCGTGACAAAACTGGTGCAGCGCGCGCTTACGGGTCTGTTTAGCTAGGAAAATACGGGCGGTTGATCTTTGGGCTGCCGGACCGAAGCAATCCCCATCCGTAAACCGCGGCCAATGCGATGCGCCAAAGCAGAGAATGAGCGTGCAGCCTCTGGGCGTAGCTCTTCTGCGAGCACCTCATCAAAGAGGTCAAGCCAGAGCGCGAAATGTTCGGGCATGATCGCCGGAACCTGCATGTGTACCTGCATCGGATTGCCGGAATATTCGCGTTCAAAAAGGATAGCATTGCGCCAGAATGCGGCGATCTTGGCCTCATGTGGCCGCCATACCTGTGCTGTTGTGCCAAGCCGCTGTATAAAGATCGGACCAAGTACGTCATGCGCACGGATGCGTTTGTAGAACTGCGCCACCACGCGGTCGATCTCTTGGGGCGTGATGTCAAAACGTGCGAGCGGATGGGACATGATATTACCTTTCCTCTCTTCAATATTCCGTTCACTCTTCATGCGAAACACGCCCAATTGACGCAGAGGCCTAGGAAACAGCGCGAAATTTCAACAGAGAAGCCCCAGAGCGCACGGGTTTCGCTAGACCATAGGGAAAGGCGGCTCTATAACGCGCCTATGATGATACATCACTCGATCATTATTCGAATTATTTGCCCGGCGCTCTAAAGCAGGAGACGCCGGGAAAAGGCGTAAGCCATGCGCGCCGCCCTTCGCCGAAAATGAATACCGTTTAAGGACCACATCCATGTGCGCCGACACGACCGAAACACCCGACTATAAATCCACTCTGAACCTGCCGAAAACCGATTTTCCGATGCGGGCAGGGCTTCCTAAGCGCGAACCCGGCTGGCTTGACCGCTGGGCAAAGATCGGCGTTTATGACCGCCTTCGCGAAGAGGCCGCCGCCAAGAAAGGCACTGATGCCGAGCGCAAGGTTTTCACGCTGCATGACGGCCCGCCCTATGCGAACGGGCACCTCCATATCGGACACGCGCTGAACAAAACGATCAAAGACATCATCGTCCGCAGCCATCAGATGATGGGATTTGATGCCCGCTACATTCCGGGGTGGGATTGCCACGGCCTTCCGATTGAATGGAAGATCGAAGAGAAATACCGCCAAAAGGGTAAAAACAAAGACGACGTGCCAATCAACGACTTCCGAGCGGAGTGCCGTAAGTTTGCCCAAGGTTGGGTTGACGTGCAGCGCGAGGAATTCAAGCGCATTGGCGTGACGGGCAACTGGGAAAACCCGTACCTGACAATGGACTTCCACGCCGAGCGCGTGATCGCCGAAGACTTCATGAAGTTCTTGATGAACGGCACGCTGTATCAAGGCTCCAAGCCCGTGATGTGGTCGCCAGTTGAAAAAACCGCACTGGCCGAAGCAGAAATCGAATACCACGATCACAAGAGCCACACGATCTGGGTGCCGTTTAAGGTTGTTTCTGGTTCTGAAGCGCTGAAGGACGCGCGGGTTGTCATCTGGACAACGACTCCGTGGACCATCCCTTCGAACAAGGCCGTTGCTTACAACAAAGGCATTTCCTACGGTCTTTACCGCGTCGCGACGACTGAAGAAGAAAGCTGGACTGCACCAGGCGATCTTTACGTTCTAGCCGATACACTCGCCGAAGATACGCTCGGCAAATCCCGTGTCACAGAGTTTACCCGCGTTTCTGATGTTGCTGCGTCTGAGCTTGAGGGAGCGGTTTGTGCGCACCCCTTCGCGGGTCTCGACGGTGCTGATGGCTTCTGGGATTACGAAGTGCCGCTCATCGATGGCGATCACGTAACCGATGACGCCGGTACCGGTTTCGTGCACACCGCGCCAAGCCACGGTGCCGACGACTACGAGGCTTTCGTAAAGCGCAACTGGCTAGACCGGATGACTCACAACGTGGGCGAAGAATCCGAGTTCTTGCCACATGTTCCATTCTTTGCCGGGCTTCAGGTCTTTGACCGTAAGGGCAAAGAGGGCAAAGCCAACAATGCTGTGATTGCCAAACTGGTTGAGGCTGGTGGCATCATCGCGCGTGGCCGTGTAACGCACAGTTACCCGCATTCTTGGCGGTCCAAAGCGCCGATCATCTTCCGCAACACGCCACAGTGGTTTGCCGCGATTGACCGCGAAATTGGTGATGGCAAAGACACCTTTGGTAAGACCATCCGCGAGCGCGCGCTGACCGCAATCGACAACGTAAAGTGGACGCCACAATCGGGCCGCAACCGCCTTTATTCGATGATGGAAAGCCGTCCGGATTGGGTCTTGTCGCGCCAGCGTGCGTGGGGCGTTCCGCTAACATGCTTTACCAAAGTTGGCGCATTGCCGACCGATGCGGATTTCCTTCTGCGCAACGAAGAGATCAACGCGCGGATCGTTGAAGCGATCGAGGCCGAGGGTGCGGATGCATGGTATGCCGAGGGTGCGAAAGAGCGTTTCCTCAGCGGGATCGTGGACCCTGCGGACTATGAGCAGGTCTTCGATATTCTCGATGTTTGGTTTGACTCTGGCTCGACCCATAGTTTTGTTCTGCGCGATCGTGAAGACGGCTCCGACGACGGTATCGCCGATGTCTACATGGAAGGCACCGACCAGCACCGCGGCTGGTTCCATAGCTCGCTGCTACAAAGCTGTGGCACCAATGGCCGCGCGCCCTATCGCAACGTTGTAACCCATGGCATGACGCTCGATGAAAAGGGCATGAAGATGTCCAAGTCCATCGGCAACACCATCGTGCCAGAGAAGGTTATCCAGCAATACGGCGCTGATATCTTGCGCCTTTGGGTTGCTCAAACGGATTACACATCTGACCAGCGGATTGGCCCTGAAATCCTCAAAGGCGTGGCCGATAGCTACCGCCGTTTGCGGAATACAATGCGGTTTATGCTTGGCTCGCTCGCAGAGTTCAGTGAGGACGAACGTGTTGCACCCGAGGATATGCCAGAGCTTGAGCGCTTGGTTCTGCATCGTTTGGCAGAGCTGGATCACACTGTGCGCAAAGGCTATGCCGCCTTTGATTTCCAAGGTGTGTTCCAATCGGTGTTCAACTTTGCGACTTTGGACCTGTCGGCGTTCTATTTCGATATTCGCAAAGACGCACTCTACTGTGACGGTAACACGCTACAACGCCGTGCGGCACGTACAGTACTTGATATCCTGTACCATCGCATAACGACGTGGTTGGCCCCGATCCTGATCTTCACAATGGAAGAAGTTTGGCTTGAGCGTTACGGCGATGACGATAGCTCGGTTCACCTTACAGATTTCCCAGATACGCCTGCCGATTGGCTTAACGAGCCGCTGGCCGCGAAATGGGAAGGCGTGCGCAAAGCCCGCCGTGTCGTGACGGCAGCGCTTGAAATCCAGCGTCAGGAAAAGGTTATCGGTGCGAGCCTTGAAGCAGGGCCAGTTGTGCATGTGCGCGACGAAGCGGTTCTGGCTGCGCTCAAATCCCTGCCGTTCGATGACATCTGCATCACATCTTCGGTTCAGCTTTCGGGCGATCCTATCCCCGCAGAAGCGTTCCGCCTGCCGGAAATCGAAGGCATTGGCGTTGTATTTGAGCCCGCCGAGGGCGAGAAATGTCAGCGTTGCTGGAAGGTTTTGCCAGAGGTTGGGCAGCATAAACACGAAGGCGTTTGTGGCCGTTGTGATGAGGCGCTGAGCGAATAGGCTATTTGCAAGAGGTTTAATTGGGGCGGTGCGGTCTTCGCGCCGCCCTTTTTATTTTGCGCGGACGGGTATGATTTGCTGCGCGATGCCTGCAAACAGCAGGTACAAGGTCGTAAGCCCAAGCCCCCAATGGGCCCAGCTCTGGGAGTCGAAATCGACCCACGCGGCCCAGCCCGCAAAAAAGGTCCAAGCAAGTGCGATGGGCAGCGAGAGGGTGCGCCAGCGTTCTGTGCGAACAGGATGAATGAACTTGAGCGGCGCAAACATCGCAAGAGCGAGAAGGACGACCCCAGCCAGCATAATCCAGAAATTCGGCTGAAGTGCGAAGTACACGATAACAACCATATTCCAGCACCCGGGAAATCCGAGGAAAGAATTATCCTGTGTTTTCATGCGTGTATCGGCAAAGTAAAGCGCGCTGGCGAAGGTGATCACGATGATGGCAATCCATCCAGTCCAACCAGGTAATAGGCCTGACTTGAATAGCGCATAGGCCGGAATGAACACATATGTCAGATAGTCGATGATCAGGTCGAGCAACACACCATCGATTTGTGGCGCATTGGATTTTACATCAAAATGACGCGCGAGCGGTCCGTCGATACCATCGACGAAGAACGCCACAACAAGCCACAGGAACATAACGCTCCATGCCTGCTCAACCGCCGAGAGAAGCGCGAGCATCGCAAAAACTGCGCCGGTCGCGGTAAAGAGATGGACGAAATAAGCTTTGTGTTCTTTGGTCATACGCTTTGATGGCTGAATTAGTGCTTCAGTGCAATCAGCTTAGGCGCGGGGATGAGTTTTTTCATAGACCTGCATGAGCCGAGCTGTATCGACGGCGGTATAGTTCTGGGTTGTGGACAGAGAAGCATGCCCAAGCAGCTCTTGAATGCTGCGTAGATCGCCACCCGCCGAAAGAAGATGCGTGGCAAAGGAATGACGAAGCGCATGGGGCGTTACACTGGAGGGTAGGCCGAGCTGCATGCGGGTTTTTGCCATCGTGTCTTGAACCGTACGGGCCTTGAGCGGTCCGCCACGGACAGCATAGAAAAGTGGTGTTTTGGCGGAAAGCTCGTAGGGACAGGCTTTGGCGTAATTCGCAATCGCATGTTGTGTTGTAGGTAACACAGGCACGATACGTTCTTTGTTGCCCTTGCCGATAATGCGCAACGTTGCGGGCATGTCGGCCATATCGCCTGTTAGCGCCAAAGCTTCCGATATCCTCAGTCCGCAGCCGTATAGTAACGTAACCAAGGCAACGTCACGAAGGCCAACCCATTGCTTTGTGGATTGTAACTCTACGCATTCGATAATTGCACGCGCTGCCGGAATGTCGACGGGGCGCGGAAGTTTTTTGTGAAACTTTGGTGCACGTGTCGAAAGAACAGGAGTCGCGTCAAAACCTTCTCGTTCAGAAAACCAGTTATAGAAACTTTTGACAGCAGAGAGTTCGCGTGCAAGCGACCTTGGCGAAATACCGCGACTGCGTTCATGCGCGAGCCACGCACGCATATCTTGCAAGGTCAGGCGCTTGAGCGCAGATGTCCCAAGGCTGCCGTCAAAACGCGTGGACATGAACGAGAGGAACGCCAATAGATCGGTTTGGTAGGCTGTAATCGTATTGTCAGCGACGGCTTGCAGTGCACGCTTATTTGCGAGCCAGTCGTCCAGCAGTGCACTGGCGGCTGGGGGAATTGCGCTCACGACAACCAGCGGCGCATGATCCGTTCAAAGACGCCGCCAAAGAAACCAAGCAAATCCGTTCCTTGGTCCGCCTTGAACATATGCGGGTCTTCTGCTCCCAAGAGTAGCAAGCCAGGTAGGCGATTTTGCCCAAGGTCGAGCTTAAGCGCCGCTTCGGATCGAATATAACCGGCGGCTTCGCCATAGATGTGGTCATTGTTCGGATGAATTTGACGAAGGGTAACAGGGCGCACTGGCACATTCCGACCTTGGCTCAAGTAGCCATCAACGAAACCGGGATCCGCGACTGTCAGAACTGCGCCAAGGCGTTTCACCAGCGGGTCATCACCGTTTTCGGTGCTTTCCAGAACAAGGCGCACGCTGTCAACACGCAGGATTTGCGCAACTTCGCCGCCAAGTTCTTTCAGGAAGCTCTCAAAATCTGTAGGGTCCAACATACGCAGAATAGCACGATGGACCTGATTGGTCCCTGCGAGGTTTTCATAGGCGGCAGCAATGACGGATCGGTGCGTGTCTTCAAGGCGATCAAGCCGAGTTTCAAGCCGCTCCATTGCAATCCCGCGCAGATCAACAATATTGTCACCGAGTGAGCGTTCGTTTGCGGCAACGAGGGCGCGCATAAGATCCTGATCCTCTAGAATAACATCAGGATCAGAGATGATTTTCTCGCGAAGTTCTTCTTGAAATTTTACGCTGCTCAACGTGCCTGCCTCGTCATCTTTATTGCCCAAATCGCGGATTTTTCCGTCTGAATTGGTGCTAAAACTACTCTCAACTTGCAGTTTTCTAACATGCAGGTGCGTTCAATGCACTCAAAAATCTCCATGTGCAGGGGCGAGTACTCAAACGCCAGTTGCAAAAAAGCCCGCCGGAGAAAAACACCGACGGGCTTTGAAATCAGATTTGCAGACGGATCAGAGGATTTTCTGACCTGTTTTTGCCCAGTCTGCCATGAATGCATCAAGGCCAGATTTGGTAAGCGGGTGATCAGCCATTTTTTTGATCACGCCTGGAGGTGCAGTACAGACGTCAGCACCGATCAGCGCACAATCTTTCATGTGGTTGACGGAACGGATCGAGGCAGCCAGAATCTCTGTCTCGAAAGCGTAATTGTCATAGATGGTGCGAATGTCGGCAATCAGGTCCAGACCGTCAACATTGATGTCGTCCAAGCGGCCGATGAATGGCGAAATGAATGTCGCGCCAGCTTTGGCCGCGAGAAGCGCTTGGTTTGCAGAGAAACACAGAGTGACGTTGACTTTGGTGCCTGCGTCGCTAAGCGTCTTACACGTTTTCAAACCCGCCCATGTCAGAGGGACTTTGACACAGATGTTTTCCGCGATCTCTGCCAGTTTACGACCCTCGGCGATCATTTCGTCAGCTTCGAGTGCAACAACTTCGGCGGAAACAGGACCTTCGACGAGGTCGCAGATTTCTTTTGTGACTTCGATAATGTCGCGGCCGGATTTCATGATCAGGGACGGGTTGGTTGTTACGCCGTCCACCATGCCGAGGTCATTGAGTTCGGCAATCGCGGCAACATCCGCAGTATCAACAAAGAATTTCATGAGAGTGTTCCTAGTTTGGTTGGGCTCTATCCGGCGCCTGTTTACCTCAAGTTATGCCCCGTCGAAACCCCAAAAGGCAGAGTGTTGATATGACAGGGCAATTGAGCTTTGGTGGATCGCCGGAGTTAGGGATGAGTGCGGAAGGTCTAGAGAATGACCATGATTTTCCAGAAGGCGCGCTTGTTTCTGTGCTCACTACGCAGCCGATTGATCGATTCCTTGATTACAAAGCGCCAGAAGGTGGTTGCTCTATCGGGAGCTTTGTTGAGGTTCCTTTGGGGCCGCGTAAAACCTTGGGAGTTGTCTGGGGCAAGGGCGATGGAAAGTTTGATCCTTCAAAGATCCGCAAGATAAGCCGCGTCCTTGATGTTGCGCCGATGGGGCAGGATATGCGGGATTTCCTGACACGCGCCGCTGAATATACGATCACACCGCTAACTCAAATGCTTCGACTGGCAACGCGTGCGCCGGGCTTGTCTGATCCGCTATCTATGCAGAAAATTTATCGGTTGGGCGACGGTGTGCCAGACCGAATGACCCCCGCGCGGACGCGTGTGATCGAAACCTTGCAAGAATACGGCGGGCTTGGCTTCACGCTTGGCGAAGTTGCCAATTTGGCTGGTGTCTCGACCTCTGTTGTTAAAGGTCTTGTTAAGTTCGGAACCGTTCTTGAGTTGGATACGCCGCGAGATGGGCCTTTCCCTACATTGCAAGCCGGGTTCGGCGCGGTTGAGTTGACCGAGGATCAATCCAGCGCCGCCGAGGAATTGCGTAAAAGCGTTGCGACGGCGGACTATGAGTCCTTCTTGCTTAAGGGCGTTACCGGTTCTGGCAAAACAGAAGTCTATATGGAAGCCATCGCCGAGTGCTTGCGCAAAGGTCGGCAGGCGCTGGTTCTGTTGCCGGAGATTGCACTTACGGCAGAGTTTCTGTCGCGCGTTGAAAAGAGGTTCGGCGCGCGCCCTGCAGAATGGCATTCCGGCGTAACAATGACCGAACGCCGCCGTGTGTGGCGCATGGTCGGAGAGGGGAACGCGCAACTTGTTGTTGGGGCCCGCTCGGCGCTTTACTTGCCGTTTCGAGACTTGGGTTTGATTGTCGTCGATGAGGAGCACGACACCTCTTATAAGCAAGACGATGGCGTTCTCTATTCGGCGCGAGATATGAGCGTCTTGCGCGCAACCTATTGTGGGGCAACCGTTATTCTTGCCTCTGCAACGCCAAGTTTGGAAACTTGGGCCAATGCCGAGGCAGGCAAATACCGGCGTCTTGATCTTGAAAGCCGGTTCGGGGAGGCGCAGCTGCCTGATCTAAAGGCCATTGATATGCGATCCGAGCAACTGCCCTCTGCGCGGTGGATATCGCCGACACTTACCGCAGCAGTTAAGGCGAGAGTCGATGCAGGCGAACAGGCCTTGTTGTTCATAAACCGTCGTGGATATGCCCCGACCACGCTTTGCCGTGCGTGCGGCGTTCAGATCGGTTGTGAGCAATGTGATGCCCGCATGGTCGAACATCGTTTCCTTAAGCGGCTTGTGTGCCACCAATGCGGCGAGACCAAACCGATGCCAACGGCCTGCCCAAGCTGTGAAGTAGAAGGCAAGCTCGCGCCCATCGGCCCCGGCGTCGAACGCCTTGCCGAGGAGGTCGCCGAGTTGTTTCCAGATGTACGCGTGGCGGTTTTATCGAGTGATCTGTTCGGTTCGGCGCGCGCGTTGAAAGAACAGATCACATCCATTGCCGAAGGCGGTGCTGATATAATCATCGGAACGCAGCTTGTGGCAAAAGGGCATAATTTTCCGAACCTTACGCTCGTGGGAGTCATCGACGCCGATCTTGGATTGCAGGGCAGCGATTTGCGTGCCGCAGAACGGAGCTTTCAATTGATGCGGCAGGTTTCTGGCCGTGCGGGCAGATCGGAGAAAAAGGGCGTTGCGCTGTTGCAAACCTATCAGCCGGAACATCCCGTTATTCGGGCAATCCTCTCTGGCGACGAAGAAGCGTTTTGGCAGGCTGAAGCGCAGGAACGTCAAGCCGCTGGCGTGCCGCCTTATGGGCGAATGGCCGGTATCGTGCTTTCTTCGCCCGATGTTCAGGCTGTATTTGATTTAGGGGCGGACATGGCACGGCGTGATGCGCCGCTACGAAAGATTGGCGCGCAAGTCTTCGGACCGGCCCCCGCACCAATCGCACGCATTCGCGGACGGCATCGGGTTCGGCTGTTGGTTAAGGCTGAGAAGTCTGTGCCACTTCAGCGAGCCCTGTCTGAATGGGCGGCGCAGTTCAAGATTCCAACCAACTTGCGGCTATCCATCGATATCGACCCGCAGAATTTTTACTAATCTACCTTTTGTCAGTCGGCGTTTCAGCGTAAAGCGCCCGTATGAAAAAGTTTCCCTTCAAAGACATAGATCAGCTTCCAGTTTGGCGGCGGCCTGTTGCGCTCTTGGTTCTTGCGTCCATTGCGGTGCCGATTGCGTTCTCAACGTGGCTCGCACTGTTGAACAACTTTGTGATTGAGGTTGCTGGATTTGACGGGGCAGATATCGGGCTTTTGCATACAATTCGCGAAATTCCCGGATTTTTGGCAATTGGGGTCGCAGCAGTTCTGCTGATTATGCGTGAGCAAGTTCTGGCCATGGTCTCTCTGTTGCTCCTTATTGTGGCCACCGCGGTTACGGGATTTTTCCCATCGCTTGGCGGCATCCTTTTGGTGACGTTCATCAGTTCGGTTGGGTTTCACTATTTTGAAACGGTCAATCATTCGCTTCAGTTGCAGTGGCTGCCTAAAGACAAGGCACCGCAAATTCTTGGTTGGCTGGCGGCTGTTGGTTCGGTCGCTACGCTTGTCGCTTACGTTGCAATTGTGATGACGTGGGAGCGGTTTGGCCTGCAATACACCGAGGTTTTCCTGATCTCCGGCGGTGTGGCGGCGGTTATCGCGCTGTATTGTGTCTTTGCGTTTCCGCAGTTTGAATCCGATGTCGTGCAACGCAAGAGCATTGTTTTGCGTCGACGGTACTGGCTTTATTACGCGCTCGAGTTTCTCGCCGGAGCGCGCCGCCAAATCTTTGTGGTCTTTGCCGGATTTATGATGGTCGAGAAATACGGATTTGCGGTTCATGAAATCACCGCGCTTTACCTTGTGAACTTGATTGCTAACATCGTGCTGGCGCCGTTGGCGGGCAAAGCAATCGCACACTTTGGCGAACGGACAGCGCTAGTGTTTGAATATGCAGGGCTTGCGCTAGTGTTCTTTGCTTATGCTGGGCTGTATGTATACGGCTGGGGCGTTTGGTTGGCGATGGCGCTTTATATTGTGGACCACATGCTCTTTGCGCTGCGAATGGCTTTGAAAACCTATTTCCAAAAAATAGCAAACCCTGCCGATATTGCGACTTCTGCAGCGGTTACGTTCACCATCAATCACATCGCAGCGGTATTCCTTCCTGTACTTCTTGGGCTGCTATGGATCGTTGATCCGGCGATGGTATTTGGCACGGCTTCGGTTATTGCCTGCGGCTCGCTTGCGTTGTCGTTTCTATTGCCTCGGCATCCAGCTCCAGGGCGCGAAACGCGGTTTTCGAGCGGCGCGGTTCCAGCGGAGTAGAAATCAGCAAGAAGGCAGCATATATTCAATCCACACTCATGGGAGAAAATATGTTTCATTCCGCAAAAGATACGATGATCACCAAAGAACAGGCTCTGCCGGGGCGTGATACACAAATTCCAACAGCAGACGTTCATTTCCTGAGCAACCGTCCGCTGGACCTGAGCGTGCCAGAGGGTATGGAGGTTGCAATTTTCGGGATGGGCTGTTTCTGGGGCGTTGAGCGGTTATTCTATCAACTCGACGGTGTGTATCTCACCATGGTTGGGTATCTTGGCGGCTTCACTCCAAATCCGACATACGAAGAGGTTTGCACAGGCAAAACAGGCCACAATGAAGTTGTGCGTGTTGTGTTTGATCCGGCGAAAATTTCCTATGACACGTTGCTGCAGCATTTCTGGGAAGGTCATGACCCGACACAAGGCATGCGCCAAGGAAACGACCGTGGCACACAATACCGATCTGGAATTTACACATTTTCTGACGCCCAGACAGAAGCCGCAGAGGCAAGCCGCGCGCTTTACGCACATCGATTGCGGCGGGCAGGCTATGGTGCGGTAACAACGGAAATAGAACCGGCTGGGCCATTCTATTTCGCCGAAGACTACCATCAGCAGTATCTCGCGAAAAACCCGACAGGCTATTGCGGCATCGGCGGAACAGGCGTGACTTGTCCAATCGGCTTGGCGGTTTAGGATCGCTTGACCTCTTCAAGGGCGGCGCGTAGTGAAATCCGAGCACATAGCCGCTCGCGCAATCTGAACAAGAGGTACAAATGCCTACATTCACAGCACTGACAACGTTGCAAGGCAAGGCCGAGGCCAACAAGCTCGGCGAAGCCATGGAAAACATGACCGTTGAACCAACGGGTGTTGGTGTTTTCGAAGTTGAGGACGGCTCTGGTCTTTGGGAAGTTGGCGGCTATTTCCTTGAGGCGCCGGACGAGGGAGAATTGGCATTACTGTCCGCGATGGCGGGGGCAAAACCATTCGTAGTATCCGAAGTGCCGGATGTGGACTGGGTTGCCCATGTAAAGCGCGAGCTTGCGCCAGTTCCTGCTGGGCGGTTCTATGTATACGGCAGCCACGATGCGGATACCGTTCCTGACGACGCGGTGCCATTGTTGATTGATGCGGCTATGGCATTTGGCACAGGTCATCACGGAACAACGCTCGGATGCCTTCAGGCGCTTGATCGTTTGGCAACCGAAGGGTTTGTCGGCAAGAACGTGGCGGATATTGGATGTGGTACGGCGGTTCTTGCTATGGCCGCTGCGCGGATCTGGCCAGGTGTCGTTTTGGCGAGTGATATCGATGAGGTTGCTGTTGAAGTTGCTGAAAACAACGTGAAAGCCAATAACCTAGACGGGCGCGTTGAGTGTGTGGAAGCAGCAGGCTTCGAGCACCCAACCCTAAAGGCGAAAGCGCCGTTTGATCTTGTTTTTGCGAATATCCTTAAGGGGCCGTTGGTTGGACTTTGTCCTGATATGGCGGCCAACATTGCGCCAGAAGGATACGCGATTCTATCTGGAATCTTGAACGAGCAGGCCGATGAGGTCATTGAAGTTTATACACAAAATAGCTTCAATCTTATCGAAAAGCAGCAGATTGTTGACTGGACGACGCTACTTATTCAGCGAAAAGCCTCGTAAAAGCCTTGAAAGACACGCCATAGCCGCGTTCGCCACATTCTCGCCACATTTTGTTAAGAAAATTCATATTCTTAAGTATAGTATTGAGTTGGTGGGTTTAACGGACGGAGCGCACTATGGCTGATGCCAATATGCAAAGTTTTGAACAACGTGTCGGGCGCATTAACAAGCGTCGCACAAAGATGGCGCGCGGCGTTGTCGAAAATGTCGTGAACAAAGACGGTCTTATTGAGACTAAGGTTCGCCGCCACGGTCCTCGTTTTCCATGGCGTGGGTTGTTCCTGTCGTGCTTGGTTTTCTTCGCGCTGAAGGGGCTCCTGTTGGCGCACCTCGGTCAGGGCACCTATGATAGCCGTGTCGAGAAGCTAAAAGCTGGAACTGTGTTTGAGCAGGTTGGCGGCTGGGCTATGCACGCGGATCCCATCACACAATACGCTGCGGACACCATCCGGACTTACATCCGCTAAGCGCTATTTCATGCAACAAGATAGAAGGTCGCATCGATTGGTGTGGCCTATTGTCGTGTGCGCACACGCGTGATGTCACGCAAAAGAAAACCCGCGTGGCCGATGCGCACGCGGGCTTCTTTAATCTCAATGAAGTCGGGGCTAGAACTTAGCGATGTCGGCACGACAAAGGCCGATGTCATTCAGTTCATGATCGCTCAGTTTGTTGAGCGTTGCGCGTGTTACGCGTGCGTCATTCCAAGCTGCGAGCGATGCAAATACAGAAGCAACATAGTTAAGTGTGCGGCCTGCAAAAGAGGCGCCGTTGGCGAATGAGCGGGTATCAACAGTAGTTACAGCCATGCGAGGCCTCCTTCTTTGTCGTGGTATTTAGTTTATCTGATGAGCGGCAGGTAAGCCGCAAAGCCGAGTCTCGCAAGAGGGTGTTCGCGCATACCCATCATGCGATTCTTGCATGCCTTCTTCGGTTCTATTCGCTGGGTGCAACATGCTTGCTAATTCAGTTAAGGATTGGCAAATGTTCGCGTTTCGTGCTACTTTCGCGCACAACAATTGGTGCAAAGCCAAAAAGTCAGAGCAGGTAGGCATTCTATGAGGGTAGTTGGGATTGATCCGGGGCTAAGAAACCTTGGTTGGGGCGTCATTGACGTTCAAGGCGTTCGGATCACACATGTCGCCAACGGCATCTGTACATCGGACGGAAAAGCAGACCTCGCCTCACGGCTTTTGTCGCTTCACACGCAACTTTCCTCTGTTTTCGCAACATATGCACCCGATAGTGCGGCGGTTGAGCAGACCTTTGTGAACAAGGACGGTGCGGGCACGCTTAAGCTCGGACAGGCGCGGGGCGTTGCGATGCTCGTTCCGGCGCAGGCGGGGTTGGATGTGGGCGAATATTCTCCGAACAAGGTCAAGAAAACGGTCGTGGGCGTTGGCCATGCCGACAAAGGGCAAGTTGCGCATATGGTTAAGATGCAGCTCCCAGGTGTTGTGCTTGCTGGGCCAGATGCCGCAGACGCTTTGGCGATTGCGATCTGCCATGCCCATCATGCACAGTCCGCAGGGCATTTGGCAAAGGCCGTGAAACAAGCAGAAAAGCGAGTGGCGATGTGATTGGCAAAATTTCCGGTCGGCTGGAATATCGAAGCACAGACCACGTCATGATTGATGTGCGGGGTGTTGGGTATCTCGTTTATGTAACGGAACGGACAATGGCCGCCCTGCCGCAGATCGGCGAGCAAGTGGCGCTTTATACCGAGTTATTGGTGCGCGAGGATAATCTTCAACTCTTTGGCTTTACCAGTTTGATCGAGAAAGAGTGGCACAGGTTGCTTGTATCGGTTCAAGGGGTCGGGGCTAAAGCGTCGATGGCGATCTTAGGAACCATTGGCGCAGAAGGTGTCGGTCGCGCAATTTCTCTCGGAGACTGGAATGCAGTCAAGGCCGCGAAGGGGGTTGGTCCGAAAACAGCGCAGCGTATTGTTCTGGAACTCAAAGAGAAAGCACCCAATGTCATGGCGCTTGGCGGTACTTTGGCAGATGCCGAAGGGATAGCTCCGGCAGCGCCTTCGAGTGAGGATGTTGTTGAGGTTGTTGAGCCTGCGCCCAAGAGAAAGTCGGCTCCGTCTTCGGCGGCGGCACAATCGGAAGCGCTTTCCGCACTAACCAACCTTGGTTACAATCCGAGCGAAGCCGCAAGCGCTGTGGCGCAGGCCGCCAGTGATACGCCCGAAGCGCAAACGACTGATCTAATTCGCGCCGCGTTGCGGCTTCTGGCACCGAAAGGCTAGCCCGTGTATCCACCCGATAGTCCGCAGCCAGACCCGACCATTCGCCCTGAAGCCCGCCCCGAGGACGCAGACCGCGCTCTTCGGCCACAGGTGCTCGAAGAATTCATTGGCCAAGCCGAGGCGCGCGCAAACTTGCGGATTTTCATTGAAAGCGCAAAACAGCGTGAAGAGGCGATGGACCACGTTTTGTTTCACGGACCTCCTGGCCTTGGTAAAACCACGCTGGCGCAAATCATGGCCCGTGAGTTGGGCGTAAACTTTCGCATGACAAGTGGCCCTGTGCTCGCAAAAGCCGGTGATCTCGCAGCAATCCTGACAAACCTAGAGGCGCGGGATGTGTTGTTTATCGACGAGATTCACCGCCTTAATCCTGCAGTTGAAGAAGTTCTGTATCCTGCGCTTGAGGATTTCGAACTTGATCTCGTTATCGGCGAAGGCCCTGCGGCAAGGACGGTTCGGATCGAGCTCCAACCCTTCACGCTTGTCGGGGCGACAACACGCATGGGGCTATTGACCACGCCATTACGCGACCGGTTTGGCATCCCTACGCGGTTGCAATTCTATTCAATCGAAGAACTCAACGAAATTGTCACCCGTGGTGCGCGGCTTTTGAATGTTCCGTCTGAGCCCGATGGCGCGATGGAGATTGCCAAGCGAGCGCGCGGCACACCTCGAATTGCTGGGCGCCTGCTTCGCCGTGTTGTGGATTTTGCATTGGTGGAAGGTAGTGGTGTCATCACGCAGCAGCTTGCTGATCATGCGCTGACGCGGCTTGGTGTTGATCACCTCGGGCTCGACGGTGCGGATCGCCGATACTTGCGTTTGGTGGCCGAGAATTATGGTGGCGGGCCGGTGGGCATCGAAACCATGTCGGCCGCGCTGTCGGAAAGCCGCGATAGCCTAGAGGAAGTGATTGAGCCCTATCTGCTTCAGCAAGGGTTGATTCAACGGACACCGCGCGGCCGGATGTTGGCACAAAAGGCATGGACACATCTTGGCATTGCACCGCCCAAGTCGCCCGATCAACCTCAGCTGTTTGGCAAGTAGGCGGGTTGCATGAAGGGCTCAAAATTTTTATGTCCCCCTGCAATGACATGGATAAAGGGTGACGCATGACCGCTATAACGCCGGAAGAGATCGAAAGCCTGTTTGAGCGCGGTGGTGCTTACGGATTTTCCCGCTGGGGGAGGCCTATTGCGCCCGTTGTGTTTGGTGTTGAGGAAGAAACTATCTCTGTGGTGAAGGGTGCGCTCGAAGCGCTGTGTTCCTTGGCGCGGCACGAGTTGGCCGAAACTGATCCCGAGTTGGGCAGCAACCTAATGGTGTTCTTTATCCGCGAATGGAGTGACCTGAAGGGCGTTCCAGATATCGATCGCTTGATCCCCGAAATGGATCCTCTCCTTGCGCGTTTGGACGAAGCTAAAGCAAACCAGTACCGCTTTTTCCGCTTTGACGAGCAGGGTGCGATTAAGGCTGGTTTCGTGTTCCTAAGAATGGATGACACGCTTGCCGACATCCCCGCCGACGTCCTTGTCTTGGGGCAGATGGTCCAGATTATGCTGCTGTGGGGCGAGAAGGCCTTTGCCGAGCGTTCGCCGTTGGCCATTCACCCAGAAACGAAAGCAACCGTTTTGCGCCCTGAAATCGCACAGGTCATTCAGGCCGCTTATGATTCTGTATTGCCCGCTACGGCTCAGGATTCCAGTCATGCTTTGCGCCTGTTTGCTCGGATCTCTGCGGTTGGTTAAATTGCGTTTGCGAGGCCTTCACGGCAAACTACGCATCATTGGAAAAAGTTCGAGGTAAATCGTGCCCCATATCTTCCCGCTTCGGGTGTATTACGAAGACACCGATCTGGCAGGCATCGTTTACTATGCCAATTACCTCAAGTTTATCGAGCGGGCGCGTACGGAATACGTTCGGGAGTTGGGCGTTGATCAGTCGGCGCTCAAGCGCGACACAGGCCTTGTTTTTGCGGTTCGCCGAGTAGAGGCTGATTACTTTCAGCCAGCAATTTTCGACGATGTGCTAACAGTGGAAACCTCTGTTGAAGCGGCAACGGGTGCACGTTTTGTTATGCTGCAGCAGGTGAAGCGCGGCGAGACGGTTTTGTTCTCTGCGCATGTGACTTTGGTGGCGCTTAACCTAAATACGGGAAATCCAGCCCGAATACCGGCGGATATTCGCCAGTTACTGCTTTGTGATTAAACATTTTGTCGCTTTCAGGAGCTTTGCGTAGCAATCCTCGTGTGAATACGATAGAATCCGCGTTAATCAGAGCCGGAACACCGGCCTTTAGTAACGAGCAGGCATATGGAAACAGAAACCCTTGCAGTGGCGCAGGAGATTGATTTCTCCTTCTTGGCGCTTTTTTTGCGCGCAACTTTCACGGTTAAAATCGTGATGATCATGCTGATCGTCGCATCGTTTTGGTCGTGGGCGATTATTATTCAAAAGACGCTGAACTATCGACGGGCCCGTAGTGAATCGAGCGAATTCGATCACGCGTTCTGGTCTGGCGAGCCTCTGGACGGGCTTTTCGATCAAATTGCGGGCGATCCACAGGGCGCATCGCAGAAGATATTCTCCGCAGGCATGTTGGAATGGCGGCGCAGTCATCGACACGACGGCGGATTGATCGCAGGCGCACAGGCGCGGATTGATCGCTCCATGGATGTGGCGCTCGCGAAAGAGAGTGAGTCACTCACGCAAGGCTTGCCTTTCCTCGCGACTGTTGGCGCGACCGCACCATTTGTTGGTTTGTTCGGTACGGTTTGGGGCATCAAACACGCCTTTGAAGAGATCGCCATTCAGCAAAGCACCAACCTCGCCGTTGTTGCGCCCGGTATTGCCGAGGCTCTGTTGGCGACGGCTCTTGGCCTTCTGGCGGCTATTCCGGCGGTTATCTTCTATAACAAACTGTCCGCTGACAGTGATCGTTTGATTGCGGGGCACGAAGCCTTCGCCGACGAATTCTCTACCATTCTGAGCCGTCAGTTGGATAGCTGATATGGGCGCGGGTGTAATGCAAGGTGGAGGAGGGGGTGGCCGACGAGGCCGCCGCCGCCAGAGCGGCAAGAACAAACCTATGTCGGAAATTAACGTCACGCCCTTTGTGGACGTGATGCTTGTTTTGCTAATTATCTTCATGGTCGCAGCGCCACTCATGACCGTTGGAGTTCCGGTAGAATTGCCGAAAACCGCGGCCAAAGCATTGCCGAGCGAGCAAGAGGAGCCGCTGACACTGTCGCTAACGGCGGATGGTCGGCTGGTTCTGATGAGTACAGATATTGCCGCCGAGGAGTTGATCCCCAAACTGCGCGCGATTGCTGCGGAGCGGGCGGACAACAAGGTGTTTTTACGCGCCGATGGGGCAATCCCCTATGAACAAGTAGTGCAGATCATGGGCGCGCTTAACGCGGGCGGGTTCAATGATATTGGCCTCGTTACCGACACCGGCGGTCCCACGCTGAACGGCAGCGACGGGTAGCGGTCTACAGTGCGCACCGGTTACTATATCTCGGGATTTGGCCACGCGCTCTTGATCCTGTGGGTTCTGTTCGGGGGCCTGTTTCTTCGTGCGCGCGAACCGGTTTCGGTTGAGACGACCCAAGTCTCGCTGATCTCGCCCGAAGAGTTCGCACAAATCGCTACGCCATCTGTTGCACCTGATGTGGATACCGAAGTTGAACCGCCTGCACAGCCAGAGCCAGACGTGCCTGCCGAGCCTGAACCCGTGCAGCCGGAAGAAACCGCGCCCGAAGTTCCAGAGCAGCCGGAACAGATCATTGCCGAGCCGACCGAAGCGCCAGAGATAACCGAAGTTGCTCCAAATCCGGTTGTGCCGGATGAACCACAGATTGTGCCGCTAGCACCAGTTGCGCCAGAGGCCGTTGAGCGCCCTGCAGACCGTGTTGCGCCAGAACCAGTGATCAATGATACCCCAGAGCAACCAATTGATGTTGTTACCCAAGAGGCCGCAGAAACCGCAGAGGATACGCCGCCTGATCCTGTAGAGGAGCCAGTTGAGGAAACAACAGTACAGGAAGAAGCCTCAAACAAGATCGTTGCCGAAGCGATCGAGCCGCCGAAATCTTCGCCGCGGCCACCTTCGCGCCCTGAACGCCCTCAACCCGTCGTCGAGCAGCCTGAAGAGCCAGAAGAACCGGATCAACCAGAGCAGCAAGATGATATTCTCGCGGCGCTGAACGAGGCAAACGAAACCCCCGCACCAAGCGAAGCCCCGCAGCCGGCCAGCGGACCGCCACTTACTTTTGGCGAGAAGGAGTCGCTGCGCGTTGCAGTGTCTCAATGCTGGAACGTTGGTGCACTGTCGGGCGAGGCGTTGCGGACAACAGTGGTTGCGTCTCTCTCGGTTGGCCGCGATGGTGTACCTGACGCCACTTCGGTTAGAATGATTGATTATAGTGGTGGTTCAAAAGACGCCGCCGATAGAGCGTTTGCAGCCGCGCGCCGAGCCATTATCATGTGTGGCAGCAAGGGTTTTAACCTTCCTGCTGAAAAATACGATCATTGGAAAGAAATAGAGATAACCTTTGATCCAGTTAAAATGAGGAATAGATAGCTATGTTCCGATTGATTGCCCTCGTTCTTGCTCTCATCGTTGCTGGTGTTGGTCACAAGGCAACGGCCGAACCTTTGCGTATTACCGTAACTGATGGTGTGATCGAGCCCATGCCGGTCGCCGTGCCCGACTTCGTGGCCGAAACCGCAGGATCAAGCGAGATGGCTTCGCAGATCAGCCGCGTTGTCGTTGCGGATCTTGTCGGTACGGACCTGTTCCGCGAAATCCCGAAAAATGCATACATCTCGAATATCACAAGCTTCACCAGCCCGATCCAATATGCCGATTGGCGCGCGATCAACACGCAGGCGCTGATTACCGGCGCGGTGAGTGTTTCGGGTGATCGGTTGACGGTTAAGTTCCGGCTTTTTGATGTGGTGTCCGGTGCGCCAATGGGAGAAGGGCTCCAGTTTGGCGGAACCACGCAAAGCTGGCGGCGCATGGCGCACAAGGTTGCGGATGCGGTTTACAGCCGGATCACAGGCGAGGGGGGCTACTTTGATAGCCGCGTTGTCTATGTTGCGGAGACAGGCCCCAAGAACGCCCGCAAAAAGCGGCTTGCGGTCATGGATTACGATGGCGCGAATGTTCAGTATCTAACAGGCGATGAGTCTCTTGTTCTTGCGCCGCGATTCTCGCCAACAGGGGACCGCGTTCTTTATACGTCCTATGAAACAGGCTTTCCTCGGATTTACCTGCTCGACGTGGCAACCGTTGGCCGCCGTATTCTTGAGCAACAAGAAGGTACCATGAGCTTTGCTCCGCGCTTTTCTCCTGATGGGAACACGGTGGTTTACTCGCTGTCTCGGGGCGGGAATACCGATATCTACACGCTCAACCTTTCTACGGGCGCGTCGAGCCGCTTAACACAGACACCGTCAATCGAAACCGCGCCAAGCTATTCTCCTGACGGTAGCAAAATCGTGTTCGAAAGCGATCGAAGCGGTGGTCAGCAACTCTACATCATGTCGGCAAATGGCGGCGAAGCGCGTCGGATCAGCTCTGGTTCCGGCCGGTACGGTACGCCGGTCTGGTCCCCTCGCGGAGATTTGATCGCCTTTACCAAGCAACACAATGGCCGTTTCCACATTGGCGTAATGCGCACAGATGGAAGCGAAGAGCGGCTTCTAACCACATCGCGCCTTGACGAAGGGCCAACATGGTCCCCCAATGGGCGCGTGATTATGTTTACGCGTGAGACGCTTGGTTCTGGCAGCACGTCATCTCTCTATTCGGTGGACGTGACGGGTCGTAGCCTCAAACGGGTTCAAACGCAGGGTGCAGCAAGTGATCCCGCGTGGTCGCCGCTGTTGAAGTAATAGCTATTGAAAGCGCACGCGCGCGAGCAAGATGTTGCGCAAAAACGAACAAAGGTGGGAAGTGATATGAAACAGTTTACAAAGGTTGCGCTGGTGGTTGCAGCGCTTGGTCTGGCGGCTTGTTCCAACACAACTGGCGGATTTGGTGGCGGTGCCGGTTCTGGAAGCGGCGGACTGAACGGCGATGTTAACGATCCAACTTCCGTCGCCTATTTCAACACCACCATCGGTGATCGCGTTCTGTTCGAAGTTGATCAAAGCACGCTGACTGAAGAAGGCAAAGCAACCCTCGCAGGGCAGGCTGTATGGCTCATGAACAACGGCGAGTATACTGCCATTATTGAAGGCCACGCAGACGAACAAGGCACACGCGAGTATAACCTCGCGCTCGGCGAGCGCCGCGCAAATGCCGCCTATCAGTTCCTTGTGTCGCAAGGTGTGGCGAGCAACCGGTTGCAAACTGTGAGCTTTGGCAAGGAACGTCCACTTGAGATTTGTTCCGAGGAAAGCTGTTATCGTCAGAACCGTCGCGCGGTGACGGTTGTTGCAGCAGGGGCAGGCGTGTGATTTCGTTCCTAAGACAAACTACGGTCGCAGCAGCACTGGTCTGCGCATCTTGGACTGCTGTGCCTGTGCAAGCGCAGGATCAGACGCTCGCGGACCTCAGGCAAGAGCTTTCGGTCGTTTATGTAGAGATCCAGAAGCTCAAGCGCGAACTGTCTACGACGGGTTTGTCTGGCGGTACAGATCAGGCAGGTACATTGCTTGAGCGGATCGAAACCATCGAGGCCCAACTACAGAGCGTGACTGCGCGGTCCGAAGAGATCGAACTGCGCCTGAACCGCGTTGTCAAAGACGGCACAACGCGTATTGGTGACCTTGAGTTTCGGATTTGCGAGCTTGAACCAAATTGCGATATTTCGAAAATTGAGTTTGGCAGCACACTTGGTGGCGATGTTCCCGAAGTTGCGCCTTCGCAGCCATCGACCGAACAAGGTGGTCAGCTTGCCGTGGGCGAAGAGGCAGATTTCGCCGCAGCAAAAGCAGAGCTGGACGCGCAAAACTATCTGCAAGCGGTTGAGAAATTCGAAAACTTTTTGCGGGACTATCAAGGGAGCCGCCTGACAAGTGAGGCGCAGTTCCTAAGTGGTCTTGCTTATGAAGGTGCGGGCGATGTGCAGCCCGCTGCGCGCGCATTTTTGGAAAGCTTCTCTGGAGCGCCAGATGGGCCGCTCGCGCCGCGCGCCTTGTTTAAACTCGGCTCTTCTCTCGGCACGCTCGGTCAACAGAACGAAGCCTGCCTGACTCTCGGAGAGGTCGAGGCTCGTTTCCCAACTGCGCCTGAAGTTGCAGAAGCAAACACCAGACGTCAGGAGCTTGGTTGCTTGTGACGCCCACAAGTTGGACACACGAACATCAAGAGGCGCTCGCTACCAAGCTGGCGCCTTTTGCCATTGATGGGCTTGGGCTTGCGGTTTCTGGAGGCTCGGATTCACTTGCAATGCTCTATCTGATTGCCGACTGGGCTTCAGAAGCTGGTGTGACGGTTAAAGTAGCGACAGTTGATCATGGGCTGCGCGCTGAGGCGAAAGACGAAGCAAAGCTCGTTGCAGAACATTGCCGAACTCTAGGAGTCCCGCATTCCACATTGGAGTGGCGAGGATGGGATGGCACCGGAAATCTGCAATCAATGGCGCGCAAGGCAAGGATCAGCCTGCTTGCCGATTGGGCAAAAGATGTAGATGTCTCAAGAGTTGCGCTTGCCCACACTATGGATGACGTGGCCGAGACGTTTCTGATGCGGCTTGGGCGTGGTGCCGGGGCGGCAGGTCTCGCTAAAATGACAGAAAGCAGAGATGTTTCCGGCGTTGAATTCATTCGGCCGTTGATGGCGTTCCGTCGTTCCGAGTTGCGTGCATACTTGCAGGAACGTGACGCGGCTTGGGTGGAAGATCCGTCTAATCAAGATGACCGATTTGACCGAGTCCGACTTCGCAAGATGCTGCCTGATCTTGAAAGCGCCGGGGTAAACGTTACGAGTATTGCAAAATCTGCGGAGAACTTGCGTGGGGTCTCGGAAGCACTCGATCATTATACGCGTACCGCTGCCGAAGATGCGGTGACGATCGAAGACTGCAATCTTTGGCTTGATCTCGCACGGCTCACTCAACACCCGGCAGAAATTCAGCGTCGTTTGATCTCGGGAGCTGTCGAATGGATGTCTCCTTTTGAATATGCGCCACGCGGAAAGTCTGTGCAGCGCGTTCTGGCGCAACTCAAAGAGCAGGAGCAGACCGTGCTGCGCGGTTGTTTGTTTGTGCGTGTTGGCGAAAGGGTATTGGTCACGCGTGAGTTTGCCGCAGTTGAGGGCTTAAGTGTTGCTGTCGGCGAAGTTTGGGACGGCCGCTGGCTGCTGCGCGGCATTGTTGCGGATGGCGCCGAGGTCCGCGCGCTTGGGTCTGATGGGCTACAACTTTGCCCTGACTGGCGCGAAACGGGCAGAAAACGTGCGGCGCTGCTTGTTTCACCGTCAGTTTGGGTAAGCGGCGAACTTGTGTCCGCTCCATTGGTGGGCAAAGCGAATGCAATCACGGCTGAGCCCCAAAAACATTGGGAAGATTTCCTTCAAACAGCTTTATCGCATTGAAGAATTCGCTTCGATCCTTATTTTAGACGGGTGACGACGCACGGATTCTTATGTGCTGTCAAAATTCTTGAGGAGATGTCCCTTGGGCAACGCGCGAAGTTTCGCATTCTGGATCGTTTTGGGTCTGCTATTTGTCGCTCTTTTTCAGGTGTTTAGCGGTAACCGCAGCACGATGAACAGCAGCGAGTACACTTATTCACAATTTGTTAATGCTGTGAACAGCGGTGAAGTCACCGAAGTAACGATGGACGCCGAGCGGGTGGAGTTTGTTGGCTCTGATGGCCAAAGCCACTGGGCGATCGTTCCGGAAGACGCTGAAATTTCGTCTACGCTGATTGAAAAAGGCATTGAAGTTAAAGCGAACTCGCAAGAGCAGTCTGCGCTTGGGCGCTTTATCATGCTCTTTGGTCCGGTTGCTCTTCTGATTGGTTTTTGGTTCTTCATGATGAACCGCATGCAAGGCGGCGGCAAAGGTGGCGCGATGGGGTTTGGCAAGTCCAAAGCCAAGATGCTTACCGAAAAGCAGGGCCGTGTTACATTTGATGATGTCGCCGGTATTGATGAAGCCAAGGAAGAACTTGAAGAAATTGTTGAGTTCCTGCGTAACCCGCAGAAGTTTAGCCGACTTGGTGGTAAGATTCCTAAAGGCGCGCTTCTGATCGGACCTCCGGGTACAGGTAAAACGCTTCTTGCACGTGCGATCGCAGGCGAAGCGGGTGTTCCTTTCTTTACGATTTCGGGCTCTGATTTTGTTGAAATGTTCGTAGGTGTTGGTGCGAGCCGCGTACGCGACATGTTCGAGCAAGCCAAGAAAAACGCCCCGTGTATCGTATTTATCGATGAGATCGACGCCGTTGGTCGCCATCGTGGCGCCGGTTATGGCGGTGGTAATGATGAGCGCGAGCAGACGCTGAACCAACTCCTTGTTGAGATGGACGGTTTTGAAAGCAACGAGGGCGTGATCCTTCTTGCAGCGACCAACCGTGCTGATGTTCTTGATCCGGCGTTGAAGCGCCCAGGCCGATTTGACCGTCAGGTACAGGTTCCTAATCCGGACATCAAAGGCCGTGAGAAAATCCTCAACGTCCACGCTGCGAAAATCCCGCTCGGGCCGGATGTTGATCTCCGTATTATCGCGCGCGGTACACCTGGATTTTCCGGTGCGGACCTCGCGAACCTTGTGAACGAAAGCGCGCTGATGGCCGCGCGGATCGGGCGCAATGTTGTGACGATGGAAGATTTCGAAATGGCGAAGGACAAGGTCATGATGGGGGCGGAGCGCCGCTCTATGGTCATGACACCTGCGCAAAAAGAAATGACCGCCTATCACGAAGCTGGCCACGCAGTTGTTGGCGTGACCTTGCCGGAATGTGATCCGGTTTACAAAGCTACGATTATTCCGCGTGGTGGCGCGCTTGGTATGGTGATGAGCCTTCCTGAAATGGATCGGCTAAACTATCACAAGGACCAGTGCGAACAGCAGATCGCGATGACGATGGCCGGTAAAGCTGCCGAAATCATCAAGTTCGGCGCGGATCGTGTGTCGAATGGCCCTTCTGGAGATATCCAGCAAGCCAGCGGCCTCGCACGGGCGATGGTGATGCGCTGGGGTATGTCCGATAAAGTCGGCAACATTGATTACCAGCAGGCCCATGAAGGATATATGGGCAACGGCGGCGGCGGATTGTCTATTTCCGCTCATACCAAGGAACTTGTCGAAGAAGAGGTTAAACGCCTGATCGACGAGGGATATAAAACTGCGCGCAAAATCTTGCTCGAGAAATCGGAAGAATTTGAACGTCTTGCGCAGGGTCTGCTTGAGTATGAGACTCTGACGGGCGAGGAAATTGAGCGCGTGATGCGCGGCGAGCCACCCCAAATCGACGATGACGAGGACAAGCCGGATACGGGCAGCGCGCCAAGTGTCACGGCGATTCCGAAAACCAAGCCGAAAAAGCCCAAGTCGGGCGGCGGCATGGAGCCAGAGCCGACAGCATAGTTCGCAACAAAGATAGCGCCGCATGGACCTCCATGCGGCGTTTTTGTTTTGACTATCGCTCAGCGGCAATTGCAAACTCGTCGTCGCAACATTCAAAACAGGGGTCTTATGCCTGCACTTAAAGCAACGGATTTTTTCTGTGAGATCGTCTGGCTGGGATGCGTTCTTGACCGCAATGAAAGCCTCTTGGCGACGCCAATGGATGAAATGGAGCTTACCTTTTCCGGACCCCTTCGTGAGGATCACGGAGGGCTAACGCGACCGTCTTGTTCGCGAGTCATTACGCAATATCCGCGTGGAACTGAAATTCGCAACGTACGCCAACTTACAATTGTCTCTGCCGAAGAGATCGAAGAGATCGCGGAGGCGCTTGAGTTGGAGCAACTTGATCCTGCCTTGTTGGGGGCGAACATGGTTGTGAAAGGCATACCGGATTTTACGGCTGTACCTCCTTCATCGCGACTGCAGGCAGAAAGCGGCGCGACAGTTACGATTGATATGGAGAACCAGCCGTGCAACCTCGTTACGCGCGAAATCGGACTGAAGCATGAAGGCGAGGGCAAGGCGTTCCGCGCGAAAGCTGCAGGCAAGCGCGGTGTCACGGCTTGGGTCGAGCGCGAAGGTACGCTTCGGCGCGGAGATCAATTGCGGCTGCACATTCCAGATCAAAGACCTTGGCCGCACGGATCATAGGCGCCAAGCATTCGCAAAGGCGCTGATTTTTCCGATGTGAAACTTCGCTGGGCGCTTTATATGCGAAAAATGTCGGTTTTACCGCTGTAACTGTGTTCAGTGGTCTGTAGAACCGAAGCATTAGCATTTTAGTCAGGGGCCGTTATGACGTTCAAAACCGATATCGAGATTGCGCGCGAAGGACAAAAGAAGCCGATTCAAGAAGTTGGCGCTCGGTTGGGAATTCAAAGCGAACATTTGCTGCCCTTTGGACATGACAAAGCAAAGGTGAGTGCGGAGTTCATCAAGTCGCTTGAGGGTAAGAAAGACGGTAAACTTATTCTTGTGACTGCTATTAACCCGACGCCGGCGGGTGAGGGTAAAACAACGACCACAGTCGGGCTTGGTGATGGGTTGAACAGCATCGGCAAGAAAGCGGCAATCTGTATCCGCGAGGCCTCGCTTGGTCCGTGTTTCGGTATGAAAGGCGGTGCAGCTGGCGGTGGCTACGCACAGGTCATCCCGATGGAAGATATGAACCTGCACTTCACAGGTGACTTCCACGCGATCACCTCAGCGCACAACCTGCTTTCGGCAATGATTGATAACCACATCTATTGGGGTAATGCGCTTGAGATAGACGAGCGTCGTGTCACATGGCGGCGTGTGATGGACATGAACGACCGTGCGCTCCGCGATACGGTGACGTCGCTTGGTGGCGTTGCAAACGGCTTCCCGCGCCAGACGGGGTTTGACATAACTGTTGCCTCCGAAGTTATGGCGATCCTTTGCCTTGCCAACGATCTGGACGATCTTAAGAAACGGCTCGGTGATATTATCGTCGCCTATCGTCGTGATAGAACGCCGATCTATGCACGTGACATCAAGGCCGATGGCGCAATGACTGTACTTCTACAGCAAGCGATGCAGCCAAATCTTGTTCAGACACTTGAGAACAATCCTGCCTTTGTTCATGGCGGACCGTTTGCGAATATCGCGCATGGGTGTAATTCGGTGATTGCGACGAAAACGGCGTTGAAGCTTGCTGATTATGTTGTGACCGAGGCGGGATTTGGCGCTGACCTTGGGGCCGAGAAATTCATGAACATCAAATGCCGCAAAGCGGGCATCGCGCCTGATTGCGTTGTGCTTGTGGCGACGGTTCGGGCCATGAAGATGAATGGCGGGGTCGCCAAAGCTGATCTTGGTGCCGAAAACGTTGAAGCAGTTCAGCAGGGTTGTGACAACCTCGGGCGTCACATCGCCAACTTGAAATCATTTGGCGTTCCTGTTGTTGTTGGTATTAACCACTTTACCTCAGATACAGACGCGGAAGTTCAAGCGGTGATGGATTATGTTGCCTCGCAAGGTTCCGAGGCGATCCTGTGCAAGCATTGGGAAAAAGGCTCCGCGGGCATTCAAGAACTCGCAACGCGCGTTGCAGAGATTGCAGATGCAGACGTTGCGCAGTTCGCCCCGCTTTACCGCGATAACATGCCGTTGTTTGAGAAAATCGAACGGATTGCGAAATCGATCTATCGTGCGGATGAGGTTCTGGCCGATAAGAAAATCCGCGATCAACTTCGCGCTTGGGAGCAGGATGGCTACGGTGATCTGCCGGTGTGCATGGCGAAAACACAGTATAGCTTTTCGACCGACCCAAATCTGCGCGGCGCGCCAACGGGGCATTCCGTTCCTATTCGTGAGGTCCGCCTTTCAGCAGGCGCGGGGTTTGTCGTCGCGATTTGCGGAGAGATCATGACCATGCCGGGCTTGCCGCGCGTGCCGTCTGCGGAGCAGATTAAGCTCAATGACGCAGGTGAAATCGAAGGTTTGTTCTAGGGGGCGTTGAAGAACTGTCTTGCTCGGAGTATGAGGGGCCGCGAAACGATTGGAATGCGGATATGCGTGAGCCCAAAGACTGCGAAAACATGGAACAGCTTCGCGCCGAGATCGACACGCTCGACGCGGAATTGATTAAGACCCTTCGCATTCGTGCGAGATATATCGACCGTGCGGCAGAGATCAAAAAACGTGATGGGCTTGCCGCGAATATTCCAGTTCGCGTCGAAGAAGTTGTGGGGAATGTCCGGCGACTTGCAGAGGGCGAAGGGCTTTCACCTGACTTGGCCGAAAATCTTTGGCGCGAGCTAATTCGCTGGTCGATCGCACGCGAAGAAGTGCACCTGAATACGACAAAGGAGTAACCCATGACCGCTAAACTTCTCGACGGCAAAGCTTTTGCCGCAACCGTCCGCGAAAAGGTTGCTTCGCATGTTTCCAAGCTGAAATCTGAGCATGGCATTACCCCAGGGTTGGCGGTTGTGCTTGTTGGTGAAGACCCTGCAAGTCAGGTCTATGTGCGCTCCAAGGGCAAAATGACCGTCGAAGTGGGCATGAACTCCTATGAGCACAAACTCGACGCCAACACTTCAGAAGCGGATCTCCTCGCGCTCATCGAAAAGCTGAACAAGGATGAAAGCATTAACGGTATTCTTGTGCAACTTCCTTTGCCTGACCACCTTAACGAAGACCTTGTCATCAACTCGATTGATCCGGTCAAAGACGTTGACGGCTTTCATATTTCCAACGTGGGCTTGCTTGGCACAGGTCAGAAATCGATGGTGCCGTGTACTCCATTGGGATGCTTGATGATGTTGCGGGAACACCATGGATCGCTTTCTGGTTTGGACGCGGTTGTTATCGGGCGTTCGAATATCGTTGGCAAACCTATGGCCAACTTGCTTTTGGGCGATAGTTGCACAGTTACAATCGCGCATAGCCGCACCAAAGACTTGCCCGATGTCGTGCGACGTGCGGACATCGTGGTCGCGGCCGTTGGTCGGCCAGAGATGGTTCCGGGCGATTGGATCAAGAAAGGCGCGACCGTAATTGATGTTGGCATCAACCGTATCCCCGCGCCAGAAAAGGGCGAAGGCAAGACACGGCTTGTTGGAGACGTTGATTTCGCAACGGCGAAGGAAAATGCTGGTGCGATCACGCCTGTTCCTGGCGGTGTGGGCCCAATGACAATCGCATGCCTGTTGGCGAATACGCTGACGGCGACCTGCCGCGCAAACGGTCTTGAAGAACCCGAAGGCCTGACCGCCTAAGCTGCTTACCGCGGCATTGGAATTTTAAGCGGCGGCTGGCGAAGGAGATAGGCCTGCGCGCGGTCTTCCATTAGGGCGCTAAAGACTTGGTGATCACTCCAAAGTCCGCCGGTATACGTTCCGAATGCGGGCATGATGATCCGCTTTTGGTCTACAAGAAGCGCTCGAAAGGAAAGGCCACGCGCCCGTGTCCGAATGCGGGCTTTCGGATGGTAATGTCCTGATATTTCGGGCGTATCTGTTGTTTCGGCAATATGTCTAAAGGTAATTCCACGAACATTCACGCTCTTGAGGTGCTGACCGCCAAGCCCGACAGGCCCAGGATCGTGGTTGCCTTCGATCCATATCCAAGAGCGACCCGCCATCATTGCCGTAAGGCGAAGGTAGTCACTTTCAAGGATGTCGTCCTGACTATCAACAGCATCAAAACTATCCCCGAGACACACAACAGTATCCGGTTGGGTGGCTTCAATCGCTTCTTCCATTCGAGAGAGGGTCTCCTGAACCTCATAAGGTGGAAGGGATGCACCGCCTGATTTGGCATAGCGAGTGGACTTGCCCAAATGGAGATCGGAGACGCACAGCAAGCGCTCTGCAGGCCAGTACAGCGCGCCTGATGCAAAGAGGTGGAAGCTGTTTCCCTGAAACTCTAAGGGTGTTGAAACGTCGCTATTCAAGGCCGACCTCCGAAAGCATCCGCTCCGCTTCTTCGGTAAGGAGGCGCTCTTGTGCGGAGCCTCTTACAGGTACGTTGCCAATTTCCAGCAAGAGAGGAGCCGCGAGCGGAGAGACACGTTCAAGCCGTTTGGTCAAAAGCTTGCCGTTTGTCCGTGTAAGCATTTCTTCGATGCGGGAGAAATCAACGAGGCCACGCATAGCTTCTTCTTTGGTGATGCGGAGCATCAGGTGGTCGGGATCATATTTCAGAAGCGTATTATAAAGAATGTCAGAGGAGAATGTTGTTTGTCGGCCGCTCTTTTTGGGGTGGGGGCCATTGCGATCAATCAAACCGGCAATCGTTGCGCAGGTCTTGAAAGAGCGCTTCATGACCGCGCTTTCCGCAAGCCAGTTTTCCAATCCGTCCCGTAGGTTAGCAGGCTCAAAAAGTGGCGCGAAATCCGTGACCTCATCAAGACCCCAGATCATGAGTGCGTAATCCGTGGCGACAAACCCCAGAGGATGAAAACCCAAGGTTTCAAGTCTGTGTGTCAGCAATAACCCAAGTGTTTGTAACGCGTTACGCCCAGCGAAGCCGTAGATGCAAAGATGTTCCAAACCATCGTTGGGAAAGGTTTCGATCAACAGTTCGTCTTTGTTTGGCAGTGCCGATATCGTCTTTTGAAGCATGAGCCAGTCGGCGGTGTGGTTTGGCAATTCGCTCCAGTCGGATCGCTGAAAATAGTCGAGAATTCTGTGAGAAAGCTGTGTTGAGGTGGCGAACTTTGTACCCATAAAGGTTGCGATGCGCGGGCGCTTCGCAGCGTCTTTACGCACGATCACGTCCATCTCTCGGAGGCCAACGAAGCGAACGATCTCGCCACCAATCAGAAAAGTATCGCCAGGCTCCAACGTCGCCGCAAAGCTCTCCTCGATTTCGCCCAAAGGTGCAGCAGAACCACGACCACGCATGCGAACCTTCAGTTTGTCGGTATCTTGGATTGTCCCGAGGTTCATGCGGATGCGTTGGGTCGAGCGCGGGTCGCGCAGATGCCACATGCCGTCTTCCTTGAGCAAGAGGCGCTGCCATCTGTCATAAGTTCTTAAGGCATAGCCACCTGTCGCGATAAAATCGAGGCAGCCGTCAAATTCGGCGCGAGTTAGGCTTGCGTAGTCGCCTGTTGAGCGGAATTCGTCGAACAACGCGTCAGCATGAAATGGGCCAGATGCGGCGCGAATAAGTATGTGCTGGCACAGCACATCAAGCGGGCCTCGGCCATGCGGTTCGCCATCAAGATCCATCTCGCGCACGGCTTCGAGCGCCGCAACACATTCGACAACCTCAAATCGATTTGCGGGAACAAGAATAGCTTTAGAGGGAGCGTTATAGACGTGGTTGGCGCGGCCGATCCGCTGCACAAGGCGTTTCACATTTTTGGGTGCGCCAATCTGGATAACAAGATCAACATCACCCCAGTCGATCCCCAGATCGAGGCTACCCGTACAGACAATCGCGCGCAGTTTCCCTTCGGCCATAGCGGCTTCTGTTTTCTCGCGTGCAGCGCGGGCGAGGGAGCCATGGTGAATTCCGATTGGTAAGGCGTCGTCATTCGCGAGCCAAAGATTGTGAAAAAATATCTCGGCCTGTGCGCGGGTGTTGTGAAAGATCAGGGTGGTTTTGTGTTGTTTGACCAATTCCATAACCGCAGGAATGGAGTAGGCCGCGCCGCCACCTGACCAAGGCGGGGCTTCAGTGGTCTTTAGCATCTGAATATCAGGCGTGGGACCGCTTGGAGCATGAAGGATGCTGCAGGGTTGTGAGCCAAATGCGAGTGTTTTTGCAATGGCCTCAGGCTCTTCAACCGTAGCGGAGAGGCCCACACGGCGGAGATTTGGCGCAAGTGCCTGAAGTCGAGAGAGCGCGAGCATCAACTGATCTCCGCGTTTGCTTTCGGCCAGTGCATGAATCTCGTCCACGATCACACGAGACACACCTGCGAACATGCGAGGCGCATCTTCATAGCTGAGCAGAAGCGCGAGGCTCTCGGGTGTGGTCAACAGAATGTGTGGTGGATCAACCCGTTGTCGTTTTTTGCGGGTCGCGGGCGTGTCTCCGGTCCGGTCCTCAATGCGAATATCAAGCCCGATTTCGGTAACTGGCTTTTCAAGGTTCCGTCGGATATCTGCGGCGAGCGCTTTGAGCGGGGAAATATAGAGCGTGTGTAGGCCGGATTGTGGCCTGCTGCCGAGTTCAACGAGGGTCGGAAGAAATCCGGCGAGTGTTTTGCCGCCACCCGTTGGCGCAATCAAGAGCTGCGCCGGCTCGTCTTTTTTGGCGAGCATCTCGAGTTGATGCGGGTGAGCTTGCCAGCCCCTTGCATCAAACCAGTTTTCAAAGTGCTGCGGAAGCGCGGTCATCCCAAAAGGGTATGCGAATTAGAGCCCGCCGAAAACACCGAATTAGTGAACGATGTCTTCCTCAGTTACGAACATGTTCGCCCAAGCCCGGTCGATGAGATCAGGCGTCATTTGGTATGGGATGCCCTCGAACTCACAGATCGAAATCATTTGATCAATCAAGAAGATCGGCTGATAGTTGGCGTATTCGTTGTTGATTTCGGGGTATTTCTTCTTAAGCAAATGCACCAGCGCGGCCTCGTCCAGCGGCATCTTGCGGCGACGCGCCATCATCGCGAAGATTTTGAGGAAGTCTTCCTGATCCGGACCATCGATTTTGATTTTGAAGAAAATCCGGCGCAACGCAGCGCGGTCAAAAATCTTGTTCGGGTGAAAGTTGGTCGAGAAGATGACGAGCGTGTCAAACGGCACCTCGAATTTTTCGCCCGATTGCAGCGCGAGGATATCTTTGCCCTCTTCGAGAGGCACAATCCAACGGTTGATAAGCGACTGTGGCGGCTCTTCCTGTCGGCCAAGGTCGTCCACAATAAAGACGCCACCAGAGGACTTGAGCTGCAACGGCGCCTGATAGGTTCGGGCTGTCGGGTTATAGACGAGATCAAGCATCGAAAGCGTCAATTCACCACCAGTGATTACTGTTGGCCGTTCGCAACGCACATAGCGCGTGTCATAGCGGTTGCCGGTACGGCGGAGTGAGTTTGGGTCGTCTTTCTGTTCTTCGGCGGCGGAGTGCACGATTGGGTCATAAACAGTAATCACCTGACCGGAGTATTCAATCGCGCGCGGTACATAGATCTTGTCGCCAAGTGCGTCACGGATACCGTTCGAGATAGAGGATTTACCATTGCCCGGAGGACCGTACATAAGGATCGAACGGCCAGAACTTACTGCAGGGCCAAGTTGGTCAAGCAACGTCGGCGGTAGGATCAGATGACCCATCGCACCGGTGAGTTGATCGCGCGAAATCTGGATATTGCGGATCGACTGGCGTTTGACCTGCTCCTGATAAATCGACAGCGGCACGGGCATAGCGCCGTAGTATTCTGACTGACTTAACGCATCGAGTGCGCGGGCCTTGCCTTGGTCAGTAAGCTGGTAGCCCATTTCGTTGCCAGAGTTAGCATGCAGAGTACCAGTCGCCTCCAAAAGCCGCTGCTCGCGCGCCATATCCACAAGCTCTTGCGTCACCGGTATTGGCAAACAGATCGCCCTCGCAATTTCCGAAACCATATCAAGGTTCTGACGGAACAGCGTTTTGAGAAGGATATCCCGCATCATAACGATGGGGAGGTTCATCTCCTCAAGGCGCTTCGGGGCGGGCGGGGCTAAAACCCCAGTGGGTTCTGCATTCATGGTGATTACCTGTAGTTGTGCCGGAACGGTCTTTTTTGTGCTGATTCTACCGCGCTGTGCCAGAATGACCAACAAAAAGCGCCTCGATCTTTTACTTGGTGCTCTCTCTGTGGCTAGTGTTGCTCAAATGCGAAAGTGAGGTCGGATGAAACAGGCAAATTCCGCGATTTTGTTGGTGTTTTTGTTTGCAGTTGCCCTATTGGGCGGCGCGATTGGTCTGGCGAAGGGGGGGCTATATCTCGGCAAACACGAGGTCGATACGCTGCATTTGATTGATATTCTGCTGCGCTTGGAAGATGGCGCTCGAATACACGCTGATTTTTCAACGCCAATCGGAACCCTCGCATTTGCGCCGATCATCTGGTTTTCACCGCTTGGCCTCAACTTCGGCATGGCATTTCTTGCCACGCAGGCTGTTTTGGCCCTTGCGCTTGTTCTTCCTCTTTGGTGGATCGGCGTTAGCCGCCTGAGCACAGGGGCAGCAATGCTTTTGGGGGGCGTAACGCTCGTCACGGCGACAGCGATTGTGGATGGGCAAACCGATGTCTCGTCGTCCATCTCGATGTACTACAACCGCTGGGCATGGGCATTGGCATTCGTGGCGTTGGGCCTTTCAATGCTACCCCGCAAGCGCGGCCTTACTGGCGGCGGTTTCTTTGAAGGCATTGTGATCGGCATCTGTCTTGTCGCGCTCGCATTTTTGAAAGTTACTTACTTGGTCGGGATTGCTTTGCCCGTGCTCGGAGGGTTGTTGATGACCGCAAACTTCCGAGGAATCGCGGGCGCATTTCTGGCTGGATGCGCGGCGTTTGCTGCTATCACATTCTTGCATGGGCTCGCGCCTTGGCAGGCGTATTATGAGGACCTTCTAACTGTCGCCAACTCTGCAAACCGAGCGTTTCCCGGCGCGAGCCTTGCAGATTTGATTTCCGCGCCCGCGTTCCTTCCCACACTGATTGTTGCGGCAGCGGGCGTCATTTTTCTTCGCCAATCATCCCAAAATGGCGCGGCTCTGTTGCTGCTCATTGCGTTACCTGGGCTGTATTATATTACCTACCAGAACTTCGGAAATGATCCGCTGTGGCTCGGATTCGTCGTTGTCTATGTCTATGCGATGCGGCCAGAGGGGGAGTTTCGGAACGAATTCGGATGGGACATTCGGACTGCGCTCTCGGTAGTCTCGATTACTGGTGCCGTGATAATTGCACCTGTTCTGCTGAACTTTGGAACGAGTGGATTGCGGCACCTGTTTTTAGACGAGGGGCAATATCAGCGGGTCATTCCAACAACTCGGTTTCCCGTTGCTGATGACATCCACATGGCCAACCTTCGTGTGGATACCGTGAACGCGATGGTTCCATTGCTGAGTGAAACGAACACAACCAACAACGATCTTGCCGAATTCGACCCTACCACCTTTGCCGATTGTCAAATAAGGCTAGGCAATTCGACGTTTAATTCCGCAATTGCAAGCGATCTCGTAAATTTCGAAGGAGAGGCGCTGTATGTCGCGGATGTAAGCTCTTCGGTTTGGATGTTTAGCAACATGCAGCCAACGAAGGGCAGCGCGCCGTGGGCTTATGGTGGGTTGCCGGGTATTGAGAATGCAGACATCCTCGTCGTGCCGAAATGTGCGACACAGCTTAGCGTTCATAACGCGATGCTCGTTTCAATCGCACAACGCGAGGATTTGGTCTTGGAGCCATTGGTGGATAGCGCGGTTTCGTCCGTCTATCGGCTAAACCGCTTAGCCGCCGAAAGCAGCAGCAACTAGGTAGATTGCGAAGGCCGAAGCAAGCCCTAGTCCAGCAGGGAAGTCTTTGCCCGCTGACCAGCTTTGCCAATTAGGTGCGAGGTTGCGGATTGGTGCGATATTCATTGCAGCACGATGAAGTGCATAAGCGACGATGCAACAGAACGCCAAGAGCATTGCAAATGCTGGGATATCTCCGCGCGCGATGAAGGGGGCCATTGCGGCCAAAATCTTGGCATCACCCGCTCCGACAACACCGAGCGAACTAATAATGAAGCCGGCAATAATCATGACAACAAAGTTGAGCCATCCGGCAAGATAGAGCGGCATTGGCAGAACAATAAGGCCAACAATCGCGTATACCGCCAATAGAGCAAGCATCGCTTTGTTGGGAATTTTCATCGATTTCAGGTCGCTATAGGCAACCCAGAAACAAATAGGCAGCGAGAGGGGGAGGAACCACATCGCTGCCTTTGCCGCAAGCTCAAAGTCCAAGTTTAGACGCCTTCTTCCAGTGCATTGAGCGAGCGTACTGCTGCTTCGAAGTGCTGCGGATGGGTTTCGATGGACTCTTTGAGTAGCCCTTTCCCTGTCGCAACGTCGTTTTGTTTAATGGCCGTAAGAGCCATAGTGTGAAGCAGCATAGCGCGTTCGGACTGGTTCATCGGAACGATCGGAATTTCGTAATTCCGTTGTGCGCCGCGAGCCAGTACGAGGTTGTTCTTGGCGGTGAAAAGCTTTGGATCGTAGGCAACGGCCTCTGCGAACAGTTTTTCCGCGCCCTTGTAATCACCGCGTGAAAGTTTGGAATAGCCCCAGTTGTTGAGGATGCCTGCAGGCTTGGTCGTTAGATCAACAGCAGTTGAATAGAAGCTGTCTGCCTTTTTCCAATTCTTCTCGGAATCAGCAACCATGGCCTCCAAGCGGTAACGCTCAAAGGACTCAACGGTTGGCGGGATCGTGTCGAGAACGGTCTCTGCTTTGTCCCACTTTCCTGCGCGGATGAGTGCGGAGGCGTAATCAAGGCGATCCGTGTTGGTGGCCTGATCGCTGGCGACAACGGCTTCCCAGTTGGGGAGCGATGCTGTTGCTTCTTTGGCGCGAACTTGGGATTTAGCGAGGCCGCGTTTGAGATCAATCCGGTTTGGATTGTCGGCTACGGCGCGCTTGAAATAGATAACCGCCTCGTTCGGGTCGGCCACGGTAAGCATGATGTCATTGAGGTTGCTTTCGTCGATGACATTGACGTCTTTCATCGAGCGCGCAACTTCTTCGGCTGTCTGCTTGTCCTGGTCACACGCGGCAAGAAGAAGCGTGCCGCCAAGGCACACGGATAGTAAAAGTGGATGGCGCATTTTTGCGTCCTTTACTGCTCAATTCTCATTTGGAGTTTGAAGAAGCAAGTAGCTGCTGCTGCCCCGCCTCACCAACTCAAACTTATTTTTATTTTGTTCAGCATAGCCCGGATTTTCAATTTTTGCGAGCGCGAGGCGTAAATTTTCGCGAATTGAGTCGCTTTCGCCACTATCTAGAGCGTATGCGGTCTTGAAAACGCGGCTTGCTTCACCGATTTGGTCGGTTTCCATGAGGACAACACCAAGGTTGTTCCACGCTGGAACGAAGGTTGGATCTTCTTCTGTTGCCTGTCTGAGAAGTTTTTCGGATTGCCCAAGCCGCCCAAGGCGGAGGTTGGCTGACCCTAGTGCACTGAGTACATCAACGTTCAGTCCATATTTTGCGCCAGCTCGTAAGTAAGCTTTCAGTGCGAGCTCGTATTCTCCAGCCTCCATGAGACGGTGCCCAACAAGCAGGCCATCGACCCCTTCTTCTTTGCTGAATCCGGGCGCATAAGGATCGCCATCAGGATCGACATTGCCGGCTGTGTTACACGCAGCAAGAAGTATCAAAATGAAAAAAGGTGCAAACCGCTCTAATGCCATGCATTAGAACTTAATGCCTCCGAGTTGTGTGGCAATACCGTAAACCGATGGCCCGATAAGAATGATCAATAGTGGCGGAACTGTCAGCATCATGGTCGCCAGAGTCATTTTGGTCGGAAGCTTGTTCGCTTTCTCCTCGGCACGCATCACGCGTTTGTCGCGCATTTCTTCGGCATAGACGCGCAAGGCGCCAGCGATCGAGGTACCAAAGGTTTGCGACTGGTTCAGCACGGTTACGAAACTGCGAACGTCTTGCACGCCGCAACGATCCGCCATGTCGTTCAAAACGGCCACTTTGTCTTTACCCGCCTTAGATTCGTTCGACACAATCTCGAACTCGTCAGCGAGGTCAGGAAAACCGGCGCGGATTTCTTCGCTTACGCGAAGGATTGATTGGTCCATAGACTGGCCGGCCTCAACACAGACGAGCATCATGTCGAGCGAATCCGGAAAGCCGTTGATGATCGCTTCTTGTCGCGTCTGTTGGCGGCGGCTTACCCAGTATTTCGGTGCCATATAGCCGATTGCACCAGGGATAAGTAGCGTAAGAATAGAGGACTGCATCGAGACTTCTTGTCCAGACGAGGATGCATTGATCAGCACATAAAGTCCGCCAAGAGCAAGACCGCCGATGCCGAGTGCAAACTGGGCAAAATGAAAAGTACGGATGGCATTCTTGTCGCGATAACCCGCTTGCATCATCTTAAGACGCATCGCGGAATATTCTTCCTCAGTCTGCGGCTCAAGGAAATTAGAGTATTTTTCGAGCTTGTCGTTTTTACCCTGACGAAGGTTTTCGGCTTTACCTTTGCTCGCGGATTGCTTGTTCATGCTCTTCTTGAGCTTATCAAGCGGATCTTCTTCCTTGCGCAGCAGCACGGGAAGCGTGCCAAGGATCAAGAAAAGGCCGACGATACCGGCGACCAGCAAGGGGCCAAATGGACCGAAATTGTCGGTCAGCATAGTGTTGATGCTACTAAAAAATTCCATTGCTGCCTCCTAAACCTTGATATCGACAAGAGCGCGCATCACAAGAACGTTTGCGCCGAGGAAACCCGCAACCACAAGACAGGCCGGAATAAAGACAGAAGTCTCTTTCACGCCGTCATAGTAGTCCGGCTTAAGAACGTTGATGGTAACAAGTGCGGCGAGTGGGAAGCCCGATAGGAACATACCAGACCATTTCGCCTCAGCCGTGATCGCCTTAACGCGACGGAAAAGCTTGAAGCGAGCGCGGATAACTTTGGACAAGCCCTCAAGGATTTCGGCAAGGTTACCTCCCGAGACCTGTTGGATCGTCACGGCAACCGCAAGGAAGCGCAAATCCTGCATGTCCATACGTTCGGCCATGTGTTTGAGTGCTTCACCTATATCACGACCATAAGCGGCTTCGTCGGCAATTACGCCCATTTCTGTGCCAAGGGGATCAGCGATTTCCTTGGCAACAATCGAGATTGCCGACGTAAAAGGGTGCCCGACGCGAAGGCTTCGAACCATGAGTTCAACGGCGTCTGGAAGCTGCTCTTCCATCATTGCGAGGCGTTTCTTGGCCTTGCCGTTGACCCACATGAACACGGCGCCAACGCCCATAACAACGGAAATACCAACGCGGATAGGTGTAGAAGCCGCCGTTCCTACGGTCAGGCCAACAAAGGCAACCAAACCAAGAACCGCCATGAGCATGATAAGCTGCATCGGAGAAAAGGCGATGTTGGCCTTTTGCGCTTTTTGCGCGAGGAGAGAATAGAGCGGAATACCATCAGACTTGAGGTGCTGGCTCATTTCCTTGCGGAGTTGCTCTAGAACCTGCTCGCGGTTTCCGCCTTTTTCCAGCATGTCCAGACGGCGGTTCACGCGGCTGTTCAGGCTGATGGATTTACCAAACACGGTAAGGTAAATGCCCTCAACCAAGAGCAACACGGCGATAAAGATCATGCCATAGATTAGTGGCTCTGCGCTGATAATCATGAGCGTTACTCCGCGGCCATTTTGGTTGGCTCAAACAATGTTGCCGGCAGATCATAGCCCCACATGCGGAACCGCTCGGAGAAGTGGCTCCGAACGCCCGTTGCGGTGAAGTGGCCGATGATTTTGTTGTCTGGTGTAAGGCCGACGCGCTGGAACTTGAAGATTTCCTGCATCGAAATAACCTCGCCTTCCATACCGGTGATCTCGGTGATTGAGGTCATGCGGCGCGAACCGTCCTGAAGTCGGCTAGCCTGTACGATCAAGTTTACCGCACTTGAAATTTGGCTCCGCACCGCTTTGAGCGGCATTTCGATACCGGCCATCGCGATCATGTTTTCGAGACGAGAAATACCATCACGAGCCGAGTTGGCGTGAATTGTTGTCATCGAGCCATCGTGACCTGTGTTCATGGCCTGAAGCATATCGATAACTTCTTCGCCGCGCGTCTCACCAACGATAATGCGATCCGGACGCATCCGAAGGGCGTTTTTCAAACAGTCGCGTGGAGAAACTTCGCCTTTGCCTTCAACGTTGGCAGGGCGGCTTTCCATGCGTCCCACGTGTGTCTGTTGGAGCTGAAGTTCGGCCGTATCCTCGATTGTCAGGATGCGTTCGTTGTTATCAATGAACGACGACAGTGCGTTGAGCGTGGTGGTTTTACCAGAACCGGTACCACCAGAAACAATGACGTTTAGCCGGGTGGCAACAGCGGCCTGTAGATAGGCAGCCATCTCTTCGGTAAAGGCACCGAAATTCACCAGATCATCAATACCAAGCTTGTCTTTCTTAAATTTCCGAATGGAAACAAGGCTACCGTCAACCGCAATTGGCGAAACCATAGCGTTGAAACGCGAACCGTCTGCAAGACGGGCGTCAACATAAGGGTTACTTTCGTCAACACGACGGCCAACCGCGGAAACAATCTTGTCGATAATCCGAAGAAGGTGTTTCTCGTTGTTGAAGGTGATGTCAGTGAGTTCAAGCTTACCTTCGCGCTCAACGAAAATTTGCTGAGGACCGTTCACAAGAATATCGTTTACCGAAGGATCCTGCAGAAGCGGTTCTAGAGGACCGAGGCCCATGACTTCGTCAAACAGTTCTTGGTTGAGCTGATTACGCTCGTCCCGGTTTAGCACAATCTGCATATCGGAAAGCGCTTCGCTCGAAATCTCTACAATTTCGCTGCGCAGGTCTTTTTCCGATGCATTCTCAAGCGCGGCAAGGTTCAGGTTATCAAGCAGAGTCTTGTGGAGCTCGACTTTGATTTCGCCCAAACGCGACTTTCGCTTTAACTCTTTGTTTGCTGGCGCAGCTGTAGCCGCTGCGAGCTTCCGCAGAACTTTCTTCTCGGCTTCGGGGGCTTTATTTTCCGCCGGAGCTGGGGCCGCTACCTCTTTTGGCGCGGTCTGCGGCGCGTCTTTCTTCGAATAGCGTGAGAACATATCTACCTCTTATGAGCCTGTTTCGGCGGCTTGGTTAAGCTCGTGTAGTGAGGCGGCGAGCTTGCTGATTTCTTTGCGCAATGGGCTTTTGGCAGCGTTCATCCCAAGAGGCTGACCATGGTCGTTCGCTTGAAGAACCTGCTTGCCCCCGTCTGGCATTTGAACTTCGACGCTAATGTCGAGGCTTTCCGCCATCCGCTTGACGCGCGATTTGCCGGCAATATCGGTGAATTTCGGCGCACGGTTCAGGATGAAGCGCATCTTGTCGACTGGAAGCTGTTCGGCTTTCAGCGCGCGGATCATACGCAACATATTTTGTGCGGACCGCATGTCCATTTCAAACATACCGAAATAGACAAGTGATTGTTGTAGAACAGTTTCTGTCCATGCAACCAAGGTGGTTGGCATGTCGATTATGACATAGTCGAAGTTGGAGCGCGCTGTTTCGATCAGCCGCTCGATGTCCGATTGCTCAACGATATCAAGCGGCAAGATTTCCGCAGGGGCGGTCAGGACATGCACCTTGTCATTGAATGGCAAAAGTGCCTGCATGAAGCTTTCGCTGTCCATTGTTTCGGTGTCCGAAAGCAGTTCGTAAACCGCATCGCGGCGCGGCAAATCCAGGAATGTTGAAACGGAGCCGAACTGCAGATCGAAATCAAGGATACACACGCGTGGTGCGTTCTTTTTGTCAATTGTCGCGAGTTCCCAAGCGAGGTTCACCGCGAATGTTGTCGCACCAACGCCACCAGCGAGGCCATGAACAGGCAAAACAACGCCGTTACGATCGCCAGTTGGCTTCAATGTGGTGGGAGCCACTTCAGGTGCTTGAACTTCGGGTTCCTGACGAAGGCGCTCGATCGCCTCATGCAACTCGTTTTCAGGAAGCGGGTAGGGGATGAAATCATCGGCGCCCAACCGAAGCAACTTGTGTAGAGCGATCGGACTTACATCATCCGCAATCAGGATGACTTTAACCGAGGCCGCTTTCGCCGCTGTGATCAGGTTGGAAATAATCGAAAGATCGGTTTCGTCTTGGTCATCGACGGCAATCGCCACAAATTCCAATGTCTTTGCGTCTTCATGCTCGAGAAAAACCAGAGCATCAGAGAAGGATAGATCCCCCCAGCTCTCGCCCAGCTCGGCTTCCATATCTTCAATCAGAAGATCGAAATTCTGTACATCGCGCGAAATTGTACACGCTAAAATCGGTGCCGGTTCCGGCTGCAACATCGCGTTACTCGTCATCTGACTTACGTCCTTTTGCTAAAGGACGAAAACGGTCTAGTCAGCGAGCCGAAAATTTCGAGGGTTTCGGTTCGCCCCGTTGTCGCCCAACGCGCGACTCATCCGCACGTATTGCTCCCATTCTTTTAAATGACAGCCAATTTGGGCAACATTGGGGCTAAAAAACCGTAATTGTGCGAATTCTTAAGACGATTATTCAGACGAACCGGTGCCGCTTACAGTGATACCTGTGAGCTCGGTTGCTGGAACCGCAGAGGCAACATAATCGCGGAAAATGATCTCCGCATATTTGCCGTTAAGCACAGTTGGATGACGCTTCAGGAAACCCGACACTTCTGTAACTGTGCGGCGATTCTTCCGTTCGCGACCTTGAGTTACGATGAGCGGCTGGGTTTTGCCGTATGAAACAACCGCTGCGAGTCGATCTCGGCTGATGCCTTGTGAGATCAGATAGTTCACAGCAGCCTGGGCGCGGCGAAGGCCAAGCTTCTTGTTATAAGCCGCCGAACCAACGAGATCTGTGTGACCGTAGACCTTGAATGTGACCTCAGGGAACTGCTTGATCCAGTCTGCCTGAACACGGAGGGCCGCACGTGCGTTTTGATCAAGTTGATAAGAATCAAAAGCGAAGTTGATTGTTGACGGGACCTCTTCGGCAAAGCGTTTTGCCAAGCTGATCGCGTAGCTTCGCTGTCCGGTTTGGACCAGATAGTTGTTCTCGGTCGACGTGCCGAAGGCGGATGCGTCTACTGCGCGGCCGGCTTCTCTGTCACAACCCGCGATGGCGAGGACACTTGCTACTGCAATCGATTTGATAGCCAAGGTCTGTTTTTTAGATCTTTGCATTGTCTTACTCCATCACGTAGCCGAAGGATCCGCCAAAGTCTTGCTTGGCAACTTCGCCAGCAACGCCTTGTGGCTTCTTGTCTTCAAGCACATTCCCAAAGAGGAAAAGTTCGGTTTCTGACGGTGGGCGAATGCGATCTGTTGGTAGAGCGAGCGCTTCGCCACGAGTAGGTGTTACAAGATGCGGTGTGATAATGATCACAAGCTCACTTTGCTCACGCTCGTACTCTGCGCTGCGGAATAGGGCGCCCAGAACAGGGATATCGCCGAGCCAAGGAACCTGACTGTTAAGATCACGGAAGTCATCTTGAAGCAGGCCGGCAATTGCAAAGCTTTCACCGTCTCGCATTTCAACTGTTGTCGATGTTTCGCGGCGACGGAAGGCGTCGATCTGGAAACCGCTCGCGGTAATACCGTTTGTTGGATCAAGGCTACTTACAGCTGCATCAAGTGTGAGGTTGATAACATCGCCATCCACAACGCGAGGGATAAAGTTCAGCTCGATACCGAATGGTTTAAACTCAACGGTGGTTGTCGTGCCGCCACCGCTATTGTTCTGTGCCACAGGTACGGGATACTCGCCACCGGCAAGGAATTTTGCTTCTTGGCCTGAAAGAGCGGTAAGATTTGGTTCTGCCAGTGTGCGGACAGCGCCTTTAGATTCAAGGGCTTCAAGCATAATAGCAACTTGCGTACCGCCTGCATTGAAACCAAATAGCACGGCGCCATTTCGATCGTTTGCGGACAATGTGCTGTTGTTGTTTAGCGCGTTGTTCAGGAGCGCGCTCTCAGCATAGTTTCCTGCGCCCCCAACCACTGTCGGATCGCCTAGCAAGCTCGAAACACCGATGCTTGAGCTTAGGCTCTTGCGAACGGAGCGCTGCATCTCTGCGAACTTAACTTTCAGAAGAACTTGATGATTGCCGCCTACGACCATGAGGTTTGAAACACGGTCCGGTGCATATCGCTGTGCCAGGTCAAGCGCACGATCCATGCGTGCGATGCTGGAGATTGTGCCGGAAAGGACGATCCCATCATTTGCGGTGCGAACTTCGATTTTCTCATTCGGGAGAATCTGACGCAGCCGCTCTTTGAATTCGGCGATGTCTGGCGTGACGTGGACTTCAACGTTGGTGAGCAAGCCGCCATCAGCGCCAAGCAAGGTTAACGTCGTACGACCCGGAGCCTTACCAAGAACATAGATTGTTCTGTCCGATAGGGTGGAGATATCCGCGATGCCGGGGTTCGCAATTGAAAGTTCGGCAAACGGTGTTTCACTTTCGACCACAACAGCCCGATTCATCGGAACACTCAGCGCAGTCGATGTTGCGCCTCTCAATACTTTAAGAGTCTCTGCGTGCGTCGCCGATGGGGCAACCGCAAAGGTTAACGCTGCTCCTAACGCAGCCGCACTTAGGATATTTCTAATGATCATTGTGATCCTGCCTCTCCGACCACGCCTCTGGAATTGGGTCTTTTTTGCCCATTTGCCCATCACCATGGCTCAGGTGTCATTTTTTTGCAAGAATCAATGCCTTCCACGGAAGCATTGATGTGGATATGTCGCAACACATACACATTTGAGGGGCATATATAGTGGAAACACAAAAGCGCACTCCGAAATAGAGTGCGCTCTTCTGGAAATTTTCAGGCTGAGAGAATTCTAGTTGGTGCAGGGGATTGGCATTTCAATCACTTCTGCGCCTTTCCGTGTGCGAACGGTACAGACTTCTTCTACCTCTTCGATCACGCGTTGTGCCTCTTCGATGCCAAGGAGTTGCTTCTGGTCAACTTCGATCGCGAGATCGGCGATCGTGTCATCCTGTGCGCCAACAAGCGAGAGAGAAAGGCGACCTGTTGCTTGCGCCTGAGCAAGTCCAGCAACCTGTTTCGGTGTTGCCTCAACAGTTACGTTCCGAGCGATGATTGCGCCGTTCCGATCTTTGTTTGCCGTTTGGTCAACGGCAATAATACGAATACCAGCCTCAATGATCTTGGTGACATTGTTGCCGCCACCAAGAGAACCGGACCAATACACATCGACGCGATCCCCTGGACGCAGGAAGCCGGAAACACCGGAAGTCACGTCAACTTTAATGGCAAACGCGCGCATCCCCTTTTTGAGACGCGATGTAAGACCAGCATCCTCTCCGGGCTCAGTCACTTTGACCTGCATAACCGGCTCGCCGATTTCCATCGTCCGCAAAACAGTGCGAAGTGTTTCTGGGCCTTCGGGGAACATGTCTTCTTCGGATGTGAAGGCGCCCTCGGGAATCGAATTCTCCGGCCAGGCGATTGTTTTCATGTCTTCTTGGGCGAGCCGCTCACCGTATTCAACGACGCGCGTAACAACATAGACATCTTTGGTGGGGACGATCTTTTTGGCTGCTGCCCGTTCGCGCTGCAATTCTGCCTGATAGTTTCCGATATATCCCTTGGCTGTATAAACAGCAAAGCCAGCAAGCCCCAAACCCAGGATAAGGACCAATCCAAAAACTAATCTCATGATATGCCCTTTCTATTTGGGCGTTGTCCGGTGAGTTCGGGCCGGTCGAACGCATTACTCGATAGACGTTCATCGCAACGAATTGCGGCGATACTGTGAAAAGTAAGGGTCAATTACAGGAATTTTTCGACATTGGTAAACAATCAATTTGACGCAGTGCTTATTTGACCACTGGTGGTATTAGCCGCCAACCGTCATTGCGCCAATTGCATTACCGATTGCTGTTGCGATGTTCGAAGTAGGGCCATTAAAAAATGCAAAGATTGCGATGACCATGCCGATGATCGCTGCAGTCAAAACAACCCAATCAACTGTAATTGCGCCGGTTTCATCTGCGTAGAAATTCTTGAGAAGGCGTTTCATTGCTGTTTCCCTTTTGTTTGAAGGTGATTTTGTTCGCAGTGTTTTTGTGTTCATCCAAACATTGTCTTCCGAATGTGGCGACAAATTGGATGTGAAGGGGTTTTAGTTTGAATACCCGCTAGGCTAGTTACAAAAATGGCCGCGACCCAGGAAGGAGCGCGGCCACTGCGAAAAAATCCGCTTTGTTTGGTTCGGTATTAGGAACCGTCTACGGCTACGCCTGCAACTGCTGTAGAGATGTTGCCGGACAGTGTTGTAACACCACCGCGAACTGTTGCGAGAACGGCGATGCCGAGGCCAACGATTGCAGCTGTGAGAACAACCCAGTCAACTGTTACGGCGCCAGATTCGTCTTTTACGAAGTTGTTGAAAAGTTTAGTCATTGTGTCTCTCCTAGTGATCTTGTCGTTATGATGCACCGAAAAATCAGTGCTTGTGAATAAATTGCCCATTGATTGTGGCAACATAGTGGACGTTGCTGGGCAATCTTAAGAAGTTGTGAACTTCTGGGCGATGCCTTGATACGCCTCCTCCTCTTGAAAGATGGAGGCGCAGGGAAAGCGAGCGCAGGCCCGCTCGAACTTAGGAACCGTCTACAGCTACACCCGCAACAGCAGTCGAGATGTTGCCGGACAGTGTTGTTACACCGCCGCGAACGGAAGCAAGAACAGCGATGCCGAGGCCAACGATGGCGGCAGTCAGAACAACCCAGTCAACAGTTACAGCGCCGGATTCGTCTTTTACGAAGTTATTAAAAAGTTTAGTCATTGTGTCTCTCCAAGATGTGTTTAGCTCGTTTTCCCTGGCTCGACGTTGAGTGGATCGGCCTGATTTGATCCCGTGTTCGCCTTGGATGAGTACATATAGGTGGGGGAATGGGGCGGTAATTTGGCGCTAACCGTACAAAAGTTGGTAAAGTGTTAAATTCTCAGGGATTTCATCTAATCAGTTGATTCTAAACAAAATAAAAATGAGAAAAAATCTATTCAACTGGACGACTGCTGAAGCCTGTTAATAAATGTGGCCGCATTGCCCAAGTTTTTTGCGCCTTTTACTAGTGTGAAGGGCGTTTTTTTGCGACAAAGGAAACAATAAATTCATATCCGGGCAGGGCAGTAACCGCATGAAGCGGAGCTTCGGTTTCATATTTCTCGTTTGTGGGGTGTTTTTTGCCTCGCTGTCGTCGGCAGAGAATGTCGCGATTGGGAAAGATTTTACCTTTAAGCGGATTACAGTTCCCAAAAAGGGTGCTCCGCCGAAGATTACTGTACAAATTGATCCGGACGAAGTTCCGATCCGTTTAACGCCGCCTCGCGCGCGCGAAGAGTTAAAGCCGGAAAAGTATATTGAAGGCGAAGAGGTCATTCCTGCAGATCCCGAAAAGCCAGCCCTAACAAAGAAACCAAGCGGCGCCGATACGATGGCTTGGTTCTGGGCGGAGGTTTCGCCGAGCATTTCGGCATCCGGCCCAGGGCGGTTGCCCTCAGCGGTAAATCATCTGGCCAAAGCTCCTATTGGCAAGGAAGTTGTTCCACCACGTCTACAGTCGCTTCAGGATATCGCGGCTAAACACGGCACTGATATTTTGCTGGCCACAGTTGGTACCCGTGTTTCGCCTGCTTTCGTACTTGCGCTAATTTCGGTTGAGTCGGGAGGCAGAACAGACGCGACGTCGCATGCTGGTGCGAATGGCCTCATGCAGCTCATGCCCGCTACAGCAGAGCGATTTGGCGTTACAGACACTTCTGATGCAGTGCAGAACATTAAAGGTGGTGTGGCCTATCTTAATTGGTTGATGGAAAAGTTCGATAACGATCCGATTCTGGTGTTGGCGGGTTATAATGCGGGTGAGAATGCAGTGTTAGACAATAGCGGCGTCCCACCATATGCAGAAACACGTGCGTATGTTCCAAAGGTTCTTAGCGCGTGGACAGTGGCACGGGGACTATGCTTAACGCCACCTCAGCTCGTATCTGATGGATGCGTGTTTGCGGTAAAGAGCGCGAAGAAGACCGAGGACAAGGTCGATGGCTAATGAAAAACCGCTCGTTCTCGATGTCGACGGAACGTTTCTAAATACAGATATGCTGTACGAGTGTTTCTGGGCGGGCCTAGGCAAAGCGCCTCTCCAGACACTTCAGACATGCCTACAAGATTTTGGCGACCGCGCGCGTTTGAAACAGAAGCTTGCACAGATTGCCAACCTGCGTACGGAACTGCTTCCAGTGAACGCAGAGGTCAACGAACTGGCCAAAGTTGCGGCATCACACGGATGCGATATTATTCTGGCGTCAGCTTCTGATGAACAACTTGTTAGAAAGCTGGCCAAGGAACATGAGTTTAGCGCCGAAGTAATCGCTTCTGATGGCGTAACAAACATGAAAGGCGCGGTGAAGGCCGATGCTTTGGTCGCGCGTTATGGTGAAAAAGGGTTCCACTACGCTGGGAATGAAGCTGTGGATATCCCGATTTGGGAGAAGGCAGATGGCGCAATCGTTGTTGGGCAGCCCAAAATCGCGGAGAAGCTTCAGCAAGCGGGGCACAGCGTCGCTGAAGTTAAGAACAGCGTTAGTCTCAAAGATATCTACCGCTCTATGCGACCGCACCAATGGGTCAAAAACATTCTTATGGTGCTTCCTCTAATCGCAGCACATCAGTTCGATTTGCAATCTTGGTTGCTAGTACTGCTCGGTATGATCGCATTCAGCGCCGCCGCATCTTCGATCTATCTGGTGAATGATTTGCTCGATCTTGAAGCTGACAGGCTTCACGTCAAGAAATGCAAACGCCCGTTCGCCGCAGGTTTGGTGCCGATAAAATATGGAATGCTAGGCTTTGTAGTTCTTGCGGGAATTGCGCTGGGCGTTGGAGCGGCGCTTGGACCGGCGTTCTTGGGTGTCATCCTGCTTTATGTTGCTCTGTCGCTGGCTTATTCCATGCGGCTGAAGCGTATGCGGTGGATTGATATCGCCGTTTTGGCGGCTCTATATACCTTACGCGTTGTTGCTGGTGCGGCGGCGGTGGGGGTCGAGACCTCCGGCTATATGCTACTATTCATATTGCCGATCTTCCTCACGCTCGGTTGCGTGAAGCGTCTCACCGAACTTACTCTTGCAACAAATGAAGAGCGCCTGCCCGGCCGCGGCTATGGCCGCAATGATCGCAGCGATCTGGTCAATGTCGGTAGTCTTGGCATTGTTGGAGCGCTTTTGCTTTTCTTCTTTTATAGCATGTCAGACCACGCCCTAAGCCTTTATCCGATCCAGTGGTTGCTGTGGCTTGCGCTTGTGCCAATTGCGATTTGGCTGATCCGAATGCTTGTTCTCGGGTATCAAGGCAAACAGGATCACGATCCAATCGTCTTTGCTCTCACCGATAAAATCGGGTTGGGCATCCTGTTTTTCACGCTGTCGCTGATGTTCTATGCGGCAGGGCTTTGGCAACGCTGGTTCCAGATCTGGGCGGGCTAGATCGACATTTTCTTGAAGATTGGCTCTGGGATCGAGCGAATGATGAGCATAATGTACCGCCAAAAGAAGGGCGTATAGATTGTGTTGCGCTTCTTCTTTACGGCCTTGTGAATTTCGTCTGCGATATCCTCTGGCTTTGCAACAAGGAACATTCCTTCGATGCCCCAGGTCATCGCCGTATCCACAAAACCTGGTTTTACGGTGACAACATGACCGCCGCTTCGAGTAAGCCGATTTCGCAATCCGGAAAGATAAGTGTGAAACCCTGCCTTGGCCGCGCCATAGACGTAGTTTCCAACGCGACCACGGTCTCCAGCAACAGATCCCACGCCAACAACCGTCCCTCCATCGCGTGCTTCAAGTTCGGGCGCGATAGTCTGCAAGAATTTTGCAGGGCCGGTGAAGCTGTCGGTGACAACACCATCAATTAGGCTTGGATCATCATCAATTTCGGATTGATCGGGCATTGAGCCGACAAAACAGGCGACATTTATTGTGCCCTCTTCTTTGATCGCGTCTTTGATGATCGCACCAAATGTTTTTTCATCACGAACATCAAGCTTCGCAGCCTTTGCAGAGCGCGCACCGCGAATCTCGCAATCAGTAGCAAGCGCAGCCAGTTCCTTTGTATTCCGACCGGCGAGAATGACAGCAGCTCCCGTTTCGCTAACTTTACGGGCATATGCGCGTGCCATCGAAGAGGTCGCGCCGAGTATAATCCATGTTTCGTTCATTCTGCGCTCCTCAGGTTCAGGCGGCGAACTAGGTCTGTAGCTAGGTTTCTGTCCGGATCGGTTTTTTCAACTGCTTTGCGCCAATCTGAGTAGTCTGGGTACATGTCGGCAATTTTGTCGCCTTTGGAGAGCGAGTCTTTCGCGAAGTAAATACGGCCTCCAGCCTCAACAGCCATCGCTTCAAGGCGGGGAATGAGAACGCGCGCGGCTTCTGTATTCGGAAAATCCACAGCGAGCGTATAGCCCTCGATCGGGAAGGACAGGTATCCTCCGCGTCCTTCACCCATACGCTTTAATACTGCAAGCGGGCTTGCGAGGCCGGAATTTGCGATCAATTGAAGTATTTCGCGTAATGCAGCAGCACTGTTGATCGGAACAACACATTGGAATTGGTGAAAACCATTCTTGCCATAGAGGCGGTTCCAATCGTGAATTTTATCAAGCGGAAAGAAGAAATCAGAGATTGGCTTAACCAAAGTGCGCCCGTGTTCTGGAACACGTCGATAATAGAGCCAGTTGAATAGCTTCACGATCGGAGCGGAAAGCGCGAATTTGGGCGCATTGAAAGGAACTGATTTCGAACGGCCAGGAGAAGGAACAAGGCCAGAACCTGTTTCGCCTTCTTCAAGTATCCCGCGCCCAAGCGCGCTTCCCTTGGCTGTCGCGTCGATCCAACCAACGGTATATGTCGCTTCGGAGCCGTCCAACAGGGTTAGAAACTCGTCAAACCCTTCGACACGCCTTTCGGTGACCATCATCACGTCGCCTTTGCAGGGCAACATGATAATTTCGGCCGCCACAATGATCCCTGTCTGCCCGAGGCCTCCGACCGTCGCCTTGAACAAGCCTGCGTCTCTGTCCGGTTTAATCTTGCGTGATTTTCCATTGATTAGCAGTGTGATCGAGGCGAGGTGCTGGCCAAAGCTGCCAATATGGTGGTGGTTCTTGCCATGCACATCCATCGCAATGGCTCCGCCGACCGTTGCAAAGCCGGTTCCGGGCAAGACAGGAGGCAGCCAACCGCGCGGTGCAAATAAACGGGTGATTTCGCCAAGCTCGACACCAGCTTCGACACTCAAAACTCCAGTCTCATCGTCGAAGGCGAGAAACTTGTCGAGGCGCGTCATATCAAGCGCGCGACCATCGTCATTTAACGCCGCATCACCATAGGAGCGCCGATTGCCCATGGCTGGAACCGCGCCGTCTGCCAAAACTTCGGCGAGTTCGCTGGACTTTTCGGGGCGTGCAATCTCGCACATAGCTGACAGCGCGCGCCCCCAGCCGTGGATAGTATCATTTTTCCAGCGCATAAGGCCCTCTTTTTGAAATACGTTCGGCGAGCGGGAAGATAGCCAGCCCAAGAGCAATGGCAAACCAGAGCGTGGTCAATCGGATCACTGCTGTTGCAGGAACGCTCAAGGAGATTGGAACCCCTTCGAGGCTCAATAGCGCGATCATTGCTGCCTCTGCGCCACCTATTCCGCCCGGTGCGCCAGTCAATCCGCCGGCGAGTGTGGAGAAGACGAAAATTACGATGCACGTGGCAAGGCCAATGTCTGCGCCCATCCATTGCAACAAAATGAAAAAGGCATAACCCTCGGCAAACCAGCCAGCCAATCCGCACAGCAAAGTCATCGCGACGGTAGGAAAGTGCGAAAACTGCGCGAGTGTTTGTGAAGCCCGACGTACTCGAACGAAAAATCGAGGGAAAACACCCGTGATGCGATAGAATCTCGTCACGCACGCGCTGAAAATACGAGGGTTGGTTGCAATGATGGCCGCAATAATCGCGAACGCTGCCACCACAATTGCCCCTTTGGGCCCGCCCGCAGCAAAGACAAGTGCAATCGCCAGCAATATCGCCATCGCGGACAAATCGCTTGCGCGGTCAACAATTGCAAGCGGTGCCGTGCGTTCTGGGCTTGCGCCCGTTTCGCGCCCAATCCAGCGTATTCGAACTAACTCACCAACACGAGCTGGTGTAACACTCATTGCGAACCCGCCAAAGAAATGCCGTAGGGATTGAAACAGAGAAAGCGGGAGATCCAATCGATGTGCAAATACGTGCCACCGTATTCCACGCAATCCGTAATTCGCGAGAGATAGCAGTAACAAAAGAGAAATTTGCCAAAACGTCAGGCTCTCGAGGTGAGATAGAGTTTCTTCCCAGCCAGTCGCCGCAGCGAGGCCGATAAGGCCTATCAATACCAAGAGCAACAAGCCCGCAAACATCACCGGATCGCGCCACTTGGACGTGAATACAGTGGTTGCAAATGTCTTAATATCGCTTTTGGTGCGCATCACTATCATTCGGGCGGAGTAAAATGAAATTCAGGCAGGATTGTGAACCTACGGTGTTGATGCCCGAAAACTTGATCGACTATTGCACAAATACATCCGCCCATTCGGGATGTTTTTGGGCCTGTGCGGCAACATAGGAACACTGAGGAATGATCTTTCTTCCGTCAGTGCGCGCATTTTCTACCAGGCGTTCGACCAGCTTTAGCGCGACGCCCTGTCCGCGCCACTCCGCAGGGACCAAGGTATGGTCAGCCAGTATCTTGCCATCAGACAGCAAAGAAAACGTTAGTTCAGCAATACCATCAGGTCTGGAAACCACGTAGCGGCCGCGGTTTCCAGTTGTTTCAAGTCTTATTTCGATTTCAGACAAGAGTTGCCTCAGTCGAAGCGCGAACCTCTTCTTCTGTTACGCCGTCCGCAAGTTCCACAAGCTTTAGCCCACCTTCGACAACGTCAAACACGCCAAGGTTTGTGATGATGCGATCCACCACGTTCTTACCAGTCAACGGAAGGGTGCATTCCTTTAAGAGCTTGCTGTCGCCGTGCTTGCTTGTGTGATCCATCACAACAACAACGCGGCCCACGCCAGCAACAAGGTCCATCGCGCCGCCCATTCCTTTGACAAGCTTTCCGGGGATCATCCAGTTTGCAAGATCACCGTTTTCGGCGACTTCCATTGCGCCGAGAATCGCCATTGCGATCTTTCCACCTCGGATCATTCCGAAGCTCTGTGCGCTGTCGAAATAGGCTGTTTGGGGAAGTTCCGTGATGGTTTGCTTACCAGCATTGATGAGGTCTGCATCCTCTTCGCCTGCAATAGGGAAGGGGCCCATGCCAAGCATTCCGTTCTCACTCTGAAGCGTTACCTCAATCCCATCTGGAATGTGGTTTGAAACGAGCGTTGGGATGCCGATTCCGAGATTCACATACCAACCGTCTTGCAGTTCTTGTGCGGCGCGTGCCGCCATTTGATTGCGATCCCACATGTTTTAGGCCTCCCGCACTGTACGTTGCTCAATACGTTTTTCGTGTTCACCCTGAATCAGGCGATGCACGTAGATACCCGGCAAGTGAATGGAATCCGGATCAAGGCTGCCCGTTGGCACGATCTCTTCCACTTCAACAACACAGACTTTCCCGCACATTGCAGCTGGTGGGTTGAAATTGCGCGCGGTCTTCCGGAAGACAAGGTTGCCTGTTTCGTCGGCCTTCCAGGCCTTCACCAAAGCTAGATCGGCAAAAATGCCTTCTTCCAGGATATATGTCTCGCCGCGGAACTCTTTGTGCTCTTTGCCTTCCGCAATCACGGTTCCCACGCCCGTTTTTGTATAGAAGCCAGGGATTCCGCAGCCACCCGCGCGCATCCGTTCCGCGAGTGTGCCCTGTGGGTTGAACTCAAGTTCAAGCTCACCAGAAAGATACTGGCGCATGAATTCCGCGTTTTCACCCACATAGGAGCTGATCATCTTTTTGACCTGCTTCGTTTGGAGGAGGATGCCAATGCCAAAATCATCTACACCCGCGTTGTTGCTCGCAAAGGTAAGGTCTTTGGTGCCTGCGTCGCGAACCGCGCCCAGCAAAAGTTCTGGAATGCCGCAAAGGCCAAAACCGCCCGCTGCGATGAACATCCCGTCAAACAGCAAGCCATCAAGGGCCTCCGCTGCTGAGCCGTAAATCTTCTTCATGTTTTCCTCCTGCAAGCTATCTCGCGTGATATTTGACGGAGTCCTTCACAGTGTCAATCACTTTGCTGCATTGCAGAAAAAGGCCGCGCCAGTTTCCTGACGCGGCCCAATCAAAATTCTAGCGTTACAGCGGTTAACTGTCGCTATCGTCTTTGGTTTTCTTTTTCGCTGCCGGCTTTTTCTTCGCGGGCGCTTTTTTAGCTGTCGTTTTCTTGGCTGCAGGTTTCTTCGCCGCCTTTTTTCGACCACCTTTTTTCGCGGCCTTTTCGGCGATCCACTGAACTGCTTGCTCCATCGTGACGTCGGCTGGTTCTACGTCTTTTGGAATAGTCGCGTTGATTTTGGCCCACTTCACGTAGGGGCCGTATCGACCTTCCATAACGTTTACCGGACCGCCTTCATCTGGATGCTCGCCAAGCTCCTTGAGCGGTTTGGCTGCCGCACCGCGGCCGGTCTTTGCAGCTTTTTGCGCCAAAACTTCAACAGCGCGGTTCATGCCAATCGTGAACACTTCGTCAACATCGGGAATATTTGCGTAGACCCGCCCGTGCTTCACATAGGGGCCATACCGTCCAATGCTGGATTCAACCATCTCACCGTCTTCCGGATGAGGGCCAATCTCGCGAGGTAGCGAGAGCAGCATCAACGCTTTTTCAAGCGTCATCGCGTCCGGCGCCCATGTTTTCGGTAGACTCGCGCGGGGTGGCTTATTGTTGTCTTCGGTAACCTCGCCACGCTGAACATATGGACCAAAACGGCCAGAGCGCAGGCTGATCTCGTCATCACCATCCATACCAAGAACACGGTCACCGCTCGCGTCGCCTTCGCCACCGATTGGTCGCGTGTAACGGCACTCAGGATAGTTACCACAACCGACAAAACCGCCGGATTTCGAAGTCTTCAGGTGCAGTTTTCCTTCGCCGCAAAGAGGGCAGGTGCGTGGATCCGATCCATCCTCACGTGGCGGATAGAGGGTTGGCGCAAGAACATCGTCGAGGGTGTCGAGCACCTCGGAGATGCGCAGCTCGCTCGTTTCGCCAATTGCGGCTGAGAAATCTTTCCAGAATTGGCGGAGGACTTCTTTGTAGTCCCGATCGCCTGCAGATACATCGTCTAGCTCGGCCTCAAGGCCGGCTGTGAAATCGTATCCAACGTATTTGCGGAAATAGTTCGTTAAGAAAACCGTAACAATCCGCCCTTTGTCCTCCGGAATGAGCCGGTTCTTCTCTTTGCGAACATACTCACGGTCCTGAATGGTGGTGACGATGCTTGCGTATGTAGACGGGCGCCCGATTCCGAGCTCTTCCATGCGCTTCACGAGCGTCGCTTCTGTGAAGCGGGGAGGAGGCTGGGTGAAATGCTGCTGCCCCAGAACTGCGCCATCGTCTGTTAGGATAGCCCCCGCGTTGCGACGCATGCCCTCAACGGCTGGTGCAGTGATCTTGCTGTCGGATTTCTCACCTTTGGCAAAATCTGTTTCGAGGCCCGCGTTTACGAGCTTGGTTGCATCGCCCTCGGCGATTTGCGGCAGACGCTTTTCGTCTTCGTCATCAACGTCATCACGGCCTTCGGTGTAAACCTTCATAAAGCCGTCAAATACGACGACTTGTCCGGTCGAACGAAGCATGACCTGTTCGTCCTCGCTCCCGATATCGACAGTCGTGCGTTCAAGTTTAGCGCCGGCCATCTGGCTTGCGAGTGTCCGCTTCCAGATCAGATCATAGAGTTTCCGCTGATCTGCTTCGAGCTTGGCAAGTTGGCCGGCATCGAGTTTCATATCGGTCGGGCGGATACACTCGTGTGCTTCCTGCGCATTTTTCGCTTTGTTCTTATAAACGCGAGGCTCGGACGGAATATACTTGTCGCCATAGCGTTCAACGATTGCATCTCGTGCCGCCGCGACTGCTTCGGGCGCCATATCGATACCGTCGGTACGCATATATGTGATGTAACCAGCTTCATAGAGGCGTTGCGCAGTGCTCATTGTCTGGCGTGCACCAAATCCGAACTTGCGGCTCGCTTCCTGCTGCAAAGTCGATGTCATAAACGGCGCAGAGGGGCTGCGGTTTGCTGGTTTTGCCTCAACACGTTGAACCGAAAGCGCACGGCTATGAACTGCCTGAACCGCCAATTCCGCAGCCGTTGCATTCGCAAGGTCAAATTTGTCGAGCTTCTTGCCACCAAGAACTGTTAGGCGTGCTTCGAACTCTTGCCCGCGCGGCGTGGCGAGCATTGCTTTAACGCTCCAGTACTCGCGCGGATCAAAGGCCTCAATTTCCTGTTCGCGCTCAACGATTAGGCGCAAGCAGACAGATTGAACACGCCCAGCCGATTTGGCGCCGGGCAGTTTGCGCCAAAGCACCGGCGAAAGGTTGAAGCCCACAAGGTAATCCAACGCACGACGTGCGAGATAAGCTTCGACGAGTGGCGCATCAACTTGGCGTGGATGTTCCATTGCTTCGGTGATGGCGGATTTTGTAATCGCGTTAAAAACAACACGGCTAACAGGCGTTGTTTTCTTGATCGCTTTGCGTTTGGTCAAGGCTTCTTGAAGGTGCCAAGAAATCGCTTCTCCCTCGCGATCAGGGTCGGTTGCGAGGATCAGTTCGTTATCGTCGGCAAGCGCATCGGCGATTGCTTTGACGTGTTTACGACTGTCGTAGCCAACTTCCCATTTCATGTCGAAATCGGAGTCTGGATCAACTGAACCGTCTTTTGGCGGAAGGTCCCTTACGTGACCATAGCTCGCGAGTACGGTGTAATCGTCACCTAGATATTTGTTAATTGTCTTGGCTTTAGCCGGAGATTCGACAACGACGACGGGCATAAAATTCCTCTCGACTCACAGGGAGCATATGGCGGCGCAAGATGTGGGTGCTTCGAGTGAATTGTCAATGCACAGTTAAGTATGAATTACCCCACGCGCATCAAATACCCCCCTGGAGCACGCTCAATTCGTCCCTCAACCTCCAGCGAAACGAGTTCTGCCGTGACGTGGTGGGCTGGCTGCGCTAGGTCGCGAATGAGTTGGTCTTCGGCAAGGGGGCTTGGTCCGAGTCGCTCGAGAATTTGACGGTGGAGATCGGCGCTTTCCGCGATTGTGTTTTGTGTGCAAGATTGTTCATCTGGTTCGGCTTGTTCCGCCACAGTCATTGGCTCTTCCAAAGCATCAGCAACTTGCTCAAGTATATCATCGACATTTCGGATAAGAGCTGCGCCATCGCGAATTAGCATATTGCTCCCTGTGGCGCGCGCGTCAAAGGGGTGTCCCGGAACGGCCATAACTTCGCGCCCTTGATCCAAAGCGTTTCTAGCTGTGATTAAAGTTCCGGATCGCGCCGCCGCTTCTACAACAACAAGCCCGATGGATAGCCCCGAGATTATGCGGTTCCGTTTCGGAAAATGCCTCGCTTGCGGTGCTACTCCAATCGGATCTTCTGATATGCGGAGGCCTTTTGCGCCAATCTCCCAGAACAATTCGGTGTTTTCTTTGGGATAGATTTTATCCACACCACCAGCCTGAACCGCGATTGTTCCGCCTTCAAGCGCCGCTTTATGACAGGCGGCGTCTATGCCGCGGGCAAGCCCGGAAACAACAATCAGCCCTTGCTGCGAAAGCCCCTCGGACAGCTTTCGCGCCATGCGCTCTCCGAGCGAAGATGCATTTCGGGCGCCGACAATGCCAATTTTGGGCCGTTTAAGCAGAGAGATATCGCCAATTGCCCAGAATAGTGGAGGAGCATCGGCGATGTTTGCCAATTCCTTGGGATAGTCGGCTTCTCCTCTGCAGATCATTCGCGCACCGGCTTTGCGCGCCGCAGCAAACTCGTTCTCGATGTCTTTCAGTGGCGCAATTGCGTAGTCGGTAACTCCTGCAGCGCGCGCTACCTCTGGCAAGACCTCAAGCGCACGCTCGGCTGTCTCGTTCTCCTGCATCAATCGATAGAACGTCGAAATGCCGACCCTGCGTGAACGCAAAAGACGGAGCCATGACAACCGCGCATCCTCTGAAGTGGGTGGGGTGAGGGGTGTCAAAGAGGAAACGCTGTCTTCGTCCATCATGGCTCCGTCGGTTTGCATCCCGACATTAGGACCACGATGGTTAATGAATGGTGAACATTTCCGCAGGCATTCTAAAAATACCTTCTAGGCCGCCGAGCCGCCCACAGTTATCCCCCCGATCATGAGCGTTGGCTGTCCGACGCCAACCGGCACCCATTGTCCGGCTTTCCCACAATTCCCGATACCCGGATCGAGCTTCATATCATTGCCAATCGCGCGGATTTTCTTCATGGCCGTGGGGCCGTCGCCAATGAGTGTCGCGCCTTTGACGGGCTCACCGACCACTCCGTTTTTGACGCGGTAGGCTTCAGTGCAGGAAAACACAAACTTACCAGAGGTGATATCAACCTGTCCGCCGCCAAACCCGACTGCATAAATTCCGTCTTTTAGGTCCGCGACAATGTCGCTTGGGGCGCTGTCTCCGCCAAGCATATATGTGTTGGTCATACGCGGCATCGGCGTGTGAGCATAGCTTTCGCGACGACCATTGCCCGTTTCTGGAACGCCCATAAGCCGCGCGTTTTGTCGGTCTTGCATATAGCCAACCAGCACGCCGTCCTCGATCAGAACGTTTTTGCCGCTGGGCGTGCCCTCATCATCGAAGGTAATAGAGCCGCGCCGATCTGGAATAGTTCCATCATCAAGGACCGTCACACCTTTGGCCGCGACCTGCTGCCCCACGAGGCCGGAAAAGGCGGAGCTTCCCTTGCGGTTAAAGTCTCCTTCGAGGCCATGCCCGACAGCTTCATGCAGCAGGATCCCAGGCCAGCCAGAGCCAAGGACAATGTCCATAACACCCGCAGGGGCAGGGACCGCACGAAGGTTAACAAGCGCAATACGCAAAGCTTCACGAGCGACAGACTGCCAGTGCTCGGTTTCCAAGAGTCCAGAGAGCGAAGCGCGCCCGCCGCCACCCATGCCTCCGCTTTCGCGACGACCGTTTTCCTCGACTATGACGCTGATATTCAAACGACTCATCGGGCGGGCATCGCGCACGTGATGCCCATCGGGGCGGAGGATTTCAACTTCTTGCATGGACGCAGCAAGGGTTGCAGAAACTTGAATAACGCGCTTGTCGAGCCCGCGTGTGAAAGCATCAATTTCCTTGAGCAGATCAATTTTAACAGGAAAAGCAGCCTGCGCGATGGGATCATCGTCGCTATAAAGTTTGCGGTTGGTCTGTTTTGGCGCAGGGGCCATAGCGCCACCTCCGTCACCAACAGCTAGGCGAGCTGTCTCTGATGCTCTCCGAATTGCGGATTCGGTCATTTCGGTGGAATGCGCATAGCCGGATGTCTCGCCACGTACAGCGCGTAATCCAAATCCTTCGCTTGCGTCATAACTCGCAGTTTTTACCCGCCCATCATCAAATACGATGGCCTCCGAACTCTTTCGCTCGAGAAATAGTTCGCCATCATCCGCTCCTGCACAAGTTTCCTTGAGAATTCCCAGAGTTGAGTCGATGTCCAACGAGGTTTCAAAAGGGCGAAAACGCGTATTTGACATAGAAAAACTCCGGTAATTGACGCATAAAAGCGACATGGTGGTTCAAAGCCACGTGGAAAGATGCTTGTTCTGTTGCGTCTAATATGGTTTTTGGCGCAGCAAAGACAATGGGATTCCGACCGTTTGGGCGGGAGTAAGATGTGAGCAGAGCAAATCTGCTTTGTGCGAACAGGAAATGACTATGCGATTTTTGACCAAGATTTCAGGCCTTTCAGCGATTGCGCTGGCAGCAGCAGGCGCAGCAAACGCGCAAGATTCGTTGGGAAACCTAGAGGTTATCGGTAAGCCCACAGAAAAATCGCTTGGCTTCCAACCCGCCGCAACTGAGCTGGCCCGCGATCTTCAGGGTCTAGACAACATGATCCTCGTGATCATCACCGCGATCGTCATTTTTGTGACCGCGCTGATTATCTGGATTATGATTCGCTATAATTCCAAAACAAACCCGAAGCCTGCGACGTTCACACATAACTCGCCGCTCGAAGTTGCTTGGACGCTGATCCCGATTTTGATTCTCGTATTCATCGGTGCGTTCTCGCTGCCGGTTCTGTTCAAGCAACAGACAATTCCAACGGCTGACGTAACAATCAAGGCAACTGGTTACCAATGGTACTGGGGTTATGAGTATGTCGACCATGAGTTTGGCTTTGACTCATACATGCTTGGTCACCCTGCAACGCTTACCGACGACGATGATGGCGTGGAGCCATTCGTTCGCAGCGCAGATATGGACGCGCTTCTGGAGCGTAATGGCTATGCAAGCGAGGACTTCCTTCTTGCGACGGACACAGCTCTCGTTATTCCGGTTGGCAAAACAATCGTAATTCAAGTTACTGGTGCCGACGTGATCCACAGCTGGGCAATCCCGGCGTTCGGTGTGAAGCAAGATGGCGTACCTGGTCGCCTGGCTGAACTTTGGTTCACTGCTGAGAAAGAGGGCGTTTACTTTGGTCAGTGTTCCGAGCTTTGCGGCAAGGACCACAGCTACATGCCAATCACAGTCAAAGTTGTAAGCGAAGAAGCTTACCAAAACTGGCTGGTTGACGCCAAAGAGGAATATGCAGGTCTGGATACGCCACTCACACTGGCATCCAAGTAACGGCAGTTCTTTGAGAAGGGTGTGGCTCCTAATATCGGGGCCACGTCCGTTTTTTTGATGATCCGACCTCGATAGGGCCAGCATGAGCGACGCAAGCCTACAATCAAATGTAACCACACCTGCTGGTGATGCAGGTTTCCGCGATTTCGTTGCGCTTTTGAAGCCGCGCGTAATGTCGCTTGTGGTTTTCACGGCCTTGGTCGGGATTCTGGTTGCACCCAATCCGGTTCATCCGTTTGTGGCGTTTACGTCGATCTTGTTTATCGCACTTGGTGGCGGTGCTTCTGGCGCGCTCAACATGTGGTGGGACGCAGATATTGACCGGATCATGAAGCGCACGCAGAAGCGCCCCATTCCGGCAGGTAAAATTGCAGAAGGCGAGGCGCTGGGCTTTGGTATCGCGCTGTCCGGCATTTCGGTTGTCATGCTTGCGCTTGCTGCAAATATTGTTGCCGGACTGCTCCTGGCGTTTACGATCTTTTTCTACGTGGTCATCTATACCATGTGGCTCAAGCGCTGGACGCCACAGAACATCGTGATTGGTGGCGCCGCTGGTGCTTTCCCTCCAATGATCGGGTGGGCCGTTGCGACCGGTGGAGTTTCGATTGAAAGCATTCTGATGTTTGCGCTTACGTTCATGTGGACACCTCCACACTTCTGGGCGCTCGCGCTGTTCATGAATGACGACTACACCAAAGCCGAAGTGCCGATGCTCACTGTAACGCATGGCCGCAAATCTACGCGTAAACACATTCTGGTTTATACGCTTTTACTTGCGCCTGTCGCGCTTGCGACGAGCTTCACATCTATCGGTGGGCCGATCTATTTCGCAGTTTCACTTGTCTTGAATCTGTTGTTCATCCGCGGAGCCATTAAAATCTGGCGCCGTGACGAAGATGAGGCCCAAGCTGACAAGTATCTGGCGGAGCGTAAGTTCTTTAAACTATCGCTTTATTACCTATTCCTGCATTTCACGGCACTGCTCTTGCAATCGGCTCTGGGCGTGACTTGGGGAGGTTTCTGATGGCGCCCAAAGTTGAACATGAAATGCACTATCGCCGACTTGGTCGGAACGTAGGTCTTGGCCTCTCGCTTTTTGCTTTCGTTGCTATTGTCTTTTGGCTGACGCTTGCAAAAGTTCAGCGCGGAGAACCTGTGGAGGCGTTTGACCATACCGCTCGCCCATCCCTTGAAACACAGGACTCTGGCAACTGATGGCGATGAAATCGACACATAAAACCGCGCTACAAGCATTCGCCGTCGTCTTTACGATGGGCTCGCTAGCTTGGGCGTCTGTGCCATTCTATGACTGGTTCTGTAGGGTTACTGGATTTGGCGGCACAACTTCTGTGTCAGCTGTTGGGTCCGACGAAGTCCTCGACCAAACAATCACCGTTCGTTTTGATGCTTCGCTAGACCGCGATATGCCATGGACCTTCAAGCCTGTTGTTCGACAGATGGAGATCAACATCGGCGAAACCGGTCTTGCCTTTTACGAAGCGCACAACCCGACGGACCGCCGTGTTGCTGGGTCTGCGACCTACAATGTTGCCCCCTATGAAGCGGGTGGCTTTTTCACGAAAATCGACTGTTTTTGCTTTACCGAACAAGTGCTCGAACCGGGTGAAACCGTTATGATGCCGGTGAGCTTTTACGTCGATCCCGAAATCGTTTCGGATAGAGATGCAAAATACGTGCATCACATAACCCTATCCTATACGTTTTATGAAACCGAACTGCCTAAAGATGTGGCGAGCCTCTCGACCACACCAAAGGCTGATGTTAACTAAGTCCCAAACAGGGGATCCTATATGGCACACGCAAAAAACCACGACTATCACATTCTACCGCCGTCAATCTGGCCTCTGGCCGGTGCCGTTTCGGGCTTCATCATGCTCTTCGGCGCGGTTATCTGGATGCAGGGTATCACGCCCTTCATGTTCCTGATTGGCCTCGCCGGTGTTCTCTATGTGATGTTTGAATGGTGGAGCGACGTAATCACCGAAGCGAACGAAGGTGATCACACACCTGTCGTGAAAATCGGTCTGCGCTACGGCGTTATCATGTTCATCATGTCTGAAATCATGTTCTTTGCAGCGTGGTTCTGGAGCTTCTTCAAGCACGCCATCTATCCCATGGGGCCAGAATCCCCAGCCGTTGACGGCGTTTGGCCGCCAGCAGGCATTGAAACATTCGATCCATGGCACCTGCCGCTGATCAACACGCTGATTCTGCTCTGCTCTGGTGCTGCGTGTACATGGGCGCACCACGCGATTGCTCATGAGAACAACCGCAAAGACCTGATCAATGGCCTTGCGATTTCGATCATCCTCGGTGTGTTCTTCACAATGTTCCAGATCTACGAATACAGCCACGCTGCATTCGGGTTCTCCGGCAACATCTATGGAGCCAACTTCTTCATGGCGACAGGCTTCCACGGCTTCCACGTTGTGATCGGAACCATCTTCCTCGCAGTTTGTTTGATCCGTGCGATGCGCGGCGCGTTCACACCCGAAGCGCACGTGGGCCTAGAAGCTGCGGCTTGGTACTGGCACTTTGTTGACGTTGTTTGGCTGTTCCTGTTTGCGGCTGTTTACGTCTGGGGCGGCTAATAGGAGCCGTTCGCACCTACGCGCTTTGTGTCGTGTGATAAAGAATAGTAAAGGCGCGGGAACTGTTCCGCGCCTTTTTACTTGGAGAGAAGAGCTTTATGAACCGCAAGTATATCTTGCCGCTTATATTCGGAATTGTCGGAACCCTGATTTTATGTTCGCTGGGTTTTTGGCAGCTTGATCGACTTGACGAGAAAACCGAGGAATTGGCCAAAATCGACGCGACAATTCTCGCCGATCCCGTGTCAGTTCCAGAGGTGCCGAATGAAGATCGCGATCAGTATTTACCGGTCAAGGCCGCTGGAACTGTCGGACCGCGCGAAATCACTGTTTTGGCATCGGTGCAAAAGATCGGGGCAGGGTACCGCATCATCTCGGAATTCACCCTAGAGAACGGACGGCGCATCCTGCTTGATCGTGGCTTTGTTGCTATTCCTGCCAAAGATGCGCCACGACCGGTTGTTGCAGCAGAAATCACGGGCAACCTGCTCTGGCCAGATGAGATGCAATCGTCAACGCCTCCGCCGGACTTAGATGCTGGCGTTTGGTTCGGACGGGACATTCCGGCAATGGCAAAAGCACTTGATACCGAACCCGTCCTGCTTGTCCAACGCAGCAGCACAGAGCCAAACTTGGTAACCACACCCTTTCCTGTTGATTCTTCGGGCATACCAAATCGCCACCTTGAATATGTTTTAACGTGGTTTGGGTTGGCAATTGTATGGTTTGGGATGACAGCGTTCTTTCTGTGGCGTATCAGGCAGAGAACCGTTTAGAGGCAGACTATGAAATATGTATCGACACGGGGCACAGCGCCCAGCTTGAGTTTTGAAGAAGCCATGATGACAGGTCTGGCCCGCGACGGAGGATTGTACGTTCCCGCCGAGATTCCGGTAATGTCACCAGAAGATATCGCTGGTCTAGCAGGCAAGTCATATGAAGAGATTGCTTTTATCGTGATGCGCCCGTTCATTGGCGATGCGTTCACAGATGAAGAATTCAAAGCAATCATTGCCCGCGCCTATGAAGGGTTCCGCCATGAGGCCAGAGCGCCGCTTGTTCAGCTTGGCCCCAATCATTTCCTTCTGGAACTGTTTCACGGCCCGACATTGGCATTCAAAGACTTCGCGATGCAACTTATTGGCCAGTTGTTTCAAGCCTCTCTTATGCGCGCGAACAAACGCGTAACCATTGTTGGCGCAACCTCTGGTGATACCGGTTCTGCGGCGATTGAAGCATTCCGTGGCCTGTCTAACGTGGATGTCTTTATCTTGTTTCCACACGGCCGTGTCAGCGACATCCAGCGCAAACAGATGACAACGCCGGAAGATGCAAACGTTCATGCCCTAGCGATGGATGGCGACTTTGACGACTGTCAGGCGCGCCTTAAGGACATGTTCAATGATTTCGAATTCCGAGATGGTGTAGGACTGGCAGGTGTGAACTCTATCAACTGGGCCCGCGTCCTGGCTCAGGTCGTATATTATTTTTCCTCCGCCGTTTCGCTCGGTGCGCCGCATCGCGAGGTTTCGTTCACAGTTCCAACTGGCAACTTCGGCGATATTTTTGCTGGGTACATTGCCAAGAAGATGGGCCTTCCGGTGCGTGAATTGGTGATCGCGACCAACCAGAACGATATTCTGCATCGCACACTCGAAACCGGAGAATACGCAAAGGCCGAAACAATCCCGAGCATGAGCCCAAGTATGGACATCCAAGTGTCCAGCAACTTTGAGCGCGCCTTGTTCGATATGTACGGCCGTGACGGTGGCGCAATTGCGCAGCTGATGGAAGAATTGAAGTCCGGCAGCTTCAAGATATCCCAAGGCGCGCTAGAGCAGCTTCGCGAAACATTCACGTCGGGTCGCGCCTCGGAAGAGGAGTGCGCAGACACCATCAGGGATATGGAGCGGACAACGGGCGAAATTCTATGCCCACACACCGCTGTGGCCGTTAAGGTTGCCAAAGAGCACCTAAGCGATGTTCCGATGATCACTCTCTCGACCGCGCATCCGGCAAAGTTCCCGGATGCGGTCATCGCCGCCTGTGGGCACTATCCAGATCTGCCCCCACATATGGCGGAGATGGCTGATAAACCCGAACGCGTCACGCGCGTTCCCAACGATCTCGATGCCCTGAAAAAGCTCGTTCACGAAAGGCGCGCACGTTGACCAGCCAAGTAACGACCCTGAATAACGGGTTTCGGATCGTCTCCGAAAATATGCCGGGACTGAAGTCCGCAAGCGTCGGAATTTGGGTTGCTGCCGGCGGACGCCACGAACGTCTTGAGCAAAACGGTATCGCGCATTTCCTTGAACATATGGCTTTCAAGGGAACCAAGTCGCGTAGCGCGCTTCAGATCGCGGAAGCCATCGAAGATGTTGGCGGCTATATCAATGCCTACACGAGCCGCGAGATGACGGCGTATTACGTGCGCGTCCTTGGTCAGGATGTGCCGCTTGGCCTTGATGTTATTTCGGATATCTTGCTCAACCCGACCTTTGAAGCCGCAGAGCTTGAAACAGAGCGCGGTGTTATTCTTCAGGAAATCGGACAGGCGCTCGACACGCCGGATGATGTTGTTTTTGATTGGCTGCAAGGTGCAACCTATCCCGACCAGCCAATCGGGCGCACAATCCTTGGCCCAGCAGAGAATGTTAGCTCTTTTCAAAGCAGCGACCTTTCTGAGTTTGTATCGGAGCACTACGGACCGGAGAACTTGATATTATCTGCTGCGGGTGACGTTGATCATGATGCGCTGGTAAAGGCGGCCGAGGCTCTGTTTGGCGGTCTTGCAAAAGGTGCGCGGCCAGCAGAGGCACCAGCAAGTTTCATTGGCGGTGAGCATCGGGTCGAGAAACAGTTGGAGCAAGCGCATTTTGCAATGTGCTTTGACGGCCCCGGATATCGAAACGATGACATTTACACGAGCCAGATTTTGGCATCGGCACTTGGCGGTGGAATGTCATCGCGACTGTTTCAAGAGGTGCGCGAAAAGCGCGGGCTCTGCTATACAATCTTCGCCCAAGCAGGGGCGTTTTCCGATGGCGGCACGACAACGATCTATGCGGGCACCAGTGGTGATCAATTGGCTGAGCTTGCTTGCCTTGCGGTGGACGAAGTCAAACGCGCGGCGGATGACATGTCAGAAAAAGAGGTCGCTCGCGCTCGCGCTCAAATGAAAGCAGGCATGCTAATGGGGCTAGAAAGCCCGAGCAGCCGCGCCGAACGGCTTGCGCGATTGGTTTCTATCTGGGGGCGAGTTCCGTCGCTAGAAGAAACGGTTGAGAAAGTTGATGCCGTTACGCATATGGGCGTGCGCGAGATGGCTGCTAAAATGTCCGCTGACGCTAGAATCTCTATGGCCACATACGGGCCAAAAGCAACATCTGTCTCGGTTCAGGAGTTGCGCGAGCGATTGGTTGGCTGATGTTTGTGCGGCGGAAAAAGGTTCTGATTGAAACTGAGCGCATGACACTGCGCTTGCCGCTGCATAGTGATTATCGGGCTTGGTCAACGCTGCGAAACGAAAGCCGCGCGTTTCTGATCCCGTGGGAGCCGCTCTGGTCGAGTGATCATCTGTCACGCAAATCGTTTACTAACCGTGTGTACTGGGCACAGCGATCAACTGTGAGCGGTAGCGCGCTCCCGCTATTCCTGACAGAGCGCCATAGCGGTGAGTTGCTTGGTGCGCTGACGCTAGACAATATTCGTAGAGGACCTTCGCAAGCGGGTACCTTGGGGTATTGGATCGGAGAGCGCCACGCTCGCAACGGTTACATGCGAGAAGCGATCCAAGCTGTGACGCACTATGCCTTCACAGTTCTCGATATTTCACGGCTTGAGGCCGCATGCCTGCCTGAAAACACAGCTTCGCGTGGTGTCCTTGAAAAATCCGGCTTCAAATATGAAGGTGTCGCGCAAAGCTATCTGCAGATTTCTGGGCGCTGGAGAAATCATGTTCTTTACGCCAATCTGAGACGCGATAGGCGCGGAAAAACCGACGTTAGGTAGCAAAACCATGTTGAATTCCTTGGATGCGGCATTTGTTGAGACGCTGGAAAGCCAGCTTCCAAAAGGGACGATTCAGCCTGCCGATAACCGTTATCTCGAAGAACCACGCGGTAGGTACTTTGGACAACCTGGTTTTGTTGCAAAGCCGAAATCAACCAAAGAAGTTTCTATTATCGTTGCTGCGTGCAACCAAGCACGGGTCGGTGTTGTGCCGTATGGGGGCGGAACGGGGCTTGTTGGCGGGCAGGTTTGCCCGGATGGGCCAGTTCCTCTAATCCTGTCGCTTGAACGCATGAACGCAATCCGAAACGTCCATGCAGAGGAGAACGTCATCATCGCGGAAGCGGGGGCGATCTTGCAAAATGTTCAAGAGGCCGCCGAGGAAAAGGGGCTACTATTTCCTTTATCACTTGCTTCAGAAGGCTCGTGCGGCATCGGCGGAAATTTGGCAACGAATGCGGGCGGCCTAAACGTTCTGAGATATGGTAATACGCGTGATCTCTGTTTGGGTCTGGAAGCTGTTCTGCCGGACGGGCAAATCTGGAATGGTTTGACGCGGCTGCGCAAAGATAACACGGGGTATGACCTGCGAAATCTTCTTATCGGTTCCGAAGGCAGCCTCGGGGTTATTACGGCGGCCGCTCTGAAGCTGTTCCCACGTCCGCAAAACTACGGCACCGCGCTATTTACTGTGCCATCGCCTGATGCCGCACTTGAGTTGCTAAACCTGTCTCGGCGTGTTGCTGGTAATGATGTGTCTGCGTTTGAACTCATGCATCGCGTTGGACTGGAATTTTTGCGCGAAACTCTTCCTGAAGTCCGGCAGCCGTTCGAAGATCTGCCGGAATGGCTCGTTCTGTTAGACTTGGGCGTGATCGGTTCTCAGGATTGCAGCGAATTGTTGCTTCATATTTTTGAAGATGGCATGGAACGTGGAGTCGTTCTGGATGGGCTCGTTGCGCAAAACGCCACACAGCGCGAGCAGTTCTGGGCAGTTCGAGAGCGTATTCCTCAGGCAAACAAGCGCATTGGTTCCATTGTGTCGAATGACGTTTCATTGCCGTTAAGCGAAATCGCCAACTTTATTGATGAAGGGCGTCGAAAACTCGAAGCCCTTGGCAATATCAGATTGAATTGTTTTGGGCATCTTGGTGATGGAAACCTGCATTTCAATGTATTTCCCGCGAAAGGAAAAAGCCGGGATGAATATGCAGATCTACGGCAGGAAATCCAGACGGTCGTGAATGAGTTGGTAGCCTCAAAGGGCGGTTCATTCTCCGCAGAGCATGGTGTTGGGCGGCTAAAGGCCGAAACCCTCGAAATCTATGGGGACGCGGCGAAACTTTCCGCAATGCGTGCAATCAAAGCTTCGCTGGATCCCAATGGAATTATGAATCCGGGTGCGGTGCTGCGCTAAAGGAAACGGGCGCCCCATCGGAGGTGAGGGGCGCCCTTTTGGCTCTTGCAAAAAACCTCCAATTCATAACTGGAATGTACCTGCTAGATCAGTTTCCTACCAATTTGTTGGCGATCAAAGCCCTTCGAATTCACACAAGCTCAATACTTCCATCCCCATGGCCTCAAGCCGCTTCCGGCCGCCAAGGTCAGGAAGATCGATAACAAATGAACAACTGATAATCTCTCCGCCAAGCCGCTCAATAAGTTTGATGCCAGCTTCGGCGGTTCCGCCGGTTGCAAGGAGGTCATCAACGAGTAGGATTTTCTCCCCTGGCTGGATGGCGTCCTCGTGGAGTTCCACAATGGCTTCACCGTATTCCAGCGTGTATTCTTGTGAGATTGTCCGACCAGGCAGTTTGCCTTTTTTGCGAACTGGAACAAAACCAACCGAAAGTTGGTGAGCAATGGCTCCCCCAAGAATAAAGCCGCGAGCTTCGAGGCCAACAACCTTGTCGATCTGTAGGCCAGCATAGGGGTGCAGCATTTGGTCGACGGCCATGCGAAAACCGCGCGGGTCTGCAAAAAGCGTTGTAACATCGCGGAACAGAATGCCTTCGTGGGGGAAATCTACGATCGTGCGAATGTAGTCTTTAACTGTTTTCTTGCTCATATTGGGTCCGTTCTTTCTTAGGCGGTATGCCAAGGTGATCGGGTTATCGATTTAGCACTCTACCGGCGACAGTATTTAGGTTAGCAACGAGTTCGGCGTCGCGCTTTTCTGGTGCGGTCAGGATCGCATGCTCAAGAGCACTGTCGCAACCTTGCTCGCAAGCGTTGCGTTTTGCGTCTAGAATTTCAGGAAGGCGCGCAACGAGGCCGCGCGCGTTATCTGCGTTGCCCATCAATGTTTTGATAATATCGGTGATGTCGACCTCGCCATGATCTGGATGCCAACTGTCGTAATCAGTGATCATCGCAAGGGAGGCATAGCATATCTCGGCTTCGCGCGCGAGTTTGGCCTCCGGCATATTCGTCATGCCAATCACGTCGCAGCCCCAGCTCTCGCGGTACATTTTGCTTTCTGCGATTGTGCTGAATTGTGGCCCCTCCATTGCAAGGTAGGTGCCGCCATTATGCATTTTAACACCCTGCGCTTTGCCCGCTTCGAAACAGGCTTCTGACAAACGACTGCAGGTTGGATGCGCAACGGAAACATGCGCGACGCACCCTTCTCCAAAGAAGCTCTTTTCCCTTGCGAAAGTTCTGTCGATAAATTGGTCGACAACTACAAAGTCTCCGGGGGCCATCTCTTCGCGAAACGAACCGCAAGCTGAAACCGAAATGATATCAGTCACGCCGAGTTGCTTTAAGGCATCGATATTTGCTCGGTAGGGAACGGAACTTGGCGAATGAACGTGGCCTCTGCCGTGTCTAGGCAAGAACGCCATTGGTAAACCGTTGAGTGTGCCTGTGAAAATAGCATCGCTTGGTGCGCCCCATGGCGTTGAAAGTTCGACCCATTTCGCATCTTGCAGGCCATCGATCTCGTATAAACCCGAACCGCCAATTACGCCGATCATTGTTTCACGTGTCATTGATCAAACCTCCGGCCGCGTTAAGCTAAACAGGTTCTCAACTCTTGAATAATCACGGTATCCAAGCCGTGCGAGAGGCGAGAAACTTGTGACGTCAAACACACCATCTTTAATGCAATCGTCGCGGAGATGAACGCCTACCACCTCGCCGAATACTGTGAAATTTGCCTCGCCCGGAAGCTTTACAATTTGCGTAAGTTTGCATTCTAGGCTTGCGGGAGCGTTTGCAACGCGTGGGGCATTGATCTCGCTGCATTCCGATTTTTCAACGCCCGCCAGTTCAAATTCATTGGTCTCTTTTGGATAGGCACCGGACGTTTTATTCATCATATCGCGCATTTCGTATGCGACAATATTTACACAGAAGACCTCTGTTTCCCGAATGTTGCTAACAGTGTCCTTCGTTCCATCGCGATCCAGTTTGGCGCTTGTCGAGGCAAACATAATCTGTGGCGGTTCATATGCTACGGCATTGAAGAAGGAATAGGGGGCAAGGTTTTCATTTCCATCGGAATCTCTCGTTGAGATCCACGCAATCGGTCTTGGGGTTACAACCGCGTTGAAAGGGTTATGCGGTAAGCCGTGACCGTTTTTTGGGATATAGAACATGCGAGGCCTTTCTTGTATTTGAACAAGAGGTAACGCCGTGTTAGGGGCGTTGCCAGCAAAAACGGAGAAAGTCGCGTGTATCAATTGCACCGCGAGGAAAAATCGGACTGGTGGGAGGTGGAAGCGCTCTATGATCTGTGCTTTGCACCGGGTCGAGAGGCGCTTACTTCATATCGGTTTCGTGACGGCGTGCCGCCCGTTGAAGGGTTGTCACTTGTTGCGCGTGATGAAGAGGGCATACTGGCTGGTGCCATCAGGTTTTGGCCGGTGCAGGTTGATAATCAGCCTGTGTTGTTGTTGGGGCCAGTTGCCGTCCATCCGACGAGGCAGGGCGAAGGTTTGGGAGACTTGCTGATCCGCTCCAGCCTTGAGAAAGCAACAAATGAAAGCTGGGAGCGGGTCATGCTTGTGGGGGACGAACCGTATTATGGACGGTTTGGATTTACCCGACTGAATGGGGTGATCATGCCGCCATTAACCAATCCAGAACGTGTACTTGGCCTTGCGTTGCAAGCTGGCGCTTGGGACGAATGTGCAGGGCTTGTAGAGAAAATGCCGGTTTGAATTCTGGGAGCCGTATCAGTTGCGGTCGGCCAGTTTCTCGCAGGGCGGCGTAGTCTTGAAATCAAGTAAATGCACGCGGCAAGCAGCAGATAGGTCATTGTTCCGGTCCCGGAGTAGGCGAGCAGCGCGAGTGACAGCGAAAATCCGGCGTCCAGAGCCACAATTGCCGAAATGCTTCCAATACAAAATCCCATCACAACAGAGCCGATCATCAAGCGTCCTCCTGATACGCAATTCTTAACTGTGATCGAAGCTACCGAATAATCGTTTCTGGCCGGTTAACGGGAAAAGTATTTTCAGACATGTTCGTACAAAGGGCGTTATTCTTCAATAAGAAGGGATAATCGCGGCTGTGCAATAACTGGCACTTAAGTTGCTTGTTTTAAACATTTATTTTGACTTCGCGAAGTCTAACAAAGCCAATGCTAACGTAATGGCGATACCACTTGCGATGTATAGGAGAAACGAGGATTTCCAACCAACGCCAAGAGCAAGTGCCGCTACTGTAACGATAACAGCGACTAGAAATCCCTTAACCACGAATCGCAATTTCTTGTCTCAGCTTTTGATTAGTCAGCGCCAACGCGCTCGCGCAGCCACTCTTCGATCGCGGGACGCACGGACTGGGTGCCGCTGTTGCGCGCCTCATCAATCACAGACTTGGCTTCGGCAAGGTTTATGCTTCTAAGCATGCTTTTGATTGGCCCGATTGATGCTGGCCGCATAGAGAGAGTGCGCAGCCCCATCGCGGCAAAGCAAAGTGCTTCGAGAGGGCGCCCAGCGTCCTCGCCGCAGAAAGACACAGGTGTATTTGTGGACTCGCAGCGTTCTACAATTTGCTCAATAAAACTCAGGAAACTGACATTTAGTGAATCATATCGCTTGCGAACGCGCTCGTTTTCTCGGTCTGCAGCAAAGAAAAATTGTTTAAGGTCGTTACCGCCAATCGAAATGAAATCACAACTCTCGAAGAATTGCGTGGGGGCATAAGCGAGAGATGGGGTCTCTAACATTGCTCCAATTTCAACGCTTTCGGGCAAGATGTGACCGAGGCGGGCTTCGTTCTCGAGCTCTTTCTCCAACAGCGCCCGCGCGACACGATATTCATCGAACTGAGCCACGAAGGGAAACATCACAGACAATGGCCGTCCAGCACAGGCGCGGATAAAGGCCTGAAGCTGCATGCGCATAACGCCCGGCTTGTCGAGGCCGAGGCGTATGGCGCGCCAGCCCATAGCTGGGTTCGGCTCTTCTTGAGGCTTCATGTAGGGCAGAACCTTATCTGAGCCGATATCCAGCGTGCGGAAAACAACTTTCTGTCCGTCAGCGGCCGCAAGAACGCGCTGATACAGGGCAACCAATTCGCCGCGTTTCGGCATTTGGTTGCGGATCAGGAACTGAAGCTCTGTGCGAAACAGTCCAACGCCGTTTGCGCCGGATGATTCCAACGACGGCAAATCGGCCATCAAACCGGCATTCATCGAAAGCCTGATCTCTGTTCCGTCTTTTGTAATTGCAGGCAATTCGCGGATCGAGGAATACTTCTCGGCAGCGGTGGTCTGCATTGCGATCTTGTCGCGGAAAGCAGTTTTAATGCTGTCTTCGGGGCGAAGATGGACGATGCCCTGTTCGCCATCCACGAGCACGTGATCACCGTTAAGGGCTTCGGTGATAATCCGATCGGCGTTGATAACAAGAGGTATTGCGAGCGCACGAGCGACAATCGCTGCATGGCTCCCGACTGACCCTTCTTCAAGGATTATACCTTTGAGGCTGCGGCCATATTCGAGCAACTCTCCGGGGCCTATGTTGCGCGCGACCAATACGGGATCACTGGGCATCTCGGCGCCAGTGTCTTTACCCTGACCGGTCAAAATACGCAGAAGACGGTTGGAAAGATCATCCAAATCATGGAGCCGTTCGCGCAAATAGGCGTCCGGCACCTGACTCATGCGCGCGCGCGCTTTGCTTTGTTCTTTTTCGACCGCGGCCTCTGCCGAAAGGCCGCGCGCAATGTCTTCTTCCATGCGCCGCATCCAGCCCTTGGAATTGGCAAACATGCGATAGGCTTCCAGAACCTTTACCTGCTCGGTGTCGCCCGTCATCGCGCCTGCGAGCATCTCATCGACAGACATTCGCAATGTATCAACGGCTTCGTGCAAACGTTCGCGCTCTGCGTGAGGGTCATCAGCGATCGGGTTCGTTACAACGACGCGTGGTTCGTGGAGAAAGACATGCCCTTCGGCTGTCCCTTCTTGTCCGACGCCGCCGCGTATCATAACCGGGTGTTGATGACGCGCAGACAGAGCGGCCCCTTCACCTATAAAGGCACCGAGTTCTGCCATTTCAGCAAGGACCATCGCAACGACCTCGAGCGCATAGACCTCATCTTCGGAGAATTCGCGGGCGGTTCTGGACTGAACAACAAGAACCCCAAGCGCATCGCCAAGCCGCTGAATCGGGACACCAAGGAAACTGCTGTATATTTCCTCGCCGGTTTCCGGCATATAGCGGAAGCCACGCTCTTTTGGCGCATCAGCAGAGTTCACAACTGAGCCGCTCTTGGCCACGCGACCAACGAGGCCTTCGCCAAGTCGCATACGCGTTTGGTGAACCGCTTCAGCTTTCAGCCCTTCGGTTGCGCAGAGTTCTAGCGTCTCGTCATCACGGAAGAGGTAGATTGAACACACCTCTGTCGCCATCGAATCTGCGATCAGATGGGTGATGTGATCAAGGCGCTCCTGACCTTCGCTATCTTCGGCCAACGCCTCTCTGAGCCGCCCGAGGAGCTTCCGGCTTTCGCTTTCTGTGCTGTCGGCCATATGGCCCCTTTTGTAATGCCTGTGAACTAAGCCACTTTTTCCAATTCAAAGGCATCATGCAGGGCTTGGACCGCAAGTTCCATATATTTCCGGTCTATGAGCACAGAAACTTTGATCTCTGAGGTTGTAATAACCTTGATATTGATGCCCTCGGCGTTGAGAGCAGCAAACATCTTAGCGGCAACACCTGTGTGGCTTCTCATGCCGATTCCGACAACGCTCACCTTGGCGACATCTGTATCTGTGACGAGGTCATGATAATTGATGCTGCCCGATGTTTTAGCATCTTCCATTGCTTTTTCAGCACGTGCGACCTGATCTGTTGGGAGCGAAAATGTCATGTCGGTACGGCCATCTTCGGAGATGTTCTGCACGATCATGTCAACATTTACGCCTGATTCTGAAAGTGGCCCAAAGATCGCGGCGGCAATGCCTGGGCGGTCAGCAACCGAGATAAGTGTCATCTTCGCTTCGTCCCGAGAATAGGCGACGCCAGCTACTACATTGCTTTCCATGATTTCCTCCTCGTCGCACACTAGAGTGCCGGATGTATCTGTTTGTTCGTCAAAGGACGAAAGAACGCGCAGTTTCACTTTATAGCGCATTGCAAGCTCTACGGAGCGCGTTTGCAGAACCTTTGCCCCAAGACTGGCGAGTTCAAGCATCTCTTCAAATGCGATCCGGTCAAGCTTGCGCGCCTTTGAACTGATGCGCGGATCAGTCGTATAAACACCGTCAACATCAGTATAGATGTCGCAGCGCTCTGCGCCAAATGCGGCAGCAAAAGCAACAGCGGTTGTGTCTGAGCCGCCGCGACCAAGCGTTGTAATCCGGCCCTCTGGGCTGACACCTTGGAAACCAGCAACAACCGCAACACGCATCCCTTCGGCAAACTTGCCGTTGATGTTTTCTGTCTGGATGTCTTCAATGCGCGCGGCGCTATGTGCGGATGTAGTTTGCACCGGAACCTGCCAGCCTTGCCAGCTTCGTGCAGGAACGTCCATCTCCTGAAGCGTCAATGCCATGAGGCCTGCTGTTACCTGCTCGCCGGAACTCACCACCGCGTCGTACTCGCGCGCGTCAAATAGTGGTGACGTTTCCTTGACCCAGCCAACAAGTTCGTTCGTTTTGCCCGACATCGCCGAGACAATAACGATTACATCATAGCCCTTCGCAACCTCTACGCCGACGCGTTTGGCTGCACGCCGAATACGGTCGAGTGTCGCAACTGAAGTGCCCCCGAATTTCATGACCAAAAGCGGCATGGGTGCTCCTTTTTGGTTAAACCGCGTGTGTCTTAGGCGGAAGTGGTCTCAAGAGCAAGCAGGGAAGGAGCAAACAGCACAAAAGAACGGTCATTCAACGCGCGTTTCGAGTGCCAATCGCGGTTAATTCGTTTTTCGCGCCGGTACGAACGGGAGAGGGGCGACGGGAATGCCATCATCAATTAAAGACTTCGCATCTTTCAGCGAAGTTTCTCCATAGATAGGGCGCTCCGGCGCATCCCCATCATGTATCGCGCGGGCCTCGTCGCTAAACTTATCACCAACGTAGTCTGATGTTGCTTCTATATGCGCTTTCAGCTCGCGAATTTGCTTCTCGATATCAGCTGGAGGAGCAGACTGCGCAGAGGGCGCTGCATCAGTTGGGTCGGCTTCCGGGGCACGTTTGGCCATCCCCGATTGAACACGTGGCGCCATAACCGCTTTGCTGATCTCTGTATCGCCGCAATCCGGACACGAGACCATCCCAGACGCATTAACCTTTTCAAATGCAGCACCGGATTGAAACCAGCTCTCGAAGCTGTGTTCATTGCTGCATTTCAGGGCAAAGCGGATCATTTAGCGGGTCCTATCTTGGGTGCACTCTTTATATAGGTAAGCGGCGGCTCGTGTTTAAGGCCAATTCAAGCGGCCATGCAATACTTAATAAATCTTGGGGTTGAACCGCTTAAGTATTGCCGCCAATTCTGGCTCTTTCACAAGTTTTGCGGCTTTTTTCGGGCTTACCCATTTGCGTTTGCGGGATTTGCGTTCCGGGTATTCTTTGGCCAGCTTTTTTACTTTGATTGGATAAAGCGCGACTATACACGGAAGCGCTGCTTTTGTGTCTGGGTCTTTCGTATAGGAATAGACGCCTACACAGAATTCTTTAACTTTGCCTTTCGCGCCAGCCTCTTCCCAAGCTTCGATAGCGGCGGCTTCCCCAGCGGTTTGTCCATCCATCGGCCATCCCTTTGGTACAATCCATCGGCCAGAGCGCCGCGTTGTAACCAAAAGAACCTGAACGCGTGCATTTACCACGCGATAACAAATAGCTCCAAACTGCGTTCGAATCCCGCGCTTTCCTTCCGCGGGAAGATACAAAGGTTGCGGGCTTATGCGTGCCACTTTCTTTTTCTCAACTTTTTTTCTGATGGCGTCACCTGATATCTAACGCCAATTTTCCATTGATAATCGGAGATTGGCAAGATGTTTGTCCGAATTTGACAGTTACAGAAGCATGCCTGCCACCCCCAAGTTTGTTTCGCGGCTTTTTAATCAAAGTTTGTGAACAACACGCGCTTGAGAGACGCGGCCTTAAACCGTTCGAAAGATTCGCGCTCTAGCGTCAGGGCAAGTGGGGCTGTGTCCCGTGGATTGGTATCCCAAGCGGGATGCGCCTTTTACTCTGAGGGAGTTTTTATGTCGCTGATCTCTTCATTGCGGAAGTCCGTCGGCTCGTTTCGATCCGTGTTCTTTCGTGTCTCTGCCATCATGGCCGTTTGTACCGCTGCTGTCGCGGGCACGATGGCTTACATGTCGTATGTCTCTAGCAAAGACATCGCTGAAAACAACACACGAGCATTTGCTCAAAAAGTAACGACATTTTCAGCAAGCCAAAGCGCGAGCGCGATCAGGTTTGGCAACAAGGAAGCACTTGATTCAATTGTCAAAGGAGCGGTTTCCTCCTCACAGGGTAGCGCCCTAGACAGTCTCGTTCTGAACTTGAAAAGCGAGGTCATCTATAGTCACGAGAATAAGGATCTAGGCGGAACAGAACTATATGAACTAGCCGCAAAAGCAGTTTCAAGCGGAGCGGCGCAAACCTCTGCCGACGGTTTTCAAATCGCAATGCCTGCGTTTTTTGGGAAGAGTAATGACCTCGTTGGAGCAATAGCCTTCTCTTGGACCCCGGCGCTGGTGCTTGCAGAGATGAAAAAGGATCAGATCCAAACGTTGCTCATTGCGGCTGCGGTTTTCCTGATTGCCTTGGTCTCGGTAATGTTTGTGCTGCGCGCTTTACTTTCAAAACCACTCGTCCAAGTTCGTCATGCGATGGAAGACGTCGCGAAGGCTAACTACGAAGCAGAGGTCCCAAGTCAGAAGCGCAACGATGAGATCGGCGACATCGCGCGATCCTTGGAAGAGTTTCGCCAAACGCTGCAAGATGCCGAGAAAAGTGCGCGGGAGAGCCAATTTAAAGGAGCCGCGTTTGAATCCTCTTCGTCTGCGATGATGATGGTCAATAAAGAGCTCAGAATAAACTACGTGAACTCTGCGTTTTTTGCGCTTCTGAAAGATAACGAAGCGGCTCTTCCCAAAGCAATCAGAAGCTCCGAGATCAATGACATTATTGGCAAGCCCTATGCTGAATTACTTGGAGGTGATCACAGTATCGAGCGCATTCTTTCGGATACGGATAATCTGCCTCATATCTCGGATATTGTTTTGGGCGATGTTCGAATTTCACAGTCGATCAATATCGTACATGACGCGAGTGGGGCGCCTATTGGCCGCGTGATTGAATGGAAAGATGTTACAGAAGAGCGCCTGAACAGAGCGATTCTAACGTCTCTTGATGCAAGCCAAGCACGTGTGGAATTCCAACCCGACGGCAAAGTTATTAAGGCAAATGATAATTTCTGTTCTGTAGTCGAGAGGACAGAGCGGGAAGTATCCGGAAAGCAAGGTCAGGATTTACTTCCGCAAAATGAGCTAGCGAATAGAGATGACACGCCTATGTGGCACGCTCTCGCAAGCGGACAATCTGTGGTCGGCCGTTTTAATTACCGCGATAGTTCAGGAAAAACAGCAATATTTGATGGCAGCTTCAGTCCGGTTGTCGATCGAGAAGGCAACGTTAGTCGAATTGTAATGATTGCGAATGATGTAACAACTGCACAGCTCGAGCTCCAAACTGCAGAAGAAACACGAGCCAAAATGGAAGCCGAGCAAAATGCCGTAGTAGACGGATTGCGCGTTGGACTGAAAAAGCTTTCAAACGGCGACCTGTCTGCAAAAATCGAAAAAAGTTTCGCTCCAGAATATGAACAACTCCGCAACGATTTTAACCATGCGATCGAGGCGCTTTGCCTAGCCATGACAAGCGTTGTCGAGAACTCAAACATGATCCGCAACGAAACCGGTGAAATAAGCAAAGCGGCTGACGACCTTTCACGGCGTACAGAAACCCAAGCCGCAACTCTGGAAGAAACCGCGGCCGCGCTTGAAGAAATGACGTCCTCGGTTTCTTCCGCGGCTGATGGCGCAGCACTTGCGCGGAAAATGGTTACGGAAGCCCGCGACAATGCAGAGGCCAGCGGCGATGTCGTTCGAGAAGCAGTTACAGCGATGAGCGAGATTGCAAGTTCGTCACAACAGATATCCAAGATTACGAGCGTCATCGACGATATCGCCTTCCAAACAAATCTACTCGCACTCAACGCCGGTGTTGAAGCCGCCAGAGCGGGGGATGCTGGCCGCGGGTTCGCAGTGGTTGCGACAGAGGTTCGTGACTTAGCTCAGCGTTCCTCAGATGCAGCACGCGAAATCAATGGGTTGATCTCTACGAGTGAAAATCACGTTAAGCGAGGGGTAGATTTGGTTGATCAGACTGGTGACGCGTTGAAAGGAATTTTTGATCGCGTATCAGAGATTTCGAGCCATGTTGCGGAGATCGCAGTTTCCGCAGAAGAACAATCCCGAGGGCTCGCAGAGATCAATACAGCGGTCAATCAACTCGACCAAGTTACACAACAAAACGCAGCTATGTTTGAAGAAACAACCGCGGCAAGCCACGCGTTGACCGGTGAAGCTGAAAATCTGGCGAACACAATGGCTCAGTTCAACACAGGTAACCAACCACCACAGGTTACGAGCCCAATTCCAATAAGTTCGCCTCCTTCTCCTGGAGCGAATTCTGCTGCGGCAAAGTCTGTTGTTAATGGAAGTTCGCTTCCGGATAGAATCGACGACGGGTGGGAAGATTTTTGAATGTAATGGCCCACCGGGTTTAGTTCGGTGGGCCATATTTGAGAGAGCGCTAGGCGCGTTAATCGCCAGACAATACCAAAAGCGTCACTGCGTGAAATACATACCTGCGGCAAGCGCTATCACTGCAAGCAATACCGCAAACAAGATCTTCCAAATTGAATAGGGACGTTCTCCTTGAACCTTCCCGGTTTGGCCATTTACAACAAAGCGATAGGACTTCCCTCTGTACTTGTATGCGGCCATCCAGATCGGAGCTAAAATGTGCTTAAATGTTATGTCGGAGTACTGAGTTTCGGCGCGATCAATTCTTTGACGGTCTCCCCCGATATCGAAACGAATGTCTCGGCGAATTCGGTTGGCCATAACGTCTTTTGCAATAATGAAGCCTTCATCAAGTCCAACTGAGTATCCCTCCGACATAAAACCGGCAAGAAAGCGTGGCTGATAGGTTTCAAGAGATGAGAGGTCCCACGGATGCAAGCCATCTGAGTAACCCTTAGGAAGCGAATGGCTTGCCATAACCAAAACGTCATCAAAAAATCGCGATACCCGACCGGAGACAGAAACCCACCGAACTTTCACAACAGTTCGTTTTTGCCGCTTGCCATCAATGACAACTGTTTTGGTTGTTGTATATTCAGTTCCTCTGCCGCCAGTGTACCGAGTTTTGGTTTGGGCGTCATACGTCCAGTAAGGTATGTACACACCTTGCATTTTGCGCCCTTTACGTGCGTAAGCGGCAAGCCCGTTTGGAGCGAACCAAAGCCTGCCGAGCCACTTTTCCATATGATCGTGCGCTTCGCTCTCAGGAATAGCAAAAGGGAGAACCGCTTTCGGCTTTATCACGCGATGCAAGCCTGTATCAGTCACGACCGGTGTGGCACAAAACGGGCATTCGTCCGCGTGGACCTGCTCATCAAAGGTGATTTGAGCGCCACAATTTGTACAATTGGTGACGCGTCGTTCTTCTAACTGTTCTTCGGACAGCGAATTACTTAACGCATCTTGAAAATCCAACTCTAGAATTTCAGGGGAGGTAGGGTTCTCCGCAGTTTCGGTAAACCCGCAATGATCGCAGGTTAAGACGCCTGTCTCGGGCGAAAACCTAAGATCCGCACCACATTGCTCACAGGGGAAACGGTGTTCCTCGTGGGGGCTGTTCATATCTGAATGTCCTCAAATCCCATACCCAAAAGGCTCGCTTCTAAGGTAGCGGGGGCGGTGGGGGTAGCACCGTAAACAGGGTTGCGAGGTCTGAAACGTCTTCTGCTTTCTTCCACCCATCGAGCCCAGCGGTCCAAACTAAGCTTTCGCGTGTGAGGCGCCCGTCGGTCGCCATTTGCCCCATAGTTGCCCTAGAGAATGGGCCTGTTGTTTCACCATTTTTTGCGATGTGCCATACTTTTTCAACCGGTGGCGGCGGAGGTGCGCTGGGAGGAGAGGCGGGTCTTGGCCCCCACGGTCCAGCGAGTTGGCCCGCCATGGCGAGCCCCATTCCGGCCCCCATGCCGGCGGCCATTCCGCCGCCCGCTGGGTTTTGTGCAGCGGCTGTCATCGCTTCAGCAGCGGAGAACTGGGTGTAGGTTGCCATGTCTCCAACAATTCCGACCGATGTCCTTTTGTCGAGGGCTGCTTCTACTGCTGGGGGTAGGCTTATATTTTCGATGTATAATTCGGGTAAAACCAGTCCATACTCTGCGACTTGGGCGCTGATCTGACTGGCTATGAGTTTGCTCAAGTCAGCGGTGTTTGCCGCCATGTCCAAGACTGGAATGCCGCTTCCGGCAATCGAACGGCTAAACTCTTGAACGATTATATTTCGTATCTGGAAGCTTATCTCATCCATCGTGAATTCACCATCGGTCCCGACAATCTCGCGCAGAAATACCGCCGGGTCGGACACACGCACACTATAGGTGCCATAAGCCCGTAGGCGCACCGGACCAAACTCAGGATCGCGGCAAATGATCGGATTCTTCGTCCCCCACTTAAGGTCGTTGAACCGAGTGGTGTTCACAAAATAAATTTCGGATTTGAAGGGGCTTTTGAAGCCATGGTCCCAGTGCTGCAGCGTTGTCAGTACGGGCATATTGTTGGTTTCAAGAAGGTAGAGTCCGGGCGTGAAGACATCCGCCAGTTGCCCCTCGTGGATGAAAACTGCGGCCTGCCCTTCACGAACAGTCAGCTTTGCACCGTACTTAATCTCGTGTCCTTCACGCTCAAATCGCCAAACCATGGTATCGCGCGTGTCGTCGGTCCAATGAATGACATCAATGAACTCACCGGTAAGAAAATCAAAAATTCCCATTTCTACCTCCCTGATTGGGCTATCTTTTCGCCACCCATCAATTCTGTGGCAATTTCATTGACGATCGGGCGGGCCGTACTCGCATCCATTCCAGCGGAAAGCCGAGAGTCATATAAAATTCGAAGCAGTTGCTCGTCATGTGTCGTTAGCAAAGCGAACTCCTCGTCATCGTTGAAAATCGATGGTCGCGCGGCATCGCTGTCGTTTGATAGTCCTAGGCTTTGCGCAATTTCTTCGTGAATGCAGCTTTGGCGAAGCAAGTCTGGATGCTCTTCTCGAATGATAACAACCGCGCTTCCTATGACGTTGGGGTTGCCGCTTTCGCTGTGGGATTGAGTGATGCACAGGTCATTTTTCGTGATGTTTATCAGTGCGTTGACTTCTCTTTGAGCAATGCCGGGTACGTACTCTTGCAAGAGAGGCGCTATTTCGCGCCGTTCATCCTCGTTCAAAATCAGCACATGAAGATTAGCGTTCCTTGCCGATCCTGTTGAAATAGGATGCTTTGTTGCCGATGCCAGCCTGCGCGCAAATCGCTCGACTTCAGATGTATCTTTGCGGCGGCTTTCCGGTGAAACAGACTCTCCGAACTCGACGCTGATAACAACGGGTCTTTCCCAACGACGTAGGGGTGTTGCCATTTCCTGCGCGATGAGGCGGTCGTTGAGCGGCGAAAACTCCGCAAAGAATGCGATTTTCATAAAATTCTGCGTGAGGTCGTTCGCGTCAAACGGAACGTCAACGCCGCCTCCATCCGTGCGCAGCAAACCGCGAACAAGATAGTCTTCTTGGAGGCTAGCGAAATGCTGAATATAGAACTCACTCAGTTCCGAGCGCGTCGGCGCAGGGGCTTCTGGGCGCGGTTTCGGCATCGGCATTGGTGGCGGCGCGCTCTGACAGGCAGCGAGCAAAAGAATGCTCGCTGCTCCAACAGTTTTTAATGCGCGCCGGACTGTGCTCATTAGTTCACGGACGTCCCGATTTCACTTCCGGTCTTGTCTCCGCGCGCCTTTGCTGATGCGAGAGTTTCTTTAAGCTCGTGCTCGAGACGGACAAGCTCTTCTTCTGCTTCGGCGCGTCGGCGTTTGCCTTCGTCAGCGATGGCAAGGCTATCGTTGATTGTACCGATCAGAGTTTCATTCGCTGCTTTCACGGCCTCAATATCGAATACACCACGCTCCATTTCTTCTCTGACAACTTTGTTGGCTTGGCGAAGGTTATCGGCGTTGGCAGTTAGCAATTCGTTCGTCAAATCATTTGCATCTCTAACGGCATGTGCTGCTTCGGAGCTGCGTTGAATTGTGACGGCTTGGGCCAATTGGGTTTCCCAAAGCGGAACGGTGTTGACCAAAGTAGAGTTGATTTTCGTAACGAGAGATTTGTCATTCTCTTGTACGAGACGAATGGACGGCAAACTCTGCATTGTGACTTGTCGTGTAAGCTTTAGGTCGTGAACGCGACGCTCAAGATCATCCCGTGCTGCGCGAATGTCACGAAGCTCTTGGGCCGCCATCACAGCGTCGTTTTCGGCGGCTTTGTTAACTGCAGCCTCTTTCTCTGGAATGGTCTTTGTGTCGAGTTCTTCGATTTTTTCTTCGCCTGCTGTGATGTACAGCCCGAGTTCATCATAGAAGCTCAGGGTCTTGTCATACAGGTTATCAAGCGACTTAATATCCTTCAGCAGCTTGTGCTCATGTGTGAGGAGGCTGTCAGTAATCTTGTCGATTTGCCCCTGAACGTCCTCGAACTTTGCAAGAAATTTTGCAAAAGGAGCGGCGCGTCCGGTGAGGCGTTCCCACCAACTGCGCTTCCGCCGAACGTCTAGCTCAGAAACACTAAAGCCGCGTATCGTCGAAACAATGCTTCTCAGGCTGTCACCAGCGGGGCCGACATCCTTATTCTTCACATCGCTCAGCATAGCTTGCGAAATGGTTTGCAACTCTGCTTGTGCGGATGAACCGAAGTTCACAATTGATCCTGTATCAGTCAGATCTAACTCATCCATACGTTTTTGGATTTCTTCCGCGATAGGTGGTTCGGCTTCCTTGAGTGAAACAAGGCTGTTTGAGGGCTCTGCCAGCTCAACTTTTGCGACCTCTTCAACCAATTCGGTTGCTTTCTCGGCTTGTTTGCGAATGTTTTCGTCCATAATTCCCCCTATACACCTTCGCGCGCTAAGCGCTCTCGAAGGACTTCGATTTCAACATCAAGATCGCCTTTGTCCGCTTCTAGAAGTGAACGCGTGCGGGCTGCGAAATTTGTTTCAAGGTCAGTAAGTAAATTCTCGTAGTCTAGTCTGGCTTGCTGGTTCTGCGTGCGGCTGTAAATGTCGGCAAATTTGGTTGTCGCGTCTCGTGCACCCATTAGATAGACGCCCATGTAGCGACGTGCGGCGGAAAGGTCGCGCGGATCTTCCTCAACGGTCCGAAAGAGATCGCGCGCGACAGTCTGGAACTGTTCGACGCGAGCAATTAGCTGTCGGTCTTCCGCACGTCGGATCGCCTTTGACATGTACTCAAGGTGTTTTTCCGCTTCTGCAACTGCGCGGGCAACCCGATCTTGTTGAAATTCGTCTGCACCTTCGGTCCCTTTGGATTTCAAAGGGTCAGGGCCGAACGAAATCAAATGAAGTGCAGACCCCAAAGTAAAATAGAGGCCAGCTTCAAACACTTCGCCGCCGCCAGCAAGTCCGGCAACACCAAGCCCACAGCCAGTTAAAACCGAGCCAAATATCTTGCGTGGAAACGCGGGTTTTCGGGCAACGCGCCTTGAATCATAAGCTTCGTGGGCAAGTACACCTTCACGGGTAAGCCACGCAGCCGCCAACAGCAGCGCTACTGCGAGGAGAGAGAGAGCCATTTGAGCGGGCTCGCGAAAGAACGCGAGCAGGGCAAGTGGCAGCGGGGTAAAGAAAAGGACGTTAAGTCGCGCGGCAGCGCGCGCCGGTTTCTTGCCGCGAAACGGGTGTGAAGGGGGCTGAGATTGCCCCTCTGTCGCGCCGTTCGGGCTGTATTTCCCTCCGAAGCGCTGGGCCATTATGCCCCTCCGGAGATTGAAACATAAAGCGTCAATACCACCAAAAGAATGAACGCAAGTTTTTGAATACCTGTCCCAGCCATGAATTCCCCCATGCGGGTGCTTTAAAATTACTTTAAGATATAGGGCAGTACACCGATTCATGCTAGCGCATGACCCGAATTTTTAAGGGGGAAATTTCGGATGAGCGAAGCACGACAGAATGCGCTGCCCCATTCGAAGCTGGCGCGCTTAAAATTCTTGCCTGTCGCTTAAGGAGCTTACAGTCGCGAAATCGCCTAGGATTTATTGCGCTTATGCGGTGGTCGAGCGCTTGTTGTCTTGCGTGGCTTCTTCGCGGATTTTGCACCGAAAGCGCCAGATTTCGCCGCTCCCTTGAAACCTGCTGCCTTGCCTTTTGTTGCAAGTTCTTTGCGTTTTCGCACTGGCATTGGCTTTGAAGGTTTCCCTTCATCCTGCGCGAGGCCGAGTTGGTCGCGTAGGACACGCTGCTTCACTTCTTCGACCTCACCGGGCTTAAGTTCTCCAAGCCTGAACGGACCATAAGATACACGCAACAAGCGGTTCACAGTTAGCCCAATCGCCGCCATAGCGCGCCGGATCTCGCGGTTTTTACCTTCGCGAATAGAGACCGTGAGCCACGCGTTTGCGCCTTGTTGGCGGTCTAGAGATACGATCATGGGCTGGAAAGTTTCTCCATCCACGCTGATCCCTTTGCGCAACGGTTCAAGGGTTGTTTCATCGGGGCGGCCATTCACACGTACGCGATAGCGGCGCAGCCATCCGGTAGAAGGCAACTCAAGCTTGCGTTTAATGCCGCCGTCATTCGTTAGAAGCAGGAGCCCCTCCGAATTGATGTCCAGCCGGCCAACGCTCAAAACGCGCCCCAACTCTTCTGGCAGGGCGTCAAATACTGTCTCTCGGCCTTTTTCGTCGCTTTCTGTCGTCACGAGGCCGAGCGGCTTATAGTAAAGCCACATACGTGCGTGCTCTGGTTCGGCAAGCGGCTTCCCGTCGACTTCGATCTTGTCCTTTTCAGTAACGTTCAAAGCGGGGCTGTCTATTACCTTGCCATTGACCGATACCCGACCAGCTTCAATCATCCGCTCGGCCTCGCGGCGCGACGCAACGCCCGCTCGGGCTAGGACTTTGGCGATCCGGTCGCCTGATTTTGTGGTCGGTGTATTGGCTGATTTTTCCATAGGCTCGCTCTATAGCAGTTCTTGGAGAATAGAAAGCAGCTTGGCATAGAACCCAGAACGAGGCAAAACGATGCCATGACACGCTTCAACAGCCATATGAAACATGCGCTTATCCAAGCAAAGAACGCTGCAAAGCGTGGGGAAGTGCCTGTTGGCGCGGTGCTGGTCTCTGGATCTGGTGAAGTGCTTGCAGAGAATGGCAATCGGACTCGTGAGCTTAATGACCCGACCGCACACGCAGAGGTTCTTGTCATAAGAGAAGCATGTTCAAAGCTTCAGACCGAGCGTCTTACTGATTGCGATCTTTACGTCACGCTTGAGCCTTGTCCGATGTGTGCAATGGCCATTTCAGCTGCGCGTCTCCGGCGTGTTTATTATGGGGCGGCCGACCCAAAGTCCGGCGGTATTGCGCAGGGGCCGCGAATTTTCGCGCACCCGCAGGCGCATCATGTTCCTGAAGTATATGATGGCATTTCGGCGCAAGAGTCAGAAGAGCTGCTAAAAAGCTTCTTCAAATCTCGCCGCTAAACGGCTTTGCCCCAAAGGTCGTATTCACTTGCCTCATCTACTTTTACCGTAAGCATATCGCCCGGTTTGAGGTCCTCAAACCCTTCGTCGATAAACAGGTTTCCGTCGATTTCGGGCGCATCGGCTTTGGTACGGCATGTGGCGGCTTCGTCGTCCACTTCATCAACAATGACGTCCTGAAGCGTTCCGACCTTGCGCTCAAGTTTCGCGGCCGAGATGGATTGCGAAACTTCCATAAATCGGTGCCAACGCTCTTCTTTTACTTCGGCAGGAACGTGATCGGGGAGGGCATTGCTTCGCGCGCCTTCGACGTTCTCGTATTGGAAGCAGCCTACGCGATCGAGTTGCGCCTCTTGCAGCCAGTCGAGCAGATGCTGAAACTCTTCTTCGGTTTCACCAGGATAGCCGACGATAAAAGTGCTGCGCAGCGTTATGTCGGGGCAAATTTCGCGCCACGCATTGATTTCGTCCAGCGTTTTGGCGCCGGCTGCGGGGCGTGCCATACGACGCAGAACATCTGGGTGGCTGTGTTGAAACGGGATGTCGAGATAAGGGAGAATATGTCCATCCGCCATCAACGGAATGAGATCACGTACATGGGGATAGGGATAAACATAGTGCAGCCGAACCCAAGCGCCCAAACTCCCCAGTTCGCGAGCGAGATCAGTGATGTGGCTACGCACTTCGCCATCTTTCCAAGGGTTTACATCATACTTGCGGTCAAGGCCGTAGGCGCTGGTGTCTTGTGAGATGACCAAGAGTTCCTTCACGCCCGCATCAACAAGCTTTTCTGCCTCGCGCAAAACTGCGTGTGCAGGGCGCGACTGAAGTTTGCCGCGCATGTCGGGAATAATGCAGAATTTGCATTTGTGGTTACAGCCCTCGGAAATTTTGAGATAGCTAAAGTGGCGCGGTGTTAGCGAAACCCCGCGGGCGGGAAGAAGGTCAACAAACGGATCGGGGCTTGGCGGCACAGCTTGGTGAACCGCATCAAGCACTTGCTCGTATTGGTGTGGGCCAGTTACGGCCAAAACGCTTGGATGCGCACCGGTAATGTATTCAGGTTCTGCGCCCAAACATCCCGTTACAATGACGCGGCCGTTTTCGTTGATCGCTTCGCCAATCGCCTCAAGGCTCTCTGCCTTCGCACTATCCAGAAAACCGCAGGTATTGACGATCACAGCCTCTGCTCCGCCATAGTCCGGAGAGATAGCATACCCTTCGGCGCGCAGACGTGTAAGGATGCGCTCGCTATCCACCAATGCTTTCGGGCACCCAAGGCTCACCATACCGATTTTCGGCTGGCCCTCTCGAATGGGGTCAGAGATTTGCGCGCGTGGTGCAAGGTCGGGGCGGAGTTCTGGCGGATTCTGGCTCATGGCGTGGCTATACACTGGCGTTTGATGCGGAGCAAAGACAAACATAAGCGAAGTCACACTGAGGTGAGGGCCATTGTGGGCAGTTGAAATGGCGCTTACACAGGAAAGAAAATAATTGAGGTGAGCTATGCGTTGGATTTATCGGGGTGTCGCATTCCTATTTACCCTCGGCTTTCTTGCACTTGTCGCACTCGCGCTTATTCCTGGTCAAAAGCTCGCGGACCTCGCGAGCGAGCGGTTGGAAATTGTAACCGGACGAGATGTTCAGATTGAGGGCGATGTAACAACAAGCTTGTTTCCGCATCTGTCGATTAAAACCGGACCTGTTAAGCTGGCAAATGCAGATTGGTCAGATTCTGGCCCGATGATCACTGCTGAGGGCTTGAAAGTTGGTGTCTCCTTCTTTTCGTTGCTGAGCGGCGATGTCGTGATCAAGACGGTTGAGTTTAATCAACCAAAAATTCTACTCGAAATTGCCGAGGATGGCCGCGAAAACTGGTCATTTGACCAGAAGACCATTCAAGCCGTGAAGGCGCCATCCTCAAATGAAGGGGGCGGCGAAAAAGCCGCAACTTCAAGGTCCTACAGCGTAGATGAGGCTGCGGTGAAGGGGGCGGACATCCGTTTTATTGACCACCAGAATGGACGACATGAGCGGTTTCAAAATGTGGACTTCACGCTTCGGATGCCAGATGCAGATGGTGCGATTAAGGTTGTCGGGTCGGGTGAGTATTCCGGCGCAGTCGTGAAAATGGGAGCGACCGTTACCAACGCTCGAAACTTCATTGATGGGCTCGTCACGCCGCTTGAAATTTCGGCCGAGTATGGCGGCGTTAAAGCGAGCTTCGATGGTAAGCTGGGCCTCGGCAATTTCGAGTTTGACGGGCAACTATCAGCATATGCCAATGACCTGTCGACCATAGCGGCACGAATGGGTGGCGCAGGGGGCGCATTCGACGGTGCGCTCGCGCTTTCAGGAAAAGCGACACGCACAGACGACGGCGCGCTCTTTTTACGCTCTGGGCGGATCGCGATTGGTGAAAATGAAGTGCGCGGTGATATCGACCTCCTTCCAGGCAAGGATCGGCCGAAGTTAAAAGCCGCGTTGACGGCGGACGTCTTGGACTTTTCCGAAACTTCAAAATCGCGCAACTCACAAGGCAAGCCACAATCTGCTCGGCCAAAGAAACCCAAAACACAAACGGGTTGGCCCAAAGACCAAATCAGTACTGAGTTTCTATTTCTGACCGATGCTGAAGTTTCCCTTCGGGCAAACAAGCTTGTCCTTGGCGGTTTGAAGCTCGGCAATAGTCAGATTCTAACGCGGGCTGAAGCGGGCAGGGCTGTGTTCGCGCTTGAACAAACCGCTGCCTATGACGGTGCGCTTTCGGGGCAGTTTGTGATGAATGGGAGAGGTGGGCTTTCTGTTGGCGGAAATCTTGCAGCAGCAAATGTTGATGTGGAGCCGCTTCTCGTCGACCTTGTTGATCTAGAACGCTTTTCCGGAAAGGGAGATTTTTCGATCGAGTTCCTTGGCGTCGGGGAATCCGTTGATGAAATTATGCATAACTTCTCTGGTTCTGCTCAACTTGCGATGCGCAAAGGCGCGCTAAAGGGTGTTGATCTGAAGCGGATGATTGCGAATACAGACCCGGATCAGCAAGGTGAAGGCAAGCGGACAATTTTTGACAGCCTGACGGCATCTTTCGATATGGAGAATGGAATTGCGCGTACGGATGATCTTGATGCTCGGGCAAATGGGCTGACTGCTGTTGGTACAGGTGAAGTCGATCTCGGCGAGCAGATGCTTGATTTCCGCATCGTCCCGACCGCGCTTGTGAAAGAAGACGGTACAGGCGGCGTAAAGGTTCCAGTTCGGATCAAAGGCCCGTGGGCGGGGCCGCGCTATTTCCTCGATGTTGAGGCGCTAAACGCTAAGGATTTGGATATTGATCAAGAAGATCTTGATAAGAAGGTGAAAAAGGCGAGGAAGAAAGCAAAGAACGACATCGCCAAAAAGCTTGGGATCAAACAGAAAAAGGGCGAGAGCTTGAAGGATGCCGCGCGCCGAACGATCGAAGATACCGCGACCAAGGAGCTTATGAAGATTTTGGGCGGCGGAAACTAGCCAGAAAGAAAAAAGGGCGCCCGATGAGGCGCTCTGAATGTTTGAATGTTTCGAAGCCTTAGCGGCGACGGTCGCGGCGGCTGCTCATTGGCTGGAATGCAACGCCGACATGCGCCTCGCAGTAAGGTTTTCCAGTTTGGACATTGAGACCGCAGAACCAGAATTCGTCTGTGGCGGGGTCGCCAATTGGCCATTTGCATGTACGCTCGGTCAACTCCATGAGCGAAAGCTTCTTGGCCGTCTTTTCAACTTCACGAACCGATGCCAGCGCTTCAGGGCTGATTTCATTGGCCGAAGGTTGAGGAGGCAATGGCTGTCCGGCAGGAATGATCGCTTTGCGCGCAGGTGTAGCTGGGCGAGCGGGTGCTTCCGCAGGTGCAGCAGCTTTCTCCGCTGCCGGCGCGGCCTTTGGTGTGGCCGGCTTTGCGCGCGCGGCTGGCTTTGCCGCTGCGGGCTTTTCTTTGGCTTTTGGCTTGGCGCTGCTGGTTGTGCGGTTGGAAAGGCCAAGACGGTGCACCTTGCCGATAACGGCGTTTCTGGTAACGCCGCCAAGTTCCTTGGCAATCTGGCTCGCGGACTGGCCTTCGCCCCACATTTTTTTCAGGGTTTCGACGCGCTCATCTGTCCAGGACATATAACTTCCTTTGGTTCGGTTCGCGGGATTAAGACCGCACAAAACAGTCTCGCAGGCCGCAACCTGAAAGAATTCAACTGACCCCCTATTTTAATCACCCCGCAACGGGATACAAGGCACAGGAGTCGATTCAGGTTGAATCCGAGAAATTAGTTGAGGAAGTATGAGCATGCAGGCGGAATATTCGGAGCAGAAACGCAAGTTTGGCCGGATCAACTGGCTTGGAACCTATACGCTCGCCCAACGCGAGATACGCCGTTTTGTCGTTGTCTGGACGCAAACGCTACTTGCGCCGTTGGTGACTGCTGCTTTGTTCCTTGCAATTTTCACCGTTGCAATCGGGCCGACCCGTGGTGACGTAAACGGGGTGCCGTTTCTGCATTTCATCGCGCCGGGTATTCTAATGATGACGGTTATTCAGAACGCGTTTGCGAATACTTCATCCTCCATCACCGTTGCGAAGGTTCAGGGCAATATCGTCGATACATTGATGCCGCCGCTTTCCCCAATTGAACTCGTTGCCGGATACCTAGCAGGGGCGATCGGGCGCGGGATGCTTGTTGCCGTTGTTATCGGCCTTGGAATGAGCTTGATCTTGGGCATCGAGATTCATCATCCGATCTGGGCTCTGGTCTTTGCGTTTCTTGGCAGCGCGATGCTCGGGGGGCTTGGCATTCTTGCTGGCGTCTATTCCAATAAGTTCGATCAAGTTGCGGCAATCACCAACTTCATAGTGACACCTTTGGCGTTCTTGTCCGGAACTTTTTACTCCATAGATGCGCTGCCGCCACTTATCCAAACACTCACACGTGCCAATCCAATTTACTACCTGATTGACGGTGTGCGCTATGGAGTGCTTGGAGGAGCGGAGACAGGCCCATGGCTTGGGTTGCTGATCTGTGTCGTGACGACCGGTTGCATTATTGCAATATGTTGGGCGTGGTTCCGCAAGGGCTATCGGCTCAAGCCATAAAAAGCTTGTCAGCTCTAGCCGCTCCCGTCTATACGAGCCGCATGATCAACGCTGCGAACATATCTTTCCGACGCCGACGCTAAGTATAGCTGCGGCCAATTCGCTATTGATTTCGCGCAATATTGCGCAACACTCCTCAAAATCTTGACACACGGCTGCCCTTACGGCACCAAAGCCCCTTCTTATAAGGACAATACCCATGATTTCTACCGTTCTGCCGACGTACAACCGCGCTCCACTTTCCTTTGAAAAAGGTGAAGGTGCTTGGCTTGTAGAGGCAGACGGCCGCCGATTTTTGGATCTTGGTGCTGGGATAGCCGTTTCGGCACTCGGGCATGCGCATCCGGCATTGGTAAAGGCGCTGACAGAACAGGCAGAGAAACTCTGGCATGTGTCCAACCTCTATCAAATACCACAGCAACAAAAACTTGCGGATCAACTCGTCGATGCGACATTCGCGGACACGGTATTCTTTACCAATTCCGGTACAGAGGCCTGTGAACTTGCCGTTAAGATGGCGCGGAAATACTGGTTTGAGAAAGGTCAGCCAGAGCGTGTTGAAATCCTGACGTTTGAAGGTTCATTCCACGGGCGTTCGGCGGCAGGTATTGCGGCGGCGGGTAGCGAAAAGATGGTCAAAGGGTTTGGCCCGATTGTCGGTGGGTTCACACACCTGCCATTCAACGACCTCGACGCAGTGAGGGCCGCCGCGAGCGACAAGACAGCCGCGATCATGATTGAGCCAATTCAGGGTGAGGGCGGTATTCGCGCGCTTCCTGACAGCACACTCAAGGCCCTTCGTGAAATATGTGACGACTGCGGCGCTCTGCTCATTCTGGACGAAGTGCAGTGTGGCATGGGCCGAACAGGTAAACTGTTTGCATATGAATTCGCAGGTATCGAGCCAGATATTATGATGGTTGCCAAAGGTATCGGAGGTGGCTTCCCGCTCGGTGCAGTGCTTGCCAAAGAAGAGGCTGCAAGCGGAATGACTGCGGGCACGCATGGCTCTACATATGGGGGTAACCCACTGGCCTGTGCTGTTGGCTCTGCGGTGATGTCGGAGGTCTCCACACCGGAGTTTCTGGCCGAAGTTTCGCGCAAATCTGCGCTGCTGCGCCAAGGTCTGGAAGGATTGGTTGCAACATATCCGGATGTATTCGCCGAAGTGCGCGGCAGCGGTTTGATGTTGGGGCTGAAATGCGTTCCGGCCTGTGCGGATATCGTTGCAAAGGGCTATGACGAATGCCTGATCACTGTGCCCGCTGCGGATAACGTTATCCGTCTCTTACCGCCCCTAAACCTCACGGACGATGACATTGCCGAAGGGCTGGCGCGGCTTGAGGCTGTTGCGAAAAAGGCGAGCGGGTGATGCCACAAACGTATCAATTCAAACGTGCAACACGGGAGGATTTCCCGTTGTTGTACGGATGGCTTTCGCAAGCCGCGGTGCGCGAGTTTTGGGGAGATCCGGATCGCGAACTGGCCTTAATCGAAGAAGAAATCGATGGCGGCGACTGCAATATGCATATCGTTTGGGGCATTGCCGATGGGCGCGAGGCGGCCCAGCCCTTTGCATTCATTCAGGATTGGGGGCCAGAAACGGTCGATATTCCGCATATGGACGATGTGCCAACAGGGACGCGTGCGATTGACGTGTTTCTGGGGGACGCGGCGTTTCTGGGGCAGGGCCATGCAAAAGCATTTGTTCGGCAGTATGCCGAGCTGCTGTTGGCAAATGGCGCCGCACGCGTTGTATCAGACCCAGAATGCCGAAACGCACGAAGCATCGCCATGTTCAAGGGCGCCGGGTTCGAGCAAGGCCCGAGGCGCATCTGTGAAACGGGCGACCCAGTATACATCATGACATTCAAGGGCGGCGATAGCATTGCCAAGCCCCAACAAACACCCGAAACGGATAAAACATGAACCATTTTCTAGATATCAACAAAACCGCGCCTGATGATCTGCGGGCAATGATTGAACTCTCGAAGTCAATGAAAACTGCGCGGAATGATCGGCCGAAAGGTATGAAGGACGACGATCAGCCTCTTGCGGGGCGGATGGTTGCATTGATCTTTGAAAAACCCTCAACCCGGACACGCGTTTCCTTTGACGTTGGTGTGCGCCAGATGGGCGGGGAAACGATGGTTCTTTCTGGCAGCGACATGCAGCTTGGTCACGGTGAAAGCATTGCCGATACCGCTCGGGTGCTGAGCCGTTACGTTGATCTCATCATGATCCGCACGTTCGAAGAGTCGACGCTACTGGAGATGGCAGAATATGCCACCGTTCCCGTAATTAACGGCCTAACCAATAGAACGCATCCGTGCCAAATCATGGCGGACATTCAGACATTCGAAGAGCACAACGGACCAATTGCGGGCAAGAAAGTCGTGTGGACCGGTGACGGTAACAATGTTGCAGCGTCATTTGTACATGCTGCTGGTCAATTTGGCTTTGATTTCACCTTCGCGGGCCCAGAGGAGTTTGATCCTGAGCATGTCTTCATGAACGAAGCCCGCGCGAAAGGCGTGAAAGTCGAAGTGGAACGCGATGCCGCCAAGGCGGTACAGGGCGCGGACCTGGTAGTTGCTGATACATGGGTGTCGATGCACGACCCGCAATCGGCGCGTCAACGGCGGCACAATCTGCTCTATCCATATCAGGTTAATCAAGCCTTGATGGAGCAGGCAAACTCCGACGCATTGTTCATGCATTGTCTCCCCGCGCATCGCGAAGAAGAGGTGACCAATCAGGTAATGGACGGGCCGCAATCGGTTGTGTTTGACGAAGCTGAAAATCGCCTTCACGCACAAAAAGCGATCATGCGCTGGTGTCTCGGCCTATAAGGTCGTATTTGTCGCGAAGTTTTACGCTAACGGACCAAGGATGGGATGAATATGAGTGACAGTGGGAATAAGGCCGCAATTGGCTTGATTGGCCTTGGAACGATGGGGAGCGCACTGGCGCTGAACATTGCAGACAATGGCTACAAGATCGCTGTGACCAACCGAACTGTTTCGCGTGTGAGCGAGTTTATCAACGATGCGGGCGAGTTGTCTGAATATCTGATCGGTTGCGATGATATCGAAAGCTTTGTCGCTTCACTGCAAACTCCGCGCGCAATTATTGTGATGGTTCCCGCAGGGAAGCCGTTTGACGACCAGATCGAAGCGCTGAAGCCTTATCTTGATGAGGGCGACACGCTCATTGATGCGGGAAACACGAACTTCCACGATACCCGACGCCGTGATGCAGAGCTTGCGGCGGATGGTTTCCGGTTTGTTGGCATGGGCGTATCTGGTGGAGAAGAAGGCGCGCGTTTCGGTCCGTCCATCATGGTTGGGGGCCCCGAAGAAAGCTTCAAGCCTATTGAGCCAATCATCAATGCAATTGCTGCTAAGTATGAAGGCGATCCTTGCGCTGCTCATCTTGGCCCTGATGGCGCTGGGCATTTCGTTAAAACGGTTCACAACGGCATTGAATATGCCGATATGCAATTGATTGCTGAGGTCTGGGGCATCCTTCGTGACGGGCAGGGAAAGTCCGCCGCAGAAGTGGGCGCTCTATTTGACCGTTGGAACGAAGGCGAGCTAAAGAGTTATCTGGTTGAGATAACCGGTAAAGCGCTTGGCGCGACGGATGAAGCGACTGGCAAACCGGTTGTAGATATTATCCTTGATCGTGCTGGCCAAAAAGGCACGGGGCGCTGGACGGTGATTGAAGCGCTTGGCCTTGGTCAATCTGCGTCAACGATTGAAGCAGCGGTCGGTGCACGAAGCTGGTCTGCGGCCAAGGACGTTCGCGAAGCGGGCGCTGAGATATTGGCAGTTCAGCCAGAGGGTGGCCCTCAGGTATCCGAAGAAGACCTTGCCGATGCTTTGCTTGCAGCGCGTATCCTTGCCTACGCACAGGGCTTTGACATCCTGACCGCGGCATCAGAGACCTATGGTTGGGATTTGGATATGGCCCGTGTTGCAGAGATTTGGCGTGCCGGTTGTATTATTCGGTCTGCACTTCTTGATGATATTTCGGCCGCGTTCCGTGGCGAGTTGCCAAAAGGCCGCCTAATCTTGGCGCCTGCGTTCGCAAAACGGCTTGTGAACGGCTCTGCGGCTTTGCGCCGCGTTGTTGCCTCCGCAGCAATGAACGGTCAAGCGACACCAGCATTCTCTGCCGCACTCGCCTATTTTGACACAATGCGTACTGCGCGCGGAACAACGGACCTTGTGCAAGCGCAACGTGATTTCTTTGGTGCGCATGGATTTGAACGTGTTGATCAAGAGGGTGGTGGCTTCCACGGCCCATGGGCGCTGAGCGCAGAAGACATGAACGTATCGCGTTAACTTACGTGAGCACGAAAATAAAAGGGCCGCTGATTGAGCGGCCCTTTTTTGTTGGGATTAGCCAACCAATAGGTTCAGGATCATAAAGATCACGGCTGACATGATCGCTGCAGCGGGGACTGTGACCACCCATGCTGCAATGATGGTCATAAAGTGCGAGCGACGTACAAGCTTTCTGCGGCGGCGCTCTTCGGGTGCTATCCGAAGCTCGGGCGGGCGTTTTGCGCGGCTTTGCTTCAGGCGCTTTTCAGTATGCCATTCGCGGTAAAATCCAACGCCGAAAACACCGCCCACAGCGATATGCGTCGAGCTAACAGGAAGGCCGAGCCAGCTTGCCACGATGACCGTAATCGCGGCAGAAAGCGAAACACAGTAGGCACGCATCGGGTTGAGTTTTGTAATCTGGCTTCCGACCATGCGGATAAGCTTTGGCCCGAACAGTACGAGACCGAACGAGATGCCCAAAGCGCCAATCACCATGACCCACGACGGAATAGAAACTTTCGCGGCAAAATCACCAAACTCTGCGGCGTGCACAATCGCAGCCAATGGTCCAACGGCATTGGCAACGTCGTTCGCACCATGAGCGAACGAAAGAAGCGCAGCAGAAATGACCAGCGGAGCGGCAAACAGGATCTTTAGCGATTTGTTGCGGTTCTCTAGGCCTTCTGCCTTCTTGTTGATCAGCGGTGCGGAAACGACGTAGCAGACTGCGCCGATTACGAGACCGATCAGAAGCGCAGTTCCGATATCGATCTTCATAATTCTCTTGAGGCCCTTCATCGCGAGGTAAGTCGCGAATACGCCAGCCATGATGCCGATCAGAACAGGTACCCACTTCTTTGCGGCGGCAATCTTGTCGTCTTGATAGATGATTTTGGCCTTGATAAACGCAAGGAACAGAGCGGCGATCACACCACCCAAAACCGGCGAAATCACCCAACTTGCGGCGATAGCGCCCATTGTTGGCCAATTTACAGCGGTCAGGCCAGCGGCGGCGATGCCAGCGCCCATAACACCACCAACAACAGAGTGCGTCGTAGAAACAGGTGCACCGACAAAAGTGGCAAGGTTCACCCAAAGCGCCGAACTAATTAGCGCGGCCATCATAGCCCAGATAAAGACACGGGTTTCGGTGAACCCGGCAGGATCAACAATACCTTTCGAGATGGTCGAAACCACATCGCCCCCCGCGATCAGCGCTCCGGCGCTTTCGAACAAGGCGGCAATGACAATCGCCGCGCCCATCGTAAGCGCATTCGCCCCGACGGCGGGCCCCATGTTGTTCGCAACGTCGTTTGCACCGATGTTGATCGCCATATACGCGCCGAAACCGGCTGCGGCGATAACAACAAAATTGGTAGGCGTCGCATCAAAAAAGATCGCCGCCATCAAAACTGTCAGCACAATGAAGGCGAGCGCAATGCCCGGCGCAATCAGCGGCCGAGAGATATACGCGGTCGCTGATTCAATTTGGCTGATTTTGTTGAGGTCTTTGTCCAGTGTCTGCCACTGGTTGCTCTTGGGTTTGTCTGACATTTCATCCCCCGGAATCGGCTTTGGTGATCGCTAACGGGCGAGACCCTTTCGATCAAGGAAAATGTCGTACTTCCGTTACAATTCTTCGAGAATTGCCTGCAACTCTGGTTCTTGGACCATGTTTGCAGCTTCGGTCGGAGTTACCCATTTGCGTTCCCGTTCCGCAGCTTCGGGAAATGAATCCTCGAGCTTTTTCACGTTGACCGCAAATATAGATGTTTCGCAAACTTCAATGCCGCCTGTATCCATCTTCTTTTCATAGGAAAACTGACCGATGGCTTTACGGGAGACTTCTCCCTCGGAGACACCGGCTTCTTCCCATGCTTCCTGCATGGCAGCACTCGGAGCATCTTTGCCGTCAATCGGCCAACCCTTGGGTAGAATCCAACGGCCCGTGTCCCGACTGGTCACAAGCAGAACCTTTTTATCGCTTCCGTTACCTTTGTAACAAAGCACTGCAACCTGCACGCGAGCAGGGCGCTTTATCAGGGGCGATACGTAATCTTCCCATGCTTTCTTAAGAGCATTGCCCATTGTTTTGCCTCATCGTTTCTTTGTTTTGTATAATATAGGCTATTTTTTAATAGTTTACAAATAGTTGACTATTGACGCCGCTTCGCACGCAGAGTTGGTGCCTCTTTGGTCGGGTCTTCGGGCCATGGATGCTTTGGATACTGCCCGCGCATATCTTTGCGAACATCAGCATAAGAATTGGCCCAGAAGCCTGGGAGGTCGGCGGTTGTTTGCAAGGGCCGACGAGCAGGTGACAGCAAAGTTATGCGCAGCGGAGTCCTGTTTTTTCCAACTGTTGGGTGCTCTGTAACCCCAAACATCTCCTGTAGCCTTACGGATATTTCGGGAGCTTCTCCGCTATAATCAATCGGCGTTTTATGACCAAGTGGCGTAACAAAACTTGCCGGTGCGAGTTGGTCCAAAAGTTTGGTTTGCTCCCAGTTCAGTCGCTGCTTCAGCGCGGGGAGTGGATCAAAGCCGCGCAATTGGTTTTCAGTTTTGAGGCCCGCGATATGAGGAAGTAACCAATCCTCTGCATCGTCGAGTATCTTATCAACGCACATATCAGGCAGATCGTCTGGGAACAGTGCGACGCGCGACAGAAAGCGCGCCGTTGCTGCTGACACTGGCAAGCCAATATCGCGGAATCCGTCAAGCGCAGCATTGGCAATTGCGTCATCTGGTGCATCTTTCCAGTTTGTATCGCTTAGAGTAAGAGCGCCAAGTTTCTGCTGTTTGCGCGCCAGAACTTTGCGCTCTCGGCGTGACCATTCACAGGACTCCACCCAAATGAGTTGATCGGAAAACAATCGTTCTACGCTGCTTTGGTCAATTTGAAGTGCTTGACGAATTCGCGCTTCTTTCGCGTCTCCGTCGAGATCGCTGACCACAAGCATGCGCGCGCCAGCAAGGGGATCATCGTCGGCCAAAAAGGCGCCTTTCCCGCCGGATAGAATATACCTTGGCTGCCCGCCCGGACGTCGCATTGCAATCCTGTCTGGATAGGCAAGTGCAATCATTTCAGCTTCAGAATAGTCAACTTCGGGGGGCTGGACCCCTTTGAGTGATTTTACCAGCGACTTCATTTCATCTTTTATTGAGTGAAATGCCGCGTGGTTAAGCTCTGCGGCAAAGTTTTTAGGAGAAGACGAGCGGATTAATTCGAGCCGCTTGCGTATGTCGCATCCTTGGCCGCGAATTGGATCGCGACCGTTAATCAGCGCGGCGAGGGGAATAGCATTGTCACCAGCCTTTAGCAGCATATGCGCCAATCTAGGATGCAGCGGAAGGCGCGCGATTTGTTTGCCATGGTGGGAAGTGCGCCCTTCATCGTCGAGCGCGCCGAGAGATTGTAATAGACGACGGGCCTCTATCATTGCACCGGTGTTTGGTGGAGTGAGAAAGGCGAGTTCATCTGCGCTTGCTGCGCCCCAAAGCGCGAGTTCCAGCACAAGGGATGCCAGATCAGTTGATTCAATTTCAGCAGGAGGAAAGGCCGAAAGTGCGCCTTCCTCTCCTTTTGTCCACATTCGATAACACGTACCTTCGGCAACGCGGCCCGCGCGACCGCGGCGCTGCTCCGCCTCTGCTCGGGACACCGGTTCGGTCACGAGCCGCGACATGCCTGATGATGGATCAAAACGTGCGCGTCTCGATCGTCCGCAATCCACAACAACGCGCACGTCCTCAATTGTAAGGGAAGTTTCTGCAATTGCGGTGGCCAGCACGATCTTGCGACCGGACTTGGCTGGCGCAATCGCTGCGCGCTGGTCTTTGAAGTTCATAGCGCCGAAAAGTGTGTGAATATGACAATCCGAGGGAACGCGGCCTTTTAGTCGCGTTTCGACACGCCGGATTTCACCCTCTCCAGGCAGAAACACCAAAACGCCGCCCTCTGTTTCGTTCACCGCTGTTTCGATCAAACTCGCGGCGGCGTCTTCAAACCACCCGCGTTTCTTGGCGGTTCTTGCGATTGGTTTTGGCAGGTGTCGGGTCTCTACCGGAAAACTGCGGCCTTCTGATGTTATAATTGGGCAATCATCAAGCAATGCAGCAACTGGAGCAGCGTCAAGCGTGGCCGACATTACGACAATCTGGAGATCGTCACGCAGCGCACCCTTGATCTCCCAACAGAGAGCCAAGCCCAAATCGGCATTGAGGCTTCGCTCGTGGAATTCGTCAAATATGATCGTGTCGACGCCCGATAATTCGGGGTCGGATTGGATCATGCGCGTCAAGATACCTTCGGTTACAACCTCAATACGTGTATTCTTGCCTGATTTGACTTCGCCCTTAATCCGATAGCCAACCGTTTCGCCGACGTTTTCGCCAAGTGTTCTGGCCATTCGCTCTGCGGCGGCGCGCGCTGCAAGCCGTCTTGGTTCAAGCATGAGAATGCGGCCAGTGGTCTTGCTGCTCTCTCGTATCGCTAGAGGGATACGTGTTGTTTTGCCTGCGCCTGGAGGCGCTTGCAAAACGACGCGGCCATGCCGGTGGAGCGCGTCACAGAACGCGCCGACAACTTCGTCAATAGGAAGAGAAAACTGGCTTGGGTTCACTGTCGTATCAGGCTGGCGCGTCCGAAAAGGGTGTCGGTGAAAATTTTGGTTACATGATACTGCCCCGTAGGCAATTTCGAGTAAACGACCTTGAACTCGAAATTAACGCGTTCGCGCATCTCACGAGGCGAAAAACCTTCGATACGCCGGTAAACGCCATTACATGTGATTTCGTTTCCGTTCACGATTGGCTTTGACAGGCGCGTTTCGCTGCGCCTGCGGCCATCAAAGGTTTGAACATTGAGCGTGCATACGTCTTTTTGATCAACCTTGCGCAGCAGTGTGTACATCGATGTTAGCGTATCCAATGTGCCCTTTTGTTTTGATGGGTCGGCATCGTATTTCTTGGGTTTGCGTTTTGGCTTAACTTCCAAGACTTGCGGTACGCCATTCTTGTAATTGAGCGAGCTACTTTGTTTGCGCCGGCCGGTGTTTGCCTGTTCGGAGTATCGCGTTGGGATCAGCTTGTCGCCGCGCACAAGCCCTGCGGATTGCGCGTCATAGCTAACTTTAACCACTGAACCAACAAGGCCTGTGCTCGCAAGCTTCCCGCCGATGCGGTAAGTATTCCCGTCGTTCACAGCATTGAATGCAAGTCCGCCCGCGGGTATCCCGCTGAGATACAGTTTGTATTGCCCTTGATCTTTGAGTGTTTCGGCCAATAGCGGCGTCGAAATTACGAGACAAAGTGTTGCGGCCATGCGGGTAACAGCGACGCGCAGAATGGATTTGAACATATAGACAGGATTCCTGTGTGGATTCGGCTCTTGGTATGGCAAATACTTGGTGGAAATGGCAATGTTATCCAATATCACGCGCAAAGTCGTGACACTATCAGGCGAAAGGCTGCCCATTGAGCGCACCAGAAAAACCAACATCTGAGGTCGCCGAGCTTGCTGAGGGATTGGTTGGCGGACAGCGACGCGCCTTGGCGCGGGCGATCACACTTATCGAAAGTGTTAAGCCAAGCCATCGCAAAGATGCGCTCGAGCTTTTGTCGCGGGTCCGGCAGGAGACTGGCGACAACTCTAAACAAGCGCTTCGGATTGGATTGTCCGGCACGCCGGGAGTCGGGAAATCAACGTTCATCGAGTCATTCGGTATGATGCTCGTCAACAAGGGCTTACGTGTTGCGGTTCTTGCGGTTGATCCAAGTTCTGCGCGATCAGGCGGCTCTATCCTTGGTGATAAAACGCGCATGAGCCTATTGTCGCGTGCGCCCAACGCGTTCATTCGTCCCTCGCCAAGCTCCAACACCCTTGGTGGCGTTGCACGGCGAACGCGCGAGGCGGTTACCCTGTGTGAAGCGGCGGGATATGATGTGATCCTGATCGAGACCGTGGGAGTCGGGCAGAGCGAAACAATGGTAGCTGGTGTTTCCGACATCTTTCTATTGCTTATGGCTCCAGCCGGAGGCGACGAGCTTCAGGGTGTAAAACGCGGCATTATGGAAATTGCCGATATCATCGTCGTGAACAAAGCGGATGGGGACCTCAAACAAGCGGCCACGCGAACCTGTGCAGATTATGCCGGTGCGCTTCGGCTGCTTCGAAAGCGCGCGCGTGATCCGGACGGGTTTCCAAAGGCGATGCTTGCCTCTGCACTTGAGGAGGAGGGGATTGCCGACGTTTGGGAAGAAATCGAAACTCTTGCCAATTGGCGTAAAGAGAGCGGGGTTTGGGATAAGGCTCGCGCAAGTCAGGCCGCGGATTGGTTTCAACAAGAGGTCGAAGCGGGGCTGCTCGCGCAGCTCACGGAAAGCGAAACGATTCGGAATTTAATGCAAAACTACCGCTCCAATGTGAGTGATGGCACAGTGAGCCCCTCGGTTGCCGCGGAAAACTTGCTGAAAGCGTTAAAAACCACCGGATGAATCGCTTGACGTCCCCTCATATCGGACGTAATAACCGCGAACGGAATTCAGGGCGTCACTGTGTTGGCGCCCATTTATGTTATCGAGTTGTGTGAGGGATCCGCTCTTACATGGCCACGACAAAGGAAGATCATCATGGCACGTCGTTGCGAATTGACCGGAAAAGGCCCTATGGTTGGCAACAATGTCAGCCATGCGAAAAACCGTACACGTCGTCGGTTCCTCCCGAACCTGAATGACGTTTCCCTGCAGTCCGAAACACTGGGCCGCACATTCAAGCTCAAAATCTCTGCTGCTGCTCTGCGCTCTGTAGATCACCGTGGTGGTCTGGACGCGTATCTTGCAAAAGCAAAAGACGCTGAGCTTTCGGAAAACGCGCTGAAAATCAAAAAAGACATCCTGAAAGCCCAAGCAACCGCTTAATCGGCATTCAGATTTCTTAAAGGCCTCGCCCTAACCGGCGGGGCTTTTCTCGTTTGCGTCAGTTGGTTCGAAGCGCGCTCAAGTGAAGCTACAATTTGTCACTGGCGGAGCATTTCAGGCGGCCATATAGTCGCGCCATGAACCGCCGGATTTTTCCAGATATGAGCAAGTTGCTCGCCTTCGCGTTGGTTGCCTTGATTGGGCTGACCAATGTTGCAATGGCGGTTGGACAGATGCGCGCCGATGCTTCGGGCGAGATGGTTCTATGTGTTGGCAACGGCCATATCACCGTTCAGGTCGATGCCGACGGCCAGCCGATTCAGCAGAAGACAGTTTGCCCCGAATGTATGGCGACGGTTGCTTTCGGTGCGCCGCAGCAAACACATGCGACCCCAAGCTCTATCGTTTATTCGGATGCAATATTCCAAAGCGAGGGCGAAATCCGCCGTGCTGTACATAGTGCGGTAGCGCCGCCCTCACGTGCGCCCCCTGCAGCTGCCTAAGCAACCCATGGCGGATTCCGCCAACACTTAACTAACAATCAATGACCATAAGAAAGGACTCGAAATGTCTTTTGTAAAATCCCTTGCCGTTTCCGTATTCATGGGCGCTCTTGCTGCGCCTGCTTTTGCCGCAGATATCGAAATCCACGATGCATATGCCCGTACATCCACACCAACCGCAAAAGCGGGTGGTGCGTTCTTCCACATCATGAATAAGTCTGATCAGGACGATCGTCTTGTGGCGGTTTCTTCAGACGTTGCGCCTCGTACAGAGCTGCATACTCATAAAGACATGGGTGACGGCGTAATGAAGATGATGGAAGTCGAAGAGGGCTTTGTCATTCCTGCGGGTGGTATGCACGCGCTTGAGCGTGGTGGCGATCACGTCATGTTCATGGGCCTGAGCGAAGGCTTCAAAGAGGGCGAGACAGTTTCTGTGACCCTGACATTTGAAAACGCGGGTGACATTACCGTCGACATTCCTGTCGATCTTGAACGTGGCGCAGATCACAAGATGGATCACGGCGACATGGATCATTCCAAAATGGACCATGGCGACATGAAGCATGACGATAAATCGAACTAAATCGTTATCGTCTTAAGTAGGAAAGGCCGGAGAATTCTCCGGCCTTTTCGCGTTTTAGCTAGAACAGAATGTTTCTGCTGTCTGGCCAAACTCTTTGTAACGAAGCCAGAAGCGTTCATCACTTGCCTTGCTGGATTGGCGAATAACTTGTGCTTGATGCGGATCTTTAAAGAACTTCGCTGCTTTGCGTTGGTCGCTGCGCGTCAGGATCATATCTGCTGCATCTTGAATGCATCCGCAAAGCGCACGGTTTGCGGCTTTGCGGCCCGAGCTATTGCAGGCGTTTTCGATCGCGCTAGCGTTAAGAGGTTGAGGGGCTGTTAGAGAAAGGCTGGCCGCCATCGCCAGCATAAGGATGCCTGTCGTTTTCATATGTCTACCTATTCTACCGATGTTCGCACGCGCTCTTTGCGAGTCTCTGTGCGAATTGCCTGAGCGCAGAATGACTCAAATCAGGGAAAAAATCAATTTGTTGATAAAAATTCCTCTTTTCCTGATGCGAAAAGGCAATTCAAATACACCCCGAGCGCCACTGGCGATGGGTTGCGCCATTTTTATTGCAAAAACCCGCAATTGAGACGATGCCAAGCGTCAACCCCGCTTGACCAGCACGCGAATCCACCTCATATCCAATTCCATGACAGATCTCGCCAAAATTCGTAACTTCTCCATCGTGGCGCATATTGACCACGGTAAATCCACGCTCGCTGACCGTCTCATCCAAGAGACCGGCACCGTTGAGACGCGGGAGATGAAAGAACAATTGCTCGACTCGATGGATATCGAGCGAGAGCGCGGTATTACGATCAAGGCCAACACGGTGCGTATTGATTACCTTGCCGATGATGGCGAGCAGTATGTACTGAACCTGATCGACACGCCGGGCCACGTCGACTTTGCCTATGAGGTGAGTCGCAGTATGCGTGCGGTTGAGGGCAGCTTGCTTGTTGTGGACTCTTCGCAAGGCGTAGAGGCCCAGACACTGGCAAACGTTTACCATGCGATTGAGGCGAACCACGAAATTGTGCCCGTTCTCAACAAGATTGATTTGCCCGCATCGGATTGCGATCGCGTCGCAGAGCAGATCGAGGACGTGATCGGAATTGACGCCACAGGTGCAATTCAGGTGTCAGCCAAAACAGGGCAGGGCATCCACGAAACGCTTGAAGCGATTGTGAAGGAGCTTCCTGCGCCCGAAGGCAATCGTGATGCACCACTCAAGGCAATGCTTGTTGACAGCTGGTATGACGCCTACCTTGGTGTGATTGTTCTTGTGCGTGTGATTGACGGAGTTCTTCGCAAGGGTGACCGCATTAAGATGATGCAGAACGGCTCTGTTCATCCGGTTGATCGTATTGGCGTGTTTAAGCCAGAGATGACCATGATTGATGAGCTTGGACCGGGCGAGATCGGCTTTCTGACAGCGTCGATCAAACAAGTGCGAGACACCCGTGTTGGTGACACGATCACTCACGAGAAGAAAGGTTGCGCGGAGCCACTGCCGGGCTTCAAACCAGCACAGCCAGTTGTGTTCTGTGGGCTCTTCCCCGTTGATAATGCCGAGTTCGAAGACCTGCGCGATTCAATTGAGAAGCTCGCTCTGAACGACGCCAGCTTCTCTTACGAAATGGAAACCTCGGCAGCGCTTGGCTTTGGCTTTCGCTGTGGCTTCCTCGGGCTGTTGCACCTTGAGGTGATCCGCGATCGGATTGAGCGTGAATACAACATCGAGCTGATCACGACCGCGCCGTCGGTGATTTATCATGTGCATATGCGTGACGGCACGATGCTGGAGCTTCACAATCCCGCTGACATGCCTGATCTGACCCATGTGGACCATATAGAAGAGCCGCGGATTAAAGCGACAATCCTTGTGCCGGATGAATACCTCGGTGACGTGCTAAAGCTTTGCCAAGACCGCCGCGGCATCCAGCTTGACCTGACTTATGCGGGTTCGCGGGCGATGGTGGTTTATGACTTGCCGCTCAACGAGGTCGTCTTTGACTTTTATGATCGCCTTAAGTCGGTGACTAAGGGCTATGCCTCGTTTGACTATCAACTCACTGGTTATCGCGAGGATTTTTTGGTCAAAATGACCGTTCTCGTGAATGAGGATCCTGTGGACGCGCTTTCGACCATGGTGCACCGTGACCGCGCAGAGCAACGCGGGCGCGCGCTTGTTGAAAAGCTCAAAGAGCTTATTCCGCGTCATATGTTTAAAATTCCGATTCAGGCGGCTATTGGTGGCCGTGTGGTGGCACGCGAAACACTTTCGGCAATGCGCAAGGACGTGACAGCCAAATGTTACGGCGGCGATGTTTCTCGTAAGAAAAAACTCTTGGAGAAGCAAAAGGCCGGTAAGAAAAAGATGCGCCAATTCGGCAAGGTGGAAATCCCACAGCAGGCCTTTATCAACGCGCTCAAGATGGACGACTAGGCGCGACCATCTGCGCGGGTTGGCATCGTTTCGGTGCGGGAGTAGACTTCGTGTACGCGAAGCTCAACATAAAGGTCCGCCATGCCTCTTTCCGCACTGTCCGCCCGCTCAAACGATCAATGCGAGCTTTGCGGCTCAAGCGACCATCTTGCGCAATATGATGTCGGGCCAAACGCCGACAATACGGTGCATATGTCTGCATTTCTTTGCCAGAAGTGCATCGAGCAGATCGATGGCGAGCTTGACCCACACCATTGGCGCTGTCTTACATCTTCAATGTGGAGCGAACATGCGCCCGTAAAGGTTTTGGTCTGGCGTTTACTTGATCGTCTGAAAGACGAGGCATGGGCGCATGATCTATTTGATATGCTCGATCTTGAAGCGGATGAACTGGAGTGGGCCAAGGCCGGTGCCGCAGTGCCCAAACTCGAGCACAAAGATGCAAACGGAACTGTTCTGGTTGCGGGCGATGCTGTGACGCTCGTGAAGGATTTGCCTGTAAAAGGCGCGGGCTTTACGGCGAAGCGGGGGACTGCCGTTCGTAACATTTCCCTCGTCGAAGACAACGCGGGCCAGATTGAAGGCCGTGTAGAAGGGCAGCGGATCGTGATCTTAACCGAGTTTGTTAAGAAGCGCTGAAACGCATTTAATTGAAGAATGCCTGTAGCGCGGCTTCGAATTCACGCGGTTTTTCTGCATGAAGCCAATGGGCCGCTCCTGGAATTTTCGCAAATTTTGCATTCGGGAACAGCGATTTAATTTTTGGGCGATGCTCTGGCTGAACATAATCAGAGTTCGCGCCCGATAGGAAAAGAGTCGGCTTGTCATACTGGCCTGTCACATCGGGAAAGCCGACAATCTTTTCCATTTCGGCCTCCAGAACATCCAAATTCAAACGCCAGCGCTTTTCCTTTACATCGAGAGACTGAAGCAGGAAGGCTCGAACACCCGCATCCTCGATTTGCGATGCAAGCTGCCCATCGGCTTCGCTACGCCGCTCAATGGCTGACAAGTCGAGCGATTTCATTGCGTGAACCAGCGGTGTTTGCGTATGTGAATAGCCAACTGGCGCGATGTCAGCGACAAGTAAGCGATTGACTAGATCAGGCTGCTGCAATGCCAGAACCATCGCGGCTTTGCCGCCCATGGAGTGACCGATGACGTCGACATTGCCTTGGATGCTTTCCAACACTTCCGCGAGGTCATCCGCCATATCTGCATAGCTTTGCGTTTCCGCGCGTGGGCTTTCTCCGTGATTGCGCATATCAACCGTATAAACCATACGTGTGGCCGACATGCGCTTTGCTACAACATTCCAGTTGCGAGCAGAGCCAAACAAGCCATGGACAATTAGCAACGACGGGAGGTTCGTCTGAGAACCTTGGGAAACAACTCTAAGCATGTTGCTCATGTAACCTGTATAGAGTTTGTGTGCCACCCGCTTGAGCCGAATCTGTTTGCGCCGTATCGTGGCGCGCGGAGTATTTTATGAAAATCGTTTCAGTAGATAGTTATGCCGACGACGTCGCGGCACTGCTTACCAAACAGCTTTCTGTAAAGGGTAAGTCACTAGAGAAAAGGATTAAGCGTAGCGGGCGGTTGCTTCCGGGCTATGTCCGCAAGGACGCGCAGTACATCGTTGAATCCCAGAAGCTTTCACAGCATCCAAAACTTGCGCGGATGCTTGACGAGAAGAAATTGGCAAAGTCCCACAAGACCTGCGTGAGCTATCTTAAGTCGGTCAATCCGAGCGAGCGGCGCAAAGGGCTGTTCATGTCGATCTTGGGTAGTGTTTCCTTTGCAATTTTTGTGAGTGGCGCGCTTTTCATCGCGTTTCTTGTCTGGCGCGATCTGGTTTAGCAACGAAAAAGGGCCCCGCAAAGCGGAGCCCCTTGAAGCTTTGTCCTAAGACTTAAAGATTCGGGTAGATCGGGAACTTGGCACAGAGGTCAGCGACCTTTGCCTTAACTGCTTCCTCAACTTCCGCGTTGCCTTCAGGGCCATTGGTTGCAAGACCGTCAACGACCTCAACAATCATATCGGCAATTTGGCGGAACTCTTCTTCGCCAAATCCACGTGTGGTGCCCGCAGGGGTACCAAGGCGGATACCGGATGTCACAAACGGCTTTTCGGGGTCAAACGGAATACCGTTTTTGTTGGTCGTGATGTTCGCACGTCCGAGCGCTTTTTCAGTCGCGTTGCCCTTCACGCCTTTGGGGCGCAAATCAACGAGCATCACGTGTGTGTCCGTACCGCCAGTTACGATATCAAGGCCACCTTTCATCAGCTGATCAGCCAACGTAACAGCATTGGCGCGGACCTGCTTTTGATAGGTTTTGAACTCTGGACGCAGGGCTTCGCCGAAGGCAACGGCCTTGCCGGCGATCACATGCATGAGCGGGCCACCCTGAATGCCAGGGAAGATCGCAGAGTTGACTTTTTTGGCGATATCTTCGTTGTTGGTCAGGATCATGCCGCCGCGCGGACCGCGAAGAGTTTTGTGGGTTGTTGTTGTCACAACATCGGCATGCGGGAAGGGCGATGGGTGTTCACCAGCAGCAACAAGACCAGCGAAATGCGCCATATCGACCATGAGGTATGCGCCCACGGAATCGGCGATTTCACGGAACTTTGCAAAGTCGATCTGACGAGGGATTGCAGAACCACCGGCAATGATCAGCTTGGGCTTATGCTCGTTTGCAAGCTCTTGGATCGCGTCATAGTCGATCTGGCTGTCTTGTTTGCGCACCCCGTATTGAACGGCGTTGAACCATTTGCCCGATTGGTTTGGCGCGGCACCGTGGGTGAGGTGGCCACCGGATGCGAGGTTCATGCCAAGAATTGTGTCGCCCGGCTTGATGAGCGCGTTAAAGGCACCTTGGTTCGCTTGTGAGCCAGAGTTGGGCTGAACGTTTGCGAACTCACAGCCGAAAAGCTCTTTCGCACGGGAAATCGCGAGATCTTCGGCAATATCCACATACTGACAACCACCATAGTAGCGCTTGCCCGGATATCCCTCGGCGTATTTGTTGGTCAGCACAGTACCCTGCGCTTCCATAACGGCGGCGGAAACGATGTTCTCGCTGGCGATCAGCTCGATCTCGTCTCGTTGGCGTCCGAGCTCTTGCCGTGTAACGGCAAAAATTTCCGGATCACGGCTTTCAAGGCTTTCTGTGAAAAAGCCGTTATCGCTTGTGGTGGCGGTCATCGGGGTCTCCCTGTCGCGAAAAATGATGTGGCCTTTTACCCAAAGCGTGCCGTTCGCAAAAGCCCGATTTGATTGCATTCCATGACTTTTTGCGCATGGATCATGAAATTCCGTTATGGTTTATTTCCAATCGGGCCTTGTGTTTCCGATTGGCTCGGGCAAACTGTTGGAAAGGCAAGGATAAGGCAGGCTATGACCGCGCGGTTTCACTTCAGGGCAAGCAATAGCGAGATCGCGCAATTTGCGCTGAAACGGCTTGAGGATTTGCACGGAAATGCCGAAGCCGATTTGGCTGAGGTGATTGTCGCGCTTGGTGGGGATGGCTTTATGCTGCAAACGCTCCACGGAACGCAGCATCTTGATACCCCCGTCTACGGCATGAATTGCGGCACTATCGGTTTCCTGATGAACGAATTTTCGGAAGAGGAACTTGAAGAGCGGCTCGACGCGGCAGAAGAAGAAATCCTCAACCCGCTCGCCATGCACGCCGTTAGCGCGGACGGCAGCACCCATGATGAGCTTGCCATTAACGAGGTCTCTCTGCTGCGTGCGGGGCCGCAAGCCGCGAAGCTACAGATCACGGTGGATGATAAAGTCCGGATGCCAGAGCTTTTCTGTGACGGCGCGCTTCTGTCTACGCCAGCAGGCTCAACAGCTTATAACTATTCTGCGCATGGGCCGATCTTGCCGATTGGTGCGGATGTACTTGCGCTTACGGCGATGTCTGCGTTCCGACCACGGCGCTGGCGCGGGGCGTTGCTGCCGAAAATGGCTAAGGTTCGCTTTGATGTGCTAGAGCCAGAAAAACGCCCTGTAATGGTTGCCGCAGATAGCCGTTCGGAAAAGAATGTTCTGTCTGTTGAAATTCGAAGCGAGCCTAGCATCGCGCACCGGATTTTGTTTGATCCAGGCCACGGTCTGGAAGAGCGCCTAATCCGAGAACAATTCGTTTAGGGCACGTGGGAAGGCAGCAATTGCCGCCTTCCTGATTACGCTTAGGCTGCTGAAGGAAATCCGATTTCGCCAAGGGCTTCTCGGATTTCATCAAGGATAGCAGGGTCATCAATCGTCGCAGGCGCTTTGAAATCCTCGCCGTCCGCGATCTTGACCATTGTTCCGCGCAGGATTTTGCCTGACCGCGTTTTGGGGAGCCGATCTACTACAAGAACCAGTTTGAATGCCGCAACGGGGCCAATTTTTTCGCGCACCAGTTTGACGATTTCGGCTTTGATTTCGTCATGTGGCCGCTCAAGCCCTGCGTTGAGACAGACAAACCCGAGCGGAACTTGCCCCTTGAGAGAGTCTTTCGGCCCAATCACCGCGCATTCTGCAACATCTGGGTGACTTGCCAAAACCTCTTCCATAGCGCCTGTTGAAAGCCGATGGCCTGCCACATTGATCACGTCATCGGTGCGCGCCATGATGTAGACATATCCGTCCTCATCTATGTAACCCGCATCGCCCGTTTCGTAGTAACCGGGGAAGTGCGAGAGATAGCTTTTTACAAATCGCTCCTCGGCATTCCAGAGGTTGGGAAGTGTGCCCGGCGGCAATGGTAGTTTGATCGCAATCGCGCCGAGCTCTCCGGCGGGAAGTGGATGTCCGCCTTCATCTAGTGCTTCGACTTGATAACCGGGTAGGGCAACGGAGGGCGAACCGAGCTTGACGGGCAGTTCCTCAATGCCCAGCGGGTTTGCAGCAATGGCCCAGCCAGTTTCAGTCTGCCACCAGTGGTCGATCACCGGAACGTTAAGCTTTTCCTGCGCCCAAACAATCGTGTCTGGGTCTGCGCGCTCTCCCGCGAGATACACCGCCTTGAGCGACGACATATCGTATTTCTTGACAAAATCTCCGTTAGGATCCTCGCGTTTGACGGCGCGAAACGCTGTGGGCGCCGTAAAGAAGCTCTTTACATTATGTTCCGAAATTACGCGCCAGAATGTGCCGGCATCGGGTGTGCCGATGGGCTTTCCTTCAAACACAATAGAAGTATTGCCGTGGATTAATGGCCCATAGCAAATATAGCTGTGCCCAACGACCCAGCCAACATCAGACGCCGCCCAAAAGACCGCGCCCGGGTCGACGTTATAGACGTTCTTCATGCTCCAATTCAGCGCAACGAGATGCCCGCCAGTAGAGCGGATTACGCCTTTTGGTGCGCCTGTGGTGCCTGATGTATATAGGATATACGCGGGGTGATCGCCCGAAACAGGCACGCATTCAGCAGGCTCAACACCGTATTGAAATCCGTGCCAGTTAAAATCGCGCCCTTCGACAAGTTCGGCAACCTCTTGTTCCCGCTGAAAAATAACGCAGAAGTCGGGCTTGTGTGTAGCAAGGTCAATCGCGCCATCAAGCAGCGGTTTGTAATGCACAACACGTCCGGGTTCCAATCCACACGAAGCTGCGATAATCGCTTTTGGCTTTGCGTCGTCAATCCGCACTGCGAGTTCATTTGAGGCAAAGCCGCCGAAAACAACCGAGTGAACGGCTCCAAGCCGCGCACAGGCGAGCATGGCCTCAATTGCTTCAGGGATCATCGGCATATAGATGACAACGCGGTCACCTTTCTCAACGCCTTTGGCTCGTAGCGCACCAGCAAGATTGGCAACGCGATTGCGAAGCTCGACATAGCTAATTTCGCGTTTTGTGTGGGTTATCGGGCTGTCATAGATCAGTGCGGTCTGCTCGCCGCGGCCATTTTCAACGTGCCGATCAACGGCATTGTAACACGCGTTGACTTGTCCGTCTTTAAACCATTCGTAAAGAGGCGCGCGTTCGTCAAACAGCGCCTTTGATGGGGGGGTGACCCAATCAATACCCTGTGCGGCGTCCATCCAGAATTTTTCGGGGTCTTGTTTCCACGCGTCATAAACCTGGGAATAACCCATGGTTCGTCCTCCTCAGAATCGCGCTCTCGTGAGGTAAGTCATAGCGGGGCAAGAGAATTGCGGCAAGAGGCACGCCTGCGCCCGATTGCCGCCCTTCTAGCCGTAGTATTCAACAGGCGTCCCGGCGATCGCGCTCATGTTCAAAAGGCCACGTGCCGTAATGGAAGGCGTGACGATATGCGCGCGGTTGCCCATACCCATCAAGATAGGCCCAACTTCTAGGCCATTTGCTTTCATTTTCAATACGTTGCGAACGCCAGAGGCCGCGTCGGTATTGGCAAACACAAGGATATTCGCGGCGCCTTCAAGGCGGCAATCCGGGAAGATACGCGAGCGAAGTTCAGGATCGAGAGCGGAATCGATGTGCATTTCGCCTTCGTAGATGAAATCACGTGGCTCGCTGTCGAGTATCTCAAGTGCAGCGCGGGAACGGCGCCCTGTATCGCAATCAAGGTTGCCGAACTGCGAGTAGCTACAAATCGCAATTCGTGGCTCAACACCAAAGCGGCGCACGTGGCGGGCCGCTCCAACAACACTCTCGGCTATTTGTGCTGGAGTGGGTTCGGGGTGAACGTGGGTGTCGGCAATAAATAGCGGTCCGTCCTCAAGGATCATCATCGAGAGTGCACCAACAGGGTGCAGCCCTGCGCGGCCATCTTCGCGTGGCCCTGTCCCAAGGATGTTTTGGACATAGTTCAGATGCCATAGGTACTGGCCAAAAGTGCCGCAAATCAGGCTGTCTGCATCCCCGCGTGCAACGGCCACAGCCGCAATCGCTGTGGTGTTCGTGCGCATGATTGCTTTGGCAAGATCTGGTGAAACACCTTTTCGGGCCATCAACTGGTGATACGTACCCCAATAGTCCCGATAGCGCGGGTCGTTTTCTGGGTTTACGAGATCGAAATCGCGGCCTGGTCGAATAGAGAGACCGGCGCGTTCGCACCGCATTTCGATAACTTCGGGGCGTCCGATCAGGATCGGTTTGTCCGTTGTTTCTTCAAGCATTGCGCTAGCGGTGCGCAAAACGCGTTCGTCTTCTCCCTCGGCAAATACAATCTTGCGCTCGGCGGTTGCCGCAGCTTCGAAAACCGGGCGCATGATGAGCGCCGATTTAAAGACCGAACCATCAAGATTTGCCTTATACGCCTTGAGGTCTTCGATTGGGCGCTTGGCAACGCCACTTTTCATTGCAGCTTTTACAACTGCGCTGGCAACAACACCCATAAGGCGCGGATCGAACGGTTTAGGGATGAGATAGTCTGCGCCAAATGTCATTTGCTCGCCTTTATAGGCGGCAGCGGCTTCTGCGCTCGTGGTTGCACGGGCTAGGGCGGCGATCCCTTCGATACAGGCAAGCTGCATCTCGTCGTTGATCTCTGTTGCGCCAGCATCTAGCGCGCCTCGGAAGATAAACGGGAAACAGAGAACATTGTTCACCTGATTAGGGTAGTCGCTGCGACCGGTGGCGATAATCGCATCGGGAGCCACTTCTCGGACCAATTCCGGCAGGATTTCTGGTGTCGGGTTCGCAAGGGCGAAGATGATTGGCTTTTCCGCCATCTTGGAAACCATTTCGGGCTTCAGAACGCCTGGCCCTGACAAGCCAAGGAACAAGTCTGCGCCATCGATGACATCATCAAGAGTTCGCAAATCGCTGTCTTGGGCGAATTCCGCTTTCTGCGGAGTCATTTCGCTCTCGCGGCCCTTGTAGACGAGGCCGTCGATATCACAGAGCCAAACGTTTTCGCGTTTGATGCCAAGCTTGAGAAGCATGTTCAAACACGCGATCCCCGCCGCTCCGCCACCGGTCGAGACAACTTTGATGTCTTCGAATTTTTTGCCAGCCACACGAAGCGCGTTTGTTGCGGCGGCCCCCACAACAATCGCCGTTCCGTGCTGATCATCGTGGAACACAGGGATATTCATCCGTTCGCGACAGATTTTCTCCACGATAAAGCAGTCTGGCGCTTTGATGTCCTCAAGATTGATCGCTCCAAACGTCGGGCCAAGTGCGCAAACGATATCTGCAAGCTTTTCCGGGTCTGTTTCATCAACTTCGATGTCAAAGCAGTCGATATTGGCGAATTTCTTGAAAAGAACCGCTTTGCCTTCCATCACAGGTTTGGAAGCCAACGCGCCGATGTTGCCAAGTCCAAGAACAGCAGAACCGTTGCTGACCACCGCCACAAGATTGCCGCGTGAAGTGTATCGACTGGCTGTCGAGGCATCGGATTTGATCTCTAAGCAGGCTTCGGCAACCCCGGGACTATAGGCGCGCGAAAGGTCACGTCCGTTAGCGAGGGGCTTGGTTGCGCGCACTTCGAGTTTCCCCGGTTTGGGGTACTCGTGGTAGTATAGCGCAGCTTGGCGGTTCGAGTCGTTTACTGTGTCATTCATGGTGGGCCTCCATGTATAGTTTAGCGTTAAACTATTTCGCGACATGCCTAACGCATTGCCTTGCGTTGCGTCAATACGGGCTATCAAGAAACACTTTATTGCCGATCGGTAACACTTGCATCATTCAGCAGGGCAAGGCAAAGTTGACCGATAGGTAAAAAATGGGGGCTCATATGTCTTTGCTAGATGCCGCAACCGAAATCCGAGAGCGCGCATATGCGCCCTATTCAAATTTCAAAGTAGGTGCTGCGATCCGCGCAACCTCTGGCAATGTGTATCAGGGCTGCAATGTCGAGAACGTGGCTTATCCTGAGGGAACTTGCGCGGAAGCGGGCGCTATCGCAGCGATGATTGCTGCGGGTGATAGTGAAATCGAAGAGGTCGTTGTGATCGCGGATTCGCCTTTGCCCGTTAGCCCGTGTGGCGGGTGCCGGCAAAAATTGTCCGAGTTTGGCAAAGGCGACGTCAAGGTCACGATGACAACGCTCGAAGGAAACGCTCAAACTATGACGCTGGCAGAGCTGTTGCCCGGTGTGTTCACGCAGGCGCACATGGATAACTCCTGATGGATGCGCGCGCCGTCATTGCGGAGTTGCGGCAGGGGGAAACGCCTTCACGCGAAGACCTGCGCGACTTTGCCAATGGGCTTGCTAGCGGAGATATTTCTGACGCGCAGGCAGGTGCATTCGCGATGGCCGTTTGTCTCAATGGACTTGGCGAAGAGGGGCGGGTTGCGCTCACCGAAGCTATGCGCGACAGCGGCGAAATACTGAATTGGGATGTGCCCGGGCCGGTGGTGGATAAGCATTCAACCGGTGGCGTTGGTGATTGTGTCTCATTACTGCTCGCTCCGGCATTGGCCTCTTGTGGTGTCTATATTCCGATGATTTCCGGTCGTGGCCTTGGCCATACAGGCGGCACATTGGATAAGCTTGAGGCGATCCCGGGTGTGTCCACTGAGGTTGGAAAACAAGAGTTTCGCGAGATTGTCGAGGATATCGGCTTTGCCATTGTAAGTGCGAGCGCTGATATCGCACCCGCAGACAAACGCCTCTATGCGGTGCGGGATGTAACGGCAACTGTTGAAAGCGTTGATCTCATAACTGCTTCGATCCTCTCAAAGAAACTTGCAAGTGGCCTTGAGGCCTTGGTTCTTGATATCAAATGTGGCTCTGGCGCGTTTATGGAAACGGTCGAAGACGCTCGAGCGCTTGCGCAATCCTTGGTGAATACGGGTAATGGTGCGGGCTGCAAAACTGCGGGCCTCATAACTGATATGAATCAACCTTTGGCAAGCAGTCTCGGCAACGCGCTTGAAATTATGGAGATCATAAAAGCCCTAACGGAGCCACACCAAACACCGCTCCAAGATCTTACTGTTGAATTGGGCGGAACGCTTCTCGCTTTGAGTGGGCAGGCCGACACAGAGGCGAAGGGTCAAACGATGATCCGCCAATCGATCGAGGGCGGGCATGCGGCCGAAGGGTTTGGCAAAATGATCGTCCGAATGGGCGGCCCAAAAGATTTCATTGAACGCTGGCGCGATCGGCTACCGGCGGCGCGTTTTGTCATTGATATTCCAGCGCGAGAGAATGGCCGCGTAATTGCAATCGACGGGCAGGCCTTGGGGCAGGCTGTTGTTCATCTTGGCGGTGGAAGGCTGGTTGGCGGCGCTCGGATTGATCCCTCTGTTGGTTTGTCTCATGTTATTCGCCTTGGTGCTGTGGTTCAGCAGGGAGACGTTTTAGCGCGTGTTCATGCAGCCAACGAGGTTGATGCGCGGATTGCGGTAAAGTCGGTCACGGATGCAATCCAGATCGGCAACGCTACACCTGAGCAAAGACCGCTAGTAATAGAAAGGGTGACGTGATGGCTCGTGCATTTCTGGTTGTTCTGGATTCCGTTGGATGCGGCGGCGCACCTGATGCTGCTCAGTTTGGCGACGAAGGCGCAAACACGCTGTTTCACATTGCGCAGGCTTGTGCCGAGGGTCGTGCAGAGGAGGGGCGCAGCGGACCGCTGAAATTGCCAAACCTTGATGCGCTCGGTCTTGGAGATGCGATTACTTTAGCATCGGGTGAGAAAGCCCCTGGCCTTACAGGCGGAAGAGAGGGGCGCTGGGCGGCCGCAACTGAAGTTTCTATCGGCAAAGATACGCCATCGGGTCATTGGGAATTGTCTGGTTTGCCAGTGCCGTGGGATTGGCACTATTTTCCAGAGGAGAACACCTTTGACGATGAACTTCTGGAACTGGTGTGTAAATCGGCGCAAGTTTCTGGAACGCTCGGAAACTGCCATGCATCAGGAACGGCAATCATCGAGAAGCACGGTGCTGAACATGTCAAAACAGGGTGGCCGATTTGCTATACCTCCGCAGACAGCGTGTTTCAGATAGCCGCGCATGAAGAAAGCTTCGGGCTGCAAAAATTGCTCGATCTCTGTGAAACGCTCGCGCCAATTCTTCACGAAATGAAAGTTGGACGTGTAATTGCACGGCCTTTTGTCGGCTCTGTGGAAGACGGGTTCACGCGCACAACTAACCGCAAGGACTACGCAATCCTGCCACCAGCGCCCGCGCTGTGTGATTGGGTTCAAGGTGCAGGGCGTAAGGTCTATGCGGTTGGCAAGATTGGTGACATTTTCTCTATGCGTGGCATAGATGAGGTCCGCAAAGGCGCGGATGAAAAGTTGATGCAGCACCTTGCAGATTATGCCGCAAGCGCAGAGGACGGCAGCCTGATTTTTGCGAACTTCGTGGAATTTGACAGCTTGTATGGCCACCGCCGCGATGTCTCTGGGTATGCCAGAGCGCTTGAATGGTTTGACTCTGCTCTCCCAGCATTCTACGCGAACCTCAAAGAAGATGATCTTGTGATTTTCACCGCTGATCACGGCAATGACCCCACATGGCATGGAACCGATCATACGCGTGAGCGCGTTCCAGTTCTCATAAAGGGCGCTGGAACAGGTGAGATCGGGATTTGCCAATTTACGGATGTTGCCGCCACAATCGCTGCACATCTAGACGTGCCTTCGCAGGGGCCGGGAAAGAATTTGCTATGAGCATACTAGAGCTACCAAAAGTCGAGCTTCATCTTCATCTGGAGGGCGCAGCTCCCCCCACATTTATTCGCGGCTTAGCGCAAGAAAAAGGCGTGCCGCTTGAAGGCGTTTTTGATGACGACGGCCACTATCAATACAAGGATTTTTGGGATTTCCTGAAAGTCTATGAAGCCGCAACCGCCTGCCTGCAAACACCGCAGGATTTCGCGCGCCTTACCACGGCCGTTCTCGAGGAGTGTGCCGCGAACGGAGTCGTTTATGCCGAAACGTTCCTCGCGCCGGACTTCTGCGGTGGCGGAGATGTGGCCGCGTGGAAAGAGTATCTGCACGCAATTCAGGAAGCTGCGGATGCCGCCGAGCGCGATCTTGGTGTAACTCTGCGGGGTATCGTAACCGCGGTTCGGCACTTTGGCGCCGACCAATCTCGCAAAACCGCCCTCTGCGCAGCAGAGACCGCAGGCGATTGGGTTGTTGGTTTTGGCATGGGCGGAGACGAGAAATACGGAGAGCCCAAGGATTATGCTTATGCCTTTGATATGGCGAGAGAAGCCAAGTTGCAGCTCACGTCGCACGCGGGCGAATGGAATGGACCGGACGAAGTTCGCGCGTCCATCCGCGACCTTGGCATCAAGCGAGTTGGTCATGGCGTAAGAGCGATAGAAGACGCAGACCTGATCCGCGAGATCAAAGACAAGGGTGTTGCGCTTGAAGTTTGCCCTGGTTCTAACGTCGCGCTGGGCGTCTATTCATCGTGGGATAAGCATCCGATTGATCTGTTGCGCAAATCAGGTGTCACAGTCTCTGTTTCCACAGATGATCCACCCTTCTTTCACACAACGATGAAAAACGAATATGATATGCTCAACAAAACATTCGGTTGGGACGAAAGCATTTTCCGTGAATTGAACAAAAGCGCGATCTCCTCGGCGTTCTGCTCCGAAGAAACGCGAAGTGAAATCGAAAAGAAATTGGAGGCCGCATGAGCCAGCATCTCACAGTCGTCGAACACCCCCTCGTGCAACATAAGCTGACGCTCATGCGCGAAGAGAAAACCTCGACCGCAGTATTCCGCCAGTTGCTCCGCGAAATCAGCCAGTTGCTTGCCTATGAGGTGACCAGCGGGCTGGCGATGACCACCAAAACGATCACAACGCCGATGCAAGACATGGAGGCACCAGTTCTTGACGGGAAGAAGCTGGCGCTTATTTCGATCCTGCGTGCGGGCAACGGATTGCTTGATGGGGTTCTGGAGCTCATCCCTTCCGCGCGTGTGGGGTTTGTTGGCCTCTATCGTGATGAAGAAACGCTCGAACCGGTTCAGTATTATTTCAAGGTTCCGACAGAGCTTGAAGATCGGCTTGTCATCGCCGTAGATCCGATGCTTGCCACTGGTAACTCCTCGGTGGCTGCGATTGATCTGCTAAAGAAAGCGGGCGCCAAAAACATTCGCTTCTTGTGTCTTCTGGCCGCGCCGGAGGGCGTGGAGCGCATGAAAGAAGCGCATCCTGATGTCCCGATTGTCACGGCGTCTCTGGACGAACGCCTGAACGATAAAGGCTATATCGTTCCTGGCTTGGGGGATGCTGGTGATCGGATGTTCGGCACTAAATAGGGCGTTAACCCTGACAGATTTCCTGCAGCGCGACCCATTCTCCGTCGCTTAGGATCGGTACGTAAGCCGTCATCGCGACTGGGTCCGCTTCAATCAAGTGCAAGGTTGTTTCGCCAGAGATATCAAGCGCATAGGCATAAGGCGTTGCTGGGATGTTGGCCGTACGGAACCGATCCAGCAACGGTTCGATGTGCGGCTCTTCCATCGGAAGTGTGAGGAGCGTCTCGGAGTAGTCTGTGAGCGCTTCAACGGGTATCTGACCGGAAGTCAGGAAGCGCGCGGTGCTCGTGACACCAGCGTCTGAAAACAACGCTACGAGCGGATCGTCTTGAGCGGCACGCTGTTGTTCCGCGATAATATATCCCGCGACGACGTTCGGGTCTTCGGTGTCTTCAACGAGGCTGCTGTTCAAGAGGATAAATCCGCCGGGTAGGTGCTTTGTCGTCGCGACGCCGGAACGTACAACAATAAGTCGTTCGGTTTCTATTCCGAGACGGGCTGCTATTTGTGCCAAGGCCCGATTTGCTTCGGGTTGCGAACATAGAGGCCCCGTAACGCGACGGATTTGCGTGAGAAGGCTTTCTCCGATCTCTGCACGTTTGATTTCCGGCGTTATGCGCGCTGCATACCCGACCAACGCCTGCGGAAGCCAAAACACGCTGAGCGCAATGACGGCGGTAAGTGAGGCGACCGTCAGAATTAACCGCAACCGCCCAGGCTGCGAGCGGCGCCGATCAATGGCGCGCTTCACACGTTCAATCGCGGTAACAACAAGCTCTTCGTCGATCTCAAGCGTTTCATCGCCGTCGGCGCTCGGGGAAAAGACAGCAGGGTGTTCACCAGGATTCAGTCTGACAATCGCAGGAAGCGACCAGTGCGCCAATGGTGTGTCTGCGTTTCCAGTTAGAACGAGCGTGGTGTCCCCAACGCTCACAATGACGCGCCTAAGTTGGGCATCGGGCGTTTCGCGCCACAGCCCTTCTGTTTCCAACCGTTCGTACTCGGAAAGTGCGGTCATTAATTTACTGCTCGGTTCTTATGAATATGAAGTGAGATTAGCGGAGCAGCCCTTCCGCAACAAGAACCAGTTCACACATGCGCCAAACGACAATTGTGGTCACGAAACTTAAGATCAAGTTTACCCAACGTCAGGCTTTGCCACATTTGCTCAAAAACTTGGGTCAACCTACCGAAAAGGACAGGTCTTCTCATACAGATTCGCTCCAAATTGGCTCTTTCGGATAGAGTGCACCTGCCTAAAAGGACATGTCCGGACGGATAACGAACGAAATTCCACAAAATTTTCACCCAAAAAAGCCCGCTAAATGAACGAAAAATGTGCATTTTTTCCATTTCTCGGAGTCAATAACTCCTGTCTGCTCCTTTTGTCTTCTCACGGGAAACTCTGACAAATTTTTGCCCAAATCTCGACGCGATCTGAACGAAAGAATCAATCTAATTGGTTAAGTCGACGGCAAAAGCTGCCCGCACACAGCAGCAACGCCCGATGTAACGAAAACGGAGAACCCGAATGCTCGGACTTGGAAACGCAGTAATGAACAGAGTTAGGAAGGCTGCTGGTGCAGTTTCCGGCGCTCGTGATGCTGATCTGTGTTCCGTCAATAATCCGGGGATAATGTCAGGCACCAAAGTTGCGACGAGCCGGGGATGGAGCCCAGTTCAGAATATCACTGTTGGTGACAAGGTTCTGACGTTTGATGGTGGTTTGCAGGAAGTGCTTGCAATTACCCGCCAGAAATTCTCCGCTGATGAAAACTCATTCTTGTTGCGCGTTCCGGCAGAGGCGCTTGGCAACCGAGAAGAGATTTTTCTACTGCCATCGCAACATGTGATGGTCGAAAGCGATACAGCCGAAAATCTGTATGGCGACCCGTTCGTTTTGTTGCCCGCCTTGGCTCTCGAAGGCATTCGTGGCATCGAACGGTCCGCTCCGGAGCTTTGCCCCGAAGTGGTAACCTTGGAATTTGCGCGTGACGAAGTGGTTTTTGCCAATGTCGGCGCATTGTTTTTTTGCCCCAAAAGGCAAAAAGTGGACATCGTTCAGGTGGCAGGTGCAGATCAGCCTGCCTACGAGGCCCTGCCCATGTCTGAAGCCAAGAAATTGGCAAGTGCAATTGCTATGGAAGACGCCGCGGACCTGGTTGATGGGGGCCGTTTCGCCGCTTGAGCGCTCTATAGCGATTTGATCTATTTAAGAACGGCGCGTTGATGCAGGGCAACGCGCCGTTTCTTCGTTTTTAAGCGGCTTTCTGGGAGCCGAAACGGCCATAGAATGTTTCGCCGTTTTTCGCCATTTCGCGCAGGAGTGCTGGTGTTGTGAAGCGATCGCCGTGCTTTTCGGTAAGTGCATCACAAATCTCAACAGCGCGTTCAGCGCCAATGATATCGAGCCAGCTAAACGGACCACCGGACCAAGGCGCAAAGCCCCAGCCTAGGATTGCGCCAACGTCGCCCTCGCGAATATCCATCAACACATTCTCCTCAAGCGCGCGAACGGCCTCAAGCACCTGTGTCATCAAAAGGCGATGTTGGACTTCGGTGAGTTCCGGCTGGGTTTCCGCATGCGGGTGTTTCTCGGCAAGCCCTTCCCAGAATCCTTGGCGTTTGCCTTTTTCGTCGTAGTTGTAGAACCCAGCCTTGGCTTTGCGGCCAAGTCGGCCCTCGTCAGCAAGCCAGAACAGCAAGTCTGAGGATGCGTGGTCGGTATAGTCATCACCCATTGCTGCCATCGTAGCCTTGGCAATTTTTACGCCGAGGTCGATCGATGTTTCATCTGCAAGTTGGAGCGGGCCAAGTGGCATGCCAACCAGCTTCGCGGCATTCTCAACCAGCGCCGGTGCAACACCTTCCGAAACCATCCGAATACCTTCGTTGAGGTAAGGGATAATGCAACGGTTAGCATAGAAGAACCGCGCGTCGTTCACGACGATTGGTGTCTTGCGGATTTGACGCGTGTAGTCGAGCGCTTTCGCAACTGCGCGATCACCGGTTTTTGCCCCTTTGATGATCTCAACCAACAGCATTTTCTCGACTGGAGAGAAGAAGTGGATGCCGATAAAGCGATCTTGCGCCTTGCTGGCTTTGGCCAATTCGGTGATCGGCAGGGTAGACGTGTTGGTTGCGAAAATGCAGTCCTCAGAGATCACAGCTTCGACCTTTGCTGTCACGTCTGCCTTAACCTTTGTATCTTCGAAAACGGCTTCAATAATCAGATCACAGTCAGCAAGCGCGTTGTAGTCCGTGGTTGCTGTGATGCGCGATAGAAGGGCTTCTTTCTGCTCTTCTGTGGCTTTGCGACGGGAAATGCCTTTGTCCATGTAGGTTTCGGAATAGGCTTTGCCACGATCCGCAGCGGATTGGTCCTGGTCGAGCAAGACAACTTCGATCCCTGCCTTGGCAGATACAAGCGCAATCCCTGCGCCCATCATGCCAGCACCAAGGACGCCAACTTTCTTCACACGCTGGTCCGCCACATCTGCAGGGCGTACCGCACCTTTTTCGAGCGCTTCTTTGTTGACGAAAAGGCTGCGGATCATTGCGCTGGAGCTTGGGTTCATCAGAACCGAAGTAAACCAGCGAGCCTCGATCTTGAGGGCGGTATCAAACGGAACCAATGCACCTTCGTAAACAGCAGAGAGTAGAGCCTTGGCTGCTGGGTAAACGCCTTTGGTTTTGCTGTTTACCATGGCGGATGCACCAACGAACGTCATAAAGCCCGCAGGGTGGTAGGGCGCGCCACCTGGCATTTTGTATCCTTTGGCATCCCATGGTTTGAGAATATCGGCATCAGTCGCCGAAAGAACCCACGCTTTGGCTTTCTCAAGCAATTCATCTGCAGGAACAACCTCGTCGATAATTCCGCCTGCTTTGGCCTTCTGCGGATCAGAGAGCTTGCCTTCGAGGAGGAAGGGGCTTGCCGCCATCGCGCCGAGCTTGCGGGCAAGGCGTGTTGTACCGCCCGCACCAGGAAAGATACCGACCATGATTTCCGGCAAGCCAATTTTGGCCTTTGGATTGTCGGCCGCGAAAATGCGGTGGCACGAAAGAGGTAGTTCAAGACCGATGCCAAGTGCGGTGCCGGGGAGGGCTGCAGCGATTGGTTTGCCGCCTTTGTTTGTTTTCGGGTCCATGCCGGCGCGCTCGATTTTGCGCAGCACTTTGTGCATGTTCATTAGGCCGTCAAACAGGCCCTTGGCTGGATTGTCGCCGGCGTTGTCCTTCATGGATGCGATCACGTTGAGGTCCATGCCGCCTGCGAAGTCTGGCTTGCCCGAAGTGATAACGATACCTTTCACGGCGTCATCAGCAAGGGCTGCGTCTACGGCCTCGTCAAGTTCTTTGAACCCTTCGAGGTTCAATACGTTCATGGATTTTTCCGGAACGTCCCATGTGATGACGGCAACGCCGTCTTTGTCGGTTTTTGATGTGAAATCAGTCATTTATAGTCTCCCAAATCTGTGGAGTAGATCGGTGTTACGTGCGTTAGATATCGTCGGGCAGAGGGCTGCCGTCTTTGCGGGTGAAGCTGTTTTGGCCGTTCTTCCGCGTGTATTTCATGTCGATATCCGCGTAGAAGGCGGTTTCTTCGGGGGCAGATGTACCAACAACAAGAAAGCGGGCTTCGGAGCCGGAGCGGTTGATGAAGCAATGCCCATTTGGGACGTTGGCGGGAAATGCGGCACAGTCACCTGCGCCCATCTCGGTTTCGCCTTCGTCCGTGACAAGCTGCACCACCCCTTCGGTTACCATTACGAATTCATCCTCGTTTACATGCCAATGGCGTAGCGAGGATTTCGCGCCCGGTTGAAGGATAATGAGGTTTGCGCCGAATTGTGTGAGGCCACCCGCCGCGCCAATCCGCAGCGAGGAGCGCCCCTTCATTTCGTCCGCATACCGACCGGGATAGATAGAGCCTGCGCGCTCTGAAATGTTATCAAGGTCAATTTTGCTCATAGTATCCTCCCGTTGTTGACTTTGCTCCCGCTTACATCCGCTCAATGATTGTGGCCGCGCCCATACCAGAGGCGATACAGAGCGTTGCAAGACCAACTTCTTTGTCCTGACGCTCAAGCTCGTCGAGCAGGGTGCCGATGATAATCGCGCCGGTCGCACCGAGCGGGTGACCCATCGCGATTGAGCCGCCATTCGGGTTCACCACGGATGGATCAACGTCGAACCGTTGCATGAAGCGCAGAACCACAGATGCAAAAGCTTCGTTCACTTCGAAGAGGTCAATGTCACTGATGTCCATGCCATTGTCGGCAAGGATTTTCTCGGTCACAGGGACTGGGCCGGTGAGCATAATGGTCGGATCGGTGCCGATTTTCGCAGTCGCGCGGATACGCGCGCGCGGCTTGAGGCCGTATTTCTCGCCGAATTCCTTGTTGCCGATCAGCACAGCGGCTGCACCATCTACAATACCGGAGGAGTTCCCTGCGTGGTGGATGTGGTTAATCCGCTCAAGGTGCGGGTATTTCATCAGCGCGACGTTATCAAAGCCGGGCATTACTTCGCCCATTGCCTGAAAACTTGCGTTGAGCGCGCCCAGAGCCTGCATATCGGTACCAGGGCGCATGTACTCATCGTGGTCAAGAATGGTTAGGCCATTCTGGTCTTTTATCTCGACGATCGACTTTGCGAAGCGCTTGTCTTCCCACGCTTCGGCAGCGCGGCGCTGACTTTCAACGGCAAGCGCGTCGGCCTGATCACGGGTGAAGCCGTATTCTGTCGCGATGATGTCCGCCGAAATGCCTTGCGGCACAAAATAGGTATTCATTGCAACAGACGGATCAACGGCAATTGCCGCACCGTCGCTGCCCATTGCAACACGGCCCATCATCTCAACACCACCGGCGACATAGGCCATGCCTGAGCCACCTTTGATTTGGTTGGCCGCGAGATTCACGGCCTCCATGCCCGAGGCACAGAAGCGGTTGATCGAAAGGCCAGGAACCTGTTCGTCAAAATCGCTTGCCAAGACAGCAGTCCGCGCAAGACAGCCGCCTTGCTCTTTTACTTGGGTAACGTTGCCCCAGATCACATCTTCGATGGCTTTCGTATCAAGATCGTTCCGCTCTTTGACAGCGTTCAGAACCTGAGCCGAAAGGCGCACCGATGTAACCTCGTGCAAAGAGCCGTCCTTGCGGCCTTTGCCCCGCGGCGATCGCACTGCGTCATAGATATATGCTTCGGTCATGGGTTTGTCCTTTTCTTAGGCACGATCTGCCGGCGAACCGGGCATTAGATCGTAAGGGATTTTGTAGCCGGGCAGCGCCTCGATACGAGCGAGCCAGGTGTCAATGTTTGGCCAATCCGAGCGGGTAAAACCGAACGGCTCGGGATAGAAGAGATAGCTACAGCAGCTCAAGTCAGCAGCTGTGATTTCGTCGCCAACCAGCCAGTCTTTGCCTTCAAGGGCTGATTCCAACGTTTTCAACGCGGCTTGGGTGCGGCCGGTTAGGAACGCGATCACCTCAGGGTTGCGCTTCTCTTCTGGTAGGAAGTTCATCATGAAACGCAGCGGGCCAAGCTGCGCACTAAGTTTATGGTTGTCCCATAGAACCCAGCGGAGAACTTCGCGTTTCTCTTCGGGCGTCTTGCCGCCGAATTTTCCTGTTTTTTCTGTTATATAATCAATGATGACGCCGGATTGAGAAAGCGAGAGATCGCCATCCACGATTGCGGGGCACTCCCCCATTGCATTGATTTTGAGGTATTCTGGGCTGCGCGCCTCTCCGTTGAAAAAATCAACGTATTTCGGCTCCCATTCTAGGCCAGACAACTCGAGTGCGAGTGCCGCTTTATAGGAGTGTCCGCTTTCACCGAAACAATAGAGTTGGATGGTCATTTTTTCTTATCCTTTAGTCATATGTCGTCGAGGCAACCTAACGCTTCCGCGCGTCAAGCTCCGAGTTGAACAGCCGCAGCCGATGCGTCAGGTTGTCCTCGTCGATGACCGAGGTGAAATTCTCGAACAAGAAGCTCAGTGCCTCGCCTTCGTCTAATCCAGCCTCCGCTGCGAACCTTTTGAGGCGGCGATAACCATCCTCGGTCATTGCGCAGGGAAAGCGACGTGTCAGGCGAAAGCGTTTGGGCATGAGATCCTCCGAAAATTTCGGTCTAAAACTCCTCTGCGTCCAAAGCCATGACCGGATCTCCACCGGTTTCAATGCGGGCAAGGTGCAGACGAGTGGCGGGCAGTTGCCGCGCCATGTAGTAGCGACCGGTTGCGATTTTCGCAGTGTAGAACTCTTTGTTGGAAGCGCCACCCTCAAGTGCGTCATGCGCAGCCTTTGCCATACGCGCCCACATCAGGCCGAGGCAAACATGGCCGAACATATGCATGAAGTCATAAGACCCAGAGAGCGCATCATTCGGGTTCTTCATCCCGTTTTGCATAAAGAACATGCCAGCGGCTTGAAGGTCTTTGGACGCTTGCTTGAGTTGCGGGATGAAATCATCCTTAAGGGCGGGGTGCTCGGCATTTTCCTTGAGGAAAGCTTTCACCATTTCAAAGAAGGCCATGACATGCTTGCCGCCATCTGTCGCGAGTTTACGGCCCACAAGGTCAAGCGCCTGAACGCCGTTTGCACCTTCGTAGATCATGGTGATCCGCGCATCGCGGGCAAACTGAGACATGCCCCATTCTTCGATATAGCCATGGCCGCCATAGACTTGTTGTGCGTTTACAGCATTCTCAAAGCCCTTATCGGTGAGGAACCCTTTGATCACAGGGATCATCAGGCTTACGAGGCCTTCGGCGTCTTTGTCGTTAAGCTTGTGCCCTTGGTCGATGAGAGATGAACCCCAAAGAACAAATGCGCGTGCGCCTTCAACAAAAGACTTCTGGTCCATCAAGTTGCGGCGGATGTCTGGGTGTACGATCAGTGGATCAGCAGGGCCATCCGGATTTTTCGTTCCAGTCACGTCGCGGCCCTGCAAACGGTCCTTCGCATAAGCAAGCGCATTTTCATAAGCGACTGCGGCTTGTGCATAGCCTTGGAGCCCAACGCCAAGTCGTGCTTCGTTCATCATGGTGAACATTGCGCGCATACCTTTGTGCATGTCGCCAAGCAGGTATCCGGTTGCGCCGTCGTAATCCATCACACAGGTCGAGTTGCCGTGGATGCCCATTTTCTCTTCGATTTTACCAACCGAGAGGCTGTTACGATCGCCAAGCGAGCCATCCTCGTTCACGATGAATTTCGGTACGATAAAGAGCGAGATGCCTTTAACACCTTCGGGGCCACCAGGGATTTTGGCCAGAACGAGATGAATGATGTTCTCACTCATGTCGTGGTCACCTGCCGAGATAAAGATTTTTTGGCCAGTGATCTTGTAGCTGCCGTCGTCCTGTGGCTCTGCTTTGGTGCGCATGAGACCCAGATCGGTGCCGCAATGTGGCTCTGTCAGGTTCATCGTGCCGGTCCAGTCGCAGCTCACCATCTTGGGCAAGTAGGTTTGTTTCTGCTCGTCTGTACCGTGTGCGTGGATCGCAGAATATGCGCCGTGTGTCAGGCCAGCGTACATGTTAAACGCCATGTTCGAGGAAACGAAGATTTCACCCACTGCTGTGCCGAGGATATAAGGCATGCCTTGGCCGCCATATTCCGGATCGCAATCAAGCGCGGTCCAACCGCCTTCCTTGAGTTGTTCGAAAGCTTCTTTGAAGCCGGTCGGCGTATACACAACACCGTTTTCAAGACGGCAGCCTTCAGTGTCACCAACTGCATTCAGCGGTGCAAGCACATCGCTTGCGATTTTGCCCGCTTCTTCAAGCACGGCGTTGGTGAGGTCTGATTCAAGCTCGTCATACCCCGGGATGTTGCTTTCGCTGACTTTGAGAACTTCGTGGAGGACAAAGTTCATATCCTGGATTGGGGCTGTGTATGTGGGCATTTCGTAGTCTCCCTTATTCGGCGGCGTGCCGTTTAAGCTCTGCGAGGCGCTCTTCGCCCCACTTTAGTTGCTGCCGTAAATCTTCGATTGCACCGGTAAGCTCGTCGCGTTGGCTGATCATGTCAGCAAGGCGCTCCTGAGCGAGTTCGTATGTGCGGTTTAGCTGGGTAAATTGCTGATCCCCCATGTCGTACAAATCAAGCAACTGGCGGATGTCTTCGAGGCTGAATCCAAAGCGTTTGCCTTGCAAGATCAGCTTGAGGCGGGCGCGATCACGCTTGGTGAACAAGCGGCGTTGCCCTTCTCGGATCGGAAACAACAGTTCCTTGGCTTCGTAGAATCGCAATGTGCGTGGGGTCACATCAAAGGCGTCACACATTTCGCGAATGGTCATCACTTTAGACATTGTGGTGCTCTCCTTTTTGAATACGAATTGAGTGTGTTTGCCTTCCTGCTACTTTACAAGGAAAGTTGACGTTGACGTAAACGGAACGCTGCGTCATTTTCAAGTTGACGAAAGGTCAAGAAAGGTGACGCTAGGTCATACGCAATAAAAGTTCGCGAAATTTGGGCGTAGGCTGGCAGTGGACGCGGCGAAAACTGCTACTTTATGATCTTGGCAGCGTCCTCGCGGAGCTTTTCAAGGTCTTCGATCGACTCAGCCAGCTCGTCCATCTGCTTACGCAGTTCAACGAGTTGCCGATCTGCCATGTCGATCCATGCTTCAAGCTGCGGGCGCGTGCCCTTTTCTTCGTAGATCTGCAGCCATTGCCGGATTTCTTCAAGACTGAAGCCAAAACGTCGGCCGCGAAGAATAAGAACCATCCGCGCAACTTCGCGTGGCGTGTAGAAACGGCTGCGGCCCTCTTTTTCTGGCTGCAGCAATTCAATGTACTCGTAATACCGCAGGGTTCGCGGCGTGACATCGAATTTCGCGCACATCTCTTTAAAACTGAGGCGTGTTTCTGACATATTGGTTCTCCTGATTTGGAGCTTATGCATATCTGCGAATAGGTTCAATCAAAGGGTTGTGACGCCGTCGAAAAAAATGTTTGCTGATCAAAACGCCTGCTGCACCCTGCTGGCATGCAAGAGAGGGACCACCATGGATCAAGATCGCCAAAACCTCGCTCGCCAATTTATTGAGGCCATTCCATATGCAAAGGCGCTGGACTTGAGACTTGAAGCGATTGACGACGGAGTCGCTGTGATTTCGATGCCGTATGACGAGCGAATGGTGGGCGACCCCTCAACTGGAGTTATTCATGGGGGAGCGGTTTCTGCGCTCATGGATACATGTAGTGGGGCAGCTGTGATGTCGCATCCGACTATGGCGATTGCGACGGCAACAATTGATCTCAGGATCGACTATATGCGCAGCGCCACACCCGGACAGCGGATCAAAACGCGCGCGGAGTGCTATCATGTGACACGCAATGTTGCTTTTGTACGCGCAACAGCTTTTGACGATGACGACGCCAATCCGGTGGCGGCAGCAACCGGCGCCTTTACCGTTGAGCGCGCGAAGGAGGGCAAATCATGAGACGCCCCGCACCAGAACCAGTTCAAGTCGTTAAGCAGCGGCGTGACGCAGCCCTTGGCGCTTTGGTCAAAGGTTTGCCCTTTATCCAGTTTCTCGGCGTCGAGTTTGATCGGCGCGGAGACGAGCTTACGGCTATTCTGCCCTATTCCGAGAAATTGATTGGCAATCCGCTTCTGCCTGCGCTGCATGGTGGGGCGACCGCTGGATTCCTTGAAGTGACGGCGATTATTGGTCTGTCGTGGTCTTACATTTGGGATGATATCGAAAGTGGTAAAATCGATCCCACAAAGGTAACGCCCGAACGCTTGCCACGTATGCCGAAAACGATTGATTTCACGGTTGATTATCTACGCACCGGATTGCCGCGCGATGCTTATGCGCGCGCGCGGGTTAACCGCTCTGGGCGGCGATATGCGAGTGTTCATGTCGAAGCATGGCAAGATAATCGCGCGCGTCTTTTCGCTCAGGCTACAGGACACTTTTTGATGCCAGCCCGCGATGAATGAAGCCACTCCAGAGATCACGCATCGCCGTGTTCTGAATATTTCAATTCCGATTGTTATCTCGAATGCCACTGTACCGTTGCTCGGCATCGTCGATACGGGTGTTGTTGGCCAAATGGGCGAAGCCGCCCCGATCGGTGCTGTGGGGATCGGCGCAGTTATCCTGACGGCGATCTATTGGATTTTCGGGTTCCTGCGCATGGGAACAACCGGCTTGGCCGGACAGGCTATGGGGGCAAAGGATACCGAGGAAACAGTCGCGATCCTAATTCGTGCGCTTCTTATCGCTTTGACTGCGGGCGTTGTGATTATCCTGTTCCAGATGCCACTTTTTGCGGGGGCGTTCCTTGTTTCTCCGGCATCGCCCGAGGTCGAAAGCCTCGCTCGGGAGTATATGCAGATACGGGTTTTCTCGGCGCCAGCAATGATTGCTCTTTATGGGCTTACCGGATGGCTGATTGCGGCAGAGCGCACACGTGCGGTTTTGGCCATTCAGGTCGTTATGAACGGGCTGAATATTGTTCTCGATTTCGTATTTGTCCTTGGATTTGACTGGGGTGTTCAGGGCGTTGCCTTCGCAACCTTCATCGCGGAGTGGAGCGGCTGTGCTCTTGCGCTTTGGTTTTGTCGCGCTGGCTTCAAAGGGACGGCGTGGCGCACCAAATCCAATATATTCGACCCGCAGAAACTCAAGCGGATGATGAGCGTCAACATAGACATCATGATCCGTTCTGTTCTCCTCCAGATGGTGTTTCTATCATTTATGTTCTTCGCGGCCGGACTCGGAGATGTGCCGCTCGCCGCAAATCAAATCTTGATGCAGTTTCTTATGGTTACGGCCTATGCGCTGGACGGGTTTGCCTTCGCGGTAGAGGCGCTTGTGGCGCAAGCGCTGGGTGCAAAATCGCGGGCGAATTTGCGTCGTGCGGTCGTTTTATGTTCGGGGTGGTCATTTGCGGTTTGCGTACTTCTAACACTCGCCTTTGCCATTTTCGGGACAACATTCATCGACCTAATGACGACGGCGGAACCTGTCCGTGCCGAAGCGCGGGTTTATCTGATCTATATGATCCTCGCGCCGCTAACCGGCCTTGGGTCTTGGATTTTGGATGGCGTATTTATTGGCGCGACCCGTACACGCGACATGCGCAACAAGATGTTTCAGTCAGCGATTGTTTATGTGCTCGCCGCGGCGATCCTTGTGCCAGTCTTTGGGAACCACGGGCTCTGGATGTCGCTCTTGATATCTTTTGTTGCCCGCGCGCTTACATTGGCCACGCGTTATCCCGCTCTAGAGCGCGGAGCGGAAGAAGCTGCTTAAAGCCAAGCATCCCGATTGCTGCCAATTGCATCCGCAACGGTCGCAAATCCGTTCTGTTCAAGAAGTTGTTCAAGTCCCTTGGCAATATCGGATACGAGCGAAAATCCTTGATAAACCAACGCGGAGTATAGTTGCACTGCCGAGCCGCCCGCTTGGATTTTTGCGAAAGCGTCTTGAGCGGACGATATCCCACCAACACCAACGAGTGGAATTTCACCGTTAGTGATCTTGGAGAGTTGAGCGAGAATACGCGTGCTTTTTTCAAACAGCGGCGCGCCAGATAATCCGCCGGCTTCATCCTGCCACTTGCTTGGAATACCGTCGCGCGACAGTGTTGTGTTGGTTGCGATGATAGCATCGATCCCAACAGATTTCGCAACCTCAGCGATTTCTTGGAGCTCGCTTTCACTAAGGTCAGGAGCAATTTTGAGTAGGACTTTTGCATTCGGGGCGTGTTCGCCGCGCGCCGCAATGACACCGCTTAAAAGGCTATTCAGCGCCTCTGCCCCTTGAAGGTCGCGCAACTTCTCTGTGTTCGGTGAAGAAACGTTCACGGTAGCAAAATCCACATGTGGTCCACATGCCCGCATCACCTGAGCAAAATCATCCGCACGGTTTTCACTGTCTTTGTTCGCGCCAAGGTTGATGCCAACCGGCGTTATCGGGCGGGCCGCGGCAAGCCGTTCAGCGATCGCATCTTGGCCTTGGTTGTTGAAGCCAAAACGGTTGATAACCGCTTTCTGTTCCGTCAACCGAAATAGCCGTGGCTTTGGATTGCCAGCTTGGGCGCGCGGGGTCGCGGCGCCGACTTCGATGAAACCGAAACCAGCTTTCGATAACGCGTTGACCACCTCAGCGTTTTTATCAAAACCCGCCGCGAGGCCAATCGGGTTAGCCATTTCCATACCGCAAAGATTTGTTGCGAGGCGCGTTCCTCCAACGGGGGCACCGGGAAGTGGAACCAGTCCTTTTTTGAGCGCCGTAATGGTAAGGCCATGAGCCGTTTCGGGATCAAAGGAGTGAAGGGCTTTAAGCCCGACGCGCTCAAGTATGTTCATGGGATCTCATCCGGAAAAAGATGTACGCCATCCAGCTCTTTTAAGGGCGCATGGTGGACGACTTCAGAGAGTTTCAGCTTACGATAAAGATGGGGGAATTTGTCTCCACCTCGGCTCACTTCCCACTTCAGGTCATCACCTAAAGATTCAGTGTCTACGGCCGCAAGGACGAGGCCGGGAATATCGGCAAAATGCTTGGCAACGGTTTCGCGGAGCTGCTCGGCAGTAGAGAAGTGAATAAACCCATCAGAGCGGTCAATCGGCGCGCCCACTGTTTCGCCGCTACCGGCAAGTGCGTTCCATTCTCGAACGCGGAAAACTTTGTAAATCAGCATAGCGAAGGGTTTGCCCTCTGCCAAAGATATGGTCAAGCCCCGCACGTCATTTGAGCATTACAAATGAACTCTATCTCCAGAGCGCGGAACCTTTGACTCTTTGGTCGAATTTCTCCAAGCTGCTTTAATAAAACAACAATGGGAGTGTTTAGATGTTTGCCCGATATTTCACGTCCGCCGCCGTACTGGCTTTGTCTGCTGGTGCAGCAGTCGCGGATTACTCACTGACAATTCTTCATACCAACGATTTCCACGCGCGTTTCGAGCCGATCAGCAAATATGATTCCGGCTGCTCCGCTGAGGATAACACCGAAGGAAAATGTTTTGGTGGTTCTGCACGTCTGGTAACTGCCGTAAATGACGCACGCGCACGTTCGGACAACAGCATCCTTGTAGATGGCGGCGACCAATTCCAAGGCACGCTGTTCTATACCTATTATAAAGGGAAACTCGCTGCCGAGATGATGAACAAACTCGGTTACGACGCAATGACAGTCGGCAACCATGAGTTTGACGATGGCCCTGAAGTTCTGGCCGGATTCATGGATGCGGTGGAATTCCCTGTTTTGATGTCGAACGCCGATGTTTCACAGGAACCTGCACTTGCCGGTAAATTGCCGAAATCGACTGTGATCGAGAAAAATGGCGAGAAGATCGGCCTCATCGGCCTGACACCGCTCGATACGTCTGAGCTTTCAAGCCCTGGTGACAACGTGATTTTTACCGATCCGGTTGACGCCGTTCAGGGCGAAGTTGACAAGCTGACCGAAGAGGGCGTGAACAAGATCATCGTTCTCTCGCACTCCGGTTATAACATTGACCAAAAAGTTGCCGCCGAAACCACTGGCGTTGACGTGATTGTTGGTGGCCACACAAATACGCTGCTGTCGAATACGAATGATCGAGCCGAAGGGCCATATCCGACAATGGTTGGCAATACGGCAATCGTCTCGGCTTATGCCTACGGCAAGTTTCTTGGCGAACTGAACGTGACATTCAACGATGCTGGCGAGATTGTTGAAGCAGTGGGCGAGCCGTTGCTGAACGATGCATCCGTATCGGAGGATTCCGACACTGTTGCGCGGATCATGGAAGCGGCGAAACCTCTTGATGAAATCCGCAACAAAGTCGTTGCAGAAGCCGCAGAAGCGATTGACGGCGCGCGCGAAAACTGCCGGACACAGGAATGCCAGATGGGTAATCTTGTTGCCGATGCGATGCTCGCCCGCGTGAAGGATCAAGGCATTCAGGTTGCTCTTGCTAACGGTGGTGGTCTCCGTGCCAGCATTGATGCCGGTGAAGTCACAATGGGAGAGGTTTATACCGTGCTTCCATTCCAGAATACTCTGGCGACATTCCAGGTTACTGGCGCTGTGCTTAAAGAGGCTTTGGAAAATGCCGTGTTGCAATATGACGACGAGTCCAAAGACGGCCGGTTTGCACAGGTTTCGGGCATGAAATTCACAATCACCGGATCGGAATCAACTGGGAACCGGATTAGTGACGTGATGATCGATATGGGCTCCGGTTTCGAACCGCTTGATCCTGAGAAAACTTATGGCGTCGTTTCAAATAACTTTGTTCGTAGCGGAGGAGATGGCTATAGCATGTTCCGCGACGCAATGAACGCCTATGACTTTGGGCCGGACCTTGCCGAAGTGGTTGCAGAATACCTTGCGGAGGCAGGGCCATATAAGCCTTATCTCGACGGTCGCATCACAGTAAAATAAGCGTCTCTGGCGCAGCGATTTGCAAAACATGAGATGGGGCGCTTCCTTGGTGGAGCGCCCTTTCTGTTTCGGGCCAATTTAAGTTTCGGAGGATACGACATGTGTGGGCGGCTTGCGGTAACTTTGCCGAATGATGCAATGGCGCAAATCTTTGCTGCGTCACCTGCGAATAATCTTCCTGCTGTTCCAAACTATAATGTCTGTCCGACCGTGAACATTCATGCGGTATTTAACGAGGGCGAAGGGCGAAAGCTTGTGCCGATGCGGTGGGGTTTCCTTCCCCACTGGTACAAAAAGCTGAATGATGGCCCACTATTAATCAATGCTCGCGCCGAGACCATTGCGGAGAAGCCAGCATTTCGCGCAGCCTGTCGCGAGCGGCGTTGCTTAATTCCAGCGACAGGGTTTTATGAATGGACCAAAACCGAAGAGGGCGCGCGGCTGCCTTGGTACATCACGCCGAAGGATGGCGAACCCTGTGTGTTTGCCGGAGTTTGGCAAGATTGGGAGAAAGAGGGCGAGCGTATAAGGTCAGTTGCGATAGTTACTACGGGCGCCAACGAAATGATGTCAAACATACACAAACGGATGCCGGTTTCTCTCGAACCTAACGAGTGGGGTCTTTGGCTCGGTGAAGAAGGCAAGGGGGCTGCGCAGCTAATGGTCGCTGCACCAGAAGACAGATTTCAAGCCCACCGCGTTGACCCGAAAGTAAACTCGAACAGAGCAAGCGGCCCCGAGTTGATCGAGCCGATCGAGGACTAAACGTTGGGTCATGCGCCATTTTTTGCCCATCGCTGCGATGTTTTGGGCGAAAAACCGTTCTTTCACTGTGCGGTAAATGACTACCCTTCCGTTCGTCGCGCAATTGATATGAGAGTATTCTTGTAAAATGGATATTTCGTATGGGCACTCACGAACGGCACCTGAAGGTTGAAGAAGCAAAGGCTAATGGGCAGGTTAGCTTTGAAAACGAGATTCCTGCAATCTCGCGGTTCCTCAAGTCTATCAGTCATGAAGGGCGGCTTCAGATTTTGTGCCACTTGTCTTCGGGCGAGAAAACCGTGGGCGAACTTGAAGCTCTACTCGGAGTGCGACAGGCGGCGGTATCGCAGCAGCTTTCGCGGCTTCGAAATGATGGCTTGGTTCAATGCCGCAGGTCCGGAAAATCCATCATTTACAGGCTCAAAAGGCAGGAGTGCTCCGAACAACTCGGAGCACTCCATCATTTTCTCGGTAAAGATCAGGGCTAGGCTTCCACGATCAGCTTTCGTCTTCGACGAACCATTCCCAAGGGCGTGTGTACATCGATAGGGCTTTGCTGATGTCGGTTTCTGTTGCGTCGGTTTTTGATGTGATCTGAGCGACCAACCCACGCTTCTTGCTTTCAATAACTTCGACGACCTTTGCGTTAACCTTGGCCTTAGACAAGGCTGCGTCATAGATGCGCTTGATCGCCATTTTGCGCAGGTCCGGTTTGAATACTTTGCCCACGGCGGTTTTGGGAAGTTCGTCGATGATCTCGATATATTTCGGCCAAGCAGCACGCTCATGTACGTGCGTCTTGCAATATTCGAGAAGTTCCTCGGTCGATACAGAAGCGTCTTCGACAAGCTCGACGTAGGCGCAGGGGATTTCGCCAGAGTGCGCGTCAGGCTGACCAATCGCACCCACGAACCCAACAGCAGGGTGACCTGACAGTGCTTCCTCGATTTCGGCAGGGTCGATATTGTGACCACCACGGATGATGAGGTCTTTTGCACGACCAGTGATCCAGAGGTAACCATCTTCATCCAATCGCCCAAGGTCGCCTGTGCGAAGATAGATATCGTGATGGAAGAGGTCGTGGTTTTTGTCGGCTTCGGTATAGGTCGAGCCTGGGTTGACGCCTGGATTGTAGAGGCAGATTTCGCCAACTTCGTCTTGCGGAGCCTCAACGGGGCCGTCTGGGGTTGCCTGAAGGATTTTAACTTCGGTGTGCGGGAACGGAATGCCGACCGAGCCGATTTTCTTTTCACCGGATGGTGGGTTGCACGACACCAGACAGGTTGCTTCTGTAAGGCCATATCCCTCAACGATGGTAACACCGCTTGCCTCTTCAAATCGGCGGTAGAGTTCAACCGGAAGCGGGGCGGAACCGGAAAACGCCGTCCGAAGTGTTGAGATGTCCGCATCAACTGGGCGCTGCATCAGTGCTGAAATAGCCGTTGGAACGGTGATCATGAATGTGACCTGCCAGCGTTCCACGAGCTTCCAGAAATTGTCGAATACGCCTTCTCCGCGGTAGCCCGCAGGAGTTGGGAAAACAACATGGGCACCAGAGGCGATCGTTGACATTAAGATAGGATGGACAGCGAACACATGGAACAAAGGCAGCGGACAAATCACCACATCCTCATGCGTAAACAGCAACCGCTCCCCAAGCCAGCCGTTGTAGATCATGCCGGAATATTTGTGCTGCGCGACCTTTGGCATACCCGTTGTGCCACCCGTATGGAAATAGGCGGCAACGCGGTCTACTTTGCTGTCTTCAAACGCGAGTTTGTCGGACGGGTGTTTCGCGAGTTCGGTATTGAAATTCAAAACACGAGCTTTGTGCGAAACAGGATTTTTCGGGCGTACTAGCCGCGCGAGCCAGCTTTTTGGTGGGGTAAGATACCGCACCAAGTCGACTTCAAGAACGGTTTCAACATTCGGCGCAAGTTTAACGGCTTCGGCCGCTTTTTGAGCGACTTCGGTCTTAGGGAAAGATTTGAGCGTTACAAGAACCTTCGCGTTGGTTTCGCGGAGGATAGAGCCAATTTGCTCCGCTTCCAGCAGCGGATTAATCGGGTTGGAAATGCCAGCAATCATTCCGCCGAGCAGGGTCACAACCGTTTCGGTTGCATTGGGCATTAGATAGGCAACAACGTCGTTTTCACCGACGCCGAGCGCGCGAAACATATTTGCGGCTTGTACAGATTTTCCGCGCAGATCATTCCACGTGAGCGTCTCTGCAGGGTCTTGAGGGCCAGACATGAGCTGGAACGAAAAGGCGTTGCGGTCGCCATGTTTGTTTGCAGCCGCCGCAACGAATTCATACATGGTCTTCGCGACATCCCGATCTTCCCATTCCGCTTCCGCTTCGATGGTTTCGATGTCTTTGCGCGACGCAAATTTGCTCATGCTTGTCCTCCCAATTCGACAAAAGCGTGATTTAGCCTTTGAGAAAACATGCGGATACTGCGGTGGATGCGCAAGTTTTACGTTGCGAAACCGCCAAGATTATTCTGCGGCAACGCCGTCAGTGAATTGAAGGCGCGCCAAACGTGCATAGAGGCCACCCTGTGCAACAAGGGCGTCATGGGTGCCTTCTGCAACAATTTCGCCGCCATCAAATACCAAGATCCGATCAGCCTTTTTCACAGTCGCAAGGCGATGCGCAACGATCAGAGTGGTTCGGCCCTTTGCCATGTCTTCAACAGCAGCCTGCACAAGTCGTTCGCTTTCGGCATCAAGCGCACTTGTAGCTTCGTCCAACAGCAGAATCGGTGCGTCTCGAAGGATGGCGCGGGCAATGGCGATCCGTTGCTTTTGGCCACCAGAGAGCATCACGCCACGCTCGCCAACTTGGCTGTCGTACCCATCGGGTAGTGCTGACAAAAACTCATGCGCTGCGGCCGCTTTGGCCGCGGCTTCGACTTCTGCATCGGTTGCATCTGGGCGTCCGAAACGAATGTTCTCGCGTGCTGTGGTGCCAAAGATGATCGGGTCCTGCGGCACAAGCGCGATAGCTTCGCGAAAGTCAGTACGTTGCAAATCTTTGAGGTTATACCCATCAATCTGAACCGTGCCGCTGGTTGGATCATAGAACCGTTGCAAAAGCTGGATGACGGTTGACTTCCCCGCGCCGGATGGCCCAACCAGCGCAACTGTCTCGCCTGGTTTGATGGATAGGTTTGCGCCCTTTAGGGCTGCGATATCGGGGCGGGCAGGGTAATGGAATGTAACGTCGTCAAACAGGATCTCGCCGCGAACAGGGCGGGGAAGGGGCTTGGGCTGGTTCGGATCTTCGATCGCATCGGTGGCGTTTAGCAACTCGACAAGTCGTTCTGTTGCGCCCGCTGCGCGTTGCAGCTCTCCCCAAATTTCAGACAGAGCGCCAACGGCGCCGGCAACCATGATCGCGTAGATTAGAAATTCAACAAGTTCGCCCGGCGTGAGCGCTTCGGAACGTACACTTTGGACACCAACCCAAAGCACCCCGACAACACCTGAGAAGATCAAAAGGATCACCAGAATCGTCATAATCGCGCGGGTTTTGATCCGTCTTAGTGCGACCAGATAGGATTTTTCTGAGACATCGGCGAAGGTCTTTGCGGAGATTGCCTCGTGGGTAAAGGCTTGTACAGTTTGAACTGATGAAAGCGCTTCGCTCGCGTTACCGGAGGAATTCGCGATCCAGTCTTGGTTCTCGCGGCTCAGCGTTCGAAGGCGCCGACCAAGGACAACAATCGGAACAATCACGAGCGGTACGCTCAACAAAACAAAACCGGCAAGCTTCGGGCTCGCAAGGATCATCAGGACCATACCGCCGATCAGGATTAGGAAGTTTCGAAGCGCAACAGAAACCGAACTGCCAATGACCGAGAGAATAAGCGTTGTGTCGGTCGTGATCCGGCTTAGGACTTCGCCGGTCATAATCTTCTCGTAGAACTGCGGGCTCATGCCAATCACGCGCGCAAAAACAGCTTTACGAATGTCGGTCACAATGCGTTCGCCAAGGCGCGTTACGAGGTAATAGCGCAAGCCCGTACCAATCGCGAGAATCCACGCAACTGCGAGAGCAGCCGCAAAGTAGCTATCAACGAGTGCGCCGTTGTCTCGTTCGAACTCGTCAATGACGCGCCCCACTGCTGCTGGCAAAACAAGTGAGGTTGCGGCAGTAAGGACAAGCGCAAGCGCGGCAAGCGTTACGAGCCCATAGTAAGGGCGAACAAAGGGCAAAAGGCCAGTGAGTGCCTTTATCTTTTTGGACTTTGCGCGCTCTTCTTCAACTTGAGCCATGCGTGTTCTCCGATAGTCTGGCGTTCCCCTCACATAATCCGCCAGCGCGAGCGCAACAAGCGCTATGTCGTCACGGTCATAAGTTTGGCGCGAACAGTCACCTTACAGCGCAATCAACGTTGTGCAAACGGCGCGCAATACAGGGTAAATTTACAGGGTGGGGAGGTTGGAGCGGGCAGCGGGAATCGAACCCGCATCATCAGCTTGGAAGGCTGAGGTCTTACCATTACACAATGCCCGCGTAACAAGTGATCAACTATTTCATTGGATTTTGGCCGTCAAGGCAAATGCGCAAATTGAAAGTAAGTTTGAGGGAAATTTTGCGTTTGAACCGGCGCGGTAAACTAGAAAACAAGGCGTAATGAACTTTGGGCCAAATTTCTAAAGTGGCCAGAAGAACATGATCGCCGGAACCGCAACGAGAATAACGATTACCTCAAGCAACAAGCCCATCCGCCAGTAATCACCGAACCTATAGTTGCCGGGTCCAAGAATAATCGTGTTGTTCTTGTGCCCGATCGGCGTAAGGAATGCGCAGGAAGAGGCCACCGCAACCCCCATCAGGAACGGGTCTGGGCTTGCGTTAATAGATTGCGCAACAGAAACCGCGATTGGGGCTGCGATCAACGCGGTTGCAACGTTGTTCAGGAAGTCGGAAAGGGTCATTGTTACGATCATCAAAACGGCGAGGATTGCCCATGATGGGAAGACTTGCATCTGGCCGACGATCTGATCGGCAATGAGTTGGCTGCCGCCTGACTCTTCTAACGCGGCGCTTAAGGGAATAAGAGAGGCAAGTAACACAATGACTTTCCACTCTACCAATTCATAGAAATCCTCGCCCCCGACTAGATCAAGGCCGATATAGGCAATCACACAAATGCCGAGTGTGACAGCGAGCGACGTGACGCCAAAGACAGAGAGCGCAATCGCCAAGCCGAATATGGTTATTGCTGCGATTGCTTTTGAGCGCTGAATGACTTCTGTTTTGCGGTTCTCAAGCGGGAGGACACCAAGCCAATTGCACGCGGAGTTTAATCGCTCATCCGGCCCAATCAGCAAAAGCAGATCGCCTGCTTTTATTTCCAGCTTCCGTACGCGATCGCGAAATCGTTTCCCCTCGCGCGAAACGCCAACAAGCGTTACGCCTTGCCGCCCCATGAGGCGGAGATCCATTGTGTTTCGCCCAACAATCTTGGCCCCGTCTGGCACAATCGCTTCGACAAGGCTTAGTGAACCACTGCTTAGGCCCACGTGCTTCTCGGTGCCAACGACATCAAGGTCAGCGGCACCAAGAAAGGTCTCGAATTTCTTCGGATCGCCCTCAATGACGAGGAAATCACCTTTGCGAAGCTCCCTTGTTCTTGAGAAGCCGGGCAAGCGCTTGCCCCCACGTACAAGCCCGAGAATAGTTACATCACTGTCCTGTGCTTTGGGATAAAGCTCCGCGACGGTTAAGCCGATTGATTTTGAACCTTCTTTTACGCGTGCCTCTGCGACGTATAATCCGCCGTCACCTTGCTTCGAAAGCACATCCGGACGCTCAGGAATAAAACGCCAACCGATGAGCGCGACATAGGCAATACCGACAATCGCAACAACAAGACCAACGGGTGTGAAATCAAACATGCCAAAGGCTTCGCCCAGAGCGTCGGCGCGGTATTGTGCGATCACAATGTTCGGCGGGGTGCCGATCAGAGTAATCATACCGCCAAGGATTGTGCCGAAGGATAGGGGCATCAAACTCAAGGAAACAGCGCGCTTTGCCTTGCGCGCCGCGTCAATGTCGAGCGACATAAGGAGCGCGAGCGCTGCGACGTTGTTGATGACCGCAGACAGTGCAGCGCCCACAAGCGCCATGATCGAAATATGCTGCGGTAAAGAACGGTCCGGTTTCATCACCAAACGGGCGATGAGTTCCACCGCGCCCGAATTGATCATGCCGCGCGAAACGATCAGAACAAGCGCAACAATAACAACGGCGGGATGCCCAAACCCCTCGAATGCATGCGAAGGCTCCACGAGCCCGCTTATTGCTGCGATCATAAGAGCGGTGAACGCAACAAGATCGTATCGAAACCGTCCCCAGACGAGAAATCCGAAAAGACAGAAGAACAGAGTGAATAAAGCGATCTGTTCGTAGGTCAAATTCAAGTTCTCCAAATTGCTCAAGTACAAGAGTTGGTGGCAAATAAAATTAGCTCAAATATGTATTATCTGACCCAATAGTCACATGGATTCTGTGTTTTGTGAATAGCGAGCAATCCACGCTGAAGACTTTCACAAATATGCAGCAAATGACAATTGGGCCTAGCGGCGAAAGATAGAGAGCTTGGTTTTCCCCGAACGGAACAAGGTTTGATGCCACCTCCTTTTGTGGTGCGAAGAAAGGAGACGGGCTTCTGCCTCTGGTTTAAACTGCCAGTTCATCTCGCCGATTTTCTGACGTTCTCAATACCGCGCGTTTTACTCAACGAACAGAGCGCGATGTTCTTTGCAATAGGTGACCAACATATCCCGAAACGCACGCAGCTTTGACGCTTTCCAGACATCATCATGCCCGACGACCCAGACATCAGTGTAGGGCCGCGGAGGCAGAACCGGAACTTGTACCAATTCCGCGCTTCCTCGCCCCAGGAACAGTGGCAGTCGAACGACACCCAATCCTGCCTGGGCCGCGCCGACCATCGCGACCATGTCGTTAAAGCGGAATTTTATTCGATTGTTTGGGAACTCTGGCTCAATGTCGTTCGGAAGCCCAGAGTGTTTGGTATAGGCAATCCAGTCGATCATTTCGCTTGGGGCATGTCGGATTCTATCGGCCCATTTTCTACTGGCAAAGCTCGCCGTTTGTTGAATGAGAAGCCGGCGCCCTTTGAGCGTGTCGCCTGGGCTGTTGCTAATGCGGATAGCGAGATCAGCTTCAAGCCGGGTCATGTCCAGAATCTTGTTCGTTGCCAGAATGCGCAGCTCGATCAAAGGATAGGCTTCGCTAAACTGGGCAAGCAATGGTGCAAGGAAATGAGCAATTAGCAGTTGCGGTGCCGTAATTGTCAGGGGACCGCTTAGCTTTGGATCAGCGCCGAGAAGATTGCGTTGAAGTTTAAGGCTTACCTGTTCCATCTCTGTAGCGCCTTCGGCAATAATCCCTGCTGCGGCCGTAGGGACATAGCCGTCCGGTGTCTTCTCAAACAGAAGTGTGCCGAGTGTTTCTTCGATGCGTTTGATGCGCCGCGCAATGGTTGTGTAGTTCACGCCGAGTTCCTGCCCAGCACGCGAAAGCGACTGATGGCGCACCAACATTAAAACAGTTTGATAATCGTCCCAGTTCAGCTTCATGTATGCGTTTTCGCATATATATCATGCATAGGCACGCGTTTTCTCGCGTCCGGTCAAAGCGTAATCTTAACGCACAATAGAAAGGATTTCGTTATGATTTATGCTTATGCAAACCTAAGGGTCACAAACAAAGAGTCGCTTTTGAAGTACCGCGATCTCGCAGGGGAGGCGCTTGCCAAGCATGGCGGCAAGGTCGAAAGCTCTGCAAATCAGTTCACCAAGCTTGATGGATACCCAGAGCTCCCCGATGTCGCTGTCCTATTGAGCTTTCCCGATCGAGACGCGGCAATTGCGTGGGCGGAAGATCCGGAATTGGCGCATGTGCACGAGCTTCGTCGTGGCGCAGGTGTTTCGGAAATCGTCCTGCTTGGCTAAGTCTGTCTAACTTAATTGGCGCGGTTTACGGTGCGAATAATGCAAGCAGCGCCATTTCCAAACTGACTTGGGAAGCGGAATCAAGTCTGAGCAAAACTTCCGCCAAGGCCAACATTTAGGTCTACAAAATCACGCGCTTGATTTCGAACATCAAGCGCGTATGCGTTCTCGTTGTTGAGAAGCGAACGCTCTGCATCCAGCACTTGAAGAAACGAAACCGAACCTTCTGCAAAGCGTCTTTGGGCAATGCTAAGAACTTCTCTGGAGGCAATAACGGCTTCCTTGGACGCCTCGACCGCGATCTGGTGTTGTGAAAGGCCGAAAATCGCATTTCGCACCTCTTCGACCGCAAGGACAACCTCCTTTTCCCAATCCGCCTGCCGTTCCGCAATTAGACCTTTGGCTGTTTCAATTCTTGCCTTCCGGACAGGCAAGTCAAAAATAGGGAGATCAAGCCCCAACCTCAAAAAACCAGCGCCCGGCAAAACTTCCGCACCGCTGACATTCACATTGACGTTTCCAGTCAATACCAGTTGCGGATAAAGGTCTGCTTTCGAAACGCCAAGAAGCGCAACAGATTCAGCTAAACGCTGCTCCGCGCGAACGATATCCGGTCTATTTCGCAATAGGTCCGCGGGAACACCAGTCGAGACGATATGCGATTTGGCGACTGGCTGTGGGGCTTTGACATCAAGGTCTTTTCTGTTCGCAAGTTCGGTCGTGCCAACCAACGCAACAATTCGATTTATTCTCTTTACGAACTCAATTCGTGCTTCAGGAATGTTAGATTGGGTCGAAAGCACGAGAGACCTTGACTGCGCGACTTCGAGGTCAGTTGCATTCCCTTCGTCAGCGAGCTTCAAAGTGGTATCTAATGTTGATTGGCGAGTGTCCAAGACCCTGATCTGTATGCGCAGTAGCTCTTGTGCATAGCGAAGGTCGATATATGCTGCGACAACCTCTTCGACGAACAAGAGCTTCCAAACATCAAGTTCAGCATATGCGGCGTCCAAACGTGCGAATGCCGCCTCGCGCTCACGTTTCAATCTCCCAAATAAATCAATCTTCCAAGATGCTTCAGTTCTTACAAAACCGGTGCGTACAGTGGGGTTTCCTCCTCCGGCGTCGATCTTGGACTCCGCTACTCTTGCATTTCCCGAAATAGGATAGCCCGCACCATCAACGACCCCTTGGGATTGCTGAATTCGTGCTGCGTAGCGTTTTACGTCTAGGTTTTGCTGAAGACCCTGTTCAACGAGCCGATTGATAACGGGGTCGTTGAATGCCTGCCACCATTTGGCATCATTCTTTCGAACAGGTTCTGCCGATTTTCCAGTGAAACTATCTGATAACTTCATCGTTGGCGGAGTAAAATCTTCGCCAGCGGCACAGCCGGTTAACAATAGCGACCCAAGGCCGACCAGAGCGGTTCTTCTGTCCATGTTTGTGTCGCGACTGCCCATCTCGAATCTAATTGTCATTTCTGATTGGAGTGAGATTAGGTCACCCATTCGAACAACTTATTTTAATTGTAGGGCACATTTTGCCCAACAATAAACCTTTTCTGGTTGATACCAGATTTTTCGGGGGACCTGTGACTTGCTGTTATGCTCAAACAGATCTCTTAGTTCAGGGAAAACACGGTTTACGAATGACCATACCGCGTTTTGGTGGCGATTTTTGTTCGACCTGAACAAGCGCTGGACGCAGCAAGATAGGCACTTGCAAGCTAGCGCGCTAGATCGTGGGCCGAACAGCCAGTCGGACAATACGGGATCAGGTTCTGGAAATTGCCCTGCAAAATCCGCGTAGGATCAAGATGTTTGCAATTGGCGTAAGCGCTGCAAGGATTGGCCAGAAACGCTCCGGAGCCAAATCAACAAGCAGGGTCCATGGAAACCCCAATATGACAACGAAAACTCCGGAGAGGGGATCTGTTGGTTGCCCGAACCACCCAAATGTCCCGACAAGCATCAAGAATACGGCAGCGAGATAGGCCGCGATGAAACCTCTTATGATCCACTTGCACATCGACGTAACCTCTCTCAGTTCCACGCTACGCTATTGTGCTCATTGGCTGCTTAGTTTGAAATCAATCCAAGCGCGACTTCCATTCGTGCGGAGCTACAGAAACAGCGCTTTGCATATTCAACTTTTCGCTCGGAATCCGCTTTAAGGCCAACAGCAACGTTACAGTCTTCGCCGGCAGCTCCGGCCATCTGATAAGCAGATCCGTTGCGCCCTGATTTCTCTAGAGACTTCAAATAACCTGCAGCTTTCTGCAGCCTTGCGGTTAGGTCTGCTTGAAGTTCATCGCCCACCGACGACTGAGAAATATTGATCGATCGATAGCTTCGGCATGCTGCCAAAATATCATCAAGGGTCACGGTTACACGGCGGTTTGCACGCTCCGCCGTTGCAACCTTCACAACAAGATCGTTTTCTCCGCGACTTTTTACGCTTCCGATCCGCGCAACAGGCACTCCTAGCGCGACCAGAGCTTGCGCAACTGCTGTGGCACGTTTCTGACCAAGGCTTTGGTTGTAGGAGTTGGACCCAACAGCGTCTGTGTATCCAACAACCACGGTTTGTTTATAGCTCTGTTGTGCTTTCAACTTTTCGGCAATCTCCGCGATCTGTGCCTGCGAATTGGCATCGAGCGCAAAAGAGTCGAACTCAAAATTGACCGTTCCAATATCTTGGGCCTTAACAGCGAGTGGAAAAATCGCACATAACAAAAATATCAGGAACCGAAAGCGCGTAACCATTGTATAATACCCCGTGAACTTGAATGGGAGAATGCTAGCACTCAATTTGCAAACGTTGCAATGTGATCTTGGCGATCTGTACTGGAAGCATATACTTTCCTTGCATTTTCTGTTTCTCTTAATCAAGTTTGAACAAATATTGTTAGTGCTAACTCAATTGGAGACACGATGCCTGTTAAATTGAAGGCAAAATTCGGATTGGCTGCGACTTTTGTAGCTTTTGCTCAGATTTCGCACGCGCTCTCGCTTGAGGATACAATTCTTTATGTTCTTGAGACCAACCCAGAAATAACCGCCGCCGAAGCCAACAAACAAGCGATTGAGTTTGAGCTGGATCAGGCCGAGAGTTTTTACTACCCCCGTTTCGAGCTTGAGGCATGGGCAGGGTCGAGCCTGAATAACGGTACAACGCTGTCGGATATTACGTCCTCTGACTCCGCTCTGTCTGGATATAGCGTGACGGGCCGCATTTCGCAGACGCTGTGGGATGGAGGCGAACGCCGTGCCGAAGTTGCACGTCAAGCGCTGCGCATTGACGCTGCCGCACTTCGTGTAATGGAGCGGGCAGAGGTTTTGTCGCTTGAGGCAATCAGGCTTTATGCCGATGTTTTGCGGAGCCAAGAATTGGTTCGGCTGGCCCGCGAAAACCTTGATTATCACCGTGAAGTTTACGCCCGTTTGGAAAATGCACATGCATCAGGTGTTGTTCCGATTGGCGACCTGCAGCAAGCGCAAGAACGGGTATTCCAAGCAGAAGACACATTGTTTGAGTTCGAGCTTGGCGCCAACGATATAGAAGCGTTTTTCATCGAAGTTGTGGGCGTTGCCCCAACTAATTTGCAGCCGATGGGCCCATATTCCGGCGCACGGCCTTCAAGCCTGGATCAAGCGCTTTCTGTCGCACGACAAAAGAATCCAACAATCAAGTTTTCGCAAGCCGATGTCGCTGCGGCGGAGTCATTGGCGCAGGTTGCGCGCTCGTCTCGGATGCCGAAACTGAACCTCGAAGCTGATCTGATCCATGGTGAAAACCTGAACGGCTTTGAAGGCCGCACCGAAGATGCGCGACTTGGCTTGATGCTCCGGTATGAATTTCAAGGCAACCGCAAATCCGCGCGAGAGCAAGAGCAAATAAGACGTGTTAGCGAGGCTCGATCAAATCTTCTGCGTCAAAGTCGGAGAGTTGAACGCGAAGTTCGTCAGGCATGGCGTAATCTTGAGACATTGCAAGAGCGTGTAACAGCCGTTTCTCAGCAAGCGCGCCTTTCCAGAGAGCTTCGGGCGACATACGAAGAGGAATATCAAGTCGGTGTGCGCTCGCTCCTCGATATTCTCAACACGCAAAGCGCGCTGTTCCAAGCAGAGGCGCGATTGGTAAACCAGCGTTCATTGCAGCGTTATATCGGGTTTAAGCTGTTGGCGACAATGGGTGTGCTGCTTCCAACCCTCAAGATCGAGCCGCCAAAGGATTCCAAAGTCTATGCACAGGACGCAAAAAACATTCCTGACAGCGAGATTTCAGAGGTCGAAGGCCGGAGCGACGCCAGATCGCTGACGGAATGGCGAAAATCTCTCGATAAGTAAGGGAGATTAGCAGTGGGCGTCCCAAGTAAAACTCCAGGTCAGGCGACGGGCGTCAGCGCGCGGGCAAGTGTTACCGTATCTCAAGTTGCAAAAGCGCCGGAGAGTGACTGGGGCTTTGCGGAAACTTCGCGAGACCCTTTGGCATCCGCCATCTCGGACTGTATGCGAGAGTTGGGGCGTGATGTTGGGCTTGAAGCAATACTTGCGGGCATTCCACTTCCGGATGACGGCCGCCTAACACCGCAACTTGGTCTTGCGGCTGTTGAAGCTCAGGGATTTCGCGCGCATTTAACGCGCCGCAAGCTAGACAGTTTGCCAGAAGCCGTTCTTCCTGCTGTTTTGTTTATGGAAGGGCGCGACGCTTGTGTTTTGTGTGAGCGGGTAGGTGACCAAGCCATCGTGATCTGGCCAACGCGGTCAAGCGATAAGCTCGAGATTTCCTGGCAGGAACTGACGCAGAAATACAAGGGCCATGCGCTTTTGTTGCGACCTGAAACCGTGTCAAAGAAAGAGCAAACTGATGCCGCCAAGCCCCAAGGGCGACACTGGTATTGGAGCGTGTTTGCTAGGTTCTGGCCAGATTACACGCAGGTAATCATCGCGTCGGCGCTTGTGAACGTTTTGGCGCTGGTGACGCCGATATTTACAATGAACGTGTATGATCGCGTATTTCCTAACGCTGCGGTTACGACTCTTTGGTCGCTTGTCGCGGGGGTGGGAATTGCGTTGGTGTTTGACGCAGTTCTGAAGTGGTTGCGCACGAGCATTATTGACCGCGTTGGCCGCAGGGTTGATATCGCCGTATCTGCTTGGTTGTTCCGTCATATTTCAGACATCAAACTTGCTAGTCAATCGATGCCAACGGGAAACCTGATGAACACGCTCAAGGATTATGAGCAGGTGCGGGATTTCTTTTCCTCGCAAACTTTGGCGACGCTGACAGATCTTTGTTTCGCTGTTCTGTTTATCGCGGTCATCGCTTATATTGGTGGACCTTTGGCGATCCCTCCGGCGATTGCGCTCGCCGCGGTGCTGATCATGGGGCTGATCATATTGGTGCCGCTACGCAAGGCTTCCTCGCAGGCGCGCGAAACCCAAGGAGCGAAGAACTCTGTTGCCGTCGAGGCGATCTCTGATCTTGAGACGCTCAAAGCGATTTCGGGGCAGGGCCGTATGCAGCGCAGATGGGAGCAGCAAGTGGCGGAAAGCGCCAAGTCCCAAGACCGAAGCAAGGGCCTCGCAACCTTTGCGACAACCTTCACTGGGTTACTCCAGCAATTGTCATCGGTCGGTATCGTTGTGATCGGGGTCTATCTGGCGCTCGAAGGTACAATAACTATGGGCGCTGTCATTGCGGCGATGATCCTTTCAGGGCGCGCTTTGGCGCCGACGGCCACTCTTGCAAGCTTGTTCGTGAGAGGCAGTTTTGCTTTTTCGACACTGCGGAGTCTGAACATGATCATGCAGATGCCCTCAGACAGCGCACCGAATTCCAAACAACTCAATACAGAAATTGACGAAGGCCGCTTCCAACTAAGCGATGTTGGGTTGAGTTATGGCGAGAGCAATCTGTCTGCACTCTCGGGCGTCAATATGGATATCCGAGGCTTGGAGCGAATAGGGGTGATTGGCCCCGTTGGTGCGGGGAAAACATCACTCGTGCGGTTGTTGTCGGGTCTTTATGCGCCAGATGAGGGAATGATCCTTCTGGATGGTTTGAACATGAACCAGCTTAGTCCTGCAAGGTTGCGGAGCGCGGTTCAGGTCTTGCCACAAGAGGCCGTGCTTTTTTCTGGAACGCTTGCAGAGAATATAGCATTCGGCGTTCCTGCGGCTTCGGGTAAGGATATCATGAACGTGGCGCGGCTTTCCGGTGTCGACAAGCTCGCGGCGCGCCACCCAATGGGGTTCTCCATGCCGATATCAGAGCGTGGCCGCAACCTCTCTGGTGGGCAGCGGCAAATGGTGGCGCTTGCGCGGGCCTTACTTGCCCGTCCTCGGGTACTGATCCTTGATGAACCGACAAGCGCGATGGACGTTCAGAATGAGCGGCAGTTCATCACACGTCTTTCGGCAGCTATGAAAGAGCGCCCCATGACGCTGATCGTCTCGACGCATCGCATGGGGCTTTTGGAGCTTGTTGATCGGTTGGTGCTTCTGAATGACGGGAAGGTTATTCAGGATGGCCCAAAGGCTGAGGTTCTCAAGGCGCTTGAGCAATCTTCCAAAAGAGATGCGCCATGAAGGACACTGATTGGGATCTAAAGGAGTTTGCGGATGGCGCGGCGGCAAGCCGAATTGGCCGCACCTCATCGCGGTTAACAATTTTTCTCGCTGTATTGCTCGCGATGTTTGTCGGCGGGGTGCTTTGGGCATCTTGGGCTGTTGTTGAAGAAGTCGCGCGAGCAGGGGGGCAGGTTGTACCGTCAGGGCGCGCGCGAACAGTAGAGAGCCTAGAGGGTGGCATCGTGCGGGAAATCAACGTGCGCGAGGGCGACGTTGTCAGCGCAGGCGATGTTCTTGTTCGGATCGACGATACAGGATCAGCAGCAAACCTTGGTGAGCTTCAGGCGCAAAAGCAGGCGCTCACCGCGCGCAGTATCCGGCTTGAAGCGGAGGCGATCGGAAGCGAGGAGTTGGATTTTTCGGGGACCACGATTGCCCCAGACTCACCCTTGGCTTTGCGAGAGATCGCGCTCTTTAACAGTCGCCTTGCATCATATTTCGGACAGCGTGCCGTGGTCGAGGCGCAGGTTGCACAACGCCAACAAGACATTCATGAGATCAGCTTAAATATCCAAAGGGCAGACGAAACGCTTGCCTTGCTGGATGAAGAGATCGAATTGCGTGCAGATAGTGGTGTTGTCTCGCGTGCGCAAATCATTCCGACCGAGCGCGAACGCATTGCGAAGCGCCAAGAACGCGATAGTTCCGCGAGTCGTCTCGCAAGCGCAAAGGTCGCTGTGAACGAGGCGGAGGCGCGCCTTGTTGAGTTGGAGCTCAATCGTAAAGCGGAGATTAGTACCGAACGGTCCGATACGATGAACCAGCTAAGCGTGATCAATGAATCCTTGATCAAAGCAAGTGATATCGTGTCGCGGGCAAATCTCAGGGCGCCGGTTGATGGCATCATTTCCTCTCTTAACGTTAATACGTTGGGCTCTGTTATCGCACCTGGCGAGGAAGTTTTGCGTGTGGTTCCGCTCGATGATTTTCTACAAGTTGAAGCGCGGGCTAGGCCCGAGGACATTGCATTTATGCGACCGGGGTTGCCTGCGCGTGTGAAGCTGACGTCGTTTGATTTCACGATTTATGGCGCTCTTGACGCAAAAGTTGAGCGTGTCGGAGCGGACGCAGAAAAGGACGAAACAACTGGAGAAGTCTATTTTCCGGTTATTGTTGTGACCGACGAGACAACGTTGGAACATGAAGGTCAAGCCTTTGATATTCGGCCAGGAATGGTCGCTTCGGTTGATATTATTACCGGCGAGCGAACTGTTCTGGAGTATCTTCTTAAACCATTTCAGAAAGCGAGATTTGAGGCTCTGCGGGAACGATAGATCGGGGCGAAGGTCACATTTTCGCGTGTCTCTTCAACCTAAACTATTCTTAAGCTAGAGTTAACTAAATCATGGAGGTGCGTAGTGACATCCGAGATTGAAGTTTTGGAAGCTAGTGTAACGCCCGCGACGACAAAAGAAGAGATGTCGGCGTTGATTGCTGCTGCGAAAAACGGCGAAACCGTTGAGCGGCTCACTATTGTCGAAACCCAATCCCAAAGTACACTTACGCTCGACGACGGCGCGCTGTTTTCGCATGTGACAGTTGTGGGCAGTGATCTCGTGCTTGTGCAGCCCGACGGCGCGATCATTGTATTGGTTGGTGCAAACCGAGATGGTTTGACCATATTTGCCGAGAACTTTTCAATTTTGTCCAGCAAGCTTGCCGAGCTTGCCGATATCAATTCCGATTGGGAGAGCATTGAAGGTATTCAGGCAGTCGATCTGCTTGGTGCAAATAAGGTTACACAGGTTTCTAAGCCTGGCAGCGGCGAGCCAGATGCAACAAGCGTACTTGATCCTCTGATCGGTTTGCCGATTAACCCGCTTTTGCCTCCAACCGAGTATGTGTTTCAGGAGAGGGATGACCTTTGGGCCGCGGGCGACAATGGAACCGGCGCTTCGGGGCTCTTGGTGGTACAGACATCACCATTTATTTTGCGTGAAACAGATGCCACGGTGACTGTCAATTTTGCGGACCATTTTTCGATCACTGCGCCGAATGTCGGTAATGATCTTACGCTGTTCACCGCAACCTTGAATGTCACCGGCATTCCGGTGGGTTCAACTGTCAACTATGGAACACTGACTGATGCTGGTAATGGGACTCTGACCCTGAACTTTACGGGCAGTGAAAGCCAGTATGAAAATCTGACGCTCGTATTTCCGACCGACTTTTCAACAGTAAGCAGACTTGATTTCGCTCCGGGCCCATTGATGGGTACGCTGAAGATTGAATCGGTTTTCAATGAGGTCTCCGAAGTACCTTTCGACATAACTGTATTGTACGAAGGGGACGTCACGATGGACGGGCCCGGTGTTATCAACACAGTCGAAACTGATGCAGAGGTTGATTGGAAGCCTTCTGATGCCCTGATACCGCGCGCCACGGATATCGACGGCTCGGAAAGCATCACCAATGTCGCTTTCGCAATGCCGGGCCTTCCTGCAAATACACTTATTTCGCTCGATAATGGCGCTACGTTCCAAGCTTTGCCGGCGACATACGGTTTCACCGGTACGCTTGCGGAATACATGGATATTGTCGTTCGGCTTCCAACCGATTTTTCGACTGAAAACCCCAATATGAATTTGACGGGGGTTGTCATTGCCACAACCAACGAAGGCGGCGTATCGACTAGAAGCTTTGCGCTAAACGTTGATTATGAGCTGGACCTCACGCTCACAGCTCCGGCTGTTTTGAACGGTGTCGAGGACGGTAACGGCACAGACGGTTCTGGTGTTACGATCGATCTCGGTATCGACGTCGTGGCAACTGATCTCGACGGCTCCGAAGACAATACGACCGTCAGGATTGAATTTACGGGCGTTCCAAGTGGAACGGTATTTTCTACTGGCTTCTATGGATCAAACAACGGCGTTTGGCACGGCACGATGGCCCAAGCCAACAGCTTGACCCTTACCTTCCCGGGAGACTTCTCTGGCTCCATCTCTTCGATCATCTATGCGAATAGTCCGGAAGGGTCGCTTCAAACGAACCAAGCAATTGTGATTGCCCCAACCGGCGATATTGATTTTGATATTACGCCGATCACGACAATGGAAACAGATGCGCCAGTTGTTGTGCGGCCAGCGGAATATTGGAAAGTATCCATAAGCGACAACGACCCAGGAGTGCCGCCTGAAACACTTGATACAGTCACTCTAACGCTAAATGACCTGCCCCCGGGAATGGTTTTCAATGGCGTTCCTGCGTCTACGATCAGCTACAATGATGCAACGGGCGGTACATTGGTGTTTAGCGGCACTGGCCTTCAATACAAGGCGCTCCGCCTTGTTTTCCCCAAAGACTATTCTACCGAAAGCCCATTAACAGGAGCGTCAGGCGACCTCGAAGGCGTGTTGACCGCGACCTCTACTGAAGATCCGACGGGGCAGTCAGTGGCTGTGAATATCAGGATCACACCCGAAGGTGACGTGACGATCGACGACTCCCTGCCAGATACTATCCCAGACGAAACTGACAGCGTGACCCCCGTTTCACCATCGTCGCTTTTTGCGCCGATGGCGACGGACATCGACGGTTCGGAGAGCATTGAAGAGCTTATCCTTATCGTTGCAGGGCTGCCTGGAAATGTGACTTCGGGTTCAGACATTAACTTGAACGCGCCAGGTGCCACAGCAGCATTCTCGAAGGCTGCTGACGGCTCGGTCACGATGACGCTCACACTTACGAACGCTGGCGGCACTGATGTTGTAACGGCGTTCAATGCAATTGGTTTTGAACTCGCAGCTGATTTTTCCACTGCCAACCGCTCTGACTTGGCGGGCAACCAAACCCAGCTGCCGCTCACATTTACGCTTAAGGTTACAACAGACGAAGATGCGATTCCGTTGATAGATACATCTGTCGACGGGCAAGCGACGTCTGTTCGGGTTGTTGATATTGGATTTGAAGAGGATATCGATCTTGCCGCTCCTGCAAAAGTGACGGCTCTCGAAGACAACAACAACACGACAGCTGGCGTTACCGTTGATCTGGAAATTGTGGCGTCAATCGGCGATATCGACGACTCCGAGACCGAAGACCCGAATGATCCGCTCTTTGCCCCTACTGTGACGGTTACGTTTACAGGCCTTCCCGCAGGTGCGGCACCCGTTGGCGGGGGTGCTCTAACTGGCAATGTCTGGAGCGGGAGCATTGCCGAACTTAACAATTTGCAGCTTTTCTTGCCGGAGAACTATTCAGGAAATCTCATTGCTGACATACGCGTTGAAACACGGGAAGGCGTTGAGGCAACACAACAAATCATCGAAATCAAGCCAGTGCCCGATGACAATGTTACGGTCGACATTGTGGCGACCGAAACAGACGCAGAGCTTCCGCTTCGGTTTGGCGACTATAGCGTCATCGATGACCCCGACCCGGACGAAGTAATTACGTTTGTTTCATTTGAAATGACCAATGTGCCGGCGGGATTTTACGCTACAGTTGGTGGCGCGAATGTCGGGACAATCGTCGGCGGTACATTCACATGGGTTCCGCCAAATCTGACTGATCTTAACAATTTAACTATGGTGTTTCCGAAGGACTATTCTACGGAAAGCCCTGTTGGGCAGCCTCAGCCTGAGATCGCCATTGAACTGGATGTTACTGAGTCCGGCGTTACGACACGCGAAACTGTAACTTCACCTATTACCATTTACGTAGAAGGCGATGTAGACGTTCCAGACGCAGTTGCCGTCCTCAGCGAAACGGACGCTGCTCTTACACTCAAACCCGCCGATTACATTGATCCAATTGCAACAGATATCGATGGGTCGGAATCCGTTACGAATGTTACCGCGTACTTTAGCGGCATGCCCGCAGGTGCCGAATACTCGGTTGCAGGAGGGCCATATCAGCCAGCCTCGGGGAACTTCTCATTTACCGGAACGCTGGCAGAATACGAAGCATTGGTCCTTCGTTTCCCTGCTGACTTTTCAACAGAAAATCCAGCTACGACTCTTTCCGCGCAAATTACTGCGCTGACAGATGAAGGCGGAATAGACTCTGGAATTCTCGAGATCCGGATTTCTGCTGAAGGTGATGTTGAAGTCACGGGACCTGGACTGATTGACATAACAGAGAATGACGCCCCTGGAGACACGGACGAAGATACAACTTCACACGCTCCTCTAGAGTTTAAACTGGTGGACGCTGTCCAAGGCAATGCAAGTGATGCCGACGGTTCTGAATCGATTGCACAAGTCGACGTGACGATCACAGGGCTTCCGGCAGGCGCCCTCTATTCGTTGAATGGCGGTACCAGTTTTGCTGCGTTCGCTGCCGGTGGGCTTCCTCCACTTACGTTAGCGGAATACAATAATCTGGTCTTCCAATTGCCGGACGACTTCTCGACCGCGACTCCAATTGCCGGCAGCGTTACCTTCACCACCGACGAGGCAATTCTTAACGGCGAGATTGATGTCGATGCCACCGATGGTATCGAAACCAAGGACTTCACGGTCAATATTGCGTCCGAGGCTGACGTCGATATCGACGTGGCGGACCTGACACGGATCGAAGATTTCGGCTTGCCTATTCCGCTGAATATAGACGCGACGGTTACGGATATAGATGGCTCCGAGAGTATAACCGATATCGTCGTAACGTTTGATGGCTTGCCAACAAATGGACCTACCATCCTGTCTGACGGAACTGCGACGCCAATCTCGGTATCAGGTCCGGTCGCTACATTAAACTTGTCGCTTTCGCAGCTTCAGGCACTTTCTATCACGTCGTTTCCAGAACACTTCTCGGGAATAATTGATGTAAACGTCACCGTTGTCACCGACGAGGGAAATACGGCCGGAACGTCGACTGACTTCAAGGTTAACATAACGCCAGTTGCAGAGCCTGAGATTACGCTATCAGTTGATACCAGCCCTTCAAGCGTTACGTCACCGGCGCAAGATCAGTTTGTGGTAAAAGAGGACACGACTTTTGGCCTTGTGATCAACGCCAATACTCCTGACCAAGACGGCTCGGAGCAACTCACTACAATCGTTATCGAGAATGTGCCCACTGGCTGGATTCCTGCAGGGACTGTCGATCTAACGCTATTCTCTGGGCCGGATGTGGCGAGCATCGATTCCGCTCAAATGGCCGGTACAACGCTTACGATTAACCTTGTGCCAGGGACAACTGCGTTCGACGCGACCGTTCAAGTTGCCCCTCTAGAGAATGATGACCGTGATGTCGCAACCATAGTCGGTGCTGACCTTGTTGGTACGGTAACATCAGAAGACAGCGCTGCGGGCCTGCCTACGGATACCGCGACGGCTGTTGATGCAATTGATGTTGATGTTGACGCGGTTGTTGATGGCGCCTCAGTTTCTACGACGGACGTTGTAGCCGATGAAAACAAAACCGGCCCATTGAAGCTAAATCTCGGCATCTCAAATCTTGCTCTCGTCGATAACGATGGGTCTGAAACGATCAGTGAACTTGATCTCACGTTTACATTTGAAACGGCGTCAACGAACTTTGACCCGTCTGATCCTGCTCAGTTCTCGCTAACCGTACCGGCCGTTCATCAGGGCAACATCACGATCGTCGAAACAGGCAGCACCGCAAATAGCGTCAGCTACAAATTCACTCCAACGTTTGGCGCGTCCAACACTCAATTTATGGATGCGCTCGAAGCGATTGAGGTTGGCTACCCTCAACATTACAGCGGTATCACAACGATCGACGGAGAGGGGTATTGGAACGAGACCACAACCAATGATGTCGAGATCGACACAAGTGATAACTTCTCCACTCTGCAAACGTTCCAGTTCACACAGACGATAAACCCGCTGTCTGAGGTGCTGTTTAGTACCAGCGTTTTTGTTCTGAGTTCCGCAGAAGTTGCGACCGGTTCCCCAACGGCGATTGAAGCGGTAAACCGCAAAGGCGGCACCTTCACTGTTACCGATATTCTAACGCTCTTGGAGAGTACTGATGATGGTTCCGGACCGGGGCAGGTCGAAGTGTTCGTCTCGCTCGAAGGCTCTACGCCAGACCTCGATGGATCAGAACAACTTGATAAAATCGTCATTGAAAATGTGCCGGAGGATTGGATTGCCCAATACGTATCTGGCGGCAATATTGACCAAGCAGCGTTCTTTGATCCGAGCGGAACTGGGCCAATCCCGGCTTCTGAATACGCGAAAATCAGTTCGGCCACTTACAATTCTGGCACGGGTAAAGTCGAGATAACATTCGCGGCAGGCGTAACAACGTTTGAAGCGTCAATTCAACTTACGCCGACCCTTTACGAAGATTACGATATTGATCGTTCAGACACTGATGACTTTACCTCTGCGGGGAGTTTCTTTGGAGCGGACCTGAACGTTTCGCTCAAGACGATTGATACCAACACCGCAACAAACGCTTCCCGAAAAGCGGCCGCAATATTTGATGTCGACACAGATCCGGTTAACAACTTCGCGACAATCAACAACCTTCCAAACGGTAATGAGCAGGTCATCGATGACGCAGGCGGGATATGGGGCGTTTCGCTTTTGCCGCATATTCCAGATATGGACGGATCGGAGCAGATTACCGCGATTGTATTGCGTGGTGTGCCCGAAGTTGTAACGGTTTATGTTACAGACATTAATAACCCAACGGGACCGAAAGTTCCTGCGCTGATAACTGAAGTCGGAGTTCCGACTGGCTTTAACAGCTGGAGCTTGGAAGGGAATGCGGCGCTTGGAATTTATCAGTGGGAGAACCTTGAGTTCCACGGCATTCCAAAGCATTGGGCCGGCGATTTTGTACTCGCACTGCAAGTTGTTTCAACCGAGGATGACGGTGGTACGCGCGTAACAAATATTGGTGTACCAATCTATATCGATCCCGTTGCGGATGGCGGCGACCCTTCAGAGACAGCCAATACCCAAGAAGATACCGCGGTACAGATTTCGATCGATGGAAACATCATCGATAATCTGACAAACTCACCTGGTTCGCCTGAAGCAATTCTGGGTGTTGTTAAGCTCGAGAATGTTCAAGCAGATTCATTCGGACGCCACCCCCGTTTCTTTGACGGCGACCCTGCTGCAGGTGGAACAGAGATTTTCCTATCGGGTGGTCAGGTGATATTGACACCCGCGCAGGCCCAAAACCTTTGGGTCTTGCCAGGGCAGGACAGCAACGAAGATGTCGTTTTCGACGTTAGCGTTGAATACTATGAAACCATTGATTTGACTGAATTTACCGCAGCAACAGGTACGGTCACCATTTCTGTGCAAGGTATTGCAGATCCTGTAATCTTGACGGCACAACAGGAAGATCCAAGCCAAGTTACTGGTGGTATTCAGCAAAGCGATGTCGATAGCGATTTCCGTCCGGGGACCGAATACGACAATGTTTATGGGTATGCTGGAAACGATGATCAGCCGTTTCTGCTGGATATGCGCCTAACCGACTTGGCATTGGAAAATGGTCTGAATTATTCCGGCGCTATGTTTGAGGCGGCAACCCCATTGCAGGGGACCATGACCGAGATAACCAACGCTGGCAATTTTGATGGCTCTGAAACGCTGTACTATGTGATTACTGGCGTTGATCCGAGCACTTCGTTTTCTGGCGGCTTCCTTTCAAATACGCCATCCGCAGGTGGTCTGGATAGCTATATCGTTTCGGCAAGTGAACTCGCGGCGCTTGAATTTGTACCAACGAGTGTGTCGGAGGTTACATACTACGATCTGAAAATCCATGCGATCGTTCTGGAGGATGATCAAGATACCAGCGGTCTGCCGAACACGTCGGTTGAAGATAATCTGAACTATCTGAATAGCCTTCCCGGCGGCTCGGTAACCACAGAAGACTTCGCTATTGTTGTATTGCCCCAATCCGGTGGTGGTAACCCATGCGACCCCGACAAAATGATCGGATTGCCGACGCTTTCCCTTGTTGGGAGCGGAGACGAAGACACAGAGATTGCATTCCAACTCCAGCTCAATCCTGACGGCACATACACTTCGATTAGTGACCTTACGAACCTGCCTAACGGTGTGAATGGAAACTTCACCTTGGAAATCGATTTGCCACCGGGCGCAATGATTTCCAGCAATCCGCCAGGAGCGGTTTTGCTTGATCCATCAACGGGTGGGTATGTTGTTGATGTTGCGCAGCTTGGGATAGATCCATCTGATCCAACGTTAACGGCTGGCAGTATCTTGTTTACGCCGCCGCCGCACCAATCAAGTCCGGTAAACCCCTTCGCGCCTGGCGAAACGTTCGGACCGGATGACCCTTATGACAATTTGAACAGCCTCGACTACTCGATGACGCTCGAGAATTTCAGCTGCAACATGCAGACTGACTCTGGCCCACAGTCCTTCCCGATTGTGATTCACCCGGTTGTTGACGGTCCCGAAATCAATTTCACAGGTGCAAACAAGTTTGACGAAGATACCGACTACGCACTCGGACTTGACGTCACAGGCCCTGACGGCGGTGAGCGGCTCGTTGGTAACGTTGAAATAACCATCTCTGGTGGCGGGAGTGCAGGGGTCGTCCTAAAAGATTCAAGCGGAGCGGTTCTTCTGCCGAACCCGTCAGGGACGTATTCTGTTCCAAAAGACGACGTCGCGGGCCTTACGCTTCGACCGACCGAACACTATAGCGGCACCCTAACGATCACGGTTTCGGCGACTTCGGAAGATATTAACGGCGATCAGAAAACAGTAGATGCATCGAAAACAATCGAAATCACCGCCGTTGCTGACACGCCAGAAATCAAATTCGACGACACAATTATCGACCCTGAAACAGGGCAACCTTACGTCGACAACTCAGGCGGCCAAGCCGTAGTTACAATTATCGAGGACAATGCCTTCTTGCTCTCGGATGTTGTGACTGCGGATACACCCGATCAGGACGGTTCAGAAACGATCTCTATCGTTCTTTCAGGTGTGCCGGATTATTTGAAAGTTTCTGGTCCAAGCGGTAGTGGCTTTATCGATAATGGCGACGGCAGCTATACAATTTCAAGATCAGCATTTTCGTCAGTCACGCTCCAGTTGAAAGACGAGCATGCACGCACTCCTGATCCATTGGACCCAAGTATTCCGGCGTCAATTCCCCTCACGCTTGAGGTTTCGACGATCGAGCTATCAAACTCGGATACAGCATCAACAACGGTCGATTTTTCCGTGGTGGTGCTGCCTGATGCCGATATCCCAACACTGACCGCGAGTATCGATCCGACAACGGGTACAGAAGATCAGCCGCAACCATATACCCTAACGCTTGAAGCAACGACGCCTGATCCTCATGAGACTATTTATTTCGAGATCACAGATCCTGGGAATGGCCAAATTTTCTTGGGCCCTAATGCACTAACTTCCAGCCTAGGCGTTTACACCATTCCGGGTCAATTGTCTGGCGGCACGTTTGTTCCGACAGATACCGTCACATTCGTACCGGGGCAGGATTTCGGCGGGAATGTAGCGCTCGAAGTTGTTGCTGTGACCGTTGATAGTTCAGGAAGCTACACGGACGAGGAGCGCTCGACACCTGCTGATCTGGACTTAACCGTCACGCCAGCACCAGACCTTAATCTAACCGTTCTGACACCTGACGTTGTTCTGCAGGAAACCGATGCGCCGGTTGATTATACCCCGGCTGCTGATTTTGACATCTCTGTCACAGATACAGATGGCTCCGAAGTCGTTGATACCGTTACGTACACAATCAACGGTGTTCCGAGTGGGACAACCTATTCGGTCAGTGGCGGCACACCTGTGCCTGTCAGCGGGACGCTCGTCTTTACCGGAAGTCTGGCCGAGTTCAACGGACTTTCCATTCAGTTCCCAACCGATTTTGCCACCAATGGAACAGACCTGACAGGAAGTATTCAGGTCACAACCAACGAAGGCGGCAACGAGAGCGGAAACTTTAATATCGAAGTTGCGGGCGAGCTCGACCTTGATGCCACCAACACAACCCCAATTGCTCTGGCCGAAAGCGGTAGCGATGTTGTTGTCGAGTTTGAAATCATCGCGACGGTAACAGACACGCAAGCGACGCCATCGGAAACGTTGGAAGAGGTTGTGATAACTTTCAACGCCCCGATCCCTGCGGCTGCATCCGTTTCAATCGGAACCTTTGATGCGTCACGGACCACACTGACAATCACACGCGGAACAATGGATGTTGCGTTGTTTACTGCGGCTGTCGCCGCGTTGACACTCACGTTCCCCGTGGCGGTTGCTATGCCAATAAACGGGGATATAACAGTAACGACGAACCACGGTTCAGCACCCGCATTGCCATATGTTGTCGAACTCAATCAGGCACCAGTCGTGAGTGCGCCTTTGGATTTCGATTCCATCACCACAACGCTTGACCTGACGTTTACTGATCTCCTCGCCAACGCGACGGACCCGGAAGGAAACGGGATGACCATCGTCAGCGCGAGCACCAATGATCCGGACGTAACAGTCACGTTGCTTGCCAATAGTGTTCAAATCACGGTTCCTAACGGCTACATCGGTACGCCTGTGCTGACCTATACAATTCAGGACGACGGAACCCCGAATGCAAGCACAGAAGCAACCGCAAATCTGGACTTCAACACCATGCAGATGACGGTCGATGGCGTGGCGCCCGGCGGTCAGCAGCTCATGTCGGATGTGATCGGCGGGACAGGCAGCAATGACACGGCGCTTGCAACAGAGTTCGACGATGCTGTGATTTATTCTGCAACCCGCACATACGCCGACGTCGAAGCGTTCTCTATGCTCGGCGGTGATGATTTCGTTGATTTATCGGCCGCAACAACAGGATTTGAAGTCTATGGCGGCGGTGGGGATGATGTCCTCATAGGATCGAACCAAAGCGATATCCTTTCCGGAGGTACCGGCAGCGATACGCTAACAGGTGGCGGTGGTTCCGACATTTTCGAACTGACAGATTTACAAATTGCGGATGTCATAACTGATTATGTTTCACCAACGGCCTCGGCTACAGAAAGTGATCAAATTGATCTAACGGCTTTGGTAAAGCTTTCAGGCAGCGAAATTCCGACCGACCGAATTTCATACAATAGCGGATCTGGAGACTTGCAGGTTGACGGCGTCAGCGTTGCTGCCGTCGGCGCTGCTGCTGGCTTCTCTGACCAAGTCGAAGTGATTTTCCTTGACGCGCAAGGGGCGCAGCAAACGGCGGTTCTTTAGAACTTCTTGAATAAATGTGTGCCGCAACAAATCGCGGCCACTCTTGGCTCGAATCACGTTTGGCACGGGATGACTGAGAAACCGCGCTTGTTGCAACGGCAGATAAATGAACTTGGAGGGAGGCTTTAATGGTGCTGCCGGAGAGAATTGAACTCTCGACCTCTCCCTTACCAAGGGAGTGCTCTACCACTGAGCTACGGCAGCCAACGGGATAAAGTCCGTGGCGCGTGATTAGACGTATTCGGTTGGCGACGCAAGCGTCTTTTGAGGAATATCCGCCGCTTCATTGGGGAGAGCTTATTTTGGCCTAGGTCAGCTTATTTTCGGGCTGTTCAGGCATGCACGTGTGCATTTGCTGGACGCTCACGCTGCCCTGCGTTAGATATTCGACATGAGTTCGGGAACCAATGATAAATCCGTAAAACCGGGGCGCAAACAGGCGGCTGAGGAGCGTGAAAAACGTCTCAAGGCGGCATTGAAGGCGAATATGGCGAAACGCAAGCAGCAGGTTCGTGCGCGCAAAGATATAGATAACAAGGCAGAGTAGGGCAGAAAATGGATTCAATCGTCGTTACGGGCAATGGCCCACTTAAAGGCCAAATTCCGATTGCGGGCGCCAAAAATGCCTGTCTTACCTTGATGCCTGCGACGCTGTTGTCAGAAGAACCGCTGACCTTGACCAACGCACCAAGACTCTCGGATATCAAAACGATGAGCGCATTGTTGGCTTCGTTTGGGGCGGAAGTCTCAAGCCTTCAGGACGGCAAAGTGCTGGCGATGTCATCGCACAATATCGACAATCACGTGGCTGACTATGAGATCGTGCGGAAAATGCGCGCGTCAAACCTTGTTCTTGGGCCCCTGCTGGCGCGGCTTGGCCATGCGATTGTTTCGCTGCCAGGAGGCTGTGCGATTGGAGCGCGGCCAATGGATTTGCACATCGAAGCGCTTGAGGCGCTTGGTGCGGAGATCGAGCTTAAGGAAGGGTACTTGCACGCAAAGGCCCCAAAAGGGCTAAAGGGCGCTGTGCATGAGTTGCGCTTTGCTTCGGTTGGCGCCACAGAAAACACAATCATGGCTGCGACGCTTGCGAAAGGGACAACTGTTCTCAAGAACGCTGCGAGAGAGCCAGAGATTGTTGATCTGGTTGAATGTCTTCGGAAAATGGGTGCGCAAATCGAAGGTGAAGGCACCTCCACAGTTACGATCGAAGGTGTTGACCGCCTTCACGGGGCCACGCATCCAGTTGTAACGGACCGGATTGAACTTGGCACTTATATGCTTGCGCCAGCAATCGCGGGGGGGGAAGTCGAGCTTCTTGGTGGTCGTATGGATTTGCTGGGCGCCTTTTGTGAGAAGCTTGATGCCGCAGGGATCGATGTTCGCGAGACGGAAAACGGTCTGATGGTCGCGCGCCGTGGTGATGCGATCAAAGCTGTTGATGTAGTCACTGAAGTTTATCCTGGTTTCCCAACAGATCTACAGGCCCAGATGATGGCGCTGATGTGTACCGCCGAGGGCACCAGCGTGCTTGAAGAACGGATTTTTGAAAACAGGTTCATGCACGCCCCAGAGCTTATTCGCATGGGGGCGCAGATTGATGTGCATGGTGGTGTCGCCAAAGTAACGGGCGTAAAGCGCCTCAAAGGTGCACCGGTCATGGCAACGGATTTGCGAGCATCAGTATCGCTTATTCTTGCCGGTTTGGCCGCTGAAGGTGAAACAGTTGTGTCCCGCGTTTATCACGTTGATCGCGGTTATGAGCATGTCGTTGCAAAATTTGCGGGCGTGGGCGCACAAATTGAACGGGTGAAAGAATGAGTAACGACGCCACATTTGAAGACGGCGCAGAGAAACCGCTGCAACTTGTTGCAGCAGATGAAGAAGACTTGCAGGTTATTTCTAGCGTTGCCCAAGACGCTGTTTTCCCGATTTCCGAAGTTGCTTGGCGTCCGCAAGAGCGGCGCTTTGCAATTCTTCTTAACCGGTTCAGATGGGAAGACGCGCCGAACGCAGAGGCTCGTAATCGTCCCTACGAACGCGTGCGTTCCGTTCTGACTTTTGAGGATGCAACAGGGGTTGTAAGCCAGGGAATTGATCAGAACGACAAAGACCTTGTTTTCTCGATCCTGTCGATTGGCTTTGAGCCGGGTGAAGATGGCACAGGGCGCATACTCGTGGTTCTGGCAGGGGATGGGCTGATTGGCGTGGATGTGGAATGTCTCAATGTCACATTGCAAGACGTGACCCGCCCCTATATCGCTCCGTCCAAATCTATGCCTCAGCACCCGGAGTGATCTATGCCTCTATTTCTAAACGCCTCTGACACCGGTTTTGATGCCGAGTTTCAAGCGTTTCTAGGCACCAAACGTGAAGACAGCCCCGATGTGGATGTGGTCGTTGCCGATATTATTGCAGATGTGCGCAAGCGCGGCGATGCGGCGGTTGTGGACCTAACCAATAAATTCGACCGACTCGCGCTCACGCCCGAGACGCTGCGGTTCTCGCCAGAGGAAATTGAAGCAGAATGTGCGAAAGTTGACGCCGAAGATGCCGCTGCGCTTGAATTGGCCGCTTCCCGTATCCGCGCCTATCACGAGAAGCAGCTTCCAGAAGATGCAAGCTGGACAGATGATACCGGCGCAATGCTTGGCTGGCGATGGACAGCTGTTGCCGCGGCGGGGCTTTACGTTCCGGGCGGGCTCGCAAGTTACCCTAGTTCGGTTCTGATGAATGCAATTCCCGCAAAGGTGGCGGGCGTTGAACGTCTCGCGATCTGCGTTCCAACGCCAGATGGTGCAGTAAACCCGCTTGTACTATTTGCGGCGCGCCTTGCTGGTGTGGATGAGATCTATCGCATAGGTGGCGCACAGGCGATTGCTGCGCTTGCTTATGGCACTGAAACTATTGCACCTGTTGATAAGATCACTGGCCCGGGCAATGCTTTTGTCGCGGCTGCCAAGCGTCGCGTTTTTGGCAAGGTCGGAATCGATATGATCGCCGGCCCGAGCGAGATTTTGGTGATTGCAGACAAGAACAATGACCCAGACTGGATAGCCGTTGATCTTTTGAGTCAGGCTGAGCATGACGAGAGCGCACAAAGTATTCTGATAACGGATGACGCAGAATTTGGCCGCGCCGTTGCGCAAGCCGTTGAAAAACGGCTCGAAACGTTGGAGCGGGCTGCTATAGCCGCTCCCAGCTGGCGTGACTTTGGTGCGGTGATCACCGTTCCTGATCTGGAGTGTGCGATAGCGCTTTCTGATCGGATCGCGCCGGAGCACCTTGAGATTTGTGTTGACGATGCTGATGCTTTGGCTGCCAAGATAAGGCATGCAGGTGCGATTTTCATCGGTCAGTACACGCCCGAAGCAATCGGCGATTATATCGGCGGGCCGAACCATGTTCTGCCGACAGCGCGTTCCGCACGGTTCTCCTCGGGGCTGTCTGTTATGGATTTCGTCAAGCGAACCACGCTTTCGCGTATGACACCAGAAGCCTTGGCCGCGATTGGCCCATCGGCTGAACGGCTGGCTAAATCTGAAAGCCTAGAGGCGCACGGCCTCTCGATCCGAGCAAGGTTGGACCGTATCAACGAAGGGTAACGACATGGCAACAAATCGCATCGTTGCAATCGAGATTGACGATGAAGGCCGCGCTCCTGCGACAGCAGAGATCGAACAGGAGCGCCGCGTTGCCATATTCGATCTGCTTGAAGACAACAGCTTTGCTTTGCCTGTTAGAGAAGGGCACGATCCAGAAGAAGGGCCATTCAACGTAACTTTGGCCATTCGCGAGCGCCGACTTGTGTTTGATATTCGCAGCGAAGACGAGGCGCCTCTTGCTGAGTTTCACCTCGCACTTGGGCCGTTTCGACAGGTCGTTCGAGACTATTTCCAGATTTGCGAGAGTTACTTTGACGCGGTAAAGAAGCTGCCCCCAAGTCAAATCGAAGCAATTGATATGGCGCGGCGCGGCATTCACGACGAAGGTGCCCGCGTTCTTCAGGAGCGGCTCGAAGGAAAGGCCAAAGTCGATCACCCAACCGCGCGCCGCCTGTTTACGCTTATTTGCGTCTTGCATTTCGGGGGATAAATGAACCCCGACCGCCCGACCTCTGTCCTTTTTTGCTGTGATCACAACTCTGTACGTTCGCCAATGGCAGAGGGGATCATGAAGGCCATGTACGGCAAATCGATTTATATTCAATCGGTTGGCGTTCACAACGATCTTGAAATTGATGGATTTGCGATTGCGGTGTGCAGCGAGTTAGGTGTCGAGCTTTCTCGACACAAGAGCCGCTCTTTCGACGACATGCAGGATTGGGGCGACGATTTATCTAGTTTTGATCTCGTGATTGCGTTGTCGCCAGCGAGCCAGCGCCGCGCTTTGGATTTGACGCGTTTGTTCCATCTTTCGGTTGAGTACTGGCCTGTTCTGGACCCGACTGGACTCGGAGAAACGCGCGAAGATCGGCTGCAGTCATACCGGCAAACGCGCGACCAAATCAAAAAGCAGTTGCTAGAACGGTTCGGAACGCCCGAGAATCCGCTCTAATTCGCGCAAATTCCTGTGTTTCACGCCAAGTTGTCCTTGAAAAATGCGAAAATGACGCGCATTTAAGAGGCGCTCGTGCACTGGCACGAGAAAGGTAACGAATAGGAGAGACCATGGCCAAGGAAGAAGAGCTCGAATTTCCAGGTGTCGTCAGGGAGCTTCTGCCAAACGCGACGTTTCGGGTCGAGCTGGAAAACGGCCATGAGATCATCGCGCATATGGCAGGCAAAATGCGCAAGAACCGTATCCGCGTTCTTGCCGGTGACAAAGTCCAAGTCGCCATGACGCCTTATGACCTCACCAAAGGTCGCATCAACTATCGCTTCAAGTAGGCGATGCGTTTGATCTTAGGGTCTGCAAGCCCACGCCGCGCCGAACTCCTCAAACAGATTGGCGTGGTGCCTGACGCTGTGCGCCCTGCGGATATAGATGAGACGCCCCAAGTGGGCGAATATCCGCGCCCGTATTGCCAAAGGCTTGCGCGTGAAAAGGCGAAAGCGGTTCAGGCTGCGCCGGACGAGATTGTTTTGAGCGCGGATACGATTGTGGCGATTGGCCGTCGTATCCTCGGCAAGCCAACTGATGAAGCCGAGGCGCGCGATTATCTTCGCCGCCTTTCGGGGCGCCGCCATCGTGTTGTTACTGCTGTCGCGCTGCGCGTAGGCGATAAGATTGCCGAGAAAGAAACTGTTACCATCTTGCGGATGAAGCAACTGACAGAAGCTGATATCAACGCTTACATCGTCACAGGTGAATGGCAGGGCAAAGCAGGAGCCTATGGTATTCAGGGCTATGCGGCGCGGTTCATCCCGTGGATTAATGGTTCCTATACGGGCGTTGTTGGTTTGCCGCTCACAGAAACCGCGCAACTGTTAGAAAGCGCGGGTTACCCGCTGGAGGGCGCATGAAGGGCAGTGTTGTTGCATTAGATCAATGGAAGGGCCGTGGTGCGGCTGCGATGTTGGTTGATGGGAAGTTAACCGATCTTCTGATTGATCCCGCTGCGCAGGAAATGCCCGTGCCGGGAACGATTTACCGTGCCATCTGTGATCGTCCGCTGAAAGGGCAGGGCGGTATGATGCTGCGGATACCTGACGGCACCGCATTTCTGCGCCAAGGTAAGGGGCTCGCGCCCGGGCAGTCTATTTTCGTGCAAGTCACAGGCTTTGCCGAAGAAGGGAAAGCCGTTCCTGTTACTCAGAAAATTCTATTCAAAAGTCGCTACGCGATTGTGACGCCAAATGCACCCGGCGTGAATATCAGCCGCGCGATCCGCGATGACGACATCCGCGACGAATTGATGGAGTTGGCCAAGTCTATGATGGAGGGTGTGCCACACGGCCTCATCCTCCGCTCGATCTGTGAGCATTCAGACCATGAAGAAATCGCCGATGACATAGCGCTCATGTTGGGGCAGGCCGATGGCGTCCTTGATGCTGACGACAACGGAGCGGAGCTTTTGCTTGATGGCCCCGATGCTCAATTGCTTGCGTGGCGTGATTGGCCCGCGCCGGATGTGATGGCGGCGAATGAAGGAAGTTTTGCTGATTACGAAATCGATAGCATGGTTTCTGAAACGCTTGATGACTACGTGCCATTGAGCGGCGGGGCCAGCATGTATGTCGAGCCGACACGCGCGCTTGTAGCGGTTGATATCAATACGGGCGGAGATACATCCGTTGCAGCGGGCCTTAAGGCAAATATCGCCGCTGCTCGCGACCTTCCGCGGCAAATGCGCATTCGTGGTCTCGGCGGGCAGATAACTCTCGATCTCGCTCCAATGACCAAGAAAGACCGGCAGACCTTTGAAAGCGTGTTGCGCGCGGCCTTTAAGGCCGATTCGATTGACACTGCGCTTGTGGGCTTTACGCCGCTTGGCCACTATGAACTGCAACGAAAACGCGAACGGTTGCCGCTTAAGGATTGCGTAGAATGAGTTGTCCGATTTGTTCAAAGGATTCTGATAAGAAATATCGTCCCTTCTGTTCAAAGAACTGTGCAGACATCGATTTGGGCCGTTGGTTCAACGGAACCTACACTGCACCCTCCGAAGAAGAAGACGATTTGAGCGCACTTCGAGATGAGTTAGAAAAAACAAATCGCAAACCACACTGATTTTTTGCGATTTGCCTCTAGACACCACCTTTTAGCGCGTCTAGAACACCGCGACCCGAACGTGAAAACGTTCCCCGTGCCCGGGTAGCTCAGGGGTAGAGCAGTGGATTGAAAATCCTCGTGTCGGTGGTTCGATTCCGCCCCCGGGCACCATTTAAATCAAGCAAGAACAATGCCTTATCACAAGTCTCTGGTGATCTAATCGATGTGAATATCACCTCGGGTATCACTGGGGTATCAAGAGCGCATGGACTGTTCATGCGTCGCTGTTCACTTTTCTGAGGTTACCATGTCCTCAAGCTTCATGATTTCAATCACAGCAGGATCACTCGTTACAGTAACTCCTTCAGATGCAAATATGCGTTTTCTCACATTGGTAAACTCGCCACTCGCCAACGCATTCTCGAAGTGCGAGGCAACTACAAGATGATGTCTGTGATGGGTTTCGTGTCCGCAATCACATTCTTCCGGGTGAGAGATTTGTTTCCAATCCCCTTCTTCGCTTGGCATGTAGTAGACGCCGCGCGTAATACCAAACCCTGCTGGTCTAAGCCCATGTTGTTCTACGGCCAGTTCGGTAAGTAGGATACTTCCGTCCTCTTGGCGCTCAAGATATATGCCTTTTGCAAACGATCCTCCTTGCGCATAGGGGTAGGCTACAAGCCCGTCCAATTCTACGGCTACTGAGACGACGTCAGTCAACAACTCAGTTATCTTGGGGAATTCTGAGAGACTCCCAGCTGCGCCATGAAATAGGGTCTCTCCACTCAGGTAGAAATGGGTTTCAGAGAAGACTGAATCTTCAGGAAGAGTGTCGGCAATCCAAAATCTGCGATAGAAGCAAACCGCTGGTCCGTTTCGTTTCATGGATCTCACGTTGTACTCGGGCAATCCAAGGCCTCTATCAAAAAAGTCGATACCCACTTTTTCTTCGTCAATATATCTTTTCACCCACGGCACCGAGCTAAGTGCGGCTAAAAATGGATCGGAAGATGACGGGGGAAACAGGCCTTCTTGGGTCAACGAGCTGTCTTGGGCCGCGAATTCCCTAAAGACGCTAGTTGGCGCGAAAATCTTTGCCACGATACAGTCATCGGGCAGGTTTCCATTAAGTGGGCCAACCATGAAGGCGGATTGAGCGCTACATCTGTGGCTGCCCGCCTCTGTCGCGATTTCAACCAAATCCACTGCGTCAATATCGTTCCGTCGCAGCCCTTTTCCTCCGATGGCATACAAACATGCGACTTGGTCTCCTGCAGGCTCGTAGAACGCCTCTTCGCGAATGGCGAAAACGGGATCTTCCCAGCAGTCTTCTACTAACTCAATTTCTCGTTTGGATTTGTATTTGTGACCCGCGAACCAAGCAGCCACTTGGGCGGACGAGGAGGCATCCAAGAAAAATGACCGCCAACCATAGTGCTGTAAGATGGCCTGATCAGTCGCTAGGTCGCTTGCCATGTCGAAGGACTTGACAAAGGTTCCGAGAATAAACCGAGAGTATTGCCACCATTTGAGCATTCGGTCCGGGACACAGCCGTGCCGGTCAATAGATGAGCGAAGATCGGGACCTCCATCGGCCCTTAGATATTCCTTGGTCTGACCGCGAAACAAGAGACCCGGCGGCAAAGAGTCAATGGTGTCATTCAACTCCGAAGCACTTTGGCAATGCCACTCGACCATTCATCCAATTCCTTATCAAATATTCGTCTAAACGTAAGTAAGTCCTACATAAACAGACGATATGGGTATTCTCTCCCGGGGAGGCTGGGCACGCTGGCAATGGTTTTTGCCAGAGTTTGGGAGTATCTGATTGTTACCGGAACAGGATCATAAAGTGCGTCGTTGTTCCAATCCATCTTCGTAAGCGCGAGCGCCTCAAGTGCCGTGCATTCCAGAGGACCCGAGCCGGTATGCCTGACCAGCTTTAGAGGCTGGGGAATACTCTTTTTACCTTGGTAATAATTACGCTGTAGTGACGCTTCTGGTGCGTTGCCTGCGACCCAGACCAGAGCCGAACATCCTGAGTGAACCAGCGTCGTTCCCCTCGGTACAGGGAACCCATCTGGCTTGCTTGGACCTCCTTTCCCCTTGTTCTCAGTTAACCAAACAGACCGCCACGCCGACGATTGGCTAACTTCTATGCACTCGACCTCAGGAATTGCAGAAGTTGCATCCAGTACTCCTTCGATTTCCGCTTGTTTGTAGGCCGTTGTCTTGTGAACAACTAGCCTACGCGGCGAAGCACCACCGTTTCTTGATCGATAGAGGCTTAGGCTACGCGCCATAACTGCACGCATATCGCTGCGGGATAAATATGGGTTCCTGCGCATTTCGAGAGTGTCTTCGTGGGGATCTCGTGCTTCATAAGCGACAAACTGCATCCCCCCGCCATCGGCATCGAACACCTGTGAGCAACAAGTAACAAACTTAGTTCCCTCGGTGGTCTTTCGAAGGGAATAAGCGAGACCGATGTAGGCAGTTTGGTCGGGTACACCGGGTAACGGCCCTAGCTTCCATGGCACGCCGCCCGCCTTGACATAAAGTGCAATCGACAACCGCCATGCTAGAGATGCCTTATAACTAAACGAAAAAGTACGATCATTGATCACCTGCGTTGGAATACCTTTCGCCGCTCCCAGAGCCTTCAGCTCATCGTGGGCGTCGAAACCTTCGGCTCTGGAGGCGGCCCTCCACATTTCGGGCAAGTGAACAAGCACGACATCAAATTGATCTCTTACGAGGCTTAACCTGTCCAACCCTTCCCGTAGTGCTTTATGAAGTTGCTGACGTGGGGGCTGACCCGGAGCGATCACATTCAGATCGTCATCCCATTTGATATGAGCACTTTTTGAAGCGGCAACTAACGGCACGCCAAACACTGCTTCAAATCCCCTGAAGGACGGCACGTAGTCTTTTCTGTCTGCGGGTGCGTGGTGTGATCGAAGAGTATTGACCAATTCCCTCATACGAGGCCAACCGCTACGTGGCCCCATCGTGGCTAGTCGAACCTGTGGAGTATAGTTCGGGAACACTTCTCCAGAGTGGGGGCCAAAGCGATCCAAACCTCGGAGTGGACTTACATCTTGCTTAGTTCCATCTTCATTAAATGAGAGTTTTGGCTCATCAAGAAGTAAGAAGGGCGGTAACTTGGAATTCTCATAATCTAATGTCATGTCTAAGCCCTTCGAAAATAAGGGTGATCATGTGATGGCCTAGACCATGCCGGGACAGTCGAAACGACGAACGTGGCGTCAATTCCTTTATGCTCGCCTACCCCAAAGGCTTGTAGTTTCCCGTCATCATTGCCCGCAATCAGCGGTATCCATGCGGCGATTATCTTCGCCCAAACGTTATTGTATCTTCTTGCCCATCTTTCGCGCGTCCAATCTGCAACGATCCCCCTATTTCGTTTCTGCATTTCAGGGTCTTCAGTTCGAGGTGGCCTGACGACTGTGGTTGGCTCAAAAACACACCACCAGCCGTCCAGTACTCGATCAAACTTGATGCGCGCGCCTTCATTGAACAAGAAACCTTTGTGGTTCGGGATAATGCCAGTGAGAGGTGCGCTATAGGCGGCCTGCGGCCCGGATTGCCGAGATTTTCGTTCTCTTTGCGTAGCCTCATCTTCGTCGCGTTTGGCATGACTGAAGACAACTAAGTGTCCACTGCGTCTCAAGCGCGGTGCGAGAGGTTGGTCTCGACAAATCGCACGTACCAAAGCGTCATAGACTAGTCCCATCGCCCAGCTATCTTCGGCAATGTTAAGTTCAATTGTACCGGCAAGTTCGGCATCCTGTTCAGCAAACGCAGTCAATAGGTCTGCGTCCGCGCCGAATGCAGCTAGTTCATTGCCAATGCCGGCAACCGCTCCCATTTTTTGAGAGGCTCTAAGTATTTCCTGAGCTTGCCGGGTGTCTAACGGAGACCCGAGTTTGATTTTTCTAGCGAGTTTAGGTAGCTGCACCAGAGGGAGAGCCGAACTTTGCAATACTGGGAAATTTAGGTGATCTCCAGTGGGTAACGGTGCCGGTTTATTGATCTCGGGAGGTCGCTCTTGCAGCACGTGCTTTTCCAGTTCGTCGGGCAACGCAATGCCATCCAGCAAATCTGCAATTAACTCGTCGAATGTGTGACACTCAAGAACCGAAGTCGTAACACCAGCAGAATGGGCTGCATTCAAGAAATCGACAACTGCAGGCAGTAATCGGCTCGCGGATCTGCAAGTCCAGACGATCCCTGATGGAAACGCATTTGGTTCCTTCAAGGCATGAGTCAACGCGTCCATAACCGACTGGTCTCTGCCACTGTATCCGACGACAATCAGTCCGAACCGACCACACGCGCCAGTCAGTACATTTCGCATTTTGAGGTCTTGAGTCGCTAGCTCATCCGACGTGTTCTTCAGGTCGACTGACTGAAAATCCCCGTGAACCTTGGCAAGCAGGGGCCAGTCGGATTCGCGCAAGCATCGATCGGCTCTGTCAGCGTTGTCGATTCCTGCAACGGTCAAATTTGCTCTGTCTGTTGCCTCTAACAGCTGATCTGTTACTGTCGCTGCAGTCTCAATCATAGAGTCAAAGTTTGTGGTGAAGAGGCACGGAACTCTTCCATTCGAAATCAGTGCTGCGAGACCCCGATGGGCAAAGGACGGCGTGCCTTTTGTGACAGCCTGTTCGATGTAGGCTCGGCGTTCTTCCGGTGTGGAATATACGGCTTCGAAAGCTGCAGCGTATTCGGTAGGATCGTCTTTCGGGGGTAAAATTGATCTACTGGACAAATAGAGTTCAATTCGCTCGACCCACAAAGGATCATTAGAATCCACTTGTTTGCGGCTCGTCCCACTGAATTGACAAAATAGTTGTTTCTTAAAATCCACAATCATGTCGTACCCAGTGGGGATTCCCGAGGATGCTGACGCGCCCGCGCCCAAGAACCAAGAAAATCCAGCAGGGTTTAAACAAAACTTAGGGAGGAATTTTGTTGTGGAAGTAATCTTAATGTCGTCTTCTAAATCCAAATTATCCCACCCAAACACTGCTACTACTGCCAAATTGGCCCGTCACTCGTACGATTTGGGACGCTAGCTTTTCTTTTACGTCCCTTGGAGAGCTATTCGAAGCCTACGTCCACATTCGGGTGAACTAGTCAACCTGATAGGAAGGATGGCTGGAATAGAGACACAACTCAAGCGTTCATTGGCTGCTTTTCGCTTCCCGCTTAATTTGAGGTGACGCTACAGGCTCGCTGTAACGCCACGTCGCAAGCCAAGGCATAGTTTTCGCAACCCGAAAATTTGGTCACGCGCGGAATAGCACGCCCAGAAGCCGACCTCAGTTGGTCAATACTGAAAGCGCTTCCTTCTCAGCCTTTGACCCCTTAACCCACTGCCACGGCGTGCGCGGCTTCCTTGCCTTCGCCAATTCGGGGTTTGCTTTGGCATCACTGGCAGCGGCGCGCAGACGTTCGCGGGCCTCGCGCGGGTCGATCTTGAGTTCTTCGCAAAGGGCTTTCAGTGTGATGATAACGGGCATGGTGATCTCCTTGGTTTCTGATGCAGATCGATAAGACGTGATCAGCAGGCATGTCAGGGACAACCCCACAATAAATCCCTAGAGCAGAGGGCGTTACCCGTTGGCTTCTCGAATTGAGGACTGGTCGTGACCCCGCAATAGCTTGAAAATGGGGATTGAAGGTTTCGTTTGCGCGATCTGCTTGTGTCCCACATCAAAATAATCGCCGGACCCCAAAGAGGACCGGCGACCATTTGTGCATTTACATTAGGGCAGAAAGGACCTGAATGATCCTCTCCGTAAGGCTCAAGACGCTGTCAATGTTTCCTCCGACAGCTACTGCCCATAGCAAATTGCGTTCAGTACTTCTCCTCACGAATTCGCTCCTGCGGGCGGAGTGTATCTCCTCTACAGGTTGCGGATTCAGGTTAGCCGTTGGCCAAATGCCGAGCGGGCGACAGCCACTCCCGTTTTTCCCGACACGCCCTGATAATTGGTCTTCGACCAGAGCCGGAGAAGCTGCTAGTGATAATATGTGCCTACCCCAAGGTGAATTCAAGCAAGCCAACTATAAGCCCTAGAGCATACGGCGTTGAGCGCGCGTGGCCGCGTTGTATTGAGCCAGAAGGCGTCGTGACCGGATCGAACGTCGTGTTGCGAGCTAAGCGCCGCAGACGGCAGTGCTGGCCCCTGTGCGCGGCGCAGATACCCATCAACCTAGGAAATACCCTGACGCCCACCACCGCTCGACCTTATTGCGCTGTTGCGACTGCAATCAGCAAAGGAGACCACAATGGTCATTCGAGCAACATGGAAATTTAACGGGCAGGAGAAAGTCATACTCGGCAACTGGCATAGACTGTGGTGCCTGCTGTTCGGGCCGCTGTATTACCTATTCAAGGGCATGTTCCTGTGGTCGATCTTGTCGCTGATCACAGCCAACGGCTTGTGGATTGGCTTCCCGCTCTACAATCGCGTCATCGTTACTCGTCATTTCCACAAGAAGGGTTGGGTCCAAGAATGAAGGACAGAGCGTCCAACCAAGCAGATTGCTACCCGTGTGGAACCCAGAGCATCACTTTCAAGTCCAGCGCGATTGCGGACCACCTGAAAAGATTCAGCTATTTGGCTCCAGCTCGTATCCGACAGTCTGATACATAGTCCTCGTGTCGCCTAAGACAGGTCTGCCGGACACCCAATTGAGTGCTGACGCAAGGTGTGGGGGTAGGTGTTTTTTTATGGGCGATTGCCTCGTGAGCAGACAGGTCGTCATGCATCCTTTCAAGATTTTCGGCCTCTAGCCGCTGCCTAACACCACCCCCATTGACTGTTGAATCAGTTCACCTTGTTGCGAGGGACGACATTCATCTTCAGTCCTCCATCTCGCCTCAACGCCCGGAAGCTGTCGATGTGCCTCTGGATTGTTGTGGCATTCTTAAAGGCAAGATCAGTCGGAGTGTAGCTTTCGAAGCCGTGAAACGACGCATAATATCCGACGACTTCTAGCAACGCTTCGACAACGTCGGTGTTCGTCAGCGCTACATCATCAGTGCCATCAATTTTGCCCTCGTGCAGGATCGCTGCTTGGATTGCGGTTTTTAGGCGGTATTGCATTTCAATATGTTTAGTCATTTATTGTGTTCCTTTACATTTTTGGCGCGTGGTAGCTGCTCAGGCACGCGAGCGAAGTTTTTTGAGGGGAGTGATCACTTGCTCAAAAATCACATACGTGTGCGAATTCTGAGCAAGTGAATGGAATGTTGCCTGCGGTCTCATGGCAGAGCCCAGACGGACTCCTTTCCGTCTTTCGACTTAATGACGCCGAGTGTGTCACCTGCGCGGCGTAGAGTGGCCAACGTGATGCCGTTTGCGTCCGCCATACCGTCCAGCGCTTTTTTCTTGATAGGACCACGGCGCAGCACGCTTTCCAACCACGCAGTTGCGGTATCTCTGGCTTTTGGTGGGCGTCCGCGCTCGGCTTCGGGCGGAGCTAGAAGATCATCAGCGGTCATATCTGGATCGCATTCATGCCAAACGATTTTTGGATGGGAACGCGGTCCATCGCTCTCCATTTCGAAGACTATGGCAGGACCTGCTTCTGAATAGTTTGACTTCGCGTGCACAATTGCCCGTTTTTTTGGGTTATCTGGATGTGGCGCAAGTATCAGCCCTGACCTAACCCGTGCAGAGATCGAGATTGATCCGATACCTTGGTGCATCGCGTGATCCGCCCGCGACTTGCGGAGGTGCCGAACAATGAGGATCGCCGTATCAAAATCCCGCGCCAGTTGATCCAGCTGAATCATGAAGTGCATAGTCTCTGTGGCGTTGTTGCCGTTCGAGCCTTCCTGCATGAACGCAATGATTGGGTCGATGATAACCAATGCGGGTGTATTTGAGGCTAGCTCTTGCCGCACCAGCGCTAGGCCGCGCTCATCAAGCGTGAACGGCTCATCTTGATATCGCACCTTCGAAACATCGGCCCCGGCTTTCATCAATCTTGGTTTGAGAACCCTCGACGGATCATCCTCCGCTGACATGAACAGCACAGACCCTTGCTCAATCTCATCAATAAAGGGTGGTGGCTTGCCTGTTGAAACGGCAGCGGCGATTGCGCACGTAAAGGTGGATTTACCCTGGCCCATGTTCCCGTCGAGAACGGTGATCGCCCCCTTGATAATGTACGGGTAGGCAAGAAACTGCGGCTCGGATTCTACAACATCCCCGAGCCATCCAAAGGCTTCGTCGCTGCCTGTGTCATACTTGCCAACGCTTTCGGCAATACGGTCAACTTCATCTGCACCAAGAGGTGGGCTGCACGCTGTGCTATTGATCGCTTGCAATGCGGTAGCGATAGCCGTGTCGCCCAATCCCCGATATCTCAATGAACCAGCTATCTTGGTTAGCTCGTTGTTCCGGCCTCCGGCTTTAAATGTCCCTTCATTTTGAAAGTTTGCCGTTCGTCTGCCTTTGCGTTCAAGCGAACCTACAAACGACGAGGGCAGTTTCGCGATGGGCCTTCTGTTGCCGCGCCATCGATACGATTTCCCGCTATGATGATTGCTCGGAGGCACCACTATGTACCCGCTCTCAGCATCTTTGATATCGATGCCATCAAGGGTTATTTTTTTCTTGGGGAGCGCTTCAGAGACCCGAAAGTAGTGATGCGCACCTCTGCCAGTTTGGACCGCCAAAGTCTCTTTAAGGTTTAGAGCCTCGAAAGTCTTAACGCCTTCAGGCCCATCGACATCAAGCGCCACTAACCCTTGTGGAAGGATCACACCCAGATTTGCGTCTGGGTGAATTTTGAATGCGCGACGAATCTTAGCGACCTTGCTCGTGGCGCTATGCTGGCCCTTTGGGAATAGTTCGGCGATTGGATGCTTGCCGGGGCTACCGCACTGGCGCTTACCGCAGGAGCATGTTCCGTTTTCATCGATACCGTGTAGTGCAATAATTTTTGCACCCTGCCGCGCCCATGCGAGCGCAGCTTTGGTGATTGAAGGCGAATTCATGCCATCCTCAAAGCGAAATGCCTTTTGCATTTCTGTCTCCTTTTCTGGATGATCAATAGTCTGCGTAAAATGTTCGAGCGCGTTCAGCATCACGCTCCGCTAGCCAGTCCTCAATCTCGGACATGAACCAAGCAACGGTTGTGCCACCCATACGGATCCGTCTTGGGAACCTACCTTGGGCTTCCCAACGCAATTTTGTGGTGTTTGAGACTTTAATGCCCATGCGCTTCAGGTCATCACGGGTCGCAAGTCGCGGATGTTTCTTTTCGATATTCATAGTGGGCCTCCATTTGTTAAATGAAGGGGTCGACCCCAAGTGACGACAGCATATGGCAGAGGGAAACTGTTTGATATCAGAGGTGTAGCCAAAGCTACGCAGGGTATGCGTAGGTTCTACAAGTTGCCTCGTGACAGAGCGACTTCATCAAGGACGTTTCCTGAGAAAGAGAAATCAGAACCGAAAATTTCTGAACCGCACTCAGTCATAAATCGTCTGTATGCACTGCTTGGGTCCTTGGTGCGGTCATAACCGCCGCGTGCGGCTACAACCGAAGGAATGTGGCGCTCTAAAACATCGGTCAATGCATTTGCCAAATCGATCTTGAATTCGTGTGAAAGAGGCGAGCCCTTACGCTTTCGGTCATCCAGCACCTCGGTGAGGTCCCGAACACGACCAATCAGTAAACTGAGTTCTTTGAGTAAGTGTTCCCGGTCGGGCGACTGTGAAGGCAGTTTGTCGGGCCATTCGGAAAGCAAGGGTAAATTGTGGTCAGCCAGAGCGTCGATCAGCTTTTTCGCCGGGTTCAGAATGGTGCTGTTCAATTTTCTAATCCGTTCGTCTGGACTCTGTAAAGCTGGTCCATTGCCAATTTTTAGCGGCGATGACATTGCCGCCACCCAATATGCTTGCGCGATTTCCCTCAACTCTTTCGCAAAACCCTCTTGATCTGTTTCGTCGCCAGCGCCAGATTCTCGGCAAATTCGCTTTATGAGTTTTTCAGAGAAGAAATCTGGCATTTCGGGTAGTTGCCGTTCAAGCCAACCCAATTCGAGGTATTGCAGGTAGTAGCGCTGGTTTGGTGAGTTTTCCGACATGGCTATTCCATTGCTCAAGCGCTTCGCGCTTTTCATCCGCGTATGAATAGACATTGTAGATAGCAGCAACGCCAGAGACTACACCCGTCTTATGGTTTAGCAGCGCTTCAGTCACTGGTTGTGGAACGCCAAGTTGGGCCATGTTGGTGGACATCGTGCGGCGCAGATCATGGGGAGTCCAAGGTTCGGCGTCCTTGGGAAGCGATTTGTCGAGACGCTTTTTCAATCGACCAAATCCAGAAATTGGTGTCGTGCCCGTCGTAGTGAACACGAAATCGGAACCGATAAACTTTGGCACCCTGCGCAGCACGTCCAGCATTGCGTCGGTGAGCGGTATGGTGTGCTGCCTGCCGTTCTTGGCGCGCTGCGAAGGTAGGGTCCAAAGGCGATTTTCGATGTCGAGTTCTGACCAGCGCATCTCGGCGACTTCGGCGCGTCTCTGGCCGCTTAGGATCAACAGCTTCATGCAATCCCCAAACGGATAGCCCTCGTCGCCACAGACCTCCCACAGCGCGCCCAGTTCGTTACCGGTCAGGACACGCTCACGCGGTTTTTCTTGGGCCCGAGGTTTCATTCCGGCAATGGGGGAGGCGTCGATAATGCCGCGCTCGACACTCCAGCTCATCAGATGCTTAAGATGAGCCAGTGCGCGGTTCACGCCGATTGGTGCAGATTTCTGAATTGTGTCGCATGCTTTCACGACATCTGCGCGTTTGATCTCGTTGATCCGTTTTCCGTGCAGGGTCGTGAACTTAGCCAACTGAGCTTCTTTGCGTTCATGGTCACGGTTGTGAATCTTGGCATACTTCTCAATATAGTCAGGGATCACGTCGCCCAGCGTCGGTTTCACTTCGACCTCTATGCCGGTACTTTGTTCGAACTTGCCTGTTTCCACTTCATAGAGGATTTGCCGTGCTCGTTCCCGGGCGTCGTTAAGAGAAAATGGTCCGAAATGGCCGATGGTCAAGCGCTTCATTTTTCCGTTTATGCGCTTGTGAAAGCTAAACGTCTTGGTGCCGGATTTGTTCACCCGAAGGACTAAGCCCGGAACCACTGTGTCACGGAAGTCTTCCCGCTTGGCTGGGTTTGGCTTTCTGGTCTCGATGAACTTAGTGGTCAGTTTCTGTATCATGAGGTCAAAATAAGATACATGGAGGCCCGCCGTCAGGGACAACCCTAGAACCCATGTGACGCCTTGCATCAATGTGAACCGGTCGCAGAAGTGCTAGGTTTGCGAGGAAGGGATTGTTATTGGACTAGTTCTCAGGTGAAGTTATGCAGTCCGACGAAGTACCATTCCCAATTTTCACGACGGAACAATTCTGATGCTCAAAATTAATCGTAATGAACCTTCAAAGCAGTTTTTTGAGTTGGTTGGTCGTTCTAAAGATGACCTTTTCGAATGGGCTCGAAGACCCGCAGCTGAACGCGAGCAAAGGCGTGCTCCGTTTAACTCAGATATCTTTCATCAAAAAGAACTGCGGTCGCTTGTTGCATTCGATTTTGAGCAGAAATGTGCATATTGCGAACGGCCCTTGGAAATGGCTGGTGAGATCGACCATTTTCGACCCAAAAGCCTTTATCCGTGGCTTGCGTTCGAGTGGCTGAATTTCATGTACGCCTGCAGTAGTTGCAACCAATCAAAATCTAATGCTTTTCCATTATCTGGGCGACCTTCACCCTTTTTGGCAACATTTGATGACGTCCGATTGGTGGAGAAACCTCTACTGATAGATCCCACATTCGAGCATCCAGGCAAATACCTTAGTTTTCTTTCCACCGGACTTATCATTCCCCGCAATAACTCAAGAAAGGGGCGAGAGACAATTTTGGCATTTCAGCTTAACGAGAGTGAGCTTGTTGACGAGCGTAAAAACGCTTGTTCGAAATCACTGGAAACATGGGCATACGCACTTGAAAAGCGAACTGATCTGCCGAGTGATTTTCTTACAAGAGGACCTTTTTTGGGTTGCCAGCAATGGAGCATTGCTCAATCCATTGCGAATTACAAAAAGCTCCCGACAGCTAAAGTAACCGGTCCAAACCTTGAGAACGAACTTAGGAAGTTTCTTGAAATTTCTAGTGAGGAAGATCGTTCCCGGATCCTTCAAGACATAGAAGGGCTCAAGGCGGATGACTTAAGGAAAAATGAGGAGTTCAAGGATACATTTGAAGGTGGACCTGATAGAGTAAGAGAGCAGTATTATGTTGGGATCGCACCAACTCCTGTTCGCGACGTAGATAGATTGATTGGCCCATTTTTTGCTCGAAGCAATATTTCATCAATTCGCATATCCAATTTTAAAGGGATTGAAGAACTCTCGTTGGAGCTACCTTCTCAGCGCGAAGAAAGAGCAGGAGCACCTTGCTTGCTATTGTTGGGTGAGAATGCTGTTGGAAAATCATCTTTTCTATTGGGAATTGGGCTTGCCCTCTTGGGCTCCGAAGAGATTGACGCTTTAGGTCTCTCATACAGTAGTTTGGCGAGGAGCGTTGGACGCGAAACGTGGGACCAATGGGGCCAAAACGAAATCAGGGTTGCGGTGGAGTTTCACGGCAAGTCGGAGCCCGCAGTTTTCTCATACGATCCTGTCTCTGGGAAACTGGGAGGATCTCAACGCCAATCACAGATTGTTTTGGGGTATGGCCCTCACCGCTACTTTTCTCCCACGAAAAAAAGACGTTTTCGCAGTTCGGCTGAGAGGCTAAGAAGTCTAATTGACCCAGCAAGACCACTACCGGATCCCACAGATTGGCTCGAAAGAATTAGTGGGTCTGAGTTCGGAGCCGTCGCAGCCACAATTCGAACGATTCTACCAATTGGTGATAGCGATGATCTGGTCAACGATCCCGAATTTGGTATCTGTGTTCGTGCAGACGGTCAGCTGACACCTGTTTCGAAGTTGAGCGAAGGCTACCGGTCTGTATTTGCGATGATCGCAGATATCTGTCGGACGTTATTGGAGGCTTCACCAAACCTCGAAGATGCCCGGGGTGTAGTTTTGATCGATGAGATTGATACTCACCTTCATCCTCGCTGGAAGATGCAAGTAATGTCTTCTCTTAGAAGAGCGTTCCCAAAGGTGCAGTTCATCGTAACCAGCCACGACCCTCTATGTCTGCGAGGAATGGAAGATGGAGAAGTAGTTGTTCTTTATAGAGATCCAAACGGCCGGGTTAGACAAATGGAGGACCTGCCCGACGTCTCAGGAATGCAAGCCGAACAATTGCTAACATCGGAGTATTTTGGATTGGCTAGTACCCTTGATGCTGACGTTCATTTAGAAATTGCCCGGATCTCTGAACCTGACGGCACGGAAACCAGTCGTTTGCTTGGGAAAGAGACTGATGAGCTCATATCCCGGCTTACAGTTGGTGACAGCGCAACCGCGCAAATCATTCAGGAAGCGCTTCAAAAGTACTTGCTTGAGAGGGAAAAGCCTATCGGAGGGTTGTCACGCAATGCACGCTCCGAGGCCGTCTTGGCGGTTTCTCAAGCGCTACGCTCGACACTCGGAGAAACTTAAGTTGCGAAAGCTGAATCGAGGGGGCGTGAGCGTTCCGGCATCATTGGCTGGGCCTAACCTAGCTGTACGAAATGAAAGAGATGAAGCCTCAACATACTATGCAGCCCGAGAGCCATGGTCTGAGGCGCACACTTCTTTTACATTTTCCATCTACAGATCTCGCGATGTCAAATTGGGTTTGCGGCAACTTGCTGGCGGCAATTGCGCGTACTGCGAAAGTAGAATTGGCGGAAGTGGTGCGCGCGAAGTCGAGCATTATCGTCCCAAAGGACGTGTCGAAGGTATTGCAGATCATCCGGGTTATTGGTGGCTCGCCTCGGAGTGGGATAATCTGTTGCCAACGTGCCGTGATTGCAACAAGAGCCTCAGGCAACATATTGTCACAGCGGACATGACGCGAGAAGAAGTAGAGGAATTGCTTGCACAGTATCCAAAGCAGAGCTTTGGCAAGGCAAGCCAGTTTGACATCGTTGGTGCAAGAGCTCTCACGCCAGCATGCAACTTAGAAGACGAAGACCCTTTACTTATCAACCCTTGTGAAACGGATCCTGCACTGGAGCTTTGCTGGGATCTATCAGCAGAACTTCCAATCGTTTTGCCACGACTAAAGGAAAACGGCCCGAGCGCATATGGCGCTTATACAATCCAGACATGTGCCTTAAATCGAGCTGAGCTAGTTTTGGACAGAATCTCGGTAAGAAGGCAGTTACGAGCAATTCGCACGCGAGTATTAGAAATGTTGGAGAGTTGGGAAGGCGATGAATCCATTCTCGAAACACTAACACGAGAAATACAGGGCCTTCAGAGTTTTGTTCACCCTGACCAACCGTATATCGGGATGGCCACTGCTTTTATAGAGGCGTTTCAAGCCGAGATAGAGCAGTGGCTGGCTCAAGAAGGACTTGAACCAATTGCTTAGTTGGTTTGTCAAGAATGTCACCACAGACCTAACTTAGGGTATCACTGGGGTAGCAGGAGCGATGGGCTTGAATGCTCTAATGTGAGATGAGCTGAGACGGTCTGCCAAGCGCAAAACTTAAGCTTATCAACTTGCTACGTTGCGGGTTGAGTGATCCTGAAACAGCGTGTTTCGACCAAAAGGCTAATTGAAAATCCTCGTGTCGGTGGTTCGATTCCGCCCCCGGGCACCATTTAACGATTGAGTTCGCACTCAATACGTCAATATTCACAAGTTTCCAGTTGCTTTGTACAATAATTGCTTGGGATTGTGTATCACAAACTGTATCACATTTTTTATTTTCGCAAGAACTAGGCTTTAAGACTTTTTTCACTTTTTCAGGCGTGGTTCGTAAAAGGCTTTTGTAGCATTGTTCAATATCTTGCTCATTTTGTACTAGCAGCGGTGTCAATAAACCCTCTGTCGAACAGTCTCGCTTTGCCTAGTATTGCGGCCCATTCCTGCTATTGGTGCAATCTGCGTCTAACGGCGGCTCTTTGTCTAAAACGGCCATCGATAGAGATTGCTAATGTTGCTTCAAGAAACGTGGGGCGCGCAGTTATAAAGTTTTGGAAATTTGTGCCGGAGCCATCAAAATCACAACTTGTGCGACAGTTTTACCAAGCTTAGGTTGTTGAAAAATTGATCTGGAGAACCAATGAAAACTTTCAGTTTTGACGATATTGGAATTGCGAAGATTTTCACCGACTATTCTTTGACCATTCCACCGCACCAACGTGATTATGCATGGACTGAGGAAGAAGTTGTTCAACTGTATTCAGATCTCGAAGCCGCTTATCGTAAATCTTCCGAGTATTTTCTTGGCACTATTGTTGCGATTGAGAATGAGAAGACAGGAGAGCTCAGTGTTGTAGATGGGCAGCAAAGGCTAACGACCACCTATTTGCTTTTGACTGCAATTAGAGACTTTCTACAAAAGAATGACACTGGAAAAGAAATCTCCACATCGCTTCAAAACACTTATCTTTTTAATAGCGACCGACGAGAAGGTTTCAAACAACGCCTCTCTCTCAACACAGACGACAGGCATTACTTTAAGCAACTCACTTCAAAGAGCACCGAGGAATATTGGCCGCCTAACGAGAGCAGGACTTCCCACAAATTGCTGAGGGAAGCATATTTCCTCGCCGTTGCGCGTGTTGAAGCGATTGCGAATTCAGTTTCGGGTGTGGATGCGCCAGATACTCTAAATAATTGGATCGACTATCTTGAGCGTTCGGCGCAAGTGATTTTGCTTAGAGCACACGATCAAGCCCGCGCTTTCAAAATGTTTGAAACTTTGAACGACCGCGGGCTTCGGACTTCTCAGGCTGACCTGGTTAAGAGCTACTTATTCGGCCATTCTGATGGGCAAGTGGGCCTGGCACAATCTAAATGGTCCAATATGCTTGAAAACTTGCAGGAGCTTGGGGACGATGACCCGCAAGTATCCTTCTTACGTCATTATCTGATCGCCTTCTCAGGTTTCGTGCGCGCCGATGGTGTTTATGATGCTATCCAGACGAAGTACAAGACCGAAGGAACAGCGGTTTCTTTCTTAACCTCTTTGGCGGACACGTCCCGTATCTACACTGCGACCTTTAACGCAGAAAACGAATTCTGGGATGACTATTCTCCAATAACCCGCAAGTATCTTGAGGATTTCAATTTTTTCAATTTGAAGCCGATCAGGCCGCTTATACTGGCTACATCGACTAAGTTTGAGAAGAGTGAGTTCGAAAAAACGATCAAATTTTTAACGTCTTTTAGTTTGCGGTTGGTAGTATCGGCTCGGACACGAAGCGGAGCAAATGAACAGGCCTTTGCAGACGCTGCCATCAAAGTTACTAGCGGTGACATTTCAAACTACATTGAGCTCACTGAGGCCTTAAAGAAGATTTCAGTTTCGGATAAGGATTTTGAGGAAATCTTTGCAAATGCTCGTGTTACGAAGACAGCATTGGCGCGGTACTTGCTGAGAGAATTGGAGCACACATGCTCGCCTAACAAAGGGGAAAAGGAGTGGGTGAATTCTGACCCTCAACAAGTCACTCTTGAACACATATTGCCCAAAAGTATTAGAGGCATAGGTTGGGATAGCTTTAATGCAGATTCCCATTCAGAATTCAAGAACCGCCTAGGGAACCTTTGCTTGCTTAAACGAAGCGAAAACAACGGAATGTCAAACGAAAGCTTTGAAGGCAAAAAACCGTTTTTTGAGAAGAGTAGTCTGACACTAACCTACGAATTGAGCAAAACTGAAAGCTGGGAGCCAATTGAGGTGGAAAATCGTCAGAAAAAACTGGCGAAACTAGCACTTAGAACCTGGCCCTCGTCATAACTGGAGCTGCTATCATGCTTCGAAGCGACCCCAGTGGGGGACGTTTGATTTCCCCTTATTGTTCAAAGCAACCAATTTTTTGCTAAGTCCGCATCCTGTGAGTTGCGGCCATTGGTGCGAACAGCGGCTAATGTTCGGTTCTCGCCCTTTATGCCATTAAATCGATCTCGTCCTGCAATTGCACCTAACAATTCTGAGCGCCAATTTCCTTTCTCAATCGATATGCTGAAGCAATACCTATCTTCATAACATCGGCAACCTCTGCTGGAGTTGATCCAGAACTAAACATTTTTTCCGCTACCCTCCGATTGATAGTTGTAGGTCGCCCCTTGTATTTTCCAGCCTCTTTGGCCTTTGCAATCCCTTCACGTTGCCGATCCAAAATGAGAGCTCGCTCAAACTGACCAATTGCCCCCAAGACTTGCAACATCATAACCGACAGCAGATTTGTTGTGGGCCCGAAAGTTAGGTTCTCCTTGAGAAAGCTAATGACAGCCCCTTTATCAACAACCTCCTTCACAATCGTCTCGAGATCTTTCAAGGAGCGGGCAAGACGGTCGAGAGAATGAACTACTATTTCGTCGCCTGGCTGGATTATATCCCGAAGTATACTCAATTGTAGTCTGTCCGTATTTTTCGCAGAAACCTTCTCTTCGAAGATTTTGTTGCAATCAGATGGCAGCTCTTGTCTCGCGAACGATTGCTCATGGTACTAACGCGCCGATAACCATATTTCATATATCGAGTTCCTTTCTCAAGCGGGTCTAAGCCTTTTTGATAAGTTAACCTATCGCTATTATAACCGATTTAACTGATAGACTTTTTATGTCGATCACTAGGGTATAGCCAATTGATCATCGCAAATGCATCTACGCAGCAATCTACTTCGATTGTGGACGTTGACTACATATAAACCGGGGGCCGCTACGCGGGACCAACCTGCCGTTGCCGGAATTTATGTAGTTGTCCGCTTTTGCTCCTGAAACGAAAGGCGTAAGCAAAACTGTGCTAATTTACGGCTTGTTTACCGCACGTTGCGTACTGTCATACACGGACCTTGCAAATCTGTTCGCTAAGTGTAATATGTATTCCAACGAAGGGATCGTGCCAAAAGTTGTTTCGACGCTGCGGCGCTCCTTCAACACACAGCAAAAGCCATCTCAAAAGTTGTTTCGACACTGCGAGGTGGCTTTTGTCTTCATACCTTCTCAAATTTTTGGATAAGCTCCGGGATAAAGCTGATCTTACCCTGACAGCTCTTCTTGAGCAGCCGCGAGCATCGTTTGGCAGATTGAGGACTGATTACCCCGCCTAACTTATCTACTGCCTTCAACCGCTCGGTCAGATCAAAGAAATCTCCATCGGACGTGATCAAGTAGGCATCGTCAAAGTCGTCGATCTGATCAAGAACTGAGATTGTCAGGCAGATATCAATATTTGCCTTGTGCCGACCTTGGGCAAAATCAACATCACGAAACACCAGCTCAAAACCACACCGTTCAAGGTAGTCGTAAAGCCGTTGATGGCTTCGCATGAACCCAAAGTACATGAACGCTCGATCAACGCCCTTCTTGTTCTTCAACCAAAGGCGAAAACGCCGGTAGTCAATGTCACTTCTGATTGCTTCGACGGATTTTTTCAAATTCTGGCTGTCTATAAATGCATACGTTGTCATATTGGTTCTTCTTATTCTTGCTCGATTATTCATTGCACCAGCCGGTGGCCAAATATCTGGCCACAAACTTTCAAAACTATTTAGGGTTATCCACCACTAACTTTGGCTTCTTACGCGCAACCCTTGCTTTTTTCACCGCTATTGCCGTGTTTTTCTCTTCGATCTTCTCAGCGGCATACGGTTGCAACTTCGCAATCAATCCCCTGAAGCTATACAGGTTCGTATCACTACCATTACGCGATGTCCTACGCTCTGTGCGCTCAAGAAAACCAAGATCAGCAAGAGCCGTAATCCGACGTTGTACCGTTCTCGGTGAACGCCCGATTGCATCTGCAATCGTCTCTACCGAAGGATGCGGCAAGTTTTCAGGATGCCACCAGTACTGGATCAAGTGGATAATGATATTCATATCCACTGGATCTAGGCCAAGCGCCTGTTGCTTCTCGATTAAAATGCTAGGGACAGCACTCCATCCCGCCTCCATTAGAGGTTTCGTCCATTTCTTTTCGTTCACATGCAGATTTTCTGCGTCTGCTTTCCCAACTTTAAATGTAGCCATAACCAGTTCCCTTCGTTACAATTAGATATCGCAATTTTAATCAATATAACAAGACTTTGAGGGGTGACGTTAATGGCGCCCTCGCATGACACTGTTGCCATCCACCCCATGACATCAGTGTCATTCAGCCCCCGTTACAAGTGTCACCCGAAGTATACCAATCATAATCACACGAACCGAATAGCTATGAATTCAGTATGACGAACATACGAATTTGGTCCCTGACACTACTGTCACCCCATCAATGTCAAAAACTCTAAAATCACCGCTGATAAAGCCCTGTACTTACCTGTAGGTCAAAAAAGACAGGCATGGCGTCGGCTCGCGCACCAAATGGTCATTCCGTCACGTTCAATAGAAAGGAGGGCGATCATTGGCTCAGCCATGCCAAAACCTACTCTGGAGTTCATATGGTTTCACCAGATTTTCCCTAAGTGTAACAGGTAAACGACCGCTAACTTGATACATCACGATTTACCCAAAGCCGACCTTGGTGCAGCTTGCAGCATTGGTGATTTGGGCTCGTTTTTGCCGTTAGCTGCACAAAAGGCCAAGGTCAGTTGGAAAAGGCAACTCTGATCCTTTAGATACCAATTTATTGCCCAAGCTTTTCTTCAACGCTCTTGATAGTTTCATCATCAGAAATGGATCATCCAAATCTGGTATCGGCTCGGCAGACGCTTCATTGTAGTTTTTTGCGGCAGCTTTTAGATCATCCGCCATCGGGATAACATTTCTTGCCGCTTTGGCAAGCTGACCTATGACTAACCCGCCTTGAGGTCTTCGAATATCCGCGCAATCGCGTCCGTGTTGTTCTTGAGTATTTGATTGTCCTCGATAATTGCTTGTTGATTGAGTATTATCGTTTCCAGCAAATCCTGTATCGTGGCCTCGTAGTTTGTTTGAGGTTGGCTTTCCGCTGTTGTCGTCGTTTTTTGTGGTTTGTTTGGAGCCCGCACTTTCAATTTCCTCTTTTGTTTGATCTATAAACTTCCCAACGTCAGTAGCTGGTATTTTCAATATTCTGTTTGCATTACAGATAACTTCGCCTTCTTTCTTGACCAGCAACCTGGATTTTCGTCTGCCCTGCTCAATCGTGCAGTTATCGTGCTGAGCTAAGAGAGTGGAAAATGCCCTCGCCTGATCGCCCTTAGGCAAGGTCGCTACTTCCTTCAAGCCACTCGCAAGCGCCGCTGCATCAACACCAACTCGCTTAGATCTTTGGTGCTGTTTTGACCCAATAGCAGCAACGGGCTTTTGATTTACCAATCCAGAAAGTTGCTCGGCGTATTTCGTCAACCCTCGCTCCATGAAACGGTCATGAACGAAGTCGCTATGTTTGCCTGCAATAATCTTGTGACCGAGCTTGATTTCCATAAGCCTGCTGACAGTCTCATCTTTTTTCTTAGAGCGATATGTATCATAGACGCGCCCATCAGCATCTGCTGCGGGCCTTAACAAATGATAGTGCGCGAGTTTTTCCCCGTTGCTCCGAATGCAAACATGGCGCACCAGCAAGTTTGGATCTTCACAATCGAACCCAAACTCTTCGTTGATCTCAGCTACGACCTGGCCCAACTCGTCTTCGGTGATTTCTTGATCTGGGCTAATCGTGATGTGTAGAATACTATTCTTATGACCTGCGGACTGAGCGAACGCATCCGCGTCCAGAATACCATCTGGAGCGCCTTCAAGCACTTCAACAGTGTCATTGTCACCATGTGCCAACACATAGGCTGTAACGCGCTGGGCGGTGCCTGAACGTATGCCATGGTTCTTAATGATCACCTCATCCATTGCCTTTGAAGCGAAGCATTTCTTTTCGCAGAGTTTCTCTGGGTTCTTGCCAGTTTTTCAATCCGATCCTAATGGCTTCATACATAGCCGCAAACTGCGCCTCATTTAACGTGCCAGAAATTTTGGCTGAGTGGATTTCTTTCATGCACCGGTTCAGATTTGAGGAAATGCTAGACAGCTTAAAGGCAATATCCCTTAGATTAGCACCAGATGGCATTCTGCGAGCGGCATTTGGCCCTAAGACTAGGCGGCGAACCAAATCAGACGAATTGATCCTCTGGTCCCCAGCCAAGGCTCTTATTTGTGCGTATTCAGCTTCCGTCAGCATCATTTTAAAGTGTCGTGTTCGCATATTCCTACCTCCCTTCATTTGAGGTTTAAATGGGGATCCAACGGGGAGGTTACTCCCCTTGGGAATGTGGAAGATGCCCGTTAAGGGCAGGTTCCTCCCACTTGCTGATCCCTGTTTTCAATCCTTTCCTACAAATTGTTCTTCCCATGCAAAATACAAACCCAACCTAATTCTCGAATGCCGATGGGTGATTTTGAGCGTTGCTTCGCATAATGATGAAGGGTGATCTGGTGACACTTCCATTAACAAATAAAGGGAAGCTCCAGTTTACGGGGCCTCCCTATAAACAGACCGCGCTGCGCTCCAAGTATCATTTAAAGCACGTACAAGATCCGAAGAAATAGCATTCGACAAAGGGTATGCTTCTATCGATCTAATGAACGGATAAGCTTTTGCGATTGATAGAGCATTGCATATGCCCGCAACAGCAACAGAGCCGATTTATTTGGCCGACGCATCCGACCAAATCGCACACCTGTGCCGACAGCTTCTTTGCATTCAGAGACGAGCACAGCACCGAGAGCAAAGAGATTAGAGAGCTTAAACATCTTTTATGCACCCCGCTGCTTGATCAAAGATCGCAACAAGCTGAAGATTATACTGCTCAATTTTTTGCAGTCGCTTGCCATGTTGCTTCATGTATTTCAGCATTTCTAATGTGAATGCCTTCTGATTTCTCAGCATTTGTTTTTCAAAGTCAGACATAATCTCTCGCTCCCGATTGTTGTTGTTAGAGACGAGATGACGCGCAGTAAGCAAAGAACAAATTCAATGCCCAAACTTAAATCCAAGCCATCTTTGGAGCTTCAATCGGATAGCTGGCGCGAATAAGCCCATGTTGCCAAGCCGAACAACAGTTTTTCCCCCGGTAATGCCAACAACCAATCTCTTGGTTTCCTTCCAGAAGGGTAAGTTTCGGTGTTCTTTTACCGGATTTTTTTATCGGCTTCAGGCCAAACAAGATTTCTTCAAGAGCTCGTATAACATCGGCAGACGCAGTTATCGTGGGCCTGTATATATTACTTAGGGAACTTTTGTTTTCCCCTAGTAATTCCCACAGTTCTTGTGCAAATGGCTCCAGAAATTTTCGGAGATCATAAGTCTCACCTGTGTTTTCTTCCCAACAGTAAACCAGTGCTTCTTGATCTTCTTTAATATTCCACCAGCAGTGTGCGGCTGTAGCAGTTTTCATTCCAGCTTCAGAGAAATCACGAACTCGTATATATCCATATAGGCGGTTTCCTGGGCCTGAAATTGGCCCATGCAATCCTAGATACTCAGGGGCCGGAATTTTCTTTGTGTTTTTTGCTACAGAGGTATTAGTCCCGTTTCCTGCGCCTCCTTTAGTATTATGCTGTTGGCAGTTGTCAGAGTTATCGTGCGACCCTTCAATTGCGGAATTACGTTCAGCAATAGTTTCTTTGGCACCACTAGGGGCATCCGTACTCTTGCCCCCCTTAGCGTCTTTTTGTTTCCTGCTCGCACCCTCCGTCTTTTCCACCAGCTGCGGTATTTCGCGGCCCTCGTCGTCACGCTCAAATGCAACGCGTACTCCTTCGGCCTTGTGCTTGCGACACATCTGCTGGAAGCCATTCCAGCGGCCTGTCATCCGCCGGTTTCTCATGGTTGTGAATAAGTCAGCGAATTCTTTTCCATGCTCAGCCTCAGCGATTTCGACGGCAAGTCTACAAGGCTTCGCAATGTAAAATGCCACCCTGGAGAACTTGCGCTTATCTATCTGCTTTAGATTAACCGCAGCCCAGTTGCTCGAAAGTATCTTTGAGTTTTCTCCCAAGAACCTGCGTAGATTTTCGACATCATCCTCATCATCGTCGATCTCAACAATCACATGAAAGTGCCAGAATATGGCCCGTTCTTTGGGGCGGTAAACGCCCTCGAGGCGCTCAAAAATGACCGAGGCATTACTCCCTTCAAAACTATCAATAAGCTGCCGAACCTTCTTTGCTTTCGCTTTCGCGCCTTTAAGCGCGGCGTCAAAACCATCCGCTGGGGCCACTTTGTTCAGGGCTGGATAGGTCAGCATCGCGAATCGGCGCTTCTGTGTGGTGCTCGCATAGTAGGTAAGTTCACCTGCAACTCGCCTGCTGTCTTGGAAATATTCACTGGGCAGATGCTTAGAATGTTTAAGTTCGGGCCAAGTTGCCGCAATCCAAGCATTGTTCGACAACCCACCGAGTAATCTGCTCATAGTTGATCGATCTTTTCGATAAAGGTCTATACCAAGGCTTGCAGCGAAGGCTGCAACTTTCAGACTGTCTTCGAGATTTTGATTAAGCCCGAGAAACGATTTGACTGTTCCGTTGAAGTGGGCCACTTCGCCAACTTTAGCGAGCGGGCTTACGTCTTCTTCATGCTCACCTGCCCTCTGTGAAGCATGATTTGCAGCGCTTTCTGACGCCTCAGGGGCCTCACTTAAATCCTCAAATTCACTCAAAATCTCTTACCAGTTCATTTCTGGGAACTGGTCGCTCCAGGTTCCCTTCTTGCTAATGAGATCCATCACGGCGGTTAAACTGAGATTTAAATGCAGCGCACAACACGGGCGGGCGCTTCAAAAAAGCACTGACGCTTCGAAGAGTACGAACATTGTCCAAGTAGATTTCAATCGAGAGTGATTTGCTGACATTGACAGTTTTCACCACCCGTCTTTCTGCGGCACAATTATCTTATGGGGCTATGAGCGGCCGAGTTTTCTAAACATGTCTTAATTTTAATTTCAGCGAAACCTACCGATGGCAGAAAGGTGAAAAAAACGAGGTTGAGGAAATGAAAATCACGGAACAAAGCTTGGAAACTCTATTGATTTATATAGCGCAGGCGATTGAAAGCCGATCTGATGGCGACCATTATCTACCGATATTTGAACGCATAAAAAAAGAGATTGCGTGTTTGAAGGCAAAAAACTCGATTCGAGCAGAAGTTAGCCGTATTGCCGCCCAGCGTAGTTCATGCTGATTTAGATGGTCATGAACGCTAGTTTTTTTGGATCAACTATTTTATCGCTTTTTCGGCTTGTTTGTAGCACAAATCGATAATTGTCTGCGCAATCGCCCCGACATCGTTATGCAGATTGCCGGCAAAGTCCTGCAAACTAAGCGTCGGATCATGGCGCATGTCTAGAACGAACGCGTTTATTAAATAAATGCGTTTTTCTGCTCAGCTGGACCAGCTTCAAATAATACAAACTCCTTCCATTTATGTAGAGAGATCGCTTTTACGCTTGGCCACAAAAGTTCCTTGAGGCTAGTATTCCCCAACAAAACCTTCGTCTTGCAAAATACTATTCACTAAATCCTTTAGTTCTTGTTTAGGTCGCGGAGACCAATACGACGTCGGAAACGCCACCATTTCTGCATAGATATGGCGAATTTGAAGTGATGTTGCATCACCGTAAAACTCTCGCCCACGAACCGATTTTTGAGAATGCCCCATCATAAAAGCTCTTTCTTCGTTGCTAATGCCAGCTCTTCGCATTCGGGTTTCATAGCTATGCCGTAAACAGCTTGCGCAATGAGCATCACTTGGAAGCAAGTCATTTTCTCTTAGATAGCTATTAATTGTAGCGCTATAGTTCCCTTTTCCCCGATACCGGGGAAAACCGCTAGGGTGCCGTCTGAAGGCATCCAGCGCGGCTCCAACCAATGGGACTGCACGATGGGAAACTTTTGTCTTGATTTCACGGCGATCTTCGCCTTCATCCTCCACTCGAACAAAGAAATGCGGGATTGGAGCGGACAGATTAATTGCTGATGCAGGGAGGTCATAAATCTCGGTATGTCTACAGCCAGTTTCAGCAGCAATAATCAGAATGTCTCGTGCTTCAGAATTTGTACCTTTCAGCGGGCCCTCAGCAATAATGTTCTTTTTGATCCATTCGGGGCTAAACTCTAGTTTTCGGTTCGGCTTTTGATTGTGTTCCCAAGTTGAAAGACCTTCTAACCTCACATCCGCGAATGGATTCCTATATGTTTCTATTTCGAGGTCACTGTAGAACGCGTCGATCATTGTTCGAATATAGCCAAAGTGTTTATTAGCATAAGCGGTTGTACATTGGCGGTTCTTTACACGATTTTTCCAATGGGCTCTAAACTTTCCTACATCTTCTTGGGTTAGATCCTTGATTGGTTTTGCTGTGCCTATTGCCTCCGCGAGGACGTTCGCTGCTCGCAAATAACGATTGTGCCATGTCCTAATTTGGCGGTCATTTTTTGCTTCCAGCTTATCTGACTGAAGCATACGCATTTTGTTTGCTAGTTCGGTCATAGTAGTATCGGGAATGTTGAAACCACCCAATTGAGCCGCAAAAAGCGCCGAAGTAGCGCTTGGATCGCTGCTAAGAAGGGAGCCAACCCTGCTTACTAATTCCTCTAAAGGCCCTTCGGAGAGATCTCGTGCTGTCACTGGCATTATGTTGCTATCTCTTGCGAGGCCAATAGTTTCCTTGAAGGTGTTATGGTCACCTGGATCGGTTTCTCTACGGAGGCAAACTTCTAAATCTTGAAGGGTTTTGTACTTGATTTGCGTCGCTTCTGCCTCCGCTTTGATCCTACTGTCGGTTCGCAATGAGCAAGTAATGAATGGTTTTCCGAAGACCTCTAAGTATTTCTTTGGGCATCTCATTCGAAACCAAAAGATGTTTCCGCGCTTTACAATATTCTTCATTTAATAGCCTTCAGATGTATCACAATTTGTATCACATTGAGCTAAAGACCACCGTGTTCCGGAAATCTTCAGCTGTTGGATTTGTGAATATCATCAATGCTTTGGCGGATCGTTAAGGACTCGTTAACGAATTCTAGCGTTCCGCCCCCGGGCACCATTAAATCTAAAATTGTCTATATAAATCTGCAGCATGCTTTGGGCGTGTCCATTTCTATCCACCTTAATGCCCACCCTATGCGCCGCGATGGTGTTCCGGGGCGGGACGCGCTTTTCTGCTTCCCAAACCTTGCCCGCGTCGCCCCGTCGAAGAAACAGAAGCCACGAGTAGTTGCTAAGCTGACGCTCGCTGTTTGTGCAAGCAATTGCCCGCACAAGGCGCGAAACCGACGCGCTAAGCTAATGCTCGGGCCTTCACAACGCTGGATGAGCCAGAAAACCACCTTCAGGCATCGCTGCCCCCATCAAGGGTGCCACCGTTCGCCAACTGCGGCTTGGTCATCTTCTCGTCGCGCGTCGTCCTCGTATTTCTCGGATATGGCAACAAGCATATCTGAAACCCGAGGGTGAGCGTTTCCGGACCTCGTTGCGAGTTCTCGGTATCTTTCTGCCAATCGCCGCTCCTGCGCTCCTCCATCGTATGGACCGCGGCTCGTTAGACCGCGAGCATTTGTAACGCCAATTCTAAAGTGCCGCCCCGGGGCACCATTTAAATTTAGTTAACTGTTATTTATCAAGAATTTGTGTTGGCATTGAGCGCGACAGCCCCATTTGTGGTCCCATTTAGAATTGTTGCATGTGTTTTTGAGACCGGGGACTTGACGAGAACCAACGAGCATTAGCAGGCGTCCGTTGTCACATCCGGTTCGCCGGCATTCGCTGCAAATTGTGCTAACGCTAGCTACGCTGGGCTTAACTGCCGGTTGGGATGCAGGCGGTTGTGATGGTTGCCAGCCCAATGTTGGCATAATAGTTCGGCGCTCTGCGGAATGCGGACATAAACACGTCAGACAAGACAATGAGGGTATACTCTTCAGATAAATAATCTAGTTGGCTTTGTGACAGATGTTTTAGACAACCGTGTCCAAAGCGCCGTTCAATGTACTTAGCTACTTCGTCTTCGAGATTTCCTAATCGTTAAGATGAATCAGAAATACCGCCTTATTCAAATCCTCAGCCTTGTCCGGTAGGCGCTATGGTCAGACAATTTGACATTTATGAAAAGCTTGTCTTTGTGGTTGTACATTTGGACTTCAGGAAACCGTTTACCACCTCGGTGAACCAATTGGCTGAGCTGAGAAATGCGTCCTGATTGGACGGGTCGATAGCGCAATTAAGCACTGAAATTGATGAAGAAAAGGAATTGGTCTAGTGAAACAAGAATTTTTCCGAAAAGGTTTAGAAAGTATTTCGAAATCGGGTGAACGCTAAAGATATTCAAGGTCGCAGCAGTAGACTAGTCGTTGCGGCGAAATTCTAGCCAATTTCGAACAGGTTATTGGGTCGGTGAAACTTGTGTTCGCCAACGCTTGAAATTATCAACTAAGGTTGCAACAGAGTTTAAATGTAGGGATTAGAAATCAAGCGAGATTGTGCTGAGGCGAACCGGTGCAATTCTAATGGTTTACCTCTAATAGGCGGAAAGAAATTGAATCCCAAAAACTTCCTTTTTTGTGTGCTTACTTTAGGCCTATTTGCTGCACCAGCCCTTAGTTCTGATGCCGTTGTATGGCCGCGCTCTGATGCAATTATTTGGCCGCTTTCAATGATCTCTGGGTCCGAAAAGCTAGCGTACTATTCTCTCGTTAAAGCGCGTCCCAAGGGCTCTGAGCAATACCTTGAAAATTTCATGAAACTTGACGGGTTAGCACACCGAAAGGGAGAACCCCCAAAAAAGTTAATGACGGAATACACAATCGGGCCTCTTGTTGGTTATGATAACAATCTGAACAACGGAATACCCAAATCTAAGTTCTCTGTTGGTGACTTACTCTTCGTTGTTGATCAAGATAGTGTCGCGAAGAAGGGCATAACTTTGGGAGTGGCTGCGTCTGCTTACAGTAGATTTAGTATCGCACCCAAGCAAATTGCTACATTTAAAGTCGCTGCGAGTTATGAATATGCACCAGAGCACAATCTGGATAAAATCACCATCAACGCCAACACTTGTTGGCAAGCTCATATCGCGAGATGGACTTGGATTAATAGTTGCGGTGGTTATCGCCACCTAAGGAAAAAATATGAAACCGGAGAAAAATTCCTTTCAACCCGTGGAAGCCAGATGTTTTCATCTGCCATAGGGCATCACGAAGCAAGTATCGCTCTCGAGAGAGGTTTTCGTGAGGATTATTCTAAGTCGAAAGTCGCTTTCAGCCTGTTGAGCGCCGTTCGCGGAGTCGGCGTTATTCGAACCGGCATTCGCTGGGGGGAACACATACACCAGCGCCACACAACTCTAAACGCAGCTACCTTCGCTTTTACGCGGCCAATATATGGAAAGACGACTTCAGTTTTGCTGAATTACAGCCGAGCAGGCGGTAGTTCGCATTTCGGGCAGCCAAGGACAGATGATACATATACGATAATGTTAAGGCGACCAGTAAATGAACGCATTATTGCAAGTTTTGGCTACCAAGTTACCAACTCGAACATCGATCTCTACCAAGACAACCAAATCTTGTTTGCGATTAATCTAAAATCTTGGCGCTTTTGAAGCCAGCTGGCTGAAGTATCCCGTTGGCCTTCTCGTCGGCTGCCGGATTTTATTTTTTGCGGTGTCGAAATTACTAACGATATGAAAGGCCAACTTTCTGTTTAGCCGCAATAGCAGGGTTCACACCCTGCTATTGTTATACTTATTGGCGAGCTACAAATTCTCCATCAACATTAAAACTTCCGTTAACACCAACGCCATTAAATGAACCATTCAAATGACTGGCAGTCGCTCCAGTGACTGAGTCGTAAATCTGACCAGATGCACTACCTTGAAAGACTCTCAGATCAGGCGTGTCGGTAGAACCAGCGGCATTGCGTTCAATATTACCCGCCATCTGTGATGTGAAACTACCGTCATCGGCGATTTGACCATTTGACAAATCAATCTGACCGCGAAGAGTGTGGTTGATCGGGTCGAGATCCTTCCATGAAGTCAGACTGCCCTCGATTTCTTGAGAATCAAAATCAGCAACGAGCTTTGCATCAGCAGTCCCACTAAACCCTCCGAAATCAGCCTCTGCAACGCCAGTATATGTTGCTTTCCCCTGAAGGTTGCTGATGTCACTCGGCGCTGTCAGGTCAGTTTCCGCTGCAATATCTCTGAATTCCGAGGACCGGTTGAAGCTTTCTTCACCAGGCGAACTGCAACCCGATATCAAAGCAACGGCCCCTAACGCCGCAATTACCGTGTAACGACGGCCCTTAGTGTGAACCCGAGACATTGCTAAGTGCATATCCAACCCGCCTAATTCCCAATTGCTATTGTGCGGCGAGAATGAACGTTTCTTTGCTAATTTGCTAGGATGGTTGAAAGGGTTTTTTGAGGCACTGTTGCATTATAGTCAATTGTTGTGCACACCTCGACAGGCGATGCTTTATAGCAGTGCGCCGAGTAGCGAATACCTAAGAAAATCTTCGATTGAGCTCACTAGCATTCATTTGTTCATGGTCAACGATTAGTATTCTCGCAATTGACGCTTCTGCGCGCGCGGACACTGTAAACGATTTTAAGAATTGTGCTGTCGTAATTTCGAAACGCTCTACATCTTAGTCAAAACCTTAGAAGAAAGAACATCTCATCTTCGCGCGCGCATAGAGACGGGCTGGAAATCTTCGAACTGGTTCTCTTATAAAGTTTGTATCTTAAGCCAGCAGCACAGTGTGTTTTGATTTTAAAGAGACACAGTGTTCCCGCAGGTGAGGTTGCGTAGTTATGGGTGAAGGTAATTGTTCTGCTTTGTCTAGGTAAAGCCATAGAAAAGAACAATCACGACAAAGCCCCACAAATGTATGGTCAGCAACTCCAAATGCTTCTCTGATGCGAATGCCCTCTACTCGGGTTACGGTCGGTAGACTCTAATCCTTAGTCTCAAGGCGCTTGGGTGGCCTCAAGCTGTCTCGGTAGGTGTAGTTACGAGTGTCTGTAAATTTGTGCGGTCTCTTAGGGCACTTCCAGTAGACACCCTGACCCTGGAGGGAGGAAGTTATTCGAACGAAGAACGCGAGATTCAACGCAAACCTATAGTGCTCCAGCACGCCGAAAGGATCGGCAATGCCCGCAAGGCCTAGTGAAATTTTGGGGTCAGGAGATTCAGTTATAAAGGTGTGCGATAGTTGATGATATTACGGCGCGCCACCTTCCTTTGGAAACCAATGTTGCGTCTTGTTGGCGAAGGCAACGAGCGAGAGCATAACAGGCACCTCAACGAGGACGCCGACGACCGTGGCGAGGGCAGCGCCCGACCCCAAGCCGAACAAACTGATAGCGACGGCGACGGCCAATTCGAAGAAGTTAGACGTGCCGATCATCGCGCATGGCGCTGCAACGTTGAAGGGAATGCCCCAGGCCCGCGCGGCTCCGTAGGCCATGAAAAAAATTCCATAGGACTGGATCAGCAATGGCACTGCGATCATCGCGATTATAAGAGGACGCTCGAGGATTACCTCTCCTTGAAAGCCAAACAGCAGCACCACCATCACAAGCAACCCGATGATCGAAAACGGCTGCACGCGTGATTTAAACGCATCGACTGAGGCTTCGCCGCCCTTCGCGACAAGATTTCGGCGTGTCAGGTAACCAGCGATCAATGGCAGCAGGACGTAGAGGCCAACTGACAACAACAACGTGTCCCATGGCACTACGATGTCCGTTACCCCCAGCAGGAATGCTACGATTGGCGCGAAGGCAAAGACCATGATCACATCGTTCACGCTGACCTGTACCAGGGTGTAGGTTGCATCGCCGCGTGTGAGGTTCGACCATACAAAAACCATTGCCGTGCAAGGTGCAGCCCCCAGCAGAATGACCCCAGCGAGATAGGCCTGCGCGTCGTCGGGGGGGATCAGCCCAGCGAAGACATATTCAAAGAACAGCACGCCGAGAGCCGCCATGGTAAAGGGCTTAATAAGCCAATTTACCACAAGTGTCACAACCAGCCCTTTTGGCTTGTCACCCACTTGCCGCAGCGCGCCGAAATCCACGCCGACCATCATTGGATAAATCATTGCCCAGATCAGCACCGCCACGGGAAAGTTAACCGAAGCGACCTCCAACGCCGCAAGGGCCGCAAAAAGGTCGGGAAAGAGATTGCCCAAAAGTACCCCCGCTCCAATGGCAAGCGCCACCCATAAAGAAAGCCAGCGTTCAAAGGTTCCCAAGCCGTTCGTAGAGGAAAGAGAAGTATCAGTCATGTCAGCCTCCTTAGCGGTCACAGGCAAGTTCATTGATAATAGGTTGGCACCGGTCAGAACGTCCTCCGCAGCAATCTTCCATAAGGAAAACCAATAGGCCGCGTAAGCCATCCATGTCGGCGAAGTATCGAATACTTCGGCCTTCCCTTTTATTTCGGATTAGACCAGAGCGAGTCAGGACGGTCAGGTTGGATGACATCGTATTCTGGCGAACGCCTAGAGAGTCACTGATGTCGCCGGCTGAAATACCCACATCCCCAGCTTTTATGAGGAGACAGAACGCGTCGAGTCGGGTTGGCTGGCTAAGGGCCGCAAAGGCGTCGAGAGCACGTAACTTATCCATAATTCATGATGTATTGATGTATTGACGATCAGTCAATCGCTGTTGAGCAATCTGCGAATTCGCTAAAGTCTTCTCTTGTACTGTGATGGAACGGCTTAAGGATTAGGCCTCAACGATTTCCTTTCAAATCTCGAGGCAAGAGCTTTTCGGTTTTTCTTATGCGGTTTTGCCATGCATTGGTCATTGCTTCTAATCCATAGATAAATCGACACATTGCGGTCATTGAATGGGTCAATGCATCGTCAATGAGGCTAATCAGGAAATAATCAAGCGGATCAATTGGAGCCTAGTTGCTACCGATATGAGGCGCAGCAAACTGTTTGGGAGTAGCTTTTGAGAACGTTTTAGTTATAGTGAAAAAAAGTCGATCATATTTTCAGTTGAAGTTATTTGGGAGGAAGCCATGAGACGTGTAATGGTTCTAGCGATTTCCGCAACGGTGGCATTTTGCCCTGTTTCAGCATCCGCACAAGAGGAAAACAATGACCTTTGGAACAGGTCAGTTTTGCCCATTCCGAACACTGCATTCAATGGTCACGTCGGGTTGCGAACAGCGGAATCCGAACTCGACTTTCCACAGCAGGTTTCAGCACCGGAAGGTGCACCCAACGTCTTATTGATTATGCCGGATGATGTTGGTTTTGGAGCGCCGACAGCATTTGGGGGGCCTGTTCCTACCGAAGCATATGACAGATTGGCCGAAGACGGTTTGCTCTTTACCCGAATGCACACCACAGCGCTTTGTTCTCCAACGCGTGCAGCGTTGATTTCCGGCCGCAATCATCACTCAAATGCAACCGGTGTGATCATGGAGATCGGCACCGGTTTCCCCGGTTACAACACTTTAATGCCAAAGGAAAATGGAACCATTGCCGAGATTCTTAAAGGCAACGGTTACAATACGGCTTGGTATGGCAAGAACCATAACGTTCCTGATTGGCAATCCAGTCAAGCCGGACCTTTCGATCTCTGGCCGACTGGCCTCGGGTTTGAGCAATTCTTTGGTTTCATAGGTGGCGACACAAGCCAGTTTACGCCTGCCATTTTCGACGGCACCAAGCCTGTCGAACCCCCGAGCACCGAAGAGTATCATCTTGATGTCGACATGGCGGATCGTGCGATCAATTACATCCGAGAGCAGCACGCGCTTGCGCCAGATAAACCGTTCTTCGTCTATTATGCACCGGGTACAAGCCACGCGCCGCATCATGCGCCACAGGAATGGATCGACAAGTTTAAAGGTCAGTTCGATCAGGGATGGGATCAGGTGCGGCAAGAAACCTTTGAGCGCCAGAAAGCCATGGGGATTATCCCTGAGACTGCTGTGCTCACCGAGCGGCCCGAACAACTCCGAGCATGGGATTCACTTAACGACCAACAGAAAGAGCTCTATGCGCGGATGATGGAAGTCTATGCTGGCGCATTGGCGCACATGGACCATCAAATCAACAGGATCATTGATGCAGTCGACGAAACCGGCGAATTGGATAACACCCTGATCATTTATTTGATGGGAGATAATGGTGCGTCTGCAGAGGGCAGCCCAGACGGTCTACTGAACGAGATGACCTTTTTTAACAATATTGCGGTGCCGTTCGAGGACACATATGCGCGCATGGATGAGTTAGGAGGGCCAAATACGTTTGGGCACTTCCCGTCTGCTTGGGCGCACGCTATGAACACACCTTTCCAATGGACCAAGCAGATCGCGAGCCATTTTGGCGGAACCCGAAACGGGATGATCATTCGTTGGCCAGAGGGGATCGAAGCCAAGGGCGAGGTGCGAGACCAGTTCCATCATGTGATCGACATCATGCCAACGATCCTCGAGGCGGCAAACCTTCCGGCACCGACCTCTATCAACGGTGTTGCGCAGTCCGAGGTTGAGGGGACGAGTATGGTCTATGCATTCAATGATCAGAATGCGCCTTCGACCAGACGCACGCAGTATTTCGAGATGTTGGGTAACCGTGCGATTTACAGTGATGGTTGGGTCGCGACAACCACCCCACCCGAAGCGCCTTGGGTCAGCGTCACGCAGAAAAGCGATGTCATCAATGACTGGACTTGGGAGCTCTATAACATCGATGAGGATTTCTCACAGGCGAATGATCTCGCCGCTGCAAACCCCGATAAGCTGAAGGAAATGCAGATCCTGTTTTATGGCGAGGCTGCGAAGTACAACGTCTTCCCGATCGATAATGACAAAGTTGATCGGTTGGATGTGTCTCTGCGCCCAAGTCTCACCGAGGGTCGTTCAGAGTTTACCTACTACGACAACATGACCCGCATACCAGAAGGCACAGCGCCTGATTTCAAGAATAAGTCGCACACGATCACCGCGCACGTCGAAATTGGAGAAGGCGAAACGGATGGTATGCTCGTAACACAAGGAGGACGCTTCGGCGGTTGGGCGCTCTATATTCTCGATGGTAAGCCTATCTATACCTACAACGTTGCGAACTTGGAGCGGTACAACATCGAAGGTGAGGCATTGCCCGCTGGCAAACACGTGATCCGCTATGAGTTTGAATACGATGGCGGCGGAATCGGGTTGGGTGGCACTGGCAAGTTGTTTGTTAATGACGAGCTCGTAGGAGAAGGTCGAGTTGAGCGCACAATGGGCTATCGCATTTCGCTGGACGAGACGTTCGACATAGGCTCCGACGCAGGCGAGCCCGTGAGTGAAGACTATCACGTGCCTTTCGATTTTCCTGGAACGCTTGAGAAGGTGAACGTCGTTCTCGATCTTTAGCCGACGACTACTGCTGGCGGCACTTGAAGCGAGACTGTCTTCAGTTGCCGCCAGCCAGCACTCACCATCCTAGCTGTTAAAGCTATTTCTCCGCTGGATATTAGCCCGTAGCGTAAGCCAAATTCAGACATGCGACTTGGCTACGGAATTGGTGCTGCGCCTCCTTGCATCCTTCGCTGCATTACACTCCTCAATCCGCTTGAATGGTTGCGCTCTGACCAGAACAGTTGCTGCTTTTGTTAGCGACAATATCAACAGAACAAGAACGATGGTTTGTCTTCGGAGCTGCTGCGCTGCACGAATTGAACACACATGTTCTTTCGATGGAAAGTCAGATTTTCCGTCCAAATCACCCGAATTTTCCTCCTTCGTAGATAGGGCCTAGGGGCCCTGTTAATTCATAGGACTTGCTTATTAAGCGAGGTGGTACCAAGATGAATAAGAAGAAATACGAATTTGATAATGTCAGTTTCAATTTTGGGTTGTGATATGCTTAAAAAACTTTCTGCAGAATTCTTTGGTACATTTTGGCTGGTGTTTGGGGGGTGCGGTAGCGCTGTGCTTGCCGCTGGGTTCCCAGAGCTCGGCATCGGCTTTGTCGGGGTCTCCATGGCATTTGGCCTTACGGTTTTGACGATGGCCTTTGCTGTCGGTCATATTTCCGGAGGCCATTTTAACCCTGCTGTTACGCTTGGGCTGGCAGTCGGTGGGCGCTTCTCCTGGGGCGAAGTTTTGCCCTATTGGATTGTGCAAGTCATCGGCGGCATATTTGCCGCTGCAATACTTTATATTATTGCGTCTGGCGGCCCTGAGTGGGCGGCGGGAAGTTTTGCTTCCAACGGCTATGGCGAACTATCGCCAGGAGGGTACAGCATGATCGCGGTACTCATCATTGAAGTTGTCCTTACCGCAGCATTTCTGATTATTATCCTTGGCTCAACATCGGCGCGCGCACCAGCAGGCTTTGCTCCTATTGCCATTGGTCTCGGCCTTACGCTCATTCACCTGATATCGATCCCAGTCTCCAATACTTCGGTTAATCCCGCACGTTCGACAGCGACAGTATTTTTCGCCGAAACAGGGGCTATGGGTCAACTCTGGTTGTTCTGGGTTGCTCCACTAATTGGTGCGGCGATCGGTGCGGTGATTTGGAAGGCACTGTTGTCCGAAGACGACTGAAACCTTTCCTCATTTTCAGTGTAAGAAAACGCACAGCCAGAGTGTTGCGATCTACTGGGCCAATATGCGAGCGATGTGAAAAACTCACGTGTTCGCTATTGGTCCCAGTACAACAAACTGAAGAGAGAGAGCCATTCTAAGGCAATATGGAAAGACGGCGGCCCGTAACTCAGTGCCGGCCGTTCATTACATTTGATTTTCCGGCAACGTACAGCCGCGTAAATCAGCGATAGCCGAGACTGCAGCATCTGCGCCCGCATTTACCACTTCGGCAACAAGGGTTTCAGGGTTCTGCAATACACCATCAAAACTGGTTTTCACGGCCGTCACCTTCTCATTCAGGGAGTCAAGACGAAGCGCTAGCTCCTCCTGCGCAGCACTTGTCAGTTTCCCGGGTGTCTCACGCAATGCCACGAGTTCGGTCTTCAATTCAGCAACTTCGGAAGAGAGAACTTGAACCGAGTCTTGGAGCGGCTCTACATGCACAAGATTTTTCGCGAATGTGGCGGTTAAATTGTCCACCTTCTGTAGAACGCGCAATTCCAAGTATAAGCAAAGAGCGACTAGAATAAGTGTGGCATTCAACATTGCCAAAAGTAGATTTACAATTGTTCGACGCAGGCGGGATGCAGGTTCTGACATCTTGTTTCCTCGATTAATTCGACGCTGAGAACACCGTAAGTTTCGTTGCTCTATCTGTCGACCAAATATGCTGACATTTGGCGAGCTCGGGCCTTAACTTGAGCGCGCAGACCAAAGCAGTTTCAAGCACGTATGTCTTTCATCATCAAATAGCCAACAACCCGCAACAATTGTTTGAATTTATAGCCGCACTTGTGGCAGCATTTAGCTATACGGTCTGCTTTGTCGCTATACACGAGAGGTTTTGGAACAGACCCGAGGAGCGGGTTTCCTCTTACAAAAGAAATGAGGGGAATAGAGCATTGGCAGACAAGACGGAACACATATTTCCGGTTCGGAGACGGCTGGTGTCAGCCTTGGGCTGGTTCATGGCATGTTCAGGCGCGATCAGCCTTCTTGTATTTGGTTTATGGATTCAGAATTTGTCGCATTGGGAGGTCTTGAAGTCGCTGATTGCCGTTATGATTGGCGTGTATTTGATACGCACGGTCGGGAACGTTAGCGAGATCAGAGTTGATGACCAGAGAGTTCGTTTTCTTCCTGTCGGCACCGAATTGTTATTCTCAGAGATCAAGCAGATCGAGGTTCCGGGATGGGCTGATCGAAGCGATGCCCCGCGCAACATCATCGGCAGCATTGTAATGGTCACAAGAACCAACACGACGCGCCTTGTTCCTGGCGCCATAGTGCAATGGAAAAACGGATGCCGAATATACACTTACGGCTGCGATTCTGATCGCCTGCTTTCCCTCCTGCGTCAGCGTCTCCCTGAGAGGTAGTTGACGCGATTAATGCTTCTTGCTTCGTACCCGCCATTAACTTTCGTGCAAAATGACGGTTGTTAAATGTTTCTCAAAACCGGCTGCTTTTACAGACGCGGCGAATATCCGATTTGAGAGGCGTTATTGTATACCAACGCTGAATAAACGGCAGGTAGGCCTGAAAACGATGATTTATGTTCAATCAGAAATCTAACTCGCAACTGACAAGTTGGTGCCGTTTGTGATTCAAGTATCGTTTCCGCTTAATCAATCGAAAGCCAATATTGAAAGAGGTGTAAACTTGGGGGGGGCGATTGATGGTGAAGTTGCATTTAAGTTTGAATACACTATCTTATCAGAATTATGGCGGAGAGATAGTCAGACACTGAATTTTGAAGTTTCTTTTAAACCGTTTATAAAAAACAAATAAATTATCTACGTCCGTTGTGTGTGGTGCAGAATATGTTGCAAGATGTGTTGCAAATCTTGGGGCCTATTAAGGCTATGATATAGGGCTAGTAATTGTGATACTGTCAAGTGGAATAAGCTAGTGACATAATCTAGTCTACGCGCATATTTGAGACTTGGTTCGCCCTCTCCCTCGTCTACGTTTGTGGCCGGTGGCATGATGGGGGCAAAAAAGTTCAGGACCAACAAACCGCTGGCGATCAACACGAGAAAAAGCTCTTCGACGAACAAGGTGCCGCTCGCCAAATTATCCTCCGCCAAGAAAAACGCCCCCGCGGCCCAAATCAATACAAGCAGGACCATCGTCACATCAATCCAGCGTAAATCCCGATCTTCGGCATCGGAATACAGTTGCCGGATATGGGCGCGATAACTCGTAAGGCGGCGCAAAATCGCAACAAGGTAAGCGAAGGATGCGATCAACCAGATCAATATCAGAATAAATGTCGATAGAGCGAGCGCGGCTGGCCAAGCTCCCGGAGGCAATTCGCCAGATTTGAACATTATTTCCTTGGCAGAGGACGATAGGCTCCAGTACCCCACGCACACGACCCCGCCCAACAAAGGCAACGCCAGATCACGCCGCGGGATGTCTGAAGGTGTTTCCTTAGCCGTTTTGGCTGCGACGTAGTGATAGAATGCCGGCGGCAGCACCAACAACATAACAAGCAACAGCGGCATGTAATAAATTAACGCACCTTCGGCGAAGGTTTTGAGGAGTGGAAGCGCGATCATTCCAATGAATGCAACGTAGACCATCCCGAGGCTGAACCGTTCTCGCAAGTGCCCGCGCCGCAACGCAACGGCAAGCAGCCCATTCACGGCAATGCCAAGACAGAGCCCAGCGAGGGTTAGAACAGCTGCGTTTTCCATAAGCATTGATACGCTGGCTTTAGCGAGTTCTTCAACACAACCGATGGTTAGAAAGAAAAAATGTCCTCGCCGTCACGAACGGACGACAGGGTATCAGAGGAGTGCGCATAGCAGGGCGAAACCAAAGCAACAGATAGGGTGGCAAATGACCAATCCAGATGTAATCGCACTAATTGCACATATATCGCTCGGCGCATTGGCCGTCGTTGTGGGCGCCATCGCGCTTGGATCGCGTAAAGGGCGCAAAGTTCATGTAAGCGCAGGCCGCATGTTTGTCGTGAGCATGGGAGGGACGTCCGTGCTTGGCGCGTTGCTCGGCGCACTGAAATTCGAGACGTATTGGATCACCTTTCATGCGGGAATCCTCGGAGCAACCTTGGTCGCAAGCGGTGTCTTGGCCGTGCGCATTCGTAGTCGAAGCGCAACAAGACTGTTTATCGCGGTCGCTGCGGTGAATGCCCTTAATGCGGCGGCTCTTTTCCTGGCTGGCTGGCATGCGACGACATTGCCAAACGCTCGCTTGTTTGACTTCGCAGCTGCGGATTACTTTTTCCTGTTTGGAATGGCCGCAATCGGCTGCGCTGGCGATGTACGGATGATTTTTGGAAATCGGATCTCAAACAGCCATCGAATTGCCCAGCATCTTGTACGGATGTGTATCGGCTTTTTCATCGCTGCTGGATCAGCATTTACCGGTCCAGGAGCTTCCGTCTTTCCAAACGCAGTGCAAAAATCTGGAATTCTGTCTCTGCCTGAATTGACAATCGTGCTTGTCATGCTGTTTTGGCTCTGGAGAACTCTGCGCCAACGTCGGCCCCAGCTTACAAATCATTTTGGCGGGTCAATTTCAGCAGAAAAGAGGTGAAAAAAGATACCTAACTGAGTAGCCACGTCTTCCTAGGCATCAATGTGTCTCATTGATAGCGGTAGTCGAACTCGACGTGCCCCGCGTTCCGTTCCTCGGGTACTTGCGTTCTGGGTTACAAAACACCTACATGTAAACGAACATGTCCGTCGTCAGAGTTTTTCGGAGAGCTAAGGCTGTATCATAACGGAGGCTCTGGTTCGGTTTCTGCTTGAGTTTAGGCGACCGCGGCTTGGTGCTGCAACCGGCGTTTTCGGATTGTCTGGTTCTTGATCTCCTCTCTCATCTTCAAGATCTTTGCGCCTCGACCGTTATAGACGTCGGCGGGTGTTAGGTTATTCAAGCCCTCGTGATAACGACGGTTGTTATAGTGATCGACAAATGCGCCGATCTGGCGTTCCAGTTCGCCGGGCAGGAAGTAGTTTTCTAGGAGAACCCGGTTCTTCATGGTCTGATGCCACCTTTCGATCTTCCTCTGGGTTTGGGGATGATGTGGCGCACCACGAACGTGATCCATGCCTTTGCTCTCAAGATAGTCGGCCAAGTCGGCGGCAACATAAGATGCGCCATTATCACTGAGCAGCCTTGACTTGTGCACGACCATGGCCTGATTGCAACTTGAGGCGTCCAATGCCAGGTCCAGCGTGTCGGTGACATCCTTGGCCTTCATCGTGGTGCAAAGCTTCCTAGCGATAATGTAACGGCTGTAATCGTCGAGGATCGTGGACAGATAGAACCAGCCCCAACCGATGAACTTGAGATAAGTGAAGTCGGTCTGCCCCTTGCCCGGCAGGGCATGTTTACATGCCCGAGAGGAGCAGCTCGTTCGGTCTGGTTGTCTTGTCCCTGAACTCGTCAGCCGCACAGATCACCACATGGGCTGGGGCCGTGATCAGATCCTCGGCGCTGAGAATGCGATAAACTGAGGAATCCGAGACGAAGTAGCGCTTCTCATCGGTGTATTTGATCGCCAGTTCCCGGGGCGTCAGATCCTCGTGCTCCAACGCAAAGTCGACAACATCCTTGCGGACCTGGTCCGGAATGCGGTTCCAGACCGACTTTGGCCGGGGAGAGCGATCGGCAAGCGCATCGATACCACCATCGCTCCACCGGGCATAACAGTCATAATAAGTGCTGCTAGGAATACCCAGCATCTTCAGTGTTTGCCGTGCGAATGATCTCAAGCTTCTCAGAGGCTGGGTATCTCATTCTTCGAACTCCCCATCCCCGATCTTGCTTTTTTGAGCAGCCGGTTCTCAAGCGTCAGCTCGGCAACGACCTCTTTCAGCGCGGCCGATTCTGACCGCAGCTCTTTGACTTCGGGGGATGTCGCCTATCGCGCCGCGTCACCCGCCAAGCGGTTCTTCCCAGCCTCGAGGAATTCCTTTGACCAGGAATAATACAGGCTCTCGGCGATCCCCTCGCGGCGGTACAGCGCGGCGATACTCTCCTCACCTCGCAGGCCAGCCAGGACAATCCTGATCTTCTCTTCGGCTGAGTAATGCTTGTGTGTCTTGCGTTTGATGCCTCTGACCAGCTTGTCAGCGGAATCCTTCGATGTTCCGGACTTCTTGTTCATCTTCGCTCCTTAATGGCTTCGATGAACCAGAAATCCTCCGTAGCGCAACCCCCTAAATCTGTCCGGTCGGTGCTGACGTTAGACAAGGCGAACCTATTTACACTGGTCTGCAAGCGCTTCAAAGGATTGCAGCAATTTGTTCGGGTCTTGAGTTTGAACACTCAGCCAGTCAGAATTAAAATTGATGCTATTTCCAATAGGACAATACTTGGAGATTCTATAGGAGCCCAAGCTAGCGTGAGATGGCTGGCGATGAATCTCTGAGAAGTTAAAATTGCGGCATCTTGGCCCCAGCCAATTTCGGAGCGCGCTTCGGAAAGAAGCTGCTCGGCTTTCTTTTTTAAGAACCGCAACTTGATGCGTCCAATCATCAGTTGGAAGAAAGTTTATTTTAAAACGCTTTTCACCGCCATAGTCTTTTGCCCTATTGAGGGATGCCGTCGCCTCATTTTTTCTAAAGTTAAATTTCTTTTTTATAGATTTTATTTGAGTGGATCCGTCACATGCATCACTGTCAACAAGTTCAACCTCGATGACACAGTTTTCCAACCTTACATTAACCGTATCGAAACGGCTGTTCTCATAAGAACGCTTGATCGCATGAGAAATTGGCGAGTAATTTTCAGCCGCCACTACGTCAACAGAGAGACTCAGCAAGCCTAATCCCAAGCTACACGTTGCGACCGCCGCAAATTTTGAAAGCGTGTTTCCTTATTGCCAATTCATTTTGCGCCCTCACAATGCACCCAAAACCTTATTTGGAGAACTCCTAGCGTGAAGGTCAATTTAAGAGAGAGGCTAAAGGCACATATGCAGACTATCAACGGGCACTGAATTTAAATTAAGTGAAGTGGTCCCAAGAAAACAGGAAATTGGGCTAAAGTGTATCCCTTCGAAAGATCTCTGCCAATCTGCCGTAACAGATAGCGTCCGACCCCGACTTCTTGTCTCGGCAGTGATAGTTAAACGAACTAGAGAGCTATCGCGGTCGCCATCGTCTGTTCATGGACGAAGTGGTGTTATTGGGCTTGAGCAATTCGCGCCACACTTTCTGTTCCATAAATTTGTAAGGAAAAAATTGGTAGCCGTTAGCTTCAGGATTGTGTGTATGGGCCAATATTAAAGCTCCTTGATCTCAGCCTTCTTGAGGCCGTCGAGATTCATACACAAGTCCCATACAGTAGCGGTGCGTGTTTCGATTAGTGGTTTATTTTCGGAGGATTCGCGATTTAACTTGCCTTTGTGGCTGGCTGCGAGGCTTTCACTTTAGTCTTAGTAGTAGCGTGCTTCCGTTTAGACATCTCTTACCTCCTAGTCGTAGAGGTTTAGCAAACTGCAAGTTGCAGCTTGTGTCAGTGGCTGAATTTCTCGAGAGATTTAGCCGTATTGCTGAGCTATGAAGATTGACTTGCTAAGTTCGGCACCTGTTATTTACCGTCTTCAGTCTAAATAAATTTCCAGTCATTGTGGTCTCCCAAAATTGTACTCCCCAATGAATAGACAGAACGCAAGAATCTAAGTAAATTGGGGCGTATTTAGTAAATTTTCTTTAAGCATCTATTGCTAGCTGAGTGAGGGGGAGCATTATGGTGAAATTGAAAGATATCGCAGCGGCAGTTGGGGTCTCCAACGCAACGGTTTCGCGAGTCATGAGTAATGATCCTTCGCTCTCGGTGTCGGCGGATACGCGACGCGCGATTATCGCAAAGGCGAGCGAACTGAAGTATACACCGCGCCGCGCGCGGACGGAAGTGCAAGCAGATCGCAGCATTATGGTCCATGTCGGGCGTTGGCTTGGAGGTGAACTGGAAGACCCGTATTATGCTGGTCTGCGGTTGGGGATTGAGCGGTGCTGTTTTAGCCAGAATATCCAAGTTTCAATCACGTCCGATGAATCGGCGATCCTTGATTTTCTGAAAAAGAAGGCCTCCGGTGCCATCGTGATTGGCCCAGTTCAGGGTGAGTTCCAACGCAAGATTGAAACTGCTAAGGGGCGGGCTGTCATGATTGATGCACCGAGAAATTCGCATACTTTAGATAATGTTTTCCATGATTTATATGGTGCTACGGCAAGGCTTCTTGATGATCTGTGGGAGAAGGGATACCGCAGACCAGGCTTTATCGGCGGCGAAAGCAAGTACAAGGCGAGCCTACCCAACGAGACCCGACATGTGGCTTATTCTGAATGGATGGAACGTAAAGGTATTTTTGATCCGGCGTTGGTTTGTGTCAAAGGCTCCACCATTGATCTGGGCTTTGAGAGTGCAATGAAGCTCTTGGAATCCGCGATGCCGCCGGATGTCATAATCGCCTGTACCGACTCGATGGCCATAGGCGCCTATCGTGCAGCGCAAAGCAAGGGTCTCGAAATACCAAAAGACATCTCAGTGGTCGGGTTCAATGATAATCCGGCGTCTGAGTTCCTTAATCCGCCGCTCTCAAGCATTCGCTTGGCTCCCGAAGTTGCGGGAACCTCAGCAGTGGAAATGTTGGTCGAACAGTTGGGCGGACGTGACGTTTGCAAAAGTGTGGTACTGCAGCCGAAGATCGTTTGGCGAGCGAGTACTAGGTAATTTCTTGACTGAATTTACTAAAAAATTTACCAACAGATTCGACCTAAAGGAAAAGACTTAGAATCTGTCGGGAGGAGGGCATTATGTCGTACACGGAATTTTGTAACGAAGGTTGGCTGTTTGCGCCTCTGGAAGGTGAGGGGTCGAACGCAACCGAAGTTTCGCTTCCGCATTCGTCGGTTGAGCTTCCGTACGATTATTTTGACGAGAAATCGTATCAGAAGGCCTTTTCCTATCGTAAGAGAATTGATTGGTCCGAAGCATTCGCTGGCAAGCAGGTTAGCCTCGTTTTTGACGGTGTGATGGCCGATGCAAAAGTGTTTGTGAATGGGCAGGCTTCCGTGGCTTATACTGACGGCTACACACCATTCGAAGTTGATCTTACTGAGGCGCTTGGCTCCGAAGGCGTAGAGGTCGAGGTTCAATTGAGCGGCGCCGAAAATCCGGAAATTCCTCCTTTTGGCGGGCAGATAGACTACCTGACCTACGCAGGTATCTATCGTGATGTTTGGATCAAGGTTTCTGATCCAATAGCATTTGGCAAAGTGCGTGTTGAAACGTTTGATGTTTTGTCCGAGCAGAGCAAGGTTCGGGCAGAGTTTGAAGTGTTGGCCTCTGTTGGGATTCCCGAGGGAGCCGCAGTCTCTGCTGAGGTGTTAGATTTCGATGGCAACAGCGTTGCGCGAACCGAATTGGCTCTAACTGAAGGTGTTCAGAGCGTCGAGTTTAGCGGCCTATCGAATATTTCTCTTTGGAGCCCTCAGAACCCAGCGCTTTATACGCTTCAGTTGTCGTTTGAGACGGAGGCGGGTTCCGACACGCGCGAGACCACCTTCGGGTTTAGAGATGCCAAGTTTACGCCAAAGGGATTTTTCCTGAACGGCGAGCGCGTGAAGCTTATCGGTCTGAACCGACATCAATCGTTCCCTTACACCGGCTATGCGCAGGGGCGGGCCTCGCAGGAGCGCGATGCTGAAATTCTAAAGAATGAGCTTGGTTGTAACATCGTTCGAACCTCGCATTATCCTCAATCGCCTTGGTTCCTTGACCACTGCGATCGCATTGGGCTCATGGTTCTGGAAGAAATCCCCGGTTGGCAGCATATCGGCGGTGAAGAATGGAAAAATCGGTCGGTTGAGAATGTTCGTGCGATGATCGAACGTGATTGGAACCATCCGTCGATTATCATGTGGGGCGTGCGGATCAACGAGTCCCCGGACGACAGCGATTTTTATCAACGCACCAATGCACTTACCCGCGAGTTGGACCCAACGCGCCCAACTGGGGGTATTCGCAAGGATCTCGAGAGTGAGTTTCTAGAGGACGTGTACACGTTTAATGACTTCATCCTCGGTGAGTTTGAACTTCCCGGTGCGAACCGTGAACGGACGTCGTTGCGAAGTCAGCAGGAAGTTACTGGCCTAGGCAAGGACGTTCCTTACTTGGTCACGGAATACAACGGCCATATGTATCCGACCAAAGTATACGATCAGGAGCAGCGCCAGATTGAGCATGTCACGCGGCACCTTGATGTGCTTGATGCGGCATTTGCGGATGACAGTATCGCAGGCTGCATCGGGTGGTGCATGTTTGATTACAACACGCATTCAGATTTCGGATCTGGCGATCGGGTATGTCACCACGGCGTAATGTCGATGTTCCGCGAGCCGAAATTTGCGGCATATGCCTATGCAAGCCAAGTGTCACCGCAAGAGCGCGTTGTAATGCAGCCTGTTACGATTTGGGCGCGCGGAGAGCGAAACATTGGTGGTGTTTTCCCTCTGATGGTTCTCACAAACTGTGATGAAGTGCGCGTGAAGTTCCCAAGCGGAATTGAAGTGCCGATGATCCCGTATCGGGAGAGATATGCGCATTTGCCTCATCCTCCTATGAAGCTTGAACCCGGTGATCTGCCGAACCCGGAGCTTGGAAGATGGGGGAGCGCGTGGCTTGATGTAGAGATTGTCGGGTACTTAGATGGCAAACCGGTTGAGCGAAAAACAATGCTTGCGGCTCCAGTCGCAACAACGCTCGAAGTTGCGCCGGATCAGAGCGAACTGGTCGCATCGCATGGAGAAGTTCGAGTGGCAATTCGTGCCTTAGATCAGGTCGGCAACCTGCTGAAGTTCATAAGCGAGCCAGTAACGATTTCGGTTGAGGGTGCGGCCACGCGTGTCGGGCCGGAAGTTACCACATTACGTGGCGGGACGAGCGCATTTTGGGTGCGTCCAACCGGGGAAGTTGGCGAAGTGAACGTCACAGTGAAAAGCCCACGTTTTGGAACGGTTAAGGTTGCACTGACTGTTCGCGATTAACGACAAGGCAAAACGCTTGTCAGGTCCGCCCAAAAAGATTGGTCGGGCCTGATATCAATGGCATGTCGCAAACCTAGGTGCTTTGTCCGTCTGCCAAATTCTGCGCTTTGATGCCTAGTTCCATGACCTTGAATGTATGAGCTTGCGGAACAGCGGTTTCAGTCCTGTTTTGGATGTCGTGCACAAGGCGTTTGAAATATGGCAGCCCGGCATCAGAGCAATCAATCCGTTCGCAGCGCGTTCCGTTGACGAGGAACAGATGGTCAATCCCATCTTTGCCGCCGAGATCAACGTATTTGCGGAGCTCGATATACCCTTCTGTCCCTAGGATCGTCAGGCGGCCGTCACCCCAATTGGGAAGGGCGTCTGGCGTATACCAGTCGACGCGCACATAGCCGTGGCCTTTGTCGCTCTTGATTGATAATTCGCCAAAATCTTGCAAGCCTGGCGTCTCAGGATTGGCATAATTTGCGGCGTTGGCCATAGTGATTTCAGCGTCCGTCGAGCCAGTGAAGAATAGAAACTGGTCGATCTGGTGGGACGCGATATCGGTAAGGATGCCACCATAAGCGTCCTTGTCGAAAAACCACTCTGGTCGTGTCTCTTTATTGAGCCTGTGCGGGCCCAAGCCCACGGTCTGAATCACACGCCCGATTGCGCCATCGGCAACCAGTTCTGCGGCTCGCGTGACTGAGGCAACTTCAAAGCGCTCTGAAAAATCGACGGTCCAAATTCGGCCTGTTTTTGCGACGCACGATTGAATTTTTTGGAGTTGCTCTAACGTTGTACAGCCAGGCTTGTCTGCCATAATATCCTTGCCCGCTTCCATTGCCTCAATTGCCAACTGCGCGCGATTGTTTGGCACGTCTGCGATCAAGATTAGGTCGATCTCGGGGTCGTCAATGATGTCTTGCCGGTTTGTGATTTGGGGAACATCTGGAAATCTTTTGCGCAAGCCCGCTTCAACGCCAGTTGGCCCATCATTCCACCAGCCGACAAAATCTGCGCCGGCGTCAATCATGTTTTGGGCCATGCCATAGATGTGACGATGTTCAATGCCCAGAGCGGCAAATTTAAGTGTCATTGGTGAATTACTCCGTTGCGGGCACATCAAGAATGCGACCCTCGCGCGATGATTTGGTGATGGCTTCAATCAGCGACTGTACTTTTAGAGCGTCGCGTCCAGTTATTGCTGGGGCACGGTCATTGCGAACCGCGTCGACAAAATCCTCAACCACCGCTTGATGCCACGCGTGCGTAAATGCCATCGGGTCCGCTCCTCCGCCTGAGGCGACTTCCTCCCCAACGACTTCCGATGTTCCATCCTGATAGCTCAGTGTGAATTTGCCGGATACCAAGCTCGCAGACCCCTTGGTGCCGTGGATAGTGATGCTCTCCGCGCTTCCCGGATAGCTCGCTGTACTTGCGAGGAGCGAGCCAACCGCGCCATTAGCGAATTCTAGCCCCGCAGACACGAAGTCCTCGGATTCCATCTCGTGCAGCGATGTCGTGCGTGCCATCGCTTGAACTCGGGAAACTTGGCCAACAAGGCTGATAGCGACGTCAATCGTGTGGATGGATTGGGAAATGAGAACCCCGCCGCCATCGCGCGCATAAGTACCTCTTCCTGGTTCATCGTAATAGGCTTGCTCCCGCCACCACGGTACGTTGATTTCGACCGCCGCGATCTCTCCGAGTTTTCCTTGCGCCAAGGCTTCACGAGCCGCGAGCGCAGACTGTCGCAATCGATGCTGAAAGAAGACGCCAAGCATCACGTTGTTGTTTTCGCAAATCTCGACGATTTCTGTGGCGGCAGTGAGCGTTCGCTCAAGTGGCTTTTCTATGAGAATGTGTTTTCCTGCCTCCGCAAGCTCCTTCACGATTTCTGTGCGCGCATTGGGCGGGGTGCAGAGCGCAACAATTTCAATTCGCGGATCAGCAGCGATTTCGGAAATATTCTCATATATGGTGATAGGGTCGGCGGTTTCGGAACAGTGTTCCTCAACGAATTTTTCGGCGCGGTCCTTGTGGCGCGATAGAACGCCAGCGAGCCGAACATCATCCCCAATGGATTGGATCGCTTTAGCATGTGTTCCTGCAACCATTCCGAGGCCAACAAGCGCAATTTCCATTAGTTTTCTCCCTATTCACAGCGTCTCAAACAGAGTAGCATACCAGTATACCGGCCTCAAAGGAGAATATGCCGGACCGCAATCTTTCATGTGAAAGGCGCTTACCCGTTTGGCTGAAAACAGACAAAATCACTCACAGCTTCCTTTTGTCCCCTCAATGTCTGTGCGGGACTTGGAACTCCCGCGAATAGATACATTGCACCGCGCGGGCGGTCAGATTTACGGGCTACTCCGACGGCATATTCAGAGCATGCAGCTTGCCCCAGGCGCTTCGATCTCCGAAAGCGAAGTTGCCTCGATGTTGGGGGCAAGTCGAACCCCCGTTCGCGAAGCCTTTCAAAAACTGCGCGAAGAGGGGCTCATAAAGACCTTACCAAGCCGTGGGAGTTTTGTTGCAAAGTTGAGCCGCGAAAGGATTCACGAAGCGCAATTCTTGCGAGAAGCAATTGAAGTCGCAGTGGTGCAAAAACTCGCCACAAAAGGGATAAGCAGCCAAGTCATTGCAGCCTTAGAAGGTAACCTGCAGCAGCAGAAAATTGCCGCAGAAAATGAAGACTTTCAGGGCTTTCATGCTTTGGATGACGAGTTTCACGGTTTGTTGGCAAAAGCGACCGACCTGATGCGCGTCGAAGCGGCTTTAGATCGAGAGAAGGCCCATCTCGACCGATTGCGGGGTATTTCGCTTCGAGTTGATGGGCATCCCACGGTTCTGTTTTCCGAGCATCAGGCTATTTTTAAAGCTGTTGTTGCTGGTGAAAGTGATCGAGCATCCCAGCTTGTCAGAGAACACTGTCAGTCCATTTTCAAGGCTCTTGATGCGCTGCACAATCAACATCGCGATTACTTCGACGAATTAACCCCATCGGCCGTGGATCGACAAAATCGCCATACCGAGCAGTAAAACAACGCTTCCGAAATTAAATGGCTGCAATCCTTCGGAATTTGAACAACACTATGCGACGTTGATTTAACTGGACCATTTTATGATCGTATTTCAATTTCTTGCCCTCACTTTTGCTATTTCGCTATTAGGGTTTGCTTGTATTTTCGTGCTCCCTTTCGCGCGAAGCCCCGACAATCTGAAAGGGTTACCGTTCTGGCTCGTTATGGTGTGGGGCCCGTCACTTGCGGCGATGATTTTGAGCTATGCGAACGGCAATCTTATTGAGCTGCTTGGGCGCGCCGTCAAAGTTTCGGGCGTACCTATGTCTGCTTGGCTCCTCGTTTTATCTCCGCTTGTGGTTTTGTTCCTTATGCGAAAACGCGCGCCGGAAAAGGCGAGCAAGATCGGAGTGGGCGCTCTTGTGGGCATGGTCGTGTTTAATCTTCTGCTCGGTCCGCTGGGTGAAGAATTGGGCTGGCGCGGCTTTATGCAGGAGCAGTTAGCGCCGCAATTCGGATGGCTTGTTGCCTCGCTTGCGGTTGGTGTGGTCTGGGCGGTTTGGCACCTTCCGCTTTGGGGAATTGATTCACCTCACGCAAAAATATCGCTCCCCGCGTTTCTGGTTCACGTGATGTTGTATTCTGTGATTATCGGTGCGGCCTATACCCTTTCCGGGGGCTCAATACTTCCTGCTATCCTGTTGCATCTGACGCTGAACTTAGCGTCAAATATTGCGGTTAACGTAGGGTATCGCGACCCAAGTTCTTGGTTCCACGCGAGCATGCTGCCATATGCGGTTTTGGCAATCGGCTCGGTGGTTCTTGTGTTCCTCACGGGGTCTTAGTTGCTTTAAGTGTTGCATCAAATACGCGGTGCACCATCGGAGTGATTGTAATGCCGCATTTTGGACAGGAATTTGGTATATGTGCGTGGTGATGGCATAATATGGTGTTCCAGATAGCGTAAGAGTAGCGAGAATATGGGTTATAATATTACAGAGGTCTCCGGTAATGCGGTTGGAAGCGGCCTCGGAAGTGTTGCTGAATGGACGTTCGATGTTCAGAAATCCGACCTTCTGGTAACTGGTGACTTTGATCTAGATGCTGATGGACTGGGATCAGGTGGTGCAGAATCCGATGAGTACTTTGTCTCTGACTTAAGCACGACGGCTTATGGAACTCCTACGATTGATGCAAATGGAATACTGACGTTTGATTTCTCTGCACACACAGCTGCGATCGTCGCCAATGGTGGAGCGGTAATAACATTTACCGTTACAGGCTATAGTTACAATGATCCCAACGACCCAGACGATGACGAATTTGACGCCGATCTTGTCACGATCAATATCGCTATCTGCGTTCAACGTGGAACCGAAATTCAAACCCAGAACGGTTTGACGCTTGTTGAAGACCTCGAAGTCGGTGACTTGGTCCAGACCGTGGATTCAGGTCTGAAACCAGTCAAATGGATTGGTTCAAGAACTCTGAATGGAACAGACCTTGAGCACCTTCCCGAACTTCGCCCCATCAGGATTTCCGCTGGCGCGCTTGGCAATAATACCCCGACCAGCGATCTCCTTGTTTCTCCACAGCACCGTGTCCTTTTATCGAGCAGCAAAGCAGAGCTTTTTTTCGGCGAAAGCGAAATACTTGTTTCAGCTAAAAGCCTTGTGAATGATACCGATATCCGTGTCGCAAGTGACATTGACGATGTCGAGTATTTCCATGTTTTGTTTGACCGCCACGAGATCATGTTAACCAATGGTGCGGCGACCGAGAGCTTTTTCCCAGGCGATTATGTTTTGGATACGTTGAATGCCGGTACCGTTGCCGAACTCGAGGCATTGTTTCCAGAACTGATGCAAAACCCAGAGGGCTTTGGCCCACCTGCGCGTTTGCCCCTCAAAGGATTTGAGGGCAGTCTGCTTCGTGAAATTGAACAAATCGATGTTAAGAAGGCCGCCTCGCAATCATGAGCAAACTACAAGATTCTGCCGGCCGCGATATTCCTGCCTCCGAGGCCCCCTCTGCTGAAACGCTTCGTATTTACGGCGACTTCATGTTTCTTGCTTTTCGGAGCCCGTGGCATGCGCGCATGAGCGTCGCGAACATGCGAGCGGCTTTTGAGCAGCCGATTGCACTGAAGCAATTTCAGGTTTTCCGTTTTGATGGTATCCCGCGCGGTCTACTGACTTGGGCCAACATGAGTGCCGACGCGGAGCGCCGTTATGTCTCCGGCGAGATTTTGAAAGACGAGGATTGGAACTCTGGTGATCGTCGCTGGATCATCGACATAGTCGCACCTTACAAAGGGTTAACCGCTAGCATAAGCCGTTGGACTATGGTGCCGGGGCAGTTCACCGACGGACAGTTTCGCTTTCGCCGCGTTCTTGAAAATAGCGGCACGCGCCGGATTGTTGAGGTGGACCTGACCAACCCGAAAGACAAAGCTACGATTTTTACCGAAGAAGAGTATTTGGAGCAGCTCTAGCCTGCCTTACCTGTGCCTTCCATCGGTGCTAGCGTAAATCCCGCACTTTTGAGCTTCTTGCGAAGTTGTCGCGCAATTTCCAAAGCGTTTTCTGTGTCACCATGGGTGCATATCGTGTCGATAGGAGTCGGGATACGTTTTCCGCTTTCGGAAATTATTGCGCCTTCCTCAAGCATCGCAAGTATCCGTGAACTCGCGAGTTCAGGATCATGTATAACCGCCCCATCAATGGACCGATCAACAAGCGTTGCGTCGTCGTTGTATGCTCGATCTGCGAAAACTTCAGCGGCCCACCGCGCTCGAAGCTCTTGAGCAACCTCCTGCATCGGAGTTGCGGCAAGAACTACAAGGATAATATCTGGATCAACGCTCAGCGCAGCTTCATAGCAGGTACGCGCAATGTCTTTATCTTCGGATGCCATATTTGACAGCGCGCCATGGAGTTTAAAGTGCCGGACCTTTAGCCCTTGGGCCGCCGCCATCGCGCGCGCGGCACCTAGCTGATACCGGACCATATTGGCCAGCGTATTTGGCGTAATCGACATGCGCCGACGACCAAAACCTTGCAAGTCTGGAAAGCCGGGGTGCGCGCCGATGCCCACACCATTCTCATGCGCACGGGCCATTGTCTTTGCCATCACATCTGGGTCACCAGCATGAAATCCGCACGCTATATTGGCGGAGGTAACGACATTTAGCAGTGCTTCATCATTCCCCATGGTCCAGTCGCCAAAAGACTCGCCCATATCCGCGTTTAGATCGATCAGTTGAGCCATTTTAGCCTCCGTTTTCCGTGTCCCAGCCTGTTATGGCTCCACTAATGAGTTGATACCCTAGCAAGTCTTTGATGTCATTTGGATCCCGAAGCAGCGGTCTCACTTTCGATCGAAGCGATTTGTAAAGAACGTCAACCGGCCTATGCACCTGTTTTGCTTCTTCATAGTCTATGAAGCGAAAGCGAAGTTCTGTACCAACTGGTGCCTGCGCTATAGTCGGTAAATCATCTGGTAGAACCATCCCAATTCTTGGGTATCCACCCGTCGTCTGACACTCCGGCAAGAGCACAAAAGGCTTTCCCGCGCCGGTCATTTGAATGTCTCCCGCAAACATCGGCTCAGACAGGATAGAGAGAGCTGATTTCGTGGTGAACCCTTCGCCATCATAGACAAGTTCGGCCCCTTGGCGATTGCTATTGATGGACCGCGTGAAGCTGGTCTGCGTGAACCTCTGTCGTTCTTCTTCTGAAAACAGCGCGGTGTGCACCGAGGGTAAAATGCGTACCTTTCCACCGCCAAACCGTCTGTCGCTATCAAGGGTGGAGCTAATGAAGCCCTCCGCGTTGTATGATCCAACAGGTAGGTTTTCACCTGTTTCGACACGCTTACCAATTCCAGCAGTTAGATGCGCAGACCGGCTTCCTAGAAAACATGGCGTTTGAAACCCGCCGCCAACATGCAGATATCCGTAAGTTCCAGACAATGCAGAGCCGATGGACAGGGTTTCTCCATCGTTCAGCTTGTGGCTAGAGTTCCATTTGATAGGTCGGCCATCTATTGAGGCACTCATCGGTGCGCCGGTTAGGGCAATGTAAACCGTACCCTGCGCCTCGAACGTCCCTCCGAACCCTGCCATTTCTAGCGAGGCGTTGTCGGTGCTTTGGTTTAGCAGCGCGGAGCCTTCGACATGCGCAACGGGATCGGCGGCACCTCCGCGCGAGAGTCCTTTGGCAATGACACCAGTTCTTCCCAAATCCTGAATGGTTGCGAGAGGGCCAATGTTTCGAACAAAAAGTCTGGTCATACGCCGACGACCTCAAAGCTTGCTCCGCCATTGCCTGATGGCGTTCCGGGGAGGTCGGAGTAGGGAGCGCCTGGGTTTTGAAGCAGTTTTGCAAACGTGCGCTCGGAAATAGCGTGAAACCTGACTTCGTCGCCTGGTGTCAGCGCAATTGGCGTTTTGCCATCTATGCTGAAGTTTTCAAATGCCATTTGGCCAATCTGCCGCCATCCAGTTGGAGCGGAGTTTGTGAACGTTGTGATCTGGCGAATTGCGACCGTGACTGCGCCTCGTGGTACGCTTTTTGTCAGCCCCGTTTGGCGAGGTATGTTCCAATTGTCAGGCAGACTGCCGAGATATGGTTGCCCAGGAGCAAAACCCAAAGTCATGACACGCAGGGTCGTTGCCTCAATCTCTTGTATGGCGCGTGCCTCCGAGATACCTGCAAGTTCTGCGGCTTCTCCGAGTTGTGGGGCATATTCACCGGCGAAACACGCCGGAATGTGCCAAAGCTTATGCGGCGTTGGCAGTGGGGCAGCTTCCCAATCTTGCTCGCCCAGCATCTCAAGAACGCACACGCGTAGATCATCTCGCGACAAAAGCGAAATATCGAATGATATCAATACCGATGTGAGTGAAGTCGTTGTTTCCAGAATGCCTTCAACATCGGCGCTGTCAATTGCGGCTCTGAAAGCAAGGGCGGCGCTGTTTGCCCCGTCTGTGAGCGTGTCTGAAAACGTCACTAATAGCCCTGACAGGCCGACGTCTCGCAGCAATGGTTGACTTGGTGAGGGCATTTGCGCGCTGCCTTTTATCGTTGGGTTTCACATAATGACAATTTATCAACGTTTTGACAATGAGGCCTTCACAACGACGACGCGGATCGGCTTGCTTGGTCATAGTGGCCAGACAACAACCGCAAGGCTTTTGCCATCTCGGCAAGATCATCATCTGACAAACCAGTGTGGTTGAGCCCGTCAACAAGGCACTGATTTCTGATGTCACGGTAGGCTGCGCAGGCTTGTTGACCGGCTTCGGATGTTGCGTAAAAGACCTCTTTGCCGCGCTTCTCCGTGGTCAAAAGCTCGAGTTTTACAAGTTTGCGCAATGCGTATGTGATGGTGTGCGTGTCTTCGATATTCAATAAAAATGCGATATCGGTGAGACGCTTCTTGCGGTCCCGATGGTTCGTATTGTGAAGAACCAAAATTTCAGTCGCGCTAAGTTCCGGAAAACCCGCAGCTGCCATGCAGCGTTGTATCCATCGGGTAAACGCGTTGTAGGCCACAATAAGGCCGAATTCATATTCGGAAGATGCTCGCCCTTCGCCCTCTGCAAGGTGCCGCGAAGAGACGATCGGTCGGTTTTGTTTAGCTGTCATGGTCAAGCACCGTTTGTCTGGTCGCGGATAGTATAACTTAAACTAAGAGCTTGTTGATAAAATAACGGCGTTTTCTCATTGTATGGGGCGCTTGCGGTTCCGTTCGACAGACATCATGTTGCACAAGACAGTTGAGGAGACGAACAGATGAGAATTGCATTCACAGGCGGAACAGGAAAAGCAGGTCGGCACGTAACACGCTACCTACGCGATCAGGGGCACCACGTTGTTAACATAGACCTTAAGCCGTTGAATGAGGAGGGGATCGATGACTTGCTCGCCGATATTACCGACTCTGGTTCGATGTTTAACGTTCTGTCGAGCTATGCAAACTTTGGTGAGCTTGACGCCGGAACAGGCGCACCCGCATTTGACGCGGTCGTTCACTTTGCGGCGGTGCCGCGCATTCTTGTTCATCCAGACCACGAAACTTTTCGGGTGAACACTGTTGGAACCTATAACGTCATCGAAGCAGCGGTGAAGCTTGGAATAAAAAAGGTCATCTTTGCCTCTTCCGAAACCACGTATGGGGTTTGCTTTGCGGATGGCGAAGTAAAGCCGCAATCGCTCCCTGTTGAAGAAGATCACGATGTAAATCCGATGGATAGCTATGGGTTGTCCAAGGTTGTTAACGAAAAAACGGCGCGGTCATTCCAAGCGCGTTCGGGCATTGATATCTATGGTCTGCGGATTGGAAATGTCATTGAGCCGCATGAGTACGGTGTATTTGCCGATTTCGAAAAAGACCCGTCACTGCGTCGGCGCAACATCTTTTGCTATATTGATGCGCGCGACCTCGGACAGATTGTAGACCTATGCCTAAAGAAAGACGGGTTAGGGTTTGAGATGTTCAATGCAGGAAACGATTCAAATTCGGTTGCCATCACAAACGACGAGATCGTTGAGCGGTTTTATTCCGGAGTAGAAGTCACGCGTGCATTGGGCCCGCACGAGGCGCTATACTCCAATCGAAAGATCAGAGAAGTCCTTGGCTTTAAAGAGCAATACAATTGGAAAGATTGCATGAAGGCGCTCGCGTAGAGATCCAAGGCCGAGCGATTTTTACAAAAACACCATAAATTGTTTACCTCGTTGTTTCCGTTGTCCCTCAGGCACAGCGCAATCATTCAAATGAGGGAACACAATGAAAATCCAACTGCTTGGCCTTACTTCTGTATTGGCGCTATCCGCCGGAGCTGCGATTGCGGAGAAGAACTTCAACCGCATCGCGTCTTTTGCCGTTGTGCAAAACATGGCAGCCGGAGAAGATCAAAGCCGCGAAACTTCTCCAGAGATTATTGCCGCCACCGAAGACGGCATGACGCTTGTTTACACCGACAGCCCGCTTGGTGTTCTTGGTCGGATCGACATCACCGACCCAAAGTCGCCCAAACCGCTTGGCAATATTGATCTGCAGGGCGAGCCCACATCGGTTGTTGTGATCGGAGATATCGCACTCGTTGGTGTCAACACATCGGAAAGCTATGTGAAACCCTCTGGTGAGCTGCGTGCGATAAGCATCAAAACCGGAGAAACGCTTGCCAGCTGTGATCTGGGTGGCCAGCCGGATAGTGTTGCGAAATCGCCGGACAATAGCTTCATTTCCATCGCGATCGAAAATGAGCGCGACGAGGACCTGAATGACGGCATTCTCCCTCAGAACGACGCCGGGTTTCTGGCCATGCTTGATGTCACCGAAGGAATTCCTTCTTGTGACAGTCTCAAAACAGTCTCGATGACTGGCCTTGCAGAGATCGCGCCAAGCGACCCAGAGCCAGAGTATGTCTCAATCAATGCGCTGGGCGAAACTGTGGTGACGCTACAGGAAAACAACCATCTCGTGGTTGTTGATCGCGACGGGGAAGTAATCTCTCACTTCTCAGCGGGCTCGGTTGACCTTGAAAACATTGACGCCACAGATGAGCGCGGCGCGTTGATTTTCACAGAAAGCCAGAAAGGCCGCCTGCGTGAACCTGATGCGGTCGCTTGGATTGATGAGACGCATTTCGCAACTGCGAACGAAGGCGATTACCAAGGCGGTTCCCGCGGTTGGACCATATTTTCCAAGGATGGCAGCGAGGTCTATGAGAGCGGCGCATCTTTTGAGCAAGCTATCGTTCAAATCGGCCATTATCCTGACAAACGCTCGGACGCAAAAGGGGTTGAACCAGAGTCGGTAACGTTTGATGTGTTTGGTGATACGCCGATGGTTTTTGTTGGTGCGGAGCGCGCGAGCGTCGTCGGCGTTTATGATGTTACCGATCCGAAAGCGCCAGTGCTTGAGCAGCTACTGCCCTCTGGTGTCGGTCCAGAAGGTTTTGTGACAATTCCAAGCCGAAACCTTCTCGTGTCCGCAAACGAGAGTGATTTGATCGAAGATGGCGGCGCACGCGCGCACGTCATGCTTTATCAGTACGAAGATGCTCCGGCGGCTTACCCGCATATCACTTCCGAAGGCGCAGATACGCTTATCGGTTGGGGCGCGCTATCGGGCATGGTCGCGGGCGAGGGCCGGACCATTTATGCGGTCAACGATAGTTTCTATGGCTATCAACCGACAATCTTTACCATCGACGCAAGCACCAAACCGGCGCGAATTACCAAAGCGACACCAGTAACGCGTATGTCCCGCCCCGCCCAAAAGCTCGACATGGAAGGGATCACTACTGATGGCGAAGGTGGATTTTGGATCGCATCTGAGGGGCGAACAGATCGCGTCACCCCGCATGCACTATACCATGTGAATGCAGAAGGTGAGATTACTCAGGAGATTGGGCTGCCCCAAGAGCTCATGTCCGTTGAAATGCGTTATGGCTTTGAGGGAATTGCACGTAGTGGCAGCACGCTTTGGATGCCGGTGCAGCGCGAATGGGCCGACGATCCGAAAGGGCAAGTTAAGCTCGTATCCTACAATATCGAAACGAATGAATGGGGCGCAGTTCGTTATCAGTTGGACGGTACCGAAGGTGGCTGGGTCGGCCTGAGCGACATGGCCATTTATGGCGATCATGCCTACATCGTTGAACGTGACAACCAGCATGACTACCGTGCCAAAAACAAGAAGGTTTATCGCGTTGCCCTCGAAGAGTTGGTGCCAGCGCCGCTTGGCGGAAAGCTTCCGGTTGTATCGAAGGAACTGGTACGCGACCTCCTACCTGATCTCACATCGACGGCTGGTTTTGTCTTGGATAAGGTTGAGGGGCTTGCAATCACTTCTGATGGCGAAGCTTTCATTTCGACGGACAATGACGGTGTAGACGACCATTCCGGCGAGACGATGTTCTTTTCAATCGGCAAGCTGAGCGCACCGTCCTAGTCAGCGATTGAAACAGAAGAACAGGCGCTCCTTTTCGGGCGCCTGTTTTGTTTTCAGCAGACGCGCTACTTCAGGCCGAGATTCCGGCTCAGTGCGTTCATCAAATGCTCACCGATTAGGTTCTCTGCGAGGTCACTGTCTCGCATTTCGCATGCATCAAGAACTTTGAGGTGCTCTTCCAGCGAGGTGATGACCGTAGAGGGAGACAGGAAACTGGTGGTCTTTATGACCCGCACCATGAGGTGCAATCTTCGGAAAGAAATATCTATGAGCTCGTTTTGAAGCGAGTTAACGATGCCCGTGTGAAACTGGTCCTCAATTTTATCAACAAGTAGAGTCTGATCTGAACTGGGGTCACACCCTTTCAGGCGATTGATCTCTTCGAGGTGGATGTTCTTGAGGTCCAAAATGTCTTGCGACCGGGCATGTTGAGAAAATTGTTTAACCGCTGCACGCTCGATGATTGTGCGAAACTGGAACGTACTCCGAACCAACTCAGCGGAAGGTGTCACGACCTCGATACCAGATCGCGGATGCACCTTAACGATCCCATCAGCTTCTAAAACTTTCAGTGCATCGCGAATTGGCCCGACAGCGGTTCCTGTGATTCTCTCGAGATCTTTTTGAGACATGCGCGAGCCAAAAGGCAACTGCTTGCTAAACAGGGCGTCCAGAATGCTCTGATAGGCAGTTTCGCTCAATAATTTCTTAGGTGTTCCAGTTTTCATACCGGCAGCTTAATCACCATGTTGACAAACTGCAATGTCATTGTGCATCATCTGATTAATCAGTTTGCAGAATGAAAGCATCAGACAGTGCTGCCTAAAATCAAGAAGTTCGCTCTAACGCGTTTTGAATATCGTTTCGATCGCAGTATCGGCGATAGTCAGGTGTTCTTCGAGAACTCCCACAGTGTCGCGCTTGAACTGCATGATGACGCAGGGAACATTGGGCTTGGTTTCGGGCACAAATTGTTTGAGCCATACCCTTCGCAAGCCACGATGGAGGCCACTTTTGCGAAGTACATTTGGCCTGAGATTGAGGGCCAAACAGCGTTTGAGTTGACGCAACGGGTTGAACGGCCACGCGGAGGCAACCAGCGGGATGCAAAATACGGTTTTGATGAAGCGCTCCAAATCGCACTCTGGGATTTGGCGTCTCAGCAGGCAAGCATGCCGCTCGGTAAGTTTTTGGGCGGCACCCGCGAAAAAGTAAGAGCATACGCAAGTGGGCTCGACTTCCATATGAGCGATGAAGAGTTCGTTGAGTTCTTCTCAAATGCTGCATCCCATGGCTTTGATACATTCAAGGTAAAGATCGGAAGTCCTGATCCAGAATGGGACTTGCACCGCCTCGAGCTTCTGAAGAAAACTGTTGGGCCTGATTGCGGTATCATGGCTGATGCGAACGAGGCTTGGTCGTGTAAAGAGGCGGCGATGCGCCTGACAATGTTCCACGATGCGGGTATTGATCTGATCTGGATTGAAGATCCTATCCTTCGAAATGATTTTGCCGGCCTGCGCTCTTTGCGCGAAATGGCCCCGTTCACACAGATCAACTCTGGAGAATATCTCGACCTTACTGGCAAGCGTATGCTGCTTCAAGCGGGCGGCACAGACATCATCAACGTTCATGGTCGGGTGTCTGATACGATGCGTATTGGCTGGCTCGCAGCTGATATGGGACTGCCTGTTTCATTGGGGAACACATTCCTTGAGACGGGTGTCCATGCCGCGTGTGCTTTGCCCGAAGTGGAGTGGCTTGAGTATTCATTCTTGAGCAACGAGCACCTTGTAGATACGCCGATCGAATTTAAAGACGGCTATGCACTATTACCCGAGAAGCCCGGTATTGGCTTCGCGCTAACTGATGCCGCGAGAAATATATGGTCAGCGCCTGATCCTGTTGCGGCTGACGCGCTAAAGACTGCGCCGCCGTGCAGATTTATTTCCAAGTAACCGACGACGCAAAACAACGAAACGACTGAGACATTTTGGGAGGAACCGACATGATAAACTTAAAAACAACACTGCTTTCAAGTGCAGCACTATTGACGTTTGCAACTGGCCTTTCGGCACAGGAGCTTACGGTTTGGGATTGGAAATCCGGCGATCCTGCAACGTTCGGCTATTTTGACGCTGCAAAAGAAGCGTTCGAAGCCGCAAATCCCGGCGCAACCGTTAATTTTGTCGTGCAGCCGCATGACCAATACTACACGCTACTGGGTACAGCTCTGACATCTGGCGAGGGGCCGGATGTTGTTCTTGTGCACGGTGGTGCAAAAACGCAATCGCGTGCCGAGGCTTTGGTAAACCTCACTGACAAAGCAGAGAACTTCTCTGGTGTTGAGGCATTTTCGGATGAAGCAGGTAATGTTTTCGCACTGCCGATCACCATCCAAGGCTTCGCTGTTTACTATAACAAAGATCTGTATGAAGCCGCAGGCCTTGATCGTGATGCAGCGCCTTCCAGCTATGAAGAATTGGCGGCAGCATGTGAAGCCATTATCGCGAAAGGTGATGTGCCTTGCTTTGCGCTTGGCAACAAGCAGGGCTTTGGCGGCGAGTTCTTTGTAAGTCAGATTGCAACAAGCACCTTCTCTGATGAGGACTATGCGGCATGGGTCGCCGGTGAGCTATCGTGGACAGATCCGAAAGTGCGCCAGATTGTCGAGCTTTGGGTCGATGGCAACGAGCGCGGTTGGTTTAATGAAGGTGCAAACTCCATCGCCAAATTTATGGACGAATACGAAATGTTCATGCGTTCCGAAGCTGCTCACACAGTCGGGCTTTTGTCCGATGTCGCGCATTGGAAACAGTTTGAGGAGTTCCTTGGCGAAGGAAATGTTGGCGTGTTCGCATATCCGAACCCAGATGCCGAAGTTGCGCGCCTTCCTTTTGGCGGTGGGATCGGTTGGGCTGTACCCAAAGCCGGCGAGAACCAAGAACTTGCTATGAGCTTGGTTGAAATTCTTGCAGATGCTGAACGTCAGGCGATTTTTGCGGTTGAAACGGGTGCGCTTCCTGCGAATACTGAAGTTGATACATCAAAGCTTTCAAGCGAAGCTTTGGCGCGCGCTCTCGAGCTTATGGCGAGCGCGCCAGGTGCCAGCCCACATGCTCTACTGAACCCTGCCGTTCTAGAAGAGTGGAAGCGTCAGTCTCAATCGCTGCTCAATGGTGACACTACGGTCGATGCGGCTGTGGAAGCCATGGAAGCGGCCCGCAAGGCAAACATGTAAGGGCAAATTCGTGAGTAGTCCTGAGAAAACAACCCCGCCGCGCAAAAGGCGCGGCGGTGACGGAAGCAAAGCCGAAATACGCATGGCGTTTTTGTTTTTGCTTCCTGCCTTGTTATTGGTTCTCGTCTTTAGGGTGTTCCCTTTGGCGTGGGGATTTGTCCTTTCCTTGACCAACACTGACGGGATCGGCAAAGGAGACTGGGTCGGGTTCGCGAACTATACGCGCGCTGTGAATGATCCGACATTTCAGGACTCGATTGTAAACACATTGCTCCTTTTGGCGACGCTGCCGATTTGGGTGATGCTGCCCATGCTCCTTGCTATCCTGATCCACCAAGGTGTTCCGGGCGGAAAACTATTCCGCGCCGTATACTTTTTCCCTGCCGTTCTCTCGAGTGTGATCATCGGCTCTATCTTCAATATCGTATTGCGGTACGACGGGAGCCTTAACAATGCACTTGCTGCCGTAGGTATCGACGCGGTTGATTGGTTGGGTGGAAGCGCGACCGCACTTGGTAGCCTTATTGCCGTCCAGCTTTGGTCAACCTTTGGCATGGGTGTTCTGATCTTCCTGTCCGGCTTGTCCACAGTACCGGATGACATCATCGAAGCCGCACGCATAGATGGCGCTCGGTTCTGGCAGCGATTGTTCCTGATTATTGTGCCTTCGTTGCGCCCGATCATCGAATTTGTCGCGGTGGTCACCACAATCGGTGTGCTGACTTCAATGTTCGGTTTGATCTATGTCCTTACAGGCGGTGGTCCAGGAACGTCCACAACGCTGCCGGAGTTTTTGATCTGGCTGGAGCAAGGCCAATTGAATCGACCAGGCTATGCCTCCGCTATTTCAATGATCTTGTTCGTGATGATGGGCGGTATTGCATATCTGCAAATTCGCATCATGACCCGCAACGCGAGCCTTTAGGAGCAGATTAATGTCCCGCAGGAGTAAATCTGACAGCCGAGCCCTCTGGATCGCTGCTGTCCCTATGTTTCTATTGGCGCTGTCGTGTCTATACCCGTTCTATTTTGCGCTTAACAACGCGCTCAAGGACAACAGAGGATATATTCTCGACCGGTTTGGTTTGGTAAACGACCCAACGTTTGCAAACTTTATTACGGCGTGGAGCCGTGCGCGGTTCGATGAATATTTCATGAACTCCTTTACGGTTACGGTCGGAGCGGTTCTGGCGCTGTTGCTCATCTCTTCGCTTGCCGGTTTTGCACTAGCGGTTTTGCGTTTCCCTTATCGCAAGCTTGTGTTTGTCGTAATTCTCGCGTCGCTCATGATCCCTGTCCAAGTTGTCTTGGTGCCCTTTTACCAGACCATCCTTGCGCTTGATCTGTTGAACACACGCACGGGGCTGATCCTGTCTTACACGGCTTTCTTCTTGCCCTTTAGCGTCTATCTCATGACCGCATTCTACAGCGCTCTGCCGCGCGAGCTCGTTGAAGCTGCGCGGGTGGATGGGGCTAGGTTTATCCATGTCTGGTGGTTCATCATGCTGCCAATGGGCCGTCCGGCGCTGCTCACTCTGGCAATTCTGAATACGCTATACTGTTGGAACGACGTTCTGATTTCTCTCCTCGTACTTCAGGATGAACGCACACTAATGGTGGGCATCACTGCTCTGCGCGGGGAATACACAACAAACGTTCCATTGCTTTCGGCCGCAATTGTTCTGGCCGCCGCACCAATCGTCATTCTCTACGTTCTGTTCCAACGTAAGATCGTTGCCGGCATCGCGACCGGTGCCGTGAAAGGGTAATATCACATGGCCAATCTCGCACTTTCCTCCATTGAAAAGTCCTTCGGCACAGTCAAAGTGATTAAAGGTGTCGATCTCGAAATTCCCCATGGTGAGTTCGTCGTGTTTGTTGGGCCTTCCGGTTGCGGCAAGTCCACGCTCTTGCGGCTTGTGGCTGGGCTTGAGAACCCAACTGGTGGCGACATCATTATTGACGGTGAGGATGTAACCGACGAGGAGCCTTATGACCGCGGTATCGCGATGGTGTTTCAGTCGTATGCGCTCTATCCACATATGACCGTTGCGGAGAATATGGGGTTTGCGCTTCGTCTCCAGAAGCAATCCAAGAAAGAGCGGCGTGCCGCTGTTGAACGTGCTGCGGAAATTCTGCAGATCACCCAGTTGCTAGACCGTAAACCTGCGCAGCTTTCAGGCGGCCAGCGTCAACGCGTTGCCATTGGACGCGCTATTGTTCGTGATCCAAAAGTCTTCCTTTTCGACGAACCTCTCTCGAACCTCGACGCGGAATTGCGTGTTCAAACCCGCATGGAAATAGCGCGGCTTCATAAAAAGCTGGGCGCCACCATGATTTATGTGACCCATGACCAGACCGAAGCCATGACAATGGCGGACCGTATTGTCGTGCTGCGTGATGGAATTGTTGAGCAGGTCGGAAGCCCGACTGACCTCTATGATGACCCCGACAATATGTTCGTAGCAGGATTTATTGGGTCGCCGAAAATGAACTTCGTCCCATGCGTTGCCACTGGCGACAATCAGGTTGCATTCGGGAATGTGCCTATTCAACTGCCCGCGCTTAATTCATCGTTGGTGAAAGGCGCGGAGTATACAATTGGTATTCGCCCCGAGCATCTTCAAAGCGACGCAGGGCAGGCAGTATCAATGAATATTGAAGCGGTCGAACAGCTCGGTTCTACGGCTTTTGTTCATGGGGATTTGGTTTCCGAGCAATCGACTTGTCGCTTGGTCGTGGAGATGCGCGATCAACGCCCGAATGCCGGTGACAATGTCCAACTGCATTTCGATCTAAAGCGCCTTGTTCTATTCAACGAAGCTGGCCAGCGCGTAAGATAGCAGGGCATTTGAGAGCAGTGCCTTCCATAGCGCCGCTTTTAAGAGCTAATCATTCAAAATGATTGTTACAGCGCGCTATTTCTGAAGCTCGCCAGTGGCCCATGTTTCTTGCAGCACGAGTTGGCTTTTGATGATCGCTTGCAGGGTATCCTGAATACATCCATCAACAGATGTCTCTTCGGCATTCTGCAACGCTTGATGCAGCGCTTTCGCACCCATCGAGGCCGCCAATCCGGACATATTATGTAGTTCATTGGCAATTGCTTTGCCTTGGTTGGACAGCACTGTCTTCTTCAGTCCGGAAAGGTTCTCTGTAATTTCCTGATAGAACTTTTCGGCGTTCTTCTTGTATTGCTCCGGCCCCAAAATATCACGGAGCTCCGCGACTTGCTGAAGGTTGATCAGCTTGTGATAGTCTTGCGATGCGAGCCTATTTTGAGCGGAACGCTTTTTAAGGAGAGCCTCGTGCACAGATGCGCGTGAAACGGGTTTAATGACGAAATCGTCGAGGCCAGCGTCGATGCATCGCTGTAAGTTCTCTTCGCTTGAGTAGGCTGTAAACCCAATGATCCTGCTATTCTTGGATGCGCCTTCTTCACGGATTGCACGCGTTGCATCCAGCCCATCCATGACAGGCATGCTGATATCCATGAAAATGATGTCAAAAGCCGTGTGACGCGCGAGGTTTACGCCTAATTCACCGTTTTCCGCTGAAGCTGTCGAAACGCCCAGCTCTGTTAAATATTCGATCAAAATCTCTCGGTTGATCCTGTTGTCCTCGACGATGAGCGCGGAAATGTTTTGTTGCAAATTGGCGGCCGGTGCAGCAGGGCTGGCCTCCTCGACCTTTTGACCAAGCAGTTGCTCAAGGTCATAGTTTGTTGGCTTTGTGAAAGGCAGCCGGACCCAGAAGGTACTGCCTTCGCCGAACACGCTGTCGCCGCCAATTTCCCCACCCATGGCCTGCGCCATGCGCCGCGAGATACTCAAGCCAAGCCCCGTTCCTTCGGTGTCGCGCTCCAAAGATGTGTCGAGCCGTACAAAATCATCGAACACACGCGAAAATTGCTCGGCAGGAATGCCGCGCCCTGTGTCGCTGACATGAATTTCGATTTCGACTTGGTCGCCTTTCTCTTCTGATACAGCGAGGTCTATTTGTACGTGGCCATTATGGGTAAATTTGATGGCATTCCCGATCAGGTTCAGCAAGATCCGGTTCAGGCATGTCTGATCCCCCATCAGATGCTTGTACGGAAAGCAATCTACGCTGGCCGTTATCCTGTTTCCATTTGAACAGGCAAGCGGGCGCAAATTCTCGACCATATCCTCAATAGTGGCTGCCAAATCCACGGGGCTAAGTTGTTGAGACGTTGTCTTTGAATCCAAAGCCGTAATGTCGAGGATGTTGTTCACATGGGCCATCAAATGCCGGCCCGATGTATTGGCGATGGTTAGGAACCTATCCTGCTTTTCTGAAAGATCAGTGGCACCGAGGATTTCGTGCGCCGCAATCAAACCATTCAGCGGCGTGCGCATTTCGTGGCTCATCAGGGCGATGAAATCGGATTTTGCCTTGTTCGCTGCAATCGCCTCGTCACGTGAATTTAGAATTTCTTTCTGCGCGGCAATCCGGTCTGAAATGTCACGAATGAACGAAATGAAAACCGGTTTTCCCTCTTCTGTGACGGAGGCAACAGAGACCTCAACCGAGATACGCTCGCCACCTTTTCGCAGGGCTTCCAGTTCGACCAGGCCTTTCCCGATGATGCTGGAATTTTTTGTTTTCAAGTACCGTCTGATGCCAGCGCGGTGGGCAGCGCGGTGCTCTTGGGGGATAAAGAATCTAGCCATATCCTTGCCGAGCACCTCATCTCGTGAATAGCCAAAAATCTTTTCTGCGCCACCGTTGAAATCAAGAATATCGCCGCGGTGATCAATGACCAAAACCGCGTCGAGCGCTGCCCCGACTGTTGACTGAAGCCGCTCTTTGGCCGCTGATAGTTGCTCTTGTACGCGTTCTGATCGCATACGAGCCCGAATGAGAAGCGCGCCCACAAGCAGAAAGGCACCCATCAGAATGACTGCTACCAATGCTACCTGAAAAAGCAGTGAGGCAAGTGTTGTACGTTGTTGATCAGAAGTGCTTGCAAAGAACGCAACAGTATCGACAGAGGCATCACGAATATGCGGCGCAGTGCTAATTAGAGTTTGAGCAAGGCGCGCGAGCTCGTTGCGGAGAGTTTCATCTGACGCATCGATCGTTTTTGCGAGCTCATCAGCTTGCGCAAGAATGTCAGCCCAGATTTGCGGCGCATCAGCGTTATAGGACATACGTCCCTGTGCTTCGAGCGCGGCAACGATAGCTGCGCGTGAATAATATAGATCAAAGCGCTTTCGAAGCTCCTCCAGATCGGGCTCTGATGACAAATTTGCTAGAATTGCTGCTTCGTGCAAACGCCAAAACTCGACCTCAAACTGCGACACTGTCCATTGGGCATTATCGATCGGCGTTGATCGGAGTAGGGCCAGTTGATCGCGGACGGAAAAGCTAAGATAGATCAAGATCCCGAGAAGAACCGTGATTGCCACGCTCAATCCGGCAAGATGCCATTTAATGTGATTGAGAGAGAGCAACTTCACGGCCTGCGGAACTCCAATGGATTAAGTCGGTAACTGCCGAAGCTTACTCTTCAAATGTAAGTGATTCCAATTGCCAAACGCTTTCGGCATAAATGGTTTTGAGTTGATAGTCTTTGGAATGGTCATAGGGGAACACAATCCAAAGCGGGCCTTTTTCCCTCAAGCTCATCGGATTTCCGTTAAGCTCATATGCTATAATCGGGTACTTGGAGCCCGGCTCGGGAATTGAAATCTCTACGTTGTAATCATTCGCGGCAGTCGCAAATAGACGGCCGCCAGAAAGGCCTGTTTCATCAAGAACAACGGAAAGCGAAACGCCTTTGAATTCCAGTATGCCTTCTGTCCAAACTGTTGAAGTTTTGAAAGATTCTGAAGGGAGTGCGCGGAGCGAAGTGATTGAAAACGACGCATTCTCCCCTTGATCAGTGCTTTGTGCTCGCCCCGAAACTGTTAGTACGATTTTCTCTTCTTCCACGTTGCTTTCGGACGATGCGCTGGGTAATCCCGTGAGTGTGAGCGCTAGGGCGAAGCAAAATGAAGGAAGTAATTTCTGAAAAATCATTAACTACAGTTCCATTTTCAATTAATAAGACCTTAGCGAAATTTTATTCTGGCGTTGCGTCAATTTGGGATAGTGTCTTATACTTTTGTATAGGAATTTGTAGATTTTTTTGAATGCCGAAATTATGCCATCAATCTGCTTCAACCTTTGAATTGTAAATAATAGCATTAGGAACGATCTGTTTTGCGGCTTTTGATTGTCGATGACCACACTATGGTTCTGGACCTTATGTCTGCGCTTTTTGCGTCCGAGAAAGATATCGATGTATCTACGGCGGCCACGTACGAATCTGCGCTTAAGACCATAGAAACAAACAATCCTTTTGATCTGATCCTGCTTGATTTCAGCATGCCTGGATTAGTTGGTCTAGAAGGCGTTTCAACGGTATTGAAGCAGGCGCGAGGGTGCCCCGTTGCGCTAATGTCTGGTGTTGCCAATCGTGATGTGGCCAAGCTTGCGCTTGAGGCTGGTGCAGTCGGTTTCATTCCAAAAACTATGCAAGCTAAATCGCTTATCAACGCCGTCCGATTCATGGCGTCGGGCGAAGTTTATGTTCCGAATGACTTTATGAATGCGCCGATAGATGAGCGGCGCGAGCACCCGCTTGCTCGCAACTTGAGCGAACGAGAGTATCAGGTTCTGAAAGGGCTGTGTAAGGGGTTGGCAAACAAGGAGATCGCGCGCGATCTTGAGTTACAGGAAGTCACCATCAAGCTGCATATGAAAAACCTGTGCCGTAAGATCGGGGCGAATAACAGAACCCACGCCGCGATGATTGCACGCGACGCGGGGTTGTTTTAGCGTCAGCGATCTGGGTTTTCGACCCGATCAAACTTCCAACTACCGAACAACAAAAACCGAACAGCGCGAATGCCGCACGACGCGCGCGGCGTTCGGGCCCAGCAGGTAATCTTTGAAGTCAGGCTTATGCGCGCCGATCACAATCAAATCTGATTTGTCGAGCTCGGCCGTTTTGAGGATTTCCTCATAGGCCGTTCCGGTCGCGATGATGTGCCGAACTTTGGCGTTCACATCGCTCCCGAGCGCGGCTTCAACAAGGGCGTTGAGGTGTTTCTTTGCTTCTTTCACCACTTGGTCATGATGCTTCTTCTCAAAGAAACTGCCGACCCAGCTCGTTCCATAGTCGGGCAAGACAGTAATGACATCAAGCTGTGCATCATCATGCAGCCCTGCCAGTCTTAGCGCTTCCTGTAGGACGTGGATGTCGCGGTTTTCGTTGCTGATATCGACAGCGCAAAGGATTGTCGTACTCATGCTGGTACTCCTTGTTTTGTCATGCGACCACGTTGCAGCAAGGCGATGAGACCGAGCAGCAAGAGGGCAGGGATAAAGATGATCTCTTTAGGCATCTGTTCCTGTGGCACCTGAACGGCGGTGATTGTCACTGGCATATCTGCGTAGAAATCAAAGTTGGCCATGGAATCGGAGATAGGTTTGCCGAACATCGGCTCTTCCATCAGGATTTGACCGTTATCCTCCATCAACATAAACCCGAACTCTTCAAGGCGGCTATCGGCATCGCCATCGGTCGTGATGTCGACCTGAAGTGTCGAACTCTTTGGCTCTCCGGTGTTGTAGTCCGGGCCTTCGACAAGAACGCGAAGCTGGTCTCCGACCTGTGCGGCCCCTAGCGTTTCTGAGAATGCACTGGCCTCCGTTGTTACGAGTGGAGGTTGTAGCCGATCCATGAAGAAATCAGGACGGAACAAGGCAAACGCAACGAAGACCAAGAGCAGACTTTCGTAGATTCGGCTCTTGGTGAGGAAGAACCCCATAGTTCCTGCCGTAAAGACCAAAATCGCAATCGAGGCGATCACAAAGACCAGTATCCCTTGAGCAAGTGAGACATCAATCAACAGCAAATCTGTATTGAAGATAAACATGAAGGGCAGCGCCACGGTCCGGAGGCTATAGAAGAAGGCAATGAAGCCGGTGCGGATAGCATCCCCTCCGGAAACCGCCGCAGCTGCAAAACTCGCAAGCCCCACGGGTGGGGTCACATCGGCCATGATCCCGAAGTAGAATACAAAGAGGTGCACTGCGATAAGAGGAACAAAAAGGCCGCTCTGTTCACCAAGTTGAACGACAACGCCAGCCATAAGCGATGAGACAACGATATAGTTCGCCGTTGTCGGTAGGCCCATTCCCAGCACCAAAGAGAGCAAAGCAACCATCGCCAGCATGATTAGTAGGTTGCCGCCAGACAGGAATTCCACCAGATTGGCCATAACCTGCCCGACGCCAGTCAGAGTAACCGTTCCAACGATCACGCCAGCGGTTGCCGTAGCAAGGCCGATGCCGATCATGTTGCGCGCGCCGTCGATGAGGCCTTGTAGCAGGTCAACTACGCCATCCTTGAACGCGTTAGCCATATCGTTCTCACCGCGAAAGATCGACTTGAGCGGTTTCTGAGTTAGTAGAATGAAAAAGAGCAGGAAGGTTGCCCAAAACGCAGAGAGGCCAGGGGACTTCTGTTCGATCATCAAAAAATAAACCAGAACGATAATCGGTAGGAGGTAGTAGAGGCCCGCTTTGTAAATTTCCGCGACAACAGGCAATTCGACAACTTCGGCATTGGGATCGTCAGGCTCTAGATCAGGCACGGAAGCCGCGAGTTTGATCAGAGCAAGGTAAATAGCCACAACGATCGCCGACATGATTAACCCTGCGAAACTTGGCTGCCACGCGGTCACAGCTTCAACGGGAAATTGTGAACCATAGCACAGACCTGCGAAAACAGCGAAGAACCCGAACATGCCGACCAACGTGCGCGCCAAATGGACATCGCGGTTTCCGATCGTGGGCATGTTATTTTTCACTGCTTCCAGATGCACGATATAAACCAACGCGATATATGAGATCGTTGCTGGCAAGAAGGCATGGGTAATCACCTCGACATAAGAGATGCCCACATATTCCACCATCAAGAACGCGGCTGCGCCCATCACTGGCGGCATAATTTGGCCATTCACCGAGCTTGCAACTTCAACCGCGCCCGCTTTTTCGCTGGTAAAACCAACGCGCTTCATCAGGGGGATTGTGAAGGTGCCGGTTGTTACTACGTTGGCGATCGAAGAGCCGGAAATAAGACCGGTTGCAGCAGACCCGACAACCGCGGCCTTTGCAGGGCCACCACGGAGGTGGCCAAGTGCACCGAACGCCATTTTGATGAAGTAGTTGCCCGCGCCTGCTTTATCGAGCAGCGCGCCGAACAGCACAAAGAGAAACACAAATTTCGTCGAAACACCGAGCGCAATGCCGAACACCCCTTCGGATGTAATCCACATGTGGCTCATGGCTTTCTTGAGCGAAGCGCCTTTCCATTGGATAACTTCGGGAACCCAACTGGATGAACCGAAAAAAACATAGGCGAGGAAGACAATCGCAATAATTGCCATTGCTGGCCCAAGCGCACGCCGTGCGCCCTCAAACAACAGAAGAAGTCCTGCCAGCGCAAACCATTTGTCTACGTCGTCGGCAAGTCCGCCGGAATTGACGACTTTTGTATAGAAAATATAGCCATACATCGCGATACCAGCGCCAGCGATACCCATGATCCAGTCTTGGATCGGAATGTAATCTCGTGGGCTTTTGCTGAAGGCGGGGTACGCCATAAAGGCGAGAAAGATAGCGAACGCCAAGTGAATTTGGCGTGAGTTATTGATGACCGATCCTGGCAATAGCTGGTTTGCCAGCGGGGATGCGAGAATGACCTGAAAGACCGACCAAGTGATCGCCACGATTGCAAGGAACGTTCCAACACTTCCTGCCGGATTTCGGGCGCCCGCGTCGGAGGAGCTAACCAGATCCTGTAGCTCTTCTTCGCTTAACGGTCGATTTTGTTTGTCGGTTTCGGCCATGTCACTCTCCCTGATCTGCCAGCTTTTTGCGCGCGGCTTGATCTTAAATTACCTTAAAAACAAAGAAGGGCCGCCCATAGGCAGCCCTTCTGAAAATGCGTGGATTAGTTAATCCAGCCTTTTTCACGGTAGTACTTCTCAGCACCAGGGTGCAGAGGAGCGGAAAGACCGGCAGTTGCCATATCTTCAGGCTTCAGATGCGCAAAGGCAGGGTGAAGGTTCTTGAAGTCTTCGAAGTTGTCAAAGACAGAAGATACAACCGCATATACCGCTTCTTCGGAAACAGCATCTGATGTCACGAAGGTCGCGCCCACACCGAATGTGTTCACGTCTTCATCGTTGCCGCGATACATTCCGCCAGGGATTGTGGCGTGGCGGTAGTAGGAGTTGTTCGCGATCAGTTCTTCAACTGCGTCGCCGTCAACAGTTACGAGCACGGAGTCACATGCTGTTGTTGCTTCCTGAATGGAACCGGATGGGTGACCAACGGTGTAAACCATCGCGTCGATCTGGTTGTCACAGAGCGCAGCAGACTGCTCGGCAGCCTTAAGCTCTGTTGCGAGGCCAAGGTCGCTCATAGCCCAACCTTTTTGGCCCATCAGCACTTCCATTGTGCCGCGCTGACCGGAACCTGGGTTGCCGATGTTGACGCGCTTGCCTTTGAGATCATCAAAGTTTGTGATGCCGGCGTCAGCACGTGCAACAACTGTAAACGGCTCTGGGTGAACAGAGAATACAGCGCGCAGGCCTTCGAATGGCCCGGCTTCTTCGAACTGGGACGAACCATTATACGCGTGGTACTGCCAGTCAGACTGCGCAACACCGAACTCAAGCTCGCCTTCGCGAATTGTGTTGATGTTGTACACCGAACCACCTGTACTCTCGACAGAGCAGCGGATGCCGTGCTCTTTGCGGCCTTTGTTTACAAGGCGACAGATCGCGCCACCCGTTGGGTAGTAAACGCCGGTCACGCCGCCGGTACCAATGGTGATGAACTCTTCGGCAAAAGCTGCCGGAGCCATCGTGGCCGCAATTGCGGCGCTGGCCAAAGTTGTGGTGATTTTTCTCATAAGTTTTCTCCCTTTTATGATTGAGTTGAAAAAGTTAGGCCTCTGCATCGCGCACTTCGTGAAGGCGCCTGTTGTTACTTTCAACAGCAGCAATTCTATTGCGTGTTTCCTCTCCACCTTGGCTGGCAAGCATTCCGACAATAGTCTCCACGAAGAATAATGTGGCCGTGTAGGACGTGAAAAAATGTGGTCCGTCTGAGGGGACGATAAAGGCAGTTGTCGCATATCGCAATGCCGGACATTTGTGAGTGTCGGTAATAACGATGACCTTTGCTCCGCGTTCGCGCGCCAGTTCAGCGGCTCGGATGATGCGCGGTGCAAAGGGCGGTTTTGTAACGATAATTACCGCGTCTTCCTGATCAAGTGTTTCAAGTCCGCTTCCGAGTGAGGCGCCCATTCGGCCACCCAGCGTCCAAGAGGGGCTTACAAAATTGGCTACATAAGCCATGTGTTCTGTAATCCCGGTCGAGCCAAGTGCACCAAGAACAAGGACGCGTCGGGCGTTGTGAAGCTGCTCTACCGTTTCGGCCAAAATCTCGGGGTCGACCGAGGCGGCGAAGCTCTGAATGTTATCGACGCAGGCGTCCCGATAGGCGGCCAAATAGTTGTCCGGCCCGCGGGAGCCAATTTCAGATTGAAGTTTTTCGGCACGTTGAGAAAAGCTGCTTACGCGTCGATTGATCGATAGCCGAATCACATCGCGCAGTGCCTCGAAACTCTCATACCCGAGAGCGCGTGCGAGTCGGGAGTATGTTGCCGGAGCAAGCTCACTCTCCTGCGCAATCGCCCTCAGCGAGCGCGTAGCCACATCGACGGGGTGCTGCGCAACAAAGTCTGCGGCGACTTTAAGTTTCGCGCTTAACCCATCGTAAGCAGACGCAAGTTTTATATCGAAAGCTTCGCTCAAAATTCCTCCCCCCGAGGTTTTGAGACATTCTCACTCGTTTCATCTCTTGTCAACAAATGATTCATCTGTTTCAAGTTGGCGCATCTCATTTCGCTGCGGAGGCGCGCTATGTCCCATGTTTTCCACCGTCACACGAAGCACTCCTATCCAACTGCAATGCGTGGAGAGGGAGTTTACCTATTTGATGATAAAGGGAAAAAATACCTTGATGGGTCAGGTGGCGCGGCGGTGTCCTGTCTCGGTCATGGCGATCCCGATGTGATTGAAGCGATTAAAGCGCAGGCTGAGTCGTTGGCCTATGCGCATACAAGTTTCTTTACATCCGAGCCCGCCGAACAGTTGGCCGACAAGCTCGTGGCCGCATCGGATGGGGATTTTGAGCGCGTTTACTTCGTTTCTGGCGGCTCTGAAGCTGTTGAGGCGGCGCTGAAACTCGCGCGCCAATATTTCCTTGAAAAAGGAGAGAGCACCCGCCGCCGGTTTATTGCGCGGCGTCAGAGTTACCACGGAAATACCCTCGGAGCGCTTGCAACCGGCGGCAACCAATGGCGCAAAGAGCCCTTCGCCCCGCTGATGGTTGAAACCTCGCTTATCTCCCCTTGTTACGCATATAGGGGGCAGCAAGATGGGGAAAGCGCGTTTGAATACGGCCAGCGCGTGGCCAATGAACTTGAAGAAGAGCTTCTGCGCGTTGGGCCGGAAACCGTTATCGCATTCGTTGCGGAGCCGGTTGTTGGGGCAACATTGGGCGCTGTTCCACCTGTTGAGGGCTATTTCAAACGCATCCGCGAAATTTGTGACACATATGGGATTCTTCTCATCCTTGATGAGGTCATGTGCGGGATGGGGCGAACAGGAAGCGTGTTTGCATACAAGCAGGAAGGCATTCGGCCGGATATCGTAACAATTGCGAAAGGGCTTGGCGCTGGGTATCAGCCTATAGGTGCCATGCTGTGTTCAGCAGAAATTTACGCGGCAATTGAAGCGGGCACCGGTTTTTTCCAGCACGGCCATACTTACGTTGGGCACCCGACCGCCTGCGCCGCCGCAAACGTCGTTGTCGATAAGCTCACTACTGGGCTTGCAGCACGCTCCGCTGACATGGGACAAAAGCTAAATGCGGCTCTGAAAGCCTCTTTCGGGCAACACCCGAATATCGGTGACATTCGCGGCCGCGGGCTGTTCCAAGGGCTGGAAATTGTAGAAGACAGAGACACCAAGTCTCCTTTTGCACCTGAACTGGCAATCAATGCGAAAATCAAGAAAGCGGCCTTCGCCAACGGTTTGGGGTGTTATCCAATGGGCGGCACGGTCGATGGACGTATCGGAGATCACGTGCTTCTTGCGCCGCCGTTTATCCTGACAGATGAGCATATAACCGAAATCACTGACAAGCTCGGAGCAACCTTCGCGGAAGTTCTATGACCATGCTGCCAGAGATCATGGTGGCCCCCAATGGTGCGCGACACGGCAAAGATGCTCATAGCGCTGTGCCAATTACACTATCGGAAGTTCTTGATTGCGCAGAGGCCTGCGCTCAAGCAGGCGCTGACGGTCTGCATTTCCACCTTCGGGATGAAGAGGGCGCGCACTTACTCGATGCGGGCGCATATAGAGAGGCGATCACGGAACTACATGCTCGTGTCCCCGCGATGACGGTCCAGATCACGACTGAAGCTGCCGGAAAATACGAACCGCCGCTACAAATGGATGTTGCCCTTGGTTCAGGCTGCGAGCTTGTCTCGGTGTCCATTCGCGAAATCGCAGGCCGTCAAGACGAACGGATATCACGCCGCTTCTACGATCAATGTGCGGACGCTGGTATCACGGTGCAGCATATTTTGTATTCCATAGACGATCTGGCACTTTTGCGTCAGACGCTTTCATTGGAGCTGCTCCTGTCGCCCAATTTGCAACTCCTTTGGGTGCTTGGGAAATATGGCGATGAGAATAGCTCTTCACCTGAATTGCTTGATCCAATTCTTAAGGAAATGCGGCAATTCGAGGAAATGCCCGATTGGATGGTCTGTGCGTTTGGTCGGGCTGAAACCGATTGTTTGGTTGCGGCGCATTCACATGGGGCCAAGCTGCGAATTGGATTTGAGAATTCTTTCTGGAACCGCGACGGAAGCCTCGCGTTGGATAATGCGGAGCGGGTGCGAGAGCTCGTCCAGGCGCTTCGAGAAAACAGCTGAACGGCGCATTTCTTTGGCGAAATGAATACAAGTGCTTTCAATCGCTTGGAAATTCTCTAACACTTGCCGAATAGATTGTTTGGTTTTTGAACGCGAGAATGAATGGGCGAGATTCTTGAAGGGTTGAAAGCGGCGTTTTTGTTGCTGGTCACGCTTGATAGCGATCTGGTCGAGATTACGCTTCGCTCGCTTCAGGTTACGCTGTCTGCTCTTGTTATCTCTTCATTGATCGCGCTGCCCTTTGGCGCATGGCTTGCAATTCGCCGCTTCCGCCACCGGCGGCTCGCGATTGCTGTGTTGAACGCGCTTATGGGCATTCCGCCAGTTGTTGTTGGCTTGTTTGTCTACTTGCTGCTGTCACGATCTGGGCCATTCGGGGTTTTGGGGCTTTTGTATACGCCGTCCGCCATGATCATCGCGCAGGTGATTATTATTACACCGCTGATTGCCTCTATTGCCCATCAAAGCTTGCGCGAACTTTGGGCAGAGTATCATGATCTTTTGATCTCACTAAACACCACACGACACCAACGGATTAAAACCCTCGTTTGGGATGGGCGCAGGGCGCTGTTAACGGCCTCACTCGCTGGATTTGGCCGAGCGATCGGGGAAGTCGGCGCTATTATGATTGTGGGCGGCAATATCGACCATGCAACGCGTGTTTTAACCACAGCAATTGCGCTTGAAACCAGCAAGGGAGATTTCTCGTTGGCGCTTGGCCTTGGATTTGTGCTGATCGGCTTGGCGATTTCGGTAAATGTGGCGATCCATTGGCTAACACGCACAGAAAGGGAGGGGAGATGGTAAACTCGATCCTTCCACTTGAACTACAGGAGGTCGTTGTCTCAAAACGCGGGCGGCGAATTGTTGGGCCTGTAACCTATACGCTTGCAGGAGCAGGGACGACTATCGTGATCGGTCCAAACGGCTCTGGCAAAACCACTTTGCTTAGAATGATGCATGGATTAGAGCGCACCTCCGAAGGGAGATTGAGTTGGGCGCAAGCGTTTAAAGAGGCGAGCCAGCGGCAATCGTTTGTGTTCCAATCGCCGATCATTATGCGCCGCAGCGTTTTAGACAATTTGGCATATCCACTTACACTAGCCGGAAAATCCCGAAAGGAAGCAAACGAGGCTGCGGCGCGCTGGGCTGCGAAAGTTGGGCTTGGGTCTCGCCTTCAACAAAGTGCTTCGCGGCTTTCGGGAGGGGAGAAGCAAAAGCTGGCCCTTGCGCGGGCGCTAATCCGAGAGCCGGAAGTGTTATTTCTGGATGAGCCTTGCGCCAATCTCGATGGCAAAGCCACGCGCGTTATCGAGGGGGTGCTTCAGGACGCAAAATCAAACGGCACACGGCTTGTTATGTCGACCCACGATATGGGGCAGGCCCGAAGACTCGCGGATGATGTGATTTTTATGCTTGGAGGCCAAATTCATGAATGTGCACCCGTACAAGATTTTTTTAATTCTCCGGCCACTCCAGAAACCGAGCAATTTTTGAGAGGAGATATTGTAGAATGAAGCATCTGGTTTTAAGCGCCGTTTTTTCAATTTGTTCGGCTGTACCGATACTCGCAGAAGATTTGCGCCTTGCTGTAACAACCTCTTTTCATAACTCGGGACTCGCCGATGTTTTGCTGCCCGAAATCGCCAAGGATACCGGACTAAACGTACAGCTTTTGGTGGTTGGCACGGGGCAAGCAATTCATCTGGGTGAGGCAGGTGATGTTGATGCCATTCTTGTACATTCCCAAAAGGCGGAAGAAGCCTTTGTTGATGGGGGCTTTGGCAGGCATCGGCGTGAAATAATGTATAATGATTTTGTTTTCATCGGCCCGGTAGAGGATCCGGCGGGTGTCGGAAACGCAGAAAGCGCGGCTGAAAGCTTATCAAGCATTAAGGCCAACCAAGCGTTGTTTGTCAGTCGCGGAGATGAAAGCGGCACGCACAAAAAAGAGCGCGCGCTTTGGCAGCTTGCCGGGTTTGATCTAGAGCAGTTTGGTGATTGGTATCGAGCGGTCGGGGCGGGAATGGGCGCGACATTGAATGCGGCGGCTGGGATGGGTGCCTATGCAATGTCTGATCGTGCAAGCTGGCTCAATTTCGGAAACAAGGAAGGGCTGGCGCTTTTGTTCTCTGGTGATCCGCTCCTGTTTAACCAATATGCGTATCTGCCGGTTAATCCAGAGCGCCACAGCCATGTAAACGCCGAGGGTGCTCAAAAGCTTGAAGAATGGCTGGTGAGTGAAGAGGCTGAAGCATTGATTGACGGCTACCAGATAAACGGAGAGCAACTCTTTACATTCAACGCGACGCGGTAGCTATTCGATCAATCGTCAACAGAGCCATGGATGGCAAATTGTTCTAATCCCGCGTCTTGAGGTTCGATTTTGCGGAATTGTTCTTTGACGCCAGCTTCAGTCAATTCGCGAGACACCGTTAGAAGCGTGTTCGGCGCGTGGTCGGCGCATAAATCTTGCATAAACGCGATTTCTTCGGCGGCGACCTTGCTTGCCGCTTCCGGAGATGGAGCGCCGTAAATCTCGACAAAATGTTGCGCCAAACTTCGCTCGAGAGCGTCGCGCTCTGCCTCGCTCAGTTCGGCAACTGCAACGAAGGTTGCGCGACCGAATGTTTCCAATCCAAGCCACCCGTTGGCAAAGGCCTGACGCGACTTTCCTGTAAGATCGCCCTCGCTCCAGTTTGAAAACTCGAACCCGCCAGAGACACACCATTCCCCTGTACGTGCTGGATTGTGGAATACGTTTTGGTCGCTCTCATCAAGATGGATCACGCGTGCAAGTCGCATTTTAGCTCTCCAATACAGCAGTTAGTGGAAAGAGTTTGATCGTATCAGACGTTTTGAAAAGCATGCCAAAATCCTCGTCTACACCCTGAAATATTCCGCTTTCCCCGTTCATGTCGATCTGGTCTCCCATCTTCCAAGCCAGCCCGCTCCAAGCGCTATGAATGGCTTGGGTGCCTTCTTCTTCCCACCGATTGACCCAGACCAAAGTGTGCTTTGCCCAACTTTCAAGGAGTTGTTCGATATCAATCTCGGCACACCCCTCGTTAAACAGTGCGGTCGTGTCCGGTGTTTCTCCGCCTTCGCCTGAAGAGGGCCAAATCGGAACGGATAGTCCAACAACGAGCCAGTCAGGTGTTTGAGCAGGATCAGAGTTTGACGCAGCAGCGCGCAGCCCTCCGCACTTGGCACCGTTGAGTATGAAGCGCCCGTCCCAAGCAAGATGAAGCGCAACCTCCGGGGGGGCAAGCGCTCCGAGGGCGTTTTGAAAACCGAGTCCACAAGTTGGAAGCATAACCATTGCTTCTACGAGCGGAACTTCAGGGGCGAACACAATGGCAGCGGAAAGCTCATCTGGAGTCATTGAATAAGCAATTAGTCCTGCATCACATCCGCGTGCTGCGTGAGCCTGTGCCGCTTTGAATGCGTCACCCATAGGAGGCACTTCGATACCGGACATGAGCGGAGGAAACTGCACCATTCTTAGGCCACGCCTGTCTCGATAAGCTGGTCGGCAAGGCTTAGGAATGCGCTCGCTTGGCTGCTCCCTGCTTTGGAAACAACAATCGGCGCACCGCCGTCTGCGGCAAGGCGAATATCAATATGCAACGGAATCTCGGCCAATAGAGGAACACCAAGCTTGGCCGCCTCTGCGTTTACGCCACCGTGCCCGAAAACATGCTCTTCGTGCCCGCAAGCGGAGCAGATATGCGTGGACATATTCTCGATCATACCAAGGATCGGTGTGCCGAGCTGGTTGAACATGTCGATGCCCTTCCGCGCGTCTAGGAGCGCGACGTCCTGTGGGGTTGAAACAACGATCGCGCCGGTTAGCTTGGCTTTCTGGGCAAGGGTCATCTGAACATCCCCTGTGCCAGGGGGGAGATCGACGATCAGAACATCCAGCGCGCCCCACTGAACTTGCCCCAGCATTTGTTGAAGCGCGCCCATCAGCATAGGGCCGCGCCACACCACGGCCTGATCCTCATTGGTCATGAGGCCGAGCGACATCATCGTAACCCCGTGATTCCGCATGGGCAAAATCGTTTTGCCATCCGGAGAGGCCGGACGCCCAGACACGCCGAGCATGCGTGGTTGCGAAGGGCCGTAAACATCCGCATCAAGTAGGCCAACCTTTCGCCCCTTTGCGGCGAGCGCACACGCCAAGTTGGACGCAACGGTTGATTTCCCAACACCGCCTTTGCCGGATGCGATGGCAATTATGTTATTCACGCCAGGAATCGGTTCTGGGCCTTTTGGCTCTGCGCGGTGGTTTGGTTTGAGGTCTGGCGGGGTTTTCGGGGTGCTATGAGAGGTCATGACCGCAGAGACGCTTTGCGTGCTATCGAGGTTTTCAACGGCCTCTTTCGCGCGGTTGAGTACGTCTTCGTATTCTGCTGCAGCGCTTCCGCTTACCTCAAGCACAAAACGAACTTGTTCGGGTTCAACCGTCAACGCCCGAACTAGGCCAGCTTCGATGATATCGTTGCCTGAGATTGGGTCTTCGATAGATTTCAGCGCCGCAAGAACGGTCTCTCGGGTTAGGGTCACTTTGGATTAGCCTTCAATCGTGCCATTAACTTCGTGGACCAATTCGATCTCGTCGATTGTAAGAACAACTTTTGCCTTAAATGGGCCTTTGCCTTTGTCACTGTTCCTTAAGGCCTCTTCGATTGCTTGCTGGGACGTTACCCCAACTTGCTTCAGAAATTTCCGGATCGACATGTTGAAATCGTCGCTCATTGTTGCTCCTTAGAATGTGTATTGAAAATTGATTAATGATCCTTGCGTTTGCTGAAGTAATCCTCGCTGCGGCGCACGGGGGGGCGCTCTTTTCCTGCGAATGGATTGTTTGCGCTATGCATTTGAGTTTTGACACGACAGTCGTCGCACATCTGAATCATGCGGGCGGCTTCGGAACTGGCGAACATGCTGTGTTTGCCTGCTAGCTTTTCCGAGATTTTCTCAATTGTGGATTTCACGCCAAACAGCTCCCCGCAACTGACGCAGGCAAATGGCTCTTCTTCGTGGATCACGGTTTGTGAAAGCGCACTTTCATCGAGATTTAGGCGCGGTTCAAGCGTAAGGGCGCTTTCAGGGCATACGTTGGTGCAAAGTCCGCATTGAAGGCAGGCGTCTTCCTGAAAGCGCAGTTGAGGGAGGTCAGGGTTGTCGCCAAGAGCGCCAGACGGACAGAGAGAAACGCAAGACAAGCACAGCGTACAGGCATCTGTATCAACTGTAACTGCGCCATAGGGCGCATGGTCTGGCAGTTCTATAATGTCCGCTTCTGGGTTGAGGGATTTGGCCGCGAGGCGGGTGACTTGCCTGCGATTTCCGAGTGGAAGAATGGGCGAAACTTCAGGAACCGCGGAGGTGTCGGCATAAAGCAGTTCGCTCAAATCGTCGGGGTCTGTCACAGAAATCAACCGAACAGAAGAATTTGAAGCGATCGCATTTGCTGTGGAGGCTTCTCGTTCTAGTGCTTCGGTTTCAGTTTTCGGCGCGAGCAAGATGTCGACGGCCACAAAACCTGTTGCAAGAGCAGCAAGCGTTTCGGCGTGACCGAATGTTGAGAGCGCCGAAACTTCAAGCGGGATCACATCGGCTGGCAGGCCATCCCCATATCGCGCGAAAGTTCGAAGCAATTCAGTTCCAAACTGATTATCATGAACAAGTAGACGCGGCGCTTTTCCACCCGCTTCTAGGCCCACATCAAGGAATGTGCGCGCCAAAGTCTCTATCCGCCGAAAAACCTCGCTGCTCGTCGGGCTTTCATATTCAATCGCGCCAGACGGGCAAAGCGATGCGCAAGAGCCGCACCCCGCACAGACCATTGGATCAATTGCAACATGATCTCCAGCGGGCGTAATCGCTCCGGTAGGGCAAATATCAATGCAATTGCTACAGCCGGTTTGCTGCGCTCTTGAATGCGCACACAACGGTTCGGTCAGGCGAAGGAAGAGCTCCTTTTCAAATGTGCCGATAAGCTGCGCGGCGTCAAAAATAGCCGAGGCAATTGAGGGCGCGTGTTTCGGATCTGCGCGAAGATACCCATCGCGCTTTTCATGCGCGGGAAACAGCGGTGTGTTTCCGGTTAGATCAAGGATGATATCGCATGTCGTTGTGCCGCGCCCAAGCACGGGCCCAAAATCCAATTCACCACGACCACCTTTCTGCGGCTCGCGAAGGTCCTCAATCTGCACTTCAAATTCTGTAAACGCACCCCGCGCAGATTTTAGCGTTCCCGCAACTGTATCAAACCGCTGATCGGGAAATGGCGCGGCATCAGGCGGGAGCAAGACGGTTACAGCAAGCACCTCGCAAAGTTGCTCTGCTGCTGGAATGGTTACGTCCGGCTCGCCGAGTATTAGGCACAGGCCTTCGGATGAAACATCCATCGTTTTTGCAGGAGCGCTGGCCAATAGTGCCTCGGCTAATAGCGCCGCCATTTTGGGTGTGGTCGCAGCGGTATCCTTCGTCCATCCCGCGCGATCTCGGATATCGATGCAAAGCGGAGCGGGTACGTTCAGGTCTTCAGCGAGTTCGGCAAAAAATGCGCTTTCCTGTCCGCAGGCAATAGCCACATCACCGGATTCCAAGGCCGCGGCTACTGTTTCCGCCTCTCGGCCGCAAAGCTCGTTGTGGACTTTAGAGCAAGCAAAGGAGGTGTTCTCAGAAAGTGCCTCTTGGTCGAGAGACTGGCTTCCAAGGCAATTACACAGCAACAATGATTTGGACATTGCAATTCCTCTTGCTCGCGACCGGATCGGTTGTTCCGGTGCTGGCTTGTTCTGCAAGGGTAGGCATGAAACGCATTGCCCGTAAACAGTTTTTCAGAATCAGCGAGCAAGAAAAAGCGAAAGTAAGTTTGTTCTGCACCTGATTTTGCGCGTGGAATTCGTCGCGGAAACTGCTCGTGGCCTTGCCAATATTGCCGCGATGCAATGCTGGTTCGAAAAGCTATCGCAATTCATTTTCCGTGTTATACTCGATTTGATTGAAGAGACCGGCGGAGTTTTTTGACAGCCTGAATCCATACTTTAACTCAATTTCGGAGGAGAAGTGAGCGAAGCGCGACACAGAAAACAGGTGATGCCCCTTGGCGTTGTCATTCGGCGTGTGCCTGGTGTGACGAAGTGGGTTCCATTCGCTTGGAAAGCCGTTGCTGTTTTGCCCGGATCAGGAGAGGCGAATTGGCGTGAGCTTCGCTCCTATGAAGACACCGTTGAGTTTCATGCCGCGACCCGCCCGCTTGAACTCCATAGAGCGGATGCGGAATCCTATAAGCACGGGCTTTCGACGCGTGTACCGTCGATCTATGTGGTTATGCGTCAGGAGATAGCATCCGAACCGCCCGAGATCGTGCTTGTGACGGCCTCTCCGTATGAAGCGCAGGATTATGCAGACAGCGGTGAAGAGCTGGTTGAGAAAGTGCCGATGCCTGAAGGGCTCGTTGCTTGGGTTCGGGATTTTGTTGATGCCCACTATGAAGAAGAAATCTTTGTAAAACGCCGCCGCAGGAACGAACGCGTAGATTTGAAAGATGACGGAATTGGCGACGCGCGGATCGAACAGACTGCCGATGTGTATCGTGCGCCGAGTTCAGTTAAGTCAAGGCTCGTGACGACTGCCCAGAAGGGCGCTGTGGAGGTCAAGCAATGACAACGGGGCGCGATTTCTGGTCGGAGCGGATCAGGTCTGTTCAGAAAGAGGCAGAGGCCGAACAGGAAGCTGCAATCGAACAAGAGCGGGCGAGTCAACAAGAACTGGCTGCGGAAAAATCTGATGCAGAGATCTTGGCAGAGTTGGATTTGCCCGACCCAGAGACATTGAAGGCTGGTGACGATTTTTCGGCTTTTATGGGCAAGGCGGTTCCAGAACGTATTCGGCGCAAAGCCCTAAGAAAACTCTGGGGAACCAACGCGACACTCGCGAATTTGGATGGCCTGGTCGATTACGGCGAAGACTTCACTGACTCCGCCAATGTGATTGAAGGGATGCAAACTGCATATCAGGTTGGCAAAGGCATGCTCGCGCATGTCGCTAAGCAAGCGGAGGAAGCAGAGATTGCCGCGTTGCTTGAAGATGAAGATACCTACGATGCAGCCGAAGAGGATGGCACCGAGCCCGAATTGGCTCTTTCATCCAATGAGGCAGTAGAGCCAGTCAACTCGGAGGCAGCGCCAACGGAACTTCCAAAGCGGCGCATGCGGTTTCGTGTTGAGCAGCCGCAAGAACGGGTAGGGGGCTGATATGAACATGGCGCTAAATGATGGTTTGGAAATTCCCGAAGAAGACCGTTTGCGCGCGGATATGTACAACTTTCTCGCCGCTGTTCTTGCACGACCGGCAGATGGAACGATGCTCAAACAGCTGAGCCAGTTGGAAGGGGATGAGAGTCCGCTCGGCAGCGCAATCGGGTCACTGGCGCGTGTTGCCAAGGTTTGTAAACCCAAAGCGGTCGAGAGTGAGTTTAATAATCTGTTTATCGGCCTTGGTCGCGGAGAGTTGCTCCCTTATGCGTCCTATTATCTGACGGGGTTCCTGAACGAAAAGCCATTGGCAAAACTGCGACAGGACATGGCCGCGCGCGGCATGCAGCGTGCTCCAAATATATTTGAGCCAGAAGACAATATTGCGTCGCTCATGGAAATGATGGCGGGGATGATAACCGGAAAATTCGGTACAGTTGTTTCGCTCGGTGGTCAGAAAACATTTTTCAATCGGCACATTGGCCCTTGGGCTCCGCATTTCTTCAGCGATCTGGAAGGTGCAAAGAACTCAGTTCTTTATGCATCAGTTGGGTCAGTTGGGCGCGAATTCATGGATATCGAACGCGAAGCGTTTCGACTTTTGGGCAGTTCTTAAGCCCACGGAAAGCGGAGTGATCCGCAACATAACGGTGCGCTAGCACCACAAATAGGGAGGATTATCCCGTGACGAAAGACAGTAAGAAAGGCGCAAGCCGTCGGGATTTTTTGAAGCTTGCTTCGGCAACGGCTCCTGCTGCGGCAGTGGCGCTTACAGGGAAAGAAGCTGAGGCAGAAAACCTTGAAAAAGCCGAAAAGGGATTGATGCAAGATACCGCACATACCCGCGCCTATTTTGACAGCGCCCGCTTCTAGGTAAGGGTGCCTTCTAAAGTCCGCGCACGACATAAGCCGCGCGGAACAAGCTGGCCATAAAGCGATCATCAGGCCGGTAGCGACAATAACCAAGCAAGCGTGATCAGCCGCGCAAGCCAGGGAGAATTAAGATGCTTAGGAAAAAGACCAACGGAGCGCCGCGACGTTCTCCTCGGACAAGTATCCTGTCTGAGGTTGCTTCAAAATCAGTCGACAGACGCACATTTTTGCGAGGGTCAGGTCTGGCTGTTGGCGGATTGGCCGCGATTGGGGCAACGGGCGGAACTGTAGCGCCGGCCACCGCGCAATCAGCGGCAACGCAGGCGGTCGAAACTGTTAAATCGGTTTGCACGCATTGTTCGGTTGGGTGCACGGTTGTTGCCGAGGTCTATAACGGCGTTTGGGTTGGACAGGAACCTGGATGGGATAGCCCGTTTAATCTTGGCGGACATTGCGCCAAAGGCGCGGCTGTTCGAGAGCATGCTCATGGCGAGCGTCGCCTTAAGTATCCGATGAAAAAAGAAAACGGCGAGTGGAAACGCATCAGCTGGGAACAGGCGATCAACGAGATCGGCGACGGCATGATGAATATCCGCGAAGAGAGCGGTCCGGATTCGGTTTATTGGCTTGGTTCTGCGAAGCACAACAACGAACAAGCCTATCTGTTCCGTAAGTTCGCTGCCTATTGGGGCACAAACAACGTGGACCATCAGGCGCGTATTTGTCACTCAACCACGGTTGCAGGTGTTGCGAACACCTGGGGCTATGGAGCGATGACAAACAGCTATAACGACATCCACAACTCACAAGCGATTTTTGTCATTGGTGGCAATCCCGCGGAGGCGCATCCGGTTTCATTATTGCACCTTTTGAAAGCCAAAGAAGAAAACAACGCGCCGCTGATCGTGTGCGACCCTCGCTTTACGCGGACTGCGGCACATGCCGATGAATACGTCCGCTTCCGGCCGGGTACGGACGTTGCCCTTGTTTGGGGTATTCTGTGGCACATCTTCGAGAACGGTTGGGAGGACAAAGAATTCATCCGCACGCGTGTTTGGGGCATGGATCAGATACGCGAAGAGGTGAAACGCTGGAATCCTGAAGAGGTTGAGCGCGTGACAGGCGCACCGGGCGAACAGCTTCGCCGCGTTGCGCATACGCTCGTCAATAACCGCCCCGGCACCGTAATTTGGTGCATGGGCGGCACTCAGCACACCACCGGAAACAACAACACGCGCGCCTATTGTGTGCTTCAGCTTGCGTTGGGCAACATGGGGACCGAAGGCGGAGGCACCAATATTTTCCGTGGCCATGACAACGTTCAGGGCGCAACCGATCTTGGCGTGCTGTCTCATACATTGCCAGGGTATTACGGGCTTGCCGAAGGAGCGTGGGCGCATTGGGCGCGTGTTTGGGATGAAGACCTCGATTGGCTCAAAGGCCAGTTTGCAACTGCCCCCGGCGATGACGGTAATGAACAGAACTTGATGAATCTGATCGGTATTCCCGTTAGCCGCTGGATCGATGGGGTTATGGAGGATTCAGAAAACACCGATAACCCCAATCCCGTTCGAGCGATGGTGTTGTGGGGCCATGCGCCGAACTCACAAACACGCGGTAAGGAAATGAAAACGGCAATGGAAAAGCTGGATATGTTGGTCGTGATCGACCCGTATCCAACGGTTTCTGCTGTTCTGCATGATCGCACTGACGGATGCTACTTGCTGCCAGCGTGTACGCAATTTGAAACGCGTGGGTCTGTTACCGCATCCAACCGCAGTCTTCAGTGGCGCGATAAGGTCGTAGATCCCTTGTTTGAAAGCCTGCCGGACCATGTGATCATTGCGAAGTTTGCCAATAAGTTTGGTTTTGCTGATCGTTTGTTCCGCAATATCGAAATGGAAGATCCAGAAACGCCAAATATTGAAGACGTTACGCGCGAATTCAATCGCGGCTTGTGGACGATTGGCTATACCGGCCAGAGCCCAGAGCGGATCAAACTTCACATGGAAAACCAGCACACGTTTGATCGCACGACGCTCAAGGCTGTTGGTGGCCCCGCAGATGGTGATTATTATGGTTTGCCATGGCCGTGCTGGGGCACCGCAGAGATGAAGCATCCGGGTACGCCGAACCTCTATGACATGTCGAAAAAGGTGTCAGAGGGTGGTCTTACCTTCCGCGCGCGGTTCGGTGTGGAGCGAGATGGCGACAACCTTCTGGCAGAGGGGGTGTTCTCCAAAGGCTCGGAGATCGAAGACGGCTATCCCGAGTTTACCATGCAGATGTTGATGGACCTTGGATGGGATTCTGACCTGACCGCAGAAGAACGCGCAGCGATCGATGCTGTGGCTGGGCCAAAGACCAATTGGAAAACCGATCTTTCCGGTGGAATTCAACGGGTTGCGATCAAGCATGAGTGCGCACCGTTCGGCAACGCCAAGGCGCGGGCTGTGGTTTGGACGTTCCCTGATCCGGTGCCGATCCATCGCGAGCCGCTTTATACCAACCGTCGCGACCTTGTGGCGGATTATCCAACCTACGAAGACCGCAAGTTTTATCGCCTTCCAACCATGTATGCTTCTATTCAGGAACAGGATTTCAGTAATGAATATCCGATCATCCTGACATCGGGGCGGCTGGTTGAATATGAAGGCGGTGGCGACGAAAGCCGCTCAAATCCGTGGCTCGCCGAACTTCAGCAAGACATGTTTGTCGAGATCAACCGGCGCGACGCCAATGATCTTGGTATTCGTGATGGCGAGCAGGTTTGGGTCGAAGGTGCCGAGGGCGCCAAGGTCAAAGTGATGGCAATGGTGACAGAGCGTGTTGGCGCGGGCGTTGCCTTTATGCCGTTCCACTTCGGCGGCCATTTCGAAGGAGAGGATTTGCGCAGCAAGTACCCTGAGGGCGCCGATCCTTATGTGTTGGGTGAAAGTACAAACACCGCTCAGACATATGGCTATGACTCCGTAACCCAGATGCAAGAGACGAAATGTACTCTTTGCAAGATTTCAGCAGCGTAAAGGAGAGATACGATGGCTAGAGCAAAATTTCTCTGTGACGCCGAGCGCTGTATTGAATGCAACGCATGTGTGACGGCTTGTAAAAACGAACACGACGTGCCGTGGGGCATCAACCGACGTCGCGTGGTGACCATCAATGATGGCTCACCAGGAGAGCGGTCTATTTCGGTTGCCTGTATGCATTGTTCGGACGCGCCGTGTATGGCGGTATGCCCCGTAGATTGCTTCTATCAGAACGAAGACGGTATCGTTCTTCATTCCAAAGACCTGTGCATTGGTTGTGGGTATTGCTTCTATGCTTGCCCATTCGGCGCACCGCAGTACCCGCAGGCAGGCAACTTCGGTAGCCGCGGCAAGATGGACAAATGTACCTTCTGCGCTGGTGGCCCTGAGGAAAATGGTTCAACCGAAGAGTTCAAAAAATATGGCCGCAACCGTATAGCCGAAGGCAAGCTGCCAATTTGCGCAGAGATGTGTTCTACAAAGGCGCTTCTTGCAGGGGATGGCGACACCGTTTCCGAAATTTATCGCGAGCGTGTTGTGGCGCGAGGCTTCGGTGCCGGAGCTTGGGGCTGGGGAACTGCCTACGGATTGAAGGGCGGTTGATAACCCGCAAAATGGCAATAGGGCGGACAGTGGTTCGCCCATGCTCGATGTTTTTCGGGGTGCATATGCTACGATTTTTACTTGGAATTCTTCTCTCGTTCGTGCTGATCATAGTACAGCCAGCGGGCGTTTTTGCACAAAGCACAGACAGAAGTGCAACCGGCGGCGCGCAAACGCTCGAAGACATCATGGCGCGGCAACAGAAGATCGTCATTGATGATAGTTTCCGCCGAGATGTCACAGGAAATACAGAAGGTGCCGCGATCACCGATCAACTTGGAACGCTCGGTGGCGCCTCTGATCCGGACCTATGGCGCGCGCTTCGGTATGGTTCCGCGAATGTGACGGTCTCCACCGGAGGGGAAGCCGCCAAAAGCGTTATCCAAAGCGGTGGCATGTGGTGGCTTGAGTTCCGACGTGACGTGTTGGCCCCATTTGGAAGTTACCTATTGCTCGGAACTATCCTTCTGCTTGTTCTATTCTATCTAATCCGCGGCAAAATTCGAATTGATGGCGAGAAAACCGGCGAGACGATCCTTCGTTTCAATACGATTGAGCGCATGGGACATTGGATTCTTGGCATATCGTTTATTCTGCTTGGAGTGACGGGTTTGATCTCACTTCTCGGTCGGATGTGGATAATACCGTGGTTGGGGAAAGACGCTTTCGCAACGCTCGCTCTGGCCTCAAAATGGATCCACAACAACGTAAGCTTTGCGTTTATACTGGGGCTGATAATGATCGTCGTGGTTTGGGCCAAAGACAACATTCCCAATCGCGCAGACCTTCAATGGATCGCTCAAGGGGGAGGGATCTTCAAAAAGGGCGTACATCCCCCCGCCAAGCGGTTTAACGCGGGTCAGAAGGTCATTTTCTGGTCGGTAGTGTTGTTCGGTAGCGCGATCTCGGTCACAGGTGTCTCGCTCCTGTTTCCGCATTCTATTCCGCTGTTTGAATCCTTATTCCAGATGCTGAATGCTACGGGCCTTCCGCAGATCGTTGGATATGGTGAGATTTCGACTGTGCTCTCACCCCAAGAGGACATGCAGTTCGCGCAGCTTTGGCACGCGGTTTTGGCGTTCTTTCTTATGGCCATCGTGATTGCGCATATCTATATCGGTTCAGTCGGGATGGAAGGCGCCTTTGCGGCGGTTGGTTCGGGCGAAGTTGAAAAGCAATGGGCGCGTGAGCACCACTCTCTATGGGTTGAAAGCATTGAAGAAAAGCAACCCAATGAAGATGAAACGGCAGAGGCAAAATGAAAGTTATCGCATCCGCAGCAGTTTTGATCGCAGTGATTTCCGTTGTCGCCAGCTTCTCTCTCGGGAAAATCGGTAAGTCGAGCGCAGAAGAGTATGCGAGTCCGTCGGTACGCCTTGACTAAGAGGCGCGCTAGGCCGCTTTCAAACTAACATTCCGCATGCCGCGCGCCGCTCTCCCTAGAAGTAGGCGCGTTTCATAGCGGCTTAGGCGCCGGTACTCAGAGAAAGCAGAGCCTTGTGTTGGCTCCCCAATCCAGTGAACGCGGCGGTGTGGTGTTGACGAACGGGCAAGCCTCGGACCGGATGACACCCAAGCGCCATCTGCGTTGATCACCTCTTCATTGTCGAACGACAAAACGTGGAAAACCGAAGTCCTTTGCGCAGAATAGAAGTCGACACCGTGATAATCGAGGCAGGAATGAGCATTCACCAAAACCTTACCAGTCTCAAATAGAATACACGCACGCTCGCTTTGGATAAGAAACTCAACAGATGGCATGACTTTCAAAGGCGCAACATTGCCGAATGTTCCGGCGGGAACAACGATGGGCCGCAAGGTCGGGCAGCATGCAATATCTTTTGGCTGGATGTCGTATTTGCCAACTGCCTTGACCTGTGCATATCCGCCGGCTTTTGTGCGCACCCTGTCGCCCGGCCGGATGTTCTCAATTGGTGATGGTCCCAAATCCGTAAGAATTCGTGTGCCTGCCGCAAGTCCAGAGAGCGAAGCAAGTCCTTGTTGAAGCTCGGGGTGAAATGAGCGTTTGCAACGATTGGCAATAAAGCCTGCGATATCTGGGTCGCTGTTAGCTGGAAGTCTGTTTTGATCGTTGAGATCAGCCAGTAAGTCGGAGGCTTTGAACGGCATTAATGTTTGTCCCTTTTCGGCGTCTGTCTGTTTTGCACAGACATTGGAGCCGGAAAGCGGTCTGACTGGGATATCTTTGTGTCAAATCTCGCAAAACCTGTCGAGAATGTGGCGCATCAGGAGGGGCTTAAAGACGCGAGGATCGGGCAATCCGAACGAGAGCCGGAAGCGCATTCGGAAACGAGTTTGGTGAGCGTTGAACGCATCTCTTGAAGCTTCTCGATTTTCTCTTCGATCAGGTCCAAATGCTCTTGTGCAACGGCTCGGACGTCCGCGTTTGCACGGTTTTCATCCTCCCAAAGCGCCAGCAGAGTTCGGCAGTCCTCAATTGAAAACCCTAGAGCTCTGGCGCGGCTGACAAAACCGAGTTTGTGCACATCTTTGGTGTCAAAATCACGGTACCCGTTTGCATGGCGCTGGGGGCTGACGAGGCCGATATCTTCGTAGTATCGTATTGTTTTTGAGGTAAGGTCCGTCAGCTTTGCGGCGTCTTTGATGTTCATCTCAACCTCCTGATGTGACGCTTGGTGCTGCAGCGTTTCTAAGCCGTAAAGCGTTACTTAGAACGAAAACGCTCGATAGCGACATGGCTCCGGCCGCAAATATTGGCGAGAGCAAAACCCCGAAGGCTGGATAGAACACCCCAGCGGCAACAGGGATGAGTAGCGTGTTATAGGCGAAAGCCCAAAACAGGTTTTGCCGGATGTTTTGAAGGGTTTTTGCGCTAAGGTCCAATGCTGTAACGACATTGGTTACATCGCCTTTCATGAGCACAACGTCAGCGGCTTCGATCGCTATGTCGGTGCCTGTACCGATTGCAATGCCGACATCTGCTTCGGCGAGAGCAGGGGCATCATTTATGCCGTCCCCCACAAAGGCCAAACCCTCGTGTTTGGATTTAAGTGATTTGATCGCTTCGGTTTTTCCTTCTGGCGTAACCTCGGCGACAATATCGGTAATTCCGAGTTCTGCGCCAATGGCTTGGGCCGTTTCTTTAGCGTCGCCCGTTATCATCGCGATATGTAAGCCGCGTTGTTTAAGCGAAGAAATTGCAGATTTGGCCGTTTCTTTAATTGGGTCGGCAACGGCGAGGATGGCAACGATTTTCCCGTCAATTGCGGCGTAGATAGGCGTTTTTCCTTGATTGGCGAGCTGAGCCGCTTTGTCATTGAGCCCGCCAAGTTCTATGTTTTCAGTTTGAAACAGCCGCTCCGCACCGACCATGACTTCAACGCATTCAACGCGCGCTTGAATGCCGAAACCTGTCTTAGATTTGAATTGATCTGCATGTAGAGTGGGCAAGTCTCGCATGGTCGCTTCGTTGACGATGGCCTTGGCAATCGGATGCTCCGAAAAAGCTTCGACGGCGGCAACTTTGGCCAGTACTTCAGCTTCCTCAAAGCCTTCAGCGAGGATTATGTCCGTGAGTTCGGGTTTGCCCTTGGTTAGCGTTCCTGTTTTATCAAAGGCTATGGCGCTGACCGCGTCGAGCGATTGCAGCGCATCACCTTTTCGGAACAAGACGCCAAGCTCTGCCGCGCGTCCTGTGCCAACCATGATTGACGTTGGTGTGGCCAGACCCATGGCACAAGGGCAAGCAATGATAAGAACCGACACTCCTGCCACAAGTGCGAAACTAAGAGCAGGCGCCGGGCCGAAAATGAGCCAGGCGACCACGGTGACAAACGCAGCGAGAAGAACAGCCGGTACGAACCAAGCTGTGATCTTATCCACGACGCTCTGGATTGGCAGTTTGGCAGCCTGCGCCGATTGAACGAGCGCCACAATCCGTGCGAGGACAGAGGCCTCGCCCGTCGTGGTCGCCTTGAAAACTAGACTTCCTGCGCCATTGATTGTTCCGCCGATGACAGTGTCATCTTTGGATTTTTCGACAGGAATTGGCTCCCCGGTGACCATGCTTTCGTCAACGTAACTGCTGCCGGAAAGGACGTCTCCGTCAACCGGAATTTGCTCGCCCGGATAGAGGTGGACCGTATCTCCCGGAGCGACCTCGTCGACATTTACATTGGTGAGTTTACCTTTTCGTTCAACACGCGCTTGTTTGGGCTGAAGATTGAGAAGTCGTTGGATTGCTGCGCCCGTGCGGCCCTTTGCGCGGGCTTCCAGCGTTCGGCCCACAAGTATTAATACAACGATAACGGCGGCCGCTTCGAAATACACATTCGCTGTGCCTTGCGGCAGAATTTGCGGTGCAAATGTTGTGACAATCGAAAAGCAATAGGCGGCAAGTGTTCCAAGCGCGACCAAGGAGTTCATATCCGGCGCACCACGAAGTAGAGCTGGGATCCCTTTGGTGTAGAACTGTCGCCCAGGCCCAAGTAGAACTGCTGTAGTTAACGCAAATTGAATCAAGTAGCTGTTTTGCATGCCCAATGTGGCCATGATGAAATGGTGAAACGGCGGGAATAGGTGACCGCCCATTTCCAGTACAAACACAGGAGTGGCGAGAAGCGCGGCAATGATCGTTTGACGTTTGAGCCCGTTGTAGGCGTCATCGGCTGTGGAAGATGCCTTGGAAGCTTCTGTGACTGGCCGAGCAGGATAGCCCACAGCGGTGGCCGCGGATGCAATGCTCTGTGGTGTTGTTGTGCCAACCACGTACTCTATATAAGCCGTTTCCGTCGCCAAATTTACCGTTGCTGAACGAACGCCGGGAACCGATGACAATGCCTTCTCGACGCGCGAGACGCAGGATGCACAACTCATCGAAGATATCGCGAGTGTTACTGTTGTGACTTCTGCGGGGTAGCCAGCTTTTCTAAGAGCATTTTCAATCTCAATGACGTCAATCTCATCAGAACCACTGATCGAAACTTGTTGCGTGGCGAGATTTGCGGATGCCGACTGTACCCCGCGCAGGTTTTGGAGCGCCTTTTCAACCCGCCCAACACAAGAAGCGCAGTTCATGCCAGAGACATTTATTGTAAGGGGGCTGGTATGCTTCATAGATCACTCGCGATTCTGCTCATGCAGTTTGATATAGACCTTCCAGTAATGGGAAGGTCAAGGCGGGTACGCAAGACGGTCTGCTTTCGAGATGAAGGATACGCTGAGAGTATATTTTCGGTTGAAGTTGTCGGGCTTGGCGCGAAAGCGCGGTGAAAATCGCCTAAGACGCGTAAAAATAGATTGGGTTGTGATACAGAGTTTTTGGCCTAATTTGCTGTTATCAAATAAGAAAATCTGATATCAATTGTCCGCTTGCCGCAAGTGGTGAATGTTGCCTAAGCTGTAGCCGCGCAACTCTGGATTTTGGGTTTGCCGTTTCTAGAGATGAGTTACAGTTGAGAAAGGACGAAAAATGCGTCTACTCAGAGTACTTTTGGCTATTGCTGCGGTCATTGCTCTCTTCGTTGTTGGAATGAGGATTGCCTTTCCCTTACCAGACGAAAACTTTGCAAGCACAGAAACGAGATCAGAGCCGCAATGGGATACAAATCTCGGTCAGGCGATCAAGTCAGCGGTTGAAGCGCATTCAGATCTCAATGGTCTACGACCACTAACCGATGGGCGGGACGCATTCGCCGCCCGCGCATTGTTGGCGAGAACTGCTCAGAACTCGATTGATGCGCAATATTACATTTGGCAGCACGACACCACTGGTCTGATGCTTCTTGATGAGCTTCGAGCAGCCGCAGAGCGAGGCGTGCGCGTACGGCTGTTGGTTGATGACAATGGCGTAGGTGGTCTTGACCAGAAGCTTGCGGAGTTGGATGCAATCCCGTCGGCACAGGTTCGTATTTTTAATCCATTCACATTGCGCCAACCAAAACTGGTTTCCTACCTTTTTGACTTCAAACGTCTAAATCGCCGAATGCACAATAAATCGATGACAGTTGATGGAGTCACAACAATTGTTGGCGGTCGGAATATCGGCGACATATATTTCGCTTTCGGTGAAGGGGCGCATTATTTTGACGTGGACACGATCGCCATTGGGCCGATTGTGGATGATGTGTCTGCTGCGTTTGACACATATTGGAATAGCGGCTCCGCTTATGATGCAGACTTAATCCTTGCGTCGGTATGGGAGCCCTCGATTAAAGCGGATGCTGACAAAGCAAGAGCGACGGCACTTGGTGCTGGGTATATGGAAGCCATTGAAGAGCACGAATTTGTCCAAGACCTTATTGATCGCACAATTGAGTTTGAGTGGGGAACAGCACGCTTGCTTGTCGATGACCCAGCTAAAGGATTGGGGCAAGCAACGGATGATCAGCTTGTTGTTACTCAACTTTTTGAGCTTCTCGAAGCGGCGCAATCATCAATCGATCTTGTGTCTGCATATTTCATCCCGGGCGAGCGCGGAACGGAGACCTTGACCACAGCCGCACGAAGTGGCGTACGGACACGGGTTTTAACGAATTCATATGACTCGACCGATGTGATGCCGGTACATGCCGGTTATATCCGATATCGAGACGATTTGATCTCAAGCGGTGTTGAAGTGCTCGAGTTGCGGGCCATGCGTGAAGAACACGCCGAGCGCACATTGTCCCAGATTCTTGCGGGGTCTGCTTCAGGTTTGCATGCGAAGGTGTTCGGAATCGATGGGACAAAAGCGTTTATAGGCTCATTCAATCTTGATCCCCGTTCGGCCCAACTCAACACAGAGATGGGAATTCTCGTCGACAGCCCAACGATTACGAAATTTCTCTCGAAACAGCTTGAGGCACCAACCTATGCCTATCAGGTCGCCCATACCGTCGATGGCGATACGGTTTGGGTGCAATATGACGAGAATGGCCCGACCCGAACTTTTGCGAACGAGCCAAACTCAACGGCGTTTCAGCGTGGATTGCTGTGGTTTGTAGGCTTGTTGCCCGTTGAGTGGATGCTCTAAGACACCCTACGTTCCGATGAAATCTGCGCGGCGCTCAAGTAGTGCGGCACAGAGATAATCGACAAACAAGCGCACTCTCTTTACGCGCCTTAGATCGCTGTGAAGTAACACCCAGGTCGATCTGCGCTCGTCGAGCACCGTGCCCGGAACGCGTTGAAGTTCGGGAAACACAGACTGAACCCACGACGCAAGAACAGTCATGCCTGCACCGGCACGCGCCATGTGAAGATGCATAGCGGGGTCGGGGATTGTGTGGCGGACTTTTGCTTCGGGGAATGGCGAGTTGAGAATGAGAGCATTCAACTCCGGAACATCGCCATAGCCGATCCAAGTTAACCCGCGCCCTTTGGGGCCTGCTTCGGGCAGTGTTTTGGTAATGTAATAGGCGGAAGCAAATACTCCTATTGAAAGCGGGAACAGTTTGCGACCAACCGCATCTTCGGTGACTTCGGTCACGTGCCTTACAGAGACATCGGTTTCGAGCTTGGAAATTGAATCTACGCCAAACGATAACTGCAGGTCGAGGTCAATTTCGGGGTAAAGCTTTGCAAATTCAGCCAAAACTGGCGCTAAGAGGAAATGGGCGGTCATCGGGTCTGCTGAAAGACGGATACGGCCAGAGGCTTCGCGGTCAAGGCCTTTAACCGCGTTTGTTCCTTGGAGGAGAGCGGCCTCTGCATCAATGGCGCGGGGTAGGAGTGTGCGGCCGGCAGCCGTGAGGTGAAGGCCATCGGCAGCACGTCGAAAAAGCTGCACGCCAAGCTGCGCCTCAAGCGCCTCAACTTGCCGCCGCACAGTGGCATGCGTGCTGTCACTTTGGTCGGCGGCGGCTCTGAGTGAGCCATTTCGCGCAACGGCGAGGAAAGCAGGAAGAGACTTCCAATCGATCATAGGTGGTCCGTTTTTTAACCGATGTGGTCACTTTTTGTCAGTATTCGTAACCTTTTTGCTCCTCTAAGCAGGTTTCGTCAACAAAATTGGAGCGAACAATGAAAATCAATCGCAATGCATGGCGCATTCAGAAGTATGGCGGACCAGCGGTTTTGACCCCATTTCAGGACGTCCTATCGCAACCTGGCCCAGAAGAGATCGTGATCCAGACAAAGGCGTCAGCGGTGACGCGTGCGGACACAATGCTCCGCGAAGGAACGCCGAAATTCGCGCGGCTGTTTCTAGGTCTTAGGAAGCCCCGTAACGATCTTGTCGGGGCGGGTTTCTCGGGAGAGGTCATCGCAGTTGGCAGAGAAGTCTCGCGCTTTGCCGTTGGGGATGAGGTGTTTGGTGAAGCGGGCCTTCAGTTCGGCGCAAACGCCAGCCATATTTTGATGAATGAAAACGGCGTGATCATGCCAAAACCGCGCGAGCTATCGCATGAAGAAGCAGCGGTCATGTGTGATGGTCCGCTTACCTCTTACAATTTCTTGCACCGAATAGCCGCGGTTCGTCGTAACGCGCGCGTTCTTATCTTGGGCGGATCTGGAAGCCTTGGAAGTGCTGCTGTACAAATCGCGGCACATATGGGAGCGGAAGTAAGCGCGACGACCAGCGCGAGAAATGCGGGCCTTGTTGCATCGCTCGGGGCAGGGCACGTGATCGACTATTCCCAGGAAGACTTCACGATGGGCGCGGACACTTACGACGTGATATTTGATACGCTCGGTGTATCGTCATTTGGGCAAGCTAAACGTGTTTTGACACCCAATGGTCGCTATATTTGCCCTGTTCTCGGGTGCGATCTTTTGGGGGCATCGCTTGTCACCTCAGTATTCGGGCGGAAGCGCGCTCAGTTTTCGGCGACTGGGATGCTAAAGCCAGCAGAGTTGCGTGAGCAACTGTCCCAAGTGCTCGAGATCGTGGAGGCCCGCGCATTGGCGCCAGTGATTGATCGAACCTATCCGCTAAACGCACTGCCAGAGGCGCATCGCTATGTCGATACAGGCCGCAAAGTCGGGAACGTTGTTGCGGCCTGATATAAGATCTTCAGTATTAAAGGCGCAGTTCTGACTTTCGATCAAACAGGCTGATTTTGGTCATGTCGATCTCGAAATCGACAGTGTCGCCAATGGCTGGTGCTGCGTCTGGCTCGCAAACAATAGTTGCGTTCTGCCCTGCGATCGTGGTGAGCAAAACGGTCTCCGATCCGGTTGGCTCGTCCATATCCACCCGAACAGGAACGGCAACCGAAGCAATGCCTTTGCGTTCTGCGCGGTTGTCGGATGCAGGGCTAAAGTGTTCTGGGCGAACACCGAAAATGATCGATTGCCCGTCTGTGAGTGTGTCGTAGCGATCTGCTGGCAAAGGTAGCGGTGTGCCTTCGCCACCCTCGATGACAACGCTAAACCCATCGCCGTTCTTGACGGCCTTTGCCTTAAAGAAGTTCATATTCGGCGAGCCCATAAAGCCAGCGACAAATGTATTTGCTGGTTTCTCATAGATGGTTTTAGGCGTGTCGTATTGCTGCAAGACACCTTGATACATCACAGCAATCCGTGTGGCCAAAGTCATGGCTTCGATTTGATCGTGGGTCACGTAAACGGTTGTTCGGCCAACGGTTTGGTGAAGCTTCTTGATCTCGCTGCGCATCTCTACGCGAAGCTTTGCATCAAGGTTCGAGAGTGGTTCGTCAAACAGGAACAGTTTGGGATCACGAACAAGCGCGCGGCCCATTGCAACACGTTGGCGTTGACCGCCAGAAAGCTGGCCAGGCTTGCGGTTTAGTAGCGGTTCGATCTGCAGCAGGGTGGCGACGCGTTTGACGGTTTCATCCTGTGTTGCTTTGTCGATGTTGCGGCATTCCATGCCAAACGTCATATTCTGGCGCACGGTCATGGTTGGATAAAGCGCATAGGATTGGAACACCATTGCGATGTCGCGGTCCTTTGGAGCGGCGTCGTTCACAACATGGTCCTCAATTAAGACCTCGCCCGATGTGACACTTTCGAGCCCCGCAATAATTGAGAGCAGGGTGGATTTTCCGCATCCCGAGGGGCCGACAAGCGCAACGAACTCACCTGACTCGGCTTCGAGGTTGATATCCTTGAGGACTTCGACCGCGCCATAGCTCTTGCGGAGATTTTTGATTTGCAAAGATGACATAGGTGATTTCCTTATTTCACGGCGCCGGAGGTCAGACCCCGAACAAAGTATTTGCCGCCGATAACGTAGATGAAGAGCGGAGGAAGCGCGGCGAAGATCACCGATGCGGCCTCAACGTTGTAGTGCCGCTCACCAGTTCCCGAGCCCGAGAAAGCCACGATGGCAGAGGTGATAGGCTGGTTTGCACCGGATGTGAAAACGGTACCAAAGAGGAACTCGTTCCAAATGCCTGTGAACTGCCAAATCACGCAGACGATCAGAATTGGAGGCGACAGGGGAAGCATGATCCGACGGAAAATGCGCCAAAAGCCCGCGCCATCTATCCGCGCCGCTTTGATGAGATCGTCAGGGACGCTTACGAAATAGTTTCGGCAGAAGAGCGTGGTAAAACTGATGCCCTGAACCGTGTGAACAAGAACAAGGCCCGCGATTGAGTTCGAGAGACCAAGCTTGCCCAGAACGAACGCCCAAGGTAGCAGCGTCATTTGGGCCGGAAGGAACACGCCAAGTGTAATTAGCCCGAATACCCACATATCACCCTTGAACCGCCATTTTGAAAGCGCGTAGCCGTTCACCACACCAAAGGCCGTCGAAAGGATTGTTGCGGGAACGGTCATGAGCAGCGTGTTGCTGAAGTAGCGCGAGACGCCTTCACAGGTGCCGCCGATACAGAACGTGCTCCATGCTTCGACCCAATACCCAAATGACATGCTGTTGGGCATAGAGATAAACCCTTCACGCACGATCTCTTCCAACGGGCGGAAGGCGTTGGTTAGGATGATGAGAAGGGGCGAGATATAGATGAGCGCAAAGACAACGAGCAACGTATAGACAATAGCACGTGAGCGGCGCTGTTTTGACCTGCTGCCTGTCGCAAGCGGGTCAAACTCCTGATGAGTGGTTGCGTCAGCCATGGGAGCGAGCCTCCTTACGGGCGCGCCAGCCGGACCAGAGCGCATAGGGAACAAGAACAAGAGCGAGAGCCACAAGGATCATTACTGCGGCGGCAGCACCTTGTGCGATCTGACCTCGTTGGAACATCAGGTCATACACAACAATCGCGGGAACTGTTGTTGATACGCCTGGCCCGCCTTGGGTTAGTGCGACAACGAGGTCATAAGTTTTGATTGCGAATTGAAGCAACACAACCGTGACGGCTACGAAGATAGGCCAGATCGTTGGAAGCACCACTTTGCGGTAAATACGAGGCATTGAGGCACCGTCGATTTGCGCGGCTTTCACGAGATCACCGTCAACAGAGCGCAGACCTGCAAGAATAAGTGCCATGGCAAAGCCGGACGCGTGCCAGATGCCGGTAAAGACGACCACATAAATCGCCATGTCGCGATCTGTAATCCAGTCAAATTTCGCGGCAATCCATCCTAAATCTTGCAGAGCAAGCTCAACGCCGGTTTGCGGGTGGAAAATCCAGCGCCAAACCGTGCCGGTCACGATGAATGACACCGCAAGCGGATACAGGAAAATTGTACGCCATACCGATTCATACCGAACGCGTTGGTCGATCAGAATTGCGAGTAGGGTACCGAAGAAAATGGAACCGGAAACATAGAGAGCGCCGAAGAGGAATAGGTTTTGATAGGATACGATCCAACGCTTGCTTTTCCAAAGCGAAGCATATTCGCCGAACCCCCCGTAGGCCATATTGGGAAGCAAAGTCGATTGTGAAACCGAGATCCACAGGGTCCAGAGTGAGAAAATCACCACATAGACAAGCGCGGCAATCAGTGTCGGCAGCAAAACCATTTGAGGTGTGAGCGCGGCGAGCCGGTTTGCCCAGCCTTGAGAGCCGAGGGCGGGTTTACGTTGCATTTAGTCCTCCGCGGTATTCTTTATGCAGGAGCCGCGCCGCTCAAAGGGAAAGCGGCGCGGCTGGTGGCAAACTGCTTAGCTTTGCAGTTCAACCGCGTCCGCGAGTTGGTTTGCGGCTTCTTCTGGTGTGATCGAGTCGTCAGCGACGAATTCTGTGATCACTTCCATCATTGCGCCCCGATACTTTTGCAGCACAGTCATATTGTGCGCCATGGAGCGAACCAGTGTTCCTTCCTCAACAGATGCCTTGAGGTCTTCAAGACCTTGTTGCTGGCACTGTGTGAAGCCACCAACCGAAAGGTCAACATCCGTACGCGACGGGATAGAACCTTTGGCAACGTTGAACGTAACTTGGAACTCTGGGGACATGATAATCGACGCGAGAAGCTTCTGGCCTTCGATGTAGTCCTCGTCCTTCTGATTGAAGAACACAACGGAGTCTGCGTTCAGGATGAAGCCATTTCCACCCCAGTTTACAGGTGTCTGGCTACAGTAGTAATCTTCGCCTTCGACAAAACCGGCAAGGTTGGCAGAGGCAACTGTCCAATCCCCCATCAGGAAGAACGCCGCTTCGCCCGACATGGTCATCGTCATGGATTGCTCCCATGAACGGCCATTGATGCCATCATCCATGTAGCCAACCATTTTGCGGAGTTGTGCAAATGCGTCGATCATACCTTGGCTGCGCATGGCTTCGACGTCCGCTTCTTGGAACGCCTTGCGATAGAGGTCGATGTCCATGCCGTAAACAACGCTGTCGAAGGTTGTTGTGTCGGACCAATCGGCGGCACCGTGGGCAATACATGTGTAACCAGCGGCAGTGATTTTATCGCAAGCGGCGTTAAACTCGTCCCAAGTTTTAGGGACTTCAAGACCAAGCTCGTTCAGGATTTTAGGTGAGCTATAAAGCCAGTTCACGCGGTGGATGTTCATTGGCGCCGCGACCCAACTTCCTGTCGGTTTCATAACCGAAACAAGCTCAGGAGCAACTACGTTGTCCCAACCTTCAGCCGCTGCAAGCTCGTCGAGATTTGCCGTCGCACCAATTGCATTCCACTCTGCAATTTCAGGGCCCTTTAGCTGAACAGCTGCAGGCGCGTTGCCTGCAACAACATCAGAGCGCAATTTGGCCAGAGTATTGGATGTGTGGCCGGAAATCGCGGTTTGCTCCCATGTGCCCCCCGCAGCCTCATACATTTCGCCAAGCTTTGCGATCGCTGCAGCTTCTGAGCCCTGCGCCCATTGGTGCATCATATTTGTTTTAGGCTCCGCACCGGCGACCGAAGCGGCGGTCATAGCACCGAGAACACTCGCGCCAAGCAGTTTTGCTTTATTTGTAAGTTTCATTTTTTCTCCTCCGTTGGTGCGGCGGTGCCGCAATAAAACAACTCGGGACTGTTTCGGATTCGGCGCGATCTCAGGTGGAATGACTGCTTTTGAAGCAAACCTCTCCCGTTGCCGAACTGCACGCAGAACGGCTCTTTTGATCGTTTCCCGAATCGGAACACTCCTCTGTTCACGTGAACATCGTGCAATTTGAGGGTATCTGTCAAGCGGCGTGTTTGTCTCTAAATTCTGGGAAGGTTTCTGTGAGCGTGCATTTTGAAAGGCCGCAACCAGCGTGGTTCAGGGCACTTCGCGTGAATGTAGGTGAGGCTTAAAGTTTGCAATAAATTTTGGACAAAGAACTTGCGAAACGATTGAGCGTTTGCGGCAAAACAACCGCGCGATCACATTCAGATGAAGCTTGGAGGCGAGTACCGGAATCGAACCGGTGTACACGGATTTGCAATCCGGAAAATTTTGTTGATTTTAAAGGGAAAAATTGTAAACGGACTTGTTTCGTTCAGGGTCACTTTTCAATAGGTTACGAGGCCCAAGTAAACGGTTTTTCATCGGCTTTTCCTCTGGCAAAAAGGCAAAGAAAAACCGCTGAGGGGGCGGCCACCCACCTCAACGGCATAGAAGAATATTTCCGTCCCAATACCTACGGCATTTCCGGTCTGATCTCAACCCAATTGGCGGTGAGATCATGAGCTGGCGCATCGCAAACGAATGCGCCGAGCGCCGCTTTGGCAGCGCCGCGCGCAAGCAGATCATTATGTTCCTGGCGGATAAGGCAAGCGATGACGGCTCAGGCATCTGGTGCTCTAAAGGGACGATCCAGCGCCACACAGAGCTTAGCGAGAGCACGGTGAAGCGCACCATCATCGATTTCCTGCGCGAAGGCATTTTGATCGAGACGGGGCGGCGGCACTGCAAGAACGGTTACACTGTCATTTACCGCATCGTTCTGGAGCGCGTGGCCGCGCTCGAACCCACGGCCGAGCCCGACATTGAGACGGGGGTCACTGTGAACCCCGTCCAGCCTGAACCCGGTACCGGGTCCACGGTGAACGGGGTACGGGGTTCACGGTGGACCCCAAACCATCCTAAAACCATCCATAAACCACCTACGCGCAGGCGCGAGGCGGTGGAGGAGGTTGAAGATCTTGAATCTGAGAAGATCCTAGCCGCGTATCCCAAGGACAGGATCCGAGACCAGCGGACCAGTCTGCGTCTGATTGCAGCGGCCGTGAAGGCCGGTGTGAAGCCCGACGACCTGCTGCAGGCGGTCAAAGCCTACGCGAAGGAGAGCGAGGGCTACACGCGCACCAAGGTCTGTTTTTCGGACAACTGGTTCAAAATGCGGCGTTGGGAGAAGGGGCTCGCTCAGATACAGGCTGACCGCGTGAAGGCGCGAGAGGCCGAAGCCAAAGGCCGCGCCAGCCTCGCCGAGTGGATCCACGAGCGCCATCCCCTGTGCCGCCATATTACCAACCGGCAAATCGAGGGCTTGATAACCTCGAAGCTGGTGACGCCTGATCAGGTCCGCGCGGCGGGGCTGCAGGCGTGACGAGGGTTGTTCTGAAAAGAGCGGTTCTCGCTCTGCAGGCCTTGAGAAGCACGACGAGCAATCGGGCAACGGGGTCAGCTGTTGATTTCAGCCTCGAAGGTCTCGATTTTTGCCAGAATTTCATCGAAGGCGGGCACGTCACCGATGATCATTTCCCGCATGCCCGCATAGTCTTTTCGAAGCGCAGCGGTGAGACTGTCGTTCGGTGTCAGGCGAAGGGAGCCAGGTTTGGCACCTTCGTAGTTCGCTTTGGCAGATTTGAAAAAGACCGATTTATGATGTGCCACTTGTGTCAGCAAATCGAGACTTTGGAGCGCGCGATCCTTGGCCTCGTGCCCAATCAGCTGCGCCATATCGTAGTAGTGGCGCGACATTCGATCCGCGAGAGGCTTGGCGGCATCCTGATGGTAGAGCATGTGCAAAATGGTGGCTTTTTCCCAGAACGTGCGCTCGACGCCCAATACTTTCACGCCGACCTGACCGTCAGTCAGAAGATCGGGGAACGCCTGATGCAAGTATGGTGCAATGTCGATTTGCTCGGCTGGAAGTTGTACGCCGCGCGCACCAAATTCAAAACGCACAATTGGTTGGACGTACCCGGCAGTACTCTCAGCCATCGAGGGATATTCGAAGAGAATGGTCTGCGCATCATTTGGGTCGACCGATAGCGTGAACTCCTGTTCTAAGTTGGCGTCAAACGCTGTTTGGATCTCAGCCAACAGCTGGCCGCCGACGGCATCTTCCGCCACCTCCTGCAATTCTTGAAGCAATTTCTTTTGCTTCTTACCTGACAGATCAGGACCTTCTGGGTCACGATCTCCGACAAAACCAAGCCGTTCTCGATCGAGCGAGAGGTCCACATCTTCAGAGAACCGGTGGATGACGTCATAGGCTTTTGAGAGGGATGTCCCGCCTTTGAAAATCATTTGTTCGCCAAAGACTGGCAATGCGAAAAGCTGTTTGAGCGACCAGCAAACCCAGAAGTCTTTTTCGATGATTGCCTTTGACATTCCAAGCTGCGCTGCAGTTTCTTGAAAGGCCTCGTCTCTGAGTTCGGGTGCGTCGTTGGCGAACTGTTCCATACTTATGCGTGCGCAACAATCTGTTGCACGATAGGGTGCATCCAAGCAGGGACATGCCTGCTTTGCTTTGCCAGCAGCATCCGGTCCTTGTCATCCAGTGTGCGAGCAAGCTGGTCGACTATTTGGCTGTCTACACGATCCTTGCCAATGTAACGCAATGCCTGGAAGACAATCCCAGTCTTATGGCCTGCGCCGACGAGCGTCTTGGAGGACGCGTTCTGGAATTGGATGACTTGCCGTCCAACTTTTTTGGTCCGCGTAGGGCCGTCTGTCATGTAGGTAGGCTTGGAAGGCACCTGAGTTGAGATGCCCAACCGGTTGGCGGCCATTGATGGCGACGGTTGCAGAATTTGACCGTCCTTACGGGCGACGGCCTTTGCGATGTCATCTGCGGATGGCGACAGAAACCCGAAGCGCGGGCTCTTCTTTGGGTAGTCATATAGACCCCGTGTCAGCCGTCTGATCACGCCCAGATCGGCCAGACGCGACAAAGCTTGGTCCACGCTTGCGCGGGACCCGATATCAAGAAAGTCAGCCGGTGCAAAGATTGCCCCGCGTCCCTTTCCGATGATGCGTTGCTTGATATTCGACGTAATCATGCTTGAACTCCTTGTCAGAAAATAGGGTATGTTTTTCTGAAAGTCAATGAGCTGTTGAAAGCGACAGATTAGGTCCGTGCGGCAGGGATGAAAGCGTGAGGTAGTATGGCGGTGTCAAATTTACGCTACAGCGAAAACTGCGTGAATTTACGCTATAGCGTAAACGGCTAGGAGTTAGGCCACTTGACGTATGATCTAACGATCATAATTGAGGTTTATGATCTGAGTATCATAATCACGGCAGGAGAACGGATTTGCAGAACCTTGTTCGCACTCCCAAAAACCTTGGCCATGCAATCCGCCAGGCTCGTCGAGAGAAGAACTGGACGCAGGCTTAACTCGCAACGCGCAGCGGTGTTTGGCGGGAAACCATCTCAAAAGCCGAGGCTGGAAGGCGCGGCCCCAAACTAGACACAGTCTTCGCGTTCTTGGCTGCGTTAGACGTAGAGATCATGGTCGAAAAGTGCAGCAAGGGCATGTCTTCAGAGTTTGATGGCATTTTTGAAAAGTCTGTTGCCGCGGCGTTGCGGCCGTCGACGCCTCATCGGTTTGCCAAAACCCATCGTCTTCTTGGTGCGGTATGACGCGATCAGTCAGTTTGCTTGTGCCATGGCCGATCCTTAACGCGGTGTTTCTGATTGCTGAACATAAGCGGGCAGGCCGTGAAGGACGCGGTGCAAGCCCCACTTCAACGACAAAATTCCCCTGCGCCAGCGCATTCCTCGCGAGGCAACTTTCCCGCTGACATTCCCTCGGTACCCGCTTTGGTCATGTTCATCGAAACACTCAAAGTGAGGATCAAAAAATGGCTACTCAAACTCTGAAACTGAACGTCAAATCCGGCGAAAAAGATGGCAAGAACTTTTGGGACCGCTGCGGCGTTCTCTTCGTCAACACCGACGACAGCGGCAACATCACCTCGATCAATGTCAAACACAGCATGTTCCCCGACGTCGATATGGTCGCCTTCCCACGCCGCGATGACGATCCGGTTACCGAGTGACCGGTGCGCCGGGGCGGGTTTTCCGCCCCGGATAAGCCCGAAACTGAGTGTGGATCGCTGCCAATTGGACTTCAACAAGTATCCGATATCGCATCGGTGCAACTCCTCAGACCGGACCTTCGCTGCAAGTGCAAAATCGGCAGTTGGGGGAACTGGTGCTCTGCGGACTTTGCTGTCGTTGGTTTCATCCAACCAGATGACCGCTTTTGGGCAAATTGCGTTTAGGTCGGCTGAGAAAAAGCGCGACTATGAGACCTAGTAAGGCAAAGAAACTTGCATAATAGATCGAATATGGTTCCCAAGCCCAGCCGACTAATGCAATGGACAGAAAGCCAGCAACTCCCCCCAAGCGCAGTAGGATCAACAGCACTGACGACAGGTTCGACGGCTGTAGGCGGCCCTTGTTGAGATAAAGTCGCCAAGCCAGAGGGGTGTAGAGCAACGCTGTCAAAGTCCACCAAATCAAAGAAAGGCCTGCCATGATAGGAAATGAGATGACCTTATCACCCTCAAACCGGATGATCTCCAAAAGGGTCGCGGGGCGCTGCGCAAACCCAAAATTTTGCCCCATGTCTTCAGGATAGGCGGTACGCAAAGGTTTGCCCAGCTCTTCAATTACTGGCCCCAAGGCCCAACTTGAAGGATCAAGTCGATATACAGCGGCTGTGACAGTGTCATAGACGCGGCAACGCCGAATGCCATCTTGTTGCTCGCAAAAAATATGTAGCTTCAATGCCAAAGGGGAAACAGCCCGAACCCTCAAGTCGCTATCTACGACGATTGCCCTTACCGGATCACCTGCGATGATGCCGTCACCGTGTAAGAGCTTCAATGATACGATTTCACCATCTTGCAACTCAAGTTTTTCCACTTGTGTGTAGTAGGGTGCGTGGGCAAACGCCTGAACGGCGTTCAAAAGAAAAACTGAAAACAGAAGATGCTTAAATCTAAGTATCATCGTCCCTCATAAGTATTGCGTTCATAGGGTGTGGGTCGGTTTTCGATAACAGTCTGCTCGACCGTCTTGGTGAAGTCAAAGCGGACATCCGTACCAGCCGCAGCATCGAACACATTGGGCTCCAAGCGGACATGCGGCAGCGCAACGAAATATTCGTTTTCGAAGAAGTTTCAATGTCGGCTTCAGGTGGTTCAGCATGAAAGGCTCCTACCTACCGAGTTTCGTTCTTTCCGACGGTCTGAAAAAATATCTTCCCGAATATGGAAACGAGCCCGCGCTTTGGTGCGCGGGCGACAAATTCCAATCGACTGAACAGGGGCTCAACGGGCCTTTGGCCCGATCACCCCAATCCAGGCATCTTTCTTCTGACTTGGTCCGCCCAACATCCCTGACCGTGGCGGTCAACCTTAGTCCATCCCCAAAAGCAGCCACCAATTTCCCCTGTCTCGCGGGCGAGCCATTCCTCGCGGGGCAAATTGGCGTCTGATTTTGGCGCAGACATTTTCTTCGCAAATGTGGCCGATTGACAGCCCCGTTCAGGGCCGTGGGTCGGGCTTTGCCCTCTCCCACTCTGTTCCGCCGAATACATGCGTATTCGGTCAGATCAGGTGGCCGAGGCGCAGCCCATCGGCGGAAGGGGGCGCGAAGCCTCACCCGCGTCACTTTGATCAAGGAGGCCACAAATGGCACCGAAGTTTGATGTTTATGCCCATGTCACCGAAACCATTATTGCAGAGATCGAGGCAGGCACGCCGCCATGGCGCAAGCCGTGGACAGGGAGCGCGTCCGGCATTGCCTTGCCGACACGGCACAACGGGGAGGAGTATCGCGGGATCAACATCCTGATGCTCTGGGTCATGGCGGCCAAGCATGGCTATGTGTCCAGCCGCTGGATGACCTACAAACAGGCGCAGGAGCTGGGTGGTCAGGTCCGCAAGGGTGAAACGTCGTCGACCGTGGTCAAATACGGGACCTTCACCCGAGAGAACGAGTTGGGCATCGAGGAAGAGCTGCCCTATGCGCGCGCCTATCGCGTTTTCAATGCGGATCAGATCGAGGGATTGCCGGAGGATTACTACATCCGGCCCGAAGCGCCGCGCGACCTTGGGACGGCGGAAGATCCAGAGCTTGAGGCGTTTTTCAGCCGGACAGGGGCGGAGATCCTCACCAGCGACGACCCGCGCGCCTATTACAGCCCCGCCAAAGATCACATCCACATGCCGCCGATTGCCACGTTTCACAATGCGGCAGGCTATTATGGGACTATGGCCCATGAGGTGATCCATTGGACTGGCAACGAAAAGCGGCTGGAGCGGATCAAGAAATTTGCGAACCGTGAGGCCTATGCTTTCGAAGAATTAGTGGCCGAGATCGGAGCCTGTTTTCTGGGGGCACAAATCGGCGTTGCGCCGGAGTTTGGCCAAAGCGCAGCCTATGTCGAGGGTTGGCTGACGGCCCTCAAAGAAGACAAGCGGGCGATTTTTCGTGCGGCGTCTGAGGCGCAGAAGGCGGCCGACTTTGTTTTGCACGCAGCAGGTCAAAGCAAGGAGGTGGCAGCATGATCCCTGATTATCACAGCGATGATTTCTCGACCGCGCGTCTGGAGGATCCCGTGAGCCTTCGGAGCGCCGCCGGTGAGGCGCGCGCGACGCTCTACACGGTATTGAACCGGCTGGAGCGAAACGATCTGGAAGGCGAAGATCAGCAGTCCATTGACGACTGTCTGGGAGCCCTCGCGATCCTCGAGGAGGCGTTGCGATGACCTTGGCCGAGATCAAAACAGCAGTGGACGCGGGCAACCGCGTTCACGGGATGAACGTCGGGTATGTCGTAACGCGTGATTGCCTCGAGAAGTACCTCATCACATTCACACGTAACGGCTCAGCAATCGGTTTGACCAATCGTGACGGCACATGCCTGAACGGGCTGCCAGAAGAGTTTTTCATCACAGACAGCGCGGAGGTTTTGCAATGACGTATTCTGAAATCAAACAAGCGGCCCGAGAGGGCCGCGCCAGCGTGCATCTTCATGGGTTCTGTAATCTGCCCGATGGCGGGCAGGAGTATTGCGATGATCCAGCACGGATTGATGGCTGGGCGATCTATGTCCGGGTCGAGACCCCGGACGACCCGCAACAGCCCTTTGATCTACACGAGCTGCTCGATCATAAAACCTATGCCAGCGCCGAAGGCGCAGCCCGCGCAATAGCGCTGCAATTGCTTGGCGATGCTGAGGCGTGGAACCACGATTAGTGGTGCCATGCCTTGCGCATGGGGCCGGGCTTTGCCCTGCGGTCGCAGCCTATGGCTGCTCCAAACGGAATACAGACAGTTGATGCAATATTATAATATTGAATCAATTATGGCGAAATGCCATAACAGGGCTGCCTGTATGATGCTGGCAAGAAATAGGGATGATTACTTCACATGGGCCAGCCCCGCGTATCACGGCACAAGCGACTGACGCAAAACGAGCGTTTTGCGATTGTGCGCAAGCGTGCTGAGGGTGTCGCCGTCGAAGAACTGGCCCGCGAATTTGGTGTCACGACGCGCAGCATCTTCTACACGCTGAAGGCCGATCAAGCCCGCAAACTGGACAGTCATGTGCGCTCCGAACTGGTCAATGTGCGCCTGACCAAGCAGGAGATATTCCGCTTTGATGCCGTGCTGACCCGGCGCGATCTTCCCTCGCGCGCCGATGGCCTGCGCCGATTGATCCAATCTGCCAATGACGTCTTTGTCCCCGACGATGACCTGTCTGAACAGATGCGCGGGCTGTCTGCATCGCTCAACCGGGCGGGCAATAATATCAACCAGATTGCGCAGCGTCTGAATGAGGCCAAACGCCAGGGCAAGACACCGCCTTATGGCAATTCCGCCCATGGGCAGGTGCGTGCGTTGGCGGGGCTGATCTTCGACATCGCCGATCAGGTTCAGGACATGGCGCAGCGCCGCCGCAGCCATCTGTCGGGTGAGGTATCTCGCATTCTCGGAGACTTCGCCGATGGCTCGGAATAATGCTGTCACCGCCATGCGGTCAGAATTCTTCGATGGCGATTGGAGCCGTATTCGGGGACATGTTCCGCGCCAGCGTCAAAAGCAGATGGTGCGCGCTGCCATGGGGCATTCCCCCGCGATCTTCAAAGCGATCCGCGAGGGCGGCACCCACAGCAAGGCGCAACTGCGCAATCAGCTGGAATATCTGACGACCAAGTCGAGCTTCATCATCGACAGCCGTGGCACCTATGATGGTCAGAAGGTTCTGTCAGCCAAAGAGATCGAACAGGTCACGCGCCGGTTTTCCGCGCAGTGGAACGAGGGCTTCCATCCGAAGCTTGGACATACGTCTCATCTGCTGATGGCCTACCCAATCGGCACCTCTGGATCTGATGTGGCCGAGATCACCCGCGATATTTGTGAGCGGTTCTTTCTAGGGGAAGGCAGCCAGTTTGATTTTATCGCGGCGGTGCATGAAGATCGTGATCACCCCCATGCCCATATCGTGCTGAACCGGCGCAGCAAGGATGGTGAATTCTTCTATCTCAAGCAAGATCACCATTTTAACTATGACAGTTTTCGCGAGGCGATGGTTGAGGCTGCTGATCGCTACGGCGTCCGCCTTGAGGCCACGCATAAACTGGAGCGCGGGATCACCACCAAAAGCCTGAGCGATGTTGAATATCGCCGGGCAAAAGAGCGGGGCCAGGATCTTTCCGAGCGTGAACGCGTTGGCCCAGAACTGGATCAGGCGCTGGCAGATGTCGCCCGGCACGCCAGGCTTTATCGCGGGCTGGCGGCAGAGGCCTCTCGTGACAATCAGAATGACATTTCCCGTGCGCTGGAACGCGCGGCCACCATGTTGGCGCAGGGCAAACCCATTGAAGCAGACGGAAAGGTGTATGGCATGGCTGAGGAACAGCATTCCTTTGACGAGGTCGTGGATGCGTTCCACGGCAAGATTGAACAGGCTGAACAGGTGGTGGCAGATGCGCCGCCGGACCGGCGTGCGGTGTTGGAGCAGGAGCTGAACGAGATCTATCACTCAATCTCTCACCTCAGCCCGATTGGTGTGCGATCCCATACTTTGCTGGAACCCCCGTCAGACAGCGGCATTTATTCGGCGGAGAATATCGCGGATCAGGTGCAGGACAAACTGCAAAGCGATGCCGTTGCCGATCGGCTGCAGCTGGCGCTCAAAGACACCGGCATTTCCACGCAGGAAGTGGTGTCACGTATTGAGATCGGCGCGCAGAATGCAGCGCTTGAGCGACGATGGTTGGGTCGGGATCTTGCTGCCATCGCAGAAACCGAAGGGCTTGATCTGTCCAGACGCGATGATCTGGAAAAAGCAGTGGATCGGCTGGATGAGCTGCATGGTGAATTGGGCCGTGTTCTGAATGACGTTGAAGTTTTGAGAGACGCCGGGAATGCAGAGGTGGCCGAGAATGATCGCGCACCGATCGACGGCCTGCCTCCAGCCGCTTCTGAAGCTCTGCAGAGACTGAGGCAGGATCCGACCTCAGATCCATTCCGCGATGATCTGGATCGGGATGCCCTGCGTCAGGAATTGCATGAACTGATTGGTAACGAGCATGCAGCTGACCTCGCCATCGGTGATGAACGCGTTTTAGAAGATCACATAGAGGACCGGCTGAACCGCCTCTATATGGCCAAGGCATATCTGCAAAGCGAACCAGAGCTGGCGGATTCTGTCGCAATGGAACATGTGCTTGATGAGATCGCCAACGAAGAGATCGAGGTGCAGCGCCAGCGCCACGTCGATACTGACGGTGAAAAAGGTGTGACCCATGGATAAGTCGCGCATTGCCCTTGGGGTCATCAGCTTTGCCATCCTTGGCGCGGTTCTAGGATATGTGCTGGCATCGGCGTTTCTGACGTTCCGCTGGTTCGGTGTTGGTGTGAATATCGACTTCCTGATGCTGGTACGGGGTTACAATGATCTGCGGCTCACACATCCCAGTGACATGCAAATTGTGCATCTGATCATTGGCATCTGCACAGGCGCGGGTGTTTTGCTTAGCGCGGTTCTGATGAATGACGCTTTGACCAAGTTCGGTGAAACGCACTGGCAAACGATCTCTGAAATGAAGCGCAGCGATTTCTTTGGCAAGCCCGGCCATGGTTTTATCCTTGGAAAAATGGGCAAACCGAAAAGCAGGAACCCCCTAGTCATGTCAAAGGTGTTTCCCCATGCGCTGATCGTGGCTCCGACCGGGCGCGGCAAAACCACCGGCTTTGTGATCCCAAACCTGCTGACCTATCAGGGCAGCGCTGTCGTCTTGGATGTGAAGGGCGAGAATTTCGAGGCCACATCACGCCATCGTGCAGCCCAGGGCGACAAGGTGTTTCGATTTGCGCCCACAGATTGGAAAGATGGTCGATCCCATCGATACAATCCGCTTCTGCGCATTGCTGGGTTGGAGAATGTCGATCGGCAACAGATGGAGCTGCAATTGTTAGCCAGCCTGTTCTTGCAGGCCGATGATCGGGTGCAGGGGCTGCTGGACGGCGGGATTGATCTGTTTGTCGCGGCGGGCTTGCTGGCGTTTGAGCGTAAACGCCCCACATTGGGAGAAATCTACCGCATTACGGCCTCTGGTGGTGATAAACAGAAAGAATACCGCCGACGCGCGGATGAGGTGCAAAACCCAGCTGCTAAGCTGATATTCATGCGCATGGCGTCCACGAACAACGATACGCTCACGTCCTATCTGTCGCTGCTGATGACCTCTGGTCTGAAACAATGGTCGAACCCAGCCATCGACCGCGTGACTGCGACATCTGACTTTGATTTTGCAGAGATCCGCAAAACGCCGCTGTCAGTTTATCTGGTGGTCGAGCCGTTGATGGTGAAGCCACTGGCCCCACTGATCCGCCTGTTTTTCTCGGATCTTCTGGCGACACTGCAGGATCACGAGCCGGACAAGGATGAACCATGGCCTGTGATGATCATGCTGGATGAATTCAATCGACTTGGCAAAATGCCGATTGTCACGGACAGTATCGAAACCTTGCGATCCTACCACGCCAATCTCGCGATCGTGACGCAGACCATTCCCGCGCTTGATGAGATCTACGGTGAAAATGCGCGCCGCGCGTTGCAGGGGAATGCAGGGATCAAGCTTTACCTGACCCCGTCTGATGAAAAGACTATTGAGGAACTGAGCAAAGCGGTCGGTAAAACCACCAAGCGCGTGGTGACACGGTCGCGTTCAGTTGGCCGGAACCCTTTCACGGGTCGCAGCATGTCTGAACGAACTGAAGAAACGGCGCTATTGCCCGAAGACGAGGCGCGGCGCATGGATCTTGATGACATTGTTTTGGTTGTCGATGCGCAAATGCCGGTTCGCGCCAAGCGGATCAAATATTATGAAGATCGGTTCTTTATGGGTATTTTCGATAAGCAATCTGGGGATTTACCGTACCCAACCGCCACAGATCAAATGCGTGGGCTACAGGGGCAGATCAAGGCGTTGGAGCAGAAGATCGGTACTTTGCAGGTAACTTCAGGTGGCGAGAGGAGTGGATCGAGAAGGCCTGAGATTGAAGGGTTAGTGACTGCAGGTAACGATGACCAGCCTGACGCACCCCCAGATGTTCAAGGCTATCAAAAGGCCACGGCCCGTGTAGATCAGTTTTTGGAAAAGGCGGGTGCTGAATAATGTCAAAGCCGTCGTTCACAGCGATCGAGGTCATGGATGGCGGTGCGGGCAAAGTCGGAGTTCACTAGATCAAGTCCAGTGAGTGGTTCCAGCTCGAAGCGGATGTGCCGCATCGACGCTATGGGCGGATTGTGTTGAAAAACACCGATTTCGAGCATAGGCGGCAAATTTCTGCCCGATACAGGGCAAGTGCAAAATTTGGGAGAGGGGTTCGGCCAAAATAGGCCTCCCTATGTTTATGCCGAGTGGAAGCAGTGCCGCGCGGGTCTGGATTATCACGTCGATATCGGCCGTCACTATTACTCGGTGCCCTATCAGCTGTTGAAACAAACACTCTGGGCCAGGATCACCGCACGCACCGTAGAAGTATATTTTAAAGGGCAACGCGTGGCGTCGCACGTCCGCACGTCGGGCAACCACCAACACTCCACCCTTCGCGATCACATGCCAGCCCATCACAGGTTCCGTGAAGGGGGGACGCCTGAGAAGTTACGTCTGAAGGCCGCGCCGGTTGGTCCAAACACTGAGGCCTTCGTCGAAGTGATCATGCGGAAATGTAAGCACCCAGAGCAGGGATATCGAACCTGCATGGGTGTCCTTCGGCTTGCAAAAACCTTTGGTGCGGATCGCCTCGAGCACGCCTGTACACGTGCCGCTGAGATCAATGCCTACTCATATACATCCCTGAATTCCATATTGAAAAATGGTCTTGATCGCCAACGCCGCGCACCCGCCACGGACGGTCCTGTGATCACACATTCCAACATCCGTGGTGCGGGATACTTTCATTAACAGAGAAAGACAAAACATGCTCAATCACCCAACACTGGATCAACTCAAAGCCTTGAAGTTCGATGGAATGGCCGAGGCAGTTCGCTGAACTGGAAACACAGGACGGCACCGCCGCGCTCAGTCACGCCGAATGGCTGGGTCTGCTTGTCGACCGAGAAACGGCCAGCCGTGAGGCCAAGCGCTTTGAAAGCCGGATGCGTACAGCAAAACTCCGCCATGTGGGCGCATCTCCCGAAGACATAGACTACCGTTCACGGCGCAACCTCGACAAAGCGCTGTTCCAGCAGTTGCTAACCGGGAAGTGGATCAAGGACCGGCGGAACCTGATGATCACCGGCCCCTGCGGCGTCGGCAAAACATGGCTGGCTTGTGCGCTGGCACAATCCGCCTGTCGGTCGGGAGCCACCGTACTCTACAAACGCCTGCCAAGACTGTTCGACGAGTTAGAAATGGCCCATGGCGTTGGTCGCTTCCCACGCCTGTTCCGAAGCCTGACAAAGACCGATCTTCTGATCCTGGATGATTGGGGACCAGATCGGCTCAATGCAGCGCAGCGCAGAGACCTCATGGAAATCGTCGAGGATCGCTATGCAGCCGGGTCAACCTTGATCACCAGTCAATTGCCTATAGACGCTTGGCACAATGTGATTGGTGAGCCCACATTCGCAGATTCCATCCTCGATAGGCTCGTTCACAACGCTTACCGCATCGGACTCGACGGTCAGTCCATGCGGAAAACCAAAGTCAAAACAGGTGACGAAACACAAAATAACTGATACCCAAACCCTACGCTTCAACGCGGCGCGTCACAGGTGGGCGGATAGCCCGGTACGAGTGGGCGGATGCTGTCGGAACGGGTGGGCGGATACGCCGGAATGCGCAGGCGAGTGACCGACACGCGGTACAGCACATTTCGCTGCGGCCACGCCTATGTCCGCAAAAGAGGAGAATAGACATCTGATTCTCAACGGCATGTCGGTGACCCGGCTGCTAAGGTTACATGCCAGCACCCGACTACGACTACGTGAACTGCCAACCCAAAGATTCCTTTTGCGCAAAGGGAGATGTCCATACATGTCGCAAAATTTGTTTCCGACGAAGTGAGCCCGATTTTCCGGACTCCATGCGTCTGATCCTTAAGTCAACGGGTCGTGACGGGGATTAACCATTCCAAGGGCAAGAAAAAGAGCTGTAGCACCGGCCATTGGGACACATATTCATGCTCTAGTCTCAACTGAAGCTCAAATGCTATACCGATGAAATGTGCAAGCATAACCATTAGCAGAAGGTAGCTTACACCCAAAGCCACATTCCAAACTTTTCCGAAGGGAGAGCGTAGCAAGGAGACGATTGGTCCTACATACGCTGCCAGGGCCCAAGTGACGGCTGCCATGTACGAAATGGTGCGGAACAAAAGCTGGAATTTCTCGGTGTCCTGTGGCGTAGGAAGTTGCCGCGTACTGAGCTCCGTAAGGAGTGGCTGGAAGAACGCCACAAGTGTGTAGGACAGACCGAGAAACATCAGTAGATCCCCGGCTACGAAGGCCGGGCTGTCACATGCACCATCCCCAGACATAGCACTTGAAGCCAGCAGTGCGACCATCGCTGCAACCGACAAGAGTAGGGCAAAATGAAGTGCAATCGTTGCAGTCTGCAGCGTTCCATCGAATCCGGGAACAACAGGACCCGAGCGTTCGCTAGACAATTGCGTGATCTGAAAAGTGATGATTGTAATGTTGAACCCGAGGGCCGTAAGTCGGGCGCGCATCGTATTTACGGCGATCCTAACAGAAGACTCTTTCGCTCTCATGGCACTCTATCCTTGGGTTTCCAGTCGTCCAGAGTGGGTATCCCGGGCGCACAACGCCCGGGATACGATGTCAGGATATGATCTGGGCGATATAACCGCCGATCAGCGCGAGAACTGTCGTTACGGCGTAAGAGACCGGATATGGCACAGCCGCAACCTGGCTTTTGGACTCGTCGAGACAAGCATTGAGAGCCGGAGTGGAATTCCGTCCACCCGAGCACGCGCCTGCGCAAATAACCGAGTTCATCTTCAGGATTTTGTCTCCCACAAAGAACGCCACGACGACCGGTAGCAAGGCCGCTGTTGTTCCGATCAGCGCCAGCCAGATGACTGTGTCCCCGCCAAGCGCAGAAATGATCTTGGGGCCGGTATTTGCGCCAAGCACCGCCACGAAGACGGTCAAGCCGATGTCTTGAAGGAAGCTGCGCGTGCTTTCTGCGACGGGTCCGCCGAATTCTGGATTTCGACTGCGGAAATAGGCTACCATGATACCTGCGAGCAGACAGCCTGCTGATGTGCCCAAGGCGAACGGAATGCCCGCGATGGAAACGCTCAGCGACCCGGCGATGTATCCGATGGCCATGGCTATTGCCATGTACATGACTTCGGTTTTCGCAAGCGTGTTTTGTGTAACTGCATGGCCACCAAGCGCTTCTGCAGCACGATCGAGACACACCTGTGGGCCTGTCACACGCAAAACATCGCCGACGCGGACGTCAGTCTTTGGTCCGACCGGGATTTCTTCACCCGCCCGGAACATGGCAACGAGCCGCACGCCGTATGCAACTGAGTTTTTAGCCAACTCCTCGAGCGTTTTGCCTGAAACAGCACTCGACCCCACATGGATGTCGCCCGCAGAAATTTTGACGCCACGGGCCAGAGAGTTGTTTACCTCGGGTCCGATTTCGCCGCCGTGAAGAATTTCCTGACCGACATCGGCACGGACTGCTATGATATCGCCTTTCTGGATCGTCGGGTTCGTCTTGATGTCAACCAGGACGTCGTCACGAACCAACCGCAAGATAGGCGCCTGAGGATGCGCGTCGAACAGTTGGGAAATGGACTTGCCGATGACCATCTCGTGCTCGGCGACGTAAGCCCGCAAATCAACCGGAGAATATCCCAAAAGGAACGCTTGGGGTGAGCCCGGCAGGCCCTTTGTTGCACCGCCTGCAAAATCCACTTCGGCTTTCTTGGCGTCCTCGACGGGATTATGTCCGAACATTCTGGGCAAGTAGCGCAAAAGCAGAATGATGAAGACGCTCGACAGGATGTAGCTGATTGCGTAACCGGCAGCCATGTTGGCCCCGATCTGTTCAGCTGTCATCCCGTCAGGAATTGGCGCAGACCCGCTTTGGACAGCGGATTGTGCGACGCCGAGGACAGCCGTGATCGTGTAGCTTCCCGAGATCAAGCCTGCAGCAAAGCCACTTTCGAGACCGGCCAGCTTTGCGCCGCCGACACAAATCACCCAGTTCAACGACCAAATAATCAGACCGCATGCGATTGCGGCGAACCCTGAGGACTTGAGACCGGCAAAGAATTTAGGCCCGACCCCTAAGCCAAGAGCATACATGAACAGTGAAAGGAAAATGGTCGAAACAATGCCGGGTATCACATATGTAATATCAAAGGCGACCTGCGCAGTCATCGACAGGACCACAGCGACAAGCAAAGTGCTTGCGGTGGCGCCAAGTGATATCGGACCGAGGGTCAGTCGACCAAGGGGATATCCTATTGCGAGAGCCACAAGGATGAAGACCCATGGTTGCGTACCCAGAAAACTGAAAATTCCGTGAAGGCCGGATTCAGCAACTGGTTCGAAGAACTCAAAGACATTGCCGATCACACCTTCGGCTTCATTCATCATGCCTCCCGCTGCGGCCGCATCGCCAGTCACGGCTGTTTGTGCCAGAGCGGGCAATGTGGGAAGGAAAATTGCGATGCAAGACATCACCGCCATCGCTTTCAAAGCGCTCCAGATTCCGATATCAATACTCCTTTTCATCAATGTATCCTTCCATTTTTAAAATCTTTCAGATTAGTCGCCCTGCCCCTCAAGTAAGGGGGCAGGGATATACCGGCCTTAGTGGTGGTAACCACCAGCCTCTTCCTCGGCCATCGGTGTCGTCACCGGGTGTGCTTTGAAGTACTCAAGACATGACTTGACGTCCTCGACAAAAAGCGCACCGAGGTCCTTGCTAAATCCATGTCGCACCAAAACGCGCTGCACGACAAGATCTTTGCGATTAGCAGGCATCGAATAGGCTGCCACTTGCCAGCCACGCATGCGCAGCCTGTCGCTGAGGTCATACAGGGTATAACCATGGGTATCAAAGTCATCCTTCAGCGTCCACGAAATGGCGGGAATGCCTGTGTTTGGGTCGCCCGGATAGATCACCCTGAACGGTCCCATTTTGTCCAGTTCTGCCGAGATGTACTGGGCTGTTTCGTAACATGCCATGTGGATTTTGCGGTACCCTTCTTTGCCCAGGCGCAAGAAGTTATAGTACTGCGCGATGATCTGGCCGCCAGGGCGCGAAAAGCTGAGGGCAAAGGTGGGCATGTTGCCGCCCAGATAGTTTACCATAAAGATCAGATCTTCGGGCAGATCTTCTTTGTCGCGGAAAATGCACCATCCTGTGCCCAGAGGGGCAAGGCCGAATTTGTGCCCGGATGCGTTGATCGATTTGACTCGTGGCAGGCGGAAATCCCATTCGATGTCCGGCGCGCAGAATGGCGCAAGAAAGCCACCAGATGCCGCGTCCACATGCATCGGAATATCAAGACCAGTCTCCTCTTGCAGTTTATCCAGCGCGTCGCTCACCTCTTTGACAGGCTCATAATCGCACGTGAATGTAACCCCAAAGGTGGGCATGACACAGATTGTGTTCTCATCCACGCGCTTGATCACCTCTTCGGCGTTCATGATCAGACGGTCTTTTTCCAGAGGGATCTCGCGCAACTCAATATCCCAGTACTTGGCGAATTTGTGCCAGCAGACCTGTACCAGACCACAAACCATGTTGGGCTTGTCGGTTGGCTTGCCTGCGGCTTTCATCTTTTCACGCCAGCGCCATTTGGCAGCCATACCAGCTAGCATCGCAGCATCCGAAGACCCAGTAGTCGAGGTGCCCAAGGTGTTTACCGCATCTGGGGAATTCCAAAGGTCTGCAAGTATGTGAATACAGCGGGACTCGATCTCCGCCATCTGCGGATACTCGTCCTTGTCGATGGCATTCTTGTCAATGCAAAGGTCCATGAGCTTGTGAACTTCGTCATCTAGCCACGTCTGACAGAACGTTGCAAGGTTCTGACGTGAATTCCCGTCAAGCATCAACTCATCACGGATAACAGAAAAGGCAATCTCAGCATTATGCTCGCCTTCGGGTATCTTGTATTTCGGCAGAACTATGGACACGTCTGCTGAACCATACACGTCATCGTTCATATTTTCTTTGATGTCGTTTTTAGAGTACAATGCCATTCTTCATTCCTTTGGTTGCATTCATTATTTGATATTACCGTAATTGAGTCACATTGGTTTGAGGCTGGCATCACCAGAATGAAGGCCACCATTTCACCGACATTCTCCAAGCGGAATGCCCATTCTTGCATGTTGGCGCAGTTTTAATCCCCGCTCAATCATTTTTTGAGGCTTTGTTGCACAAATATACTGATGGGATTCACTGTATGAATCCAGCGTGATAGCTGAAGGCCATGAGCAGTTGGGCCCCTACGAAGTACAAGACCAAGAATTGGTCTTCTTACAATGACAGTTTGAAGCAGCGCGGATCCTTATCGATCTGGTTTGATCCGGAGATGGTTTGGACACCACCGCCAAGTGGTAAGCGCGGTCGGCAACAGCAGTTCAGTGACGCCGCCATTCAAACCTGTCTGATGCTGAAGGTCTTGTTTGGCATGCCGCTTCGCCAGACAACTGGGTTCGTCCAGAGCCTGCTGCGATTGGTCGGATTGGACTGGGCAGTGCCGGACTTCAGCACCCTATGCCGTCGCCAGCGAACACTGAACGTGAGCTTGCCGTACCGCGGTTCCAAAGGACCATTGAACCTGCTCATCGATAGCACAGGCATCAAAGCAGAAGGTGAAGGCGAGTGGAATGCGCGCAAGTATGGCGGTTCCAAACGCCGTATCTGGTGCAAAATACACATAGGTATCGACGAGGAAACGCTCGAGGTTGGGGCCGTCGAAGTCACTACCAGCAACATCGGTGATGCTCCCATGCTACCCGAACTCCTGAACCAAATCCCTCCCGATCAAGGCATCGGCAGTGTCACCGCAGACGGGGCGTATGACACCCGTAAATGCCACGAGGCGATTGCGGCACGAGATGCCCATGCGGTGATCCCGCCACGCAAGAATGCAAAGCCCTGGAAGCCGACGAGCGACGGAGCGATTGCCCGTAACGATGCGGTCAATGCGCAACGATATCTGGGCCGCACCGTATGGCGACGTTGGAGCGGATACCATCGCGGAAGCCGCGTCGAAACCAAGATGCATTGTATGAAACTACTTGGCCATTCATTGATGGCAAGGGACTTTGAAAGGCAGGTCGCGGAAATCCAAATCCGCATCGCTGTGCTGAATCGCCACACAGCTCTTGGCATACCTATCACTGAGCCCGCAGGCTAAATCCGTCTGCGGTAAGGGGAAGAACGCCCTTCACACGATTTGTGCAACAAAGCCTGCAAAACCGTTCCCGATTAGACGACGCCATCAACAAAGCCGGGATTAGGAGCAGATTACTTGATAGACTTCCTTTTTCCCCAACGCGTTAGCAAGTTACTCGGCAGCATTCTTAAACGATGCGATACAACGTAAAGTGCTGGAATAAAGGTGATACCAATAGTTGCGGCAATAAACATACCTCCCGCAACCGGGGTGCCTATGCTGCGCCGTGTAATCTCTGCAACACCTGTAGCGAACACCAATGGCATCATTCCTGCCACAAATGCCAATGATGTCATCATGACGGCTCTAAAGCGCGTCTTGGCCCCTTCGACGGCAGCTTCGACAACATCCATACCTTTGTTTCGTCTATCTTCTGCAAACTCTACAATCAGAATGGCGTTCTTGGCGGCTAGGGCAATCAACACGATTATGCCGATCTGTGCATAAAGTCCGAAGTTTAATTTGGCCACGAGTATTGCTCCCAAGGCACCCGCTACGCCAAATACAACCGACAATAAAACCGGAACGGGGATCATCCAGCTTTCATAAAGCCCAACTAGGAAAAGATAAGCAAAAACAATTGCCAAGCCCAAAATGATGGCCGTTTGTCCCGAGGCCAGTTTTTCCTGCAACGATGTCTGTGTCCATTCAAAGCCATAGGTGTTTGGCAATGTTTGTACCGAGATATCTTCCATTGCGGTCAAGGCCGTGCCGCTTGAGACACCTTCTTGTGGGAAACCAGTCACAAAAATTGTGCGGTAGTTGTTGTAGCGATTGATCGTATTTGGACCGGTGCGGTAATCGACTGTCGCGACGGCACCCACAGGAACCATGTCGCCCTTTGCATTGCGGACATTGATCCGCTCGATATCCGAAATGTCGTTTCGATCCTTGGCATCGGCCTGAAGCCTGACCTCCCATGTGCGGCCATACAAGTTGAAATCGTTGACATATATTGTTCCAAGTGTGCCCCCGAGGGCCGAAAATAGATCACTGACTTTGACGCCAAGTGCTTGAAGCCGGTCACGGTCCAGATCAAGATAAAGTTGGGGAGAATCGGGCGAGAATGTCGTGAAAACGTTCTTCAATCGCGTATCACCGTTGGCTTCTAAGATCAAAGCACGTGCTGTTGCGGCCAAATCTTGAATGCTGCCGCCCTGAAGGTCCAAAAGTTGGTAGGCAAAGCCCGCGGTTGTCCCTAGTCCCTGAATCGGGGGCAGATTGAACGCAATGACTTGTGCCTCTCGGATTGCGGCGCCTTCGCGCATGACCTCTGCGACAACTGAAAATACGCTTTCTTTGGGATCGGTTCGTTCTGCGAAATCATCAAGCAACACAATGAAGAAGGCAGAGTTGGAACTCTCGATGCCGTCAAGGATGCTATAACCGGTGACGGAGGCGACCTTAGCGACACCATCAATCCCTCGGACGATTTTTTCGACCCGCTCCACTACGTCTTGAGTTCGGTTAAGGGACGCCCCATCGGGCAGGCGCACATCCATAAAAAAGGCGCCCTGATCTTCCGCGGGTAAAAAGCCCACAGGGGTTTTTTTAAATATTTCAGTGGTTGCGAACATCGCGAGGCCTAAGGCCACGACACCAAGAAAAGCGCGGCGCGCAAATAGACCCGCCACATGGCCATAGCCATCCCGCACCTTGTCAATCATGCGTGATATCCAGCCCATAATCCCCTTATTTTTGTTGGGATTGTGACGTAGAAATACAGCACAAAGGGCCGGGCTGAGTGTCAACGCTGAGATCGCCGAGATCACCATGGAAACAGATACAACAAGTGCGAATTGCCTATAAAGCTCGCCCGTTAGGCCAGGCATGAAGGCGATAGGGACAAAGACCGACAGCAGAACCAAAGTGACCGCGACAATGGCACTTGTGATTTCCTCCATCGCTTGAATGGTCGCGTCTTCCGGGGACATATCTGGGTTTTCCTCCAGTACCCTCTCGACGTTTTCGACGACAACAATCGCATCATCCACAACAATCCCGATAGCAAGGACCAAGGCAAGCAGGGTCACCGTGTTCAGGGAGAAACCAAATATCAGCATAAAGGCCATTGTGCCAATTAAGGACACCGGTATGACAATCAATGGGATGAAAGTTGCCCGCAAACTTCCGAGGAATAGGAACACAACGATCACAACAAGGATGAATGCCTCGATCAGAGTTCGGACCACCTCATCGACACTCTCTTGAACAAAAATCGACGCGTCATAAACGATGTCGTATTCTAGGCCTTCGGGGAACTTTGAAGATAACGCGTCTAAAGTCACTTTCACTTCGGATGTCGTGGCCAGCGCATTCGCACCCGAAGCCTGATAAACGCCAAACAAAATCGCTTGCTGCCCATCGAACCGAGAGCTCGCGTCGTAGGACTTCGAGCCAAGCTCGACCCGCGCGATATCTTTAATACGAAGGAAACTTCCGTCGTCTGCCGCTCTTATGACAACGTTTTCGAACTCAGACGCGTCTTCCAGACGCCCTTGTGTTTGAAGGTTGACTTGCAAAACCGGATCATCGGGCATGGGCTGCGCTCCGATCGAACCAATCGCGGCCTGAAGGCTTTGCTGTTGGAGCGCCTCCTGAACATCCGCGGGAGTTACCCCCAATTGGGTCATGCGATCAACGTCCATATACACCCGCATTGAGTAATCATAAGGGGAAAACAAGCTTGCGTTTCCGACGCCGTTGATCCGCTTGATCGGGTCGATCACGTTAATTGTGGTATAATTAGAGAGGAACAGAGGATCCAGATCGGCGCCCTCTTTGGCGTAAACTGAAACAGCCAATAGGAACGAAGACGAGGCCTTGGCCACACTGATGCCGGACTGAGTCACCGCATCGGGTAAGTTGGGTTCCGCCAGCGAAACTCTATTTTGCACGTTTACAGTATTAATGTCGGTATCGGTGCCAAGATCAAAAGTCACATTTAGCTGGTAAGTACCGGCGCCGCTCGATGTCGAACTCATGTAAAGCATATTCTCGACGCCATTGACCTGATTTTCGATCACCTGAGCGACGGTGCTTTCGATGACATCCGCGCTCGCACCAGGATAATATGCCGTCACTGTCACCATCGGAGGCACGATATCTGGAAGCTGAGCAATGGGGAGACGCGTCATTGAAATCAAGCCAGCAAGGGTCAACACAATCGCAATGACCGACGCAAGCCTCGGACGGTGAACAAATACCGCAGAGATCATGTTTCATCTTCTCCTTTCAGAGCCGCGTCGACTTTCATCCCTATTTGAACTTTATTCAATCCTTCGGTGATGATGCTGACTCCTTCTTCAAGGCCTGAGGTGATTGTAATTCGGCCTGCGTGCTGCGCACCTGTTTTGACGTCCACACGCGACACTGTGCCATCCTGTGAAACGGCCAGAACATAAGCTCCAACCATGTCACGTTGAATGGCCTGCAAGGGGACCGTTAGCGCTTGAATCGCTTGGATTTCTTGTAGGGAGACTTTGACAAACGCACCGTCAAACAGGCGATGTTCGGGGTTTTCAAACACCCCCCGAACGGTCACAGTATCTGTGCCATCAGTGACTGCCGTAGCAACATAGTCAATATAACCCGTTTTATCATAGACGCTGCCGTCTGGTAGCGTGAGTGAAAGCACTATCTTGTGGTCGGTATTTTTCCCAATTTGCGTTGAACCGCTGGTGTATTCCATTAATCGGGCGGATGAGATTTGCATTTCCACGTAGATTGGATCTAGCTGGGTTAACGTCACAAGTACGCCGGTCTCGGGGCTAACAAATGCGCCAACATCAACACTCGACAAGCCAATTATGCCATCAAATGGGGCGCTCACTTGCGTATAACCAAGCTCAATTTCAGCTTGTTCCAGCACGCCTTTCAATTGATCGACATCACCGTCAGCCTGACCCAGTTGTGCAACCGCAGAATCAAGTATTGCTTGCGCGGTATCGCCCTTTTGAACCAGTGTTTCGGTCCGAACTTTATCAATATTGGCTCCCTGACGCACGGCCACGGCTGCTGCTAAAGCACCCTTTGCCTGCCGTACCGAAGCTTCGTAATTGTCCTGCTCGATTTTATAGAGTCTATCGTTTTTCTTGACCGCTTGACCGGGCTGAAAGTCTTGAACTTCGAGAAAACCTGAAACGCGTGAGATTATGTCGATTCGAGCAAATGCTTTGAGCTTACCTGTGTAGGAAACCGATCTATTGAGTGTCGTTTTCTCCGTCATTTCGACAAAAACAGCTGGCGCAGGTGCCCCGCCGGCCTCCTGAGCCGTAACGGCGAGAGGCGGAAAACCAAATGCCAAAAGGGCTGCGAGAGCGGTGAGCTTGGATCGAAACAGCATACCTGAAATTCCTTAGCCGAATTTTGAAACATCTTTTTATAGGAAGCATGGTGGCCGAATTAAAAATATGTCAACCGTTTTCGAAGCCCCCAAATCCCACAGTATTTGTCAATTTGTTAAATTTTGCTTAAATTTTCAAGAAAACGTGCGGCCCTAGACCTCCAAAGCCGCGCCCACTTGGAGCAAGAAGGTTTCACGCCTGGGCTACAATGCCGCGTACTCTGTTTTTTTCGTGGATTGGTGCTGGGGTCGACGGATTCGACGTTTCTTGATCCCTCCGCCCCGACGAACCTCCACCATCACTGCGCGGCAAGGTAGAATCCTGCGAAAACCTGGAAGACTTGCTGTTACTCAGTCACTTTGTGGAAGTCCGGCTTCATGTTTTTGGCTACGACAGTTTTAGTGGGGTACGTCATCATTTTTCTTCGCCGTCTTATTCATGTAGCGACGTTCGTTCAGGACGACTAAAGGGACTTGTGGTTGTTAAAGCCTGATGTCTCGTTTCGTTGGGATGGCATAAAGCAGTGGACAGAGAGAGGAGATTTACCACGGTTGAGAGACTCTGAGGACGATCAACGCTTCAATTTCGGCGAGCGCCTCGTGACCAGCGTCAGGCTGAGATTGCATCTCCTCAATTAAGCGCGAAGTTGACGAGATAGTTGTACATTGGGCAGCGGGAGGAACCGACCACTGGATTTGGGCTCTGGGCAGAAACCCCTACTCCAACCGTTTCGACCTCTCTGCCATCTTCTGAACAATAGAAACAGTCGCAGTGCTTGCCTGCCGTATTCCGGCCCCCGCAGTCTCGGCATTCGACCTGTTCCCAAACCTTGCCCGCGCCCGCGAGCCTTTTGTGCCGATCAAGCCCTTTGCAAAGCCGCCAGGGCCAGGAATGCTCGGTGACCCTGCCATCATGAAGTTGCCCGAGATTGACCTGACGATTAGCGGTGTGGCGATGATCATGCCGCCTGCTAGGAACATCATCATGAAAAAGGGCACCAGCGCCCCGATGTTGCTTGCGCCGGAGGGATCTCCGAGTTCGGTCATCAGCGAGCGGGACATGCCGACGACGGTCGAAAACACGCCAGCGATCACGAGGGGGTATAGCGCGTAGGATACGGTGCTGGACAGCCAGCGGTGGAAGTAGTCCTTGCTGACGTCGAACAGGGAAAGCGCGATCATGATGGGGGCGATTCCGATCATGAACGCCAGCATGATCTTGGCGAAGATCAGGACAAGGCCGCAGAGCGCGCCGATGACGCCTAGGAGGAATGCGCCGATCGCGCCGATCAGGGCTCCGGCCATCCAATGCATATTGTCACCGGCGGCGTTCAGGTAGTCGCCAAATTCCTCGATGAGATCGTCGAAGGCCTCTGCAAAGTAGGATGCGCCTGCACCGCCGCCGCCAAGTCCTGCCACCATGCCTCCCGCGAGCTGGTCGAGGCCGTTGATGAGGGCGCTAGCCACGGCGTTGAATTGGACCCAGTTCATCGCAAACAGGGAGATGAGCATGAGCTTGAGGGCGAACCAGAAGGCGGTCCGTCCATCCATGGATTTGTACTGAAACACCATGTTGAGGAAGACGCCGATCACCGCAAGCGTCGAGGCTACAGCGATGATGCCGCCGAGCTGACCCGCGACGTTGCCAAAAGTGGTTTGGGCCGCGTCGTCCAGAAAGTTGTCGGTTGTCTCAACCATCCAGGTGACGACGCCCATTGGCTGCTCCTATGCTTTTTCGGTCGGTTTGACACGCCAGATGTCGCGTTTCAGGAAGGCCTTCAGGATGTGTTCGCCGTCGAAATCCGGCACGACGGAGACTAACTCCCAACCATCCTGACCAAGAGCGGTCAGCTGCGCTTCGATCTTCGGTGGCTTGGTTTTGGCGGTGTTGATCTGTTCAATCTTGTATTCAAACATGGGCTGTTTCCTTTGAATGGGCCGGATCAACCGGCAGGTAGAATTCGGTGATGCCGCGCGCGCCTTCATGGCGACCGGCCTGGATGATCACATCGATCGAGCGGGTGATGTAGTCGTTCATGTCCTGGTAGGTCATGGGCACGTCAGTTTTCAGGGCGGCGATGGCGAGGCGCTGCACGGCCAGCTGAGGGGTTTCAGCATGCAGCGTGGTGAGTGAGCCACCATGGCCCGTGTTTATGGCCTCAAGGAAGGTCATGGCCTCTTTGCCGCGCACTTCGCCTAAAACAATCCGGTCCGGCCGCATTCGCAGGGTGGAGGTCAGCAGGACATCAGCGCTGCGTGTGGCTTCGTCGCGATCAGACATCAGCGTGACGACATTGGGCTGCGTCGGACGCAGTTCAGCGGCCTCTTCGATCGTGACGATACGCTCGTCGGCGGGCACGAAGGAGAGGATTTTACGTGCCGTGACGGTCTTGCCGGTCGAGGTGCCACCAGAGACGATCATGTTGAGCTTGTGCGTGACGCAGAACTTGATCGCCGCATCGATGTCGCCGGTGGCCACGACATCGCGCAGCTCGGCGTTGCGCTTGCGCCGCGCACCTTCATTGTTGCGTTCTTTGCCGAAGAGATAAGACAGTTTGATCTGGTCCAATGGTAGGTCCGCAAAGAACCGCAAAGAAATCGCATAGCCGCCATCGACAGCGGGGGGCTGAATGACTTGCGCGCGGATTGGGCGGTCACGGTAGGTGATGCTGACCGACACGATGGGCTTGGTCCGGCTGAGCGTGGTGTTTGCGGCCGAAGCAATCTGATTGCCCAGGTCTTTGATTTCGTTGGGCGAGAGCGGTCGATTGACGGACCGCATAAAGTGATCCCCCTGAAACTCCGCCCACAGCGTGCCGTCGGGGTTGATGCAAAGCTCGATCAGCTTTGGATCACGCGCTTCGGGGATCTTGTCCATCGAGCTTTGCAGATAGCTGGCCGCCATGATCAGAAAATCTCCAGATCGCGGTCGACCATCACGGTGACGCGGGCACCTTGATCGACATAGATCACGGGTGAGACGGAAAGATATTCGCCAATCACGCTTTGCGCGCTGTCTCGCAGATCTTCGCCAATGCCCTCGAGGACATCCGAAGTAATCTCATCTTCGGTGTTTTGCGCGGCGACGGCGGGCAAGGCTCCGATCAGCGATATCAGGGCGGCAGAACCGAACCGCGTGCCAAAGCGGCTGTCGACGAAACCGGTCGTTCCGGAGCGGCCCAGTTCATCGCCTCCGAAGGCGCTGATTTCGACGGTCTGATTGCTGGGCAGAATGATCCGGTCCCAGGCGATCGTCACGCGTTGCTGCGCGATATCGAGACCAGATTGATACCGCCCGATCAGACGCGCGCCGCGCGGGATCAGGATCCGCGAGCCGTCATAGGCGTGGACATCTTCAGACACCATCGCGCGGACCTGACCGGCGAGCGAGCTGTCGATCGCTGTCTCGAGCACGGCCTGGATCATCGTGCCCTGAACAACCGTGTTTGACGGGTTCACGATCAGCTGGGCCTGCGTCACCTCAGCGGGTTCAGCGCCGTTGCGAACAAAGTCTGTATCGCCATCAAGTCGACGCTGCTCGGCGGCGGTATCATTGTTGCCGCTTCCAGTGCCGCCAAAAGCGATAATTGGGCTGGCAATACGCGCTTGCAGTTCCTCAAGCTCGGCTTGCCGCCGCCGCTCGAGCTCTTGCATACGCAGTTCCTCGGCCGTGGGGCCGGTTGGTGCGGGCGTGCCCGGGGTTTCCAGGCGCGCAAGCTCCAAATCATTTTGAAGTCGCTGGATTTGCCGTGCGCGCTCTTCCAACTCTTCGCGCAAGGCGGCTTGCGTAGCAGCGGCCTCACTGCGCAGGGCATCGATCTCTGCACCCAAGGTCTCCAATGCTTCAGTGTTGACGGCTGGGACTTCAGGTGCGGATGCGTTGCGCAGGGCTTCGAGCTCGGTGCGCATAGCGTCCATTTGCGCGCGTAGCTCTTCCGTTTCGCTATCTGGTTCCGGCTCCGGCGGCGGAGTTGTGTCAATCGGTGCAGGCGTGGGCTCGAGCGCACCAAAGCCCGGTCCCGCTGCTTGGAATTCATCCGGGGAGGCGGTTTCCAGGCTGTCGGGTTCAGAACCGCCAGAGAACAATAGCAAGAGGCTGCCTAGAGCGGCGATTGCCCCAATGCCTAGGGCAATAGTGACAACGGACGGTCGCGATTTTCGGTTTTGTGGTTTGCCTTCAAGCGCTTCGAGGCGTTTCTTAAGCTCAGCTGTTTCACTCATTGTGGTTTGCCTCGCTCATCTCTTGGACGCAGATTTCATCCTCGCCGAGCCTGAGAACCCATCGATCGCTGACACCTGACACACGGATCACACCATCAGGTCGGGCCAGAGCATTCACACTGCGCTCATTGCCAGCAGACCAGCGAAAGATTGCGGGCAACGGCGCGTTTGCGGCAAAGCGGAAATAGGTGAAAGTGCCGTCGTCCCAAATCTCGCGTGGGGTGATCTCGGATTGCGCGCTGACGCCATAGGCGTGGTTTGCTGGCGCGGTTGAAGCAACACGGGATTGCCGTGGTGCGGCCTCGGGATAGGTGAAGCGAATGACGTAAAAAGTCGGCGAACTCGCTTCGGTCACATTGAAATAGTAACTGCGCCGGTTGGTATAGACGGTGATGTTGGTATGTGCGCCGCGCGTGACGGGCTTGATCGCAAAAGCCTGACCGCCTGGCACGCCGTCCAAAAGGAAGCCTTCAGTGTCGCCCGCAATGATCGAGCGGATGGTCTCGCCTTGGCCGAATTCAATGCTGGTCACATGGGTCAGGCTGGTGCGGATGCGATAGACCTGCCCATCCTGATAGGTGGCGAGCCGGACGCGGGCATCATAGGGGCCTTGGCGCGGCTGGGTTTCTGCATAGGCAGTGCTAGCGAGTGAAATTAGGAAGGCGAGGGTCAGGAACAGGCGGCGCATTGGTTACTCCAAACGATCCGAGCGGATCGCATATTCGGTGACAGTGAAGCCGAAGGGGTTCTGCCAGACATCATCGATCGACCGGCTATTCTCGGGCCGAAACTCAAACATCAGGGTTGCGGTGAAGAGCCCGTTTTGACTGCCACGCGGTGAATTTAGCCGCTTACGCAGACGCACCTGGGCACGGTTAGCGCTGATATGAGTGATCGACAGAACCTCAACATCAAGCCGCGCATCTGTGCCGTAGCTGTCCGGAGGATAGGCCTCATGGCCGCTGGTCCAAAGCGCGCGCAGCCCTGCAGCGGCCGCACCGTCCGACTGGTCCAGGACCCGCCGCACCCGCACGTCATTGTCGAGCTGATTGTATGTCTCTCGATCAATGACATAGCGGTAGACCTGTGCCTCGATGATAGCGGGGCGTTCCGTGAGTGAGACCGCTTCAACCACGGCATTGGGGAGGGCCATGCCGGTTTCGCTATCAAAGGGCACGATGATGGGCGGCGGGTCCACGTCGAGCAGGGCAACGAGGGCAGCGGCGAGGCAACCTGCCATGCCAAATGCCATGCCTGTCAGCCCCAGTTTCTGCCACATGAGCTCGCGTCGTCTTGCGCCGTAGACGAGCTCTTCTTCGATGATTTCTGCCTCGCTGTTCATGGGGTCAGTCCGCGCGCAAGTCTGGCAGGGTGAAGTCCATGTAGCGGCGTTCTTCGGCCAGCGTGGCGGCATCCACCACGCCGGATTGGCCCGCGCCGACGGTCTGAATGGCTTCGAGTTCCCACATGCGCGTCATGGCAATCGCCAGTTCGGCTGTGACGCGGGTGTTGTGATCCACGGCTTCTTTGAGCGTTTCCATATCGGGGATCAGTGAGACCAGCTGCTCGACCCGTTCAAGGGATTGCGCGGCCTCTTCATAGCTGTTCTCGGCCGCTGCTGACATAACGGCCCCAGTGCCCGCCTGGCTAGCGATACGTTCCGCGCCCGGATTGCCGCTGCTGGCCATGTCGGACAGGCTGTCTTGGTCAAAGCCTGCGTCCTCCAAGGCTTGCGTCATGCGGCCCTCCATCTGTGGGGCTGCATTGCCGATCAGACCGCTGAAATCGCCGCTTTGGATTTGCCGGATGGTGCCAAGGAGATCGCCGAATTCCTGATCGAGAAGCCCGTCGAGATCACCGCCCATGGCCATCTCGATGATATCCGTCGCGCCGGTCAGGGCGGCGTAGGTCTCATTGAGCGTGTCGAGTTGCTGCTGCACTAGGTCGAGTTGTTCGAGAAGCGTGTCGAGCTGGTCGGTCTGGATCCCGAAATCCTCCAGCATCTGCTGCAGCTGACGAATTTCCTGGGCGATGTTGCGTGTGTCGACAGTCGGAACACCTTGGGCAGACACAGGTGAAGCAACCAACAGCGCGCAAGTGGCAACGGTGGATAGAAAGCGGGTCATCGGAGTGCCTCCAGATCGAATTGCATGAAGTCTTGTTCGCGGGCCTGCGCGGCCGCCATGGCCAGCTCTGCCGCGCTAAGCGGGCGGGTATGGGCGGCCTTGAGGCGCGTGCGGATCGCGATCAGGCGAGCAAGTTCAGCCCGCGCGTAGGTGTTGAGCGACATGGCCGCGTGAATGTCATCTGTCTCGCCAATGCGGCTGATAATATCCTGCACGCGCTGCGCGGCCGCTTGCACCGACACCATGGAATAATCGCCATAGACCCCTGCGCTGAACGAGGTCAGGCTCATCGTGGAGTTGGCAAGCAAGACAGGATCAATCGTGCCAAGCGCATCGACGCCGCCCACGCGGGCAAGGTAGAGATTGTAGCGCTCAGGGATCACCTGAACGTAATGCTGGGTTTCGGCAAACGGCGGCACGCCGCCGTAGCGCTGCACATTGCCGGGACCGGCATTGTAGGCGGCCAGCCCGTGAATGATGTTGCCATCAAACATGGCCAGCATCTGCGCCAGATAGCGCGCGCCGCCGGTGACCTGGATGTAGGGGTTTTCATAATAGGCCGGGTAGATCCCGAGATCCTGTGCCGTGCCGGGCATGATCTGGGTCAGGCCAAATGCGCCGACGGGGGAGCGCGCGCCGATTGTGAAGCGGCTTTCTTGCCAGATCAGCGCCTGCAACAGGCAACGCCATTGCTTGGGCGAGAGACCCGCCGCGCGCACGCCAGACATGTGGTGCGTTTCCTGAGCCGCGCGAATGATCAGCTCTTCAATCGATCCCGAGGCATCGCCGAACATCTGGGCTGCGCTTGGGTTTGGGTCGACCGAACCATAGAGCGTGTCTGCAGCGCTCTCAGGCGATGAACCAGCTTCCAGGCTTGCGACCAGTGCGCCTGAGTTCCCGCTGGCAAGCGTCGAGGCATCGAGAATGTCTTCTAGCGCTTGAAGTTGTTCATGTTCGAGCTCTTCGAGCTCTTCTTCTTTGGTCAGCCGATCTCGCTGCAGAGCCAGATCTTGTTCGCCCTGCTGCAGCACGCGGTCGCGCTGCAAGAACATGCCCGCATCAAAGGTCGGCACGCCTTGGGCATAGGCAAATGGCGCGGCGAGCGACACCAAGCCTGCAAAGATATGCAGGCAGTGCTTACTCACCGAGACCACCAATCGGTCCGAGCAGCTCGAAATTGCAGTTACTGCGGCTGACTTCGGCAAACGAATTGAAGCATTTTGCTTCCGACGGCCGGTATTCCGCGCAGGCTGTCAGAGTCAAAAGGGTGAGGGTAAGCACGCAAAGTCTACGCATCAATCGTTCTCCAAAAATCGAGGTTCTGGCGGTAATCCGCGCCGACCAGCGCTTCGCCTTTTTCCATGCCGCCAAGGATCGTGAGGTAAGGGCCAAGGGCGCTGAGATCAGCGTCAATCACCACCGAGCCTTGATCATCGCGCACCAGCGCCAGACGGGAGTTGCTGCCGGTGCCGAGCAATACGCTGAGCTCTTTTTCAGCGAGGCCCAACATGGTGTAATCACCGGCCGAGGCGCGGATGTTGGGCAGTAGGAGCTGCGTCGGCACGGCCTCGACAATCGTCTTGCCGGTGCGGGTTTTTTCAAGCTGGCTTGCGTATTGGGTCATCATCACGACAACCGCGTTCTGTTTGCGCGCCGTGACCAGCCAGTTGCTCAGCCGGTCCGCAAAATACGGGTTGTCGAGTGCTTTCCAGGCCTCATCGATGATGATCAACGTCGGCTTGCGGTCCTCGATTACACGCTCCACCCGCCGAAACAGATAGGACAGGACCGCCATGCGTTCTTTCTCGCTTTCACTGTCGAGAATGCCGGTAAGGTCGAACCCGACGACATCACCATCGAGCGAAAAAGTATCCTCAGAGCTTTGCCCGAAAATCCAACCGTAGCGGCCGTCTGCGGTCCATTCCTGGATCCGCTCGAACAGATCCCCTTCATCCGCCCCGGCCACAAAGAGGGAGGCCAAATCCTGCCAGTTGCGCAGCGTGGCATCGCTGGCTCCGGCGTTCTGGCGCACCACTTCTTGGATGCGATTAATTTGAACTGGGCTCAGGGGCTTGTCGGAGCGATGCAAAAGGGTGGCCAACCAATCGGAGAGCCAGGCTTGCCCGCGCCCGTCGATTTCTGTGCGCAGTGGGTTGAGGCCAGTGGTTTCACCTGCCTTGATGGCGCTGTAGCGCCCGCCATTGGCGCGTACGGCCATTTCCATGCCAGCGCGATAGTCGAAGACAAACACGCGTGCGTCGCAGCGCCGGGCTTGGGTCATGAGGAAGGCTGACAACACCGACTTGCCGGAGCCAGGACGACCGAGGATCAAGGTGTGCCCACCGGTCGGCTCTTTGTCCGGCTGACCTGTCTCATGGTAGTTGAACAGGAAGCCCGAACGCTCCGGCGTCGGGAAGAGAGTGATCGGCTTGCCCCAAGGCACTTTGTGTCCGGGTTTGCCCAGTTGACCGCGATGCAGCGCTGCGAGATCAGCAAAATTCGTGTTGGTGATGGCGGCCTTGCGGCTGCGCATCTGCCCATTGCCCGGATGCTGCGCGAAATAATGCGTCCGAGCTGCAAAGCTCTCATTGACAAGATTGACGCCTTCACTGGCCGCGATGTTGCGTACCTCGGAAGCGATGGCTTCCAGCTTTTCCTCGGTCTCGGCGAAAACCGTCACCGTCATGTGATGGTCGCCAAAACTGAGGCGCTTGGATTCCAGATCGTCCAGCGCGTCTACCAGTTCTTCGGCGAGTGAAATCGCGCCGTCATCGCTGGCCTTCATTAGGCGCTGTTGGCGCATGATCCGGCTGGCCATGATGTTGCTGTTGATCGGCGTGAAGGAGTGTGTGACCACCATGTCGACGGGCAGGTTCAGCTCATCGAACATGGTGCAGTTGGTTTTGGCCGGATAGGTCTTGATCGCAAAGCTGGTGCCAAACCGCTTGCCCGCCGTCCCATCGTCGAGCGTAAAGCCTCGCCCCTGAAACGTTACGCGGGTGTTGGCTACATCTTCGGCAATGACGCCAAAGCGGGATTTTGCGAAGAGAGGTCGCTCTTGGCCGATGTTGAGCGCCCCGAGGAATCCGAGCAGCTCGCCGCTTTCAGCGCCGAGCAGGCGCGGGTTCATCTCTGTAAATGACGATAGTAGGAACCCGACGACCTCGCTGAGCTTGCGCAATTGCTTGGCGGTCTGGTCTTTGAGCTGGGCGATCGAGTCTGAGCGTTTCAGGCGCAGCCGCGCGCCCATGGGAGGGCGTTTCAGCACCGTGAGCGTGAGTGTCTTGTCCCGCAGACCCGCCTGCGCCATGGCCACCTGCCAGCGGGTGTCCAGCGCTTGCGCAAACCCTTCCTCGCGAACCGGTGGCAAAGCAGTCTCGATCGCTTTTGAAACCTTGTGCACGTAGAAACTGTACTCCGGCCCGATCTGCGCAATGATCGCTGCAAAAAGCGCGCGGATCTTCTCCAAGTGCGCGTCATCGCTGGTCATGCTGTTGACGCCATCAAGGCGGATGCACTGGAACAGGGCATTGCCGCGCGTGCGGATCGTCACGTCATTCACGAGGCTGACATAGGGCAGCATGCTGGCCATAGGGCGCTCTTTGCGCGCCCAGTCCGGTAGCGTCGCAAGATCATCCGAGGGGTTATGGAGCATAGCTGTCCCCCGAATGGATCTTGCGGTTCGGGGTGGGCGGCGTTTCCTGGAGGGCGGTGACCATCACCTCAAGAAAGGCAGGATCCCAATCGGCCGCTTTCCAAAGTGTGGGATAGGCCAGAGCGGCGATGATGATCACCGGCCAGCTCTGGACCCAAAGAAACAGCAACACAAACCCGAAGAGCCAAACCATTGCATACATGATTGGTAAGCCGATGAGCTTTGGCGGCCGGATCAGGCCCAGGAAGAGGCGGGTTTGCGTTGCCATGCCGGATTTATGCGCCCCAGATGGCGGTCACGATGGTCGGCGCAGCTGCGATGCCTGCGATAGCGACCAGCACCCAAAGAGCCTGGCGGAAATCCAGAATGCCAAAGAGCCAGGAGAGGAACACGCCAATCAGGGCCAGGGTGCCGATGACAATGCCCAAGGGGCCGGTGATCGTGTCGACGATGCCCTGCAGCAGGTTCTGGACTGGCGAGAGGTCGATGCTTTGCGCAAGGGCGGGATTGGCAATCATCAAGCTGGCCAGAGCCAGCGACAGGATCGTGCGGAGTTGTGTGTGCATCAGGAGGCTCCAGTCAGTCGGTCACGCACGGCCATGACCCGGCGCACGTGATTTTGGGTTTCTTGGTAGGGAGGGATGCCGCCATAGCGCGTGACCGCGTCTGGTCCCGCGTTATAGGCAGCGAGCGCGAGTTCGGGCGCGCCGAACTGCGCCAGCATCATCAGAAGGTAGCGGGCGGACCCGTCGAGGTTGGCCTGCCAGTCATGCGGATCCACGCCGAGCTGCGCGGCCGTCGCGGGCATCAGCTGTCCAAGGCCAATCGCGCCTGCGGAACTGCGCGCATTTGGGCGATAGGCGCTTTCGATCTCGATATTGGCTTGGAACAGCGCCTGCCATTCGGAAACGGAGAGGCCAGCACGGCGCAGCGCGGGGTGCCCGCCATAACGATGCGCCGTGCTTTCAATGGCTGACAGGACTTCGGGGCGGGGAACGGCGCGGGCGGGTGCAGGAGGCGGAGCTTCAGGCTCAGGCGCTGCAAAAACGATCAGCTCTGGCGGGTTTTCACCAATCCCGTCGACATAGCTTTGCGCAAAACCTGATTGGGGGGATTTGGTCTCCAGCTGGCCATCGGCTCGCATGGAAAGCACGAAGCCTTCGGAATAGGCCGGGGCAGCTAGGAATGCTGCGAAGACGGCAAGTGGCTTAGCCCGCGTCGTCCAACTTGTGAGAGGCGATCTTGCCTTCGAACATGGGGATCGAGACGATCGAAACACCAAGCCCGGCGAGGAAGCTGGATAAGCCGTTGATTGTCTTAAACTCTCGGGCCGCCATGTTGTTACGCGCGGTGACGAGCAGGCGACGCGTCTCGCCATCTGGCGAGACGCAATGCACGGTCCAAACTCCGGACCACTGAGCACCTGTACGTTTGGGCGTAACCCGGCACACAACATCCGCCGAATGACCCTCGGCAAGTAGTGTGCGCAGCCCGTCTTCACTGACAACATTAGGGGCGTCTTGCATCAAATTCATAGGATCGAGCCTTGCAGAATTGTGCATTGGCCCGGCAGTCCCTCATGGACTACCGAACCGATACAATATTATAATCTTGCAATCAATAGGTGCAGTTTGAGTTGTTGCGCCATTCATGCGTTGAAACAAATTTACTGCAACGGAGTGGCTGAGCCAAGATAATATGGGGCTTTTGAAACAAACATGCGTAGCTATGGTCGTTCTGAGCTGGGGATCTGCCGCGATCGCGGGCAGTTGTTTGCCGCCTGCGCCGCCGTGGATGCCGACCAATTCCGACGACGTGCGGGCATATGCTGACCTGTTGAGGCGCGATGCGGAGACCTATTTTACTGATGTCGAGCGGTACTTCCGTTGCCTAGATCAGCAGAGGCGAGAGGTCTTCGAACAAGCGCGCGTGGTCAGTGGAGACTATGCGCGCGTTCTGGAATTCCTGGACGACATGAGGAAATGATACCCGTCCTCACGTACAGAAAACTGCCGTTCAACAAAGCTGCCGCGAAGGTCGCCAACGCGGACAAAGTGCCCTTTCGCTGCAGCAGCAACAAGGTCTGCTTCCACGTCGTCCTAGGTGCCGCCCCAAAGATATCAATCATGCATATCACCTAAGCTATTCGATCTGGTGCTTGTCATGTCCAAACAGCGGCGCCTCGACGTCACAAGCTTCATTACGCTCAAATTCCAGCGTGGAATGATCAATCCCAAACTCAGCGCCAATTTGCGTCTTTAGCTCTGCCTTGATCTGCTCCAACTGGCCCCATGCAACATCTTCGACGACGACATGCGCATCGAGCGCTGGAGCATTCTCTTCCATCTGCCACAAGTGCACATGGTGGACGTCGCTAACGCCCTCTGTTTGGCGCAAAACGGCCACCACGTCACCTCCATCAATGTCCGGCGGGCTGCCAAGCATCAGCGTCCGGATCGGGCCACCAATCTCAGCGAAGGCCAGGTACAGAATATAGAGCGCGATACCAATCGTGATCGCAGGATCAACCCAACGCATGTCATAGAGGATGATCAGCGTGCCACCGACAATCACAGCGACTGAAGCCAAAGCGTCGGAGAGGTTGTGGAGGAACAAGGCGCGGATGTTCTGGCTGCCCTTCTGCATGGAATAGGTCAACCCCGCCGTCAGGGCATCAACCACCAGTGCCAGTCCCGCGATGATGACGACTGTCCACCCTTTCACCTCAGGAGGCTCGATAAGGCGCATGCCGCCTTCATAGATCAGATAGAGCCCGATCACGATCAGCGTCGTGTAGTTGATCAAGGCCGCCACGGTCTCGATCCGGCCATGTCCGAGAAGTTATGCAGCGCATCCGCGATCAGGGCGAGAGACCCTGCGAAGATGCCGCCGACGATCTGCGCAACCGTCAGAAGACCGTTCGCCCAAATCGCAATTGCTACCCGGCGATCCCCGCTGGACGGGTCCAGATGGGCATGGCTGTGACCATGGTGATCATGCGGCACGGGTCTCTCCCTCATGCTGGTGCGCAATTGAGGCGTCGGGTTTCAGACGGCCTGCGCGGAAGGCCCGCACACGCGCATTCATCCAGTGCCGGATGATGTTCCGATAGAGCCATCCGCGCAAACGCCCGAATTTCTGCTCATGCTCTGCATAGAAAGCGTCGGGCGTGTCGAACGTTCCGAAATCCTGCACGATCCCGGTATCCTGGATATATGTGTCCTGCCCTGTCCACTCGACAGGCGGCGCGTTGAGGCAATCCGTCCCAGCACCGTAACCGCACAGACTCTCGCGGTCGGTAAACGACGATTGCAGAACCTTCAGGAACGCGCTGTCGAGAATGAAGCCTTCGAGATTGATCCACTTGCCGTCCAGTGCGACCTCGATCCACGAATGCAGGATCTCTTCCGGCGCAATCGGGTAGACCAGCTCCGGCACAACACCGCGCTGAAGGCCCTTGTGGATCGTGAACCCGTGGATTCTGCACTTTATGCCCACACCCCGAAGGAGCGCCATAAGGAGCGTGCCCTTCGTATTGCACTGACCATAGCCATCAGACAGCACCTCGGACGCTGGAATGTCGTCGGCGCGGTTGTAGCCGAAGGCGATCTCGTTGCGGATATAGTCATAGATCGCGCCAATCTTGTCGGTGTCGGACAGATCACGCCAACCCCTTGCAGCGATGAGCTCCGCTATGGGCGCCGCCCCAAAATCCAGGATCGGGGTTGCGGTCAATAAAGGGTCATTATGTGCCACGATGGGGCTCCTCGAATCTTTCGAGTACAGAGATAATTGCTACAGTCGCTGTAGGTTCAAGCAAAAACTTCGAATAGTTTTCTGTGCTCACTCACACCCCAATTTGATCGTGCTCGGTCAGACACTCCGAATGGTCTCTTAGCACTTCAAGGACGCGGCATTGCGATGCGTTGCCGCCACTACATTCCTTGACCATGCGTTTCAATTCCGCGCGCAACGCTTTCAAGCGCTCCATTCTCTGCTCAACGAGCTTCAATTGTCGGCGTGCGATCTCATCGGCTTCGTGACAGGGCCGGTCCGGCGCGTCGGACAAATCAAGCAACTCCCGGATCGCGTCGAGCGGAAATCCCAACTGTCTGCTGTGCCGGATGAATGCGAGGCGATCAAGTTCAGCGTCACCATAGCGACGTTGCCCGCCTTCAGTCCGACCAGGTTCCGGCATCAATCCAATCTGCTCATAGTAGCGGATCGTCTGAACCTTGGTGCCGGTCCTCTTCGCAAGAGTCCCAATTGTGAGCATGTCGAAACCCCGTTAATCCTCTAGTGAATGTAGATTTATCTCACTCATGGCGCAACCGCGGAAATCACGTTTTGGCGATCTCTGGCGCGCTCTTTAGAAAACCACTTGAACCTACAGTAGCTAGAGGATGTAAACCGGCTCAAAACCGAGAATCAAACGGGCGAAATAACGTGCGTCTTTCAGTTATTCAGAGACTATTGTGGGGTCTGGCAGGCACAGCGCTTCTTGCCTTTGCGGCATTCCAGTATTTCGAACCTTCGACCGATACCGACGCTAATGCCTCTAACCCTGCGTTTTACGCCGATTTCGAACTGACCGATCATCGTGGATTGGTGCAGACGGATGAGTACTTTGCCGGGCGGTGGATGCTTGTCTTTTTTGGCTTTGCCAACTGCCCAGATGTATGCCCAACGACGCTCGCCGAAGTTGCCGCCGTCATGGAAGACCTAGGAACAGATGCAGAGAAAATACAGCCTATCTTCATCTCGATTGATCCTGAACGCGACACACCCGCTGCGCTGGCCGAGTATGTGCCCTTGTTCAATGCAGGCATCATTGGGCTGACCGGCACGCCGGAGCAGATTGCTGAGACGTCCGAGACCTTTCCGATCTTCTATGAGCGGATCGAGGAGGCCTCAGCACCAAATGGCTACACAATGGGCCACACATCGCATCTATTCCTCTTCGATCCAAAGGCGCGCTTCACCGACTCTTGGGCTTATGGCACCTCTGCCGAAGAGATACTTACCGATCTAAGAGAGAGGCTCTGACCCAAATGAACCGATTATACGGAGAAACTGCCCTCGGGCTGGCTTGGGTGATCGCCCTCATCGCCTCGCTTGCTGTTCTGTTCATTGGCGAAGTGCTGGGGCAGACACCTTGTGTTCTTTGCTGGTTCCAGCGCGCCTTCATGTTTCCACTGGCGATAATTCTTGGGCTGGGACTATGGTGGCAAGATCCGCGTGTTGGTCGGTACGGTGTCGTACTCGCACTTGGTGGCGCAGCAGTGGCTGCTTGGCATATGGGGTTATATGTCGGGATCATACCTGAACGCGTCCAACCTTGTACTGCGACGGGGCCCTCTTGCACTGACGACAACCAGTTGGTGTTAGGCATCCCCATTCCGCTGATGGCCGTTGTTACATTTGCGCTTATTGGTGCGCTTTCAGTCCTATCTCTCAAGGAGAAAAAATCATGAACCGACGCGGGTTGATTATTTCCGTTCTCGCAATGGGTGCTGCCGGTTTTGGTGGGGCCGCGTGGTATGTAAACCAACCAAAACCGTCATCTGAACGTGCGGTTGTCGCGCCAGAGTTGGCGGACGCTTTGATGCGACCATATTCGCCTGTTTTGGGGCCCGCTGAAGCCCCCGTGACCATCGTTGAGTTCCTCGATCCAGCCTGCGAGGCCTGTCGCGCATTTCACCCCGTCGTAAAAGATATTTTGGACAAAAATCCCGAAGCCGTGCGTGTTGTCATACGATACACCCCGTTTCACGGACCGATTTCGGATATAGCCGTCAAGTTGCTAGAAGCGGCCCGGATGCAGGGCAAGTTCGAACAGGTGCTAAATGCTCTAATGGCTTATCAAGACGCGTGGGCGGCGCATGGGGCGTTTGATCAACAAAAGCTGGGAAAGATCGCGGCCGGAGCCGGGCTCGATCTCGAACTTGCGATAGAGCAGATGAAATCACCCGATATCGTGGCAATCGTCAATCAGGACAAAGCGGACGTAGAAACAATGGGCGTTCGCCAGACCCCAACGTTCTACATCAATGGCAAGCCGCTAGATCCGTTTGGAATGGACGAATTGAGACAACAGGTTGACGCCGAAGTAGCTGCAGTTGGCAGCTAGTGGTCAAAAAGGGAACCGCAAAGTGAAGACAGTACTCTATGGCCTGATGGCCGCAAGCATGTTCGCATCAAGCACAGCGACCCCGGTAGAAGCTGGTTCGGAAGACGTTGTCGTCGAAGATGCCTGGGCGCGCGCGTCAATCGGCGTAAACCGTCCGGGTGTCGCGTATATGACAATCCGCAATACAGGCGACGAGGCTGTGATACTTACTGGCCTCCGCACGGATTTGGCGATGATGCCTGATATTCACCAGACATCCACAAATGCCGATGGTGTTAGCTCAATGGCACCTGCAGGCGAGATCGAGATTGCGCCGGGTGAATCTGTGTCTCTGGAACCGGGTGGCCTTCACGCCATGCTGATGCGCTTGCAGCGACCGATGGCCAAGGGCGAAAGCTTTTCCTTGACGCTCGACTTCTCGGACGGTGGTGAGATCGTGGTCGAGGTTCCAATTCTAGGTATTGCAGCGCGCGGTCCCGAGAGCTAATGACCCGACGGTCGATCCTCAAGTATGCCTTCGCTGGCATCGCGGCGATCATCCTGACACTTGTTGTTGGGTGGTGGCAGGTCGATGGCCCCGGCGCGCCCGAACAAGCGGGGTTGCGCCCGGTTGCCCTATCTGAAATGGAATTCCGCCTGACAGATCACGAAGGTAACGAGGTTGGACCCGAAAACCTTATCGGCAGCCCGTCAATGGTCTTCTTCGGCTTCACCTATTGCCCGGACGTTTGTCCGACGACTCTGTCGGATATTTCCGGCTGGCTTGATGACCTGGGCGAAGAGGCGGAGGGAATGAACGTGGTGTTCATCACCGTCGATCCAGAGCGGGATACTGTCGAGGCAATGGCCGAGTATGTCGGCTATTTCCATCCGTCGATCCGCGGGTGGACTGGCCCGGAAGAGGAAATTGCGCGCGCAGCACAGGGCTTCCGCGCACGCTATGGGCGGGTGCCGACCGAAGGTGGCGACTACACCATGAACCACACTGCCAGCGTTTTCCTTTTCGACGCGAAAGGCCGGTTCAGCACCATGATCGACTATCACGAGCCGAGGGAATTCGCAGTGCCGAAAATCCGGCGTGCGCTCAATAGAGAAACTGGGGGGCAACATGAGAATTAGAACAATCGCGGCAGGTTTCGCATTCGTATCGGTGCTGTCGGTGGGCGGGTTGGCAATATCGGGCATCTGGTCGAAGGATCCGATCCCTCCCGGTCTGGCAGCTGCAACCACTTGGTCGCCACCTCAACTCCCGCTTCCCACTTCTATTGAAACGGAAACACCGCAGGTCGCACAAACACGTGTGGAGCCCGCAATACCACTCCAGTCCATGCCACGTCTGGAGGTTGCGAGCGCCGATACTCTCTTACCGACGATAGAACCTCCGCTCTCCAACTGGTCACGCGATATCGCAACCGGCGAGACGCTCGACACCGTTCTTGAAGAAGCAGGTCTCTCAGCGACTGACCGTGCCGAGGTCGCTCTGGCCCTCGGCGCGGAATATGATCTGAGGCGACTTAGGCCTGGGCATTCGGTCACCGTTGTCTCGACGATGGACGGCAGCCCGCGCAGCGTCGCGCTCTCCGTCGAGGACGGTGTGCGGATCGAGGCGATCTTTGGCGAAGAGTTGGCCACGCAGGTCGTGACCCCGGCTCCCGACTTCATAACATCGGCGGGCGAAGCGGTGATCGACAGCTCGCTTTTTGCCGCGCTGGAAGAAGCCGAGATGCCTGCCCGCTTCGCTGTCGATTTGGCACAGATGCTGGGTGGAATCGTCGACTTCCGTCGTGAGGTGACCGGCGGAGAAACGCTTCGGCTACTGTGGCGCGAGGCCCGTGTTGGCGAAGACAGAATTGGTCAGCCGGAACTTACCTTTGCATCGCTGGAGATCGGCGGCGCACTTTATGAAGTTGTCTGGCCGGTAAGCGGTAGCGATCGGGCAACGATTTACGTCAATGGCACGGTTCTCCGCGTTTTTGCACAGCCTGTCGAAGGGGCGCGATTAAGCTCGGTATTTGGCCGCCGTACGCACCCGGTCTACGGCAATGTCCGGATGCACACAGGTGTCGATTTCGCGACGGCAAGCGGAACGCCGGTTCAAGCGACAGCACCGGGACGGATCAGCTTCATCGGCTGGCGGGGCGGCTATGGTCGCGTGGTCGAAATCGCCCACGGCTCAGACACAATGACACGCTATGCGCATCTCAGCGCTGTGCCCGAGGGCCTGGCACAAGGCCAACGCGTTGCGGCGGGAGATGTGATCGGTCGCGTCGGCGCGACTGGCACGGCGACGGGCCCGAACCTGCACTACGAAGTCCTCGTGGATGGACGCCCTACTGACCCCCTCTCTGACGACAGACTTGCCGAAGCGGCTGAGAGCGAAGCGGATGATACAGCCGCGCTTTTGCGTCTGGTCGAGGCGCGGGCGCTTCTGAATGAAAACCTCGGCAGCGACATTGCCGAAACGACAACCGAAAGGCTCTGACCCATGAGACGCATGATCCAAGCTCTTGCCATCACACTCGCCCTGTTACCGGCGGCGCAGGCCCTCGCGGAGGCAACCCCAATAGACGTCCGCAAGACCAATGGATGCGGTTGCTGTCTGTCCTGGATGAATCATCTTGAGGAGAACGGCTTCGCACCAATAGGCCAGGACATGTTCGGCGGCCTTCTCGTGCGCTTCAAACTCGACAACGGAGTGCCGCAGCGCATGGTCTCCTGTCACACTGGGCTCGTGGACGGTTACGTGATCGAGGGACATGTGCCTGCAGCCGACATCCGCCGCCTTCTGAACGAACGCCCCGATGCGGTCGGTCTCGCAGTCCCCGGAATGCCCTATGGTTCGCCAGGGATGGGGCCGGAAGACGAACGCGATGCCTACGACGTCTTCTTGATCCAGAAAGACGGCTCGACCGAAATATTTTCGAGCTACCCAGCAGGGTAACCGAGCCGAATTATGGAAGTCCTTTCCCCAATCTAGCTAACCTATTCAGCCGCTTCAGCGCAGACCGGCCAATGGTATCCAAAGTAGTTACGTTGCAACATGTTGACAGTCAACAAAACACAAGTACTCGGCATACTAGCTGTCGTCGGCGCCGTCGCCACTGATCAGGTAACAAAAGCCTGGGTTGTCGCGAGCGCCGATACCCTAAAAGACGGGATCGCTGTCTTTCCCGGGCTTAATCTCACGTTCCATCGCAATGATGGCGTAACCTTCGGGCTTTTGGGTGGCGCCCCCTGGTGGGGCCTCTTGCTTCTTGCGCTTATCATTTGTGCCTGGCTCCTGATCATGATGCTTCGCACAGAGAGCAGTATAGAAGCGATTGCGTATGGGGCGATCATAGGTGGCGCGCTCGGCAATGTCGTTGATCGCATCCATTATGGAGCCGTAACAGACTTCCTTGATTTTTTCATTGGATCTGCACACTGGCCGACTTTCAACATGGCAGACGTATTCATTGTCGGAGGTGCCGGATTACTGCTGGTGGTACCAGTGATCCAGAGGCACTTCGAGGGCGATCATTGAAGACATTGCCCCAAGTTTCATTCGGCGGATTTTTTGCCTGAGCAACTGTTTCCTCGATTTGCCGGACAAGAAAAATTTCTCGTGCCACAAGTCTGAATAATCTATGTTGGCATTGTAGGTGCCTACTCCGGCGAGCTTGCCGATCGCTCAAGTATTGACTTTTCTAAAGGCACCGCGACAAAACCAAGTTTCGAAATCGAACCAGTAACCACCCGCAGATATTGAATCATAAAGAAGGTTGCTCAAAAAAGGACTTGCTCGGCGCATGCACCTACCAACGCTTACTTTATGCCGAACCTGCCGTGACGCGGATCCAACCCTGTATGATCAAGTGGTATCAACGCTAAAGGCAGCGAATGTGAAGGCAAAATTGCAGCACGTCGATTGCATGTCCGGCTGCATGCGACCACAAACGCTTGCAGTCCGACAGAACGACAAGACTGCTTATCTTTTCGGTGAGATAACTGCTCAAGACCTGCCGGACATCCTGACATTCATCCGGATGTATCAGGAAAGCCCAGACGGTAACTTCGCGGATGCAAGGCCACTTGGAAAGCTGCGTTTCAAGGCTATTGCTCGCATTCCCGCAGATGTGCAGTAAACCACCCGCACCACGATATTAGTAGCTCCTGCGGTGAATTATTGCATTCAGTACAGTGTTGACAGCAGCAGATTTCAAATCAATTTGGCGCTGCGGAACTTAGGCATGCCGGTTTCGTACTTGACCTGCTACCGCCTAATCGGACAGAAACAGTCATTACGGTGCTCAAAGGTGCAAATGCATTAGAGCTGAAACGGGAATGAGGACGGTGGACCAAATCGCGGCACCGAAACCTCAACCGCCCCCGCGACTGTGAGCGGCGAGCTACCTTCCATTTCCACTGGTGCGAGAGTGCTGGGAAGGGGGAAGACGGCATCGACCCGCGAGTCAGGAGACCGGCCGTATATTGAACGTAACTTGCGCCGTCGGGTGTGACGGCAAGGAGGACTATAATGACGACAAACGCTATCAAAGCATCCGCTGTAGGATCAACCATTCTGCCCGCAGTGTTCGCCCTTATTCTGGGTTTGGGTGTTGTTACTGTGACCGGCCATGCTCAAGCTTCTGGCCTGCATGACGCTGCTCACGATGTGCGCCACGCAACTGGCTTTCCCTGCCACTAAGACCATGTTCAGTCGTATTCTGACCAGCGCGTTGTTCGCTGGTGCTGCAGCGGGGCTGATTGCCGCCTTGCTGCAGCTTTATTTCGTGCAGCCTGTACTTCTCCACGCCGAACTTTATGAGGGTGGCGATTTGGTGCATTTTGGCGCTGATCCTGTGACTGCGCATCCCGAGTTGCCCGGCATGTTCGCCGAGCCGGTGCGCGACGGCCTAAGCATCATCTTCACGATGCTGACGTATACTGGCTATGCATTGGCCCTTGTGGCGCTTATGTCGATTGCCGAACAACAGGGTCGTGAGATTAACGGTCGCACCGGTTTGCTTTGGGGCTTGGCTGGCTTTGTTGCCTTCCACTTTGCGCCTGGCTTGTCGCTGGCGCCTGAAGTGCCAGGCGTAGCCGCAGCAGATGTCGGTGTGCGCCAAGTATGGTGGACTGCTACTGTTGCCACAGCTGGCGTCGCCATGTGGTTGATCGCCTTTGGAGGCAACTTGGTGAGCTATCTGATCGCCGCTGGACTGCTGATAGCGCCTCACGTCGTCGGTGCGCCTGAACCCGACACCTTCGCTGGCCCGGTTCCGACCGAGATCGGCGCGCTATTTGCCGCCCGAGCCTTTGGCATCGGCATGGCCGCTTGGGTGTTGCTGGGAAGCTTTGCCGGATACTTCTGGCAGGCTGAAGGCAAACGCGCGAACGCCGCCGCCTGATTCCTTTCCTCTATTGCTTTCCCGCCGGTCACCGCCGGCGGGAGCTTTCATTTATTGAGGAGGACAAAATGTCCCGTTCACTCGCTCTCTTCGCCATCGGGCTGATTTTTGGCGGCGGCGTCGGCTTTGTGATCGCGGCCGGCAGCGGCAGCACCTTTGACAGCCACGACCATGCTGACCCGTCTCAACATGGTAGCAATGCGGAGATGGCAGCCCATGACCACTCTGCTGTCACTAACTTACCGGCCGACAGCAATGCCCCCAGCGTGGCGATCAAGATGATTAAAGATCCGATGGCAGGTTGGAACTTGCACGTGACACCGCAAAACTTCCGATTTTCTCCTGAGAATGCCTCTACTGAGGAAATACTTGGTGAAGGTCACGCGCATGTCTATATCAACGGCGAAAAGCTGGGGCGCCTTTATGCCAACTGGATACACCTCCCATCACTGCCGGATGGCGACGTTGAGATAAAAGTTTCCCTCAATGGCAACAGCCACAGCCCGCTAATGGTTGGGGGCTTGCCCGTCGAGGCCAAACTAATCGTTCAAGCAGACGATGACGGCTCCTGAGCAAAACTCAGATCTTGACTGAACTTCGGTCGCAGGGGCCTTGCGCCCCTGCATTGCCATGGTTTGCATGTCAGGATCGAATGCAATCCTCCCCTGAGCGCATCATTATGGCAAATGGCAATAGCATGAACCAACTCGCTATCGGCTCATTTTACTCTGTGAAAAATCCTTGAATACGCGAAGCGTCTCTTCGCTTACATGATGCTCGATACCTTCAGCATCGTGCTCGGCCACGTCTTTGGAAATACCCAGGGCGATAAGGAACTCCACAACAATTCGGTGCCGCTTTCGACAAGCCTCGGCCAATCGCCGCCCAGCATCCGTTAGGCGTATTGATCGGTAAGGTTCCTGCACAATGAAGCCCTCGCGTTTAAGCCGGGTCAGGTTCTTGGACACAGTGGGCTGGGTCACGCCGAGCCGCTCGGCAATCTCCACGGGCCTCGCTGAACCGTTCTGGTGAATCAGCTCCGCGATCAGCTCGACATAATCCTCCACAACTTCGCTTTGTCGGGCGGCGCGGGCTGCCTCGAAACCGCTCACCTGGTCGTCAGGTTTACGTCCGAATAGTTGTGGTTTCTGATCGGTCATTCTGCTCTCGGTGTCTATTGCTGGTGCGGAACCCTGCTTGCCGCGCCTTATTGTGTATGCACCAGCGACGCGGGCCTTGACAATGACATAGACTTTTCTACAAAACTTAGCCAAGGCTAATAATTATAGACTGAACCATGAAACACCTGATTGCATCTGCCTTGATTGGCCTGCTTCCGCTTAGTGTGGGGGCCACTGCCATTGAAGAAGCCCCTTGGGCACCTCGGGCCGCAGCCTACCGGCTGAGCCTATTCATGGCGAACTTGACACCCGTTCCCTGGGAGAAGATTGAAAACAATTGGACTGCTCCGGCACCCGGCAGCGCAGTTGCGGTGGAGGCACTGTCACGGGTATCGGATAGCGACGCCCAGAACATTCGTGCAGCGCTGGCTGCGGAAGACCGACAGGCCCTGTTTGCTGCCATTACAACGGCATTGGCCAAAGGTATTCTGCAGCACCTAGAGGCAGCCGAGGCGACACTTGGCCAGCCTGAAGCCGCATTTGAGGTTGCGCAGTCTGCGGCCTTGTACCGCGCGTTCGAGGACGGCATCCTGGCGGCGGACAAGCAGGCCGCACACGACCTAGGTCGCGCCTGGCTGGTTCTGAATTCTTCTCTGGGTAGCACCGGTATTTTGAACAATGGCGCTCAAGACCCGAATGTGGCGCGATTTGCTGAGGCGCAAAAAGTTATCGTGGAGTACATTGAGACAAACTATCTGCCCTCCGTTTTTGTCGAACGTGGCAAGCTGACCCCGGCACCGGAGAGCGCAGTGCGCTCCGGTACGCCGGTAGTGTTGCCCGCCACACTCCCACCGGGCTCCAATATTGCTGATCAGCGCGAGCTACCCCGGCTGGTGCTCCAGTTTGAAGAGGCTGGCGAGGATGAGGCCAACCTGCCGCTTGTGGCCTATGGCGACATGCTGTTCGACAGCCCTGAAATCTTTGGTTCCCCAGCACGTGACCTGGGCATTGCCTGTTCAACTTGCCACAACCGGTCCGATGTGAACCGGGATTTCTTTATCCCCGGCCTCTCTAGCCATGCTGGCGGGATGGATGTGGACAGCTCCTTCTTCAATCCGATGTTCAATGACCGGGAAGACGATCACCTGGATACGCCGTCAATGCGAGGCATCCGCTTTACAGCGCCTTACGGGCGTGATGGGCGCGAGCCGAGCCTGCGCAGTTTTGTACGCAATGTGATCGTGACCGAGTTTGCCGGAGCGGAGCCAACGCCGTTCCAACTCGATGCGATGGTCGCCTACTTGCGCGCCTTTGACTTTCTGCCCAACCCACAGATAGACGAGGCCGGGCGGCTGACTGACAAGGCCTCTGAGGCTGCGAAACGCGGTGAGGTACTGTTCAATACCGAATTTGCCGGGCTTGGCGACAGGTCCTGCGCCTCCTGCCACACCCCGGACCGGTTTTTCCGAGATGGGCAGACCTATGACATTGGCTCGGCCGAGCCGCCGTTCCCGGGCGGCACCGCAACCCCATTCGAAACGCCCACATTGCGCAATGTCAACTTCACCGCGCCCTACATGCATGACGGATCGCTGGCGACCCTAGCGGGGGTTGTAGACTGGTTCAACGATACCAAGGATCTGGGCTTGGATGCGGAACAGCGCGCCGATTTAACTGCCTATCTGCGCGCGGTAGGAGATGGTGAGGAGCCCTACCAGCGCTTTGAAGGCCGAGACAGCGTGTTCCGCCTGTCGTGGGAAGAGCTTACCACTTTTGCTTCGACGCTGGACACACTGATCCCGATGCGGGATGCGGAGAACATCGCCGTATTGATTGATACTGTTGCACCGGATCTGGCGGCAGATGCGAGCGTTATGATCAATCAAAACGCTAAGCCAGAAATCTACCGATTTGCCGCAATTCTTCAGGCAGTTGGCGATGCCAGCGCCGCTGGCGACTGGGCTGAGGCGAGCCTCCAGTGGGACGCTTTCAAAACCATGCAAGCCGAGATTGATGAGAGGATGTTCTGATGCTGTCGCGCCGTACCTTTTTGACCACTGTCGCTGCCGCCCTAACAGTGCCAGCAACTGCCTCTGCGGAAGAGGCACTGAAACTCGCCTTCATTCCGCAAGAAAACCCAGAGAAGCTGTTGGGGGATATCGAGGCGATCACTGCCTGGCTGTCCCAGCAGTTGGAGGTTCCAGTCACCGGCTTTGTTACCTTTGATCATGCTGCGGCAGTTGAGGCATTGCGCAATGGTGATGCCGATATCTCCTTCATGGGTGCCTTGCCCTTTGTGCTGGCAGAAGACCAGATCGGGGCGGTGCCACTTCTGTCCGAGGTTTACCGCGGCCAGCCGAGCTATTCGGGCCGGGTGTTTGTGCGCAAGGACAGCGGCATCGAGACGCTGGCCGACCTGCAGGGCCGTGACATTGCCTTTGCCGATCCGGTGTCGGAGTCCGGCTATCTCTATCCGCTCGACCTGTTTGTGCGCGAAGGACTCGTTGCGGATGCAGGCGATGCGGACCGGTTCTTTGGCCAGAAGTTCTTTGCCGGTGGTTATCAGCAGGCAATGCAGGCTATGGCCAACGGGTTAGTGGATGCTGCGGGTGCCAGCCAGTATGCCGATCTTTATCTGACGCCTGAGCAGCAGGCCGAGGTCAGGGTGCTGGGCGAAAGCGCGCAGATCCCCAGCCATGCCATCATTGCCCGGCCTGGTCTAGATGCGGCCTTGCAGGCCCGCTTCGTGGATGCCATGCTGCGCCTGAACCAGGCTGAGAACCAGTATTTGCTGGCCTATCTCTACGGCCCAGACGGCTATGTGGCAGCAGATCCCAAGGTCTATGACGGGGTCAGGCAGATGGCACGCCGTTACGGCTATCTAAAATGACCCAAGCGCTTGCCCTCCATGCTGTGTCGCATTGCTTTGACGACGCTGAGGCCCTGCAGGATGTGTCGCTGCAGGTGGCACCGGGGGAATGTGTGGCCTTGCTGGGGCCTTCGGGCGCCGGCAAGTCGACCCTGCTGGCCTTGCTGGATGGGCGGGTCCGGGGATGGCGCGGTCGGGCTGAGGTACTGGGCAACCGGCTTCCAAATGATCGGGCACCAGAACGAAAAACCCGGCTAGAGACTGGCTTCATCTTTCAGGAGTTCGCCCTGGTTGACCGGCAGAGCGTTTACCAGAATGCGATGAACGGGCGGCTGGGGCGAATGCGCCTCTGGCCGTCGCTTTGGGGGCGATACGGTGCGCAGGATCACCTCAAGACGACCATCGCGCTGGAGGACACCGGCCTAACGGAGTTGGCACAGCGCCGTGCAGATCAGCTTTCAGGTGGTCAGCGCCAGCGAGTGGCCATCGCCCGCTGCCTGGCGCAGGAGCCTGAGTTGATACTGGCGGATGAACCGGTCAGCAACCTCGATCCAGCCCACGCCGAACGCATTCTGGAACTGATCACCAACACAGCGCGAAATCGCGGCATCGCTGTAGTCTTCAGTTCGCATCAGCCAGAGCTTTCGCGGCGCTTTGCCGACCGTATCGTTGGATTGCGCGCGGGCGCGGTGCTGTTTGACAAGCCCTCCGCGATGGTCGGCAACGATGACATCAGCGATTTGTACCATGGAACAGTACCTGGTGACGGATTGCGGGTGGTGAGCTGATGAGCCGGATCTTGGTTTGGATGGTACTCGGGCTTGCTGTGCTGTGGGCTGCAGGAAACGCTGACATCGGCTTGGAAAAACTGCCCGGAGCGGGTCCGAGGCTAGCAGAATTTCTAGGCCGGATGATACCACCGGACCTTTCTGTCTGGCCGGAAGTCCTTACAGGCCTAACCGAGACACTGAGAATCGCCATTCTTGGGACGCTGTTTGCGGTCGTCCTGTCGGCGGGGCTGGCTGTACTTGCGTCTGAGACCCTTGTACCCGCAGCCATCTGGCGCCCGGTACGTGCGCTGCTGGCAGTGATCCGGTCGATTCCGCTGATCTTGGTGGCGATGCTGATGGTGGGGGCAGTCGGGCTGGGCCCACTGCCCGGTATTCTTGCAATCACTTTTCATGCCACCGGCATGCTGGCCAAATTCTATGCTGAAGCAATCGACAATGTCGGTGCCGCACCACTTGCTGCATTGGAAAGCGCAGGTGCCAGCCGAGCGCAATTATTGCGGTGGGCGATCTGGCCACAGATGGCACCAGTTGTGCTCCGCGACACTGTCTTCCGCTTTGAACTGAACCTCCGCGAAAGCTTGATCTTAGGTATCGTTGGCGCCGGGGGCATCGGTCTGTACGTTCAGACTTACGTGCGTTCGTTCCAATACGACAAAGCTGCAACTGTCACGCTTGCCATCATCGCTCTTGTGCTGCTGTTCGAAGGTCTAAATTCGGTTTTACAAAAGCGGTTTTCGTGACGATTTTGATCAAGGAAGGTCGGAAAATTCAGATTTCGCAGCGTTTTCAGTTTCGTAGTGCCATTCGAAGAGCTTTCCCTACCATTCATCGTTCGCCAGACCCACTGAACTGGGGTTCGCCTATCTTGCTCATTACCTGTGTTCTTCGGTTTGATCAGTCTACCTTGAAACTGTCAGTCTGCCGCACCGACAACAGTTTTTTTGAGAAGCACAGCCGCCACCGTTTCCAGACAAATTCGGTTATGAGTAGATATCAATAGGTGTCCCGTTCTTCACCATTGCATAGATATCTTCTATCTCCCGATCCGAAACGGCAATGCATCCGGCCGTCCAGTCGCGCTTGTTTGTCGGGTCAATGCCAGGGCGCGGCCCCCCATGGATGAAAATATCTCCACCAGGGGAACGGCCCTGAGCCTTTGCGTATGCGATATCCGCCTCGTTCGGGTACGAGATCCCGATGGAAAGATGAAACAGGCTTTCGGGATTTCGCCTGTCAATCACGTATGATCCTTCTGGCGTGCGCCCGTCCCCTTCGAATTGCTTGTGACCCTCAGGCGCAAAGCCAAGGCCCATTGGGATAGTGCGCAAAACACCCTCTGGTCCATCAAGGACAATCATGCGCTGCCCCTTGTAGACCCGCACCCGGGTCACCTCCGGCCCCCTGTAAGTGCGGAATTTGTTTGCACATCCAGAAAGAATTGTCGCCAGAGCTCCCAGGAGGATTGTGCGACGTGTAACTCGAAAATTCACTGCTCAATGCCTCTTTCATGAGGTTTTTCAAACTTGACACTAGCGTGCTGTGCCAGCCCGTTCAATGGCCGTGCGCCAAAGCACCTTCGGCCAGTCTGTCGCCGACGCGGTCACCGCCTTTGGGCGGAGTCTCCGCGTGGTGTCCGTTTAACAGCCTGAGCGCATTTGCGACAACCAGCAGTGACACGCCAACATCTGCGGCAATGGCCCCCCACATCGATGCCATCCCAAACGCTGTCGCCACCACGAAAACGGCCTTGGTTGCCAGCGAGGTTGCGATGTTTTGACGGATGATCGACATCGCACGGCGGGAATGGCCTATGAGCCAGGGCACCCTGCCAATGTCATCAGTCATCAAGGCAATGTCCGCCGTCTCGATGGCCGCGTCGGAACCAACCGCGCCCATGGCGATAGCATAGTGGGCCCGCGCCATGGCGGGGGCATCGTTTACGCCATCGCCAATCATGGCCACCATATCGTGCGCTTCGACCAGGTCTTCGATGGCCGTCACCTTGTCCTCGGGCAGAAGCTCCGCGCGCACCTCGTCGATGCCGACCTCTGTCGCGACCGCGCGCGCGGTGCGTTCATTGTCGCCCGTCAGCATGACGATGGTTTTCACGCCCTGCGCATGCAGACGAGCCACGATTCCCTTGGCGTCGGGGCGGATGCGGTCGCGCAGTTCCAGAATACCCATCACCCCATTTGCATCACCAACAGCCACCAACGTACTACCGGCAACTTCGATACGGTGCCGAAGGTCTGTCGGAATGGCACTTCCAAGCCCTTTTTCCTCGGCGAACCGGTCAGAGCCGAGCCAGACCGCCCGATCCTGTACCCTGCCTTCAAGCCCACGCCCCGGTACGGTCCGCGTATCGTCCGCCGCGGATACATCAAGGCCGTCGACTTCTGCACGTACAAGGATAGCGCGCGCTAACGGGTGGGAGGATCGCGCTTCAAGCGCCGCCGCTACGCCCATCAGATCCTGCGTCGACGCATTCCCTAGCGGATACATTGCAGCAACTTCAGGCTCGCCGATGGTGATCGTACCGGTCTTGTCCATGGCCAAGGCTGAAGTGCGTCCCGGAGCTTCGACATAAGCACCGCCCTTGATCAGCACCCCGGCGCGGGCCGAGGCTGTGAGCGCGGCGACGATGGACACGGGCGTCGAAATGACCAGCGCACAAGGGCAGGCGATCACCAGAAGGACGAGGGCGTTGTAGAACCAGTCATCCCAGGCTCCACCAAATACGAGCGGTGGCAGCATCGCGACGGCAATGGCGAGCGCCATCACGATGGGCGTATAGACGCGCGCAAATTTCGCCACCCATTGCTCCACGGGCGCGCGGCGGGTGTGGGCGTCGCCTACCATGCGGATGATCTTGGCGAGCACCGTGTCGGAGGCCGCCCTGGTCGCGCGTACCGTCAGCGTGCCCTCGCCATTGATCGTGCCCGCATAGACCTCGTCACCCGGCTCCTTCGGCACCAATGCGCTTTCGCCAGTGATCGGGGCTTGATCAACGGCCCCGGCGCCTTCGATCACTTGCCCGTCCAATGGAATGCGGTCCCCGCCACGCACCACGAAATGTGCATCGATGGCGACGGCTGACGCCGGAACATCTGCTTCAGAACCATCTTCGTAGACAACCCTTGCAGTAGGTGGCGCTAGGTCGAGCAAAGCCGAGACAGCGTTCCGCGCCCGCCCGACACTCCAGCTTTCAAGGTACAGCGAGAGAGAGAAGAAGAACGCGACCGTTGCCGCCTCGAAAAACTCGCCAAGGCCGATAGCCCCGGCCACAGCGACCACCATCAAGAGGTTCATGTCGGGCGATACGCGCCGCGCGGATGACCACGCCTTCGGGGCGACAAGCCAAACGCCAGCCAGGATCGCGATAGCAAAAAGCCCCGCTTCGACCAAAGGCATCACTGCTTCTCCATGGCCGGAAAAGAGACCGATCGCACCGCCCATCCCGGTTTCTGCGATGTGATACAGAAATCCTGCCGCCCAAAAGCCTCCGCTCAGCATTGTGAACAGGCGCTGACGGGCAAGATGCGCAGCTTGATCCTCCGAAGCGTTCTCGGCATCCCAGGGTTTTGCGCTCATACCCGTGGTCGCAACCAGTTGAGTGATCTCTCCATCCGACACTGCGGCAGCGCTGTGGAGTATGATCATGCGTCCGTTGATGACATCGAATGCCAGGTGCTCCGCCCCGCCGACTTTCGGTCCAACGACCTTGTTGAGGATCGCCACTTCTTCTGCGCAATCAAGACCGCTGACCTGAAAACTCCGGCCCGCTCCATCTTGTGGCACGGGACCAAACTCTTCGTGTGAATGGCTTCCTCCACAGCAGGCATGTTCACTTGCACATGTTTCTGACTTGGCTCTATCAGTTGGGTGTACTTCAGATACCACAGTTTCAGTTTTGGCGGCCATTCGGCATCTCCAGAATCATTGCTTGGCTGGACCATAACTCCTACAGTCGCTAGAGGTTCAAGAGGTATTTTGTTTCGTATATAGTTTTCGGCTGCCAAGGGGCGCGCGAGTATAAAACCAATCGGCGGACACGCAATCAACGAAGAAAGGCGACAAGGAATTTATGAAGACTCAGCAATTTGCCGGACCGATCGGACTACCGCTACTTGGGGTACTGCTGCTTGGCGCATGCGCGACGACAGATCAGAACGGATCCCAAAAAATCGGAAACGTGCCAGAGGCTATCGTGGAACTGGCTGATCCAAGTCAAAACCTTGCAACAGCCCGGCTCCGCGAAGAAGACGGATGCTACTGGTATGAACACAACGGACCCGTAGAAAAGACCTTGCTTCCCCTCAGAACCGCTGGTGGCAACCCGATTTGTGTTGCTCGGTAAACGTAACGATCTTCCTGACATCTCCGGCCCACGTTGAGGGCCGGAGCGAAGATCAACGCGTCACAATCCTGCACTAGCTGTCCGAAACAACACTCTGTTCGGCAGAATACAGGTATACGGTCGACCCTATGGCGACGTTTGAATAGAGATCATTGATATGTGCCATGACCATCCGGACGCAGCCAGAACTCGCTCGACCGCCAATCGACCAAGGTTTAGGTGTCCCGTGGATGCGAAGGTAAGTGTCTCGGTTGCCAACGTAGAGATAAAGAGCACGTGACCCGAGTGCATTCTTCGGCCCCGGCTCCATCCCATCCGCAAATTCTGCGTTTTCCGGATTTCGTTCGATCATTGACGCTGTTGGGGTCCAGTGTGGCCATTCGACCTTTCGCCGAATGGTGTAGGTTCCTGGTTCGTAGAGATTTCCACGCGCGATCGCCACTCCATACCGCATCGCTGTACCACCTTCTTCAATGTGATAGAGATAGCGGGCGACTGCATCGACATGGATGTCACCTGGCACAAGGCCATCTTTCGCAGCAACACGTTGCGGCAAGAAACGGGGATGCAGCCCCCACGGATTGGATGTCGCCGGGTCATAGTTGCTGGGCGTTACCTGAGAATCCCACGACGCTTTTTGGCCGGTCGTTGGCCAGCTACTGGCCAAAGCCGGTCCCGCGATCGGTAACGAAAACATCGCAGTGGACGTGGAAATGAAATGGCGCCGGGTCAGCATAGGTCCTACTCCAAAGAAATTGTTTGTGCACCTCCAGCCGCGGCTTGGATGCCTCGAGTGCCTTGTAGAACCTCAAGCCACTATAGGTTCAAGGCCTCATTTATGAGCGATGATCAAGTCCTCGTGAAGGGATGGCTCTCCTTCTGCCGCTGGCATCTGACAGATCACAGGCCAATTTTACAAGCATTTTGGATCTTACCGGTGTCGATACTCTGCCACAAACCCTTGGCGAAACTCGGTTTGATTTTGTCACTTTTTCATCCTCGGCTATGAGAGCCTACATTGGAACGCGATGCAGCATTGTTCACTTTGGGCTGATTCTGTGGAAAAACAACGTGTTGCTGACGCAGAAAGCGCGGTGCTGAACATAGCGCGAGCGCCTTTTCTATCAGGCTTTGCGCGTTTGCTGCGGTGCGGGAAAGATCTTTGCCAGTTTGCGGAGGTTTTGGGCGGTTGCGGCGAGGAGGAATTCGTCATTTGCACCGCATGGTCCGCGTAATCGGAGCCGCCCGAGGCCGAGAATGCGTTTGAGGTGAGCGAAGAGCATCTCGACCTTCTTTCGGAGCTTCATTGAGATCTCGTATTGGCGGGTCTTGGCGATGTCGCGAGCGACTTGACGTGCGTCTTCGTGTTCTTCACGTGTGATCTTGCGAGCGTCGGCATTCGGGCAGCATTTGGCCTTTGATGGGCAGGCCTGGCAGGTCAGTTTCAATGCGCGATAGCGGGCTGTGCCTTTGCCGGTGGGTCCTCGGTTCGGGTCGGAATAGTTGCGACGGAACTGCTTCAGCGCGTGCCCCTCCGGACAGATGTATTGATCGTTCTCTGCATCCCATTCGAAGTCAGCACGCGTCCATGTGCCATCGCTGCGGCTGGACTTGTCAAAGACAGGAATGTGTGGGGCGATCTTGCGTTCGACAAGCCAGCCCAACATCGGCCCGGTGCCATAGGCGGTATCTGCGATTAGGCGCTCCGGGTGCAGATCAAACCTGTCTTTCACGCGCCTGAGCATTGTTTTGGTGGACCCAACCTCGGCCTGCCGAATGGATCGTGTGGCCTCGACGTCGACGATGACCCCATAATCCGTATCGATCAGATAATTGTCGGAATAGCTGAAGAATGCAGGACCTTTGCGGGCTGCCGTCCATTGACTGGCGGGGTCGGAATGTGATGTGAACTTCGGCTGCACATTGCTGGCAGCGCCAAAGGCCGCCTCATCCAATGTGTCGAGATACTCTCGAACGGCGCGTGGTGCATCCATGGGATCAATGGTTGTCGCGTCCCATTCTTCCTTCGGTGTCGAGTTCTGCTTGTTGGCGTCAGCCTCGATCAGACTGGCGTCGATGGCCATACGTTGGCCGCTCACGAGACCCTCTGCGATGCAACGGGTAACAGTCGTCTCAAACAAATGGCGCAGCAGTTCGCTCTCCCGAAACCGCCCATGTCGGTTTTTCGAGAAGGTCGAATGGTCGGGCACGCGGTCATTGAGGTCGAGCCGACAGAACCATCGATAGGCCAGGTTCAGATGCACTTCCTCGCACAGGCGGCGTTCGGAGCGGATGCCAAAGCAATACCCCACCAGAAGCATGCGGATCAGGAGTTCAGGGTCGACAGAAGGGCGGCCCGTGTGGCTGTAGAACTCCGCAAGATGGGTGCGAATGCCACTCAGATCGACAAACCGATCAATCGAGCGCAACAGGTGGGCTTGAGGCACATGATCTTCCAGCGAAAACTCGTAAAACAAAGCCGCCTGCGCTTCTTGTCTCGGTCCCATCATCACTCAATCCCCCGTTCAATATGGAAATTGAATCAGTGACTTCGGCCTCGATCAAGGGTGAGTTTTTCAACAGAATGGGCTCTTTCCGGCCGTTAGCTGCGTTTTCCACCAATGTCTGGTTCAGTGGTAAGCTCTGAGTTGTGTTGCGCTATAGGCTCGCCGTCATTGTGCAACGCAGCCTGCGTCTCGCCGTTGTCCCAGCGATACAGAAGGCCGATTTCTTCACCTGTTTTGATGCATGAAATACGGCCGATGGCTTCGGCCGTTGTGCGAACACTCGTAATTTCGGGCAATATCAGCCCCTCTTGTTTAATAACTCTTGTGGGTCGATTTCGAGAGCAAGTGCGATCCGCTCCAGAACATCGATTGATGCTGAATTTTTGGCGAGTTCGATCTCGCTGATATAGCTGCGATCTACATCCGCAGCCAAAGCTAGCTGTTCTTGGCTCAATCCTCTGGAACTTCTTAGATTCCGGACATTTAACCCTACTCGTTCCCGTAATTTCATGGCCTCTATTCGGCCAGATCACAAGAACCGCTCTACGGAATATATTCCACAAAACGCGCGCGAACATCATAAACACTATGCTCGCATATGGTGTGGAGATTGAGATTGGAGCTAGTGTATCAATAATGCAGTAATGTAGTCAGAAGGCATTTATTGATATGTGGTGCAGACTTATCAGAAATTTGAGCGCCGGAGCTGTCGTGGCTCTTCTTTCAACCGTGGCCCCGCAGGCGGCAAAGGCCTATCAGGTCGATTGCGCCATTCTGCTTTGCCTGGCCGGTGGTTGGCCCGCGTCAGCAGAATGTGCCCACGCCCGAGCAGTGTTTATCCGCCGGATCACGCCCTGGCCGATTGAGCCGCCGTTGCAAATCTGGCGCTGCCCGATGGGGGTTTCTGAGCGCGCGCCGTTGCAAAGTATTGCCCCTAAAGTCTGGGAGGCCAGCAACCAATCAAGTCAGACGCTTGGCCAAGTCATCCTGGCTCAGGTGGTCGAAGGCAGTGCCGATATCGACATCAGCGGTCTGGAATTCGATTTCGTGCGCTCGATCCGTGTCTGGGATGTTCGACACTACAGTCATCGTGAACGTGGTCGCGATGATGATTGTTCTGAGAGCTACAACATGCGCCTCGGGACCTATGGCACGCAGGGCGAATTCGGCTGGCACCGCACGACACCAGCCGCCGCCCCGCAATGGGTACTGCCGTCGCGGCGCTGTTCGTCATCGAGTTGGCTGCGTGGCGTCGGTGTTGAATGGGAAGATCACGAGGGCAACCACGGATATGAGTGGGTGGCCTACTAGGGTTATTCGCCGATGTCTTTCATGCGTTCCGCGATATCGCCCGCAATGCGTTCATATAGCGCGGCTTGTTTGTCCCTTGGCGTCCCAGGCTTTGGGTTTCTTCGACGGATGCGTTTGGCGAGCCAGAACAGCATACGGGCCGCTGGATCGGATGTCGCATCCGGTTCTGCGGCCGGATACTTCTCCTCTAGGGCGACGACGATTTCCTGAGACAGGCTGCGCCGGTTCAGTGTGGCATGCGTTTCCAGACGCTTCTTGAGCGCGGCAGGAAGCAAGAGTTTGAATTGGACCAAGGCTTCTTCTTTCATGATTGCATGATGGACAATATTTGTCCTCAATGGTATGGACATTTTATGTCCTTTTGTTGAGGTGTAAATATGAAGACAACCCAATTCAAACTTAACCTTCCAGCGGACGTGAAAGCCTGGCTCGAAGAGGAGGCTGTGCGCAACTTACGCTCACAGGGCGCTCAGGTGGTGTCTTGTTTGCGGGCAGCAATGTCGCGGCAAGAAGCCGTGGGTGAGAGGGCTGAAAAATGAGCCCAAGCCATATTCAGCTGATTCCGACCCCAGAGCTTGCGCTTCTCTTCGGCTACAGTGAGCCGAGCGCGTCCTTCTATGACTTCTGCCGTAGGACTGGTATCGCTCCGGTGCCAGGGCGGCGCGGGTGGTATGACCCGAAACTCATTCGCGCGCGATTGGATGCTGTTCAGGGCATCAGCGCGGCAGAACGCGAGGCCACTTCGCAACCGAGCCTCGTTGCACAGCGGAGAGCGCGCCGTGCCCAGAAGTAACCTTCCCAAGGGCGTCCACCGTGTCCGGCGCAAAGTTGTGTCTGGTGTTCGCTACCATTTCTATGCCTGGCGGGGCGGCCCCAAATTTTGGGAGGGGACGGACCCGAACCCCAAAGAGCCCGAATTCTTCCATGCGTTTTCGCAGTGCGGTAAGCCCGTGAGCCCGGCTGAATATCTGACGACTCACTTGGTCGACGATTTTCTGTCCAGTGCGTCCTTGCCCAAGGCTGAGCGTTCAAAGGCTGATATCCGCAAATGGCTGGAACTGTTCCGCGAGGAGTTCGGTGCCGATCCTGTCGCGATGTTCGAAGAGCGCGCCTCAAGGGGCGAGGTTAACAATTGGCGCAAGAAGTGGCTTCATTCGCCCAAGCAGCACGATATGGCAGGCACCCATGCGGCGCGCGTCCTCAATTGGGCGGTGGAAGAGGGGAAGCTGAAAGAGCACCACTGCCACAAGCTCAAGAAACTCTACCAATCGAACCGCACAGAAATTATCTGGACGAGCGGCGATATCGCTCAGTTCAATAAGCACGCACCGAAATGGGTGCAGAGGATCCTGACCGCCGGATGCGAAACCGGTTTGCGAGCGGCCGATCTGGTTCAGGTCAAAATGGACCAATTCGAAGACACGCCGCACGGCAAGCGCCTTCGTTTCAGGACCAGTAAGCGCGGCCAGATCGCATATATCCCTGCCACATCGGCACTTGAGAAATTGATCGCAGAGACGCCGGAAGGCCAAGAGGTGTTGCTGGTGTCAGAGCTTGGCAGGCCTTTGACGGCCCGTTGGGCATCGAACCAGATCACCAAGTGGCGGCGCGAAGCTCAGATCCCCCCTTGGATCGACGGCAGGGAGAAGACTCTGTCTGATACACGCGGGACGGCGGCGACAAGATTGCTGAATGCCGATCTGTCTTTGCGCCAGATTGCGGTGCTGATGGGGTGGTCGGTTCGCTACGCGGCGCAGGTAATCGAGCATTATGCGCAGGTTAGCCCGGACGAAAGCGATGCGGTTTTGCGCAAGCTCAATCGAGCAAAATCACTGTCTCAAGACACAAAAATGTAAACGCCCCTGTAAACGCGGGGCCTCAAACACGGCAAGGAGTGATGTAAGTGATTGTTTTTAAATGGAGGCGAGTACCGGAATCGAACCGGTGTACACGGATTTGCAATCCGCTGCGTCACCACTCCGCCAACTCGCCTTTTGTGGTGTGGCATCTCGTTAAGAGTCGCCGTTCGTGCGTTGTTTAGGAGCATATCTAGAGCACTTCAAGTGCTCTTTTCCACTGAGCGAAACCGCGACCGTCAAAAATGCGAACAATTCCAGCTAAATGTGGTAATTGTTCAACGTTTTTGATGGTCTTGAAAAGAATACATCTCTGGCTGCCAGCGATTATTGCTCATCTTCTTGAACTGTGGCATCACAGATGAAACGAAACTAGACGAACGAGTTTAGTCAATGACTGATTTTTCTACCCGCCGCACAATGATGGTCGATACACAAATTCGCCCGTCCGATGTTACCAAATTCCCGATTATTGCGGCTATGCTAGAAGTGCCGCGCGAAGATTATGTTCCAGAGGAGCTGCGGGAAGCGGCATATCTTGATGGAAATATCGCGTTAGGCGAAGGGCGGGTGCTGCTGGAGCCACGTACATTCGGTAAAATGCTTGATGCGCTTGATATTCAGGCAAGTGACCTGATCCTCGATGTGGGCTGTGGGCTTGGGTACTCGACTGCAGTGCTCGCGCATATGGGCGATACTGTCGTGGGTGTGGAGAGCGATGAAGCACAGGCGGATACTGCTCAGGAAACGCTATCGGCCGGTGGAATAGACAACGCAGCAGTCGTCGCAGGGCCACTTGCTAACGGTGCGGCGAAGCACTGTCCTTACGACATTATCGTTATCGAAGGCGGTATCGAAGTATTGCCTCAATCCATCGCGGATCAACTCAAAGATGGCGGCCGAATTGCGGCTCTATTTGTAGAGGGAACACTCGGCGAGGTTCGGATCGGTCAGAAAACGGATGGCACAATTGCGTGGCGCAGAGCCTTCAATGCGGATGCACCTGTGCTGCTAGGATTTGAAAAGACAGAAGAATTTGTACTATAACAGAAACCGGAGAGTCGTTTCCTCTGTGTTTTATTAAGTAATAATTGGTCAATGAACCGGGAGTGTGGATATGGGACTTAAGTTTCTGAAACGTGGAGCGGCCATCGCGGCGACAATTGTTTTGGCGAGTTCCACCGTCGTTCGCGCAGAATCTTTGCCTTCGGCATTGGCAGCTGCATACAACAATAGTGGCTTGCTTGAGCAGAACCGCGCGGTTTTGCGCGCTGCAGACGAAGACGTGGCGCAAGCCATGGCATCCCTTCGCCCGACACTATCGTATATCGCGCGTACCTATGGCGATTACTTTGATGCACAGAACCCTGCGATTGGTCAGGGCAGCGTCCTCAGTGGTGATATTTTCATCAGCGCGCAAGTCATCCTTTTCGACTTTGGTCGTAACCAGCTTTCTGTTGAAGCCGCTAAAGAAGCAGTCCTCGCTACTCGGCAGGGCCTGATCTCTGTTGAACAGCAAGTTTTGTATGACGCCGTTTCGGCATATATGGGTCTGCACCGAGATCAAGAATTTGTTCGCCTCGCGCGCAGCAACCTTGCAGTGTTGACACAAGAACTTCAGGCCACTCAGGACCGCTTTGATGTTGGTGAAGTAACGCGAACAGACGTATCGCTCGCTCAGGCTAGCCTCGAATCATCACGTAGCGATCTTGTCGAAGCGCAGGGCCAAGAAGCGATCTCCCGCGAAGTCTATCGGACCGCGATTGGCAAATACCCAACAGGCTATGTGGAACCACCGCGCGCACCGACGACGCCTTCGTCGCTTGAAGCCGCACGTCAAGTCGCACTGCGTACGCATCCGGATATTCTCGCTGCACAGAAATTCGTCCGAGTTGCGGAAATCAACGAACAAGCCGCACGTCTTGCTTACCGTCCTACACTTTCGGCAACCGCACGTGCTGGCTACACAGCGTACTCACAAACATTTAACCGTTCTGACGCATCGGTCGGTCTGGAGCTGTCCGGTCCGATTTATCAAGGTGGCCGCATTCCTTCGGTTCAACGTCAGGCATTGGCGAATGTTCAGGGGCAACGCGCGAACCTTCACCAGGCAAGACTGTACGTTGACGAAAACGTTGGACGTGCATGGTCTATTCTCCTCGTGTCGCGTGCCAGCCTTGAGGCTCTGAAGGCTCAGGTTGTTGCTGCAACGGACGCTTTTGAAGGTGTTCGTGAGGAAGCCCGCCTTGGTGCGCGTACAACGCTCGACGTTTTGAACTCCGAACAGAACCTCTTGGATGCGCGCGCGCGTGTCATTGATGCAACAACCAACCAGTACCTCGCGGCCTATGGTTTGTTGGCGTCAATGGGGCTTCTGACTGCGGAAAACCTCAATTTGAACGTGCAAACATACGACCCAGAGACCTATTACAGAGCTGTTGAAAACGCGCCGGCGGCATTCAGCCAGCAAGGTCGAGCATTGGATCGTGTGCTAAAGAGCCTCTCGAAATAATCGAATTTTCTCTATCTGTTGGCAGACGGGGGAAATCGAAGTACACTCTTTCGTGAGGTGACAGCAGGAAAAATCATGTCCGATTCCGTGACAAATGTTGAAGTCGAAGACGTAATTTCATCAATCCGCCGCTTGTTCAAAGAGGACAAGCCACAGCGAGACGATGACGTCGTTGCAAAGACTGAAAAAGCAAGTGTGCTTGAGCTTAAAAGCGACAAGCCTCTGGCAGAAGCAAAGCCGCGTGATGCGCTGGTTTTAACGCCAGCTTTTCGTGTGAATGAGAGCCAAGAGTCTGAAGCAAAGCCAGTGCGGGAATTAGAATCGGCTGATGACAGTGCTGCTTCCGAAAATCGCGAAACGGAAAAGCCCCGTAAAGCATTGTTCAGGCATCGAACTGATCCGCTTGTCCTCAGTACGCCATTGAGCGACGAGCAGATCAAAGACGATACGCCAAGTGCATCAAGCTCCAGTGACGAATTGCGCGCCGATATTTCACGGGCGCAGTCGCGTTTGGAAGCGACGATTGCCGAACTCGAAGCCGCGATTTCCGGCCAGCAAAGCGATTGGGAACCGGACGGAAGCGAAATCGCTGGGTCGACTCCTGAAACACAGCCGCTAGAAGAAGTAGATGACGAGATCGATGCCGAATTGGCGCGGGCTCTGACACCATCGGAGCAGCCCATCGATATCGCATTCATGCGCCGTCAAAAGGCTCAGGAGAGCAAACCAGTTCTTCAGCCAGTAGAGACGCCTGCACAAGACGATACCGCTGCAAACGTCCACGAGATCGTACCGCAGCCCACCACCGAGAACCTTCCTCAAGAAGAGAGTGCCTTTGACGAAGAGGCATTGCGCGAGTTGGTTTCAGAGATTGTTCGTAGCGAACTCCAAGGTGCTCTTGGTGAGAGAATTACACGCAATGTGCGCAAACTTGTGCGTCGTGAAATTCACCGGATCGTAAGCTCGCCCGATTTCGACTGAAATTTGCCAGAGTTTGTTGGACTAAGTTTCGACGGGCTCGGCAAGCGCTAACAAACCATCGATGTCAAAGTGCAGCTCTAGATGCGCAGCGAGCGCGTCGAGCGTTTCTTCGACTTGCGCTTCATGCTGTCTTGGTTTGATGTCCAAGCCTAGTTTCGCGAAAAAGGCCCGCCGAAATTCGTCAGCGGCGAAAATTCCGTGTAGATAACACCCGACAACATTCCCGGAAGCTGCACCCTCTGGGCGGCCACCAACTTCGAAGGCTGCGTTGGCGCAGTCTTTCCCATCGGTCTCGCCTATGTGGATCTCATAGCCTTTGATCGAAAGGCCGGTTTCAATATGACGCCCATTGGACAGCTCTAGCCGTTTTTCGGGCAGCATTTTTGTTATGACGTCAAGATGCCCCAAGCCCTTCACGCGTGTTGGCGTACCTTCTAGGCCCATGTCGTCGATCAACTCTTTGCCGAGCATCTGATAGCCCCCACAGATTCCTAAGACATGTCCGCCACGGCGAATATGGGCGGCGAGGTCAATATCCCATCCTTGCGCGCGGAAATGGGCGAGGTCGGCGATAGTCGACTTACTGCCTGGTATCAGAATGAGATTGGCATCGCCCGGCAGTGGGCACCCGGGTTCAACGATTTCCACGCTAATCGTCTCTTCGGCGAGGAGTGGATCAAGATCGTCAAAGTTGGCAATCCGGTTGAGGCGGGGCACCGCAATCTTGAACGTTCCCTGGTGCGTTGCTCGAATGTCCATTATATCTTCGGCAGGCAGCATTCCTGCGTCAGGGAACCAAGGGAGAACGCCGAGAGAGCGCCATCCGGTCCGATCGCAAATCTCTGTTAACCCTTCGTCAAACAAGCTGACATCGCCGCGAAACTTGTTGATTGCGAAGGCTTTGATCCTTTGGCGGTCTTCTTCGGGAAGGACCGCATGGGTGCCTACGACCTGTGCAATTACACCGCCGCGGTCAATGTCTCCTATAAGGACAACGGGAACAGACGCGGCTTCTGCAAAGCCCATATTGGCAATGTCGCCTGCACGAAGGTTGATTTCGGCAGGGCTGCCTGCGCCCTCAACGAGAACAATGTCGCAGCTTCCTGCCAACCGCTTAAAACTCGACAGCACTTCTGGAAGCAGGCTTTCTTTAAATGCGCCATATTCTTTGGCCTTCATGCTACATCGTCGTTGACCGCGAACCACGACCTGCGCACCGACGTCTGTCTCTGGTTTGAGAAGTATTGGGTTCATGTCGACAATGGGGGCTACACGGGCAGCCATGGCTTGAAGAGCCTGCGCGCGCCCAATCTCTCCGCCGTCACGCGTTACTGCTGCGTTGTTTGACATGTTTTGTGGCTTGAAGGGGCATACCGAATAGCCGCGATTGACCAGCGCGCGCGCGAGGCCGGCAACAATCATTGACTTGCCGACGTTAGAGCCCGCGCCCTGTATCATGATTGCTTTTGCCAAGAAGATGCTCCGACTGTCGCTTGTTTCTAGGCAATGTCGGGGAAAGTCCCGCGAAGTACAAGAACTAGGCGCACAAAAACAAAGCGCGCCCTGAGGGCGCGCTTGTTACTCTCACATGCAGTGAGGATTTAGGCAGCTTCGGCCTGCTGGTTGCGGCGTTCGCTTTCCTCGCGGGAGAGCGCAACAGACGTCCGCACGCCGTTGGAAACAAATTCCATCAACCCTTCGACAACACGTTCGTTCGGGTCAATTCCGGCACAGGACAGAACTTCACGGCCGTCACGCGAACGTGCCCAGCGTGCGATCTGTTCAGGACCGTTGCCATATTTTTTGTCATCTGCAATTGCATCATCCAATGCAGCCAAAACCACCGCTGCGAATAACTTTCGCGAGCGATTACCTTGTTCGTGGTTGAAAGCGGTGCCATCAACGAAATCAGCCATCTCGTCGTCCTTTTGATTCTTGCTCTTGCACTTTGGGGCGTTTGCCGAATATGGCGATAATTGCGCGATTCGGTATACCTTGAAATGCATATCACTTATGCGTTGAGCGCATAGCTCTGTAGTTCAAACGTCCGATATAGTCGTCTTGTTCTCTATCGTCGCTCAATATATAGGTACACAAACGTTTACATCAACCTTTGCGACGAGATTTGAAATGCCAAAAATCAATGGGAACGAAATTCGGCCTGGAAACGTGCTTGAACACAATGACGGGCTGTGGGTTGCGGTTAAAGTAGACCACGTAAAGCCAGGAAAAGGCGGCGCTTTTGCCCAAGTTGAGATGAAAAATCTCCGCAACGGTTCAAAACTGAACGAACGTTTCCGCAGCGCCGATAAGGTCGAACGCGTGCGTCTGGAGCAGAAAGATCAACAATTCTTGTACGAGAATGATGGAATGTTGGTCTTCATGGATACGGTGACCTACGACCAGATCGAACTGCCTTCTGATATTCTTGGTGATCGACGTCCTTTTCTTCAGGATGGTATGACAGTTGTGATCGAATATTATGATGAAGAGGCGCTTAATGCGACGGTTCCACAGAAAGTCGTGTGTAAGGTTGTCGAGACTGAGCCGGTGGTAAAGGGGCAGACAGCTGCCAATTCTTTTAAGCCCGCAATTTTGGACAACGGCGTTAAAATCATGGTTCCACCCTTTGTAGGGCAGGATGAGGATGTTGTCGTGAATACCGAAACGATGGAATATTCCGAGCGCGCCTAAGGTTAAGAAAAGTCATTTAAGCCTCGCCAACGCGGGGCTTTTTTGTGCACCCCTCTAATTTAACATACTAGTGCGTTAGAGGTTTGCGGTAATGCGAGCGTCTCCTGCATTTAGATCACCTTTTGCGCGATCGAACCGAAGATAGGCAATCGCTTGGGTTCCCGCTTGCGAATAGAGCGTGCCCGCCGGTTTGCCGGCATTCGTAATTTCGGTCCCTATGGGCGCCGCGCCAGAAATCTCGACGGTTACTAGCCCCTTACGCAACTTGGTTTTGTGTTTCATGCGCGCGGTAACTTCTTGCCCAACGTAGCAGCCTTTCTTGAAGTCCACACCGTTCAACCGCTCAAAGCCAGCTTCGAGGATATAAGTGTCGGGCGTTAGCTCAACACCGCTTTGTGGAATAGTGTGCGCGACGCGAAGCGCGGTTAGGTCCATTGTATCGTCCGACTCTCCGTAGGATCGCCAGCCTAGTTGAGGGTGCCTTGGATCTGCATGTGCGCCGTCAGGAGTTTCGCCCAAGCCGTTGGATACGCGGAGCGAGGTTTCTTCGATCGCAACATCGGCTCGTAGTTTGTACATGTTTAGCCGTTGGACAAGGCTCGCCGTGAGGCTGCTATCAACATCCACTAAAAACTCTTCACCCGTATCCAGCAGGAAAAAATCGGCGAGATACTTGCCCTGAGGGGTGAGCAGCGCGGTATAGATAAGGCCGCCTTTTATAACGTCATTGGTGACGAGCCCCTGAAGAAACTCTACGCGATCCTTGCCGGATATTTTCAAGACGTTGCGTGTATCGCTAGACATTGTATGTTCCTCTTTCACAGCAGAGACCAATATAGGTGTATCTGTTGTGAAAAGGACAGAAGCAAATCTAATGATTGCGTGAAAATGCGGGCACCTCTCTCGATTGTTATTCCGACACTGAATTCTGAAGCGGGGCTTCCGGATACGCTCGCGAGCCTGATGGAAGGTGTTGCTCAAGGTATCATACGCGAAGTGATCGTGAGCGATGGAGGCTCATTCGACAGAACGCTCGAAATTGCTCGTGATGTTGGAGCCGAAATTGTTTCTGGCCCTGCGTCACGCGGGGGGCAGCTTCGTCGCGGCGCAAACGCAGCGAATGGCGAATGGTTCCTGTTTCTGCACTCTGACACAAAGCTCGCCGCAGGCTGGGTCAAGGCGGTAAGTTCGTTTGCCGCTCGCCCAGATCAAGCGGGTTACGGCAAGCTCAAGTTCGCCCAAGGCGGGATCAAAGCAGGACTTATTGCCCGAGGAGCAAATCTGCGATCGTCGCTGATGGGGCTGCCTTACGGTGATCAATCTCTGCTGATTTCTAAGGCTTTGTATGAAGAAATTGGCGGTTACCGCGATCAACCTCTTATGGAAGACGTAGCAATTGCGCGCGCGCTGCGGGGCAGGCTCAAACCTGCTGGTTGTGATGTGGAAACCAGTGCTGAGCGCTATGAACGCGATGGGTACACGCGGCGCGTATTGCGCAACTGGATAACACTCACGCGTTACTTGCTTGGCGCCTCGCCAGAGACGCTGGCCAAAGGCTATAGCGCCACATCTTCTTCGTGAAATCGAAGTTCTTAAATTGGTGTGTGCGGCGATAAAAAACGGATTTCGCCGCAAAAGACCGCTCTGGCATTGTTGTTTTCGCCTAAAGCAATGCCAAAGAGAGGCAAGGCGGCTCAAGATCAATTGACGTCGATAAATTTGGTGAGTAATCCGATTTGGAGTACTTTCAAAGGATCCGAATATGAGCCTCGCAAACGGACGTAGCTATCTCGCAATTCCTGGGCCGTCGGTCATGCCCGACCGTGTGCTGCAGGCAATGCATCGTCCGGCGCCGAACATATATTCGGGTGAGTTGGTTGACTTGGTGGCGAGCGTTGTTCCTGATCTTAAGGCAATTGCAGGCACAAAACATAACGTCGCAATCTATATCGCCAATGGCCACGGAATTTGGGAGGCCGCACTCGCAAACACTTTGGCACCGGGAGAGACAGTGCTTGCGCTTGCTACGGGGCGTTTTGGTGCGGGATGGGCCGAGATGGCAGCGAGGATTGGGATTAAACCGCGTGTTCTCGATTTCGGGTTGAGCGCAACTTACGATCTCGAAGTTATCAAAGAGGTCCTTCGTGCTGACACCGAGTGCGAGATCAAGGCGATTACGACTGTGCAGGTTGATACCTCCACATCAGTTCGCAATGATATCAAGGCGTTAAGGGATGCAATAGACGAGGTCGGGCATCCAGCATTGTTGATGGTTGACTGTATTGCCTGCCTTGGCTGCGAAGAATTCCGGATGGATGATTGGGGCGTCGACGTCATGATCGCAGCAAGTCAAAAAGGACTCATGACACCGCCAGGCGTAGGTTTTGTGTTTTTTGGCCCGAAAGCCGCAGAAGCGCGAAACGGGCTAAACCAAATCTCGGCGTATTGGGATTGGAACCCGCGCGCGAATCCGGACGAATTTTACCAGTACTTCGCTGGGACTGCGCCAACGCATCACTTATTTGCGCTCCGAGAGGCGCTGACGATGCTGGTCCATGAAGAAGGGCTCGAGAATGCCTATGCCAGACACAAAACGCTCGCACGGGCTGTTTGGGCTGCTCTCGAGGCATGGGGCAAAGAAGGGTCAATCGCGTTAAACATCGCTGATGAAAGCCTTCGCAGCTTTGTTGTCACATCTGTTAATATCGATGCGCCCAACGCAACTGCGCTCCGCGATTATTTAACTGAAAATTTGGGCGTGACCCTTGGGATTGGGCTGGGCATGGCGCCTTCCGGATCACCAGAGTGGCACGGCCACTTCCGCATTGGCCACATGGGGCATGTAAATGCGCATATGGTGCTCGGAGTTATTGGCTGCATTGACGCTGGCCTAAAGGCGCTCAACATCCAGCATGGAAGTGGCGCGATGGATGCGGCGGTGCGGGTTATCGCAGAGGCTTAGTCTTCGGCGCGCGCAGCAGTCAGTGCTTTTGGTAGGGCTTCTTCGAATAGTTCCATTTCCCGCTCCGGCCCCGTAGAAATCCGAATGCAACGGTCTTGCGGTGGGTTAAACGGCATCCGTACGAAAATATCCCGTTCCATCAATTCCGACAAAACGCGCTTGGCAAATGCGCTGTCGCTTTTGCAATCAATCGTCACGAAATTCGTGGCCGAAGGCAGGGGCTCAAGCCCATTTGCTCTGGCGGCTTCAGCAATCCGAGCGCGGGATCGTGCAACGTTATCCTGAGTCTGCACCAGATAGTCTTGATCAGCGAGAGCGGCAACTGCACCTTCAAGGCTGATGCGGCTTGCGCCGAAGTGATTGCGAATTTTCCCAAAGTCGCGGATCAAATCCGGATGCCCGATGGCATAGCCCACACGCGCTCCTGCCATGCCGTACGCCTTTGAAAAGGTCCGCATTCGCAAGACCTGCGGGTTATCCATGTCCCATTCTGGTGCGGTGCCTTCAGGCGCGAATTCGATGTAAGCTTCATCAAGAATTAGCAAACACCCATCAGGTAGCCTCGCAATCATATCTTCGATGACGTCCGCGTTGTGCCAGGAGCCCATTGGGTTGTCTGGGTTTGCAATATAGACGAGCTTCGCGGCGCATTCGCGGGCTTTATCCAGCAGCGCGTCAGGGTCTTCGCGATCGTCCTTGAACGGAACAGTTTCGATTTTCCCGCCAAATCCGGCGACATGATAATTGAATGTCGGATAGGCTCCAGCCGAGGTCACAACGCAATCTCCCGGTTCGATAAACAGCCGCACAACATAGTTCAGCAGGCCATCAATCCCTTCGCCAATTAGAATGTTATCCGCGGATAGCCCGTGATAGTCGGCCAGCGCATTTCGAAGCTCAAAGCACTCCGCATCCGCGTACATCCACACGTCTTTGGCAGCATCTTGCATCGCTGCAATTGCCTTGGGCGAGGGGCCAAACACACTTTCGTTTGCACCCAACCTAGCCGCAAAGGGTTTGCCCCGTGCACGTTCGTTGGTTTCCGGCCCGACAAAGGGGCTGATTGCCGAAAGGGTTTGGGCGATGGCGGTTGTTTTGGGTGCTGTCATGGTGGGGATTATCGCGGGATTTGAAGGGTGTTCAAGTGGCAGAAACAAATCGGGCGGCCACTGGAGAAGTCCAAGGCCGCCCGAAACTGATTTTGTATTGCTTAAGCGAGTTCTGCGAGGCGTTGTTTGGCCGCTTTAAGTTTGGTGGCTTCTTCTTCAAGCTCCGCCAATCGGGCGCGACTTTCCTCAACCACGGCTTCAGGCGCACTGGCCACGAATTTCGGGTTGTTAAGCCGGCCGTTCAATCCGCCAAACTCTTTTTCGACCTTGCCAAGTGCTTTGGTCAGGCGGGCTTCTTCAGCCTCAAGGTCGATGATGTCGGCAATCGGCAGCGCGAATGTTCCGCCCGGTACGGCGATGGTAACGCAGCCTTTTGGCAGGGCATCCACAGCGGCAATACTCTCGATGCGTGCGAGCTTGAGGATCAGCGCCTCGTTGCGCGACAAGGCGCCTTGATATTTTGCATCAAGCTCGATTTGCAGCATTGGAAGTTTGGCGCCTGCGGGAACGCGCATTTCCGCGCGGATAGAGCGAATGCCTTCGATCAGGCCGATGACCCAGTTCATCTCGCGGTCCGCGTCCTCGTCAATCAGGTCTTCGCCATATGTTGGCCAGTCCGCGTGGATCAGCATCTTGTCGCGAGCAGTAATTGAGCCCCAAAGCTCCTCGGTGATGAACGGCATGATCGGGTGCAGTAGCACAAGGCACTGATCAATAACCCAAGCCATCGTTGCGCGTGTTTCCGCGACGATCTCTGCGTCATCCGAGTTGAGCAGGGGTTTGGCAAATTCCACGAACCAGTCGCAAACCTTGCCCCACGTAAAGAAATAGAGCCCATTTGCGGCATCGTTGAAACGATAGTTTGCAAGCGACGCGTCAAACTCTACACGTGCCTTGGCCGCTTCGCCAATGATCCAGCGGTTAACAGTTTGCTTTACGGCTGTTGGATCGAAATCCTTGCTCGGAACGCAATCATTCATTTCGGCAAATCGAGCGGCATTCCAAAGCTTCGTTCCAAAGTTGCGATAGCCCTGAATGCGGCTTGTCGACAGCTTGAGATCACGACCCATCGCGGCCATGGCCGTCAGCGTAAACCGCACCGCATCCGCGCCGAACTCGTCGATTGTATCAAGCGGGTCAATCACATTGCCCACCGATTTTGACATCTTCTTGCCCTTCTCATCGCGAACAAGCGCGTGGACATAGACGGTGTGGAACGGGATTTGATCAACAACAGAAAGCTGCATCATCATCATGCGGGCAACCCAGAAGAAGATGATATCAAACCCTGTGATGAGTACATCCGTCGGGAAGTATTTCTTAAGCTCTTCGGTGTCGTTCGGCCAGCCGAGCGTTCCGATGGGCCAAAGGCCAGAGGAGAACCACGTATCAAGCACGTCTGGGTCGCGGGTCAGGGATTTGCCGCCCGCAAGCTCAATGGCTTCTTCTTCGGTGGCGGCGCAATATTCGTTGCCCTCGTCATCATACCAAACCGGAACCTGATGGCCCCACCACAGTTGGCGCGAGATACACCAAGGCTCGATGTTTTCCAGCCAGTGGAAATACACTTTGGCATTGGCTTCGGGCAGGATTTGAGTGTCGCCATTGCGAACGGCTTCAAGCGCGGGTTCAACGATCTGGGCGGTGTCCACAAACCACTGATCGGTTAGCATCGGCTCGATCACCACTTTGGAGCGGTCGCCGAACGGCTGCATCACTGGCTTATTCTCAACAAACGGAACCTGAACTTCTTGCTCGTTTCCGTCTTCGTCCTTGGTTGTCTCTGTAGTCATGACCGCAAGGCCTTCGGCGGTGATGTCCGCGATGACTTTCTTGCGGGCCTCGAAGCGGTCAAGACCACGGTACTCTTCGGGAACGAGGTTGATTTCAGTGACGTCTGCGGGCGCGTCTCCGCCTTCAGCGATGGCTTGGGCTTGGGCTGCTGCGTCGGCATAGGCAAGGCCATCCGCACGCATCGCGCCCTTGGTGTCCATCAAGGAATAGAGCGGAATGTCGTTGCGCTTGGCAACTTGATAGTCGTTGAAGTCATGCGCGCCGGTAATCTTGACCGCACCTGAGCCGAAGTTCATGTCGGGGTATTCATCTGTGATGATCGGGATCAGGCGGCGCTGCTCTTTCGGGCCGACCGGAATCTCACAAAGCTTGCCAACGATTGGCGCATAACGCGCATCATCAGGATGAACCGCAACCGCGCCGTCACCCAGCATGGTCTCAGGACGGGTCGTGGCGATAGAAATGTAATCGCGCGTCTCGCGCAGGGTAACGTTTCCGTCCTCATCCTTCTCGACGTACTCATAGGTTTCGCCACCTGCGAGCGGGTATTTGAAATGCCACATATGGCCCGCAACTTCGATGTTCTCGACTTCGAGGTCGGAAATAGCCGTCTCAAAGTGCGGATCCCAGTTAACGAGACGTTTGCCCTTATAGATCAGCCCTTTGTTGTACATGTCGACGAATACTTTGCGCACGGCGTGCTGGAAATTGTCGTCCATGGTAAAGGCGTTGCGAGACCAGTCGCAGGTCGCGCCGAGACGTTTAAGCTGGTTGATGATCGTATCGCCGGATTGCTCTTTCCACTCCCAGACTTTCTCTAGGAATTTCTCGCGGCCAAGTTCTGCGCGGGAAGGTTGGTTCTCTGCGGCGAGTTTGCGTTCGACAACCATCTGCGTGGCGATGCCCGCGTGGTCTTGCCCCGGTTGCCAGAGCGTATCAAAGCCGCGCATCCGGTGCCAACGCACAAGAATATCCTGAAGCGTGTTGTTAAACGCGTGGCCCATGTGGAGCGAGCCGGTCACGTTGGGCGGCGGGATCATGATGGAAAAGGTTTCAGCACCGGGCTTGGCGTTTGCGCCCGCTTTGAACGCGCCAGCGTCTTCCCATTTTTCATACAGGCGGCTTTCGGCTTCTGCCGCGTTGAATGTTTTTTCCATCGCCATTTCAGGGCCCTCGGTTCGGATAAATCTGGTTCTCGTTGCCATACCCAATAGAGGGCGCAAGGGAAAGGGGGCGCGATGAATTAAGTGGCGCGATCCAGCTTGGTAGACAGGTGAATTAGGCTCTCGGAGCGACGAACACCGGTGATCGCAGCGATTTTGTCGATGACCGCATCGAGGTTTGGGGGGGTGTCGACGATTACCCAAAGCATGAGATCAAAACGGCCACTGGTCGTGTGAATGCGTTTGACCTCGGCGATCTTTTCCAAAGCCTTCAGAATTTCGGGTAGCGCGTTCGGCTCGACATCAACGAGAACAGTTGTAGAGATTTTGCCGATGCTTGAGGTATCGCCCAGCTGGATGGTGTAACGGGCGATCGTGCCGCTTTCCTCCAACTTTTCGATGCGTGTTTGAATGGTGCTACGCGCCACGCCGAGTTTGCGCGCCAAGTGGGCAACGGAAATCCGTGCATCTGTGCTAAGCTCGGAGATCAAGGTTCGGTCGAGTGCATCCATCTGGGTTTCATCGGTTGCCGGCGAGAATGTTCGCAGACAATTTAAGGCGCTAGGCTTGGCGACTTGTCAAGTTTTGCGGCATGCGAGGTTACTCGGATATTTGCAAAACCTGCTGGACAGTGAGGCTGGCGGAGTTAAGGTCTATGGCTGAGGATGCCCGATCATGCGGACAGGGAAGAGGCGAGTTTCGATGGATAAATTTGGTAAAAGTCAGTCTGTTAAGCGAACAGAGGATATCCGGTTTCTGACAGGGCAGGGCCGGTATGTTGATGACATCACGCCAGAGGGTGCTTTGCATGCCTATTTCTTGCGCTCGCCGGTTGCCCATGCGGAGATTACCGAGCTGAACCTCGAAGATGCCAGAGAAATGGATGGGGTTAAACTCGTCCTGAGCATGGCAGAGCTTGAGGCCATGGGGCTAGACGCGACGCTTGCCTGTACGGTTGTAAAAAACCGCGACGGGAGCAAAGGCGCTGATCCCATGCGACCGCTTCTAGCCAAGGGTCGAGTCCGATTTGTTGGTGATCCGGTAGCGGTTGTCGTGGCAGAAACGCTCGAACAGGCCCGCGATGCGGCGGAAGCTATTGAGTTTGATTACGAAGAATTGCCTGCGCATGTCAAAGTGTGCGCCGGGGGAGAGCCTTTGCATAAAGAGGCGCCGGACAATGTTGCCTATGACTGGGCGATGGGCGACGAAGCGGCCACAGAAGAGGCGTTTGCAAAAGCAGCGCACCATGTGAGTTGCGAGGTTGTTGATAACCGTATCATTGTGAATTCGCTCGAGCCGCGCGGGTGTTTCGCCGAGTATGACGGGCAGCGCATTCACCTTTCGGTCAACGGGCAGGGTGTGTGGCCTTACAAGGCTCAAATCAAACGAATTCTAAAGATGAACGAAGACGATATCCGGGTCACCAATCCCGACGTTGGTGGTGGATTTGGTATGAAAGCAATGCCGTATCCGGAGTATTTCGTTGCCGCCGCCGCCGCTCGTGAGTTGGGTGTTCCTGTGCGTTGGATGGGAGATCGATCAGAGAGCATACTGACAGATAATGCGGGCCGCGATCTTGTATCGACCTGCGAGCTTGCTTTTGACGAAAACCACAAGATCCTCGCTTATCGCGTCACAACCGTAAACAACCTTGGTGCCTATAATTCGAACTTCGCACAACCGATCCAGACCGAGCTTTTCGCCAAAGTCCTGATGGGCACGTACGACTGCACCACAACGTTCCATGCGGTGAAGGGCATCTTTACCAATACCACGCAGGTCGATGCGTATCGTGGCGCTGGTCGACCTGAAGCGATCTTTGCGCTTGAGCGTACGATGGATGCCGCAGCGCGCGAACTTAACGTTGATCCTTGGGAGCTTCGGCGCAAAAACTTTATCCCCAAAGATCAGTTCCCCTATCGGTCGGCGACGGGTGAACTATATGACGTTGGCGACTTTGAGCGTGTTCTTGATCGAGTTGAGAAGGAATGCGACCTCAAGGGCTTTGCCGCTCGTAAGTCGGAAAGTGCCAGCCGCGGGAAACTTCGTGGCATGGGGCTTTGCTATTACATCGAGAGTATCCTTGGTGATCCTTCGGAAGACGCGAAGGTCGAATTTCACGAAGACGGCACCGCGAGCATATACGTGGGTACTCAAAGCAACGGGCAAGGGCATGAAACGGTCTATGCGCAGTTCCTGTCGGACCAAACGGGAATTCCCGCCGACAAGATCAACGTTGTTCAGGGCGACAGCGATTTGATCGCGCGCGGTGGCGGTACAGGCGGTTCGCGCTCTGTGACGGTTCAAACACACGTGACACTCGCCGCTGTTACAAAGATCGTCGCGGCCTACCGTCCTTACCTCGCCGAGAAAATGGGCGTCGATGAAGAGGCAGTAAAGTTTGATGACGTGAGCTTTCGTGCTGAAGGGTCGAACCTTGCGCCAACCATGCTTGAAGCTGCTGCGATGGCGATGGCAGATGGTCGAAAAGACTTGTTGAGCTTCTCAGCGACAGCAGAGATTCCCGGGCGCTCATACCCGAATGGCGCGCACGTGGCAGAGGTCGAGGTTGACGAGGAGACCGGTAAAGTCGATGTTGTCCGCTACACTGTGACGGATGATTTTGGCAACCTTATCAACCCGATGCTTGTTGCGGGCCAAATCCACGGCGGCGTTGCGCAGGGGCTGGGACAGGCACTCACCGAGCAGGTGGTCTATGATGACGACGGGCAACTTCTGTCGGCAAGCTTTATGGATTACGCCATGCCGCGTGCGGATGATATGCCATTCGTTGATTTCACAACCGAAGGCACGCCAAGCACAGCAAACCCGATGGGAATGAAGGGCTGCGGCGAAGCAGGAACGGTCGGTTCAATGGCATCCGTTGCAAATGCTGTTCAAGATGCTCTTTGGGAACGTGGCGTGCGTAAAACAGATATGCCATTCACGCCAAGCCGAGTGTGGCAGATGCTTCAGGACGCAAATGGCGCGGCTTCTTAACAGACTCAGGAATTGGATTGGGTTTGGTGGCGGGCGAGAGCAGACACCAAGAACACTACAGCGCGGGCCAGTCACGCATGTGATCATTCTGGATGGCACGATGTCGAGCCTTGATGAAGGGCACGAAACAAACGCCGGCCGATTATACAAAATGCTCTGCGCGTTGCCTGCGCAAGTCCGGCCAAATTTACGCTACGCGTCTGGAGTTCAATGGCGAAGCTGGCGCAATACGCGAGACGTGTTGGAAGGGCGCGGCATTAACCGTCAAATTCGCGGTGCTTACGGTTTCCTTGCAAGCAGGTATCACACGGGCGACAAGATTTTCCTCTTTGGGTATTCACGCGGAGCCTTCGCGGTAAGAAGCCTTGCCGGAGTCATTGATCGCGTTGGTTTGCTCAAACCAGAGCACGCCACTGTGCGGAATATTCGAACCGCATATCGATTGTATCAAGGGCCAAGGCACTCTCGTGCGATCGAGGAGTTTCAAGCGGCCTATTGTCGAACAGAAGTCGATATTCAGATGGTTGGTGTTTGGGATACGGTAAAAGCGCTGGGCATGCGGCTTCCGTTTCTGTGGAGATTGACAGAGCCGAAACACGCCTTTCACAACCACAAGCTCGGAAGGGCCGTCAAGCACGGGTACCATGCGCTGGCGCTAGATGAAAATCGGTCTGCTTTTGCGCCTGTTCTCTGGTCGTGCCCTCCAGACTGGCACGGCGATGTCGAGCAGATGTGGTTTCGTGGAACCCATGGAGATATCGGCGGGCAACTTAGTGGATTTGAGGCCGCACGTCCGCTTGCGAATATCCCACTGGTTTGGATGTTGGAGAAGGCCGAAGCTGTCGGGCTGACCATGCCAGAGGGGTGGCGCGCAACCATCGACTGTGATCCAGACGCGCCATCGGTCGGGTCAACGCGGGGCTGGGGTATGCTGTTCGTTGCCCGTGGCACTCGTGTGATTGGCCGTGATATTTCGGAGCGCGTTCACGAGACGGTGCCAGAAGATCACAAGCTTGCGTTGGAGTTGCGGCAGGCGGCGAAACCTGAAATCAAACCGGAGCAAACGTCACAAATAGAGGCTTAGGTCGCGTTTTGGGGCAATCCATCTTTGATGTCATAATAGTCCCCTTTTTCGGCCGTGAAGATATGCATGCCCAACTTAATTCCAGTGGGTTGATTTATCGCGCCCATAGCAACCGCAATTTTGCCTGAGTTGTTCAAAGGCTCCCAAAACAGACTTGATCCGCAAGTCTCGCAAAATCCGCGTCTGACTTTCGCGGAGGATTGGAACCACTTGAGCGAGGAGACATCCGTGATGTTGAGCGCGGATTTGTCTATATCGGTCGAAGCCCAGAAATGACCAGAGGTCTTGCGGCACATAGTGCAATGGCATGCGTCGGGAGCGGATAGAGAACCTGAAATCTCAAAGGTAATTGCGCCGCAAAGGCAAGAACCGGTGTGTGCCATCTGAATGTCCTATTCCCGTTATGATTTGCTTGGCGTCATGACAAGGCAAGTCGTCGAGGCCGTGGCGTAGAGTTTACCATCTTCGACTCCGCGTATTTCACCTCTGGAAATACCTGTGGACCGCCCTGCGTGCTGACTTGTCCCGCGAGCTTCGACTTCCATGCCAAGTGGAATAGAGCGGGTGATATTCACCTTGTATTCCAGCGTTGTATAGGCCGACCCTTTAGGGAGCATTGTCATCACGGCACAGCCCATACAGGTATCCAGGATCGTGCCGTACCAGCCGCCATGTACAGCGCCCCATGGATTGCGGTGGTTATGAAGCGGGGTTCCGCGAAAGGCAACATTGCCTTCGGAGACTTCGACAATGCGATAGTTCATAACGCCGGATATCGGCGGTGGGCTTACATTTCCAGCAAGCATTTCTTGCATGTATTCAAGCCCCGACATCGAGAGGATGTCCTCTGTGCTCGATACTTTTATGGGCGACTGGCTCATATCGCTCCCCCTTCAATTCTCAATGTAGTTGAGGGGAAGCCTAGGTGTGGAACGACGAAATGGAAAGCCGCGAAAAGTCGGTTACGCGACGTTTTCGAGCGACGCTTCCGGTGTAATGCCAAGTGCATGGCACACGTCGCGTGTCCGTTCTGGGCGGTTGAGCGTATAGAAGTGCAAATCTTCGACGCCCCCGTCGATCAGTTCGCTGCACAATTCTGTGCAGAGCGAAGTAGCGAGAAGCTCTGTGCGATCATCGCGCTCTGCCTTCTCAAACGCATCGGCAACCCAGCTTGGAACAGATGTGCCGCAACGCGCCGCAAACCTTTGTGTTCCGGCCCAGCTTTGGATTGGGAGGATGCCTGGAATGATTGGCGCATCAATTCCGGCTTTCTCGCAACGATCACGGAAACGGAAGAACGTATCGGCTTCGAAGAAGAACTGCGTGATCGCGGAATCTGCTCCAGCGTCAATTTTGCGTTTCAGCCAGTCAACATCGGCTTGGGCATTTGGCGCATCGGGGTGCGGCTCTGGATATGCTCCAACGCGAATTTTGAATTTTCCTGTGTCGGACAGTGCTTCGATGAGTTCACAGGCATCCGCAAACCCTTCGGGGTGCGGCGTGAATTTGTCCGCGCCTTTGGGTGCATCACCACGCAGGGCAACAATCTCTTTGACACCAACGTCTGCATAGGAATTGGCGATTTTCAGCGTTTCTTCGCGCGTTGCGTCAACACATGTCAGGTGCGCGGCGACGTTCAGGCCGTAATTCTTGTGGATCGTGGCAACCGCTTCATGGGTCAGATCACGAGTTGTGCCGCCTGCGCCATAAGTGACCGATGAAAAACTCGGCGCCAGAGGCGCGAGCGCGCGCACTGTGTCCCAAAGCCGAAATGACGCTTCAAGCGACTGCGGTGGGAAAAACTCGAAAGAGATGCGTGGTGTTTTCGGGGCGGTCGTGGCGGCGGTCATTGCGATTCTATCCTTGTTTGCTGGCCCCTTGTCACATATCTCCATTTGTGAAACAAATTCATAATTCTCAAGATTAATATGAGGCACGTGCATAATGCACTTGGAGTTCCGACATCTACGCACAATAAAAGCAATTCACGAGGCGGGCGGTTTGGCGCGCGCGGCGGATGTATTGAACATCACGCAATCGGCGCTGAGCCACCAAGTCAAAGGGCTTGAGGATCAGGCTGGGGTAGAGCTTTTTGTGCGCCGTTCCAAACCGTTGCGGCTGTCTGCTGCGGGGATGAAACTCTTGCGGCTTGCGGAGAAAGTTTTGCCCGAGGTCGCAGCACTTGAGGCGGATTTCGCAGGGCTCCTTTCTGGGAAAAGCGGCCGACTTCATATCGCGATCGAGTGCCACGCTTGCTTTGAATGGCTGTTTCCGGTGTTGGAAGAATTCCGTAAGGCTTGGCCTGATGTTGACGTCGATATCCGCCCGGGGCTTGCGTTTGATGCTTTGCCTGCATTGCAGAAAGAAGGTGTTGATCTGGTGGTGTCTTCGGACCCGGAGAAGCTGGAAGGCGTTGAATTCTATCCTCTTTTCGACTACGAGCCCGTTTTTCTTGCCTCGGTGAACCACCCGCTTGCGAAGAAAGATTACATCGAAGCCGAGGATTTTCGCGGAGAAACATTGATTACCTACCCGGTGGACCGCTCGCGGCTTGATGTGTTCACCGAGCTTCTGACACCCGCCAAGGTCGAACCTCTTGCTGTTCGTCAGGTTGAGCTTACAGCGGTTATTCTTCTGCTCGTTGCTTCAAATCGTGGGGTCGCAGTTTTGCCGGATTGGGTTGTACGTGAAGTTCGTTACAATTCCGATTACGTCACGCGGCCCTTGGGCAAAGACGGGAAAACCAAACGGCTCTATGCTGCCGTTCGTACCGATGATGCGGCCAAGCCTTATATGTCCAATCTTATTCGATTGGCGCGGACCGAGCCGGTGAAACTTCAGCGAGGAATGCCTTCGCCGTAACGAAAACCCCCTTTGCCCTTGGCAAATGGCAGTGCCGCGCGTATATGCGCGGGCGTAACAAGGAGTGTCCCTATGATCGGCAGTGCAAATCTCAACATTATGGTGAAAGCCGCCCGCCGTGCAGGCCGCAGCCTCGCCAAGGATTTTCGCGAAGTAGAGAACCTGCAGGTGTCTGTGAAGGGCGCCGGAGACTTCGTGTCGAAAGCTGATATTTCTGCGGAAGCGATCCTCAAAGAAGACCTTATGGGCGCGCGCCCGACTTACGGGTGGCTCGCCGAGGAAAGCGAAGAGATTCCCGGAACAGATCCAACACGTCGTTGGATTGTTGATCCGCTCGATGGCACCACAAACTTCCTGCATGGCCTACCGCATTGGGCTGTCTCTGTTGCGCTTGAGCACAAAGGCGAGATTGTTGCCGGTGTTGTCTATGACCCGACGAAAGATGAAACATTCTTTGCCGAAAAAGGGCAGGGCGCTTGGATGAACGAAAGCCGTATTCGGGTTTCAGGACGTCATCGTATGATCGAAACGATCTATGCAACCGGCCTTCCGTTCGCTGGGCGCGCAGATCTGCCTGAAACACTGCAGGATCTGGCGCGTATTCTTCCTGCGTGTGCCGGAGTGCGCCGTTGGGGCGCTGCGGCGCTTGATCTCGCTTATGTGGCTGCTGGTCGGTATGACGGCTTCTGGGAACGACGCCTGAAGCCATGGGATATGGCAGCTGGTCTTGTGTTGGTGCGTGAAGCGGGCGGCCTTGTTGAACCGCTTGAGCCAGAAAATAATATCCTTGAGAGTGGCGCGGTAATCTGTGCAAACGAGCCGGTCTTTGACAGCTTTGCCAAGATCATTCGCGGCTAAACTGCGTGAACACAATTTAATGAAGGCGCGCTTTGGTCGCGCCTTTTTTGTGTCTATTTCCGACGCGTGACACGCGGAATAGAGCTTTTGGAAAGTTTGTATTCCGTTTCTGGGTGTGGGGCATGGCCGTCATTGCGCTCCCAGAATTTCGTGGCTCCGAGGCGAAGCCAGAGCGGTGCGGTCATAATGACACCAGCCACAAATCCACCAGCATGAGCCCAGAATGCGACGCCGCTTGTGTTCAAATCCGCTGTGAATCCGTTGAAAACTTGCAGCCCGAACCACACGCCAAGCACGATCCAAGCAGGGATCGGGAAGATGCGAAAGAACACAATAAAGATAAACAAAACATCAACGCGCGCTTTGGGATAGAGCAATAGATATCCACCCATGACTGCCGCGATTGCGCCCGAAGCCCCGACCATAGGGATTACTGAGCTTGGATCGGCAAAAGCGTGTGAAAACCCAGCTACAATTCCGCCAAAAAGGTAAAATGCGAGGAAGCCTATGTGCCCCATCGCGTCTTCCATATTGTCGCCAAACACCCACAAAAAAAGCATATTCCCCGCAAGATGCATGAAACTTCCGTGTAAAAACATGCTGGTTATAGGGGTATGAAGCTGTGCGCCGTCAAAAACAAACTGTGGCACCATGGCCCAACGCCAGAAAAACGCATTAATCACGCGAGGGTCGTCAAGGTATTGCCAGTATGACAGGAAGACCACGATATTTATCGCGATCAATGCATAAGTGACAAAGGGTGTTCGCTGTGACGGGTTGTGATCGCGGATAGGAAACATAGTGCCAGATTGCCTACCCGCGACTGCCCGTCAAGCGGTTTACGGTGTCTGGCCCGCCAGCAATGCGGCGTTTCCGCCTGCGGCGGTTGTATCAACACACAGGTGGCGCTCGTGCAAAACATGCCCAGCATCGGGATGTCCGGTGATAAGCGGCAATATCGGACCGGACCGAGACGCAAGCGCCTTCACGTAAGGTCGTGCATTTTGGCCCCAGTAGATTGCGCCAGAGAAACCCGTGAGTTCGGCAAGATCGGCGGGTTGCACCGTTGCAGCAACTGCAATGCCACCTAAGGCTTCTACGGCCTCTGCTTGGGCCTTTTGCGCCTCTATCCCCGGTCCGAGACACAAAACCGGTGCGCGAGGCGAAGCGGTAAGTGTGTTCGCTTCGCCCGTTGGGCCAGGGAGGATTTGAAGATCGATTGATGTGCTTACATTGGCAACATTGATTTTTGCTTGCACGGTTTCGATCGGCTCAAACTCTTCGGCATCCTCAATGATAGGAGCGGAATGCGAGGTGAAACGCGCAAGATAGTTCGGTCCGCCCGCCTTCGGTCCAGTTCCTGATAGACCTTCGCCGCCGAAGGGTTGGCTTCCTACGATCGCACCAATCTGATTGCGGTTTACATAAATGTTTCCGACGTGAAGCTTTTCTTGCACCTCAGCTACTCGGGAGTCGATCCGGCTGTGCAACCCGAAGGTCAGGCCGTAGCCGCTTGCATTAACTGCGTCCAATACCTCATCAATTGCACCGGATTTGAATGTTGCAAGATGTAATACTGGCCCAAAGATTTCCTCTTCCATTTGCTTCACGCCAAGTGGGGTAGATATCAATACCGGTGCCACGAAATGGCCGACAGACGGTGCCGGAAGCTCTTTGATAATGCGCCCCTCCGATCTGGCGGCGGCAACATAGCTCTGGATTTTCTGTTGTGCGGCTAGGTTAATAACAGGGCCGATATCGGTTTGCAGTAGGGAGGGATTTCCCAATGAAAGCAAATCCATAGCGCCCGTAAGCATTTTGGTGAAGCGTTCCGCGACCTCCTCCTGTACATAGACGCACCTTAGAGCCGAGCACCGTTGCCCCGCGGATTGGAAGGCGCTCGCAATAACATCAGTAACCGCTTGCTCAAGAAGCGCTGTGCTGTCGATAATCATCGCGTTCAGCCCTCCGGTTTCCGCAATTAGTGGCGCACCCGGGGCGAGGTTTTCGGCCATTGCAGAGCGGATGCGCAGAGCGGTGGCTGTTGAGCCAGTAAAGCAAACGCCATCCACGCGTGGGTCAGAAACAAGTGCCGCTCCTACGCTAGCTCCTTGGCCAGGTATCAATTGCAGAACGTTTTCTGGCACGCCCGCTTTATGCAGTAGATCAACGGCATAGGCAGCAATGAGAGGGGTGTCTTCAGCGGGCTTTGCCAATACTGCGTTGCCTGTCGCGAGGGCCGCCGCGATTTGTCCTGTGAAGATGGCCAGCGGGAAATTCCATGGCGAGATGCAAGTGAATGTCCCGACGGGCGGGTTCGTGTGAGACAACGCTTGCGCGCCGTAGTAGCGCAAGAAATCCACGGCTTCACGAAGTTCGGCTAAACTGTCCGGAACGGTTTTCGCTGCCTCACGGCATAGCAATGCGAATATTTCGGCTGTGTTTTCCTCGAAAAGCGCGGCTGCGCGATCGAGTGTTTGCTTACGCTCTGAGGCTGGCGCGTCCCAAAGCTCGGCTTGCTTGAGTGCATTCTCGATGTCAGAGGGGCTGGACTCGTGAACATGCCCAACACAATCGTTTGGGTCGAATGGATTGAGGGAATGTGCCGTTTCGCCGTTAGAACCAGCGCCGAATGTATAGGTTTTCTGCATGAATTCATCACGATGGCGCAGCAGCTCTTTTGATGCGAGTGCAAAGTCAAGATCGATACCCGCCGAGTTTTTCCGTTCTGGTTCAAATAACTCGGTGCCCTTGGTCAGGGCCGGTGCAGCTTCAGCCTCAAAAGGATCAGCAACGACTGTCTCCGGAGGAACATCCTCGTCGACCACCTGATTCACAAATGAACTATTGGCGCCATTTTCCAAGAGCCTCCGCACGAGATATGCCAACAAATCGCGATGGGTGCCGACGGGCGCATAAATACGGCAATCTGTGCCGAAATCGTCGCGGGTCAGGTCGTGAAGTGCTTCGCCCATCCCGTGTAGACGTTGAAACTCGAAATTTGTGTTCGGTGGTGCGATATGGCGAATTGCAGTGATCGTGTGGGCATTGTGCGTGGCAAACTGCGCGAAGATGCGGTCATTGTAAGACAACAACCGTTTGGCGCAGGCTATGTAGGAAATGTCTGTCGCGGATTTGGATGTGAAAACCGGAAACGCAGAAAGGCCAAGCTCTTGAGCGTGCTTGATCTCGCTGTCCCAATATGCGCCCTTGACCAACCGCAGAGTGATCTTACGATCCTGTTCCTCGCAAAGCGCAGCGAGCCAATCGATAACGTGGCGCGCGCGCTGTCCATATGCTTGCACTACAACGCCCAGCCCGTCCCATTCTGCAAGATCAGGATCGCGCAGCAAGGCTTCGATGATTTTAAGGGATAGATCCAGACGATTGGCTTCCTCAGCGTCGATGGTGAAGCCCATGTTGTTGGTTTTCGCCATATTCGCCAAGGTGCGCACACGCGGCAGAAGTTTCGACATCACCAGGGCTTCCTGCGCGGGTTCGTAGCGTGGAAAAATTGCCGAGAGCTTGACTGAAATTCCTGCGCCACTGATCGGGTCATCCTGCACGCCGATTTCGGTGATTGCGTTGGCGTAGTGGTTGAAATGCACCTTGGCGTCCGCTTCGGTCAGGGCCGCTTCACCGAGCATGTCGAAAGAATAGCGATACCCCGTATCGACCATCGCCTGTCCGCGCTCCATTGCGCCTTCGATGGTTTCCCCAAGAACGAATTGGCGGGCCATCTCCTTTACTGCGCGCTTAACGGCGACGCGAATGACCGGATCGCCCAAACGCTGAACCGCGCCGCGCAAAACGCCGGCTATGCTCTTATCCGTCGGCTCGAGAACCCGGCCCGTGAGCATGAGCGCCCAAGTGGAAGCGTTCACAAGAGAGGAGGCGGCTTTGCCAAGGTGCTTGCCCCAATCGGACGGGGCGATCTTATCTTCGATGAGCGCGTCCACGGTAGGCGCGTCTGGCACACGCAGAAGCGCTTCGGCTAAACACATAAGCGCTATGCCTTCTTCGGTTGAAAGGCCGTATTCAGCAAGGAAGACTTCCATCAACCCCGGTTTGGACGACGCCCGAAGCCTGCGCACAGTTTGGGTGGCTTCCGTGGAGATCAGCTTGCGCGCCTCTTCGCTTAGGTCCGCAATGTCGCGCAAACTGGCAAGGGTAGCGTGCTCGTCGGCGTATGTGGCGTTTACGATGTTTTGGCGCAATTGGGAGAGATCAGACATGGCGTGCCTTTCGTTTTCCTAATTATGCCATGTTGTTTTTGGAGATATTCTCTATATTTTCTCAAAATGTAGAAATTTTGCCCAATTTTTTACCCTGTGCTGGAGTGAATGATGCAAGACTTGGATTCCTTTGATGAGAAAATACTATCCGTTCTCAGTGCAAACGGACGGATCAGCATTACCGATCTTGCAAAGCGCATAGGGTTGTCAAAGACGCCAACGCAGCTTCGGGTAAAGCGACTGGAAAGCGAAGGGATTATCTCTGGCTACCGCGCTGTTCTTGATCCGATCAAGCTTGGGCGAGATCACGTTGCCTTTGTTGAGGTGCGCCTAACCGATACTCGCGAGGCGGCACTCACCGCATTCAACGAAGCTGTCCGTCAAATCGCAGAGGTGGAAGAGTGTTATATGCTGGCGAGTCAGTTTGATTACCTGTTGAAAGTGCGGACCCATGACATGAAAGATTATCGTGATGTTCTTGGTGGTCGTATTTCCGCGCTTCCTTTTGTTTCGCACACAAGTACGCATGTTGCGATGCAGGCTGTGAAAGAGGGCGGGCGTTGGCAATCCTAGGCGTTTTTCCGACGTTGCTCGATGCAAGTTTAGCTGAGTGCGATTACGAAGGGCTGAGCTCTGGACACGCATGCAATCTTGTGCCACTTGTTGGCCAAATCGAGCCGCTTGCGGCTTTTGGGGGCGTGGTGGAATGGTATACACAAGGGACTTAAAATCCCTCGCCGGAAATGGCTTACGGGTTCGAGTCCCGTCGCCCCTACCACCTTTGTTTCAGAATAGTTTGTGCCCAATGTCAGGGCTCTGTACCGCTTAATACATGCGCAATTGTGCGGGTTCTAACGTGAAATCGTTTTGGCGCCGCGTGACATGCCATGCTTTTGGTGGCGCCATACGTGCGCGGCGACGTTCGAGATGCCACCCTGCGGAATCGGTTTTGTAATCCTGCTCCATGAACCATCGCGTTTCACAGCCTTGTGCGCCGCCATTGCCGGACGTGAGCAACAAGGCAAGCGGGCGGGTGCTGTGATCTTTGGCGCCAGCGGCGGCGGCCAGATGCAGGCGGCGTACTGCGGTCAAGCCAGGGAGTTCCGGCAGCAAGCCAACCACAAGTGGCACAACACCTGCGCGCAGGACTTCTTCGATGCTGCCAAGCAAATCTCCGGTGTTGGAGGTTGCCACCAAAACAAGGCGGGATGGGTCAATAAACTCCAGAACGCCAGCGGGATTGAGCTGTTCATTGTCCCACCGAGGATGAACCCAGAATACAGGCCCCTCGGTTGCGCGCGCAATTATAAGCGCCAATGTCTTACGGGCGCTGCCGCAGATTTCATGAGCGCGGCATGGTGTCAGCGACAAGTCATCCAGAAACGAAATGCCATGCACCGGACGATTCTTCTTACGAGTCAGGAGGGGGGTGGACATAAGCGAAATTTATCATGTTCTCATTTTGTTCTCAACTGATTTTCCCCTTGTTCCCCCGTTGAATGCCCCTAAGTTATGGTGAACGCAAAAGAACAACAGGACGCACGATGAAAAAGATCAAACTGGGACGCAGTGATATTGAGGTGACGCAGCTTTGCCTCGGCACAATGACGTGGGGCACACAAAACACCGAAGCCGAAGGGCACGCGCAAATCGATTATGCCGCCGAGCAGGGCATCAACTTTATGGATACCGCCGAAATGTATCCTGTGAATCCGGTATCGAAAGAGACTGTCGGGAATACAGAGAGCATTATCGGCACATGGATCGCCAAGAACCGGAACCGCCGCGACGATTGGGTTATTGCGACCAAAATCGCGGGCTTGAACGGCAGATTTGTCCGAGAGGACCAACCCATCACCGGCGAGACAATGAAAGCAGCGGTTGAGTCTTCGCTCAAGCGCCTACAGACAGATGTGATTGATCTTTACCAAATCCACTGGCCAAACCGTGGTTCGTATCACTTCCGTCAGTATTGGGACTTTGATGCGAGTGGCCAAAATCGCCAAGAAACGCTCGATCATATGGCTGATGTGCTGCGCGCAATGGACGAATTGCAAAAGGCCGGCAAGGTTCGGGAGTTCGGCCTTTCCAACGAAAGCGCATGGGGCACGGCGCAATGGCTTCGCCTTGCGGACGAGCTTTCCGCGCCCCGCATGCAAACCATCCAGAACGAATATTCGCTTCTTTGTCGCTTGTTCGACACCGATCTAGCGGAGCTTTGTGTCAACGAAGATGTAACTCTGTTGGCATATTCCCCGCTCGGATGCGGATTGTTGACCGGCAAATATGATGGCGGTGAAACAATTCCGAAAGGGTCTCGCCTTGATTTGAATGGCGATTTGGGTGGACGTGTAACGCCCAAAGTATGGCCAGCGGTTGAGGCGTATCTGAATATTGCGCGCAAACACGATTTGGACCCGTCGCAGATGGCGATTGCATGGTGCATGACACGACCATTCCCAATCTCGCCGATCTTTGGCGCGACATCCGTGGAACAGCTGAAGGTTGCGCTTGGTTCGGACGCTGTTGAATTGAGCGATGAGGTTCTACGCGATATCAAAGAAGCATATCGTGAATTCCCGATGCCGGTCTAATCGAGAGGAAATTGAATTTGGAAAAACGCGCAGCGATCATCGGATGCGGAAAAGTGGGGCGCAATTGGGCTCTGCTATTCTTGCGTGCGGGCTGGTCGGTGCGCGTTTTCGATCCGGACACTGGCGCGACCGATCAATTGCAAAAACTGGTTGCGCAGCTTGCCGATAGCGAACCGGGTTATGAAAACGGACTATCACGTCTGTCCGTTCATCAAACGCTTTCTGATACGATAGAGGGCGCGCTCTGGATTCAGGAAAGCGCTCCGGACCGACTTGATCTAAAGCGCAAGATTTATCAGAAAGTTCAGGTGACCTGCCCAACAGAGGCCGTTATCGCATCCTCAACCGAAACACTTGGTGCGCATGAAATACAAGCCTGCGCAGTGCGTCCCAAATTCGTGCTGGTCGTGCGGCCGATGTCTTACGGCTTCTCAAACCCGAAAGTTGCGGTATTGGGTGGCGTGAAAACCAATCCGAAGTTCTTAGCGCAAGCGGCAACATTCCTACAGGAACTCGGCCTTGAAACCGAGATTAGTTCCGGCCGGTAAACAAAACCTAGACAGGGTACGGATGCTCGGGCATCAGGTGATATGAATATCTGGATCCCGATTACAATCGCTGCCGCATTTGCACAAAACCTGCGGTTCATGCTGCAAAAGCACTTGAAAGCGACGGAGCTTTCAACCGCCGGAGCGACCTTTTCACGATTTCTCTATTCTGCGCCGTTGGTCGCGCTGCTTCTTGTGGTCTATCTGCGCCTTTCCGAGACACCAATGCCGGACCCGATCGCGCGCTTCTGGATTATGGCCCTTACTGGCGGCCTCGGGCAAATTTTGGCGACCATGTGTGTTGTTGCGATTTTCTCTTATCGCAGTTTTGCTGTGGGGATCACCTTCAAGAAGACCGAGGTCTTGCAGACCGCATTATTGGGCTTTGTTGTTTTGGGCGAAGGGATTTCTGCATGGGGCTTGGGCGCGATCCTGGTTGGCTTCACCGGAGTTATCCTTCTTTCGAACGCTCCTGGTGATAATGACCGTAATTGGATTGAGCGCATGTTTACGCCCGCTGCCGGGTTGGGGCTTCTATCTGGAATTCTCTTTGCATGTTCCGCAATCGGGTATCGGGGAGCCTCTTTGTCTCTTGGGCTTGATGTGCCGTTTTTTGCGCGGTCCTGTTTCACACTGGCCGTGGTCACGAGCAGCCAAACTGTTGCCATGGCCATCTGGCTCTATTTTCGGGAAAGCGGCGAGATCACACGTGTTCTGCGCAGTTGGCGCGTTTCTGGCTTGGTTGGCCTAACATCAATGGCGGGCTCGCTCGGTTGGTTCACGGCTTTCACCTTGCAAAACGCGGCCTATGTCAAAGCCTTGGGACAGATCGAGCTTTTGTTCAGCTTCATAGCAAGTACGGTTTTCTTTAAGGAAAAAGCAGCAACGAGAGAGATTGTCGCAATGCTGTTGTTAACGGGATCAATCTTGCTGTTGGTGCTGCTGGCCTAACGAAGATACCCGGATGGTTATTCAACCGACGGAATGCGCGTAAAGATGTTGCGTTTGTCGGTTGCCTTGAAATAAGGGACCTCGGAAGGACGCACTCCCGTTTTCAGATGTTTCTCAACTTCGGCAAGCACGACTTCGGTTATGAACGGCAAATCAAAACTCCGCGCATTAGACAGCTCAATCCATTGTAGGTGGGAAAGCTCGTCAGAGGCGGCGCTGAAATCATCAGGATCACTCGCGAGGTTTTCGGCATCCACAAGAAAGAACCGCGCGTCAAATCTTCGTTTGGGGCCAATCGGCGTCACCGCGCGAAACACAAATCTAAATCCTTCTGCGGAAGGGCGATAGCCGCGCTGCGCAAAGGTTTCCCAATCTTTGGGTGGGGTTTTCCACTCGGCCTTGGAGCCCAGTATCAAGCCCGCTTCCTCCCAGAGTTCCCGAATTGCCGCAACGGGCAAAGCACGAGCCAGTTCTGGCGTGCAGTCGTGAAGTAGCTGTTCTTGGCACGCAGGTTCCATTGGCTGCATCAGCGGAATATTTACGTCATCCAAATCAACCGCTCCGCCGGGAAACACGAATTTGTTCGGCATGAACGCTGCTTTTTGTCCGCGTTGCCCCATTAAGACATGTACGGCGCCGGCGATATTGCGATGCAAAATAAGCGAAGCTGCGTCGCGAATTACAGGAGAGTTCATGGTGAGCCTTTGGTGTTGTTCTTGCGCGCAACCGCAACGCTATAGGCTTGCATATCGCAGTTCAATGTCTTGCCGCTAACCTAGCTCGGCCCCAAACGTGAAAATCCGCAACTCGGGGGTAAACAATCCGTTCAAAACAAGCCACACTCCACCCGCTGACTCGGCATTCGAGTTCAAAGACCTCTGCTGCAAAAGGCCGCCAGACATGACGCAAAGATCCGAAACAGTTCTAACGAACGCAAACATCATTCTGGACGAAGAGGTGATTTACGGCACGCTGACGATCGCAGGAAATGAGATCAAAGAGATCACCCAAGGCCGATCGCAGGTTTCAGGCGCGATAGATTGTGATGGAGACTTCTTGGCTCCTGGCCTCATTGAGCTTCACACTGACAACCTCGAACGCCATATGACGCCCCGCCCAAAAGTTGATTGGCCGCACCGTGCCGCGATTGTTGCGCATGACCGCGAGCTAGCAGGGGCAGGAATAACCACTGTATTTGATGCGATCCGCGTGGGATCAATCACGTCTGACTTGAGCAAAAAACGCTATGGTAAATATGCCCGTAAGATGGCTCACGAAATCCTATCTATGCGCGATGCGGGTGCTCTTGGGATAAGCCACCATATTCATCTCCGTGCGGAAGTCTGTTCTGAGACACTGCTAGAAGAGTTGGAGGAGTTTGGGCCAGATGATCGTGTCGGAATTGTTTCTTTGATGGATCACACGCCTGGGCAGCGGCAATTCAGCGATCTTAAGAAATTCGAGGATTACGTCTGCGGCAAGAACGGTTTGTCGCGAGACACATTTGGTGAGTATATCGACTTTCTAATTGGCCTGCGTGATACCATTGGCGCTAAACATGAAGAGGCGACTGTTGGTGCTGCGAAACGCTACGGCGCGACACTGGCGAGCCATGATGATACGACACGCGAGCAGGTTGAGGCCTCATTCAAACATGGTGTGACGATTGCCGAGTTTCCAACGACCGTTGAAGCGGCGCATGCTTGCGCGGATCAAAACATCTCGGTCATCATGGGGTCACCCAACTTGGTGCGGGGTGGGTCGCATTCCGGAAATGTCGCGGCCTCCGAACTCGCCAACTTAAACCGCGTTGATATTCTTTCGTCTGACTATGTACCGGCATCTTTGCTTCTTGGCGCTTTGCAGCTCGCCGATATGTGGGATGATCTGCCGCGCGCGTTGGCAACCGTGACGAAAGCTCCTGCACTTGCAGTCGGTTTGGATGATCGTGGTGTACTTGCGCAGGGAAAACGAGCGGACATCATCCGGTTTGGCAAAGTCCTTGATGCACCCGTCATTCGAGCGGTATGGGCGAATGGCGACCGTTGCGGCTAGTTTTGTCCGCTGCCGGTGCCGAAACCATGCATCCTCTTGGCCCATTGAATTCCGATCATCGCCCCTTTGAAGCGGGGGAGCAGATAGAGCGAGAGTGCAACGCAGCCAACGGAGAAGGCGCCCGCGAGAATAAACGGGTCTGGTTGATAGGCAGTAAAGACCGCCAGAAGAAGCGGCGCCATGATGTGTCCAACAACCAGGATTGTCAGATACGCAGGCCCGTCGTCCGCGCGCTGGTGATAAAGCTCCTCGTTACAGACGGCGCAATTCGGGCGTACTTTTAAGTAGCTCATCAGAATTGGGCCAGACCCGCAGTTGGGGCATTTTCGCTTCCAGCCACGCATGATCGCCTGTTTGACTGGCCGGTCGGTGTCTGTGCCGGTTCTGTCTGTAGCAGTGTTTTGCATGATGTTGTCCTTGTTCGCGCCTCTATATTTGCCAATGCCTGCTGCAGATGAACAGTGGTCAATCTGTCCTTGCGGCGCGATGTCGCAAAATAATTCGATTTCAGGCGACGGAATTCCGAACCCCACGCGTTTTATTTACAGATCACGAGCTGAGAGACGGCTTGTGACAACATTCAAAAAGGATGGACAAATGAAACATATGACATTGATCGCAGGACTTTCCGCAGGCCTCTTGTTGGTAGCAACCGCGGGTGCCGCGATTTCCCAGACAGATAGCGAGAAAGGCGACAAACGCGGCGGCGCTCGTTTTAACATCGAAGAGATCGATACCAATGGCGACGGAATGATCTCTCAGGAAGAGATTGCGGCCCATCAAGCTGCGCGCTTCAAAGCGATGGATATCGATGGCGATGGAAAAATCTCCAGCGAAGAAATGGCGGCACAGGCAGATAAGAAGCGTGCAGAGCGTAAAGAGAACCGTAGCGAGCGGATGATTAAGGCGCTCGATAAAGATGGTGATGGCCTCGTGAGCGAAGAAGAAATGCAAGCCCGCTCCATGGGTGACGACATGTTTGAAAAGCTCGATAAAGATGGAGACGGCCTTCTGAGCATGGAAGAACTCAAGGCTGGCCATAAGCATTTGGGCAAGAAGAAGGGTAAACGCGGACCAAAAGGCGAGCGCGGATCCGAGTAAAGTAAATAGTTTCTGCCTCTTCCCAGGTCCAAGGTGCCGGCTTGGGAAGAGGTGCGTTGCCAGAATTAATCAAAACGGATACGCCGGACTCTATGTCAAACGCGCGCGCAACCCTATCTGAGGTTCCGGAAGAAGAACTGTTGGTACTCTATGCCAACGGCGACAGAGCCGCGGCGCGGGCGCTGACTGAATTATTTGCACCCAAAGCTTTTGCCTTTGCGCAGAGATTGCTCTCTGATCGGGCCGAAGCCGAAGACGTGGCTCAAGAAGCTATGTTGCGCCTATGGAAAATTGCTCCGGAATGGAGGCGAGGGGAGGCCAAAGTCAGTACTTGGCTTTATCAGGTCACCCGCAACCTCTGTACCGACAGGCTTCGCAAGCGCCGAGGCGTTGGGTTAGACGAAATCGCTGAGCCGCTGAGTGATGCTAAGTCTGCCGAAGAGGTCATGCAGACAGAGGATCGGGCGAAGGCGCTTCAACTGGCGATGGAAACACTTCCCGAGCGCCAGCGCGCGGCGATTGTTCTGCGACATTTCGAAGGGCTTTCAAACCCTGAAATCGCAGACGTATTGGAAATCAGTACCGAAGCTGTCGAGAGTTTGACGGCGAGGGGAAAAAGGGCGCTTGCTAAGCTATTGTCAGGGCGCCGCGACGAGTTAGGATACACCGATGCCTAAGACACCTGAAAAACCGATTGATCTTGATGGTTTTTTTGCCGCCGAGAAACAGGCCGTGAACGAACCGTCGACAGATTTCATGGCGCGTGTACTTCGTGATGCTGAAGATATTCAGGACGCGTTCGCACCGCAGGCCCCTTCTCCTAAGCCGAAACCTATTTGGGAAGCTTTGATCGGTGCGATCGGTGGTTGGCGGTCTGTGGCAGGGCTGGCAACGGCAACGATTGTCGGTGTTTGGATCGGTGTATCTCCGCCTGAATCTTTGGACGGCTTGGCAAGCTTCGTCTGGTCGGAGGACGCGGTCAGCTATGCGGAGTATCTCCCGAATTATGACTACACGTTATTGGAGGGGCAGCTATGAGCGATGCACCTGATACTAAAAAAACAAAATCCAGCAGCATACAAAAGTATCTGTTGATCGGGTCTTTGGTGGTGAACTGCCTCTTTATTGGTGTGCTTGTCGGCGGAGCTGTAACAGGCGGCAAAGGGCATATGCGCCCACCACAAGGTGAGGTCGATATCGGGCCATTCAGCCGCGCGATGGATGAACAAAACAAGCAGGCCTTGAAGGAAAATTTAAGCGGCCGAATTACGCAACGAAGCCGTGAAGATCGGCGTGAAGCACGCGTTTTGTTAATTGGGTTGATCGAGTCCATTCGCGCGGAAGAATTCGATCCGGAACGTCTGGCAAACTATTTCGACAAGATGAGCGAACTCGGAGAACTTCGTAGAACGCAAGGCGAGGCGGCGCTGATTGAGGAGATTTCAAAGATGAGCGTGGAGGAGCGCATTGCCTACGCAGACCGCCTTGAAGCGCAGTTCAAACGAAACCGATCGAATGGCAAGAAGCCACCTCGCACAGATAATAAATAGAGACTAATGCGTGTGCTCGCTGACCGAAACCTGATTGCGGCCGTCGGACTTTGCGACATAAAGCGCTGAATCCGCACGTTTAAGAAGGTCATCAGGAGTTTGTGTCGCGCTATCCGCGATGGCGACGCCGATGCTTAGAGTCGCCGTAATTTGGTGATTGGTTCCAGGTATAGAAATAGGCGTGGCTTCGACTATTCGCCTGACGCGCTCTGCGGCAATTCTGGCTTGCTCTAATGATGTTTCCGGCATCGCAATCAAGAATTCCTCGCCCCCATAACGCGCAACAAGATCTACGCTCCGCAGACTTGCACGAATGCGTTCGGCGACCTCGCGGATGACCGCGTCTCCTGCGGCATGACCGTAGGTGTCGTTCACCTGTTTGAATCGGTCCAGATCGAGCATCATCACGGCGTAGTCGCGCTGGCTTCCCTTGGCGCGATTGGCGATATGTTTCAGATGCGGCAACGCATAGCGACGGTTGTAAAGGCCCGTTAACGGATCGATGACCGCCATACGGAGCCCGTCCTGTACGTTTTCTCGGAGCTTGTCGGCCTGACGTTTCCGTTTAAGCTGCGTGCGGAGCCGAAGCGCAAGTTCTTCAGCGTTAACATTTGCGCCAACAATGTCATGTGCGCCGAGATCAAGAGCAGAGATGGCATCCGCGCCATGAGGATTTTCGAGCAGCATTACAATCGGGGTATAGCGTGTATCCTGCCTACTTTTGAGCTCTGACAAAAGCCTGAGCATTTCGGACGCCGAAGTACTATTGGCGGCCAAAAGGATTACATCTGGCGACGTTTTATTGCGGAAGCCTTTTAATGCTGCATCTGGCGAAAGTGTCTCAACGCGATCTCTGATTTGGTTTGCAAGGCTTTGCTGGATGGTTTCTGTGCGTGCGGGGTCAGCAGAGATAATTGCGATTTGCCCTTGGGTTGCAAAGCCGCTCGATGCCTCGGCAAAGCCCGTGTCTGTAAAGCTTGGAGCGTTCTCTCGTAATTCCTCTATGGCCCCACGTGCGCGCAGAATACTGCGAGTTTTGGCGAGCAGAATTTCTTCGTGTATGGGCTTGCTAATAAACTCATCTGCTCCCGCCTTGAGAGCTAGTAATCTAGTATTGGGATCGCTACTGGAGGAGACTATAATTATGGGGATTTCACGGGTTTCTGGGTGCCGGCGCAGAGCCTCACAAACGGTGATGCCACATTTGTCGGGTAAGTCAGAGCTTAGAATAATCAGGTCAGGAGATTCTTTAATGGCAATGCGAATGGTCTGCGCACCGTCCGCGGATTGGCTCACATCATAAAATGCGCTCGCGAGGTTAGCTTTGAGCACAATGCGATTGGTGGCGACGTTGTCCGCAATCAGTATTCGGCCAGCCATGTCATTCCCCGCGAATTTGACTCAATTTACTACCGTTGCGTTTCATATTTGGTTAGATTAGTTAAAATTTCCTTTCCAAAGAGTGTAAAAGTCGATGAATCCAGAAACTGCGCAAGTGCGGGCAATTCAAGCATTAGGGTGGCTTGCCGGTAACGAGGAACTTTGGGATGTATTCCTTGGTTCAACGGGCGCGAGCGCCAAAGATGTGCGTGCTGGAGCGGAAGACCCAGAATATCTTGGGTCGGTGCTGGATTTCGTGATGTTGGACGACAAGTGGGTCATGGACCTTTGTGCCGCGATGGGGTGGCCATTTGAAACGCTCAAGCAAACACGCATTGCACTCCCAGGCGGCCAGGATGTTTCTTGGACTTGATTTTATATCAATGGGTTACGGGCAAAAAGCCATAGCTCACATGTCGAGGATAATCTCCACGGACTTGCCTTTGGCGCGGGATTGACAAAGGATCAAAGTGTTCTCTTTTTCAGCTTCGGAGAGCACATAATCACGGTGCTCAACCTCGCCGCTTATGTAGCCGCATTTACAGACCCCACAGAGGCCATCAGAGCATTTCAGGTCGATTTGATACCCGCGTGCGATCAGCGCGTCAGCCGCGCTTTCTTCGGACGAAACGTTAACCTGCGTGCCGTCTAATAGTTTGAGCGTAAACGGATGGTTAACGTAATCTGGCGCATCCGGAACCGCGAAATACTCAAGATGGCGCGCATTTTCAGGGAAACCGTTAACTTTTGCGGCTTCGAGCACAGCGTCCATGTATGCGTCAGGGCCACATGTATAAATGTGCGCCTCTGGTTGGTATTTGAGGAGTTTCCCCAAATCTGCGCGTGTGCCTTCTTCGGAGATATGAATGCTGACGCGATCCTTCCACGGTACTTGGGCGAGATCGTTCAAAAAGCCTGCGTCTTGTCGGTTTGAGCAGCTGTAATGTACTGAAAACTCTTTGTTAAGGGCATGCAATCGATGTGCCATTGCAATCATCGGCGTGATGCCAATCCCGCCACCCATCAGATATGACATGGAAGCATCTTCGACCAATGGAAAGTGATTAATCGGTTTTGAGATAAAGACACGGCGGCCTTCGGTGAAAATCCTATGCATGAGCTTAGAGCCACCTCGCCCTTCATCTTCTCGGAGGACTGCAATCTGGTATTTGGATCGGTCTGCAGGGTCACCGGATAGCGAGTACTGGCGGAAGAACTCTGGGGCGACGACAACGTCGATATGTGCGCCCGCCGTTGCCTCAGGGAGCGGCGCGCCATCGGGTGACGCAAATTCATACTTCGTGACCAGCGGGCTCATCTGCTCGGCTTTAGAGATGACGAGCTGCATCACTGGCGAGTCCTCGTCCGAGGGTGAGTAGATGTGTTCTGCTGGAATTCCTTTGGCGCGACGGGCCTTATGCTCTTGCGCCGATATCATGGCTTTATATGCCTTGATGCCGGCCTCTCTATCCATATGGAAGGGCCAAGCATATGGCGGCGGCGCGAGCGGTGCGGGGTAAACCGCCAGAGTTTGATCTTCGAACTTCAAGTCTAGAGACTTCTGTAGGGGCCGATCGCTCGGAGGTTTCAGAGGTGGGCGGTAAGCGCCGTCATCGCGCATTTCAAGATCCCACCACCATTTCTTGCCCTCTACAACTTCGCCGTTTCCAAGCGCGTCATCAATCTTAGCCAAAGCCTTGGCGCTCGATGGAAAGTTCATCGCGGCCCAGCGGAATGGCGCTTCGGAAAACAGCCCCTCAAGGTTCCAAGGGCAGGTTTTCATGCAGCGCCCACACATGGCTCCGGCTTCGTTGGTAATACGATAGGTGGTGCATTTCTGGCTGTCGCTCTTCCAGATTTCATAGCCGTTGAACATCGCCTTCAGGCCAGCGGTGATTGCGCCAGAGGGGCATTCACGCGCGCATTTATTGCATCGGTCGCAAAATTTCTGGAGGCCGAAATCAATGGGTTTGTCATGCGTCATTGGCATGTTGGTGGTTACGATACCTGATTTAAGACGCGGCCCAAGAAACGGATTGAGAATGACCTCACCAATTCGGCTTACCTCGCCAAGACCAGAGAGCAGTAGAAGCGGTGGGTGCAGCACCTCGTCGTCCATGACCGAATGCACGCGCGCGGTATAACCAAGGTTGCGGATGTGCTGTGCGATCACACCACCAAGAAGTGAGAAACGAAGATAGGCGCGCATACTTTGGGCACAGGCGATCCAATCGTCTCCGGTTGCGCCCTCCATAGTCTCGTGCCCTTGGTCAACGATCATGGAAATCGCGTTTTCGTGGTAAGGACTGATTGGATTTCCGGCGGTGTCATGGCTGTAATACGCATAATCTGGACAAGCAGAGAGCCCGACAGCATCAACGCCTAGGAAATAGAGCGCAGCTTTTATGTTTTGTGCATTATTTTCAGCATTTTGCGCAGTTTCATGTACGCATTCTGCCGCTTCACCATCTTGAAGAAGCAGAAATGCTCCAAGCGATGGCCTGAACGCAAACGCCGACGCAGATTTGCGCACGTAGTTGCCGTTTTTCGCAGCGTCCTGAACTTTTTTACCCATGTCGCCAAACAGCGCGCGCACAAAAAGACTTGCGCGTTTCGGAACGCGTGCGACGTTTTCCGCATCAATATACGTGGTCGGGTCATCTACCCGTTTGAGCGTTTCAAAGGGATGGGGGCCAAGAGCATAATCGCGTTTAGTATAGGGGTCTCGGCGGGATGCGCTTTGTGCGTGGCGGCCAAAGCCGGTCGTGTAGCTGCTTGGCGGCGTCGCGCCTTCGGCTAATGGTTTGTCTGCGTCGAGTTCGAGGGTGGTTGTAACCACTGCAAGGGCGTAGTTCTCGCCGACAAACGGATTGCGGCCCGATGCGTCAATAAGGCCAGAGACACCTGCCAGATGCCGCAAATGGACGTTGCTTGCTGCTTCGCTATGGGCGCGGGCGTCGTATCCGAGGCTGCGGATGTAGCTTGCAAGCGTCACTGCTGTCTCGGCCGCGCGCAAACATGAACGGTGGGTTTCGGCTCCGATAATCCAATCGGTTCCCGACTCGTTGGGGCGTGCAGGGCGTGGAAGATCGTAGAGAAACACAATTGCATGGGTATGGTGCTCGCAACCACTCGGAGGAAGCCGCATCGACTCCTTTAGTCCAGCCATAATGACATCAACACCGGCGGCCATGCTTTTGGGCTGCATCGTCTCGATTTTTTCCGCAAGGCGCGCCACATCAGGGTTCTCGGTTGCTTCGTTAAGCCATGCGGATTTTGGAACTGCACAAGTTGCAACCATGGAAGCATCGCAAAAGTACCCGAAGGATTTTAAATGATCGGCGCGTTCTTTCAGATCGGTCGGAATCTCGGCGATCTCTTTTTTGACCATGCCCTCACGTGTGGCGTCCAGCATGGCCTGATATTCCCGCATAGCGCGAATAATCGAAAGGTTGTCGTCGGTCTCAAATCGCAAACCCATCTGTGGAGAAAGGGCCTTCTCGTCAAACGTTTCGGCGCGCGAAAGTTTTTCAAGCGGAAATCCACCGAGCGAAAACGGCCGTTTAGCGTAGGAGAATAGTTTGCCCATGGTCGTTCCCTAAGCGTCAGATGTGCGATAGCTCGCTGCCTTCATCCTGCTGAAGGCAGAGGAGAAGAGCGCGAAATTCTTCAAGTTGAGGTTCAGATAGCTTGGCTTCGAACTTATCAGCGTTCGCGCGAGCGGCTTCAGTTCCGATACGGAGTAGGTCTTTGCCTTTAGCCGTTATGGTAATCAATTTCGAGCGACCGTCGCCGCCGTTTGATTTCGGCTCCTTTTCCCTTGAAATAAGGCCTGCCACCTCCATCCCTTTGAGCGCGCGCGAGGTTGCCGTTCTATCAATCCCGATAAACTCCGCGATATCTGAGGGGTGGCGTAAGCCCTCGTTCTCAACGGCGAGCAAAGTACACCAAGAAAGCCGCGTCAGTCCGATCCGGCGCAATTCGGATTCGAAACCACGCTCAAGAAGGCGCGCGGTTCGGCTAACCTGATACCCGAGGGAATTGTGGAGAGAGTAGGGGACTGTTTGCGTCATTAGTTGACATTGTCAATTAAATTGCACGGTGTCAAATTTAAAGTTTCTGCATGTCACGGTTGAAACTGTTACAAAAAGGCTTGAAACTACTGCGCGATCTCATCGGAGTTCTCTGGGAGGAGATATGGCCGAAATTTTGGGTGTCCTTTTTGACAAGGACGGCACGCTTTTTGACTTCAAGGCGACGTGGCAGCGCTGGACGCTTGGGTTTCTGACGGACCTTTCCGGCGGCGACGCAGCCAAGAGGCGAGCTTTGGCAAAAGCGGTCGGCTTTAACGCGGATACATGTAAATTCGAGCGCGACTCGCTTGTTGTGGCAGGGACGCCAGCTGATATCGCGGAGGCGTTGTTGCCCCATTTGCCAGGACAAGGGCGAGAAGGGTTTATTAGCTATGCCAACCAAGCCGCCGCCCGAGCAACTATGATCGAAGCTTGCCCCTTACGCCCACTTCTGCGGGGACTTTCTGCGCGTGGATTGGCTCTTGGTGTTGCTACAAACGATGCCGAAGCCCCTGCACGTGCACATCTTCGATCAACCGGTATAGAAGATGTTTTTGACTTTATTGCTGGCTTTGACTCGGGATTTGGTGCGAAGCCAGCTCCAGGAATGTGCAAGGCATTTGCCTCTCGTACGTCGCTAAAATCAGACCAAATCGTGATGGTCGGAGATTCTCGCCACGACTTGTTGGCCGGACGCTCTGCGGGAATGAAAACAGTTGCGGTTCTAACAGGCATGGCCAAAGCGTCGGAGCTGGAGCAATTCGCAGATGCAGTGCTGCCGCATGTTGGCCACCTACCAGCGTGGATTGAAGCTCAAATGCCGGTCGACTTACCATTGAAGTCTGCACATAAATCGAGCGGTTCCGAAGTACGTCAGGCACCTGTCTAAAGAAGAGCGCGAGCTCAATATCTCCTCAATTTTAGTCACTCTGAAAAACTTCGGCAATTATTAATGCTTTTTCCCTAGCCATGAATGGGCAGCTAAGGGGTAAGCCATGCACGGATTGTTTAACCGGTCCATACAATGCTTCGTGTACGATATTTACGGCGTTCAGGTTTGGGAGCGCGTGATCCAGCGTGCCGGGTTGAAGGTCTCTAATTTCGAGACCATGCTTCTTTATCCCGACGAAACTGTATTTTCACTACTGGGAGCGCTTTCAAAATCCACGGGGCGGCCAGTGGACGATCTTTGCGAAGATTTGGGGACATATCTCGTTTCTCATCCAAGCGTGGCTGCACTGCGCCGCCTTCTGCGTTTTGGCGGGGAGACATTCACGGAGTTCTTGCATTCGCTGGATGATCTACATGGTCGCGCGAAGCTCGCGGTTGAAACGCTGGAACTTCCGCAGTTGGAGTTAGACGAGCTGAATGCCCGGGAGTTTCGGCTGGGGTGCTACCATCCCGATGAACGGTTTTCACGAGGGTGTTCATTCGTTCTGGTTGGAATGCTCCGAGCGATGGCAGACGATTACGGAGCTTTGGTGCTTCTTGATTACGCGGGCATAAGCGGACGCTTCCATTGTATTTCAATTAAGCTTTTGGATGTCGAATTTGCCGAAGGGCGGGCATTTAAGCTGTCTGAGAAAATTGGGCAGGCATGATGGGTAAAATTGAATTGGCATTCGAGCAATGCAACACCTTGATGCCATTGTTCGTTTATGTTTCTGAGAGCGGTCTCATTCAAAGCGCCGGGGATACATTTCTTAAATTGTTCCCGCACGAGGTCATCGGGGCCAAATTCTTTGAAGTACTCGAGGTGTCGAGGCCGAAATCCGTGTGTTGCACCCAAAACTTACGCGAGCTTGTCGGGTTGAAGCTGCACTTTCGTTGCCGGAAAGATAGCTCGACGCAGTTCACCGGTTTGGTCGTTCCGGCGGCCGATGGAATGGGTATGCTTGTGAACTTATCGTTCGGCATTTCTGTCATGGATGCAGTACGGAATTATGATCTCACGAGCGGCGATTTTTCCCCAACCGATCTCGCTATCGAAATGCTTTACCTTGTCGAGGCCAAGGGATTGGCGATGGCGGAAGTTTTTGCGTTGAACGAGAGACTACAGAGCGAGAAAGAGGCGGCGGAAGAGCAGGCCGCAACTGACGGTTTAACTGGGCTAAATAACCGGCGATCGTTGGAGTTGCATCTGTCTTACTTAATTGAAAACAGAGTGCCTTTTGCGCTTGCTAATATGGATCTGGACTACTTCAAAAAGGTGAATGATAGCTTTGGTCACGCTGCCGGCGACCACGTTTTAATCCGCGTTGCTGACATCCTGAGGGAAGAAACTCGTGCGGATGACATTTTGGCGCGGGTCGGGGGAGACGAGTTCATTCTATTGTTCAAAGGGTTGGTCAACCGAGACCGCTTGAGTGAACTTGCCGCGCGATTGATCCGCAGAATTCAGGAGCCAATTGTATTTGAGGGGAATAGTTGCAACATCTCATGCAGTCTTGGATCGACCCTGACAGACCTTTATCGCGCTCCGACTATTCGCGAGATGCTAAGAGATGCTGATGCTGCTCTCTACGCATCAAAAGCTAAAGGAAGAGCATGCCATACTCTCTTTAGTGCGGAAGCTGACAGAGTCTAAATTTCATTAAATGATCATTTCGGAAGCTTGAGAGCTATGCGCTATTAGAGCCTTTGGCGAACATTTGCTCTGAAATCACTTGAGCCGAGCTGTGATTGACATTTCTGACAAAAGAAGTCAGGAATGCGCGCGCTGCGGCTTCGTTTCCGACCGCAGAACTGAAATTTAGGTTCGAGGCGAGAGTTTGCGATGATTGTTTGCCAATGTATGAAAATCACAGACCACGATATTCATTCGGCCATTGATTGGATGCGGGCTGCAGATTCCAAGGCAATCATTAGCCCCGGAAAAATCTATCGGGCGTTGGGGAAAACTGCTGATTGCGGAGGTTGCATGCCTCTTTTCCTAGACACGATGCGCAGCAATGCTAACCTCGAAGTACCATTTGAACTGAGCAATTTGCGGACAACTCTTATTTCGGAGGAACGTTATGAAAGAAAATCAGAAGGTTATTGAATATCTCAACAAATCACTGCGTCACGAATTAACTGCGGTGAGTCAGTATTGGCTGCACTATCGGCTTCAGGAAGACTGGGGTTTGGCGCATATGGCAAAGAAGAGCCGTGAAGAATCCATTGAAGAAATGGAACATGCTGACAAATTGATCGAGCGCATCATCTTCCTCGGCGGCCATCCAAACTTGCAAAAGCTTGACCCACTGAAAATCGGTGAAACCCCGCGCGAAACGCTGGAATGTGACCTCGCCGCCGAGGTGAGCGCTCGTGATCTGTACAAAGAAGCGCGTATTTGCTGTCAGGAAGAGGGCGATTTCGTTTCCATGAAACTTTTCGAAGAGCTTCTTGCAGATGAAGAAGGACATATTGATTTTCTCGAAACTCAACTCGATTTGCACGATCGTATGGGAGCCGAAAAATATGCCCAGTTGAATGCAGCCAAGATGGATGAAGCTGAATAGAAAAGCCCTAGTCATGTAAGCGCTCAGCCATCTTTTGGCGATCGAACGCGATCAGCGCGCGGCAAAATGTTAAAATTGAGCGCTGCGTGCTATGCTAGTTAAGCATAGCGAGGTGGATGTGATGATCGTAACGGGTACGAATGTATTGCTTGGCACGACAAAAGGCGTGTTTTTGCTCACTGGTGGTGAAGATCGAAAAGATTGGAAGGTCAGCGGTCCTTTTTGCGATGGCTGGCCAATCAACCACGTGATTGGTGATGCAAATACCGGTACGCTCTGGGCCGGCGGTGGCGGAGAATGGAATGGGGCCGGTGTTTGGCGGTCCGATGATGGCGGAGCGAATTGGAGCGTAACACGTCTGTCAAAAGGGCTGATCGATCAATGGGCCGCAGAGGATGAGGGCTTTGCAGAAATGATCGGTTGGACCGATACGCCGCTTCCATTCACGGACGAGATTTCACAGATTTGGTCGCTCAATTATGAGCACGGGCGACTTTTGGCGGGAACCAAGCCCGCAGCCCTGCTTGAAAGTGCCGACAATGGTGAAACGTGGACCAAAGTTGAAGCGCTAACCAATCATCCGTCTTCCGAGAGCTGGAACCCGGGCGCCGCTGGCCTTGTATTGCACACGATTGTGCCAGACCCTGACAACTCTAAGAAAGCCTGGGTCGGCATCTCGGCGGCTGGTGTGTTTGCAACAGAAGACGGCGGCAAAACTTGGGATCGCCGAAATCGCTTATCAAATGCTGAAGGCTGCGACGGTCATGATCATCCGGCAGCGCCGCAAAACGGCGAAACGGGCCATTGCGTGCATAATATGGTGCGTGCCAGCGGCAAAGATGATCTTCTTTATCAGCAGAATCATCACGGAGTCTGGCGCTCGTCTGATGGTGGGCGCAGTTGGGACAATATTACTGAAGGTTTGCCCTCGACCTTTGGATTTCCAATTGCTGTACATCCAGCGGACTCAAAAACAATCTGGGTGATGCCTTTGAATGGTGACAGTCAAGGACGTTTTCCGCCGGATGCTGCGGCTGCGATATGGCGATCTCGCGATGGTGGAGATAGTTGGCAGGATATGCGAGACGGGCTACCGCAAGACGCCTGTTATTTCACTGTGCTACGGCAGGCAATGGCAACGGATACGCGCTCCTCTGTGGGAGTTTATTTCGGAACAAATTCAGGTTCGGTCTTCGCGAGCTTTGACGAAGGCGAAACATGGCAGGAGATCGCGCGACATTTGCCGACAATCCTTTCAGTCGAAACACTGGATCGCGCTGAATAGTGGCTTTAAGTTCTGCCGACTAAAGTCGATAAACCTTTCGCGCAGTGCCAGAGAAAATCTGCTCGATCTCGGCTTGGCGCCTATTCCTAAGGATTTCAGCTAGTTGGGTGAACTGTTTCTCCAGCGAACAGTTCACGGCCTCCACAGGGAGGTTTGAACCATACATGACGCGATCGGCGCCAATGGTTGAGACGAGATGATCGACAAAAGGCGTTAGGACTTCAGGCGACCAATCGAGTGCAACAGTCCAAAGCCCCGAGAGCTTGAAGTAGACGTTTGAAATGTCTCGCAGTTTAGTGATACCCGCGCGCCAAGTTGCTGCGTTGTCTGGTTGCTCTGGCTCGAGAGTTCCGAAATGGTTTACGACAATCTTTAAATCTGGGTGCGCTTGCGCGAGATTGATGAGTTCGGAAAACTGTTCCGGCACAATTACGATCTCTAAGCAGAGGTTGCGGTCTTCAAGGGTGGTGAGAGTTTCACGAAACTCGGGTGCGCCCATTACGCCGGGGCGTATGGCATTCCGCCAGCGTCCCGCTTCGTCCCAAGTGACGGAAGCGCGAATGCCGCGGAATGCGGGGTAGGCAGCATGTCTGCCAATCTGGTTCTGAGCTGTTGCATCGAGTAGATCGACTTCCGCAACGATTGCCGTTGGCCAGCCCGTTGTGTCAGACAGATGTTGAAGCCATGCGGTTTCATCAACCGGATCGTCGGCACCACAATTCGCCTGAACATGAACGCTCGCGGAAAGCGGCAAGTCACCAAATTCCGCGAGGTAGGTTTCAGGGAGATAGTCACGCCGCAAGGTTTCTTTGCTTCCAAAGCGGCCTTTGCCTGAATTTGGGGCAAGCCACTTATATGGGAACCGGTCCAGCTCCCAGAAGTGGTGATGCGCATCGACAAGCTCGATACCATCAAGGAAGCTTGTACCTTGGTAGGGCATTAGTAGGTTGCCCGACCGCCGGAGAGATCAAAGACCGAAGCCGTGGTGAAGCTGTTTTCCGGCGAGCAGAGCCAAGCAATCATTGCTGCGGCTTCGTTCAGTTCAAGAAAGCGCCCACGCGGAATTTTAGAAAGCATATAGTCGATGTGTTCTTGCTTCATTTGATCGAAAATCCGAGTGCGTGCTGCGGCTGGCGTGACGCAGTTCACCGCAATGTCTATGTCGGCCAGTTCTTTGCCAAGTGATTTGGTAAGCCCGATAACGCCCGCTTTGGATGCGGAATAGGCGCTTGCGTTCGGGTTGCCCTCTTTGCCAGCGACGGAGGCGATGTTGACAATGCGGCCGTAAGATTGCGCCTTCATCGTTGGCACAACAGCGCGGTTAACATGGAAAGTTCCAAGGAGGTTGATTTCTGTGATCGCACGGAACTCCTCTACGGGGTATTCCGCCAACGGGCCATTAGAGCCGGCAACTCCAGCGGAGTTTACGAGAATGTCTGCGCGGCCCGTTTTCTCAAGCGTTTTGGCCATGGCGGCTTCGACGCTCTCCCAAGAGGACACATCGACCTCGCAAGCAAAGGCCCCTCCGCCAATTTTAGCTGCGGCCTCTTCCGCGAGGGCAGCATCGCGGTCCCAGATCGCCACCTGAGCGCCACCTTCGGCAAGTCGGCCTGCTGCAGCAAATCCGATACCTTGGGCGCCGCCCGTCACGATGGCGGTTTGATTGGCAAACTGTGTCATGTCTCTGATACCTTATGTGTTTGATTTATCTTGAATTCTGCGCCATTGGATTGTCCGGAATGAATTATGGCGTGCAGTGTTTCTACGGCTCGGGCGCCAACATCGCCGGGGCTTTCATTCTTGCCGTTACCAAGGGCTATATCGACCAGCCGATCAGCGGGTCCTTCGCAACTGTATGCCCATGCTCCATCAGGAACTTCGGCAACTTTGGTTTCACCGTCTGGAAGTTTCAGCACGAGCCGCTGGGTTTCGATGTCCAACAACACCGAACCGGTGCTGCCATAGATCCTAATATCGACCTCAAATCCGTGTCCGTGTGGGACGCCACAGCTTCCTGAAAAGACGCCCGTGGCGCCGTTATCAAAGCGAACTGCTGCAGCATCGTGTAAGTCAATCGTCGAAGGCGCATCAAATAGCATCGAACGAACCGAAGAGCAGCGCAGATCAGTAAGCCAGTATAATATCCCGAGCGCGTGCGAGAGCTGGCCGTAGGCATAGCCGCCGCCCTGATCCGGTGATTCCCATGTGCTGCGATCGGGTTGAATTGCGATGTGCCGCCACTTGGCCAATTCGCCGCCTGCGAATATTGAGCGTGTGAACGAGGCCATATGACAAACCACATGTTCGATCGCGCCGATTTGCGCAATCATATCGCGCATCTCGTCAAGGCCGGGCTTATAGTTCCAGCCATATGCAACCAGCAGTTCCCGATTTGCTTTTCGCGCTGTTTCAACAAGCTCCCAAGCGTGTTCTGGCTCAAGGCACATCGGTTTCTCCACCAGAACATGACAGCCTTTTTCAAGGAATGCTTTTGCTTGCTCAAAATGAAGGTTGTGCGGAGAGGAGATGACGGCGATGGCGATGTCCCGATCAAGAATCTCGCGCCAGTCTTCGGTCGCGAAATTGAAGCCGAACTCATCCTTGATGAGGTTAAGCTCTTTTTGACCAAGCCTGCAGACGCTGTCGAGCTCGACCTCATTGCGTTTTGCTAGGACGGGGATATGCATACGGTATGCGAAATGCCCCGCACCGATGATCGCTGCTTTTACCATGCTGCGCCGTTCTCCTTTTGGCTCATGTGCTTTGCCTGATTTGAAGGCGATAGCCGATGTCGTGAATTGCCGGTTCGGTTACTTCGCCATCAAGGCGGTCGATAACCAATTGAGCGGATTGAAGACCGATTGCGCGGCCACGAATTTGAACTGTCGTTAATGGAACCGGCAGGAGTGAGGACATGCTAAGATCGCCAAACCCTGCAATCGCGACCTCGTCAGGCACGGAAACGCCGTTTGATTGGCACCAAAGCATCGCGCCCTGTGCGGGAAGTTCTGCGAGGAAAAAGAGCGCATCAGGACGCTTTTTACGCGCCATCAAGTTCTTCATGAGATTGACGCCGGCATCGATGGTCGCTGGGTTTTCAAATTCGATAACCGTTGATTCATCAACAGACCGTCCAGCGGCGCGAAGCGTATCCATGACGCCACGCGTTCGGTCAGCGGCCTGATCGTTGTGTTCGGAGTGGCCGCCGACCATGACAATATCCTCGTACCCTCGATCTATCAGGTAGCGAGTCATGTCGACCGCAGCGGCATAGTTGTCAAAACCAACCACACTATCTGTGACTTGCTTGTTGAGGTTCCAAGCTTCGACGACAGGGCCAGAAAAGTTGGCCAAGAGCTTTCGGGTCGCATCTGTATGAGAGAAGCCCGTTACAATGATCGCATCAGCTTGGCGCGCGATGAAAGTTCGGACGGCTTCTTCTTCTTTCTTCGGGGACCAGTCGCTGACCGCCAAAAGCATCTGCTGTTTGCGAGGCTCCAAAATATGGCTGATACCTTGTGCAAAGTCTGCAAATAGCGAGCTTGCAAGAATCGGGACAACAACGCCGATCATATCAGAGCGCTGTGAGACCAAAGATCGCGCGGTAAGATTCGGGATGTATCCGATCTCTTCGATAGTCTTCTGGACTTTCTCGCGAGTTTTTTCGTGAACTGTCTCTGGCTGACGAAGTGCGCGCGAGACTGTGATAAGCGAAAGCCCAGCCGCTTTTGACACATCCTTGAGCGTCACTTTTTTGTTTTTGTTTTCCGCCATTAGAGAGCCTTTCGGTGTTTCTTGTTTGCTTAGGCGTACATTGGGAGCAGTGTTCACGCTTCGCAAGAGGCTTAGAAAATTTCCATTGACATACGAGTATCATTGCCAATAACGTCCGTCAATAAGCAATGATATACGAACATCATTGTGTTGGAGAAGCGCAGATTGCGTCAAAGGGAGGAATATATGAAGAACTCAATTAGTCGTCGCTCATTCCTGGGAACAACTACGGCTGCTGGCGCAGTCTCGATGTTGCCATTGAATCACGCGCGTGCAGCGTCCGGCGAGATTTCGGTGTGGAAATTCGGCGGGACACCTCAGGAAGTAGAGCAGTGGGCTCTGCGTAATGATGCATTTACGTCAGCGAACCCAGATGTCGGTTTGAACTACTCCTATTTCAACGGACAGATTCGCCGCCAGAAAATCCTCGCGGGCTTCCAAACGAACCGCCTTGCGGATGTGATCATCGCATTTGGTCAGGATATTCCAGAGTTTGCTGGCTTTGGCATGCTTCAGCCGCTGGATGATATTGCGGGTGACAAGATCGCCGAATGGAAAGAGCGTATCGTTCCGGAGGTATTCGAGTCAGGTATGCATGATGGTAAGCTTTATGCGCTTCCAACATATGTAGACATGGCGAGCTTCCTTGCGATCAACCTCGATGCGATGGAAGAAGCAGGCTTTGATCGTCCACCTGAAACATGGAGCGAATTGCGCGAATATGCCAAAGCGATGACCAAACCAGACCGTCCTGGATTGGCGTTCCCTGCAACTACAGCTCCGGTTGATATCAACATCTTTGAAGGTCTCGCCTATGCAAACGGTGGTCGGATCTTTGATGAGGAGAGCGGAAAAGTCACTCTGAATGATCCTGGTGTGGTCGACGCGCTTCAGTTCTATGTGGATGTAATTGCTGATGGTTCTACCCCAGCGTCCACGTCACTCACCGAAACCTTCTTCCGCGATACGGCGCAGCTGTTTGGGCAGGGGCGTTCGGCGATGTGGATTGGTCTGTCTTGGCTCAATACACCTTGGGGCGTGAATGATGATGTGCGTTGGACAGGCGTTCCGATGCCGCGCCCAGATACGCCAACTGGCAGCTTTGAGCCGGTCAACGCAATTATGGACGGCACCGCAATGCTCATGGTTTCAGCGCGTTCGGAGAATCCGGAAGCCGCGGTCGAGTATCTCGATTTCTGGTCACAGGACGATCAGCTTGAAATCTGGGGCGGTCAGCCTGAAATCGCGCGTATCCCAGCTGGCAAAGCGGCTTGGGACAATGCCGAGCTTAAAGAGGCATGGCCGAATTGGGTTAAGTCGTATGAAGAGGGTTCGCTCTTTGCGGGCGCTGCACCGATGCCACGCTTTATCGGGGTTTCTGCGATTGAATCCGCTCTTGGTACTGCGATCCAGCAGGCTGTTCTGGGACAGAAAACACCTCAGGAAGCGCTGGACGAAGCAACAACCGCTGCTCAGGCACAGATTGATCTGATCCGCGGCTAATTAAGTAAACACACGAAAAAAGGAGGGCCCGACGATGCTGAAAAGCGATCGTTTTCTGGCGTATGCTCTAATTTTGCCCGTAGTGGCCGCTGTCTTGGCATTTGTCGTCGGGCCCACCTACAATGTTGCAACTCTTAGCCTCACACAGGTTGTGATGGGGCAGGAACGCGGCTTTGGCACGTTGAATAACTTCCGTGCCCTTTGGGCCGATCCGGTCTTCGGGTTGGTACTCAAAAATACCGCGATTTGGATCCTTGGCGGCACGCTACTTTGCGTAAGTGTCGGTCTAGGGGTCGGCGCATATCTCGCGATTGACTCTAAAGTTACCGGATGGCTGCGCGCGCTGATCCTTTTGCCTTGGGTGCTGCCTGATGTGGTCACCGCAATGGCTTGGAAATGGATGCTTCACGGTCAAGTCGGAATCATTGGTCAAACCCTTGAATCGACAGGGCTTACCGAAGGAACCATCTCCTTCATGGGCGATCCGAAGCTAGTGATGTGGATGCTCGTGGTGGTGCTTGTTTGGCGTAAGATGCCGCTCGTTGCACTCATTCTGTGCGCTGCGATCCGCGCTGTCCCTGACGATCAGGTTGAAGCTGCGCGAATGGATGGCGCGAATGCCGTAGAGCGCTTCCGCTTTGTGACGTTGCCGAATATCGCATTCTCGCTAACTGCTGTGACCGTCATTTCGATGATCTGGATCACCGCTGAATTCGCGCTGCCGTGGATCATGACGGGCGGTGGCCCTGCAAACGCCAGCCAAATCATGGCGACATACATCTATCAGCAGAGCTTCGAGTTCTTCAATTGGGGCGTTGCTTCCGCCATGTCCGTGATCAATCTCGTGATGCTGGTGTCGATCGTCGCTCTCTATCTCTACGTTAACCGCCGCTCCTGGGCTTCGGAGGCATCGAAATGAACGAACAACCGCGTACACTTAATTGGATCATGCTTGGTCTTATTGGCCTCGTTATCTCGATCTACGTCTTGTTTCCGGTGTTCTGGCTTTTCCTGGCCTCCTTCAAGACACAGCCTGAACTGGCGCAACTGCCAATCTCCTTCTGGCCCGAAGCGCCGACACTGGAAGCTTATAAGGCACTGTTCTCGCCGACCCACCAAAAGGGCCAGCTCCTTGATTGGCCACAGCTTATCGGCAATAGCTTCTTCATTGCTGTCAGCTCGACAATCATCGTTCTGATCTTTGGAACGCTCGCCGGTTATGCCTTCGCTCGACTAAACTTTCCGGGCCGCGATCTCATACTCGGTGGGCTACTCATCAGCCGAATGTTCCAAGGCGCAGCACTCTTGCTTCCCACATATCGCCTCATGAGCATGCTGGGTCTTCAGGATAGTTTGATCGGATTGGTGCTTCTTTACTCTGCTTTCGGGTTGCCGTTTGCGACATGGATCATCGCGTCTAGCCTCCGCGAGATTCCGCGCGAACTTGAAGAAAGCGCGATGATGGATGGTGCGAGCCGCTTGCAAAGCATGGTCATGGTGGTTCTTCCACTGGCTACGCCTGCGCTGATTACTGCTGCGATGTGGCACTTCGTTGGCGCGTGGTCTGAATTTGCCTTTGCTTCGATCCTGCTTGAATCAAATGAGCACAAGACCGTAACAATCGGGCTTGCCAGCTTTGTCGAACTCTTCACGCTGGAATTCCAGTACGTTGGTGCCGCCGCGACGATTGTGGCCTTGCCGATCATGCTGATTTTCCTCTTCGGACAGCGTTACTTCACACGCGGCCTTCTTGCCGGGGCTGTGAAAGGATGAAGATCACCTCGATCATGGCACGGGCGGTGGATTGTGGCTTCAATAACCAGAAGCTCCAAACCTCCCGCGTTGCCTCTCCTATGTCCAAGTTTGCGCGGTTTGCCGAGCAACGCGCAAGCTGGATGTGGCCAACAAAAAAGGTGTTCGTTCGCGTTGAGGACGAGAGCGGCACCGTTGGTTGGGGGTGCACGAACGGCGGGGAGGTTGTTGAGCTTATCATTAACAGCCATCTGGCGCGGTTGCTGGAAGGGGAGGTCTGCGAAGATATTGCCACTCTGAATGCACAAATGTCAGCGGCGCTCCTGCCAAATGACCGATCTGGCTTTGCCATGATGGCCGTTGCCGGAGTTGATATCGCGCTTTGGGATTTACAGGCGAAATTGTCAGCAGGAACGCTGCTGGAGCAGCTTGGCGGTTCTAAAGTCGAACGGCTTCCTGTTTACATGACGACCTCACGGCCCGAGGCTTTCGACGGAATTGCTACTGCTGGCCTAAAAGCTGCGGCGCCTTACGGTCCGGAATCCGGACGCGAGGGGCTAGAGGCCAATGTTGCCTTGATGAAGCGTTTTGCAGAAGCGGCTGGCCCTGATGTGCCGATCATGATTGACGCGTTCCTTGCGTGGGATGCCGATTACACGCTCCGTTTCGCAGAGGCGATGAAGGACATTCCAATTGCGTGGATCGAAGACCCGATTCATCCGCAGGATGTTGAGGGCTTGCAGAAAATTCGCGATGGGCTGGATCCAGAAATCTCGCTGGCTCTTGGAAACTTCGCGTTTTCCAAAGCCGATTGCGCGGATTTGTTGCGGACCGGCGTTGTCGGAATATTGCAGCCCGATGTTGCTTGGGCTGGTGGGATTACCGAGACACTTGAGATCCTTGATCTGGCCAATGAGGCAAAGGTTCCGGTGATCTTGCACAACACATGCGAACAGCCTTGGGCACTTGCGCTTGCGGCCACACGTCAGGGCGGCGCGCTTGTTGAATGTGTGGATCGTGGCGAAGAGTCCCTTCTTTACGAACTTATGGGCCCGCGCCCGAAAATTACGGATGGGCATGTGCCTATCCCCCGCAATCCGGCTGGCAATCGCCCGCCAAACTATGCACTGGAAGCCTTTGACGGCGCCGCAATTGACACCAAGAGAGGGTAAACCAATGGGATCTGTCACACTCAGAAATATTCGGAAATCGTATGGCGCGGTCGAAGTGCTGCACGGAATTGATCTCGACATTAAGGATGGTGAGTTCACCGTTCTGGTTGGCCCGTCGGGGTGCGGTAAGTCTACGCTCCTTCGCTCCATCGCAGGATTGGAAACCATCAGCGACGGTGAGATCTCGGTTGATGATACGGTAATTAACACCCTCGTGCCCAAAGAGCGCGACATCGCCATGGTGTTCCAGAACTATGCGCTATACCCGCATATGACGGTTGCCAAGAACATGGGCTTTTCGTTGCGTCTGGCCAAGGAGTCTCAGGAAGAGATCGACAAAAAGGTTAAGGCCGCAGCAGAAATTCTTGATTTGAACGCTCTGCTAGATCGTTACCCGCGCCAGCTTTCCGGTGGTCAGCGACAGCGTGTTGCGATGGGTCGAGCGATCGTACGTGACCCGAAAGTGTTTCTCTTTGATGAACCGCTTTCGAACCTTGATGCAAAGCTGCGTGTGCAAATGCGCTCGGAAATCAAAGAGCTGCACCAGCGCCTCAAGACCACCACGATCTATGTAACACACGACCAGATCGAGGCCATGACAATGGCTGACAAAATCGTTGTAATGCGGGGCGGACATGTAGAGCAAATCGGCTCGCCAATCGAGCTCTATGACAATCCTGCCAGCGTGTTTGTGGCTGGGTTTATCGGTTCGCCCGCTATGAACTTTATTGATGCTGTTGGTGATGGGAAAGCACTCAAGACAACCACACAAGAATTGCTCGGAACACCGAATGCCACGGTTGCTTCTGGTCAAAAGGTCATCGCCGGATTCCGTCCGGAGGACATTCGTCTTGCCGAGAAGGGTATCGCTGCGAAGGTCGCCTTGATCGAGCCGACAGGCGCAGAGACCCAACTCACGCTTCGGACAGAAAATGAAGCCATCATCATGACCACACGCGACCGCATAACGCATTCGGTCGGGGATCAAGTGTTCTTCGAAGTGATCGAAGGCAAGCTGCACTGTTTTGACTCCGAAACGGAGCGGTCACTCGCTGAAGGTGGTCAAGCCCAATGAAAATCAGCGACGTAAGGGTGATCCGATTCCGCACCCATGCGGATCGGTGGGATATCGGCCATGGACGGCTCAAACCCAACGCCGAGGTAAGTCAGACTGTAACGTGTATTGATACTGATGAAGGGCTGACGGGCTATTTCTTTGGTGGCGGCAAGCACGGCGACCAAGATGGAATGACGCCGGATGAGCAACGTCTCATCGAAGGTCGCGTGCGTGATTTATTGCTTGGCGAAGACCCGTTTGATCGTGAAGCAATTTGGAAATGGATGTGGGTCGCAAATCTGCCGGAAGTTGCCCAAAGCGTGATTGACTGCGCTCTGTGGGATTTAGCAGGGCGGGCAACGGGGCTTCCTGTTTACAAATTGATGGGGGGCGCACGCGACAAGGTGCCCGCCTATGCCTCAACCTATCCAAATATTGGCAAGCCAGAGGTATATGCCGAACACGCGCTTGCCTGCAAAGCCGAAGGGTACAAGGCCTATAAAATTCATCCCCACTATTTTTGGAACCCAGATACTGGAAAGCCGACCAAGGGGCGCCCGTCCAACATCAAAGCCGATATCGAAACTTTGAACCTCGTCCGAGAAGCTGTCGGGCCGGATATGGTTTTGATGTACGACGTTTGGGGCACGTATCACACGCTCGAAGAAACGATCAAGGTCGGGCGCGAACTGGAAAAGAACGACTATTACTGGTTCGAGCATCCAATGCCGGAATATCGAGTTGAAAGCTACGTACGGCTTTGCCGCGAACTTTCAATTCCAATTCTCGCGCCAGAAATTGCGGCGGGCGGCGTATTTACGCGTGCAGAATGGATTTTGCGCGGCGCCTCAGACATGAGCCGCATGGATATTCGTCGCGGTGGCGTAACCGGATGTCGGAAAACCGCGATTGTTTGCGAAGCCTATGGGCAGCGCTGCGAAATTCACATGGCAGGTTGGGGCAATCTGCAGGTCATGGGAGCGACATCCGAAGACACCAGCGAGTGGTATGAGAAGGGGCTTCTTGCACCCGGGGTTAACTATGATGCGCCGCACCCCTATTTGGAGCGGAATTGCGACCCGATGGATGACGAAGGCTATGTGGCGCTGCCGAGTGCGCCTGGCCTTGGTTACGAAATCATATGGGATCACATCAACGACAATACGGTGGCGACATGACGCTTTATCGCCGCAGCTGGAGCATGCAAATCAAAGAAGGGGCAGAGAAGGCCTACGATTCCGCTCATGCCGAAATCTGGCCCGAGATGCGGCGCCAGATGGAGGAAAGTGGCATCATCCGCTACTACCTTTTTCGCACCGGAACCACAATTTTTGCATTTCAGGAGCGGGCCGAGCCGTTTCCAACAGCCGAGCAGCCGCCGTCTGAGTTGATGAACCGCTGGTGGAGCAAAATGGCGCCGCTGATGGAAACTGAAGCCGGCAATCGCCCCAAACACACACCTTTGAGCGAAGTCTTCGCTTTTGAAACCACATCGGAGAGAGCTAAATGTCCGGACTAACTGGCATTGTTCCTATTCTATTAACACCGTTTGACAGCAACTTTGACGTTGATTTTGGTAGCTTACGAATTGAGGTCGATGCGACCCTCAATACCGGGGTTTCCGGCATTGGTATTGCCATCGGTAGCGAGATTTTCAAGCTCACCCCCAAAGAGCGGCGCGAAGTCTTGCGTGCTGTCGTGGATCAGGTTGATGGGCGCGTTCCCGTTGTTATGAACACGTCCGCCCCTGGCACAGCGCCAGCGGTACAACTTGCAGCCGAAGCAGCGGAAGCAGGGGCCTCGCGCCTTATGATCTGGCCACCAGATTTTTTTGCTACGGGGCCAGACTCGGTCATTGAGCATCTTTCGGCAGTGGCAGAAGCAGCCCAGCTGCCGATCATACTTCAGGATGTGCCACAGTCACCGATCTCGCCGGCATTGGCGTTGAAAATCGCAGAAGAAGTGCCGCTCGTGGACACCATCAAAGTTGAAACAAACCCGACGGTTGCGCAGGTTTCGGCGATGGTGGATGTGGTCGGGGATAAGCTTACAGTGCTTGGTGGCGCAGGAGGCGGAACGCTCATCGAAGAGCACAGACGCGGCGCGCGCGGTACCATGCCGTTTGCTAGTCAGGCTGGAGTCTTTATGGCTGTCTGGCGCGCGCTAGAAGCGGGAGATGAGGGCGAAGCTGCAGCCATTTTGGAGGAGTGTATCTTGCCTGTGAGCCGGCTGGGCTTTCAGGGGGCGGATATGTTTTATCACGTACACAAGACGCTTTTGTGTCAGGCTAATGTCTTCCGTAGTCCGCGTGTACGTCCGCCAACCGCAAAGATTGACGACGTCAGCCAAGCCGAGCTTGAACAGTTGCTAAAACGCCTAAACACACAGAAGGTTAGCCAAATTTAGCCTTCTGCGCCAATGGCTTCGTGCCTCTTAACAATCGATAAGAACATGAAATGGCGACTGAAACATGTCGCCATTTTTGGTATGCGCAAATCAGTATGTCGACTTTGGAAAGTGCATTGATCAATCGGCTCATGCGCACGGATGCGTTGAGCGATATCTTGTCTAATCAACAATTTAGAGGGAGGAAATGGCAGCCCGTAGGGGAATCGAACCCCTCTTTCCAGGTTGAAAACCTGGCGTCCTAACCGATAGACGAACGGGCCACTTACTCTGTGAGGCGGTTTCTAGGCAAAGCTTTTGCCCTGCGCAAGAGGCTTTTTAACAGAAATGCAAAAAAAATCGCAGTTCGTGTATTTGTATATGTTTTTCATATATTTAGGCGCTTGATGCGGCGGCGGCATCTTCGAGGCGCAGCTGGATTTTTTGCCGACCACCCCAAGTGTTGATTTCCAAGCGCCCAGCGAGGTGAAAACGCGCGCCATTGTGATTCTCAAGTGCTGAACCAAGCGGTTTGTCGAATGCGCCGAAACATATTGCTTCGATGCGTTGGCCGATGCCGTCACCAAATGTCAGCTTCAGATGGCTCTCACCAACGCGTTTGGTGAAAAAGATCTGCTGGTCTGGAAAGGCAAACCGCGGGGCAGGGGCGCCAGCACCAAAGGGACCTGCCTTTTCGATGTCTTGAACCAGTTCAACGGTGGCACCTGCGCCCATCAAGAGCCCATCTAGCCGTAGGTCAGCCGGTCCGGCGTCACCCGCGCCTTGTTTTGCGAGAAGCTCGGAAAGACGCTCCATCGCTGCTTCGAGTTTGTCTTCAGCAACGGTAAGGCCCGCGGCCATTTTGTGTCCGCCGCCTTTGAGGAGGAGCCCCTCAGTCACGAGCCGATGGATAGATGCACCAAGATCAACGCCAGCAATCGATCGACCAGAGCCTTTGCCTTCACCGTCGTTCAGGCCAATCACGATTGCTGGGCGATTTGTAGCCTCCTTCAGGCGCGACGCCACGATTCCAACAACACCTGCGTGCCACCCTTGACCAGCCGCCCAGACGAGCGGTGCGTCTATGCCTCGGCTTTCGGCCTGTTCAAGCGCCGCTGCGCGAACGGACTCTTCGATTTCGCGGCGTTCGGTGTTTAACTCGTCCAGTTTCTGAGCAAGTGCCTCGGCCTCGGAGGGATCATTCGTTGCAAGAAGCCGTGCGCCAAGGTCCGCTTTGCCGATGCGGCCCCCTGCGTTTACGCGTGGCCCATAGAGAAAGCCAAGGTGATAGGAATTAGGTGCGGAATCCGCTCTGGCGGTATCTGCGAGTGCAACAAGCCCGGGCCTGTTGCGTTGGGCCATAACTTTAAGGCCTTGCTGTACCAAAGCTCGGTTCACTCCGATCAAGGGCGCAACATCCGCCACAGTTGCAAGGGCGACAAGATCGAGCATCGCCATCAAGTCAGGGCCTTTCGCCCCGCCGCTACGCAACTGCCGGTTTGCTTCAACGAGCATGAGAAATACAACCGCAGCCGCACAAAGATGGGCAAGTTCGCCGCTCTCGTCTTGCCGGTTCGGGTTAACAACAGCTACGGCGTCTGGAAGCGTCTCCTCACCGAGGTGGTGATCAAGGATGACCACGTCAGCGCCAACGGCGGCCTTAACCGGACCATGAGACAAGGTTCCGCAGTCAACACAGACGATCAGGTCGTGAGAGGCCGCAAGTTTGGCCATGGCCTCGTCGTTTGGCCCATATCCTTCGTCGATCCTGTCGGGAACATATAGCGTGGCTTCTCGCCCCATCTGTCTGAGCCAGTCGATAAGAAGGGCAGCGGATGTTCCACCATCAACGTCGTAGTCCGCAAAGATTGCGATTTTCTCGTTCGACTGAACCGCTTTGAGGAAGCGGCGCGCCGCTTTCTCCATATCTAGCAATTGATGTGGGTCGGGCAGGAGGTCGCGCAGTGTGGGCTCAAGAAACTGTTTCGCTGTTTCTGGTGTAACGCTGCGCTGCGCTAATATTCGGCACAATGGTGCGGCTAAATCGGTTTGCTGTTCTAGGTGAAGCGCTGCGCGCTCTGTTTCAGCATTTGGTCCGACCCAGCGTCGTCCACTCAGGGAGTTGGAAACATTTAGAAAATCACCCATACCCCGAAACCTATGTGTAAATGCGCCTTGCTGGCAATCTGTTTGACATGAGCAAGGCGCGATTTTGCTATTTATTTAGTTGGGTTGCGGTAAATCATCCGGCGAACAGAACCGGTTTTTGACCGCATGAGGATCGTTTCTGTGGTCAGGTAGCCAACTTCGCGTTTGATGCCAGACACAACAGAGCCATCGGTAACACCGGTCGCCGCGAAAATAACATCCTCTGTCACGAGATCGTCGCGGGTATAGATGCGGTCAAAATCCTCGATGCCGATGCGCGTTGCGCGTGCGCGTTCGTCAGCGTTGCGGAATACAAGACGGCCATAAATCTGTCCGCCCATGCACTTCAGCGCGGCAGCAGCCAAAACGCCTTCGGGTGCGCCACCGGACCCCATATACATGTCGATGCCGGTAATGTCGGCCTCCGCACAGTGGATCACGCCAGCAACGTCGCCATCGGTAATCAGGCGAATAGCAGCGCCAGTTTCGCGAAGTTCGTTCAACATCTCAACGTGGCGCGGACGCTCCAGAACACAAACAGTGATGTCCTTGGATTTGCATCCTTTGGCTTTGGCGAGAGCATAGACGCGTTCGCTTGGGCTCATTTCGAGCGTAACTGTGTCAGGTGCAAAACCTGGGCCGATCGCAAGCTTGTCCATGTAGACATCTGGCGCATGCAGCATTGAGCCACGCGGCCCCATGGCGATAACGGTAAGCGCGTTGGGCATATCTTTCGCGGTAAGCGTCGTGCCTTCGAGCGGGTCGAGAGCGATATCAACCGCAGGGCCATCGCCACTGCCGACTTCCTCGCCGATATACAGCATTGGAGCCTCGTCACGTTCACCTTCACCGATGACAACAACGCCGTTAATGTCGAGCATATTGAGTTGCTCGCGCATGGCATTGACGGCGGCTTGGTCTGCGGCTTTCTCGTCTCCGCGACCGATCAGGTCAGCAGAGGCCAATGCGGCGGCTTCGGATACGCGGGCGAGGCCCAGCGACAACATTCGGTCGTTAAAGTCGGCTTTTGCCATATATTACAGTGCTCTCTATTACTGGGGTCAAAACAGGTTATGGGCCAATATAACCTAGTTTAGACGGCTTCGATGCGAATAGCGACAGGTTCTGCCGCCAATACATTTGTTTCAGCAAACGCCGCAAGCGCCGCTTCGAGCGCATCACGTGTTGTTTTGTGGGTCACGATTAGGACAGGCGCCGCATCTGCCTCATGGCTATACTGGCGCATCCTATCGATCGAAATGCCCGCTTGTCCGAGCGAAGCGGCAATCTTTGCCAGTGCGCCAGGCTTGTCCAAAAGCTGGAAGCGCAGATAATAGGGCGCAGAAGCGCTCGCTTTTGCCGATGTCGCTTGTGCGAGGCCTTTTGCCGGTTTCCCGAAAGTGGGTACGCGAATGCCGCGTGCAATATCGATGATATCCGACATAACAGCGCTTGCAGTTGGGCCTTCGCCCGCACCTGCTCCGCGCAGAACGATTTGGCCGACCTGATCACCTTCGAGAACGACCATATTTGTGCCCCCTTCAAGCTGCCCGAGCGGCGAGCTGTCGGGAACAAGGCAAGGGGACATGCGCTGTTCGAGGCCGCGACCAGTCATTTGCGCGACTCCGAGAAGCTTGATCCGATAGCCCATGTCAGCGGCTTGGTTGATGTCGTCAATGGTGATGCGCTGAATGCCTTCAAGCTCGACACCTTTGAAATCCACCTTGGTTCCAAATGCGATAGCAGAGAGCAATGCAAGCTTGTGTCCGGCGTCAATGCCGCCCACATCAAGATTTGGATCGGCTTCGAGATAGCCAAGCTGGTTTGCTTCCTCGAATACCTCGTCATAAGCAAGGCCGGCGCTTTGCATGCGAGTTAGGATATAGTTGCAGGTGCCGTTCATTACGCCCATCACGCGCGTGATATCATTGCCTGCAAGCCCTTCGGTAAGGGCTTTGACCACAGGAATACCGCCTGCAACAGCAGCTTCAAAGCGGATCACTTGATCGGCGCTTTCTGCTGCTTCTGCGAGCGCTTGCCCGTGCAGCGCAAGCAGTGCTTTGTTTGCTGTTACAACGTCTTTGCCATTTGCGAGTGCCGTTTCTGTGGCTGCTTTGGCAGGGCCGTCGCTTCCGCCCATTAGCTCTACGAACACATCGATATCGTCGCGTTTAGCGAGCGCAACGGGATCGTCTTCCCATGCATAATCAGTAAGGGGGACGCCGCGATCCTTGTCACGCGTTCTCGCGGAAATCGCGGTAATAACAATCGGTCGCCCCGTGCGATCTGCGAGCAGATTTGCTTTCTGGCGAATGATTTTGACCACACCCACGCCGACGGTGCCCAAGCCAGCGATACCAAGACGAAGAGGAGGGAGCATAGAAAGCGTTCCTTAGGGCAAGAATGTTGATTTTCTTTGCGTCTGTTATCGGGGAATCGCCAGACTTGCAACGCGTGTTGCCGTTTTCGAATGTGGCTTTGAGGCTATAGCGAGGAATGTCGCTCAACTGCCGCAGCAAGCTCTGATTTCGTTTTTGGATCAATCACAGGCCCGCTGATCTGTTTTGCTCTGTTCCTGAGGCTGTCTGTTCCGCCAATTTCAGCAGGCTCTGCTGTCACATCCCCAGCGTCTTTCAACAGCGTGCCGAGCGGCTTTAGACTGGGGTACTCCGTGGCTTCCACAGCTTCAGAGAATTGCGTCTTCGGCACAGGAGGCGGGGAACATGCGCTTAGCATAGCGCAAACAATAACCCCAAGACTGATTGAATGGCGCAAAGCGGCCCCCTGACATAGCAATAAGACCGAATATAGGGCTGTATCGTGATTGGGCAAGTAGGAGAAAATGATACAAGTTGCTGTCGTGATCTCGTGGGTGCTTTTCAATGAACAGTCGTTCATTTAATGTGCCGGTATGGCACGAAAAACAGGCTCACACTCAAAGATAACCGGCCCACGCATCCGAACAGCGGCTCTAACGCTGTTTGCTCGGCACGGGTATGCAGCGGTTTCCATGCGACAGATCGCAAAAGAGGTCGGCGTACAGGCGGGGGCGCTCTATCTTTATACGCAAGATAAGCAGTCACTGCTGTTTGACCTGATGAAATCCCACATGGATGAGCTTTTCGAAGCGCTCGAACAACTTCCTCCCGTTGACGACCCAAGTTCAGAGCTCGACGCGTTCGCCCGTTTTCACATCGCATTTCATATAGAACGCCCCGAAGCTGTTTTCGTGGCCTATATGGAGTTGCGAAATCTAGAGCCGGAAAATTTCACGAAGATCGAAGAAATGCGGCGGCGGTATGAGGCGCGTTTGGAAGATATCGTCAAGCGTGGAGTGGAAGCGGGCGCATTTACGGTTGCCGATAGTAAGCTGGCGACAATGGCGTTGATCGCAATGCTAACGGGAGTGAATACATGGTACCGCGCGGATGGTCGCATGAGCCAGCAAGAGGTGGCTGATATCTATGCCCAAATGGCGATGAATGCAGTTGGGGCAAGCGTTTAGCCATCACTTAAAATGAAAGAGGGCGCGCGGTGCACGCCCTCAAGTGTTATTAGATCAATGCGCCGGTCGGATGAATGTTCCGTTGCGCAACTCAGAAAAAGCCTGCTGCAATTCTTCGCGCGTGTTCATCACGATTGGGCCATGCCAAGCGACGGGCTCTTGGATCGGCGCGCCAGATACCAGCAAAAACCGCAGTCCTTTCTCGCCAGCTTGAACGCTGATTTCGTCGCCCGTGCCAAATCGAACAAGCGTGCGGTTTCCGGACATGTCGCGGATATTTACCTCTTGACCCCGCACCTCTTTTTCAAGGAGGACGCCTGTCGGGCTAGAAGCATCGCTAAACTTTCCCTCACCTTCGAATACATACGCAAAGGCCCGTCTGTAGGTGTCGACTTTGAAGGTTTTACGTACGCCCGCTGGCACGAAAATATCCAGATACTGTGGGTCGGCGGCAATACCATCGACAGGCCCGCGCTTGCCCCAAAATTCGCCAATGATGATTTTGACGCGCGTGCCATCGTCATCAATGATCTCTGGTATATCGCTGCCTTTGACATCCTGATACCGCGGTGCGGTCATCTTGAGATCGCCAGGCAAGTTTGCCCACAGTTGGAAGCCATGCATCTGCCCTGCGTCGTTCTCGGAAGGCATTTCCTGATGCATGATGCCCGATCCGGCGGTCATCCATTGAACGTCGCCCGCGCCGAGTACGCCGGTGTTGCCAAGGCTGTCACCGTGCTCAACCGCGCCAGAGAGTACATAGGTTATAGTTTCGATCCCACGGTGCGGATGCCACGGGAATCCTGCTTTGAATTTTTCCGGATCGTCGTTTCGGAAATCATCAAACAACAGGAATGGGTCAAGCATATCGGGGTTCTGAAAGCCGAAAGCCCTGTGAAGGTGGACGCCAGCGCCCTCAATAGTCGGGACGGCTTGGGTTGTATCAAGAATAGGTCGAAGAGACATAACAGTACTCCTTTGTCATCTGAGCATAACATAGTGTTCACCGCTCTGTGGAAAACTGCACTTTCTGCACAGCGTTTGTGGTTTTTCGCGCAGAACTCCTCGGCGTGACATGCTTCTCTCTGTTCTTCTTCGCGGAACCAAGCTAGAGCATGCGTCGTGAGAAAAACGAATTCAGGCGAGAAGAAGGATTTCGGCATGAACGATCCGCTTAACCTTGAGCAGGTTGACGCAAATGAAACGCTTGCGGTTATCCAAGCATCTGTTGCGCGGCGGTATTTCGGCCTCGGTGTTCTTTATTCCTTTGGAGCAATACTTCTCTATATCGCGGCTGCGACACCACCTTCTGATGTCAAATGGCTGGCATTTCTAATACTCGTTGCTGTTGGTGATCTTGTAGTTGCCGAGATGTTTCGCCGTGCAACACTTTGTTCCATCCGGCTTACCAAAGAGGGGATGTATTGTTCCGACGGGAAGTTGATGGTCGCAATTGATAACATCAAATCGGTAGAGCGAGGCGTATTCGCGTTCAAACCTTCGAACGGCTTTATGGTTTCGACCAAAGAACGGCAATCGCGTGTGTGGGCTCCGGGGCTATGGTGGCGTGTTGGAAAACGCGTAGGGGTTGGCGGTGTGCTTCATGCGAGCCAGACAAAAAACATGGCCGAAATGCTCGTCGCTTTATCGACGCGGCACCAAACTGAAAATTAGTTTTTGATGACGACCTGCAGCTTAAGAGTTGCAGCTTTCCCAGCATAGACGCGGCACAAATCGCGACCGAGTGACCGCGATCTCGTTCATCTCAAGAACGGGCAGACCGACGTTAAATGTTGGCTGATAGGACATATTCGTCTCGATCATCAATACGTAGTCGTCTTCTGGCATAACAGGAATTGCGCCGTCGAATGACATCAACGTTTCCTGAGTGAGGGCAGGGGTTGAGCCTGTTGCATATGACCACTCATTGCTCAGGACGCGCGGGTTTTCGTCGCCGATGTCGCAATCGGACACGCACCGAATTGACGTGATGCGTAGCCAAGTTTCTTCGTCAGCGGAGTCAGCGAGAGAATTGAAGAGTTTTAGCAGTCCGTCAATGTAATCAGCGTCCACGGTGTTAAGTTCGCGACTGATCATGTCGGCAACAGTAAAGGTGGCCTTCAGGTTTACACTGCGGGCCTGAAAGGCATCAAAAAACGCAAAAGTTGCGACATAGGCCCACGTCAGAAGCGGAAACATAAGGATCGCTTCAACAGACATTGATCCTTCGTCTCGTTTGGCGAAGCGTCGGAGCGACTTGGGTGTGAATTTTTTGAGGGTACTCATGCCATTCATCCCGTTCTAGTTCGGTTCGTTCACAAAAGCAGAGGTGGATACAATCGCATAGCCACCGTCTTGATCGTGCTTAGGTAGGTCCAGACCATAGGCCGACGATTGAAAGAACGGATCGACGATTACACAGACCCGAACCAACATCATTTCGTTTTGGTCGCCACCTTCAAACTGCGTGACCGGTTGCACCTCTTCGGCGCGGTCAACACAGGTTGTTGCTGCTCCGAGTGGCTCCCAAGTCAATGTGCTGACCGGACGAAGCTCGATCAGCATCACGTCTTCACAATCTGGAATAACGCGGGTCTCAGAACAAATGCGCTCTTTTAGTTCGTTATGTGTTGGCGGATTCCACGTTCCAAGGCGCAGGTCACGAACCGCAAGGTCCACAGCGCGCTCTAGCATCACTTGCCGTGTCTTAATCACGCCCACCTCAATGGACCCAAGCAAAAGCGACATGAACATCGGGAACAGGATCACGAATTCAATCGTAACGTTCCCTGTTTCGCTTTTGCGGAACCGGCGGAATGCCTTGGTAATGTAGTGCCCTAAACGTATCATTGTGTCAGTCGCAACCTGTTGATCTGGCTAGCAATTGTCGCAAAGGTCGAGGAGATCTCGGTGCCGTCAATATCGAAGAAGTGGTTTGGTGTACTTGCACACGTGCGCATCACGTCAAGGTAATCTGAGTGTACCTCAAAACCGATGGTAAAGATGAGCATGCCTTCGGCCTTGGCAGCGTTACAGGAATTATAAAGATTTGTATCCTGGGTAGAAGGCTGCACTGTAAAGTGTGCATTCTGCCGACCAAGTGCACCGTAGTTCTTAGCCCACTTTGTACCTTTTATCATCCAAACTTCGGGCCAGCTGAGCTGCTTGGTGTTGTTAAGGTCGCCATTTTCGTCTTGAAGCTTTGGCTTGTCTGTCCGATAGCCGCAATCCTTGTATTTTCTGCCACCAGACCAGTAGCTCCAGCAATCCCATTCGTAAGTACCGGGTGCAAAATCCAGCCATACGTTTTTGTCGTTGCCATAACCGTCTTCCACGAAGGAATACCATTCGTCATATTGAGAATAGTAAATTCCAAGGAAGCCTTCGGTTTTGTCCTGCCATACAACTGAGGGGCCGCTTTTCTTGCTGCTGCGCAGTTGTCCACGACCTTCATGTTTACCGTCTGTCATCAGCACGATAACCTTCGACGCGTTACGCTCTCCATATGCAAATGGGCGCTGGGCGTACTCTGAATCGATCGGGGCTCCGTCACCGGAAGTGAGGGCGGAAATTGCGGGTTGTGCTGCTGGATCTAGTAGCGCAACGCCCCATTTCATCCCCATGTCAATCGAGGTTGAGCCGGTTGCGTAAAGGTCGTCAATAAAGTCATCTACATCGTTGTAGTCGGACAGCAATGGCTGAATCGCTCGCTGCCCGTTGTCCCAGACATCGTCGCAAACGCGTGAACTACTGCTGCTTAGATTTGTGTTGTATCGGTTGATGTGACCCGCTCGGTCAAGCTCCGCTGAGGGGCTTACAGCTGTTTGGCTGAATTCGTCAGAGGTGAAGTCGACACAGTTATTATAATCGTGATCTGCGCGAAGGTTGAACTGCGAGGCAAGGTCCGAACCGATATCAACCTGTTCTTCATAAGGGACAATAGAAAGCGAAACGCGACCGTTCTCTACGGTACAAGACTGCTCTCTGTTAGGGTCTGTTGGGTTACACAGCATCGCGTAACCAAACTCTTTGGCCGCCTGCTGAAGTTCGTAAAGCTTTGTGTTGCCGGTTGCGGAATTGTACCCCATCGAGCCGGATACGTCGACGACCAGCGAAATTTCAACGTCTGTGATGCCCTCTTCCGCAGTTGAGGCCGATGGTGCGGAAAGGGTTTCGATGCCAACAAGGCCCATAAAGCTGGTGTCAATGGAAACGCCAGTTTCGAGCGACACACGGCGATAGTTGCGCTGGCCGCCAGAGCTGATTGTTTCGTGGTCGATCACAAGATCGATATTTCCAAGACCGCTGGTCTCAAAATAGTTGCGAACAACAAGTTCTGGATCGAGGTCCTGCTCAAGGCTGGCCGCTGCTAGGATCGCGCGGTCGGCAGCGTATTGAACGCGGGTCCGCTGGGTCTCGAGATGCATGACATCTACGGCCATGCCCGACACGAGCAACATGATAACGAACATGAACATAGAGAAGAGAGTCAGAGATCCGTCGTTGTTTCTCCGGAATTGAGTCGCCGATCGAAGCGCTCTCGCGAAAGGCGCTTTGATAACATTGGTGGTCACATTGCTAGCGGCTTTCCCGCGTGTCGTGTGATTTTCCATATTTCTAACCCCGCAGATGGTCCCAGCGAACTCTAAAACTCATTCAAATGTCACAATTTAATATCAGCGCCACGAAGGGCATGCGGCAGCCGATTTTGGGAATGCCACCGTTCGTTAATAATCAATTGATGTGGCAAGAATGGGGCAAAGTTGGGTGATTAGGGCGCGAGCACTGCCGGATTCATGACCAAACGTCAAATAATTGGTTAACCGTTTCTGAATACGGAACAATTTCGAAGTTTTTCGTTGAATTGAGTCATGTTTTGAAACTGAGTAAAAAATGTGCAAAGCTTGGTTTTTGTTTGCGTTAACAGGGTTTCATCCGGTCCAAATAAGCCTAGTCTGATCCCCTTATTATAGTCTTAATTCGAATCCTATTTCAGGAGCTCTGCATGTCAGTCCCAAACGAACCAACCTTCCGCCAGTCTGTCGATTTGATGTTCAATCGCGCTGTTGCGCTGATGGATCTCCCGCCGGGACTGGAGCAGAAGATCAGGGTCTGTAACGCGACCTATACTGTCCGATTCGGTGTGCGTTTGCGTGGCCAAATTCAGACATTTACTGGCTACCGTTCGGTTCATTCCGAGCACATGGAGCCCGTGAAAGGCGGCATTCGCTATGCCATTAGTGTTAATCAAGATGAGGTCGAGGCACTTGCAGCATTGATGACCTATAAATGCGCCCTCGTCGAAGCCCCTTTCGGCGGTTCAAAAGGGGGGCTTTGCATCAATCCCCGAGAGTACGAACCGCATGAATTGGAATTGATCACACGTCGATTTGCCTACGAGCTGGCCAAACGGGACTTGATCAACCCGAGCCAAAACGTTCCCGCGCCGGATATGGGCACTGGTGAGCGCGAGATGGCATGGATAGCTGACCAATACGCGCGCATGAACACCACGGATATCAATGCGCGTGCTTGTGTGACGGGTAAGCCATTGAACGCCGGTGGTATTTCAGGCCGCGTCGAGGCGACTGGACGAGGTGTGCAATACGCGCTTCAGGAGTTCTTCCGCTATGAAGAGGACAAAAAGAAAGCCGGCCTCGAAGGTAAACTCGACGGTAAGCGCATCATCGTTCAGGGGCTTGGAAACGTTGGATACCATGCGGCCAAATTCCTGAGTGAAGAGGATGGTGCGATCATCACCGGCGTTATCGAGCATGACGGCGGTCTCTTTAACGAAAGCGGGCTTGATGTTGATGCTGTCCGGACATGGATCGTCAACCATGGCGGCGTTAAAGGCTATCCGAACGCCACTTTCGTAACCGAAGGCGCGAAACTGCTTGAGCAGGAGTGCGATGTGCTTATTCCTGCGGCGCTTGAAGGGGTAATCAATCTGACAAACGCGGACAGGGTGAAGGCGCCATTGATAATCGAGGCTGCGAATGGTCCGATTACCGCGGGTGCGGATGAGATTCTGCGCAAGAAAGGCTGCGTTATCATTCCCGATATGTATGCCAACGCGGGTGGTGTGACGGTGTCGTATTTCGAATGGGTCAAGAACCTGAGCCATATCCGTTTTGGCCGTATGCAACGCCGCCAAGAAGAGGCGCGGCACCAGTTGGTCATAGACGAGTTGGAGCGACTTGATCGCTATCTCGGCGATGCTTGGTCTATGACACCGGAGTTTAAAACCAAGTACTTGCGTGGCGCGGATGAACTGGAGCTCGTTCGCTCTGGTTTGGACGACACGATGCGTATTGCCTATCAGTCTATGCGCGAAGTTTGGCATGCCAGAGACGATATCGAGGATTTGCGAACCGCTGCCTATCTGGTTTCAATCAACAAAGTTGCCGCCAGTTATCAGGCCAAAGGGCTCTAAAGCGCGAGTAACGCTTAGACTTTTCATAGAAGTGCATCGGCCTATTCGGGCCGGTGCGCCGTATGTTCAATTCGCCTAGACTCTGTCAGCTTGGTTATGGATACTGCTCGCATGAGTCTGCCCCCTGGATTTCTTGATGAACTTCGGACCCGAACATCGCTTGTGCAGGTGGTCGGTCGCAAAGTCATGTGGGATCCTCGAAAGTCCAATCAGGGCAAGGGCGACATGTGGGCGCCTTGCCCCTTTCATCAGGAAAAAACGGCGTCTTTTCATGTGGATGATCGCAAAGGGTTTTATCACTGCTTTGGGTGTCACGCGAGCGGGGACGCCATCAGTTTTGTGCGCGAAACCGAAAACGTAGACTTCATAGAAGCCGTTGAAATTCTCGCTCAGGAAGCTGGGATGCAAATGCCTGCGCGTGATCCGAAAGCACAGGAAAAGCAGGACCATAGAACCGAAATCGCCAAGGTGATGGAGCAGGCGGTGCAGTTTTTCCGCCTTCAACTCAAGACTGGTGCCGCTGAAGGCGCGCGTGGCTACCTTGAGCGGCGCGGGCTTACTCTTCAGGCACAGGAGCGTTGGGATATCGGGTATTCGCCGGATAATCGGCAAGCTCTGTTCCAACATCTCACGGGAAAGGGTGTTGCGCCCGAGTTGATTGTCGATGCTGGCCTTTGTGCCAAACCAGATGATGGCGGTGCACCATATGACAGATTCCGTGGCCGTATCATCTTCCCGATCAGAGATCCGCGCGGCCGGGCGATTGCCCTAGGCGGGCGAGCGCTCGACCCGAATGCGCGCGCTAAATACTTGAATTCGCCCGAAACGCTTCTCTTTGATAAGGGCCGAAGCCTCTACAATCACGGTCCTGCGCGTGAAGCCGCTGGCAAGGGGAAGCCGCTGATCGTTGCCGAAGGGTATATGGACGTGATCGCGCTTTCAGAGGCTGGGTTTGGCGCAACGGTCGCTCCGCTTGGAACTGCGATCACCGAGGACCAGCTTCGCCTTTTGTGGCGTGTCGCGCCTGAACCGATTATCGCGCTTGATGGAGATACCGCGGGGCTTCGCGCTGCTATGCGTGTTATTGATTTGGCGTTGCCGATGCTCGAAGCAGGGCAAAGCCTTAGGTTCGCGATAATGCCCGAGGGAAAAGATCCTGACGACGTGCTGAAGAGTGACGGGCCAGATGCTATGCAGCGCCTGCTTGATGGTGCAATGCCGATGGTCAATCTCCTCTGGCAACGTGAAACTGAGGGCAAGAATTTCGACAGCCCCGAACGAAAAGCCGCGCTCGACAAGTCTTTGCGTGAGACAGTTAAAAAGATCCGCGATCCGTCTATTCGTCGTCATTACGCGGATGACCTAAACCGTATGCGCCACGCGTTGTTCGGACCGGTTCCCGCTGGCGCGCCTGCACCTTCCGAAAGCTTTGATCGCAAGCCATCCTTTGGTGGTGGTAAGTGGCAAGGGGGGCGCAAGAACTGGCGCAATACGGGCCCGTCGGTACAGCCAACAACAAAAACTTCGCTTCTTGCTACAGGCAGCGATGAGGCAACGATCTACCTTCGGGAATGTGTGGTTCTGGCAACTTTGCTACGTAATCCGGGTTTGATCGAGAGGTTTGAAACACCTCTTGAGCGTTATGATTTCTCGACCGAAACTCACAACCTTATCCGTGATGTTTTATTGCGTGTTGATCCAGCTTCGGACGTAGAAAGCGCACTGCTTGACGCAATCGGACCTGAAGCCCTTGAAAACCTCACTGCGCCGCGCCATGTGCAACTTGCCCCTGGGGTGAGGAGCCCCTCGCAAAGTGAGCTTGCTGAGCTCTGTGTTGAGGAGGAAATGCGCAAACTCATGGCGTCATACGGAGCCGAGCGCGAAATTTCGGAAGCCATGAGGGATATGGAAGGCGCGGTTGATGAGGGCATGACTTGGCGTCTCAGTCAGGCCGCAGAGGCCCGCAACAAAGCGAGCCGCAGTGAGGGTGAGGACAAAGCCGCATACGACATCGCCGAAAACGGCACGAAAATGAACCGCGAGGAACGGTCTGCGTTCGACGGACTTCTCGCAAAAATCCAAGGTTCCCGCCAAAAAGCGAAGCGTTAAACGCGTTTGGTGAGGAATCGGTAAAGAAAACCAGCTAAACGGGTTGCGAATCATCGGGTCGCATTGTTGATTCGAACAACTGATTCGCTTACAGCCCGCTTTTGTAGGAGCACTGAATGGCCGCCAAAGATACAGACGACCGCAAGCAAGATGATCAAGACGCAGAAGCAGGCATGGACATGAGCCAAGCTGCGGTCAAGAAAATGATCGCTGAAGCGCGCGAGCGTGGCTACATCACTTACGATCAGCTTAATCAAGTTCTTCCCCCCGATCAGGTCTCAACTGACCAAATCGAAGATGTGATGTCGATGTTGTCCGAAATGGGCATCAACATCATCGAAGATGAGGAAGAAGAAGAGAAAGCCTCCACAGAAGTCGCAACAACTTCCGAGAACCGTGAAGTCACCGTTGCCACAACGACGACCGAAGTTCTTGACCGTACCGATGATCCGGTGCGGATGTACCTGCGCGAGATGGGCTCGGTTGAGCTGTTGTCCCGCGAAGGCGAGATCGCGATTGCCAAGCGGATCGAAGCGGGCCGTAATACGATGATTGCCGGGCTTTGCGAAAGCCCACTGACATTTCAAGCGATCACCATCTGGCGTGACGAGCTTCTTTCCGAAGATATTTTGTTGCGCGATGTGATCGACCTTGAGACGACATTCGGCAACACGATGGAAGACGACGAGGACGAGCAAGAGCCGGTGACGGCTAATCTTGACGTGTCTTCTGGCGCCGAAAAGAAAGAAGAGAAGCAAGAGCTTGACGCGGACGGCAACCCGATTGCCAACGACGACGACGACGATGAAGACGAACAGGCCAACATGTCGCTCGCCGCTATGGAAGCTGCGCTTAAACCTCGCGTTCTTGAAACTCTGGACCAAATTGCGCGTGACTATGAAAAGCTTTCGGAGATGCAGGACTTGCGGATTTCCGCGACCCTGAACGAAGACGAAAGCTTCTCCAAATCTGCTGAAGGCACCTATCAGGAGTTGCGGTCGGAGATCGTGGTTTTGGTGAACGAACTTCACCTCCATAACAACCGGATCGACGCGTTGATTGACCAGCTTTATGGTATCAACCGCCGCATCATGTCGATTGACAGCAACGTTGTGAAACTTGCTGACCAAGCCCGCATCAACCGTCGCGAGTTTGTCGAGGCCTACCGTGGTCGCGAACTTGATCCGACATGGCTTGAAGATATGGCAGAGAAGCCCGGCCGTGGTTGGCAGAGCTTTATTGAGCGGTCGAGCGACAAAGTTACTGAGTTGCGCTCCGAAATGGCGCAGGTTGGCCAATATGTCGGTCTGGATATTTCCGAATTCCGCCGCATCGTGCAGCAGGTACAAAAAGGTGAAAAAGAGGCCCGCCAAGCCAAGAAGGAAATGGTCGAAGCCAACCTTCGCTTGGTAATCTCGATTGCCAAGAAATACACCAACCGTGGCTTGCAATTCCTTGATCTTATTCAGGAAGGCAACATCGGCCTGATGAAAGCGGTTGATAAGTTCGAATACCGTCGCGGCTATAAATTCTCGACTTACGCGACGTGGTGGATCCGTCAGGCGATCACACGCTCTATCGCAGATCAGGCCCGCACAATCCGTATTCCGGTTCACATGATCGAAACGATCAACAAACTTGTGCGTACTGGCCGCCAGATGCTGCACGAAATTGGTCGCGAGCCAACGCCGGAAGAGTTGGCCGCTAAACTCCAGATGCCACTTGAGAAAGTGCGCAAGGTGATGAAGATCGCCAAGGAGCCGATTTCGCTCGAAACACCGATCGGGGACGAAGAGGATAGCCAACTCGGTGATTTCATCGAGGATAAGAATGCCGTTCTTCCTCTGGATAGCGCGATTCAGGAGAACCTCAAAGAGACCACAACGCGGGTTCTTGCCAGCCTCACACCACGCGAAGAGCGCGTGTTGCGGATGCGGTTCGGCATCGGGATGAACACTGACCATACCCTGGAAGAGGTGGGCCAACAGTTCAGCGTGACCCGCGAGCGTATCCGGCAAATCGAAGCCAAGGCGCTCCGCAAGCTCAAGCACCCAAGTCGGAGCCGAAAACTGCGCAGCTTCCTTGACCAATAAAGAGCAAGGCGCCCAACGCGGCGCCTTTTTCTATGTTTCATCTTGATACTGCCCATCCTGAATATTGGATCTGCCTTTACTTTGGGGCGGTTTCGCTTTTGGCGTTTTTGTGGATGGGTTTGGATAAGCTATATGCCGCGCTAGGTTGGCGTCGCATTCCCGAGCGGCGGCTTCTGTTTTTCGGGTTAATCGGCGGTGGCGCTGGAACCAAACTCGGGCAAGTGTTCTTTCGCCATAAGACGCGCAAAGAGCCAATGCGAAGCCAAATCCAACGCCGTCTGGTCTGGAGCGTTGTTTTGTTTCTCGCGTTTGTGATCCCGCAAAGCCGCGAGGCGCTCATCGAGATGATGACCTCTGCCACCAATGGGCTCGCGCATTTAGGCTAACCGGCTCTCATGAAAAGAGCCGGTTGCCGTTTTTCACTTCTTAGGTCAGGTGCTCATTGAAGAACGCAATCGTGCGTTCCCACGCCAACTCTGCGGCCGCTTCGTCGTAGCGCGGCGTTGAGTCATTGTGAAAACCGTGGTTAACGCCTTCATAGATGTGAGCCGTGTAGGTTTTGCCATGTTCCTTGAGCGCGGCTTCATATGCTGGCCAGCCCTCGTTTACGCGTTCATCAAGTTCCGCATATTGCAGCAAAAGCGGTGCTTGAATTTTTGGAACATCCTCGGCGCTGGCTTGTCGGCCATAAAATGGTACTGATGCTGACAACTCTGGATAGGCCACAGCAAGCGCGTTGCACACGCCGCCTCCATAACAGAACCCAACGCAGCCGGTTTTTCCTGTTGAAAGTTCGTGCCCCATAAGGAATTCCGCACCGGCAAAGAAGTCGTTCATGAGTTTGGTGGAATCCACGGTTCGTTGCAGGTCGCGGCCATCTGCGTCATTGCCGGGATAGCCGCCCACCGATGTTAGCCCATCGGGTGCCAGCGCCATAAAGCCAGCCTTTGCAACACGTCTGGCGACATCCTCGATATATGGATTTAGGCCACGGTTTTCGTGAATAACAAGAACCGTCGGAAAGGGGCCTTCGGAAGTTGTTGGCTTAACAAGATAGCCGCGAACATCGCCGTGGCCATTAGGGGACGGATACGTGATGTATTCAGGATCAATATCCGGATCCGTAAATTTCACTTGTTCCGCCAAGGCGTAATTAGGGCTTAGCATTGAAAGGATTGCGGACGCTGTCAAAGTCCCGACAGCAAATTTTCCTGCTTTATCAAGAAATTCTCGCTTGGTAATTAATCCGTGGGCGTAAAAATCGTAAAGGTCGAGCAGTTCTTGATCAAAGTCTTTTGCGGTCATTCGAGTCATAATATGCTCCTGTAGGTGCAGAATGAAACACTAGTATACCACGCTCTAGAGGCTCTGTGTTTGACGATAATTTGAAGAGGCCACATACAAATGAACTTTGAACTGAACATCGATACGCACGGCGCTGGCCTTTATGAGTTCACACATTCTGTACAAGCCAAGCTCCGCGAAGCTGATGTGCAAGGCGGGTTGCTCACGCTGTTTGTTCGGCACACATCTTGTTCGCTGCTTATTCAGGAGAATGCGGACCCTGAGGTGCAGACCGATCTGCAAAACTTCTTTCACAGATTGGTTCCGCCCACCACGGATCCTTCGATGTCTTACCTAACACATACATATGAAGGGCCAGATGATATGCCCGCGCATATCAAAGCAGCGATGATGCCGGTTAGTATTTCCATTCCTATTGTTAGCGGAGCTTTGGCGCTTGGTACTTGGCAGGGCATCTATCTTTTTGAGCATCGCAACGCATCGCACAGGCGTAGAGTTGCCGCACACGTTGGGGGATAACGAGATGCTCAAGCAGTTTTCTCGATAATATCAGGAGTTGTGAGTTCTACGACATGGACCTGCTTCGTATTCCATTATACGTTAACCTTAATTTCAATCGTCTGTAGAAGGATGTAAATTATGCCTTTTGTTAAGAATTTCCTATTGGCTGCCACAGCCTGCGGTGCGCTTGCAGCTTGTAATGCAGGGACTGTTTCCGTTGGTGCTGGTGGTAGTGGTGGCGGGGTTGCTGTTTCTGGCAACGTCGGATCACCGGCTGCAAGTGTAAGTCGCTATGTTGCCAGTAACTCAATGGTTGTACTCGGAGCTGGCTACGGCCATTTCGAGGTTCAGCAACGCGCTGGCAAAGGCGGCTCGGATTATTGGTGTGCAGCGGGCGAATATGTCATCGAAGCACTTGGCCAGCGCCCAGGAACACGGATCTATCTTGAAAAGCCATTCGGTCCAAGCAATCTGACGAGCGCCAAATCAATTGGCTTTACGTTTGCGCCGGATGCTTCCTTCAAAGCTATGGCTGATGGTGTGAACAGCGGCCTGACAATGTCGATGAAGACCGTCGGCTCGAACTGGTCTGCGGAACATAGCCGCTCGCAATGTAGCAATCTTATCTACAACGGCTTCTTCTAGAAGGTCGTTTCCAGATTACACAGAATGGAAGAGGGGAGCATTTTTGCTCCCCTTTTTCGTGCGGGGCTGATTCATCAGGGCAACAGTCGTGAGAATGGATGTAGTAGCAAATTTTCCCCACTACCCAAGACTTCGCGTCTGCCCTATAGTTTCTGTAGATAGATCGAAACAAAACCCAAGGGAGTGGGAATGCGCTGCCCATTTTGCGGAAACGTCGACACCCAAGTTAAAGATTCACGTCCAGCTGAGGATCATGTCGCCATTCGAAGACGACGGTTCTGTCCAGCTTGTGGAGGACGTTTCACGACATACGAGCGCGTTCAACTGCGCGACCTTGTCGTGATTAAGACAAACGGTAAGCGCGAAGAGTTCGATCGCGATAAGCTTGAGCGTTCTGTCCGCATTTCGCTGCAAAAGCGCCCTATTGAACGGGAGCGGACGGAGCAGATGATTTCCGGTATAGTACGCCGTTTGGAAAGTATGGGCGAAACCGATATTCCATCGGGCACCATCGGCGAGATTGTTATGGAAGCCTTGGCACGAATTGATACGGTTGCCTATGTGCGCTTTGCCAGTGTGTACAAAAACTTTCAGGCGGCCGATGACTTTGACAAGTTTGTCAGCGAATTACGCCCACCAACACAGACGGACGAGTGACCAGCCTAGAAATCGATCAGCGGTTTATGCGCGTTGCTCTTGGCCTCGCGAGGTCTGGGCTTGGGCAGGTTTGGCCCAACCCTTCGGTGGGCTGTGTTCTCGTTAAGGACGGCCAAATAATCGCCGAAGGCCGAACGCAAGAGGGGGGGCGACCCCACGCGGAGGTTGTCGCTTTGCAGGGCGCGGGTGATGCAGCAAAGGGCGCGACGGCCTACGTTACGCTAGAACCCTGTACGCACCACGGTAAATCACCGCCTTGTTGCGACGCTTTGATCGCGGCTGGTGTTTCGCGCGTTGTCTATGCGGTTGATGACGTTGATCCTCGGGTCGCTGGTAAAGCCGCAACCATTCTCGAACAGGCTGGTATTAAGGTTACTTCTGGTGTCCTCAATGCCAAAGCGCGCGCGCAGAACGCGGGCTTTTTCAAAAGGGTGCAGGAAGGTCTTCCACTCGTTACTCTAAAGCTCGCTATGAGCTTGGATGGACGGATCGCGACCGCGACAGGCGAAAGCAAATGGATAACGGGCCCAGACGCGCGGCGCCATGTCCACCGTAATCGCGCCGAACACGATGCCGTCATGGTGGGAGGCGGAACGGCCAGACACGATGACCCATCCCTGACGGCGCGCGATGTCGGGGCCGTATCGCAACCTGCGCGCGTTGTTGTTTCTGCGCAGCTTGATTTGCCGCTGTCTGGCAAACTTGCCGCCACAGCAAAAGACATCCCTTTATGGATCGTTCATGCCGCTTCGGCTCCGAAGGAGATCACACGAGCGTGGGAGGGAGTTGGCGCGCGGCTCTTGCCTGTTCCATGTGGACGCGATCTACGCCTTTCGCCGCGGGAGGTCCTCAGCGCTTTGGCTGAGCAGGGGCTGACGCGTGTGTATTGCGAAGGCGGAGGGCAGCTTGCGGCGTCATTGTTGGAAGCGGGGCTCGTTGATGAGCTTCACGTTTATACTGCTGGCATAACAATAGGTGCGGACGGATTGGCTGGCGTTGGGCTTATGAGCCTTGCGAAGCTTGCGGATGCGCCTTCGTTTGAACTCGTCACAGCACGACCGCTTGGTAAAGATATGTTCCAGCATTGGCGTAAAACCTAGCGTCGCCACAACCCAGCAAAGTCTGAAAACGCATCTTGAAGGCGAGACAGAATGCGCAAGGGCGCTGGTGTGGGAAGATCGATGTTTGGATCAGACAAACGCTCGATCCAGACTTCGGGTGGGCAGATACGATTTGTGATCGGATCATAATAGCGCGGTGCATTGATGAGCGCGGCATGTGCCAATGCGATACGGTCAGGCCTTGCCACGCGCCGCGCCGGAACCTCGCCGAGATCCGTGGTTAATCCCCAGCCAGCATAAAACGGGGTGCCAAGGCAGGTTACAGGAATTCCACGAATAAGCGCTTCAAATCCGAGGAGTGACGTCATGGTCCAAACTTCATTAACATCGCTCAACAGTGAAACAGGATCCGTTTCCGTCGCGATGTGATCAGCATAATCAAGAACCGCTTCATCCGCTAAATCGCCGACCCTTAAGCCGCGCTCAACATCGGGGTGCGGTTTGTAGATCAGAATGGCACTAGGATTGCGCGCGCGGGTTTCTTGCAGCAGAGCAAGATTGGTTCGCAACTGCTGGCATCCCTTTTGAATGGATGCATCATCTTCAACCTGTCCAACAACAAGAATCCGGTGACCTTTTTTGAAGTCCAACTGAGTGGAAGCTGAAACGTTGTATTTGCTTAGTCCGGCAATTGTAATGGCGCGGATGAGGCGCTCGGCGCGATGTCGGCTTGCTTCATCAAGCCCGTCCGACGCGTTGATGAGTTTCTCAAGCCGACTTTCCCTTCGCGGGTCATAGTATACACCAAGGTCATCTATGATGAGAGAAGAGGCGGGTGCGAGCGCAGCGCCCAGCCCTCTGGACCGGATAAAGCCGTCCTCAACCTGAAGAACAGGGACGCCTGCCGCATTGGCATCGGTTAGGAACGCATCGGTAGCTTTGCTGGCCCAAGCGAGAATAGGGCGATTGCTCGATTTGGCTTTTTCGATTGCTGCCTTCGGTGTGCTGACAAAGCTCAGTTTTGCGTAGGCCCCAAAGATCTTACGAAAGCTGTTTCGTTTCCAAGCGCGCGTTCCAAACACAACATAACCGGCGTGGTCACTTCGCCAAGCAGCAGCCTCGGCACCGAGCGTTTCGATAACATCCTCAAGCTCGCATAACCGATCCGAGAATGGATCATACCATTTCGGGTAAAGGATCATTGCGGCGGCAAAGAGTTGCGCGCGCGAGAGCTGTCTGGTTCTGCGCGCAACGGGGTATTCATCTTGGGTTAGGCCCCAACCTGCATAAAAAGGCTGTCCAAAAACGCGGGGTTTATGCCCAGCGAATATCGCTTCAAAGCCAAGTTGCGATGATACGGTGTAAACAGCAATTGCCCCTTCCAAAAGCTCATGCGGCGATACTTCAGAGCTCAAGATTTGAACGCGGTCGCTCTCGTCGTCTTCGTTATAATAGCCTCCGCGCGCGCCTCCAATCGTTTCGGGGTGGGACTTTATGATAATCCGCGCGCCTGGATGTTCCGTTTGGGCGAACACCAACATTTCCTTGAACCGTATTTCATCGGCATCGTTCGCCAATACCGCAGCGTCGTTGCGGGTTTGATCGATAACCAGCACATATCCGGGTTCTGGCAAGGGAGTATCGGGCGAAAAATTGTTGTACTTGGAAAGGCGAAGCGCCTTGATCCGCGAAATGGCATCGCGTGCGCGATCTAGTAGTGCGGTATCGTCCAGTGGTTCGGTCGCGAGTAGTGTTTCCAGATCAGAGGGGCGGGCAGGATCGAAATGAACGCCCTGTTTGTCGATCAGGAGCCCGAGCGCGGGCGCACCGCCCAAGCGCGCAGGCAAGACAGACCGCAGGAATGGGTCTTCAACGCGGAGGATTGGCGCGTCCGTTGCGTTGGAAACAGCTTCACCACGGTTGCTTGTCGGGCTTTGCCCCCAGACACCAACCCAATCACCTTTTTCGGGTTTGCCTAGATTTACAGAATAGCCGGCAAGCGCAAGGATGCGTCTGACACGCTGTTGAGTAAGAAAACCACCGTTGTAGACAAACAGTTTTGTAGCCGGATCATTCTCGCGCTGTGGCCCGTTGCCCGATTGCGGAATGTGGTTGGCCATTTGCCTTACTGCAATCCGTTGGCCAGTGTTGTTACGTTTGCCGCAGGTGCGATGATTGAGGATAGCGTTTTTTGGAAACGAGTGTAGGGCGCCTCGGTGACGTAAATGGTGTCTTGCTCACGGATGGCAAAATCGCGCGCTTCGAAAATACCGTTCGGCTTTGTCAGGTCGAGCACATAGATCACACGCTGGTCGCCCTTGAGGTCGGTGCGCCCCATGACTTTGTTTGCAATATCAGCAGGCTCATCACGGAACACAAATATACCGGTTGGGTCGGCAAGATTTGAATTCAATCCTCCAACGAGTGCGAGCGCCTCGATGGCCGAAATTGTTTGTGTTTCAAAGTTTACGCGCTGCTGGCCGCCGGTTGCCCCCATTGCGGTAAAGGCGCGCTTGTCTCTTTCCACGAGAATCTGGTCGCCGCCCCGAAGAGGGATGTCCATTTCAGGGTTTGCATAAAGATCATCAAGCCAAATGGTCCCCTTGCGGTTGCCTCGGGTAACAGTGATTTGTGCTTGTTCTGGTTCAATTGAAACACCGCCAGCGCGCGCAAGCATTGCGCCCAGCGTACGGGTCGGGCGCTCGATTGCGTAAACGCCTTGGCCGGTTACAGCGCCCATAAGCGCAACTGTTGATCCATCTCCCGCCAGACGACGCACGGTCACTTGGGGGTCTGGCGTTTGCTGGTCGAGCTTTCGCGTGATCATGTTGCGCAAGGCTTCCGGAGTGTTGCCGGATGCACGAATGCGGCCCGCATAGGGGACGAAAATGAAGCCTTCGCCATCGACTTGTATCTCTTCGAGAACGGTTGCTGTTTGCGGAACGCCGAGGATCGGAACATCTGTATTTTCCCAAACGGACACGCCAAGCCGATCACCGGGGCGGATGACATCGGAGCCCAATACGCCAGCATTCCTGAATTCTGCCGAGAACCCCAGTGCGGGCGGAACAGATGTCGCGCGCGTAACATGATCGTTCACCTCGACAACAAATGAATCGCCGTCTTCAAGAATAGAGCTTGTGAAAATCTCGTTCCGGCTTGGGCCTGAACGGGGCAGGGTGCATGCGGAAACTGCTGCCACAAACACAAGAAGGGCGACCGCACGGACGCCTTTGGAAGCCTGTAATGTCACTGTCGAAGCTCCTCGATTATTCTGCTGCCTCGTTTTTTCGATTAGATTACTGGAACTGCTATGTTTTGCATAGGTTCGGGCGGCGTGGTGGAGCGGAACCTCCGCGGACTGTTGCTCTCTGGCCGCGATGAATATTCACAATGCGGAATAAGGGTCTGACTCAGCGAGCATTTTCTCAACCACCTGTCTTAGAAGCTGGCTGCGCCCACGACGTGAATAAAACCCACCGGCAACTTGAGATGTTTCAAGCAGAAAGTGCCTATAATCAAGATACGAGCTATGGTCGGGGTAAACGGGATCAGCAAAGAAATCCGGAAGGTCTTGAGCGGAAACAAATTCCGGTTTGTTGTATACGGCTTCGCCAAAAATTTTAAGCGGAAGGCCACGCCAAAGGGCTTGCTGTGCCGCTGTTGAGTTGATGGTGGTTACGGTTTTAGCGCCATCCATCAAAGTTGCCAGCTTGCCGCCTTTTACGAAATGCACGCGGCCAGCAACTCCGTTTTTGCGCGCGCATTGGCGAATGTGGCGACGGAGGGGAAGCTGTCCATTTTCTAGCGGGTGAGCTTTGAAAACAAGAATGTGGTGAGGCGCGGCACCTTCGGCAAAGCCCTTGACTACAAGCTCGATAAAGCTCGCCATGGTTGGCAGCGGGCTGTGCGCCTGAAAGCTGCTGTCATGCTCCAGCTGCAATAGGGCGAGATGAAAAGGTGCTCCAGATGATTTAATGCGTCGGGTCGCGAGGATACGGTCGAGCCAGTGGAATGGCATGAGGATCAGTCGCTTGAAATACAACCAAAACTCCTGACTGACGGGCAGCGCCCTATGCCTTTTGAAGTTTCGGTAGCGCCAATTCGTGAACATCACAAACCAGTGGTACAGAGCGCCATAAAATACGTGTTGTTTCAGGTCGCCCCAATGCGCGGGCGCTTCGGCATGGTCTGCTTTTGTCTTGCCGATTTTGCACTGGATATTGGATAGCGGCGTGTCGATGAGCGCGGAATAACCGTTTGAGCCATCACGCTCATAGGTTACCCAGTACGGGCGCAAATATCCCTCTTCAAAAATGTGTACCGTAAGGCCGGACTGCCGAGCGATTTCTATCGCTTTTGCGTGTATCGGCCGAGTGTCGCCGTAGAGCACGATGTCGGTGATGCCTTTGTCGGCGACGATGTTTTTGAACGCTTTGGGCCACGTTTCTTGGGGAGCATTGAAGCGGATATAGGTTGATCCCTGAGGCCAGAAGACCCCATCGCCCTGATTAAATCCAACGCGCCAGCACGTCGCTCCAGTCTTTTGCAAGAGCTTGCCCAACTGATAGAAAAACGGTCCGTGTGGTCCTTGAAGGAATAGGAAGCGTCGCTGGGGCGCGGGTGGTTTTGGCATTACCAAGATATCTCGTCGGTCTTGTAGAATTCCGTGAGCATAGCAGCTATTTTCCTAATTGCAGGTCAACAATTTACGATGGCTGATATTTGTAGGTCATTCGGCAAAGAAGTGGGCGAAATCGATTACTATTCTTTCGCGACACAGCGTCGGTCTTGCGTGTCTTGGCTGTAAGGGCTACGTGAGGAGTGAAATTGCAATTTGGATATTGCGGAGAGCCATATGTTTACCGGAATTATCACTGATATCGGCACGGTCCTTGAAGCGGAACAACGCGGCGATCTGCGCGCGCGGATCGGCACGAAATATGACGTAAAAGGCATCGATATCGGCGCATCGATTGCGTGCAACGGGGTATGCCTGACCGTGATCGATCTGGGTGTTGAGCCCCAGAATTGGTTCGACGTGGAAATCTCTGCTGAAAGCATCGAAAAAACCAACATCGGCACGCAAGGCCACGCATGGCGCGAGGGCTGCAAAATCAATTTAGAGCGTGCGTTGAAAATCGGTGACGAGCTTGGCGGACATATCGTGTCTGGCCATGTTGACGGTGTTGCTGAAATCATTGCGCTTGAAGACGAGGGCGACAGCACGCGTTTTACCTTCCGCGCACCAGAGGCGCTTGCCAAGTTTATCGCGCCCAAGGGCTCCGTCACATTGAATGGAACGTCGCTTACCGTGAATGACGTTGATGGCTGTGACTTCGGGGTAAATATCATCCCGCATACGAAAGAGGTCACAACGTGGGGCGCGGCAAAACAAGGCGATGTCGTCAACATCGAGATTGATACAATGGCACGTTATGTTGCGCGGCTTCAGGAATTCTCTTCGTGAGCATGATCGGACATAATGGCGGGCCAGTCACAGGGACTGGCTGGAACAAGCATTGCTGGTCCAAAGCGCGAAAAGACTTGCTGCCGCAATTGCCGATTGAGGTGATCCGCACGCGGTTGCGACGCGCTAAAGAGCTGGGCCTAGATTACAAGTCCTATGCGTCCGTGCGCTCAAAAACCGGCCACGACATTGTTGCGCTACTGTTTTCCTCGAATGCTCTGCGGGTGTTTAAGGATGGCCAGCCAGTTGCTGAAGCAAAACTCCAGAAGCTCGCGGCGTTGAAACACTGCGACAGTTTGATCGCGGCGGCCATACCCGTGTCGCCGCAATCCTTGGCCAACCAGCTTGAGGACGGCGGCGTTCAGGTTTTGACAGCCTTCGAGGCTCCGACCCTCGCACACGGAATTCGCGAAACAAGAGAAGCCTTTAAAGCTGCGCTTTCACCTTCAAAGCTGCCTGGCGATAAGGTTTTAATTGTGGGGGACACGATGCTCGAAGCTGAATGGGCCGACATTGCCCGATTGGGCGCATATTTACCCGCCGAAACGTATTTTGCCGGCCAGAATTGCCAGAGTTAGGACAACGCATGACAGATTCCGCACAACACTACACAGATGCGATTTCCTCCGTTGAAGAGATTATCGAAGATGCCCGCAATGGCCGTATGTTCATTCTGGTGGACCACGAAGACCGCGAGAACGAAGGCGATCTTGTCATTCCGGCCCAGATGGCAACGCCAGATGCGATCAACTTCATGGCGACCCATGGCCGTGGACTGATATGCCTTTCTTTGACTGGTGAGCGCCTTGACCAGCTTGGCCTTCCGCTCATGAGCACCAAGAACAGCTCGCGCCATGAAACCGCCTTCACAACCTCTATTGAAGCACGCGAAGGTGTTACAACCGGCATCTCTGCGCATGATCGGGCGCTGACAGTTGCTGTTGCGATTGACGCAAGCAAAGGTGCGGCTGACATCGCGACCCCTGGTCACGTTTTCCCACTCCGTGCGCGTGAGGGCGGGGTGCTTGTTCGCGCAGGGCATACAGAAGCGGCCGTCGACATTAGCCGTCTTGCAGGTCTGAACCCTGCTGGCGTGATCTGTGAAATTATGAACGAAGACGGCACCATGAGCCGCCTGCCTGACCTCGTCGCGTTTGCACAGAAACATAACTTGAAAATTGGCACCATCAGCGATCTGATCGCTTATCGCCGACGTCACGACAATCTTGTTCGGGTGCGTACGCAAGAATCCATCGAATCCGAATTCGGCGGCAATTGGGATATGCGCATCTATACTGACGAAACACAGGGTGCGGAGCATATCGCGCTTGTTAAGGGCGATATCTCTACGGATGAGCCGGTTTTGGTACGGATGCATGCACTTGACCCAATGCACGATGTAATCGGCGCGGGCGGGAAGGGCCGTGCGAATGAGTTTGGTGACGCGATGAACATCATCGCAAAAGAGGGGCGTGGTGTTCTTGTTTTGCTAAGAGATTTGCACATGAAACTTGCTGCCAGTGCCGAAACCTCGCCGCAAACCCTTCGCCAATACGGCCTGGGCGCACAAATCCTTTCGTCGCTGGGCTTGTCCAAGCTTGAGCTGCTTACAAACTCTCCGTCGCCTAAGGTTGTGGGCCTTGAAGCCTATGGCCTCGAAATTGTCGGAACCCGCAAGATATCAGGAGCAGAATAATGGCCGGACACGAGCAACACTACATCCTGCCACGCGCTGAGTTTTCGAAACCCGTCAAGCTGCTCATCGTTGTGTCGCCCTACTACAAAGACATTGCTGACAATATGGTCAAAGGTGCAGTTGCCGAAATCGAAGCTGTTGGCGGCACTTATGAAATCGCCGAAGTGCCGGGCGCGCTCGAAATCCCGACCTGCATCGGCATCGCTGATCGGCAATCGAATTTTGACGGATATGTCGCGCTGGGCTGTGTTATTCGTGGTGAGACAACGCATTATGATACGGTGTGCAATGACAGTTCACGCGCCATCCAGTTGCTTGGTCTGCAAGGACTCTGCATAGGAAACGGCATCCTGACCGTCGAAAACCGCAAGCAGGCCGAAGTGCGCGCCGATCCAGAAGATCAAAACAAAGGTGGCGGTGCAGCAGCTGCGGCCTTGCATCTCATCGCGCTTTCGCGCAAATGGGGCCGTCAAGGCAAAGAGGTCGGTTTCCGACCTGCCACAGACGAGATTCAGATCGCCAGCGCTGGCGGCAAGGATGATGGAACAAACGCATGACCAACGACGCCGCCAAACCGCCGAAACGCAAGACGGACAATCGCCAGAGAAAATCCGCCTCTCGGCTCTATGCCGTTCAGGCGCTGTTTCAGATGGAAGCCTCAGGCCAGACAATCGACTCTGTCATTGCTGAATTTGCTGAGCACCGCTTTGGTGAAACCTATGAGGGCGATGAAATGGCGGATGGTCATCCGACATTGTTCCGCACATTGGTTGATGGCGCGGTGAACCATCAGGCAAAAATTGACCAGATGACAGATCGGGCTCTTGTGGCAAAGTGGCCCATTGCTCGGATTGATCCAACTCTGCGTGCGCTGTTCCGTGCCGCTGGTGCAGAACTTGTTGAAACAGAGACGCCACCGCGCGTTGTCATCTCTGAATTCGTCGATATTGCCAGCGCGTTCCATCCAGAGGGGCGCGAACCGCAGTTTGTGAACGCTGTTCTTGATCATATGGCACGCGAAGCCCGCCCAGAGGCGTTCTCGGGCTAACAACCTGACAATTGGTTTAGAAGGCGGCGAAACCGCTGCGACCGTACAGGCACTGATTCCCGGGGACCTGTATATACAGGTGGGCACCAGATAATCGAACCAGGGTCCGAACAGAGCCAGCTCCCGTGGAATTGCTTAAGGCCACTGGAATGCTTGCCTATGCGTACGTGAAGAGCAGAAACGCCAGAACCTCACATAGGCTTCTGCTTGATGTTCGACAAGGGGTAATCGCGAATATTGAGTTTTGCGTCGAATAATCCAGTTCGATTGAAGGTCGCACTGCTGAGCAAATTTCGGCACCACTTGACTTTTTGTTTACGTTTTGTTCATGCTTTGGGATGCAACCCACTGTTCCAGCCCCGCAAGACACCGCATTGCAACCCGGCCAGCTTCTGGCACGGGGTGTTGCGCGGCATTTACGGCATCATGATTTTGTTATCATCGAGGAATTCGTGCCAGAGCGAGGATTGCGCGTTGACGTGATCGCCCTTGGTCCGAAAGGCGAGATATGGGTGATCGAATGTAAATCGAGTCGTGCGGACTATTTGTCGGACAGCAAATGGCAGGGGTATCTTGAGTGGTGCGATCGGTATTTTTGGGCGGTGGATAGTGAATTCCCGTCAGAAATCCTACCTGACGAAACCGGCCTCATCATCGCAGATTCCTATGACGCCGAAATTATACGGATGGGGCCAGAGGCCAAGCTGGCCCCCGCGCGTCGCAAAAAAATGACTCAAAAATTCGCGCGCGACGCTGCAAGGCGATTGCAAGGATACCGAGATCCGGGCGTTACGGCGATTTTTGGGCCTTAAAACTATTTGTCGTTTGTGACAGTTAGTGCGGCGGCCTTGATCTCTTCGGCAATTTCCAGTGCCTCTTCGGGCGTGAAGTCCATTGGAATTTCTGCACCGTCGGCTTCGACATAAATTCGAATCATGCCAAGCGATGTTGGTCCGATTTGCAGGTTCGCCGATACGTCGCTCTCTTTGTTGATACTCATGATCAATCTCCTTATTCGATCAAACGAACTATCCTCTGGCGATGTAATTCGCAAGTAGACTTGGAAAATTGCTCGCTCGCGCGGCGCAAAACATAGGCTTTGCGCCATGGAGGGGCCAAATTTGCGCGTGGAATAGAAGGGGGCGAAATTTTTCAAGAATCCTGAAGACAACAGCCCGCGCCCCCTTGCATTCACCGCTTTCCGGCGCTAAATCACCCCACAGTGCCGCCATAGCTCAGCTGGTTAGAGCGCTTGATTGTGGATCAAGAGGTCCCCCGTTCGAACCGGGGTGGTGGTACCATCTTCCTTCTTTAGGAAATTGGCTTTTGTCGCTTCGGGTCATGTTCGATTGTATCGAGCATACATTTGGTAAGCGTACAGCCGTTTAGTATCCTCATTTTGATATTTTTCAATTGTTTGCGGTATGTTTATTGCTAGTAACAATTATTGCTGTATTGTGGATGTGATAATGCGTGGGGGTGCGTATGAATAAACGCGATATCGCTGCGGCGGTGCTTCTGGAAAATATACTGAGGTCAACTTACCCAAGTCGTGAGCCAGGAGCGATTCAGCCGCTGCAATGGTCTATTTTGCGCTTCATTGCTCGCGTACCCGAAGAACAGCGCACAGCCAATATGATATCGAATTACCTTGGCGTTACCGCTGCGCCGCTCAGTCGCGCGATCCAAACCTTGGTGAAGCGGGGCTACATTGTTCAAAAGAAAAACGCCAAGGATGCGCGTAGTTTTCTTCTTTTTTTGACGGATGAAGCGGTAGAGGCCTTGAAAAGTGATCCGCTTTTGCGATTAGCTGACTCCGTGTCTCAGCTACCTGAAGATCAAAGGGATGCATTTAATAAAGCGTTGGAACAAATCGTAAAAGATATGCAGTAGCGATCGGGGTTAGTCTTGGCCAGAATTCTTATCGTAGATGACGAGCCAAACATGAGAGAAATGATGGAGGTCATGCTGAAACAAGCGGGGCACCATCCGATTCCATGTGCGAATGCTGCGGAAGCGCTTACATGTCAGAGCGAGGATGGCGCGATTGATGCGGCTATTCTCGATATATGGCTTGGTTCGGAGAGCGGGCTAGATCTTTGCGATGCGCTACGAGGCAATGCGCCAGATCTTCCGGTCATATTTGTCTCTGGTGGGGGTGGAGCGATGTCGATGGAGATAACGACAGCGCTCGCCGATCTAAAAGGGCGCAATCATTTCCTTTATAAGCCCTTCAAAAAAGAAGACCTTCTCGAAGCGCTTGACGCCAGTTTCTAAACAATACCCCTCATTTTAACGAGACAACAGATTCTCGCGCTGCGAGGTCGCGACGTAGCGTCACTTCTTTTTGGCGCATTTATTTGCTATTAGCATCTTTACAGTAATGGGGTTCGTGAGTACCTATGATTTACTGAAGACCAAGACGAGACCGTGATGACGGGCCGTGCTGGGAGCAAGTCAACAATCTAATTGGCTGATCCGGCAGCAAAGTTTGGATTTCGCGGTTAAAACCGAGTTGAAACAATGGGCAATAGAGAGATGAGCATGACTGTTGATGCGCACTACAGCGCCGCGGATGCCATTGTTGCGTTGATTCAATACGGCTGCTTAACACCGTCGGCGTCGGTCCTGCTTTTTGCAGAGCCTATGGCGGCCGTTAACAGCAACGACGAGGACTTCAGTCAAAACAACACTTGGAACGACCCGGAGACGGGCGCGGCCAGCCAAAATAAGGCACGTCTCAAAGGCACGTTTCATACAGGCAAATTCGGGTTTTCATCCGAGGGAAATTGCGACGAACGCGACATTCAGGCTTGGATGCTCGAAGTTCTTTGTGACCTCGAGGGTGGCCCAGATAAAGAACTCACTCGCGGAAACTGCTGAAGTTTCTGTTTTGCGCCTCGGAAATTTTTGCCAACGCGCAAAGCAAACAGGAACTTCAGCAGACGCAAATTTAATCACCTTAAGCTCGGCGCTGTCTAAAGGTAGCAATACACCTTTTCTGCGCGAAATCGCTTTATTTCGTTGCTTTCCCAAGCTCGACTGCTTATGTCCCCCCTTTCTGCCGATAAATGTCGGCATCCTTTCCGAAAGAAGAATCCGTGTCTCACTTCGATGGTATACTGCCGCCCCTTGCCCGCGCCCTCACCAATAAGGGCTACTCTGATCTGACTCCGGTTCAGAAAGACGTTTCCAACCCTGAATTGGTGTCGTCAGATTTGCTGGTCTCTGCTCAGACTGGTTCGGGCAAGACAGTTGCTTTTGGTATCGCGATTGCTCCTACGCTGCTTGATGATCAAGAAGCCTTTGGACGTGCGGAAGCTCCTGTTGCGTTGGTTGTTGCGCCAACCCGCGAACTTGCATTGCAAGTACGGCGCGAGTTTGAATGGCTTTACGCAGAAACTGGTGCACGGATTGCGTCCTGTGTTGGTGGTATGGATATGCGCACGGAGCGACGCGCGCTTGAGAAGGGTGCTCACATCGTTGTTGGAACACCTGGCCGCCTGCGCGACCACATCGAGCGCGGGTCGCTTGATATGGACCAGATGAAAGCCATCGTTCTTGATGAGGCTGACGAGATGCTTGACCTCGGCTTCCGTGAGGACCTCGAATTTATTCTTGGCTCTGCTCCGGAAGACCGCCGGTCGTTGATGTTCTCTGCGACTGTACCGCGCCAAATCGCTGAGCTTGCCAAGAACTTTCAAAAAGACGCTGTGCGTGTCGCCACTGTTTCCGAAGCCAAGCAACACGTCGACATTGATTACCAAGCACTCGTCTGTGCAGGGCCTGATCGTGAAAACGCGATCATCAATCTTCTGCGTTATCACGAGCCTGAAACCTCGATCGTGTTTTGCGCGACCCGCGCCACTGTGAACCACATGACCGCACGTTTCACCAACCGAGGGTTCCGTGTTGTGGCGCTTTCAGGTGAGTTATCGCAATCTGAACGGACGCACGCGCTTCAAGCCATGCGTGATGGGCGCGCGCAGGTCTGTATTGCAACTGACGTTGCCGCACGCGGGATCGACCTTCCGGGTCTTGAGCTTGTTGTTCACGCCGACTTGCCACAAAACCAGGAGGCTCTCTTGCACCGCTCAGGGCGAACAGGCCGTGCCGGACAAAAGGGTATCTCTGCGCTCATCGTACCGAAAAACCAACGTGGCAAGGCTGAACGCCTCTTGAAATGGGCGAAAGTAACGGCCAATTGGGGGCTTCCTCCCAATGCTGATGATGTTCGCGACAAAGACAATGAACGCCTAATCGAGGGTTTTGCAAATGTCTCGACCGAGGGCGAAGAGGCTGTGATCGCCAAACTCCTCGACGGTCGGACGCCAGAGGAAATTGCCGCGGCCTATATCGCTCAGTATCGCGCGTTGCGCTCCGCGCCAGAAGAACTTCGCGAAGTCGGTGCGGGCGAAGATCGCCGTCGCTCGGATTTCGAGAATTCGGTTTGGGTTACGCTTTCAGTAGGGCGCGAACAAAAGGCCGAGCCGCGCTGGCTCATTCCTCTTTTGTGCCGCAGCGGCGGGATTACAAAACGCGAGATCGGTGCAATTCGTATGGTTCCGCAAGAAACCTTTGTTGAATTGAATGCCGAAGCTGCGGACGGATTTTTCTCTGTTGTTGGCAAGGGTGGCGAGTTGGAAGACGGCGTTGTCGTCAAGAAACTCGACAAGGCGCCAGACCTTGGACCCGCGAAATTCGGCAAGGGCCCCGCGCGGAAGCCGGGAAAACCCGGTGGCCATCGTGGACAAGCAGGTCAGAAACCGCGCGGTAAGAAACGTGACTTTGGCGATAAGCCAGAGCCGCGCGAATTCAAAAAGCCCCATGGCGATGTAAACTCATATAAGAAACGTTCTGAAAAGCCCGCGCGCTCGGAAAAACCGGCAAAGTTTGAAAAGCCTGCAAAATCGGATGGAGCTGCTGCAAAGCGCGAAAAGCCGAAGAAGGCGCGTTTTGACAAGGCGCCAAGTTCCGATTTCAAACCAAAGCTCGGTGGTAATGCAGATGCGGTGCCAAAGCGGAACAAATCTAAAACGGCGCCAAAATCCAAACCACCTGCAGGTTTCGATGCCCGCGACCCATCCAAGAAGCTGCGTCACAAAGTGAGCGGCAAAGGGAAATTTGCGAAGGGTGGAAAGGGCACTAAGAAAAAGTAGCGCCTTTTACTTGGCCGTGATTTGAATCGTCTGCCGCAAGTCGCCGCTTTCGGTATCGAATATCAGAATCTGATCTTGCTCCGTGACAACGGCATACCAATCGTTGCCTTTGGTGAAGGCGGTCGCTTTGGTGCCTGCGGGCAATTCAATTTCGGAAATGCCGGAAAGGCTTGAACCCGTGCTCTTTGGGAAACGGGTGACAAGCAGCGCAATCACAATTACAAGCCCTGCAATCATTGTTGCGGTTAAAATCGTAACCAAAATTCGCAGGAACTTCAGGTTGGGCGGTAGCTCCGGTTCCGTTTCAGGAGAATGATCCATGACTATGTCCTCTGTTGTTCGCGTGGAGATCCAGCCTGATCCGCCCAAGCGCCTTGATAAAGCGCTTTCGCGTGACGTTCCAGTGGAAGCGTCGCTTAGCCGCTCACGGATTGCGAAATTGCTGGAACAGGGCATGGTTCAGCAAAATGGATCAGTGCAAACAGATCCTCGCGCAACTGTTGCCGAAGGGGATGTCTTTGAGATTACTGTTCCTGTTTCTGCTGAAAGCCATATGCTCCCTGAAGACATCCCGCTTGATGTTGTCTTTGAAGACGACGACCTTATTGTGATCAATAAGCCTGCTGGCATGGTTGTACATCCGGCGCCCGGTTCGCCATCTGGTACGCTGGTCAATGCTTTGCTTCATCACTGTGGCGAGAGCCTGTCTGGTGTTGGCGGCGAGAAGCGCCCAGGTATTGTTCATCGGATCGATAAAGAAACGAGCGGCCTTCTTGTCGTCGCGAAATCCGACGCGGCGCATCATGGCCTTGCCAAACAGTTCGAGAAACACACAGTCGAGCGGCATTATCATGCGGTTGTATATGGTGTTCCTGACGCGAATGACCCGCGATTGCGTGGCGTAAAAGGCGTGAATTTCGAGCCGGGCAACATCATGAAGATTACAACACATTTGGCGCGACACAAAATAGACCGTCAAAAACAGGCAGTGCTGTTCCACGGCGGACGTCATGCTGTAACGCGTAGCCGAATTGTCATGCCGCTCGGAACTCCTGCTGTTGCCAGCCTGATCGAATGTTGGCTTGAAACAGGGCGCACGCATCAAATTCGCGTTCATATGGCACACGCAGGTCACGGCCTGATTGGAGACCCAACCTACGGCGGACGTCGTAAGTTGAACGTTAAAGCGATTGGCGAAGACGGCGTTGAAGCAGCGCGCGTCTTCCCACGTCAGGCGCTTCATGCTGCAACTCTGGGTTTCGTTCATCCGGTTACGGAAGAAACGCTTCGGTTTGCTGCACCGTTGCCTGATGACATGTCCGAGCTTATTCGTGCTCTCGGTGGTGATCCTCAGCAGATATCGAATGCCTAGCTTACAAACCAACACAGTGCTGTGAGGCGCTGACACAGTTGGGGAATAAGGTTTATTTTCGCGTATTGGTAAGCTAAAACCACAATCCGAATTCAGAATTTGAGATTAGCCTCTTGAAAACGGCAAGCGAGAACTTAACTCAATGTTAATCGCTTAAACATAAGGCGGGTCGCATGGACTATAGGGGGTACAGATTATGAGCAATTTTAAGAATTTACCGGCCGCAACACCAGAACAGGGGCTGAGCCAGTACCTGCGTGAAATCCGCAAATTTCCTATGCTTGAGCCGGAAGAAGAGTACATGCTCGCAAAGCGTTGGGCAGAGGATCAGGACAGCGAAGCTGCGCACAAGCTCGTAACGAGCCACCTCCGGCTCGCTGCCAAAATCGCCATGGGCTATCGGGGCTACGGTCTGCCGCAGGCCGAAGTTGTCTCGGAAGCGAACGTCGGCTTGATGCAGGCAGTTAAGCGGTTTGACCCAGAGAAAGGGTTCCGCCTCGCGACTTATGCGATGTGGTGGATCCGCGCCAGCATTCAAGAATATGTGCTGCGGAGTTGGTCTCTTGTTAAGCTAGGCACGACAAGCGCTCAAAAGAAGCTGTTCTTCAACTTGCGTAAAGCAAAGGCCCGTATCGGCGCTCTAGAAGATGGTGATTTGCATCCGGATCAGGTCGCAAAAATCGCGCATGACCTAAGTGTAAGCGAGGACGAAGTCGTTTCAATGAACCGACGTATGTCCGGTGGTGATGCATCGCTGAATGCGATGGTTGGTAGCGACGGCGATACAGCAACGCAATGGCAGGATTGGCTCGAAGACACCGACGCCGACCAAGCCGGAGATTACGAGCGTAAAGACGAGCTTGATATGCGTCGTGGGCTTTTGATCGAGGCGATGGACGTATTGAACGACCGCGAAAAAGACATCCTCACTCAGCGTCGTCTTCAAGACAAGCCAGTGACTCTCGAAGAGTTGTCTTCGCAATATAACGTCAGCCGCGAGCGTATTCGCCAGATCGAAGTGCGTGCGTTTGAGAAGTTACAAAAGCGCATGCGGGAGCTGGCAAAAGAAAACGGTATGCTCGCAAACGCTTAGGCGTTGCACCTGTTTGAAATCTTGATAGCCTCTCGCAAACCATTTCGGGAGGCTATCTTATGACAAAACCTATTCGTTTCGGCGTGCTTGGTGCCGCGAATTTCGCACTCAATCACATGGCTCCGGCGATCCACCGCGCAAAAGGCGCAGAGTTTGCCGCGCTCGCCACGTCTTCAGAAGCTAAAGCGGTTCCGTTTCAGGAGTTCTGCCCGAATCTGGCGGTTTATACCGATTATCAGGAGCTTCTAAACACGCCTGATATCGACGCGGTTTATATTCCTTTGCCAAACAATCTACACGTGGAGTGGTCCAAGAAGGCCCTCAAAGCAGGAAAACACGTGTTGTGCGAAAAGCCTCTGGCGCTTGAAGCTGGCGAGTTTGACGATCTTATTGCCCTGCGCGATGAGAGAGGGCTGCTTGCCGCTGAAGCCTTTATGATCACCCATCACCCACAGTGGATTGAGGCGCGCAAACAGATTGCAAATGGCGCGATCGGGGAGCTTCGCCACGTCAGCGCAAACTTCTGCTACAACAACGAAACCGACGTCAAAAACATCCGCAACCTGCCTGAATACGGCGGCGGTGCGTTGCGAGATATCGGAGTTTACATTCTTGGATCAACTCTCTTTGCGACCGAAGCAAAGACGGCGGAAGTTCTGGATGTAAGAATGCGTAAAGAGAACGACGTGGATGTCTTTACGAATATTTTTGCCCGTATGGACGGGTTCACATACTCTGGAATGGTTTCAATGCGTTTGACGTCTCATCAGGAGGTCGTTTTCTTTGGCGACCGAGGCAAGCTCATTGTGAAAACACCTTTCAACGCAAATGTTTACGCCGAAGCACAGCTTCACATTACAAATGACTCTGGTGAGCAAGTGATCCGCTATCCGGGTGTTGAGCAATATGCATTGCAGGTTGAAAACTTCTGTAAATCGGTAATGACCGGCGCGGATTATCCTTGGTCGCTAGAAGACGCAAAGAAAACACAGCTGCTCATGGATGACGTGTTTCAAAAAAGCACTGACGTCTAGGCCGCCATTATGGGATATTCGCGGGCGGTGTTCCTTGCCGCCCGCGTTTTGTTTTGGATTAGTCTTCCATCGCTTCAAGCTCGTCGATCATACCTGATATCATCGACAGCCCCTTATCCCAGAATTTAGGATCCGAGGCATCAAGACCGAAGGGCGCAAGAAGCTCTGAGTGATGTTTCGATCCGCCCGCGCGCAGCATGTCGAAGTACTTTTCTTGGAAGCCCTCGCCACCTTCGGCATACACAGCATAGAGCGCATTTACGAGGCCATCGCCAAAGGCATAGGCGTAGACGTAAAAGGGCGAGTGCACGAAATGCGGTACATAGGCCCAAAACGTTTCGTAGCCCTTCTCAAAGTTGAAGACGGGGCCAAGGCTTTCGGCCTGCACTGACATCCATAGTGTGTTAATGTCCTCTGGCGTGAGTTCGCCATTGCGACGCGCTTCGTGGAGTTTGCACTCAAAATCATAGAACGCGATCTGGCGGACCACCGTGTTGATCATGTCTTCGACCTTGCCAGCGAGCAGGATTTTGCGCTCTTCCTTGGTTTTGGCCTCAGATAGCATTTGCTGGAAAGTCAGCATTTCACCGAAAACAGAGGCTGTCTCGGCCAGCGTCAGCGGGGTTGAGGCGAGCAACTCGCCTTGTTCTGCGGCCAATACTTGATGGACGCCGTGGCCAAGCTCATGCGCAAGGGTCATCACATCACGCGGTTTGCCGAGATAGTTGAGCATCACATAGGGGTGCACATTTGTGACCGTCGGGTGCGCAAAAGCGCCCGGTGCTTTACCCGGTTTTACAGCAGCGTCGATCCAGCCTTTGTTAAAGAACGGTTCGGCCAATTCGCCCATACGCGGGTCAAAACCGTTGTATGCCTGCATAACGATGTCTTTGGCATCATCCCATGCAACGGTTTTTTCGTCTTTCTTGGGAAGCGGGGCGTTGCGATCCCATGTTTCCATTTGTTCGAGGCCAAGCCATTTGGCTTTGAGCGCGTAATAACGGTGCGACAGCTTAGGATAAGCGGCTACAACCGCGTTGCGCAGCGCTTCGACCACTTCGGGCTCAACATGGTTAGACAGGTGACGGCCCGTTTGAGCCGTAGGCATTTTGCGCCAGCGATCTTCAATTTCCTTTTCTTTCGCAAGCGTGTTGTGCACGCGGGAAAAGATTTTGATGTTCTCTTCGAAGACTTTTGCGAGAGCATGGCTCGCTGTTTCGCGCTTGGAGCGGTCCTGATCTGTGAGCATGTTTAGAACAGCTTCAAGTGGCAGTTCCTCGCCGTCGATATCGAAGGTAAGTCCGGCAATCGTCTCATCAAATAGGCGGTTCCATGCGGCAGCGCCGACGGTTGATTGGTCGTGTAAGAAACGCTCAAGCTCATCAGAAAGCTGATAGGGTTTCATCGCGCGTTGGCGGTCAAATATCGGCTTATAACGCGCGAGATCGGCATTCTCAGCGAACATTTCAGCGAGCTTATCGTCATCAATCCGGTTGATCTCGAGGCTGTAGAAAACAAGCGGCGTGGTGAATACGGTTACTTTTTCCTGACAGTCCGACATGAATTTTGCGCGGCCAGCATCGGTGGTGATCTGGTAATACCGCAGACCCGCAAACGACATGATGCGCCCCGCGATCAGATCAATCGCCTCGTAATCTTGTACACATTTCAACATGCCCTCGGCGTCGAGATCGTCGAGCTTACCTTCGTATGTGCTGGCAAAGTCGGCGCAGGCCTTTTCCAGCCATTCCATATCGCGGGTAAGTTCTGGCGCGTCCTCTGCTGTATAGAGATCGTTCAAATCCCATTCGGGCAGATTGCCAAGCCCTTCGCCCTCCGGAGACGCGCCGGAATTGGCGTTGGCATCAAAAATGGGGCGGGGGAGTTCAAACTGCATGGAAACCTCTCGAAAATTGTTCGCTTAGACATAGGCAGAGCGCGTGGCCATATTCAAGAGATGTGCCGGAATTTGTTCCTAGTCTTCGCTGAAACTGTCAAAGAACTCGATGACACGCTCAAAGGCCTGATCGGCAATTTCTGGCACTTCCATCAAGACTTCATGCTCGGCGGCGTCAAATTGATGGGTCTTACTGTTTGGCCACTGCGCAACCCTTTTTAAAACAGGGGCCATATCCACGATCCGTTCGCGTCCGCCCAGAAGGATGAGCGCAGGTATGTTTGGCGTGGGTATCTTGGCGAGTATGGTGCTTTCATGCTGGCTTGCACGCAGCCACCCAAGAGAGGGGCCGCCGACCTCAAGCTCCGGATGTTTTCTGAGCGTTCTGGCGATGGAGGCAAAGACCTCTGCGTTCGTCGTGAGCTTGTTGTCTTCAAAAGGCGCGCTTAGCGTGTAATGGCGCGTTGATGTCCCGGGGAGCCGAAACATGGTTTTGCCAATCAATTCGGCAATCGTTCCCACCAGCCAAACGAGAGGTCGCAGCAAGGTCGCGACCTTAACCTTCCACATGGGCGCGGAAAAGCAGATGGCACGAGGCTTAAAACCATTATGAAGCGACCGAAGCGCGATCATACCGCCCATTGAATGCGCCAGAACAAAAATTGGTTTCGGGAGCTCCTGGGCCTCTGTGTGCTGAAGCAGCGCGTTCACATCATTTTGATAGGACGCATAGCTATCGATATGGCCAAGCACCGAACCTTTTGGCGTGCTCCTGTCCGATAGGCCCTGGCCGCGCCAATCAAGCGACGCAACGGCATAGCCTGCTTTGGCTAAACGATGCGCAACGGGGATATATTTTTCGATGAATTCTGCCCGTCCGGGCAACACCAATATCGTGCCTTTGGGTGCGTCGCTGTTCCAGTGACACACCCGCAGGCGGATATTGTCTTCAGTTGTTACCCAACTGGCCGTTCCGGCTTCGCTCTCGTCGATTACTTCGTCAAAAAGCGGAGCATTATTCATGGGTTAGCCGAGAGCAGCGCCGAGCTTGATCGCTTGGCCCATGTCGCCGTCTACTTTGAGTTTGCCCATCATGAACGCCGTCGTGGGGTTCTGGCTTCCGTCAAGGATGCCTTTGAATACTTCGGCGCTTGCAGAGAGTGTTACATCAGCGTCTTCATCGCCCGCGCGCACGCCGCCGCCGTCGATCATGATCGAACCTTCGTCTTCAACAATGAATTTTGCCGATCCGTCAAAGCTCGGGATTTTTTCGTTCAGGGCCTCAACGGCTTTTGTGATGATTTCGCTCATTATCTTATCTCCAAGAAACGTGAAGGTGATAGGGGTCGCATTTCCCCACCTTTGGGTTACACTTGCATGTGTTATGAGAGTGTTAAACCCCTTTCTCAATCGTTTCGTTACGGTAACTTTTTCTGCGATATTTTTCGCGGCCGTCTCTGGTGCGCCTTTAACTGCGCAAGACGGCACAAGAGAAGAGCAACTTGACCGTTTGTTCGAGGAGTTAGCAGACCCCCAAAACCTCGAGTGGCGCGAAACCGAAGAAGAGATCCAGAAGTTGTTTTTTGATTCCGGCTCGGACGCAATGAACATGCTGTTGATGCGGGGCATGACGGCATTAAGAGAAGGCGACCTAAACTCGGCGATTGGCCATTTCACAGCCGTGATCGACCATGCGCCATCGTTTGCCGAAGGCTGGAACGGACGGGCGACGGCTTATTTTCATGCAGGGCTCTACGGTCCTTCGATGTTTGATATCGGCCAGACCCTAACGCTACAGCCGCGCCATTACGGGGCTATGCTTGGCCTTGGACGTATCCTTGAGGAAACCGGAAAGCCGGAACAAGCTCTTGAGGTCTTTCGCCAAGTGTCCATATTGCATCCGAACCTGTTTGGCGTTAGCGATGCGATCGCGCGTCTGGAAAAGGCAGTCGGCGGCAGTTCTCTATGAAACGGCTGTAGTCTAGCTGTGATGAGTTGAAGGCGGATTGATATGGCGAATTCGCCTCGGATCAAAGCGATCTTGGGCCCGACCAATACGGGCAAAACCCACTATGCAATCGAGCGTATGTTGGCGCATCGCACAGGTATTATTGGCCTGCCGTTGCGGCTTTTGGCGCGCGAAGTCTATGACAAGATCGTTGCCCTTCGCGGGCCTTCGGTGGTGGCGTTGGTGACGGGCGAAGAGCGCATCGTACCGCCGCGCGCGCAATATTGGGTGTGTACGGTCGAGGCCATGCCGCCAGGAATGGGATGTGATTTTCTGGCTGTTGACGAAATACAGCTATGTGCCGACCCAGAGCGCGGACATGTCTTTACCGATAGATTGCTGAACGCACGTGGCCTGCACGAAACTCTGTTCATGGGTGCGGATACAATGCGAGGTGTGATCGCCGATTTGCTCAATCCGGTTGAGTTTATCCGCCGCGAACGCCTTTCTGAGCTCACATATGCAGGCAGCAAGAAGATAAGCCGGATGCCCGCGCGCTCTGCGATCGTTGGCTTTTCGGTGGATAATCTCTATGCGATTGCCGAGCTTTTGCGCCGACAGAAGGGCGGTGCAGCGGTTGTGATGGGCGCACTTAGCCCGCGTACCCGCAACGCGCAGGTCGAGATGTATCAGAACGGGGATGTGGATTTCCTTGTGGCGACTGACGCGATCGGCATGGGGCTAAACCTTGATGTGAACCATGTGGCCTTTTCTGCCACCGAGAAATTCGATGGCCGTCGGATGCGTCCGCTCATGCCGAACGAGCTGGCCCAAATCGCGGGCAGGGCGGGGCGCCACATGAGCCATGGCAGCTTTGGTGTGACGGGTGAGGCCGCGCCGCTTGATGAGGGGCTGGCCAATGCGATCATGAATCACCAGTTCGCCCCGATCAAAAAGCTCAACTGGCGCAATGACCGCCTTGAGTTCGGCACCGCTGAAGCCCTGATCCGAAGCCTTGAAGCCGCACCAACGGATGAGCGATTGATAAAGGCAAGAGAGGCCGATGACCTCGGTGTGCTGAAAACGCTTACCGCGTTACCGCATGTACGCGACCAAATTCGCAATGCAAATGACGTGCGTAGGCTTTGGGATGTGTGCCGAATACCGGATTTCCGTGGTATCAGCCATGGCGAGCATAGCGGGCTGCTGGAAAAGATCTTCGGTTTCCTTCAGGACGTGAACCGCGTGCCAGATGATTGGCTTGCACGGCAGGTTAAGAGAATTGACCGAACGGATGGTGACATTGACACTTTGTCAAAAAGATTGGCCTATATCCGCACTTGGACATATGTTGCTCAGCGAAAAGGCTGGCTGGATGACGAAAGCCATTGGCGCGGGGTGACGCGCGCTGTAGAAGACCGACTATCAGATGCGCTTCACGGAGCGCTTACGCAAAGATTTGTTGACCGGCGTACAAGTGTATTGTTGCGGCGGTTGAAGCAGAAGGAGGGCCTTGTGGCCGAAGTTAACGACAAGGGTGAAGTGCTCGTTGAGGGGCAATTTGTAGGAAAGCTCGAGGGCTTTCGATTCAGTCAGGACAAGAGCTCTACACCGGACGAGGCGAAAACGCTGCGTGCCGCAAGCTTGCAAGCCCTTGCGCCGGAATTCCATCTGCGCGCTGACCGCTTTTATAACGCACCCGACACAGAGATCGACTTCACCGAGCAAGGCGGCTTGATGTGGGGTGAGCATGCGCTTGGCAAGCTAGTTGCCGGTTCTGACCCGCTCAAACCACAGGTCGAGGCTTTTGTTGACGAAGAGGCCGGCCCCGACGTTGCCCAAAAAGTAACGCGCCGTCTTCAGCATTTCATCGACCGCAAAGTTGCAACGCTGTATGAGCCGCTGCTCGCTATGAGCAAGGATGAAACGCTCACGGGGCTTGCGCGCGGATTTGCGTTCCGCCTTGTTGAGAACCTCGGCATCATTCCACGCGAGCAGATCGCTGGCGAAGTTAAAGAACTTGATCAAGATGCCCGCGGCGCATTGCGCAAGCATGGGGTGCGTTTTGGTCAGTTTACTATCTTTATGCCTTTGCTCCTTAAGCCCGCGCCAACACGGCTGCGTTTGGTGCTTTGGTCCCTTTCTAAAGGTCTGGGCGAGTTCCCAGAAAGCCCGCCCCCCGGTTTGGTGACAATTCCGGTCGACACATCTGCCCCTGAAGGGACGGATTCGATGTCTGGTTACCGCAACGCCGGAGAGCGCGCGATCCGTATTGATATGCTCGAACGCCTTGCCGATCTGCTTCGCACAGAAGATAGCCGCGGCGGGTTTGAGGCAACGCCGGATATGCTCTCAATCACGGGTATGACGCTGGAACAATTCGCAGCTCTTTTGACTGGTCTTGGGTATAAGGCTGAAAAAGGCGAGCGGGAGAAGGTTAAGGCCGCGCCGCAAGTTGCTGAACCGAAAGCCGAAGATACACCAGCCGCTGAAGAGGCAAAAGCGGAAGACGCCGCGCCAGAAGGCGACGCTGCTGTAGATGCACCAGCGGATGCCGAAGCTCAAAAAGATGCGGGTTCTGAAGAGGCGGAGCTTGAGGTTTTCTATACATTTACCTGGGCCCCTAAGGCACGCAACAACCGTCGTCCTCAGCGCGATGGTGAGAAGCCGCGCGGCAAGCCAAGTGGAAAACGTGGCAAACCCGGTGGCAAGAAGGGTGGCAAACCGCAAGGAGCCAAGAGCTTCCAGGCACGACCTCCCAAAAAAGAAAAAGCCATTGATCCGGATAATCCCTTTGCGGCGGCTCTCATGGGGTTAAAGGATCAGAAGTAACCATATGAGTGATGCGCCGCCCAAACTTCGCATCGACAAGTGGCTCTGGCACGCGCGGTTTTTCAAAACCCGCAGCCTCGCCACCAAGGTTGTGACGGGCGGCCATCTTCGCGTGGATGGCCAGAAAATATCCAAAGCGTCCCATGCCGTTAGCGTGGGAGACACATTAACCTTCCCGCAGGCTAAACGTATTCGGGTTGTTCGCATCGCCGCACTTTCGGAGCGGCGCGGCCCTGCGCCAGAAGCACAGGCTCTGTACGAAGATTTAACACCTGTTCAGGAAAAACCCCCCGCCCATAGCGAGAAAACTGTTCCAGCCGCGCCAAAATTTGAAGGAAAAGGGCGACCAACCAAAAAGGAACGTCGCAAAAGCATCCTTTCCCGCCGCCAAATGCTTGAAAGATCACGCGCACTGGAATAGCAAAGGGCCGAAACAAGAAAACGAGTGTTCGCATGACCTATATCGTCAATGACGCCTGCATCGCCTGCAAATATACCGACTGTGTCGAAGTCTGCCCTGTAGATTGCTTCTATGAGGGAGAGAATATGCTCGTCATCCATCCGGATGAGTGTATTGATTGTGGTGTGTGCGAGCCGGAATGCCCTGCGGACGCCATTCGCCCTGATACCGAGCCTGACACCGAGCAATGGGTTGAGTTCAACCGTAAATACGCGGAACTCTGGCCAGTTATCATTGCCAAGAAAGATCAGCTTCCTGAAGCCGAAGAGCGTGACGGCGAAGAGGGTAAGCTTGAGAAATACTTCTCCGAGAAGCCGGGCGAAGGCAGTTAAGCCTGATTCGACTTTGGGCGTGATATTCGGAGAAGGCGACTTGCGTTGCTGCGGGTAGCGCGTTGTTATTCAATGGTTTTCATTGAATGCTCCGGTATGAATCGGGCCACTTTTCTGCACCTGCATTTTCTGGTATAATATTAGGGTATATATTGATGGTGTCCCGAAGTCGCCCGCCCAGCACGCAAGTGTTCGGGCCTTTTTCTTCTTAGAGATACGAGGTTCAGCGGAGTGCTTGCTCCGGTGGAATTTTTTGTCGCTGAGATATCGGGTTGGATGCCCAAACGCCAAGTAAGGAAGTTCGCTGCATGAGCAAATCGAAGAAACTTGACTTTCGCCCTAACGAATATGTTGTCTACCCTGCCCACGGTGTCGGGCAGATCGTCAACATCGAAGAACAAGAAATTGCCGGAATCCAGCTTGAGCTTTTTGTGATCTCATTCGAGAAAGACAAAATGACATTGCGCGTTCCAACGCATAAGGCAACCGAAGTCGGTATGCGGGCGCTTAGTTCGCCGGATATCGTTTCGCGCGCCATGACGACCCTAAAGGGCAAAGCCAAAGTTAAACGCGCCATGTGGTCTCGTCGTGCGCAGGAGTATGAGCAAAAGATCAACTCTGGTGACCTGATTGCGATTGCAGAGGTTGTTCGTGATCTTCACCGCACAGACGACCAGCGCGAGCAAAGCTATTCCGAGCGTCAGCTTTATGAAGCTGCACTTGAGCGTCTGACACGCGAAGTTGCTGCCGTTGCTGGCGATGGTGAAGAGAGCGCGCAAAAAGAGATAGGCGATTATCTGATGTCGCGCGCGGCCTAAGACAGCTTTCTATTGAATTTGAACGCGCCCCTTATATCGTGGGCGCGTTTTTTTGTGCCTAAACGGCAAATGCGGTGACGCAGGTTGCAAGTAGGATGACCTCGGATATCTGCTGAGAAGCGCCTAGGATATCTCCGGTTTGACCGCCAATCTTTTGTTGAGCGACATAGGCCAGCACTGCGGAGGCGCAGGTTATGAGCACAACACCATGAAGCATAGCGAGCGGTCCGGAAAATAGGAATGAAATCGAAATGCCTGCGATTATTGCAAGCAGAGCAGTTTCGGTTTGCGGCCGACCAACGTTTCTTGAAATGCCATCGCGGCGTGCATTTGGAATGGCAGACATGATCATGACCATGGGTGCGCGGCTAAGTGCAGCAACTCCAACAATCGAGAGTGCTGCGCCGCTTGAAACAAGCGCATGGATCAAGGCAAACTTGGTAATTAGCGTAAGCCCGAGCGCCAGAACCCCATACGTGCCAACGCGGCTGTCTTTCATTATCAAAAGGCGGTTCTCTGCGTCATAAGCACCCCAGAGCCCGTCGAACGCATCGGCAAGCCCATCTTCGTGGAGTGCGCCAGACAACATTATCAGCGTTGCAAGGATCACCGCAGAAACCGCATATTCCGGAAGTGCGAGCAATCCAGCCAGAGCGCCAGCAAGGACAGCAATAAACCCAATCACGGCACCAGCAACGGGATAGGCCCAAGCAGCCGCAGCGCCGCGTGCTTGTGCGGCTTCTGTGTTTACCTGAACGGGGAGGCGGCTTAAGAACCCTAGAGCAAACAGGATATCGTTGCCTTGTATGATGTGCTTGTCGCCGAGAGACATTGATCTGTCCTTTCTGTCGCATTCCATCTTTTGGGCAAAGCGTAAACACTGTGAAGACCGCCTGCAATAATAGGATAAAAAATGACCGCTGCTTTCTCTTCGATCTCCGAGTTTAAATCACTACTCCAAAATGCAGCAGGACCGGATCAGGCGGCAATTGCAGGTGCGGAAGAGCGTAACGCCCAGTTGACGAAGCCGCAGGGCGCATTGGGTCGACTTGAAGATTTGGCGATTTGGTACGCGGGTTGGCGCGGAACGCCAAAGCCCGAAATTACCAACCCGCAAGTTATCATTTTTGCGGGAAATCACGGCGTTGCCGCGCGTGGTGTTTCTGCCTTTCCACCGGAAGTAACTGTGCAGATGGTTGCGAACTTTGAACATGGTGGCGCGGCAATCAATCAGCTTTCAAAGGCGTTCGGAGCATCTATGGATGTTTGCGCGCTGGAGCTTGATCGCCCAACCGAAGATTTCACCAAAGCGCCCGCAATGAGCGAGGCGGAGTTGGTCGAGGCATTGGTTGCGGGCTGGAATGCGGTAAACCCGGAAGCGGACCTGCTTGTGACGGGCGAGATGGGAATTGGTAACACGACATCTGCTTCGGCAATTGCAGCTGCGCTGTTTGGCGGAGAGGCCGCAGATTGGACCGGTCGCGGCACTGGTGTTGATGATGCGGCTCTAAAGGCAAAAACAGAGGTCGTTGCAGAGGGGCTGCAACAACATCCAAAGGCAGCTCAGGACTCGCTTGAGGCTCTTCGGTGTCTAGGCGGGAGAGAGCTTGCGGGAATGGCGGGCGCAATCGCGCGGGCACGTGTGGAGGGCATTCCTGTCATTCTAGACGGGTTCATCTGTTGTGCAGCGGCAGCGACGCTTGAGCATGCAGTATCAGGCGCATTGGATCATGCTGTCGCGGGACATTTGTCTGCGGAGGGCGCGCATGGTCAGGTCCTTAAGAATCTCGGCAAGGAGCCCCTGATCTCAGTTGGAATGCGCCTTGGCGAAGGATCAGGTGCCGCTCTGGCAATTGGCGTTCTCAAAGGCGCTGTGGCGTGTCACAGCGGGATGATGACCTTTGCCGAAGCTGGCGTGGCTGCGGGTTAGGAGCCGCCCTTTTCACGGGATGCCAGAAGTTCAGCCTCGAAGTCTTTGGCGAGCTCTTTGGAGCGCTCGATATATGGCTTGTTCTCAGAGGATGGAATATCGGGATCAAATAGGGCGGCAAGCTCGCGGATGCTTGTGCGGTCGTATTTGTAGAAGGCTTGCTCGGCCTCGGCCGCTTCGTATTCGGTAAATCCGATATTCTCCAATACGTACCGGCCAGCGCGAAGGCTGCTGTCAAAGACTTCCCGAACAATGTCATTCGCACCAGCCGCATAGAGTCGATAAACCTCGCCGCGGTCATAAGCGCGCGCGATGATATGAAGGTCAGGCCGCTGCTTGCGCGCAAATTTCACTAACTGAAGCGCCGCGTCTCGATCATCAAGCGCCACCACAAGAACCCGCGCCGTGTCGAGCCCTGCTGCATGTAGAATTTCCGGACGCGTTGGATCGCCGAAAAAACCTTTGAAGCCGAACTTCCGCATCACTTCTACGGTCGAAAGATTGTGGTCAAGTACTGTGGTTTTGTACCCGGCGGATTGAACGAGGCGCGTGACCACCTGCCCGAAACGGCCAATACCAGCGATAATAATCGGGTGTTGCTCGTCGATTTCGTCCGCTTCCTGCTGTGCGGCGGGTGAATCTTTGTGTCGTTTGGAGATCGCCTCATAGAGGAGAAACAAAAGCGGTGTCGCGAGCATCGACAGAGCAATCACGAGCAAAAGTTGCTCTGTTAGGTCCGTCGGCAAAACATTCCGCTGAATTGCAAAGCTCGCAATAACAAACCCGAATTCACCAGCTTGCGCCAAACCGAGCGTGAAGAGCCAAAGATCACGCCCACGCAAGCGGAAGATGTATCCGATTACAAAGAGAATGCTGCCTTTGATCAGAATAATTGCGAGGGTGAATGAGAGGATTTGGAGCGGCGCACCGAACAATACGCCAAAGTTGATCCCAGCCCCAACCGTGATGAAAAACAGGCCTAGCAAAAGTCCTTTAAACGGTTCGATATCGCTCTCGAGTTGGTGGCGGAATTCTGAGTTGGCCAGAACCACGCCTGCAAGGAAAGCGCCAAGCGCTGGTGAAAGACCAACTACAAGCATAATACAGGCAATGGCGATCACAATCAGCAGTGAAAGTGCCGTATACATCTCTGGCAAGTGCGAGCCATGGATATAGCGGAACAGAGGCCGTGTTAGGTAAATCCCGCCAAGGATAATCAAGACAACGGCGAGTATTGTTAGCGAGGTTGTCGCGAGCGGGGGAAGAGCTTGAAACCAGTTTAGTATCTGCGCGAACGGGCCAGCGTCTTGGGCCTCTGCGCCGTGGCCACCCGCAGTTTCATTGTGAATGCCGCTCAGCGCCAGCAGGGGCAGGAATGCCAGAATGGGGATGACGGCGATATCTTGCGTGAGCAGAACCGAAAAGCTACTTCGCCCACCGCTAGATGACATGAGCTTCTTTTCATTCAGTGTTTGCAACACAATGGCCGTTGAGGAAAGAGACATCGTTAAGCCAACCGCGAGCGCAATCGGCCAGTCAAACCCGAGCGCATAAGTCGCGCCGGTTACGGCGGCGGCGGTCAGTGTGATTTGTAATCCGCCGAGGCCAATCAACCTGTGCCGCATCTCCCAGAGCTTGCGGGGTTCAAGTTCAAGGCCAATCAGGAACAGCATCATCACAACGCCAAATTCGGCGAAATGCTGAAGGCTTTGCGTTTCCGATCCGACAAGTCCGAGCAGTGGCCCGATCACAATCCCCGCAAACAAATACCCAAGCACAGACCCAAGCCCGAGTCGCATGGCAACGGGTACAGCGATGACGGCCGCACCAAGATAGATCGTGGCTTGAAATAGAAAGCTGCTCATAGGTATTCGCGGTTCTTTAAAACTATATTGTTTCAGGTTGTTCGCTGACAGGGAAGGGGGATTTTCGTTGCTGCCGAATTTGTGAAACGTGAGTTTGGCTTCTTGGGGCGTTAAAGAGGAAGCGGCGCGTCCGTCTTGAACTGATCCATTACAATCTGGCTTTGAACACGTGCGATTGATGGGTGTGGAAGCAGCACGTCCTGAATGAGCCTGTTTAGGGCAGCGAGATCTTCACAATAGCAACGCAGCATATAGTCGGCGGCTCCCGTCATCGTCCACGCAGATGTTACCTCTGGTCGCGTTCCAATAAGCCGCATAAATTCCGATGCGTTTTGGGCCCCGTGATTGGCCATTGTGACCTCAACAAAGGCCTGCACGGTCAAACCAAGCGCATTCGGGTTTAGCCGCGCGCTGTAGTGGTCGATGATCCCTTCGTTTTCAAGCCGCTGGCGACGTCGGCCGACCTGACTGCTGCTAAGCCCAAGTTTTTCACCCAGTTCCTGTGCAGTCAGTCGCGCGTCATGCTGAAGTGCGGCGAGGAGATCACGATCAATTCTGTCGAGTTCGGGGCGCGTCTTTTGCATAAATGTGAGATTAAGCGCAAGTATTGTGCATTTCAACAGTTCTTAGCCTTAAATACGCGTACAGCACGCATCTTTGGCGCGATATAAATAGCCAACGCGAACAGGAGATACCAAACATGGGACCATTCCCCCACAATTCCCCACGCCAAGGCATTACTGAAGAAAACCCAGCAGGCACGGACGGATTCGAATTCGTTGAGTTCGCTCACGAGAACCCGCAAGAGCTTCGAGATCTTTTTAAGCGCATGGGCTACGAACACACCGCGACCCACAAAGAAAAAGCAATCGAACTTTGGCAGCAGGGCGATATCACCTACATCATCAACGCCGAGCCTGGAAGCATGGCGATGGAGTTTGTGAAAGAGCATGGCCCCTGTGCGGCCTCGATGGGATGGCGCGTTGTCGATGCGGACAAAGCGTTCGCGCATGCCGTTTCAAAGGGTGCGACGCCGTTTGAGGGGCCAACCAAAGCTTTGGATGTGCCAGCGATTGTCGGAATTGGCGGCTCTTTGATCTATTTCATTGATGCCTATGGCCCATATGGCTCGGCTTATGAGGAGTTTGTTTTCCACAAGACCGAACCTGTTGAAGGCGTCGGTTTCTATTATCTCGATCACCTGACTCACAACGTCCACAAGGGAAATATGGATGTCTGGTTTGACTTCTACGGTAACATTTTCGGGTTCAAGCAGATCCGGTTCTTTGACATTGAAGGGAAATATACAGGTCTCTTGAGCCGCGCACTGACTTCGCCATGTGGCCGCATTCGTATTCCAATCAACGAAGATCGCGGAGAGACCGGCCAGATTGTCGCTTACCTCAAGCGCTACAACGGCGAAGGCATTCAGCATATCGCGGTAGGGAGCGAGGATATCTATGCCGCGACCGATCAGATTGCTGAAAACGGCCTAAAATTCATGCCAGGCCCGCCAGATACTTATTATAAGCTCTCCAAAGAGCGTGTTGTTGGCCACGATGAACCGATCGAACGGATGAAAAAACACGGCATCCTGATTGATGGCGAAGGCGTCGTGGACGGCGGAGAAACCAAAATCTTGCTGCAAATTTTCTCAAAAACCGTTATCGGCCCGATCTTCTTTGAATTTATTCAGCGTAAAGGGGATGATGGTTTCGGCGAAGGAAACTTCAAAGCGCTGTTTGAATCCATCGAACAAGAGCAGATTGATAACGGCGAGTTGGGAGGGGATGTGGCCGCCGAATAGGCCACATCAATAAGCCGGCAACGGCAGCCGTCGCGCGAGAGGCATCGTGTTTATCCGCGCGGCGGCATTCTAAGAATAATATTACGTCCGCCTTTAACGTAACGCAGTTCGTCTGCGCCGATCGCGGCAACCTTGCCGCCATCCACGCGATCCCCGATCTCTACATTCACGTATTTTCCTGTCGGAAGGCGCACTAGAGCAGTGCGTTTGCTCGTGGTTCCAAAGACCCCGATAAGCGCAACTTTACGCGTATTGATCGCCTTTTTCTGGGTTGCTGCTTTGGCTACGTTCGCGCGGGTCGGAATGACTGGTGCGCTTTTCGTTTGAACGGCAACGCGCTGTTTTTGTGCGATATTTGCAGGGTCTGCTTTGGCTTTCTCGACCAACGCCGCAAAATCTTTCGGACGACTAAGTGGCGCGGGTGAGGTTGCTACAGCGAGTGGTGAAGTAGATACCGCTGTGGATGCGCTGGCTATTGCTGCTGCGATTTGCTCTGACTCAGGGCGCGCAACCGGCTTTAGCGCCGCCAGTTGGCTCAATGTTCGGCCACCGTATTGTGATTTCTCAAACAGTTCCGCCAAATCGCTCGGACGCGAGGGAGGGCGACGTCGTGGCAAATCGGGTTGCGCGGTTTCCGCGACAACTGATTGAGGCGCATCCGCAGGGCGCACTGCAGCGCGTTTGCTTGGCGGGCCTGAGATGACCAAAATTCCGTCGGGGTTGATCGTGCCTTCGCTGCTTGGTGTGACCAATCCGTTTTCGTCCAGCACAAAGGTCGTCCCTGCTGGGGCCGGACTTGGCAGAGGCGGTAGCGGAAGATCGTCTGTCTCTAGCGGGGACGGAAGGGCCACGGCATCCAGAGCGGTAAACTCCGGATCCAATGAAGGCTCGTAGAAGCTGTCAAAGGAGTTATTCGCCGGAAGCTGAATATCGTTTACGGCGCGTTGCCAAATCCCGCTCGACGCATAGGCTTCTTGCGCTTCGCTTAGTGAGAGAGGTTGGGCGAGTGTCGGCTCTTCGGTCGCAACTTCTATATCGGCAACAGAGGTGCTCTCTGTTTCTGGTGCGAGAGGCGCTGTATCTGTATCCGCCGTTTCTGTTGCGGGTTGCGCAACTTGAGACTCAACAGTTGGGCGTGTCTCGCCTTCGGTTGCAACTGTTGCGCCGTCAAGTTCGAGCGCTACTGTATCTGTAGGTGGCGTCAAATCTTGGTTGAACTCGCTCAGCCCCTCGGGTGCAGTATCGCTTGCGGCTATCTCGTCGCCTCGGTTCAACCACAAAGCGCCAGCCGCGATGAGAGCAGAAGCGGCCACAAGCCCCCAAAGCAATGCAGGGGGACGCTTTTTGTTTGGCTCGCTATTGGCGCTTTGTGCTTCGTGTTCCGTTATCTCTTGCTCATCGGCGTGTCCGCCAAGGCTCTGCGCAAGTGCCGCAGTGTCTGGGAGGGCAGTATCCGTTCCACCGACTGCTTCACTTTCGCTTTCTGTATGTGTGCCGGTCTCGCTTACAACGATCGTGGGCTTTAGGACACTAACTGGCGGCTCTAAATCAGCGTCATCTAGAGATTTAGCACCGATATCTTCATTGGAAGAGCTGGTTTCCGCTTCTGTGTCGGGCGCTGGGGCATCTTCTTGTGCCTGCCACTTTTTGCCGAAGTGAACCGCCGAAGCCAATGTGGCGAATTTCTTGCCCGAGCTGTCTTCTGAGGACTTCTTAGGCTCTTTTCCTTCGGGCTTTTCAGGCTCCGAAGGTTTCTGCGTGTCTTCTATGATATGTCGGAGTTCTTTCGGTGGCGCTCCCAATTCTGTTGGGCGTTGAGCTGGCCCAAGACTTGGAGCGTTGTTGCGCACCGATTTAAACGGCGAGTCTTTTGCTTCATCCTGCTTGGCAGCAACTTCTGCGAGGTCATCGGGGAGCGCAGTTGTTCCTTTTGCGTTTGCAAACTCTGGTGGTAACGGCGGAACGACAACCTCGGGCGCAGCGTTTGATGATTTGCCGCGCTCTGAAATGAATTGCTCAAGGTCGATTTCCGCTTTGGTGAGGTTAGTTGAGGGGCGCTCTTCCTCTTCCTCATCTGCTACTTCATCAATAAGGTCTTCGGGCTGAGTGTCCTCCAGTTCATCGAAGGTGCTTACTTCCTCACTCTCTAAAGGTGCTTCATCTTCGGGCTGGTCTTGCGCCTCTGCGCTTGCTGGAGCCTCGTCCAACGTCGATTCATCGTCATCAGCCGCATCTTCTACGACCATCTCATCTGTGTCTGGATCAACGAGAAGGGGCTCCTCTGTTTCATCCACATCGGCCCAGAAGTTCTGTTCTGTTCCTTTGTCCAATATTTTGATGGCTTCGGAGTCTGGCTCTACGATGTCACCGTCATCAAGGATTGTTTCAGAGTATTTGGACGCCCCGAAGAATGGCTCGCCCTCGTATGTGCCCTCTTCAGGGATGGCGACGAATGACAGCGGATTGAAGCGGTGGTCACAGGCAAAAGCCTCTGCCTCTTCGAGCGTTTCATTTGCTACAGCAGCAACCTGCACGAGGTCGCCGTTCTCCCGCCAATCAAATGTTAGTTCGTCCACGGGATAGGGCGTCATGCCCTCAAGCGAGCTGCGAATTTGTTCGGCGCGGGAGGCGTCATCTGGACCGGGTGCGGTGACGCTCGTGTACAGAATTTGAGCGTTTGGAATGACGAGTTTGGTGGTTACGCCATTTGCGGAAAGGCGTCTTGCTTTGTCGCGAAGATAGGCGAGAGCATCCTTCAGATCGCCAGACTCGAAATCTGTTTCGCCTACGCTCCGCCAACCGCCGGATGCGCGCGACAAAAGTCGGATTCCGTCGAGGGAGAATAGAAGTGCAAAACTGGATTTCATTGTCCTGATCTATCGCATATTTTGGCGTTCTGGTCACCTGATTGGCGATTAAACACGCGCCTCTGGCGGTATATTGCCGTTACTTTTACTGCTTTTTTTATCGAGTGGGCAAATCAATTGCCCACTCATTTTTATTTTCTGATTATTGAGCCTTTGCGAGGGCCTGATCAAGGTCTGCTTTCAAATCATTTACATCTTCGATGCCAATAGACAGCCGAACCACGTTCGGAGAGGCGCCAGCTTTGATCTGTTGCTCCTCGGTCAATTGGCGGTGCGTAGTCGAGGCCGAGTGAATAATCAGGCTGCGTGTATCGCCGAGATTGGCCACGTGGCTGAATATCTCGAGATTGTCCACAAGTTTGATGCAGGCGTCATACCCGCCTTTGAGCGCGACTGTGAACAGCGCCCCGGCGCCCTTCGGACAAACCGTTGCAACCCGATCATTGTAAGGCGAAGAAGGGAGCCCAGCGTAGGTCACAGCCTCAACACGCGGGTCTTTCTCAAGCCAGCTTGCCAGTTCCATTGCGTTTTCGACATGACGTTCCATGCGAAGCGAAAGCGTTTCGATGCCCATCAAAGTGTAATGTGCGCCTTGCGGGTTCATAGTCATACCAAGATCACGCAGGCCGATTGCAATGGAGTGGAATGTGAACGCCATCGGACCAAGCGCTTCATGAAAGACCAATCCGTGATAGGCGGGTTCCGGTTGCGAGAGCGATGGAAACTTATCGCTCGCTGACCAGTCGAACTTGCCGCTGTCGACAACGCAACCGCCTGTGACCGTACCGTTGCCTGTTAGATATTTGGTTGTCGAATGGACAACCAACGTCGCGCCGAGCTCGATTGGATTACAGAGGTATGGCGTTGCCGAAGTGTTGTCGACAATCAGCGGAAGGCCCTTTGCATCTGCGATTTTGGCGATTGCGGGAATGTCAGTGATGTAACCGCCAGGGTTCGCGATACTTTCGCAGAAGACAGCACGTGTATCCTCGTCAATTGCGTCCGCAACTGCGGCCTCGTCGTCGAAATCAACAAACTTCGCGGTCCAGCCGAAACGTTTGATGGTTTGGCTGAATTGGGTGATTGTCCCGCCATAAAGGCGCGTTGAGGCAACAACGTTTTTGCCTGGACCCATGAGCGGGAAGAGCGCCATGATTTGCGCCGCGTGTCCGGAAGAGCAGCACACCGCGCCAACGCCGCCTTCAAGGGTGGCAATGCGTTCGGCAAGTACAGCAACGGTCGGGTTGGTCAGGCGAGAATAGATGAACCCGACTTCTTGAAGATTGAACAGTTTGGCAGCGTGTTCCGCATCGCGAAAAGCATATGCCGTAGATTGGTAAATGGGCGTCTGGCGAGCGCCTGTTGTAGGGTCCGGCGTTGCGCCAGCGTGAATTTGCAATGTGTTGAAGCCGAGCTGTTTTGCGTCGCTCATAATTTCCTCCGGTTTGTAATGCCCAGAGCCTAAGCTATTCCCGCTACCGGCAACAACGCTTTATTGTCACAGCGCAGTTCTTCTATCGAAGCCAAAAGCCGTTACGCTTGAGCGCATTTCGTATGGCTGCTTCACGTTTAGGGAGGTTATTCTGATCAAAAAGCGCTCGTGCTTTACGGCCTCTTCCCTGATAAATCATGCGCTTAAATGGGTCATATTGTTTTAGTCGTTTCTTAAGCTTGTTTGGTGCTGCGACCTGTTCCAGAAGATCAACTACGCGATCACTTTCCCTTGCGTAGAGAAGCGGCATCAATCGATAGTGGCACGATACCTCGCCATCCAGCAGCCCATGCGGAATCGTATTTCGGCCTCCGCCCAAAGCATGAACGACAAGAGGAAGTGCAACCTGGTCCAGCCAAGGATCCAGAGGTTGGCAGATCAGCTCTTCTGGCGCGTCATCCCGAATGGCGAGCGCATATTCCAAAAACGTGGCACCAAATCGTTGCGGGCACTCATAAAAGAACCATCCCGCATTGAAGTAGAGGTAGCGCTCCCAAAATTCATCGGGTTTTGTAAGATCAAGCGAGCTCTCAAAATCAAGGCCAAACTTGTCATAGAGAGACTTCCAGGTTTGAGTATATCCGGGGCCGTACAACTCTTGCTTGGGCCAGGTATCCTCGCGTTGCATGGAGGCGCTTGGTTTGGCGAAGTTGAAGGGGATATCGGTGATCTCTCCCGTGATCAGCGTATCGGTATCAAAAAATATGAAGGGTTCGCCCTTGGGCATGGCAAGTAGTGCTTCGATTTTGTTGCCGTAGGGGTAATCCGCCCCAAAATGGTGCGCCACAAAGGGGATGATCTCTGCGCCGTATTCTTCCAGCCCGTCGCGGATATGTGGCGGCAGGCGCGTGTCTGTGCCGCTCCATTTAGCTTCGGCTTGGGGTTCCGCGACGAGCAGCCTGCCGGTAAAAGCTGGCGAATGGGCGCGCAGACTTGCCACAAACAGCAGGGCTTCGTAAGCAAGTCGACCGTTTTGGCCGATAATGACGATATTGAAATCTTGGCTGTGTTGTGCGCGACCTGTCATTCAATCTGCTTCCGATCTTGGCCCCTTTGGGGCTGTTTTCGCGAATTATAGAGTTTGGCTAGACCAACGAACAGCGGAAATACAGCTATGGCAATACAGAAAGCCAGAAGCCGATTGTCAGGATAGACGTCGCCGTTGCGATCAGCACCGTCGAAGCCGCCACCCGTTTGGCAACTCCGTACATGTTTGCGAAAATATAGGTGTTAACGCCCGGTGCCATCGCTGCGGCCAACGTGGCGGAACGCAGGCTTGCGTCTGGTAGCTCGAACCAATTTCCAAGTGTGAAGGTGATCGCCGGATGAAGGACCAGAGATAGAGAAATCGCATAGAGGATAACCCGCATATCGCCTTCGGGTTTGTAACGAAACAGAACGCCGCCAAGGCCGAACAACGCGGCGGGAAGGGCGGCTCTCGCGATCAAATCGGTTGCCTCATAGACCATTCGCGGAACAGGGATATCAAGTAGGTTCGTCGCGAGACCGAGCATGATCCCGATGACCAAGGCATTGCTGAAAATCGCTTTCAGAACCGAACCAAGCGTTGAAATCACACCGCTCTTTTTGTTGCGAACAAATTCCATGACTGTAATGCCAACCGCATAGCAAAACGGGGAGTGAAACGCGATAATTGCATAGTTGGCGCTTAATGAGTCTGGCCCAAAGGCTCGCTCGGTTATCGGCAGCCCGAGCAGCACCAGATTGGAGAACAGCCCGCAAAATCCGATAGCTACGCAATCTTGCCAAGGGCGGCCAAATAATAGACGCGCTCCGTAAATTCCGGCCAAAAAACTAACCGTCGCGCCGGTATAAAAACTGGCCAGCAATCCAAAGTTGATTGTCGCGGCGAGATCCAAAGTCGAAATTACCGAGAAGAGCAAACAAGGGATTGCGAACTTCTGGGTGAAGGTCATCAGGGCGTCGACATCGCGGTCGGAGAAAAGATTGCGCCAAACAACGAGATACCCAGCTCCGATAATCAGGAAGACGGGGAGGGTGACGTGGAGCGCCGCTTGCACCTAACTCTCCAGAGTCAGCACCATCCCGTCAAAGGCGGGTGCAATATGTTCGGGCAGTTCGTTGCGTAGAGTCTCGTAGTCCAGATCGATGTGCATGTTCGTGAGCACCGCGTTTTGAGGCGCCACTTTCGCAATCCATTCAAGCGATTTTTCAAGATGGATATGGCTTGGATGTGGTTTGCGGCGCAACGCGTCCAGCACTAATAACTCAAGCCCTTGAAGCCGGTCCCACGTTTGTTCGGGCATGTCGGACACATCGGGAATATATGCGAGATCTTCAATGCGGAAGCCAAGCGCATCAATCCGTCCGTGGATGACAGGAAGGGGCAGGAACGTAATTTCACCGCCAGCGCCAGAAACAGAAAACGGATCGTCTCCAATCGCGTTGAGTTCGCAAATCGGAGGGTAATCGCTACCTTTGGGCTGTACGAAGGCATAGCCAAACCGCGAGATAAGCGCCTCTGTTGTGTCGCTATCCGCCCAAACGGGCATGCGGATGCGGGTGTTGAAAACGATCTGGCGGATGTCATCGAGCCCGTGCATGTGATCGGCGTGTTGGTGGGTGAACACCACGCCGTCTAGCGTGCCAACGTCTGCGGCAAGTAGCTGCGCGCGCATGTCAGGAGAGGTATCGATCAGCGCACGGGTGATACCGTTTGGCCCGATACGTTCCACCAGCATAGAGCAACGTTGGCGACGGTTTTTGGGGTTGGCAGGATCGCATTCACCCCAATTGCCGCCAAGGCGTGGCACACCACCAGAAGAGCCACAGCCCAATATGGTGAAGCGATAACTCATGCCGCGCGCCACTCCGCAGCTTTTGTGAATAGCCGCTCGAAGTTTTGTTCGGTTTGTGCGGCAAATTCCTCAACCGACAAGCCGAATACCTCCGCGCCAACAGCGCCAGTGAGCGCACTATAGGCGGGCTCGTTTCGTTTGCCGCGATGGGGCGGTGGGGCAAGATATGGGGCGTCGGTTTCGACAAGGATACGATCAACGGGTGCCGCAGCGAATATCTCGCGCAATTCGCTCGAGCGGGGGAATGTCGCAATGCCGGACATGGACAGATAAAACCCAAGATCGATCGCCGCACGGGCAAGCTCTGCCGAGCTAGAGAAGCAATGCATAACACAGGAATAGGACCCGTTTGCGTACTCTTCGCTCAAAATGCGCGCCATATCTTCATCGGCTGCGCGGGCGTGGATGATTAGAGGCAGGCCCGTTTCCCGTGCTGCATCGATATGAATGCGAAGGCTCTCTTGCTGCACGTCTTTGCTTTCGGCGGTGTAATGATAATCAAGTCCAGTTTCGCCAATGCCGACAAATTTCGGGTGCTTCGCCAACTCAACAAGATCATCAACTGTTGCCATCGGCTCTTCGGCGGCACTCATCGGGTGCGTCCCGCCGGCCCAGAAAACTTCGTCATACGCCTCGGCAATGTTGCGCACCTGATCCGCGTTACGCAATCGGGTACAGATTGACACCATGCGCGCTACGCCAGCTTCTTTGGCGCGTTCTACAACTTGCGGCAATTCTTCAGCGAAATCAGGGAAATCGAGGTGGCAATGGCTATCCGTAAACCTTGGCGTCATGTCGTGTCCGTTATTGCGATCAGGCCGCCACTTCAGCCGCCGTTTGGTCCATCTTTAAAAGCATATCAAGGATGAGCGCCGCAGGGTCAAGGTTAACTGCACGACCATGTCGAACGCGCGCGCTCAGGCTTTGCTGTAATTCGGCCCATCTCCTGCCGTGTCGCGGGGTTGGCGCGAGCTTGGCGAAGAGCGCGATTTCGCCCTTAGCGGCCTCAATCACAGGCGGCCCCGATACGCCAGCGCGCGCCATACGGCTAAGGAACAGGTCAAACATATCCAGCAGTAACTCATAGCGTTCGGCATTCTTCTTGCCAACGGCGCTTTCGGCCATGGCGAGCGCGCGCGGGCGGTCAAGGCCGGGGGCAGCATGAAACAGATCGCACAATGTCTGGTATATCTGGTGCCCACCCAGCGTCACAAGGCGCATTGCCTCGCCAACGCTTCCTGCTGCCAGCGCAGCCAGAACTGTCGGGTCGGAAATCTCCTCAACACCCGCAGTGGCCAGAGCCGTTGCCAAGTCATCGGGCGAAAGCGGCGTGCAGCGCAATTCTCGGCAGCGCGATTTTATTGTTGGGAGCAAACCGCTGGGCTGGTGGCTGACTAATAAAAGGATCGTGTCATCTGGCGGCTCCTCAAGCAATTTTAGGAGTGCGTTGGCGGCGGATACGTTCATCTCGTCGGCGGCATCAACAATCACGACGCGGCGCCCACCATCAGTTGCCGAAAGCGACAGAAAGGATTTCAGCCGCCGCACTTCGTCGACGGTAATAACCGTTTTCAGCCCGTCACCTTTGTCATTCGCGGCGCGACGTAAAAGGAATAGCTGCGGTTCGGAGAGCGCCGCAATACGTTGTGAGACGGGATGATCGGAGCTGATATCCAAACTTGTTGGGGCAGGGGGCGCGTCGCCAAACAAACCGCTATCATCGCCTGCGGGCGGTTGCGCAATCAGGAAGCGCGCAATGCGCCATGCCAGTGTGGATTTTCCAACGCCACGCGGTCCAGTAATGAGCCAGCCATGATGCATGCGGCCCGTGTTGAAGGCCTCCAGAAATGCTGCCTCTGCCTTTGCCTGACCCAGCAGTTTTGTTGTCTCACGCGGATGGGGCGCGCCAGCAATGCGATCCGGCTCTGGAAGGTCACTCATGCCAGTATCTCTTGAGTTTTGCTTAGAATGTCTTGGTTGACCTCGCCAAGGTCGCGCGCGCCGTCAATAACAATGCAGCGCTCGGAGAACTCTTCTGCGAGTGCAAGGAAACCTGCGCGCATTTTGACCTGAAAGTCATTGCCAAAATCTTCGAAGCGCTCTTCGGACGTTTGGCGAGCCTTCGCGCGCGCCAGACCGATGGCAGGGTCCATATCAACAATGAAGGTCACATCCGGTTCGCGGCCGATCATAAGGCTATGGAGATCATCAACGACGGTGCGTAAATCTCCACGGCTTATGCCTTGGTACATGCGAGTTGAATCCGCAAACCGATCACAGATCACGATTTTTCCTGCTCTCAAGGCGGGTTGGATTGTTTTCTCAAGGTGGTCACGCCGCGCGGCAGTAAACAGAAGAATTTCCGTTTCCGCAGACCAGCGGTCAGGATCGCCTTCAAGAACAAGGCTCCTGATTTGCTCTGCACCAACGGAGCCACCCGGCTCGCGGGTCAGGATGGTTTCATATCCTGCTTTTCCCAACGCTTCGGCAAGCAGCCTTGCCTGCGTGGATTTGCCGGACCCGTCAATGCCTTCAAAGCTGATAAACAGCCCACCCGCGGGTTTTCCGTTCATAGAGACAGGCCCAGTGCTTCGCCGATGTACCGTTGAAACAGGATGGCGAACGCTGTGCGGAACCGTGGCAAAACGCCTCCACCTTCAATGCTTTGTTCCGCTACAAGAGGGACGCGCATCTCGGCCATGTCTGGCAGGTTCAAAACAAGTTCGCCCACCTCTTGGCCTTCGGCAATCGGGGCTTCAAGCGGACCATCGTAAACGACTTCGCCTTTGATCTCGCCTTGCACCAATGCAGGGACAAGCAAATTCAGGTCTTCGGACAACACAAGCCCGACAGTGGTTTCATTCCCCATCCAAACCTTTGCATCCGCAAGTTTTTCACCCGCCGGAGCATAGTTTTTCATAACAAATTGGCGAAAAGCCCAGTTAACAATTCGTTCGGCCTCTTCGGCGCGCTCTTTCTCGCTTGTTAAACCGGTAATAACGAATACAACGCGGCGCTTCCCTTGAACGGCGGACCCGACAAGCCCATAGCCAGCTTCGCTTGTGTGGCCAGTTTTGAGGCCATCAGCGCCGATCCCGAGTTTGAGTAACGGATTTCGGTTGAAACGGTTGTCAGGTGAGCGGCCGTCAAATCCGAATTCTGTTTCACCAAAGAAACCGTAATATTCAGGGAACTCAACGATAAGGCGCTCGGCAAGAATTCCGAGATCTTTCATACTCATGCGCTGGTTCGGATCAGGCCAGCCTGAGGCATTTGCGAAAGTCGAATTTTCCATGCCAAGATCAACAGCGCGATCATTCATAAGCCGTGCAAAGGCTTCTTCCGTACCGGCCAGACCTTCGGCAACAACGACACAGGCGTCATTTCCCGACAGTACAATAATGCCGCGAATAAGGTCTTTGACGGTTGGACGGTCTGTTTCGTCAAGAAACATCGTCGATCCGCCCATGTTTTTGGCGCGCGTCGATACGGCAAAGGTCGTGTCCATCGTGACGCGCCCGTCTTTGAGCGCCTCAAACAGCATGTTGAGCGTCATCAGCTTGGACATACTTGCAGGTGGCAAAGGAACATCCGCGTTCTTTTCCATCAGCAACGTGCCAGTTGTGACGTCAACCACGTAAGCGCCCGTCGCCCGCGTTTCGAATGCGTTCGCCGTCGACGCAATATTAACCAACGCTAATAGCAGCGCCGCGATCAATGTACGTGAATAGGAAACCAGAGCTAGTTCAAGACGCATAGCGCCCCCTTTACTTGTTTACGAAAAACGCGTCGCTATAGCCCATACCGACGACCTTTTTCTTTAGCGCATCTTTTTCGGCAGCACTGGAAACAGGGCCGACAATAACACGCCAGTATTGCTTTTCTTCGTTCGAAAACGTTGTGATTTTTGGCGTCGCGCCAGCTTTGCGCATTTGATCCGCAACCGAGTTGGCGTTGGCTTCAACACTGAAAATGCCGATCTGGATATACTGCGACTTGCCGGACGAGTCTGCTGCGCTCGCAACATTCGTTGGCTTTCCGGCGTCTTCAACAGCGTCCAAGGCCGCAGCGGCGCTCGCAATCGGGTCAAGCGTTGTCTGTTCAACTTCGTTAGCCGCAATCGGCGCGACGTCACCCTCGATAGGCGCATCGCTGGTGGCTTTTTCCGCTTCGACCGGAGCTGGTGCTGGCTCCACGACAATTTCCTTACGGCGCATCGCAACGACCGAAAGCTCCTGAGGAGAGCCAGCAATCATACCGATTGCTTCTGCGGCCTCCGATGAAACTTGTAGTTTAGGACCTGGCGTTTCACGTTCTTTACGGAAGAGGGCGCCAATAACAGATTGCCCGTTTGCTTCGTTGCGGATCATCACGCGTTCTGGATCAACCGCAGTTGGATGCGCAACCCAAATGCCGCCAAGCGACGGGCGCCCATCCCAAAGACCGACTTCCTGCACACTAAAGACTTCCGGCGCTTCAACGTCTTTTTCGACAACCTTCGCTCCCGATTCTGTCGTCGTCACGTCTCCGTCTTGAGACAGAAAGCTGCCGGCCCCTTCCTGACACGCAGAAAGTCCGACCACTGCAGATACACATACCGCGACCTTGAAAAACGAAGATACTGCCATGTTTTGCCCTCACAAATTCGCGCCGCTCAGCGCTCTGCCATTTAATGGCTATTATTTTCAGTGGCTTACGCCTTGTGTGTCCGGCTGCGCGTGTTGGCAGTTCCGTCACTATTCCCCACGTCCGTCAATCGAAATTTCGAGACATATGGGCATAGTAGACAAACTCCCGAAATATTTAAAGAGTCCGCATTCCCGATGGGCGAAATATTGCAATTGGAATAGGGGTTTCAGAATCAGAAAACGCGCGGTAACACAATCGCTGTCGGAGGAGTGGCAGAGTGGTTGAATGCACCGGTCTTGAAAACCGACGTAGGTGAAAGTCTACCGTGGGTTCGAATCCCACCTCCTCCGCCATCGGCTCCTTTCGCTGAGTTTTCTTCAATCGTATTTTCCGCTTAAGTTGCTTACATAATTGAACTTTCCTCCAGAGTAGATTTTACTGGCCTTCATTCGATTGCTTCCGTATGTTTTCGTCATGTGGTAACAAATGTGGTACCAATTGATGTCTTATCTGTCGGGGAAGCTTAATAAGAAGCTGGTAGAGAATCTCGGTCCTGGCCGTCATGGCGATGGGAGCGGGCTTTATCTTGTTGTTAGGCCATCAGGATCACGTAGCTGGATTGTGCGCGTTGTTGTGCATGGCCAGAGGAATAGCAAAGGCGCACCGCTTCGGACGGACTTTGGGTTGGGGAGCGCTGAGCTCGTGACGCTCAATCAGGCGCGCAGCCGGGCACTCGAATACCGCCGCATGGCAAAGCAGGGGCTAAACCCCAAGTTCAACGCAAAGCAAGACATCCCCAGTTTTGAAGAGATTGCCCAACAGGTTCATATCGAGCGTATGCCGACCTGGAAGAATGCCAAGCATGGTCAGCAGTGGATCAATACGTTGCGTGACTATGCTTTTCCCAAGATCGGCCGCATGCCGGTGGACAGTATCGGCCAGCCGGAAGTTCTCATGTGCCTTTCTCCGATCTGGACGGAGAAGCACGAAACTGCTCGCCGGCTATCACAGAGAATTAAGATCGTTCTTGATGTCGCCAAGTCCAAGGGCTTTCGCGATGGAGAGAACCCCGTGACGGCAATTAAGGATGCGCAAGTCCTGCCAAAGGTCACCAAGAAGCCCAAGCATCATGCGGCAATGAAATGGCAGGATGTTCCAGCGTTTTACACAGACCTCCGCTCGCGCAATTCAATGGCGGCAAAGGCGCTTATGTATACCTGCCTGACCGGCTCGCGCACGGGTGAGGTGCTCGGCATGCGCTGGGCCGAGATTGATTTCGGGGAGCGGCTTTGGAGGTGCCCTGAAGAGAGAATGAAAACAGGCGAGGCGCACCGTGTACCGCTCACAGCTGAAATGCTGACAATCCTTGAACCCCTAAAAGCATTGGAGTCGGAATATGTCTTCGAAGGGCAAAAACGAAACGCGCCGCTGTCAAACATGGCGATGCTTATGCTGCTACGCCGCATGAAAATCGAGGATGTGACGGTTCACGGCTTCCGATCGACGTTTCGAGATTGGGCAAGTGAAGTCGCCAACGTCCCGCGTGAAGTGGCTGAGATGAGTTTGGCGCATAAAGTCGGGTCGGACGTGGAGCGAGCCTATGCACGCTCAGATCTGTTAGAGCGCCGTCGCGAATTGATGGAGCAGTGGTCGAAGTTTGTTGCAGGCCCGAATGAAAACAAGACGAGGAAGAACTGATGTTTGCGCCTACTGGGTATATACCCTTGGTCGATTTGTTTTTCGAAGCCTTCGAACATGAGCCACAAGTTTACAAGTATTTGATTCAGTCGACCACCGATCTAGAGCGTTTTGATTTTGGGATGACCTGTGACATTTTGACTGGATGGGTCATGGAGTTTTGTAGGGGTAAACTTTGCATCACGAGCGACGGAATTAGCGCAATCACAATTAGTAATATAGCGCTCGAAAGTCCGCGCTTCCCGTGGTCCTTAATACAACGTGAACTCAGCGATGAGAACTGTGCATCACTTAACGTGAACGAAAAAATGATCGAGTATTACCAGCTGGTACAACCCGTTTCCCAAAACGACAAGCAGCAATTCTTTGATCGCGTCATTACGCTTTTTGATGAGGATTCAAGCAAGAAAACTGCTGATGGACATGATGAAAGCAAAAGCTCCAAGATTGGCTGGCAGGATATATTGTCTGATGAAAGTTTAAGAAAACTTATTACGCGATATTCCGAGAAACACGGTTTTGCTTATCCGCATCTATTTATTGATTATCGCTCAGGTGCAGTTTCACTTAAATTATACGATCATCTCGTAAGGCATGGTTTACCAGAAGTGAGTGGATTATGGGCACATGAATATGATAGTGCTGCTAGCGTTTTGAGGCGGTTCGATGGTTATACAGTGTGCGTTCCAAAAGCCCACTATGAGAAAAACTGGTCAAAATTCTGGGAAGAAAAAGCTGGTAAAGAACTGAGATTGTTAGAGGACAGCTTACCGCAGAGTGAATTGTTAGATGCTGGGTTTGTAGGTGGAGAGCAGAATGCTGATACTAAAACAAAATCTACGGTCGCAGATGAAACTACGGCAAGAAAGAAGCTTAGGCAGTACATCATCGACCACGAATACCCCGTGATGACTAAGAAGGCTTTCAAAGCAAATATTGCCGCCGATTTGGGAACAAACGCTTGGAACAGAGTTTGGAGGGAAACTGTCAAAGTTCATCCATATCTTTCAAAACGTGGCCCAAAGTCCTAAAAATAAGGCTGCAACGTGAATTTGATACCCGTATTTAATACCCCAATTAATTCGTGACCCCTATTTCTGCCAAATGTACTTCGAATAACTTGGAACCATGTTAACTACATGGAGATCACTCAATGACGGCATTGTTCGAAGATAAAAAACACTACGAGGCCACAGACCCGCTCATTCTTGCGTTGCTTGGGAGTCGTGAGAAGCAAGCGCAGATGCGCCACCATGGCCGCTCGCCTGCTTATTACCGCTTGGGGCGCAAGATCATTTATCAGGGTGTTGATCTCAATGTATGGGCAAACGCCCAGCGCATTGAGCCGCCAAAATAGGCGAAAGCCCCATTCGGTCGAACGGGGCTCTCTGGTATTTCTGTTGTCTTGTGGTAGAGCCTCAGAGTACCAGACCCGTTCCGAATTTCAAATCAATTTGAACATTTGGAGAAGTGTCTATGGATATCCAGTCACTTACGAAATCGCTTGGCGGAACCTTTGCCTTTGGCAAGGGGCAAGCGCCATGTCCGATTTGTCAGCCAGAGCGGCGCAAAGATCAAAACGCGCTCAGTCTATCTCAGCAGGGCGATAAACTGCTACTCAACTGCTTTAAGTCCAGCTGCGCATTTGAAGATATATTGGCCGAAGCCCACGGCCATGCGCCTCATTTGCCGCAATCCGCCTATCGCAAGCCATTTGTGGCTTCGGCGAAGGAGCGTGACAATCTGGTCGGCAAAGCGCGCAAGTTGTGGGAAGCGAGCCTTCCCATTCAGGGTACAGTCGCGGAGACCTATTTGCGCCGCCGTGGGATTATGTGCCTCTTACCGCAGAGTCTTCGGTTCCTTCCTAATATATACCACGGCCCGACAGGACGCTGGTGCTGTGCAATGATTGCCGATGTGCAGCCCACGGGCGGTGTGCATCGGACGTACTTCACCAAAGATGGTTTGCGCCTCAAGACTTCCGCAAAGATGATGCTTGGGCCATGCCGTGGCGGTGCAGTTACGCTGTCAAAAGGCGCTGGGCGGCTTGTTGTCTGCGAGGGGATCGAAACCGGCTTGAGTCTGGCGCAGATGCTTACGGCGAAAGCTCCAACTGTGGTCGCCGCTCTTTCCACCAGTGGCATGAAGAACATCTCCCTTCCAGAGCAAGCCCATGACCTCATCATTGGCAGCGATGGTGATCCTGCGGGAACACGTGCCGCCTCTCATCTTGCAGAGCGTGCGACCGCGCTGGGCTGGTCCGTTTCTTTGCTCCAGGCACCAAAGGGGCAAGATTGGAACGATGTTCTTTTGGCGGAGGTGTCCTAATGAAAGATATCGCGCAAGACATCGTTCCATATCGCCCAGAAGAGCCGCAGCCCCTGTTGCGGCAGATACCTGCCGGCAAGGCTTATCCGGTAGAGGCTCTCGGACCGCTCAAGGAAGTGGTGCAGGCAGTTCAAAACAAGACACAGGCACCAATTGAGATTGCAGCCCAATCTGCTTTGTCCATTGCCTCACTCGCCACACAGGCGTTTGGGGATGTGGAATGGCAGGGTGGCGTCACGCCCTGCAGCCTCTTTATGCTCACGATTGCCAAATCAGGGGAACGCAAGAGCAGCTGTGACAAGCTTCTAATTGAACAGGTTCGGGTACATGAGCGTGATGGGTTGAGTTCATATGCTGAGCTGAACCTGCGGCATACAACGGAACTGAAGATCTGGGAGAAACAGCACGACAAGCTCCTAGTGAGCGCCCTTTCGGCAAAACCTGCGGAAAAACAGGCCGCGGAAGCGAAACTGGAAACCTATCCTCCTGCACCGCTTGCGCCAATTGCTCCGCACAGAATTGTGGCAGAGCCTACGTTTGAAGGTTTGGTGAAACTGTTCAAGATCGGTCAGCCCTCACTCGGTTTGTTCACCGACGAAGGCGGCAGCTTCATTGGCGGTTATGCGATGAGCAAGGACAATATGCTTAAGACCTGTTCTGAACTGTCAAAACTCTGGGACGGCTCCCCAATCAGTTGGTCGCGCTCTGGGGATGGAACGACAACGATGTATGGGCGCCGATTGGCGAGCCATATCATGTTGCAACCTGTGGCGGCCCGTCCGGTATTGGCAAACCCGCTTGTCGTGAATCAGGGCTTTCTGGCGCGTTTCCTGATTTGTGAGCCAAAGAGCGCAATCGGCACCCGCACACGGCGTGAGTATCGTCCAGAGAGCGATTTGGAGATCGCAAAGTTTGGCAAGAAGTTGCAGGCATTGCTCGAACAAGAGCCGCCGTTGAAGGCAAACACCCGTCAGGAACTGGAGCCCCGCAAGCTGACGTTAACGCCAGAGGCCAAAGAGTTGCTCCTGGATTATGCAGAGGCAACAGAACTGGGACAGAAAGATGGCGGGGTCTATGCTGACGTCACGCCATTCGCAAGCAAGAGTGCGGAGCAAGCGCTTCGGATCGCAGGCGTTTTGACGCTTTGGGAGAGCCTGGACGCCGACCGCATCTCTGCTGAAACGATGGCGAGGGGTATTGATCTAGCCGAATACTATCTGCACGAAGCCAAGCGGCTCGTGGATTACGCTTTGGTCTCGGATAAAACCACGCGCGCAGAAGCGGTACGCACATGGCTCCTTAACAAGTGGGCTAAGCCAGAGGTTCTTCCGAGTGACGTCGTCCAACACGGACCCAATGCCTTGCGTGACACGAAACTTGCGATAGAAGCTCTCACGGTGCTGGAAGAACATGGCTGGCTCATTCGCGTTGCGCCCGATGAGCTTGTTCGCGGGGCCCGCAGAAAGCTGGCCTATCGCTTGGCAGACGGCGCTCGTTTGTTGAAACGTAATTCTTAAACGCCACCCCTGCTAATCTTGCTAATCCTGCTAATCGGGCCGCGCAAACGCCGAAATCTGGGACTCGATTAGCAGAAATAGCGGAAATAGCAGGGGCTGGTTTTTAAAATCGCGTTTTGCAAAAGGCGTCGCGATGCGGGGGGTGAGATCGAAAACGGTTAAATTTGGCGCGGGTTTTGTGGTCAGTTGCAACGTGATCATCTCAGTCGGTTGCGATGTTCTCATAGCGAGTACTAAACCAGACATAACCTGATCGAGGACACGTCAATTACCCTGAGGGGGGGCGGGTGTTGAATCTTTGGAACCTCATAGGTACCTGACCGGCGGGGGAGGTTTTTTATCTGAATGTCATAATTCGGACCGGGGGGCGGTGCATTATGGGACGTTGTGTTCAGGAGGCGCTAGGTTAGGGTCGGTTGGCGTGGATTGGCAGAATCCATTGACTGATTTGGTCTCGTGCATCGTTCGCGTGAACTCAAACGTTTTAGACCCAGTGTTGTGGATTGTTGTTCATGCCCGATTATTTGAAACCGGAGAGATCTTTTGTGGCAGTAACGAGAGGTGTCTGGGCGTATTTTGTTGAAAAACTCTTGTTGATTTGAAGGTGTTTGGCTGATTCAATTTCCTTATAAGATTGGGGATTGAGCCATGATGGGACCGAGGCAAGAAGCACAACCTGCGCTGTTTTACGCGTTCTCGCTCGAGGATCACATCCCCACGGATCACTTGCTGCGATCCATCGACCGGTTCCTCGACCTGAGCAGCATCCGGGCCCATCTTGCAGACTTCTATAATCACACCGGCCGCCCGTCGGTCGATCCCGAGCTGCTGATCCGGATGCTGTTGGTCGGCTATTGTTTTGGCATCCGGTCAGAGCGGCGACTCTGCGAAGAAGTGCATCTTAACCTCGCGTATCGCTGGTTCTGCCGCCTCGATCTAAGCGACCGGGTCCCGGATCATTCGACCCTTTCCAAGAATCGTCACGGCTGTTTCCGCGACAGCGAATTACTGCGGCACCTGTTCGAGACGAAGGCCGCGCGGTGTATCGAGGAACGTCTGGTGAGTGGCCAGCGCATGGCGATTGATGCCAGCCTGATCGAAGCCGATGCCAACAAGCAGAACTCCACGCCCAAAGAGGACTGGGACGCGGCAAGCATCGACCCGGCGGATGTACCCCGAGCGGTGCGTGAGTACCTCGATACGCTGGATGAGGCCGCCTTTGGCGCAGCAAGCGAGGTGCAGCCCAAGTTCACCTCGCATTCCGACCCGGCCAGTCAATGGACTGCCGCCCGCAAAGGTCCTGCGTTCTTCAGCTATTCCGACAATTACCTGATCGACACCGATCACGGGGTGATCGTCGACGTGGAAGCAACCAGATCAATCCGGCAGGCCGAGGTAGGATCGACCAAGACCATGCTGGAGCGGGTGAAGGCCAAGTTCGACCTGCATCCCGAACACCTGATCGCAGACACCGCCTATGGCACCGGGCCGATGCTGGGCTGGCTGGTTGATCGCAAGATCGCGCCGCATATCCCGGTCCTTGAAAAATCCAACCGTATCGACGGCACCTGGAGCCGGGCGGACTTCGAATGGGACGCCGAGAACGATCAATACATCTGCCCCGAGGGACAAGAGCTGAAGCAGTTCCGGCGGAATTATTCCGACCCAAACCGGGGGCCGACCGGACAGGGGCGCGCCAAATACCGCGGCTTGCGACTCACCTGTCAGGCATGTCCATCGAAGTCACGCTGCTGCCCCAATGCCGACTTCCGGTCCATCACCCGCGAAGAACATGAAGACGCCCGCCAAGTCGCCCGCGATATCGCCAAGACCAGACAATACGCCATCTCGATGCGCCTGCGCAGAAAGGTCGAAATGCTCTTCGCCCACCTCAAACGGATCTTGAGGCTGGGACGATTGCGATTACGCGGACCGAACGGCGCAAATGACGAATTTCTACTCGCTGCAACCGCCCAAAACCTCCGGAAATTGGCCAAGCATTGCCCGGCAGGGTATCGGCGAAGCCAATGCACGAGAGGGATCTTTCCTGCACCGCAGCAAATACGAAAAACCTGACAGGAAAGGCGCTCGCGCCGAATTTGGAACAGCTATTTCTGCGCTCGCAAACAGGAGTTTTTCCACAGAATCGGCGGAAAGCGGAAGTCTGCTGCGGGTGCGAAGTCGTTGTCGACAATCCTCGAAAGCGGCCGTTGGGACGCTTTAGAAACGACAGAAAGCTTCTTCGAGTGCACTTCACGGCTGCTTTACGCCTTCATGTCTGACGCCAATTACCACGATCGACCGTCTCGGAAACAGTTATTGCCTTTGCCTCGATCAGTTACCGGCCCGACCGGTAGCCGGTTCATCGCTGCGTCCGCGAAACAAACAGACGGCTTTCCGAAGAGCTGACATTCCTAGCCGATTGGCCTTTCCCGGTTGTGCCACTAGGCGAAGGCGAAAAAGGTGCCACCAACCGCCGTTCAACGAATTGTCCCGGACAGATGATTGCATCTGGATCACTGTTCGTCCGTCCGGCTCGCTTACTGGACAGGCGTTGCCGGCGGGAAGGTCCAACCGCCCGAGGTGAGTTCTTCACGCGGCTGATACATTCGCACAATGTAGTTCCAACCTTCTGTGATCGGAAGGCAGTTGATCCGTCCATCATTGCAGTCGCCGAAATGGACAGTGACACTTCCATCGTCATTTCGCTTTGCGGTCACGTTGTTGATCGAGTTCATCCCGAGATCGTTCGGCTCCATGAAGCCGTCCTTATTGTAAACTGTGACGGACACGAATCCGTCCACTGGGACCGCCTCGGAAATTTCCAGGACGTAGGGAGTTTTCCCATCGTTCTTTTCGGGCACCACGTTTTCGTACGCCGCGGCCTCGACAGGATTTCCGCCCCATCCGTATGCTGTGCCCAGGAGATGGTCAATCGGGTTGAGCTTGTTCTTGTCGCCAAACATTCCAGCGGCGCTCACTTTCGTCGCGGCAAGAACGTTGATCGCCTTTCGAAGGACGACAAGCGACTCTTCGTTCCAGTCAGGGATCACGAAACTGCCCATTACAACCTGCTTGACCTGAACGGCGTCCTGAAGGGCATTCGCCGTCTTGATGTCCTCTTCGCTGGTCGCGTCGACAAAAGTTCGCAAGACGATGATGACGTAGCGCGTACCGATTTCGCGCCTCGAGAATGTGAATTCTCCTGCGCCATGTTCGACCGGCAACATCGAGTGGTCTTCATTGATAATAAGCATGGACTGGAAGCGACCGTCGCTATCGGGTTTCACGATCGTCACCGGACCCGCATCGAGATCGAAGACGCCCGCAGAGTAGAGCGTGTCGCGGTTCATCCGGATCACGTCCTGCTTGTCCAGGGGGACAGGCACTCGAATATGGAAGAACTTGCCAAAGCCGCCCTGATCCACATAGCGCTTCATGGTCAAGTCGGTCTCTGCACGCACAAACGTATCGACGGAAACCGGAATTTCCGCATAAGCGGAGCCGCAAATCATCATTGTCGCGATGGCTGGCAAGCTAAGGGCGAGATGCGAGAAACCGCGCCGAGACTGCATCATTTTCCTACCGAACATGGTTGATCTCCCGTTATGTTTTCTGACGATCTATCATGGCCAGACCATCAGAGGTAACCATTTCCGGCCACCTTGTTGCGTGCGGCGTAGCGTAAATCTGAGGGTGAGATGCCCGTAAGCTCGCGAAAGGCGCGGCCGAGATGCGAGGGGTGGGAATAGCCCACCCGTTGCGCGATTTCGTTCATATCCAGATCGGTTTGCGTCAAAAGTTCCCTGGCAAGATCGACCCGGGTCCGTCGAACGAGTTCCCGGAAATGGGTGCCGCTATCGTCGAGCCGCCTTCTGAGTGTCCGCTCCGACATGTCGAGTCTGCGGGCGATGTCATCTATATTGACCGCGCCTTCGATGTCGGCCCGTACGAGCGCTTCGACGGCTGGAACCAGTCTGCGCGGTGCTGCACCAAAAGCGTCGCGAGCAACCTCTCCTAGGGTGACTACCCGGGAGGTCTGAAAGCGGCGCGTCGCAGTTGCCGCCGCCTGATCGAACACCACGGACAACTCTGGCTGGTCGAACCGAACATCGCACCCAAAGAAATACTCAAAGTCGGTAACATTTGATGGTTTCGGAAGATTAAGGGTCACTGAGCGTCGATATCCGCGTCCGAAATAGGGTTCAGCGATTGAGAGAACTACAGCGAGCGCCAACGGCGCGTAATGCTCATACTGGGGAATATTTTGCAGCGCAGCATGGTAGTTGACCCTGAAGGAATTGGCCTCATGGCGCAGGCTCAATCGATCATTCGAAACGTGAAACGCCATCAGGTCGCGGGTTGCGCCCATGGCCGCACCAAATGTCTTCGCTTCAGTAACGAATTCGCCAAACAGCCCATAGCTCTTTACGGACGCATAGTCTCCCAGTGCAAACAGGGCATTGCTGTATCCGACATGCCCAGCCACCGCCCCGAGGAACGCAATCGCGTGAGCCTGCGGCACATAGAAACGGGGCGTTTCGAGCACCCCAGCCGGCAGATCAACGCTATCGAGCAACTTGCGTAGTGATGCCGGGCCAATCTGAAGCCGCAGGCCATGCTCCAACCCGTGAAGCGCTCTTGTAGAAATAAACGGTTTCGGCAAGTCAGTCTCGCGAGTTAGCAATCAAACAATATTAGGTCGCATTCCAGCAGCGCGCAATTGTCCAGATCGCGCCCAAGCGCTGCAACGCAGCGAATGGCAGCAAAGGGCCGGTGCCGTTGGTCGGCTCCTGGTGGTCACGAACGGCAGGTATGGGCCGTCTGTGACGACGGCCCATTGGTTTAAATTTCGATAGCTTCGGCGATGGCCAGCGCATCTTCAAGCTCAACGCCCAAGTATCTGACAGTGCTGTCCATCTTGGTATGGCCCAACAACAGCTGGACTGCCCGCAGGTTGCCGGTTTTCTTGTAAATCTGCGTGACCTTTGTACGCCGCATCGAGTGCGTGCCATATGCGCTGGCTTCCAGACCGATGGACGTCACCCACTCACGGACAATTCGCGCGTACTGGCGGGTCGAGATATGAAGCCGTTCGTGAAAGCGCCCGGGCCAGAGATATTCTGAACCAATCATGAGCGGCTCTCGCATCCACCGCGCCAGCGATGCTCGAGCGCCTTCAGAAATTTCGAACCGCACAGGTTTTTGCGTCTTGCTCTGCAGAACCGACGCGCGCTCCTTTATTTGGCCTGACGCCTTGATATCAACCACTTTCATTTTCACTAAGTCGCAGCCGCGCAACTTGCTGTCGATGGCAAGATTGAAGAGGGCCAGATCGCGATGGTTTTCGGCCAGCTCCAGCCGCACCCTGATCGCCCAGACGTGTTTGGGCTTGAGCGGCCGTTTCTGGCCGACGATCCGGCCTTTGTTCCAGGCTGGGCGTAGTGCGCGGATGGCGGGTAGGTTTGGTGTTTCCATGACGGATCCTCCGTTCCACCACGCCCTCCACATCGACAACCCGACGTTGACAAAACATCATACCACAAGACGCTGCATTGCACCCGAGGTCGGCTTTGAGCCCATACCAACAAATGCTGCGCTTTACATGCATGGCGGCTTAACAAGCAAATTGACCCTCGCAGAACATGCTATTGCCACGCTGGTTTTTTCCCGATCCGGTCGAGAAGAAAGTCCATAAACACCCGCACTTTTGCGGAGAGAACGTTTGTCTGCGGATAGATCAACCAGAGAGCGGTGTCGGCCACGCAAGTGTAGTCCGAGAGGACACGGACTAGACGACCGGAGGAGAGTTCATCATGCACACTCCACAGGGAATTTTGTGCGATGCCAGCACCAGCTAGCGTTGCGACCTTGTGGCTATGCCCATCGTCCATGATCAAATTGCAGTGGCCTAGGTTTGGATCAAAGTCTGCATGTGTACCGTCATCTTTGATCATGCGATGTGGCAGGTCATTTCCGAATGCCACCAGTTGATGATCTTTAAGGCCATCAGGCGTCTCTGGCTGTCCATGCTCTTTCAAGTAATCCGGTGAAGCGCAGAGGATGCGCGTGTCATCGGCGAGTTTGCGACCACGCAGGCTTGAGTCCTCAAGAACGGCATTCCTGAGCGCCAAATCGAAACTGCCATCGATAAGGTCGAACTGTTTGTCCGACAGCCGCATATCCAAACGTAAGTCTGGGTGATCCCTCATAAAGTCCGGCAAGATGGGGGCGATATAGAGTTGGGCAAATGTGCTCGGGGCGGTGAAGCGCAACGTGCCGGATACCCGCGCCTTGCCCTGGCCTAGCGCGGCTCTGGCGGCGTCTTCGCGCGCCACAATGTCTCTGGCATAGGGCAAGAACTCGAGCCCCTCCGTTGAGAGTGCGACCTTCCGTGTGGACCGATGCAGTAGGTCTGCCCCCACACTTTTCTCCAATTTGGTCATCCACGCACTGGCGACCGACGGGGCAAGCCCAAGTTCTCGCCCTGCTGCGCTGATATTCAACTTGTCAGCGGCAAGAACAAAAAGGCGCAGAGTATCTGTTTCCATAATTATATCCAAAACCGGAAATGTCCTTTCTGATTTGACCCAGTTTATTCCGATATTGCAATGCCTCATATCTCCTGCGACAGACACAACCCAACAGGAGATGCCTCATGGCCTATTATTCCGTTCTCGCCGTCACGCCTTCCCGCGAAGACTGGATCCCCGCCTATCTGCCAGCAGCCAACAAGTTGGTTGCAAAGCACGGCGGCAAGTATTTGGCCCGCACGGCCTCACACGAACAAGTGGAGGGCGGTGAGCAAACATCTGCGCTGCGCATCATTCTTGAATGGCCATCGAAAGAGACGGCGATGAGCTTCATGAACGACCCGGAGTACAAGCCCCATCTTGATGCCCGGACCGCAGGATCGGAAAGCTACCACTTCGTGATCGAAGGCAAGGACGATCTCGCCTGAGGTTTTGATCTGGGCCCGGTGCATCGCATCTGGCCTCCCGCAACGAGGACAATCAAGATGCCACGCACTGCAACGGTGAATTACCATGTTCACGCATCTGAGCGGCAAGCCTACCAGATTGATGCTGGTGGCGTTGTTGGGAAGATCATCTCGCCGGAACACAATGTAACCGAGGTAGAACTGACCGATGTCCGTATGGATGGCGGTGTGAGTTTTGAAAATGACAGTGTTGGGTTCCTGACAGCCCCCTCGACCGTGAGCGCCTTTGATCAAAGCCGTACTTGGCAAGACGCCTATGATCTGGAACTCGCGACCCTGCTCAAACGTGAAGTGGGGGCAACCGAGGTCATCATATTCGACCATACCGTGCGGATTGATGATCCCGACGCGACCCGCAAACCGGCCCGCAATGTCCACAGTGACTATAGCCCCGAAGGTGCACATGGGCGGCTGATCGACATTCTGGGTGAGGCGAAAGCCGCTGAATGGTCAGGCGGACATTACGGCTTCATCAATGTGTGGCGTCCGGTGGAACACCCGATCAACTCAGCACCCTTGGGCTTTGTGCGGCCCTCCAGTGTGGCTAACGAAGATTGGCTATTGCTGGACCTGATTTACCCCGACCGGCGGGGGCACATCATGGGGCTTGTTGGGAACCCGAACCATGAATGGTTGTATCAATCCCGTATGACGCCGGACGAGGTGGCGATGTTTAATATCTACGACAACCGGGGCAAGGCGTCGGTGGCCCATTCGGCGCTGGACATGATCGAAGACTCGACGATCACCACAGTCAGGCAGAGCATCGAGAGCCGCACTTTGGTGCGCTACGGAGATTGAGATGGTAGATACGCAGGTGATGCCAGACACAGCAACACCCATGACGTTTCCGTCACTGAACCGGGCCTACAACACCGTGTTCCGCCCGGGAGACCTAACGGTTGGCCTGGTTGTTCCACTGGATGCCCATCACGGCAACCCGGTGCCGGATATGACCCGCCACATCGAACGGGCACAGATGGCTGACGAATTAGGGTTTGCCGCTTTGTGGCTACGTGACGTGCCGTTTAATGTGCCTAGTTTCGGAGATGCCGGGCAGATGTTTGACCCATTTGTTTATCTCGGCATGTTGTCTGGATTAACACGGAACATCTCACTCGGCATCGCCAGCATCATCCTGCCTCTGCGCCATCCGGCACATGTAGCCAAGGCAGCCGCATCTGCCGATCAATTGTCCGGTGGCCGTCTTTTGTTGGGTGTCGCATCCGGCGACCGCCCTGAAGAATACCCGGCCCTAGGCATGAGCTTTCCTGACCGAGGAGCGCGGTTCCGCGAAAGTCTGGCTTACATCCGAGCAATGTCTGCGGAGTATCCGACCCACACCGGCGATCATGGAACCCTGAATGGGTCGATGGATATGTTGCCCAAGCCCGTAAACGGGCGGGTGCCGATCCTCATCACCGGCGGTTCACAGCAGAACCCGGAATGGGTCGCCTCCCATGGCGACGGCTGGATGACGTACCCACGGGATATCGCTTCACAGGCTCAAGTGGTGAAAGACTATCGTTCGCGTGGTGCAAATACCGGTGCAGATACAAAGCCTGTCATGCAGTCCCTCTATGTTGATCTCGTCGCCGAAGTTGAAGCCGAGCCGACACCAATCCATCTCGGGTTCCGTTCCGGTGTCGCGTTCCTCAAGACATATCTCCGGTCTCTGCGTGACCACGGGATTAACCACGTCGCGCTGAACCTGCGGTTCAATAATGCCGATATCGAAGAAACAATGAGGCACCTAGCTGATGAAGTGCTTCCCGAATTTCCAACAGAAATGAGTATGCGATGACCAAAACAATTCTTATCACAGGATCCACCGATGGCATCGGTCTGCTGACCTCCAAGACCCTTTCTGAAAGGGGCCATACGCTCATCCTTCATGGCCGGAGTGCGGACAAGCTGGCGTCGGCAGCGCAGGAAGTTGGGGGTGGCGTTGCTGCCTATCAGGCGGACCTGTCGTCCCTGCAAGAGACAGCCAAGCTCGCTGAGGCGGTTACAGCCAACCACGACCGCATTGATGTTCTGATCAACAATGCTGGTGTGTACAAAACACCCAATCCGATTCTGTCAAACGGCCAGGATGTGCGGTTCGTGGTGAACACATTGGCCCCGCATGTTTTGACTGAGGCATTACTGCCAATAATTCCAAGCGATGGCCGTATCATTAACCTGTCCTCTGCTGCCCAAGCCCCGGTCGATCTTGCAGCCTTGGCCGGAGGCAAGCACTTGGATGACATGGGGGCCTATGCACAAAGCAAGCGCGGCATCGCCTTATGGTCTGCGCAGATGGCGGCAATGCACCCTGAAGGACCAGTCTTCATTGCCGTCAATCCCGGCTCTTTGCTGGCGTCAAAGATGGTGAAGGAAGGCTTCGGCGTCGCCGGAAACGACCTGCAAATCGGGGCAGACATCCTTTGCCGCCTGTCGCTGGATGCCGACTTTGTCGATGCATCTGGCCGGTATTGGGACAATGATGCGGGAGGCTTTGGTCATATCGATTTGAGACAGGCTGAAGGTGTAACCAAGGCTATCGCATCACTGGCTCATTGAGTGTCTCGTTCACGGGCCAAAGCAGACTTAAGAAACTGGATGCCGAATGACTGGTGTGTCCCGCATTAAGGCCATTCGGCGTGATGGAATGCTGTAGGATGCACGGATGTCCGGTCTGGGGTGGTTGCGCCGCAGCAAAGGCGTCTTAAGTGAACGGCAGCTCTGGGCCGTCCGTGAAGACAGCCCATTGGTTTAGATTTCGATAACTTCGGCGATATCCGGCGCATATTCAAGCTCAACGCCAAGGTATCTGACAGTGCTGTCCATCTTGGTGTGCCTCAACAGGAGTTGGACCGCTCGTAGGTTTTCGGTTTTCTTGTAAATCTGCGTGACCTTTGTCCGCCGCATCGAGTGCGTGCCATATGCGCTCGCTTCCAGGCCGATGGACGTCACCCACTCACGGACAATCCGCGCGTACTGGCGGGTCGAAATGTGAAGTCGTTCATGAAAGCGCCCGGGCCAGAGATACTCTGAGCCGATTATGAGCGGCTCTCCCATCCACCGCGCCAGCGATGCGCGAGTGCCTTGAGAAATTTCGAAACGCACAGATTTCTGCGTCTTGCTCTGCAGAACCGACGCGCGCTCTTTGATTTGGCCTGACGCCATGATATCGACCACCTTCATTTTGACCAAATCGCAACTGCGTAGTTTGCTGTCGATGGCCGGTTTAATAAGCGCCAAATTTCGGCGGGCCTCCGCCAACTCCAGTCGCACCCTAATCGCCCAGACGTGTTTGGGCTTGAGCGGCCGTTTCTGGCCGACGATCCGGCCTTTGTTCCAGACCGGGCGTAGTGCGCGGATGGCGGGTAAGTTTGGTGTTTCCATGACGGATCCTCCGATCCACTACGCCCTCCGCATCAACAACCCGACGTTGACAAGACATCATATCACATGATGCCGCGCCGCCGCATGACTGCTCTAGAGCCCGACTGACAGATGCTACATCTTGCACCAATGACTGCTACTTGTGGGTAACAAAGTGAGCGCCGATGGTACAAGGACGAAGGCGTTCGGGTTGTATACACCTCTGAACGCGTATGTCTCGCTGACCGCGGCGTCCTTTCAGGCGAGTTTTCATTGATAAGTGTGCGTTTGTCGGTCAGATTGATCTATAGATATCAATTATTTGGGCATCGCGAAATTGCTCGCCAAGTCGAGGGTTTGCCCTAACAAGAATAGAATTGAGCATTGAATATGCGCCAAACATCAAGTCGAAATACTATAAACAAACCAACTGACTCCATGCTCGATCGGGAGTTTGAGGAAATTGCCGATCGCCAGCGCTTTATGGCCATTCTTTTTTCTCTTGGTGCCGCAGCTTTTGTTGCGTGGGCATCTCTTTCGCGTGAGGAAGCAACCGCTTTCTACTTTGGACTAATTGGGGCTGTTCTTTTTCTGACTGTCGGAATGATGAAAGGTAGCAAGGCAAGACAAAGTCGAACCAAGTGCAATGAGTATAGGGCACGCCGAAGGCAGCTAGAGGACTTATTCAAAGAAGAAGATCCTTCGGCAATCGAATGCGGAATCAGGCAACTTAAGGCGACTAAGCTTGCACCTCACTTAAGCAAGCTCGTCGAGGCATGGTTGCCGCCGCTTTATACGCGATTGGAAGAGGCGCGAGAACAAAAAGAGATCGAGAGAACACGTTTGGAAAAAATGCGTCGACGTGAATCAGTTTTGAAGGCCACTGCCCAAATTAAGGAGTTGGCGAAAGCGAAGATTTGCCAATCACGCAAGTCGCATCCCGTCCTTGCCGCACGTGACGCAGCTATTCAACGTCTCGCGCGGGTCAAAGCTCGCAGGGTTCAGCTCGAAGCCGATGTCGATGAGATGCTGGAGTGCACGTCTTGGTGGACCAAACTCACCTACGACTACCCCGACTACAACAAAATGGACAAGGAAATCCGAGATTTCGAGCGAGATGTCCGGCTCTTCCTTTCGCGCAAGGCAGATATCATTCGGGAAGCTGAAGAAAAACACGACGCCGCGGTTGGGCGCATTGACGTGAGACTGCGGCTGATCGAGGAGAACGTCATGGGTGCCATTCCGGATAGGAGGCAGGCCCCCTTCGATGGTGATACAATTATTCGGAACTCACTTATCCTGTCCGCACTATCAGTACCCGTCTCCGCCTGGCAGGATATTTCCCAGGCCGGTGAAGTTTATGATGCACTGCGCTCGGTAAATGGCAATTTTGAGGGAATGAGCGATAGCGAAATATGGCTTCAAACGCTGACTATGGAGCCTCAGAGCCTTGCGGGCCTTGCATCACTCACGAAGGGAGCGCTTTTTGAAGCTCATGTAGCAACGAGCACCGGCGGTACTCTTCACGAACACTTCAATACGCCTGATACCGACATCGTAATCGATGGGGTGGAGTTCCAGGTTAAAGCGACGGACAGCGCAAGCTACATCGAAAGCGTCGATACTAGCATCACAGTTATTGCAACCAGTGAAGTCGCTGCGGAAACAGGTGCCATTGACGGCGGCATGTCGAATGCTGAACTCGACAATGCTATGGAACTCGCCCTCGGAGGGTCCGTAGTGGACTTTCCTGATACGGCGATGGACGCAGTAATCGGCGGTTTCGGCGGTCTAGGTGTGTTCGCTACACTTCGTGGCATCAACCACGCGATTGATCGTCATCGTGAGGGCATCGACAAGGTAGAGGCGATCGAGGAAGGCATCGGCGTCGCTGTGACGGGCACTATGAAGGCAACCGTGGACATTGCGGAGATGGGCTACAAAGTCGCTACGTCTCGTCCAAGCCGCTTCTTGGGGCGTCAGGTTGTCAAGGCTGGCAAAGGAATTGGTCGCGCGATCGAAGCAGCGGAAGAGCGTGGGCGCGAGAAAGAGGTAACCGAGAAGAAAAAGATCTGAACAAGTGCTAGTAGCTTCGCCACGGAATGTGCCGCTCCTTACTTGTGTTCACCTAAGAATTTTCTCATTATCAACATTATTTTGAACGAACTTAAGGCATTATGCCTAATGTTTGCTGGGCGTATCATTGGGTTCACCTTCGATTTTGGGGCATTTGATCGACCTTTGCACATACTTTTGGATTTAGATGGAACGCTCGTTGACACGAATGCAAGCAAGTACGACGATATCAAGCATGGTCGTGACCGGAGTTTTTCGCTTGGTGAGATCCCGATTGTTGCTGGCGCTCGAGAATTCATCGAGGCCGTGAAAGATCGTGGGCATTCGGTAACAATCGTATCCGATTCCCACGGGGCCTATGTCGGTCCTGTGTCCGAGAAAGTTTTCAGAACGCCGTGGTTGGCCCTCGCCGATAAGCCCAATACAGCAAAATTGCGGACTTATCTTGAAAGTGTGTTCGGCTTCCCATCTCGGTCGGCCGCAGAAGAATTCTTGCTCGCAGGCGACACGCGACTCGATATTCAGTTGGCGCGAGGACTGGCAATCCCGTCTGCATTGCTGTTTTGGGGCGCGGACGACATTCCACATGATCCCTACTACAACGAGGAGGCCAACTGGGCGCGCCGTTGCATGGAGGGAGCGACCTACAATTGCCATTCCTTCGAAGAACTCCTCAACATCATTGAGACGCCCGCCAAGCATCGCCTAGTTCTTGAAGACCCCTTGGGTGCAACCGCTGCCCGCATGTTCAACGGCCGAAACAAAAATGATGGCTACACGCTCATTCGTGGCCTCGGTCGGCAGCAACAAGGGCCGTGTGATAGCTACGGGGCAATCGGTAGGTACTACAAGTTCGGAAGCGAGGATCGCACCCAGGGTTTCCTTACGGGCGTTGCGCGCGATGTAAGCCAGTACCTGCATGATGAAGTGATGGCGCATGATTTCATCCGCTGGGACATGATCACCTGTGTTGCGGACAAGACGACGACGAAGCCCCCACGGAAGATGGCGAAACTGCTCCACGCGCTCGATGTAGACCTGCCGAAGGAAGAACTTTTCGTTTGGTTAACAGACGTAACCGGCAGTATTCGACAAGAGAAGAAGCGTGCGGGCCGAATGGGCTTTATCAAGCGTTTCGTACGCCTAGAAAGCGCCTTGGACCTAATGGGCAAAAACGTCATAGTTGTCGACGATCAGTACACCACTGGGGCAACCGCGATGTCGCATGTCGAAATGCTGCTAGAGGCAGGCGTGCGGAACATTTTATTCATCGCGCTCTTCTATTTGACCGAAGAGACCCCAATCGAGAAAGTCTGCCCGGCTTGTGGGAAGATCACACGAATTAAATACAGAAAACGCGACGGGAGACCGTTCTACAGTTGCGTAAAACCAGAATATAACGGTGAGGGATGTGGATGGATGGAGTGGGTTTGAAATGAACCAAGTTGAACTGTCGCGTTGCTTTCTCGCACTTTTGGAACTCAAAGGGGTCGGGCCCGGCGCAATCAAGAAAAACTATTCCCGGATTCAAGCATGCCGTTCCGCCGACGAGGTTTTCGATACAATGAGCTCTGCCATCGGAGAAGTTGATGCCTCTAGTTGGAAAGCTGCGCTTTTCAAGGCGGAGCAACACCTAGCGAGAAGCGTTGATGTAGGCATTGAAGCCGTGGCACTCGGTACCTCCAGGTACCCAGCTTCTCTCATGGAACTGGGCACGCCCCCAGCAGTGCTGTTTTGCCGGGGAAACCTGTCCCTGCTTGACACCCCGATGCTAGGGGTGATCGGGACGCGAAAAGCCAATCCGTTCGGAGAAACCGTCGCAGGGCGCGTCGGACGTCATTTTTCGGGGAAGGATGTTCATCTTTGCAATGGGCTGGCGGACGGCATCGACATCTGTTCGGTCACGCATGACGGCGCATTCTTGCCAGGGGTCATTGGCGTGATGGCCTGCGGCCTCGATATTTTGGAGCGCAATCTGACCTCCAAGAAAATCGCTGAGCGCGCTAGAAAACTCTTGGAAGCTGGGGGTGTCTTGGTTTCCGAATTCGTGCCGGGTGCGGTCGAGGATCAGAATTCTGTGATCGCATCCTGCCGTCTCCAGGCAGGATTGTCGCAGGTGCTGTTGCTGGTTCAGAGCAGTAGCGATGGCGGTTCGCGGTTTACCGCCGGGCATTTCGCCAAGTTGCCTCGCAAGCTCGCCTTCATCGTGCCGCCAGAGGCGCAGTCGTCAGACGCCGCTTTTGGAGCCAACCTTTTGCTCCTCAAGGGTAAAGAGGGGCTCGCCGAGTTTGTCGGCTTGAAAACACTAAAGACATTGAAGGCCGATCTGCTACCGATGCGATCAAAGAACGACTATGATGGCGTCATGCACAGCTTGGGAAGCGCCCCGACCACGTTCCTTTGAGGTTATAGGCACGAGAGTGTAGGTAAATCCTTAGGTCGGCAGGAGTTCCCTAAGCCGTATATATCTACAAACTGCCGATTAATGACCTGATCTCAAAATCTAACTACTTCGCATGAAGGACTGGTGCTGTAGCGTTTTTGGTGCAGTTTGGACATGTAGATCCTTTAAACCTCAATTTAGAAATGGTGTTTCTCCGCTAGTTTTGCCGAACATAGGTCACATAGAAATTTTTCAGCATGCGGTGCTCCTGCAGGCGGTCGCCTAGGCTGAACCCGTCACGTCGCATTGGCGCTTGGAAAATATCTAGACCGCGATCGAGAACGATTTTCCAGCCAGTGTCAGTGACGATATCTCTGGAATGAGCGGTTCCGGAACCATCAAATGCCCAGGTGAAATCAACGCCCGAACCAATGCATGCCTCGGTAATGCTCTCCAGCAGTTCGCGTTGCTTTTGCACGTTTCCGTCATCAGGCCCGGTGACAAGATGGATGGCCACTTGATCTTCCAACGCCTTGCGTTGAATGACCATTTCGACGAATTCCATCATGTTCTTGATCTGGTAAAAATAGCGAATGTAGGGGTCTGTCACCACGATCCGAGATGCACCGTCCAGATAGGGCCCAAACAGTTTATCGTAGCTGACGCCCTTTCGGTTTTCGGAGAATACGTGGTGCCCCTCTTCGGTGCGCGGCTTGGCGGGCGCTGAGGTCTCCGATGTGTCGCGCGGCTCATGTTCGACTTCGATTACGTCATCATCGACTGCATCAGTGGATTGGTCCTGCTGCTTTGGGTCTAAGGCAGGTTTCAGATAGTAGAATTGGGGGAACTCTTGCTCTTCGACGGTTTGGACGCGCCGCTTTTCCCCGTCAGAGCCAGTGTAGAAGAAGTCGACATCTGGATAGGTCGCATCGATCCGAAACAGTTGGTCCTTTACGCGCTTTCGACTTTCAAGTGCGAGCTGCAAGAGCTCTTCAACGTCATCGGCTGTTTCATCTCCGGCAGGGAAAATCACCTTCAGGAAGCCCGACATGGTCTTGTAGACGGCGTCCCGATCACGGGTTGAAATCTTCTCGCTGACTTTGAAATGCAGGTCCGGCCGGTTGGAGAAGTCTTCTTGGCGCAAATGGCGAAGGACCTCGGCGAGGTAGTCGACAATGAACCCGTAGCCAGTGGTGAACATCTCGCCTCGGATCACGTCGATCTCCCAGCCAGGCAGATAAGCGTGGAGGCGGTCAATGAATGCAGAGTCATGGAACTGGGGTGGCAGGGCTTCGAACAAGTCGCTGTTCTTGAGCATGAATGGCACATTGTGGTCTGTGTTGCCGACAAATGCGAAGCTCGCTTCTGCCCCCATGGGGTTAACCCCGCGCGAGAAGGTCTTGTTTGCCATGTAGTTTTTCATGATGTCGACAAGGGCCTTGTTCGCAGTTTTCTCGCGCCCCGCAAATTCATCAAAGGCCACGACATCCCAATATCCGACCAGTCCGATCCTCCCATTCGAGTTGTTTACAAACAACTTCGGGATGGTCACTTCGCCGCCGGAGATCAGCTGCCCGTGTGGCGAAAATTCAGAGTAGATATGCGATTTACCCGTTCCCTTTGGGCCAAGTTCGATGATGTTATAGTTTCGCTCGACGAAGGGGATCAGGCGCATCAGCTGCAAAAGCTTGCTGCGACGTCCGAAGGCTTCAGGATTGAAGCCGATCGACTGCATCAGTAGATCGATCCACTCGTGTTTGGTAAAGCGCGCGCGCGCCTCCTTGTACCCTTCGTAATCGACCTTTGCGATCTGGATAGGTTTGATGGTCTCGAGCACCCACGGAGACGTTCGCGCGTCTTCGGAAAACTCATATTGGACATCAGCAATACACCATACGCCGGTCACAAGCAGCTTTGGATGCGCTTTGACCGTGCCGCTATCCACCGCAACCTTTTTGATGCCCAAGTTGTCGAACGTGGCTTCGTAGCTGTCTGTTTTTTCGTTCAGCGAGACGCTGATCTGGTCGATGACCTTGTAGCGTCCCTTTTCTTTGATCGCGGATTGGATCAGTCCCGCTTCACTTCTGTGAACGTAGTGCTTTCTGAGGATTTCTTTGACGGTTTCGATACCGCTCTCGATCGATGCTTCGTCGTCAGTCGCACAGTACTGCCCAAGCAGGTATTCGAGGACATATGTTGGAACGATTGCGTTGCCTTTGACCGCTTTCACAAGGTCTTTGCGGACCACGTAGCCCGCGAAATGCTCGTTAATCTTTTCGTCGAGTGCGCTCATGATAGGTCCTTAAAAGTCGAAATCTGTCGATATGCCACGACGCAGTTGGAAACGGTGGCTTGTGTAATCTTCGAAGTGGCTCGTTTTGCCGATACGTTCGCGAAGCTTGAGGAAGACGTCCTGGTTGTTAAACCGATCAGCATCGCGAGAAAGCAGGAACTTGATGGGCAGCTCCCGTTCGCGCGCATTTTGCGAGATGTAGTCAAAGGTCAGCAGGTGCTCATCTGAGATGAGCGTGCCGTCCGCAGCGTAAATCCCAGCAAGAACATCACGCTGTTGCTGCTTCTCTGAAACTGGCTGAGTTTGATAGAGAGTGACGGCCGTTTGGCCGGAAGAGATCAAGCTTTTTCCAGTGACGATGATCTGCACTTCAACTTTTTCGACATCGGCTTCGCGTCGTTTACCAACGCGGAGTACGGGAACAATGACCTCTTGAAGCGTGGCCCCGCCATGTACGAACCGGCTTCCCGCCCCCTTGACGCGCATGCGATTGATCGAATTGGGAAACAGAACGTCCAAGTTGCCTGATAGACCCAGATTTGAGGATGAAAACTTCTTCATTCCGGATGTCGCATCCAGGTCTCGCCCAATGATAAATCGACGATTTTTAACAAGGATTTCCGCACCAGCGGGAGCCGCTACCGAAAAGTCAGTCTCATCCAATGCCCGGTGCTGATAGATGAAGCCATGATCCGCCGTCACAAGGATGTTGGAAAAGTTGGCCGTCGTAAGCTTGCGGACCAGTTTGGTCAGATCTTCGACAGCGACCTCTGCAGCCTCTGCCACGCGTTCCTCGGTGGCGAGCTTGTCGCCAACGATGTCGATCCTGTTGTGGTAGAGGTAGAGAATGTCATGATCGCGGAACACCTCTTTGCCGTCGTCCGCCTTCAAGCGCATGAAATCATCGGCCTTCATGGCTTTGACACGGTCTCCGGCACGTCCCATGCCCAGAACCTTTTCGCGGTTTGCGGTTCCCTGAGTAGGCAAGCCAAACGAAGATACGTTCCCGTCCTCCGACAGCTCCAGATCCTTGTTCGGTAAGAGCGCAGCCATGCCGAGTTGCGTATAGCTGGGCAAAGCAGAAATCATCGGCTTGAGGTCGGCGTCGAACCGGTTCAGCTTGCGGATCTCGCGCAGCGCTTCTTCTGCAACCTCATAGCGCAATGCGTCTGAGAGGATGACCACCACCTTTTGATCGCGGCGGCGGAATTCGGCGGCTTGGTCCATATAGAAATCGGTCTGACGGGCAAAGCCCGATATCTTCCAATCGCTCAGTCCAGAGATCTGATCCTGCCACGCGTCATTGACGGCGGATAGGAAGTTGGTCGTGTAGCGGTTCTCTACGCTCTCGAACAACGCGCTAAGCAGCGAGGCCTGACCGCTCTTTTGCATATGATAGATGAATTTGCGGTAGAGTTGGTCGATCTTGTACCAGTGCGAAACATAGCGCTTCACCCCCTCAGCGGGTGAGGTCATAGTCAGGTTCGCCTCAGCCAGCGCCTGCTGGAATTCTGTGGCATAGCCGATGGCTTGATAAATATCCTCAAAGGTCGGGTACCAATGGCTTTGCCGCCTCTCTCGCACGGTCTTCAGCACTTCGGCCGACGATACCGTCTGGCTCGCCATCTCACGCACCAGAGACCGGATGATCTGCCGGTCGATCTCCTCAAAGTGGTCGATGGCACGCAGGGCCTTGATGTCGCGCTCTTGCACGTCTTCGGGGATCCGCAGTATTTCCTGATACTTCCCGCTGAGGGTTTCAAATGCTTTCGCCCCCAGCCGGTTGTTCTTCCAGCGGCGGAAGACAAGAAGTGCCTCGCCGTTCAGCTTGCCATCTTCGCCCAAGGCGCGGGCATAGCAGGACTGGAACAGCGTGATCGCGAAATCCTCAAAGTCAGGGGCATCGCTGACATAGCCGTAGGCATTCTCAACCTGCTTCCAGAAGAACTCTGTCAGACCGGACCGCTCCATCAGGCGCATGGCGTCATCACGCTCGTCCGCGAGCTCGGCCAGCAGCTCCTCGATCACCGTGTCCAAGGCTCCCTCGGCCCCGGCGCAGACGGCCAACATGCGGCGCAGCACATCGGTCTTTGTGTCAGACGGGGTGATCATCTGCTTCAGCGCCTCAACCCGGCCCTTGGCGCGATAAAATTCCATGTGGTCGCGCACCACGCCCTCGAACTGCAGCGGCAGGCCCAGTTCAGCCAGCCAGATCGCAGCTTGATCGGCCTTGAAGACACCGCAGGCGAAATAGAGGTCAAGCAGCCAATTGTCGGCCATCTCGGGCGCGGGGCCGTCGTGGAACACCAGAAACTTCTGTTTCGGCTCTTGCCGCAGCATGCGATACTTCAGACCGAACTCGTTATTCGCGATCTCGACCTTTTCCACATCGGGCAGATCCACGGCGTCATATTCGGCCCGCATGTCGCGCGCGGCGTCGTACCAGAAGACGATCCGGTGATCGATGAACAGCCGCTCTAGGCCCGCCTTGATCCGGTCCGTCATGACAGCCCCGCGATCTTCTTCAGGGCAGAGCCGAACTTCGGATAGTTCGCCTTCACACCGTCATCCAAATCGATCTCGATCTTCTGCTGCGCCAGCGGGAAGATCACGTCGCGTTCCCATTCGTTCAGTTCGTCGATCTGCTTGGCAACCTTGGCCACATCCTTCAGCGCCTTGGTCTTCTGGCCTTGGGTTGCGGTCGGATCATCGGCCAGTTTCTCCAGCCGCGTGCGCTCGCCCTCCAGCTTGGTGATGAACTCGCGCAGGTAGTCGTTGAGCAGCACCGACACCGTATCGGCCCGATAGCGGTGCATGTAGATCAGCGCGTTGAACGTGCCCTTGGGGCTGGAGACCATCCAGTAGATCGGGCGCTTTTTGTACCGCTTTACGTGATCGGCGTAGAAGTCCTTGGTGAAGTATTTGCGGATGTCCTTGCCCAGAGAGTCCTCGATGAATTTCAGGTTCTCGCGGAAATGCGCCTCGCCAAAGGTCACACGCAGGAACAGGCGGAAGCGTTCGGTGATGTCGTCGGGGAACCAGTTTTCGTCCAGCACGGGGATGACATTGTCTTCATCCGGCATGAAGCTCGGCTCGGGGGCGCGGGCGAGGTAATCCTCCAGCCGCTCGCCCTGATTGGCGAGGATCAGGCCCGGCGCGTCGAGACTGTAGCGGCCGAACATGCAGCCCACAGCATAGCTGAGGAACTCGGCCATGGTGTCGGCGCGCAGGCGGGTTTCGCGGTCGGCCTCGGATCCTTTCACGCCATAGCGATAGGCGGGGTTGCAGGTGAGGGTGATCTCTTCGATCGGCACCTCGGGGGTCAGCTCGTCTTGCAGACCATAGGCGTCGATGAAGATGCGGTTGTTCTCTTCCTCCAGCCGCTGCATCTCGTCCGTCATGGACTGCCAGTGGGTGCGGAGGGTGGTGTAGGTGGCCGCCAGCGTTTCGGCGCGATGATCAGGCGAGAGCAGCGGGAGCGTGGTGAAATCCCAGGAGGTTTCGTAGGCGTCCCAGTCGGATTTGGAAAGGTTGGAGAGCTTTTGCGTCACTGAATCAACGTCAACGTTTCGGTATGGAATTCGAGCTATGTCGCCTACTTGGAAGGTCACAGTGGGATTCAATACGTCGATGTACCTTGCTGCCAGCTTGCTCGAGAGAAGGCCGAGTACTGACAGGCGCTTTTGTGGATCGGGAAAGCCTGAAGACCCCTTCACATCAAAAATGAACCCGCTTGGACTCAGTCGTGCGCCGAAGCCACCAGTCTTGATGTCGGACCACGTAACGCCCTCTTTGAAGTAGAACTCCCGGTTGATGACTCGACCATTTGATCCGACTCTCGCGCCGGGAGTGTTGTCGATATAGTCACAAATCGTCTTTCCGCGATTTTCGAAGTTCACGACGTAGATGAAGTTTCCGCTCCATTTTCTGAAAGGCCCGCCCTTGTTGTAGGGGAACCACTTAGCGCCGGATGCAAAAGCATCTGTTTCAGAGTTGCTATCGAAATTAGTCCGGTCTGCACTGACCTCGCTCCAAATCCGCAGGAACAGATCATTGTTGGTCGTGGCCATACCTTGGCGCGGTTTTGCGATTTCTCCAATGTTTTCAGGGAGGAGAAATGTTTCTCGAAGACGTTTCCCTGCGGCGTAGGCAATAGGTCGCCCAGGAATGCTGATGAACTCGTCACCACTGGCACGAAAAACATAGGCCAATGTACGGTCTTGGATGGCGGCCAACGTCCGCTTCGGCATTTCTTTCTCGCCGCCAGCAAAGTCCAGAAGAGAAATGAAGTTCGCCTTGTAGGCGCTCTTGTGGCGATTGATAAAGTTGTAGGCAGCGATCTGGACTGTCGCCCCTGCGAAGCCGGTCAACGGCAACTCGACGACGTTGGTGAGAGTGTTTTGCTCTGTAATGAATACTCGGAGGCGTTCATGTGACGAAATGAACATCCATACGTGTGGGCTCATTATCCCAATTCTCGCAAGCGGCTCTCCGAGCCGCGCACATCGAGGAATGAATGCAGCGAAAAGATCGGACTTGAAGTCGGGGTAGTTTGCTTTCAACCAATCCGAAACCGTATCGTTCATGCCCTTGGCGCCCATATAGGGCGGGTTGGCCACCACCACGTGATATTTCGGCGACAATGCCTCGGCCATGCGCAGCACGGCGATGACGCGCTCCTGCACCTCTTTCAACAGCAGGTCGCCGCCGAAATCCCGCGCCTCCACCACCCGCAGCGTCTCTGCAGGGTCACGCAGTTTCGGCACGATCAGCGAGCCGAAATTCTTGGCCTGCTCGAACTGTCCCAGCGTCTCGCGCAGCTCATCCGTAAACAGATCCTTGCCCACCACGGCGGCCACGTCCTGCATCTCGGCATCCGTAAAGGCCACGTTCTGCAACACGCAGATGTCGGGCTTCGCCTCCATCCGCAGGAACCGCCGCCGCCCCAGCTTGCCAGCCGCCTTCATCGCCAGCGCAAAGGCCGCCAGCGCGCCCGCGCGGTCGTCAATCTCCACCCCCGTCAGGTTGTGCGTCAGGATCAGCGCGGGGATCTCCGTCGCGTCATATCCCTCTTCCTCGTAGATGGCGTAGAGCAGGTCAAAGGCATAAGTCAGCATGTGCCCCGAGCCTGCGGCAGGATCGCAGATGCGGATGTCTTCGGGCTTGGTGATCTTCAGGAAGTCCGCCTCAGGCTCTTCGGGCGCGATGTAATAGTCCATCTTGGCCGCCAGCCCGCTCTGCGGATGGTTCAGCAGCCAGAGCCGCCCCAACGAGTTCTCGACCAGATAGCGGACGATCCAGTGCGGGGTGAAGAGCTGCGTCGCGGCGGGGATGTTTTCGGCCGTGATCTTCTGGTTCTTCTTGAGGCCCGCGAAAACCTGATCCTTTTTCTCCGAGATGTAGAACTGGTAGAGCCAGCCGATGATCTCGACGTCCTGACAGGCGTCCTCGGTCATGACCTTGCGGAGTTCGGCGAGGATGGAGGTCTGCGACAGCAGATCCTCGGGCATGAGCAGTTCGGTGTAGTCGTCGATCTGTTCGAACAGGAACGTCATGGGGCCGTGCCATTGGTTGCAGGTGTGGACGAGCAGAAGGCGGTAAGCCTCGGCCTGCAGGTCATGCGACGGCGTGCGCCCGTCAAGGAGCGACTGGATGGTGGCGGGGGCACCGTCGGGCAGGTTGCCCGCCATCGCCTCTGACAGAAGCTCGGGCCGCGTGGCCCCGTCAGCGGGCGAGACGGTGCGGACCTGCGTGTAGCCGTTCGCATCCATGAAGCGCAGGGCAGTGAAGCGGTTGAACCAGGTGTAGGCGACCTGTTCGATGATCTGCTGTTTGTCGGCCTTATTGATGGCGTTTTCGAGGTCTTTGACCGCCTTCGGGGCCTCACGCCGCGCGGCGCTACCCTCGGCCAGCACGACGTCGAGCTTGGAGGTGACCTGATCGATCAGCAGGTTGCGGGCGGACTGGGCAAATTTTTTGAGCGCGTTGGTATCCATTACACAATAACTTTCTTACCCGCGCGGATTTCGGCCAGCAGGGTCTTTTTCATTTCTTCAAGGTACTGGTCGACGTCGGCCTCATCGGTCAGCAGCGTTTTGGGGGCTGTGATCTTCAGCTGCGAGGCGAGGACTGTAGTGGGAGGCTGCGGCGCGGGCGCAGGCCGGTCCGACATGCCGGGCTGTGGTTCGGGCGCAGGTGCCGGTCGCGCAAGGCGGTCTAGTTCGGTGACAACGTCCGACAGCAGGTTGGTGCGCGCGCCATTGGCACGGTCGCGCAGCACGGGGATCAGCGTGACCGTGTCGAGACCTGCCTTGTGGCTTTCAATGCGGGCGGTGATGCGGGCCTGTTTGTCCGGATCAAGTGTCTGGAAGTCCGGCATTTGTGCGATTTTGGCAGAGACGTCTTCGACCTCTGCGATGACGGCTTTGCGTTCCTCAAGCACCTTGAGTTCGACCTTGTTTTTCAGATCAAACAGGTCGGATTTGAGGTTCTGGATCGACGACCCCTTAAAGCAGCCCGGATCCTCCAATGCAGCGCGCAGCTTCGCCCCAGCATCAGGATCGACATAGTCGATGTTGGCAGATTGGCTGGTGAGCATATCGCGGGCATCGTCGTAGATACCCTTTTGCGCGCCACCCATGAAGGACTTCACCTTGTCCAGGATATCTTCCTTCGCGTTCAGAAGGTCATCCTCGCGCTTGGGCGCGTCGGAAATATACCAGTTCGCTGGCTTGCCTTTCATGCCCCGCAGCAGTTCATGAAACGGCTCGAGCGCGGTCAGGAAAGGGTAGCGGTGTGACAGGCGAATAAGACCGTCTACCTCGGCTTCGAGCGTATCAATGCTTGTAGCCCATTCCGCACCCAAACCACGCGCGTCTGTTCCCGATGAGGGGTGCGCAAAGAGCTCCTGATAAAGTTCCTTCGCTCGACGAATTTCTGCAGCGGAGAATTCTGTCTGAGGGGTCAATAGTATGTTCGGAAGCGCGTGACTGTTGTTCAACGCTTTGGCAAGGTCCAAGCCTTCCTTGATGGCGCTGTCGACACGCGCTTCGATCTTACCTTTGGCGACCAAGCTGCCCGCAAGGCATAGGACTGCGTTAACTGGCCAGCCGTAGGGTTTGGATGTGAACCGATCAGCCAGATATTTGACGGAGACCTTCACCCCGTTGCGTGCCTGCGCGTTGATGAAGCTGAGGACGTCTTGTTCTGGTTCGGTTAGGCCGGTTCCTTCATCCCCAAATAGATTATTTTCTGCTTGGACGTGTTTGTTGATATCAGCTTCTGTAAAAGATGCGCCGCGCAGCATCGGGAGATTGGTGTAGACTTTGTCGACCAGAGACTGGAACGCCTTGCTGATCCGCTCTTGAGCATCCTCTCCACCGATCTCCAATTCGTCACCCCTGACGAAAAGTCGGGCGCTTCCCATCAACTTGCGAAGCCGCATTTCAAGGTCTTTTGCGCGGCGGCCGTTTTGTTCGCCTTTTTCAGCGACGATACGGTCGCGGCCCGGCTGCGGAGAACCGCTGCGGGACTGACGGATGAACTTGTCCGTTTGCTTAAACAGGATCAGGTCGCGGACGAAGTTGGCATCTGGTTTCATGGCAACCGCTAGCTCTTCCTGAGACATGGTTTTCATTCGAATGCCATCGGGGCTTTCAACCTCGTCGCTGAGGGGAGAAACGAGATTGATTGCCAGTTCGTACTCGCGACCAACCGCGTGATCATCGAGTTTCCGGGTAAAGGCATATTCGCTATTCGTCGCAAGATGCTTCATCTTGCGATGACGCAGAATGGTATCAAATGCAAGGGTTGCGAGTTCCTTCGAAAGTTCAGAGGGGTCGATGTCGAGTGCTTTGATTTCCGCTTCGACAGCCTTTTCTTCATTCGTCAGGAACTCATAGACCTCACCGTTTCTCTGGATGTAAGTTTCCCTCTCCAGACGGCTCAATGCTTCCTCGATCTTGCGGCGTTGGCTCGTCTGGTCTGCCTCAAACTCTGACAACAGCAGAATTCCGATGTTTCGAACCGACGGTTTGAAGCCTTTGACGTATTTGATGAGGAACAAGGATTTCAAAACCCGAACGGCAAAAGGATCGTCCAGGTTTTTTTCGGCAATCTGAATACTTTGCTGAACCGAAGATTTCAGCGCGCTGCGTATCCCTTCGAACATAAGGTCGAAAGTAGCCAGCCCACCGACTTCCTTATCTTTAAGCTTCTTCGAGACCTCTTGGAAAACACCTAGCATTGACCGCTCGCCGACAGAACTGTGTTTGCCCTCAAATGCGTTGTGTTCCGACAAAGACATGATCGCCATTTGAAAGAGGTCATACTGATAGGGGGGGAAAGGATAGCTCGAGATGAAGTGGTCGCGATCCCGATAGTTCTTAAGCTTCATCGACCCATCTGCAAAGTCGAACAAGGTCTTCAGATTGTTTTCTTCTCGATCATGCAGATTGCCAAGCGTCACTTGTCCTTCAGAAGTCTTGGATAGCAGACGGCGCTGAATCACTTCGGCGACATCAGCCGAGTTCAGCGGCATGCGGTTGCTGAAACGAGCCTGGATTTTAGAGAAATCATTCTCCTGCCGTCTTGTCATGTCGCCGATAACCGATGCCATGTCTTGTTGCGCAGTTACTATGATCCAAGCCTGCCCTTTGCATTTGGTGTTAAGGCTCTCGGCTATGGTTTGCAGGTTGGTCATTAACTTTACATTGTCAGCAATATACTGGCCAACTTCGTCAACGAAGAAGTTGAGCCGGAAGCCCTTGGGCTGGTCATTGATCCAAGCTTTGACTGTGCCAGCGAAGTCCTCAATCGAGACGCGTGTGTCCTTCCGGTATTGGCTTAGGATGTCTTTTGCAACTGAAGGATCACCGCCGGTTGCTTCTGCAAACGCTGTAGCAATATTCTTGGCTTCGAGCAGCGCCTGTTCTCGACCGCGTTCCCAGTCTTTCCCGGCAGCGCTTCGAAAAGCTTCTTTGAATGCCTCGAATTGCCCACGCCCCTGCAAGTCGCGTTCGAATTGCGCGATATGAGGCTGTTTGCCATAGAACCCACAGGCTTCGTCAAAGACCTTTTGAAAGACAGACAGAAGCGCATCTACATCCGTTTTCGAGATCACATCTGCCTTCTGGTCGATATTGAACAAGATCGATTTCGACGGGATGGAAACGGCCTTGTTGAGTGCGCCTGCCAGCATTGGCTCGCCTTTGAGCTTTTCGGCGAAGATCTCGTGAGCGGATTTGCCCTCGACTTCACGATTTTCAAGCAGTAGTGCCAGCATCTTCAGCAAGTGCGATTTACCTGAGCCAAAGAAGCCGGAGATCCAGACGCCATTTGAAGTGTCATAATTGTTGTAGGCCTCGAGGAACTGTTCCAGCCGTTGGCCGATCTCCCCTGTGATGACGTACTCGTCGAGTTCGACGCGAAGGCTTGCCTCGTCGTCGGCCTTAATGACGCCGTCAATGGCGCGATCAACGGGTTTCTCAAAAATGTCTTTTAGCAGCTGGGCCATGGTCTTAGACCTCGTAGTTCAGAATGTTGAAGGCGCGGTAATACTTGTCGTCATGAAGCTGGCCAAAGAGATCCAATGACGCGCCAGTCGCCAAAGCATGGGTGTAGCTTCCTGGGAAGAAGAGAACGGTTGGCGCTTCTTTTGCCGTGCTTTGTAGGTTGTTCAGCACGTTGTGAGAGCGGATATAAGGGTATACCTCACCGACGCCTGACAAGAAAATGACGTCATGTGGGGTCGCTTGGATCGTCTGGCCAATATACGGGATCAGGTGAGCCTGTGGGTCCAAGACGCCCTGTAGAAGTTCCTTGATCTCACCCTTGCTACTGTCGGCCTCAATTTCGAGAACCTGCTCTAAGATCCCGCGCTCTGAAAGTATTTCGAGCGCGAGATCATAGAGGTTCAGGTTCAACACTCGAGTGCCGGAGTGCTGAATTCGGGTCACAAGATCTTCACGATCCTCAACCATGGTGAGCCCTTCCTCGGCGGGAAAGGGATAGATGAAAAATGGCACTTCATTCCCTAGGCCTTGTTTGGTCAGGAAGCGTTCACTGGTGATCACGCGGTAGAGGTGCTCGGCCCGCTCTTTCCGGTTTAGTTCTCGTTTCAATTTAAGCTCCCTCAACCGGAACGCTGGGGAAAATGGCCAGTTCGCCGGGGTTTTGGTCTTCAATCATGTGTTTCAAACGTGTGGAAACAATCGCGGTTTGAATGCGATCATCTTCTGAAATGATCCCAGCTTCACGCATCATGCGAAACATGATTTGACGAAGTTTCAGGCGGGTCGACCGACTTAATCCGGCCAGTCCTTCATCCCATTCAGCTTTTGCCTCAAAAAGAATGTCAAAGCTTTCGAGCGGTAGATCGAGTTGGTAAGATAGGTATCGCTCCCTCACCACTTCCACCGCGAATTCACGAATGAACCGATATGCGCGGCATGTGGCGATCCACAACATCGCCTGCTGTTCCGAGCGGTCAGCCTCTTCCACAAGGTAAGCGCGTTCCTCATCTGTAAGAGTAAGCAGGCGGTTAGAAATTTCGCGCAACGATCGACGGTTTGATGCTGATTTCGGTAGGCTGGTTGTGCCTTCCTCCATGGCTCTGAGAATTGTGTCTTCCCAAGCTTCACCGTCTTCATGCAAGCGCGCGACTTCCAGGCTTTCGTTCAGGAAGAGCCCGCCGGTGCTGAATGACATCTTGTAGTCTTGTCTCGCGAAAGCACTCATCGCCGCCCCCTTTCGAGAGCAGCGCGGACTTCTCCGTCATTGATCAAAACTATGTGCTGATCCTGTGGGGCGCGGATACTAGTATCAACGTCAAGGCCTAGCCGCTTTAGGTTGTAAAACAATAGGCACTTTCGCACTGAAAGTTCTGCCGCCCCGTCATTCATCGCATAGTCGAGCTCGACAATCCTGCGTTGGTTTTCAGACAGGCCAGGGTGTGGTGCGATTTTGAGCGTTATTGTTTGGTGCCAGTCTTCATCTGTACTTGCGTCGACATCAGATTGTTCTCCCAATGCGCTCTTCAGAATGCGACCGAGAACAAAGTCTTTGAAAACTTGGTCCTTTGAGCAAAGCGCTCTCGCATGCCAACGAAATCCGTCATGTGCGAGCGCGTGAGGAACAATAACGCGATCTTCTGGATCGGGGGACGACATCGACTGATAGCTTATTTGCAGCTCTTTGTGCTGTTCACATGCAAACAATACATTTCGTAGTGTCAGCGCATCCAGTCCCCGTATTGGTACAGAGGATTTCAAAATTTCAGGTTGATAAACAATCCAGTCTGAATTGCGATTGGGGACTTCGTTCGTGATTGACAACAGATCATTAAGATACGTGAAAGAGTCGAGAGTAATGTAACGCTCTTTGAAATTTGGCCCGAGGACATATGCCTTGGTTGAACTGTCGTAGGCGATGTTCTCTGGATGATCATTGATATAGCTGTTGATATCCTTAGAGGCTTGCGCTCGGCTAATGCCCATTGCGCTTGTTAGGTCTGCGAGACCTAAACGGCCACGCCAAAAAACCCTATGCTCGATGAAAGCACGGCGAGTGTGTTGCCATTTGTTGAGCGTTCTTAAATCTGGGTTCCGCATTCGAACTGATAAATTTTTAGGGTCTAGAAAGTAGTAGTGTCAGAGGGATCGTAGAAACTCAAGAAGCATTCCTCACTCCAAATCGACTAACGTCAGTTGTTTTGAATTTTGAAGGAGTGATGGTGCTAAACTTGAAATCCTAGAGATCAGTTCTTCGTGTCAATGCATTCTCCTACGAAATTAACAGGTGGAGAAGGTGTTCTGAGATGTTTCTTGAATTGCGTTCGGTCTTGTGTTTTGCCTTCGGGTGACTGTCGTTGTGTGGTAATAAATGTGGTATTTGCCATCAGCTTTACTTATTTATTACTTTGATTTCATATGTTTACGAAAAATACCTGTCGGACACCTCCTCCGCCATATTTCCTGCGCTTCGCCGAGTTGCCCCTCATTGTCCCCGAACAATATTTAGTAGGGGAAATTCGGATCACCTGTATTCGAAAATCGATTGTTGAGCGTGTCGCGGTGTTTGTTTTCGCAGTTAACGTTTGGTCAGCTTCTAGTTCCGTGTACAAATGCTTCTTTTTTAAGACCAAAGCGTATTAATTGGTGCTCTACATTTTATTACGGGGATTACAGGCGAAGTGGCGCTTATAGTTTTTGTTTTTCACTAATTTCGTGACGAATGCGGTATCTGAGGGTATCGCTATTCTGTTTATGACTGCGAGCAGTATTATGTCCAAAAATTATGATGACACTTGGTTGTGTGAAAAACTCAAGGATCTGCCGTACTCGGCATGTATCACCGATCCAAATCAACCGGACAACCCGATCGTATTTGTGAATGACCAATTCTGTGAGCAAACGGGTTACACGCGTGAGCAGGCGATCGGACGAAATTGTCGTTTTTTGCAGTGTGTCGAAAGCGATCAGGACGAAGTTCGGCGGATTCGTGAGGCGATTGATGCGGGTGAAGAAGTCTCGGCTGACGTGTTGAACCGGTTTGCCGATGGCGGCTTGTTTTGGAACCGATTGTCGATCAAGCCGATCCATGACGACGCAGGGCAGATTCAGCGGTTTATGGCTGTCCAGATGGTACTCAAGGATAATCCGTATGAAACTTTGGCGGAGGACAAACGGCGTTCTGATACTGCCCTTTCCGAACTGCATCACCGCCTTAAAAACCATCTGACTCTCATCCACTCGTCGGTGAGACTTCAGATGCGCGATACTGGCGAGACAGATGGCTTGGTTGGAGTATTGAACCGGATCCAATCGCTGCAATCTTTATACTCTGGTATGCGCCAAGGTATCGAAGCGCCTTCAGAAATGGATGACGTCGATTTTTTCAACTATCTGAGTTCAATTTGCGCTGCGATCGCTGGGCTTGATGAAAATATTACGTTTGACCAATTAGTCCCTGAAGAGCCGTTGATGATGGACATTGATACGGCCTCACAGGTGGGAATGATGGTTGCCGAGCTTGTGACCAACTCCATGCGCCACGCTTTTGATGACAATGGCGGAAAAATCGTGCTGCGTGGTGAGGTTTCTGATGGCAAGGTGTTGGTAGCGATTGAGGACAACGGCCGCGGACTTGGGGCAGATCAGGAAGAGAAGCTTGGGTCTGGTTTGGGTGGGAAAATTCTAAAGCAAACTGCCAAATCACTTTCGGCTGAGTTGGACTTTAATCCAAGCTCAGAAGGTATGTCTGTTTCGCTATGGTTGCCTTTGGATCGTCCGAAGGAAGATGACTAGAGACATTAACTAACGCTGAGTTCTACAGAGTTTATTCTTACGTAATTGAGAAGAGCAGCGTGCGCCCTAAAGTAATGATCAGCGCGATAGCCGCAGTCAAAACTGTTAGTCCCAATAGAGCAAAAACACCGTCTTTACTGATGAGCGCCAAAGCAAGCATCGCCACAACGCTTGCCAATAGGGTCGAGGTCATTGGCAATAGCTCAAGAAATGGCATCGCAGCACCGCAAATCATGCAAACCAGATAAAGACCGTGTGAGATAGGCGGCTTCGTCAAGAATGCCAGCCGCCGTGTGGTGATCGACTGCACCCAATCCAACGGCGTTTCGATTTGGCACAAGGCGTTGCTCAAGCGATCTGAATTAAATTTGTGGCTGGTCAAGAATTTGGGCAACCAGAGTTCCTCACGGCCCAGCAAGAGTTGCGCAGAGATTAACATGATCATCAAGCCGCAAAGCGATGAAAGACCGGGTACACCACTCAGCGGCGTTACGATCACCAAGCTGATGAATAAGAGAACCGGTGTGAAAGAGGCATACCCCAGCCGCTTTATCAATGCGCCAATCGACGTGATGTCGTTGTCCTGAATATCCTGCACGGTATCAATGATTTCAGATATTTGGTTGTCGTCGGCTTTTTCGTTCGAGGTGGGGTCGTTTGTGTTCATCATTCCAGTTCTGCCTTCTCTGCGACAGGCGACAGGCGGGTTGCCGCGAGTGCTCCTGCTGCTGACAAAATAGCACAAAGGATTAAAGCCGCATTCGGCCCCGCAAAATGGGCGATTGCACCCAGTCCAAGCCCTGCGACCAGCACACAACCGATAACTGTGTTGCTGAGTGCGGTATAGTCTAATCGCGAGGCGTCGCTGGTGGCATCGGTTAGATAGATTGACCGCCCTGAGCGAACACCTTGATAACAAACTTGCGCTCCGAACATGAAAAGTCCTGCGAGCCAAAGGTTTATCTCGTCAGAAATCGATACCGAGTAGAAAACGATCAACGCGTAAACAAGGGCCGCACCAGCACCCGCAAGAATTAGGGAAAGTCGGCTGGATTTGTCCGAGATTTTACCCCAGCCATATGCAGAAACAACCGCCGCGAGAGAGGATGCCACAACCAGCGGCCCCAAATCGGTAAGGCTGTTTTCGGACGTGCCGATTGTTGCCATAACGATAAAAGGCGGAGCGAGGGCCGTTGATGTTAGTAATGCGCGGGCGAGAATGAAAACCTGTAGCTCACGATCTTCTATGAGCGGAGCGAAAAAGTCTCGCACGCTTTTCTTGCTGTTACTTTTGGGCTCAAATTCACCTTCCTGAAGCGAGAGAAATAGAAACGCTGCAGCTATGAAAAGAGTGCCCGCTAGTAGTATGAAATTGGCTAAAATCGTTTGGGAAACACCTCCGTATACCCCAAGTGCAAAGGATGCGCCGTAGGCAAGGCCAAGCGCGGCGGCGATGCTTCCTGCTGCACCTTTGACCGCTCCGCGTTCGCCCTGAGCCACGGAACGGGCGAGGGCGTCTTTGTAGGTTGTTGAAGCAATTGAGCGACCAACGGCGAGTACGCCAAGCGCTAGAATAATCGCCCAACCTGCAGTAACGCCATCAAGCAGATATGCCGACAGTCCGATCGCAATCGCCATAACGCCCTGAATTACCGCCCCCAAAAACCAGAATTGTTTTCGATGTGTGTATTGCCCGACGATGCGGGCGACCAGCAATTGCGGGAGCAAAGCGCCTGCTTCGCGGATCGGAACAAGCGCCCCAACGAGATAGGCAGGCGCACCTAATGCGTTCATGAGCCAGCTTAAAACCAGTTTCGGATCGATCAATGCGTCAGCTGTTTTCGTGGCACTTAACGAGATGACATGGATGACCTTATTGCGCGCCGCGAACTGGCTCCCCTGATCTTGGAGTTGTTCGGCATCTTTGTTTGACGTGTCGCGCATTTCGGGATTGGTCATCGTTCAACTGATCCGATTCAAGAAAAAAGCACGTGCACAACGAATAATTCGGCACGTGCTTCAGGGGAGAGGAGTGCGAGTTGCGGTCGCTATGCTGAGCGGCGGAACAGCGAAAGAACAAACAAGACAAGGAAAACGACAAATAGAACTTTTGCGATAGTTGCAGCGGTGCCGGCGACACCTCCAAATCCGAAGAATGCTGCAATCAACGCAACGATAAGAAACGAAATGGACCAACCAAGCATAATGAAACTCCTATGTTGTTATGATGGTGGTTCAACGCGGTGTGGGCGAGATGGTTCCCAAATTATTACCGTTTACGATTTACCCTGTGGATTGAACCATGGCTGGTGTGAATTCTGGGGTCATAACGATTTCAATTCCTTCCGCGAGCAAAGCATCCCGTCCGCGCTGGGTAAGGTCGGTTATGAAATCGAACTGATCGCGCATTTCAAAAGGGTAAGCTTTGAGCTGTACTGTCGTCGCATGGGGTGCATTTTGCAGGATAACCGATACAGGTTTTTCCCAATCAAGATAGGGGCTTGTGAAGGCAATATCGCGAAGAAGTTCAATGATGTTGTCAGCGGGTTTATCTGCAGCAATCATAAAGGAAGCGACGCACAACAAGGTGTTTTTCCCGTTGTTGGCATTGATAATATTCTCGTCCCAAATCCGCGAGTGCGGGATGGTTACAACATCATCATTCGCCGTCCGCAGCTTGATCGAGCGCGTTCCGAGTTCAATTACTTCGCCGTAATCCTGATCAATCCGCACCCAATCGCCGGAACGGTAGGGGCGTTCAAAAATAGCGACGAAACCCGCCACCGCACTTGTTGCCCAATCTTTGACAGCAAAACCCAAGGCGACGCCAAGTGTACCCAGAACAAGCACGAAGTTTTTCAACGTGACGTTAAAGATAAGCGGGACAATCAAGCCGACGGCAAAAACAAAAATGGTTACCCGCGCCAACGGCAGGATATTGAGCGCTATCAAACGAAATCGCGCGGGTAGCATCTCTGCTATGCGCGGTATCAGAAAGCGCAAGATCAATGTGCTCGCCAAGCTGACCAAAACGATCATTGCGATCTGGACAAAGGTCCAGACCGAAAACTCGTTGAACAAGTTCATCAGCGCTTCGCTGTCGGTGTTCATCTCGGCCCCCTAAAGCTGGTCAGCAGGGAAGCCTGCCTTGGTGAGTATGTCGCGAACATGTGGGTAGTTTCGGCAGACGATTTGTAACTTGTCGCCCTTAAATTCGACGAGGCCCACGCGATCTAGCGCGACGGAAAGGCCAACCGGCAATTGCAGAGGCAGCACTTGAGCAATCTCGTCTTCTGTTAATGGGCCATGGATCAAAAGCGCATGCAGGAGGAACTCCGGCGCACGCTTTAAATGTTCGGGGATATTGGGTGGGGAAGGGTCACAAACCCAGCGTATATTCTCGGTAGAACTGTCATCTTCATCTTGTTTTTCAGAACCGTTGGTTTGTTGTGCTGCGGCGTCTTCAAGCATTTGAAGAGCGGCCCAAGGGCATCCGTTTGCAGTAGCGGCGAGGGCGGCGAGATAGTTGTCTTTGGGGTCTCCGTCATCTTTGCAGGCAAGTATGTCTTCTCTGGTTTCTACCGATTTTAGCTGCACCGAGCCGATGTGGTCGGCGATCAGTTGAGCGAGAGATTTGCAATCGTAAGCGGGAAAGCAATAGGCCTCTGATACCACCGCTCGAATGGACGAGGTCTGGGCCAAATAGGTCCAAGTCCAGCTTGACCCAAACAACAACAACTCACCACTGTCTGAGCGCCGCGTTGCGTTTGCAATTTCGCTTAATTGCCGACGAGCGGCGGCGCGAGCTGGAACTGTTCGCCACGCCATTGACGCAAGCGGAATTAGGCTTCGGGGAGTTTGAACTTCTTCAGCGGCGCCGTCTTGTTTTAGCGATAGCCCGTTTATCTTTGCCCAATCCTCGACAATACCGCCTGGTAGGCTCGGCATCGTTACAAGGGCTTTTACGCTCGCGTTATCAGTGGCCCCAAGAAACCGAGCATCAAGGAGGGTGCGATAGCGTGCCTCTAATTCTTCCCAAATACTCTGAGGGAGCAGCTGCCCTTGTAAGCCTTCAAGCGTGTCCGGCGCTTCGTCGGCTGGGTTTTGCCCGCCAAAACCGGTCCTTTCTCGGAGCTGGCGAAATCGCGCGCGAAGCGAACTTGTCGGGGGCGGGCGGGGCCAGTCATAGCTGCCGACCTTTATCATTTCGTCAGGAAAACTCTTGGTCATTCGCGGTCCACATGTTGCACAGGCAGCGGTTCTGCAAAGGTCATTGTACGGTAGGGGAATGGAATCTCAATCCCTGCGCTATCCAATGCGCTCTTGATTGCAGCAACAACCTGATCGCGGCTTTGGCGCACGTCCAGCGGTTTGGAGCCTGTCCACCATGTCACTTCGAAATCAATTGAAGAGGCACCAAAGGCTTTCGCAAAAATCTCGACCTCGCGCACGTCGTTCCGCACTGTATCGACCTTTCGTACCGCTTCTTTGATCACGTCGCGGGCTTCATCAACATCTTCGCCATATGCCACACCACAGGCAATTGTTATCCGCCGAAGATCGCGGCTGGTTCTGACGGTAACTGGATTCTGAAACAAAAGGTGGTTCGGAACCACAACGAGCTGGCCGTCAGTTTGGCGAATACGAGTGTCACGTATTGTGATCTCTTCGACTTGGCCTTCGATGCTCTCGCATTCCACGAAATCACCAAGCTCAAAGGGTTCGCGCACAAGAATGAGGATCCCTGCGAGGAAGTTTTCGAAAGTGTCTTTGAACGCAAACCCGATTGCCACAGAACCAAGCCCCAATGTTGTAAGGGCCTTTGCGGGCGTGATCGAAGGGAACAAGATCGTTACGGCCACAAGGATACCCGAAAGCCATATGCCAACAGATGACAGCATCGAGAGCACTTCAATCAAATTAGACCTGAGATGCAGCTTCCTGCCGACACGGGAGATTATGGACTTTGCCAGAAACGCGATGCCCCAGGTCAGCACGATCACGAGCAGCGTCGCAAGTAATTGCGGAAGCATTGCTCGGAGGCTTTCAACCCAGCCTATCAACCGTTCGTCAAACTGTTCGGCAATTCCGTCCATGGCATCCCTTCTTACTGGCGGATAGTGATGCGCAACGATCTTCACGATCGCTGCCCGCGCGAGGTTTGGTTTCATCATCAACGCTTTGTTTGCTGAATGGTTCCAAAAGGTGGCGAATTACTTGCGATTTTGTCTAAAGGCGACCTCGCAAGAAGCAGAATGTGATTGCTCAACAGGAAAGTTCCTTACGAAGCTGGGAACCAAATGCTGTATTGCTGAGTTAGTACTCTAAGGAGAAGCTCGGGATGTTGATTAAACTTCGGTTGATGATGGTTTTGGGGATGTGCGCGGCCCTGATGTTTGGCGCTGCGCCAACCGCATTCGCGCAGAGTACAGAAAACGCGCGCGCGGCCTCTGCAGATGTTGAAGAGGGTGAAGTCGTGGATGCGGAGCGATCTGTCTCTGTTACCGGTGGTGTTCGCGACGACCAGATCAGCAGTAGATTGGCCGGAATTTTGGATGCGACGGGCTGGTACAGTGATGTTCAAATAGGTGTCGAAGATGGCATCGTATTCATGGACGGACTTGCGGTTTCGTCGGAACGGCAAAAATGGGCGGGTGAACTCGCGGCGAAAACCGATGGAGTTGTCGCTGTTGTTAACCGCTTAAAAGTGGCTGGCGCAGACGAATTTTCGGTGGACCCTGCGTTGCAGGAACTTTCAAGTCTTTACAAAAAAGCCATCGCGGCAATTCCTTTGGTCTTACTCGCGCTGCTCATTCTACCATTGGGTTTCTTTCTGTCTGTACTGGTGGCGCGATTGTCTCGCTGGGCATTGCAGGATCGTCTGAGCTCGCCCTTTCTCGTTGATATCGTCGCGCGGTGCATTGCGCTTCCGGTGTTTTTGGTTGGGCTATACATCGTTTTGCAAATCGCGGGACTGACGCAACTGGCGATTTCCGTGCTTGGGGGCGCTGGTGTGTTGGGGATTGTGATCGGTTTTGCCTTTCGTGACATCGCCGAGAATTTTCTTGCCAGCTTGTTATTGAGTTTAAGACAGCCCTTCCGTCGCGGAGATCTCGTGAATGTGGACGGCCGCCAAGGCGTGATCCACAGCATGAACACCCGTAGCACCGTGCTTGTCTCACCAGAGGGCAACCACATTCAAATTCCTAATGCGACGGTCTTCAAATCTACGATTGAAAATTTCTCTGCGAGCCCCCAGCGGCGTGGTGAATTTGATGTCGGGATTGGATACGACGCGGCGATAAGTGAGGCGCAAGAGATTGTTTTGAAAGAGCTTCTGGCGCATGAGGCAATCTCAACCGATCCTGAACCAATGGTGCTGGCCGAGGCGTTGGGCGCATCGACGGTCTCGCTTCGGGTGTACTACTGGTTTGACGGCGCCAACGTCTCTGCGCTTAAAATCAAGTCTGTTCTCATGCGGCGCGTGAAGAAAGCACTGCTTGATGCGGGGATCAGCATGCCGGACGAGGCACGTGAGATCATTTTCCCCGAAGGTGTTCCGTTTACGCCGGCAGCGGCTGTGCAAGATGCCACTGTTTCTGCGCCGTCACACGTAAATGAAAGCGAAGAGCCGGACCGCTCAATCGTTGATGAGGATTTGAGGAATGAGACCCAAGACCTCGACGAGCAGATGCAGGTGAGTATCGAGGGCGATGATGATGGCGATTTGTTGAGAGGGTAATCCAGTGAACAAAGATAACAACGAACAGGCCATCGAAGAGGCCAGCAAGCTTGATGCAAAAACGGTTTACGAGGTCATTTGCCGCGACGGCGAAGAGGAGCTTGAACGGCCGGTCGGGTCTCTATTCTGGTCTGGTGTCTCCGCGGGTATCGTTATTAGCTTTTCGGTACTCGGCGAGGCAATCCTCCGCAGCTTCCTTCCGGATGAGCCGTACAGCTATTTGATCGAGAACCTTGGCTATTCTCTTGGGTTTGTAGTGGTGATCATCGGGCGAATGCAGCTTTTTACAGAGAATACGATCACAACCGTTCTACCGTTCTTGCAGCAACCAAGTTGGTTCATTCTGAAACGGATTGGCGTGTTGTGGGGAGTTGTATTATTTGCAAACGTCGTTGGGGCATTCGTAATTGCGGCGTTCTATGCCCATAGCGGTGCCGTTAGCGGCGAAATCCTAAATTCAATTGAAGAATTGTCTCATCACGCAACAGGTATGCCCGCGGCCGAAAGCTTTGTCAGAGGGATACCAGCGGGTATTCTTGTTGCTTCAATCGTCTGGATGCTTCCGGAAGCAAAGTCGTCTTCTCTGTCGATTGTCGTCTTGTTTACATGGTTGATCGCGGCCGGAGACTTCACGCATATCGTGGCGGGTTCGGTTGAAATGGCATTCTTGATGGTAACTGGCGATTTGGAAGTAGGACACGCTATTTTCGGGTTCTTTCTTCCAGTACTTGCCGGAAACGTAATCGGAGGCACAGCAATCTTCGCGTTCTTGGCTTGGGGTCAAGTGCGTCGGGAAATGAGCCATTAGTTTACCGACGCGCGTGACGCAGCTGGAACTAAAATGAAATTTCGAAAGGGAAGAACATGAACACAATGCAGATGACACTCGGCGGCGCCTTGGTTTTGGCGTTGGACATTTACGCTTTGTATAACGTCATGTCTTCGGATGCCTCAGCTGTAGGGAAGGTTCTCTGGGTGATCCTTATCCTGCTGTTGCCAATTTTCGGGTTTATTCTTTGGCTCTTACTAGGTCCGCGGACAAAGGCTAGGTAAATCCTGCAGTCGCGCAAGGCTTCGGCAGTAAAAGGGGCGGTGAGTATCGCCCCTTTACGCGCAACAACTGGTTTTAGGACTTGAGCGTTTGTGTCGAAGAAAAGAACAAAGCCTGTGAGATTGCTGAGAGTACCTGTTCAGGGCGGAAAGGCTTGGTGATCAAGAACGCGGGTTCCGGCTTTTCACCCGTCAATAGACGCTCTGGGAATGCAGTGATGAAAATCACGGGCACATCCCCATGAGCTTTTAGCAAATCATTTACAGCATCAATACCGGAGCTGTCATCGGCAAGTTGGATGTCGGCTAGTACAAGGTCTGGTTTTCCGTCCGTACCAATATCAACTGCCTCTGCTCTTGTTTGGGCCACACCGAATACGCGATGCCCTGCATCCGAGACGATGCCTTCAAGGTCCATCGCGATGATTGGTTCGTCCTCGATAATAAGCACCGAACCACGGGCCGCAGCGGCGAGTTCGTTTTGGCCAATGCGGATCAACTCTTCCGCTTCGGATTGGCTGACACCAATGATCTCGGCCACTTCTTCGGTTGTGAATTCTTCGAGAGCATGGAGCAGCAGCGCTTCCCGGGAATTTAGAGCGAGTTTCGAAAGATGCTTTTGGGCCCGCACTGCGATGCCCTTTTCCTCTTCGTCTACCGGCGCACCGGAACTGTGCCAGATTGTGTGGAACATGCGATATAAAGCGACTTTGGCTGCGCCTGCTTCGGGGATCGAATCCGGGTCGGCGATCATCGCTTCAAGAACCGCCGCTGCGTATGCATCTCCAGCAGATTGGTTCCCTGCGAGGGCACGGCCATAGCGGCGCAAATAAGGAATGTGAGTCGCAATATGATCCATTTTGATGGTCCTGCTAAAGGCTAGTTAAAATTAATTTCACATTAATTGGGTTCTGTTGGGAACCAAGTTCTACTCTGTACGTTGTCTTTATGATATCGCGGTTGGAGTGCGGATAATAGAGTGAAATCAATGCCCGAAGAGCCCAAACCATCAAATCAATCAACCGATTTGATTGATGACAATCTTAAAAAGGCGTTTCGTGAAACGCTAGATGAGGGCGTGCCGGATCGCTTTAAAGACTTATTGGATCAATTGAAAAAAACTAAGTCCGACAGCCGCTCGGAGGAGTCATCTAAATGAGCGACTCTGATCCTCGCGACGCGGTGCTGGAGCATATTCCTTCGCTGCGCGCCTTCGCGCGTAGCCTTACCAAGGATCCAACACGTGCTGACGATCTCGTTCAAGAATGCTTGGTCAAAGCCATCGGAAACTTCGATAAGTTCCGTGAAGGCACAAATTTGCGCGCTTGGCTTTTCACGATTCTGCGCAACGCCTTTTATTCGGAGCGTCGGAAGGCCGTGCGCGAAACCGACGATCCAGAGGGCGAATTGGTTGCCAGCCTGTCGGTTAAGCCAGACCATGACGGACGGCTTCAACTCACTGAATTTCAAGCAGCATTCCAGCAATTGAAAGCCGAACATCGCGAAGCTCTGACGTTGGTTGGCGCCTTGGGGATGTCATACGAAGAAGCGGCAGAGGCGTGCGAAGTGGCATTGGGAACAATGAAGTCCCGTACAAACAGGGCCCGAAAAGAACTGGCTCATCTCATGCAGCTTGATGAAGGCGCAGCCACAGAAATAACGGATAGCCAAACCATGTCTGTTGTTAACCAATCAGGCGCATAGTGGCGCCGCGTACGCGCTATATCATGGGATCCCTGCAAAGCAGGTTTCAGGCGATTTACCTGATCGTTATGGCGCCCATCGCAATTCTGGCGAGCTATTATCAATATAACTTGGCAGAAACACGCTACAGTTCCCGCGAGCAATCAACATTGGACAGCGTCGAGCGTTCCTTCGTTGACGTAACTTCCGCATTCGAGCAATCCAAGTTGTTGATGGATCTGATGTCCTCCGCTGCAAGTGAGGATTTGCCGCTGCCGGACCGGTGCCGCCTCCTGAACCAAGCGGTTGACGACGCTTCTTTCACCGTATTTGCCGCTGGAATAGCATCGGTCAGCCCCTCAGAGAGCTGTCTTTGGGGGGGCAATGTAGAAGGGCTCGCGGATGTCGATTTGTTATCTGGAAACCGCGACGACATCGTAACAGTGGAGAATAATCATCACCTGACGATCCGGCGCTCCGTTGGAGATGAGGTTGTTTATCTGGCATTTGATCCCGGTGAAGTGGACCTCCCAGAATGGGTGACGTCCTATGGCTTTCTCGTGGCGAGTGATCCGAATGCGGATGAGGCTTACCAAGAGCTTCTCGCAAATGCGCCATGGTTGATGGACACGGATGCGCGCGGCATCGTTAAGAACAGCATTGACGAGAGCATCGTTCTATTGCCGAAAACAACGCTTGGTGTGCGTATTTTTGCGAGCCTTTCTCCAGAAATCTTGCGGCCCGCCACATACCTGATTGTTCTTAGAGCGAGTTTTGGACCGTTTCTCTTGCTGGCGATTGCGTTGTTGATCGCCGATTTGTTGGTGCGCCGCTTGGTCTTGCGTGACATCAATTTGTTGTCGGATGAGATGCATGGCTTCATGAATAATCGCACCTTGCCGCAAACAGACAAAAACCCCTCCGTAACAAATGAAACAGCACAAATGCGCAAGGAGTTCTCCCGCCTTGCACGTCAATTGCTCTGGGAAGAGGCTGAAGCCGAAAACCGAATTCGCAATGCGAATGCGTTGCAGAGAGAGATTTTTCACCGTGTTGGCAATAACTTACAGGTGGTGCAATCCATCATGCGTTTGCATTCCAGTAATGCCAAAACGCCAGAAGAGGTCGCGCTGATCAAACGCGTGTCTGTGCGCTTGCGGATTATCAGCATGGTTCATGAAGTTTTACATCGAACCGTTGATGCGCCTGTTTTGCCTGTTGGACCGGGCATTGGGCACATGATTCAGAAATTGCGCCGAGAAGAGATACTCGCTGAAAATCTTCATATCGCCGAAGCGTATGATGATGTGTCGGTCGGCGTAAATCGGGCCTACACTCTTTGCTACCTTATCGCTGAGACACTTGTGCATTTCTCGAACGCCGGCGCGACTGCGCTCAAGGTCCAAGTCAAAGACGCGGGTGAAAAGCTTTGCTTGAGTATTTCTGCACAAGAAGCAGACGATATGGTCGCGGATCCGGTCGGTGCACGTCTTTGCGAAGTATATGCGCGTGGGCTCAAAGCCAAAACGAACCTTGCCTCAACAGGAACCGAAACTTTGTTTGAGGCTGTTTTCCCCAAGGACATTTAGCCCCTCACTATTGCGCAAAATTATTTTTAATTTTCTTGGAACCAAATTGCCCATCTCACGTTGGTCTCTTGAATGCAAAAACGAAAGGAGACCGTTATGAACTGGGACCAAATTGAAGGTAAATGGAAAGAACTCAAAGGCGATCTACAAGCAAAATGGGGCGAATTGACCGACGATGAAATCGACCAGATCGACGGTGATCGCGAACAGCTTGAAGGCAAGCTTCAGCAGAAGTACGGCAAGACCAAAGAAGAGGCTCGAGAAGCCGTAAATGAATGGCTGAATAGTTAAGAATAGCCGCAACGTGCTGTCGCATAGTTCAAAATGCCAACTTCGAAGGGCGCAGGTGACTGCGTCCTTTGTTATGTCCGGTCATCTTTTCTTAGGTTGTGTTTATGCTTGATTTCGAAACGTTTCTTTTTCGGTGTTGTGTTGCCCTCGGGTTGGGATTGCTCGTGGGACTCGACCGAGAGTTCAAGCACAAACCTTTGGGCTTGCGATCTTATCTGCTGGTCAGTTTAGGGTCTGCTGCCCTATGTATGATCTCGCTCAACATTGCGGAGAATGCAGCTACCGACAACTATGCGTTTGATCTTTCGCGCGTCGTGGCGGGCGTTGTTGGAGGTATCGGGTTCTTGGGCGCCGGTGCGATTATGTCCAACCGAAGTGATGGAAAGCTGCGCGGTGTTGGTAGTGGTTCGTTGATCTGGGTTGTTGGCATTATCGGCATAGCGGTTGGCTTTGGATACGTGAAAGAGGCCACGAGTGTGACGGTGCTGGCCTTTCTTGTCCTCACCATCGTTGGCTGGCTGCGAGACCGCTTTGAGCTTCAAGACACTGATGAGAAGAGTTGAGCATCTCTGATGCTTGGTTCTTACCTACGAAGATTTCTTCCTGACCCGAGGCACATCGTTTGGGGCCGCTTTAGATGCACTTAAAAGAAAGTGAAATCCAATGAAACACCACATTTCCGCGCTTTTGACTTTGGTTTTGGCAATTGCCTTTGCCATTGCACCGCTGCTGACGAGCCCGTTTTCCGGATTTGACTCTGAGCAGCTCCCGATCCCGCAAATTGATCCGCCGATACAACCCGCTGGCTATGCTTTTGCAATCTGGGGCCTTATTTATATCTGGCTCATCGTATCGGCTGCGTTCGGGTATCTTAAGCGACGGGAGGACCCGGAATGGCAACGCGCGCGCTTGCCGTTGTGTTTTAGCCTTGCCATCGGAGTGCCTTGGCTTGCGATTGCAAACACGAGTGCGATTTGGGCGACCATAACGATCTTTCTCATGGCATTGGGAGCCGTCGTAGCATTGCTCCAAGCGCCAAATCGAGATCGCTGGATGCTTCAAGCGCCTGTCGGAATTTATGCTGGTTGGCTCACCGCAGCGACATGCGTGTCACTTGGAACAACCATGGCTGGGTATGGCGTGTTTCTTGGCGCTCTGGGCTGGGCCTACTGTGGAATAAGTCTTGGCCTGATTGCTTCCGTTGCTGTGTACAGGCAACGGCCGAATGCCCCAGAGTACTTGATTGCAGTGATCTGGGCGTTGGTCGGCATACTGGTTGCCAATATGCCTCAGGACTTGATGTTAAGTGGATTTGTCGCGCTCGGTATCTTGGTTTTGGGCGGGCTGGTGTTGCGTGAGGAACTGTTCACCAAAGAGCATTCTTAAGTAAGTCTAGCCACCATCAAAAAGTAGATCGGTTTGGTCGCTGTATTAAGCGGCCCCACCGTCTTTCTTAAACTGTTCATTTGCTTCGCCAAGGAACAGTGCGATCGGGCGGGTAGAAGGGCTCTGGTCCAGCAGGACTTTTGCGGTAATCAGCAGCGGTACAGCAATCACCATACCCACCACAGACCAAATCCATGCAAAGAATGCCACTGTAATAAACACAACGGCCGGGTTCAGCTTTAGCCGGTTGGAGATGATATAAGGTGTTACGAATTGCCCTTCGATTGAAGTCAGCGCCATGTAGGTTGCGAAAATCAAGATCGCCGACCAAGCCGTGTGAAATTCGTTGAAACCAACGATCGCCGCGAGGAGCGCACCAAAGATTGCGCCGATGTAAGGCACGAAGTTTAGGGTAAATGCGATCACGCCAAACATATAGGGATTTGGCAAGCCCCATGCGGCCATTGCCAATCCAATGACAACGCCAAGGCCCAGATTTATCAGGGTTATTCCGCCCAGATATTGGCCAAGTTTCTGAGCAACGGTCTGAACAATTTGAACGGTGGCGCGCTTATTTGCGAAGTTTGGCATGCATTCGACGAGCTTGCGTTCGAATGTTGATCCAGATGAAACGAGGAAAAACAACAGGACAATCGTCAGGACAATCTGGCCAAGCAGCACCGGAGCAGAGGTCACAAGCGAACCGAGGAAGCTGGAGTTTTCGACAACTTTAACCTCCATTGCAGGCACATCTTCTTTGCCCGCAACGGCCTCTTGCGCGGCTTCGGCGGCGTCGCCAATTTTATCAAGCGTTTCGGCCGCTGCATTTGGCGTATTGCGCAGTTCGTTGATCATTGCAGGAAGGTCGTTCACCAATTGCGATATCGGATTGCTGAACGTCCAAACAGCGATAACAATGGCCACACCCGCAGCGAAGCAAACCAAAAATGCCGTGATACCGTTCGGAATCCCGAGTGACATTGCCTTGCGTTGAACAGGACGCAAAATCAATGACCCGAGGAAGGCAGCCACAAGCGGGATTAGAAAATCACTGGCCCATTCCAGAAAGAAAACCGAAATACAGAGAAAAATGCCGATTTCGGCCCATGTGGGTTTGCGCGTTTGTTTAGGCATCACGGGCCGGCCCGAGTTCGTCAGCTACAACAGCGCCGCGTGATCCCATAGGTTTCTCTGGGCCTGTGGTCGTATCTTCGCGTGTTTGGTGTTCCATTTCCGCATTTACCTTGCCGCCGATTAGTATCGCCATTGCCGAGATCCAAAGCCACATCATGAGGACAATTACACCACCAATCGCGCCGAAGCTTTCATTGTAGCTGGCGAAGTTCTGGACATAAATGGTGAACCCGATTGACGCGATAAGCCAGAGAAGCCACGCCACAATCGCCCCAGGGGAAATCCAACTCCAGCGCGCGTTGCTCCGCGCAGGGCCAAGGCGATAAATCAACGATATGCTCGCGATAATGAGAGCGGCCAAAAGCACCCAAGTCAGAAGTTGCGTTGCCACTTCTGCGATTGGTGTTAGAGCGGCAAAGGACAGCAAAACCGGCAAGGCAACAATCGCAAGGACTGCGGCCAGTACGCCAACCATAATTATCAACGTCAACCCGACAGATACAGCACTCCGAAGGAAAAAACTCCGTTTCTCCTCCTCCTTGTAAACGACGTTCAATCCGTCGCAAAGCGTCGCAACCCCACGGGACGCAGACCATATCGCGAGGAGAACGCTCAGGAGCAAAGTCAGCTCAAGCCCGCCAGCAAGAGTGACGGACTGAGCTTGATTTCGAAGGATTTCTACAACATCTGGCGGGACTACACCTTCTGATGCGTCGAGTTGCTCGACTATTACCGATGTATCCAACACAAGACCGCCAACCGCGAGCAGCGCAGTAAATGCAGGGAATAGCGCAAGCAATCCAAAGAACGCCACGCCAGCAGAAATCAGGCTGATACGATCAGAACCGAAGCTTTTGACAATCCGCGAGCCAATATCCATCCATCCCGCGCGCGGGAATTCGGTGGGGTTGGCTGCGTCGCGGCCTCGGGACATGTCGTCTTCTCCTGTGTTTCTGCTGTGGGTGTTCATCTAGCTGGCGTCGCCGGATGTCACACCTTGGACGGCGGTGTTGCGCTCCAAGCGGGCGCGTTCGAGCTCTTCTTCAAAAATCCGATCGGCTTCTTCAAACACGTCGATTTCCAGCTCTTCCTCCTCGTCCTGAGACTTGCGCATATAGAGCGCACCGGCGATGGCAGCACCAATTGCAAGGGCAACCCCTCCGACAATCATCGGATTTTCAGTTGCGAAATCTCGGCTTGCGCTGCCTGCGTCACGTAGCTTTCTTTGTCCGGTTTGGGCGGCGTTCAGTGCCTTTTCCCGAGCCGCGATCACACGATCACGCGCTTCTTGTGACAACTCCTGCGTTCCTTCGCTAAGACGATCTTTCAAACTCTCGGCTTGATCGCGTAACGCGCCGGCTTTGTCGGCCACGGTGTCCATCGCGTCGGCGGCTTTGTCTTGCGCGCGTTCAACAACATTGGGCGTGCGAGGCGAAGAATGGGCGGCAACCATCGCAGGTGTGTCGAGGTTTGGATCGCCCTCGGCCACCTTCGGCCCGTTATATGCGCCCATCGAGCGGCGTGTTGGCGCTGGTGGTTCCGTTTTCTTTGATCGATCAGGCTCGGACAACAACCAACTCAGACCAGCACCGATAGCTGCCGTTGCCAGCGGGTGAGCTTCCGCGTTGCGCCCAAAGCGCGCCAAAACCTTGTTAATTGCGTCTCCGGTCACCGCATTAAGATGATGGCCAGCTTCAGCTTTAAGGCCATCAACGGACATTCGGTCATTCAATGCGCTTAGCGAATGTTCAAGTTGGCGGCGCTCGCGTTCTACATCGGATTTAAGGGTTTCAAGATCTTGTGTCATTCGCGGCCTCCTTTAAAACGGCGGTGTCTCTGCGGATGCGTTCTGCGGTACGGGCAGGTGTGTTCGCGGCATATTTTAGGTCGCGCTTTGCCTTCATGATCAAAATAAGACAAAAGACACCGAAAAGAGCGGCCACCAGAAGCGTAGCCCAAACAGTGCTTAGCCCGTTCACAACCAATGCTGTCACGAGGGTTCCGGCCAACAGATTCAAGGCGATGATGCCCATCACGGCGGCGGCGACGAGGAGCCCAATCGCTACAGCGGCACGGTTTATGCTGTCGCTGATCTCGGCCTTGGTTAGGCGCAGCTCTTTTTGAATGAGTTCATACCCTCGGCGAAGAACATCGGCGATTATGGCAAATGTGGAAGTTTCAGGAGTCATGATTTTTTCCCGATTTTGTCATGAGGCGCGCAGCGGCAAATCCCAGCAATGCAGCCCCGCCTGCAAACAATAATGGATTGCGGCGCGCGAGGTTGGAGACATCGCGAGAGATTTGTCCCAAGTCTTTGTCTCGAATTGCATCTGAGGCGTCCGCGAGGCTTGCGGCAAGCTGTCCGAAAGTTCGCTCTTGAAACGAACCGTCACGTAGAGACTCTGCAGCGTCCCTTAATGTGCTCGAAGCGCGCGAAGTTGTATCTGAAATTGCATCAGCCGTGGCTTCGGCAGTGTCCTTTGCGGAATCCGCGATATCAGCTGCGCCTTCTTTCAGGCTCTCAACAGACTCCTTTAACGCCGCGCCTGTGTCTTCGACCGCTTGGTCAATCTTATCTGCTTTCGCCTTTTTTGGCGGCGCTTTTTTAGTCTTTGCAGCAGTCTTTTTTGGAGACTTGGTCATCTTTTACTCCTGAAAATTGGCATCGGTTAATGTGCTTGGAATAGTCGCGCAGCATTCGCTGCGCGACTATCGGGGGCTTGAATGGGACCCATTCTAAAGTCTGAGGAGATTAGGTCCGGATTGGGGAGTTATTCAAGCGCCCTTGGGGCCAGCGAGGAACCAGATAATGAAACCAATGATCGGCAGCACTAAGATCAAAAGGATCCACAAAACCTTGTTAAGGCCGGGTGCGCCGGATTGAAGCACCTTTACAATTGCCCAGATATTCAAGATCAGGACGATTAAGCCACCTAAACCCGTAAAAATATCCATTTTCTGTTCCTCTCTCTTTTCTTTTTTGCTGTTCGTTAACGGGTAATTAACGCGAGAGAAGTGCATTGGTTCCCAAGTTAGTGGGTTTTTCGGGGTCTTGGGCGTCAAGGGGCCGAATGAATGGGCGTAGATTGAGGTTAAAGGGCGCTTATTCTCGGCCATTCGCGCAATGAACAGCGTTGTATCGTTCCCCGTCAGGAACGCTTAGATAGCGGGGTTTACGCCAATCGAAACGGTGGGGTGTCGAAGAGAACTGCGTTTCCCTCAGTTTTTATAGTTACAATGTATTTGTGAATTCTGGAACAAACCGGCTCGGTCAGCGTTGAGTTAGCGATCAATGTAGTTAAGGGTAGATTAATTGCCCTCAATTGGAGGACATCTCGCCGCCATGAACGCCGCAGCCGATTTAGAGCAGAACAACTCATTGTTTGAGGAAGGGCGCAACTGCTGGCGCGTTGAAACCGCGTATAACTACGACATGGTTGTTGATGGGGCGGCGTACTTCAAGGCTCTCAGAGAGGCCCTGATCATAGCGCAACATCAGGTCATGTTGATCGGATGGGACTTTGATCTAGAGATAGAAATGCTTCCGGGCGCAAGTGACGATAGCGGTATCGCGCCCGACGGTTATCCCAACAGGGTTAGGGGGTTTCTGGAAGCTCTGGTAGAAGAGCGGCCCGAGCTGGACATGTATATTCTTCGCTGGAGCGGATCGACAATTGTCGCCCCTGGGCGGCTCGTACCTGCAATGCGGTTGCGTTTTAATGGGCCAAAAGACATACGGATAGCGTTGGATGGCCGCCATCCTGTCAGCGCGTGCCATCACCAAAAAATTGTCGTGATCGACGATGCGGTGGCGTTCTGCGGTGGAATTGACGTTACGGATGCCCGATGGGATACGCCTGATCATGCGCCTAATGATCCGCGACGTGTTTTACGGAACGGCGAATACGCAGATCCTTGGCATGATTTAACCAATGCGGTGACCGGCGCCGCTGCGCAAGCTCTCGGCGATCTTGCACGTACGCGGTGGAACCGTTCCACGGGCGAATATCTGGCTGCGCCGACCCCTTCAGATGATGATTATTGGCCTGCATCACTTCCTGTTGCTTGCCGGAATGTGCGTGTCGCGATCTCGCGAACCGAGCCACCGGAAGAGGATCAGGCTCTCATAAACGAGATCGAAGAGATGGTACTCGATCAAATCGCATCTGCGAATTCTGTAATCTATATGGAAAGCCAGTATTTTGCGTCTGATGAGATTGCAACAGCCTTGTCACGGCGCTTATCCGAGGATGATGGGCCGGACATTATCATAATAAATCCAAACGAAGCACAGAAAGAAGTTGAAGATAAAGCAATGCACGTCACGCGCACGCGGCTTATTCAGCAACTACGCAAAGTGGATCACGAGAACCGATTTCGAATTGCTTCTCCGGTTAATGCCGCGGAGGAGGCCATATATGTGCACGCTAAGGTCTGTATCGTGGATGATAAATCCATTCGGATCGGATCGAGCAACATCAATCGTCGATCGCTTGGGTTCGATACAGAATGTGATCTGACGGTAGAGGCCCGGTCTTCTGAAGTCGGGGAGGCAATTGAGTGTTTCCGCAATCGTTTGCTGGCTGAGCATTTGGGCTGTGAAGTTTCTGTACTAAAGCAAAAAATTGCTGACGAAGGGCGCGTGGCGAAAGCATTTGATGCGCTCAACAAGGAAACGGGGCGCGGATTAAGAGATATCAAACACAAAGAAGACACTGGTTTTGGTAGCTTCCTCGCAAACACCAGAATGCTCGATCCAAGATATGAGCGCGGCACAGAAAGTCGAACCCGCTTCAGCGGACGGCACATCGGATTTGGTATTGCCGTTCTTTGCGCGTTGGCATTCCTTTTTCATATTCTAACAAGTTGATGGGAAAGCATTGTGCATCTTAGTACTAGAAAGCTTTTTCAATGGATTATTGACCATAATTGGCGGTTTTAACTTCGATGCGCACGAGTTTGCAATTCAAAGTTAAGCAAAACCATACATTCAGTATCACAGGCTCCGTTAGATAGTTTCAGACCATGGCTAGTGGAGAATAAAGTCGTGTTTCCTTTCGGACTTGAAATGGATTTTTGCAGTTGCCCGCCTAAGAAACACAAACGCTAGACTTCGAGTAGAACGAAAATCGCAACCAATAAAATGTAGCAAATGGTGCCGTACTTCAGGTTCCATGACCAAGTTAACTTTGTTGGGGAAAGACTGGTCGTTGCCGAGATGAGGAGCGTTGCTGTTGCATTGGGGGAGGCAAACATCGACAGTGCCCATCCAGCGCTGAGCGCAAAGACGATATTGGTTGGATCGGCGGGTAAGTCAGGCATTGTTTGAATGATCTGCCCTACGAATACGACAAGAATGATTGGGCTCAGGGCGATCTGGCCTCCTAATGTGATCAGGACTGGCAGGATCGCGAGAAAAGCCCAGCCGGGAACTACGGTGACATCGAACGCACTTGTAAATGCTTCCACAGGAACGATTTCTGCCAACATTCGTCCAATAAAACCGGACAATCCCAACGCCATGGCCGACCTTGCGAGGCCCGGAGCGTTAGCGGTTAGCGCAGGCCAGAAGGTGGCCAACTGGCGAGATAAACCAAATCCCGCGGGCTTTTGCGCCGAAAACCAAAGGATTGTCACAACCGGCGCGACATACATAAGCGACAATGCTGTTGAAAGGCCAAAGCAAATCTGAAGTGTCGCGGTCGCTACTATTAAGCAGCAACAGATAAAGCTTAGACGCCAGAAACTAGTCTTAGGAAATGGTGGAGATATTTCATCATGCCTGGAAGCATTCCGCCATTCGATACGGTCAAACCGGAAGCCGACGATCATCATTAGAATGGAGGTTGCGACCCCTAATGCGATAATTTTCCCGTATGAGATATTTGTGAATAACGTTAAAACTACGGCTTGCGTGAGGGTTGTCGGGGCCCAGAGTAAGATCCAAGCAAACCCGCGGAGGAGGGCTGAAATCTGGCGGCGCTCGAGGGCTTCGTCTATGTTCCCGTGTTCGTCTTTCGCCGCATTCTGGATCATTGGTGCCAGCATGCTTATGGCACCGAAATTCAGAAAAACACCAAGGCAGTGACCGCCGAGAGCAGTTGCAATATAGCGGCCTGAAGCAGGCTGGCGGATTAAGTATCGCCCAACGGCTAGGATAGATTGCGAACGTTCAGCAGCAATTTTTAGAGCGGTCAGCAACAGGATAAACGTAGCAAAGAAGGCGGCAAGACTGACCGCCTCGATGAAAATCTCTATCGGGCCCTGAAAGCTAAAGAAAATTGCAGATAGAACCAAAGCACCCAAAAGCAGGAGGACTTCGCGGATCGAACTGATGCTTAGCCCGATGAGGCAGAGTACAAAAAAGCCGGCGCAAGCCCCGACCGTAAAGGCTGTGCCACCAAAACCACGGGCGGCTAAAACGAACGCCGAAAGGACGATCAACGCAATGGCGAGGAGGTTGGTTTTCATCTAGGTTGCTCCAGAGACGACGAGGGGAGCAGGCTGTGTATATGAGCATTTCGAAGACGGCGCCAAGCGCGAGTGATCTGCTGGCATCTTGGCGCTATACAGGAGCGAACAGCCCCGCAATGGCGGCTGGCATTGCTCAGATCGGAGCGCACGGCGACATTTGTTTTGCGCTTTCGGCCAACGCGATTCAGGGCAGTGACATCCATGGCTGTGAAAAGATTGATGATGTCGTCGCGCCCTTTGCTCTGCGGGTGGATGAAGTTGCTTTTCCCATCGGTGCAATAGCGCATCGACATACCCATGCCGGTGCTGGATGGCGGTATCTTGTCAGCGGATCGCTTCGCATCGAGACAGAACATGGCGCTGAGGTTATGGAGCCAGGAATGAGTTGGTTTGAACCGGCGGATAATCCGGTGCGTGCCGTTGCCCTGCAAAAATCCGGTGATACGCGTTTTGTACGATGCATGGTGATCCCGCACTCGTATGTCGGACGTTCGACCTTCAATCTGTGTGATCCCAAAGACGCCGATTTGCCGCGTTTGCAAGTAACACACCGGCATTTTGATCACGCTTTCTAAGTTGAGGCTGGATAGTGATCAGACAAAGATGAAGTGCGCCATTCCGGGTTGGGCTCAGAAGGCTCGGATGCATAACCCACGGATTTGATGGCTTCGATCGCGCAGTATTCATCTTTGTCTGAGGTATCACCAGAGATGCCAACAGCACCAAGAGTTATCCCTTCGGCGTTTTCGATCAGGACACCACCAGGAACTGGGATGAAGCGTCCGTCTGATGCTGCGGCAATTGCATTCTGAAAGGCGGGCCGTTCTGACAGTCGGTCTCGGATCAAACGGCTAGAAATTCCCATGCCAAGCGCGCCATAAGCCTTGCCAAAGGCAATGTCGAACCTTGTAAGGCCAGAGCCATCTTCGCTTTGCATCGCAATAAGTTTGCCGCCAGCATCAAGGACAACAACTGTCAGTGGCAGTAGCGAGGCTGTTCGCCCAAGCGCCAGCGCCTGGGCGATGATACCATTGGCTTTTTCAAGCGGGAGAGTGGTTTGCAATCGCATGCTAACTCCTTAGCTGGTGGCGCCCCAAAGGCCGTCCCACCACATTCCAAAATCAAAGTTTGGCAGCCAAGTTACGATCTCTGGGAACATCAAAAGGGCTGCGATGGTAATCACGTCGGCGACAAAGAACAGGGCTACGCCGCGGAATACGGTTCCGAGCGGTATATCTGGTCGCACGCCATTGACGACAAAACAGTTCAGGCCAATCGGTGGCGTGATCAAGCAGACTTCTGCCATCTTAACTGCGATGATCCCGAACCAAATCGGATCAAACCCGAGCGCGATGACCGCAGGATAAACCACAGGTAGCGTCAACAGCAGCATCCCTATGGCATCCATAAACATACCCAATACCGCATAGGCCAATAGGATACAGATCATAATCGTCATCGGTGCTACGTCGAGGCTTACAATCCATTCGGTGAATGCGCCTGGGATGCCGGAAAACCCAAGGAACCGAACGAAAATCAATACACCCCAAATGAGCGAGAAAATCATCACAGTCAGTTTCGCGGATTCCATGAGGGAATCCTTGATGGATTTCATTGGCGTTCCGCGCGCTATGGCGAGGATGAACACCACGAAGGCCCCTAATGCGCCAGCCTCGGTTGGAGTGGCCCAACCGCCGTAGATCGCGGTCATTATTATTACAACGACCAACAGGATCGGCGAAATGCCGGGCAGGGTGCGCGCACGTTCGCCCCACGTGAAGCCCTTTACGGATGGTGCGGACCCCGGTTTCACCATGGCCCAAACGACAATAATACCCGCGTATACAATTGCCGAGAATATGCCGGGTAAGAAGCCTGCCAAAAGGAGCTTACCAACCGATTGTTCCACGATGATGGCATAGATCACAAGGATCGCGGAGGGGGGGATCAATGTTGCCAATGTTCCTGCTGATGCAACAACGCCAGCGGCCATGCGCCTATCGTAACCGTATTTCAGCATCTCAGGAATTGCCACACGACTAAAGACGGCGGAGGTGGCTGTTGATGCGCCGGAAACTGCTGCAAAACCTGCCGTGGCGAAAACAGTGGCAACGGCAAGCCCACCTGGCATCCAGCCAAGCCATTTACGGGCAGCATCAAACAATTGCTGTGTCATACCGGCGTGAAATGCAAGAAACCCGATAAAGATGAACATCGGCAAGACCGATAGAGCATATGTTGAGGATTTGGAGTGGGGGATGGTGCCTACAATGCCTGCAGCAGGACCCCACCCCCGCAGTTCAATCAAACCAACGAGACCAACAAAGGCCGCCGCAAAAACGACGCGAACACCGAGGAGGATCAGAAACAGGAGCAATGCAAGCGTGATAATCCCGACCAAAAACGGGTCGGACATTCCAATACCTAAAATCATGGCCGTCCCTCCGTGTCTGAAAGGTCGGAGTCATCACCCATAACTTCGTGGATTTCGTCTTGTGCCTGTTCAGCAACGTCTTTCATTATGACTACGGCAACCGGTTCTTTCGTCGGATCAATCACCAACCGCACCGCGCCGAAAAATTGAAGGGCTAGACGACACCACCAGATCGAGAAGGCGATTGGAACAAGCAGTTTTGACGGCCATGTGACGTATTCTGCATCAATTGTTGTATCGCCAAGTGTATAGGCGCGCATGAAATGGCCGAAGCCATAGTAAATCAGTACACCAATGACAAAGAGCGCAATCGCGGCCCCAAAGGCTTCAGCCACCCAAAGCGCACGCCCCGAGAGCCCACCGATCATCAATTCCATGCGGATATGGCTGCCCATGCGTTGCGTGTAAGCGGCACCAAGAAAGGCCATGCTTGCCATCGATAGTTCGACAAGATCGATGTAACCGGCGATTGGCGAGTTGAATACTGTGCGCAAAAGTATCTGCGCGACACCGAGGAACATCAGGGCCATAATCGCCGCTGCGGCGAGGAGATTAGCCAGATCTTCTATCGGGATCAGTCCTCTATTGAGCCGGCCAAGTAGCCCACCCGTTTGTTGTTGCTGCATCGCCATCATTCATCCTTTGAGCAAGCGGTCGTTCGCACGAGCGCCTTTAATGGCGCCCGTGCTGTTTACCCAGACAGTTGTCTTATTGGTTTTGAGCTTCTTCGGCGTGCTCGAAGATCGCGTCGAAAACACCTTGTGCGTCGAATGCATCAGAGTTCGCTGCAATCCAAGCATCCCAAACTGGTTGCCCGGCGATTTTTCGGAACTCTGCAAGTTGCTCATCGGAATAGACGATTTCGGTCAGGTTTTCGCGGAAAACCGGAAGGTTCTTCTCGTCTTGCTCGGCATAGGCAGCCTGTTCAACATCCATTCCCATGTCGCGCAGGTCCATGAGGAGCGTTTGGTACTGCTCTGGCAGAGCGTCGTAGGCACTCTTGTTCAGAACCCAGCCACATTCGGACGTGCCCGGTGCGAGGTTTGATGTAAACCAGTCGGCTTCTTCTGAAATGCCAAAGCTGACGTGTGCATATGTGTATGGGAACGCCGCGGCATCAACAGCACCGCGTTGAAAGGCAGTTGAAGTTTCGCCTGCAGGAAGCGTTTGCTTGATTGCACCCAAAACTTCCATCGCATCTCCAAGGCCACCGCCAGCGCGAACCCGAAGACCTTCCCAATCAGAAAGCTCTGTGGGGGCATCTCCTTTGCCAAGTATCTCGTATTGAGGCAGCAAGCCGGAGAGGTAAGGAAGGGCGTTCCATGCTTCCATATCCGCAACGATTGCAGGATGTTCGAACATGTGTGAGCGGACGTATTTATCAACGGCCGGATCGCCAAGTGGTAGGAACGGGAGCGAGAACACCATCCAAGCGGGGTTCTTGCCAGGATGGTAGAAGTTACAAATTGCTGCGCCCTCGAAAGCGTTCAGCTTCAACCCGTCCAAATTCTCGCGACTGCTGGACAATTGCCCACCATAGAAAATTTGGATGTCGAAGTTCCCACCTGTTTGCGTGCGAATTTCTTCTGCAATCGCTTCCATACCCGCCGAGAGCGCACGAGGATTGCCCCACATTGACAGGCTCCAGTTTACTTTGGGCCCTTCGATTGTTTGTGCTGCTACGGCCGTGGATGACAGAAGCATCGCGCCGAAGGCGAGTTTTTGAATGAGTTTCATGAATTCCTCCCAGAATTTTTTGGGGCGTTCGCCCGCTCTTTTATGTCCCAATTATGAGACCGTTCTATTGCCGGATTGCAAGCTCGTTGGGCTTGGACCGGACAATTTCTTAAGTAGTCAACTCCTGTGGCTTGGCTTTGAACGGACCTTTCGCGAGAGTTTTGATCGCGCGAGTGGCGACGATCTTTCCTTCAAGTGCGAATTCCTCGTGGTTTCGTTCAACGCGTTTCAAATCATAGAGATAGTTGACCATTGCGCCGCTTGATTGATTGCGGCCATTTGTAGAGCTGTCGGCATTTGCGTGCACGTCATAAACTTCCGCACCATTCCCAAGATGGAACCGCGCAACCGGATCAAAGGGAGCGCCAGAGCTGGATTTTGCATCTAGAAGGTAGTGAGCGGCGAGCGCACGAACATCTGTGTCAGTTGCATTTCCGTCCAGTACGGCAGCGGCCTTCGCTCCGATCAATTTGTCTTCTCGTTGGCTGTTGAGCCATGTGTTCAATCGTGGAATTGGCGAGAGCGTGACAAAATGGGTCAATTGCGGAAGCTCTTGGGAGAGTTGCCGGACAACCTGTTTGATTAAAAGGTTGCCGAAGCTGATCCCCTTTAGCCCTTGCTGACAGTTCGAAATTGAATAGAACACCGCTGCAGTCGCCTGCTCGGGCAAGAGCGGTTCGCGGCCCTCTGACAAGACATCGTCAACTGAACTGGGAATGTGATCGCTCAGCGCAACTTCTACGAAAATCAGCGGTTCATCTGGCATTGCAGGGTGAAAAAAAGCAAAGCAACGGCGATCTGGCGGGCTAAGCCTACGGCGCAAGTCATCCAGATCATCAATTTCGTGAACGGCCTCATAAGCAACGATTTTATCGAGAAGCGAGGCAGGGGCCATCCAGTCGATTTGTTTAAGAACGAGAAATCCAAGATTGAACCAGTTTCGCAGAAGTAGAGAAAAATCGATGTCCGAACGACCAAGCTCAGGATGTGATTTCATAAGACGAAGCAGGTCAACGCGCATAGAAACGAGATCTGCGGTTGCGCCATTCGGCTGGTTTAATCTGCCAAGTAATGTGCGGCGACCAGCCGCGGCTGCTTGCGTTACGCGTTCAAAATCCTGCGTGGCGCGAGTTTCTGCGTAGGTTTTTGCTAGGTCGACTAACTGATCTGCGTTGATATCTAGTTCGTCATTCATGAACTGAAAAAAGGCGAGCTTGTTTTCATCTGACAGGCTGCGATACCGCGCAAGGATTATTTCTGCGAGCTTATGGCCTGACACCTTTCCTTCTTCTGCAAGGAGAGCAAGGCAAAGTTGCCTGATGTCTCGAGGATCATTGTCGTTGCGCGCTGAGCGCCGACGATCGAATAAGGTAGTCAGGATATCAGGCAAAAATTTGTTGCGCTGCATGGCGAGCTCCGGTCCGCGTTAGGGTAGGGTGACAGATTGCGAGGACAGAGAGACGGTGAAGGTAAGTGACCCTTCGTTGACGAGCCATTTCCGAATTTCATAGGCGCGAGCGCCTGCTGCATGCATCGGGTCCGCGTCGGCGATTTTTCGCGCCGCATCAAGATCAGCTGCGCGATAGACGATCAATCCTTCGGCTTCCATCATCTCTCCGCTAGCGTCCGAAACGGGCCCTGCCATTACCAACTTGCCCGCCGCTTCCATTTCTTTTTGATAGGCCAAATGCGCGGGCAACGTCGATTTGACCAGCGCCATATCTCCGGAGGGTTTTGATTTAACAATAAAAAACTCCATCGCCAGTGCGCCGCGCTCTTTCGCTTCGCTCTTGTACTCTTCCCATTTTGGCATGCTGCGACTCCCTTTCGTTGACCTGATACTAGTGCCGATTTTATTTTCGTCAAAACAAAAATATCGATTTTATTGGACAACTGATAAAAAACACGACACTTTAGTGATGCGAATCTAGGAGGACCCGATGCAGCAAGACGCATCACTTGAGAAACTACGGGCAATTGCGCAGGCAGATGTCCGCGACATGCGCAGCGAACGAACAGAGTTGGATCAAGAAGACATCGACCTGATCCTTACGAGGGCGCGATCCCACTATGCTTGGACGGACAAACCGGTTTCGGACGAGGTGCTGCACCGCCTGTTTGATATTACCAGAATGGGCCCAACAAGCATGAACACGTGCCCCGCGCGCTTTGTGTTCGTGCGTTCCAAAGAAGGGAAAGAGAAGCTTGCGAAGTCTTTGAAGCCAGCCAATGTGCCGAAAGTTTTGGGTGCGCCTGTAACGGTTATCATCGCATATGACTTGGATTTCTGGACCGAGCTTCCGCGCCTTTTCCCGCATGAGGATCGGCGACCCCATTTTGAAGGGAAGCCGGAGCACGCGGAAAAAACAGCGTTCCGCAACGGCACGCTTCAAGGGGCGTATTTCATGATTGCCGCTCGTGCATTGGGTCTCGATATCGGTGCGATTTCGGGGTTCGATAACGCGGTTGTTGATGAAGAATTCTTCGGTGGAACAACTCTTAAATCGAACTTCCTGTGCAATCTCGGATACGCCGACGAAAAGGCGATTTTTCAACGACTGCCGCGCTTTGAATTCGACGACGTTTGTAAAATCGTCTGAGGAGGGGGCATTGATGGCAATTAAGATGAAAACCTCTGTGACGCTGGCGATCGAAGCTACCTGTTATGGCCATTCCGTTGCACAGGTGCGCACAAGAGATCTTGCGCAAATCATTGATGAGCCATGTGAGCGCGACGGAACAAACCTTGGTTTTACGCCGACGGATACTGCTTTGAGCGCTCTGGCCGGGTGCACAAACACAATCGGTCATAAGTGTGCAAAGAAACTGGGTGTCGACATTGGCAACCTCAAAATTTCGGTCAAATGCCGCTTTAACCGACTTGGCGTAACCTTGACCGAGGAGATCGATGTGCCGTTCGAAGAGATTGATCTGGTCGTTGTTGCGGATGGAAGTGCGTCTCAAGACGACCTGAACAAAGTGGCCGTTGAGGTCGCTAAATACTGCCCGCTTGCAAAGCTCTATCGCCGCGCCGGGACCATTATCAACGAAGACTGGCAATTAGCCGGATAACCACTTTTCTGGGAGGAGAAGACTATGAAGTTGACACGACGTATTGCTATGGCAACCACGGTTGCCTTTGGAATGATGGGGGCTTTGGGAGGAGCCGCCAACGCTCAAGAAACAATCAACATGACCGCGATTGACGGATATCCGGAACGCTCTATGTGGGTTGCTGAATTTTCGGGGTTTTTCATTCCGCGCGTGAATGAAATGCTGGCGGAAAAAGGCAATTACCAGATCAACTGGATGGAAGCCTATGGTGGCCAAATCGTTAAACCGCGTGGCGTGCTTGAAGGCATTAAGCTCGGACTTGGCGATATTGGAATCGTCACAACGATTTTCCACAACTCGGCCCTGCCTTCGCAAGGGATTTCCGCGGTAACCCCGTTCGTTTCGGCTGATGCCGTCGTTGTCGCGAAAGCCGTTGACGAAATCGCACGAGAATTCCCGCAAATGGGCGCGGAGTTGGCAGCGGAAAACCAAGTTTATCTCGCGACTGGTGTGGTGCTTGATACTTATCAGGTTTTCTCGAACAAGCCGATCAACAGCCTTGCTGACATGGAAGGCATGAAGATCGCAGGCGCTGGATATAACCTGCGTTATCTCGAAGGAATTCCGGGCGCTGCGGGTGTGCGCGGCGGATTGGCAGACTTCTATAATATGGTGCAAACAGGCGTCGTTGAAGCGGCTATGCTTTGGCCAGAAGCCGCCAAGACTTTCACGATTGCGGAAGTCGCACCTTACATGCTCGAAGCTGACCTCGGCGCTGTGAACACGAAGACCGTCACAGTTAATGCTGATGTTTGGGCTGAGCTTCCTGACGAGGTCAAAGAAGTTCTGCAGGCTGTTGCAATTGAATACCGTGACCACGTCGCGGGGATTGCGATGGATCGCGCTGCAGAGTCCCGCCAAGCCTATATCGATGGTGGCGGAACAATCGTCGAAATGACCGAAGAAGAGCGCAAAGCTTGGGCTGACAGCATGCCGAACATCGCAGCGGAATGGGCTGCAAACCTCGACAATGCGGGGGCTCCGGGCACCGAAATGCTCAAGGCCTACATGGGCAAACTGTCTGACGCCGGCTTCACACCGCTGCGCGATTGGGCGGCGGAAGTTAACTAAGTTCCGGTCTGGGGTTAAAGATGCGAGTCACGGTTATACGTAAAATTGAAAGTTGGGTCGTGATGATCGCGATTGCGGCCAATGTCAGCGGTGCGATGGTGCTGCTGGCGTTGGTGGCGATCATGAATGTCGACGTCATTTCGCGGAATTTGTTTAACGCACCGTTCCGCGGGGTCGTCGAGATTGTGATCTTTTCGCTCGCATTGATTGTCTTTCTGCAGCTTCCGGATGTCGTCCGAACAGGGCGGTTAACCCGCTCGGACGGATTTCTGGGACTCATGCGGGAAGGCACACCCCGTTTCGGCGAAACGTTGACGCGGTTTCTGGATGCGGTCGCTTGCGTGTTCATGTGTCTGATTGTTTGGGCAGTCTGGCCAGAGTTCACAGAGGCCTTTGAAAGTTGCCATTTCTTTACGCCCCCCGAATTCGGTGTTGCCCCTACGGGTGAATTTTGGGCGGATTTTAAAACGGCACTGGCGCGCTGCGATTACTTTGGAACTCCAGGAATTCTGCAGGCGCCTTGGTGGCCCGTCCGACTGGCCGTCGTTTTCGGCTGCGCATGGGCTGCAATCCTTTTCTTTTTCAAAGTGCTGTTGGGAGATGCGCATGGCACCCGACACGTCACGGCGCAATCCACTGGTGAGGTATAAACGTGGACCCAATTACTATTGGCATGCTGTCGGTCGGGGCGATTGTCGTCCTCGTTTACCTCGGCTTGTACATTCCTGTTGCTCTCGGTCTGGTGTCTTTCGTGTCCATTTGGATCATGTCGGGCAAATCGATCCTCGCCTTCAACTTTCTTAAGGTCGCTGTCGGCGACGGCGTGACCGAGTATAATTTCGCGACAATTCCATTGTTTACGCTGATGGGGCTGCTTGTCTCGAAGGCTCGATTGGGGCGCGATATCTATGACGTAATGAACTCGGCATTCCACCGCGTGCTAGCGGGCGTTGGAATGGCGACGGTCGGCGCGAACGCTGTGTTTGCCGCGATCACAGGCTCATCCATCGCTTCGGCCTCGGTTTTCACGAAAATCGCTGTGCCACAGATGCTTCGTTACAAATACAACAAACGTTTTGCGGTCGGAGTTGTGGCTGGCTCTTCAGTATTGGGGATGATCATTCCGCCGTCTGCGATGTTGATCATCTACTCTTTTGTAGCGGAGCAATCCGTGGGTGATATGTTCCTCGCGGGTATTATCCCGGGGCTTATCCTGACCGCTGTTTATATCTTCGCAATCTTCTTGATGGCGCGCTTTTGGCCTTCCTTTATAGGTGACGATATCAGCGCCGAAGACATGACACCAATGTCCGGGCGCGAGATGTTCAAAAAGGCTTGGCCTGTTGTGGCGCTCATCTTGTTGGTTCTCGGCGGCATCTATAATGGCTGGTTAACACCCGTCGAGGCCGGTGCTGCTGGTGCTTCCTTGGCTTTGGTTATCGCAGTGTTGCGTCGCTCGATGTCTTGGAAAGGTTTCTGGGAAACTTTGGTCGAAACAGGCCACATTACCGCGGCTATTTTGTTGTTGGTCACGATGGCGTCGTTCTATAGCCGTATGCTCGGTTATGCAGGTCTGCCCAATCAGTTGGATGCGGTTCTGCAATCATGGGATCTTTCCTTCTTCCAGATTATGGCGCTTTACGTGCTGCTGATGCTTGTTCTCGGAACACTGCTAGACACATCGTCCATTATCCTGATCGTTGTGCCGCTCTTCATTACACTGATTGAAAGCATGGGGCTGAGCCTTGTCTGGTTCGGGATTGTCACAGTTATTGGTGCGGAAATTGGTCTACTGACCCCGCCACTCGGCATTTCCTGCTTCGTCATCAAGAGCACCCTCGATGACCCTAATATCTCGCTTAAGGATGTGTTCCTCGGCTCACTGCCATTCGCTTTTCTAATGCTTCTGGTTCTGATCCTGATCATCCAGTTCCCGATACTCTCAGTCGCACTTCTCTAATCCACGGAGTTTCCAATCCATGAAAAACGTAACAATAGATACAATCACTCAGGCCTTTGTGGATTACTGTAGCGACGATACTGATCCACGCACGATGTTCCTGCTGACAAAACTCGTTGAGCATCTGCATGCTTTCGCAATCGAAACCCAGTTAACCCATGCCGAATGGAGTAGGGCGCTTAAGTTTGCGACAGATGCCGGCAAGATCACGGATAACGAGCGCAACGAGTTTGTGCTGATTTCCGATGTGACCGGACTTTCCTCGCTCGTCGACATGATTGGGTCGCAGCACGAGGGCACGTCTTCCAGCGTCCTTGGGCCATTCCACTCAGTGGGCGCTCCTCTTCTGCCAGTCGGTGGTGACCTCAAAAAAGATAACGAGGGCGCAACTGTAGTTGTCGAAGGATATGTTCGTGATCTGGACGGTAACCCCGTTGAAGGAGCGCTGATCGAGCTGTGGCAAACCGCGGAGAATGGCCTCTATTACGCTCAGGACAATACACAGGATGACTTTAACTTGTGCTGCTCCATGAAAACCGGTGCTGATGGCCGCTATGCCCTAACCACTGTTAAGCCAGCTCCATACAAAGTTCCGGATGATGGTCCAGTTGGGGAGTTGTTCCGCGCAACAGGGCGTACGCCTTGGCGGCCATCCCACTTGCATTTCATCGTTCAAGCAGACGGGCTTAAGCCGCTGGTGACGGAGGTTTTTGCCAATGGTGATCCGTACTTAGATTCCGACGCGGTCTTTGGCGTGCGGTCTGATTTGATCATGGATTACGTGGAATGCAGCGACCTTGATGCGCTTCCTGATGATCTGGAAATCGGACGCAATGCAACCGTGCCATATTTCAAGGTCGATTTCGATTTCGTCCTTGTCCCCGAAAACTCATGAATTCAATCCGTACAGAAGGAAACCGACATGCGTGAAACACATTTTGAAGAAGGTAAATGGTGGGTCAGCCCTTACAATTTCGAACCGGAAGTTCGAAGTGAATTGAACTTGGCTGAGAAAGTCGAAATTCATGACGCGACCCTGCGCGATGGCGAACAGACACCAGGAGTTGTGTTTTCGATAGACGACAAGATTGCAATCGCCTCTAAGCTTGATGAATTGGGGGTGGATCGGATTGAAGCGGGGATGCCTGCTGTTTCAGCTGATGATCAACAGGCGATCAAGGAAATCTCCAAGCTCGGGCTTAAATCCAAGATTTTCACCTTCGCGCGTGCAATGAAGACAGATATCGATCTTGCGTTGGAATGCGGCGCTGACGGCGTCGTCATCGAAGTTCCAATTGGTTATCCGAAACTTGTCACGCAATTTGGGTGGACATGGGAAGATGTTGCCAAGAAAACCGCCCCTATCATCAACTATGCGCGTGAAAACGGCCTGCAGACGCTATTTTTCCCGTATGATACCACACGGGCGCGCAAAGAGGATCTGACCAATCTTTGCAACTATATCATGGACAATGCGCCGCCAGATTCTATGGGTATCGTTGATACGATGGGCTGCGCGACACCAGAGGCAATCAAGTATATGGTGCGCTGGGTAAAGGACATGACTGGTCTGCCGATCGAGATTCACACACACAATGATTTCGGTATGGGGGTTGCAACCGAGTTGGCGGCCGTCTCCGCGGGCGCATCTTGTGTGCATTCTTGTGCGAATGGTTTAGGTGAACGCACAGGTAATGCGGCTCTCGAAGAACTTATGATGGGTTTGCATCTGCTTTACGGGTACGACACGCAGTATAAGCTCGACAAAATCCCTGAGCTTGCAGCGCTGATCTCTGAAAAGTCCAATGTTCCAATTGCGCAAAACAAACCCGTTCTTGGGCGCGGGAACTTCATCCGCGAGAGTGGCATTGGTATCAATCTCGTGATGAATGATCCGCTCGTCATGTTCGCCACGCATCCTGCGCTGACTGGCAAGAAAGGCGAAGTTGTCTTGGGCAAAAAGTCCGGTAAGGCTTCGATAATCTATAAGATGAGTGAGCTTGGCCTTGGTGAGTTGGATGACGATAAAATCGCAACGATCCTAGCTGAGGTGAAAAAAGCGGGCATTGCCAAACGGAATGTTTTGTCCGATGAAGAATTCGCGAACATTGTTGCAACCGTTAAGGCAAAATAATCAAGGAATAAGGCCATACCTTTCCAATCCATAACCACGACACAGTCGGAATCATCTACGAAGTTGGCATATCGTCAATTGCGTCAGTTGCTTTTAACCGGAGGTCTTGCTCCTGGAGAGAAGCTAAAGATTGACCGGCTTCGAGACGTTTTGGATATGGGGGCGTCGCCAATTCGCGAAGCTTTAAGCCTTTTGGTGTCGGACCAGCTTGTGGTCCGACACGAGCAACGCGGCTTTCAAGCCGCAGAAATCAGCCGTGAGAATTTTGATGAGATTCTGAACCTGCGCTCGACCCTAGAGAGCAAGGCACTGCGTCAGAGTATGGAGCAAACAACGCCAGAATGGGTGGAGGAGCTTGTTCTGATCCATCATCGCATGTCTCGGATGCGCGCTGTGGGTACCGAGGAATTCGAGTTCGAGCACAAGAATTTCCATATGGGTTTAATCGGAAACTGCAACTCCCCGCTCATGATGCGCATATGTAATCAACTCTATGATCTAAATATCCGCTATCGTTATATTGCTGCGCGATCGGACAGCTATAAAGGTCGTAACGTTGATGCCGAACACCAACAAATTCTGGATTCCGTGATCGCAGAAAACACGGACGAAGCCGTTAGACTCTTGCTGCTGCATTACGAGAAAACAGGTGATTATCTCAAAGCGTTTATTAAATAGAACGCCTGCCTCCCTATTGCGACCTCGTTTCTAATTGCCAATTCCTCTTCGAAGCCACCAAACTGGGCGCCCCTCGCTCAGATCGAGACAACTTCGTTTTCTGCTGGAAAATCTTCGCGAACCTGCGATGTTCAACGAGATCAGAATGACAGGAAATGAGCTAATGACGGATGCAGGTCAAATTGATGAAGCAAAGCCAATTGCGGCGTCTGAGCGTTATGGCCGTGGGCAGATCAATCTAACGGATTTAGCCGATCGCTTCGGCTCTGACAAAGGCTCTAAAAAGCATCGTTACTCCGAGCTTTACCAGATGTTGTTCCTACCGTACCGCGAGCGAGAATTGACGTTTCTTGAAATGGGCCTGCAGATCGGTGGCCCAGAGCACGGAAAACACGCGGATAGACCAACAACCGATGCGCCTTCCATTCGGATGTGGCTCGAATTTTTTCCCGATGCGCATATTCACGGACTCGACGTGTCGGATTTCAGTTGGTTTTCCGATTCTCGTTTTACGTTCCACCGATGTGACATGGATACGCGTGAAAATATTCGCGAAGCGATGCGTGACGTAAGCGAATTTGATATTGTCATCGATGATGCGAGCCATGCTTCACACCACCAACAAAACGCGTTTCTTGAGCTGTTTCAGAAAGTTAAATCTGGTGGTCTCTACATCATCGAAGACCTACGTTGGCAGCCACCAGAAATGGAGCGACCTGATTACCCGAAAACATCAGCGCTTTTCCAAGAATACATCAAGACAGGTGTGTTTGCTCATAACGATCCACACGTCGCAAAAGAACTTAACGCAGCGCGGATCGATATCTCCGGATGCTTCGTATTTCAGGCTAAATTCGACAAAAAACGCCGTGATCAGGTTTTGGTTGTTCACAAGCGCTAAGTGCGCGTTCGATTGCGAACCTCTGGCCCGGTTTCGCCTTAGCCCACAATCATTTGCTTAAGTTGCAGCGCTTCGTGTTCAAGCTCGGTCAAGCGGTAGTTAACGACATCTCCAATTGTGATCATGCCGCAAAGCTTGCCGTCTTCCATGACCGGCATGTGTCTGAATGTACCTTTGGTCATGCGACGGGAAACCTCGATGAGGTTGTCGTCAGGGCTACAGGTTTCGACGTCGTGAGTCATGTTGTCTGAAACCTTCTGTGGAAGGGTCTGGCCGGGGGTTTCCGCAAGTTTCCTTACGATATCCCGTTCCGACAAAATTCCGACAAGCGCGCCGTCCTCTGTTGTGACAACAAGCGCCCCAATCCGGCGATCTTTTAATAGGGTCACCGCTGTCTTGATCGTGTCATCTGGACCAATTGTGTAAACACTGCCGCCCTTCACCTCTAGCACCTTGGCCACCGTCGCAACCTCTTTTACCGTGTTGGTCTCTGTGGATTGACTCGTGGTCTTAGCTTCGGATTTCTTGTCTCCGCGCATTGGCGATTGATAAGAAGTTGGCATGGCGTGGCACCTCCGTCCTTGATTGCAAGGGCTGCTATATACCTGTAATCGTAACCGGAAAATTACGAAGAAGGAAAGAGGGCCGTGCCAGAAACAACGATTTTCCTCAGCCCCGCTTTGGCGACGCTGCTCTTTATTATCGCTGTGATTGCCGGATACAGGTATCGGATGGTCTGGAAAACCGAAGGGCCGCGATGGCAGCTTTGGGTGTGGGGAACTCTGGCAGCAGGCTGTTTGCTGCTTGTCGGCTTCATTCCGCTCGACGGCGGTTAATCCGGGATTACGAAGCCTTTTGTATCTTTGGCATTGCTTGCACAAGAAAGACGATCGCGAAGCGGACTGTTCGGGTCGATTTCCTTGTTGCACACGACGCAGTGATCCGCGCCGCTAATGGCATTCAGGCCGCCGCAGCTACCTTTGATCCGCTTTCCCATGAAAATCACGCCAAGCGACATGCCCAGCATGATTGTCAAAAGTAATCCGAAAGCAAATACAAACGTAGCCATAGCGGAACCTCTCTAGGCGCTCATTGCCTCAAAGCGCGGGCTGGCGATTGGTGTGAACCCGCTGCCGTCCTTAGCGCGATCAAGGAAATAAACAGCCAAATCAAACTCTTCTGCAACTTCGAGTCCGCGCTCGCGGCCAAGTACCAACATCGCGGTTGACCATGCGTCGGCGAGCATTGCGTTCTCCGCGAATACGGTCGCCGAGGCGGTTGCGTGGGTGACGGGCATACCTGTTTGGGCGTCAAGAATATGCGAGTAACGCACACCGTCGCGCTCAAAATAGTTTCGGTAATCACCAGATGTGGCCACGCCATAGTTAGACGCACCAATAACTTTTTGAGCCGCGCGCTCAATCAGCGTCGGTTTCTCAATGCCGATCTGCCACGGCTTGCTTTCCGCATTTAGGCCGGAAGTCACAAGATCGCCGCCGATTTCAACCATGAAATCTTTGAGACCAAGTTTGCGCAGAGAATCGGCAACGCGGTCTACACCGTGGCCTTTGCCCAGAGCAGACACATAGATCTCTGTTTCAGCAGCGGATTTGGAAAGCGCGTTGCCATTCACAAGCAAGTCGCCGCCAACGCCATTTGTTGTCATTGCGTCCGCGATTGCGCGCTCGCTTGGCATATTTGCGGACGGTCCATTTGCACCAAAGCCCCAAAGATCGATCAATGGGCCAACTGTGAGGTCAAATTTACCGCCTGTTGCGGCTTTGATGTCCTGCGCGGTTGCTACGACCTTTGCGAGGGCAGGGGACACTGCAAACGAACCTGTGGAACGTGCGGTGTTAAAGTTGCTGATTTCGGAGGAAGCGTCCCAGTTGGACATCTCCGCGTTGACTTGCGCCAGCGAATTCCGAATCGCTGAGAGCACATCGCCCTCGCTCAACGCGCGGTCGCGATCCACGGCAACGACTGTATATGTCGTGCCCATTGTGTGGCCTGTAAGCTCAAAAACTCTTGCTGCGTATTTACATGCGGCAAGTGCAAGAGGAGCCAGGAACACGGCGCGTCGGGTTATGGTGAAACTGTTTGTCACGGCATTCGTCTTTCTTCTGGCGGATGTATTACACAGATTTTCGCCCATGAATTGCGACAAAGTAGCCTAAAATGCAATACAAGACTACAAACTATGTATTTTGGGGGTAGCGGTTGCTCGTTCAGGAATGTTATTGGCATCCCAGTTTTAATATGGATACCTGAAAAGATCGTGGAATTCACGCTGAAAAAGGGACTCGACCTTCCAGTCGAGGGAGCACCGGCCAAGGGAATTACCCAAGGCCCAAAGGTGACGACGGTTGCTGTTCTTGGGGCCGATTATATCGGGCTTAAACCAAGACTCGCAGTCGAAGAGGGGGATGTGGTGGCCTGTGGCGCGCCAATATTCGCCCATAAAGATACACCTGATGTCAAAGTAACCTCGCCTGTTTCGGGCCGTGTGCGTGCTGTCAATCGCGGCGCGCGTCGCATGCTCATAAGCGTTGAGATAGAAATTGACGAAACTGCAGCAGAGGCAGTTGATTTCAGTTCTGTTGGCAATGAAACAACAGCAGACGGAATCGCGGAACGCCTTGCGCTTTCGGGGCTTTGGACATCGTTCCGAACGCGCCCCTATTCCAAGGTTCCAGACGTAAGCGAGCGCCCTGCAGCGATTTATGTCACTGCGATGGATACAGAGCCGCTTTCTGCGGATGCTGCCGAGATTATCGCCGACTCTCCCGAAGCCTTTACAAAAGGTCTCGCGGCAGTTGCTCAGTTGTCAGAGGGGCAAACTTATCTGTGCCACGAAAAAGGTGCGGATGTTCCCGGTGCAGATGTTCCAAATGTGACGGCAGCAGCCTTTGCCGGAGTGCACCCAGCGGGCCTCGCCGGAACCCACATGCATTTTCTTGAGCCACCAACCGCGACAAAGACAGTTTGGACTATTGGCTATCAAGACGTGATTGCGATTGGCCGTTTGATGGAGACCGGAAAACTCGACTCCGCGCGTGTCATCTCGCTTTGCGGACCGTTGGTTTCGGAGCCGCGTCTTGTTCGTACGGTTGCAGGCGCATCTATGGTCGAACTTACGCAAGGCGGACTGGAGAGCAATGTTCCATATCGCCTGATTTCTGGTTCTATTCTTAGCGGACGTGCGGGCAGCGGACCGGATGCATATCTTGGGCGATACGCGCGACAGCTTACAGTGATCGAAGAGGACCGGAAGCAGATCCCAATGGGATGGATTCGGCCAATGTCGAGCAAATACGCGTTTCAGCCTGTTTTGGGATCAGCTTTTTCCAAGAAACTCTATGCGCTGACATCAAATCTGAATGGTGGCCGTCGTGCGATGGTGCCGCTTGGAACCTTTGAAGAGCTGATGCCGCAAGATTACCTTCCGACACAATTGCTGCGAGCGATGTTGGTGATGGATACCGACACCGCTCAAGCGTTGGGCGCGCTGGAACTTGACGAAGAAGACCTTGGTCTTGTCGGTTTTGCTTGTCCTGCGAAATATGAATATGGCATGGCGCTGCGCGACTGCCTCACGAAAATCGAGAAAGAGGGCTGACACATGGGATTGCGCAGCTTTTTTGACCGGATCGAACCACAGTTCCTCAAGGGCGGACGGTTCGAGAAGTATTTTCCGGTCTATGAGATGGTCGAGAGCTTTCTCTACACGCCAAAAACCGTAACGACAGCTGCGCCGCACGCGCGCTCCTATGTCGATATGAAGCGGATCATGACCTATGTTGTGATCGCAACGATCCCCTGTATCCTCGTAGGGCTTTGGAATATTGGCTATCAGGTCAACACAGCATTCGAGACACTCGGTCCATCCGGTTGGCGCGCTCTTGTGCTCGATACATTCGGAATTGGCTTTAACGCGTCCAACCCATTTGCAAACTTCCTGCATGGGGCGCTGTATTTTCTCCCAATCTATATAACAACGCTTGTTGTTGGTGGGATCTGGGAAGTTCTGTTTGCAACCATCCGCCGCCATGAAGTTAATGAGGGTTTCCTTGTTACATCAATGCTTTACGCTTTGATCATGCCGCCGGATGCTCCGCTATGGCAGGTTGCGCTCGGTATTTCGTTTGGCGTTGTGATCGGTAAGGAAGTCTTTGGCGGAACTGGCAAAAACTTCCTCAACCCAGCACTCACTGGCCGTGCGTTCCTCTATTTCGCATATCCTGCAAATATGTCGGGTGATACGATCTGGACACCGGTTGACGGCTTTTCCGGCGCAACAAGCCTCGCGATTGCAGCGGCAGACGGATATCAGGAAATCATCGCACGCGGCACAACTTGGATGGATAGTTTCATTGGGGTTGTTCAGGGCAGTATTGGCGAGACGTCCGCGCTCGCTTGCTTTATCGGCCTTGTGTTCCTTCTAATTACCAAGATCGCCAACTGGCGTCTTGTCGTCGGGTGTCTTGCGGGCATGATCGGGTTTTCAACACTGTTGAATGTGATCGGCTCTGATACGAACCCGATGTTTGCAATGCCGTGGTATTGGCATCTAGTTGTCGGCGGTTATGCATTTGGTCTTGTGTTTATGGTGACGGAGCCAGTCTCGGCCTCCCATACAAACCTTGGCCGCTATATTTATGGGGCGTTGATCGGCTTCATGGTGGTGATGATCCGTGTGGTTAACCCAGCCTTCCCCGAAGGTATGATGCTTGCGATCCTATTCGGTAACGTATTTGCGCCGCTCATCGACTACTTCGTCGTTCAGGCGAATATCCGCAGGAGGGCGCGTCGCGATGCCTGACGAAAACCAAAACAAAGGCCCTCTGCGCCGTTTTATAGACCTACCAACGGACTCTGTACCCAAGACGATCTTCGTTGCGGTTGCCCTCTGCCTTGTCGCGTCGATGGTCGTGTCGGCTGCGGCTGTTGCCTTGCGCCCGCTTCAAGAGGTCAACAAACTTGTTGATAAGCAGATTAACATTCTCGAAGTTGCCGGCCTCTACGAGGAAGGCACCGATGTTGTCGAAGCCTTTAGCGTATTTGAGCCGCATATCGTGGAACTTGCCACTGGTGAGTTTACCGACGAGTTTGACGTAGAGACTTTTGACGGCCTTGCTGCGGCGAGCGATCCAGAACTATCGATTGAGCTGGACGATGACCCTGCATCCATCGGCCGTCAGTCGAAGTATAAGACGATTTACATCCTTCGGGATGATGCGGGTGAAATCGACAAGGTGGTATTGCCAATCCACGGCTATGGGCTTTGGTCCACGCTTTACGGGTTTATTGCGCTCGAAGAGAACGGCAACGATATTTTCGGCCTGCAGTTCTATGAGCATGGAGAGACACCTGGTCTTGGCGCCGAAATTGACAACCCGCGCTGGAAAGCACTTTGGCCTGGCAAAAAGCTGACTGACGAAGACGGCTCATTGCAAATCACTGTCGCCAAAACGGCACCTCCTGCCGGAGACGAGCACCACATTGATGCGCTCGCAGGGGCAACCCTTACTTCGGTGGGTGTGAACAACCTTGTGCGCTTCTGGATGGGTGAGGCCGGATTTGCGCCATTCCTTGAGAAGCTGCAATCGGGAGAAATCTCATGAGTCAGACACGAAAACAAATGCTGACCGACCCGTTGGTCGACAACAACCCGATCACGCTTCAGGTTCTTGGGATTTGTTCCGCGCTCGCGGTGACGTCCTCGTTGCAGGTTGCTTTTGTTATGTCGCTGGCTGTGACATTCGTGACGGCCTTCTCGTCGATGTTCATTTCGATCCTGCGCAACCAAATTCCCGGCTCCATCCGGATTATCGTTCAGATGGTTATCATTGCCTCACTGGTGATCGTGGTAGATCAGGTACTCAAGGCCTATGCGTTTGAAATCTCAAAGACGCTTTCGGTTTTTGTTGGGTTGATCATCACCAACTGTATTGTGATGGGCCGTGCAGAAGCTTTTGCGATGAAGAACCCGCCAATCGCTTCGTTTATTGATGGTGTTGGCAACGGCCTTGGCTATGGCCTGATCCTGATGCTTGTCGGTTTTTTCCGCGAGCTGTTCGGCTCCGGCAGCCTGTTTGGCATCACGATTTTCCAAACAGTGAACAACGGCGGCTGGTATGTGCCGAACGGAATGCTTCTGTTGCCGCCATCGGCGTTCTTCCTGATTGGCTTGATCATCTGGGCGTTCCGTTCTTGGAAGCCAGAGCAAGTCGAAGAGCGTGAATTCAAAATCCAGACGGTCGAGGAACACTGATGGAAGGTCTCATTTCTCTTGCCGTAAAGGCCATTTTCGTTGAGAACCTCGCGCTGTCGTTCTTTCTCGGCATGTGTACGTTCATTGCCGTATCCAAAAAGATCTCGACCGCGATCGGGCTTGGCATTTCGGTGATGATTGTGCAGGCGATCACTGTTCCTGCAAACAACTTGATCCTGAACTATCTGCTCGCACCAGGTGCGCTGGCTTGGGCTGGTTTCCCTGATGTTGATCTCACCTTCCTTGGGTTGATCTCCTATATCGGTGTGATCGCCGCGCTGGTTCAGATCCTTGAGATGGTTCTCGATAAGTACTTCCCGCCGCTCTACAACGCGCTTGGTGTGTTCCTGCCGTTGATTACCGTGAACTGTGCGATCCTCGGTGGTTCGCTCTTTATGGTGCAGCGCGATTACAACTTCGCGGAGTCGCTAACTTATGGCGTTTCATCAGGCTTTGGCTGGGCGCTTGCGATCACCGCGATGGCCGGTGTGCGCGAGAAGCTGAAGTATTCGGATATTCCTGCTGGCCTTCAGGGGCTGGGCATAACCTTTATCACCGCTGGATTGATGGCGATGGCTTTCATGTCGTTCAGCGGCGTTAAACTGTAAAGGAGAGAGGACACATGCAAACGTTCACGCTTGGCGTCATTCTCTTTACTCTGATCGTTCTGGCGCTTGTCACGATCATTATTCTGGCACGGTCGCGACTGGTATCGACGGGTAACGTCGACATTACCATTAACGGTGAAAAAACGATCTCTGTTCCGGCAGGGGGTAAACTTCTGCAAACACTGGCAGAGCAGAAGCTCTTTGTGCCGTCGGCTTGCGGCGGCGGTGGAACTTGTGCGCAATGTCGCGTGCGAGTGCATTCGGGTGGCGGCTCAATCCTGCCTACCGAAGAAAGCCACATCACCAAGCGTGAGGCCGCCTGTGGTGATCGGTTGTCCTGTCAGGTCGCGGTCAAACAGGATATGGATATCGAAGTTCCTGAAGAGGTCTTCGGCGTAAAGAAATGGGAATGTACCGTCCGCTCCAACGAGAACGTTGCGACCTTTATTAAGGCGCTGGTTCTTGAGTTGCCTGAAGGCGAAGATGTGAATTTCCGCGCTGGTGGCTATATCCAGATCGAAGCACCGGCACATAAGCTCAAGTACACCGACTTCGACGTCGAAGAGGAATACCGCGAGGACTGGGACAAGTTCAATCTCTGGCGCTATGAATCCACCGTCACAGAGCCCGTTGAGCGCGCGTATTCGATGGCGAACTATCCGGATGAAAAGGGCATCATCATGCTCAACGTCCGTGTGGCGACGCCGCCACCAGGAAGCGAGGGTATCCCGCCCGGCCTGATGTCGTCTTATATCTTTAACCTCAAGCCTGGTGACAAGGTTACGATCTCTGGTCCGTTCGGCGAATTCTTCGCACGCGACACTCAAAAAGAGATGGTCTTTATCGGTGGTGGCGCTGGTATGGCGCCAATGCGGAGCCACATTTTCGACCAGCTCAAGCGCCTCAAAAATCGCGACCGTAAGATCAGCTTCTGGTACGGTGCGCGCTCCAAGCGCGAGATGTTCTTTGTTGAAGATTTCGATCAGCTTGCCGAGGAGTTCGATAACTTCGAATGGCACGTTGCGCTTTCCGATGCGCTGCCGGAAGACGATTGGACTGGCTACACTGGCTTCATCCACAACGTTCTTTACGAAGAATACCTAAAGAACCATCCGGCGCCCGAAGATTGTGAATACTACATGTGTGGTCCGCCCATCATGAACCAGTCCGTGATCAACATGCTGCTGGAACTCGGCGTTGATCGCGAAGACATCATGCTTGATGACTTCGGCGGATAACGCCTTAACAACGGAAAATGTGCGTTTTTAGAGCGTTGCAGAACAGAATAATCGCCCTAGGTAACTGGGGCGATTTTTCGTTTGTCAAAAGCTGTGCCGAACGTTTGTTGATGCGGAAAATCTCGTTGAGAGTGTGGTGCATTAGTTTCGCCGGACCAGTAGAAGGCGCTGCTGGGGGCTTTTCAAACTCGGCGATATTCCGGCGAATATGGGGCTTTGGGGGCAGCTTCGTTCGTCCGTTGTCTGGGAGCATAGTAAGCCTGTTGCGCGGGGGCTAATCGAGAATGGGATTCCTGTTGAAAGCGCTATTTACGGCTAGCTGTTAAACGCGGGCTTTAGCATTGTCGCGTGCGGATTTGACTTCGGAAACTTGCCGAGAGGACGTGGCGTCGCGTTTCAATCCCTCAAGTCGGCGCTCAATTAAGCAGTAAATCTCCGCCGCATTTCAGGTGAATAGATTTTTTACGGCCAGAAGAGTGCCGTAGAGAATAGGTTGATGAAGCAGGTAGATCATCAAGCTGTGCCTTCCGGGCCAGACAAGGAAGGCCGGTAGCTTAATCGCACTGGTTTGAAGCGGGAGGCGGGGGGCAATTAGCTTGGCCGTTAGCAACCCAGCGAGAAGTGCGGCGAGCCATGGGATGAGCGGCTCATAGTCGAGCATATATGGAATTTGGGTTCCGAGGCCCGTCCAGATAAGCAGGGGAGCGTTGAACGCGACAAGCTCGACATTGTTTAGAGCGTAGATCAAAACAATTAGTCCTAACAGGACAAGGCTTGGAGATCGCAAGAGCAGCATTCCAATCAAAGATGAGGCGGCGATTGAGTGCAGGATGCCGAAACGGATCCATCCGTTTGGAAATGCAAAATATGTGACAACCGATATCAAAACTGCGGCGAGGGCGAGAATTCCCAAACGTCGCCAGAATGGCCGCCAGCGTGCGTTCTCGCCATGTGCGAGCCAGAGGCTGAAGCCTGCGAGGAAAAGGAAGCTCGCGGCGATGCACTTCGCAAACCACACCCAGCCGCTGGCGTACATTGTGTCTGGAGCAATAAACCCAAGTGCGGCAAGGTCCCAGAAAAAATGATAGATGATCATCGCAAAAAGTGCTGCGGTTCTTGCGATATCAATCGAGGGAATACGCGCATTATGTGGGTTGTGGGCCTCCGCGACTATATCTTCTTGGTTGCTCATCCCGAGAGGTGTCCCGCTTCTCTTCTATTACTGCCCAATGAACAAACTCAACGCGCATTGGCTTCGCACGTGCTTTCCAAACACTAGTAAAATTCATGCTCGCGGTCACGCCAGAAAAGGGGGGATGCAGTTCATATGCTTCAGTTCAGGCTGCAAACTGGAGGTCAGGTGTCTAGCAGGGTCATTCACATGCAATGCTCTTCGGTTCAATGAATGATGTCTGAAAATAATTTAAAAACAAAGTGTTATTGGTGGTCCGTGAGCAACATGCTGCGGCGATTTCATTCGTTGACAGAATCTAAACGCGATTCTATATACAGTTTATCCCTAACCTGTCGTACAGGTTTGCAATGAACTGTAAAATAGGAATGCGTTGTGAGCACACTTCAATCCAAGGAAAAGGCAAGTGCCGGTCGTGTCTCGGAAACGGTGAGTGCCATCACGGCGCATATCCGCAATGAAGAGCTGGGGCCGGGAGATAAGCTTCCATCCGAGGCTCTGTTTTCCAAGGAATTGAATGTGTCGCGCACTGTTGTTCGCGAAGCGTACCGCTCCCTCGCGGCGCTCCATTTGATTGAGCTGAATACGGGCAAACGCGCGACGGTGGCGCAGCTTGATTACGCCTCGATGTCACCGCTGATCGAGCATGGCGTTCATACCGAGCAAATCTCTATTCAGCAGGTTTATGATGTGCGCCGCACGATTGAGGTGCGGACCGCAGCTCTCGCTTCGCTTCGCCGCACGGATGAACAAGCTCGTGTCATTCTTGAGCATGCAGTGGCAATGGAAGATTGCTTCGATACTCCAGAGCAAATGATGGAGCACGATATCGCTTTTCATCTGGAAATCGCTAAAGCGGCAAAGAACCCGATCTATGCGCTGATTGTTGGAGCGTTTGAAGGCGTTACCCGCCAGACATGGCCAACTGGTTGGCGGAGCCGCACAGATATCAACGAACAGAAGAAAATGCTGCAAATCCATAGAGATCTTGCCAACGCAATTGCGGCTGGCGACCCGACCAAAGCCAGCGACCTAATGGCGCTTCATTTTGACGAGAGTGTGCGCGCATTGATCGCTGCTGGCATTTCCTAAAAGAGCAAAAAGCAATGAAAATCACTAAAATTGAAACGATCCGTATCGAAGAACGCCCCAACTTGTTGTGGGTGCAGGTTCATACCGACGAGGGGCTTGTGGGGCTCGGCGAAACGTTTTTCGTGGCGGAGACGGTTGAAACCTATCTGCATGAGTATGTCGCGCCACGCGTGATCGGCCGTGATCCGCTTCAGATTGACCTCTTGGCCAATGAGCTTAATGGGTACCTCGGCTTTCGATCTTCGGGTGCAGAGGTGCGGGGAAATTCGGCATTTGACATCGCTCTTTGGGATTTGTTCGGCAAGGCCGTAAACCAACCAATTGCGCAGCTTCTTGGTGGCTTTAGCCGTAGCGAGATTCGGACCTACAACACGTGCGCCGGTACAGAGTATATTAAGAAAGCCACAGGTCAGCAGTCCGAGAACTACGGAATTGGTGCGAATGCACAGTACGATGACCTGAACGGGTTCCTCAACAACGCCGATGAGCTTGCGCTGTCCCTCTACGAAGAGGGTATTACGGCGATGAAGATTTGGCCGTTTGATATGGCCGCAGAGAAGAGCCGCGGCCAGTATATCTCTGGGCCGGATATGGATAAGGCTTTGTTGCCGTTCCAAAAAATTCGCGATGTTCTAGGCAACAAGATGGACATCATGGTTGAGTTCCATTCCATGTGGCAGCTCCTGCCCGCGATGGAAATTGCTCGTGAGCTCGCCGAATTCAAGACGTTTTGGCACGAAGATCCGATCAAAATGGACAGCCTATCGAGCCTCACACGCTATGCGCAGGTGAGCCGTGCGCCGATCTCGGCGTCGGAAACTCTGGGGACGCGTTGGGCATTCCGAGACCTATTGGAGACCGGTGCGGCGGGCGTGGTGATGCTCGACATCAGTTGGTGCGGTGGCCTTTCCGAAGCGCGCAAAATTGCGTCGATGGCCGAGACATGGCATCTGCCGATTGCGCCACACGATTGCACCGGGCCAGTGGTTCTCGGGGCGTCGACGCATCTTTCACTCAATGCGCCAAATGCAATTGTTCAAGAGAGCGTACGCGCTTTCTACAAAACTTGGTACCGCGATCTCGTGACAGCGCTGCCAGAAGTTTCAAACGGCATGATTACCGTTCCGCCAGGGCCTGGCCTTGGAATGGAGCTCCACCCCGATCTCGACAAGGCATTTACCGTGCTGCGCCGGACATCGGATCAATCGGATATTTGACATCTGAACAAAACTTAAAGGGAGGAATAAACAATGAGAAAACTACTTAAGGCGACGGCATTGGCGACAGCATTGCTTGGAGGAGCAGCTGTGGCAGAGCCAATGAACATCGTGTTCACGCATCATTCTTCGGCGTCCAACCCGTTCTGGCAGGCCGTGAAAAAGGGCTTTGATGACGCGTGCGAGAAGATCGAAGCAAACTGTCAGATGATCTTTACCCAGACCGAAGGCGCGATTGACCAGCAGGCCGCAAACATGATGGCTGCACTGGCGCGTAATCCAGATGCGCTTTTGACATCGATCGTTGATAACAACGCCTTTGATGAAATCCTACAGGGCGCAGTTGATAACGGTGTTATCACAATGGCCGTTAACGTAGACGATACTGAAGGCGCGGCGGGCAACGCGCGTCAGGCCTTCATTGGACAAGGTTTTGTACCAGCGGGGTATTCGCTCGGTAAAGCGATGTCGGAGTTCTTCCCAGCTGAAGGCCCGATCAAGGCTGTCGTCGGTATTTCTGCGCCAGGTCAGAACTGGTCTGAACAGCGTGGCGCGGGCGTCATGCAATTCCTTGAGGAATTCAAAGAAGCGAACCCTGATCGCGAAGTTGAGATTGTACGCCTTGATACGGGTACGGACGGTGCGGTTGTTGCAGAACGTGTTGGCGCATACATCAACGCCAATCCTGATACGACGGCCTATTTCGACACTGGCTTGTGGCACGCCTATGTTGCTCAAGTACTCGCAGACCGCGGCATCGAACCGGGCAAAGTTTTGATGGGTGGTTTTGATATCGTCGCTGAGGTGCTTCAGCAGATGGAAGCTGGATACATTCAGGTTCAGGTTGACCAGCAGCCATATATGCAAGGCTTTATTCCTGTTATGCAGGCCTATCTTGCACATACGGTCAAGCTGTCTCCATCTGATGTAGACACAGGCCAAGGCATCGTGCGCGCCGAAGACGTGCCAGCGCTTTGGGATCTGGCCAAGCAAGGCCTACGCTAAGACATAAGCGGGCCGGTGCCGCATGTGGCGCCGGCCATTTCTTTACCCGATTAGGGACAGGCAAGAATGAAACGACTACTCAAAATCTATATGGAAAAACCCGAACTTGCGGGCATCGCCTTTCTGGTTTTGCTCGCAATCGTGTTTCAGGTGCGCTCCGGCGGGGTTTTTCTGAATTTACAAAACCTTCAAGGCATTCTTGGCCTTTTGCCTGAGATGGCCCTTGTTGCGATTGGCGTTACGCTTCTAATGATATGCGGCGAGTTTGACCTTTCTGTTGGCTCTGTGTTCGCGTTAACGCCTATGACGATGGCGGTTCTTCTCGAAGGGGGGATGCCATTCATTTTTGCCTTTTCTATTGGGCTGTGTGTCGCGCTTCTGATTGGTTTCGTGAACGGATACCTCACGATCCAATTCAACATACCGAGTTTTATCACAACACTTGGTATGCTTTTCGTGGCGCGCTCAATCACGGTTGTGATTTCTGGTGGGTTCCCGCCGCTTTTGCCAAATGGCGCGATCCCGAAGTGGTTGTTTACAAGCTACGTCGGGCCGGGTGATCTGATCCGTATGTCGTTTGTGTGGTTTCTTGCTTTTGCAATACTGATTGCGCTCCTGTTGTCGCGCACGAATTTCGGTAACTGGGTGCGCGCGACTGGAGGTTTCCTGCCTGCTGCGCAGTCGATGGGTATTCCAACCAAACGTGTGAAAATCGCGACCTTTATGATCTGCTCATTCCTCGCAGGGTTTGCAGGTTCCATTCAGGTCATGCGCCTTGGTGCGCCGCTTCCGTCAATTGGCGAGGGCATGGAACTTCAGGCAGTTGCCGCAGCGGTTATCGGCGGAACGGCCCTAACGGGCGGTATCGGTACAATACTTGGCGGGATCATTGGCGCGACACTGATCCGCGTGATTGATAATGGCCTTGTCTTGTCTCAAGTCGACGCGAACTGGTTCAAAATGGCACTGGGCGCACTGACCGTGTTTGCTGTGATTTTGAATGCGTGGCTCCGGAAGAAAGCCAAATCTATTAAAGTGGAGACAGGCAAATGACGGCGCCCATCATTCAGGTCAAAAATCTCCACAAATGGTACTCCGGCGTGCATGCCCTCAAAGGAGCCACTCTGGATTTCCGACCAAACGAAACTGTCGGCCTTGTCGGAGACAACGGCGCAGGAAAGTCGACACTGATCAATATCCTCTCGGGCACACAGGCACCTTCGGAAGGTGAAATCTACTTTGAAGGGCGCAAGGTCTCCTTCAAGGGGCCTCGGGATGCGATGGATGAGGGGATCGAGACGATCTACCAATACAACTCCATGGTCCCGACCATGTCGATTGCTCGTAATATGTTCATCGGTCGGGAGCCGATCAAATACGGGATCGGTGGCATTGGTATTCTGGATACGAAGCGTATGGCAGAGGAAAGTGTTCAGGCGATTGCCGATGTCGATCTGCACCTGCGTTCGCCGGACGCGCTCGTAGGAGAGCTTTCAGGCGGTCAGCGGCAGGGTGTTGCGATTGCGCGTGCGATGCATTTCAAATCAAAGGTTATGATCCTCGACGAGCCCACGAACCACCTTGCTGTTAAGGAAACTCGCAAGGTCATCGGTTTTGTGCAATCGCTGAAATCGCTTGGCATTACGGGTATATTTATCAGCCACAACATCCACCATGTGTTTGAATGCTGTGATCGTATTGTTGCGATGGCCCGTGGTGAGATCGTGTTGGATAAGCCCGTTGGCGAAACCAATATGGATGAAATTCTGGACGTTCTTTAGGGGAGACGAATATGGGACAGCTAGATGGTAAACGCGTACTTCTAACCGGCGGGCTAGGCACGCTCGGGCAGGCGCAGGCGAGAAAGTTAGCAGGTGAGGGGGCTGAGATTGTAATTCTTGACCGCCCAGACAGCGAGAACGCAGCGGCGCGTTGTGCAGAACTTGGTGCGAATGTCTCGTTTCTTGGCTGTGACCTCAACGATCTTGAGGCGGCAAAAGCAACGGTACAGGCCGAGGTAGAGAAAAGCGGTGGTTTTGATGTCTTGATCAACAACGCTGCTCTTATCATCAACCGACCTTTCGAAGAATTTTCGCTTGAGGAATACGAGGATCAGATCCGCGTGAATTCAAGCGCGGCGTTTGCACTTGTTGGCGTATGCGCGCCCGCAATGAAGGAAAAAGGATGGGGTAAGATCATCAACTTTACTTCGGTGACGCTGAAGGGGATTTTGGATGGTTATGTGCCGTATGTCGCTTCCAAGGGCGCGATGCTTGGCCTGACCAAGTCACTTGCGCGCGAACTCGGGCCATTTGGCATCTGTGTGAACGCTGTTGCTCCTGGCGCAATTGTTTCGGATGCCGAAGCGCGTGTTTTTGGCCACAAAGCCGAGGAATACAGCCAATGGGTTCTGGACCAGCAGTGCCTGAAAACGCGGATAGAAGCGCCTGCTGTTGCGAACCTTGTAGCCTTCCTTGCTTCGCAACAGTCAGACGCGATTACTGGTCAAAATATTGGCATTGATGGCGGGTGGTAAGTCTTGGAGTTTGTCACGTTAGAAAACAAAACCACCAAGCTGGTTATCGCACCTGAACTTGGGGGCGGCATCGCCTCGTTCAATGCGAAGACAAGCGCGGGCGCAATGCCCGTGCTGAGGCCCTTGGCGGATGGCGCGCGGGAGCCTTTCGATCTCGCGTCAAACATTCTTGTGCCGTTTTCGAACCGAATATCAAATGGCGGATTTGAGTTTGATGGCAGATTTTGGGAGCTAGAGCCGAACCTTAAAGGGCAGGCCTTTCCAATCCACGGCGATGGCTTTCAGAAGCCTTGGGCCGTTCAGTCAACGAGTGATCTAAGTGCGGAGCTAAAGCTTCAGAACGGAGAAATCGGGCCATTCCGCTATAGCGCGAGAGCGGGGTTTGAACTTGAAGACCGAATGCTAACCCATTGGATTGAGGTCACGAATAACGGACCGAGATTGCCGTTTGGCGGTGGTTTCCATCCATGGTTTCCGCGACGAGCAGATACAACGCTTCAGTTCAATGCCGAAACTGTTTGGCTTGAGGATGAGCAACACTTGCCAGTTGAAGAAGTCCCGCTCTCACAGGCAACGGATTTCGACTATGCGGCTTCACGAGCATTGCCCAAGGGCTTGATTAATGCAGCGTTTACAGGCTGGCAAAGAGTTGCACAAATCTGTCAGCCGTCGCTTGGGCTTGATATCTGGGTAACGGCAAATTCTTCGCTAGATACTGCGCTGGTATTTTCGCCAAATGATCAATCAGACTTCTTCTGTTTCGAGCCTGTAAGCCATGCGGTTGATGCTCATAATCAGCGAGGGAAACCCGGTTTGGCGGTTTTAGAAACGGGTGAAACCATGCGGCTTGCGATGAAAATTGCATGGGTTGAACATGGGCGATTGCCAGACTTCACGCAGTTGATAAGCGACTTTTAGAGTTGTTTGAATACGCCCGAAGCTCGCGAGCTTCGGGCGTAAATATTTGAAATAAAGCAACTTTAACTTTCATCCCAAGCGGGGCGTGTCACGCCTCTGCTTTGTTTTGTCTTAGTCACAACTTAGCGAAACGGCTTTTTTGCAGTTTTTGTTGACTCTTTTCCAATTTGCAATACTAGTTACCTACTAGTTGGTAATATATGGGAGGAAGACATGCTTAATAAGATTCTGAAAGCAACGATATCTGCCACGATTATGGCAGCCGCTGTTCCATCATTCGCAGACACATGGAAACCAGATCGTCCGATTAACATCATTGTGCCGTGGTCGGCTGGAGGATCGACTGATCAGGTTACACGTGTTGTTGCGCCAATCCTTTCGGAGGAGCTTGGAGTGGCCGTTGTTGTTGTGAACCAGCCGGGAGCATCTGGTTCTGTTGGCACAAAGACAGCGCTTGAAGCGCCGCGTGATGGCTACACTTGGACTGCTAACGCCATCGCGAACAATGCGACATATGCGGTTACTGGTTTGCTTGAGGATACGTCGATCGAAGACTACGCCGTATATCTTCACGTTGCGAACGCACCACTTGTGAGCGTTAACCCGTCGTCTCCATATGAGGACTTCGGCCAATTGCTCGAAGCTATGCGTGGTGAGGATGTGACTGTGGGTACTGCGGGCGTGAACTCGTCGGGTGGTATGGCGCTTGCAGCGATCAAAGAAGCCGCTGGCGGCGAATTTGGTGCTCGTATGGTAACATATGACGGTGGTAACCCAGCGGTGATTGCTGCGGTGTCCGGCGAAGTTGTTGCAACAACGCAGTTGGCAGTTGAGCAAACTGAGATGGCCAAAGCTGGTCAGTTGCGCCCGCTTGCTGTTTTGTCTGATAGCGAGTTGGTTGTCGAAGGCCTTGATCCCGTGCCGCCGATTACGAAGTGGCTTCCAGAGATGGATATCGCTCCGGATTACTTCGGTGTGTTCATTCCGGTTGGTGCGCCAGATGAGGTTTATGAAACAGTTTCCGAAATCTGGGAGCGTCGGATCATGAATTCGCCCGAGCTTCAGGAATATGCTTCTAGCCGTGGTGCGGTGTTTGCGCCAAGCCATGGTCAGGAAGCGATCGACCGTTCCATGCCAGTTGTCATCGCCGAGGCTTGTGCCCGTGTGGATCGCGGCGAAGCCGTTGTCGATCCATCCGAATTTGGCATCAGCTGCGAATAATTCGGCTATACTCTGAACAATGGTGGCGGCGCGCAAATTGCGCCGCCACTCCACAAAACAGGGGAACGCTTCCAAATGCTACGCATGAAGACCGCAGATGTGGTTACCGGCCTTGTACTTTGCATACTCGGCATAGCGATGGTGATCGGCGGATACACGATGGACAGGCTCGAAATAAGGAGCATTCATCCGGCAAGTATTCCAGGCTTGGTACCAATGATACTTGGCGTTCTGTTGGCAATTTGCGGGGCGTTGCTGACGTTCACGAGCCTCAACAAAAGCTACAAATTCGATATTGATGTTGATGACCCCAAAATGCTGTTCACGGCGCTGGGGCTTTGTCTCGGTTTTGCGTTGGTGTTGCTCGGATGGATTCCATTTGCAATTGCAACGTTCATTTTCATCACTCTTGCGTCTTATTTCTTTAGAGAAAGCCGCGGCGAGACCACGAAAGACAAGGCGCTTACCTTTGCGAAGTCTATTGCGTTCGCCGCGATTATGTCTGCGGCAATTTCTGCCTTGTTCCGTTACGCGTTTCTGGTGCGGCTGCCATGATGACTGTTTTAGATAGCTTGGCTCAGGCCTTTGCGAACATCACACAGCCGATGATGCTGTTTCATGTGGTTTGGGCCACGTTGCTTGGGATTTTCGTTGGAAGCTTGCCCGGCCTGACGGCGACAATGGGCGTAGCACTTCTGACCACGCTGACATACGGCATGGGGCGGGATCCAGCGATCTTGGTTCTGATCTGTATGTATGTAGGCGCGATTTATGGCGGCTCTCGCAGCGCAATTCTGTTGAACATTCCCGGCACCCCCGCAAGTGCGGCGACCTCGCTTGATGGCTATCCGTTGGCAAAAGCAGGGAAGGCCGCAAAGGCCATGGCGCTTGCAACCACAGGCTCCGCGCTCGGCACCTTTGTTGGTATTGTGATGCTTATGCTGATTGCGCCGCCTCTGGCGTCCATTGCGCTCAAGTTTGGCTCTTACGAGTTTTTCTGGCTTGCGGTATTTGGCATCATGATTTCCGGACAGCTGACTGCGGACGGAAATGTACTGAAAGGTTACATCGCAGGCCTTCTCGGGCTCTCTATTGCGATGATCGGGTCGGAGGGCATCCACGCCTATGTGCGGTTTGATTTCGGTATTCGCGAAATGTCTGGTGGAATCGGCCTTATACCTGTGATGGTTGGCGTATTCGGGTTTGCTGAAGTCCTAACGGCGATATCATCGCGCCGCGGCGTTGTTGAGCGCTCGCCCGAAAGGTCAGGTCGCAGCCTGCCCAAGCTGGCAGAAGTCGTGAAGCACCGTGTTACTATTATTCGCTCGGGTATTATCGGAACATTTATCGGCATCATTCCCGGTGTGGGCGAAGATATCGGTGCTTGGGCGTCTTATGCAGCCGCGCGTTCGCGGAGCAAGGAGCGTGATAAATACGGCAAAGGGTCTCAAGAGGGTCTGATTGCTGCGGAAACCGGCAATAGCGCCGTTGTTCCTGGCTCGCTCATTCCTGCAATTACCTTAGCTGTTCCGGGGTCTGCGGCATCCGCTGTTCTGATTGCGGCTCTGTTCATTCACGGTATCCGACCGGGCCCCATGATTATGATCGAGCAGCCCGATTTCATCTATTCAATTGCCGTGATGCTATTGTTTGCGACCTTTGCGATCTTTGTTTTCGGCGTAACGCTGACACCGCTTTTCGTTGCAGTTCTCAAGATCCCGTATTCCTACTTGATGCCCGTAGTTTTCACTCTCTGTGTGATTGGGCCATACGCAATCAGCCAAAGACTCTTTGATGTCTGGGTTATGGCTGTGTTTGGTGTTATTGGCTTTATCTTGAGAAAGATGAATTATCCGATGCCGCCACTGGTATTGGGAATTATTCTTGGGGCCTTGTTGGATAAAAGCCTGCGCCGCGGACTGATCTTGAGCGATGGTGATCTTACGCCGTTCTTTACCCGTCCGATATCGGCGATTTTTGTGGCGATTATCCTCTTTGGGGTTCTGAGCGGAATTCCCGCAGTGCGAAGATTGGTGACGGGCAAAACTAAGGGGACCGCCACGCGTGAACAGTAAACCGGCAAACGAAACCGTTCAGAAACGCAAACCACGCGATGCAGCGGGGTCGAAAAAATCGATCCTAACAGCAGCTTTACGCGAGTTTTCCGAAGAGGGGTTTTCTGGCGCCCGTGTTGACCGGATTGCCAAGCGAGCCGGCGTGAGCAAGCCGCTCATCTATGAATACTTCGGCGATAAGAACGCGGTCTATGCAGCCGCCTTGCGTGAAGCCTACATTCGTATTCGTCAGGGCGAAAACACGCTTGATATGGATGCGATGGAGCCAGAGGCCGCCGTTGATGCCCTCGTTAGATTCACGGTTCGCCACTATCGCGAGAATCCGTGGTTTATTTCCATGCTGAATACAGAAAACCTGCATGGCGGGAGCACGATCAAACAGATTGATGGTCTTTCCGAGATCCAGTCCGGCCTAATCAGTAAGCTCGGCGATGTGCTCGCACGTGGTGAAAAGGCGGGATTGTTCCGAACTGGTGTTGTTCCGGCGGACTTTTATATCACGATTGCCTCGCTGTGTTATTTTCCGATTTCCAACAAACACACGTTGGAAAAGGTCTTTGAGCTGACAATCGATGAGGAGTGGCTCACCCGACATACCGATGAAATTTCTCGAATGGTTTTGGCATATTTAGCCAAGCGCTAGGAGCAATTTGTGCGACTGTCCTATTGCAATGAAACACTCGCCCAAGAGGGCATGTCGTTTCCAGAGCAATGCGCGACACTCGCAAGCCTTGGCTATACAGGTATCGAAATCGCGCCAGGGTCGCTCGCTGAAAACCCGCTGGAAGTGACCGTTCGAGATGCTGAAGTTTTGCGGGAACAAGCAAGTGCCGCGGGCTTGGAAATAATAGGATTTCACTGGCTTTTGTCTGCGCTTGAACATCTTTCGATAACAGACCCGAGCAAGCATTCAGAGACAGTCGCCGCGATCACTCATCTTATTGATCTCAACGCCGCCTGTGGTGGGGATGTGCTGATACACGGCTCGCCAAAACAACGTGAAATTGGAGTGGTAGGGGCCACGAAAGCGCGCAGAAATGCGGTTGAGGTATTCAAACGTGTTGCGGAGCACGCAGGTGCAAAAGGCGCAACATACTGCGTAGAGCCGCTCGACCCCTCGCAAACAGTCTTCATCAACACTGTCGAGGAAGCGGTTGAGATCGTTGACAAAGTCGGCCATCCGAATTTTCGTACGATGATTGATACAAGTTCGTCGGGTGTAGCAGAGAGTATATCCGTTGCGGAGCTCATTAAACTTTGGGTAGGAACAGGTTACATCGGGCATATCCATCTGAATGATACTAATAGGGGCGTTCCTGGAGCAGGCAGTGATCCGTTCGATGAAATTCTGGCGGCCATACAAACAAGTGAGTGGAGAGGGCATCTTTCCGTAGAGCCCTTCGTGCTTTCGGGAACCGCAACAGAAACTGCGCGCCTCGCAATAAAAACACTCCGCGAAATAATGGAGCCGAGCGGCGGCCAATGTGCCCCCTGATTTCAGCAGGTGATTCCCAACTTTGCGCGAGAATTTCGAAGTTGGGAGCGTTAGAAGCGTTTATTAAGTGACTGAAGTTAAGGGGAAATGGGTCGTTTTAGAATTGTCTTGTCAATTATATTACTGACTAGTAGGTAAGTATAGGGTTTGCAGAAGGGAAGCATCATGAAAAAAGTCGGAATCATCATGCACGGCGTCACCGGTCGAATGGGGATGAACCAACATCTTATTCGTTCGGTTTTGGCAATCAGGGCACAGGGCGGATTGGCGCTTTCGGACGGAACGGTATTGATGCCCGATCCAATTATTGTCGGTCGGAACGAAGCCAAAATCGCGGCACTTGCCGCCAAGCACGATGTGGAGCGATATACTACTGATCTGGATGCTGCTCTTGCCGACCCATACAACGAGATTTTCTTTGATGCGGCCTCGACCCAGCTTCGCCCGGGTTTGCTGCGCAAAGCAATTGATGCGGGCAAGCACGTCTATTGTGAGAAGCCAGTTTCAGAAGGGCTGGAGGAAGCCGTAGAGATCGCGCGCTACGCAAAAGAGAAGGGCGTCAAGAACGGCATCGTTCACGACAAGCTTGACCTCCCTGGGTTGGTAAAGCTCAAGCGTCTAAGAGATAGCGGGTTCTTTGGTGAAATCCTGTCTGTGAAGGGGGAGTTTGGCTATTGGGTGTTTGAGGGCGACTGGATGCCAGCGCAACGCCCAAGCTGGAACTACCGTGTCGAAGATGGCGGCGGCATGGTGTCTGACATGTTGTGTCACTGGCGCTATGTGCTGGACAATGTGATCGCACCAGTAAAATCCGTAAGCTGTACAACGGCGACCCATATTCCACAGCGCGTTGACGAAAACGGCAAGACCTACAAATGCACCGCTGATGATGCTGCCTATGCGACCTTCATGCTCGAGGGTGACATTGTCGCGCATATCAACTCTAGCTGGTGTACCCGCGTGCGCCGCGATGATTTGGTGACCTTTCAGGTTGATGGAACTTTGGGGTCTGCGGTTGCAGGGCTGCATTCCTGTTATAGCCAGCATCGCGTGAATACACCGAAGCCGGTCTGGAATCCCGATGAGCCGAATACGCTCGACTTTTATGAGAACTGGGAAGAGGTGCCTGACAACGCCGTTCTGGATAATGGTTTCAAGGTTCAGTGGGAGCAATTCCTGCGCCATGTCTTTGATGGTGGCGAATGGAGCTATGATCTGGCCGAAGGTGCTAAAGGCGTGCAGCTCGCCGAAGCTGGCTATCAGAGCGCCAAAGAGCGCCGCTGGATTGACCTGCCGGCGTTGGACATCTGAGGGAGGAGTCTGGCATGACAATCGTTAACCTACCTACGGAAAACCGCACGATTGAGCCATTCAAGATCGATACTGGCATTGATCCCCAATCGGTTGCGCCGATTACGGGCGGAAGTCGCGTTGCTTTTGCTGCGGCGCATGTGGTTGTTGATCCGTTCGCTGATGTATCGCCAATGATCGAAGGCGCTGTTGACTGGGACAAAACACTCGCATTTCGTGAGCATATCTGGAGCCTTGGTTTTGGTGTCGCCGAGGCTATGGATACGGCGCAACGCGGTATGGGTATGGACTGGCCGACGTCTCTGGAACTAATTCAGCGGAGCGTGAAGCTCGCGAAATCCGGCGGCCATCTGATTGCGTGCGGGGCAGGTACAGATCATCTGGAGCCTTCAGATGCGATTACGATTGATGACGTGATTGCAGCCTATGAAATGCAATGCGAAGCGGTCGAAGCTGCTGGCGGACAAGTGATTTTGATGGCGTCACGTGCATTGGCCAAGGCTGCGCGCTCACCTGATGATTACAAACGGGTCTACACTCGTATTCTTTCCGGACTTCAACAGCCGGCAATCCTTCATTGGCTGGGCGATATGTTTGATCCGGCGCTTGCGGGATATTGGGGCTCTGACGATCTAATGGCCGCAATGGAAACATGCCTTGAAGTGATCGAAACGAATGCAGCAAGGGTTGACGGAATAAAGGTTTCTCTTTTGTCAGCGGAGAAAGAGATCGTGATGCGCCGCCGCCTTCCTGAAGGGGTGCGGATGTATACGGGCGATGATTTCAACTATCCGGACCTCATTGCAGGCGATGAACAGGGATATAGCCACGCACTCCTCGGGATTTTTGACCCGATCGCCGCGGTTGCGGCAAAGGCTCTGAACGCGTTGGAAGTAGGGAATACAGACGATTATAGCGCAATATTTGCGCCAACTGTTCCGCTCTCGCGCCATATCTTCAAAGCGCCGACGCGGTTCTACAAAACCGGAGTGGTTTTCCTTGCCTATTTGAATGGGCATCAGGATCACTTTACGATGCTCGGTGGTCAGCAATCGGGGCGTTCTGCTTTGCATTTCGCGGATATTATCCGACTGGGGAATGTCGCAGGAATGTTCCCTGATCCGGAGATGTCTGCCACGCGAGCAGCGCGCGTCTTCGCGACGATGGGTATTGAGCCATGAGACGTGTTACGCCTGATCTGATGTCGCTCAACACGGCGACGGTTAAGCAGCAGTGGAACCTTGAGCAGTGCATCGAGGGGTGCGCACGCCACGGAGTTGGGGGGATTGCGCCTTGGCGGGATGTCCTTCACGAGATGGGCGTCAGCAAGGCGGCAAAGCACATTCTCGATGCAGGTTTGCAGGTATCCGGACTTTGCCGCGGAGGGTGGTTTACAGCCGAAGGCGCACTAACCCCAGCAGTGATCGACGATAACAAGCGTGCCGTTGATGAAGCTGTTGAACTGGGTTCGGCGTGCCTTGTGATGGTTGTTGGCGGGCTCGCGGACGGATCCAAAGATATTGATGGTGCGCGCGCGATCGTTGAGGAAGGGCTTGCCAAAACTTTGGACTATGCGCGCTCTGTTGGCATGCCAATCGCGATTGAGCCGCTCCATCCAATGTATGCAGCCGACCGTGCTTGCGTGAACACGCTTCGCCAAACACTTGATATTTGCGATAAACTTGGCGAGGGCATTGGCGCGGCGGTGGATGTCTACCATGTCTGGTGGGACCCAGAGATTCAGGAGCAAATCAAACGCGCTGGCAAGGAGCGCCTCTATGCCTTCCACGTTTGTGATTGGCTGCTTGAAACCAAAGATATGCTGACGGATCGTGGCATGATGGGCGATGGTGTAATTGACATTCCTGCTTTGCGTAAAGGTGTTGAGGCACAGGGCTTTGACGGTCTCGTTGAGGTTGAAATTTTCTCAGCCACCAATTGGTGGAAGCGTGATCCTGACGAAGTCATGCAGGTGCTGATCGAGCGCGGCGCAACGGCCTGCTGAAGGTTTAAATCAGTTCTGAATTTGCGCGTTCCCTAGCTGTGAAATGCGCGAATTAACCCAACGATTTTACTAAGAAAATGGTGTTTCTAAACGTTTTTGTGGGCTGCCCTCAGTCAACTGTAAATCGTGAACAACCACGCGTTGATTTTTAAACAGAACGGGTGCTAAGGTCGGGTATAGATTTTAGACTGGGGGCTATACCTATGTCAGATGTTGACACGAAAAGTGATTCAAGCGCCGCCGTATCCAAAAAAGACGAGCGCACGGCCTTTATTTTTCTTGCTGTGTTTCTAGCGCCTATTTTGGCCGTCGCGATTGTTGGTGGATACGGGTTTATGATCTGGATGAGCCAGATTATCAGCGGCCCTCCAACCGGTTAATGCAATGAGCCTGTCGCGAACAGAAACCGTCGGACGGCGGGGCTTTCTGACCGGACGGGGCGAAGCGCAGCTTCGGCCACCATGGGCAACCGAAGAAAGTATCCGCGAGAGTTGCACAAGTTGTGGGGCTTGTATTTCTGCGTGCCCCGAAGCGATCCTTATTGAGGGGCCAGCAAAGACGCCAACCGTCGATTTCTCGGAGAATGCCTGTACGTTTTGCAGGAAATGCGCGGATGCTTGTGAGGAGGGCGTGTTTGGCGATAACTCTGAAGCGCCTTGGAACCTCATCGCAACGATCCAGAACTCCTGCATGCTCAATATAGGGGTGAGCTGTCAAATTTGCTCTGATGCTTGCATGGATGATGCGTTGCGTTTCTCCTATCTTCCGCCACCTAGCGGGAAAATTGAAATTAACACAGAGGCCTGTACAGGATGCGGCGCCTGTATTTCCGTATGCCCCAATGGGGCCATCGAGTTGCGCAAAGCACCGCAAGGAGAAAGTGATGCCTGACGTTGTACATATTTCGAGCCTGCTGCTGCGGGCTGATCCGGCCAAACTTCCGAGCGTGCTGGAGGATGTGGCAGGTGTGCCGAACGCAGAGGTGCCCATGTCGGATGAAAACGGCAAAATCATCGTCACGCTTGAAACCGACTCTGAATCAGAGATCGTTGAATCCCTAACCAAATTACAACTCATCGATGGCGTATACAGCGCGTCATTGGTGTATCACCAAATGGATTAACCCAAAAATTCTTCGCAATTAGCGAGCCACGAACGCATAGCGAGCGACAAAGGAGAACGAACATGACCGGAATGACGAGGCGAGATGTTATCAAAGCTCAAGCGGTAGCGGCTGCTGCTGCGGCGGCGGGTATGCCCCTTTCGGCAACGGCGCAAAATCTGGTGACGGATGCTGATCTGACTCAGTTGAAGTGGTCAAAGGCGGCGTGTCGTTTCTGCGGAACCGGCTGTTCGATCATGGTTGCAACCAAAGCAGGTCGCGTTGTGGCAACGCACGGCGATGCCGAAGCTGAGGTAAACCGAGGCTTGAACTGTGTGAAAGGGTACTTCCTTTCCAAGATCATGTACGGCCAAGACCGTTTGACCACTCCTCTCCTGCGTAAGAGCAACGGCGTTTATGATAAGAACGGTGACTTCGAGCCAGTGTCTTGGGACGAAGCCTTCGACATTATGGCCGAGAAATGGAAAAAGACGCTCGCCGAAAAAGGCCCGAAAGGGATCGGAATGTTTGGCTCTGGCCAGTGGACTGTCTGGGAAGGATATGCCGCTGCTAAGTTGATGAAAGCTGGCTTCCTTTCGAACAACATCGATCCAAACGCGCGCCACTGTATGGCCAGCGCGGTTGTTGGCTTTATGCGGACCTTCGGGATTGATGAGCCGATGGGCTGCTATGACGATTTCGAGAATGCCGATGCCTTCGTGCTTTGGGGGTCAAACATGGCCGAGATGCACCCGATCCTCTGGACTCGCATCGCAGATCGCCGCTTTAGCCATCCAGGCACCGAAGTTGCCGTGCTATCCACATTCAAGCACCGCAGCTTTGACCTTGCCGATATTCCGGCAATCTTCACGCCGCAAACTGATCTGGTGATCCTGAACTATATCGCCAACTACATTATTCAGAATGACGCGGTGAACAAAGAGTTCGTCGAGAAACACGTGAACTTCAAGAAAGGTGCTCAAGACATCGGTTATGGCCTTCGGGACGATAATCCGCTCCAAATGGAAGCGGAAAACCCGAACTCGGGCGCTGCCGATCCGATTTCCTTCGAGGAATTCGCCGAGTTTGTTGCTCCATATACGCTTGAAATGGCGGCTGAAATGTCTGGGGTCTCTGAGGAAACGCTCGAGAGGCTGGCGAAAATCTATGCCGATCCCGACCGCAAAGTCATGTCGCTCTGGACAATGGGCGTGAACCAACACACCCGCGGTGTTTGGGTCAACAACATGATCTATAACCTGCACCTGCTTACCGGTAAAATCTCCACCCCGGGCAACTCGCCGTTCTCGCTGACGGGCCAGCCTTCAGCGTGCGGTACGGCGCGCGAAGTCGGTACATTCTCACACCGCTTGCCAGCAGACATGGTCGTGGCGAATCCGGAGCACCGCGCCAAGGCAGAGAAGATCTGGAAACTGCCCGAAGGTACAATTCCTGATTGGAATGGTGCGCATGCGGTTCAGCAAAACCGACAGCTCAAAGACGGCGCGATCAATTGTTATTGGGTTCAGGTGAACAACAATATGCAGGCCGCACCGAATATGATGCAAGAAGGCCTGCCCGGATATCGCAACCCTGACAACTTCATTGTTGTTTCGGACGCTTACCCGACCGTGACCGCCGAAGCTGCTGACTTGATCCTGCCTGCCGCGATGTGGGTCGAGAAAGAAGGCGCATACGGCAATGCCGAGCGGCGCACCCAGTTCTGGCACCAGCTTGTGGATGCGCCTGGTGACTCCCGCTCTGACCTCTGGCAACTCGCAGAATTCTCCAAGCGGTTCACAACCGACGAGGTCTGGCCAGCCGAGCTCCTTGAAGCAAACCCTGATTATAAGGGAAAAACGCTTTATGAGGTTCTCTTCACCAATGGTCAGGTCGATGCCTTCCCGCTCGAAGAGACGTCTGAAGAATACGCGAACCAAGAAGCCAATGATTTTGGCTTTTACATCCAAAAAGGCCTGTTCGAAGAATATGCCCAGTTTGGTCGTGGTAAGGCCCATGATCTGGCTGACTTTGATACCTACCACGAGGTGCGCGGTCTAAGATGGCCAGTTGTTGATGGTAAGGAAACCAAGTGGCGCTTCAAAGAGGGCTCCGACCCTTATGCCAAAGAGGGCAGCGGTTGGGATTTCTACGGTCACAAAGACGGCAAAGCTGTTGTCTTCGCGCTTCCCTATGAAGCTCCGCCGGAAATGCCGGACGAGAGTTTCCCATTCTGGCTCTGCACCGGCCGTGTTCTGGAACATTGGCATTCAGGCTCTATGACACAGCGGGTCGAAGAGCTTCACAAAGCTATTCCTGATGCGCTTTGTTATATGCATCCGGATGACGCCGCTGAATTGAACGTTCGGCGTGGATCAGCGGTTAAGGTGTCATCGCGACGGGGTGAAATTGCACTGCGCGTTGAAACACGTGGCCGCAACCAGCCTCCGCGCGGATTGATTTTTGTGCCGTGGTTTGATGCATCCAAGCTCATCAACAAAGTGACGCTTGATGCGACAGACCCTCTCTCGAAACAGACTGACTTTAAGAAATGTGCGGTCAAAATCGAAGCATTGGAGGCGTAATCATGAAACTTTTGTCAAAAACGATTGTTGCCTCTGCTCTGGTCGTCGCCATGATCGGCGGCGCGGTGGCGCAGGAATCCGTTGCAACGCTACGGAGCGGTGTCGCATTGGATGAGAACGCCAAACCGCCGCAAATCCCCGCAATGACCAACAATGATCTGCGTCAGGTTCGGAACTATCCCGAACAACCGCCGCTCATTCCGCATAAGATTGAAGGCTACCAAATCGACATCAACGCGAACAAATGTCTTCAGTGTCATAGCCGCTCGGCAATCGGTGAAAGTCAGGCGCCGATGATTTCGATCACGCACTTCATGAACCGTGACAACCAGTTCCTCGCTTCGGTCACTCCGCGCCGCTACTTCTGTACACAATGCCACGTGCCGCAGCTTGAAACCGATCCACTGGTCGAGAACACATTTGTCGATGTGGATCAGGTTCTTGAGTACGTCGCTGGTCAGCAGAAGGAAGAGAAGTGATGCTTTCTTTCATTAAGCGAGTCTGGGCGACCATTCGCCGACCGAGCGTCCACTACAGCCTTGGCTTTCTGACGATTGGCGGCTTCGTAATGGGCGTTATCTTCTGGGGTGGTTTCAACACCGCCTTGGAAGTGACCAACACCGAAAAGTTCTGTGTGAGCTGCCACGAGATGCGCGATAACGTCTTTCAGGAACTAAAGCCGACAATCCACTACACCAACCGTTCCGGAGTTCGTGCGACGTGCCCAGATTGTCACGTGCCGCATGATTGGACCAATAAGATCGCTCGAAAAATGCAGGCCTCGAAAGAAGTCTGGGGCAAGATTTTCGGGACAATCAACACACGCGAAAAGTTTCTGGAGCATCGGCTAAAGTTGGCGCAAAACGAATGGGCGCGACTTGAGGCAAACAACTCCCTTGAGTGCCGAAATTGTCATTCTCCAGACTCTATGGACATCACGCGGCAAAGTAAGCGCGCAGCTGAAGCCCATGAGCGCTTCCTCTTCACTGGAGAGAAGACGTGCATCAACTGTCACAAGGGCATCGCGCACGAGCTTCCTGATATGGGGCAGGCGGGGCTTACGCTCCCGCACTCCAAGCCTTCCGGCGAGATCGAGAGCTATCTAAAGACCGCTCAGAAGAACTAGGGCAGGTTGAGTTTAGAAAGTTGAGGGCAGGCCGTGAGCCTGCCCTTTTCTATTTTGGGCCGTCGGTCAATCGGTGTCGCCCAATCCCAACGGAAGATCACGGTAATGTCCCGCGATTTGGCGAAGGTCTTTGGCGTGGATATCCTGCTCTTGCCACGCCTTTGAAGCAACGCCGAGAATGCGTGGCACGAGCATCGGCCAGAGTTGGCTGTCCTCTGTCGTAAATTCGGACCAGAACTCGCCCTGAACACCAATAATGCGATCCTTAAGGTCGACTTCTGGCACGGGCTCCCAGTTGATGGTGTCGTCGAGGGAGACATATGCCGCCCAGTTCGCGCCCCAATCGTCTGTGCTTTTGCTCCATGCCATATCAAGATAGACGTGCTGCGCTGGCGCCATGACAACGTCATATCCTGCGCGCGCAGCTTCGAGCCCTGGGCCTTGGCCGGTCCAAGTGAATAGGATGGCGTTGTTTCCAATCCCGCCGTTCTTGCCCTGCGCGGCTTCTTCCCAAGCGGCTGGGCGCTGGCCGTTTCGAACAACGACCTGCGCGAGTTTTTCCATCATCCAGCCTTGCAGGTCCTGGGTGGTTTCAAGGCCGTGTTCCGCCATCAGCGCGCGTGCCTTTGGCGAGCCCATCCATGTGTCTTTCGGAAGCTCATCACAGCCTAGATGCAAATGGCCGAATGGAAACAGTTCTCCCACTTCCTTTGCAATCGCCTCAACGATCTCCCACGTCTTTGGCATTGCTGGGTTAAGCACATTGCCTTTGTATCCCTGTACGCTTGTTTCCGCGCCATTGTCGGCGGGGTCACGCACTTCTGGATAAACATGGGCAATCGCCAAGGCATGCGCGGGGCACTCGATTTCGGGCATGACCTCAATGTTAAGCGCCGCTGCATGCGCTATGATTTTCTGCGCGTCGGGTTTTGAGTAACTGCCGCCGCTTTCTGGGCCACCCGCGAACAGCGCGGGCATCAAATGTCCTTCTCCACGCGTTTCGGTTTGCTGCCAAAGCTCGGGCAGACAGTCGATCTGAAGCCGGAATGCTTCGTCATCGGCGAAATGCCAGTGGAAACGGTTCATTTTCAGCAATGCCATCAGGTCGAGCAAATCGAGGATGGTTTGCGGCTCGTAAAAGTGGCGCGCGGTATCAAGATGCTGCCCGCGCCATGTAAACCGCGGAGTGTCTGTTACTGTGCCGCACGGTAGGGTGCCATTATGCATATTTACCAACGTCAGCAAGGTTATGCCCGCATAGAAGCGCCCACCGTAAGAGGAACTGAATACGGTTATTCTGTCCGCAGATATTTCGAGGCGATAGGCGTCCGTCGCCATGTTTTCCTCGACAAACTCTACTTGGTGGCCCGCCTTATCAGCGAACCCGCCAAAACCTCGTCGGACCGCGAGATCGTGAACCGCAGCAAACGCGGGATCGTTTGACGCAAATCTTGTGGCGCTGATTGTGTCGTTCGCAGGCTCAAACGAAGTTGGCTGCGGGACGATACGCAAGCCGTCGAACGGCTCTGTTTTGCCTAGGTGATCCGTGTTGACGCCTGCTTCTGTCGGTGGAAGCTCTAGAACCTCGCCATCTACCCGCAAATAGGGGCCAAGCGGCATCCATGCGCGGTTTGCTGGAATAAACTCGCCGTCATATTTGATTGTGACGCTATGCGGTTCGCCCGCGCGTAGGTTCGGTAGGGCAACTTCAGTATAGCTTCCAACTGTTTTGAGGGTCATCCCTCCATCAACAGCAAGCATGGGGCCCATACCAGAGAAGCAAAAAGTTGGGGTGTTGAGGTCGCGATCGGCTGTGATGACGCAGAGCATCACCTCACCGTCGATACGGCAGCTATAGTTCATTTAGTCGGCTCCGAGTTCGGAAATAAAGTCGTAGATGTCAGAGCGGTAAAGTCCGCTGGTGAATTCAATGGGACGACGCGAGGCGAGGTATCCTGTGCGCTCGATCCTCAATACCGCCGAACCCTCAGGCAGGCGGAGCAGTTCGGCGTCTTCGCCGCTAACATTTACCGCCGTAACGCGCTGGATCGCACGCACCGGCGCCTGACCACGTTCGCGCAGCACCTTATAGAGAGAGACCTTTACACGCTCGGGAAACGGCAGAATATCTTGTGGTAGGGACGAGCTTTCAAGCGCCATTGGGGTTTCGCCTGCAGAACGTAGTCGGCGAACCCGCGCGACCTTGTCCGTTCCGGAAAGGCCAAGTGTAACCATTTCATCTGGATTCGGCGTAAACAAACCTGCGGCAAGAATTTCGCTGCTCGACGTTTTTCCGCGCGCCGACATATTCTCTGTAAAAGAGATCAGCGTTGAGAGCGACTGTTTTAGCTTTTTTGATTCTTTGCGCACATAGGAGCCCGCTCCCTGACGCTGTTCAACCAACCCATCGGCGACAAGTTGAGCAACAGCCTTCCTTATAGTGACCCGACTCACGCCCGCGATTTCCGCCATTTCCCGTTCAGGAAGGAGCCGCTCATCAGCACTGATTTCGCCGGATTGGATCAACTCGCTGATGTGGCGCTGAAGCTGTTGATATCTTGGTCCGCCGCCCTGTTTAAACCAAGCGTCGGGCGCGTATATTTTAGAAAGCTCAGACATGGCGGCTCGCCTTATTGGTATTGTTTTCGACATACCAATTTGCATTTATTTTGCAATTGGAATTAACTCATTCTATCAAAATTCCCCTTAAAAACAAGAGTTTTGTGACCATTTTTGAATTTGGTATTATTTTGTAGGCAAGTGGCTTTTCTTTGGTATCATTATTCAACACCTCTGATTCGTCGGAGGGCTGCACCAAGGAGGGGAACTTGTCAGACGTAACGCAAAGCATCAAAGGCGGAGTGAAGCACGGAACTGCTCGTAGGAACATTCTTCCGGAGGGCGTGTTTGCCTGGATGCTGGTAGGCCCTGCGATGCTCTTTATCGGAGTCATTGTGGCGTGGCCGCTGGCCGAAACGATCCGGCTGTCCTTCATGGAGGCGGGCCTCGGTGGTGAAAAATATGTGGGCCTCGCAAACTACGAAGATTTGGTGAGCAGCCGTAAATTCCACCAGACCATCGTACGCACATTCTATTGGATGTTCCTGTCGGTCGCGCTCAAACTTATTCTCGGACTTATTGGCGCAACGCTTCTTAACGCGGCCATTCCGGGGCGGGCTCTGTTCCGCGTGTTGATTATGCCGCCTTGGGTTATTCCGATTGCGATTGGCTGTATCGGTTGGCTGTGGCTCTATAACGGTTACTTCGGCATCCTTTCCGGTGTAGCGCAGAAACTTGGCATCGTTGATGGACCGTTTGAGTTCCTCGCCTACAAAACATCCGCTTTCTATTCCGCGATTGTAACCGACGTTTGGGTCGGGGTGCCGATGGTGACGCTTTTCTTCCTCGCTGCGATGCAGGGTGTGAGCCGCGATCTGTACGAGGCCGCATGGGTTGACGGGGCAGGGCGCTGGTATCGTTTCCGTCGCATCACAATCCCGCAAATCATGCCGGTGATTGTGTCTATGTCGCTCCTGTCTGCGATCTTTACCTTCAACAGCTTCGAGATCATCTGGATCTTGACCGAAGGCGGCCCCCGCGGCGCGACAACAACGCTGATCGTTGACACATACAAAACAGCAATCGGTAACTACAAATTCGGCGAAGGCTCTGCACGTGCGGTCATTATCGTGATCCTGCTGGGACTGTTCTCGCTCGCCTACCTGTTCTTCCTGAACAAAGTGAACAAAAAATACGGAGCGAAATAAGATGATGGACCGTTACACAAAACTGCAAATGGCCGGCATCTACTTCTGCGTGGCAATCTTCTTGATTTTTATGCTGCTGCCGTTCTTCGAAATGTTCATGGCGTCGCTGCGTCCACTGGAGCACCTGTTCCGCAGCCCTTATCAATTCTGGTCAACAGACTTTAGCTTTGATGCCTATTCCAAAATGTGGGAAACGGTTCCGCTTCTCGGGCGGTACATCTTCAACTCGATCTTCATCGCTTTCTCGGTGACGGCCATTACGATGGTGTTTGTGGTGCCAGCGGCCTATGCCTATGCGCGACTGAAGTTCCCCTTCAAGAACGCCTCTCTCGCGATCTTTCTGGGCGTGAACATGTTTACAGGCGCCGTTCTTCTGATCCCGCTCTATCGTGTTCTGCGCAGCATGGGTCTGCTCAACACATATTGGGCGATGATTGTTCCTGGCGTTGCGTTCCTGATCCCGACTGGCATCTGGTTGCTGCGCTCCTATCTTGAGAAAATTCCACTTGAGCTTGAAGAGGCCGCTTTTGTGGATGGCGCATCGCGGATGTATACGCTGCGCCGGGTTGTGCTGCCGCTTGCGGTGCCGGGCCTGATCGTTGTTGGCGTGGCCGTGTTCATCGGTGCCTATGCCCAGCAATTCCTCTTCGCAATCACATTCAACCAGACGCGCGAACTGCAACCGCTGCCTGCGGGTCTGTATGAATTCATCGGCTACCAGTCGGTGACCTGGAACGAGATGATGGCTGCGGCCTTGGTAGGTGTTCTGCCGGTCATGGTGATCTTCCTGTTCCTTCAAAAATACCTCGTGGCCGGTCTGACGGCTGGTGCGGTCAAAGAATAATTCAACCAAGGGAGAAAATGGTATGAAACCTATGAAAATAACACTCGGAGCGCTGCTGCTGTCCGGTACAGCGATGTCGGCGATGGCCGATGACACAGAGCTGCACTTCATCATGTGCGGCGGCGAAGTTCGCGAAGCGGACCAAGCTGTTGTGGACCAGTTCATCGCCGATCATGATGGCGTTACTGTAAACCTCGAAGCTGTGCCATGGGGCACATGCCAAGACAAATCGCTCACACTTGCTGCTGCGGGTGATCCCCCCTCGATCGCTTACATGGGTTCGCGCACCTTGCGCCAGCTTGCCAACAACGATCTGATCGTTCCGGCAAACATCGACCCAGAAACACCATATCAGCCTGGCGTTCTGAACACCGTAACAATCGAAGGCACAGCATGGGGCTACCCACACGCGTTTTCGACAAAAGGTCTGTATCTGAACTGTGACCTGATCGAAGCTTCTGGTCAGGCATGTGAAGCACCAGCAACATGGGACGACATGTATGCACTGGCCAAAGGCGTTGTTGACAACACTGACGCTGCGGGCGTTGGCCTTGCCGGTAAAGACTTTGACAACACAATGCACCAGTTTCTCAACTACCTCTATTCCAACGGTGGTGTAGTTGTTGATGCGGCAACAGGTGAAAACAAGCTCGACAGCAAAGAGACACGTGAAACGCTCGAGTTCTACGGCAAGCTTGTTGAGGTTGCTCAAGACGGTCCAACCGCTTGGGAGCGCGACCAGCTTCGCGACCTCTTCAACGATGGCAAAATCGCCATGTACGTCAGCGGCCCATGGGGCTATGGCCAGCACAAAGAAGAGATCAACCAGAAGGTTGTTCCTGTTCCTGCGGGTCCATCCGGCGAGAGCGGCTCTATCTTGATCACAGACTCGATTGTTGTGTTCAAAGGGTCCGGCCACGAAGATCTGGCACATGAGCTTGCGCAACGTATCACATCGGGTGACAGCCAGTATGACCTCGACAGCTCTTGGGGCCTTACACCGATCCTCGACTATGCAGCACTCGGCAAAACAGATCTCTACTACGAAGATGGTATCTGGCCTGTGTTCACAGGTTCGATTTCCACAGGTGGCCCAGAGCCACTCGTAGAAGACTTCAAATCGCTTCAGTCCGTGTTCACAAACATGGTTCAGGGCATCATCCTTCAGGATGACAGCGTTGATAACCTTGTGACAATCGCTGGCGAAGAGCTCGACGAAGCTCTCTAAAGCTCCCTCTCGGGTGGGCGGCTTCGGTTGCCCACCCAACCTTAAATTCCCTCTCTTATCAAAGGATGCCCGTACCATGGCGACGCTTGATCTGAACTCAATCAGTAAATCTTTTGGAACGGCCAAGGTTCTGCACGATATCAGCCTCGCAATCGAGGATAAGGAATTCGTCGTGTTCGTCGGACCGTCCGGTTGTGGTAAATCAACGTTGCTACGCATTATTGCGGGTCTCGAAGAGGCGACAGAGGGCAAAATCCTTATTGGCGGCAATGACGTAAGCGACGCACATCCAGTGGATCGTGGTATCTCCATGGTGTTCCAGTCCTACGCGCTCTATCCGCATCTTTCCGTTTACGAAAATATCGCCTTTCCGCTTCGGGTTCAGAAGATGGAAAAAGGCGAGCTTGACCAGCGTGTGAAACGCGCGGCCGAAATCCTCCAGCTTACTGATAAGCTTGATCTGAAGCCTGGCCAGCTTTCCGGCGGTCAGCGCCAACGTGTGGCCATTGGCCGTTCGATTGTGCGCAACCCCAAGGTTTTCCTGTTCGACGAACCGCTTTCCAACCTCGATGCAGCCCTGCGTGGCGATATGCGCGTCGAGTTGAGCCAGCTACACCGCGACCTTGACGCAACTATGGTTTACGTGACCCACGATCAGGTCGAGGCGATGACCATGGCCGACCGTATTGTTGTTCTTAATGGTGGGCGCGTTGAGCAATTCGGCACACCGATGGAGCTCTATCACCATCCGGCGACCAAATTCGTGGCGGGCTTTATCGGTCAGCCGAACATGAACTTTATCCCATCCACCGTCATCGACACCGCCAACGGGCTCAGTGTGGAACTCAAGGGCGGACACAAAATGGTGCTGCCTGTTGATACAACCACTGTAAGCAAAGGCGACATCGTTGAAGTTGGTGTGCGTCCTGAGGATGTAACGATCGGCACGACTGGTGTGGAAGTTGAGGTGCGTGTACTTGAGCGCCTCGGTGGCGCGTCTATTTCATATGGCTCGATTGGCGGTGATACACGCTTCTGTGCCTCTTTGCCGGGCGATGTTCGCGTAAAAGAAGGCGGCTCCGTAACGCTTGAGATCAAGCCTGAAGATTGCCACGTATTTGACGCCAACGGCTACGTATTGCGCCGTCAGGCCGCTCCGGAGTTGGTTGCATGAGAGTCGTAACAGCAGGCATTGGCCTTCGGGCCGGGCATGTGTTGTCGATCCTCAAGGAAACCATGCCAGAGGTAGAGTTCGTCGGGTTCTACGACCCACAGCCTACATATCTTTCGATGATCGGCGAGGATACTCCGCGCTTTGACGATGTGGCCAATATGCTGGCCGAAACCAAGCCGGATCTGTTCTTTGTTGGCTCGCCAAACAGCTTCCACCTAGAGCATATCAAGCTTGGTCTTGATGCTGGCGTTCGGATTTTTACCGAGAAGCCCGTGGTCACAACACGTGAAGAAACCATGGAGCTGGCCCAGCTTCTGTCCGAACATGGCACCGATCAAGTAATGGTTGGGCTTGTGCTCCGCTATTCGCAGCACATGGTCGATCTGCGCGCCGTTCTTGATGAGCTCGGCCCAATCACATCGCTTGAAGCCAACGAGCATATTGCTCCTTACCATGGCGCCTTTTTCATGCGTGACTGGCGGCGGATGATCGCGTGGTCGGGTGGGTTCATGCTGGAGAAATGCTGCCACGATCTTGATATCTACAACATGGTGACGCGCTCTCGCCCCAGCCGTGTTGCAAGCTTCGGCGGCAAGAAATCTTTTGTGCCGGAGTTTGCGCCGACGTCGAACACCGAAAACGAGATCATGCACCGCAAGAAATCTGTCTGGCAGAGCATTGACGACCCGTTCCATTCCGATGGCGATATCATCGATTATCAAACCGCCATACTTCATTATGAAACCGGTGCGAGCCTCGCGTTTCACACCAACCTCAATGTGCCTGACGAGCATCGCCGCTTCTGTGTGATGGGCGCGCTGGGCATGGCAGAGGGCGATTTTGTACGCGGGTATCTCAAGGCAACGGCGCGCGACGGAAGCATCATTTCCGAGCATGACTATACCAAGGGCGATCCCGCCAAAATGTCCGCGCACTACGGCGCAGACCACATGATGGTCTCCGACATTGCCGACTTCCTGCGCGGCGATAGCGAAACCTTGCCGGTTGGCGTGGTGGATGCGCTTGAAGCCGGACTTGCTGCCATGGCGCTGGACGAGTCGCGGATCACCGGAAAAATGGTCGACCTCACAGAGACGTGGGCCGAATTCGACAGTTGGGGACTAAGAAAATGACAACCGAAACTCTCGCCTCAGGCGCGCATATGGCCAAGGAAACCGCCGAGGCCCGTGATGTGTTTTGCAAGACAGCGCTTCAGTCCGCAGAAGTCTCTGCGCTCAAAGGCGCAAAGGCGATCTATACAATTGCACGCGGCTCTTCTGATGCAGCGGCCAATATCCTGAGCTATGAATTTATGCGCGAACTGCGTATCCCTATGACCTCGCTTCCACCTTCGGTGTTCTCGCTTGGTGCGGGTGTTGGCATGGACGGCAACGCGGTTTTGGTGATCTCGCAGTCTGGCGCGAGCGATGACCTTGTGTTGTCGACAAAAGGCGCGATTGCCAGTGGTGCTTCGGTTGTTGCGCTAACGAACCAACCGAACTCTGCTGTCGAAGCGGCTTCAGATGTGACCGTTCCGATTGGAGCAGGGGAAGAGCTTGCCGTTCCTGCAACGAAAACCGTGATTGGCTCGGTCGCGGCGGGAATGTCGATCCTCTCGGCGCTTTTGCCGGACTACGCCGCGCGTACCAAAGCTTCGGTCGAGGCGTTGCAATTGGCCCAAACAACCCATCCGCGCAATTCTGATCTGCGTGCTGCGCTGCTTCGGGCACAGAGCGTTTACGTGATTGGGCGAGATACGGGATTTGGCGCTGCTGTTGAGGTCGCGCTCAAACTCAAGGAATGCTGCGCGCTCCACGCGGAAGCCTATTCTTCCTCAGAGGTATTACACGGCCCGCTTCAGCTTGCGACCAACCCGCTAATGGTTCTCCTCCTTGATACAGGCCTTGAATCAACTCAAGAGAGCCTCGATCAGGCCGAAGAACGCTTCAAGGCTGTGGGATGCGACGTTCATCGCATTCGCCCAAGCGACGTTGGGGTTTCCGGCGTCACGCCTGCTGCCGCCGCCGCGCTTCTGCTGAATTTTATGTATACCGCAATTCACGAAACCGCACTTGCATTGGGTCTCAATCCTGATACCCCCTCCACATTGAAAAAAGTGACACAAACCAAATGACTTCTCCGACCAAATCCCTCGAAAAATGGGCGACATGGCAGGAAATTCACCGCCAGCCCGAAATCTGGAAAAGCTGGGGCCAAACGCTTGATGTTGCGGGGCTGCGCGAATGGATCGCGGGCCTTGGAATAGAGGAAGTCTGGTTTTGCGGCGCGGGAACAAGCGCCTATATCGGTGATATTGTTGTTGCGGGACTTGAAGGGAAAGACCTTGGTTTGCGGTTCCGCTCGGTGCCGACAACCGACCTTGTCAGTCGCCCACAAGCCTATCTGAATGGGGCCAACCCGCTTGTGGTGAGCTTTGGCCGTTCCGGAAATAGCACGGAAACCATTGGTACGCTTGATGCCCTCGACGGGCTCGCACCAGAGGCACCACGGCTTCACATCACTTGCAACAAAAAGAGCGCCCTTGCCACGCGAGACAGCAAAGGACCGCTCAAGGTCATCGTTCTTCCCGATGAAACCCATGATGCCGGTTTTGCCATGACGAGCAGCTTCTCGACCATGCTGTTCACATCACTCGCGCTCTTTGATGCACCAGCGGATGTTTCCGCTCGGCTCAACGATCTTGGTGACCAGTTGGCGGAATTGCTGCCTGCATTTGCCAAAGTTCCGCCGCGCCCAGAGCGCGTTGTTTATGTGGGCTCTGGCTCTCTTGCCTTTGCCGCGCGTGAAGCTGCGCTCAAGGTTATGGAGCTATCCGCCGGAGACATTCCCGCTCTCTGGGACAGTAGCCTCGGGTTCCGCCACGGGCCGAAGTCCTTTGTAACTGACGGCACGCTTATTAACGTTTTTGTCAGCCCCGAAGAGCCAGCTCGGTCTTATGATCTTGATCTTGTTTCAGAGTTGCGGGTCCAGTTCCCCAACGCGACAGTTCAGGCTATCGGTGCAGGTGCAGAATGCGATATCAAAATGCCATACGGCGCCGTATGGTCGGCGCCGATTTGCGTTGCATCCTCGCAGATCGCGGGTGTTCTCTGGGCTGAAGATCTTGGTCTAAACGTTGATGACCCATTCACAGGTCGCGGCACACTTAGCCGCGTTGTTGAGGGCGTTAAACTCTATCCGGTGGCATCATGATCGCAGCAGGTATCGACCTTGGCGGCACAAAAATTGAGCTGCAACTGTTTGATAACGAATGGCAACTTGCCAGTCGCAAGCGGGTTGATACCCCACAGGATTACGATGCGCTCGTTGGCGCACTGGCGGATATCGTTCGCTGGGCTGACTCCGAAGCAGGAACCAGTATTCCGGTCGGGATTGGCGCCGCCGGATTGTTGAATCCCACGACAGAGCTCGCGCTTACCGCAAATCTTTGCGCAACGGGCAAGCCGCTTAAGTTGGATGTTGAAAAGGCCGTTGGCCGCGCAATTACCTATGTAAATGACTGCCGCGCCCTTGCTCTTTCGGAGGCTGTTTTCGGTGTCGGCAAAGACGCCGAAACTGTACTTGCCTTGATCCTTGGTACAGGTGTCGGTGGGGGCGTTTCCGTCAAAGGCAGCATTCTGTCCGGTCCCACGCGAACAGGTGGCGAGTTTGGCCATATGGCGTCACCGGCGCATTTGCTTCAAAAATACAACTTGCCTGCGGTTCAATGTGGCTGCGGGCGGGTCGGCTGTGTTGAAACCTATATTTCTGGTCGGGGCATGACACGCTTGGCCAAGGCGATCATGGGCGAAGACCTAAAGCCACCCCAGATCGTAGAGCGCAAAGAGACAGACGCCAAAGCGATGCAAGTCTGGGAAGTCTGGAGTGCGCTGACTGCGGAGCTTCTGTGCAATCTGACGCTCGCGATTGATCCCGATGTTATCATCCTTGGTGGTGGCCTCTCTAAAATCGAGGGGCTGACTGACGTCCTGCAAAGCCAGGCGCAAAAGGCGCAGCTCGGTGATTTTGGCATACCGCCGATCCGACTTGCCCAAGGTGGCGATGCAAGCGGTGCACGGGGCGCGGCCTATGCAGCCTATCAGGAGCAGAGCAATGGGTAGTCGGCGAGCTTGCCGAAGGGCAATCAATACATTTCTTGGTTCGGAGGGACAGTGATGGAGCGGTGGATTACACCAGATCGGCTGTTTGACGGGCAAAAGCTTTTGAGCGGCGCGAGTCTTCGCGTCAAGGACGGGCGCATCGCGGAAGTCCGCGAGGAAGGTGCGCCCGATACCGCCTCTGAAACCAAGGTCAACGGCACAGTAACACCCGGCTTCATCGATCTTCAGGTCAACGGTGGCGGGGATGTTATGCTCAACGCCGATCCAAGCCGTGCGGGCATGCAAACAATTGTCGCCGCTCACCGCAAATTTGGAACGGTCGGTATTTTGCCGACTGTTATCACAGACCGCGCAGAGGTCGTCGATCAAGCTGTCGATGCCGCGATCGAGGCCAAGGGCGATCAGGGAATATTAGGCCTGCACATCGAAGGTCCACATATCGCACCTGTCCGCAGAGGCACTCACTTGGAGCGTTTTGTGCGCCCTATGGATGAGCGGACGATGAAGGCAGTGGCCAAGTTGCGTCACGCTGATATCGCCGTGATGATTACGCTCGCGCCAGATGCCGTGTCATGTGAGGATATCGCGGTCCTGTCGGATATGGGGGCCGTCGTTTCCATCGGGCATACGGATGCAACCGCGGAGCAAATTGAGGCAGCGATCAAGGCCGGTGCGCGTTGTGCGACGCACCTGTTTAACGCCATGTCTCCGATGGTTGGACGCGCTCCCGGCGCGGTTGGCGGTGTCATAAATTCAGACCTTTATTCTGGTATTATTTGCGATGGATATCACGTGGCTGATGCCATGGTTGGGCTCGCCATTCGTGCGCGGCCAACGCGCGGGCGCATGTTCCTTGTATCAGATGCCATGGCGACGGTCGGAGGGAGCGATCACTTTAGTCTTTATGGGGACACGATATACCTCAAAGACGGCAGGCTCGTGAACGCCGAGGGCAGCCTCGCAGGCGCGCATGTTACACAAGCAGAGGGCGTTAAGCGTCTGGTTGAGAAGGTGAAAATTCCGTTGGACCAAGCATTGCAGATGGCCACATCCGTACCGGCCGCTTGTATGGGGCTGACAGACGTTGGACAGCTGCAGGGTCGGAATATTGAGGACGTAATTCTCTTGAGTGAGCAGCTCGAGTATGTCGGCGCGCTCGATGCGCAGATCGCTGTTCAGCCTTCAAAACATGATGCCTAAATCACAAATCGATGCGCAACACCTGAAGCTTGAGGTCTGTGTTGATACGGCTTCAGGGCTGGGTGCTGCACAAACAGGAACCGACACGATTGAGCTTTGCAGTGCGCTTGAAATCGGTGGGCTTACGCCTTCTGCGGGTTTGATCGAACGCGCACGCAGTAGCCGCGTAGACGTGCATGCAATGATCCGCCCTCGCGCTGGTGACTTCACATATAACGATGCCGAGATGGAGCAGATGCTTCATGATATCGCGTGCGTTCGCCGTGCAGGGCTAAGCGGGATCGTCATCGGCGCAATCAAGAACGGGGCGCTCGACCTGCCAAACCTTCAACGCATGGTTGAGGCTGCCAAAGATCTGAGCCTGACTCTTCATCGCGCAATAGATTGTCTTGATGATCCGTTTGAAGCTATGGATCAGGTTGTTGATCTAGGATTTAAGCGGATACTGACCTCTGGTGGGGCACCGCGTGCAGTTGACGGAGGCGAGCGTTTGCGGCGGCTTGTTGCGCACGCTGGAGAACTAATTGAGATTGTCGTTGGGAGCGGCGTGAGTGCGGGAAATGTCAGTATGTTGGCGCGAGAGACCGGCGCAACGTCCTTTCACGCATCCTGCAGCACAGCAGTGGTTGCTGACGCTTTGAGCACAAAATTCGGCTTCGCAACCCCAGGTTTACGCGAGACTGACGCAGCTAAGATTTCAGAAATGCGCGCCACTTTGGACGCGCTGGTTTCTTAATATTGTGCTGTCTCAGCCTTGTTTACAGGCCGATGTATAGCCAGATAGCGCTTGGCGTACGGCTTGAATGATAACATCGCGCGCCGTCATTGGAGCCGTCACTTTCAGGTCTGGATGGTGCTTTCCAAGCTGCTCGACAGATACCGTCTTACCCGCAAACTGCATCATCAGCCGATCTATAGCTGCAACCGCCGCTGCATCCGGCCACAAATAGCGGATACGATCAGACAGGCCTTCGTGCCGCTGGCGATATTGCTCATCGGTGTCGCCTTCAACATAGGGCTGCCAGTATTGTGGATTGCGCTGCATAACGTCTTCCATAACGCCAGCAAGCGTTCCCGCCTCGTATTCTGCAGATATGTCGCCAGCGATCTGATCAAGAGAATAGTATGCCTCTCGCAATGCGAAGGTCAGTCCCGGGCCGACTTTGAGAATAGCAAAACCGTCAACAACCAGTTCGGTGAGCGCCTGTGCTGTTTGGTAATCGGTCGAGTGCGCCTCAAAAACCAGCTTTCCCGCTGCATCCCGCCAAGCAATCAAATCGCGCGCCTCAATACGGTTATAGCGGTGGATGTCTGTTTGCCCAAATTCCACACCAGGCTGCACCACAAGCGCAACGACGCGATCAAGTGCTGCATCTAACTTGTTTGATTTAAAAGACTCTTGATGGAGGCTGATGGTTTCCTCGGCGTCTTGCGGGTTGGAAACAACCACATGATCCAGCGCCTCTGCTGCACCTCCGGGCACTGGAACCTCGGTGCCGATGATATACCCCGGTAACGGGTGCCCTGCAGATGCGGCGCCTTCTTCGGCGGCTTGTGCCAAGAGCGCAGCGCGTTCCGCAACGGTTTTGGCAGGCAAGGGGGTGGGGTCATCAGCACAAGACATTGAGGCATCAAGATGGATCTTGCCAAACCCTGCTGCTGCATAGGCGTGTGTCATCGTCAGAGCTTTCGCCATTGCTTCTTTTGCTGGAAGGTCGCGCCAAGGGTTCGGGCCAAGATGATCTCCACCGAGAAGAATTCCATTAGGATCAATCTCAAGTTTTCGCGCTATGGAAAACACAAGATCGCGAAAGTCCTGTGGCGTCATTCCCGTGTAGCCACCATCTTGATTGACCTGATTACAGGTCGCTTCGATACAAGGCGTCTCTTCGGCTTCGGAGGCCTCCAGAAGAGCCGCTTCGATAACCAACGGGTGCGCGGAACAGACGCTTGTCAGCCCACGTTTGTGACCTTCGTTAAAAGATGTTGGCAAGGCGAGAAAACGGTCAAGGGGAGTCATGTGGCACCTCTGAGTTGGGTGGTAAATTAAGTATCAGCCGAATTGGCGATCGTGAGTGAAATGTCAGCGCGTTTTGCGTGTGCGGCAAAGGCGGGTGGGGGCGGGAGGTCGGTGATCAGCCTGTGACCTTCGCGTAGAGTGGTGACGGCGTGCGTGGCGCGCTTCTCGAATTTGGAGCTGTCCGCAAGAATGAATGTTTCCGCCGCGCGCGCCATCATCGTCGCATTCACAGCAGCTTCATCCGCATCAACGCTTGAGAGGGTTCCTTCGTTATCAATCGCCGTAGCGCCGAGGAAAAGCTGATCAATCCACAAATTATTCAAAGCCGCGCAGGCCAACGGCCCAACCATCGAGAGGTTCTCTTCCCGAACGCGCCCGCCGATCAACGATAGATCAACGTGCGAGACCAGCGCTAGCTCCTGCGCAACGCGAAGGCTGTTGGTGAACACCTTGATTGGTTGGTCCATCGCAATGATATGGCGCACGAGTTGCAACACTGTTGTGCTCGCGTCCAGAAAAACAGTCGCACCCGGTTTGACAGCACCGAATGCGGTCGCAGCGATGGTTCGTTTTGCACGGGCATTCACACTCTCGCGCGCGGCGAATGCGACTTCTTCTCGTGCAGCTGAGGCAATTTGCGCAGCGCCATGCAGCCGCTCCACACGCCCTTGTGCTTCCAAATCCGTGAGGTCCCTGCGGACGGTCGCAAGCGACGCGCCGAGTTCTTGCGCAATATCCTGTACCTGAGTTTGACCGCGTTTTAGCAGCAAAGCCAGAAGTTGGTTTTGTCGTGGCGTTGTCATGCGCGCTCCTCTTTCAACTGGGGTGTAGCAGTGAAGGCGATCTTATTCAATCAAAATTTTGATCGTTTAAGATTGTATGCGTCACGCATGAAAAAGGGCGCCTGAAACAAGGCGCCCTGAAACTTTGTTCTTACCGACAGGTTAATTCTTAGCGGGAAGCCGATCAAAGGCACCGTCAAGGTAGGGGGCGAACTTCTCCCAAGCTTTAGAGCTGCCCGAGTAAACAGCCTGCCGCGCCTGACGAAGCGACGCCGTTTTGATGCTTCGGGTGTTCTTTTGCGGTGAAAGACAGGCGTCGTCCCATTCAACACCGATATAATCAATGAGCTTGCGGGTCTCTTCTTCCTGATTTCGAGTAAGCTCTTCGTAGTCGAGACGGTACATCCGGTCAGGATAGCGTTCCCACCAGAAATTCATCAGGTCTTCGAACAAGAAGTAGTAGTCAACGACATCCGATAAATCGTGGCAGTATGCCAGACCAACCGCGGGGAAGAACGTTTTGTAGTTCGACCAACAAATCGCGGCAGCTTCACGATCAATATGGATGATCTTCGCTTCGGGGAAGGCCGCGCATATCAGGCCAATAGAGTTGAAGTTGTGCGGCATCTTATCGGTGACATAGGGCTTGCCGTCGGCGTGCTTAATGAGCAAGTCCATGTATTTCTTGCGAAACTCCCGAATAGTTTCGGCATTCGCGGGCTTGTCGCCTACTTTTATGTCGCCACCAAAAGCGCCAACATAAGGGAGCTCATCCGCACCGGCAATTTCGGGGTGGGCAGAGAGAATTTGCTCTGTAAGCGTGGTTCCAGAACGGGGCATGCCCAAAATGAAGATTGGAACAGGCGTATCGCCTTCTTCTGCTGGCTTGGCCTTGAGGGAGGCACGTTGAACCTTATCTGCGGTGCTTTTGATTTTGTCGAAAAGATCGATGTCTTTCTGGATATCGTAGTCCAGAATCTTTTTGTGCAGTGCGTTGGATTCCTTAAGGAACTCAAATGACTCTTTTGTCTTTCCAATATCACCCATAGCTTTGGATAGACCCGAACAGATTTGCATACGCACTTCGTCTTCTAATTCTGGATCGTTATACATCGAAAGCATAGTGGCAAGGTGAGGGTCGTCTTCCGTGTATTTGTTTTGCATCGCGAGTAATCGATGCGCCTCGGCGAAGTCCGGCTTGATCTCAAGCGCACGTTTGAGCCATTTCTCAGCCTCTTCGAATTGGCCCATGTTGTTATATATTGATGAAAGGTCCTTCATGAGGCCGTGGTTCTCTGGGTCGAGTTCAAGCGTCCTCAGATAATTCGCGGCAGCTTCCTCATTGTAACCGCGCTTGCGGTAGTTGTTTGCGAGGAACCTCTGGGCATCTACGAATGTGGGCTTAAGGCGCACACATTCCTTGTATGTTTCGATGGCGTCATCGTGTTGATGCATTGCAAAGTACAATTCACCAAGGTTGAAGTAGGCATCGAAATAATCTTTGTCGAGTTCGATAACGCGCTTGTAGGCTTCGATTGCTTCGTCGTGCTTGCCTTGCGACTTCAGCGTCACCGCCAAGTTGTAGCTGGCATCGAGATGGTTTGGAACGATCTTGAGTGCGCGTTTATAGCTTTGGATCGCTTCGTCGTATTTCTCTTGTGACTTTAGCGCATTCGCGAGGTTGATATGTCCATCAGGCACTTTGGGTTCGAGTTGCGAGGCCTTTTTGAACGCAGTTGCGCCGTTTTCAGGATCGCCGGATTGCGTGTAGCAAATCCCCAGAAAATTCCACAGATCAGCGGCCTTTGGGTAGGCTGCCAAGAGTTTCTTCAGCGGCGGAATTGCTTGCTTGAAACGACCTTGGTTTAGGAGGTTGGTAAGGGTGCGAACGGCATCCTGTGGCGGTAGGCCGTCTTTGGTTTTTTGTACGCCGAGCGACGCGAGGGCTGCTTTTGCGCGCTTGTTGTTCGGGAAGGCCTGAACCACGGCTTCTAACTGTTGGCGAGCCTCTTCGTGTTCGCCTTTGCGCACGTGAGATTTGGCGAGGAGTAGCGCCTTATCGACCGAAATTTTTCCCATACCGTCTGTCCTGTATTGTCCTGCGCGAAACATAGCACGGCAATTTTGGATATGCACCAGTGCCGCAATGGAATGTCCAACTGTTATTGGACTATTGCGCAACGAAGGGAAAGGGGGCAGGGGCGACCGTTGCGCCGTTTTGTCTGGAGTGTGTTTGGTGGGTTTGTTTGAGTAAGGCCAGCACGGAATACCCGCGCTAGCATTTGGTGTTTGTACTGGTCTTAGCGTGCGGCCCAGAGCGCACCGCGTTCCATCATGGTTTTCATTTCCGGAACTTTGAATTCATCAGCGATGTGACCAAGCGCGCTATAGAAAACACGTCCTTTACCGAACTTGCGTTTCCAGACAACAGGCATCACGACGCCATCGATTTCTTCAAAGCGGCTACCGTCGAATGTTGTCGTTGCGAGGACTTCGATAGAAGGATCTACATGCATGTAGTATTGCTCAGAGTGGTAGTCAAAATCAGAGAGCCCCTCGGTAATTGGATCGCCGGTTGGTGAAATCTGAATTGAATAGTCGATGATATCGCCCGGATGCGCGACCCACTGCCCACCAGTCATGAATTGGTAATCGGGTTCATTCCGGAAACTGTCACACATTGTGCCATGGAAGCCAGCAAGACCAGAGCCTGTGCGTACAGCCTTGATCAGGTTCTCAAGCTCTTCCTTCTCAATCGTCGACATGGTGATGACCGGCATAATGAGGTCAAAACGGCCAAGATCAGGATCGGCGAAGGCTTTGGTTGACGCTTCAAGAGTCACGTCAAATCCGTTGCTTTCGAGAGTTTCTTTCATAACCTCGGCGCTTTGTTCGGGCGTGTGGCCCTCCCATCCGCCCCAAACGATGAGTGCTTTTTTCTGTGTCATTTTGTGTTCCTATCCGAGTTGGCCAAACGGCAAGCTGTCCGGTAGGGCTTCCGGCCGTTTACATAGATGTTTCATTTCAACGATCGCCTTTGTGTCTGCGGCGGTCAGGATGCCTTCCATCACCTCAAGGACATGAAGTGAAAGTTCAAGGCTGGCGCGATGCGGGCGGTCATCCACAATGGCTTGTGCCATATCCGCAAGGCCGAGAATGCGATAGTTGCCGTCCCCGTATTTATGAGTTTGTTCAGCAGTGACCCAATCGCCGCTGCCTTCCGAAATCTTAACATCCCCATCAAAACAGTTTGGATCAGGGACAACCATTGATCCCTTAGTCCCGTAGAGCTCGATATGGTTGTGTTCGTGCTTGTGAACATCGAAACTTGTCGTGATCGTAACCTGCGCGCCGCTGACAAAGGTCATGATGCCGGAGATATGTGTGTCGATTTCAACGTCGAAACTCTCGCCCTCACGCTCACCTGAACCGATTTCGCGCTTTTCATAGGAACGTGTTGCCGCTCCGAGAACAGAGGACACGGGGCCGATCATGTTGATCAGGGCGGTGATATAGTAAGGGCCCATATCCAGCAGTGGGCCGCCGCCAGCTTTGTAATAAAAATCTGGGTTCGGGTGCCAGCTTTCGTGCCCTGGTACCATCATGTAAGCACTGCCGGCATTAATCGCGCCGATCTCGCCCGCATCCAGAAGTTTACGCGCGGTTTGGTGTGAACCGCCAAAAAACGTGTCTGGTGCGCAGCCGACACGAAGGCCGGTTTCCCGCGCTAGATCAACAAGCTCCATCGCTTCCTTCATCGTCACCGCGAGCGGCTTCTCGGAATATACATGTTTGCCCGCGTTCAGAGCTTTCTTGCCCACCTCAACATGGAATTGAGGCGTTGTCAGATTTAGAACAATGTCAATGCGATCGTCCGCGAGTAAAGCCTCAACGCTCAAAGCCTCGATGCCATAGGTTGCGGCTTTTTCTTCGGCAACAGAAAGATTGATGTCGGCGCAGGCCACCATGTTCAAGACACCAAACTGCGGCGCGGCCTTGAGATAGGCGTCGGAAATGTTGCCACATCCTATGACGCCAATGCCTATTTTCTTCGTCACGTATTCCCTCCCGCGCCAGCTAAGGCGCCCTATGTGTGTGAAGACTGCAATATATGTGTGTGCGATGAGGCGGATGCGCTTAAATTCGGCGCATGCCAAACCGCGGTCGCCGCGTCTTTACGGCTGGATTCCTCGCTTTTACTGAGTTTCGGTGTATTTAAGTTAGTTGGTAAAATAAATATCACAGGAGCAGGCGTCAATCGCCAAATCAGCTCGACTATATTGTTATGCTCCGTCACCGCCGGAACCGGCTTCTGACCATCGGTGAGTGTAATCGCCTTGCAGTGGTGTTTCGCTCACGTCTGATGCTTCGAGTGGTTTCCGAACCACGTAGAACAAATAGCATCGTTGCGGTACAAGCTTCTTCGCCATTCGAAGCCGACGCTTTGTTTCGTAAGGGTCTTCTATTTCAAATGGCGCATCCCGGGGGAATTCGGGAAGGAAAGTGCATTGCAAAACTTCGCACCCTTTTGTCCGCTTCCAGAAGGAGAATACCAACTCTGGTCCGAACTGGTAGAAACCGTGTGCAAACCAGTTATTCCCTGGTGAGGCCGCAATAAAGGTGCCGCCCGGCGCGAGGAGGTCAAACGCATTTGTCATGGCCGTTTTAACGTCAAACACGTGTTCAAGCGTACCGCCGTCGAGCACGATATCAAACTTTCCCACCAGTTCAGAAGGGATGGGTGTGTTCAGGTCATGTGCAAAACTTGCACCTTCAAACTGGGAGTAATCCAAGCTCTGGACGCGCTGAACACCGAGAGCTTCGAATAGTGGCTCGGCAAAACCATCTTCCTGTTCAAGCTCTTCTATTGTCAGTTCAGGTTGGAACTCATCAAGCAATCGGTTTGCCGCGCGTCTTAGGCGAGGGCGGTTGACGTGGAGCCCTTGCCTACCCAACATAAGCATCCGATTTTTTTTAGGGATCTGTGGGATAATCTTCAAAAGTTGACTCAGGGAAGCATAATCAACACCCATTAGAATACCCGTCCCATTTGTTTACTCTACAGCTGCGTCTCTGCTGATTACAGGAGCTTGCGTTGGGTCAATTCCATGCTTTGTCAGAAGGCTGTGAAATAGGCCGCCTTCCTCAGGGATTCCGTTGTTTCGTTTCGCTAACATTCTACGCATGCGCCTTCCATACAAATGGATTGAAGTGGTATTTTCAGTGAGATAGGTGTCCACTTTGTCTCTTTTGAGGGCATTAACTATTTTGCGCCGGTGCTCAAACGGGACAGGATAGAGTACCTCACGAGCGAAAGCATATTTGGACTCGCCCGATTTGTGTAAAAAATGGGTGACAGCTTGTGGTCCCCAAGTGCCCCAAGGTAGGTCACTAACATGAGTAGGGTGTCCGGCTTGCGCGCGAGCTCGCATTTTATTCTTTACTCTTTCTCTGTACCATTCGGGTATTGTAAATTCGTCCTCCGTCATTTTTAGTAAGCCGCCTAAAGCAGGGCTGTCTGATGGCAAACCGAGCACACCTCCATTGATGTGGCGTTCGGATTCCCAGCCGAAATAATGGCCAGTTTCAGTTTCAAACGGTTTGACACAATAGGCATCTGTATCTGCCCAGATGGTGTTTTCTGATTTGGTAAGTAGGTGATAGCGGAATACATCCGAAAAAAGAGCGAGGCTGTTTGTGCGGCCGTGCTTGATAAAGTTGTCGCGGTTAAGAATTTCATTGCCATGAGCCAATGTCACGCCTGCCGGAACGTTCTGAACTTCACCGTAGTGATACAAAACCACGTCATGGCCGACATCTAGAAACGATTGAATGCAGAGCTGTTCGAGGTAACTCAGCGGGCCCTCGACCCAGAGCATGGCAATAGTCGGTTTACTCATAGTTTCCATCTCTGGAGCATAGTGAAAAATCTCTGCTACACATTGCTTCCTCAGTCGACTTCAATCAGAAGCCAATTGGTTTGCCAATAATAAATAACGGTGGAACTTTTTCATGGCGAAAGAAAGTTCACACGAGGTAGTGAGGCGAGTTGTTTGACGTCATGATGATAAAGATTGGTCAAATGAATCCGTTCGTCTTTTGTCCATGGATTGTAAGCTTGGTACTCGTCCCCACGTGGATATTGTTCTTGGATCTTCGCCCAATTTGCAAGAGCAGCGTCAGCACCAAACCTTTCAATGGAATTAAATAGTACTTCTACCGCTCTCTGCGAGGCTGATGGGCGTGTACGTTTGCGATTCGGTGACGCAAATTTACTGACGTCGATCTCTTGGCCGCAGAGGTTTTGAAGGATAGTGCTTGAGAGCTCACTCAAATCTTCGAAGCGCCAAACAAATACATCTGCCTCTGGAAAAGTATTTAAAACAACCGAAGCAACACCTTCCCAGCTGACATGCTTTGAGTATACAAGCTTTTTCATAGAATTTTCAGTTACGATGCGGTCTGCTTGTGCGGATCTTAGGTATTCGACGTATGTTGAAGAATAAAAACTTGCGTAATTTCGAATGGCGAAATGAACTTCGGTTACTGGGTGGGGAATATGTTCGGCAAAAACGCCAGCAAACATTTTACGTAAAGTAAATAGTCTCCCTACTCTTGCACAATGCCCACTATGTCCCAGAATATTTTCGTCTGAAAGTATAAGTCTTTGGAAATCTTTCGCACTTTGGTTTCTGAAAAACGCCCGCGATATTTCAAGCAATTCTTGATCAGAAACTTTGGGCTCGAAATTAATTCCAAGCTTCTCTCGGGCATTAAGTTGGCAAGGAACGGTATAGTTTTTCCTCGTATCCCTATGATGCACATAGTTTACACCCGCTTTCCGCAGGCGACCTGAGTTGCGCTTAAGAATTGCCTGAAGATAGCTTGATGCGGTTTTAACCACGCCAGCATGTATGATCACATTCGGCTCGTTTTTCTCGCTAGTCATCTACAGCAACAACTTTCGGGGCGGCATTAATCTTACCGATAGTTTCACGAAATTCATCCCATCCATCACGCTGTTTCAGGTTTGTGATCTTATCTCTGTGCCAGTCACACGCCTTTTGGTGCAATTCTGATAGTGTTGGATCTTGCATCAAGCTTGACAGTTCGCGTTCTAGCGCAGGAATTGCTGAGAGCATCGAAGTGTCTTGTGCTTCGTTTTGGTTCATATCTGACCAGTAATTTAGGCCCTGGTCGTCGCCGACATGGTTGGTTCGCCCTCGATCACGTTTGACTAGAAAGCTATCTACCGAACGCACCGCGTAATGATGAAGTCGAACGAAGTCATGCGTGAAGTTCGGGTGGGCACGCCATCCGCGATCTAAGTAGGCATCGGGCATAGTTTTGCCGCCTCCGTCGACCCATGCTATGTTTTCTGCGCTGTCTTTAAAGATAGGTCTGTGGACTTTTAGGCGGTCGAGTTTGTCGTTGTTTTTGACGAGCGTTTTTAGTCCAGCCGTGCGAACATTGGGGAAGTTGTTTTCCCCGCAGGCCCAGTCGAACTGAGCGACAATAAGTTCGTCATGGTACTCTTCACGCCCACTATTCCCAAACAATTTCCAGCACGCGGAGATCGCATCTGCGTCACCAACCGCAGAAAATAGATCATCGAGATGGCCGCTGCCTACGCGAATATTTAGAAACTCGTCGCAATCTGCGCAAAGCAACCATTCGGCGTTTTGAACCAATGGTTGTTTCATTGAATGGCGTAATGCGGACAGTTGGTAGTTAATTTTGTTCCGAGAAGGATTAGGCAGGTGCTTTGCGATACCAAGTTCTTCAAGGCGCATTGCGATCTTGTCGGTGCCGTCAACGCAATCGTTGGTGTAAATCAGGAAATCGGTGAACCCGATACTACGATTATAGGCAATCCATTCGAGCATGAATGGACCTTCATTTTTCATCGTTGTTACAATAACGCGTTTGCTCAATGAAAAATGGGCCGGTGAGACATTGAGTGGTTTTGGCTTCACGATGCGCGCACGGCTCTCATCCGTGTCAGGGGCAATTTCCTGCGCCAATTTATTGGGGGTCGCTTTTTCACGAAGCCGTTCGCGGAACACCATGTCAAATCGATCAGCAATTTTCTCGCGTCCGCTGTTTCGGAAATAGTTCGATACCGAGCCTCGATACCAAGGCAGTTTTCGACGGTTTCGGTAGAGGCGGTAGAACTCCTTTTCCGTTAGCTCGTCGAAGATTGCGTGTTGAATAACAGGTTTAAGCGCATCAATCTTTCGTAGGAAAACCGCCGTTTTGTGGCGTGAGAACCAGCATTTGAATTTGTGTATATTCGGGCCTTCGAACCTCTCGATGTGTCGCGTGTCAAGTTCGTGATACGGATCCCAGAAAAGATTCACGCGGCCCATATTTTTTGTGAGCTCTGCTGCGTCATTCAAAGGGAGTGTCCAGTCTTGCCGCTGGCCGACGATATAGCGTGTCTCCCAAGGCACGATGCTTGGGTCGAGTGTGCTTTGCGGGTTGATCGCGACGACATGAGCGCCCGGAACAAGCGAGGCGAACTTGAGCGCTGCAAAGCCCCCCATGGAAACGCCGGCAAACACTACGCGTTCGTAGTTGTCAAAAAAGCCGTCTCTTGCAAGGGCCTCAAAACGCCGGATTAATTCGGCGTCGCGATACCAGCCTTTGATATGCGCAAATACTCCGAGATGCGAAACTCCAATGTCACGGGCAAATTTGTAGCCCCAAGGGGAGCGATCAATGGCCTCCTCAAACACGTTCGATAGGTTGTCAAAACTCACATACAGATGGCTCTTCGATCTCTTGACAAAGAGCAGGCTATGTTTGTTGCCCTTTTCAAAAAAACCTTCACGATTGGAACCGGGGCGCAGGTCTTCAAGCCAGAGCGGGGCTCCTTGAGGGATGCTTGGTGTTTGCTCTGCCATGTAGGTGTCTGTCCTGAATGCTCGTTTGCTTTGGCCAAGTTGTGCAAAGCCGCTTACCCTTGTTTCGCGCATCTTGCCCGCACCGTATCAGGCCCGCAACTCATTTTGACAGTAATTTGAAGAACTGTACCTTTCAAACTGCGTAGGGGGGCTTGACCTGCACTCAATCACTGCCACTGTGGGAGCAAATTGATTTGATTGTATTCTTTATGGGAGCGACACCTTGATACTTCGCCAAGTTTTAACGGCAATGACTTTTCTTGCCGCCGGCACGGCCACCATGGCGCAGAGCCAAACTCAGAACTTGGACGAAATCGCAAAAGGATATGTCGGCACAGAAACTTGCGCGACCTGTCACGAAGATGAAAGCCTTGCATGGGAAGAGTCGCACCATGCGTTGGCTTGGACGGAGGCAACGGAAGAGAACGTTCTTGGCAATTTTGATGGCGCAGAATTCGTGCATGATGGTGTATCGACGCGGTTTGACCGAGAAGGGCAGACGTTTGTAATTCATGTGACCGAAGAAGGCGGGAGCAAAAAACGGTTTGAAGTTCATTCCGTAGCGGGAATTGCGCCGTTGCAGCAGTATCTTATCGAGACAGAGCCGGGAAAGCTCCAAAGTTTCGACGTGGTTTGGGATGTGGAGCGCGAGGAATGGTATCACCTTTATCCGGATCAACATCTTCCGCCCGATGACGGTTTGCATTGGACCGGTCCATATAAGAATTGGAACGCGAGATGTGCGGAATGTCATGCCACAGGCTTTCGCAAAAACTACGATAGCGTATCGCAAAGCTATGCTTCAGATCAGGTCGAGATCGGCGTTGGCTGTGAAGCATGTCATGGGCCGGGGCGCGATCATGTCGAGTGGGCCGAAAACGGAGCAAAGGAAGATGGGCAGGGGTCTTATTTTTCGATGAACTTCGCCGAGGCCGGTGCGGAGGGTGAGATACAGCATTGTGCGGGGTGCCACTCGCGTCGCGAGGCGCAGCTTGATGGAAACCCCTTGCCAGGTACGCCATATCACGACGCATATGCGCTCTCATTGTTGCGGCCCGGTATGTACCATCCGGACGGGCAAATTCGCGATGAGGTCTATGTTTACGGCTCATTCCTACAGTCGAAAATGTACGAAAAAGGTGTGCAATGCAGCAATTGCCATGATCCGCACTCTGTTCAATTGAAAGCCGAAGGCAATGCAGTTTGTACGCAATGTCATTCGCCCGCGGGTAATCCGGAATTCACGAGCCTGACGCAGAAAGACTACGACACAGCGGATCACCATTTCCATCCCGAAGAGAGCGAAGGGGCGCAGTGTAAATCCTGTCACATGATTGAGCGGGACTATATGGGGATCGATGGGCGTCGGGATCATAGCTTTAGAATTCCACGTCCTGATCTCGCAGCTGCGTCGGGATCGCCTGATGCTTGTACTGATTGCCATGATGACCGTTCTCCAGAATGGGCTGCCGAAGAGATCGCGGCATGGTACCCTGACAGCGTACATCGAGGCGCGCATTACGGGACTGTTTTCGCCAAAGGTTTTGCAGACCCCGTGAGCGCGCGTTCTGAGCTTGTGTCTCTTGCAACATCTGAAGGCGAGGCAAGCATCGTCCGAGCCACGGCGCTTTGGTTACTTGAGGCCGCGGCTGACGAAGATTTAGCGGAAACACTAGCGCCATTGTTGTCGCATCCTGATCCGCTGATCCGGTCTGCCGCGATCCGTCCGCAGTCTGGCGCGAACCCGCAAGAGAGTGTCCTGCGTTTGGTCGAATTGTTGGGCGATCCTGTCCGGCTTGTACGCACAGAGACGGCAAAATCCCTATTGAGCGCACCTGTTGCGCGTTTCCCAGAGGCCATCGCTTCGAATTTCCAACGGGCAATGGGAGAATGGCGAGAAAGTTTGAGCAATCGTTCTGATTTTCCGGAAACGCACCTAGTGCTCGGTGGCGCTGCGCTTGGTATGCGAAATTTGCCTGCAGCAACGGAGGCATTCAGAACAGTGGTGCAACTCGACCCGCAGCGTGAAGATGCATGGAGCATGCTTGTGCGGATCAAAGCGGCTGAAGGCGATATGGCTGGGGCACTTTCTGTTGTGACGGAAGCGCGTAGCAAACTACCCGAAAGCGAATTCCTGCTTCAGATGGAACAGGAGTTGAAGGAACTGCAGTAATCTGTGGCGTCTACTTATGTATCGTCCGAATGTAAAAAGCTCCAATGCTAAATGCATCAGAGCTTTCAACTACGCTGCAATTCCCACTCACGGAAAATTAGCTTGGAAGGGTAGTGGAACGACTATGCGTGTTCACAAAAAATTGTCAACACGAGAAAGTTGCCAAAGTTGCTAAGCAGAAAATTTGAGTGTAATCTTATTTTTAAGCAAGTACAGGAGCGAGCGATGGATCAGTTTAGAGCATTTTTTCAGTTGCGAAGCATTCTGTTGGAGATGGAGCAGGATCTCGGTCTCGACAAGCTTGCGCAATCAGAAATTGATATTTTTCTAGCCGCAAGAAGCTTGACGGAAAATGAAGGTGATGTTGTCGCATCCGATCAGATCCGAAATCACAGCCTCACGAAATCTATCGCGCAAGCAACCTATCATCGTTCTTTGCGGTCACTCCTTGAGAAGGGAATGATTAAAAAAGCAGCAGGTTCAAAGTCGAAATCCTACGTCGTGAATATGAATCCAGAGATTGTTCTGAAAAACGCGTAAAATTACGGATACTTTACTTTATCCGTTGATCGTAAATAAACCTTCGTTCAAGCTTCGTTAGACGAACAAGCGTTTGCAGGCGTGACTGCTGCCAACGGCTTGTTCGTGCACATGGGGACGGAGCATTGGAATGGGTGACCTAAGCAGAGCGGCATATAAATCTGCCGCGCCATTTCTGTTAATAATCATTCTGTATATTTTTGCGCATGGAATTGTTGCGCTCGTTATCGCGCCGATTCAGGCGATCTATTTCCCTGAAATCACCGTCTTTGCATGTTTTCTGTACTTGCCTCACGGTATTCGTGTCTTGGCCGCGTTGTTCTATGGGTGGCCATCTGTCATTGCCCTGTTTGCTGGTAATATCATCGCGGCCTGTGTTTTCTCGACTGACCCGCAAAATCTCTTGTTGGACGGGCTCGTTTTCGCGACTGCGTTCGCCGCGTCGCTCACGGGCGTTCTTGCGTTCGAGTTTATGCGGCTCTTTGGTATGAACCTATATGCAGGGCGCGGAACGCCGATCAATTGGAAATTGATTCTTGTTGTTGGTGCCATCTCGTCGGTCATCAACTCGGTGTTCCAAAGCCTTCTGTTGTCCGGCGTAATCATTCCGGGAGATGGGCTTCTGGTGTTCTTTGCAGTATTTATTGGCGATATTCTCGGCGTCGCGGTTCTAATGTTTGTATTGATGTTGGGGTTTCGCTGGTATCGGATGCGAGAGGAAGCATCAAAACTTTCGTGAGGCTTCAAAGCGGCGTCGCGCTCTGTTTTGCGCAAGACGCAGAAGAACTGGCCCCATAAGAATTCCTGCGATGAAGCCGCCCAAATGCGCTTCCCATGCCAACGCCCCTTGGAGTACCAAGGCGATCAAAATATTCGCAACCACCAAGCCGACGCAGGTTGAAAATACAGGCTTTAGCGATTGACCTGTGCGACGAAGCTTTGCAGCTTCGAAGAATTGCCACGCGCCAAGGAAACCGAAAACTGCACCAGAAGCGCCAAGCATCGGTGCGTTTGATGAGTTGATCAGGCCAAACACAATACCGCCCCCAATCGCAGAAACGGCAAATAACCCGATAACTGGCCACGGTCCCGACAGCGAGGAGAGGAACTTGCCAAGCGACAGCAGAACAACTGTGTTCATCAACAAATGAAACATGCCGCCGTGCAAAAACGCGTGGCTGAGAAACATCGTTACGGGCTGTGCGTCAAAAGCGGGGAGCAATTCACCTGACAAAAGGGGCGACCAAAACGCACCATAGATAACCATCGTCGCGCGCCAGTCAGGGCTTCCGATGATCCCGCGATCAGCAAGTGAAAGTACCACCTCTATCGCCGCCATAATCCCGACCAGCGCCCAAATTTGGAATGGAACGTCACTTACGCGCTGATTTGTCGGGGGCTGGTTTGATGCGGACATAATTTTCTCGGTCTATGGAGGTCTCATTGCAACTTAGTGCCTAATTGCGAAAAGAGAACCGCTTTACGAGAAAGTAAGAGAAATTAAGCCCGAAACAGAAAAGGGCCCCGAAAATCGGAGCCCTTTAGAAAAGATTTTGCTGGCTTTAGACCAAATCGTCGGGAAGTACCGAAGTCGGGATGGCCTGATAGCAGACAGGGCGCAGGAAGCGGCGAATGGAGAGTGTTCCCACCGAAGTTGCACCGAAGTTTGTGGATGCAGGGTAGGGGCCGCCGTGAACCATTGTGTCGCTGACCTCAACGCCTGTTGGGAAGCCGTTGGCCAGAAGCCGTCCGGCTTTGCGCTCGATGATAGGCATAAGAGCGCGGGCATCGTCTGCATCTGCGTCATCCATGTGGATGGTGCAGGTCAGCTGGCCTTGGAGGGAGCGGGCAATTTCGCGAGCCTGCTCCTGATCTTTAACCGTAACAACCATGCCAAGCGGTCCGAACACTTCCTCGCCGAGCTCTTCGTTCTTTAGCCATTCTTCGGCAGTCGTTGCGAAAAGGTAAGGTGTCGCGCTGCGTAGATCGCATGTAGACGTCAGGACTTCCTGAACACCGGCGGTGCCTTGGATCCGGTCGCGGCCGGAGTAATAGGCGGAGGCAATACCTTCGGTGAGCATTGTCTGTGCAGGAACTTCGCCGAGCGCTTCGGTTGCCGCCGCAACGAAGGCTTCTGCTTCCTTACCTTCTTTAACGATTGCAATGCCAGGGTTTGTACAGAACTGACCAGCGCCCATTGTGAGCGACGCAGCCCAGCCTTTGCCGATGTCTGCGCCGCGAGAGGCGAGAGCACCATCAAGGATGAACATTGGGTTAACTGAACCAAGTTCGCCAAAGAATGGGATCGGGTTTGGGCGTGCGGCACAGAGATCAAAGAGCGCACGACCACCGCCAAGCGAGCCAGTAAAACCAACAGCGTTGATAAGTGGGTGCTGTACAACGGCTTGACCAACTGCGCGGTTACCGCCTTGGATTTGCGAGAATACACCTGGGTGAATGCCGCAGGTTTTGATGGCTTTATCGATCGCCTGTGCGACAAGATCCGACACGCCAGGATGCGCAGAGTGACCTTTGACGACAACTGGGCAGCCTGCAGCCAGAGCCGCAGCAGTATCACCGCCAGCTGTTGAGAAGGCGAGTGGGAAGTTGGAAGCGCCAAATACAGCTACAGGGCCGATTGGGCGCTGCATCATCCGCAAGTCAGGGCGCGGCAGAGGCGCGCGATCAGGAAGGGCTTCATCAAAGCGGCGATCAAGGTAGTCACCTTTTTCGATGTGATCTGCGAAGAGGTTCAACTGGCCTGTTGTTCGGCCGCGTTCCCCAACGAGGCGAGCCTCTGGAAGACCTGTTTCCTTAGAGCCCATCGCGGTGATCTCGTCGCCGAGGGCGTCGATTTCCTTGGCGATTTCACGAAGAAAAGCAGCACGCTCGGCGCGTGTGGAGTAACCATAGCTCCAGAAAGCTTCTTCGGCGGCAATACAGGCTTGATCGACAAGTTCGACTGTTCCTACCGCAAATTCGTCGGCTTCGCCGCTTGCGGGTTCGTTCGTAAAGGTGTTTGGGCCGCCGATCCATTCACCGGCGATCAGATGGGTTCCTTTGAGCATTTTGGTATCCTTACAGGGCCTAGTTGGATTGTTGGACAAACACTAGGTCAGCGCGTGGTGAGTGTCTAGCGCCTATTGGCGATTCCGGCGGATTCTTGCAATGAACTAAGCGACGCCAGCGGTTTCTGGAATGGTTAGGCCAAGACGACCAGCGGCGGCCTTTACGTGTCTGGCCATTGCCTCGCGAGCCGCGGTTGGGTTTTGTGCCCTGACAGCTTCAAGAACCGCGAGATGTTCGGCTACGGAAATCTCAAGCAGGTCGTCTTTGCCATAGACGCGTTCTGTCTTGCGTGTTGTGTCAGCAAGGCGTCCGGAAATGTAGTCGACAAAGCCTGCGAGGTAGCTGTTTCCTGTTGCTTGGCCGAGGAGGCGATGAAAGCGCGCGTCTGACTGTAGGCGCAGATCGTCGAACACTTTGCTTTCGGCCATAACGTTCATTGTCTCATCGAGTTGGGCAAGATCATCATCGCTTCGGCGAAGTGCAGCAATTCCGGCAACGTCGATTTCAAGGATGGCCCTTAGCTCAAACAATTGCGCGAGAGCGTTTTCTTCGGGCATGTTTTGTGTATCCACCCGAAAGGTCGCGCGCTCGGAAATCGGTTTGATCACCGCCCCGCGGCCTTGCTTTGTCGCAATAACCCCATCCGAACGAAGGCGAGCAATCGCCTCACGAACGACGTTCCGACTCACGCCGAATCTTTGCGCCAACATTATTTCGGTTGGGAGACAATCACCTGGCTTGAGAATACCGGACTGGACCTTTGCCAAGATATCAGAAGCAATAATGTCGGGCAGATAGCCTTTGCGCTCGATCTGTCCGAAATGCTCTTCGATTTTTGACTGGTCTAATTTCATGCGCCCGACTCCTTTTCCCGCCTGATTGAGGCGCGTATGCGGCTTTAGGCGGGGAGGTGATGTCCTACAATCTGACAATAAAGAGCCAGAAAGCGAATGCAACGGTAAAGAAATGGCAGGTTTGCTTGGAAAACGCGATCACAAGCCCGTGAATCACAAGAGCCGCCATCACATATGTGAGAGCGGCTCTTCCGTGATATCCGTGGGTGGCGGATAATTAACCAATTGGAGCGGGCGAGGCGATTCGAACGCCCGACCCTAACCTTGGCAAGGTTATGCTCTACCCCTGAGCTACGCCCGCGCCGTTTGGTGAGGCCTGATTTATAGCGAACATCTGGGGGCTGCAAGAGGGAAATCGCATAAAAAGAAATTTTTTTGTGACGGATATCTGAAGTCGGTTCGTATTAGATTCAGGAACACAGGAGAGGACAGATGAGACACCTTGAACAGACCCATAGAGAAACTGGTTTGGCCCGCGCTATTTGTCACGCGCGCGTTCAATGGCCACGCGGAACTTCGACCTTTCGGATCATGAGCCTGACGGTGATGATCGTCGCGGCGATGTGTTTGAGTCAGGTTAACGTGTAACGAGATTCTCAACGAAAAACCCGCCACAGTTTCCTGCGGCGGGCATTGTAGAGTTTGGCCCCATCTAACAGGGGGCCGTATTTTCAGATCAGCTTATTCCAGTTCGACAAGCAAATCCTTGGCATCGATTTGGCCGCCTGGTGCTACATGCACAGCTTTCACAACCGCATCACGCTCGGCATGAATGCCGGTCTCCATTTTCATCGCCTCGATCGTGAGAAGGAGATCGCCTTCGTGCACCTTCTGGCCAACAGTTGCCGCCAGTGAGGCTACAACACCTGGCATTGGTGCGCCGATGTGGTTTGCGTTACCATCTTCGGCTTTTGGCCGTGCAGCAGTTTGCGACTTTACAAGGCGGTTTGGTACGCGGATCACACGTGGCTGGCCGTTAAGCTCAAAGAAAACCTTAACGTCGCCGTCCTCACCAGTCTCACCTACGGCTTGCAAACGAATCTCGAGCGTTTTGCCTGGGTCGATTTCAGCAGTGATCTCTTCGCCCGGCTCCATGCCATAGAAGAATGTACGTGTCGGAAGCGCGCGGACCGGACCATAGGTACGGTGGCGGCCCATGTAATCGAGGAACACCTTGGGATACATAAGGTAGCCGTTCAGGTCTTCGTCATCGACGACAAATCCATCAAGCTCTTCTGAAACTTTTGCACGCACGGCCTCAAGGTCGATGGGTTCCATGGAGGCGCCAGGGCGCTCAACGCTTGGCTTCTCGCCTTTGAGGATTTTGGCTTGGATTGCCGCTGGGAAACCACCCGGAGGTTGGCCGAGGTTTCCGCGCATCATGTCCACCACACTATCAGGGAAGGAGAGATCAACTTCCGGATCTTCCACCTCATCGCGTGTCAGCCCTTGGCTCACCATCATCAGTGCCATGTCGCCAACAACTTTGGAGCTTGGTGTCACTTTGACGATATCGCCGAACATCTGGTTCACGTCGGAATATGTCTGGGCGACCTCGTGCCAGCGCTCTTCAAGCCCAAGGCTGCGCGCCTGCGCCTTGAGGTTGGTAAACTGACCGCCTGGCATTTCGTGAAGGTAAACTTCTGATGCCGGAGCGGCGAGACCACTTTCAAAAGCAGCGTATTGCGCGCGTACGCCTTCCCAGTAATTGGAAACCTCGCGGATTGCGCCGATATCAAGGCCGGTGTCGCGCTCTGTGTGGCGCAGGGCTTCGACGACGGAACCGAGACATGGCTGGCTTGTACCGCCAGAGAAGGCATCCATCGCCGCATCAACTGCATCAACGCCAGCTTCTGCCGCCGCAAGAATAGTGGCGCCCGCGATGCCGGATGTGTCGTGTGTATGGAAATGGATCGGTAGGCCCACTTCTTCTTTAAGCGACTTGATGAGAAGCCCCGCTGCGGATGGCTTGAGCAGACCGGACATATCCTTGAGGCCAAGCACATGTGCGCCTGCGGCCTTCAGGTCTTTACCCATTTCAACGTAATACTTGAGGTCGTATTTCGCACGGTTCGGGTCAAGGATGTCGCCAGTATAGCAAATTGTGCCTTCACAGACCTTATTGGCCTCGATGACCGCATCCATGGCAACGCGCATATTTTCAACCCAGTTAAGGCTGTCAAAGACGCGGAACACGTCAACGCCGGTAATTGCGGCTTGTTTGACGAAAGATTGCACGACGTTGTCAGGATAGTTTGTATAGCCAACGCCGTTGCTGGCGCGCAGGAGCATTTGGGTCATGACGTTTGGCATTGCCGCGCGCAGATCGCGGAGGCGCTGCCATGGGCATTCCTGCAAGAAGCGATAAGCGACATCAAAGGTCGCGCCGCCCCAGCATTCAACCGAGAACAGATCGCCAAGGTTCGACGCATAGCTTGGCGCAACCTTGATCATGTCAATCGAACGCATACGCGTAGCAAGAAGGCTCTGATGCCCGTCGCGCATGGTTGTATCGGTCAGCAGGAGCTTTTTCTGTGCAGCCATCCAATCCGCAACGGCCTGTGGCCCCTCGGCTTCAAGCAGATTGCGCGTGCCGTTCTTCGGCGCACCGATTGGGGCAGGAGGAACAGGGGCGTGTAGATCATCCGCTGGTGCCGGACGGTCCGCCGTTTCAGGGTGCCCGTTAACCGTAATATCCGCAACATAAGTGAGGATTTTGGTCGCACGGTCGCGGCGCTTTTTGAAGTCAAAGAGGTCCGGCGTCTCGTCGATAAACTTGGTTGTATATGTGTTGTCGAGGAATGTTGGATGCTTGAGCAGGTTCTCGACAAAAGCGATGTTGGTGCTGACACCGCGAATACGGAATTCTCGCAACGCGCGGTCCATGCGTGCAATTGCTGCTTCAGGTGTCGGGCCTTTCGCCGTAACCTTCACGAGGAGGGAGTCATAATAGCGTGTAATCACCCCGCCCGAATAAGCTGTACCACCGTCGAGACGAATGCCCATGCCTGTGGCCGAACGATAGGCAGTAATGCGGCCGTAGTCGGGGATGAAGTTGTTTTGCGGGTCTTCGGTTGTCACGCGGCATTGTAGCGCGTGGCCGGTGAGGTGAATGTCGTCTTGGCTGGCTTTACCGGTGGCTTCCTGAATGGATTTGCCTTCGGAGATCAGGATTTGAGCCTGAACGATATCAATGCCGGTGACTTCTTCGGTAACAGTGTGTTCTACCTGTACGCGCGGGTTCACCTCGATGAAATAAAACTGCCCGTCGTCCATATCCATTAGGAATTCGACGGTACCTGCGCATTGATAGTTCACATGGGCGCAAATCTTGCGGCCCAATTCACAGACCTCTGCGCGCTGCTCTTCAGAGAGATAAGGGGCAGGGGCGCGCTCAACGACCTTCTGGTTGCGGCGCTGAACCGAGCAATCACGCTCATATAAGTGATACATTCCGCCGTTCTGGTCTCCCAGAATCTGCACTTCAACGTGACGGGCACGTTGGATCATCTTTTCAAGATAACCTTCGCCATTCCCAAATGCGGCTTCGGCCTCACGACGCCCCTCAAGAACCTTTTCCTCAACCTCGTCGTCGCCGAAAATCGGGCGCATACCACGGCCACCGCCGCCCCAGCTCGCTTTGAGCATGAGCGGGTAGCCGATTTCTGCGGCTTCTTTGCGGATCGAGTCCATGTCGTCGCCCAAAACCTCGGTGGCGGGGATAACAGGAACGCCGGCCTCGATCGCCACGCGGCGCGCACTGGCTTTGTCGCCTAGGGCACGCATTGTTTCGGCCTTGGGGCCAATAAACGTAATGCCCGCGGCCTCGCAGGCGTCTACGAAATCGGGGTTTTCAGAGAGGAGACCATATCCCGGGTGGATCGCGTCAGCGCCGGACATCTTGGCAACGCGGATGATCTCTTCGATGCTCAAGTAGGCGGCAACTGGCCCCATACCTTCGCCAATACGATAGGCTTCGTCCGCTTTGAAGCGATGCAAGCCGAGCTTGTCTTCTTCGGCATAGACCGCGACCGTTTTCTTTCCCATTTCGTTTGCGGCACGCATGATACGAATGGCAATCTCACCGCGGTTGGCGATAAGAATCTTTTTGAAATCTGACATATGGTTTCCCCGATAGCTCTGGGGCATCTTTTATGAGGAAATCTTGCATTCGTAAAGGTTTCTTCGCAATTGCAGCAAGAATTTAGGTCAGCAAAACTGTCTATTTATTGCTGCGGCGGTCAATTTTTGTTAGCTGGATTGAGGTGGGTATCCGGCTTTGGTGGGCGGAATTGGCAAATTGGGTCACAATTAATGACCTAATTGTTCCGAAGTTTTGCCTGATTGTTGCAGAACATTTTATGAACACCTCTTTCCCTCTGATAAGGAGTTGGGTAGATTGCCGGTATGAGCACATTTGACGATAACGAGCCTCTAGACGCCCCGTCGCGCGTCCCCCTTTCGCAGCGCGCTATGCCAAAGCCACAGGTGGCTTATCTTGATGGTTTGAACCCTGCGCAGCGGCAAGCAGTCGAGCATCTGGACGGTCCGGTCCTTATGCTTGCAGGGGCCGGAACAGGTAAAACCAAGGCGCTAACCAGCCGCGTCGTGCATCTCGTAAATACGGGGCGGGCCGCGCCGCGCGATATTCTTGCAGTGACTTTTACAAATAAGGCCGCGCGAGAAATGAAGAACCGGATCGAGGTGATGCTGGATGGTAGTGGCGTTGGTATGCAGTGGCTCGGAACATTTCATGCGATTTGCGTAAAGCTCCTTCGCCGTCACGCGGAACTGGTTGGCCTCAAAAGTAACTTCACGATTCTAGATACGGACGACCAAATCCGCCTTCTTAAACAGTTGCTTTCGGCGGCGAATATCGATGAAAAACGCTGGCCCGCGCGACAGCTTTCTCACATCATAGACAGCTGGAAGAACCGTGCGTGGCTTCCGGAAACTGTGCCCTCGGCAGAAGCCGGTGCTTTTGATCACAAGGGCATCGAGCTTTATGCCCAGTATCAAGAGCGCTTGAAAACGTTAAACGCTTGTGATTTTGGCGATTTGCTTTTGCATATGGTCACGATTTTTCAGAAACACCCTGATGTTTTGGAGCTATATCAACAGTCGTTTAAATATATCCTTGTGGACGAGTATCAGGATACCAACGTCGCGCAATATCTTTGGCTGCGGTTGCTCGCGGGCGGGCATAAAAACATCTGTTGCGTGGGGGATGACGATCAGTCGATCTATGGCTGGCGTGGTGCCGAGGTCGGAAATATCCTGCGGTTCGAAAAGGACTTTCCCGGAGCATTTGTTGTTCGCCTCGAGCAAAACTATCGCTCCACGCCGCATATCCTTGCTGCTGCATCGGGCGTGATATCGGGCAACAAGGGCCGATTGGGCAAAGAGCTTTGGACAGAACGAACTGACGGCGAGAAGGTTCGCCTTATCGGTCACTGGGATGGCGAAGCGGAAGCGCGCTGGATCAGCGAAGAGATTGAAAACCTTCAGCGCGGACGGCACGGAGAGTCGGGCGAAAGCCTAGAGGATATTGCGATTCTCGTGCGTGCAAGCCACCAAATGCGGGCATTTGAAGAACGATTTCTTACCATTGGTTTGCCGTATCGTGTGATTGGCGGGCCTCGGTTCTATGAGCGCCTCGAGATTCGGGATGCGATGTCCTATTTCCGCATTGTGGTGAGTCCGGATGATGATTTGGCGTTCGAGCGTATCGTAAACACGCCTAAACGCGGTCTTGGAAAGGTTGCAATACAGAAGATGCACGCTGCGGGGCGTGATCACGGCGTCTCAATGCTCGAAGGCGCACGCATATTGATCGAGACGAAAGGTATTGGTGGCAAGGGCGGCAAGGAACTTGCGCAGCTGATTGAGAATATCGACAGGTGGTCCGAGCTTGCGAGCGGACGCCGCCGAGTGGTTGACCTGTTTGAAGTCAGTGACGATGTGATTGAGGAAGAGGTAGTTCAAGAAATTCCTGAAACTTCACGGACTTCTCACATTGAACTTGCCGAGATGATTTTGGATGAAAGCGGCTATACCGGTTTCTGGAAGAATGAAAAAACGCCCGAAGCGCCGGGGCGGCTTGAGAACCTCAAAGAATTGGTCAAGGCCCTAAATGATTTCGAGAATTTGCAAGGGTTCCTCGAACACGTCGCGCTTATTATGGATAATGAGAGCGAAGAAGCTGAGGAGAAGGTCACGATCATGACCCTCCATGCGGCAAAGGGCTTGGAGTTTCCGAATGTGTTTCTTCCTGGGTGGGAGGACGGTCTTTTCCCGAGTCAGCGTTCAATGGATGAAAGTGGCTTGAAAGGTTTGGAAGAGGAGCGCCGCCTTGCCTATGTGGGGATCACGCGGGCAGAGCGCCTTTGTACGATAACCTTTGCTGCCAATCGCTTTGTGTTCGGCCAATGGCAAACGTCTTTGCCAAGTAGGTTTATTGACGAATTGCCCGAAGATCATGTGGATTTACTAACGCCGCCAGGGCTATACGGCGGAGGTTTCGGTGCCGCAGCAACACCAGCGGCGATGGAGCAACGCGCGACCAAAGCAGATGTTTACAACTCCCCCGGCTGGAGACGCATGCAGCAACGCGCAAACGAGCGCCCTATTAGCCAGCCACGCGAAAGCCGCAACATCACAATCGACGCAACTGCGGTGAGTTCCTTTACGATTGAGGACCGGATTTTTCATCAGAAGTTCGGCTATGGAACAGTTGTAGAGATCGAAGGCGACAAGCTTGGCATTTCATTCGACAAAGCCGGTGACAAAAAAGTTGTGGCAAAGTTTGTCGTTCCTGCTGACAAGGCGGATGACGTGCCGTTTTAGGCGGCCAAGTCTTGCGAGAGAAATCCAACCTCTGAAAAAGAAAAAAACGGTGATGCCCGGGAGGAGGTGGGCATCACCGTCTTTTTGTTGCGTCCAGCCTCAGGGAGGAGGAGAGAGGCTTTTCGCGTTCGCCGGATCTCAGGGAGGAGGAGAGAGATCCTTCGAATATGTTGGAGCTAGGCTCCGGTATTACGACCGTAAACACAGGGAGGAGGAGAGTGTTTTCCGGTCTTGAGCGTCCGGCCTAGGGAGGAGGAGAAGGCCATTCGCTATATGTGCGGTGACCTCTGGGAGGAGGTAGAAATCACCGCTCTTTCGTCAGACCCAGGGAGGAGGAGAGGGTCCGATTAAGAATTCTTAGGCGCCGTATGCCGCTTCGAGGGCAACGCGTTTGATCATCGAACGGTTCAGGCCGAGGTCTGCCAGTTCACGGGCAGAAAGAGCCTCGAGCTCATTCAATGTGTTGCGGTACGTTTTGTACTGCGCGAATTTCTCAACCAGCGCTTTGTAAGCTGCTGTGATGCGAACTTGGATGCCAGCTTCTGCGGCGCGGATGTCTGTTGCAAATGCCATTGGCTTGCTCCATTTGAAGTTTTGTCTGCGCCGGATTGCGCTAACAACGATCAAAATAAGGGTTTGCTGCGAATGCACAATCCCGCTCATCGTCAATGCCGCTATGCAGAAAATGCATAAGTAAGGCTGACCTAAGGTAATTTTGCCGTGGCTCGAAAATCTTTATTTTAAAGGGCGAATTAACGCACCCCCTTGTGTCTGGCGCGCAAGAGGAGGATTTAGAGAAGCGGAATTTAACAAAAGGACATGTTACATGGCTGTTACAAAAGAGGCTGTCCAAGAGGTTCTGGCGGGAATCACTACGCCGGACGGAAGCACATTGGGCGCGCGCGATTTGGTTCGCGCGATCATGGTGAAGGATGGGGCGGTCCAGTTTGTCATCGAAACCACGTCCGCTGATGAGGCGCGAATGCTGGCTGGCGTTCGCGATGCAGCCGAGGTCGCTGTAAAGTCATTGCCGGGTGTGACTTCTGTCTCTGCGGTTCTGACCGCACATGGTCCAAAGGCGCCGCAGAAGCCTGCTGCACCTTCTGATGGCCCTGCACCTAGTCTTAAAATTGGCGGCCATCCAAAGCCGCAAGCCGCACCGATGAAGCCATCGGGTGTCGCGCGGATTATTGCCATCGGCTCGGGTAAGGGCGGCGTTGGTAAGTCTACTGTCTCAAGTAACCTCGCCGTTGCACTCGCCAAGCAGGGGCGAAAAGTTGGCCTACTTGATGCAGATATATATGGGCCGAGCCAGCCGCGCATGATGGGTGTTTCCAAGCGTCCGTCGTCGCCGGACGGCAAAACGATTATTCCGCTACAAGCGCACGGCGTCACTATGATGTCGATTGGTTTGATGGTTGATCCAGATAAAGCGGTGGTGTGGCGCGGCCCGATGCTTATGGGTGCGTTGCAGCAGATGTTGGGGCAGGTGCAGTGGGGCGAGCTTGATATTCTTCTTGTCGACCTTCCGCCCGGAACGGGGGATGTGCAGCTTACGCTCTGCCAGAAATCAGAGCTGACCGGCGCAATCGTTGTGTCTACGCCTCAGGATGTGGCGATGCTGGATGCCAAGAAAGCGCTCAATATGTTCTCGCAACTCAAAACGCCTGTTCTCGGGCTGATCGAGAACATGAGCACATATCATTGCCCCAACTGCGGGCATGAGGCGCATTTGTTCGGTCATGGCGGTGTCGCTGAAGAGGCGAAGAAGCTTGATGTGCCATTCCTTGGTGCGCTTCCTCTGGAACTTGATGTTCGCGTGGCCGGTGATAGCGGTACACCGATCGCCGCAGGTAATAGTCCTGCTGCAGAAGCCTACGCAGTTCTTGCTAAGCGATTGGTGGATGGCGGAATGGCCTAAACACGGGCGCTTCTATCGACTACGGGAAATCGTGGGAATATCTCGGGCCTTGCCGTTTGGCGAGGCCTTTTCTATTCCGAATCACTCGCCAAATTTGGGCGAATATTGCCAACACATGAGCAGAAACTGGTGATTATTGGTGCGTTTTCACCTCAGGTATTGGTTATTATGGGAAATTGTGGGAAAAAATTTCCAGCAATTCGAAGGCACAATATTTAGTGTTGTTTTTCGAGTATTGCACTACTTGAGCCGTTTTTCGGTGAGGGGTTGGATATTTGGTCTTGTTTTGTTCACGGCGCTGTTGTTGCGGGTTTAATGATTTCCCATAAAAAACACTTGATTGCCCATGCATTCCCATGCCATCCCTAATGCATAAGATGAGTACGGGATCAGGAGCAGATTAAGAACTCCGAATAAAACCCAAAAGTCAGGTTCATACAGGCACCCGTAATTCGTCAAATTTGAGATCCGGCGCGCGAGCGAGCAGACATCCCCCCAGGTGGCGCGTGCAGCTGGACTTTCCCGGAAACGGGACGAGGGCGGCGGATCGAGTAGTGGCAGCTAGCTCGATCCGCCGTTTCCATTTCGGGCCAATAAGCCCGCAGGTTAGAGGAGCTACGGCGACAGTGGCTAGAACGTTCCGAGGCGAAAGCGTCCACAAGGTGGATGCCAAGGGCAGGGTCTCTATCCCCGCTCTGTTTCGTCGTGTTCTAGAAGCTGGTGATCCGGATTGGCAGGCAGGTCAGGCGCCACGCGTTGTGATTGTCTATGGTGATTACCGCCGCCAGCAGCTCGAATGTTTTACTCAAGAAGCCATCGAAGAAGTTGACGCGCAAATCGCGAAACTTCCACGTGGCTCCAAGCGGCGCCAAGCGCTGCAGCGTCTTTATAGTGCGCAGGCCTTCCCGACTTCGGTTGATGAAACTGGCCGCCTCGTATTGCCCGCTAAACTTCGTAAAAAGATCGGGCTTCAGGGTGAAGCGTATTTCGTCGGTAACGGCGACACATTTGAAATCTGGTCTCCTGAAACCTATGAAATCATGGTGGATGAAGGCCTTGAGGGAGACGAGGACTTCGACCCTGATGCTGATCCAAGCATCTACCTCGACGGCATAGGCGAGGACTAAGCTTATGTCCGCTGCCACGGCCCCCAAGAAACCACACATTCCTGTTCTTCTGCGTCCCTTGCTGAAGGCCGTTGCGCCGATTACCGGTGAATGGCTCGACGGTACATTTGGCGCGGGCGGTTATACGCGCGCGCTTTTGGAGGCCGGAGCCGAGGTCGTTTATGGTGTTGATCGTGATCCAGCGGTCTTTGATATGGCGGCTGTCTGGGCGGATGACTACGGCGCGCGACTCAAGCTGGTTCAGAACACGTTTTCCAATCTGGATGAGGTAGCAACGGAGCTTGATGGGGTCGTGCTCGACCTTGGTGTGAGTTCTATGCAGCTTGACCAGCCAGATCGTGGCTTTTCGTTTATGAAGGACGGACCACTTGATATGCGGATGAGTCAGGCCGGCCCTTCTGCAGCGGATCTGGTGAACAGTGCCTCCGAAGCCGAGCTTGCCGATATTTTGTTTCAGTATGGAGAGGAGCGTGCAAGCCGCCGCATTGCTAAAGCCATTGTTGCTGCACGCACTACAGAGCCATTCACAACCACGCTCGCGCTTGCCGATCTAATCGAAAAGACGCTGGGCAAAGGAAAACCGGGCCAAAGCCACCCCGCGACACGCAGCTTTCAAGCGCTTCGGATTGCGGTGAATGATGAATTTGGCCAATTGATCGAAGGGCTTGAAGCCGCAGAGCGCGCCTTAAAGCCCGGCGGCAAGCTTGCCGTGGTGAGCTTCCATTCGCTTGAAGATCGTATCGTCAAGAAATTCCTTCAAGCGAGATCAAGCACAGGCGGGCAGGGCAACCGTTACGCGCCGACCACCGAGATTATCGAGCCGGCCTTCAAGCTCACGCCGCGCAAGGGCATTGGCCCAGACAGCGAAGAACTGGCTGAAAACCCACGATCCCGAAGCGCTATTTTGCGCGTCGCAACCCGAACCGAAGCTCCCGCGAGTGGTGCGGGCCGAAGCGGGCTGGGATTACCAAAACTTGTAACCGGAGTACGGAAGTAATGCGTACTTTTTTGTATATTTCATCAATGTTTCTTGTCCTGACGGTCGCATTCTGGGCCTACAACGAGAATTACAAAACGCAGGATGTGTTGAAAGAGATCGCGCACCTTCAATCCGAGATTGGCGTAAAGCGCGAGCGTCTTGGCATGCTTGAAGCGGAATGGGCCTATTTGAACCGCCCAGAGCGCCTTCGTGAATTGGCCGAGATCAACTTTGATAGCCTCGGTCTGCTTCCGTTCTTGCCTACGCAGTTTGGCAAGATCGATCAGGTTGCTTTTCCCGCAGCGGACCTTGAGGACGAGTTGGGCCCGATTACCTCTTCAATCGAGGTAATTGGAAGCTTGGAAGGAGAGGGCCAATGATGCGCACGCCTCTTCGTCCACTCGCCCGTATTCTCGCTGCGCGTGAAAAAGGCGAGAACCCAGACCATATCGAGCGTGAAAACATTCGCCTTCGCCACGAAGAACTGCGCGATAAAGCGCGCCGTGGTTCCGAGGGTCGGTTGCTTTTGCTTGGTGGCTTTTTTGTCATTGCATTCGCGACTGTTGGCCTGCGAATGGGGCATCTAAGTGCGACGGAGCCGAGCGAGCCGAAGTCCATGACGATCGGTGCGGGCATCACAGCGCAGCGCGCGAATATCGTGGATCGCAAAGGCCGGATACTGGCGACGAACCTCTCGACCTATTCGCTCTATGCCAACCCGCAGAACATGATCGATAAGCATCGGGCGGCCAAAGAACTTGCGGCGATTTTTCCGGAGCTCAAGGAAGAACGGCTAATCAAGGATTTTACAGGGTCTCGGAAATTCCTTTGGATTCGCAAGAAGTTATCGCCAGAGCAGATGCAAGCGGTCCATGAAATTGGCGATCCCGGTCTGGTATTCGGGCCGCGTGAAATGCGGCTTTATCCCAACGGGCGCTTGGCGGCGCATGTTTTGGGTGGTGCGAGTTTTGGCCGTGAAGGCGTGCATTCTGCCGAGGTGATCGGAACCGCAGGCGTTGAGAAGTATTTTGACGAGTTTTTGCGTGACCCTGCAAATGGTGGTCAGCCGCTAGAGCTTTCGCTAGACCTCACAGTTCAAGCCGCAACCCGCGAAGTGCTTTACGGCGGCATGAAGCTGATGCAGGCCAAAGGTGCGACTGCGGTTTTGATGGACGCCTATTCCGGCGAGGTCGTCTCGATGGTGTCTTTGCCGGATTTCGATCCGAACAAACGCCCACGTGTTCTGACATCCGGCGATGCTTCCGATAGCCCGCTCTTTAACCGCGCGGTGCAGGGCGTTTATGAGCTTGGCTCAACATTCAAAATTTTTGCGACAGCACAGTCGCTTGATCTGGGCCTCGTCAATCCTGCGACGCTGATCAACACGCAGGGGCCATTGCGCTGGGGCAAGTTCAAGATTCGCGACTTCCACAATTACGGGCCGACGCTGTCTGTAACGGATATTATCGTTGAGTCCTCCAATATCGGTACTGCGCGTCTTGCAATGCAGATTGGCAGCGAGCGGCAGCGTGCGTTCCTCGATAAGCTTGGTTTTCTTGACGCCACGCCGGTTGAGCTAACCGAAGCGTCGGGCGCCAAACCGCTCTTGCCCAAGAACTGGAGCGAGTTGTCGGCAATGACAATTTCCTACGGCCACGGCCTTTCTGCGAGCCCACTTCACCTTGCAACGGCCTATGCGTCGCTTCTCAATGGCGGGCAAAAAGTTAAACCAACGTTGCTGAAACAAAAGGTAACGCCGCCGCTTGGTGAGCGTGTTGTGAGCTATGAGACATCCGTCGCATCGCGCGACATGTTGCGTCAGGTTGTTAAGCGCGGAACCGCCAGTTTCGGCGAAGTAGAAGGCTATGCCGTTGGCGGAAAAACCGGTTCTGCGGATAAACCAAAGCCGCGTGGCGGGTACTATGACGACAAGGTCATTGCGACCTTTGCCAGTGTATTTCCGGCCCATAAACCAAAGTATGTGCTGATTGTGACGCTGGATGAGCCCTCTATTCACTCGATGGGTGAAACGCGACGCACAGCGGGATGGACAGCTGTCCCTGTAGCTGCCGAGATCATCACTCGGATCGCGCCGCTTTTGGGGCTGAGACCAGAGATTGAACCCGACGCCATAGATGAGATAACACTGACCAGCAATTGATCCGTGAGCAGGTGGGGCAAATGGCAGAAACACAGAAACCAAGGCGCCTTGCCGATTTGGGATTAACCGCACGTGGCGGTGCAGATGCACGAATTACCGGCATCACAGTAGATAGCCGCGAGGTCGAAAAAGGGTATCTATTTGCGGCACTTCCGGGTGTGACGGTTCATGGCGCGGAGTTCATCCAATACGCGCTGCGCATGGAAGCGAGCGCGATCCTTACCGATGCCGAAGGGGCCAAAATTGCGGCCGAGTACCTGAAAGAATCAGATGTCGCTGTTGTGATCGCCGAGGACGCTCGAATGGCGCTGGCCTATGCTGCTGCGCTGTTCTATGCAGGACAACCCGCACATATGGTCGCTATTACGGGTACCAACGGTAAAACGTCTGTTGCGAACTTTACGCGCCAGATTTGGGCAGCACTTGGTTTTAGTGCCGCGAACCTTGGCACGACCGGTGTTGAGGGCGCGTATCAGGCGCCGCTGTCGCATACAACGCCCGAGCCGATCACGCTTCACAAGCTGCTTTCGGATATGGCGCGAGCTGGTATCACACATGCTGCGATGGAGGCCTCAAGCCACGGTTTGGCACAATGTCGGCTTGATGGTGTGCATCTTATGGCTGCGGGATTTACCAATTTTACTCAGGATCACCTCGATTATCACAAGGACTTCGAGGATTACTTCGACGCAAAAGCAGGCTTGTTTGCCCGCGTGCTTCAACCCGATGGCACGGCCGTAATCAACACCGATGATCCACGCGGGAAAGACATGGCGAAGATCGCAGAAGATCGCGGCCAAAAGCTTCTGACAGTTGGAAGATCAGAAGATGCAAGCTTGCGCTTGATGGCGCAACGCTATGAGGCCGCGGGTCAGGAACTTCTGTTCTCCTACGAAGGCGCCAGCCGTAGCATAAGCCTGCCGCTCATCGGCGGGTTTCAAGCGGAAAATGTGCTACTCGCTTCCGGACTCGCGATCGCATGTGGTGCAGAGGCGCAGGCCGTGTTTGACACGCTGCACGAGCTGCAAACCGTTCCGGGCCGGATGCAGCTTGCCGCCACGCGTGAGAATGGCGCGACTGTGTTCGTTGATTATGCCCACACGCCAGATGCCGTCGCCACCGCACTCAAGGCGCTGCGCCCGCATGTTTTGGGGCGCATTGTTATCGTGCTTGGCGCGGGTGGAGATCGCGATACTGGTAAGCGCAAACTCATGGGCGAAGCCGCTGCGCGTTATGCAGACGTTGTGTTTGTTACCGATGATAATCCCCGCAACGAAGAGCCCGCTGTGATCCGCAGTATGGTTATGGAGGGATGCCCCGAGGCCCATAATATCGGTGATCGCGCCGAAGCGATATTGCGTGGCGTTGATGCGCTCGGGCCAGGAGATGCTCTTTTGATAGCGGGGAAAGGTCACGAAAAGGGCCAGACAATCGGAGACGTGGTTCTGCCCTTTGATGATGTTGAACAGGCCAGCGTTGCAGTGGCCGCACTTGAGGGACGGCTGGCATGACCACGCTTTGGACACAAGAGGAAGCCGTGGCCGCGACAGGCGGTGAAGCGCGTGGCGATTGGGCTGTTACCGGCGTTTCTATTGATACGCGCACCATCGCAGAAGGTGATTTGTTTGTAGCGCTTAAAGCAGCGCGCGACGGCCATGATTTCGTAGCGCAGGCGCTAGCGGCTGGCGCCAGTGCGGCACTTGTTTCGCGTGTTCCAGATGGCGTTTCGGCTGATGCGCCCTTATTGATCGTGCCTGATGTTCTGACTGCGCTTGAAGATTTGGGGCGTGCGGCTCGAGCACGAACGAAGGGCAAAGTCATCGCGGTAACTGGTTCTGTTGGTAAGACTTCGACCAAGGAAATGCTGCGCACGGTTCTGGCGAGGCAAGGCAAGACCCACGCTGCCGAAGCCAGCTATAACAACCATTGGGGTGTGCCGCTGACACTGGCGCGAATGCCTGCGGACACAGATTTCGCTGTAATCGAGATCGGCATGAACCACCCCGGCGAAATCGCACCACTAACCGACATGGCACGCCCGCATGTGGCAATGGTCACAACAGTTGCTGCTGCTCATCTTGAAGCCTTCGAGAATATTCAAGGCATCGCGCGAGAAAAAGCAGCGATATTTGACGGGCTTGTAGATGACGGGACCTCCGTCGTGAACGCCGATCTTGAAACTACGGATATCCTGCTTGAGGCCGCACGCGGCGAGATTGTACTTTTCGGTGCCTCCGAAAAGGCCAGTTATCGTCTTTTGGACGTACAGCTCGCCAATGACACGACAATCGTTTCTGCTGAGCTTGAGGGACAACCATGCTTGTTCAAGCTCTCCACAGCGGGGCGGCATTTTGCAACAAATGCCATCGGTGTGCTGGCCTGTGTCGCCGCGGCTGGCGGAGATTTGGCGCTTGCGTCTGCTGATCTTGCCCATTGGGTGCCTCCGTCGGGCCGTGGAACCCGAGAGACTGTGTTTCTAGACAGGGTAGAGCGGCAAATGACGCTCGAGATGATTGATGACGCCTTTAACGCCAACCCGACCTCGATGGAGGCCGCCCTCGAAGTGCTCGCCGCGTCAACACCACAAGAAAACCTTGGCCAAAACCGCAAAGGCCGCCGCGTTGCATTTCTTGGTGACATGCTTGAGCTGGGAGAGAACGCAGCAGAGCAACACGCCGAATTGGCAAATTTTCCGATGATCACAGAGATCACAACCGTCCACTGCATTGGGCCGCTTATGCGTGGGCTTTATGATGCGCTCCCGTTGGAAATTCGTGGGAAATGGGCAGAAACCGCAGCGGAAATCGCGGCTGAAGCTCACGAATTGATCGACGCGGGGGATGTAGTGCTGGTAAAGGGATCAAAAGGCAGCAAAACCGCGCTTATCGTGGATGCCATCAGAAAACTGGGCCAAACGGCTCCAACACAAGAATAAGGGACACACCCGATGCTATTCTGGCTAACCGAACTCTCTGACGGCGGGGATGTGTTCAACCTCTTTCGCTATATCACCTTCCGTGCAGGCGGTGCGTTTTTCACAGCGCTGATCTTTGGGTTTATATTTGGACGACCGCTCATAAACCTGCTGCGCATAAAGCAAGGGCGTGGCCAGCCAATCCGCCACGACGGCCCCGAAGGCCACCTCGCCAAGGCCGGCACGCCAACAATGGGCGGGCTTTTGATCCTGTCAGCGCTGGTGGTTGCGACGCTGCTTTGGGCGCGGCTGGATAATCCCTATGTGATTATGGTGTTGTTTGTGACGCTCGGTTTCGGCGCGATTGGTTTTGCGGACGATTATGCAAAGGTTAGCAAACACAATACAGACGGCGTATCGGGCAAAATCCGGTTCGGGCTTGGGCTTATCATTGCTGCGATCGCTGGCGTTTGGGCCGCGTGGTATCATCCAGATGCCCTAAGCAACCAACTCGCGATGCCGTTCTTCAAGAATACGTTGCTGAACCTTAGTATTTTCTTTGTCCCCTTCACTATGATTGTGATCGTCGGGTCGGCCAATGCGGTAAACTTGACAGATGGTCTTGATGGTCTGGCGATTATGCCGGTGATGATTGCCGCTGGCGCACTTGGTGTGATCGCTTATGCCGTTGGTCGCGTCGACTTTACTGAGTACCTCGATGTGCATTACGTGCCGGGCACGGGTGAAATATTCGTGTTTACCTCGGCGCTCATCGGTGGGGGGCTTGGGTTCCTCTGGTACAACGCACCGCCTGCGGCGGTTTTCATGGGCGATACGGGTTCGCTTGCGCTGGGCGGCGCCTTGGGTGCGATTGCGGTTGCGACAAAGCACGAGATCGTTCTTGCGATCGTCGGTGGCCTATTCGTTGTTGAAGCGCTCTCTGTGATTATTCAGGTGCTTTATTTCAAGCGCACAGGAAAGCGCGTGTTCCTGATGGCGCCAATCCACCACCATTATGAAAAGAAGGGCTGGGCGGAACCTCAGATCGTGATCCGCTTCTGGATTATTTCGCTGGTGTTGGCGCTGATCGGTTTGGCGACGCTGAAGGTTCGCTAAGACTGCGTCCAGATTTCGGAGACAGAAATGATTGATGTCAAAGGATATGAAGGCCAGCGCGTCGCGGTTCTTGGGCTTGGGCGGTCTGGCATGGCGACGGCGCGCGCGCTGAAGGCAGGCGATGCCGAGCCCTTGGTTTGGGACGACAGCGCAGAGGCTCGTGACAAAGCAGAGGCGGAAGGCTTTACGATTCATGACCTTGGCAAGCAGGGCGCATTTGACGATGTCGCCGCGCTTATTCTTTCGCCCGGTATCCCGCATCTCTATCCTGAGCCGAACAAATACGTGGCCCTTGCATGGCAGGCGGGTGTTCCGGTTGATAACGATATCAGCCTGTTTTTCCGAAGCTTTGCCACACAGGATTGGGATAATTTTGATACGATCCCCCGTGTTGTCACTGTAACGGGGAGTAACGGAAAATCCACCACCAGCGCGCTTATTCACCACGTGTTGCAACATGTGAACCGCCCCACGCAGCTTGCCGGAAACATCGGCGTTGGCGTGCTTGATATTGACCCTGCGATTGACGGCGAGGTCGTGGTTCTTGAACTGTCGTCTTATCAGACAGACCTTGCGCGAAACCTTACGCCCGACATCGCGGTGCTGACCAACATGTCGCCCGATCATCTTGATCGCCACGGTGGATTTGGCGGTTATTTCGCAGCAAAACGTCGGTTGTTCGCCGAGGGCGGACCCGATCGCGCGATAGTCGGCATTGATGAGCCAGAGGGCGCATATCTGGCAAACCAATTGGCCACCTCCGCAACCGATGACCGCGTGATCCGCATTTCGACCAAGCAGAAGTTGGCGGGGAAAGGCTGGAACGTATTTGTCCGCAAAGGTTTCTTGTCGGAGTACCGAAAAGGGCGTCAGGCGGGCTATATTGACCTGCGCGAAATCGAAGGGCTCCCCGGCGTTCACAACCATCAGAATGCCTGTGCCGCCTATGCCGTGTGCCGGTCGCTTGGATTGGCGCCGCGTGTCATCGAAGAGGCATTCAAAAGCTTTGCAGGCCTTCCACATCGAAGCCAAACCATAGCGAATATCAATGGCGTGCGCTTTGTAAACGATAGCAAAGCAACCAATGTCGAGAGCGCAGCCTGTGCGCTTGAGGCGTTCAAGAACATCCGTTGGATTTGTGGCGGTCTTGAGAAAGAAGGCGGGCTTGCGGGACTTGCGCCACATTTTGACAACGTCAAGAAAGCTTATGTGATCGGGCGCGACGCGCGCAAGTTCGCGCTTGGCCTAGAGGGCGTTGATCTTGAGATTTGCGAAACCATGGAAGCTGCCGTTTCCCAAGCCGCACGGGATGCAGAGAAGGGGGATACCGTTTTGCTTGCCCCTGCGGCCGCGAGTTTCGATCAATACGACAGCTTTGAAAAACGCGGCGAGGATTTCATCGCGCAGGTAAACGCGCTTTAGACCGCCGCCGCGCCGCACACCTTCGGCCTGTCTCTCGTGTTTTAAAGCTGGATTAAATTCGCTGTCCGCGTTAGGATTCCGCACAGACCCGGCAAACGGGCGTTTTGAGGCAGTAATAGGCGGTATCCATGACCGAGATGGTGTATGGCACACTCCCCCGACAGGGCGGAGAGCCGGTGCTCCCACGTTGGTGGCGCACGATTGATAAACTCACGTTGATTTTTATTCTCGTACTGTTCGGGATCGGGCTTCTGCTCGGCTTTGCCGCGTCGCCACCGCTCGCCGAGAAAAACGGGTTTGAGCCGTTTCACTACGTATTCCGCCAAGGCTTCTTTGGCTCAATTGCCCTAATCGTGATGGTGTCTGTTTCTGTAATGTCGCCTCTGATGGTGCGGCGGCTAGGTGTTCTGGGGTTTGTCGCGGCGTTCATTGCGCTGGCATTGTTGCCGGTTCTGGGAACCGATTTCGGCAAGGGCGCTACACGGTGGTACTCCCTCGGGTTTGCCTCGGTGCAGCCAAGCGAGTTCCTCAAGCCCGGCTTTGTGATTGTGACGGCTTGGCTCATGGCAGCCAGTCAGGAGATCAACGGACCACCAGGCAAGATCATGTCATTCAGCTTGGTTTTGACGATTGTACTTTTCCTCGCGATGCAGCCCGATTTTGGACAGGCCGCGCTGATCCTCTTTGGGTGGGGCGTGATGTATTTCGTGGCTGGGGCTCCTATTTTCCTGCTGATCGGCATTGCGGTGCTTGTCGTATTGGGCGGGATGTTTGCGTATAATAACTCCGAACACTTCGCGCGCCGAATTGATGGCTTCCTGAACCCTGATATCGATCCCACAACCCAGATGGGATATGCCACAAACGCCATCCGCGAAGGGGGCTATTTCGGCGTTGGTGTTGGTGAGGGACAGGTCAAATGGTCGCTTCCTGATGCGCATACCGATTTTATTATCGCCGTTGCCGCAGAGGAATACGGTTTGGTGCTTGTGCTCGCCATTATATTCCTGTTTCTCGTCATCACGGTGCGCTCGCTGTATCGTTTGATGCGGGAGCGCGATCCTTTTGCGCGGATAGCCGGAACGGGGCTGGCTTGTATGTTTGGCATTCAAGCTTTCATCAACATGGGTGTGGCGGTGCGTTTGCTGCCAGCTAAGGGGATGACACTTCCGTTTGTAAGCTATGGTGGCTCGTCGCTGGTTGCTGGTGGTATCGCTGTTGGGATGCTGCTCGCGCTGACACGAACACGTCCGCAAGGGGTCATCGGAGATCACTTTATTGGCCGTGGACGCGGCACGCTAGGACAGAATAAATGACGCAGACACTCGTAATCGCAGCAGGTGGAACCGGCGGGCATATGTTCCCCGCACAGGCTCTTGCCGAGGCGATGCTGGCCAAAGGATGGGCCGTAAAGCTCTCAACTGATGCGCGCGGTGCGCGATACACTGGCGGCTTCCCGCCCGAGGTTGAGATCGAAGTGCTTTCAAGCGCCACCTTTGCGCGCGGTGGTGTGCTGGCAAAGCTTGCAGTTCCATTTCGCATAGTCGGCGGTATCATTTCTGCGGTCTGGAAGATGCAACGCACTAAGCCAAGCGTGGTTGTTGGTTTCGGTGGCTATCCGTCAATTCCCGCTGTTGCGGCAGCTTGGATTTTGCGCCGCCCGCGTGCGCTTCATGAGCAGAACGGTGTCTTGGGGCGCGTGAACCAGGTCTTTGCCAAGCGCGTAAACGCGGTGGCTTGCGGAACTTGGCCGACGGAGCTTCCCAAAGAAGTTGAAGGAATTGATACCGGGAACCCCGTGCGCAGCGCTGTCTTGGATCGAGCCGGTGCCGGATACATCGAGCCAGGGGATTACCCAATGTCGCTTTTGGTCATGGGCGGAAGTCAAGGCGCGCGCATTTTGTCCGATGTCGTACCGCCAGCGATCGCAGCCTTGCCGATGGAATTGCGCCGCAATATCCGCGTTGACCAGCAAGCACGCGAAGAAGATATCGAACGCGTAACTGAATACTATGAATCCGAAGCGATCAAAGCTGACATCAAGCCTTTTTTCAAAGATGTTCCCCGCCGTATGAGCGAATGCCAGCTTGTAATCGCCCGCAGTGGTGCAAGCACGGTTGCCGACATCAGCGTGATTGGGCGACCAGCGATTTTTGTACCGCTCGCCGCTGCGATCCGCGACGAGCAAACTGCCAACGCCCGCTCTTTGGCCGAAGCCGGAGCCGCCGAGATCATGCAGGAATCCGAATTCACACCAGAGAGCCTTTGCGCGAAAATCACAGAGATTCTGACAGACCCTGATCGCGCGAACAAAATGGCAAGTGCTGCGCTATCTTGTAGCAAGCCGGATGCAACAGAGCGGCTCGTCGATCTCGTTGAAACACTAAGCCAGACACCGACCCAAAACCACCGCCAGACAGAGGCCCTTACATGAACGCAAAAGCCACGAAACTTCCCAATGAAATGGGGCCAATCCACTTTGTCGGCATTGGCGGCATCGGGATGTCTGGCATTGCAGAAGTGCTTCTGAATCACGGTTATACCGTTCAGGGTAGTGACCTGAAGACAAGCAAAATCACCGACCGTCTTGCAGAACTGGGCGCGACAATCTTTATCGGGCAAAAGCCCGAGAACCTTGAGAATGCCGAAGTTGTGGTGATTTCAAGCGCGATCAAACCGGGGAACCCAGAACTCGACTCTGCGCGGCTTCGTGGCCTTCCCGTGGTGCGCCGTGCGGAGATGTTGGCCGAGTTGATGCGCCTGAAGAGTAACATCGCTGTCGCAGGTACCCACGGCAAAACGACGACAACAACCATGGTGGCCACGCTTCTGGATGCGGGTGGGATTGACCCAACGGTTATTAACGGGGGGATCATCCACGCCTATGGTTCGAATGCCCGCATGGGGCAGGGCGAGTGGATGGTTGTTGAAGCTGACGAGAGCGACGGCACCTTTAACCGCCTTCCAGCGACGATCGCGATTGTGACCAACATTGACCCGGAACATATGGAGCATTGGGGCGATTTCGACACTCTGCGCCAAGGGTTCCTCGAATTCGTAAGTAACATACCATTTTATGGCCTTGCGGTGTGCTGCACGGATCACCATGAAGTTCAGTCGCTTGTGGGTAAGATCTCGGATCGGCGCGTTGTGACCTTTGGGTTTAACGCCCAAGCCGACGTACGGGCGGTGAACCTGACGTATAAGGCGGGCGTTGCCCATTTTGATATTGCCCTGCAGGCCGAAGGGATTGTGATCGAAGATTGTTCGTTGCCGATGCCCGGCGATCATAACGTGAGCAATGCGCTCTCTGCGGTTGCTGTAGCGCGGCACCTTGGTATGAAAACCGAAGAGATCCGCGATGCGCTGCGGAATTTCGGTGGCGTGAACCGTCGTTTCACCAAGGTTGGTGAAGTCGACGGCGTCACGATCATCGATGACTACGGCCACCACCCAGTTGAAATAGCCGCTGTTCTAAAGGCAGCGCGCCAAGCCACGAGCCACACCGAGGGCGCGCGCGTGATTGCTGTTCACCAGCCGCACCGTTACAGCCGCCTGCACTCACTCTTTGACGATTTCTGTGCCTGTTTCAACGATGCGGATGTTGTCGGGATTTCCGAAGTCTTTTCCGCAGGTGAGGATGTCATCGAGGGCGCAACGCGGGACGATCTCGTTGCTGGCCTCATTCGCCATGGCCACCGTCATGCGCGCGCCGTAACCAGCGAAGACGATCTTGTGCGTTTGGTTCGGGAACAGGCGCGTTCGGGCGATATCGTTGTGTGTCTCGGCGCAGGGACGATCTCGGCATGGGCCAACAACCTGCCGGAACTGCTAACTGAATAACGACGAGCGAGGCGCGCTTGCAATGACGGAAATGCCTTTATCCCTTGTATTTGCCTTTCTATGGCTCGTGCTTGCCAATGTCATCGCGATGTTTCCAAGTAAGCACCATCACTGGCCCGCTGCCTATGCCCTGTTGGCGGTTGGGCTGCCACTGTTGGTATGGGTTTACATTGAAAACGGCCTGTTGATCGGCGCTATTATCACCGTTGCGGGGGCATCTGTTTTGCGCTGGCCGGTGTATTACCTGCTGCGTTGGCTTAAAATTATGCGGCCAAAATCGTAGCCGGTGCATATTGCCGTTTTGACCTGTGCTGATGTGGCTTATAGAGTGCCCCAAATCTTACCCACGCTTTAACAAAGGGCGCTTTATACGTGTCAAACCCTGCCAGCATAATTTCACCTGAAACGCTTCCGAAACCACGCGGAACGCTGACGTTTGACCGTTCTTTGGCAGAGTTGACGTGGCTGCGGGTCGGTGGTCCGGCGGATGTGTTGTTCCAACCTCAGGACGTTGAGGACCTACAGGATTTCCTTCGCGATCTTCCGCCACAGATCGAAGTTTTCCCGATGGGTGTGGGGAGCAATCTGATTGTGCGCGATGGTGGCATACGTGCTGTGGTGATTAGGCTTGGGCGTGGTTTCAACGGCATCGAGATTGATGGCGAAACTGTTACAGCAGGTGCCGCAGCGTTGGATGCGCATGTGGCGCGGCGTGCGGCGGCGGCGGGCGTTGATCTGACCTTCCTGCGTACGATCCCGGGCGCGATTGGCGGGGCCGTCGCAATGAATGCGGGATGCTATGGCCGATATATGGCTGATGTCTTCCAGTCCGCGCGTTTCGTTACGCGAGAGGGAGCGTTGATAACACTTTCCGCAGAAGACTTAGCTTTTGAGTATCGCAATTCGGCTATGCCCGAAGGCGGTGTGTTGGTTGACGCAGTTCTGAAGGGGCCAATGGGTGAGCCAGTAGAGCTTGAAGGGCGTATGGCTGAACAACTCAAAAAGCGTGACGAAACCCAACCCACCAAGGATCGAACAGCTGGAAGCACCTTCCGAAACCCCGCCGGATTTAGCTCGACGGGGAAAGCTGATGATGTGCATGACCTCAAGGCGTGGAAGGTGATTGATGATGCCGGAATGCGCGGCGCGCGGCTCGGTGGTGCTGTTATGAACGAGATGCACAGCAACTTCTTGACCAACGCCGGAGGCGCAACGGCAGCCGATCTTGAGGGATTAGGTGAAGAAGTGCGAAAAAAGGTTTTCAAAAACAGTTCAATAGAGCTAGTATGGGAAATCAAACGCATCGGCGAACCTGCTTCCTGATTTGCCCGCATTAATTGCGGGAGCTAGGTAGCAATAATAAGCGCCTAGAGTGCGGATAAAATAGAACGTAGCAGAGTATTCAAAGACCCGAACAGGCAAAGCAACGGTTTTTGGTGTTACATTTAAAATCAAAGGGTTAAGCGGCATTGTGCCGTTTTGAGCGGCCCGATAATTGCGCAAAACGCGCGGTAAATGTGCCCGAATTTCGGGTGAACAAGAGCCCATAAACGGGCCAAAACAAAAGAGGCGGCGATGTCGAGCAGGGCATCCCAAAAAGTGGCAGTGTTGATGGGTGGCCCCTCCGCAGAGCGGGAAGTGTCGCTCTCGTCAGGGCGTGAATGCGCGGCTGCCCTTCGGGACGAAGGTTTTAACGTGGTTGAGGTGGATGCAGGTCCGGACCTCGCTACACGCTTGTCCGAAATCTCACCTGATGTTGTTTTCAACGCCTTGCATGGCCGTTGGGGCGAGGATGGGTGTGTTCAAGGGATGCTTGAGTGGCTACGTATCCCATATACACATTCCGGTGTTTTGGCCTCTGCTCTCGCTATGGACAAAGAGCGCAGCAAAGAAGCCTACCGCGCGGCTGGCCTTCCGGTATGCGAGAGCGGCTTGTTTACCAAAGCTGACGTTATGGCGGGCCATGTGATGCCTGTTCCCTATGTCGTGAAGCCGAACAACGAAGGATCCTCTGTTGGCGTATATCTTGTTGAAGAGGGGGCCGCGCCACCGGTCCTTTCTGACGATATGCCAGAGATCGTGATGGTCGAAACATTTGCGCCGGGCCGCGAGCTTACGACAACGGTTGTTGGCGACAAGGCGCTTGGTGTGACCGATATCATCACAGATGGATGGTATGACTATGATGCCAAATATGTTCCTGGTGGCTCGCGTCACGAGGTTCCGGCGAATATCCCACAAGACATCACAGACGCCTGTTTCGATTACGCTTTGCGCGCGCACGAAGCATTGGGATGTCGCGGAATATCACGCACGGATTTCCGTTGGGACGAGAGCCGCGGCATTGGCGGGCTGATCCTGCTTGAAACCAACACGCAGCCGGGCATGACGCCAACGTCGCTCACGCCAGAGCAGGCGCAAGTTTCGGGCATGGGATTTGGCAAGCTTTGTGCTTGGCTTGTGGAGGATGCATCATGGCAGAGATAAGCTTCGGCAGCGATGCATCTCCCCGTTTTCAAGTTGCGCTACTGGCGCCGCCGCGCAAGAATGACCGCAAGGGAAAGCGAAAATATCGTCGTGACCCTGCGCCTAGTCGCATTGCCTACCGCATCCAACGCCTGTGGCTAACGCCGTTTGTAAGGAAATTCGTAGCCCTTGGTGTTCCGGTGATTGTCGCTGGGCTTGCTGCTGGCTGGTTCCTAAGTTCTGCGGACAGACGCGAGGCAACCCTTCAGTGGATCACCGATGTGCGCGGCGATTTCGAGCAGCACCCGATGTTCATGGTTCACATGATGGCGGTTGACGGTGTTTCAGAAGAATTGGCCGCCAAAATTCGCGAAACTGCCTCTGTAGATTTTCCGCAAAGCTCTTTTGATCTTGATCTGAATGCCATGCACCAGCGGATTGCCGAGATGGATGCTGTCAAAGATGTGACGATCCAAGTGCGCAAGGGCGGCGTTCTGCATGTTGGCGTGACAGAGCGCGTTCCCGCGATTGTGTGGCGCGGGCGAGGTGAGGTGACGCTGCTTGATACTTCGGGTGTTCGAGTTAGCAAAGTTCCGGCGCGCGCTTCGCGGCCTGATCTGCCTCTCGTAGTCGGCGTTGGCGCAGATAAGGCAATCCCAGAAGCCGTTGAAATTTTCCAAGCCGCAGGACCGATCCTTGATCGCATGCGTGGGTTGGTGCGTATGGGCGAGCGCCGTTGGGATATCGTACTTGATCGCGATCAACGCATTCTGCTTCCAGAAAGTGATCCGATTGCGGCGCTTAATCGCGTCATCGCGCTTGATGGCCTTCAGGACATGCTCGAGCGCGACATTACGACTGTGGATATGAGACTGAGCCAGCGTCCGACGCTGAGAATGGCCCCGAAAGCGGGTCAGGTAACAGATGTAAAACTTGAAGATGGGGATGGCGGATCATGACGGATCTTTATCAAAGCCAGCGGGCAATGCGGAATATGCGTCAAGCGGCGATGCAGCGTGGCGTTGTGGCAATTCTAGATGTGGGGACATCAAAGATTGCCTGTCTTATCCTTCGATTTGATGGCCCCGAGAACTTTGGAAGTAACGATGGCGTTGGCTCGATGGCGGGGCAGAGCAGTTTCCGTGTTATTGGGGCGGCGACGACGCGGTCGCGCGGTGTACGCTTTGGCGAGATTGAAGCCATGCAGGAGACCGAGAGCGCCATTCGCACGGCAGTTCAATGTGCGCAAAAGATGGCCAAGACACGCGTTGATCACGTGATTGCGTGTTTCTCTGGCGCGCGCCCTCGGTCTTATGGGCTTGATGGGCAGGTCGAGATTCAGGATCGGGTGACAACAGAACATGATGTTGCGCGCGTTTTAGCGGCGTGTGAGGTGCCGGATATCGGTACTGGTCGCGAAGTTCTTCATGCGCAGCCGGTGAATTTCGCGCTGGATCATCGGTCTGGTCTTGCTGATCCGCGCGGGCAAATCGGCTCTGTCCTGACGGCAGATATGCACCTCCTGACGGTGGATGCGAGTGTGGTTCAGAACTTGATCTATTGCGTGAAGCGGTGTGATCTGGAGCTGGCTGGTCTTGCCTCTTCGGCTTATGTTTCCGGAATTTCGGCGATGGTTGAGGACGAGCAAGAGCTCGGAGCAGCCTGTATTGATATGGGCGGCGGTTCCACCGGCATTTCGATCTTTATGAAGAAACACATGATCTATGCCGATACCGTTCGGATCGGTGGCGATCACATCACAAGCGACATTTCCAAAGGCTTCCAAATTCCAGAGGCCACGGCAGAACGCATCAAAACCCTGAACGGCGGTGTCGTCGCAACAGGCATGGATGACCGCGAACAGATCGACATTGGATGTGATAGTGGGGATTGGGAAAAGGATCGCCGTACGGTAAGCCGTGCGGAACTGATCGGGATCATGCGTCCGCGCGTTGAGGAAATTCTTGAAGAAACCCGCGCGTGCCTTGAGGCGGCGGGTTTTGAACACCTCCCAAGTCAACAGATTGTACTGACCGGTGGCGGAAGCCAGATTCCAGGACTTGATGGCCTTGCGGCGCGTATCCTCGGACAGCGTGTTCGGATCGGTCGCCCGCTGCGCGTTCAGGGTTTGCCACAGTCAGCAACTGGGGCTCCTTTTGCTTCGGCGGTCGGGCTTTGTTTGTTCGCTGCACACCCGCAGGATGAGTGGTGGGATTTCGATATTCCTGCTGAGCGATATCCCGTGCGGTCTGTTCGGCGCGCAGTGAAATGGTTTAAAGATAATTGGTAAACGCAAAATATAGGGGTTTCGGCAAGATACCGCCAAACTTTCCCTCCTGATGGGCCATATTTTGTGTCTTTGTGGCGTTTTTTTCGTGACGTTTTGTGAATGTCAGGCTAAAATCGCTTTTAATCAGGTATAATTTCCGCTCCGGGACGAGCGGCTAGGCATTACAGGCGGACCAGTCATGACATTAAATCTTAGCATGCACGAACAAAACGATCTGAAGCCACGCATTACCGTGTTTGGGGTAGGCGGAGCAGGCGGCAACGCGGTTAACAACATGATCGAAAAGGCGCTGGACGGCGTTGAATTCGTCGTTGCGAACACCGACGCACAGGCGCTTCAGCAGAGCCGTGCGAACGATCGCATTCAGATGGGTGTTAAGGTTACCGAAGGTCTTGGCGCTGGTGCGCGTCCTTCGGTTGGCTCCGCAGCGGCCGAAGAAAGCATTGAGCAAATCGTAGATCACCTCGCCGGCGCGCATATGTGTTTCATCACCGCTGGTATGGGGGGCGGCACCGGAACCGGCGCTGCACCAATCATTGCACAGGCCGCACGCGAGCTTGGTGTTCTGACGGTTGGCGTTGTGACGAAACCGTTCCAGTTCGAAGGCGCCAAGCGCATGCGTCAGGCGGAAGAGGGCGTTGAAGCGCTCCAGAAGGTTGTTGATACGCTTATCATCATCCCGAACCAGAACCTGTTCCGCATGGCCACCGAGAAAACAACATTTACAGAGGCTTTTAGCCTCGCAGATGATGTTTTGTATCAAGGTGTTAAAGGCGTAACCGATCTGATGGTTCGTCCGGGCATCATCAACCTCGACTTTGCCGATGTGCGCTCCGTGATGGACGAAATGGGCAAGGCGATGATGGGTACCGGCGAGGCGACTGGCGAAGATCGTGCTGTTCAAGCCGCAGAAAAAGCAATTGCCAACCCGCTTCTCGACGAGATCAGCCTTCGTGGCGCACGTGGTGTTCTTATCAACATCACAGGCGGTTACGACCTTACATTGTTCGAATTGGACGAAGCGGCAAACCGCATCCGCGAAGAAGTGGATCAAGAAGCAAACATCATCGTTGGTTCCACGCTCGACACCGAAATGGAAGGCACAATGCGCGTTTCTGTTGTGGCAACAGGTATCGACACCGTTGAAGGCGAAGCTCAGAAGCCAGCGCCACGCCGTGGCCTCGCAAAGCCGCTTGAGCCAGGTGAGGCGCTGCAGCAGCAAGACGCTGATCAAGGTGGCGAAGAAGAGCCAAACCTTTTCAATAGCCCAGCAGAAGAAGCAGAGCCGGCGCCAGCCCCTAGTTTCTTTACACCACAAGAAGAAGTTGCTCAGGCACCAGAAACTGACGAACTACCGGCACCAGCTTACCAGCCGGAGGTTGCTCAACCTGCAGCTCCAGTAGAAGCCGAGCGTGAGACAGCAGAGTTTGTAGCGCCAAAACCGCTTCCTGCTGGAACACCTTCACCAGAAGCAGTTGCCCGCCTGCAAGCAGCGGTCGCCAAAGCGCCGTCCAGCGGCCTTGGCCGCCCCGCCGCTCAAGCGCCGCAGCAGCCAACTCAGGAGCAGGAAAAAGCACCGCGTTTCGGTATTAACTCGCTGATCAATCGCATGACTGGCCACTCACACGAAGAGGCGCCGAGAGCCGCAACTCCGGTACGTCAACAACCGCCAGTTCAGTCCCAAGAGGCTGCACCGGATTACGAATCTGAGGTTGATCCAGAGCAGGAACGCATCGACATTCCAGCATTTCTACGCCGTCAGGCGAATTAATTTCGCACACAGATTATTTAGGAAGGCCGGGCAAACGCTCGGCCTTTTTCTTTTGTTAACAAAAGGTTAAAATCTCAAAGGCGGTATTTCGCTTATGAGAAAATGTGATGTTTCAAACCGTTACAAAGATTGAATTGTCTATTCGGGGGGCAGGCAATACCTGTACTGTGCCGAAGCGGGACTGGCATCGGTGCAATTCTGGGGTAATACGTGCAGCGCACTTTGAAATCAGACATCGTCTTTGACGGCATCGGCCTTCACACGGGTAAACCTGTTCGTATGGTTGTTCGTCCGGCGCCTGCCAATGCCGGAATCACGTTTCGCCGCGTGGACCTAGAAGGCGATAACCGTATCCCTGCGAAGTTTGACGCAACAGTCAAAGCCCCCCTCTGTACACGTATCGAAAACTCTGAGGGTGCTAGCGTTTCAACGATTGAGCATATCATGGCCGCTCTTGCGGGCTGTGGTGTTCACAACGCTCTGGTTGATATCGATGGCCCTGAAGTACCAGTTTTGGACGGCAGCTCTGCGCAGTTTGTTGCCGAGATACTGGATGCTGGATTCGCACGGCAGGATGCCCCTATCCGAGCGATTAAACTCCTGAAGCCTGTCGAAGTTCGTGAGGGCGCGGCAATTGCCCGCCTTGAGCCTGCGGAAACGCTCTTCATTGATTTTCATATCACCTTCGCTGACGAGGCGATTGGCCAACAAGACAAAACGCTGTCTATGGCCAATGGTTCATTCGTTCGTGAGCTGTGTGATAGCCGGACTTTCTGTCGTCAGGCGGATGTGGATTCGATGCGCGCAAACGGTCTTGCGCTTGGCGGCACTGTCGAAAATGCAGTTGTTATCGACGGAGATACCGTTCTTACGCCCGGTGGCTTGCGTCATACCGATGAAGCCGTACGTCACAAAATGCTTGATGCGCTTGGCGATCTTGCGCTTGCCGGTGCTCCGGTATTGGGGCGTTACACTGGTGTTCGGGCGGGTCACGCACTAACAAACAAGCTGCTGCGCGCCGTTTTTGCGGATCCTTCCGCATGGACCGAAGTTGAATGTGACACGCTGACAGCGGCGCGTTTGCCGGGAGCTGGGGTCGCTGCAACAGATGTTCCGGCAACAATCCAGTAAATATCACTTCCCTGTTTTTCCTTCGTTAAGGCGTTTTGCCTTGCAAAATTCTATGCTAGGAAAGCCGAGCAGCACTCGTATTTGTGGTGCGGAATCAACGGTTGAAGGTGGCGCTTAATGGCACGCGCAAGAGTTTGGTCAAAGCAATTTGCGTTGTTCGCGGGTTTGACGGTGCTTGTCGCATGCGCAGACAAGGGAACCGAAAACGTTAACCTTGAAGCGTATTCCGCTCAGGACATCTACAAACGCGCTGAATATGATCTTGCCCAAGGTGACGTTGCAGACGCCGCACGCCTGTTTGGCGAAGTAGAGCGCTTGTATCCCTATTCTGATTGGGCACGCCGCAGCTTGATTATGCAGGCGTTCTCCTACCATCAGGATCAGGACTACGAAAACAGCCGCATCGCCGCGCAACGATATATCGATTTCTATCCTGCCGAAGAAGATGCCGCTTATGCACAGTATCTTTTGGCGCTTTCCTACTACGATCAGATTGACGAAGTGGGCCGCGATCAAGGCCTTACCTTTCAGGCGCTGCAAGCGCTTCGTGTCGTGATCGAGCGCTATCCTGATAGCGAATACGCACGGTCCGCAATTCTTCACTTCGACTTGGCGTTTGATCATTTGGCCGCCAAGGAAATGGAAATTGGCCGCTATTATCTCAAGCGCAAGCACTATGCGGCCGCGATTGCACGCTTCCGTGTTGTGGTTGAAGACTTCCAGACAACGAGCCACACGCCAGAAGCATTGCACCGTCTGGTCGAATCCTATCTCTCTCTTGGCTTCCCGCGTCAGGCCCAGACGGCCGCCGCGATTCTCGGCCACAACTTCCGCTCTTCAAGCTGGTACGCAGACAGCTATGCCTTGCTGCGTGGTCAAGGGCTTGAGCCTGGTCTGTTCAAAGACAACTGGATGGGCGATTTCTATCGTCAGACAGTCAAAGGCGAATGGCTATAGGACCGGAAGGCGCAATCCATGCTGCGTAGTCTCGAGATCCGCGACATGCTTATCATTGATCACCTGAGCCTTGAGTTTCAGGCTGGTTTGAATGTTCTTACGGGCGAGACCGGCGCGGGGAAATCCATTCTGCTCGATTCTCTGGGGTTTGTGTTGGGATGGCGCGGACGTGCCGAGCTTGTACGCAGTGGAGCAAAGCAGGGTGAAGTCACGGCATGCTTTGAAATCCCATCTGGCCACAACGCGCAAAAGGTTCTTGATGAGGCCGGTATACCCTATTCGGACGAGGAGCTTATTTTGCGGCGGGTGAATTCCGCCGACGGACGAAAAACGGCGTGGATAAACGATCGCCGCGCCTCTGGGGAGGTGCTTCGTGCGCTTTCTGAAACGCTTGTTGAACTGCATGGACAGCATGATGACCGCGGACTTCTAAATCCGCGCGGACATAGAAAAATGCTCGATGCATATGGTGGGCTTGAAAGCAAAGTTGCAAAAACTTCGGAAGCATGGAGAGCCCTCTCGGCGGCGCAAAAAACGCTTTTGGCCGAGGAAGCCCATCTTGCCGATCTGCGCGAGGAAGAGGATTTCCTGCGGCATTCAGTTGAAGAGCTTGATGCTCTTGGTCCTGTTGCTGGTGAGGAAGCGGAGCTAGACACCCGCCGTCGCCAGCTTCAGGCCGCGACGCGCGTTGCTGATGACGTTACCAAAGCACGCGATGCGATTGGCGGGCAGGGCGCAGAGGCGTTGATCGTCAATGCGCTGCGCTGGTTAGAGGACTCCGCGACTCAGCTTGATGGTGCTTTTGATCGTGGGATTGAGGCGCTGACCCGTGCACTGAATGAATTGAGTGAGGGGCAATCCGAAATCGAGAGTGCGCTGGATGGATTGCGATTTAACCCAGGTGAGCTTGAAGACTGCGAAGAGCGTTTGTTTGCGATCCGCGCTCTTGCGCGCAAGCATGGCGTATTGGCTGATGATCTTGCTGCCCACGCGGATGAACTACGCAAGCGTCTTGAGGCGCTGGACCAAGGCGCAGGGAATATCGGCACATTGAAGCGCGCGCTTGAAGAGGCGCAGGCAGCCTATGAGGATGCCGCAAACGCCCTGAGCGCGGCGCGAAAAGCCGCAGCGAAAAAGCTTGATGCGGCCATGGCCAAAGAGCTAGCTCCGCTCAAAATGGAGCGCGCCGTTTTTGAGACCCAGTTCAACGAAATCGACGGTGGTCCAGAGGGCTCTGATGATGTTGTGTTCACTGTTGCAACCAACCCAGGCGCTCCGTCAGGCGCTCTGAACAAGATCGCTTCTGGAGGCGAACTTTCGCGGTTTTTGTTGGCATTGAAGGTTTGCCTTACCTCGGGAACCAAAGGCATCACGATGATCTTTGACGAGATTGACCGTGGTGTCGGAGGGGCGACTGCTGACGCGGTTGGCCGCAGGTTGGCGGCCTTGGCCGCGGAGGGACAGGTACTCGTCGTAACCCATTCTCCTCAAGTTGCGGCGCTCGGCGGGCATCATTGGCGGGTCGAGAAGCGGATACAAGACGGCTCTACGCTATCGACTGTTGTGCCGCTCGCCGCAGAAGATCGTGTGGACGAAGTTGCGCGAATGCTCTCTGGGGATCGCATCACCAACGAAGCGCGAGCCGCCGCAAAAACGCTTCTTGCGGGTTAAGATCGGCTTCGATTGTTAGCTTTCATTTCGGTGGCATTTTGGGCTGGTATGGGAATGCCTTTAGTTTTGACGCGTCAACTTGCCTGGATTCATGATATTTGTGGGATCGAGTGCCTTTTTGATGTCTCCCATAACATTCCACCCATCCGAGCCGTGTTCTAGTTCCATTAGGCCGAGTTTGCCCATCCCGACACCATGTTCCCCCGTGATCGTACCGCCAACCTCTACCGAGCGGCGAGACATTTCGGTGGCAAGGCGCTTTGCCTCAGCAACTTCTTTCGGATCGTTCTTGTCGCAAAGCAGGATTGCGTGAAAGTTGCCGTCGCCAACATGCCCGAGAATTGGGCCAGTCAAGAAAGACGCCGCAATGTCTGCCTGTGCCGCTTTGATTGCATCAGCCAGCTTGGAGATCGGCACACAAACATCAGTTACGATCGCCGAAGCTCCTGGTCTTAGGGCGAGGCTGGCGTAATAGGCGTTGTGGCGTATTTTCCAAAGCTCGGCGCGCTCTTCTGGTCGATTGCTCCACCGAAAAGCGAGCGCGTTATTATCCTGTGCGATTTCTCCAAAGCTCTCTGCTTGTTCCGCAACGCCGCTTTCTGAACCGTGGAACTCAATGAGCAAGTGTGGCTTTTCGGGGATGTCGGCTTTCGCGTAGATATTGAACCCGCGTGCCGTATCAGCATCTACGAGTTCAATTCGTGCCATGGGGACACCAGACTGCATGGTTTCGATGACCGTCGCGACGGCATCATCCACTGTTTCAAAGACGCACGCGGCCGCAGAAATCGCCTCTGGCTGCCCATGAAGGCGCAGAGTGAGTGACGTGATTATGCCAAGGGTCCCTTCGCTGCCAAGAAAGAGCGAGGTGAGGTCATAGCCTGCCGCGGACTTTCGAGCGAGGCCACCAGTTTTGATAATGCGGCCATCTGCCAGCACCACGGTAAGCCCCAGAACGTTATCACGCATGGAGCCATAACGAACCGTGGTTGTACCGCTTGCGCGTGTTGCCGCCATGCCGCCGATTGATGCATTTGCTCCGGGGTCTACCGGAAAGAATAGTCCTGTTGCGCGCAACTCCGTGTTTAGCTCTTCTCTGGTTATCCCCGGTTCAACCGTTACCGCGAAGTCCTCTGGCGCCACCTCGACCACGCGGTTCATTTTCGTCATGTCCAAACAGATGCCGCCTTGTACCGCGAGGGCATGAGCCTCAAGAGAGGTTCCTGTACCCCACGCAACAACGGGGCATTCATGGGTATGGCAGATGCGCAGGATCGCAGACACGTCTTCGGTGCTTAGCGGATAGGCCACGGCGTCAGGTGGCGTAAGTGGAAAATATGTCTCGCTTTTTCCGTGTGTTTCCAGATCAGACTTGGAACGCGACAAACGATCGCCTAACAAGGAGGAGAGTTCGGTCAATGCGGTTTCGATGGTCATATTGCCTCTGCCTTCATTCGGTCCGAGTGAAACCCTAGGTGAACCCATCCGCTTGGGAAAGTCCAAAGGCATTGACCCGCAATGAACAGCTGTTGCCAATGAAAGCCCAGATCAAAGACGGTTACCAGCGCGCCAATCTGGCGGTGAAGGACGCATTGCGCATCATTCGGCAAGAGGGGCCGAACGAGCTGCAGTTCTGGTTTATTGCGCTTTTGATCGGGATTGGAGCCGGATTTACAGCGCTGTATTTTCGCAAAGCCATCTTGGCGCTTCAGGGCTTTTTATATGATGCGGAGACGCGCACAGATATGCTTTCTGTTGCGGATCGGCTTCCGTGGTACTGGATCTTGCTTGTGCCGATTGTGGGCGGGCTGATCGTTGGAATTTTGCTGAACAAATATACGCCCGACGGACGCGTTCGCTCTGTCGCTGATGTCATCGAGGGCGCAGCCCTGCATCATGGACGCGTGGAGCGCCGCGAGGGATTGGCAAGCGGACTTGCATCATTGATTACGCTTTCGTCGGGCGGCTCCACTGGGCGTGAAGGCCCGGTCGTGCACCTGGCGGCGGTAATTTCGACATGGGTAAGCAATCGCATTCATGCCAGCGGCATTGATGCGCGGGATCTACTTGGGTGTGCCGTTGCAGCGGCTGTTTCAGCGAGCTTTAACGCACCGATTGCAGGAGCGTTGTTCGCGCTTGAGGTTATCCTTCGCCACTTTGCGGTGCACGCATTCGCGCCCATTGTTATTGCGTCGGTCGCGGGTACCGTCATCAGCCGCCTCGAATTTGGCAATGTGACCGAGTTTCAGCTCATGCGCGTTGGTGAATTGGCGTTCTACGTAGAGCTTCCCGCATTTCTCCTGCTTGGGATTATTTCGGGGCTTGTCGCGGTTGTCTTGATGAAGTCGATATTCTGGGCCGATAATTTCGGCAACGTCCTGCAAAAAACACTGCGTATCCCTGCAATTTTGCGCCCTGCAATTGCGGGTGGATTGCTTGGCGGCATCGCCATTTTCTTCCCACACATTATCGGTGTTGGCTACGGAACAACTTCGGCGGCTTTGTCTGGTGATCTGTTGTTCCGCGAGGCCGTTGTTTTTGCCGTTTTGAAGGCCATTGCCGTTGCGATCACGATGGCGGGGCGCATGGGAGGCGGGGTATTCTCCCCCGCGATGATGCTAGGTGCTCTAACTGGGCTGGCGTTCGGCCTAATCGCGACACAGGCTTTTCCCAATGTCAGCGGCTCGCACACGATCTATGCGCTTGCAGGAATGGGGGCCGTGGCCGCAGCGGTATTGGGCGCGCCGATATCTACAACGCTCATCGTGTTTGAATTGACGGGAGACTGGCAAACTGGGCTTGCAGTTATGGCGGCAGTGTCTGTTTCGACCGCAATTTCTTCGCGCATGGTCGACAAGAGTTTCTTCCTGACGCAGCTCGAACGCCGCGATGTTCATTTGGCGGCGGGTCCACAAGGATATTTGCTGTCTACGATACGCGTTAAGACGGTCATGCGTGCTCTCGGAGAGCAACGATGCGCCGATGAGGCTGACTGCGATGCTCTCGTCAAAGAAGGGCGTCTGGTTGGGCCCGAAGCAACTCTGGAAGAGATCATGCCAGAGTTTGAAGCGCATGATCTGGATTTCATTCCGGTTGTCGCCGAGAGCGGCGCGCTATTGGGGGCAATCTATCATGTGGACGCGTTGCTAACCTTTAACCGCGCCCTATCAGAAACCGCCGCAGAAGAGCACTCGTAAGCGGATCAAAGCCCCTCGACGGCAACGTTCTCTCCTGCGAAGGCGAGGTAACCAGCGATTTCTTCGACGCTTTCCAATGGCTCTTCATAAGACCACACCGCGTTCTTGATAACGGTACTTTTGGTGTGAATTGAGAAGTAAGAGGCGTTGCCTTTCCACGGGCAGTGAGTGGTGTGATCGCTCGGTTCAAGCATCGCCATTGCGACGTCTTCGCGCGGGAAATAGGCCACAGGGGCGAGCGAACCTTCATTGAGGATAAGTGCGTTTTGACTTTCCCCAATAACCGCACCACCGGCGCGCACCACATAGGTAGTATCTGCTTTTGTGATCGTAATTTCCGGCACAGGTGCGTCTCCTTTTAATGGCGCGCAGGCCTCTTTGAGCCAGCTTCGAGTTGGCTTGCTAACATGATCACGCAAAAGCTTCCATGTGGCAAAATGATATTGGTTGATCCAGTCAATTTCCGCCTTGTTTAGAAGCGATGTCATGATCAGGCGTCGATCAATGGGAACAAAGGTCATTGTGCGAAACCGAAGGAAGTCGCGCTCGGGGTCTGCATCTGCATGGGCTGGGGCAGGTTCCACGGCAACGAGATTTTCAATACGAATACCGAACGCCCCCTCGCGGTAATATCCGGGCTCGTTAGAGAGGATCATCCCTGTTTCCAGCGCAATGGAACCGGTTTTTGCAAGGCGCTGCGGACCTTCGTGGACGGAAAGATAACTGCCGACACCATGGCCGGTCCCGTGATTGAAATCTTGCCCAGCTTGCCAAAGTGCCATGCGGGCAAATGGATCAAGGTCGCGACCTTTGGTGCCCTTCGGGAACTCTGCGCGGCTGATTGCGATCATCCCTTGAAGGACGCGCGTGAAGCAGCGTTTTTCTGTTTCCCCGATCTCTCCGACAGCGATGGTGCGGGTGATGTCGGTTGTACCATCCTGATATTGGCCACCGCTATCGACCAACAAAAGCTCGCCAGATTTGACGGAACGATTTGTGTCTTCGGACACGCGGTAATGCATGATTGCACCGTGCTCACCAGCGCCCGCAATTGTTTCGAAGCTAATTTCGCGCAGAGCGTTGCTTGCGCGGCGGAAGGACTCGAGTTTCGTGACGACATCGATCTCGGTGAGTGTGCCGCTAGGGGCGTTTTCGTCAAGCCAGCACAGAAACTCTGCCATAGCCACCCCGTCTCGCAATTGGGCGGCATCGGCGCCTGCAAGCTCGACGTCGTTCTTGCACGCCTTTGCAAGCGCACAGGGATCCGGCGCTTCGATAGTCTCGGCGCAGATTTCGGCTAGGGCGAGCGGCGTAGTCGCCGGATCAAGCAAAGTGGGGCCTTTGAGAGCGGAGACGAAGTCGGGCATCTCGCTTTCAGCATGCAGCGCGACGGAAGGGCCGAACTTCTCCGCAACCTCGTTAAATTTAGTCGGATCCGTGAAAAGGTCTACGTGTCCTGCGGCGTGTAAGACGGCCATCGCGTGCACAACGGGATTGCGCGGGATATCGGCGCCACGCACGTTCAAGAGCCAACAAATCGCATCTGGTTGGGTAATGATAGCTTGTGACGCACCCGCATCCGCAATCGCTGTGGCCATGCGCTTGATCTTGCTTTCGTGGGGTTCACCGGCGAATTCAAGTGGCTGGTCAACGGCTGGCGCAGCGGGAGGGGCAGGGCGGTCGACCCAAATTGCATCAAGCGGATTTTCATCAAGCGCAACAATCTCAACACCGGTCCCTTTGAGGCCGCTTTCGAGCGCGCGTATGTCCTGAACAGTATGGAGCCATGGATCGATACCAAGTCGCAATGGCCCTTTTGTTTGGCTTTTGATCCAGTCTGCTGCCGATTGCTCGGGCCATGGAACTGGCGTGAAATGCGCCAGATCAACCTGCGATTTCACCTGCGTTCTATATCGTCCGTCAATGAAAACGCCCGCTACCTCGGGGAGCACGACGCAGAACCCTGCAGAGCCCGTAAATCCGGTGAGCCAAGAGAGCCGTGCATCGCAATCTGCCACATATTCGCCCTGAAACCTGTCTGCACGTGGCACGATGAATCCATCGAGATTTCTTGCCTCAAGCGCCGCGCGGAGCTTTGTCAGCCGTTCCGGGCCGAACTCTGGGTGGGAAACGGTTCCAAAATCTTGAAACATGCACGACCTCCGATAAATGGCGCGCGGTAGATCTGCTCGCCAAGTTTTTGTTGTTAAAGGTGGCGCGGTTATACGCACCAATTCCGCATCAAACGGCTAGCCGGCCTGCCGGATACCAAGAAATTTGGCGCGCGCACGCGGGTCATTGTCAAAGAGTGCTGCGAGTTGCTCAGTCATGGCGCCAGCGAGCTGTTCTACATCCGTGATCGTCACCGCGCGGTCATAATAGCGGGTCACGTCATGACCGATACCAATAGCCAGCAACTCAACCAACTTCTTCTTCTCAACCATAGCGATCACATCGCGCAGGTGCTTCTCGAGGTAATTCGGCGGGTTGACCGATAGCGTGCTGTCATCCACCGGTGCACCGTCGCTGATGACCATCAGGATTTTGCGCGCTTCGGGGCGGTGAATGGTGCGTTTGTGTGCCCATTCCAGCGCTTCTCCATCGATATTTTCCTTGAGCAAGCCTTCTTTCATCATCAGCCCAAGGTTCGGGCGAGTCCGCCGCCAAGGGGCGTCTGCGGATTTATAGATGATGTGGCGCAGGTCGTTCAGGCGGCCCGGCTGCTGCGGGCGGCCTTGCTGCAGCCAAGTTTCACGGGCTTGTCCACCTTTCCAAGCGCGGGTGGTGAATCCGAGGATCTCGACCTTGACCTGACAACGTTCCAGAGTTCGCGCGAGAACATCTGCACAGATCGCCGCGATCGAAATCGGACGCCCTCGCATGGAGCCGGAGTTGTCAATTAGAAGTGTTACGCAGGTATCACGGAACTCTGTGTCTTGTTCAACTTTGAACGAAAGCGGCGTTGTCGGATTGGCAATCACGCGTGCGAGGCGGCCAGCATCCAAAATGCCTTCTTCCTGATCGAAGTCCCAGCTCCGGTTTTGTTGGGCCTGCAGGCGGCGTTGCAGCTTGTTGGCAAGTCGCGAAACAGCGCCCTTCAGCGGCTCAAGCTGTTGGTCAAGATAGGCGCGGAGACGCTCAAGCTCGGCGGGCTCTGCCAATTCCTCGGCGAGAATTTCCTCGTCGCAATCTGTTGAAAAGACCTGATAATCCGGATCAGCCTCTGAATGTGCAGCAGGAGGAGGCGGGTCCATCGGGGCGTCGCCATCTGGCATATCTGCTTCGCTGCCGTCTTCCTGATCGGCGGCGTCATCCATGGAAACCTGTGCCTGGCTTTGGTCCTGACTGTCGTCCTGACTTTGCTCGGGCGCGGCTTCGGCCTCTTCTTCTTCGTCGTCCTCACCGGTTGAATCGGGATTCTCCGGCTCTTCTTCGGCTTCGGGCTGGGCTTCTTCGTCGCTGCTGTCGTCTTCGCCGTCCGGGTCTTCACCAAGCTGGTCGCCATAGCCAAGATCGTCGATAATCTGGCGGGCGAGCTTTGCAAAAGAGACCTGATCTGCGAGCATTTCTTCAAGCGATTCAAGCGTACCGCCGGCCTGATCCTCAATAAATGGGCGCCAAAGCTCCATGACATTCGCCGCACCCGCGGGAAGGTCGCGGCCTGTTGCAAGATGGCGGATCAAATACCCCGCGGCTTCGGCAAGCGGGGCTTCCGATTGCGCGCTGATATCGCCATAGCCCTTACGGAGAGCCTCGTTGCCGATTTTGGCGTCGATATTGCTCAAGGTGCCGGGCATGTCGCGGCCACCGACGGCCTCGCAACGGGCGTTCTCCATTGCTTCGTAGAGGTCCCGCGCCATTTGCCCTTGGGGGAGATAGCGGTTGTGGGTCGCGTCGTTGTGATACTTGTGACGAAGTGCAAGCGCATCGGCGTTGCCTCGCGCAAGCAGAACTTCCTCACGGCTCATCCGACGCGTTACCTGCGGCAAGCGTACCGAATCCGCCGTTTTTCCGGGAGGGTCAACGGTATAGGAGACCGAAAGCTCCGGATCATCCGCAAGAACGCGGGTCGCATCAGCGAGCGCCTTTTTGAACGGATCGGCGGGGTTGTCAGACTTCTTCTGCATCCTATGCCTCCGCTGTTAGCGCGCGGCGATTATGCATGGGTGCGCTCATCCGAGGCTCATGCTTGCGGCGCTTTCTGGGAGTTCCTCGTCAAAACAACGCTGATAGAATTCAGCAACTGTCTGCCGCTCAAGCTCGTCGCATTTGTTGAGGAAGCTCAAGCGGAAGGCATAACCAACGCTGCGGAAAATCTGTGCGTTTTGCGCCCACGCCAGCACGGTCCGTGGGCTCATGACGGTGGAAAGTTCGCCATTCATGAACGCCGTGCGGGTAAGATCGGCTACGGTCACCATTTGCGAGATCGTCTTGCGGCCCTTGTCGGTGTTGTAAGCAGGGTTCTTGGCAATCACGATGTTCGCTTCGGCATCGTGGCTAAGATAGTTCAGCGTAGCAACAAGCGACCAACGGTCCATCTGGCCTTGGTTGATCTGCTGGGTGCCGTGGTAAAGGCCGGTTGTATCGCCAAGGCCAACGGTGTTCGCAGTGGCGAAAATACGGAAATAGGGGTGCGGTGTGATCACCTTGTTCTGGTCAAGCAAAGTGAGCTTGCCGTCTGCTTCAAGCACCCGCTGGATAACGAACATTACGTCCGCGCGGCCTGCGTCGTATTCATCAAAGACAATCGCGGTATTGGTGCGAAGCGCCCAAGGCAGGATACCTTCCTGAAATTCAGTAACCTGTTTGCCGTCTTTAAGTTTGATCGCATCCTTACCAATAAGGTCGATCCGGCTGATGTGGCTATCGAGGTTCACACGCACAGATGGCCAGTTGAGGCGCGCGGCAACTTGTTCAATATGGGTTGATTTACCCGTGCCGTGGTAACCTTGGATCATCACGCGGCGGTTGTGCGCAAAACCAGCGAGAATGGCGAGCGTGGTGTCGGGATCAAATTTATAGGTGCTGTCGAGCTCTGGCACACGGTCGGTTTTCTCGGCAAAGCCCTTAACAACCATGTCGCTGTCAATTCCAAAGACATCGCGTACCGAGATCTCTTCTGTTGGTTTTACGTTCTGATCCATTGCTCCGTCCGCCATCGTCTGTTTCCTTGAAATTCACGCCGCGCGTGCCTCGTTTTCAAGAGGTGTTGTGCTTGAAAATCAAGTGACGTGCAAGGGCGGCGCGGATTTATCGGCGTCAATCTCCGCATGACGCCGTGAAACTACGGTACACCACGAAAAAGGGCCGCAACATTGTGCGACCCTTTGGTTGGTGTGTGGCGTATGATGCGCCTAATCTTTGAATACGCGGCTGTCTTTGATCTGGTCCCATGCCCAAACCACTTCCTGCAAACGCTCCTCGTCTGAACGGTCGCCGCCGTTCATGTCAGGGTGAAGGATTTTGATAAGCTTTTTGTAAGCTTTGCGGATTTCTGCCTTGGTCCAATGATCTTTGGCCTCGAGAATTTCGATGGCCTTGCGTTCGGTCGGGGGCAGGCGGCGTGTACCGGTAATAGATTTGCCTGGATTGCGTGTGGCGTTCTCGCCCAGAACCTGATGCGGATCATCGATGCCAAGGCGTTCCCATGCGCGTTGCTCGGCGGATTTTTTGCCAAGCGGCTTTGTCTCGCGTTCCCAGACACGATCTTTGCCGAGTTGCTTTTCGATCTCTTCCTCTGTGGCACCGTTAAAGAAGTTCCACTTGAGGTTAAATTCCCGCACGTGGTCCTTACAGAACCAAAGGTATTCGTCGAGGTGATCGGGCGAGCGTGGCGCGCGATACTTGCCGACTTCCTCGCAACCAGGATGTTCGCATTTGCGCGTAGAGGTTTCAAAGGCGCCAGACATGCCGCGCCGCCCTCTGGTGCGTTTTTTCTTGTCGGAAGAAACGCTCATGTCAAACCCGAAGGGATCGTCTTTCTTCATGCTGGCGTCCTAAAACTTTGTGGCCTACAACGGCCGTGTCCAACCTGTGCCTGAGCCAATTCGCGACTCGGAGCAGAGAGTTTAGTGTTTTGGCCAGCAAGTTGAAGCGGAAAAGGTGGAAAAATGGCAATCGCAGAGAAAATTCACGAAAAACTTACAGCCGCCTTTGCGCCGGACACGCTTGAGGTGATCAACGAAAGCCACCTGCACGCTGGACACGCAGGAGATGATGGATCAGGCGAGAGCCACTTTCGAATTGTGATCAAGGCACCCGAGTTTGCAGAGATGTCGCGCATCAACCGTCACCGCGCCGTTCATAAGGCGCTCGGTTCTGATATTGTTTCACGCATTCACGCGTTAGCGCTTGATATCTCAGGCTGACTTTTCGTCGTCTTTGTTGGCTTTTTTGTCGTCAGAAGCCGTGTTATCGCTATCGACTTCGACTTCGACTTCATCCGCCTCGGTTTCTGCACTGCCCTCTTCGCTGCTATCTTTGTCGTTTGACAGTTTGGCGATTGCGGCAGGTTCGGGTGCGGTCGCGGGGCCAACGGATTTTCCAAAGGGTGCAAAGAGCGATTTTCCGCGTTCGGGGGCAGCAAGCTTATTCTCGTTTTCTTCTGTTGCTTCGCGACGAAACACGAGGACGGATTGAAACGAATTTGACTTGGTGCCGAGGGTCGATCGCTCGACACACGGCAATGTCTCTGAGCGCAGATACTCCCAGCCTTCGCGCGCCATTTTGTTCACTTCGTAAGTGAGTGCATTGGCAAAGCGGGCTTCGGTTGTACGCATCCCTTTGCCTTTGAGGCCTTTCTGCGGGGCAGGAACGATCTTGTATTCAAAGGCGGTCATCTTTGGTGTCACTCCGTTGAAGATGTGAAGTCCCTAAAGGATTTACCGAAAAACTCAAGCGTTTCGGCCGTTCCGACGGGCGGAACGGCGCGTAACTTAGCCTGCGAGTTTCTTGGAAACGATCTCGTTGACCGCTTTCGGGTTCGCCTTGCCGCCAGTCGCTTTCATAACCTGCCCGACGAACCAACCGGCCAGTTTCGGGTTGGCTTTGGCTTTCTCAACCTGCGCTGGGTTGTCGGCAATAATCTGGTCCACGGCGGCTTCGATTGCGCCCATATCGGTAACCTGCTTCATGCCGCGCTCTTCAACGATCTTCGCGGGGTCGCCACCTTCGGTATAGACGATCTCAAAGAGGTCTTTGGCGATCTTGCCTGAGATATCGCCCTTGGTGATCAATCCGATGATCGCGCCAAGCTGCTCAGGTGTGACGGGGCAGGAATTGATATCCTTGTCGTCTTTCTTGAGACGGCCAAAGAGCTCGTTGATCACCCAGTTTGCTGCGAGTTTGCCGTCTTGGCCCTCGGCGACCTTCTCAAAGAAAGCAGCATTTTCGGCTTCGGCGGTCAGAACACTTGCGTCATAGTCTGTCAGGCCGAAGTCGCTCATAAAGCGCGCTTTTTTCTCGTCTGGAAGCTCTGGGAGGCTTTCTTTTATGCCATCTACCCAGTCTTGCTCGATTTCGAGCGGAAGTAGGTCAGGGCAGGGGAAATACCGGTAATCATGCGCTTCCTCTTTGGAGCGCATAGAGCGTGTTTCGTTCTTGTCAGCGTCATAGAGGCGGGTTTCCTGATCGATCTCACCGCCGCTTTCAAGAATGGCAATCTGACGCTTGGCCTCGTAATCGATAGCCATCTGGATAAAGCGCATGGAGTTCATGTTCTTGATTTCGCAGCGGGTTCCGAGGTGGCTGAAATCCTGCGTTTCTTGATATTTCTCGTACTGCCCCGGGCGGCAAACAGAGACGTTAACGTCCGCGCGCATGTTACCGTTTTGCATGTTGCCGTCACAGGTGCCGAGATAGCGCAGCAACTGGCGCAGTTTCATCACATAGGCAGCAGCTTCTTCGGGGCCGCGAATGTCGGGGCGGCTGACGATTTCCATCAATGCAACGCCAGTGCGGTTAAGATCCACAAAGCTCATTGCGGGGTCCATATCGTGGATGGATTTGCCGGCGTCTTGCTCAAGGTGGATACGCTCGATCCGCACAAGGCGCGCTTCGCCATTGCCCATTTCAACCAGAACTTCGCCTTCGCCAACGATGGGGTGGTAAAGCTGGCTGATCTGATACCCTTGAGGAAGGTCAGGGTAGAAATAGTTTTTGCGGTCGAAGGCAGAGTAAAGGTTGATATCCGCTTTAAGGCCAAGCCCCGTGCGCACGGCTTGTTCTACGCAATATTCGTTAATCACTGGGAGCATGCCTGGCATCGCGGCGTCAACGAAGGCAACATTAGAGTTCGGCTCTGCGCCGAAAGTGGTGCTCGCGCCGGAGAATAGCTTGGCATTGCTGGCGACCTGTGCGTGGATTTCCATTCCGATCACAAGTTCCCAATCGTGCTTGGCGCCCGCGATTGTTTTGACTTTGGGCGTTGTATAGGTCAGGTCGAGCATGTGGTTTTCCCTCGGCAACCGCCTGTTGATAGGCCAACAGGCCGCATTTTTCTCAGTTCAAGCCTATCTAGATCAGCCGCCCAAGCGAGGCAAGAGGATCGCCGCTATTTTGCGCGTGTTTCCGCAAGCTATACGCGGGAAACGAAAAGTCGATTGCATCCGGTTTGTGATCTGGTGTTTCTTTTGCCGGTAATTCAAGAGGAGTTTGCGGATGCAGCGCATTGGCGGATTGACAAAACGGGCTAAGATGCTCGGATGTGGTGTTGTTCTAGCTGTTTTGGTTGGGTGCGGCGAAGGCGGGTTCATGGGGAATGCTGCGGACTCTGGTGAATTCAAACCAAGTGTCGCGCGATGGGACCACCTGCCGAGCGGTGATGTCTGGACCGAAACAACATTGAACGCTTTGCAAACGCACGGCGCGGTCCTGCCGAAAACAATCCCCGCTGACATCCACCAATGGTGCCCTGCCTACGCAGAAAACAGTGAAAGCCAGCGGGCCCAGTTTTGGGTAGGTCTGATGTCGGCGCTGGCGAAATGGGAAAGCACGTGGAATCCAAAAGCCGTCGGTGGGGGCGGACGTTGGTTCGGCCTTGTTCAGATCGCTCCGGCAACAGCGCGCGGATATGGTTGCGATGCCAAAAGCGGCGAGGCGCTCAAAAACGGCTCCGCCAACCTCTCTTGTGCTATTCGCATTTGGGCAGAGACCGTTCCACGTGATGGCGTGGTTGCTGCTAAGGAGAATGGCAGGCGCGGCGGGGTTGCTGCCGACTGGGGACCATTCAGCAGCGCCTCCCGTACCGCGGACATGCGCAAATGGACCAGCCGCCAAAGCTACTGCGAATAATTATCGCCCGCCTGTGACGTCAAGAAAGCTGCCGGTCATATAAGATGAGGCGTCCGACAGCAGATAGAGAATTGCTTCTGCGATTTCTTGCGCTTCGCCCGGGCGTCCCATGGGAACCATCGGTGCAATGCGGTCTTCGCGGCCTTCCTCGCCGCCTTTTGCGTGGATTTTTGTTCGTGTAACGCCAGGGCGAACCGCATTTACGCGAATACCCTCGCGGGCGTTCTCTTTGGCCAGCCCGATTGTGAACGCATCTAACGCGGCTTTTGCAGCGGCGTAATCCGCGTATTCATTCGGACTTCCAAGCAGCGCGGCAACCGAAGATACATTAACGATCACGCCGCCTTTGCCGCCATAGCGATGCGCCATAAGGCGAACGGCGGTCTGGGCGCATTGCATTGGGCCGATGGTATTCACCGCGAACATTTGATCCAGACGTGCGCGGCTCATGTCCTCGACCCGCATACTCGGCCCAACAATGCCAGCGTTATTTACCAATGCATCAAGCTGCCCAAGTTCCGAGGTGAACGTCGCAAACACATTCTGAATGTCTGCTTCGACCGAGATATCGCCATGTAGCAAGACCGTTTTTGCCCCCAGTGCTTCCGCTGCACGGGCGGTTTCTTCGGCGCCCTTTTTATCAGTGCGGTATCCAATTCCGATGTTGTAACCGCGTGCCGCCGCGAGTTTGGCCGTTTCCGCTCCAATCCCGTCGCTTGCGCCGGTGATCAAAAGGTTGCGCCGTTCGGCCATATCAGTCTCCTAAAATACGGGTAACCATCTCTGTTGTATCCCGCGAGAGTTTCGGAGTTTCGAGGATGCGGGTCAGCTCTGCCTTGATGAGCGCTTGACGGTCGGCATCATAGCGCCGCCAACTGTCAAAGCAGGTGCTCATGCGGGCAGTGGTTTGGGGATTTGCGGCGTCAAGTTTGATAAGCCAATCCGCAACAAGTCGATAGCCGCTGCCGTCAGGTGAATGGAAGCCAGCCATGTTGCCTGTCAGCCCGCCCAGCGTTGCGCGGAAGCGGTTGGGATTTTTCCAATCAAACGCGGCGTGTTTGGTAAGGGCCTCTGTGGTTTGAACAGCGGCTTCAGGCGCGGCGAGCGCGGTTTGCAGGTTGAACCATTTGTCCATGACAAGCCGGTCGTCTTTCCACTGTTCCTCAAAGGCCGCAAGTTGTTCGCGCCCGCGATCAATCCGCAGGAGGCAGGCAAGTGCTTGAAGTTGCTGGGTCATATTGTCTGCTGCCGCGAATTGCGCGCGCGCTTGATTGCCACCATCAAGTCGCGACAATAGCGAAAGAACCGCGCCTTGAAGCGCGCGTTTGCCAGCAGGCTCCGCATCCGGAGAGTAGGGGCCATCTATATGCATGTCGGCATAGATTTTGGGCAGCACGTCTTGCAGGTGCGTCGCATACGAGAGCGCAACTGTCTCAAGCGCGGTGTGAATGCGGCTTGGGTCTGGTGTATGGCCCGCATCAAAGAGCGTTTGGGCAATGTCATCCGCGCTGGGCAGCGCAAGGACAAGTGCGCGGAACGCGGGATCTAGGCTGTCATCGCGCCGCACTTTGGAAATGGCATCCAAAAGATCACTGCCAACTGTTCTGTCCTCGGTCAGCATGCGCGTGATTGTATCTTTGGCCAAGGCACGGCCAGCTTCCCATTTGTTGAACGGATCAGTGTCATGGGCGAGGAGGAAGGCGCGTTCGGCGTTTGTTGTTTCGCGCTCAAGGATCACAGGAGCGGAAAACTCGCGCAGGATAGAAGGAATGGGCTTTGCGGCGAGGCCGGAGAAGCGGAAGCTTTGTTCCTCTTCTGTCATTTCCAGCACGCAAGTCTCGCGGACTTCGTCGCCGTTGGGGTTGAGCAATCCAACAGCGATCGGAATAACGCGCGGGTCTTTTTCCGATTGGCCTGGAGTAGGAGGCGTTTCCTGTTTGAAAGTCAGGATATAGGTGCCGTCCTCGAACGCTTCGCTTACCTTGAGGCGCGGTGTGCCCGCTTGCGAATACCAGAGTGCGAATTGTGAAAGATCGCGCCCCGTCGTGTCTTCAAATACCTTGAGCCAATCTTCAATCGTCGCGGCCTCGCCGTCATGACGTTCGAAATAGAGACTAAGCGCACGTTTATAGTTTTCATCCCCAACAAGCCGCTTGAGCATTCCGATAATTTCAGCGCCTTTGTCATAGACCGTAGCCGTATAGAAATTGTTGATTTCGACAAAGCTTTCAGGCCGTACAGGATGCGCCAGCGGTCCGTTGTCTTCCCGGAACTGACGAGCGCGAAGTGTTATCACATCGTCAATCCGCTTCACCGCGCGGCTGCGCATGTCGCTGGTGAATTGCTGATCGCGGAAAACTGTCAGCCCTTCTTTCAAGCAAAGCTGGAACCAATCACGGCAGGTAATGCGGTTGCCTGTCCAGTTGTGAAAGTATTCGTGGGCAATGATCCCTTCGATCCGCTCGAAATTCGCGTCGGTTGCCGTTTCGGGACTGGCCAGAACGCAGGAAGAGTTGAAAATGTTCAAGCCTTTGTTCTCCATTGCGCCCATATTGAAGTCATCCACGGCCACGATGTTGAAAATGTCCAAGTCGTACTCGCGGCCATAAACCTCCTCATCCCAAGTCATAGAGCGTTTGAGCGCTTCCATTCCGAAGGCGCATTTTCCTTCATCCCCCGGGCGAACATAGATGTTGAGCTCCACCTCTTTGCCGCTTTTTGTGGTGAAGCTGTCTGGGTGTGCCACGAGGTTTCCGGCAACTAGCGCAAAGAGGTAGGCGGGTTTTGGCCATGGATCGTGCCATTCTGCAAAGCCTTCGCCTTGTTCAACCGGATTCCCGTTGGAGAGCAGCACGCTTTCGCTACCTTGAATGCGAACCTTGAACGTTGCCATCACGTCTGGGCGGTCGGGATAGTAGGTGATCTTTCGGAACCCCTCGGCCTCGCATTGGGTGCAATACATGCCGCCTGACATATAAAGCCCCTCAAGTGCGGTATTGGTTTCGGGCGAAATCTCGACCTCCGCTTCAAACACAAACGGCGCATTTGGCACATCTGCGGTCAGTCCAAGATCGGTAACTTCAGGAGAAATCTCTTTACCGTCAATCTTCGCAGAGATGAGCTTCAGGTTTTCGCCATGCAGGAAAAACTCACGTGAGTCACTGTCTGGATTGGGGCGGAAATTGATCTTGCTTTTGACCCGCGTGGCGCGCGGCGCGAGATCAAAGTTCAACTCAACCCCATCAATCAGAAACGGGAAGGGTTTGTATTCGGCGAGATAGATTTTCTGCGGAGCTTCGTTGGTCATGGCGTCTTTCCTTACTGCTTGGCCAAGGTTGACCGCAATTCGCCGAAAGCTGCAAGCAATTGGCATAAACTGTTTTCCCATTCTGTTGAAAATCCGAAAAAACCTTTCCCGAAAATTGGTAAAGAGTTTTGACCGCAAATCTTGCCTTCACAGGTGAAAGCCCATAGGTTTTGCGCAAACATATTCAGGAGTTGCACGATGGCGCAGTATGTAGAGAGAGCGGGACTTCAGGTCGCGCCGGAATTGGCAGAGTTTATCGAAACGCGCGCCATTGTCGGAACAGGGGTTGAGCCCGCAGCGTTTTGGGATGGCCTTTCTGGCCTTATCCACGAGAAAGGCCCGAAAAACCGCGCTTTGCTTGAAAAACGCGCCGAGATTCAGGAGCAGATTGATCGTTGGCATGTTGAGCACCGCGGCCAATCTCATGATCCGGTTGAATATGAAGCCTTCCTGCGCAGCATTGGCTATCTCGTTGAAGAAGGCGAAGATTTTTCTATTGATACGGCGAACGTCGATCCGGAAATCGCCACGATTGCTGGGCCGCAGCTTGTGGTTCCGATCATGAACGCACGCTTTGCACTAAACGCCGCGAATGCGCGGTGGGGAAGCCTCTATGATGCGTTCTACGGCACGGATGCGCTGGGCAGCCTGCCGACTGTTGGCGGTTTCGACCCAGAGCGCGGCGCACAGGTTGTTGCCGCAGCAAAGGCACATCTTGATGCCACAGTGCCGCTCGCGGGCGCGAAATGGGCCGATGTCACTGGTATAAGTGTTGATAACGGCAAGGTCAGCTTTGCGACCGAAGGCGGAAATGTTGAGCTTGAGAATGCAGCACAGTTTGCTGGCGCCAAGGCGGATGGGTCCGAGGTTCTGTTTGTCAAAAACGGCCTACACATTCGCGTCGTGATCGACAAATCCCACCAGATCGGTGCAACCGACCCTGCGGGGATCGCAGATGTAATCCTAGAGAGTGCGATCTCAACCATCATGGATTGCGAGGACTCGGTCGCTGCTGTGGATGCAGAGGACAAAGTGCTTGCCTACTCCAATTGGCTCGGCTTGATGCAGGGCGATCTATCCGAAACCGTAACCAAAGGCGGGAAAACCTTTGAGCGTGTACTCGCTGACGATATCGAGTTTGTTGCGCCTGATGGTTCGGATATTAAACTAAAAGGCCGCTCTCTCATGCTCGTTCGTAACGTCGGGCATCTGATGACCAATCCTGCGATCCTCGACAAAGACGGAAACGAAGCAGGCGAGGGGTTGATGGATGCGATGGTCACCACATTGATCGCCATTCACGACCTGAAGAAAGACAGCGGCAACTCCTTGCACGGCTCTGTTTATGTGGTGAAGCCAAAGATGCATGGGCCAGAAGAGGTTGCCTTTGCAGATGAGATTTTCACAGCGGTTGAGGGCGCGCTTGGCCTTCCGAAGAATACCGTCAAACTCGGTATTATGGACGAAGAGCGCCGCACATCTGTAAACCTCAAGGAATGTATCCGTGCCGCCAAGAGCCGCGTTGCCTTTATCAACACAGGCTTCCTTGATCGCACGGGCGATGAAATCCACACGTCGATGGAAGCAGGGCCATTCCTTAAGAAAGGCGACATGAAAACAACGCCTTGGATCCTTTCCTACGAGGACCGCAACGTAGATATCGGCTTGGCTTGCGGATTGCAGGGCAAGGCGCAGATCGGCAAAGGCATGTGGGCGATGCCCGACATGATGGCGGATATGCTTGCAGCGAAATCCGGTCATCCGAAGGCGGGCGCGAACTGCGCATGGGTGCCAAGCCCGACGGCAGCAACGCTTCATGCTACCCATTACCACGAGATTGATGTTTTTGCGCGTCAGGACGAGATCAAAGCGGGCGGGCCGCGCGGCACGCTTGCGGCGCTACTTACGATCCCGACTGCAGATGGGCAAAACTGGAGCGATGAGGAAATTCAGGCAGAGATCGAGAACAATGCCCAAGGTATCCTTGGCTATGTCGTTCGTTGGATTGATGCCGGTGTTGGTTGTTCCAAGGTGCCGGACATCAACAACGTTGGCCTGATGGAAGACCGCGCCACCTGCCGGATTTCGAGCCAAGCTTTGGCAAATTGGTTGCACCACGGTGTTGTGAGTGAACCGCAGGTTATGGCCGCCATGCAGAAGATGGCCGCCGTGGTCGATGGTCAGAATGCGGGCGACCCGACTTATACGCCAATGGCGCCGAACTTCGATGGCATCGCGTTCCAAGCGGCTTGTGACCTGGTGTTTAAGGGGCGTGTCCAGCCTTCGGGGTATACCGAGCCCGTGCTGCACGCACGTCGTCTGGAGCTTAAAGCACAGGCATAGTTGCAGATAAATTGTGCAAAAACGGGGGAGCTTGTGGCTTCCCCGTTTTCGTTTCTGCAACAAGCTTCTTTGCGATTTGCTATTGATCTCTGTGCGGTATTAAAAATGTGAGCCGCGCCGACTGTGCGTTTCCGCGCATAATCTTGCAGTTATCCAAGTGCTGCGCCGTGGTATAGAGCTCTGAAGCAAACAAGCGAGGCAGTATGGCGCGACCAGTCGTCGGTATCATCGGGAACCGGTTTCTTATTAATGACGAGTATCCGGCCCATGCGTCCGGTTCCATGAATTCCGAAGCAATCGCCAAAGTTTCGGGGTGTGTTCCGTTGATGGTGCCTTCGGATTCAGATCTGGTTGAGATCGAAGACCTGCTCGCGTGTTGCGATGGTTTTATGTTCACAGGGGGGCGACCAAATGTGCACCCCGAAGAATATGGCGAAGAAGAAACCGAGGCGCATGGCCTTTTTGATCGCGCACGAGACTCGCTTACGCTTCCGCTCATTCGCGCATGTGTGGAGCGCGGCCAACCCATTTTCGGCGTTTGTCGTGGATTTCAGGAAGTGAACGTCGCTATGGGCGGTTCGCTTCATCCGGAAATAAGGGATCTTGAAGGGCGGGACAATCACCGCATGCCGCCCGATGGTACGCTTGAAGAAAAATTTGCGCTTCGCCATGTTGTGACATTCAGCGATGACGGCCCATTCGAACAGCTCCTTGGTGCGCGTCAAGTGATGACCAATACGCTGCATGGACAGGGAATAAAGGTTGCCGGCCCGCGCGTGGTTGTTGATGGCCACGCGCCGGACGGTACGCCCGAAGCCCTCTATATCAAAGACGCGCCCGGTTTTACGCTTTCGGTTCAGTGGCATCCGGAGTGGAACGCAGAAAACGATAGCGTTTCGCGAAAACTGTTCAGCGCGTTTGGGGATGCGGTGCGCGATTGGGCTGCGCAAGGATAGCGAGCGCCTAAAACAGATCGCGCGCCATATTGTATCGGTCAAGCTCAACGCCTTCGCGCACAATGGTTTCGCGGCTGGTTATATGCCAGCCTCGTTTGGCAAAGAAGGGCTGTGCCATGCGACTGGCTTCGGTGAACAGGCGCTGTAGGCCGAGGGCGTGTGCATCCACTAAGATAAGGTCGTAAAGCGCCCCAGCGACATCGGTGCCGTGGTATTCCGGCAAGACGAACACAAGATCAATGTGGCCGTCCTGTTCAAGAGTAAAAAAGCCGATCACTTCGCCGTCGTCCTCGGCCACCCAGCAGGCTGTCTGCGCAAGGCGTTCCGGCCATCCAGGGCGCATCTCTTCGCTTGCGGCCCAGGCCGAGCGTTGTTCCTCGCTGTAGTAATCTGCGGTTCCTTCACGAATGGCGCGATAGAACACGGCATAGGTCGGCTCGGCGTCTTCTACCTTGTATCGGCGGTACGTTCGGGTCATGATACCCTCCGAATTGACGCTAGGGAAGCATTGCGCGTGTCATTGCAAAAGAAACGACCAAACCCATTGGCGGAAACCTTGGCAAATACAGCATCCTTGCCTACGCAATGTTGCAACACCTTTGGCGCCGCGCTTGCGATGGAGCCATTTCCGTTCGGTGAGCCTATTATCCGAGCAATATCAGACATCTTACCCTCTAACACCTTGCGCATCGTGGCTTTCTATCGCGGCTTTGGCAAGTGAATCCGTATCTTGGCAATTGAGAATCTTTATGAAATCCGCGGTGGTAACTTGAGAAACAATCTTGCGCGAGATATGAGGTGATCGGCCCACAGATTTCAAAACCTGTGTTTTAGATAGAGAAAAGGGGAAAAGTGCTGTGAAAATCGGAGCACCGAAGGAAGTTTTCGAGGGGGAGGCACGCGTTGCCATGACGCCCGAAAGCGCGCTCCAGTTGCAAAAGCTGGGATACGAATGCGCGATCGAAGCGGGCGCGGGGAAGGGCGCCGGTTTTTCTGATGCCGCTTATAAAGAAGCTGGCGTTGAAGTTATCCGCGGAGCCGCCGCATTGTGGAAGGCCTGCGATATCATCGCCAAGGTTCGCCAGCCAAATGCCACGGAACTCAAGCGTCTGACCAAGGACAAAACTCTGATTTCCTTCTTTAACCCTGCTGCGAATGACGATGGTATGGAGGCTGCCAAGTCTTCCGGTGCCAATGTTATCGCGATGGAAATGGTGCCGCGCATCAGCCGTGCGCAAAAGATGGATGCGCTAAGCTCCATGGCAAACATCGCTGGTTACCGCGCGGTTATCGAAGCGGGTAACAATTTTGGCCGGTTCTTTACGGGTCAGGTGACGGCTGCGGGTAAAGTGCCTCCAGCCAAGGTTCTTGTTGTTGGTGCCGGTGTTGCCGGACTTGCCGCAATCGGAACGGCCACCAGCCTCGGTGCGATTACTTATGCGTTCGACGTGCGCCCAGAAGTGGCGGAACAGGTCGAGTCCATGGGGGCCGAATTTGTTTACCTCGACTTTGAAGAAGAACAGCAAGACGGTGCCGCAACTGGCGGCTATGCCTCTGTTTCTTCGCCAGAATTCCGCGAAGCACAGCTTGCGAAGTTCCGCGAATTGGCGCCAGAAGTCGATATCGTGATTACGACCGCCCTTATCCCGAACCGCGAAGCTCCAGAGCTTTGGACCGAGGATATGGTTGCAGCAATGAAAGACGGCTCTGTCATCGTTGACCTTGCAGCCGAAAAAGGCGGCAACTGTAAGCTGACCGTCGCGGACGAGAAGATCGTAACGAAAAATGGCGTAACCATCATCGGTTACACAGACTTCCCATCGCGCATGGCGGCACAGGCATCGTCGCTGTATGCCAACAACATTCGCCATATGATGTCCGATCTGACACCAGAAAAAGACGGTCAGATCAACCACGATATGGAAGACGATGTGATCCGCGGCGCGACTGTGACGCACCAAGGTGAAATTACTTTCCCGCCGCCGCCACCCAAAGTGGCAGCGATTGCGGCGGCCAAGCCGAAACCGGCGGCGCCCGAACTCACAGCCGAAGAGAAAAAGGCCCAAGAAGTTGCGGCATTCAAAGCCCAAACCAAGCAGCAATTCACGTTGCTCGGTATTGGCGGAGCGCTCATGCTTCTTGCCGGTCTCTATGCACCAGCAAGCTTTATGCAGCACTTCATCGTGTTCGTTCTTGCCGTATTCGTCGGTTTCCAAGTGATCTGGAACGTCAGCCACTCGCTTCATACGCCACTTATGGCGGTGACCAATGCGATTTCGTCGATCATCATTCTGGGTGCGCTTATGCAGATCGGGTCGGGGTCGTTCCTCGTCATTCTGTTGGCAGCTCTGTCGATCTTCATGGCCGGAATTAACATCTTCGGCGGCTTCCTCGTGACACGGCGTATGCTCGCCATGTTCCAGAAATCTTAAGGGGGTAGGGATCATGGAATTTGGTTTCACCACAGCCGCTTACGTTGTTGCGGCGGTTCTTTTCATCCTGTCCCTCGGCGGATTGTCCGGACAGGAAAGCGCGAAACGCGCGGTTTGGTATGGTATCGTCGGCATGGCGCTGGCGGTCTTTGCAACGCTCGTCGGGCCGGGGTCTGGCCTTTGGGTGCTGTCAATTGTTCTCATCGTAGCTGGCGGCGTGATCGGCACCTATGTGGCGCAGCGCGTCCAGATGACCGAGATGCCGCAGCTTGTGGCGGCGATGCACTCGCTTGTTGGTCTTGCGGCGGTATTTGTGGGCTATAACGCACACCTCGAGCTAGGTAATGTTTTGTCGATGGACGAGACAGCACGCCACGGCCTCGAAGGGTTTGCGGCATTGCTTGCGCATAAAACTCCGGTTGAACAAAACATCCTGCGGATTGAATTGTTCCTCGGTATCTTTATCGGTGCGGTGACGTTCACGGGTTCGGTTATTGCCTATGGCAAGCTGGCGGGTAAGGTCACATCGGCGGCGCAAAAGCTTCCCGGTGGTCATGTTCTGAACGCTTCGGCCGCTATTTTGTCGCTTGTCTGCCTTGTCTGGTACTTCAACACTGGCGGCATCTTGCCTCTCTTTATCATGACGCTGGCAGCCTTCTTTATCGGCTATCACCTCATTATGGGGATTGGCGGCGCGGATATGCCCGTCGTTGTATCGATGCTTAACAGCTACTCTGGCTGGGCTGCGGCGGCGATTGGTTTCTCGCTCGGCAACGACCTTCTGATCGTTGTGGGCGCGCTGGTTGGTTCTTCGGGTGCAATCCTCTCTTACATCATGTGTAAGGCGATGAACCGCTCCTTCATCAGTGTTATCCTCGGCGGCTTTGGTGGCGCTGCAGGACCGCAGATGGAAGTCGAAGGCGAGCAAGTCGCGATTGATGCAGATGGCGTTGCTACCGCACTTGAAGAAGCGGACAACATCATCATCATTCCTGGCTATGGTATGGCCGTGGCGCAAGCTCAGCAAAGCGTAAGCGAACTGACAAAGCGCCTGCGCGCCAAGGGCAAGAATGTGCGCTTTGCGATCCACCCTGTTGCGGGTCGTCTGCCGGGCCACATGAACGTGCTTTTGGCCGAAGCCAAAGTGCCATATGACATCGTGCTTGAAATGGACGAGATCAACGAAGATTTCCCCGAAACCGATGTTGCCATCGTGATTGGTTCGAATGACATCGTGAACCCAGCCGCACAAGATGATCCGAACAGCCCGATTGCCGGCATGCCGGTTCTGGAGTGTTGGAAAGCCAAGCAGGTGTTCGTGTCCAAGCGCGGACAGGGTACTGGCTACTCCGGTATCGAGAACCCGTTGTTCTATAAAGAAAACACACGGATGTTCTACGGCGATGCGAAGGCAAGCCTCGATCAACTGCTGACGATGATCAACTAACATCACTTCCGTTTTCGGAAGATCAATACCAAGCGCTCCGCCGGATATGGCGGGGCGCTTTTTCTTTGTTTGACGTTTTTGTATACATTCGCACACAGTTAACACATTGAAAACAATGCGAAAATTTCTTTACACTTTGGCGCGGCGCTTTATGTTGGATGAAAATCATAGCCCACTATTCAAGGGCCGTAAGGGGCAAGTATGGACGAGATCAAAGATCATCCAGACCGATATCATTTGGCGAATGAACTTCATGCACGGCCATTCCCCGCGCTTTCCGCGCCAGCGAGCGCGGTTTTTCTGGCGCTTAAAACACCAGATGGCCAAGAGCGAGACTATGCAGCCGAGCGCGCGCATCTTCTGGATTTACTGGACCGTCACGGAGCTGTGCATCCACGTCCCGGCGCGACACACTACTTTGGCCCACTTGGCCGCCATTTCCTGAAATGGGAGAGTCACAGTGAGTTCTTAACCTATACAATCTTCACCGAAGCGGTCGCGAGTCGGGCGTTCGATCCGAAGGGTTTTGAAGTCTTTCCAAAAGATTGGTGTGCCAAAGCGCCCGGACTTCGGCTTACGTCTGCGCATTTCCATATCGAGAAGCGACCGGAGCATGACGAGGCAATCCTTGAAAATCTGACACAGTGGTTTGTTCCGGAAAGCCTTGCCGTGAGCGAAATTTTGGATGCTTCTGCGCTGGTTGCCTCTGACTTTCGTATTGATGAGGCTGGCCACGTCAGGTTCGCGATGATGATGCAGGATGGCGTTGGTCCGCAACGGACAGGGCGTATTCTTCAACGGCTATGTGAGATCGAAACCTATAAAACTATGGCCATGCTCGGCTATCTCACGGCCAAAAATCTAATGGGCGAGATTGGCCCCATTGAATCCGAATTGACGGGTGTTGTGGCGCGGATGGGGACAACAGTGGACGCCGCCGAGGAGACCCTTGCCGAGCTCAAGCCTCTTACAGCGAGGTTGGAGCAGTTGACTGCAGAAACAAGTTATCGGTTTGGCGCGACGAACGCGTATGAGGCAATCGTAAACCAACGGATCAAGATATTGCGAGAAGAGCGGTATAGAGGGCGACAGACCTTTGACGAATTCATGATGCGTCGATTTGATCCTGCGATGCGCACAGTGACGGCTGCGGAGAAATTGTTGCAGCGGATGTCAGATCGGGCGGTGCGCGCTGCTGAGTTGCTGCGCACGCGGGTGGATGTGGAGCGCGGGCGACAAAATCAAGAGATCCTGCGGTCTATGGACAGACGCGCGGATCTGCAATTGCGCCTCCAGCAAACAGTTGAGGGGCTCTCGGTTGTGGCAATTTCTTATTATGCTGTCAGTCTTCTGGGGTATTTCTTTGCACCTCTGGCAAAGAACTTTCATCTTTCCAAAACGGTTCTGACTGCGGTGCTTGTACCGTTTGTCGTGTTAGGAGTTTGGATGTACCTGAAAAACCTCAAGAAGCGAATTGGTCATTAGAGACGAGATCGTTTTGCCATAAGCAAAGGGGCCACATGGCCCCTTTGTGGTTTTTTGGCATGTTGTTTAGCGCCCGCGAATGCGTGGATCGAGCGCATCGCGCAGCCCGTCGCCGATATAGTTAACCGACAGCACAGTTAGCGAGATTGCAATGCCCGGGAACAGAACGCGCTCTGGGTACTGCTGAAGGAAGTCAACGCCGTCAAAGAGCAACCGGCCCCATGTTGGGAAGTCTGGTGGGAAGCCGAGGCCGAGGAACGAGAGCGCACTCTCTGTGATGATTGCATTGGCAATTCCGAGCGTGGCCGACACCATGATGGGCGACATCACGTTGGGCAGAATATGCCGTAGGATCATCTTGCGCGGGGCTGTTCCGATGGAATGGGCAGCCAAAACAAACTCGCGTTCCTTGAGCGCTAGCACGTCACCGCGCACAATCCGCGCAGCCTGCATCCAGCTTGTTATGCCGATTGCGAACACCATTAGGATGAAAATGCCGCCCTCTGGCCCGAATACCGAACTTAGGCGTTCGCGGAACAGAAGGATAATCACCAACAGCAGGGGTAGAAGGGGCAGGGCGAGGAACAGGTCGGTCAAGCGCATAAGCGGCCCGTCGAGCCATTTGAAATACCCAGCCAACACCCCGATCAACGTGCCGAGGAACAAGGAAAGCGCCATCGCCGTCATCCCCACAGCCATGGAAACCTGACCGCCTGCCATCATCCGCGCAAAGATATCGCGGCCAAGTTGGTCAGTTCCAAATGGATGCGCAAGGCTTGGCCCCTGGTTGCGGGCGCGGATATCGATATGGGTTGGATCAATGGTCCACACCCATGGCCCGACAACGACGAACAACAGGATCGACACAAATATGATCAAGCCGACCATCGCGCCGCGGTGGGTCTTGAACTGATCCCAGACGTCCCACCACTGGCTGCGGGTTGCAGTTTCTTCGGTGGCGTCGTTTGAGTGTACGGCTGTCTTAGTCATAGCGGATCCTTGGGTCGAGGATACCATAAAGGATATCGGCAATTAGATTGAACAGGATGATCAGGATCGCAAAGATCACGGTCAGCGTTTGAACTGTTGGAAGGTCATTGGCCTGAATGGCCGTAATCAGAAGCTGGCCGAGGCCATTCACCTTGAACACCTGCTCCGTAATGATCGCACCGGAAAAGACCGTCGGCACACCAAGCGCAATCACGGTCACAACAGGGATCATCGAGTTGCGCAGCACATGGACCAACACAACGGCCCGCTCTCCGAGCCCCTTTGCACGCGCAGTGCGGACGTAATCCTGATTGAGGTTGTCGAGCATGGAGGCGCGCATAAAGCGGCTGATCTGTGCTGCGTTATAAAGCGCCAGAACAAAGACCGGCATCACCATCTGCTTGAGCTGTTTAACGAAGGAAGGCCAGTCATTCACAACCAGTGTCGTGTCGTAAATTGATGGGAACCAGCCAAGGTTGACCGAGAAGATCACGATCAGCAAAACACCGGTAAAGAAGGTCGGAACCGAGAAGCCGACCATCGAAATGAATGTGCCGATTTGATCGAAGATCGAGTACTGGCGATAGGCAGAGATGACGCCGATCGGAACAGCGATCATGGCACCAATCACATAGGAAAGGCCAACAACCCAAAGAGTTTGCGGGATACGTTGGGCAACGACGTCAAGAACGGAGGAGCGCCACTGCCAAGAAATGATGCGGGGCAGACCTTCGGACCAGCTGGTTCCGAATAAAGCGTCTGCGAGATAAAGCGGTTCAACCACATAGAACTGGTAGAGCCATTTGACAAAGCGGATATGGATCGGTTGTCCAAGGCCGAGAGCCTCGCGCATCTGCGCCTTTACTTCTGGAGGGACCGTCAAGGGCACTTGTGCCATCGGATCGCCGGGTGCGAGTTCCAGAAGCAGGAAAATGACCAACGAAATGAAAATAAGCGTCGGGATCGCGAGCAGCAGCCTGCGGAGCGTGAATGTGAGCATGTGGTTTGCCTCGGGCCGATTGATCGGCTCTGGTATTCAGGGGAAGCCAAGATATGGAAAAGGGGCGCCCGAAACTTACGGACGCCCCAATTCACATAGGTTTACTTGACGCGATGCCAGTCAGCTGCGTTCCACAGCTCGCTGTCCCAAGTATTGAGGATCACACCACCAAGAGTGTTGGAGTGAGCCGACACTCGGCCACGGTCCACAAGTGGAATGATGACATATTCTTGCATCAGCATGTCGTTCATAGCTTTGGCAAGTTCGGCACGCTCATTGATGTCGCCAGTCACAGCCATCTTGGCCACGAGAGCGTCATATTCCTCAGAGCAGAAGCGTGGCATGTTGTTGCCTTGCCACTGGTTCTCTGGGCTTGGAGCCTGCTTACACTCCCAGTTTGCCATATAGGACTCTGGGTCTGTGCCGTCGAAGTTGTTGGCGTACATTTCTACGTCAGCAAAGAACTTCTGGAATGTGTCAGGCGAACCTGGGTCACCACCGAAGAACACGGACGCATCAAGGTTGCGAAGTTCGGTTTCAACGCCGATTTCGCCCCACCACTGTTTGATCAGAGCTTGGAAATCCTGACGCACAGCGTTTGTGGATGTTTGATACAGCATCGAAAGACGCACACCATCTTTGGCGCGGATGCCGTCAGCACCTTTCACCCAACCAGCGCTTTCGAGAAGCTCATTTGCACCAGCAATGTCTTGTACAAGGCAGCCGTCGTTTGCGGTCGAGGCATAGATCGCAGGAGCAGGCAGCACGTTACAAGTTGGACGACCAGCAGCGCCATAGCCGATTTCTGTCAGCAGTTCGCGGTCAATCGCCATGGAAAGCGCTTGGCGTACGTTCTTGTCTGTCAGGAACGGGTGTGGGTGTTTTTTGGTAGCGCGCTCGTCACCGAGATCAGCGGAAGGATCGGTTTGGTTAACCATGATCCGCTCAACAAGCGTACCAAATCCGGACACGATCTTGCCTTTGCCCTTGGCTTCCATGTTGGCAAGCACGTCTGGTGCAAGCTGTAGGTTCCACGCGTAGTCAAACTCGCCGGTTTCAAGAACCGAACGGCCAGCCGCGGTTGCGTCGCCGCCGCCTTTGAGTGTCGCTGTCGCAAACGCTGGTTTGGACGCATCACGGTAGTTCGGGTTTGCTTCGAGCGACACAACGTCGTTCGGGCGGAACTCTGTTACGGTGAACGGGCCAGTGCCGATCGGTGCGAAGTTCTCTTCTGTACACTCAGGTGCCTTTGGGCCGAGGCAGTTTTCAAACTGCGCCTTTTGAAGGATCGGAGCTTGCGCGCCAACAAAGGGGCCATAAGGGAAGGGCTTGGACACGCCGAATTTTACAATCGCTGTAAGTTCGTCGGGTGTTTCAACGTCGACAACATCATTGTACTTTTCGGACTGCGCGCAGCCACCGCCGTCAGCGGTACAGTATTCCCAGCTAAACTTGACGTCAGCAGAAGTAACTGGTGTGCCGTCAGACCACAGAAGGCCTTCTTTCAGCTTCCACGTTACAGTTGTGAGGTCTTCAGAGACGCCGCCGTTTTCTACTGTTGGTACAGAGTCGACGAGCCATGGAACCATGTTGCCGTCTTGGTCATAGCGGGCGAGCGGCTCAATGACGAGGCTCGCGGCCTCAAGGTCTTTTGTACCGCCGGAAAGATATGGGTTCATGATCGATGGCGCTTGCCAATAGATGATGTTTACATGGCCGTCTGCGCCTCGTTCCGCCATGGCCATAGGGGCCATCGCAAATGCGGCAGCAGCGCCCAGTAGGGCTGTCTTCATTTTCATATTACTCTCCTTGTTGGATATGCGGACCCCGGCTTTCCGGATTTTTTGGACACGAGTTCTCGGACTCGCTTGGGTAGAAGCAAATTTCGTTTCATATGCAATAACGACTCACTTCGAGGTTCGATCCGCCATGCGGGGTAGTTCAGGGCAAATGTAAAAAAAAAGCAAGCGTGCCGTTGCCCGGTTTCCGTTGCGATAACGGTTGGATTTGTCAAAATGTCTGATTTTTCGGCATATTGTACGCTGTCGGGTGGTGATTTTAATCGGATTATCGAAATTCAAATGTGAATTGCCTCGAATTTTTCTGGATCAGGATTCGGGTTTGACTTTCGCTATTCTCGGCGCTTAGCGTGACGAGCATCCTGATATACGAGATCATACACTATGCTAGACAGCCACCTAATCGACGTTAAGAACCTTCGCGTAGAGTTTGAAACTAATAGCGGAATCGTAATTGGCGTTGAGGATATATCCTTTAGCATTGATCCCGGAGAGACCCTCTGTGTCGTTGGCGAATCGGGATCGGGTAAATCGGTGTCGTCGCTTTCGATCATGCGGCTTGTCGAGTTTGGCGGTGGTGAAATCACCGAAGGATCCCTTGAGTTTAACCGCGGTGTCGAAGGCGAGGTTGATCTTGCTAAGGTTGATCCAGCCGACATGCGTTCAATCCGTGGTAACGAGATCGGAATGATTTTTCAGGAGCCGATGACCTCGCTCAATCCGGTATTTACCGTCGGCAAGCAGCTAACCGAAGGGTTGATTCTTCATAAGGGACTTAGCAAGTCGGAAGCCAACAAACGGGCTATTGAAATCCTAAAAGACGTGCGGATCCCTGAGCCTGAGCGCCGCATGACGCAGTATCCGCACGAGCTTTCTGGTGGGATGCGGCAGCGCGTGGTGATCGCGATTGCTATGGCTTGCGAGCCGAAGCTGCTGATCTGTGACGAGCCGACAACTGCGTTGGATGTGACTATTCAGGCCGAGATTCTTGCGCTCATTGACCGCCTTAAGCGCGAACATGGCACCGCCGTTCTATTTATCACCCATGATATGGCAGTTGTGGCCCAGATGGCCGACCGCGTGATCGTGATGTATCGCGGGAACATGATGGAAGAGGGGCCGGTCGAGCAGATATTCGAGAATCCGCAGCACGATTACACCAAGTCGCTGCTGGCGGCCGTACCGAAGCTTGGCGAGATGACGGGAAAGGCCTTCCCAGAACCAATGCGTATCCTCGGTGATGAGGATAAATACGAAGTTGTTATGGCCGCGGCCAAAGCAAAACAGGAAATCGCCGCGAAGGCGGGCGAGGTTCCGCCTCTGCTAAAGGTCAAGAACCTGACGACGCGTTTCCCCGTGAAGAAGGGCCTGCTGCGCCGTACTGTGGCCAATGTTCACGCTGTCGAAGATGTGTCGTTTGAGCTCAAACCAGGGGAAACGCTATCGCTCGTTGGGGAATCCGGCTGCGGGAAGTCTTCTTGCGGGCGGTCCATTCTACGGCTTGTTGAGCCACAAAGCGGCGAAGTAAACCTCGGCGGTGTTGATATTCTTGCGCTTAGCCCTACAGAGTTGCGTAAAGCGCGCCGCGATATGCAAATGGTGTTTCAGGATCCCTTTGCCTCGCTCAATCCTCAAGTGCGGTTGATCGATCAGGTTGCCGAGCCGATGCGCAACTATAACCTCGCAAGTGGCAGCGAAGTGAACGACCGCGTGGCGAGCCTTTTTGATCGGGTTGAACTCCCGCGCAGCTTCCTAAAACGATACCCGCATGAGCTCTCCGGCGGCCAACGCCAGCGGATCGCGATTGCCCGCGCGCTTGCGCTTAACCCGAAGCTCGTTGTTGCGGACGAGGCCGTTTCTGCGCTTGATGTGTCGGTTCAGGCGCAAGTGCTGAACTTGCTCATGGAGCTACAGGCAGACCTCGGAATCGCGATGCTGTTCATCAGCCACGATATGGCTGTGGTCGAGCGTGTGAGCCACCAAACTGCGGTGATGTATCTGGGTCGGATCGTCGAGATCGGACCGCGCCAAGCGGTGTTTGAAAACCCGCAGCACAGCTATACAAAATCGCTAATGTCTGCGGTTCCTGTTGCCGATCCGCGCCAAAAGAAAATTGCCTCTGACCTCAAGTTCAAGCCGATCCCGTCGCCAATCTTCCCCGTGTCACACGAGGCGGCGCCTTCGGTCTATACAGAGGTCAGTAAAGGCCACTTTGTTCTTCAATAACAACGACCAATCGGCCGTTCCTAAAGTCTGGAAACCTCATGGGAGAGCCTCTATCCACGCGCGAGATTCTTGGTAAGCTCGTAAGCTTCAATACCGTCAGCAGCGAAAGTAACCTGCCGCTGATCGAGTGGATCGAGGGATATCTCGAGAGCTTTGGCGTAAAGTCATTCCGCGTTTATGACGAGACCGGCCAAAAGGCCTCGCTCTTTGCAAATGTCGGGCCGGAGGTCGAAGGCGGCGTTGTGCTGTCGGGGCACACGGATGTCGTACCTGTTGTCGGACAAGCGTGGGAGAGCGATCCATTCGAGATGGTCGAAAAAGACGGCCGTCTTTATGGGCGTGGTACTGCGGATATGAAGGGCTTTGACGCTTTGGCGCTCTGGGCGGTGCCGCATATTCTTAAGTCGGGGGTAAAGCGGCCAATCCAACTCGCGTTCTCCTATGATGAAGAGGTTGGCTGTTTCGGTGCGCCTCCGATGATCGAGGCGATGAAAGCTCTTCCTCCTGCCTCTGCAGCAATTATTGGTGAGCCTTCAATGATGAAGGTTGTCACGGGGCATAAAGGCAGCGTCGGGTTTCAGGTATCGGTGCGAGGCTTCGAGGTGCATAGCTCGCTGCTTCACACCGGTGTTTCCGCGATCATGTATGGCACCGAGTTGATTCAGTGGGCGCACGAACAGAACGCACTCTCCGCAAAGGCAACACCGAATCCGCTCGCTGCGGATTTCGTGCCGCCCTACACAACGCTGCACATCGGTAGAATAAGCGGCGGTACGGCGCATAATATTACCGCCAAAGAGTGTCATTTCGACTTGTCGTTCCGCGTTGTGCCTGGGGAGTCTTTGGCCGATTGGGAGGCGAAGCTTCGTGCCAAAGCCGAGGAGATTTCAGATCGGATGCAGGCCATCCACCCCGACACCGGTATCGATATATCGCAAGGATACGCCGTTCCGCCGCTTGCGCCGGAAACCGAAGGTCAGTCCGAGCAACTCCTCCGCCACCTGACAGGCGATAACGCGACCAATGTTGTGGCTTACGCAACAGAAGCTGGACAGTTTCAGGCGGGGGGCTACTCCGCAGCTGTCTGTGGACCTGGCGATATCGCGCAGGCCCATCAACCGAATGAATATTTAGAAATCAGCCAGTTGGAGGCCGGAGAGGCCTTTATGCTTCGGCTTATCCAACACTTAACACAGGACTAGAAAATGCCCGTAAAGAACCGCTTCGCAGAGCTTCTGCCCGAAATTACCGAATGGCGACGAGACTTCCACGCAAACCCGGAAATCCTGTTTGAAACGCACCGAACTTCGGCGCGGGTGGCGGAATTGCTGCGCGCATTCGGCTGTGATGAGGTTGTAGAGGGTATCGGCCGCACTGGGGTTGTCGGCGTTATCAAGGGCAAGACTGATACGTCTGGCAAAGTTGTGGGACTGCGCGCAGATATGGATGCGCTTCCGATCCTTGAAGCAACAGGCGTTGAATATGCGTCCAAAACACCAGGCGCTATGCATGCCTGCGGTCACGACGGCCACACGGCCATGCTACTTGGTGCAGCAAAATACCTGTGCGAGACGCGCAACTTTGACGGCACCACGGTTGTGATTTTCCAGCCTGCCGAAGAGGGCGGCGGCGGTGGCCGTGAAATGTGTGAAGACGGCATGATGGATCGCTGGAACATCCAGGAAGTCTATGGGATGCATAACTGGCCCGGTCATCCGCTCGGTAGCTTTGCAATTCGCAAAGGCCCGTTCTTTGCCGCGACCGATACATTTGACATTTTTGTCGAGGGCAAGGGCGGCCACGCGGCAAAGCCACAAGAGGTTGTTGATACGACGATCATCGCGAGCCAGATCGTTTTGGCGATGCAGACAATCGCAAGTCGAAATGTGGACCCTGTGAAGCAAGTCGTTGTTTCGGTCACGAGCTTTGAAACCGAGAGCAACGCTTACAACGTCATTCCCCAGAAAGTACATCTGAAGGGGACTGTGCGGACGCTGTCAAACGACGTTCGTGACCTTGCCGAACAGCGGATTAAAGCAATCGCTCCGCTCACAGCAGAGGCGCTTGGCGGGGTGGCCGACGTTAACTATATGCGCGGTTATCCGGTGATGGTTAACCACGACACGGAAACCGAATATGCGGCTGAAGCGGCCAAGAAAATTTCTGGTGATTGCGAAGATGCGCCGCTTGTGATGGGCGGTGAGGATTTCGCCTTTATGCTCGAAGAACGCCCCGGCGCTTATATCCTCGTCGGCAATGGCGACACAGCAGCGGTGCATCACCCAGCCTATAATTTCGACGACAATGCGATCCCTGCGGGGTGTAGCTGGTGGGTTGAGATGGTCGAAAGTCGGATGCCTGCTGCCTCATGAGGTAAGCTAAGATTGATAGAAAAGGCCGCCCAATCTGGCGGCCTTTTTCTTTTTAAATCAAGCTATTGTGTTGTAAAGTTGATCTAAAGCTTTAGCCGCCGGTATGGCTCATGTGGCGGCTCATTTGCCCAGCCACTTCCTGTCGCGAATAGTCAAAATCATGGCCCTTGGGCTTGAGCGCGATCGCGGCGCGGATCGCTTCATTCAGCTTTGTATCGCTTTCGCTCGCACGCAATGGCGCACGGAGATCGGATTTCCCTTCTTGTCCCAGACAGGTGAAAATTTCGCCCGTGCAAGTCACCCGAACGCGGTTACAGCTTTCACAGAAATTATGTGTCAGTGGCGTGATGAAACCAATGCGTTGGCGCGTTTCCCCGATCCTGACATATCTCGCAGGGCCCCCGGTTTTGTCGGGAAGGTCGGCAAGGCTAAAACGTGTGGCCAGAGTTTCTCGTAAGTCTTCGAGAGACCAATATTGCCCGATCCGGTTTTCATTGCCGATATCTCCCATGGGCATGACCTCGATAAAGGTCAGGTCCATATCTCGTGCGGCGCAAAATTCGGTGAGGGTAAAAAGCTCGTCCTCGTTAAAGCCTTTAAGCGCCACTGTGTTCAGTTTTACTTTAAGGCCTGCCGCTTGAGCGGCCTCGATCCCTTCAAGAACCTGTGGCAAGCGGCCCCAGCGCGTAATCTCGGCAAATTTCGCCTCATCGAGCGTATCCAAAGAGATGTTGATCCGTTTCACCCCACAGGCCGCGAGTTCGTCGGCATACTTTGCCAGTTGTGAGCCATTGGTTGTAAGCGTGAGTTCGTCCAGCGCACCTGATTTCAGGTGCCGCGACATGGCTTTGAAATAGCTCATGATGTCACGGCGCACCAACGGTTCCCCGCCCGTAATCCGAAGCTTGCGCACACCCAGCCCGATAAAGGCAGAAGACAGCCGATCCAACTCCTCAAGCGTCAGTAGCTCTTTTTTCGGTAGAAAGGTCATTTGCTCCGCCATGCAGTAAACACAGCGAAAGTCGCAACGGTCCGTTACCGAGAGGCGCAGATATGTAATCGGGCGCAAGAAGGGATCAATCAAGGGTGCGGTCATGCAGATAGCCTAGGCGTGGTGGTATTGAGGGGCAAGGGGGATTTATAGATGGTGGGGTGGTGCGCGGTAATATTTGCGCGATAACTGTCTGGCGGAATGGCGAAAACGCAATTGACGCTGGAGGGCGCGGGCGGTTAACTGAACGCTCGTTCACAATCTCTGGGGAGGAGATGGATGCAAGAGCAGGATAAGCGGCGATTGATCAAGGATTTCACAACGTGGGATGCTGTTGCGTCCGCATTTCGTTGGGATATTCCGCCGGTAATGAATATCGCTGAGCTTTGCTGTACCTCTTTGGCGCGTAGTGCGCCGGATCAGGAGGCGATAATCCATGTGGAGGAGGATGGAACCGAACGTCGTTGGACATATAGCGAGTTGGAAGAGGCTTCCAATGCGCTGGCCAATGCCTTTGCTGCACAAGGTGTAGGAGAGGGGGACCGCATTGCAATCCTGTTGCCGCAAGAACCGGCGGTTATAATCGCGCATTTCGCAGCCTATAAGCTTGGCGCGGTTGTGCTTCCGCTGTTTACCTTATTCGGCGAAGACGCGTTGCGGTATCGGCTTTCCGATAGTGGCGCGAAGCTTTTGATAACGAGTGACGAAAGCCTTCCCAAAGTTGCCAAGATACGTTCTGACCTGCCTGCTCTTGAAACGGTTTTGACCATCGGCGATGCGGCTGGTGTTGAGTCAGTTTGGGACGAAATCGAAAAGCATCCTAAAACATGTACCCCAGTAGAGACCCGCGCTGATACGCCGGCGGTTTTGATTTATACATCCGGTACAACGGGCGACCCAAAAGGCGTTTTGCATGGGCACAGGTTCCTGCTCGGTCATCTTCCGGCCATCGAAGTGCATCACGATGGCTTCCCGAAACAGGGCGATTGCGGCTGGACGCCAGCAGACTGGGCGTGGATCGGTGGGTTGATGGATATGGCAATGCCCTGCCTTTATTACGGTGTGCCGCTTGTCTCGCATCGGATGCGAAAGTTCGACGCTGCAGCGGCCTATGACCTGATGGCGCGGTATCGAATTAGGAACCTCTTTATGCCGCCAACCGCACTCAAAATGATGCGTGGAGCGGACGTTCCTGTTGGCGTGGATATCCGCAGTATCAGCTCTGGCGGAGAGAGCCTTGGCGCAGACTTGTTGCAATGGGCAGAGGATGTTTTGGGCGCACCGGTGAATGAGATTTACGGTCAGACTGAGTGTAATTTGGTGGTTTCCGCATCAAAAGCGCTTGGTAAACATATGGCTGGTGCGATGGGCGGTGCCGTTCCTGGTCATGAGGTTGCGATTATCGACGCTGAAGGCAATCCAGTTCCTGCAGGTGAGATTGGCGAAATTGCGGTGCGCGCGCCCGATCCGGTGATGTTTCTGCGCTATTGGAATAAGCCCGAGGAAACAGAACGTAAATTCGTGAATGGCTGGCTGCGCACCGGTGATCTTGGCAGTTGTGACGCGGACGGCTATTTCCGCTTCTCCAGCCGCGATGACGATGTGATTACCTCCGCTGGCTATCGCATTGGACCGAGTGAGATCGAAAACTGTCTTTGCGCTCATCCATCGGTCGCCATGGCGGCCTGTATTGGAATTCCGGATGCGCTGCGGACAGAGGTTGTGAAAGCATTCATCGTGTTGCGCGAAGGCGAGAGTGCTGATGGGTTAGAGGATGCGTTGATCGCCCGCGTCAAAGACAAGGTCAGTCCACACGTCGCTCCTCGTTCCGTTGAGTTTATTGACGAAATGCCAATGACGGCGACGGGCAAGATTATGCGTCGGGCGCTTCGTCAGGCTTAGGAGCGTCAGCAGTCTCGACGTCTGGCTCTTTGAGCGGAGGCACAGTGTAATCGCGCATGTGGCGCGTGGCTTCCTTCTGTGCGAATGGTTTCAGGCGCGGGCCATATTCATTCAAAAACGCCTGCGCGCGTGGCACATCGTGCTTTGACAGATCGCGCAGCCACCACGAAATCGCCTTTTGGATAAACCATTCCTTGTCCTCAACCAGCGTCGCAGCCCAGCCCAATACGCGTTCCCGCGCTTCAATCTCGGCGGGTTTCGGGAAATTCTGTTTGGTCCACGGCAAGGTGATGACAAAGGCCGCGCGGCGCGTCCACATGTGATCAGATGCAATCCACGGCTCTACCTCATCAAGGCGCGTGGGGTCGGCAACGAGGCGTTTTTGCCCCGCGATGCAAGCGTGATCGGCAATGGCCCATGCGTTGAAATCCGGAACCCAGCTTTGGATAAGCTCCCACGCCGCTTCGTCAGGGCGCAGCCGCGCTTGGGTCAGCAATTTGGCGGCTGCTACACGTGCCTCGTGGATATCTGTGGCCCAAAGATCGCGGGCGAGGGCAACTCGCTCTGGAACGTCCAGCTCTTTGCGCCACGCTTTGGTGCAGCTGTCGATATCGGGATTGGCAACCCCAAGGTACTCTCGATCGGCCTTGTGATAGGCCCGCATTTCTTCGGCCTTGCCATCTTGGGCGTGGGCGCGAAGGTCGGATAGGGCGGCTTCTGGGGTCATTCTACGGTCACCGATTTTGCAAGGTTGCGTGGTTGGTCTACGTCGGTGCCCTTGGCGATCGCCGTGTGATAGGCCAATAGCTGTGCAGGGATCGCATAGAGGATTGGGGCGAAAACAGGCTCGATCTCCGGCATGGTGATCGTGCTCCAAACGCCTTGCCCTGCTTCAGCGATACCGGCGGCATCAGAGATCAGCAGCACCTTGCCGCCACGGGCCATAACCTCCTGCATGTTGGAGATTGTCTTTTCAAATAGAGCATCGCGCGGGGCCATGACCACAACAGGAACATGCTTGTCGATCAGCGCAATTGGCCCGTGTTTCAACTCGCCACTTGCATAGCCTTCAGCGTGAATATAGCTGAGTTCCTTGAGTTTGAGCGCGCCTTCTAGCGCCAGTGGGAACATCGCGCCGCGTCCGAGGAACAAGATATCTTGTGCCTCTGCAACGAGTTTGGCGGCTTCTTTTACCGCGTCGCCAACATTCAGCGATTGGCTCACAAGAGCGGGCGTTTTTTGCAAATGGGCAAGGTAGCTTTGCACTTGCTCTGTGCTTTGCGCCCCACGGTCTGATGATGCCTTGAGTGCGAGCAAAAGCAAGAGCGACAATTGACACGTAAATGCTTTTGTTGAAGCCACGGAAACTTCGACGCCCGCAAGGATCGGAAGCGACATATCGCTATCCCGCGCCATGGAGCTTTCGGTGACGTTGACCACAGAAAGGATCGTTGCGCCCTGGGATTTGGCATAGTGAAGGGCCGCCAACGTATCAGCCGTTTCTCCCGATTGGCTGACGAAAATCGCCAAGGTCCGCGCGGGCACAGGCGGCTCACGATAACGGAACTCCGAGGCGATATCGACCTCGACAGGAATGCGCGCGATCTGTTCGAACCAGTACTTCGCAGTAAGACAGGCAAGATATGCTGTGCCACAGGCAACCATGGTCACGCGATCAAATGCGCTGAAATCGAGATCAACAGGCAAGGTGATGTTGCCGTCTTTAATGTAATGGGCTTGTGCATCGGCCAGTACGACGGGCTGTTCCGCGATTTCCTTAGCCATGAAATGCTTGTAGCCGGATTTTTCGATGCGTGTTGCGTCGAGTTGAACCTGCTTGACCGGGCGCTCGACCTCGGCGCCGTTCGCGTCAAAGATTTCAACAGAGGTGCGGGTGATTACGGCGTGATCGCCTTCTTCAAGATAAGTGATCCGATCCGTCATTGGGGCAAGCGCGATCGCGTCGGAACCGACATACATCTCGCCTTCGCCATGACCAATCGCTAGAGGTGAACCCTTGCGTGCTGCTACGAGAAGATCATCCTCGCCATCAAACAAGAAGCACAGCGCGAATGCGCCCTCTAGGCGGTTGATGGTAGATTTAGCAGCGTCAACTGGCGCTTGTCCTTGCTCAAGGAAGAACTGCGCAAGCGTTGCGACTGTTTCTGTGTCGGTTTCACTTTCGAAACTGTATCCTGCTGCGACCAACTCTTCGCGGAGGCTCTGGTAGTTTTCGACAATTCCGTTGTGAACCACCGCCACGCGACCCGCTTTGTGCGGGTGGGCGTTGCTGACGGTTGGGGCGCCATGGGTGGCCCAGCGGGTATGACCGATGCCCGATTTTCCGGTAAGAGGGTTGTGAACAAGAGCGTCGGATAAGTTCACCAGCTTGCCTACGGCGCGCCGACGATCAAGTTTGCCATCGTCGATCGTTGCAATGCCCGCACTGTCATAGCCTCGGTATTCCAACCGTTTAAGCGCCTCGACCAATAGGGGCGCAACCTCATGCGTTCCCAATACACCAACGATACCGCACATTACGATTTACCACCCGATTTTTTGGCTTTTATCTGTTGCAATTTTTGAAACAATTTATCCGCAAGCCTCTCTTTGTTGACTTGCTTACTGCGTCCGATGGCCAATGCGTCGGCCGGTACGTCACTTGTAATCACCGAGCCGCTCGCCGTCATTGCGCGGTTGCCAACCTTTACCGGGGCAACCAGCATGGTGGAAGAGCCGATAAAGGCATCATTTCCAACATCGGTGTGATGCTTCATCACGCCGTCATAGTTACAAGTAACTGTGCCAGCTCCGAGGTTGGCGCGCGCTCCGATTGTCGCATCGCCGACATAGGTGAGGTGATTGGCTTTTGCCCCTTCGGCGAGTGTGGCGTTTTTGATTTCGACGAAATTGCCAACACGCACATCTTCAGAAAGTTCCGCGCCGGGGCGCAGACGGGCATATGGGCCAACGATCGCGCCGCGGCTGACGTGACAGCCTTCTAGGTGGCTGAACGCGCGGATGTGAGCGCCTGATTCAATGGTGACTTCGGGGCCGAACACCACGTTTTGCTCCACAACTGTATCGCGCCCAATGTATGTGTCGCGTGCGAAATACACCGTTTCGGGCGCAAGCAGCGTGACGCCGTTTTCAAGAGCTTCGACGCGTTTTGTGGCCTGAAATACGGCTTCGGCATTTGCAAGTTCGGCGCGGGCGTTGATGCCAAGTGTTTCGGCCTCCTCGCAGGTCACAACGCCTGCTGAAAGTCCACGGTCGCGGGCAATTTTGACGATGTCAGTGAGGTAGTACTCGCCCGCCGCGTTGTCGTTCCCAACCTCGTCCAGAAGTGAGAACAAGGTTTCGGCGTCAGCGGAAATAACTCCGCTATTACAGAGTGTTACCGCGCGTTCCTCATCAGTTGCGTCCTTGAACTCAACGATGCGCTCAAGGTCATCGCCCTTCGTGATTAGTCGGCCGTAGCGCGCAGGATCCGCAGCTTCAAACCCAAGGACCACGACGGCGTGGGTTTGGCGCGCTGCTGCCATCTTCGAAAGCGTTTCGGGGCGAATGAACGGTGTGTCGCCATAGAGAACGAGCGCATCACCCGTGAAATCAGAGAGGGCCGCGCGCGCCTGCAAAACCGCGTGGCCTGTGCCAAGTTGCTCCTCCTGAACCACCACGTCAGATACGCCAAGGTCTTCGGCTTCTGCGCGCACAAGTTCAGCCCCATGTCCGGCAACAACAATCCTGCGGTCGACATCCAGTTCTTCAGCACTTGCCAAAGCATGCTCAAGTAGCGTTGCACCGCCGATTTTATGTAGAACTTTTGGCAAATCCGAGTTCATACGGCTGCCCTGACCGGCGGCCAGTGTAATAAGGGCTGTTGGCATTTAGTGTCTTTTCTGTTGTGGTCGCGGCGGAATGTTCCCCCGTTTTATCGCTCAAAGCGCGCGGGGCAAGGGGCAAAATGTTCAAATAGCTTTACAGGATGTTACAGGGATACGCTGAAAATTGCCAAATAATAGAAAAAGATGCGTGGTTTTTGACCTCGACGGAACGCTTGCCGATACAAGCGCCGATCTCATTGCGGCGGCGAATTATTGTTTTCAAGGTTTGGGGCACGGCGATGTGCTTGATCCCGTTGCAGATGCATTGACTGCGTTTCACGGAGGGCGTGCGATGTTGGCGCTCGGGTATTCGCGCGTTGATCCTGAGGGAGCTGAGGCGGGGGTTCCTGAGCAGTATCCTGTTTTGCTGGAAGCATATGGGCGAGAGATTGATCGCCACACACGGCTTTATGATGGTGCAATGGATGCGGTAGAGACTCTGCGGGGGCGCGGCTTCGCGGTTTCGATTTGCACCAATAAGCCTGAAGGGTTGGCAGAGAGCCTGCTGTCGCGACTGGGTGTGCGCGATGCGTTTGATGCTTTGATTGGTGCTGACACCTTGCCCACACGAAAGCCGGATGTTGCTCCGTATCTCGCGGCCGTAACACAGGCAGGCGGAGAGGTCGAGCGTTCAATCTTGATTGGCGACACAGTGACAGATCGTGACACTGCGCGCGCTGCCGGTGTGCCGATTGTGTTGGTTGGATTCGGCCCGACGGGTGAGGCGGTTGCGGCCCTTGAGCCCGATGCCTTGCTAGCCCACTACCGCGATCTTCCCGACCTCGCAGAGGCACTGCTGCCTTAATTTTCAAACGCTTCTCGGAGTTCTTGCCTGTCGCCTTGCGAAGGATTGACGCGACTCGCTCTGTGCTATTAAATGAACAAGCGTTCAATAAATGCGCGATCAGGAAATGGGAGAGAGCCGTGTTCACCGCAACTATGACGTTTGACTTGGGCGAAGAAGTTAATGCGCTGCGCGAGATGGTGCATCGTTGGGCGCAAGATCGTGTGAAGCCGATGGCGGCCGAAATAGATGCCAAGAACGAGTTTCCACCAGAGCTATGGCAAGAAATGGGGGAGCTTGGCCTATTGGGGATTACCGTGCCAGAGGAGTTCGGCGGTGCGGACATGGGGTATCTGGCGCATGTGATCGCAGTTGAAGAAATCGCGCGTGCCAGCGCCTCTGTGAGCTTGTCATATGGGGCGCACAGCAACCTGTGTGTGAACCAGATCAAACTCAACGGCACACCAGAACAACGCGCAAAATATCTTCCTAAACTTATCTCCGGCGAACATGTCGGCGCGCTTGCTATGTCGGAAGCAGGGGCGGGATCTGACGTTGTGTCGATGAAGCTGCGCGCCGAGAAAAAGAACGGCTACTATACCCTGAACGGTACGAAATTCTGGATCACCAACGGGCCCGATGCAGATACGTTAGTGGTTTACGCGAAAACGGATCCGGATGCCGGCAGCCGTGGAATGACTGCATTCCTCATTGAAAAAGATATGGTGGGTTTTTCAACCAGCCCCCATTTCGACAAGATGGGGATGCGCGGCTCCAACACGGCCGAGTTGATCTTTGAAAATGTTGAAGTGCCTTTTGAAAATGTGCTGGGCGAAGAGGGCAAAGGCGTACGTGTCTTGATGAGTGGGCTTGATTACGAGCGCGTTGTGCTCTCGGGTATCGGCACGGGGATTATGGCCGCGTGCCTTGATGAGGTGATGCCCTATATTTCGCAGCGCAAGCAGTTTGGCGAGCCTGTTGGGAACTTCCAGCTCATGCAGGGTAAAATTGCGGACATGTACACCAAGATGAATTCCGCGCGCGCCTATGTTTACGAGGTGGCGCGGGCCTGTGATCGCGGCCAAGTTACGCGGCAGGATGCGGCGGCTTGTGTGCTCTATGCGTCCGAGGAAGCGATGGTCGTGGCGCACCAAGCGGTACAGGCCATGGGCGGCACGGGCTTTATGAACGAAAGCGCGGTGAGCCGTATTTTCCGTGATGCAAAGCTGATGGAGATCGGTGCCGGCACCTCCGAAATCCGCCGGATGCTCATTGGTCGCGAGATGATGGGAGCGATGTCGTGAAACTGGTCAGTAAGGCGATAACAGCAGGGGAGGGTTTCGAGGCCAACCGCGCCGCGCATCTTGAGGCGCTGGGCGTTGTATCCGAGGCGGCAAAGCTAGCCGCTGCAGGCGGTGGGGAGAAATCCCGCGCGCGCCATGTAAGCCGTGGCAAGATGCTGCCGCGCGAACGGGTGGCGAACCTGCTTGATGCGGGCAGCGATTTTCTCGAGGTCGGTGCAACGGCGGCCCATGGCATGTATGATGGCGCGGCCCCCTGTGCGGGCGTGATCGCGGGCATCGGCCAAGTCATGGGGCAGGACGTAATGGTCGTTTGCAACGACGCCACCGTAAAAGGCGGCACCTATTACCCAATGACCGTCAAAAAGCACCTGCGCGCACAAGAAATAGCAGCGGAATGTCGGTTGCCCTGCGTCTATCTTGTGGATTCCGGTGGTGCGAACCTTCCGAACCAAGACGAGGTCTTTCCTGATCGGGACCATTTCGGGCGTATTTTCTATAACCAGGCCAATATGTCGGCGGCGGGTATTCCGCAAATCGCCGTGGTGATGGGCTCATGTACGGCAGGTGGAGCTTATGTTCCGGCGATGGCTGATGTGAGCATCATTGTGAAAGAGCAGGGCACGATTTTCCTTGCCGGTCCTCCGCTCGTGAAGGCGGCAACGGGCGAAATTGTGTCGGCTGAAGATCTGGGCGGTGGCGATGTTCATACGCGCTTATCGGGGGTTGCGGACTACCTCGCGGAGGACGACGCTCATGCGCTCGCCCTAACGCGTCAGGCCATTGGCAACCTCAACATAACCAAGCCCGCAACGGTCAACTGGCAATCGCCGGAAGAGCCAGTTTATGACCCAGAGGAGCTTTTGGGCGTTGTCCCTGCCGATCTCCGAACGCCGTATGATATCCGTGAGGTGATCGCGCGCGTCGTGGATGGTAGCCGCTTTGACGAGTTCAAAGCACGGTTTGGCGAAACATTGGTCACGGGGTTTGCGCATCTTGAAGGCTGCCCCGTTGGCATTATTGCCAACAACGGCGTGCTGTTTTCCGAAGCCGCGCAAAAGGGTGCGCATTTTGTGGAACTGTGCAGCCAACGAAAAATACCGTTGATATTCCTGCAAAATATCACTGGCTTTATGGTCGGTCAGAAGTACGAGAACGAAGGTATCGCGCGACACGGCGCCAAGCTGGTGACGGCGGTTGCCACAACGAGCGTGCCAAAGGTGACGATGGTTGTGGGCGGCAGTTTCGGTGCTGGCAATTACGGCATGGCGGGACGCGCATACCAGCCACGTTTTATGTGGAGTTGGCCCACAAGCCGCATTTCGGTGATGGGCGGGCCACAGGCCGCTGGCGTTCTGGCCACCGTGAAGCGCGACGCGATTGAGCGCGGCGGCGGAAGCTGGAGCGCGGAAGAAGAGGCGGCGTTCAAACAGCCCACAATTGAAATGTTCGAGGAGCAGAGCCATCCGCTCTATGCCTCTGCACGGCTTTGGGATGACGGCATTGTCGATCCGCGCAAAACGCGGCGGGTTCTCTCGCTGTCGCTGCGCGCGGCCCTAAACGCCCCGATTGATGACACGCGCTTTGGCGTGTTCCGCATTTAGTTTGGAGAGCAGCATGTTTGCCAAGATTTTGATTGCGAACCGTGGCGAGATTGCCTGTCGTGTTATTGAGACCGCCCGTAAGATGGGCGTTGGCACGGTGGCGGTTTATTCCGACGTCGATGCGGGGGCGCGACACGTGGCGCTGGCCGATCAAGCGGTGCATATCGGCGCGGCGGCACCCGCCGAAAGCTACTTGCGCGGCGATGTGATTATTCAGGCCGCTCTTGATACGGGCGCAGAGGCGATTCATCCCGGTTATGGATTTCTTTCGGAAAACCCCGAGTTTGTAGAGGCTGTCGAGGCAGCGGGCCTTGTTTTCATCGGCCCCTCTGCCAAAGCAATCCGCGCGATGGGCCTTAAGGATGCGGCTAAAGCTTTGATGGAAGAGGCGGGCGTTCCGGTTGTTCCGGGTTATCACGGCAGCAATCAAGATAGCGCCTATCTCGCCGAACAAGCAGAACAGATAGGCTATCCCGTTTTGATCAAAGCCGTAGCGGGCGGTGGTGGCAAGGGTATGCGCCTTGTCGAGAAGGAGGGCGAGTTTGACGCCGCTCTGGCCTCTGCGCAGGGTGAGGCGAAAACGGCCTTTGGCAATGCCGATGTGCTTATTGAGAAATACATCACCTCTCCGCGCCATATTGAGGTTCAGGTTTTCGGCGACGGTACCGATGCCGTGCATCTATTTGAGCGCGATTGCTCGCTCCAACGGCGGCACCAAAAAGTGATCGAAGAAGCTCCTGCACCGGGTATGACCGAGGATGTGCGTGCGGCAATGGGCAACGCTGCTGTTCGGGCGGCAAAGGCGATTGGCTATGCGGGCGCAGGTACGATTGAGTTTATCGTTGATGGCTCGGATGGGCTGCGTACCGATGGCTTCTGGTTCATGGAAATGAACACACGTTTGCAGGTCGAGCATCCTGTGACCGAAGCAATTACAGGCGTTGACCTTGTGGAATGGCAATTGCGTGTTGCATCGGGCGAAGGGCTTCCGGCCTCACAGTCGGACCTTGCAATAAAGGGCCATGCTTTTGAGGCGCGGCTCTATGCCGAGGATGTGCCAGCGGGTTTCCTTCCTGCAACGGGTACGCTCTCGCATCTTGAATTTCCCCAAGATGCGCGGATTGATACCGGCGTGCGCACGGGTGACGAAATTTCGCCGTGGTACGATCCGATGATCGCAAAACTTACAACACATGGGCCAACACGCGCCGTTGCGCTCAAGCAGTTAGAGCAAGCCTTGACGCGCACAGAAGTGGCCGGTTCCGTGACGAACCTTGCGTTTCTAACCAGCCTTACCCGCCACGAGGGCTTTCGCGCGGGGGATGTCGATACCGGCCTTATTGGGCGTGATCTTGAGCATCTCGCAGAAGAGCCGGTGGCCTGTTCTCGTACGCGAGCGCTGGCGGCGCTGGGCTTTGCCGGTCTCACCGAGGCCGTTGGCGAAGCGGCCGATATCGAGAGTGCAGGCTTCACTCTTTGGGAGCCTGTGCCGCAAACGATAACATTCCTTTACAACGGCGAGGAAATCGCGGCACGGATCACCACGCTTGCTGTTGGCGAGCATCGTGTCGAGATCGGAGAGATCGCGCATGACGTAACGCGCCGCGCAGGTATCTGGTTTGTTGATGGAGCCAAAACTCGAGCACGGGTACGACGATTTGGTGAAAGCCTAAGCGTGTTCTGGGGCAACGGTTATGTCTTTGAGGCGATTGACCCGCTGGCGCGCGGCGGCGCGGCGGAGGAGGGCGGCAATATCGTTGCCGCTCCTATGCCCGGGCTGCTTAAGGCGGTGTTTGTCAAACCCGGCGCTAAGGTGACTGAAGGTGATCGGCTCGTTATTCTTGAAGCGATGAAGATGGAACATAGCCTTCTGGCGTCGCGAGACGGTGTTGTGGCTGATGTGTTGTGCGGCGAGGGCGATCAGGTGGTCGCGGGCGCTCCGCTTATTCAGCTTGAAGAGGCGGAGGTCTAAAGCGGCATGACCGACATAACCCTACATCATGCGCCGCAAACCCGTTCGATGCGGAGCCTTTGGCTGTTGCACGAGATCGACCACGCTATTGGGTTGCCGTTTCAAGTTGTGGAGCATCCGTTTGGTAAGAACCTGCGTTCGCCCGAATATCTTGCGCTAAATCCTGCGGGGCGGGTGCCAGCGCTGGAGATTGGCGGCCAGACGCTTTTTGAAACGGGCGCGATCACCGAGTTTCTTTGCGAGCAGTATCCCGAAGCGGGGCTTGGATGCGCTGTTGGGGATGCGGAGCGCGCGGACTGGCTCATCTGGGTGCATTTTTCTGAAACGATTAGCCAGCACGCAGCAGCCCTGACGCAGCAGCATATCGCGCTCTACGAGGACGAGATGCGCAGCCTGATTGTCATGAAGCTTGAGGCCGCGCGACTTAAGAAATGCTATGCGGCGCTTGAGGCGCGGCTTGAAGGGCGGGATTACGTTTTGGACCGTGGGTTTTCTGCGGCGGATATCTCGCTCGGGCAAGCGTTGTATATGTCCAAGCACTTTGCATCCACGGATGATTTCCCGAACATAACCGCATGGTACTCCCGCCTTTCCGAACGCGCGGCGTTCAAGGCGAGCTTGCCCGAAGCGGGTGGGCAGCTATTGTACCAGAAGGATTTTTACGAGGTGCCAGATGTCGGGGCTTGAATCGGATAAGGTCGAGATTTTCGAGGTTGGGCCCCGCGATGGGCTTCAAAACGAGAAATCTGTCATCTCGACGGCTGACAAGATTGCCTTGGTGGATTGCCTGAGCCGCGCGGGGTTCAAGCGGATTGAGGTGGCCAGTTTTGTGTCGCCCAAGTGGGTGCCGCAGATGGCGGATTCGGCTGAGGTCTTGGCGGGGATTACGCGCGCTAAGGGGGTTTCCTACGCCGCACTTACGCCAAACATGCGCGGGTTTGAAGGCGCTGTTGCCGCTCGTGCAGACGAGATTGCGATTTTCGGAAGTGCCAGCGAAGGGTTCAGCAAGGCCAACATCAACTGTACGATTGCAGAAAGCCTCGCTCGTTTTGCCCCAGTTGCCGAGGCCGCGAGGGCCAAGGGTATTCCGGTTCGTGGATATATCTCTTGCGTTGTCGAATGCCCCTATGACGGGCCAACAGCGCCGGAGCAGGTTGCGCGCGTTGCGGCGCAGTTGCTGGCTATGGGCTGTTATGAGATTTCGCTTGGCGATACGATTGGGCGCGCAACTCCAGAGGGCATAGATACCATGCTGGCTGAAGTTCTTCGCGTTGCGGGCGCCGATCAGCTTGCGGGGCATTTCCACGATACATCGGGTCGTGCGCTTGAGAATGTTACCGTTGCGTTGGAGCGCGGCTTGCGTGTGTTTGATGGCGCGGTAGGAGGGCTTGGCGGCTGTCCTTACGCGCCGGGGGCGGCAGGGAATGTTGCGACAGAGGCTTTGGCAGCCCATGTTGCCGCATTGGGCTATGATACGGGGCTGCATGAAGCCGTTCTGCTTGAAGCAGCACAACTGGCGCGAGCGATGCGTGGCCCGAAGGAGGACAGCAATGTTTGAAACACTCGAGATTTCCGTGGATGATCGCGGCGTCGCCAACTTGGCGCTTGCGCGGCCCGAAAAGCACAACGCGCTGTCAGAGCATTTGATCACCGAGCTGACCCGTGCGGCAAAGGAACTTGGCACGGATAAATCAGTCCGCGTTGTTGTTCTATCTGGACAGGGGAAGAGTTTCTGCGCGGGCGGTGATCTGGCGTGGATGCAACAACAGATGGCGGCAGACGCAGACACGCGCAGACGCGAAGCAGGCAAGCTTGCCTATATGCTTCAAGCGCTGAATACGATGCCCAAGCCGATGATCGGGCGTGTGCACGGCGCTGCGTTTGGCGGCGGCGTTGGGATGGCCTGTGTCTGTGATGTGGCGATCGGCGTTGAAGGGGGCAAGCTTGGCCTCACCGAAACTAAACTAGGACTTATCCCAGCGACCATAGGTCCCTATGTTTTGGCACGCATGGGCGAGGCGATGGCGCGGCGTGTCTTTATGAACAGCCGGATTTTTCAAGCAGAAGAAGCAGTCGAACTCGGCATTCTTGCACGGGCCTTAGCACCTGATGCTTTGGATGATGCGATTGAAGCCGAGGTTGCGCCATACCTTTCTTGTGCGCCGGAGGCAGTTGCCGCAGCAAAAGCTCTGACACGACGCTTCGGCCCGCCCATTGGCGAGACGGAAATCAATGCAAGCATTGATGCGCTGATCGGCTGTTGGGACGGAGAGGAAGCACCCGAAGGTATCGCCGCTTTCTTTGAGAAGCGGCCGGCAGCTTGGGTTGTGAAATAACAGGGCGGTAACTGCGCTATGACACCGGAAATTGCCGCTAAAATTTATGCGATCGCGATGATTCCGCCCGTGGTTCTACAGATTGCTCTGATTTTCGGTGCGCCTTGGGGGCACTTGACGATGGGCGGGAAATTTCCCGGAGTATTACCGCTGCGTGTTCGTTGGATCGCAGCACTTCAGATCGCCGTTCAAGTCACGATGACATTGGTTGTGTGGCAGGCCGCTGGGTTGCAGTTGCTAGCTATTTCAAACCTCACTTTTCCTGATTGGGCCATTTGGATTGTCTTGGTGTTGGCGGTGTTGAGTTGCATCGGGAACTGGGCAACGCCAAGTCGAATGGAAAGATACCTTTGGGGGCCGACGACTTTGGTTTTACTTGGCTGCGTTATCGGCGTGATCGTTCTGTGAGGTGATAAAACTGAACGGTGTTTCGCCTTAATCCTGATTATTTTTATCAGCTTAAAGATGTCTGAACTGCGGCAAATAATCCGCAAAAACAATGTGAAAGTGACCCTCGCCTCGGTTGACCAAGGCAAGAGGCAAGAGTAAACCACGACAAGCTATTAGGCATGTGCACAGGCACAACCAAAGGAGCCATACGTGGAAGAGCTGCTAAGAGAATACCTCCCCATCCTTGTTTTCTTGGGAATCGCCATTGCGCTGGGGGTCGTCTTGATTCTCGCGGCTGTGATCATCGCGGTGCGTAACCCAGATCCGGAAAAAGTGTCGGCCTACGAATGCGGATTTAACGCATTTGATGATGCCCGCATGAAGTTTGATGTACGGTTCTATCTGGTTGCGATCCTCTTCATCATTTTTGACCTCGAGATTGCCTTCCTCTTCCCGTGGGCAGTTGCATTCAAAGATGTAGGGCTGGTTGGGTTCTGGTCAATGATGGCGTTCCTTGCGGTTCTGACAATCGGCTTTGCCTATGAATGGAAAAAAGGAGCTCTGGAATGGGACTAAGTACGTCGCCAAACCAAGCGGGCGTTGACAAAGACGTCGCGACCCAAGCCCTGAACACAGAGCTTCAGGACAAAGGCTTTTTGCTGACATCTAGCGAAGACATCATAAATTGGGCGCGTACTGGCTCGCTGCACTGGATGACATTCGGGCTGGCATGTTGTGCGGTCGAGATGATGCATACGGCGATGCCGCGCTATGACGTGGAGCGTTACGGCTTCGCGCCTCGGGCTTCTCCGCGCCAATCCGACGTGATGATTGTTGCCGGTACTCTGACCAACAAGATGGCTCCTGCGCTGCGCAAGGTTTACGACCAGATGCCAGAGCCGCGCTATGTAATTTCAATGGGCTCCTGCGCAAATGGTGGCGGGTACTATCATTATTCCTATTCCGTTGTGCGCGGATGCGACCGGATCGTTCCGGTTGATATCTATGTGCCGGGTTGCCCGCCCTCTGCTGAGGCGCTGATGTACGGCATCCTGCAACTACAACGCAAAATCCGCCGCACCGGCACGATCACGAGGTAGGCTCTATGTCTGAAGCATTGAACGAACTGGGCGCCTATATCGAACTAAAGCGGCCCAACTGTGTGATCGGCTACTCGATTGCATTTGACGAGTTGACTGTTGATGTCACGCCGGACGCGCTTGTCGGGCTTGTCGAGTTTCTAAAGACAGACCGGACCTGCCGTTTCTCGACGCTTGTCGACGTTACTGCGGTTGATTACCCAAGCCGTGAGAAGCGGTTTGACGTGGTGTATCACTTCCTGTCGATGTACCAGAACCATCGTATTCGCCTGCGCGTTATGGTGCGCGAAGACGATATGGTGCCTTCGATCGTTACTGTTTATCCGGCTGCAAACTGGTTCGAGCGCGAAGTTTTTGACATGTACGGTATCCTGTTTTCCGGCCATCCGGACCTGCGCCGTATTCTCACAGATTATGGCTTCCGCGGGCATCCGCTGCGCAAGGATTTCCCGACAACGGGCTATACCGAAGTGCGTTATGACGAGATCGAAAAACGCGTTGTTTACGAACCCGTAAGCCTCACGCAGGAATACCGCCAGTTTGATTTCATGTCCCCTTGGGAAGGTGCAGAGTACATCCTCCCTGGCGATGATAAAGCAGACGAGGCAAAAGGCTGATATGTCGAACGCGACTCATCTTTTTGGAATTGGGGCTGCCAAGGCGGGAACGTCTTGGTTGTTCAAATTCCTTGAGTCGCATCCAGAGGTAGCCTCACCAGCAGTAAAGGAACTGCATTATTTTGATGATGCAGACACCGATACGCCCGAACGTGCCTTGATCAAACGGAATGAAGAAATTCAGCAAGACATCGTTACCCTTGAATTGCGCAGGCTCATTTCCGCGGAAGGAAAGAAACGAAAACTTGCGAGCCGGATTGAACGTTTGAAGCAGGTCTCCGCATTGCTTGAGCTTGGTTATTCCCCAGAGGCATATTCTGAGTATCAGCAAGCCGAGGCGGCAAGAACGAACGCTAAATTGACCGCTGACATCACGCCAGCCTATGCTCTGTTGTCTAAGGCTACGCTGAAGATGATGGCCGGATTGGGACAGACGACCAAGTTTATCTATATACTGCGCGATCCTGTTGAACGACTTTGGAGTAATATCCGGATGGTCGCGGACGCGCGCGCAAAGAGCAACGCAGAGATGGCGAAGATCAGCAATCGCATTGCCGACAGCATCTTAAGCGGGGAAGGGCATCCTTCGTTCCTGCGGAGCGATTACGCTGGAACGCTTGATCGGTTGTTTGCCGCTGTCCCAAGTGCTGATCGTCTTGTGCTGTTTTTTGAGCGCCTGTTTGATCAGGCCACGATTGAAACTCTCTGCCGCTTCCTGATGATTGCACCGATGCCCGCCAAAACGCATCGACCCGTGCACGCAGGGGCGACATTCCCGCTTGATGATACGCGACGGGCCGGCCTAAGCCAGCTACTCGCGCCACAATACGCCGCCGTAGAAGCGCGTTTCGGGGCTCTTCCCGACCGCTGGCAGCAGAATATGACGAAGGTGTAAGATATGGACGGAAATTTCGAAGACGTTCTGACGGGCGAACAGAAAATCCGCAATTTCAACATCAACTTCGGGCCACAGCACCCTGCGGCTCACGGTGTTTTGCGCCTTGTGCTTGAGCTTGATGGCGAGATTGTCGAGCGGTGCGATCCGCATATCGGCCTTCTTCACCGCGGTACCGAAAAGCTGATGGAGAGCCGTACGTATCTCCAGAACCTCCCGTATTTCGACCGGCTTGATTACGTGGCCCCGATGAACCAGGAGCACGCATGGTGCCTTGCCATCGAAAAGCTAACCGGAACAGAGGTACCGCGCCGTGCGCAGCTTATCCGCGTTCTCTATTCCGAGATTGGCCGTATCCTCAATCACCTCTTGAACGTCACGACACAAGCGATGGACGTTGGCGCGCTGACGCCGCCGCTCTGGGGCTTTGAAGAGCGTGAAAAGCTTATGGTGTTTTACGAGCGGGCCTGTGGCGCGCGCCTCCACGCCGCATATTTCCGCCCTGGTGGTGTCCATCAGGATCTGCCGCCGGACCTTATCGAAGACATTGATACTTGGGCAGATACATTCCCGAATGTCCTTAGCGATATTGACGGGTTGCTCACCGAGAACCGAATTTTCAAGCAACGTAACGCTGATATCGGGATCGTATCCGAGCAGGATATCCTTGATTGGGGTTTCTCTGGCGTGATGGTACGCGGCTCCGGCCTTGCGTGGGATTTGCGCCGTGCACAGCCTTATGAGTGCTATGACGAGTTCGAGTTCGACATTCCCGTTGGCAAGAACGGCGACTGCTACGACCGTTATCTCGTGCGGATGCAGGAGATGCGCGAAAGCCTCAAGATCATTAAGCAAGCCTGTGAAAAGCTACGCAACGAGCCGGGTGATGTTCTGGCGCGAGGTAAGCTGACGCCGCCGAAGCGGGGCGATATGAAAACCTCGATGGAAGCGTTGATCCACCACTTCAAACTCTACACCGAAGGGTTCCACGTTCCTGCCGGTGAAGTCTACGCGGCGGTTGAGGCCCCCAAAGGCGAGTTTGGCGTGTACCTTGTGGCCGACGGCACCAACAAACCTTATCGCAGCAAAATCCGCGCTCCGGGGTATCTGCATTTGCAAGCTATGGACTATGTGGCCGGTGGCCACCAACTGGCCGACGTGGCCGCAATTATCGGCACGATGGACGTCGTGTTCGGGGAGATCGACCGCTAATGCTACGCCGTCTACACGCAACCCAACCCGAGAGTTTCGCCTTTACCGAAGCCAACCGCGCATGGGCGCAGGCGCAGGTAACCAAGTATCCCGAGGGCCGTCAGGCCAGCGCGATCATTCCGCTTTTGTGGCGTGCCCAAGAGCAAGAAGGCTGGCTGTCGCGCCCCGCGATTGAATATGTCGCCGATATGCTTGGCATGGCTCATATTCGTGCTCTTGAAGTGGCGTCTTTCTATTTCATGTTCCAGCTTCAACCTGTTGGTTCAGTTGCACATATTCAGATTTGCGGCACGACCTCCTGCATGATCTGTGGGGCTGAAGATTTGGTTGCTGTGTGTAAAGAGCTTATCAACGAAAAGCCGCATGAACTGTCGGCTGATGGTAAGTTCTCGTGGGAAGAGGTCGAGTGTCTCGGCGCTTGTGCGAACGCGCCGATGGCGCAAATCGGCAAGGATTACTACGAAGACCTTACCGCGGAGAAATTCCGCGAGTTGATGGCGGAATTGGCCGCGGGTCGCGTGCCTGTTCCTGGCCCGCAAAATGGCCGCTACGCTGCGGAGCCGCTTTCTGGCCTGACGTCGCTTACGGAGCACGAAAGCGGTAAAACGCAATACAACGCTTCTGCGCAACGGGCTGTTGATCTTGGTGATACGATCAAGCGGATTGACGGTGAAGAAGTTCCGCTTATCACACCTTGGCTCGGCAAATCGAAAGCGAATGTTGCCCCCAAGAAGGCCGCCGCAAAGCCACCGGCAAAACCCGCACAGAAGAAAGCCGCAAGCGCAGAAGCAGCGAAAACGGTGAAAGAGAAAAAGCCGCGCACGATGGCTAAGCCGCGCAAAGCAGGCGCAGATGATCTCAAGCAACTAAAGGGTGTTGGCCCAAAGCTTGAAACGACCCTAAACGAGTTGGGAATTTGGCATTATGACCAGGTCGCAAAATGGGGTCCGGCAGAGATCAAATGGGTTGATGAACGCTTGAAGTTCAAAGGCCGGATCGAGCGCGATGACTGGATCGCTCAGGCCAAAATTCTTGCTGAAGGCGGCAAAACAGCATTTTCCAAGAAAGTAGAAAAGGGCGGGGTTTACGACGAGGACTAAGGCTACATAACCCCGTAAATAACGACGAGAAGACAATGAGAAACCAACACACATACTCACGAAACCAAACAGGGCGCATTGCTGCGATCTCTGTTCGGATTCGTGCGCAACGTGTTGAGATAAAACATTTTTTCGAGGGAGTTATGTATGACTAAAACTCAAGAATCCGGCTTTTTTACCTGTGCGAACATGTGTTGGATCATTGGCGTTTTGCTTGGATTGGCAGCGTTCCTGATTTTGCGTGGCCAGCTTGGACTTGCAACGATTGTTGCCTTGATCATCGGAGTTGCCGTTGCCGCCGGTGTAGGTTTTGCTCTGCGCTACTATTTCTGCTTTGGCGAGCAGGAAGTCACGACTGCAGAACAAGCCGCAAGCACTTTTGAAGCGGCACCAGAGCCAGTTGCCGAACAAGATCCGGTTCCCGTTGCTCCTGTAACTCCACCTATGGCGAAAGAAGTTGTTCCGGAACCGATCAAAGAGGAAACCCTTGCACCGGCACCTGCTGCAGAGAAGAAGCCGCGCACGATGAAAGCGCCACGGAAAGCGGGCGCGGATGACCTCAAGAAACTCAAGGGCGTGGGACCGAAACTTGAATCTACTCTGAACGAACTCGGCATCTGGCATTTTGATCAGGTGGCCAAGTGGGGCGCTGCAGAGATCGCTTGGGTTGATGAGCGCCTGAAGTTCAAAGGTCGTATCGAGCGTGATGGCTGGGTAGATCAAGCAAAAATCCTCGCCGAGGGCGGCGAGACCGAATTTTCCAGCCGGAAGAAAGGCTAGGAGATGACACAAAAGGGCAGCGGCCCAGAAGACAAGGTGCAGGCAAAAGGGCGCATGTTGGCGCTTGTGATTGCCGGAACCGCCATTTTCTGGGTTGCGGCCCAATCGCTCGGGTCAATGCTGGACTGGTCGCAACGGACGCGGCTGTTGTTTGACCTTATGGCAGGAGCCGGCTTCGTTTGGTCGGTGGTTGTAGGATATCAAATTTGGCGCGCGCGCCAGAAATAACACGTCGGGGGCTGCCCCCGGGAATTGAAGGATGACGAGGATGCTCAAGGATCAAGACAGGATCTTTACCAACCTGTACGGAATGCACGATCGCAGCCTTGCGGGCGCGAAATCGCGTGGGCATTGGGATGGAACTGCGGGCATCATCAAGAAGGGCCGTGACTGGATCATCAACGAAGCAAAGTCCTCTGGTTTGCGCGGGCGTGGTGGTGCGGGCTTCCCGACTGGTCTGAAGTGGTCGTTCATGCCCAAAGAAAGCGATGGCCGCCCTGCGTACCTCGTAATCAACGCCGATGAATCCGAGCCCGGTACATGTAAAGACCGCGAGATTATGCGTCACGACCCGCATACGCTGATCGAAGGCGCGTTGATGGCCTCTTTCGCGATGGGCGCGCACGCCTGTTATATCTACATCCGCGGCGAATTTATTCGCGAACGCGAAGCGCTACAGGCTGCGATTGACGAATGCTATGACGCAGGCCTGTTGGGCAAAAACGCCGCGAAATCGGGTTGGGATTTTGACCTCTATTTGCATCACGGTGCTGGCGCATACATTTGCGGCGAGGAAACCGCGCTGCTTGAGAGCCTAGAGGGCAAGAAGGGTATGCCGCGCATGAAGCCGCCGTTCCCTGCTGGCGCGGGTCTCTATGGCTGTCCAACCACAGTGAACAACGTTGAATCGATTGCGGTTATCCCGACAATCATGCGGCGCGGTGCGGAGTGGTTTAGCTCCATGGGCCGCCCAAACAACGCTGGCACCAAGCTCTTTGGTATTTCGGGCCACGTTGTGAACCCTTGCGTTGTCGAAGAAGAAATGTCGATCCCTTTGCGTGAGCTTCTTGAGCGCCATTGCGGCGGTGTTCGTGGCGGTTGGGACAACCTCAAGGCGGTTATTCCAGGGGGCTCTTCGGTTCCGCTTTTGCCAAAAGATATCGCTGATGAAGCGATCATGGATTTTGACTGGCTCCGTGAGCAGCGTTCTGGCCTTGGGACTGCGGCGGTTATCGTGATGGATCAATCCACAGATGTTATCAAAGCGATCTGGCGCCTCAGCAAGTTCTACAAACACGAAAGCTGCGGCCAGTGTACGCCATGCCGTGAAGGTACTGGCTGGATGATGCGCGTGATGGATCGTTTGGTCACCGGAGATGCAGAAGTCGAGGAAATCGACATGCTTCTTGACGTGACCAAGCAGGTTGAGGGCCACACGATCTGTGCGCTTGGCGACGCGGCTGCATGGCCGATCCAAGGTCTTGTGCGCCACTTCCGCAACGAGATCGAAGACCGGATTAAACACAAGAAAACAGGGCGTGTAAGCGCCGTGGCGGCGGAGTAAGCCCATGACTGACCTACGCAAAATCATCATCGACGAGACAGAGATCGAAGTTGATCCCGCGATGACTCTTATTCAGGCGTGCGAGCAGGCTGGCGTTGAAATTCCGCGGTTCTGTTATCACGAGCGTCTGACGATTGCTGGCAACTGCCGGATGTGCCTTGTTGAGGTTGTGGGCGGACCGCCCAAGCCAACAGCGTCTTGTGCGATGCAGGTGCGCGATTTGCGCCCTGGCCCAGAGGGACAGCCGCCTGTTGTGAAAACAAACTCTCCTATGGTGAAGAAGGCCCGCGAAGGTGTGATGGAGTTTATGCTCATCAACCACCCGCTGGATTGCCCGATTTGCGATCAGGGTGGCGAGTGCGATCTTCAGGATCAGGCGATGGCCTATGGTATCTCTGAGAACCGTTACAATGAGCCAAAGCGCGCAGTAGATGATCTTGATCTCGGCCCGCTGGTTTCAACAACGATGACCCGCTGTATCTCTTGTACACGCTGCGTGCGGTTTACAACCGAGGTTGCCGGCATTTCGCAGATGGGCCAAACTGGCCGTGGCGAAGATGCGGAAATCACAAGCTATCTAAACGAAACGCTCGACAGCAACCTTCAAGGCAACATCATTGATCTTTGCCCCGTTGGTGCGCTGACCAGCAAACCCTATGCCTTTACCGTCCGTCCGTGGGAATTGACCAAGACCGAAACCATCGACGTGATGGACGCGCTCGGTAGCAACATCCGCGTCGACACCAAGGGCCGTGAAGTGAAGCGGATTGTTCCGCGCAACAACGACGGTGTGAACGAGGAGTGGATTTCCGATAAGACGCGCTTTGTTTGGGATGGTCTACGTCGTCAGCGCCTTGATACGCCATATATCCGTGAAAACGGTAAGCTCCGCAAAGCAAGCTGGGGTGAAGCGCTCGCTGCGGCGGCCGCTGGCATTAAGGGGAAGAAACTGGCCGGTCTGGTTGGCGATCTTGCGCCCGTCGAAGCAGCCTTTGCGCTTAAGCAATTGGTAGAGGGGCAGGGCGGCAACGTTGAGTGCCGTACTGATGGCGCGAAACTGCCAACAGGTAACCGCTCCGCCTATGTTGGCACGGCAACTGTCGAGGACCTTGATACCGCGAAAGCGATCATGCTCATCGGCACCAACCCACGCGTGGAAGCGCCCGTTCTGAACGCGCGCATCCGCAAAGCTTGGCTTGCAGGCGCGAAAATCGGTGTGATTGGTGAAGCGGCTGACCTGACATATGAATATTTCCATCTTGGTACGAGCCGCGCAGATCTGGTGAAGCTGAACGAAGGTGAACATACAGACGCGCTCGGCAAAGACACCATCGTGATCGTTGGCCAAGGTGCGCTTCAAGAAGCTGACGGCGAGGCTGTTTTGAGCCAAGCGATGAAGTTTGCCGAAACCACTGAAAGCAAATTCATGGTGCTGCACACGGCTGCGAGCCGCGTGGGCGCGATTGATGTTGGCGCAGTGACAGAAGGCGGCGTAACAGCGGCGCTTGATGGTGCTGAAGCTGTTTACAACCTTGGTGCGGATGAAATCGAAATCGCGCCAGGTGCATTTGTAATCTATCAAGGCAGCCACGGAGATCGCGGGGCGCATCGCGCTGACGTGATCCTGCCTTCTGCTGCATATACCGAAGAGAGCGGTGTTTTCGTGAATACCGAAGGCCGACCGCAGCTTGCGCAACGCGCAGGGTTCGCGCCGGGCGAAGCCAAAGAAAACTGGGCGATCCTACGTGCGCTATCCGCCGAGCTTGGCGCGACATTGCCGTATGATTCCCTTGGGGCGCTCCGCCAGGCCTTGATCGAGGCTGTTCCGCACCTTGGCAATATCGACGAAGTGCCGGAAAACGCATGGAAACGGGTGCCGCTGCGCAAACCGGCCAAAGCGGATTTCGTGAATGCGGTAACAGATTTCTATCTGACCAACCCGATTGCGCGGGCGAGCCAGCTTATGGCCGAGCTCTCCGCCAATGTAAAAGCACGCAGCCAAGAGGCCGTAGCAGCAGAATAATGCAACAAACGCAAAGACATATCGCCGCAGATGTTAGGCGCATGGGGGCAGGGCGACCTGCTGTAAGCGCGCCTTTCGCGGATGTATTTGCGCAACAAAGAATTTTTGTGCCCGTGTGGGGCGCAATTGCGAATGTTGAGGGTGGAAATTGGTGTGGGGATGCTGTTTACAGCACACCAAACCCATTCCCTCGCGACCGCGCTCGAAACACAGGCGCCACGCGCCCGAGCGGGTGGCACAGAAATTGGGATACCGACGGTGTGAGGATCTATGGCTGAGTTCTTTTCAACCCCTTGGGGAATCTTTGTGATCATCGTCGCGCAGTGTCTTGCTGTCGTGGCGTTTGTGATGATTTCCCTTCTGTTTCTGGTCTATGGCGACCGGAAGATCTGGGCGGCGGTTCAGATGCGCCGCGGTCCGAACGTTGTTGGGGCATGGGGTGTTTTGCAATCTGTTGCTGACGCGTTGAAATATGTCGTCAAAGAGGTCGTGGTGCCCGCAGGTGCCGATAAACCGGTTTACTTTCTCGCTCCGCTGACAAGCTTTGTTTTGGCGATGGTGGCTTGGGCAGTGATCCCGTTCAATGACGGCTGGGTTCTTTCCGATATCAACGTGGCGATCCTCTTTGTGTTCGCGGTGTCCTCGCTTGAAGTTTATGGCGTGATCATGGGCGGTTGGGCCTCGAACTCGAAGTATCCATTCCTTGGTTCGCTTCGTTCCGCAGCGCAGATGATCTCTTACGAAGTGTCGATCGGACTGATCATTATCGGTGTGATCCTTTCGACCGGTTCAATGAACTTTAGCGACATCGTGCGTGCTCAAGATGGTGCTTACGGCTTCTTTAGCTGGTACTGGTTGCCGCATTTGCCGATGGTATTCCTGTTCTTTATCAGCGCCTTGGCCGAAACAAACCGCCCACCTTTCGATCTTCCCGAAGCGGAATCCGAGCTTGTGGCCGGTTATCAGGTTGAATACTCCGCGACTCCGTTCCTGCTCTTTATGGCAGGCGAATATATCGCGATCTTCCTGATGTGCGCCCTGATGAGCTTGTTGTTCTTCGGCGGCTGGCTGTCGCCAATTCCGGGCCTGCCTGATGGTGTGCTCTGGATGGTCGGCAAGATGGCGTTCTTCTTCTTCATCTTCGCGATGGTTAAAGCGATTACACCGCGTTACCGCTATGACCAACTCATGCGCATTGGTTGGAAAGTATTCCTGCCGCTGTCGCTGGCTTGGGTCGTGATCGTTGCGTTCCTTGCTCAATTTGGTGCCTTTGGCGGAGCCTATGCCCGCTGGGCGATCGGAGGCTGATTATGGCTATGGATTACACCCGCGCCGCGAAATACTTCCTGCTGGCGGATTTCGTTAAGGGCTTCCAGCTTGGGTTGAAGTATTTCTTTGCCCCCAAAGCAACGATCAACTACCCGCATGAAAAAGGGCCAATCAGCCCGCGTTTCCGTGGCGAACACGCGCTGCGCCGTTATCCGAATGGCGAAGAGCGTTGCATCGCATGTAAGCTTTGCGAAGCGGTTTGCCCCGCACAGGCGATCACAATTGACGCTGAGCCACGCGAAGACGGTAGCCGCCGCACAACGCGGTACGACATAGACATGACTAAATGCATCTACTGCGGTTTCTGCCAAGAAGCCTGTCCGGTGGATGCGATTGTCGAAGGGCCGAACTTCGAGTTCGCCACTGAAACCCGCGAAGAGCTTTTCTATGACAAGGAAAAACTCCTTTCCAACGGCGAACAATGGGAAGCCGAGATTGCGCGGAACCTCGAGATTGATGCGCCTTACCGCTAAGGGTCGCGCATAACAGGCATCGGCAGCACGTCCGGCGCCAGAAGACAACGCCCCAAGAGGGCAGAGAAACGTCCCGCAGGGGACAGGAAGAAGGACAGTAAAATGGGCATTGCAGATTTCGCCTTTTATGTCTTCGCGATCACCGTGGTCACGGCGGGGCTGTTCGTGGTTGTGTCTCGCAACCCTGTGCACTCGGTGCTGTGGCTTATCCTCGCGTTCATTTCTTCAGCAGGGCTATTTGTTCTGCTTGGAGCGGAGTTCGTGGCGATGCTTCTGGTGATCGTATACGTGGGGGCCGTCGCGGTTCTCTTCCTCTTTGTGGTGATGATGCTTGATGTTGATTTCGCTGAATTACGCGGGGAAATGGCGACGTTTGTACCCTTCGCCATTCTGATTGGTGTGGTGTTGCTGATGGAAATCGGCCTTGCAATCACCGTTTGGCAGTTTGCTGATACGGCGCAATCTTCGCTGATGTCTGCTGCTCCCGCAGCGGATGATGTACAGAACACTGCGGCGCTCGGCCAAATCATCTATGACGATTACATCTATCTCTTCCAAGGCGCGGGTCTGATCCTGCTCGTGGCGATGATTGGCGCAATTCTTCTGACAATGACACACCGCAAGGATGTGAAGCGTCAGGATGTGCTTGCCCAGATGCACCGCGACCCTGCGAAAGCCATGGAAGTTATCGACGTAAAGCCGGGACAGGGCTTGTCGTAAAAGAACAAGCGCCCTGAAAAATGGGCGCGATTGAACGCGCGCGGAACATACCGCGCAACGAAGAACGAGAAGGACGAGGACTGAAATATGGTCGGACTTGAGCATTATCTAGCGGTGGCGGCGGCTTTGTTCGTCATCGGGATTTTCGGGATCTTCCTGAACCGGAAAAATGTGATCGTGATCCTGATGTCGATCGAGCTCATGTTGCTCGCGGTCAACATCAACTTCGTCGCTTTCTCAAGCTTCTTGGGCGATCTTGTGGGGCAGGTGTTTACCCTGTTTATCCTCACGGTTGCCGCCGCCGAGGCCGCCATCGGCCTTGCGATCCTTGTGGTTTTCTTCCGTAACCGTGGCACCATCGCGGTTGAAGACGTCAATGTGATGAAGGGCTAGGGCATCATGGAAAAAATCATTCTCTTTGCCCCGCTCGTGGGCGCGTTGATCGCCGGCTTTGGCTGGCGCTACATCGGCGAGAAAGGCGCACAGTATGTAACAACGGGACTGTTGTTCCTTGCTGCATTCCTGAGCTGGATCGTGTTCCTCGGATTTGATGGCGAGACCCGCTATATCCACATCCTGACGTGGATTCAGTCCGGCGCGCTGGATACTTCTTGGTCAATTCGTCTAGATCGTCTTACCGCGATCATGTTGATCGTTGTGACGACCGTATCAAGCCTCGTTCACCTCTATTCCTTTGGGTATATGGATCATGATCCCCAGTGGAAAAAGGGCGAAAGCTATAAGCCACGGTTCTTTGCCTACCTTAGCTTCTTTACCTTTACGATGCTGATGCTGGTGACAGCGGACAACCTCGTTCAGATGTTCTTTGGCTGGGAAGGCGTGGGCGTTGCCTCATACTTGCTGATCGGCTTCTACTACCGCAAACCAAGCGCGAATGCCGCTGCGATGAAAGCGTTTATCGTGAACCGCGTTGGTGACTTTGGTTTTGTGCTCGGGATCGTCGGCCTCTTCATGCTCACAGGTTCGATCAACTTCGACGATGTGTTCGCCGCCGCGCCAACCCTCGCAGAAACAGAGCTTCATTTCCTCTGGACCGATTGGAATGCGGCCAACCTTCTGGCCTTCCTGCTGTTCATTGGTGCGATGGGTAAATCAGCGCAGCTTTTCCTCCACACTTGGCTTCCGGACGCGATGGAAGGCCCGACACCTGTTTCGGCCCTGATCCACGCCGCGACAATGGTTACCGCGGGTGTTTTCCTCGTTTGTCGCATGTCGCCGCTGATGGAATTTGCGCCAACGGCAACCTCGATCATCGTTGTGATCGGTGCAACAACAGCGTTCTTTGCCGCTACTGTTGGCCTCGTTCAGAACGATATTAAACGTGTGATTGCTTACTCTACCTGTTCACAGCTCGGGTATATGTTCGTTGCTGCGGGTGTTGGTGTTTACTCCGCTGCGATGTTCCACCTCTTCACGCACGCATTCTTTAAAGCGATGCTCTTCCTTGGTGCCGGCTCGGTGATCCACGCCATGCATCACGAGCAAGACATGCGCCATTACGGCGGTCTGCGGAAGAAAATTCCGATGACATATTATGCGATGCTGATTGGTACGCTTGCCATTACCGGTGTCGGTGTTCCGCTTACAACAATCGGTTTCGCGGGCTTCCTGTCTAAAGACGCGATTATCGAGAGTGCTTGGGGCGCGCATACTGGCGTTGGGCTCTATGCCTTCTGGATGCTGGTTATCGCGGCCTTCATGACAAGCTTCTATAGCTGGCGCCTGATGTTCATGACTTTCTTTGGCGAGGCGCGTGGCGATAAGCACACGCATGATCACGCGCATGAAAGCCCAATGGTTATGTTGATCCCGCTCGGTGTACTCGCGCTTGGTGCGGTTCTCTCGGGCATGATCTGGTTCGGCAGCTTCTTTGGAAGCCACGACGATGTGAACAAGTTCTACGGCGTTCCATCCCATCACGAAGTTGCAGAAGCCGACGGCCATGGTGACGATCATGCGGATGATCATGCTGTTGCGACGAATGACGATCACTCCGACGAGCACGCAACAGATGGGCCTGGTGAAGAAACCGCTCACGCCGCAGGTTGGACCAAAGGGCAGGGCGCTGTTTACACACACCCTGATAACCACGTGATGGACGAGGCACACCACGCACCTAAGTGGGTCAAAGTATCGCCGTTCGTCGCGATGCTCCTGGGCCTCGGGTTGGCGTATCTCTTCTACATCAAGGATACGAGCCTGCCGAAGCGTTTGGCCAAGAGCCAGCACCGCATGTACCAGTTCCTGCTGAACAAATGGTACTTCGACGAGGTCTATGACGTGATCTTCGTGAAAGGCGCGCTGCGGCTTGGTAAATTCCTCTGGAAGAAAGTCGACGGATTGGTGATCGACGGCTTCATCAACGGGGTTGCCATGGGGATTATCCCGTTCTTCACACAACGCGCAGGCCGCGCCCAATCGGGCTACTTGTTCCACTATGCTTTGGCCATGGTGGTTGGGCTTGTGGTTCTCATTACATGGATGACTATCAGCGGAGGGGCTGAATAATTATGGAAAACCTCCTTTCCATCGTCACATTTATTCCGCTGTTTGGTGCCGTAATCCTTGCGCTCTTCCTGCGCGGCGATGACGAGTTTGCCCAACGAAATACCAAGTGGCTCGCGCTTGCGGCCACGACGATCACATTCCTCGTGAGCCTTGCGATCCTGATGGGCTTTGACGCGAGCAATACCGGTTTCCAGTTTGTCGAAGAAGCCGACTGGATCATGGGCTTTACCTATAAAGTGGGCGTTGACGGGATCTCGGTTCTGTTCGTGATGCTCACCACATTCCTGATGCCGCTGGTTGTTCTGTCCTGTTGGAACGTCAAGACCCGCGTCAAGGAATACATGATCGCGTTCTTGATCCTTGAAACGCTGATGATCGGTGTGTTTGTCGCGCTTGATCTGATCCTATTCTACGTCTTCTTTGAGGCGGGCCTTATCCCGATGTTCCTGATCATTGGTATCTGGGGTGGCAAGGATCGCATCTATGCTGCGTTCAAGTTCTTCCTTTATACCTTCATCGGTTCGGTGCTGATGCTGGTTGCGATGATCGCCATGTATATGGATGCAGGAACAACCGATATCGTTGACCTGCTGACGCATGAGTTCAATAGCGAAACCATTAGCATTCTGGGCTTTAGCATCATTGGCGGTGCGCAGACCCTCGTGTTCCTCGCGTTTTTTGCCAGCTTTGCGGTGAAGATGCCGATGTGGCCTGTCCACACCTGGCTTCCGGATGCACACGTTCAAGCGCCTACTGCAGGCTCCGTTGTGCTTGCGGCGATCCTGCTGAAAATGGGCGGCTATGGCTTCCTACGGTTCAGCTTGCCGATGTTCCCGGTTGGTGCAGAGCAGCTTGCCTGTTTTATTCTTATCATCTCGGCCATCGCGATTGTGTTCACAAGCCTCATCGCGCTTGTTCAGAACGACATGAAAAAACTGATTGCCTATTCCTCCGTTGCCCACATGGGTTACGTGACCATGGGTATCTTTGCGGTAAACCAGCAAGGTATCGACGGTGCGATCTTCCAGATGATCAGCCACGGCTTTATCTCCGGCGCGCTCTTCCTCTGTGTGGGCGTGATCTATGATCGGATGCACACCCGCGAGATCGATGCCTATGGTGGCCTTGTAAACCGGATGCCAGCGTACGCTCTTATCTTTATGTTCTTCACAATGGCGAACGTCGGCCTGCCTGGAACGTCGGGCTTTATTGGTGAATTCCTCGTTATCATGGGCATTTTCCAAGTGAACACATGGATCGCGCTCTTTGCGGCATCGGGTGTCATCTTCTCGGCGGCTTACGCGCTCTGGCTTTATCGTCGCGTGGTTATGGGGGACCTCATCAAAGAGAGTCTCAAAACCATCAAGGATATGACAAGCCTCGAAAAGGCGATCTTTGCGCCGCTTGTATTCATGACGCTGCTTTTGGGTGTCTACCCAAGCTTGGTCACCGATATCATCGGCCCCTCGGTCGAGGCGCTTATCACAAACTATAACGCTGCTTTGCCCGCTGTGGTCGAAGCTGCAACTACAGCAACACACTAAGGGTGGGTCCGATGCTCTCTGCAGATATTTCCACTGTTCTTCCGGAACTGATCCTCGCCGTTTCGGCCATGGGCCTCCTGATGTTTGGCGTCTATACCAGCAAGGACAAAGCTGCGCCTTTGATCCTCTGGGCAACGGCGGGTTTGATGGCGGTGCTTGGTCTCTGGATAGCGGTTGCCGGAGACGGCGCGCAAACTGCCTTTAACGGGGCCTTTGTGGACGACGCGTTCTCGCGGTTTGCCAAGGTTGTGATCTTATTCTCTGCGGCGCTGATCCTTATCATGAGTCAGGATTACCTAGCAAAGCAGAACCTGCTGCGTTTTGAGTATCCAATCCTTGTCGCCTTGGCGGTTGTCGGGATGATGATGATGGTCTCCGCGGGCGACCTTCTCGCACTTTATGTCGGCCTAGAGCTACAGTCCCTGTCGCTATACGTGGTTGCCTCCATGAACCGGACATCGGTGAAATCTACTGAAGCAGGTCTGAAATATTTTGTTCTTGGTGCGCTGTCCTCAGGGATGCTGCTTTATGGGGCGTCGTTCGTGTATGGCTATACCGGCACAACGTTGTTCTCTGATATCGTTGCCTCAGTAGAGGGCGAGCATCTGCCAATCGGCATGCTCATCGGTCTCGTGTTCATCATGACGGGCCTCGCGTTTAAAGTTTCCGCCGTTCCATTCCACATGTGGACACCGGATGTTTACGAGGGTGCGCCAACACCGATCACTGCGTTCTTCGCCACTGCTCCGAAAGTGGCCGCGATGGCGCTCTTTGCACGTGTTGTGTTTGATGCCTTTGGTGCAACCGTTGGAGATTGGAGCCAAATCGTAGCATTGATTTCTGTGCTGTCGATGTTCCTCGGTTCGATCGCCGCGATTGGCCAAAAGAACATCAAACGCCTGATGGCCTATAGCTCCATCGCTCACATGGGTTTCGCACTTATGGGCCTTGCTGCCGGAACAGAAACCGGTGTTCAGGCGATGCTTATCTATATGGCGATCTATGTCACCATGAACCTCGGTACATTTGCGTTCATTCTTTCGCTTGAGAAAGACGGCAAGCCTGTAACTGATATTGCGAGCCTGAACCAATACTCCACTCGCGAACCTCTTCGTGCGCTGGCGCTACTTGTCCTGATGTTCAGCCTCTCTGGTGTTCCGCCAATGCTCGGCTTCTTCGGTAAGTTCTGGGTGCTGAATGCCGCTGTTCAGGGTGGACTTGTTTGGCTCGCTGTTGCCGGTGTGATTGCGTCTGTGATCGGCGCCTTCTACTACCTGCGCATCGTGTACTACATGTACTTCGGCGAGGAAACTGATCCGCTAGACCGCCCGACATCTCCTGTACTTTGGGGCGTTCTGATGGTGTCTGCTGCGGTAATGGTGCTTGGCATTGTGAATATGTTCGGCGTTGAGGCTATGGCCAAAGCCGCCGCGGTTGCCCTTGTCAACTAATCCAACGGCAAACTGGCCCCATGGATATGGGCGTCAGGTTCTTGCCACGTGTGACAGCACATTGAGCGAGGCCGCGCGGCAAGCGTCTGGCCTCGCTGGTCCGACTTGGATTCTCTCACATATGCAAACAGCGGGGCGCGGTCGGCGAGGTCGTGCATGGGCAATGCCAATGGGCAATTTTGCCGCAACGCTTGCAGTTCGGTTACCTGACCCGCCTGAAACCGTCGCTCTAAGAAGTTTTGTTACCGCGCTTGCGCTCTATGATGCCCTTGTTGCGGCTACGGGGCGTACCGCGCCTTTCGCGCTTAAATGGCCGAATGATGTGCTTCTCAATGGGGGGAAGCTTGCTGGCATCTTGCTTGAAAGTGCTGCCGCACAAGGCGGGGACGTACAGCTATTCATCGGCGTGGGTGTCAATTTGGTCGGCGCGCCAGGCAAGGATGAGGTCGAAGAGGGGGCGGTGCCGCCGGTTGACCTCGTCTCTGAAACCGGTGTTCGGGTGACGCCAGAGGAGTTTCTTGATCTTCTTGCCGCCGCGTTCAACAAATATGAGCAACAGTTCCAAACCTATGGCTTTGCCCCAATTCGAGAGGCATGGTTGGCGCGAGCTGCACGCCTTGGCGAAACCATTCGGGCCCGTACCGGCAATCAGGAATGGCATGGAACCTTTGAAACTGTGGACGAACGTGGCAACCTGATCCTCGTAACGGCGGCAGGGCGCATGGCGATTCCGGCTGCGGATGTTTTCTTTTAGGAGGCCTTGAATGCTTCTGGCGATTGATTGCGGCAATACAAATACCGTGTTTTCCATCTGGGACGGCGAGAAATTTCTTGCCACATGGCGCGCCTCGACCGAGCATCAGCGCACCGCCGATCAGTATTACGTCTGGCTTTCTACGCTGATGCAGATGCAAAAACTGGACGTGACGATCACCGAAGTCATCATTTCCTCAACCGTTCCGCGCGTCGTGTTTAACCTGCGTGTGTTCGCTGACCGATATTTCAACACGCGCCCGCTGGTCGTTGGGAAACCAGAATGTGCGCTTCCAGTTGATGTGCGTGTAGATGCGGGAACTGCTGTTGGGCCGGATCGATTGGTGAATACGGTTGCGGGGTATGATCTTTACGGCGGTGACTTGATCGTGGTCGATTTTGGCACTGCAACAACCTTTGATGTGGTGGCCAGCGATGGTGCCTATATCGGAGGTGTGATTGCGCCTGGGGTCAACCTCAGCCTCGAAGCGTTGCACCAAGCAGCAGCTGCTTTGCCCCATGTGGACGTCACCAAACCCGCTAATGTCATAGGTACCAATACGGTCGCCTGTATGCAGTCAGGTGTTTTTTGGGGTTACGTTGGCCTCGTGAACGGGATATGCGAACAGATCAAAGCCGAACGAGACCGCCCGATGCGGGTTATCTCGACCGGCGGACTAGCACCTCTGTTTCAACAGGGGCATGCACTTTTTGACAAATTCGAAGATGATCTCACCATGCATGGTTTGACGGTCATACATAAATATAACAAGGAAAACCCCGCTTTATGAGCAGAGACCGTCTGATTTATCTTCCGCTTGGTGGTGCCGGTGAAATCGGCATGAACACCTATGTTTACGGCTACGGCCCCAAGGGCAAGGAGCGGTTGATCGTTGTCGACATCGGCGTCGCATTCCCTGATATGGACAGCACACCAGGCGTAGACCTGATTATGGCCGACGTAACGTGGCTTGAGGAAAACAAAGAGCGTATCGAAGCTGTTTTCATCACCCACGCTCACGAAGACCATATTGGCGGCCTTTCGCATCTATGGCATCAGCTTGGTCATCCCGTGGTTTATGCGCGCGCCTTTACGGCCCACCACGCCCGCCGCAAAATGGAAGAGCAGGGCGCGGATCCGCAAGAGGTTCATACAGTTTCGCCCTATCCGGAAGTGGTTGAAGCAGGCCCATTTGCGGTCAGCTTTATGCCCGTTGCGCACTCCATTCCTGAAAGTTCTGGTCTTGTAATTGATACGCCAGCAGGGCGAATTGTTCACACTGGCGATTTCAAGTTGGATGAAACTCCGATTATTGGCGAGCCCTTTAGCCCAGAGCTTTGGGCTGAAATCGCCAAACCCGGCGTGAAGGCGCTGGTTTGTGATTCAACCAACGTATTTTCGCCCAAAGCAGGCCGCTCCGAGAAAACAGTCGGCCCAGAGATTGAACGGCTCGTAAAAGAGGCCAAGGGCATGGTTGTTGCGACGACTTTCGCCAGCAACGTTGCGCGTCTTAAAACGCTTGCTGAAGCAGGCCACAGGGCAGGGCGCTCTGTTGTTTTGCTTGGTCGGGCTATGCGGCGGATGGTGACGGCAGGTGTCGAAACCGGCATTTTGAAAGATTTCCCAACGGTTGTACCCGTTGAAGAAGCGCGCGACATACCGCGCGAGAACCTCATGCTGTTGGCCACCGGATCGCAAGGCGAGCGCCGTGCAGCGGTTGCGCAGCTATCACGCGGAAAATACCTTGGAATGTCGATGAAAGAGGGCGATCTGCTTCTCTTCTCGTCCAAGACCATTCCCGGCAATGAACGCGGCGTGATCAATATCATGAACGCTTTCTCTGAAATGGGTGTTGATATCGTTGACGACGACGGTGGCCTTTACCACGTGTCCGGTCATGCCAACCGCCCTGATCTGGAGCGAGTTCACGAGATCATGCAACCGCAGATGCTCATCCCGATGCACGGCGAGCACCGCCACTTACGCCAGCACGCAAAGCTCGGCGAACAAAAGGGGCTGGCGAGCGTTGTTGCTGTAAATGGTATGATGATCAATCTCTCGGGCAACCGTCCCGAGGTGGTAGAGTATATCGATTCAGGCCGCACCTATCTTGACGGATCGGTGAAGATCGGTGCTTTGGATGGCGTTGTGCGCGAGCGTATTCGCATGGCTCTGAATGGGCATATCATGGTGAGCATTATCATTGACGAAGAGGATTCTCCGCTCGGCGATCCATGGGTCGAGATCATGGGCCTACCGCGCTTTGGGCGAAGCAGTGCAGAACTTGTTGATGTTGTCGAAACTGATCTTGGTCACGTGTTGATGCGGATGGACGCCAAAACTTTGGCGGATGATGACAAGATTGAAGACCAAATTCGAAAAGCCGCGCGTCGTTCCGCACAGGACGAGATTGGTAAAAAGCCAGAAGTTACCGTTGTTGTGAGCCGTTTGCTCGAAAACTAAACGAGCTTAGTGTTCAAAACAAAAAAGGCAGCCAAATGCGGCTGCCTTTTTTGTTTGTTGATTGAGTGTGTTAGCTTGCCGCGCGGCGCTCGTCAAAGCTCATCGCAATAAAGCCGGGCATGTGATCGCCCATGCCGACAACGCCGTTGTCGCCACGGTTTTTGTCGTTCCGGCCACGGCCACGTTGCGACTCGCGAGCAGGCTTTTTGCTACGGTTGTCGCTTTGATTGTCTTTTTGTTTGTCAGACTTCTCAGAAGCAGTTTTCTCTGTCTGCACTGTTTCTGTTGCTGCACTGTTGTCACTTGCTTCAACAGGTTTCGCCGCGGACTCTTCAGATTTATCGCTCTTACGACGACGACCCCGCTTCGGCTTTTCTTCGGAAGCATCCTTTGCCTCTTCGACAGGCGTAGCAATCGGGTTTTCGAGGCGTGGAATTTCCTGCTTCACCAGTTTCTCGATATCAGCAAGGTTCTTCTCGTCTTGAGGCGAGCAAATCATGAATGCCTTGCCCTTCCGCCCCGCGCGACCTGTTCGGCCAATACGGTGAACGTAATCTTCGGCATGGCTCGGAACGTCGAAGTTGAACACGTGGCTCACGGCCGGAATATCAAGTCCGCGCGCAGCAACGTCTGATGCGCAGAGGAAACGAAGATCTCCATCGCGGAAGCCTTGAAGAACTTCCATACGCTTGGATTGATCAAGGTCGCCGTGGATCGGCTCTGCATTATAGCCGTGCTTTTTCAGAGATTTAGCAACGATATCAACATCGCGCTTGCGGTTACAGAAAACAATGGCGTTTGAGCAGCCTTCGCCTTCTTGCTCCACAATTGCGCGCAGGATATCGCGTTTTTCCTTAGCGGTCCGATCCTTACGGCTTGGCTTCATCAGCACAACGCCTTGCTCGATATTCTCGCTCGTCGTCGCAGCACGTGCCACTTCAACTTTGGCAGGAGCCGAGAGGAATGTGTTGGTGATCCGCTTGATTTCCGGCGCCATAGTGGCCGAGAAAAACAGCGTTTGGCGGGTAAATGGCGTGAGGCTGAAGATGCGTTCGATATCGGGGATAAAGCCCATATCAAGCATCCGGTCTGCTTCATCCACAACCATGATCTGAACGCCCGTGAGGAGCAGTTTGCCGCGCTCGAAATGATCAAGCAGACGACCAGGTGTTGCGATCAAAACGTCAACGCCGCGATCAATCAGCATGTCTTGCTCTTTGAAAGATACGCCGCCAATCAGCAATGCTTTGGTCAGGCGCGTCCCCTTTGCGTAGATGTCAAAGTTTTCCGCAACCTGCGCGGCCAATTCACGTGTAGGGGCGAGAACTAGGCTGCGCGGCATACGTGCGCGCGCGCGGCCTTTTGACAGCAAGGTAATCATCGGCAGCGTAAAGCTCGCAGTCTTACCTGTACCTGTTTGCGCGATCCCCAAAACATCGCGTCCTTCGAGAGCAGGGGGAATCGCACCCGCCTGAATTGGGGTCGGAGTATCATATCCGGCGGCCGTAACGGCCTTGAGAACCTTGGGATCAAGTTTCAAATCTGAGAATTTAGTCATGTATGTCCATCATTTACGGTATCGGACCGTAAGGTTGAGGGACGCAGAGTTCCAGAGCGTCCCGGCGGTGGTCTCTGCAGCATGCAGATGCGCCAATCCAATAGCCCAGATCGGGCTCTGGGTCAACTTGAGCGCAGTATTTGCCTGAAATTGTTAAATATATCGCCTGTTTTTGCGGTCTGAGTGGCTAATTTCCACCTAGCCTTCTCAACTCGCCCGGCCTTGTTTCGGATGTTTGCCTATGGTAGCGGACGTCCAACTAAGAGGGGCGAAGAATGCAGCACCACCAAATTTACGATCTGGTCGACTTGAACCTCGCTGAGTTCTCCTCGCAACGTCGCGAGATTGAAGGCATTTCGGAGTTTCGCGACAATCCTGATTACGAACATTTTGACGCGACACAACTATTCTATGATTGCGTCTTGTCGCCAGACGGGAAATCTTTGCGCTTTACTGCGCCATTGTTCGGCAGTTTCTGGGATGTTTTCAGGGCTGCTATTCGGATCGATGGTGAACCGGTTTCTAGACTTAAACGCGTCTCAATTCCGCGCACGAGTTCGCCCCGTTGTGAACTGGTCGAAGTTCCGTGGAGAGAGGGCAGCCAGCTTTCCTTTGTTATTGACGGTCAATCGATTCCGATTACGCCACGAAGCTCGGCAGCTAACGCGTTCAAAGGGCGCAATGCACTACTTTGTGTAAGCAAAAACAACGATCTAACTTGGATCAGGGATTGGGCGCAGTTTCATGCCAACGCCCACGGTGCGGACGCAGTAGTGCTGTTTGATAACGGTTCTGATGCCTATCGCCTTGAAGATATTAGCGCTTGTTTGGCGGAAGTTGACGGTATTGACGTAAGCGCCGTTGTGCGCGCGCCGTTTGAATACGGTCGGCAGTTAAAGAAACCTTTCAAGCTGAATACCAAGTTCTTTCAGGTCGGAATGCTCAACCTCGCGCGCCGCGACTTTCTTGCACAATCCAGAGCGGTATTGAGCATTGATATCGACGAGATGGTTATGCGTGGCAAAAACAGCATATTTGATGTGGCCTGCCGCAGCCCATTCGGAATGGTTTCGACACGTGGAAAATGGGTTTTCCCGGACCCAAAGCTCGAATTACCCCTTCCACACAATGCAAATGTGTATCTTCCCGAACGCTATTTCTCACAGCCCAAATGGTGTGCTAGACCAAATGGGCTGTTGAGCCGAATTGGCTGGGATGTGCATGCTGTTGGAGCGCGCTTTGAGGGCTTAGGGCGCGTATGGCCGCGAAATGAATGGCACGTTCACTGCGCCGGGACGACAACATCGTGGAAGTCTTGGTCGCGTCGCTTCAAGAAGAACAATGATCTTACTTTTAGCAAAGCGGTCGCAAATCAATGGGACGCTTGTCTTGGAAGCGGCCAAGGAAAGTAGATGGAGAGTACAAACGCAATTGACCTAGCTTCATTTGTATCTCGTTGTTTACAGATGAACGTCGAGTTATACTCAATCTGGAGCTGTTTTTAGGTCATCCCGAACTTGTGCACTTTGATGACACCACGCTATTTTACGATTGCGTTGTATCTCCTTGCGGACGAAAACTACTTTTTACAGCACCTTTTTTTTGGAAGCCTTTGGGAGCTGTTTTCTAGCTCTATCAGAATTGATGACAAGCCAGTTGAGTGTATAAAACGAACTATATTACCTCTAGGCAGCACTCCACGCTGTGATTTGGTAGAAGTGCCGTGGGTTCGGGGCGCGAATCTAAGTTTTGTAATTAATAATCAGAAAATAGATTATTTTCCACGACCCTCCGCGTCAAACTTGATTGGAAAGCGGAACTCGTTAGTTTGTGTTAATAAAAATAACAACTTGGATTGGATCGGTGACTGGGCGAGTTATCATGTGTTGCGTCACCGCGCCGAAGCAGTTGTGGTTTTCGATAATGGCTCGGACGCGTATTCCGTTCATGACATTGCTGACACGCTTTCAAATGTCTCTGGTTTGAGCAGTTTTCTCGTCGTTAAGGCGCCATTCAAATATGGACGGGTAATTGCTCGTTCAGGTACGTCAATCAAGTATAAGTACTTTCAAATCTCAATGCTGAACATTGCGCGTCGAGATATTCTGGCTCTGTCTCCAGCGGTATTGAATGTCGACATTGACGAGTTAGTTATGGGGAATAGTAGGAGTATTTTCAGGGCTACACGGCAAAACCCAATTGGAGCGATCTCATTTCCTGGCAAGTGGGTTTTTCCAGGCTCGGAGGTAAAGCAGTCATCGTCGCACCGAGAGCACGTTTTTACATCTACGGCGGGTTCGTGTCATCGTAAGTGGTGCGCAAATCCCAATAGTTTTCTGAGCCGGTTGGGGTGGGATGTGCATGCAGTAGGTGGCAAATTCGAAAATTTAGCAAAGATAGCAAGATTTGAGTTTTGGCACGCGCATTGCGCTGGAACTACTACGTCTTGGAAACCGACTTCTAAAAGATTCTCTCCCGATGACAGTTTACGCTTTTCCAGCGAACTCGCCAATCTATGGAGTGAATACCTCCCACCTAGGTAGAAAGAAATAAATAGCACCTTGAATTCATGTGATTCATTTTTAACAGCATTTTTGTTCAAAATGCCCGAGCCCCTTAGGTGGGATCTGTGTTTCTGGGTCTTGTTATAACTTTCGACAATTACAAAGCCGAAGTTCCTTCGGACGTTGAAAACCTTGTTTTTCGATACGACCGAGCATCTCAACTATACGGGAATCGAGGCTAGAAAGGGGGGGGCGCCGCTTTCGGCACGGGAAGGTAAGCAAACTTCTTCTCACGGTCATAGAGGACGGGCGGATCAAATGGTTCGTTCTTTTTGAACAGAAGCTTGATGTAAAGCTCCGCAGCCCTGAGATAGTGTTTGCTTGGCCTCATACCCTATACCATCATCTCTTTCGTCGCCGTCAGCTTCACGTCTGGATAGTCTCGCTCGATACGGTCGATGTCCCACTGTAGACGCGTCAGATAGACGATGTCACCATCATGGTCCCGCGCGATGTGTTGTTTGTTGGCAGCTTCGAACTTGTCGACTGCGGTTTTCTCGCCAGCAACCCAACGGGCAGATGTAAATTGGCTCGGCTCAAAACGAACGGGAAGGCCATATTCCATTTCGATCCGGCTGGCGAGGACTTCGAATTGGAGCGCGCCGACAACGCCGACGATGAAGCCCGAGCCAAAAGTTGGCTTGAAGACTTTTGCCGCGCCTTCTTCTGCGAACTGCATGAGAGCTTTTTCGAGGTGCTTGCCCTTGAGTGGGTCACCAGAACGTACGCCTTGCAGGAGTTCGGGCGCAAAGCTTGGGATGCCAGTTGCACGGATTTGTTCGCCTTCGGTCAATGTGTCGCCGATGCGCAATTGGCCGTGGTTTGGAATCCCGATGATATCACCTGCCCATGCTTCTTCGGCCAGTTCGCGATCGCTTGCGAGGAAGAGAACAGGGTTGCTGATTGCCATCGGCTTTTTGCTGCGGACATGTGTGAGTTTCATACCGCGTTTGAAATGCCCCGACGCAAGGCGGACAAAAGCTACTCGGTCGCGGTGTTTCGGGTCCATGTTGGCCTGCACCTTGAAAACAAAACCCGCGACTTTCTTCTCGTCCGGTGCAACAGGGCGCGGTGAGGCGGATTGGGGCTGTGGCTCTGGGCCATAGTTGGCAATACCGTCCATTAGTTCTTTAACACCAAAGCTGTTGATCGCAGAGCCAAACCAAATTGGCGTCATTGTACCTTCGAGCATCGCTTGGTGGTCAAGCGATGGTAGAAGTTCGCGGGCCATCTCAACTTCTTCACGAAGTTTTTCGAGCAGGTCAGCTGGGACATGCTCTTCAAGGAGAGGATCATCAAGCCCGTTGATCTCAATGCTCTCGGCGACCTTGTTCCGGTCCGCGCGGTCCATCAGCTCAAGTCGGTCGCGAAGCATATCGTAACAGCCAAGAAAATCGCGGCCCATCCCAATCGGCCAGCTTGCCGGCGTTACATCGATTGCAAGGTTCTCTTGGATTTCATCAATGATATCAAACGTGTCGCGGCTCTCTCGGTCCATCTTGTTACAGAATGTCAGGATCGGCAGATCGCGCATCCGGCAGACTTCAAAGAGTTTTTGCGTCTGGCTCTCAATCCCTTTTGCGCCATCGATAACCATAACGGCGGCATCAACAGCGGTCAGCGTACGATAGGTATCTTCGGAGAAATCCGAGTGGCCGGGGGTATCAACCAAATTGAATCGGTAGGGGCCGAAATCAAACGACATGGCCGAGGCGGAAACGGAAATGCCGCGGTCTTTTTCCATTTGCATAAAGTCAGAGCGCGTGCGGCGCGCTTCGCCTTTCGCGCGCACTTGGCCAGCCATCTGAATAGCGCCACCGAAAAGAAGGAACTTTTCAGTCAGTGTGGTTTTCCCTGCATCTGGGTGGGAAATAATCGCGAATGTGCGGCGGCGCGCAATCTCTTTGGGGAGATCGGACTTTATGGAAAGTTGCTCTGTCATGCCGGCGGTATACTCGCGTGCGAATGGCCGCGCAATGGGGTGTTGCAGCCCTGAACACATGTAGCGCCTGTTGAATGCAAATCTATTCCCTAAGGCCTTGGCAATAGGGCTATAGATGTTGACTGAAACTAGTTCTTAAAACTGCTTGTGGACTGAATATCCCGCAGCGACGCGAGTACATAATTCGGAACTGTGTCAATCGACCGATTTTGCGGCGCTTCGTTTAGTCGACCAGAAGGAGCGGCGCCTTTGCGCGCGGCGTTTCGTGCTCTGCGCGCCTGAGAGTTCGCGGTATTGGCGATGAGGTCCTCAACGTCAACTTCACGGTGGATTTCGATCAAGCGATACTCTTTGTCGTCAAGTAGGGGAGCGAACGGAAGAATGAAAATATTCTCGAGCATCATGTTGGCCGGATTTACCTCGGCAAGTACGAGCGCCTCAACGCAGTCTGCATCTGATGTCATCAGAGTAACTTTGCTGTCGAGAAAAATCTGGCCCTTCCGGCCTGTCGCCGACTGCTTTTCGGAAATCGTAAATGTGGCCTGATCCGTCATGCCGATTTCGATCTCGACCGGTGCGCACCCTTTGACCAGCTTGTATTCATCATCAAGGCAAAGAGCGGCGCCATCAGCGAAGGGCTCATTGTAATTCACACCGCTTACCGCGATGAATTCGATTGATTGATATACGATGAATGATTGGCTCGGGAGGTCTCGAGAAGTTGCCTGATACGCGCCGCGGGTGTTTACTTGAGGCGGGGTAATGGAGGCAATCTTCATATTCTTATCCTTAGATACCGTTTACTCGGCGAACCACATACTTAGAAACTTACGCGTCGTACATACACACTCTTAAGAGTTTACGACCGGACAAGTTAAATATGTCTTTTCACATGGCGACATTAAGGCCAAACACCGTCAAAACTTAGGGTTTACGTGGCGTTAATCTCAAAAAAGTGAGGCGTGTTGTTTATTAAGCATAAGATTTAGGAGTGGCCGACAACTTACGGTTTAACCCAGTCATCACTATGCTACATTAACGCGGAATTCAGACAGGAGAATGCAATGGATATGGGAATTTCAGGCAAGCGCGCTTTGGTGTGTGCTTCATCCAAAGGTCTTGGCCGCGGATGTGCCGAGGCTTTGGCTGCAGAAGGGGTTAATCTTGTACTGAACGCGCGTACCGAAGGTCCGCTCGAAAAAACTGCACAGGAACTGCGCGATAAATATGGGGTGGATGTCGTGGCAATTGCTGCTGACATTACGAGCGAAGAAGGGCGGAATAAGGTCCTCGCGGAAGCGGCCGATGTTGATATCCTCGTAACAAACGCGGGCGGTCCGCCTCCGGGAATGTGGTCCGATTGGGAGCGCGAAGATTTCATCAAAGCGATTGACGCCAACATGCTTACACCGATTGCGTTGATGAAAGCGCTGCTTCCCAAGATGATCGAGAAGGGATGGGGGCGTGTTGTCAACATCACCAGCCAATCGGTCAAATCTCCGATTGCGGTACTTGGTTTGTCAAACTCAGCGCGTGCAGGACTTACCGGTTATGTTGCGGGGACATCTCGTCAGGTTGCACCGCATGGCGTTGTGATTAACAACTTGCTGCCCGGAATTCACGCGACAGACCGCGCTGAGAGTCTTGACCAAGGTGTGGCCGATGCTCAGGGCATCTCCGTTGAGGAGGCTTCTGCGCAACGTGCCGCTTCCCTTCCGACAGGCCGCTACGGTACTGCCGAAGAGTTTGGCGCGACTTGCGCATTCATGTGCAGCCAGTACGCAGGCAACATGATCGGCCAGAATGTGCTGCTTGATGGCGGCGCGATGAACTCGACAATGTAACTATATCATTGTGGCCGCAGGGCAGTGTTCTCTGCGGCCATACCGTGTAACCTTGTGCCGAAAGCAGGTCGTCGGGGTTGCCGAGGTCTGGGGTGGGTGCTATCCCGAGGATTGCGGATCATTCTGACCGTTTATATCGGATAAGGCGCGCGCGTGACCAAAGATCAAAAGATTTCCACGGACTCGATTGCTTCTGAAGATCTGGTGCATTCTGCTACGGGTGCGCAGGTATCCACTGTTGCCAGTCCCGCTAGCACAGAAACGGCAGAGCCTTTCACGCGCGAAGATCCGGACGCGCAAGTTCACTCTCAAGCACCACGCTTAGAGATAAGAAACATCGTGCGCGAATTTGGTGGGCGGCGGGTTGTAGATAACGTGTCGCTCAAAGTGATGCCGGGGCAGGTGACCTGTCTTCTCGGGCCGTCCGGGTGCGGAAAATCAACGACACTGCGGATTATCGCGGGCGTAGATATGCAGGATTCCGGTGAAATTTATGTAGACAATAAACTTGTCTGCGACACGGTTTATCGCGTCCCTCCAGAACGCCGCTCGATCGGGCTGATGTTTCAGGATTTTGCACTGTTCCCCCATCTGACTGTGGGGCAGAACGTTGCCTTCGGGTTGGATGGTCCTAAGGACGAAACCCGCGCTCGGGTCGAGGAATTGCTCGGCCGCGTCGGTTTGCTGCATTTCATTGATAGCCACCCCCACGAACTCTCTGGCGGCGAGCAGCAACGCGTGGCACTCGCCCGCGCTCTTGCGCCGCGTCCGTCTATCATGCTCATGGACGAGCCGTTTTCCGGCCTCGATAACCGCTTGCGCGATGATATCCGCGATGAAACCCTTGCGGTTCTTAAAGAAGAGGGAGCGGCGGTATTGCTGGTCACGCATGAGCCTGACGAAGCTATGCGCATGGCGGACCAAATCGCGCTGATGCGCAATGGCGAGATCGTACAATTGGGCGCGCCCTACAATATCTATAACCGCCCGGTTGATCTTGAGGCTGCGCGCTTCTTTAGTGATATCAATGTGATACGCGGGAAGGTTAAAGGAGCGCTCTGCGAGACACCCTTTGGTCAGTTCCTCGCTCCGGGTAAACCTGATGACACGATGCTTGATATCGCAATACGACCACAGCACCTGCGCATTGACTTTGATCGCGGTGGCAAGGGGCCGAATCCAACCTCGATCGACGGAACGCCAGCGCGTGGCGTAGTGACGCGAGCACGCTTTATGGGCCGTGAAAGCATTGTCGAGTTTCAAATGGATTATGACGGCTCTACATTGCGCGCAACGGTTCCATCGGTGTTTTTGCCGCGTGTCGGCACCGCGCTCTGGCTTATGATCCGTCGCGACCGATGCTTTGTGTTCAACGCGGAGTGACGCCAAAAATAGCGCCCGCGGTATTCTCACGCTCTTCACGCCAAGGTGTCGCACGCGACATCCGCTCGCCTGTTGCGGGTAACTTCCTCGTTGTTTGCTGAAAATCACGCCGAATTCTTTGCCCTGCGACAACAAAGCGGGGGATTCTGCGTAAAAACATCACAAATCGGTGCGATTGGGTATTTGAAACCCCGCCTCAAACCAATAGATACAGTAGGGAAACTATGACGGCGGGGCGCGTTGCCCTGTCTTGGGAGAAAGAAAATGCTGAATAATATTGGTTTGCCGGGTCTGCTGCTGATCGCTGTTGTTGTCTTGGTCTTGTTTGGCCGTGGCAAGATCTCGTCCCTGATGGGCGAAGTTGGCAAGGGCATCACCAGCTTCAAAAAAGGCATCAATGAAGGTCAGAAAGAATTGGAAGACACCGCAGATGTTGCGCGCGACGTAACTCCTGAGTCTGAAAAAGACAAAGCCTGATCTTTTCCAGATTGTTAGGATGTCCTGATGTTTGATATCGGCTGGAGCGAATTGCTTGTGGTCGGGGTTGTGTCCTTGATCGTGGTCGGCCCCAAAGACCTTCCCGGAATGTTCCGAACGGTTGGCCGGTTTACCGGCAAAGCGCGGGGCATGGCGCGTGAATTCCAGTCGGCTATGAACGACGCGGCGGATTCCGCCGGCGTTGCCGATGTGGCCAAAGACCTCAAAAACGTGACGTCGAAAAAGAGCCTCGGCCTTGATCAACTTGATGGCGTTGCTAAGCGGTTTGAGGACTGGAGCCCGGGCGAGAATAAGGGCAACAACAAACCCGAAAGCGTAGCGGCAAAAGCCAAGCCAGGATCCGAAACAGCCAAGTTGTCTGAGGAACGCACTGAAGCGAGCAAGAAGATTCAGGAAGCGACTGCGAAAAAGGCTCTAGAGCGGAAAGCAGCGGAAGAAGCTGCTGCGAAGGCCGCCGAAGATGCGGCCAAGGCAACGGATGAGGCGGCAAAGCCAGCCAAGACACCAGCTGCGAAGAAGCCTGCCGCTAAGAAACCGGCGGCGAAGAAAACCGCAGCTAAAAAGCCCGCAGCCAAATCAACGCCCAAAACGAAAGCCGCGGCGAAACCCGCTGCCAAGAAGGCCACCAAGGCCAAGAGCACAGGCAAAACAACATGAGCGACTCGGTCGAAGACAGCTCCGCCCCGTTAATCGAACACCTTACAGAGCTACGCACACGGCTAATCCGGTCGGTTATTGCGTTTCTGGTTGGTATGGTTCTGGTATTTATTGTTGCCGAACCGATCCTGAACTTCCTTGCGCAGCCCATCGCAGATGTTCTTCGCGCGCGCGGTGAAAACCCGCAATTGATCTTCACTGCGCCACAAGAGAAGTTCTTTGTCTTGATCCGAATTTCGGTGATTGGCGGTTTTGCTGTTTCATTCCCTGTGATTGCTTATCAGCTTTGGCGGTTTATCGCGCCGGGGCTATACAAAAACGAACAAAACGCGTTCCTTCCGTTTATCTTTGCGTCTCCTGTAATGTTCCTTCTGGGGGCGACTTTCGCCCATTACGTGGTGACTCCGCTGGCGATGAACTTCTTTATCGGCTTCTCTGACGCGATCCCGACACTTGCGCGGATGCTCACAGGAGAGGGCGTTGGTGAAGTGACCGAAGACTCAGAGTTGCGGACTGTGTTTCTTGGGTCGGTGCGCGAAAGCCTGAACTTGTCGCTCAAATTTATTCTGGCATTCGGACTGTGTTTCCAGCTTCCTGTTTTGCTGACACTTATGGGCAAAGCGGGGCTTGTTTCGGCGCGTGGTTTGAAGGGCGTGCGGAAATATGCGGTTGTTGGCATTCTGCTCGTTGCCGCACTTGTGACACCTCCGGATGTTGTCACCCAGCTTATCCTGTTCACAGTTGTTTACGGCCTCTATGAGGTGTCGATCTTGCTTGTTTCCCGTGTTGAGAAACAGCGTGAAGCCTATCTCAAGGCTGAAGGTCTGTGGGATGAGGATATCCACGGTGATGGCGCCTTTGAGGATGACGACGACGAAGACGAGCGTGACGGGCGAGGCACCAAAGATGACGGAAAAGCAGCCGATGAATAACGTTGATTTGCGCCGCATTGCCGATGCACTTGAGCGTATGTCTCCGGCCCCCGCAGGTGCTCCCGATTTTTCCGAGGCGGATGCTTTCGTCTGGCATGTTGCGCCCGATCGGCTCGCGCCGGTGCCAGAGGTAAATCGCGTGGACTTGTCGCTTCTTGTGGGCATCAACCGCTCGCGAGACACGCTTCTCGAGAATACCTTGCAGTTCGCACGCGGGCTTCCGGCAAACAATGCGCTCCTATGGGGCGCCCGTGGTATGGGTAAGTCGAGCCTTGTGAAATCCATTCATGCCGAGGTTCTGCGCCAAGGGCTTGGCCTTAAGATCGTTGAAGTTCAGCGTGAAGATTTGCCAAGCATTGGCCGCTTGCTCTCACTGCTGCGCGCCTCGTCAGAACGCTTCCTTCTGTTTTGCGACGACTTGAGCTTCTCGCATGATGACCAGCACTACAAATCGCTCAAAGCGGTGTTGGATGGCGGCATCGAAGGACGGCCTGAGAATGTTGTGTTCTATGCCACATCGAACCGCCGTCACTTGATGCCACGTGACATGATCGAAAACGAACGTAGCTCTTCCATCAACCCATCTGAGGCTGTTGAGGAGAAGGTGTCGCTCTCGGATCGGTTTGGTCTGTGGCTCGGGTTCCACCCATGTTCGCAGGATGAGTACCTCGATATGATCCGTGGCTATTGCAAGGAATACGGCATCGAGATTGACGAAGATACACTCTGGGCAGAGGCCATCGAATGGCAGGCCACACGAGGAAGCCGTTCGGGGCGCGTTGCATGGCAATACTTCACCGATCTTGCAGGGCGCAGAGGCGTTTCTCTCTAAGTTCGTTTCACACTCTTAAATACAAAAAAGGCGCACCGTTATGGCGCGCCTTTTTCTGTTTTGAATACTGTCACTTATGAAAGATAGGGCATCGGATCGACGCTATCAAAGCCTTTGCGTACTTCGAAGTGCAGATAGGATGGGTTGCCATTGCGGACCTTGGCAATCGCCTGGTTTCTCTTCACCTTATCGCCCTTCTTGATCGATACGCCCTCGACATTTGCATAGATCGTCAGAAGCCCATCCGCATGGCGCAGCACAACAATCGTTACGCCGTCGGTGTTCGTTGTGATCGCTGCAACTGTTCCGGCATCCGCTGCTTTGACCGCGCTACCGGCAGTCGCGCCGATATCAATGCCGTCGTTCTTGCCTTTGGAATAGGCGCGGATGATGCTGCCTTGAACTGGCATAGAGAAGCGCGTTGCTTTGGCGGCTTCTTTCTCTGACATACTCAGATCAGGAGCCTTTACCTCTTCCGGTGCTTTTACGGGCACTGGCTTTGGCAGCGCCTCACTTGCGCTTGGGGGAACCGGTGTCGCAGAGCCCGTTCCTGGTTGCTTAACCACTTCGACCTTTTGCGGCGCGGCTTGCTCTGCTGGGAGCGGAATAAGGAGGAATTGCCCTTCGCGCACACTCAGATCACTGCCAAGCCCGTTCCATTCCGCAAGGGATTTCACGTTCACATTGTACAGCCGCGAGATCGAATAGGCCGTCTCGCCACTCGCAACGCGGTGTCGGATCGGCTCTGGCTTTTTGGGCGAAGTTTCGCTTGGCTTGGCGGTGTTGATATTGGTGTTCTGCTGTGGAGCGGTCGAGGAGCGCTCAATCGCGCTGCCCGCAATTGTCGTGATATCGATCGCTTCCGTTGGCGCGCCCGTAGCTGCAGAAGGTTCCGCAACGCGGTTGGGAAGCGCGAGCAACTCGCCTTGGCGCAGTTTCACATCCGGCTGAATGCCGTTGTATTTAGCGAGCGCTGTCGCATCAACGCCGACACGGCCGGCCACGTCGCGAACTGTGTCGCCCTGACGGGCCAGTACAACCTGATAGCTCGGGTAGGACACGACGCCGCGATTGTCGGGGGCAGGGGCCGGTTTGCTGGCCTGTTGCACTGCGGAGGAGGTGGAATAGGCATCGCCGAAATTACCGCGCATGTCCCAATCTAAACCTTGGTTACACGCAGCAAGCGCCATCAGCGCGCCGCCGAACACGACGGTTTTGAGACGCGGGCTTAGGTTGCGCGTCTTGGAATTCTGAAATTTGCCTGTGGCCTCAAACAGCGCCAAAGCGCCGGAACGTGGGGGCTGCATAGGATATTCCTCAATTTTCTTATGCTCGTTTGCCGAGCTTATGGGGTCATTATACACGAGTTTAGTGCGCGTTGTAGGCTATTATTCGTCGCTTAGCCCTTCGAGCAGCGGAACAAAGCGCACATCGCGCAATTCGTCGTATTCAAAGCCGTTTTCGGTTCTTGTGACCTTGATAAGGCTTTGTACGGTATCTGATTGGCCAACTGGCAGCACCATAATGCCACCCTCTCGCAATTGTGAAAGCAAAGGGCCGGGCGCATCTTCGGCGGCTGCGGTCACAAGGATCCGGTCAAACGGCGCTTGGTCCGGTAGGCCAAAGCTACCATCTGCGGAGAAAGCGGTGATGTTGGTTAGGTCAAGTTCGTTGAAGATCTGCTGTGCTTCTCGAACAAGGCGACGATGGCGGTCCACTGTATAAACGCGGCGTGCCAATTGGCTAAGAATTGCGGCCTGATAGCCAGAGCCGGTGCCCACCTCAAGAACCTTGTCACGCGGAGAAACGTTGAGCGCCTGCGTCATCACGCCAACAACAGAAGGCTGGCTGATTGTTTGGCCACAGGCAATCGGCAGCGGCATATCTTCATAGGCGCGCTCGGCAAACACACCGCGAACGAAAGGCCCGCGGTCGATCTTTTCCATCGCCGTTAAAACGCGCTTATCCGTAACGCCCTTTGATCTTAGGGCGTATAAGAATTGCATTTTCCGTTCGGCGTCGTTCATGTGTCGAGTTGCCCCTTGATCGCGGCAAATGCATCGTGGGCGGTGAGGTCGGCGCGCATGGGGGTGACCGAGATATAGCCCGCTAGGTTGGCTGCGGCATCTGTGCCTTCGGCTGTATCGACATGCTGGTTGCCGCCCCGTATCCAAAGGAAACGGCGACCGGAGGGCGACATATGCGGCTCTGTCGAGAAATTTGTGCCGCGCCGATATCCTTGGGTTGTTGTGCGCAAACCTTTCACGGCCGCGGCGGCCACAGGCGGGAAGTTCACGTTATAAAACAGGCGGTAATCCTCGGATTCTTCGGGATTGGCGGCGAGAATTCGGCGGACAGTATCCGCGCCATGTTCGGCAGCGGCTTCGAATGGGTCATCAAGCTGTGCGTTGTCTGGGCCGTAGTATTGCGAAAGCGCGATTGATGGGACGCCTTGCAAAGCGGCCTCCATGGCGCCACCGATCGTACCGGAATAGAGCGTATTTTCGGCAGCGTTGTTGCCGCGGTTTACGCCTGAAAGCACAAGGTCGGGGCGGTTTTCCGGCATCACGTCATAGAGCGCGGCCAAAACGCAATCTGCGGGGCTGCCTTCGGTCGTGAACACGCGGTCTCCCAGTTGGGCCATTGCAAGCGGGTTGGTATAGCTGATGCAATGCCCTACGCCGGATTGTTCGAAAGCGGGTGCAACCGTCCAGACTTCTCCGTCAGGTCCGGCAAGCTCTTCGGCGATCTTATGCAGGGTTTTAAGCCCCGGTGCGTTGATCCCGTCGTCGTTGGTTATGAGAATACGCATTGTGCCTCCCGCTGCTTGATATTCATGTCCTAGAACAGCGGAAGGGGGAGGTAAAGAATTCCACAAGCGCAAGCGCGAGAAATCGCGAGGGTGCGGTTGTTTGGTGCCAGATTGTCACCACAGGCACATTTATCAGACGCGATTTGCAGCTTGGTTGGCGCGTTATGGTTGCTGGAGCAGGTCCAAAGCCTTTTTCGCTTCCTCATGCGGCGAGGCAAGTGGTGCGCGATCTTCACCAGGGAAGAAACGAGCCCGCAGGCCCGTTGGCATCGGCTTGGGTTTGGCAATCACCACGCGTGGGCCGGTGGATTGCGTTTCGCCACGCCACGAACGCACGAGCGCCATTTGCGCGGCCTTGCTCGCACCATAACTACCGAAATAGCGAACACCGGGGGCGTCATCGTCAAAGAACAGCGCGGTTCCGTTTTCGGCGGCAAGCAAAAGTGGCTCGACATAGGTGATCAAACGCTGCGCGGCTGTTGCGTTGCAGGTCATGGATTTGTCGAAATCTTTGGGGTCTACATGGCCACTCGGGGCAAGAGGCGCTCCGTGAATGGCCGTATGCGCCCAGAGGTCAACATGCCCCCAACGATCATATACCGAACGGCAGAGATGCTGCATCGCGCCTTGGTCACAAATATCAAGCGGCGCAAGCGTGGCGCTGCCGCCTTTCGCCTTGATACGGTCGTCCAACTCTTCAAGCGCGCCCGATGTGCGGGCCACAGCGATAATATGATGGGTCGGAGCCAAGGCTTCGGCCAATGCCGCACCAAGACCGCGCGAGGCCCCTGTGATAAGGGCGATTTTGTCGGTTGAATTTGTCATGCCTTCGTTTGTCATTAGTCCCTCGTCCTTGCAAGCGGTTCCTTGACATTCGCGGCATATTGCCCAAAAACAAGCCTGAGAGCATGTCCTCAAGGAGACCAAAATGACATTATCCAAAGCCCTGATCGGCTCCAACTCCCTCGTAACCAAAGGGATGATGGTCCTGACTGGTTCGCTTTTCATCGCATTGGCCGCACAAATTTCTGTGCCGATGTTCCCCGTGCCGATGACACTGCAAACACTGGCCATTCTGATTGTTGGCCTCACATTCGGCGCGCGCCTTGGTGCCGCAACACTCGTGGCTTATCTGGCCGAAGGCGCGATGGGTCTGCCTGTTTTCGCAAACGGTGGTCTTGGCCTTGCAACATTCGTTGGCCCAACTGGTGGCTTCCTGATTGGTTTTGTGGGCATGGCTTACCTTGCTGGCCTCGCTGCTGATCGCGGTTATGCCAAGGGCTTCTTCAGCACGGCGCTCGTTGCTGTTGCTGTATCCGCGCTGCTTTACGTTCCTGGCCTTGCATGGCCGCTTGGTGTTGCCTCTGTGGCTGGTGTCGAAGCTGGCTGGGCTGGACTTCCTGCGGCGAAGGTAATTGCTGGGTTTGCTCAGCCGTTCCTGATTGGCGATGTGGTTAAGGCCGTTATCGCTGCGCTGGTTGTATCCGGTGCATGGAAAGCTCTGGAACTGCGTAAGGGCTAAGGCCTGCACTCCCGCAGTTTAAGCGGGCAAGAATTTCGAAAGCGCCGTGTGGGTTCACGCGGCGCTTTTTTCATAGGCGATGGATGTTTTGGGGGCTTGTTACGCTTCTGCGTGAAGCTCTGCCAGAGCTGTCTCGCAAAGACCGTACTCCAGCCACTGACAGCCCTTACAGATCTCGGACAGGTGGCCAGAGGGCACATTTGCTTTGATCCGCGCTTTGGCTTCGCCCCACGTAAGCTGCTCGTTCGGCTTAAGCTTCAACGCCGCCGCATGTGCGCGATCCAGCGTTTTGATCTTACTCTGCTCTGTGCATAGCCGTCCGCGCCGTTTAGGGCAGGGGCCGCAAATATCATCGCTAAGCCCGACGGTCTGGATTAGCTCTTCATCGCCGCCTTTCGCCCGCAGGCGCCCGACAACGATCTCATACATGTTCTGGGTGAATTCCGGCGAATAGCCCTTGCCCTGAAATCCAAGCGAACAGAGGAAATGATGGGGGCGAAACTTGATGGGTTCGCTCATGTTTGCCCTCCAGACCTATATCCGGCTTATTCCGCTGCCTTGAGTTCAAACCCTTTGGCAATCATATCCGCAGGGCGCACGGGGTACTCACCAGAGAAGCAGGCATCGCAATACTGCGGAGCCTTAGCATCGCGGCCGTTTGCTTCGCCAACCGCGCGGTAGAGGCCATCGAGCGAGATAAATTTGAGGCTGTTTACGCCAAGATGTTTGCGCATTTCCTCTTCACTCATGGTGGCCGCCAGAAGCTTTTCCCGTTCAGGCGTATCTACACCATAGAAACAGGGCCACATGGTAGGAGGAGAGGCAATGCGGAAGTGAACCTCTTTGGCCCCTGCATCAAGGATCATTTCCTTGATTTTGCGGCTTGTCGTGCCGCGCACAACTGAATCATCTACGAGGATGACCCGCTTGCCGCGAATGAGCGCGCGGTTGACGTTAAGCTTGAGGCGCACACCCATGTTACGGATTTGCTCGCTCGGCTCGATAAACGTCCGGCCCATATATTGGTTTCGAATTATCCCCATCGCATAGGGGATGCCGCTTTCCTGACTGTAGCCGATCGCAGCAGGCGTGCCGGAATCCGGAACAGGGCAAACCAAATCGGCTTCAACCGGTGTTTCGCGCGCCAACTCAACCCCGATCTGGCGGCGTGTTTCATAGACCGAGCGGCCACCGATTATACTGTCAGGGCGGCTGAAGTAAACGTGCTCAAAGATACAGAAGCGGCTTGGCTTTTGCTCAAACGGACGGTGGCTTTCAACGCCATTCTCCGTGATGACGACCATCTCCCCAGGCTCGATTTCACGAACGAAATCCGCGCCGATAATATCTAGCGCACAAGTCTCAGAAGACAGAGCCCACCCTTCGCCAAGACGGCCCAGAACCAGCGGGCGCACGCCCAGAGGGTCGCGTACACCGATGAGTTTTGTGCGGGTCATAGCCACCACCGAGAACGCACCCTCAACCGAGCGCAGCGCGTCTTTCATCCGTTCGGGGATGTTGCGCTGCATGGAGCGTGCCATCAGGTGAATGATGCATTCGCTGTCGGAGCTGCTTTGGAAAATGGAGCCACGTTCGATCAGATCGCGGCGCAAGGCATCGGCGTTGGTGATGTTGCCGTTGTGTGCAATCGCGGCGCCGCCCATGGAAAACTCTCCAAAGAAAGGCTGCACGTCTCGGATCGCGGTTGCTCCCTTGGAGCCCGCAGTTGAATAGCGCACATGCCCGATTCCAATAGGGCCGGGCAGGGTTTTCATAACTGAATGGGAAGTGAAGTTGTCGCGTACATATCCAAAGCGACGGGCGGAGTTGAACCCTTGTTCGGCATCATGGACAACGATGCCGCCTGCCTCTTGTCCGCGATGCTGAAGCGCATGAAGTCCGAGCGCTACGAAATTGGCTGCATCGGCAACGCCGACAACTCCGAAAATACCGCACTCTTCCTTGAGTTTGTCATCATCGAACGGGTGGGCGGGGGGCATGTCACGCATTGCAGCTCCGAATCCATGTCTCTGTCGCCCTTCTCTTAAGGCGTTGCGGCGGCGGTGTCACCCATCCGCAGTTAGGAAAATGTCATATTTCATGGATAGTGGCGGCACATTGCTCAGGAATTAGCCGCTTGGCACAAAAAAGGCCGGGCAATTCTTGCCCGACCTCGTGCCGTACGTTCTGTACGAGGATGTTATTCGATGATGGTGGTTTCGGTTACGGGTTCGCACTGAGCAAGGAATTCTTCCATGTTTGTCTCAAGCCATCCCGGAACATCGGTTGGAACCGCATTGCCCACACGATCAGAAAGCTGACCAAATACTTCGGCGCTTCGGCTATCTTCGATAACCGCAATCGGCTCATCCGTAACGGCCCAGTTATAGAGCCACAACGCCACAGCAACGAGAAGCGCACCGCGCGCCGCTCCGAACAGGAAGCCAAGCCCTTGGTCGAGTCCGCCCAGCACGCTGCGTTGCACAACGTTTGAAAATATTGGCGTGAAGATCGACAAGACCACAAGCGCCACAATACCCACAATTGCAAAACTCGCCCCAAGGGAAAGCTCGCATTGGCCGCCGATGAAATCGTTGAGAATCGGAATTTCCCGAACCAGCGGCTCGGCTTTGGGTGCGAAAATATAAGCAATGACCGCCGCAGCGATCCAACTGGCAATAGACAAGGTCTCGCGAACCAACCCGCGTGAATACGCAAGCAGCGCCGAGATGAGGATGACGACAGCAACCGCGCCGTCTACAATGGTAAAGCCTTCCATGTCTTCTCCTGTAGGGGCTAGTTTTCCCCGAAAGTATCTTTAACGAAACTTGCCAAATCCGACATATATCGAACCTGCATGTCCGCGTGGTCTCTTTTCTTGCCCCCCGATGGTGCAATGGCGGAAGAGAAGCCCAGTTTCCCTGCTTCTTTCAACCGGTTTTCCATTTGACCAACGGGCCTTAAAGCCCCTGATAGGCTAATTTCGCCAAAAACCACAGTCTCAGACGGCAAAGAATGATCTTCCCGTGCAGAAAGTAGCGCAGCCGCAACAGCCAGATCAGCCGCCGGTTCGCTCACACGCATGCCGCCTGCGACGTTCAAGTACACGTCCAAGCCGGTAAAAGGAACGCCGCAGCGGGCCTCAAGAACGGCTAAAATCATGGCGAGTCTGCTGCCGTCCCATCCAACAACGGTGCGGCGGGCCTGTGCATGAGGGCTCGGAGCGACAAGCGCCTGAAACTCAACGAGAACTGGGCGAGTGCCTTCGATTCCTGCGAATACAACGCTGCCCGGAACGGGGTTGGCGCGATCTCCGATAAACAGTGCCGAGGGGTTTTTGACTTCGGCCAAACCTTTGCCTGTCATCTCGAATACGCCGATTTCGTCAGCAGGGCCAAAGCGGTTCTTAACCGCACGCAACACGCGGAACTGATGGCCGCGCTCGCCTTCGAAGTACAAAACGGTATCGACCATATGCTCCACCACGCGCGGACCGGCAATCTGGCCTTCCTTGGTGACATGGCCGACAAGGATCATGGTTATGCCCTTGCGTTTGGCAAATGTCGTAAGCTCATGACAGGCAGCGCGAACTTGGCTCACGCTACCAGGCGCGCTATCGACCGTGTCGGCCCACATAGTTTGAATCGAGTCGATGATAACAAGATCGGGCTTCTCGGCCTCAAGCGTCGTGAGAATATCGCGGAGGTTGGTTTCCGCTGCGAGCTTCACGGGCGCTTCCTGTAGCCCGAGCCTTTGAGCGCGCATGCGCACCTGCGCGCTGGCTTCCTCGCCGGATACATAGATCGTTTTGAGGCCCGCACGCGCAAAGCTCGCCGCTGCTTGAAGTAAGAGTGTTGATTTCCCGATACCTGGATCACCGCCCACAAGAACTGCGCTGGCGGGAACCAAGCCGCCGCCTAAAACGCGGTTCAACTCGCTTGAGCCGGAACGGGTGCGGGGTGGTTGCGCTTCTTCGGTCGCCAAATCGAAAAGAGCCATCGGCGTGCCGCGTTTGGAGCCAAGTGACTTTCCAGCAGGGCCAGAGGAAAACGGAACCTCCTCGGAAATGGTGTTCCACGCGCCGCAGTTATCGCATTTGCCTGACCATTTCGAAAAGGTCGCCGCGCATTCTTTGCAAACAAAATTCTTGGATTTAGCCATGCGCATTTATGTCCTTCTTCGCGGCCTTTTCCAAGCGCTCTGTGGTGAATGAAACCCAGAGGCTGAGCAAAACACAGGCCGTAAATAAATACAGACCCCAACCGGTTTCGACGCGGCCAACACCAATGCCCTTGATCACAACAATATACAATGAAATCAAAAATATGTCTGCCATAGCTAAACGACCGAATAGATGTAAAACGGGCAGGGCGCGTGCGTCCATACGGCCAGCATGGATCATCGCCAACCCGAGCGTTTTACAGATCGGCGCAACAAGCGCAAAAAAGGTAACGAGGACCGCGAGGAAAATGTCGATCTGCCAAAGATCGATGACTCCGGACATGACAGAAATTTCGTTCAAGCTGAACAGCGGCAGAATTCCGGCGCGTAGAAGCGGCGCAAACCATGCCACAGGAAATGCGACAAGCAAGGCAAGGTTGAGAATGCGCAGTGTTTTCATGCGAAATGGGTCGCAGGTTTGCGGGCGCAATGCAAGACGGGCAACATCCTAACGCAGACTCGCAATCGGGCCATCGGCGCGGCCATGAATGAACTGGTCAAGGTGGGCATCACCGCTTGCGTCCATTTCGGAAACAGGGCCGGTCCATTTGATAACCCCGTCATGAAGCATAGCAACACGGTCTGCGATGGTGCGCACGGAGGTCATATCATGGGTGATCGTGACGGTCGTTGCCCCCATTTCCACCACGATTTCGCGGATCAATTCGTTGATAACACCGGACATAATCGGATCAAGACCAGTTGTCGGCTCGTCAAAAAAGATGATCTCGGGATCCGCGGCAATGGCGCGGGCAAGGCCAACGCGTTTCTGCATCCCGCCCGAAAGCTCGGCCGGATAGAGCGGGGCAACATCAGGTGAAAGCCCAACGCGGCGCAGTTTCTCTACGGCGATCTCGTAGGCCTCGGCCTTGGGGCGCTTTAGGCTTCCGCGCATGAGGCGAAATGCAACGTTTTGCCAGATCGGCATCGAGTCAAAGAGCGCGCCGCCCTGAAACAGCATCCCGAAACGCGCCAGAAACGCGTCTCGTTCAGCTTTCTGAACATTGACGCCATCAACCGTAATTCGGCCTGAATCAGGTGTAACAAGTCCGAGTATGCATTTGATGCAGATTGATTTTCCGGTGCCGGAGCCCCCGATGATGACCATGCTTTCGCCGCGCGGTACGTGAAGGTCAAGGCCGCGTAGAACCTGCTTGGGTCCAAAACTCTTGTGAACATCTTCGAGCGTAATCATACCGAGAAGAATACCCCCGTCAGCAGGAAGTTAGCGGCAAGTATCAACACGGCGGCCGCCTCTACCGCGCCTTTGGTCGCGCGGCCGACCCCCTGCGCACCGCGCCCTGAATTCATGCCGTAGTAGCAGCCCATCGTCGCTGCAATCCCACCGAATACCGCGCCTTTGACAAGCGACGAAATGATGTCGAGTGGTTCTAGGAAGTTGGCCGTGTTGTGAAGATAGGTGGCGGCATTGAACCCAAGGCTTTGGGTTGCGACGATAAACCCGCCCATAATGCCGATGATGTCGCCAATTCCGACGAGCAGCGGAACCGTTATCAGCGCCGCCAATACACGTGGAACAGCGAGGTATTTCATCGGGTTTGTCGATAACGTTACGAGCGCGTCGATCTGTTCCGTGACTTTCATCGTCGCGATCTCAGCGGCAATTGATGACGTAACACGCGCGGCAATCATTAGGCCGACGAGAACAGGCCCAAGCTCGCGAACCATGCCGATGGCAACGATCTGAGGAACGACAGCTTCTGCGGAAAACCGCGCGCCGCCTGCATAGATTTGTAACGCCAGCGCACCGCCTGTGAAGAGTGCTGTCAGCCCGACAACAGGAAGGCTGAAATATCCAATGTTAAGAATGGATTGCAGGAGTTCTTTGAGGTAAAATGGCGGGCGGAAGAAATGGCTGATGACGCTAGCCGCAAAGATCGCAACCCGCCCGATTGCAGCAAGAAGCTGCAAAACCGAACGTCCAATTGCGGCCAAGGGTTTGGAGATCAGCCTTGCGCTCATGAACCCGCCTCGACATAGCGTCGTGTATAGCGAGACCCGAGCGAGGTCAGGATTTCATAGCCGATTGTGCCTGCCGCAGTCGCAAGATCGTCAACAGTCTGTGCCGGACACAAAATATCGAGCGCATCGGGCCGTTCGGTAAGATGCGTAATGTCGACCGTGATCAGGTCCATGGAAACGCGGCCAACCAGAGGGCAAGGCGTATCGCCAAACCAAAGTACTGTGTTGTTTGACATGGCGCGAATGAGGCCATCGGCATAACCGCCCGAAACCGTCGCAAGCTTGCTTGGCGCTTCGGCCACCCATGTGCAACCGTAACCAACGGCTTCGCCTTCTTCCAATTCGCGCGTCTGGATGACGGGGAGTGAAAGGCTCACAACGGGCTTTGCAGCTTCAAATGGTGCGCCGCCATAGAGGCCGATTCCGGGACGCGTGAGATTGAAGTGATATTCCTTCGGCAAGAGTATGCCGCCCGTTGCGGACAATGAGCGGGGCGCAGTGATGCCCTCGGTCATGGCGCGGAAGTTCTGAAGCTGGGCCTCGTTCGCGGAGTGATCGGGCTCGTCTGCGCAAGCAAGATGACTCATCACAAGGGTCGGATTTTGCGAAAGCGCAATGTCACGCACCGCCGCCCATTCGGCAACTTCCATGCCGAGGCGATTCATGCCGGTATCAAGCTGAATACCAAATGGCGCTCCGGGGAGGGCCTCGAAATGCCGCGTGAGTTGCGCGAGGGAATTGAGCATTGGCGTTAAGACAAGATCATGGATCATGTCGGTATCACCGGCCATATGCCCTGAGAAAATGCAGACCTCTGGTCCGGGCCCAAGCGCTTGGCGAATCTCTACGCCTTCTTCGGCGGTGGCGACAAAGAAGCGGCGTGCGCCTGCTTGGGCGAGCGCACGTGCAACGCGGCCTGCGCCACAGCCATAACCGTTGGCCTTGACCACCGCAGCGGTTTCAACGGTTGGGCCGGTTTGGGCATCCAAAGCGCGCCAGTTGGCCACCAGCGCCGCGAGATCAATTTTGAGTTTTCCCGTAGACATGCAGAGGGTTGTGCCGTTTGCATCGCGGCGAGGCAAGCGAATTTTACGCAAATCCGCTGGCGCTCATTCCGACTGGCAGAATTCGGGGAGTTAGGGTTGCTCCGGCTGGCCTTGCCACGGTTTTGCAAGGTTACCAAACCGCGTGAACTGTCCTTCGAAGGAAAGCTCAACATGGCCGATCGGGCCGTGACGGGCTTTGCCGATAATCACTTCGGCCTTTGCATGGAGCGCGTCCATTTCTTCCTGCCACGTTGCCATCTTCTCAAGCTCGTGATCACCAGGTTTTTCGCGCTCTTTGTAGTATTCCTCACGGAACACGAACATCACAACGTCGGCGTCTTGCTCAATCGAGCCAGATTCGCGGAGGTCCGAAAGTTGTGGGCGTTTGTCATCGCGGCTTTCGACTGTCCGACTCAACTGAGAGAGCGCAACAACCGGAATATCAAGTTCCTTGGCGATGGCTTTGAGGCCTTGGGTGATTTCCGAAACCTCATTCACGCGGCTATCTTTTGCCGAAGCAGGACGTACAAGTTGCAGATAGTCCACAAACAAAGCGTCTAGCCCGTGGGTCCGCTTCAGGCGCCGTGCGCGGGCTGCAAGTTGCGAGATAGGTAGGGCGGGCGTGTCGTCGATATATAGCGGGCAGCTTTCGAGCTGCTTGGCCGCTTCGACGAAACGGCGGAATTCTTCTTCGGTCATGTCGCCGTTGCGGATCTGGCCGGATGGCACTTCGGAAGCCTCCGACAAGATCCGCGTAGCAAGCTGCTCGGCCGACATTTCGAGGCTATAGAACCCAACGACACCGCCGTTGATTGCTCCCTCGCTTCCGTCGGCTTTCTTGCCCTTCTTATACGATTTCGCGATGTTATAGGCGATGTTCGTCGCCAAGGATGTTTTCCCCATGGAGGGACGACCCGCGAGGATCAAAAGGTCTGAACGGTGCAAGCCGCCCAGCATTTTGTCCAAATCAATCAACCCCGTAGAGATACCAGCAAGGTCGCCATCGCGCTCATAGGCGGTGTTCGCGACCTGAACCGCTTCTGTCACGGCCTTGAGGAAGGATTGGAAGCCACTTTCGCCTTGCCCTTGCTCGGCCATGGCATAGAGGCGTTGCTCGGCCTCAACGATCTGCTCGCGCGGCTCGCTCGCAATGTCCACAGCGGCAGCTTTGTCTGAAATCTCACGACCAAGCGCCATAAGTTCGCGTCGAATAGCCAGATCATAGATAATCTGGGCATAGTCCTTGGCCGCAAAGCTTGAGATAGCAGCGCCGGCCAGTCGTGCAAGATAGGCAGGACCGCCAAGCTCTTTTAGCCCTTCGTCATCCTCGAGAAACGCTTTGAGCGTCACCGGCGATGCGTTGAGGTTTTTGGCAATTCTGTTTGCCGCAACCTCAAAGATTCGTGCGTGAGTCGGCTCGTAAAAATGCGCGGAGTTCACGATTGCAGCAACACGATCGTAGGTGTCGTTGTTGGTCAGGATCGCGCCCAGAAGCTGTTGCTCCGCCTCGATATTATGCGGTTGCGCATCCATTTGCGACGGTTGTTCCGGCAACGCAGGAAGCCCTGCGCCGTCCTGCATCGGTGCAATCTCGTTCATACTGTCCCCTCAGACCTTGGCGTCTGACATACATGAAAGCCAGTTGTACTGGCAAATTGTATATTTCTGTGGATAACCTGTGGATTAGCATATTTAGGGGCTACCGTAAAGAATTACCCCTAGATGTTGATCAGATCAGGCTTTCTTGTGGGCCTCTTGCCAGCCGCGCGGATCATTGAGGAAGGCTTCTACCTCTGTCAATGTTTCCTCGTCAAAAGCATTGGAGGCTTTGGCTTCGGCCAATACATCCCACCATGTGCAAAGGTGATGCAGCGTAACCCCGTGATCGCCAAGCGTCTTTTCGGTTTCAGGGAAGATACCGTAGTAGAAGATCACCGCCGTATGCCCGCAAGTGGCGCCAGTTTCGCGGATTGCGTCCACGAAGGAGAGCTTGCTGCCGCCGTCGGTTGTCAGGTCTTCAACGAGCAAGACGCGCTCGCCCTCGCTCATCGCGCCTTCGATCCGTGCGTTACGGCCATAGCCTTTCGGCTTCTTGCGAACATAGCTCATTGGAAGCGCCATACGTTCTGCAACCAGCGCGCCAAAGGGAATGCCTGCGGTTTCGCCACCAGCCACGTTATCAAACGCTTCAAACCCTGCATTGCGCATGACCGTAACAGTCAGGAAATCCATCAACGTCGAGCGGATACGCGGGAAGGAAATCAGCTTGCGGCAGTCGATATAAGTCGGGCTCGGCAAACCACTGGCCAGCGTGAAAGGTTCGCGGGCGTTGAAGTGTACCGCTTCGATCTCAAGCAACATCCGCGCAGTCAGTCGTGCGATTTCTTTCGGGTCGGGATAGGCGCTCGGGATCATAGCGGTTCCTTTTGTTTGATTGGTCTATTTGAACGCTGCGGAGCTTAGTCCGCAACCCGCCAATGCAGCGGAAATCCAGGGTCAAAGACGGTTACGGTTTCATCGCCAACGGTGATCTTATCAGGGTAGGTGACGGGCGCCCCTTTGGAGAGCATGATTGTCTTTTCATTTGCCGGGAGGCCATAAAACGCGGGCCCTTTCAACGAAGTAAAGGCCTCGAGTTTCTCGAGAGCGCCTTGCTTCTCAAACACTTCGGCGAGAATAGACATGGTGTTGGTCGCGGTGAAGCACCCTGCGCAGCCACAGGCATTTTCTTTGAGTTTATCCGTATGTGGAGCGCTGTCAGTTCCAAGGAAGAAGCGCGCGTCGCCTGATGTGGCGGCCTCGACCAGCGCTTCGCGGTGCAACTCACGTTTCGCAACGGGTAGGCAGTAATAGTGTGGCTTGATGCCGCCCACGAGGATGTGGTTGCGGTTGATCACAAGGTGGTGCGTTGTGATGGTCGCGCCGAGATTGTCTTGGCTCTTGGCGTAGTCCACACCGTCTTTGGTTGTGATATGTTCCATCACAGTGCGCAGACCCGGGGTGCTTTTGCGGATCGGATCAAGGACACGGTCGATAAACACGGCCTCGCGGTCGAAAATGTCAATTTCAGGGTCTGTCACTTCGCCGTGCAGACAAAGAGGCAGGCCGATCTCGGCCATTTTCTCAAGTACGGGGCGAACATTGTCAAAATTGCTAACGCCGCTGGCTGAGTTCGTTGTTGCGCCCGCAGGGTACAGCTTCACTGCGGTGATCAGCCCGCTTGCATGCGCTCTGGCGACATCCTCTGCATCTGTGTCTTCTGTGAGGTAAAGCGTCATCAACGGTGTGAAGTCCGCGCCATTTGGCATCGCTGCGGTGATCCGATCTCGATAGGCCGCGGCTTGCGCTCCTGTTACAACAGGCGGCACAAGGTTCGGCATGATGATGGCGCGGGCAAAGTGGCGTGTCGTTTCGGGCAAGACTGCCGCGAGCATATCGCCATCGCGCAGGTGTAAATGCCAATCATCGGGGCGTCGGAGCGTGAGTTTATTCGTCATGCCCCTGCGCTACACAATTGCTGCGCAGTTTTCCAGCGGCGATTGCAGTCAGGAGGCAATTTCCCGGCTGCATGGAAATGGTCAATTCAGGGGTGTTTGATTAATTTTTAGGCGAAGGCGCATTTTTTCGGCATATGTGCGCCTTTTCCTTGAGCGGAAGCTTGCGAATGTGTGGCTCTGTTGCCTAGGAATGAGGCAAGTTACGAGGGCTGGGATGCTGGATCAGGCGATAAATTTTACAACACATGGCGGTCAGCCACCTGCGAAGCAGGGGCGTATGCAGCGCATGGTTGGTCGTGGTGCAGTTGGTTTGGCAATGCGTGGCGCGCGCCCAACTTTGACCGATCTACATCAATCCGGCTCGGCCAAAGTGTTTTTGCCGCGCGTCCACCGCGATGTGCCGGAACTTGTGTTTCTCAACACTGCGGGCGGTGTTACTGGCGGCGATCACCTTTGCTATGACATGAAAATTGGTACCGGCGTTGCGGCAATGGCCACCACGCAAACCGCCGAACGAGCGTATCGCTCCACTGGTGAAGTCGGGCAAGTCGATGTGTCGATATCCGTTGGAGAGGCGGGCACTTTGAGCTGGTTGCCACAGGAAACAATCCTTTTTGAAGGCTCAAATCTTGGCCGCCGCACCACGGTTGAGCTTGCTTCGGACGCGCGTTTTTTGATGGCGGAAAGCGTTGTTCTTGGGCGGGCCGCCATGGGCGAGACCATCGAAAGCCTTTCGTTCTCTGATTGGCGCGAGGTGCGCAGATGTGGAGCGCCGGTTTGGGTTGACCCATTTGCAATCAGCCAGAAGGTTCTTGACGGAAGCGAGAGTGCTGTGACGCTTGCTGGAGCGCGCGCCTTCGCCACAATCGCGTTGATCGAGCAGGGAGCTGAAGACGCAGCAGATCGTTTCCGTTCTGTGATTGAATCCTTTGATGGAGTCGTTGCTGCTGTGAGCGGCTGGAACGGGAAATGCATCATAAGAATGCGGGCAACGGACGCATGGCCACTGAGGCGCGCCGTTGCACAAGTACTCAAGATCGCACGGCAGGGCAGCCTCCCGCGCGTTTGGCAAGAATAGGGAAGACAATGAACCTGACCCCGAGAGAAAAAGACAAACTTTTGATTAGCGTGGCGGCCATGGTGGCGCGAGGACGGCTGGAGCGCGGTGTAAAGCTTAACCATCCCGAAGCGATTGCGCTGATCACCGATTTCGTTGTCGAAGGTGCGCGCGACGGCCGTTCGGTTGCCGATCTGATGGAAGCGGGAGCCCATGTGGTTAAAGCTGATCAGTGTATGGATGGCATCGCGGAAATGATCCACGACGTGCAGGTTGAGGCTACATTTCCAGACGGCACAAAACTCGTCACAGTTCATCATCCAATCAGGTAGGTTCCTATGATTCCCGGAGAGATTTTCCCCCAAGACGGCGACATTGTATTGAACGAAGGCGCGGAAACGGTGACGCTTGTCGTCTCCAATACTGGTGACCGTCCCGTACAGGTTGGAAGCCACTATCATTTTGCCGAAACGAACGCCGCACTTGAGTTTGACCGCGATCAAGCGCGCGGTATGCGCCTTGATATTGCCGCAGGAACCGCAGTGCGTTTTGAGCCCGGGCAAACGCGCGAAGTTACGCTTGTGCCGCTCTCTGGTAAGCGCGAAGTTTACGGATTTAATCAAAAGGTTATGGGAGCACTTTGATGCGCCTTTTTCTCGCAGGATTGTCTTGTAGTGCATTGTTAATGCTGCCGTATGCGGCCACCGCAGACGAGCTTAATTGCGACGATCCGGTTACCCAACGTGCGATCAATGCTTGCGCGTATCAACGGTATCTGAAGGCCGACGAAGCGCTCAATTTGGCGTGGGAAAAGGCAATGACTGCGATGAAGGAAATTGACGCTGCCAATGACATAAAAGAGGGCGGCGCGGCGGACACGCTCCTTGCGGCGCAACGCTTGTGGATTTCTTACAGGGACAAGGCCTGCGAAGCGGAGGGATGGCTTTATCGCGGTGGTACGCTTGAGCCGTTCATCGTTTCTTCATGCCTTGAGGATTTATCGAACCAACGCACAGAGCGGTTGGAATTTATGGCGGAGATAGACGGATGAGATTAATTGGAATTCAGGCGGCTATCCTGCTGGCGCTTTATGGCGGATCATCAGCAGCGACGGAGCATGGCGAATGCGCCAATCCGGAGATGACCGAGCAGTTCAATGAATGTGTGTGGCAATCCTTCGTGCGCGCTGATGAAGATCTAGAATTTGCATTCTTGATGGCGCTCGAAGGCGCAAGGCAGATCGACGACATTTTCCCCGATGGTCCGGCAACCGCTGAAGCCCAGATTTATTATTCGCAACAGGATTTCTACAATTACCGTGATAGCAAATGCGCTGCGGACGCGCTGCCTTATCAGGATGCCGATCTGTATTCGGCCGTAGTTTATTCTTGCCTCGAAGCCATGACCCGCCGCCGCGACGAAGACCTCCGCGCGGTTTGGGAAGCAAACTAAGGAAACGACCATGCCCGCAAAAATCTCTCGTGCGACCTATGCCGATATGTATGGCCCGACCACCGGCGACCGCTTACGGCTTGCCGATACCGACCTGATCATCGAGGTCGAGCGCGATCTGACGACTTATGGCGAAGAGGTTAAGTTCGGCGGCGGCAAGGTGATCCGTGATGGGATGGGGCAGTCGCAGATAACGCGAGCAGGTGGGGCTGTTGATACGGTTATCACCAATGCGCTGATCGTGGATGTAACGGGCATCTATAAAGCCGATGTCGGCCTAAAGGACGGTGTGATCGCAGCGATTGGCAAGGCGGGCAACCCAGACACACAGCCCAACGTGGACATAATCGTTGGTCCTGGCACTGAAGCCATTGCGGGCGAAGGGCGTATTCTCACGGCGGGGGGCTTTGACAGCCACATTCACTTCATTTGCCCGCAACAGATGGAAGATGCGCTCCATTCCGGTGTGACGACGATGCTTGGCGGCGGCACTGGCCCCGCACACGGCACACTCGCCACGACCTGTACGCCAGGGCCTTGGCACATTGGTCGGATGCTTCAGGCAATCGACAACGCGCCGATGAATATAGGGCTTGCGGGGAAGGGGAACGCCTCACAGCCAGCGGCGTTGGTCGAGATGATTGAAGGTGGGGCCTGCGCTATGAAACTCCACGAGGATTGGGGAACAACGCCGGGTGCGATTGATTGCTGTCTGTCCGTTGCCGATGACATGGATGTGCAGGTCATGATCCACACGGACACGCTTAACGAAAGCGGCTTTGTCGAGAATACGGTGAACGCGATCAAGGGGCGGACGATTCACGCATTCCATACAGAAGGGGCAGGCGGCGGTCATGCGCCCGATATCATCAAAGTTGTGGGCGAGCAGCACGTTATTCCAAGTTCGACCAACCCGACGCGGCCTTATACCGTGAACACGATCGAGGAGCATTTGGATATGCTTATGGTGTGCCACCACCTCGATAAAGGAATTCCGGAAGATGTTGCCTTTGCTGAAAGCCGCATCCGCCGCGAAACCATCGCCGCGGAAGATATCCTGCATGACATGGGCGCGTTTTCGATCATAGCGAGCGATAGCCAAGCCATGGGCCGCGTGGGTGAGGTTTTGATCCGCACGTGGCAGACCGCCGACAAAATGAAAAAGCAGCGTGGTCGTTTGGGCGAAGAGACGGGCGACAACGACAATGTGCGCGTCAAACGCTATATCGCCAAATACACGATCAATCCTGCGATCGCCCACGGAATCAGCCGCCACATCGGCAGCATCGAAATTGGCAAACGCGCCGATCTCGCACTCTGGTCACCCGCGTTCTTTGGCGTGAAGCCCGAGATGGTCTTGATGGGTGGCAGCATCGTAATGGCTCAGATGGGAGATCCGAACGCCTCAATTCCAACGCCGCAGCCCGTTTATTCTCGCGAGATGTTTGGCGGTATGGGCAAAGCAGTTGCGCATTCCGCTGTCAGCTTTGTGTCCGCTGCGGCAGAATCCGCAGGGCTTGGTAAGGCGCTGGGCTTGTCTAAAACCACGCTCGCCGTCGAAAATACCCGCGGTATCGGCAAGTCTGACATGGTTATGAACAGCGCAACGCCAGAAATTGAAGTGAACCCCGAAACTTACGAAGTGCGCGCGAATGGCGAGCTTCTAACATGTGAACCTGCGCAGAGCCTGCCTATGGCGCAACGCTACTTCATGTTCTGATGGTTGCTCTAACACAATGGCAAAACCTTGCGAAACGAGCGCAGGAAGGTCAAAGACACGCAATTGGTGCCTTTGACCCTGTTTGCGCAGCGCACTCGGATTATCAGAGCACAGTTACACAGGAAGACAGGCCTGCTGTACAGCTAGCAATAGACGCCGCCTTGTTTGGTCAGATCAATCACCTCGCCGTGCCCAATAGACATGTCGTCGCTTGGTTTGAAGCGTTTGCGGACCTTGATGTGGGTGCGAAAGCGTGTTGTCCAGTAGTGCGGATCACGCCGTATTTCCGCGGGGAGGCGCCCGGGATCGAACTCGCGGGATTCTTCGTGCTCAACAAGGACGTCGCAGCGACGCCCCTTGAAAACGCGCGTGTCACGCTCTTGGATAAAGCGCAAACTCAAGCGCATTTCTTCTTCTTTGAGGGTGCCAATTCGGTCGCGCAGCGCGGCAAGCCGATCAGCAGAGGGATATGTTTCCAGCATTGGTTTCTCCAGCAGCTATGCCCTCAATCATCAAGCGAGTCGGTTAAAGAAATGCAAATACATGCAGTAAATAAAGGGTTAATGTCTGGGGGGTTGCAAAAAATGCATGGCCGGTTTGCCGAGGTGTGGGTTGTTCTGCGGTGCAGCATTGCACATATGATTGGTCGAGAAACAGGAAACTTCTCGACTGAACAGGAGAAATACCATGGCATATGTTGCTACACAGAAATACGATGCAAAACCTTCGATCTTCTCTGCTCTGATCCAAGGCGTTCAAAACGGTTTCACATCATTCGCAGAAGCTCGCAAGCTTGCTGCCGACGCACAAGAACTGGAAGCGCTGAGCGATCGTCAGCTTGCAGATATCGGCATCCGTCGCGACGAAATCGCACGCCGCGTGGCTGGCCTTTAAGCCTGCCACCGAGGCGCGCAGCGTCTTACCAAATCCAGCAGGTGCGCTCATGAGCGCACCGCTGCACCAACCAAAGTTTTCCCCGACGAAGTGCTACCGTTTCGAACGAAGCAAAGGCGAAAACGTACCGTTTGATGACATTGTCGAGCTCCCCTATGAAGGGCGACTACTGAGGCGCAAACGGCTTATCACTACGGATGGCGAGACTGTATTGCTCGACCTGCCGGAAGTGACCAATCTCGATCACAATGACATTCTGATACTGGAAGATGGCCGACGCGTTGCTGTCAAAGCAGCGTCGGAGCAGCTTTTGGCTGTGTCTGGAGCTGATTTGCCTCGTTTAGCATGGCATATTGGTAACCGTCATACGCCCTGTCAGATTGAAAAGGCGCGGCTACTTATTCTGTATGATCATGTGCTCGCGGATATGCTTCGCCAACTCGGCGCAACTCTGGACGAGGTGACTGAGCCCTTTACGCCTGAAGGTGGCGCATATGGTTATGGGCGGACTTTCGGCCATAGCCATGGGCCTGCTGACCATGCGCATGAGCATGACCACTCGCATGACCACCGCCATGATCATAAGCACGACCATCATCACCATCACGGCCATTCAAACAAGAAAGACGAGACGTGACTGCTGATCTCCTTTCTTTGACGCAGTGGCTCTCGCCTGCATTTCCGTTGGGCAGCTTTGCGTATTCCCACGGATTGGAAACTACCGTTGTGCAGGGCGACGTGCGTACAGCCTCTGAGTTGGAGCGTTGGATCAAAGACGTATTGCAACACGGCGCTGGGCGCGTTGATGCGATCCTTTTGTGCCAAAGTCTCAAAGGCGCGGAGGTTGCCGATCTTGCCCGCGCGCTAGCCGCAAGCAAAGAGCGCCTTGAAGAAAGCGAGGCGCAGGGCAGGGCGTTTGTTGAAACAGTTAACGCAATTACCGGGGCCGAGTTCGCAGCGGCGCCTCTGCCGGTTGCGGTAGGTATCGCGGCGCGTTCGTTGAGCCTTGGTCCAGTGGAAGTTGCTTCGCTCTATCTACACGCCTTCGCGTCGAATCTCGTGAGTGTCGGGGTGCGTTTTATTCCGCTTGGCCAAACCGAGGGGCAGCAGGTACTTTCTGCACTGCACGCGACAATCACAGATATTGCCACCGCCGCAAGTACGGCCGCGTTGGACGATATTGCTTCCGCTGCATTTGGCGCAGATATGGCCGCGATGCAGCACGAAACCCAAGACGTTCGCATATTCAAGACATGATGCTGAAGGAGATTAGAGGATGACATCGCCAAACGGACCATTGCGCGTTGGAATCGGCGGGCCTGTGGGCGCAGGCAAAACCACGCTGACAGAGATGTTGTGTCGTGAATTGACCAAGTCCTATTCGGTCGCTGTGATCACCAATGATATCTATACGCGTGAGGATGCAGAAGCGCTCATGCGGGCGCAGGTCTTGCCAGAGGCCCGCATTCGCGGGGTTGAAACCGGTGGTTGCCCGCACACAGCGATCCGAGAGGATGCAAGCATCAACCTCGCTGCGGTTGCTGACTTGCGCGAAGCCTTCCCTGACCTTGATATCGTATTGATAGAGAGCGGCGGAGATAATCTTGCCGCAACATTCAGCCCTGAACTTGCAGACCTGACCCTCTATGTGATCGACACCGCCGCAGGGCAGGATATTCCGCGCAAAAAGGGGCCTGGGCTTACGCGGTCGGACCTCTTGATTATTAACAAAACGGACCTCGCACCTTACGTTGGCGTAGACACCGCACAGCTCGAGGCAGACGCAACATCCGCACGCGGAGACCTGCCGTTCGTGATGGCGGCGCTCAAATCGGGCAAGGGCGTTCCCGAGGTTGCCAAATTCATCTGCGAAGCAGGCGGACTTTGATTTGGGGCAGCGCGCTACTCGGTCGTAGCCGTATCCACTGCGACCGGATGCAGGTGATGTAAATTGTTGGCGCGGCGTCCAAGGCGGGTTTCAACTTCGTGAAGGCGCCGCTCAAACTTTGGTGCAGTCAGGCGCGACACAACGTTCTGACACAGCATGAGCGATAGGAAGTCGCGGTCATCATCCTGCGTTTGAGTGTTGAGGCGTCGCAAATAGGGGAAATGCTCCCGCCGCGCGCGATACAATTTGAAGAAGTCGAGCGCAGTGAAGTCACCTTGGCATGCCTTGTCGATCAAAGGCTGCAAAATCTTCATCTCTTCAAGGCTTTGCTGAATATTTGCACCGAGATTACGGCATCGCAACAGCTCTACGTTTGAGCGGTTAAAGAGGGATGCATGCATGGCATCGAACTCTTCGTCGGGATCAAACACAATAAACGCGCGGTCCGCGCCCTCGAGCATGTCAGGGGCAAAGCCATAGCGCTCGGTGAAATCCAACCGTCTTGCTGCTGGGTATCGTTTGTCCCAACCTGCGAACTCGGTATCAAGCGTTGCTTGGGGTTGTACCGCAATAACCGTCGCACCTGGGGCCGCAACAGAAAATGCCGCCGCCGCATAGCCGCACATGCCAGCGCCATAGAAAACAACGTTGTCAAAATCCTCGAAGAAACCGTCGTCGATGAGCCGATCAAAATAGCCGTAAAGGTATTTGTCACGGAACCACGTATCGCCATGGGCGAGTATACAGAGGTTGGAAAACCCATTTTCCGCCACAAGCTGGAATCCAAGCGGACTATCGCCTTTGCCGCGATTGCGAACGGATGCGATGGTTTCAAACGTCACGACAAGCGTCGGGCTTTCGTCCGTCAAAATGGCGGAGTGGTTTGGTCCGACGGGTTCAAAATACCCGCGATCCTCTCCGTCAACTTCAAGGCGGGCGAGCCAGTCTTGGGTTTCGGAGTCCAGTGGAGAGCGTGTGTCGTGAGTCATTGATAGTCCTTAAAAGCAGAGCATCGCGATCCTTGCGATGTGCCTGCTCTTAATGACAACGCAATTTGGCAAAAATTGGAAGCTGCAGCATATTTTTTGCAACCTAGGGGTGCGCTTTGCGATAATCCGCTTACTTATGGGCGCTTTGTTGCGCAAAGCGGGCCAATCAGAGGGGGATATCTGCTAAAATTTGTCTAATCTCAGGCGGCACTCACCAACAGATCGAAGAAATTGAGCGCGCCAATGACGCGCTGCTCGGATTCTCGAATCGCAGTCAGGTGATTTCGCGATGAGAAGGGGCTTACTGGTCGAAGAAACCGTCGAGGGCCGCAAGGTCTGGAATGACTTCAAACTCGGGTTGGCCAGAAATCGGGCCTTCTTCCCAAGTCAGGGCAACAACGGCGATGAAGTCCTTGTCTCCTGTGAATGAGAATACCGCTTCGTCGGACTCAGAGCTTTGAGCAACGGCGGCAGCCGTTCGGCCAAAAAGCGGATGTCCTTCGGCAAGTTCTGCCGCGAGTTCGGTTTCTAGGGCCGCTGCATTTACCGGAAGTTCCCAGCCTGTGGGAAGCGTGTTTTCTGCGTCGCTCATGTGTTTGGCTTATCTGAATGAATGGCTGAATACCACGCCCGATCAGGGCAGTTTGGTTTTTTGATCGGGAAACTGTGGCAATTCGGTAAAATGTCCGAAAAGCTGCTTATGATTGCGGCGGTGCTGCCTTGTCGTGGAGTGCCGAATTTCCCCTTGTGAATAGGGCGCGCGCGGTGGCAACCTGTCATAAACATCCAGAGGGTTACGCACATGGATTTCGACGCAATTCCGGAAACAGCACTTGCTTGGTATCGCCAAGGTAAAGGGGCTGCGCTCGCAACCGTGGTCGAGACTTGGGGGTCAGCGCCGCGCCCCGTCGGCTCTCAACTTGCTATATCGGGCGATGCTGGTATTGCCGGCTCTGTGTCTGGGGGGTGCGTGGAAAGCGCGGTTGTCACCGAAGCGCTTGACGCGATTGAGGACGGAAAGCGGCGTATTCTGGAGTTTGGCGTCTCTGATGAAACAGCTTTTGAAGTTGGCTTGGCGTGCGGCGGAAAAATCCGTGTGATGGTCGAGCCGGTTGGTGGCAGCCTTTCTGAGGATATTTTGGCCGAACTTGTCGCAAAACGCGCCACGCGGGCGCCGATTGCCTATGTCGTTGGAGCTGACGGGCGCGGAGAGCTACAAGATCCGGCCCTTCATGCAGCGCGATTCCGTGCCGATAAATCCGGATTTGAGGAGGATGGCGAAACATTTGTCGCTGTTCACAACCCGCCGCTGCGCATGGCAATAATCGGCGCGGTTCATATCGCTCAAGCTTTGGTGCCGATGGCCAAGATGGCCGGATACGATACGTTTATAATAGACCCTCGTGCGGCATTCGCGAGCGAAGAAAGGTTTCCGGGGGAAACGCTGGAATGCGACGACTGGCCAGATGTCGCGCTCAAGAATTGGGGGCTCGATAGCCGGACAGCAGTTGTAACGCTTTCACATGACCCAAAAATTGACGACCCCGCATTGATTGCCGCGCTAAATTCCAATGTATTTTATATTGGCTCGCTTGGATCCAAACGCACGCATGCAAAGCGGGTCGAGCGGTTGGGTGAAGCAGGGTTCAGTGCCGAAGATATTGCCCGAATTCACGGGCCTGTCGGGCTGAACATCCAAGCGCGAACACCCACAGAAATCGCGCTCGCTATCCTCGCGGAAGTGACCGCGGTGTTGAGGAACGGCGCATGAAGTTCGGGCCAGTCCCAACCGAAACGGCGCTTGGAGCTATTCTTGCGCATTCCGTGAGCGTTGGGGACACAGGTGAATTACGGCTGCGCAAGGGAATAACTTTGACGCAAAAAGAGATCGATTTGCTTTTACAGGCTGGTATCGAAGAAGTCTCTGTTGCGCGGCTTGGTCCGCATGACCTTGACGAAAACACAGCGGCCACGCGTGTGGCGGAGGCACTTGTTGAGGGATGCGATGAGTTAAGGCTCAGCAACGCTGGTACGGGGCGGGTGAACATTTTCGCCAAGGCAGCGGGAGTCACCCGAGTTGATGCGGCGAAAATTCATGCTCTGAATGCGATTGACCCCATGATCACAGTGGCGACAGCGCCGCCCTATGCGCGGGCCGCAAAAGGACAGATGATCGCGACTGTTAAGATCATTTCATACGGTGTTGCAGAGAGCCACATCGCGGAAGTCGCGGACATAGCGGTAGGTGGGCTCGGGCTAGAGACGCCTGTGTACTCCACCGCCTGCATGATAGAGACCGTTGGCCAAGCGAAGAGCGACAAGGGGTTTGAAGCAACGCGCGCACGTGTCGAGACGCTGGGTGTTCATCTCACGCGCGGGCCGCGAATTGATCACAATGTCGAGGCAATTTCGGAGGCTCTGCAGGCTGCTAAACAAGAGGTCTTGTTGATCCTGACGGCCTCAGCAACCTCAGATATCGACGACATTGCGCCCACAGCGCTGAAGCAGGCAGGGGGCAAGGTTACGTGCTATGGAATGCCGGTTGATCCAGGCAATTTGCTGTTCTTTGGAACACTCGGACCTAAGCCCGTGATCGGCCTTCCGGGCTGTGCGCGCAGCCCAGCCTTGAACGGCGCGGATTGGGTGCTTGAGCGGCTTTTGTGCGGGATCGACGTAACGCAATCGGATATCTCAAAGATGGGAGTCGGCGGATTACTCAAGGAAATTCCAACCCGCCCGCATCCACGAAGCCGAACCGAAAGCGAATGACATTCATTCTGTGAATGCCGCAGGAATTGGTAATTCAGACAAAAGAAGCGGTTTTAAGTCAGCGAAAGCCGTGGTTTAGTACGTCGAGGATTTGAGGAGAGGGACGCAATGACCAAGATCAGCATATCGGTGAACGGCGAGTCAAAATCCGCAGAGGTGGAAGATCGTACGCTTTTGTCTCATTTCCTGCGGGAAAACCTTGGACTGACCGGAACGCATATCGGTTGCGATACAAGCCAATGCGGTGCCTGCTTGGTGCATGTGGATGGCCTTGCGGTGAAATCCTGCACGATGTTCGCTGTGGAAGCTGATGGCACGGACGTCCGAACAATCGAAGGTATGGCAAATGCCGATGGATCGCTGAGTAAAATTCAGGCGGCATTTCAGGAACACCACGGGCTTCAATGTGGATTTTGCACGCCCGGGATGGTGATGTCAGCCGCAGCGCTTCTTAAAGAGAACCCAGATCCAAGCGAAGAGGACATCCGTGAATACCTTGAGGGCAATATCTGTCGGTGCACTGGGTATCATAACATTGTCAAAGCCATTCAGGCTGCGGCAGCGGCATAAGCGACGAGGGACCAGACATGTATAGTTTTGACATTGAGCGCCCCACGACATTGGAAGACGCGGTCGAGGCCCTCAAAGACGAAGAAGCCCAAGCCCTTGCGGGAGGGCAGACACTCATTCCAACCCTAAAGCAGCGGCTCGCTGCTCCAGAGCGTCTGATCAGCCTGACATCAATTCCAGAGCTAAAGGGCGTCTCCGCTAAAGACGGGTGGATTACGATAGGTGCGGCAACGACTCACGCTGAGGTTGCGAAATCTGTATCCGCTTATCCGGCACTTGCGGCTCTGGCCGGACAGATTGGCGATCCAGCAGTCCGCAACCGTGGAACGATTGGCGGAACGCTGGCCAACAATGATCCGGCGGCATGCTATTCAGCGGCAGCGCTGGCATCCGGCGCAGTGATCCAGACAAACACCCGAGAGATCGCAGCAGCGGATTATTTCCTCGGCATGTTCGAGACTGCGCTTGAAGAAGGCGAGATCATCATACAGGTACGTTTCCCAATCCCTGAAGTCGCGAGCTATCAGAAATTTGCGCAACCTGCCTCTCGTTTTGCATTGGTCGGCGTTTTTGTTGCAAAATTCGCGGATGGTGTTCGTGTTGCGGTGACTGGAGCGGCCGAGGAAGGTGTGTTTCGCTGGAGTGAGGCCGAAGCCGCATTGGACAGCAGTCTTGCTCCAGAGAGCATCGATGCTCTTGAAGCGGACGACGACGGGCTAATTGCGGATATCCACGGAACCGCAGCATATCGCGCTCACTTGATCAAGGTTTTGGCGCGCCGTGCAATCTCTGCCATGAGCTGAACACGCCAATCTCCGTGAATTGATTGTTCGGGCCGCACTAAATCCGTGCTGCCCGAGCAAAAAACAACTTAGATCTTTTGGTATTCTGACCCTGTTCGAGGTTTTAGATTTAAACCCTTTGTGACGTAGGGGAATTTCCGGTGGGTCAAAAATGGCCGACTGTTTTTTGGCGGATGCGCTAGAAATTGCACAATAAATTCCCGATGACCGCGAGCTCTTTCACCTGTCTGTTCGGCTCTCCATATAACTCTTGTCACGAGATAAATGGAGATGACAATGAAACTCAAAATGCTCACAGCCGCAGGATTGACCTGCTTGATGGCAACTGGCGCTACAGCGCAAAATTGGGCCATCGAAGGCGCGGTTGGTGGCCGTTTCTCGAACGAATTCCAGTATGGCGGTAGCGATACGGAATCGGATGTCGGGACTATGTACTCGCTTGGTGCGTACTACGCGCCAGATGCGACACCAGGTTTTGAATTCGGTGTGGACCTTAGCGGAAGCAATGCCGATATCGCAGACTCCAACGACAAAACAAGCACTCGTGCAGCAATGGCCGTTGCGCGCTATACCTTCTATCAATCCGGTGACTTCTCGGCCTATGGCGGACTGGGACTTGGATATATTGAAACCAGTTACGACGTGAGCGGTGGCGCAAATGGAAGCGATAGCGGCCTTGGCGGACAAGTTTCGATCGGTGCGCGATACAAGCTACAAGATGATCTACACCTGTTTGGCGAATACCGTCATCAGCGTGCATTCGAAAGCGCCAACTTTAACGGCACGTCAATGAGCAGCGACAGCGACAACATCTTGGTTGGTATTCGCGCGTCCTTCTGACCCTAATACGACTCACGGTTCAAATTTCACACTCACGGACCGTAAACAAAAAAGCCCCCGAGAAATCGGGGGCTTTGCTGTATCTGAAAAGCTAAAAAGCCAGATTATTTTTGCGGAAGTGGGCCGATCATCATGATCATTTGACGGCCTTCCATTTTTGGCATGTTTTCAACTTTGCCGTGTTCCTTGGTGTCTTCGGCAACCCGCTCAAGCAGCTCACGTCCGAGGTTCTGGTGCGCCATTTCGCGCCCACGGAACCGAAGGCTGACTTTGACCTTGTCACCGTTCTCAAGGAATTTGAAAACGTTGCGCATTTTAACCTGATAATCATGAGTGTCCGTATTTGGACGGAATTTAACTTCCTTTACCTCGATGATTTTCTGCTTCTTGCGCGCTTCGCTTTCGCGTTTCTGTTGCTCGTATTTGAACTTGCCGAAATCCATGATCTTACACACGGGCGGCTTTGCGTTCGGCGAGATTTCAACCAGATCAAGTCCGGCTTCCTCTGCCATCGCAAGGGCGCGTGCGGGGGTGACAACACCTCCGTTGCCACCATCGGCTTCGATGAGGCGGATTTCAGGTGCGCGAATGCGATCATTCACGCGTGGGCCCGTATCACGTTGTGGCGGGGCGTTATGGGGTCTGCGAGCTATGGCTTTGTTCCTTTGATCGTTTCTGATATCTTAGCGTGAAACTTACTCCTGCCTGTAGAGTGTTTCAACCCGCTATTCAATGGTTTGAGCGGGGCGCGTGTGGTTTCCTTTAAGCGAATGCGTGCCGTTTTCGCGTTTTTCCGCCTAAGTGTTGGCAACTGTTTGCAATTTGTTACAAAATGACCGCATTTAAGGAACTTTGAAAAAGGAGCCTAACCAATGAATAGAAACCTATTAATTATTATCATCGCCGTGATTGTTCTTCTCGGTGGATACATGATGTTCTCCTCAAATAGTGAGACTGTACAAACTGAAGTATCTGAGGCTGCCGAAAACGTAGAAAGCGCTGCTGAAGAGGCAGTTGAAGCCACCGAAGAAGCTGCGAGTGAAGCCGCAGAAGCAACGGAAAACGCTGTGAGTGATGCCGTTGAGGCTACCGAAGAGGCGGCAAGCGATGCGGTTGAGGCGACTGAAGACGCTGCAAGTGATGCTGCTGCAGCCACAGAAGAAGTAGTGAATGATGCTGTCGAAGCGACCGAAGATGCCGCAAGCGACGCCGCGGCCGCAACAGAAGAAGCTGTAGATGATGCAACAGATGCTGTTGAGAACGCAGCAGACAGCGCAACTGACGCGGTTGAAGATGCTGCGAACGAGGTAACTGGCGGAAATGATGCAGAGGTTCTGTCCGCCGACAACTTTGATCAAGACAAGGTCAATGAGCTGATTGACAACTCATCGCTGGACGATGGCACAAAAGAAACGCTCAAGACCGTTGTGCAATCTGCTGCTGACAATCCAGCGCTGCTTGACGGTGCGCTTGCACAGGTCAAAACTGCGCTTGGCATGTAATTTCGGGTAACTCCGCAAAAAGAAACGGCGCCGCGAACTCATCGCGGCGCCGTTTTTCGTTGGGTTGTTCGGTTGTTTAGCCGACGAACGCTTTTTCAACCACAAATTCTTTAGGCTCGGAATTTGCGCCTTCGCGCATGCCGGATTCCTCAAGAATCGCTGTAATGTCTTTGTTAAGGCCCATCGAACCACAGATCATCGCGCGGTCTGTTTCTGGGTTGAGCGGAGGTACGCCAAGGCGTTCAAACAGCTCACCAGACTTCAGGTGCTCGGTGATGCGGCCCATAACGGGGCTCTCTTCACGGGTTGTGGTGGGGTAGTACTTCAGCTTGCCTTCGATCATCTCGCCAATCAATGGATCTTCTTCGAGGCTCTCCACCAGTTGACGGCCATACTCAAGCTCGGCAACTTCGCGGCAGGTGTGCGTCAGGATCACTTCGTCGAATTTCTCATAAGTTTCCGGATCACGGATCAAGCTCGCAAATGGTGCAATTCCTGTGCCCGTGGCAAAGAAATAGACGCGCTTACCTGGGAGCAGGGCATCATGCACCAGCGTTCCAACAGGTTTGGGGCGAAGAATCAGCTCGTCACCTGGTTGGATGTGCTGAAGTTTCGAGGTGAGTGGGCCGTCCTGAACTTTGATCGAGTAGAACTCCAGCTCCTCGTCCCAGCTTGGGGAGGCGATGGAATAGGCGCGCAGGAGTGGTTTTTGCTTGCCTGTTTTTGGGTCCGGATCGCCCATCAGGCCGATCATAACGAACTCGCCAGAGCGGAACCGAAGGCTCGCAGGGCGTGTTACGCGGAATGAGAAAAGCCGGTCTGTCCAATGCTTTACCGACTTTACAATCTGGGCGTCGGGCATCGCTTTAACGGGCTTAGCAGCGGGAATTGCAGCGTCTTGTGTCACGGGAACCTGTTCATTCATATGTCATCAATGCAAAGCGGCGCTTTGCCCTCTGTTCGCAGTCTATAGGGGAAGTTTATCAGGATTTCTAGGCGCGGACCCGCGACTGATAGTCATGGTCCTGCCAATTGGCACGGAAGGCCCATTCCTCGGCGGGTTGGCGCGATGCAAGCTCATTCGAGATTTCAACCTCGTCAAAGCCCGAACGACGCGCCATGGCGTATTGGTCCGAGATCACATGGCCCTTCGCCCGCAATCTGCCTGCAAATCCCATAAGGCGCAGGCGCTTGGCAATCGTAAAGCCACGCCCGTCCGCGCTGGATGGGAAGTCAACTCGGATCAGGTCAATCTCGGCAAGGCGCGCTTCGATCTCTTTCGGGTCAAAATCGCTTGGAACGTCGAGGGCAAGGTTTGCAGCCCCGTCGTTGGCGGCAAGGTCTTCGACCGAGATAAAGCCATCTGCCCAGTCGTCGGTATTGAAACCTGTGTCTTTTACGATCACGCTCATATCTGTTCTCCTTGTGCCGCGGCTCCTTTGGCGGCGGTCTCAAGTGTATCTACGGGCAGCGGCCCGCGAACCATTTTGCCATTCACGAAATGAATGCCGCATTCGACTTTATCCTGTCCGCGCCAACGGCCGGAGCGCGGATCTTCTCCCGGCGCAACGGGGCTGGTGCAGGGGGCGCAGCCGATCGAAGGATAGCCTTTGGCCACCAGCGGGTGACGCGGCAGGCGGTTGTTATCCATATATTCTTGCAAATCCTCGGGCGCCCAATGTGCCAGTGGATTTACTTTGATGCGGATGTTGTCTTCGTTTTCGAAGAAATCCAGAGTTGCGCGGCTTCCGGCCTGAAAACGTTTGCGTCCGGTGATCCATGCGTCAAATCCAGAGAGCGCTTCCTGAAGCGGCTGCGTTTTACGCAGGGCGCAGCACGCATCGGTGTCGCGCTGGTGAAGCGTGCCGTCTGGATCAACTTTAGCCACAGCTGTGTCGGCGGCGCGGATTGTCTGAACATTGGTCAGATTGAGCCGCTCCGTCAATTCAAGCTGATACTCGAGCGTTTCCGCAAAGAGCATCTGCGTGTCGATGAAAACCACAGGTGTGTTGCGATCCATGACTGAGATCATGTGCAGCAGCACAACCGATTCAGCGCCAAAAGACGAAACAAGCCCGATACGCCCCACCTGCGGGTCGCCCAGAGCACGCTCCAACACCGCCGTTGCCCCATGATGGGCATAGCGTTTGTTAAGCTGCTCTACGCGCTCCTGAACGCTTAGAGTGAGGGGATCATGCCGCATTTTTCTTCGCAGCCTCCGGATAAAGCGCGTCTTTGAACGGCGCCATACCGAGGCGACGATAGGCTTGCAGGAATGTTTCTTCTTCGGAGTCGCGCAACTCGAGATACGCATGTATCAGGCGCTCAATGGCCGGCACGATCTCGTCATAGGCAAAGCCCGGACCCGCGCGTTCGCCGATAACGGTTGTTTCTGTTCCGTCACCGCCAAGCGTGATTTGGTAGTTCTCAACGCCCGCACGATCAAGCCCGAGGATACCGATGTGGCCAACGTGGTGGTGACCACAGGCGTTAATGCAACCCGAAATCTTGATCTTGAGTGCGCCGATTTCATGTTCCAACTTCAACTCGTCAAACCGCGTGGCGATTTTCTGAGCCACGGGGATCGAGCGAGCTGTCGCCAGTGCGCAGTAATCCATGCCGGGGCAGGCGATAATATCGGAGATCAGGCCGATGTTCGCCGTGGCCAGACCTTCAGACCGCAAGAGTGCGTGAATGGCCGGGAGGTGGCTCTTGTGAACATGGGGCAGGATCACGTTTTGCTCGTGGCTGATCCGCAGTTCGTCATGCGCATATTCGCGTGCGATCTGAGCAAGCTGACGCATCTGCGCGCTTGTCGCGTCGCCCGGAGTCTCGCCATGCTTTTTGAGCGAGATCGTTGCGATGGCGTAGTTTTCGTTCTTGTGTGGCGCGAGGTTGGTGTCGGCCCAAGACCGGAAAACCGGATCGGATTCATATGCAGCTTCGAACGCATCGATCGGTGCGTTTTTGAACTGTGGCGGCTGGAAGTGCGTGCGGATTTCGTCCAGCAGCTCCTGATCACCGCCCGCGAATGTCGGGCGCAACTCGGCGAACCGCTCGTCGACGAGGGCGCGGATTGTATCAAGGCCGTTTTCGTGAACGGTGATCTTGATCCGCGCTTTGTATTTATTGTCGCGGCGACCAAGAAGGTTATAGACGCTCAGAACTGCTTCCACATAGGGAAGCAGATCTTCACGCGGGAGGAACTCGTTTAGCACCTTGCCAACCATCGGCGTACGGCCAAGGCCGCCACCAACGAGGATTTGGTAGCCAGTCTCGCCCGCATCATTGCGCACGATATTTACGGCGAGGTCATGGGATTTCAGAACCGCACGGTCCGCCTCGCTGGCGCCCACGGCGATTTTGAATTTGCGGCCAAGGAACTGGAATTCGGGATGGTCGGTGGACCACTGGCGCAGAAGCTCCGCAACAGGGCGGGGGTCTTCGATCTCGTCAATCGCAGCGCCAGCGAAGGGATCGCTTGTCACGTTGCGGATTGTATTGCCCGAAGTCTGGTTGGCGTGCATTTGAACATCTGCAAGCGCATCAAGCATATCCGGCACGTCGGACAGCTTTGGCCAGTTGTATTGGATGTTTTGCCGTGTGGTGAAATGGCCATAGCCCTTGTCCCACGTGTCGGCGATATAGGCGAGCTGGTCCATCTGGCGGCTGTTGAGCGTGCCATAGGGGATCGCAACCCGCAGCATATAAGCGTGAAGCTGAAGGTAGAGACCATTCATCAGGCGAAGCGGGCGGAACTCTTCTTCGGTCAGGTTTCCGGCAATTCGGCGCTCAACCTGCTTGCGGAACTGAGCCGTACGGGCGCGCAGGAAGCCTTCGTCAAAGTCGTTATACTTATACATTGTTTTGCTCCACTTGCTTGCCGTGGTTGTAATTGGATGGCCCGACCGAGCGGAACTCTTCGCGGAAATGGGTTGGCGCAGGGCCAGCGTCGCCTTCGACAGCATCAGCCAAGTAAGCACCGACAAGGAAATCTTGCTGCGCTTCAGCAAAGGCAAGGCGCACGGCTGCGCGGGCTTCATCTGTGATAAGCTCGGCGTCTGCGTGATTGCGCGACCAAGTGTCATCAGCAGTGAGGTAAATCACGTCACCCTCAATAAGGGCATTCGCGGTTACAATTTTCGGGGTAAATGCGCGCGCCATTAAAATGCCTCCTGCGATGGTGTGAATCCGCAAGACATGCCGCAAGCCGCCATCATGAGTAGGGCGTCTCGTTTTTGGGTGTTCTGGCGTGTCATAGCGGGATCTCCTGTGTTTCAGTCCGTAAATATAGGATATTTTCCCAATAATTCGCTATGCCCTCTTGCAAATAAGGAAGAATGTTCCGATTGTGGGGCGTAACAGAACACAGTTTTCGGAATCGGAAGGGAAATAGGATGTCGGTCCGTATTGATGAGGTTGATCGGAAGATCCTCAAGGAGTTGCAACAGGACGCGGGCCAGTCTCTTGATGAAATTGCCCGCAAAGTCGGCAGTTCCAAGACACCTGTTTGGAACCGGATCAAGAAACTACGAGAGGCGGGAGTCGTTGGGCAGGAGACGGTTGTGCTTGATGCCGAGGCGCTCGGTTTTGAGGCCTGTTTCTTTGTGCTTATACGGACCTCAGAGCACGAGGAAAGCTGGCAGAAGAACTTTCTCAACGTGCTGCGCGAACGCCCCGAAGTTCAGGAGGCGCATCGACTCGCAGGTGAGATCGACTACATCCTGAAAGTTCGTGTGAAAAACGCCCGCGCCTATGACGTTTTTTACCAAGCGCTGATTTCTGAAGTGAAGATTTTCAACGTCACTGCGCTTCTTTCAATGGAAGAGATAAAATCAACGACGATGCTTCCCCTCTAGGCGCAGTTATGCGCTGAGGTGCAGTGATTTCAGCCCTCTGAAATGGTAAATTGGCGCATATTCCGGCTGTTCCACGATCGCGAGCTTTGGCATGCGTTCGAAAAGGATCGGCAGGGCGGTTTGTATTTCTAGTCGAGCAAGCGGTGCTCCGATACAAAAGTGCGTGCCAGCTCCGAAACTCGCGTTAACCTGTTTGGGGCGCTCTGGCAGGAAGTGATCAGGATCTTCCCAACGTCCTGGATCGCGGTTCGCCGCTGCCAGTAGGCAAGCCACCTGATCACCTCGTTTAAAGCTGTGCCGGCCAACCTCGATATCCTCATAGGCATAGCGCGTGAACATATGCAGCGGCGGGTCATAGCGCAGCATTTCTTCAACTGTTCCTTCAATCGCGTCAGGGCCAAGCAGGTCAGGGGCGCATCCGTTCTCTAGAAAGGCCTTAAGGCCGTTGCCAAGCGTATGCACCGTAGCTTCATGGCCCGCATTCAAAAGCAGAACGCAGGTGGCGATTAACTCGTCGGTTGAGAGTTTTTCGCCGTCTTCCTCGGCGGCGATGAGATGGGTGATCAAATCGTCCTGCGGCTTGTCGCGCCGGAAGGCCACATAGTCACGCAGGAAGTCGGCAAATTCCTTGCCTGCTTCCGATGCCGCAACCTCATCGTCATACGTTCGGCCTGCTTTGTACATTCCGACAATCGCATTACTCCAACGGAGCAGTTCAGGGGCGTTTTCTTCTGGAATTCCAAGCAGTCGGGCGATGATAATGACGGGTAGGGGCTGGGCAAACCCCTCAATGAAATCAAAGCGCTCCTGCGGAATCTTATCAATCAAATCATGCGACAGGCTGGCGATCTCGGGCGCAAGCTCCTTGATGCGTCGGCTGGTAAAGGCGCGCAGGACCAACCCGCGAAGGCGGGTATGGCGTGGAGGTTCCAATTCGAGCATCGAGTGATTTTCAATTGCCCAAAACCCAGTCTGATGCGCGGGCTTTTCAGTGGCCTTTTCTTCCGGGATTTCGCGGCCAAACCGGCGATCCCGCAATATCGCATTCACCGAGGCATATGAGACTGCACAAGGAAGACCGTATTCTTGCCAGTGAAACATTGCGCCGCATTCGCGCGCGCGCTCATAAAACGGATAGGGGGCTTGGGTAAAATCGGCGGCTGTTGGGTCTTGGGAAAGGGTCTGCACAGAGCGTCCTCATGTAATTGAAGCCGCAGCATTTCAAATGGCCGTGGCCATGGCAAGACCTGCTGCGCATTGTGGTTCAAAATGTAATGAATGGGGACGAAAGCCGGAAGCGATTGTTATATTCATTCGCGCCGCGGCCGCAACCGAAGACGGGCGCCCCGCGTCGGGAACTAGGGATAGTCACCCAGACGATCTCCGCTTTCTTTTTAACCGCAGGTCGGCTCATAGCGACGCTCAAAAAGTGTTTGTTTTTCAAAGGCCGCACAGAGAACCATGCGACCTTTCGTATAAGAGCGCCTGGGGCTTAGACTTTGGCGAGTGCCTCAATAATCCCGTTGAAGTCATCGGCCTTTAGTGAGGCCCCGCCAACGAGTGCGCCGTCAACATTCGACGTTGCAAAAATTTCAGACGCATTCGAAGGCTTCACAGAGCCACCGTACAGAAGCCGGATAGCACCAGCGATGTCTGCGCCAAACCGCGCCGTGAGTTCGGAACGGATAAAATCATGTACTTCGGCGATCTGAACAAGCTCTGGAACCAGGCCTGTGCCGATGGCCCAAACCGGTTCATAGGCGATCACTGTGTTTTCGCCCGTTGCGCCGTCTGGCACCGATCCGGCGAGCTGTGTTGCGATCACTTCAAGTGTTTTGCCGCTTTCGCGTTCTGCAAGTGTTTCACCAATGCAGATAACTGCAACAAGCCCACTGTCCCATGCGGCAGTAGATTTCGCGGCGATCGTTGAGTCGCTTTCACCGTGGTCTGTGCGGCGCTCCGAGTGGCCGGTAATCACATAGCTTGCGCCCGCATCGGCCAGCATATCGGCAGAGATATCGCCCGTATGTGCGCCGGATTGTGCCGCGTGACAATCCTGCCCGCCGATTGCGACGGTTTGAGTTTCGGCGGCTTGGGCAACAAGCGTCGCCGGAGGGCAAATCAGAACATCAATGTTTTCAGGTGTTTGGAGTTTGGAAAGCTCTGCTAGGGCAGGGCGCGTTCCGTTCATTTTCCAGTTTCCGGCGGCAAGTTTTCTTCGCATGCGGATCTCCGTGCATGAATTGTTGGGCGCACGGATGGGTAACGTATTCATTACGCCAAGGAAAGGTAGGAATTAAATTGAAAGCCGCCGCAGGTTATTTATCAGCGGCTTCAGGCTCGGCAAACTTGATGGATTCACCGCATCCACAAGCGTCAACCACATTCGGGTTGTTGAACTTGAACCCAGACTCAAGCAGCGAGACCTCGTAGTCGATCTCGGTACCAAACAGGAACATCTGCGCCATTGGCGCAATCATCACGCGCGCGCCGCCTTCTTCGATCACCTCGTCATGGGGGTTCACTTCGGAGACATACTCCATCGTGTATTCCATGCCTGCGCAACCGCCCTTTTTGACGCCAATGCGCAGCCCCATGGAGTCGTCACGCTCCATTAAGCGGGTGATCTGTTTGATCGCCGCAGGTGTCAGAGACAGGGCTGGTTTGCCGGGAATACCGAACATCAAAATCGTCCTTTGCGCGTGTTTCCCCCTAAAGATGGGGGTGCCGCCAAAATTTCACAAGGTAAATCTGCGAGTTTGCGCGGGCTGGGTTACATAAACCCAAGCTCAAGCCGCGCTTCGTCAGACATCATTTCCATACCCCACGGCGGTTCCCACGTGAGCTCAACGGCCACTGATTTAACACCGGGCAGAGGTTCAATTGCTTCGGCAACCCAGCCGGGCATCTCGCCGGCCACAGGACAGCCAGGAGCCGTCAGCGACATGATGATTGAAACGTCGCTTTCGTCATTGATTTCAATTGTATAGATCAGGCCGAGATCAAAAATGTTAACCGGAATTTCCGGATCATAAACGGTACGGCAGGCTTCAACGATTGTGTCGTAAAGCGCGTGGTCGTTTGTGCTTGGCTTGATCAAAGGGGCGCCTTCAATCGGGGCTTGCGGTGTGGTGTCCATTGGGGCCTCGTTCAATAGTTGACCAAAGATATAAGGATATGGCGCGGAAACGTCCAGAGGCCCTTAAGCGTCACCTTGTCACTCTGTCGTTATTTTTTGGCCCGTCCGCACGGTATCAAAGGTTGAGGGGCAGGGCTGTGCTTTGTTTTTTCTGGCGCAGCACAAAATGCGTGGTTGACGAACGCACAATCCCGAGCGCCAAGACACGCTGCATCAGAAAGGCTTCAAGGTCTTCGGGGTCTCGGGCCACGATCTTGAGGAGGTAATCATCCGAACCCGTGATGGAACAGCATTCTACAATTTGCTCCTCTTTTGAAACAAACCTGTCAAAGGCAATGATCGTCGTTTCCTTGTGATCAAGCAGAGAGATATGAACATACGCCTGAGTTCCCAGCCCGACCTTTTTCGCATCGAGCAGCGCGACATATTTCGAAATTGTGCCGTTTTCTTCAAGTTTTCTAACTCTACGCCAGCAAGGGGACGTGGACATATTGGCAGCCGTTGCCAAATCCTGAACTGAAGCTTTCCCGTCATTTTGTAGGGTGCGCAAGATGGATCGGTCAAAAGAGTCGAGTGTGCTGTCGGGCATGAATTCTCCAGATTTGCGAGCAAATTAGAATCTCATGCCAACAATCGCACTTCTGCGCCGAAAGTTGAAATAATTTTTCTGAAATCTCGTGGGACCATTCCAATGCAGGACGAATGCCAAAAAGAGGAGGCTTGGTGATGGGAAAACAGAGCGCGTATATCGCGAAACTACCCGATGAAGCGGGGCGGATTTACTACACACCCGAAGAAGACAGCGTTTGGGCCGATCTCTATGCGGCCCAAGAAAGCGGTGTCGCGGCGCATATGTCGCAAGTTTATCTGAACGGCCTCACCAAACTCGACATGCCGAAAACGCGTGTACCGCAATGTTGTGAGATTTCTGAGAGGCTTGGCAAGCTCACTGGCTGGAAGGTTGCGCCTGTACCTGCATTGATTGGCTTTGGCCGGTTTTTTGGGATGCTGGCAGAAAAAACCTTTCCAGCGGCTTCGTTTATCCGCAGCCGGAAGGATTTTGACTACATCGAAGAGCCGGATATTTTTCACGAGATATTCGGCCACACGCCCCTTCTGACTGATCCACGTATCGCTGCGGTGTCGGAGGCGATTGGTAAGGCTGGGCTGAAGGCCGAGAAAAAGGACTATAGCTGGTTGATCCGGCTTTACTGGTTTTCGGTCGAATTTGGTCTTCTTCTCGAAGATGGCGCGGTGAAGGGGATGGGGTCTGGGCTTGCGTCCTCGCCTACAGAACTTCCCCATGCGGTGGTATCTGACGCGCCTGAGCGGCGGGAATTCCGAATTCTGGATGTGCTGCGAACGCCGTATCGCATCGATATCCATCAGCCGATATACTATGTTGTAGATGCGATTGATGATCTGGTTGCGATGTCCGAACGGGACTTGCTCACCGATGTGCGAGAGGCCCAGTCGCTCGGCTTGTTTGCACCGACTTATCCAGAGAAAACAGACGCGTAAAAGCAGGAGAGAACAATGACAGAAGTTTGCCTATTGGGAGACAAGAATTGCGTGCCCTGCGAAGGGGGCGTTCCGGCACTAACCGAAACCGAAGCAAAGGCGCTGATGAAGCAACTTGATGACGGTTGGGAGCTGTCTGGAGATGCTAAGTTTCTAAAGCGTCGCCTTGAGTTCAAAGGTTTCGCAAAAGCCACCTATACCGCCAATCTCGCAGCGTTTCTTGGCGATCAGCAGGGCCATCATCCCGATATTGCCTTCGGGTGGGGCTATTGCAGCGTGACGTTCACCACCCATGCAATCGATGGGTTGAGCGAAAATGATTTCATTTGCGCGGCCAAGTTCGATGCCATGTTGGCAAAGTAACGCCAACGGGTATTTGCATTTTTCTGGCCGCTGTCGTATGCGGCGGCCATGAGCAAATTTTCCTTTGAACTCGCCGCAACTGACGGCAAGGCCCGCACCGGTTTGATCTCGACCCCGCGCGGGGATATTCGCACGCCTGCGTTTATGCCGGTCGGCACAGCAGCTACTGTTAAGGCAATGCTGCCAGAGAGCGTCGCGGCAACGGGCGCGGATATTTTGCTTGGGAATACCTATCACCTCATGTTGCGCCCAACCGCAGAGCGGATCGACCGCCTTGGTGGGTTGCACAAGTTCATGAACTGGCAAAAGCCGATCCTGACCGACAGTGGCGGGTTTCAGGTTATGAGCCTTGCCGGATTACGCAAGATGAGTGAGGAGGGCGTTAAGTTTTCCTCGCATATCGACGGCAGCAAACACATGCTGACGCCCGAGCGCTCAATGGAAATTCAGAAGCTTCTTGGAAGCGATATCGTCATGTGTTTTGACGAATGCCCTGCGCTGCCCGCCAGCGAAGAGGAGGTTGCGGCCTCTATGCGGATGTCGATGCGATGGGCGCAGCGCAGCCGTGATGCTTTTGGCGATCGGCCTGGTCATGCGCTCTTTGGCATCCAACAGGGGGGCGTGACCCAAGAGTTGCGTGCCGAAAGCGCGGAAAAGCTGCGCGAGATCGGCTTTGAGGGATATGCCGTGGGCGGTCTTGCTGTTGGTGAAGGGCAAGAGGCCATGTTTGGCGTGCTGGATTATGCGCCTGATATGCTTCCTGAGGATAAGCCGCGTTACCTTATGGGCGTGGGTAAACCTGATGATATCGTCGGGGCTGTCGCCCGCGGGATTGATATGATGGATTGCGTTTTGCCGAGCCGCTCTGGCCGCACGGGACAGCTCTTTACGCGAAAAGGTGTTGTGAACATCAAAAACGCGCGTCACGCAGATGATCCACGACCGCTTGATGAAGCTTGTAGCTGTCCGGCATGTCGGAACTACTCGCGTGCCTACTTGCACCATGTTTTCCGCGCACAAGAGATGATTTCCGGAATGCTCCTGACGTGGCACAACCTGCAATATTATCAAGACTTGATGCAGGGAATGCGCGACGCTATCGCCGCAGGAACATTTGCCGAGTTCCAAAAAACGTTCCACGAGGAACGCGCAAACGGTGATATCGAGCCGCTTTAGGGTGTCCAGATATGGATGGATTTGGGCGCCGAGCCACAAGATATATCCAGTATGCGCCGCGCTCTCTTCACGTTTTCGGCATAGAAACCCTGCCGATTCTGCGCGTCAGAACGCCTAAAATCGCCTGAATCTGTGTGCTCGGTAAACAATTACCTCCTCAAGAATGGTTTTGACTCCAAACACTTAACAAACAACACGCGATTACGGGCAAATTTGGGCGATTCCTTCCTTGCTCTCGATGTTTCGGGCAGGCATTGTTACACCCATCCAAACGGCGCGATGGTTGAAAGGCGTGGGACAGGCCCCCACCTATATTTTCCGAGCCGGAGAAGGACATGATTGCCGCCAAGCGGGATCGCTCCTTCTTGCCAAAAACAAGGAAAGAGCATGCACGAGCAACTCAATTCATCTTATCCAGTCCTGCCGCTGCGCGATATTGTGGTTTTCCCCCATATGATCGTGCCGCTGTTTGTGGGCCGTGAAAAATCAGTCCGCGCCCTCGAAGAGGTGATGGCGGATGATAAACATATCCTGCTGTCGAGCCAGATTGACCCGTCTGTGGACGATCCCGAAAGCGATGGCATTTACCGTACTGGCGTTCTTGCCAATGTGCTGCAGCTTTTGAAGTTGCCCGACGGAACCGTGAAGGTGCTTGTCGAAGGCATTCAGCGGGTACGTATCACCGACTACATCGAAAATGACCAGTTCTTCGAAGCCAACGCAGAGCTTCTTGAGGAAACACCGGGGGAGGCCGATCTGATCGAAGCCCTCGTGCGGTCGGTTGGCGAAGAGTTTGAACGCTACGCCAAGATCAAGAAGAACATCCCCGAAGAGGCGCTTGCCGCCGTATCCGAAGCCACCGAAAGCGCCAAACTGGCTGATCTTGTGGCGGGGCATCTGGGGATTGAAGTTGAACAGAAGCAGGAGCTTCTTGAAACGCTTCCTGTCGATGTGCGTCTTGAGAAGGTCTATGGCCTGATGCAGGGCGAGATGTCTGTTCTTCAGGTTGAGAAGAAGATCAAAACCCGCGTCAAAACCCAAATGGAGCGTACCCAGCGCGAGTATTACCTGAATGAGCAAATGAAAGCCATTCAGAAGGAACTCGGCGATGGCGAAGAGGACCAGAACGAGATTCTGGAACTTGAGGCGCGGATTGCAGAAACCAAGCTTTCAAAAGAAGCGCGCGAAAAGGCCGAGAGCGAGCTTAAAAAGCTCAAGAATATGGGCCCGATGAGCGCTGAAGCCACCGTCGTACGGAACTATCTCGACTGGATGCTGTCCATCCCGTGGGGTGTGCGCAGCCGCGTGAAAAAAGACCTTAGCCGCGCCGAGAAAATCCTCGACGACGATCACTACGGTCTTGAGAAGGTGAAAGAGCGGATTGTCGAGTACCTCGCCGTTCAGCAGCGCAGCAAAAAGCTCAAGGGGCCAATCATGTGCCTCGTTGGACCTCCCGGCGTGGGTAAAACCAGCCTCGGGAAATCGGTTGCCGCTGCGACGGGTCGTGAGTTTATCCGCATCAGCCTCGGTGGTGTGCGCGATGAAAGCGAAATCCGTGGCCACCGCCGGACTTATATCGGTTCGATGCCCGGCAAGATTATTCAGGCTCTGAAAAAGGCGAAAACCACGAACCCGCTCATTCTGCTCGATGAGATCGACAAAATGGGTCAGGACTTCCGTGGCGACCCTGCGTCAGCAATGCTTGAAGTGCTTGATCCAGAACAGAACTCGACCTTCGTGGACCACTATCTTGAAGTGGAATACGATCTGTCGGATGTGATGTTCCTCACCACCTCGAACAGCTATAACATGCCAGGTCCGCTTCTTGACCGGATGGAGATCATTCCGCTTGCGGGTTACACCGAGGACGAGAAAACCGAGATCGCCAAACAGCACTTGATCAACAAACAGATCAAAGCGCATGGCCTCAAGAAGGGCGAGTTCGAGATCACTGACGAGGCGCTCACCGATATCTTGCGGTACTACACCCGCGAAGCAGGTGTGCGGAACCTCGAGCGCGAGTTGGCAAAGCTGGCCCGTAAAGCTGTTACCCAGATCATTCGTAAGAAAGACGATGTGGTACGGATCACCAGCGACAATCTTGAGGATTATCTCGGGGTTAAGCGTTTCCGCTATGGCCTCGCCGAAGAAGAGGACCAAGTGGGCGTTGTGACCGGCCTTGCATGGACAAGCGTTGGCGGCGATTTGCTGTCGATTGAGGCGCTGAAACTTCCAGGCAAAGGTCGCATGAAAACAACGGGTAAGCTCGGCGATGTGATGAAAGAGAGCATCGATGCCGCCAGCAGCTTTGTTCGTTCGATCAGCCCAGAGATTGGCGTAAAGCCACCTGTCTTTGAAAAGGTCGATATCCACGTTCACGTTCCAGAAGGCGCAACGCCAAAAGATGGACCGAGTGCCGGTGTTGGAATGGTGACGTCGATTGTATCGGTGCTGACGGGTATTCCCGTTAAGAAAGACATCGCCATGACCGGTGAGGTTACTCTGCGCGGCAATGTGCTGGCGATTGGTGGCCTCAAAGAGAAGCTCCTCGCTGCGCTTCGGGGTGGTATCAAGACCGTTCTTATCCCGCATGAGAACGAGAAGGATCTGGCCGATATCCCGGACAACGTGAAAGATGGGCTGACCATCATTCCCGTACGCCATGTGAACGATGTTCTGAAGCACGCTTTAGTGTCCGAGCCTGAAGCTATCGTTTGGGACGAAGAAGCAGAAGAGGCCGCACGCCTCGCTGCGAGCGCTTCAAAAGGTGGCGAAGGTGGCCATGTAACGGCCCACTAAACAGACTATTTAGAGCGAAAGGGCGTTTCCCGATCCGGGAGGCGCCCTTTTTCTATGCAAGGCATGGTGAAACGCAGGGCGATGTCCTAACCTGCAGACAACTCCAACAGCCGGACCGGAAAAATGACAACAAAACCCCGCAAGACATCGAAAACCGCAGCGCCAAAAGCTACGGCGCCAGAAGTACCGGTTGAGAAGGTTTCAGAGGACACCGCTCCAACTGTTGTCTTGAAAAAGAAAGAGTTCATTGAACGCTGTGTTGTGAAATCAGGGCTAAAGAAACGTGATGTAAAGCCGTCGGTGGAAGCGGCTCTGGCTGTTCTAGGCGAAGCTTTGGCCGCTGGCGAAGACCTCAACCTGCAGCCTTTCGGCAAGCTTGTTGTGAAGAAGAAGAACGAGCAGCCGAATGCCGACGTTTACGTATGTCGCGTTCGGCAGCCGAAGCATAAAACGGCCTAGGCGGTGCGGGTAGGGTGGCCGCGCAACGGATAAAGCCGAACGATCTTTCCGTCGGGGACTTCGCAAAGCGCGCAGGCGTGCCCGTTTCAACGGTGCATTACTACGAGGCCGAAGGGCTGATCGAGAGCTGGCGGACAGATGCCAACCACAGGCGATTCAATCGCGGGGAGCTCCGAAAACTTGCTATCGTTCGTGTGGCACAATCGGTTGGTTTGCCCCTGTCGACCATCAAGGAAGTGCTCGGAGGCTTGCCCCAAGATCGCGTGATCAAAGCGGATGATTGGGCGGAGGCTGCGGAGCCATGGAAGGCGCTCCTTACCGAGAAGATTGCCTTGATGGAGAAGCTGCGCGACCAGCTTGATCACTGTATCGGATGTGGATGCCTATCGCTTGAAAACTGCCCTCTCTACAATGCGGACGACGCTCTTGCTGCGCATGGATCGGGCCCCCAGCGATGGATTGGTGAGCAAAATGATGAGGCATAAAGCAGTTATTCTATGCCGGGAAAGCCATTGAAAACGCCGCCTTTGTTCATTCTTCGGCACGGGCAAACTGAATGGAACCTTGCGGGGCGGCTTCAAGGATCGTTAGATTCTCCGCTTACGTCGCAAGGAATACAGCAAGCGGAAACACAAAGCAGATTGCTGACCGCGGTGTTTCAGGAGTTTGCTCAGGTCGATGTTTTCGTTAGCCCACTTGGGCGCGCGCAACAAACCGCGAAGATCGCATTGGCGCCGCATGGCATAGATGCAATCGTAGACGCGCGATTGGCCGAAGTGGATGCTGGTGACTTCCAGAGGAAGACTCACAAGGACATCGAAAAAGAGTGGCCTGATATCGTTGAACGGTGCGCGGATGATTTCAGCTTCTACCTCAACGCCCCGAACGGGGAGGGCGAGGCTCAATTGCGAGGGCGCTGTCTTTCATTTCTGAACTCCCTAACGAAACCGAGCGTTCTGATCACACATGGAATCACGTCCACGATGTTACGCGGATTGGCCTGTAATCTCAGCTTTTTAGAGATGCGCGCACTGCCTCATACACAAGGCTGTATCTTCAGAATTTCGGGCGGTGAGGAAGTAATTTTAAAAGAAGCGAAATAATCGCATTTTTGCTCTTGCATCCCCCCGCGTCCCTAGGCTAATTAGCCGCCATCGGGTCGTTAGCTCAGTTGGTAGAGCGCTTCGTTTACACCGAAGATGTCGGGAGTTCGAGCCTCTCACGACCCACCATTTTCTCCCTTGATACACCAGATTAAGATTACGCCGGACCGGCGCGTTACGGATTTTGGCCGTCGAATTTAGCGACTTTTTGTTCGGTTTCTTCGGGTATCGGCTGCTGTGCAAATAAATCTTCATTCAAGCAAAGTTTTCCGTAAAACCGCGCTTGACGGCAGGGACACACCACCCTAAAAGCAGCCTCACGCTTGGGCACAGTCCCAGGAGTGCATACGCGGTTGTAGCTCAGTTGGTTAGAGTACCGGCCTGTCACGCCGGGGGTCGCGGGTTCGAGCCCCGTCAACCGCGCCACTGCACTTTTGGAAATTGCCCGGCCTTGCGCGGTTGTAGCTCAGTTGGTTAGAGTACCGGCCTGTCACGCCGGGGGTCGCGGGTTCGAGCCCCGTCAACCGCGCCACTTTCTTCCTAGAAAAACAAGAGTTTGCGCAATGCGCGTTAAGCCTATGTACCGCAGAAGGTTGCTTGGACAACCTCTTCGGGCTTTGGCGGTTGTACGAGTGTTCGGTCTTCAGGCGTTTCATACGGGGACGAAAGAGCCGTGTGAAGCGCGGCAAAGGGGGCAAGGTCGCCGCCAACCGCTGAGACAATCGCAGCTTCGATTCGATGATTGCGCGGGATGACCGCTGGGTTTGCGCCGCGCATAATTTCTTGTGGATTGGATTCGCCATCAAGGCGAGATTTCCAAGTGCTATACCATGCGTCTAATTCTTCGGTATCTTTCGCTTCAGTGATGCGACCATGAACAGCCAAATCTCTGAAACTATTTGTGAAATCGAGTCGGTTTTTCGCGAGGACATTCAGAAATCCATAGATAAGATCGCGATCGCTCTGCTTTGCATCTGCAATGCCGAGTTTGCGCCCGAAAACTTCAATCCATGCGCGGAAGAACAACGGGCCAAAACTGTTTACTGCTTCGGTTGCAGCGGCAATCGCGGCTTTTTCTTCTCCCATGAGGGGCACAAGGCTGCTGGCAAATTGAGCAAGGTTCCATGCGGCGATGTCGGGCTGATTCTGATAGGCATAGCGGCTCATACGGTCGATCGAGGAATAGACCTGTTCGGGATTGAATGCGTCCATGAAGGCGCAAGGGCCGTAATCAATCGTCAATCCGCCAATGTGACAGTTATCGGTGTTCATCACTCCGTGAATGAAGCCAAGCCCGAGCCATTGGGCAATCAGCTTGGCCTGCGATGCGACCGTTGCGTGCAGCAGGCCGAGTGGCCCTTCTGCGTCAGGGTAGTGGCGCTCAATCGCCATATCGACCAGCGCGCTGAGTGCATCCAGATTGCCGCGTTGGGCGAAATATTGAAATGTTCCCACGCGAAGGTGGCTTGTGGCAACGCGCGTTAGAATCGCGCCGGGCAGGGCGGTTTCGCGCTGGACGCGCTCGCCTGTGGCCACGATGGCCAGAGCGCGCGTTGTGGGTACGTTGAGCGCATGCATAGCCTCCGAAACCAGAAATTCGCGCAAGACTGGGCCAAGCCATGCACGGCCATCCCCATTTCGGGAGAATGGTGTGCGGCCTGACCCTTTGAGCACGATATCCTGCCGCTGGCCGTTGCTATCGATCACTTCGCCGAGGAGGTGCGCCCGACCGTCGCCAAGTTGCGGAACGAAGTTGCCAAATTGATGCCCCGCATAGGCCTGTGCGATGGGTTGAGACCCTTTAGCAATGCGATTGCCCGATAGGATTTCAAGCAGTTCGTTGGAATGGAATTCGGAGTCGGATAGGCCAAGTTCCTGCGCGAGCTCTTGGTTCAACGCCAACAGTTCCGGCGCCTTTACAGGTGTCGGCGCTACCTCCGCAAACATATCGGGCGCGAGGCGAGCATAGCTGTTGTCAAAGGCAAACACCGGATCTCTCCTGTTTTATCGCTATAGGCGGGCGATCCGCTCTGTCAGCAGAGCAAAAAAGCCATCCGCATCCAAATCGCCCATGAACATTGCATTCGCTGGGCGGTCTGTAACGCCCCACCAATCTGCAACTGTCATGCCAAGGGTTAACTCGGAGCCGGTTTCAATCTCGACATTGATATGACGGCCTGAAAACAGCTCGGGCTGGATAAGATAGGCAATTACGCAAGGGTCATGCAGAGGGGCGCCTGCGGAGCCGTATTTCTCCTTGTCGAAGCGCTCGAAAAAGTCGGTCCATTCCGCAACCATTCGGCCTGGTTCAGTTCCAAGATTGCGAAATGCTTCGACGCGCTCGGCGGTGGTGAGCGCCTTGTGGGTCACGTCGAGCGGCATAACAACAATCGGGACGCCAGACTTGAACACAATATCGGCAGCTTCGGGGTCTACATAGATGTTGAACTCTGCCGCTGGAGTTATGTTTCCCACCTCGAAATATGCACCACCCATCATGACAATCTCCTGCACGCGGTCGACGATATCGGGTGCTTTCGCAAAGGCCGTTGCGATATTGGTTAGCGGGCCAAGCGGACAGAGAGTGACGCTTTTCTCTGGATGGTTTCGTAGGGTTTCAATTATGAAATCAACGGCGTGTCCGTCTGTGAGCGGCATAGTCGGGTCGGGCATGACCGGACCATCAAGGCCTGTTTTGCCGTGAACATGCTCCGCTGTTACCAGTTTGCGTTTCATCGGCGCTTCACAGCCTGCATAGACAGGTACTTCGGTTTTTCCCGCAAGCTCACAGACGATCCGTGCATTCTTTTGCGTGAGGGGGAGCGGAACATTTCCCGCAACCGCAGTGACGCCGAGAACCTCAACGTCCTCTGGGCTCCCCAATGCAAGCAATATAGCAACTGCATCGTCCTGCCCTGGGTCGGTATCAATGATGATTTTGCGTGGGGATTTGTCTTGAGTCATCGGTACGTCCTGTTGTTGGCGAAGGCCGAGAGTGCGACTGTCGCGCGCGAATTGCAAGCCCGATTGTCGGCAAAAAAGAAGCGGCCCCGCAAGTTGCAGGGCCGCTTTCAGAATTTAATTGTGTGAAGCTTTAGCCGTCGAAATCCACTGTTTCTACGAGGCGAAGCGCGTCTGCACGGCGTTTCGCAATTTCCATTAGGTTTGTGTCATCAGCAGTGAATTCGCCCCAGCTTGCAACCAGATCAACAGGAGTTGTGCCTGGTGCGATTGGGTATTCGAAGTTCGCAGCAGCGTAGATTTCCTGAGCTTTCGGCGAAGTCAGGAACTCCATCAGCTTGACGGCGTTTTCTTTGTTCGGTGCGGATTTCACCAGAGCAACACCAGAAATGTTGACGTGTGTGCCAGCGTCTTCAAAGGTTGGGAACACGATGTTAACCGCGTCAGCCCACTCTTTTTGCTCTTCATCGGCGAGCATTTTGCCCATGTAGTAGGTGTTGCCAATGGCGATATCGCACTCACCTGCCCAGATCGCTTTGACCTGCGCGCGGTCGTTGCCCTGTGGCTTGCGCGCAAGGTTAGCCTTTACGCCTTCGAGCCATTCTTTCACTTCTTCTTCGCTGTGATGAACCAGCATCGCAGACGTCAGCGCAACGTTATAAGCGTGTGTACCGGAGCGGGTACAGATGCGGCCTTCCCATTTCGGGTCGGCAAGGTCTTCGTAAGTTGTGACTTCGCCGTCAGCGACACGGTCTTTCGATGCATAAACGATACGCGCGCGCGTTGTGAGACCGTACCAGTGGCCTTCTGGGTCGCGGTAATTCGCAGGAACAGTGGCCAGCAACGCTTCGCTCTCAACCGGCTGTGTCAGGCCTGCTTCGACAACGCTGTTCAGGCGCGAAATATCAACTGTGAATACGAGGTCGGCAGGGGAGCGATCGCCCTCAGCTTCAAGCTTCTCGACCATACCTTGGTTCAGGAAGGCGACGTTAACTTTGATGCCTGTTTCTTCGGTGAACGCGTCTGTGAGCGGCGCGATCAACTCGGGCTGGCGATAGGAATAGACGTTAACTTCTTCGGCGAGAGCAGGTGCGGCCATGGCAATTGCCGCGACAGTTGTAATCAAGCGCATTGTTATGAACTCCAAGTTTGCGTTTGATCGCGTTAAATCCGAGTAAAATGCTCAGGTCAAGGGGTGCGCGCGAATTTTTGATTAAAAAAGTCGGAATTAGGCTGCGTCATTTTTGCGCCCGCTTTTCCGCCTCTTTAACCGTGTTCCAAATAGAGTCCATTTCTTCAAGCGTAGAGTCTTCGGGCCGCCGACCGTCCTCTGCCAATCGAGCTTCGATTTGTTCAAAACGCCTTGTAAACTTGCCATTCGCAGCGCGTAGTGCGGCCTCTGGATCAACATTCATGTGACGCGCGACATTCGCCATAACAAATAACAAGTCTCCAAATTCTTCCTCGACCTCCGCTTGGGAGAGCGTGTCACGCGCCTCGGCCAACTCTTGAGTTTCTTCAACCACCTTATCCAAAACTTGGCTGATATCGGGCCAGTCAAACCCCACACGCGCAGCGCGTTTTTGCAATTTGACAGCCCGCAGCAGCGCCGGAAGCCCGACCGCAACGCCATCCAATGCGCCGCCCTGATCCTTACCTGCACGTTCGGCTGCTTTTATCTTCTCCCAATCGCGCGTCTGTTGTTCTGCGGATTTGTCACGGGATTCATCGCCAAACACATGGGGGTGACGGTCAATCATCTTGTCGCTGATGGAGCGGGTGATGCTTTCAAAGTCGAAGTGCCCCGTTTCCGATCCCATCTGCGCGTGAAACACCACCTGAAGCAGCAAATCGCCGAGTTCGCCCTCAAGCTCGTTCATTTCGCCCCGCTCAATCGCGTCGGCAACCTCATAGGCTTCCTCGATGGTGTAGGGCGCGATAGTGGCGAAGTCCTGCTCCACATCCCAAGGGCAACCGGTTTCTGGATCACGCAGTCGCGACATAATCTCGAGCAGTCGCGAAATTTCGCCCGTAGAGGAAAGAAGGGGATCAATTGCCATTGCGGGCCTCTCTGCTTTGCGAAACACTCTGTCCGTGGAATCTCTGCGAACGTTCGCGGATATCATCGGTTTGCGACATCTAACGCAAATGCACGAATAGGAGTCCAGTAGCATGGCCATAATTAACCGAATTGGCGATTTTACCGCCGAAATGACAGAATGGCGGCACTGGATGCACCAACATCCTGAGCTTGGTTTCGAATGTCACGAGACAGCGGCCTTTGTTGCGGAGAAGTTGCGGGCATTTGGCGTGGATGAATTGCACGAAGGTATCGCGGAATCGGGTTTGGTGGCGATCATCAATGGGCAGGGCGAAGGGCCGACCATTGGATTGCGCGCCGATATGGATGCGCTGCCGATTACCGAGGAAACAGGCGCGGACTATGCTTCTGTGGTTGAGGGCAAGATGCACGCCTGTGGTCATGACGGGCACACATCTATGCTGCTGGGTGCGGCGAAATACCTTGCCGAAACGCGAAACTTCACTGGGCGCGTTGCGCTGATCTTTCAGCCTGCCGAGGAGGGTGGAGGTGGTGCGCGCGTGATGTGTGAGGAAGGTATTATCGAACGGTTTGATATCTCCTCTGTGTATGCGTTGCATAATGCCACTGAATTGCCGCTTGGGATGTTTGCAACAACCCCCGGACCGATGATGGCGGCGGTTGATGATTTTGACATTCACGTGCGCGGGAGTGGCGGCCATGGTGCTGCGCCGCAAATGACCAAAGATCCGCTGATTGCCGCAGTCGGGCTTGTGCAGGCAATCCAGACAATCGTGAGTCGTAATCACGCGACAACCGATGACCTCGTTGTTTCGGTCACGCAAATCCATAGCGGCAGCGCGGATAATATCATTCCAGACACCGCCTATATCAACGGTACTGTGCGAAGCTTTGACAAAGGCGTACAGGCGATGGTGATTGCGCGGTTGGAAGCTCTCTGTAAAGGGCATGCGCTGGCTTATGATGTTGATATCGAGCTGAAATACAACAAGGGCTACCCGCCCACGATCAACCATCCTGCAGAGACTGAAAAGGCCGTACAGGTCGCGCAAGAGATCGCCGGTGAAGACGGCGTTGATGGTGATACCCTGCGCGGTATGTGGTCAGAGGACTTTGCCTATATGCTTGAGAAATGTCCCGGCGCCTATCTGAACCTTGGTCAGGACACGCCGATTTCGGTTCACCACCCAGCGTACGATTTTAACGACGAGATCCTGCCAATTGGTGCATCATTTTTTGCGCGGTTGGTGGAGAGGCTGCAGCCAGCAAAGTGATTACCCCTGTGGGGAAGAGACGGCTTCGGTACGCGAGGGCAGGGATGACACCGCGCATCCTTCGCTCTTTTCGCGCCAGATCGGTACATTCAGCGACATTTCACAGCGGGCGGTAAACATCCGTTGCCCCACCTGAAGGCAAGCTGACTGCCCAAGTTCTACGCGTTCACCACCTGTATCTGTACAATAGCACGAAATTTGCGGAAGGGGCGGTGCCGTATCCGCATGTACCATTCCGCCCAACAGGGCGAAAACAATGCTCAAACCCTTCATCCCGCGATTATAGCATGTCGGTGCCTCTTGACCAAATCGTCGCGATAGCCCAACACAGGCGCATGGTTCCTAACGATACACTCATGCAGATCACCCAGCGGTTTGAATTCCTTGAGGCCGCTATGGCCGAAGGCACAGCGGGCACGGATATTGCCGCGCTGGCCAAGGAATATTCCGACCTAAAACCGGTTGTCGAAGAAATCGCCGCCTATCAACAGCTCGTCGCGGATATCGAAGAAGCAGAGGAAATGCTCTCTGATCCCGAGATGAAAGCGCTGGCCGAAGAAGAGCTTCCGGAGATGCGTGCACGCCTTCCAGAAGTGGAGCAAGCGCTGCGGCTAACGCTTCTGCCCAAGGACGAGGCTGATGCTCGCCCCGCTATGCTCGAAATTCGCCCGGGCACAGGTGGAGATGAGGCCAGCTTGTTTGCTGGTGATCTGATGCGCATGTACCAGCGGTATGCAGAATCACGGCGCTGGAAGTTTGAGATCATCGAATTCCAAGAGAGCGAACTTGGCGGCGTGAAAGAGCTTGTTGCGCGGGTTTCCGGCGAAAACGTCTTTGCGCGACTAAAGTTTGAAAGCGGCGTGCATCGCGTGCAGCGGGTTCCGACAACTGAAAGCGGCGGGCGAATCCATACTTCTGCGGCGACCGTGGCGGTTCTTCCTGAAGCGGAAGAGGTGGATCTGGTTATCAACCCCAATGACCTTCGGATCGACACCATGCGCGCTTCTGGTTCTGGCGGGCAGCACGTGAACACAACCGATTCTGCGGTGCGGATTACCCATATCCCAACCGGAATCATCGTGGTGAGCGCCGAGAAATCCCAGCACCGCAACCGTGAAATCGCCATGCAGGTCATGCGTACGCGGCTCTATGATATGGAGCGTCAGAAGCTCCATGACGAACGCTCCGCCGACCGTAAAAGCCAAGTTGGCTCTGGCGACCGGTCCGAACGCATCCGTACCTATAACTTCCCTCAAGGCCGCATGACGGACCACCGTATTAACCTGACGCTTTATAAGCTGGATCAGGTGATGGCAGGCGAGTTGGACGAGATAATCGACGCACTCACAGCCGATGCACAGGCTACAATGCTGGCCGAAATGGAAGGATGACGCTGACGGCGCGCCTTGCAGCTGCGACGCGGCGGCTAAAGGAAAGTGGCGTCGCCGATCCGGCGCGAGATGCACGCGTCTTGCTTGCAGCAGCATTGGGAATTGACCGTACGCGGCTTACTCTGATGGGTGAGGATGATGTCACCGATGCCCAATTTTCCCAATTTGAGCGGATGGTTTCTGCGCGCGAAAAGCGCCAGCCCGTTGCGCAGATCATCGGAAAACGTGAGTTTTTTGGCCTAGAGTTCACTGTGACGCCAGATGTTCTTGATCCTCGTCCTGAAACAGAACACCTCGTGGAAATCGCCTTGGAAAAACCGTTCGAGTCCGTGCTTGATATTGGGTTAGGTTCGGGCTGTATTCTTTTGACACTGCTGCATAAAACTCCAGATTCGCGTGGCGTGGGCTGTGATGTGTCGGCAGCCGCGCTGAAGGTTGCTGCAGTAAACGCTAAGCGCTTGGGGATCGAAGGCCGCGCAGAGTTTGTCCAAAGCAATTGGCTTGATGCTCTGCCAGAACAGCGTTTTGATCTTATCGTTTCAAATCCACCCTATATTGCAGCGGACGCGATGCAGGGACTCGCGCCGGAAGTGCGAGATTGGGAACCGGAAATTGCGCTTACTCCCGGGGGGGATGGGCTTGAGCCGTATCGTATCATCACGCAAGCAGCGCCGCGTTGGCTTAATAAAACAGGTCGGCTGATTGTCGAAATCGGCTTTGATCAGGGCGAGGCTGTCGCGGAAATGTTTGCAAATGAAGGGTTTGTGAACGTGAGAATAAGCAAAGACTACGCCGGGCATGATCGTGTTATTTCGGGGGATCTTACGTAATTCGTAGGGTTTTCGCCGCAAATCGGTCAAAAAACGCCAAGGAAACGCGAGAAATGCGAGTTTTGACTTGTTTTCCCCGTGCCATCGTGTTTACTCAGGACTACGCAAGGAGGCGGATGCGAGAGCGGTCCCCCTTGTTTATAAGCCAGAAATCGTCAGGCCCGGTTTAGAAACCCCACGCAAGAGGCGCGGTAGTGGTCCTTACGAATGCCATGAATAGGGCTGGGTAAATAATTTATGAGATCTTCTAAGACACGTTCGCGGGGCAAGAATAATCGCAACCGCAATTCCCAACCGGGCGGAAATATCTCCAACCGAGTATTTGATAGTTCCGGTCCAGAGGGAAAAGTGCGCGGAACCCCGCAGCAAATCATCGATAAATACAACCAGCTTACCCGTGATGCGCAGCTTGCGAACGACCGGGTTGCCGCCGAAAACTTTGCGCAGCACGCCGAACATTACACGCGCCTTCTTGCAGAGAACCAGCGTGAGATGGAAGCGAAGCGCGAGGCACAAGAAGCTCAGAACCGCGAGCGCCAAGCACAACGCGATGCCGAGCGGGCAGAGCGTCTTGAGCGGCAGGAAAACCAGCAGAAATCTGGCCAACAGCCGTATGCGGATGATCCTGCGAATGCGCCGCAACCTGATGTTATGGATACACAATCAGAAAGCGCATTGGTCGACACACCGGAAACAAAGCCAAGCAAGCCGCAGAACCGTCGGCCACGCAAGCCGCGTAATCCGAAGCCTGTAGATCAAGCGGCACAAAGCGAGCAGCCGGAAGCCGCCGAGGCTCAAAAAGAGCCTGCGCCGAAGAAACCACGTGCACGCAAGAGTAAACCAGCTGAGCCTGAAGCCGCACCAGAAGTGCAGGCCGCTAGCGAAGACTGATCTTTACGTAGAACATTTAGAAAAGGCGCCAACATTTTGTTTTGGCGCCTTTTTTGTGTGTTTAGCTGTGTTTGGTTTTAGAGCGATTAGCCTGCCGCGATGTTGCGTGCCAGAGCACAGAACTGCTCGATTGAAACCTGTTCTGCGCGTTCTGTTGGCTTGATGCCAGAGGCGATCAGTCGGTCTTCGATATCGGGCGCAACGCTTTTCAAGGAAGCGCGAAGCATCTTACGCCGTTGATTGAATCCAGCAGCAACAACGCGCGACAACACCTTGGGGTCTGCTTCAAACAACGGTTTATCCCGCTTCTGAAGATGCACGACAGCCGAATGAACTTTAGGCGGCGGAGAAAAGGCTTCTGGCGGCAAGGACATCACTATTCTTGCCTCACAACGCCATTGTGCGAGTATGGCGAGGCGGCCATAGGCTTTGCTTCCTGGTTCGGCGACAATCCTGTTTGCGACTTCGCGTTGGAACATCAAGGTGAGGCTATCCCAAAACGGCGGCCAGTCCTTTGGTGTAAGCCATCGAACAAGGAGTTCGGTTCCAACGTTATAGGGCAAATTCGCCACGACACGGATCGGAGGGGTCAGTGCTGTCAGAGGGTTAACCTCCAAAGCATCGCCGTTGATTACAGATAACTGACCTGGATAGGCCGCGGCGATTTCTTCAAGGGCAGGAAGACAGCGGCTGTCTTTCTCCACCGCAAGCACGCGACGCGCGCCTTCCGCAAGCAATCCGCGCGTCAAGCCACCGGGACCGGGCCCAACCTCAAGCACATCACACCCTGTTAGATCACCGGCCTGCCGCGCGATCTTGGCAGTTAGATTGAGATCAAGCAGAAAGTTTTGCCCGAGCGACTTCTTGGCGGCAAGCCCATGCGTTTTTATGACTTCTGACAGGGAGGGGAGAGAATCAATGGTTGCCATGGCGCGCTATCCTGTCGTTTCTGTGCGTGCTGCCGCGCGACGGCTCGCCATATGGTGCGCGAGTTTTAGCGCTTCAATCAGGCTTGTGGGCTCGGCTATGCCACGCCCCGCAATGTCAAATGCGGTACCGTGATCGGGTGAGGTGCGAACAAACGGCAGTCCGAGAGTCACATTCACGCCGCGATCAAAATCAAGCGTCTTGATCGGGATCAACGCCTGATCGTGATACATGCAGACCGCTGCGTCATATCCGGCCCGTGCGCGTGCGTGGAACATCGTATCCGCAGGGAGAGGGCCGTTCAGTTTAAAGGAGCCGTTTTCTTGCTGTAGGGCCCTGAGGACGCCAGAGATCATATCCTGTTCTTCCGTCCCCATCGCTCCGCCTTCACCGGCGTGCGGATTTAGGCCGGCAACGGCGATACGTGGATTGGAAATGCCAAAATCCGCCCGCAATCCTTCAGCAGTAATTCGGATCGTGTCTTGCAGCAATTCTGCGGTGAGTTGCTTTGGGACGTCTTTCAGGGCGATGTGGATGGTCGTTGGAACAACACGCAGCTGCTCGCTCGCAAGCATCATCACAACGCGCTCTACGCCGCCTAGATGCGCAAGAAATTCTGTGTGCCCCGGAAATTCAAACCCGGCTCCATCTTTGAGCGCTTTCTTGTTGATCGGGTTTGTGCAAACAGCCGAAGCCTCGCCCGATTGAACAAGACCAACTGCGCGCTCAATGACTTCAACAACGGCGCGTGCGTTTGCGGGATCAGCTTTTCCTGCCGTATTGGGTGCAGGAAATTTGTGCGGCAGAACGGGGAGGCCATTTTCAAGAGCGGCGATGGCCTCTGACGGATGCGCTATCTCGACATATGGCTGCTGTTGTGTGAGATGAGTGGGATCAGCAATCAGGAAAAATGGGACCGAAGTGCCGAGCGCGGCATAGGCTTTTTCAGCCAGCTCAAGCCCAATGCCAGCCGGTTCGCCACATGTCAGAGCAATAGGCGCGAGGCTCATGGATACCGAATTTGCGAGTTGGCGCGCAGCTCACCAAGATACCCGCTTGCATAAGAGGACAGACGTTGATTGAACAGCGAGGCACGAATAGCTTCGCGATCGGCATCTTCGGGGAGGGCGGCAGTTCGGCCACATAGCATCAAAACAACCATCGTTTGCCCATTGTTGCGGCGCAGGCGCGAGGAGGTTTCACCTTCGTCCAACAACGCAAGTTCGCGTGCAATATCTGCAGGAACTTCGCGGCTTGCTTGGGAAATGATCTCAAAATTCTCCATGGGCAAATCGCCATATGTGCCGTAAAGGTCTTCACAAGTATCATTGGTTTCGCGGATGTTCCGCGCGGCGTTGATCTCTTTTTCCGGTGAGCTGAGCGGGACGTAAAGGCGGGCATATTCAACCGCGACTTCGGACTCTATTACCGGGCCTGTTTCTTGTAGGCCGCGCAACTGGAAAATCGCGATAGCATCAGGCAACTCGATAGGGTCGGTAATTTCACCTGGAGTCATAGTGAGCAAAATCGGTCGGATTGTCGGCGGTAGATTTGACAGGTTTAGCCAATCCAATTGGCCACCATTCTCGCGCGAAGGCGATACAGAAACCTGTGCCGCCGCTGCAGAGAAACTCTTTTCTGATGTGATAAGCGCGATTTCTTTGGCGAGGTCTGCAGCGCGTTCTGCGTTTTCGGGCGTATCGGCGGGTAAGATGATTTCCGAAAGCAATACCCGGATGCCACCTGTGTTGGAGGACAAGGACAGCGCGCGGTCGATTTCTGCTTCGGTAACCGTTGCTCGAGCCCCAAAGCGGCCGCCAACTACGTTCCGCCAGATAATACCGGCGGTTACAAAATCGCGGAAAGTGGAGGCGTCGATTTCCTCTTTTTCAAGTTCCATGATGAACTCTTGAGGTTCCAGCTCGGCGCGGGCGGCAAATTCTGCCATGCCTTCTTCGATTTCTTCTTGAGTTGGCTCAATACCGTAACGTCGGCCTGCGAGGCGATACAGGCTTTCTTCGATCAAACGGTCCTGCGCTGCTTTTTGGAGATCGCCAGCGTTACCAAGAACTTTCAGAAATTTTTGCCGCTGCTCAACCTCGTAGCGAGTAATGACCTCGTCATTCACATAGATCACAGGATCGAACGGAGACTCAGCCAGTGTTTGGTTTGTTGTGCCGGAGAGGGCAGCGAGACCAAGGCTTGCCATAACAGCCAGATGAGCAAAAAGACGTCGTGCTCTCATATCTGTTTCGTCCTGTTCCTGCTGCGATGGCAGCATATTCGTTACACACGGCAGCGATTGCTGCGGATTTTGCGACTACTGTTATTGTCTCCAAAGCCAAGAAGCGCAAGAGAGAAGCCAAAACGTGTCGTGGGATCAACCTCATCATTGAAGGTGAAGCGTCGAGATATTGAAAGATCAACTTCGATACACTCGTTGGTGTAGGTCAAGCTAAGTCCGGCCCGCGCTGGAGATTGGGCCTCGAAGTCATACCGCCAGTCAGTCACAGCTTTCCAGTTGTCATTCACCCTGTAATCGGCAAGGAAGTTCCATTCAGAAACATTCGTATCTCGGTCGATCGCGGGTTCCGGGCGCAGCCAGATATAGCCTGTGGCAAGGCGAAGCGGACCTTTGTCGTATTCGATGAGTGTTTCACTTTGTGTAAAGCGGAAGCCGTCATTGATCAGATTTCGTGACGAGAATGAAAGGTCATTTGGAAGGCTGAGTTCGAGTGCAGCAAGCCAGTCAGAACGTATTCCGTCAAGTCCGGAACCTTCGTTGAAAAGGCCGGTGTCTTCCTGCCAAAGCACACGTCCAACCGTCGCTCCAAAGTTCCAACCACTAGCGGTAATTTGCCGATACTTCAGGCCAATGTTTGCACGGAGGCCGGTTTCGCGACGGTCCACACCGGGGAATCGGGAAAGGGAGAAGAGATTTGCTTCGTCCAGTTGGGCTTCGGTGCTGTCTTCGTTCGGCGGCTCTTCACCGGAAGACGCGGTATAGAGCAGTTGCGCGACCGGTTCGAGCAGGTGGCTCGTGCCGCGTGACGTGAACCTCTGCATTGGCAACCGAAACTCGCCGCCGATTGTTGCGTTTGATCGGGAAAGGTTTGGCGGGTAGTTGCTGTCATTGTCGATGCCGTAAAAGTCAAAGGAGGCGTCTGCAACAGCGGTTCCCAATATCCCGCCAAACAACACATCGCTGCGTTGCCAATTGCCTTCAAACGATGTGCGTGCAACGTCTCGCCCTACAACGTTCGCATTAGATTTGCGTTCGTGGGCATGTAGCGTGAATTTAGCATAGGCTTGCCCGCCAACCCCGCTCGGCGCGAACCGGCGTTCATAAATGGCATCTGCGGATAGGTTGGGTTGTGTGTCGTTGTCGACGGAATCTCGAAGTGAGTAGGTGTCGACGATGGTTCCTTCGACATAGTTGTTACGTTTGACGCGACTTAACTTGGCGTCATTCACGAGAATATCGCGGTTAGAAAAATCATAAGACAACAAATACGCGCGGTCAGAAACCAGCTGAATACCGAGAGCCAGCTTATAGTCGTTCGGTAGTTTGAAATCACCATCTGCAAACAAATACGCCCGCGTTTCTCCAGGGCGGAGGGTATCTCTCGAGACGGCGCCCTCTGCGGTAATAAACCCATCTCGCAGCGCCTGACGATAGCGGACAGCCAATGTCGTGGTTTCTGTTGCGATGATCGGTGTGAGCGTCACGTCGCGACTGTCGCCAAGGGTAATGAAGTAAGGGGTGGCAATACCAATTCCGAGGTTTGAGTCCGAAATCGCACGAGGTACGAGGAAACCGTTGTAGCGCTCTACCGACGGATCAGGCATCCGAAGGTTGGGGATATACGCGAGGGGAACCCCCATGAAACGGAATTGCGCGCGCTCGAAATATATCTGTTTTTCGATATTGTCGTGCGTTACGCGGTCCGCGCGGATTTCCCAAAGCGGGGTCGGGTTCCCCAAGCAAGTCTGGCAAGACGAGGCAACAGATTTATAGAGTTGGGTATATCGACCGTTTACACGCTGGATCTGCTCGGAGGCAATTTGAACACGTGAGTTCAATACCAAGCGAGCACCAGTCAGAATTCCGTTTTCAAAAGCGGAATCAAGTTCGCCTGCTTCTGCAAGAATCCGGATGTTTGTGCCGTCTGATAGCCGGATCGGGCCGGTTATCGAAAGTTTATCGGATTTGGGGGAATAGGTAATCTTGTCGGCTGTTAGTTTACGACCTTGGAAAACGACTTCGATATTGCCATCGGCAACCAGAGAGCCATCTTCGTCCACAGTAAGTGAATCAGCAACAAGCGACGCCGCTGCATCGTTGCTGCCTGACGCACCCGAACTTTGGGCAAGCGCAGCAGCCCCCCATACAAAGAGTGCCGCGAAAATTGTCGCAAACTTGGTCATCCATCCTCCATGTGCAACAAGATGGCGACCGCGATGCTGATCGCGACGACTGGTGGGCTCCAAGTTGCAAGCAATACCGGTACCTGACCGTTCTCTCCGAAAATCTGAACGAAATCACGGATAAAAAACAGACTGAACCCAAGCAGGATTGAAAATAGAACCATGGTTCCTGTTCGACCAAAACGCGTATGCCGCATTGTGAAACCGGCACCGATCAAAACCATAGCCACAAACATAATCGGCATCGCAAGTTCGCGGTTCAGCCAGACGCGGTGCTTTAGCGCAGAAAACCCTGCGCGCTCCAGCGTGTCGATGAAGGCCGGCAACTCCCAGATCGAAATTGCGTTCGGAGTACCAAAACTATCGCGGATTTGGTCTCGTGTAAGGTCGGTTTGCAAATCCATCCGTTCCAACAATTCCGCGTCACGTTCTGGGTTGTTGGTGCCTTGTAGGGGCCACTTCTTAATGCCGTAAAGCTCCCAGTAACCGTCCATCAACTTGGCATGAGCCGCTTCGATCCGAACAACAGGGTCGCCGTCGTCGTCAAAATTGATGAAAGTAGTATTCCAGAGCTCTGTTCCGTCAAGATTGGCTTCCGACGCTCTCACCACGGATTGTTGAGTCTCCGAGACCTGCCGAAGCCACAAGCCCTCTGAACTTACGGACATTGTATTTTGTTGCGTTTGGCGATGCGATTGCGCGACCTTTTCGTACTGCTGCTTTGTTGTCGCTACAATTGGGTTATAGGCCGCAACGCTCACAACGCCGATAAAAAGCGCGACGATCACAGGAGAGGCGAGGCTTCGGATTGCGGAGCGACCGGATGCGCGGATCACCACAAGTTCGCTGCTGCGTGCCAACCCGAGGAAAAGCGCAAGGGTCGCAAGGATCATCACCAGCGGCAGAATGGCATACATCGCCTCGGGGGTTTTCAGGAGTGCGAGATGCAATATTTCGGCGATCGAAACGCCTGTCCCGGAGAACTGGCGTACCTGTTCAACAATATCAAGTAGGAACGCAATGCCATAGAAACCGGCAAACACACCCAGAAAAATCTTTAAGAATTTACGCCCGATATAAAGATAAAGCGTCATGCCATTCGCCTTTTCACGCGCTTTACCACATTCGGGTTGGCCGCGATCCACAAATTCAAGAGAGCCAGTAATAGCCCGACAACGACGGTAAGATAAGCCGCCGGCCAATGCGCTGTGGATTGCTGGGCCAAGTCAACTGTCGCTGTCTCGACAACTTTGGTGATGATCAAAAGCGTGATCGCAAGAACAATCTGCGGCCAAAGCCCGAAGCGGCTGTAGTTACCAAGTAGGAGACAGGAGAAGGCTAACAGCACTGTCGAAATTGCAGAGAGCGGCTGAACAATCCGCTGGTGCCCTTGGTATAGCATGCGCGTTGCTTTGCTTCTGGTTTCCTTCTCAAGCTTGGGCGTTGGGTTCAAAAGCTCAAGCGTAGAGAGTTCTTGGATGCGGCGCGTGGAGCGGCGTGGTGAACCGGTAAGATCGGAGATATCAAACACCAGATCGTCAAACCGGGTGGTAAACAAACGCTGGGCTTCGGCGCGCAAGCTCTGGGCTATCCCATCAAACATAAGAAGTTTTGGCCCTTCTTCGTCGTCGACAATCAAGGCCCGTTTAGCCGAATAGGATGTACGGACACCAGGTGAACGAGCGTCTGACAAGAACACATCCGAAAGCGCGCCCTCCGGTGAAATATTGCGGATATAAAGCGTTACGCCCTTGGTTGGATGCAGAAAGGTGCCATCAACAAGGATTTTCGCCGTCACGTTTTGCGCCATATCTGCGCGGCGATCATCAAGTTGGCCATGGGCAATCGGAACAAGAAAATTGGCGAGAACCCCCATCATCAATGCGACGATAGCGCCAAAAACAAAAACGGGCCGCGCCATGCGATATGGGCTATAGCCAGAAGATTGCACCACGACCAACTCGCTTTCCGAACTTAGGCGGTTGATCGCATAGAGCGTTCCGACAAATGCCGAGAACGGCAAGACCAGAAGAATCACGCGCGGCAGGGTAAGAGCGGTAAATTCTAGGAACACGCCCGCGGAGGAGCCGCTCGCGATAAGTTGGTCAAACAGCGATACGGCGCGGTTTACCCAGTATACAAGGACGAGTACCAACGAGAAAAACCCAAAAAACACAAGCAGTTGGGTCAGAACATATCTGTCGAATCTCGCCACACTCGCTCCAATGGACAAATCAATAATCCAACGAAAGGTATCGGATTCTTATCGGCGGGAAAACTGCTATCTGGTGTTGGTCGGAACAAGAAGCTACCAATGAGCAACAACTGCATCAGGAGTAATATATGACAACGCCCGTTTCCCTCTTTTTTGACGAAACCAATCTTGATGAAATCGCCGAATTTCCGGGGCGTGTTGTCGTATTTCTGGAACCGCAAGGGCGGATGGATCGCTCGGTTCGCAGACTCAACCGCCTGACCAAAGGGGCGCTGGGCCGTCTGCAGGAAAGCGAACGTTTCGAAAAGCTCAAAGAGGGCGAGGGGCTCGAAATGTCTTTCCCGACGGGGCTGAAAGCAGAGGCGGTGCACGTCATTCGCCTTCCTCGTCGCCCAAGTGTGGACGCCGCACGTAAAGCAGGCGCCTTAATCGGCAAATCGCTTGGTGAAGCGGGCGCGCTTGTCTGTGCAGGCAATATTGGCAAGGCCGCAGAGATTTCACTGGGCATTGCGCTGCGTGCCTATACATTCGATGCGCATAAAACTGGCGACGGTAAAGATTTGGGTGAGGTACGGTTCCATGTGGCTAAGCCCGAAGAAGTGGCCGCGAAAGCGGCACCGATGGCGGCTGTTGCGGAAGGTGTGTTCTTCACCCGTGATTTGGTGAACGAGCCCTCCAACGTTCTTACGACGGATGATTTTGCCGCGCGTCTTGCAGCGATGCAGGAACTCGGCCTTGAGGTTGAAATCCTTGAGGAAGCAGAGCTTGAGAAACTTGGCATGGGCGCGCTTCTTGCTGTTGGTCAAGGCAGCGAAAGCCCCTCCAAGGTTGTGGTCATGAAATGGAATGGCGGTGGTGATGAAGCTCCGCTCGCACTTGTCGGCAAGGGTGTTGTCTTTGATACGGGTGGCATTTCGATCAAACCGTCCGCTGGCATGGAAGATATGACCATGGACATGGGCGGCGCGGGGGTTGTTTCCGGTGTTATGCGCACGCTCGCCCTGCGCAAAGCAAAGGCGAATGTTGTTGGCCTCGTTGGTATTGTCGAGAATATGCCGGACGGCAAAGCGATGCGTCCGGGGGATATCATTACCTCCATGAAGGGCGATACGATTGAAGTCCTCAATACCGACGCCGAGGGGCGGCTCGTGCTGTGCGATGTGCTCTGGTATGCGCAGGAAACATTCAAACCTTCCGCGATCGTAGATCTTGCGACGCTCACTGGCGCGATCATCATCGGGCTTGGACATGACAACGCGGGTGTGTTCTCCAACGACGATAAATTCTGCGATAATTTCCTGAAGGCTGCGAAGCTTGAAGGTGAGGGCGCTTGGCGGATGCCGCTTGGGTCGAGCTATGACAAGCTCCTGAAGTCGCGTAAGGCAGATTTGAAAAATATCGGCGGACGTGCGGCGGGATCGATCACGGCGGCGCAATTCCTGCAACGGTTCATCAAGGACGAAACGCCCTGGATTCACCTCGATATTGCCGGTGTTGCTCAGGTATCTGGCGAGTCGGCCTTTGCGCCAGCGGGGGCAACGGGCTGGGGCGTTATGGCGCTTGACCGTCTGGTTCGCGACCGCTTCGAGACATAGGCGCGAAAATGGGGGAGGTTTATTTCTACCACGTTACACAGAAACCATTGGTTTCAACGCTTTACACCCTGCTTGAAAAATCGCTTCAAGCGGGGTGGCGCGTTGCTGTGCGTGGTCAAGACCCGCAATACCTTTCCCATCTCGATACGGCACTTTGGAGCGAGCGGAACGACGGATTTCTGCCCCACGGAGTCGTGGGCGGTGATCATGATGCCGATCAGCCGATACTCCTAACGTTTAAAGCAGAGAGCGAAAACGGTGCCACCAGTGTCATTGCCGTTGATGGCGCCGAAGTAACCAAGCAAGACGCCGAAGCGATGCAGCGGGTTAGTATCCTGTTTGATGGCAACAAGCCCGAAGATGTGGACCGTGCGCGCGCGCAGTGGAAATCCCTGACGGGCGAGGGTGTTAAGGCTGTTTATTGGTCCGAAGAAACGGGCTCTTGGGCGAAAAAGGCCGAGAGCAAATAATCGCAACTAGGGCGACAGGATCATGCGGTTTCCTGCGATCTCAATGCGCGAAAACCCTTCAAGATATTCCATTCCCAGAAGCGAAATCGAAAGCGCGCCTTCGTTGACAAACGCGCGGATATCACGGGCTTCGTGAGTTTCGAGTTGAACACTGTCAAGGCGGATGCGTGCGGTCTTGACGGAACCATTAGCGGTTTGAGCGCTGCCTAGGAAATGCAAATCCTCGCGCGCAAACCCGAGCTTCTCTGCATCTTGAAGTGTGAGCACAATATCGGTTGCGCCCGTGTCTACGAGAAAATCTATTGGCATGCCATTGACTTCGGCTGTGGCATAGAAATGCCCGTCTGACTGCCGTGTAAGCGTGACCGTCTCGCCATCAGTTGAGATTTGGGTTTTGTGGTCATCACGGATCTCTTGAAACAGGCCAATGCCCGCCACCACGCCAACGAATATCAGTAGCCAGACAATAGCTTGCTGCATGGTTTTGCTCATGCTCTGGCGGTTTCCCGCGATGAACCAGCTCAGCACAGCTCCCCCGAGAATTATTAGGTAAATCAGGCGTGGAAGATCATCGCTGGACATAGGGCGCTCCAGTCATGTGGTCATAAAACCGTTTCTAGAAAACACTGTGGGTGTAGTTGGTAAACCCGTCGAGGATAAACTGAATAGCCAATGCAGCCAGCAACATCCCAAGTAGGCGGCTGAGAACATTGATGCCAGTTGGGCCAAGCGCGCGTTCAATCGGTACAGATGCCAGAAACATCAGCATGGCACAGAGGATGACCGAGATCATTACCGCATGAACGGCAATAACGCCCATGGCTGTCTCTGCTTGCCCCACCAAAAGGATCATCGTCGCGATCGATCCCGGACCAGCGAGCAACGGGGTCGCCAATGGGAAAATCGAGGGGTCGTCGTCATCTTCGTCGGCCGTGGCCTCAGCGGCTTGATCGCCGCGCCGTTTGGCGCGCTTGTCAAACAGCATTTCGAGAGCCGTTAGGAACAAAAGGACACCCCCCGCAATGCGGAACGCAGGCATGGAAATGCCGACAAATCCAAGCACGGCTTCGCCAAAGAGCCCGAACAGGGTCAGAATTCCGACAGCAGTTACGCAAGCGCGGATCGCGATTTTGCGGCGTTTCTCAACGCGCATGCCACGGGTCATTGTCATGTAGAGCGGAGCGAGCCCGATAGGGTCGATCACCACAAACAGCATGACAAATGCCGTAATTAGAGAACTAATTTCGAGGCTCAACTCTCTGCCTTCTCCAGTTTTTCCAGCGCGCGCATCCACATGGATTCGGCGCGGTCCATTGCGTCACGTACTTCGCCGTATTTCTTTTGCCAGACCTCGGCTTCTCCGGCTTTGCCATCTTCGTAAAGCTCGGGGTCCGCGAGTTTCTTGGCAAGACGGTCGCTCATGTCGTTGAGCTTTGCAACCCGTTCTTCGCAGGTGCGCACCTCGGCGCGTAGCGCCTTGAGTTGGTCACCCGTAGCGCGTTTGGGTTTGTTAGCCGCCTTGGCCGCGCGGGCCTTTTTCGGAGTGTCGCTTGTTAAAAGCAGCTTGCGATAGGATTCCAAGTCCTCGTCATAAGGGCGCACCGTGCCGTCTTTGACAAGCCATAGACGGTCCGCGACCATCGAAAGAAGGTGCATATCGTGCGACACAAGGATGACCGCGCCTGAATATTCGGTCAGTGCCTCGACCAGCGCCTCGCGGCTCTCGATGTCGAGGTGGTTTGTTGGCTCGTCGAGGATCAGGAGATGCGGCGCGTCAATCGTGGCGAGAAGAAGCGAGAGCCGCGCCTTTTGCCCGCCAGAGAGCCGCCCAACAAGCGTATCGGCCTGATCCGCGCCAAGCCCGAAACCGGCCAGCCGCGCACGGTGGCGCGCCGGAAGTTCAGATGGGCGTACGCGGCGCAGGTGGTCAATCGGCGTTTCGTCGATATGCAGCTCATCAACCTGATGCTGCGCAAAATAGCCGATGCGGAGTTTGTTGTGCCGCGTTACACGTCCGCCCATGGCCGGAAGCCGCTCGGACAGCAGCTTTGACAACGTTGATTTGCCTTCGCCGTTTTTGCCCAGCAGTGCAATGCGGTCATCCTGATCAATCCGCAGGTCCATATTCTTGAGGATAACTGTGTCGCCATACCCAACGCTTGCGGATTCAAGATTGATGATCGGTGGTGAAAGCTCCTCAGGGGCAGGAAACGAAAACCGCTTGAGCGCGGATTCCTGCGGCGTGCTGATCGGCTTCATTTTGGCAAGCATCTTCACACGGCTTTGCGCCTGAACGGCTTTGGACGCCTTGGCTTTGAAGCGGTCAACAAAGCTCTGAAGATGCGCGCGGCGGGCTTCTTGCTTTTTGGCTTCGGCGGCGGCAACGGCAAGCTTTGCGGCGCGTTGCTCGGCGAATTTGTCGTAGGGTACCTGATAATAAGTGAGTTTTTTGTCTTCGAGATGCAGAATGGAGCCAACCGCCCGATTGAGCAGCCCGCGGTCGTGCGAGACAATCAGAACTGTATGCGGATACTTCTGAAGATAGCTTTCAAGCCAGAGCGCGCCTTCAAGATCAAGGTAGTTGGTCGGTTCGTCGAGCAGCAGCAAATCTGGCTTGGAAAAGAGAACTGCCGCCAGAGCAACCCGCATCCGCCACCCGCCGGAGAAATCAGAGCAGGGGCGAAGCTGCGCCTCGGCATCAAAACCAAGTCCCTTAAGAATCTGTGCCGCGCGCGCCTCAGCGCTCCATGCATCGATGTCGGACAGGCGAGTCTGAATTTCGGCAATGCGGTTGGGCTCGGTTGCCGTTTCGGCCTCGGCCATAAGGCTCGCGCGCTCGGTGTCGGCGGCCAAAACGGTATTGATCAGCGAGACTTCGTTAGAGGGCACTTCCTGAGAAACGCCGCCCATACGCGCGCCTTTGGGAATGGAGATCTCGCCGCCCTCAAGCGCCAATTCCCCCCAGATCAGCCGAAACAGTGTGGTTTTTCCGGTGCCGTTACGGCCAACAATCCCGACCTTATGTCCATTCGGAATCGTGACCGAAGCGTTTTGCAAAAGCGGGCGGCCATCGACCGAATAGGAGATATCAGAAATTTTCAACATGGGCGGGGTTTGCCCCATTGCGGCGGCGCGGTCAATCGCCGCTTTTCAAGCGCGCAAACCCGTGTTAGCAGGGCGGCGATATTTTTTGCCGTGGTCGCTGATGGTGGGCGCGGCGCTGTGTAACCGCCCAATCTTTGCGGGCATCAATCGAAAGACATCAAAATGGCTATCCAACGCACATTCTCGATCATCAAACCAGACGCAACAAAGCGTAACCTCACTGGTCAAATCATCGCCAAGTTCGAAGAAGCCGGCCTGCGCATCGTTGCAAGCAAGCGCATTCAGCTGACACTTGCACAAGCACAGCAGTTCTATGGCGTACACAAAGAGCGCCCATTCTTTGACGAACTCTGTGAATTCATGATCTCCGAGCCAATCGTTGTTCAGGTTCTCGAGGGTGAAGACGCTATCGCGAAAAACCGCGAAGTTATGGGCGCAACAAACCCAGCAGAAGCCGCAGAAGGCACAATCCGCAAGGAATTCGCTCTGTCCATCGGCGAAAACTCGGTTCACGGTTCCGACGCTCCAGAAACAGCCGCAGAAGAAATCGCATTCTTCTTCTCCGGTCTCGAGCTGGTTGGCTAAGCCATACGGCAAGACTTACGGAAAAGCCCGCGCCAACTGGTGCGGGCTTTTTTGTGCGCGATCGCCGGATTAGTCAGGCGCGCGCACGCCAATTTCGTTAAGGATTTTCTCAATTCCGGCAAGAGGCGCAGGAGCTGTCTCGGCTTTGATCTTGTCAAACCGCTTGCGCAGGTCATCTTTTTCTTTGCCTTTGCAGTCATTCCATGTGCGTCCCATCAACCCCATGACCAGCGCGTAATAGCCGATGAAATGCGGGCGCGTGCCGGACTTGATAAGCATCCGATATGCCTCATCGGGGCCAAGCTCGCGCAGCTGTTCAGCTGAATGGATACCGGCGCGGGCAAATGACGCATTAGAGGCTTCGCCCAAATTGCGGATAGAGGAAACTGGTTCGGATTTGGTTTGGTCAGCCATGTACTCACAATCGGTGAATTCGATGAACCAACCTAGCGCAGGCCACGAAACCTGAAAAGCCTACTTGGAAAGTAATACCTAAATACTGGCCCAATCCGTGATGCACTGGGAGTTGTCTCCCTCGTCGCTTTCTGCATCAGCGCGAATGTCTTGATGATACTCGGAAGGGGGAGTGGAAGCGGATGCGTCGTTTGACGCGGTTGTATCCGGTGGTTCGTTGTCGCTGTTGTTGCGCTCGCTCTCTGGGGCCATGACGCATACTCCTGCATGGTTACTCGTTAATCATCCCCACGAAGGAAGTGTTGCAAAGGATCGCGAAATCTCAAAGGCCGAATTGTGGGTATTTCGTGCCGTTTCGTGCAAATTTTCGTGAAAATCACGCATTGTTTCGGTGTGTTACGGAGAATTGTTGATGCGTGACAGCCCAAGCGCGTCCTAATTTGGCTTTTACCTTCTGCGCTGCTGTGATTGGGTGTGCGTGTATCCGAACTAAAAGGACCGTCTCATGCTGACGCCATTCCACCTTGCCTATAACGTCCGAGATTTGGACGAGACCCGCACCTTTTATGGCGATGTGCTGGGCTGCAAAGAAGGGAGATCAACCGACACTTGGGTCGATTTCTCGTTCTTCGGTCACCAGATCTCCATGCATCTTGGCGAGCCGTTCAAAACAGCGCCGACGGGTAAGGTTGGAGATCACATGGTCCAGATGCCGCATCTTGGCGTGGTGCTTCAGATGGACGATTGGAAGACGATGGCAGAGCGCCTTAGGGCAAACGACGTCGAGTTCGTGATCGAGCCGGTTCTTCGGTTTGAAGGGCAAGAAGGCGAGCAGGCGACCATGTTCTTTTGTGATCCGTCCGGCAATCCGATCGAGATCAAAGGGTTTACAGATCTGGACAAAGTTTTCGCGAGCTAGGCGTTCATTCCATTTCTTGCTCAATTGTCGTGGCGATGGTTTCAAGCTGTGGAGCAAGCGGGTTTGTATGTCGCCAGACCATTCCAATCGTGCGTTTTGGGGCAGGGGATGCAAGGCGAGAGATCGAAACAGGCGAGGCGGCGCCATCAATTGAAACAGCCATTTCGGGAATGAGCGTAACGCCAATCCCCGCGCCGACCATTTGAACCAGCGTAGAGAGAGAGCTGCCCTCCATGATGTCCCGCGCTTTGGTGGGCGCGAGGCCGCAGAAGCTTAACGCCTGATCGCGGAAGCAATGCCCTTCTTCAAGCAGGAGTAATCTCATTTCCCGAAGTTGCGAAACATCGGGCACGGGAGATCCTTCCTCGTTTGCGGGGCGCACCAAAACGAACTCTTCTTCGAACAATGCGCGCTCATGGAGTGTGGGCTCTGAAATCGGCAAGGCAACGATCGCTACATCGAGGCGCCCTTGGTTAAGGTCGTCGATCAGCGAACCTGTCATTGCCTCGCGCAATTGCGGTTCAAGGTCCGGGAAACGGCGGGTTAGATGCGCAATGAAACGTGGGAGATAGTATGGCGCGACTGTTGGAATAACTCCAATACGAATGCGACCGTGAAAGGGCCGCCGCGCCGTACGGGCCGATGCTTCGAGCGCTTCGACCTCTTGCAAGATAGCGCGGGCGCGGGCGGCAATGTCTTCGCCAAAAGGGGTGAGGCGGATATTTTTGGAAGAGCGTTCAACCAACGAAACACCGAGCTGTGCCTCAAGCTCCTTGATCTGGATCGAGAGCGCGGGTTGAGAAATATTACAGACTTCAGCAGCATGCCCGAAATGAAGAAGGCGGGCCAATGCTTCGAAATAGAACAGCTGTTTCATTGAGATTCTTGTCATAAGTTTTTTTAATCGTTCGAATAGGTATTTGCAATTTTTTTAAATTGGTTGCTGCTGCTAGTTTAGCGCCAAATCAAAACGCCCGCAGTGCCCCGATACGGGGAATCGACGGCCAGCAAAGAGGAACAAAACATGACGAAACCTTCGGATACTTCAGGCGGCGGATGCCCTGTCATGCACGGTGCACTCACCGAATCGGGTGATACAGTGATGGCGTGGTGGCCCAAGGCGTTGAACCTCGACATTCTTCATCAGCACGACACCAAGACAAACCCGATGGGCGAAGATTTCGACTATCGTGAAGAAGTGAAGTCTCTGGATTTCGAAGCGGTCAAAGAAGACATGCGTGCGCTTCTGAAGGACAGCCAGGAATGGTGGCCTGCGGACTGGGGGCACTATGGCGGTTTGATGATCCGTTTGGCGTGGCACTCTGCTGGTTCTTATCGTCTGGCCGATGGACGTGGTGGTGCCGGTGGCGGCAACATTCGCTTTGCGCCGTTGAACTCTTGGCCAGATAACGCAAGCCTTGATAAGGCGCGTCGCCTGCTTTGGCCGTTGAAAAAGAAATACGGGAACAAGCTAAGCTGGGCTGATCTGATCGTTCTGTCCGGTACAATCGCTTATGAAGATATGGGCCTTAAAACATTCGGCTTCTCCTTTGGTCGCGAGGATATCTGGCACCCAGAGAAAGACGTGTATTGGGGCGCGGAGAAAGAATGGCTTGCGCCAAGTGACGAGCGTTATGGCGACGTGGGTAAGCCCGATACCATGGAAAACCCGCTCGCTGCTGTTCAGATGGGCCTCATTTACGTGAATCCGGAAGGCGTGAACGGAACGCCTGATCCTCTCAAAACAGCCCAGCATATTCGCGAAACATTTAGCCGTATGGCGATGAACGACGAAGAAACCGCTGCGCTGACTGCGGGTGGTCACACTGTTGGTAAAGCGCACGGCAATGGCGATGCGGAAACGCTCGGTGCAGAGCCGGAAGCCGCTGGCCTTGAAGATCAAGGTATGGGCTGGAGCAACGCCAACCAAAATGGACTGGCGAGCAAGGCTGTAACATCCGGTATCGAAGGCGCATGGACAGCAGAGCCAACCAAGTTCGACATGGGCTTTTTCGAAATGCTGTTCGGCCATGAGTGGGAGTTGCGGAAATCTCCTGCAGGCGCGCAACAGTGGGAGCCGGTGGACATTAAGGAAGAAGACAAGCCGCTTGATGCTTCCGACCCAACAAAGCGCCGCAATCCAATGATGACAGATGCGGATATGGCCATGAAGATGGACCCAGGTTTCAACGCGATTTGTCAGAAATTCATGGCAGATCCGAAGTACTTCGAAGAGACATTCGCGCGCGCATGGTTCAAGCTTACCCACCGCGACATGGGGCCGAACCAGCGCTATATCGGGCCGGATGCACCTAAAGAGGATCTGATCTGGCAGGATCCGGTTCCAGCTGGCAGCACAGGATATGATGTAGAGAAGGCCAAGGAAGCAATTGCAAACTCCGGTCTGTCTCTCACTGAGTTGGTTACAACCGCATGGGACAGCGCGCGCACGTTCCGAGGCTCTGACATGCGTGGTGGTGCCAATGGTGCCCGTATCCGCCTTGCGCCACAGAAAGACTGGGTTGCAAACGAGCCAGAGCAGCTTGCCAAAGTGCTTGCGGTTTACGAAGGCCTGAGCGCAGAAACTGGCGCATCGATTGCCGATTTGATCGTTCTGGGGGGTAACCTTGGCGTTGAGCAGGCTGCCAAAGCGGCAGGCTATGACGTGACTGTTCCATTCGCACCCGGACGTGGCGATGCGAGTGCGGAAATGACCGATGAAGAGTCTTTCGCTCCGCTTGAGCCAAATGCAGATGGGTTTCGCAACTTCACCAAAGCCGAATTCGTTGTGACACCTGAAGAGATGCTGCTTGATCGTGCACAGCTCATGGGGCTAACAGCCAAAGAGATGACAGTTCTTGTCGGCGGCATGCGCGTTATGGGCACCAACTACGGCGGCACAGGGCATGGCGTATTCACAGATAAACCTGGCGCGCTAAGCACCGATTTCTTTGTGAACCTCACCGATATGGCGAACAAGTGGGAGCCAGCGAGCAAATCGACTTATAACATCAACGACCGCGCTACTGGCGAAACCAAGTGGACAGCAACGCGCGTTGATCTTGTGTTCGGCTCGAACTCCGTCCTTCGCGCTTATGCCGAGGTGTATGCCCAAGACGACAATGGCGCGAAATTCGTCAATGACTTTGTTGCCGCATGGACCAAGGTCATGAACGCAGATCGGTATGATCTGGCATAAAGCAATGCCCTAGAGATCTGCCAATCTGCGGATCAAATGAATAAGGCCCCCACGCGCCGCGTTGGGGGCCTTTTTATTAGTGGGGCTGATAAAAAGAGCGCGAAAAGTCTCAGTCGAGCGCTTACGCCTCTACTGCTTCCCACTTTCCAAACTTCTAGAGATTTGATTGCGTGTGATCGCCGTTGCTCAATACGCCCTGAATGAATGCGTTATGAATGGCATAATTGTCAGCAGGCTCTGGGGCTCACGTTTTTAGGAGGGTCCAGTGTTTGCGCCGGAGCAGATGGACTATCCGTCATAATCGATCTGTCCGATGAACCCGCCGCTGAAGGTCACGGCGCGCGCAATGAAGCCCGAATTGACGTATGACGTTTCATCACACTACTGCAGGCTAACCGCAACGCGAGATGCGTTTGCGTCAGTATTGTATAGTGGCGGAAAAGTACCCTCAAACCTTTGAGACTTAAGGGGTTAATTGGCTCCGGCGGTAGGGATCGAACCTACGACCAATTGATTAACAGTCAACTGCTCTACCGCTGAGCTACGCCGGACCATGACGGGCGATATAGCAACTCGGTTTTGCGGCGTCCAGAGGGATTTGACAGAAAAATCAAAAAAACCGCTAACTCTTGGAATTTAGCGAATATTGTCCGCGTGTTCCAAGCGGCCCAGAAACTCTTGCTATATTTTTGTTATTCAAATCAATGAGATGCGCAAGGGTGTTGCGAGAGGCCGCAGGGAGTAGGGCTTTGGGGATATCGGTATAGATTTTGTGAGTGATCGCAGAGAGAGACTGTGGTTCGTCCGTAAGCGCGGCCAGTATCTGCGACTCGCGGTCATTCCGGTGTTCGCTCAGCGCTTGGATCACAGAGTCGGGCTCTGAAACCGCGGGCCCGTGTCCAGGTAGAAGGTACGTTGCGCCGGTACCAAGCAATTTATCAAGTGACTCGCGATATTGGCTCAGATCGCCGTCTGGTGGTGAGATGAGCGTGCTTGCCCATCCCATTATGTGATCGCCAGAAAACAGGAGTTCCCCCCAGCGAAAGCAAAGGTGATTACAAAAATGACCGGGCGTATGGATTGCTGTAAGGGTGTGTGACCCTACTTGTAGGGATTGACCATCGGAGAGGCGTTGATCTGGCGCAAAGTCGATGTCCACGCCTTCGCCGCCTTCAATATCACCTGTCGCCGCGAGCGCGTTCATTTGAGGCGTGCGGCCGTCGGTCGATTTGCCGAACGCATAGATCGGTGCACCGCATGCCAAAGATAGTTGTCGGGCGAGGGGGGAGTGATCAAGATGACTATGAGTAACAAGGATGGCGCTCACCTCGGAGGTGCCGACAGCTTCTAATATTGCTTTGAGGTGATCTGGATTGTCTGGCCCGGGATCGATGATTGCGATGTTGTCCGTGCCGATGAAATAGGTGTTTGTACCCCAATAGGTCATAGGCGAGGGATTAGGCGCAAGGAGAACACGAAGGCCATCGGCAAGGTCCGTGATCTGTCCAGCTTGTGGCGGTTTGGTTAAGACAGCAATATCTTTTGGCGCGGTCGTCATTATGCGGCTTTCCTAATCGCAAGGGCTTGGGTACGGTTTGGCATGTTCTTTGCCTGGCTAAAGAAATTCACGCCGCGCGGTATTTACGCGCGGGCCTCGCTCATTCTGTTGTTGCCAATTGTGGTAATCCAGATTGTGGTGTCGATCATCTTCGTTCAGCGTCTATATGACGACGTTACAGCGCAAATGACAAACAATCTGTCATATGAACTGCGCTATGTCGTCGAAAGGATCAACGAAGCAGAGAGTGAGGCCGAGGCCGTTGGCGTTGCACAGGACTTGTCACAGGAATTCGGACTATCGATCTTGTTCCGAGATGACGAGGAAGCGGCAACGTCGCGCAGTTTTGTCGATTTGTCCGGCCGTTCGATTATCGCGACACTGGAGGAGCAATTTCCAGAGGGCGTCGAGGTCAATCTGTCCCGAAGTTGGCGGCGCGTACTTTTGTGGCTTCCGACCGATCATGGACAAATTCGAGTCGTGTTTCAGCGCTCGCGCGTATCGGCGCGAAATCCACACCAGCTTCTTGTTCTGACACTTTCAACATCAATCCTGCTGGCAATTATATCATTTATTTTCTTGCGCAATCAAATGCGTCCGATCCGGCGTCTTGCGAAGGCATCCTCTGCTTTTGGTAAGGGGCGCGTGGTTCCGTATCGCCCATCCGGAGCGCTAGAAGTCCGCGCTGCGGGGCGGGCGTTTCTCGATATGCGGCACCGTATCGAGCGACATATCGAGCAGCGGACCATGATGCTGTCGGGTGTGTCGCATGATCTTAGAAGTCCGCTGACCCGCTTTAAGCTTGGGCTTTCGATGCTAGAGCAAAGTGATGATGTGAAAGCGCTCGAAGAAGACGTGAACGAGATGGAGCGGTTGCTTGACGCTTTTCTTGAGTTCGCGCGTTCCGATGTTGGCGAAGAAGCTGTGGAATGCGCACTTCTTCCTTTGGTAACGGCCTCGATTGCTGATCTGCGCCGTGGCGGCGGGGATGTGCAGCTTGTCGAGGTCAGAGGCATTGAAGAAACGGATATGTTCATGCTGCGTCCTGTTGGGGTGCGTCGTGCTTTGGATAACCTGCTTATGAACGCGCTGCGCTACGGTGGCGCTGCAGAGGTGAGCATCACAGCCACAGAGCGAACATTGCGGATTTCAGTTGAGGACCCTGGCCCTGGCATACCTAAGGCAGATCGGGAAGAAGCCCTTAAGCCGTTTTCAAGGCTGGTTCCGGCACGAAATCAGAACAGGGGATCAGGCGTCGGGCTTGGCTTGGCGATTGCTGCTGATGTGGCGCGCACCCATGGTGGGGCACTGAAACTCGGGCGCAGCGAACGTTTGGGTGGGTTGCAGGCGGATTTGATCCTGGCTCGGTAGCGTTTTTACGAAAATAATCGGAAAACTGGCGGAAATGGTAGGCCCGGAGGGACTTGAACCCCCAACCAAAGCGTTATGAGCGCTCTGCTCTAACCAATTGAGCTACAGGCCCGCCTGACGGGTTGATTACGCAGCTTCGCTAAGGGCGTCAAGCGGCATTGGCCATGGGCGGGCGTTGTTTTCCAATAGGTCACCAATTCGCACTGGTCATGGTGAACCATCCGTTCGTCGTTGGGGAACAGAATTCTGCATGTCGCGCTAATTTCTGGCTGTCAAACGCGCAATGAAGGTTCCAATTTAACCACCCTTAGGCTAAAGCAGCGCCAACAGCGAGAAAGGTGCTCCGATGACACAAGGAAAAAACGGCCTGACCTATGCAGACGCAGGCGTGGATATTGACGCAGGCAACGCTCTGATCGACCGGATCAAGCCAGCTGCAAAAAAGACCGCGCGATCTGGTGTGATGGCTGGTCTCGGCGGATTTGGGGCGCTCTTTGACCTTAAGGATGCTGGCTATAAAGACCCAATTCTGGTTGCAGCAACCGATGGTGTCGGCACCAAGCTCCGGATTGCGATTGATACGGGCAATGTGGATACAATCGGCATTGATCTTGTCGCAATGTGCGTTAACGATCTTGTGTGTCAGGGCGCGGAGCCACTGTTTTTCCTTGATTATTTCGCCACAGGCAAACTTGAACTGGATCAGGCCACAGCGATCATCAACGGCATTGCCAAAGGCTGCGAACTTTCAGGTGCTGCGCTGATCGGTGGCGAAACCGCCGAGATGCCAGGCATGTACCACGACGGCGATTTTGACCTAGCGGGCTTTGCGGTTGGCGCGATGGAACGCGGCGCTGATTTGCCTGCAGACGTCGCCGAAGGCGATGTGCTGCTTGGTCTGGCCAGCGATGGTGTGCATTCCAACGGGTATTCTCTGGTACGAAAAATTGTTGAGGTTTCGGGCCTTGGCTGGGACGCCGACTCGCCCTTTGGAGAGGGTTTGCTTGGCGCGGCACTTCTGGCGCCGACACGCCTCTATGTAAAACAAACGCTCGCTGCTGTGCGGGCAGGCGGGGTGCATGCCCTTGCCCATATAACAGGTGGCGGCCTCACAGAAAACTTGCCGCGTGTTTTGCCGGAAGGGCTAGGTGCAGATATTGATCTTGGTGCATGGGAGTTGCCGCCCGTCTTTAGCTGGCTCGCTGGTGTCGCCAAAATCGAAGAGGCCGAGCTGCTCAAGACCTTCAACTCTGGTATCGGTATGGTGCTTTCGGTTGACGCAAGCCGCGCCGAGGCAATTGCTGAACTGCTACGCGCGGAGGGTGAAACAGTATTTACCATTGGCCGCGTGACCAAGGGCGAAGGCGTTCGCTATACAGGGTCGCTTCTTTGAGCAAACGCGTTGCAATCCTGATCTCCGGGGGGGGCTCCAACATGGTGTCGCTCTGTGAGGATATGGTGGGCGAGCATCCGGCGCGCCCCTGTTTGGTGCTGTCAAACAACCCTGATGCAGGCGGTCTTGCCAAAGCGGCTGCGCGCGGGATCGACACTGTCGCGATTGATCACCGTCCGTTCGGCAAAGACCGCGCGGCGTTTGATGCGGCTGTGACAGACGCCTTGGAGCGCGCAGAGCCAGATGTGATTTGCCTCGCAGGGTTCATGCGTATCCTGACACCGGAATTCACGGCGCGTTGGGAAGGGCGGATGCTCAATATCCATCCATCGCTGCTGCCGAAATACAAAGGGTTGAACACCCATGCTCGTGCAATCGAAGCAGGAGATACCGAAGCTGGGTGTTCCGTGCATGAAGTGACCGCGGAGCTTGATGGCGGCCCGATTCTCGGCCAAGCGCGGGTGCCAATCCTTGAAGGAGACACGCACGATGCGCTTGCGGCACGTATCCTTCCTCTTGAACATAAGCTTTATCCGGCGGTGCTTCGTCGGTTTATCAAAGGCGAACGCGAGCTTTTGAACTTGTCCTGACGGGTTCTCTTTCCTTTCTGCAACTCTTTGCCTAAGATCGCAGAAACTGAAAGAACAAGAAAAAGTACAGCGCTATATGATCACCATTACAACGACGGCCGAGTTGGAAGCCTTTTGTCAAAGGGCGGCCACAATGCCCTATGTGACTGTTGATACGGAATTCCTGCGCGAGCGCACCTATTATTCCAAACTTTGCCTTGTGCAATTGGCCGTCAAAGGCGATGCCGAAGAAGACGCAGTTTTGGTCGATCCGCTGGTTGAGGGCCTGTCGCTGGCGCCGCTCTATGAGCTCTTTGCCAACGAAAACGTTGTGAAAGTCTTCCATGCCGCGCGGCAGGATCTCGAAATTTTCTACATAGAGGGTAATGTCCTTCCAAAACCACTGTTTGACACCCAGATTGCCGCGATGGTTTGTGGGTTCGGCGAGCAGGTTGGCTATGAAACGTTGGTCAAGAAAGTGGCCAAAGCCCAGATCGACAAGACTTCGCGCTTTACCGATTGGTCGCGCCGCCCGCTGACTGATGCACAGAAGAATTATGCGCTGGCCGATGTGACGCATCTTCGGGTGATCTATGAGTTTCTTGCCGAAGAACTAAAGAAGTCCAATCGTTCCAAATGGGTAGAAGAAGAAATTCAGGTGCTTATGAGCCCCTCGACCTATATTGTCGAACCAGAGAATGCTTGGAAGCGGGTCAAAACCCGCACCAACAGCGCCAAGTTCATGGGCGTGGTTATGGAGCTTGCAAAGTTCCGTGAAAGCTATGCCCAGAGCCGCAACATCCCGCGCAATCGTGTGTTTAAGGATGATGCATTGCTCGAACTTGCTTCGACCAAACCCAAAACAGGTCAAGACCTTGGCCGTAGTCGTTTGTTGCTACGAGAGGCGCGGCGGGGCGACATTGCAGATGGTATCCTTGCCGCCGTTGAAGCAGGCTTGTCGAAACCGGCTGACAAGTTGCCACGACCGGATCGGTCGCGCGACAAGCTACAGGTCAATCCGGCCTTGGCCGATCTTTTGCGAGTCTTGCTCAAGGCAAAGTGCGAAATTACCGGCGTGGCTCCGAAGCTCATCGCCAATTCCGCAGAGCTTGACCAGATCGCGGCAGGGGAGAGAGATGTTAAATCGCTCTCTGGTTGGCGGGCCGAGGTGTTCGGGCGAGACGCTTTGCGCCTATGCCGTGGCGAAGTTGCTTTGGCGCTTAAAGGCCAGACCGTGGATGTGGTTGACGTCTGACCTCTGGGTCAGACTACTCCGTCGCCGATTTAATTAGCGTTTGCTCTTGGTGCGGCTGTTGTTTGCGCCAACCACGCGGATTTGGCGAATATTCCGAAGCTCTATGCTCGACAGGAAGTAGGCAACCCAAACCTCTCGAGAGACCTCTGTTGAAACGGGCTGTTGCGTCGGTGGTTTCGCAGCACGAAATTCGAGTGTGAGAGTCCCGTTTTCCGGAATGTTATTGGTCGGCGAGATAAGATCGGCGCGATAATACCCTTGGGTTGGTGGCATTCCCATAGCGGCAACGACAACGCCGCCCTGGGTCGGTTCAATCCTCAATTCTCGAACGTCGGCAATCAGGTTTCGCGGATCAGTAACCGTTACATAACCTTCTTCTGGCTCGAGCTGCTGGTCCGAACTATCGCCATCAAACCAGTTTAGCGGATTGTAATTGGAATCCGAAACGCTGCTGCATCCCGCCAGAAAAAGCGCACATGTTGCAAGGGCCAGAGTTTGGTTCTTCATGGCGGGTATTCCTTACGCGACTGAAAACTCATCAATATGTGAAAGGCGTAGCGCACTCTGGGCATTTTGAAAAGGCCGCGAATGGAAAAGCGTCAAACCGCCTCTGGACCTTTGGCGTTCTGACGCCTAACTGTTGGCACGAATTAGCGACGGAGCAGACAATGGCAAGTCAGGCATTTGAGGAAATTGCGGAAACGTTCGAGTTCCTGGACGATTGGGAAGACCGCTATCGGCACGTGATTGAGTTGGGGCAGGAGTTGGATGCGCTTGAGGAAGAATTCCGCGTTCCTGCCACCAAAGTGGACGGTTGTGCGTCGCAAGTGTGGTTGATGCCTGCGGTAAAAGGGCAGGGCGCAGATGCGATTTTCGATTTTCGCGGTGAAAGCGACGCAATGATCGTGCGTGGCCTCGTTGCCGTTTTGCAGGCTCTATATTCTGGCCTGACGGTCCGTGAGGTGCTTGAGGTTGATGCGGGCGCTGAGCTTGGTCGTCTGGGACTTGACGAGCATCTATCTTCGCAGCGTTCAAACGGTGTGCGGTCTATGGTCGAGCGTATCCGTCGAATTGCACAAGAGACGCTTTAGTTTGCAGCGTTAGGCGCGCGATAGCTCGCGTATAAGATCGCCATAGCCCGTAAGCCGCCGTTCAAACGCAAGGCCAAGCCGCTCTGCACAGGCGCGCGCTTTTTCTGTGAGTGCGGGGTCGTCTGTTTGGGCTTGGTACACAAGTTTGGTGTAATTGCCGAAATAGGCATCTCGAAGCTGGGGATGACGATCAAGGCCCATGGGTTTAATGACAAAGGCATCAAACTGCCGAACCAGAAAGTCGGTTAGGTAAAAGGCGGTGATTTCATCGTCGTGGGCAGCGAAAGCATCGACACCCTCATAAAACGCATAGCAATGCGGGCCGCGTACCATCTCGATGCCTTGTTCTGCGCAATAAGCGGCAAGCTGTCCGCCCGTGCCGCAATCTGCATAGACGACAAAGATACTGTTGAAATTTTCGCGCTCTTCGTTGACAACACGGGCCACCTCGGAGGTGATCTTCTCGGGGAACAGATGCAGCTTTGCCGGAAGGCAGCGCAGAGCGAGGTGATCCCATCCATTCAGCTTCTTGAGGGCCAAAATTTCATGTGCAAGCGCGCCGCAGGCGATCAAAAGGGTCGAACCGGACTTCACCGGCGCGATCTCTTGGTCGGTTAGCGTTTGGTCGTTTAACGGTTGATCGCCGGTAGGCATGTGGAGCCCCTTAGAGGGAGTTTGATTTATGTGTCGGTCTGGTCAGCTTCAAGGCGGGCTCTGACAACGCGAACCGCGACATAGGCCAATAGCATCAGAGGGCCGATTAACATGCCAACCCACGGTGCAGAGATGCTTTCGGCAAGAAAACTGCCGATAAATACGGTTCCTGCGGCCGCAGCGAAAACGGCACTCAGTAGAAGAATGAACTTATTGCGCGGCATGGGCACTCCAATCTTTGCGAAACCTGTGGTCTTTCAATGATATATGGAGCGCCGCATCTAATTTTTAGCCCTGAAGGTGCCGAAACAAGGTTGTCTCTGCTTTGCCCTAATGCTGGTTGTGCCGCCGCGCTACGAGTTCCTTGGCCGTTTCCACAGCAACCGCCGCGTCACGACAATATGCATCTGCACCGATCGCTTTGCCGAACTCTTCGTTAAGCGGTGCGCCACCAACGAGTACGATGTAGTCGTTGCGGATGCCTTCCTGAACCATCGTATCAATCACGACCTTCATATAGGGCATGGTGGTGGTAAGCAGGGCGGACATTCCAAGGATATCCGCGTCCTCACGTTTCAGCGCATCAAGGTAGTCTTCAACAGGGTTGTTGATGCCGAGGTCGATGATCTCAAAACCAGCGCCTTCCATCATCATGCCGACGAGGTTTTTGCCGATGTCGTGAATGTCGCCTTTGACTGTACCGATTACCATCTTGCCCATACGTGGCGCCCCGGTTTCGGCCAGCAGCGGTTTCAGGATTGCCATGCCACCCTTCATTGCGCCTGCTGCAAGCAAGACTTCAGGTACAAAGAGAATACCATCGCGGAAGTCGTGTCCCACGATTGTCATCCCAGCAACCAGAGCCTTGGTTAGAATGTCATAAGGAGCCCAGCCACGTTCCAAAAGGATTTCTACGGCTTCTTCGATTTCCTCTTTCATTCCGTCATAGAGATCGTCCTGCATCTGCAGCACGAGTTCATCGTCGGAAAGTTCGCTCAGGATGATGTCTTCGTCGTCAGCCATGGTCTGTCCCTATCAAAAAGGCGCGGGCGCGCGGGGTGGTCCTGTTATTCTTGGTCGGAGCGCTGCGGGTGTGTTTGGTGATTTACGACCAAAGCAGCGGAAATTCCGACCCCATTGGGGGCAAAGCCCCGAAATTATGTGGTTTCCGCCAGTTTGCCTGCCGGAAGATACGATTTACTTAACCGCGGCGGCGGCGGCGTGTGCGCTCTGGTTTGGCTGCGTCTTCGCCGGTGCCGTCGCCCGCAGAAGAGAAACCGCCGAGGCGCTCTGTAATTGTTTCGAGCGAGGGGCGGGGGCCTTTCTCGCGCGTTTCCAGCGCCTCGCGCATCGCTTTCAAATGCTCAGGCGTGGTGCCGCAGCAGCCGCCGATGATTGTCGCGCCGCTGTCACGAGCGAGACAGGCATAGTCAGCCATCAACTCGGGCGTGCCGTCATAGTGAATGTGGCCGTCGTGGAATTTCGGGATACCCGCGTTGCCTTTGGAAATAAGCGGAACAACAGGACCACGAGCCGAGAAACCTTGGACCGTGCGCAGCAGGTCACTCGCACCAACACCGCAGTTTGCGCCAAAGGCGAGCGGCTGGTTTTCGATCTTGGCAACGAGATCAACAAGATCAGACGAGGTTAGCCCCATCATCGTACGTCCGGCCGTGTCAAAGCTCATGGTGCCGCACCAGTCGATATCTGCGAGTTTGAAAGCCTCGGCAGCAGCAAGGAATTCTTCGGCGGCGGAAATGGTTTCAACCCAAACCACATCAACGCCACCCTCTTTAAGAGCTGCGGCTTGCTCGTGGAACATCTCAACGGCAATCGCGTGTGTGAGGCTTCCCATTGGCTCCATGATTTCGCCAGTAGGCCCAACAGAACCAGCAACGATCACTGGGCGATCCTCTGCGTCTGCGATGTCGCGGGCGAGGTGTGCCGCTGCAATGTTCAACTCGCGAACGCGGTTTTGGGCGTCATGCAGCTTGAGGCGGCTGGCGTTGCCGCCGAATGTGTTGGTTAGGAACAGATCGCTGCCAGCATCAACGGCGCCGCTATAGAGCGCCTTGATTTTCTCTGGTTCTTCGACGTTCCAAAGCTCTGGTGCATCACCAGATGACAGCCCCATATTAAAGAGGTTGGTTCCGGTTGCCCCATCAGCGAGAATCCAATCCCTCTCCGAAAGCATGGCTTGCAGCGCGTTGGTCATTGGTTTCGCCTTTCAAAATACAGAAGTGGCCCCATAAACAAGGGCGTTTGCGCACCAGATGCCAGTTTTAGTCGGCGGGTGCAAATTCATAATGGTCATAATGATTGTGAAACTGGCTCAATTGCGGTGCGACTTGGGGTGCTAACATTGAGCATTCTGAAACAAAAAACGCGCCAGCGGAGAGGCTGACGCGTTTTTGTAAGGTTTTCTCGCGCGGATTAGTGCTCTTCGGCGATCTGCGCTTTGGCCTCTTTCATCGAATCTTCCATCTGTGCGCGGATGGTGGCTTCGTCGGCCTTGCCTTCAAGGTCTGCAACCAGCTTGCGCACGACGTCTTCGTGACCGGCTTCTTCGAAATCGGCTTTAACGACCTCTTTGGCGTAAGCTTCTGCAGCTTCACCGGTTTTTCCGAGCAACTCAGCAGCCCAGAGGCCGATAAGCTTGTTGCGGCGGGCGTCTGCTTTGAACTGCATATCCGCGTCATGCGCAAACTTGGCTTCGAATGCGTTTTCGCGATCGTCAAATGTCGTCATGTCTGGTCCTCAGAGGTGTAAGTGGTGTTCTTTCTCAATATGTAACTTCGCGCACCGACCTGCAAGAGTGATGGTGATGCTTGCGGCAAAACGGTCCATGCCTTATAGGGCGCGCAAGGGATGTGGACTCGGGGTCTGCGTCTATCCACAGCATCCGAAGATCGGAGACCAGATGGCACGTCGTAAAAAGATCTATGAAGGTAAGGCAAAAACACTCTTTGAGGGGCCGGAACCAGGCACATTGGTGCAGTATTTCAAGGATGATGCCACCGCATTCAACGCCGAAAAGCGCGATGTAATTGACGGCAAAGGCGTGTTGAACAACCGCCTGAGCGAGTTTTTCATGACGGGTCTGGCCAATATTGGCGTGCCGACTCACTTCATCAAGCGCCTCAATATGCGAGAGCAGTTGATCAAGAGCGTCGAGATTGTTCCGCTCGAAGTGATTGTGCGCAACTTTGCCGCCGGATCTTTCTCCAAGCGTATGGGCGTCGAAGAAGGCACTCCGATGCCGCGCCCGATTGTAGAGTTTTCCTATAAGGACGACGCGCTAGGGGATCCGATGGTTCCCGAAGAATATATCATCGCTTTCGGCTGGGCGAGCCAGCAGGACCTTGACGATATTATTTCGCTGGCACTGCGTGTGAATGACTACCTATCTGGTGTTCTTTATGGGGTTGGCATCAAGCTCGTTGATTTCAAGATCGAGATTGGTCGTATTTACGAAGGTGACTTCCCACGTCTGATCGTTGCTGATGAGATTAGCCCTGATAGTTGCCGTCTCTGGGATATCGAAACCGGACGCAAGCTCGACAAGGATGTATTCCGGCAGGATCTTGGCGATTTGGCCGATGCCTATACCGAGGTGGCGAAACGGCTTGGCGTCATGCCCAGCAACGTGACCCACACTCCAAAACCTACTCTGATTAACTAAGGACCGACTGCTATGAAAGCCCGCGTGCATGTGATGTTGAAGAATGGTGTTCTTGACCCGCAGGGGGCTGCGGTGCGCCGCGCGCTCGGAACGCTCGGTTTTGAAGGCGTAGAGAAGGTCCGGCAGGGCAAGATCATCGAACTCGACCTTGCCGATGGCACAACCGAAGACACAGTGAAAGACATGTGCGAGAAGCTGCTGGCCAATACAGTGATCGAAAGCTACTCGATCGAACTTGTGTAACCCCACGCATTTCCCTTACTGGCCGCCAACTGCCTGACTTTGCAAAGGACATTCCCATGAAAGCCGCCGTCATCGTTTTCCCTGGATCGAACTGTGATCGTGATCTCGAAGTGGCGCTGCGCGACAGCGGCGCAGATGTGACCCGCGTTTGGCACAAAGATAGCGAGCTACCTTCCGGTCTTGATTTTATCGGTGTGCCGGGCGGGTTTTCCTTTGGTGACTATCTGCGGTGTGGCGCGATTGCAGCGCAAAGCCCGATCTGTAAAGCCGTTGTCGAATTCGGACAAAAGGGCGGTTATGTCTTTGGCGTCTGCAACGGTTTTCAAATCCTGACCGAGACTGGCCTTCTTCCCGGCGCGCTTCTGCGCAATGCGGGCTTGAAGTACATTTGCCGCACGGTTCCGCTCGTGGTTCAAAATGCCGAAACCGCCTATACGCGCGGATATGAGCAGGGGCAGGTGATCAACATTCCAATCGCCCATCATGATGGCAACTATACCGCCGACCCGGACACTTTGGCGAAGCTCAAGGATGAAGGCCGCGTTGCCTTTACCTATGGCGAAAACCCGAACGGTTCCGCGGACGACATTGCCGGAGTACTAAGCGCCAACAAACGCGTTCTTGGTATGATGCCGCATCCTGAGCGTGCGTTCGAAGATGCGCATGGCAATTCCGACGGACAGGCGTTTTTCCGCTCGCTCGTCGAGGAAATGGTTTCCGCCTGATCTCCAGCGCTTGAGCACAGGTCCCTAGCGGCATAAGCTGGGGCATGGCCAACAAAAAATCCACGTCCACCTCTTCGGGTCGGGAACCCTTTGGCAAGACTTGGTTCTTGCCGCGCTCGGGTGGCCGCAGGTCACGGGCCGAGGCGCGGGCGCGATTGCGCAGGATGAAGGCCAACCGTGGCGAAATGCGTATGTCATGGTGGCTTCGGCTTGGTGTGGTATTGGCAATCGTTATCGCGGTCGCAATTGTCTGGTCCACCAATATCCTTTTGACAGACCGCTATACCGAATCCACGCGCAGCCGCGCGCAAGTGCGCCTTGCGCTTTATTCGGGTAATATTATCGCTGAAATTCAACAAAGCGCGGTTGTGCCACAGGTGCTGGCGCGTGATCCGGCGCTCGCCCTTGCGCTGACGTCTGGGGATTACTCGAAATCCAGCCAGCAGCTGATCTCTTATGCCAATGAAATCGGCATTGAGGGGCTCGCCTTGATGGATTCCGAGGGGCGGGTCGTCGCGGCGACGGACCGCAATCTCTTGGGTCAGAATGCGCGATCCTCGGCGGCATTTGTTGCGGCGACACGCTCTGAGAAGTCGGTCTTTTCTTCTGGTACGAGCGAAGCAGGGCTCTCGCGGTTCTCCTATTCGCAGAAGATATCCTTCAACGGCAATTTCATTGGTGTGATTGTTGTCGAAGTCGATTTGCGCCAGTTCGAGGTCGCGTGGAAAGGGTTTGCCGACGCGGTTATGGTGGCCGATTCCGAAGGGACGATCATCCTGACGACCGAACCGCGGTGGCGCGGGTTGAAAGAAGGCGAAGCCCTCGCGGCGCAATCGCCGTCTACCGCCATTGCCCGCGCGTTCAGTTCTGCGAATGAATGGACCAACTTGCCTGTAGATGCGTATCTACAGGGGGACTCCTTCATGCGGCAGGATGTGCGCATTCCGTTCCAAGGGTGGCGCATGACGAGCTTTACCTCCTATGAATCCGTGCGCGAACGGGTGAACGGGTTCCTTGCGCTCGAAATCATGACCTTTGCCATTCTGCTGGCGCTGGGCTTTTATGTCGTGTCGCGGCGTGCGCGCGTGTCTTCGATGTTTTTCCAAAATGAATCCGAAGAATTGCGGCGCCTGAACCAGCGGCTTCAGAGCGAGATTGCGGAGCGCGAGAAAGCCGAGAAACATCTGGATATGGCCGAACAAACCCTCGCACAGAGCTCCAAACTTGCGGCGTTGGGAGAGATGTCTGCGGCCGTGAGCCACGAATTGAACCAACCGCTTGCCGCCATGAAAACATATCTGGCGGGGGCCAAGCTACTTCTTCAACGCAAACGACCAGAAGAAGCAGCCGCGAGTTTTCAGCGGATTGACGACCTTATCGAACGTATGGGCGCGATTACGAAACAGCTTAAAAGCTATGCCCGAAAGGGCGGCGAAAGTTTTCAGCCCGTGGATGTTCGCACCGCGCTGTCCTCTGCCTTGGCTATGATGGAGCCGCAACTCAAGAGCCGGCAGGTCGAGGTGACACGTACAATTCCGAACGAGCCCGTTTGGGTCATGGCGGACCAAATGCGGCTTGAGCAGGTGATTATCAATCTGTTCCGCAACGCGCTTGACGCAACCAAAACGGCAAAATCACCCAAAGTTGATATTCTCCTAACTGCAGGAGAAACAGCGGTTTTGGCTTTGCGGGACAATGGTGATGGGATCGATGATCTCGACTCGCTATTTGAGCCGTTTTATACAACCAAGGCCCCAGGCGATGGGGTCGGACTCGGGCTGGCAATTTCCAGCGGCATCGTCAATGATTTTGGCGGTCGGTTGACCGCACGAAATGCAGAAGCAGGGGGGGCTGTATTTGAAGTTCAACTCCCCATATTAAGCGAAGAGTTTGAAGCAGCCGAATGAGGGCCTCATGGCAAAGGCAATGAAAATTGCAATCGTGGATGATGAAAAGGACATGCGTCAGTCCATCAGTCAATGGTTGGCGTTATCCGGATTTGACACGGAAACATTCGCGAGCGCTGAAGAGGCACTCAAGGTTGTTGGGCCGGATTATCCCGGTATCGTCGTGAGCGACATCCGCATGCCTGGAATGGATGGCATGGCGCTTTTGAAGAAGCTGATGAGCATTGATAGCGGGCTTCCCGTCATTATGATCACTGGTCACGGTGATGTGCCGATGGCGGTGGAGGCGATGCGGGTCGGAGCGTATGACTTCCTTGAAAAGCCTTTTAACCCCGACCAAATGACCCAATTGGCGAAGAAAGCCACCCAATCCCGTCGCCTAACACTCGACAGCCGCGCATTGCGTCGTGAGCTTGGTGATGGTGGCGCAGTGATGAAAAAGCTGATTGGTGCCAGCCCAGTCATGGAGCGCCTGCGCGAGGATATTCTCGATCTGGGGCAGGCGGACGGCCATGTTCTGATTGAAGGCGAAACCGGAACCGGCAAAACGCTTGTGGCCCACGCGCTGCACGCTGTCGGCGCACGCGCAGGGAAGAAGTTCAAGCTGATCTCCTGCGGTGCGTATGAAGAAGAAGAGCTTGCGCGACGCCTGTTTGGCCCGATTGAGGATGGTGGCAACCAACCACTTGTCGAAGATGCACGCGGCGGAACGCTCGTTCTCGAAGATATCGAAGCTCTAAGTCAGGCACTTCAGGCGCGGCTGCTGACCTTTATCAATGATCAGGGAACCCCCGCAGAAACGCGGATCATTGCAATTTGTAACCTTCAGGAACAGGGTAAAACCTGTGAAGATGCGTTGCGCCCCGATCTATTTTACCGTCTTGCCGCGCTTAAAATCACGCTGCCGCCGCTGCGCCAACGTGGTGAAGATATTTTGTTGCTGTTCACACGTCTGTCAGAGCAATTCGCTGACGAATATGGCTGTGACGCGCCTGAAGTGAGCGCGCAAGAGGCTGCGCAGCTTTTGCAAGCGCCATGGCCGGGTAACGTGCGTCAGCTTATCAATATTGCCGAGCGTGCGGTGTTGCAAAATCGTCGTGGCACGGGGACAATTGCCAGCTTGTTGATGGCCGATAACGAAGAAGTTGCGCCGACAATGACAACCGAAGGCAAACCGCTCAAGGAGTATGTCGAGGCATTTGAGCGTATGTTGATTGACAACACAATGCGCCGCCACAAGGGCAGTATCGTCTCTGTTATGGACGAGCTTTGCCTGCCGCGACGGACATTGAACGAGAAAATGGCGAAATATGCGCTGTCGCGCTCGGATTACCTCTAAACACTGAAAAGTGACGGGTTGCGGGGCGTTTGAGATGGTGTTTACCGCCATCTTTCGCCCCCGTTTCGCGTTGTGGGGTATTTTCCCCATTGTAATTGCCTGTAGAAGCCCATTAGTATCGTGCTACGGTGGGCCGCCCTGATTTTGGGCTGTACCGCACGGAAAGTTTCGCTGCGACCGGCGGGACGGAGCCAAGGCTCTGGCGACGGCGCAGACCGATAGGCCGAAAGGCCACTAATTTGCCCGAGAGGCCGCAAGCCGGCCCGGGCGCATGAACGGGTGCCTCCGCAATTGACGACGTTGTCGCTAGCTGCAGAGAGCATCGGAGAAGAAACGCGATGAGACGCGCCGGAGATCAGAGGCTGGAGGCAAGAGCGAGCGTAAGCGCCGCCCCTAAAGCCATGCCGCGACTCCTGGACACGCAGTTCGCCCTTATCAGACACCTTGCAATACGCGGATCCCAAACAGGATTGCGCAGCTTGCGAGCGTGCAAAGAGATCACATGGCTAAGAAAATGCTTATCGACGCCACCCACGCAGAGGAAACTCGCGTTGTGGTGGTTGATGGAACCAAGGTTGAGGAATTTGACTTTGAGTCCGAAAACAGACGCCAGCTTGCTGGCAACATCTATCTTGCAAAAGTAACACGGGTTGAGCCGTCGCTTCAGGCGGCCTTTATCGACTATGGCGGAAACCGTCATGGTTTCCTCGCGTTTTCCGAGATTCATCCGGATTACTACCAAATTCCCGTTGCCGACCGCGAAGCGCTGTTGGCCGAGGAACGCGCATATGCGAAATCGCTTGAGGAAGAGGACGAAAAACCTGCCCCCAAGCGCCGCCGTCGTCGCCGTGGTAAAGCCGCAGAGAACAAATCCAACGACGCTGTAGAGACCAAAGAGGTCGAGGAAACGTCTGCATCCAAGTCCGGTCCGTCTGGTATGGATGTGGTTGATCTTGACGAGTCCGAAGAGGGCAGCTCGCCCATGGAACTCGTCGGCGAAACACCGGTCGAGACACCTGCTGCAACCGAAGGCGAAGCAGAAACTGCGAAGGCTGCAGAAGACGACAGCACCGCAGACGCTGCTGCTGACGAGAAAACAGAAGCAACAAAAGGCGCTGAGACACCTGTTGAGGATGCTTCGAAAGCAGACGCGAAATCCGATGGCGCAGGCGATGATGCTTCTGAGGATGACACTGACGACAGCGATGACGACGATGATGATGCGCCGCTAGACGCAACTGAAAAAGACGACCAGATCGAGTCGGTTGCGGACGAGGATGTCACTGAAGAAATCCGCGTGCCACGCAAGCGTCGTCCACGCAAATATAAAATCCAAGAAGTGATCAAAGTTCGCCAGATCCTTCTGGTACAGGTCGTAAAGGAAGAGCGCGGCAACAAAGGCGCGGCGCTGACCACATATCTTTCGCTCGCAGGCCGGTACTGTGTTCTGATGCCAAACACTGCGCGCGGTGGCGGCATTTCACGCAAGATCACCAACGTGGCCGACCGCAAGAAACTCAAGCAGATCGCGCAAGAAATTGACGTGCCAGAAGGCGCGGGCCTTATTGTGCGTACCGCAGGGGCCGAGCGGACCAAGCCAGAGATCAAGCGCGACTATGAATACCTTCAGCGCCTCTGGGAGCAAATTCGCGCACTGACACTGAAATCCATCGCGCCAGCGAAAATCTATGAAGAGGGCGATCTGATCAAACGGTCGATCCGCGATCTTTATAACCGTGATATCGACGAAGTCGCGGTAGAGGGCGAAGCTGGCTATCGCGTGGCCAAAGACTTCATGAAAATGATCATGCCGTCCCACGCCAAAAATGTGAAACGCTATACTGATCCTTTGCCGCTGTTTGCGCGCTATCAGGTCGAGAGCTATCTGGCGGGAATGTTTAACCCGACGGTGCAGCTTAAATCAGGTGGTTACATCGTGATTGGTGTGACCGAGGCGCTTGTGGCCATTGACGTAAACTCTGGTCGCGCCACCAAAGAAGGCTCGATCGAAGACACGGCCGTCAAAACCAACCTCGAGGCCGCCGATGAGGTGGCTCGCCAGTTGCGTCTGCGTGATTTGGCCGGTCTGATCGTGATTGACTTCATCGACATGGAAGACCGCCGCAACAACGCTGCCGTTGAAAAGCGGATGAAGGAAAAGCTCAAGACCGATCGCGCCCGAATTCAGGTCGGTCGCATCTCTGGATTTGGCTTGATGGAAATGTCACGCCAGCGCCTGCGCCCTGGTATGATCGAAGCTACAACACAGCCATGTCACCATTGTCACGGCACGGGCTTGATCCGTTCTGATGACAACCTTGCGCTGTCCATCCTTCGCCAGCTTGAAGAAGAGGGTGTGCGTCGCCGTTCCCGCGAGGTTCTGCTGAAGGTGCCAGTTGGCATTATGAACTTCCTCGTGAACACCAAGCGTGAACACATCGCCCAGATCGAAGCGCGTTACGGCCTTTCGGTGCGGATTGAAGCCGATCCGTTCCTTGTTAGCCCTGATTTCTCGATTGAGCGGTTCAAAACAGCGACTCGGAACCTTCGCGAAACCGCTGCGCCAGTTGTATCAGTTGATGCATCCCTGATGGATGGCGTTGACGAAGATATCGAGAGCGAAAACGGCCAATCCAACGATCAGAACGGTGAGAATTCCGCGCGGTCCGAGGAAGAGCAGCAGCCCAAGAAGCGCCGTCGTCGTCGTCGCCGTCGTCGTGGTGGCGGAGGCAATAACAATGCTGACGCTGAAAACGCCAACAACGAGAACTCGACAGATACGCAAACCTCTGATGACAAGCCGACAGAGGCTCAGAACGAGGAGAAAGCGGACGCTGAAGCTAAACCGGCGGAAGCAGCAGACTCTTCTGAAGCAAAGACAGAGGAGGCGCCTAAGAAACGTCGCCGCGCTCCGCGTAAGAAAGCCTCTGACGCTGAGGTAAAAGAGGAGGCTTCTACAGAGGGCGAAGACGCTAAAGCTGAGTCCTCTAAGGAAGAGAAGCCAGTGAAGAAACCAGCGCGTCGCCGCACTTCCAAGAAAAAGGAAGCTGCAGAAGCTGCTGATCAAGGTGACGCGACTGTTTCTACGGATGCGCCGGAAGTAGCGTCTGAAGAGGCGCCGGCTAAGCCAGCACGCAAACGCGCACCGCGTAAGAAGGCAAAAGAAGACGCTTCAACAGAAGCGGCGGCCGAGGAAGCTCCTGTTAAGAAGACGCGAAGCCGTAAGCCAAAGGCCAAACCTGCGGAAGAGGCCCCTGCAGTGGCCGCAGAGCCTGCTAAGGAAGAGGCCGCAATTGCGGTTGCAACGCCTGAACCGGAAGCCGCGCCAGTGGCAAAGCCGGAGCCAGAGCCAGTAGCTGCCGCGCCTGAAGTTAAAGAGAAGCCCAAGAAAAAGGGCTGGTGGTCGCTCGGGAAGTAGCTCTTAGCGGCACATTAGAAAATCGAAACAACGCCGAGTCTTGGACTCGGCGTTGGCATTTGTAGCGTTGAGTTTCTATTTTCGGCGGATGAAGTACCGCGTCGCTGCACGACCATGTCCAAGGCCTTCTGCGGTTTCCTGACCTAGAAACTCGTGTCCGTTTTCAGCACAGAAATGCGGCACGTCGATCTCTGCGGCGGGATCATCTGCGATCACGGCGAGAACCGCTCCAGCTTGCATTGTGCCAAGTTTCTTGCGGGCTTTCAAAACAGGTAGCGGGCACAAAAGGCCAAGCGCATCAATGTCTTCGTCATAGGTCATGCACAGAACCTATGGCGCGCCTTGCGGTTTGTCCATTGCTCTTCACTGCCGCTGATTTTGTACTTATTTCATTCAGGTAATTGCGCTAGGCTGTGGTTTATCGAGGGCAAGAACGGGCAAATTGACGTGGTGGGGCAAGAGCTTAGGCAGAAAACACCGGGATTGGTGAGTAAGCGCAAGGTTTTTTACATTCCCGGATATGATCCGCATCCGCCTCGGCGGTATCGTGAGTTGTATCGCACAGAGGCAATCCGGCAGAGCGAAATTTCGGAATACGACATAACCTTCGGCCGCCCGATCATCGGCGAGGATGATTTTGGCTGGCAGGTACTTTCGCAAATTGACGGCAGGCCCGTCCAAGCAGATGTAACCGTTTTGCCATGGACGGACATTGTCAAAAAATCCATGTCGCGCGGCGTTCTGTCGACCTATTGGCAGCTTGTTCGAACGACGTGGATTTATACGAGAACCGGAACATTGCGCAGCCTGATGATGTTGCGCAAAGGGCCAATCATCGCGGCATTTTATCCTGTTTTGACGCTGCTCTTGCAACTCTTGGCCGCGTTCCTCGTTGCGCGTGTAGCGGCGGGGGCGGTGTCTTGGGCGATTTATCCCAACGTCGGTTGGGTGATTTTCCCGCTTGTATTCGTGATGATCCTCAGGTGGTTTCGCTCGATCGATAGCAAGATTTACGCTTACTACCTGATGCATGACTACGCGCATGCGGTACAACTGCGCGGTGCCTATTCGGATGCAGATGAGGCAGTTATCAAAGCGTTTCGACACAGTATAGCAGATGCGATGGAACAGGATTACGACGAGGTTCTTGTTGTTGGTCACTCTTCCGGCGCGCATTTAGCGGTATCGATCCTTGCTGATTTGATCCGCAAGGCGCCACCTTCGCCACAGGGGCCTGCGCTGGCGCTGCTCACGCTTGGGCAAGCCATTCCTATGATGTCTTTCTTACCCGAGGCGCGTCGGCTACGTGGCGATTTGGCGTTCTTGTCAACGCGTGATGATTTGTGCTGGGTTGATGTGTCTGCGCCGGCGGATGGGTGTTCCTTCGCGCTCTGCGATCCTGTTGCTGTGTCTGGTGTCGCGCCGCGCAATAAGAAATGGCCGCTCGTAATCTCTGCGGCATTTTCTCAAACTCTAAGCCCCGAGATGTGGCAGAAGCTCAAAAGGCGCTATTTTCGCCTGCATTTTCAGTATCTCTGTGCGTTTGACCGTCCGAACGACTATGACTATTTCCAGATTACGGCTGGCCCGCTCACCTTGGCCGAACGCTTTCGCGGGCGAGCCCCATCAAAATCAAGGATAGATGTTGAGGCATCGCCTTATACAGACACATGAGTTTCACACCTCCTAAACCTTCTTCGCGTCCCGAAAAAGCCAGTCTTTTCGCCTATTTACGGGCGTTTCGCAAAGATATCCTCTCTGCCCAGCCGGAAAAGCTCTATGGCGCCAAGATGGCCGAGTTCAAAACGCCGTTCTTTCGCTCGTTTCTCATTAACCAGCCAGAACTTGTGGACTTGGTCCTGAAGGAACGCCCGAGCGAATTTCCCAAGTCGAACCGTATCCGAGAGGGGCTGGAACCCCTGCTTGGAAACTCTGTGTTCCTGACCAATGGTGCGGAGTGGGAGCGGCAGCGCCGTATCATCAATCCGGCGTTTGAAGGGGGGAGACTGCGCGAAGTGCTTCCGGCGATGGAGGCGGCAAGTGCGGCAATGGTGGAGCGGCTCGCGAAGAGGGCGGGGGATGATCCGGTAGAGTTTGAGCAGGAGGCAAGCTTTACAGCCGCCGATATCATTTTCCGGACTTTGTTTTCCATTCCGATTACCCATCACACCGCGTCCGAAGTGTTTGTGCAGTTCCAAGGGTTTCAGCGCACACAACCGATCCTCAATCTGGCAGCATTCTTGCCGATTCCACGTTGGGTCCCACGGTTTCACAGACGTGCGACAATCAAGCGCGCGCGTGCCTTACGTGAGCTTATCACCGAGCTGGTGATGGATCGCGCCAAAGCCATTGAGCGCGGCGACGCACCAGACGACTTAGCGACGAAGATCATGACAACGAAGGACCCGCAAACCGGCAACTGCTTTTCACCCGCAGAAATGGTCGATCAGGTGGCGATATTCTTCCTCGCTGGGCATGAAACAAGCGCCTCTGCGCTCGCTTGGGCCATGTATCTGTTGGCGGTCGATCAGGACATGCAGGGCCGTGTTCAAGACGAGATCGACGCGCAGGTTGGGCAAGGTCCGGTAAGCTTATCTAAACTCGGGAAGTTGCGGTTAACGCGCGATGTGTTTCAAGAGGCGTTGCGTCTCTATCCGCCGGTTCCGATGATGGTACGAGAGGCGCAATGTCCGCACCAGTTTCGCGGACGGAATGTTGAGAAGGGCGCACAGGTTGTGATCTCGCCGTGGCATATGCAGCGACACACTGGCATGTGGGATAACCCAGATTGTTTTGATCCGGACCGCTTCAAAACACCTGAAGGCAAGGCCGCGCTGCGCAAGGCCTATCTTCCGTTTTCAAAGGGCGCGCGTGTCTGTCCAGGCGCGGGGTTTGCGATGGCTGAAGGGCCGATGATCCTTGCCCATCTGCTCCGCGCTTTTTCCTTTAGCGCGGCCGATGGACCAAAACCAATACCCGTTGCGCATCTCACAGTGCGCGCCAAAAATGGTATTTGGTTAAAGGTCAGTTCCCGTAAAAGCGCCTAGCTCTTCAGCTTGTCCTGATAATATTTCAAGATGTACAGCCGGATCGCCGAGGCAAGCCCGAGGTCAATGCCACGCTCTTTGTCTATCTGTGCCGCTAGGGCGTTTAACGGAGTTTTCTGCTCGTCCGCAATTTTTTTAAAGGCCGCCCAGAATTCATCTTCCAGCGACACACTCGTTCTATGACCGTTCAAGGTCAAAGAACGCTTTTTTGGTCTCATACTCATATACTTTCGATCAAGCAATTTGGCCCGAACGTCCTTTACCTTCGGGCAAACATTACACGCCCGAACATCCCCATCGTAAATCGTCAGGAATCCTTGGCAACCTGTACAAAAGTCAGGCGACCTTACGTCAACTTGGGCGTGTTTTCTCTATTTTACTCAGAAACAAAGTACGTTGGGCCGCAAGGTGGTGGCTACTGCGGCGCCGGATTGCCAGCCCGAGCGTGTCGGGCCGGCGGTACTAGTCGGCTTCAAAGCCGTCGTCTTCTTGCTCTGTCAACTCGTGTTGGTCGAGCATTTTGCGCGCTTTTTCGTTGCGAGATGCATCAAGTAGGCGCTCAGCCTTGGAGCGGCCAAATTGCGCGGCGTTTTGATCCGCCTGCGCGCGTTTTTCTTCCCGTGCGCGGGATTTCCGCGCACGGTTCAGATTGGTGATTTTGGTCATGCGTCTTTGGGGCCGATCATGTTTTCTGGCCGCACGACTTCGTCAAAGGTTTTCTCGTCCACAAAGCCAAGCGCAATCGCCTCTTCTTTGAGGGTTGTGCCGTTTTTGTGCGCGGTCTTGGCAACGGTTGTTGCGTTGTCATAACCAATGGTCGGGGCGAGGGCTGTCACGAGCATGAGCGATTCATTCATGATCTTCTCGATGCGGTCTTTGTTGGCTTTGATGCCGACCACACAATTATCAGTAAACGCAGAGGCCGCGTCGCCCAGAAGCTGCATGGACTGCAGGACGTTATAAGCCATCATTGGATTATAAACGTTCAATTCGAAGTGCCCTTGGCTGCCCGCAAAACCAACCGCGGCGTCATTGCCGATGACATGGGCGCAAACCTGCGTCATGGATTCACACTGTGTCGGGTTCACTTTGCCAGGCATGATCGAGGAGCCGGGCTCATTCTCAGGCAACAACAACTCGCCAAGGCCACAGCGTGGGCCGGAACCGAGAAGGCGGATATCGTTTGCAATTTTGAACAGGCTCGCCGCAACGGTTTTCAACGCGCCGGAGAACATGACAAGCGCGTCATGGGCGGCAAGCGCTTCGAATTTGTTTGGTGCTGTTACGAAGGGCAGACCAGTGATTTCGGCCATATTTGCCGCAACCTTCTCGCCCCAGCCGACGCGTGTATTCAGGCCGGTTCCAACGGCAGTACCGCCCTGTGCAAGCTCGTAAACATCGTTCAGGGATGCTTTTACGCGCTCGATCCCCTTGGCAAGCTGGTGGGCATAGCCGGAGAATTCCTGTGCGAGGGTGAGCGGTGTTGCGTCCATTGTGTGGGTGCGGCCGATTTTGATGATGCCCTCAAACTCCGCAACTTTGGCTTCGAGCGCAGCGTGGAGCTTCTCAAGGCCGGGGATCAAGACATCACGCGCGGTCATTGCGGTCGCGATATGCATGGCAGTTGGGAAGGTGTCGTTCGAGGACTGGCCCATATTGCAGTGATCGTTGGGATGCACAGGATCTTTGGAGCCGATCACACCACCGAGAATTTCAATCGCACGGTTGGCGATCACCTCGTTGGAGTTCATGTTGGATTGCGTGCCGGAGCCTGTTTGCCAGACGACGAGCGGAAAGTTGTCATCGAACTTACCGTCGATGACTTCGCCAGCGGCCTCAACAATCGCACCGCCGATTTTCGCATCCAGTGCGCCGCTTTCTACGTTGGCTTGCGCACAGGCTTTCTTGATGACGCCAAGCGCCCGAACGATGGCAACGGGCTGCTTCTCCCAGCCGATCGGAAAATTGATAAGCGACCGTTGCGTTTGCGCGCCCCAGTATTTGTCGGAAGGGACCTCAAGAGGGCCAAAGCTGTCGGTTTCGGTACGAGTTGCGGTCATTTATCTCTCCTGAGAACTCAAGGCAAAATTCGCCGTAAGCTATAGAGCGCAGGCGCGGTTTTGACAATCTCTCAGGAGGGGGAAGGGGCGCGGTAAATTGCCCGAATATTAGGCGCGGTGGCTATTTGCGGAAGCTGTCGAGGCTGACAACTTCGGCGTCCTTTGCTTCTTCTTCCACGTCTTCGGCCATTGGGGCTTCTTCAACGGGGGCGTCGGCCTCTTCTTCGCGGTCTTCTTGGGTTTCAAACCGAAGGCCAAACTCAACCGAAGGATCCACAAATGTTACGATGGAATCATATGGAATATATAGGTTTTCCGGAGTTCCGCCGAATTTCATCGTAACCTTGAAACCGTCATCCGAAACTTCAAGATTTTCAAACCAGTTCTGCATTACCACCGTCATTTCACCCGGATAGCGATCCGATAGCCAGTCTGCCATCTCGACGTCGGGATGCAGGGTGTCAAAGGTAATGAAAAAGTGGTGCGCGCCTGGAAGGCCATTCTCCTGAACGCCTTGAAGCACCTTTTGGATAAGGCTCCGCATGGCGCTGTGCATCAGGTTTCCATAGTCGATGAAGTCAGACATTTTTTGGCCTTTGGATAGTCGCGTCTTTAAAAAGCATAAGCCTGCGGTTTCGGGAAGGAAAGGGGGCGCGAGCGTTTTTCCCGAAACGGCGCAATGAAAATTGTGAGGTTCTATGAACTTTGCCCAAAGCGCGCGGCCACAGGCTCATGACAACCATGTTTCAATTTTTGAGCTCGCTGATTACGAGAGGCAGCGCGTAAGTGATCCAGAAATTTCGCCCGATGCTTTAGAGTCCAATGGTATGAAGGCCAAGGCCCGCAAGCGCCATGATAAGCAAGGTTCGCCCCATGCCGAGCTTGGCTACAAACATGAGTATTCCGGCAAGAACAGCGAGGCCAGCAGCGGCAAGATCAAGGCTCGCCGGATTCGGCAGGAGCACATCAAACCAACCGTATCTGTACTGGGTCGTATCCTTGAATAGCACATGGGCCGCGAACCAGAACGAGAGGTTCAGAATAACACCGACCACAGCGGCGGTAATCCCTGCGAGCGCGGCGGAAAGTTTTGGTCGGGTGCTTAGAGTTGAAAGGTAAGGTGCGAAGGTGAAAATCCAGAGGAAACAGGGCACAAAGGTCATCCAGAGCGCAACGAGAGCCCCGGCGATCCCGAGCGCCATGCCTCCGGCGTTATAGGCAGCTTGAAATCCAACGAACTCCGTAACCAGAATAAGCGGGCCGGGAGTTGTTTCGGCCAGTCCGAGCCCGTCCATCATCGTTGCGGTGCTGATCCATCCATGCTCGGCCACCACGGTTTGGGTCATATAGGCGAGTACGGCGTAGGCACCGCCAAAGGTGACGATCGCAAGTTTTGAAAAGAACAAACCGATTGCAGTTAGGAGCTGAGCGCCGGAGAGGTACAAAAGCGCGAGAGGTGCGGCCCATAGGCTTCCCCAAGTCAAAACGGTTTTTAACGTTTGCGGGCGCGTTGCAGGCCCATTTTCGACGGTCATTTCAGGAAGTGAACCACGAAGCCCGATTGCACCGATCAGAGCGGCAAGTGCAACGATGAGCGGGTAGGGTAACGCAAACACATAGATTGCGATGAAGCTTGAGGCCGCAATTCCCCATGCAAGTGGTGATTTGAGCGCGCGACGCGAGACCTTGAGCAAAGCGTCGATGACGATCACGACCACCGCTGCTTTTACTCCGAGGAAAAGAGCCTCGACCAAAGGCACCTCGCCAAAGAGCGCGTAGGCCATCGCCAGCGCCAGCACCACGATTGCCCCGGGAATGACGAACAAAGCGCCAGCAATCAGACCGCCCCTCACGCCATGAAGCCGCCAGCCAGCATAGGTCGCAAGCTGCATCGCTTCGGGTCCGGGAAGTAACATACAGAACGACAGCGCCGAGAGGAATTGAGACTCGCTAAGCCACGGTCGCTCCTCAACCAACTCCTTGTGCATCAGTGCAATTTGCGCCGCAGGCCCGCCAAACGACAGCAGGCCAATACGGGCAAAGATGCGAGTTGCCTCAGAGAGAGTGGGGTTATTCACGACGTACTTTCAGGCTTGTTTTCAGCGTGTTAGTTGCGTCGAGAGTTAGGCGGTTATCGATATTGGGTCAATTCTTTTGAACGGATAGAGTTCAATCGCCGCGCATGACCATTTCTTTGATCTTTGCCGCATTGACAAAGTGATCAAGCTGATGGGTCTCAATCCACCATGTCGCCGCTTCCATCAAAAGGGCGGGGTTGTCATTCTTGTTCTTGAAGAAGGCATAAAACGATACGCCGACATCATCGCCTTTACGGGCGATTTTTTCGTCGCAGACGCGAAGGATGTGTTGGCGGAGAGAGGCGCGCATAAGGAAACCCTAAAACATGGAGCTTCATACTTATGCCGAAATACTGGGGAAGGTAAGTGCAGGTTTCTGTTGCCAGGTACCTGCGAACCCCGCCTAGGGCAGCAATGCGCTAGGGCTTAAAGTTTCGACTTTTCGGACTGCTTAAGCAGCCAGAGCCATCGGAGCGTCGTTGTCATTTGCAACTAGCTTAAATGTACCGATAACGGTGGTAACTCACCGAAACAAAGCAAACCCCTTTAGACGTTCGTCGATCCTATTTCGACCCCATGGACCTCAAATGAAGGTATTTGGTGGAGTCGCCGGGTACCGCCCCCGGGTCCGATCCGCTTATTACGAGCGCGTTTATGTTCATAGTCCCGAAGGACAGCCTCAACTTAGGCGCGGCGCGCGGAACTTACAAGGGATCATCGCCGCAATTTTCCGGTCTTGCCCGCATTGGTTCGGCTGTTCTTGCAATATGCGCCAACGTGGTGTCTTGTTGATTTAAAGGGTGGAGTGGCAAACGGGAGATTATCTGTGGTTTGCCGAAATCAGGGAGTATTTTCATATGTTTAGAGCGCTGGTTGTCGAGAAAGATGATGAGGGAAAAACACACGCGGGTGTAAAGAATATCTCTGTCGATGATCTTCCTGACGGTGATGTCCTCGTTGATGTGGACTATTCCACTGTGAATTATAAAGACGGGTTATGTCTTGGGAGCGGAGGCGGGCTGGTCCGAAATTATCCGCATGTTCCGGGTATTGATTTTGCAGGAACAGTCGCGGAAAGCAGTGATGAGCGGTATTCGGTTGGCGACAAGGTTGTTCTGACTGGTTGGCGCGTAGGAGAGGTTCATTGGGGCGGTTATGCTGAAAAGGCTCGTGTGAAGGCGGATTGGTTGGTTCCATTGCCGGATGGGCTCACAACGCGGCAAGCCATGGCGATCGGAACTGCGGGATTGACCGCAATGCTGGCGACTGTCGCGCTCGAAGAGCACGGGCTTACGCCAAACAAGGGCAAGGTTCTTGTTACGGGAGCGGCAGGCGGTGTTGGCTCCGTTGCAACAGCGATCTTGGCAAATAAAGGATATGAAGTTGCCGCAGTGACTGGGCGGCCAGAAACCGAGCCATACCTGCGAGGGCTTGGCGCCACAGAAATTGTCCCGCGTGAAGCGATTGCCGAAACTGTTAAGCGGCCATTAGAGTCAGAAACATGGGCAGGGTGCATTGATGCCGTTGGCGGCGATATGCTGGCGCGGGTGTTTGGTCAAATGCAATATGGCGCTTCGGTCGCGGCGGTTGGGCTTGCCGGAGGACCGCAATTGCCGGCGACTGTTTTGCCGTTTATCCTGCGTGGGGTGAACTTGCTTGGGATTGATAGTGTCATGCAACCCTTTGAAAACAGGGTGAAAGCATGGAATGCGCTTGCTGAATTTCTTCCAAAAGACAAGCTTGACGACATGATCGTTCCCGCGACGCTCGAAGACCTTCCTCAACTTGGCCGCGATATCCTGAAGGGGCAGGTCAAAGGACGCGTTGTTGTGGATGTGCGTGCGTGATTTGAGCTTTAGCGCCACACCCGAACGTTGTGCGCGTGCAACCCTGCGTAGGGAAAACCGCATGTAGGCGTGAAATCCGTTGCTCCACGGAGTAAACCCCCGTACCCATGACAAAAAAGGGGTGTTTCATGCTCTCGATGTCTCGAGTTATGGCCTTTGTGACGTTTGCAGCGGTTGCGTGGTTTGCGTCTGAATTGGTGAAGTTTGAACTGCCGGAAGGAATGAACGCAGGCAAACTATCAGAGGTGAACGCGATTCTTGCAGGTATCGTTGCATGGCGCGTGGCTGGCGTTCGGCAACGGATCGGCTACTCTGCTGCGCTCGGAAACGGGTTCACGGCCATGGTGGCGGCGGTTCTTACCTGCCTCTTCTTTCAATCCGGATACGAGATGATCATGACCTCTATGCGAGGCCGATATGATGGCCCGATGGATGCGCTTGTCGAGATGGCAAAAATCTACGGTGAAATGGCGCTTTACCTTGCAACGCCTGCGGTGTTTATTACGCTTCTGGTTGGCGGTTGTGCCGCTGGCTATATGGTCGAATGGGCAAGCCGCCGCTGGAACTAAGCCAGCGGTTTTCATGCTGAAAGCGGCCGGAGTGATAAGGCCGTTTTATTTATGTCTGATGCGATTTTTCTTTTTGGTACATTGCGTTACCTGCCATTGCTCAACCTTGTTGCGGGGCGTGATCTAACAACAAGCCTTGGTGCCGCGACCCTAGAAGATCATGCAATCAATACTGTTGCCGGAGCAGATTATCCCTGTTTGGTACATGCCAAGGGCGAGCGCGCCGAGGGCCTTTGCTTGCGGAGCGCCGACACTGGCGTACGTGATCGATTGGCCTTCTACGAAGCTTGTTTTGGCTACGCGCTCGAGAGTGTGACGCTCGCGAATGGCGAAATCGCAGACGTGTTTCGTCCGCTCAAAGAGCCAGAAAGTGATGCGGTTTGGGACCTTGAGGCTTGGTCCACGCGGTGGGGGGCAATCGCCCTCGAGGCCGCCAGTGAGGTCATGTCGCGATTTGGCAAGGAAGCGCCAGAAGAGGTTGGCGCACGGTTCGGGCCGATCCGCATTCGCGCAGCCTCGAAATTGCGCGCCATGGCTGAAGTGGAACGAGAAGGGGCAGGCGCTGCACGTCCGGTCGCGGCTGTGAAGAAGCAGTCACGCGGATATGATCGGTTCTTTGCAGTTGATGATCTTGTGCTGTCTCACACCAGCTTTGACGGGCAGCGCGAACTAGAAGTAGAACGCGCCGTGTTTCTGATGGCGGATGCTGTTACGGTCCTGCCGTATGATCCGCAGCGGGATAAGGTGTTACTGATCGAGCAATTCCGAGCGGGGATATTTGCACGAGGAGACCGGTATTCGCTAAGTCTGGAGCCAATTGCCGGACGTATGGACCCGGGCGAAACACCAGAAGACACCGCTCACCGAGAAGCACAGGAAGAAGCTGGCGTCTCGTTTGCGCGGTTGGAGTTCATCAGCCGTTACTACCCGTCTCCGGGCGGGACGAGCGAGTATCTCACCAGCTATGTGGGGATCGCCGACCTGCCTGATAGTATCGCCGGAATCTCCGGTGTTGCCGAGGAGGGGGAAGACATCAAAAGCCATGTTCTCTCGTTTGAGGCGCTTATGTCACTGGTTTCTGGTGGGCGGAATGCCAATGGGCCGTTGGTACTTTCGGCGTTGTGGCTGGCTCAAAACCGCTCACGACTTCGTATGCTGGCCAACGCTGGCGCTTGAGTTCCGTTGCGCTGCATCCTAAACAGTGCCAACATCTTAGAAAAAGGGCTTGAAATGCGCGTTTGTAAAGACCTGCCGGAATTGATCGGCAACACCCCGATGGTGCGCCTGAACTCTGTCTCCGACGCCACTGGTTGCGAGATTTTGGGTAAGGCCGAATTCATGAATCCGGGCCAGTCGGTCAAGGATCGCGCTGCGCTTTATATCATTCGTGCGGCGATTGAATCCGGTGCTCTGAAACCGGGCGGTACGATCGTCGAGGGGACTGCGGGTAATACCGGTATTGGCCTTGCGCTTGTGGGCGCGTCGATGGGGTTTAAAACCGTGATTGTCATTCCTGAAACGCAAAGTCAGGAAAAGAAAGACATGATCCGCCTCGCAGGGGCCGAGCTGGTGCAAGTGCCTGCTGCGCCTTATAAAAACCCGAATAACTACGTGCGTTACAGCCAGCGTTTGGCCGAAGAATTGGCCAAAAGCGAGCCCAACGGCGCGATCTGGGCGAACCAGTTTGATAACGTCGCAAACCGTCAATCCCACTATGAGACAACTGCGCCTGAAATCTGGGAGCAGACAAAGGGCAATGTTGACGGGTTTATCTGCGCAGTTGGATCAGGCGGAACGCTTGCGGGCGTGGCTATGGGGCTTCGAGAGAAAAAAGCGGACGTGAAAATCGGGATCGCTGATCCGGAAGGTGCAGCGCTCTATAACTTCTATAAGAACGGCGAGTTGAAGTCCGAAGGAACGTCGATCACTGAAGGTATCGGGCAGGGGCGTATCACAGCGAACCTTGAGGGGCTTTCCGTTGATCACGCTTACCAAATCCCTGATTCCGAAGCTCTGCCTTATGTATTTGACCTTCTGGAAGAAGAAGGAATTTGCCTTGGTGGATCTTCTGGTATCAACGTCGCGGGTGCGGTGCGTCTGGCAAAGGAACTTGGACCGGGCCATACGATCGTAACGATCCTGTGCGACTACGGCACGCGTTATCAGAGTAAGCTGTTCAATCCGGCGTTCCTGAAAGACAAGGGGCTTCCTGTTCCAAACTGGCTTGATCAAGCTCCGCGCTCGATCCCCGGAGTATTCGAGGACTAAGATATGCAGCGAGCCGGTTCGGAGCGTCACATCCAATCTCTTAACTGGCTTCGTTGGGGCGCGGCGCTCTTGTGTGCTGCGTTCATTTTGCTGTGGGCTGGTGCCGGTTTTACGCAGGATGCAGAGGCGCCTGCCGAAGGAAATGAAGCCGAGGCCGCAAGCGAAGTAACTGGAGAAAGCGAAAGTATCCCTCTTGAGGGCGAGGCCAAGCAGGTTCGAAGCCTGCTTGCGATGGCTGATCTGGATTTGCTCGACGCAGAAGATATCGTCGGCACCGGTGTTTACAGAGATTGGCAGATAACAGCGCGGCAAGCCGAGGAGATAATAGGCAACCCTGAGGCTACTGATCAAGAGATCGAGGAACTCCGGAGCGAGGTTGCTCAGTGGCGCGAGGTGTTTCTAACTGGGCGTCCTGGCAACGAAGAGCGGCTGAGAACACTAGAGGCGCAACTCGCCGCCATCGCAAAGCCCACGCCGGAAACTCCTGAAGTCGATGTTGTTACCGAGAAACGCAAAGCGCTCGAAGAAGAGATCGCTCGTGTACGATTGCCACATCAAGCCGTCGACGAGGCATTAGCACAGGCCACGGGGCTTATTCGCGAGATTGATGCCTTGATGCGCGAGCGGCAAGTTGATGCGCTGTCTGAGATTGCTCCGTCGCCACTGCTGCCGACATATTGGGGCAGCGCGCTTGAATTACTCTATAATTTTGCTTTTGAGCGCGAGGATGTCGTCTCAAGCGATTTGGTCGAACGTCGGCGTTATGATCACTTCAAAGAGAACTTTCATCTTATTATTTTGTATGGGGTTCTTGGGCTTGCGCTATTGTTCCGTGGTTCAAAGCTCGTGCGATCCTACATGCCGAAATCCGATGCCGATGTCGCATCGTCGCGCCACTGGCTTATCGTATTTGTTCTAAGCTTCCTTGCGTCGATGGCGCCGCTCGCGGGGCTTCTGCTGGTGTTCGAGGCCATATCGGAAACTGGATATGTGCGATTACGGGCCGCCGCGTTGGTCGAGGGGCTGCAGTATCTTGCGATCTCTTTCTATGTGGCGCATTGGCTGGCGCATATGCTGTTTCCAAGCGCGGATGATCGCATCGGCGTTGCGGATCTTGTTAGCGACAGGCGCTTTGAGGCGCGGCTGTATTTCGAACTTCTTGGCCTGATCTATGGTTTGTTTCTATTTGCGCGCGTGATTTTCCGATTTGAGATTCCGGAGATCGGCACACGCGCTGTCATTCTGTTCCCGCTGATCGTGGCAACTGGTTTGCTGGCGTATCGTTTCGCACATGTCGTGGTTAAGGCAATCTCACTAAATCGACTTGAAGACCAAGAGCAGCAGACCGCATTCCGCGACAAGATTCTGAAGTTCATCTGCCGTATCGTTATGGCGATTTCTATTGTCGGTCCGGTTCTGGCCGCCGCTGGATACTATACCGCATCGGTTGCGCTGGTGTTCCCGATGATCCCGTCGATTGGCTTGATCGCTGTTCTGACTTTGCTGTTCCGCGTGGTTAACGAAGTTTATGACGCTGTGTCGAAGCAATCAGGCGCTCATAACGACGCGCTGTTGCCGGTGATGTTCGCCTTTCTGGTTTGTTTGGCCTCCTTGCCGGTCTTTGCTTTGATCTGGGGCGTGCGGGCTGCGCAGCTCTCTGAACTTTGGACAACTATCCGCGAGGGCGTAACCATCGGCGGGCTTCAAATCTCGCCAGAGATATTTTTCTACTTCGCGCTGATTTTTGCGATCGGCTTCATGATCACGCGGCTGGTGCAAGGAGCGCTGCGCACGACAATCTTGCCGAAAACACGCCTTGATATCGGCGGACAGAACGCTCTGGTCGCGGGCGTTGGATATGTCGGAATTTTCCTTGCTGGCCTCGTTGCTGTTATGTCTGCGGGAATTGATTTGACGTCGCTCGCATTTGTCGCGGGTGCGCTCTCGCTTGGCATTGGCTTTGGCCTGCAAAACATCGTCTCAAACTTTGTATCAGGCATTATTCTTTTGGTGGAACGACCAATCTCAGAAGGGGACTGGATCGATGTCGGTGGGCAAATGGGGTATGTGCGCGACATTTCCGTGCGCTCCACTCGCATTGAAACCTTTGACCGCACCGATGTGATTATCCCAAATGGCGATCTTGTGTCTGGCGTCGTCACAAACTGGACCCGTGGTAACTCTGTTGGTCGGCTGGTCCTTCCTGTCGGAGCGGCTTATGGGTCTGATGCGGAGCGCGTGCAAGAAATCCTGCTGGAAGTGGCCAAGGGGCATCCAATGGTTCTTGCGGCACCAGAGCCATCCGCGCTCCTTGTACGGTTTGGCGCAGACAGCATAGATTTCGAAATTCGCGCAATCCTACGTGATGTGAACTGGAAGCTGGCGGTTGCCTCCGAGATGAACCATGAAATTCTTAAGCGTTTCGCTGCGGAGGGCATCGAGATTCCATTCGCACAGCGCGACATTTGGCTGCGCAACCCAGAGGCGCTACGCCCCACGTCAAGGCCAACCGCACAACCATCGCCTAAAACTCCATCAGAGGACTCTGCATGACGGAGATGCTATTTCGTTCCGACCCGTATCAGCGTGAAGCCAAGGGCAAGGTGCTCGGCCACACAGATGAGGGCGGCATCATTTTGGATCAAACCGTGTTTTACCCCACAGGTGGCGGGCAGCCCGGCGATTCCGGTGTGCTGACATGGAATAACGGGCAGTCGCTTGAGATCGCGACAACGATCAAAGGCGAGGGGGATCAGATTGTTTTGGTTCCCGCTGCGCCAAACCCTATGCCACCGATCGGTACCCATTTGGACCAAAAGCTCGACTGGGAGCGTCGATACCGCCACATGCGTATACATACGGCGCTGCATTTGCTTTCGGTGGTTATTCCATTGCCCGTAACCGGAGGGGCTGTTGGGGCTGAAAAGGGTCGGCTGGATTTCAACATGCCCGAACCTTTAGAGAACCGAGATGCGTTGGAAGAGGGGATAAACGGGCTGATTGACCGTGACCTTCCCATTCGCGAAACGTGGATTACCGACGAAGAACTTGATGCCAGCCCCGGCCTCGTCAAAACACTCCGCGTGCAGCCGCCGCGCGGATCGGGTCGCATTCGCCTTGTGGCAATCGGGGAAGGCAAGGACATGATCGATTTGCAACCTTGCGGCGGAACCCATGTTGCCCGCACAAGTGAAATCGGGCGCGTTCACTTCGGCAAAGTCGAGAAAAAGGGCAAAACCAATCGTCGCGTAAATCTTCTATTGGAAGCCTAAAGGCCCGAAATTGTGCTCGTTTTCCTGTTCTTTCAAGGTCAGAACAGCGCGGGCCAATTTTCCTTGTGAATCCCCAAGATTTTCCCTTGCAACCCTGAAGCTCCCGCACTAAAACCCGCGCTACGGACAGGTGGCCGAGTGGTCGAAGGCGCACGCCTGGAAAGTGTGTAGGCGGGAGACCGTCTCCAGGGTTCGAATCCCTGTCTGTCCGCCACCTTTCTTTTTTCTTCAGTTCGTTGGGGCCCTAAAGAGGCTGCTCCTTTATCTGCGCAAAACAGCAGCATGGCTCTACTCTAAGTTTCTTGCGGCTCTCTGAATGAGAAATGGATCGGAAACATGAGCTAAGGACGCTGGAGCAATATGAGCCTTTGGGTACTTTGCACGAAGAAAATTTTTTGAGAACACTAGAGGCAATGAAACATTTTCTACTGTTCATTTTTGCTAAATATCCGAGTAACGCGTCCAAGATGCGCTTTGGTTCTTCTTCGCACCTGATTTTGCCGTCTCAAGCAATTCTATCACTGAAAAATGTGAGAAGCCGATGGAGTTCTTACGCTCCACCAGCTGATACACACTCAATGAAATCGAGAGCTACGCTACCAGTTCAAAGTCGCCCGATTTCCAGTTCTTATCAAACCACGGCTCCAGAAGGCCGTAGAGTCGCATCATGACGTTGAAGCTTTTGACAGGGACAGTTGTTTTTCCAGCCTTCAGGCGCCTTGGGGCCGACGTAGATAGTGTAGCTGCCATGTAGGAGAAATAGGTGCGGTCATCTAGAATGCGGGCACCATCCTGGAGGAACTCGTAGCTTTGGCGTGAAAGGGCGAATTCCATTGGCGATCTTCGTAGAAGTTAACGCCTTGGTTACGTGACGCATAAGTAATCGCTCGCGCGGTGGCATTCGCGATACGAGCGGCCTTCGTCATGATCGAGTGCATGCGTTCATCGGGCTCAAATGGCTCACCTTTTTTTCAAGCCGATTGAGGCAAAAGTGCCAAGGACTTCGGGCGCGAACGCGCTTTCGGGGTTGTATTCCAATTCAATGTGGACTTCCTCAAAGAAGTCTGCATTGTTGGTACGCACAGTGTTGTGCTGCACGCCCGAGATATTGATGAAGGTTTCTTCTGGAGGGTTTTCGGCGTTGGCGTATGAATAGACATTTAGGCCATCCTTGATTTCGGTAACCGGCCCCTCGGCGCTTCCGTAAGATTCAGGAGAGCGTTGCAACAACAGCCAATGCTCGTAGGTCTTGGTCCGCAGCTCGAAATAGCCTTCTGTTACTGGCGTTTCATCGTCATTGTGCAGCGGAAGATACTTCCCACCTTTACCTTTGTCCGCTCCGAGTGCGCCGATATCGGCCATGTATTCAAATGCCGTGTAGAGATGCAATTTTCATACCATCCAAGAAAGCAGTGGTTGTGCGTATTAGGTCCAGATTGTCAAGAACCTTCTCGACGTATCTGCATTCGGCATCCTGTCAAAAAACACTATGGCTCCAAGGGTTTGTGTTTCCACGACATCCGGCGTCAGAACATTCTCAGGAACATCGGCAGCGTAGTCCTGAGCAAACGCAGGCATTGCCAATGACATAGCTGTTGCGGACAGCATAAGGTTGATCTTCATTGTTTCTCTTTCGTCTGGTTCGGTTGGTGCGGCCGTTTCTCCGAACAGCGACGATGCGAACAGTTTCCTTCTCGAAGTTTTCTTCAAGAAACCTAGGATACCTCAATTATGAGGCCGCGCGCTCTTCCTGTTTGCAATCTCGTTTGTCGGCTCCGAGCAATCCTTCGGTTGATTTACGGTCTTGTCGGTCTTCATTATCTTTAGGCATTACCTCGGGAACGCTTGACGCCCTCTTCGGATTACCTGCAATCTTCCTCGTCCCAAAGATCATGAAACTATTGCAGATACGTTTGGTTGCCAAATCGTGTGGGGAAGCGATCGGCTTAAAATCAGGTTTCGTCAAACTGAGATGAAAAAATCTGCTAGTTCTGCCGATGCTTTGGGCACTACGCTGAACGATGTTGTTCTGGAGCGCTCAGAGACGCTTCCCAAAAGTTTCTCAGAATTATTTTTTGCATCATAATGCTTCAAATCGCCAATGATGATATCAGACTTGAGGATGCGGCTCACACTTTAGATATTGGAGCAAGAGCCTTGCAGCGGCGGCTTGAGAACAGAGGGCACCAACTTTCGGGTCTTGGGTAATCAAGTGCGAACCGAAACAGCAAAGTGTCTTCTGAAAGACGAAGCATGGTCTGTTCAGGATGTTGCAACTTATCTTGGCTATGAGAGTGCGCAGAATTTTAGCCGCGCCTTCCGCAGTAGCTGCGGAAGGCCACCGTCTTCTTTTGCTCGAATGTGATCGGTTCCGGTCAAGGCCGCTGCTTGTGCCGTTTTAGAAACCAAACTTACATACGAGCCTTGGTGGGCCTAATCCGTTTCTTACCTTGGCGACGTAGTTGATGAACGGCGCACGATCAGTTTGCCGCCTGTTGTCACGCGCTGAACTGCGGCGGTGGGCTGGTTGATGCGCTCGACCAAGAGGCTCACACCAATTTCACCAAGAGACGCACGGTTGGTTTGAACAGAGGTAAGCGGCGGTGTCGCGTACTCACCTATTGAAAGCCCGTCAAAGCCAACAATAGAAATATCGTCAGGAACAGATAGGCCCAAGCTCTGTGCCGCTTGCATGGCGCCGAGTGCGACCATGTCGTTCATACAGAAAATTGCTGTAGGAACGGGCTCGTGCTTGAGCCTCTGCAGCACGATATCTCGCGCTGCGAGTGAAATATTCTGAGGCGCTCCGAGGTCAAGGATATGTTGCTCGGGGTTGAATGCAATACCGGCTTCTTCGAGTGCATTTCGGAATCCATCAATGCGTCGCCTGATTGATTCACGGTAGGGGTGTGTAACGTGAAGAATGTCTTTGTGCCCGAGAGAAATAAGGTGTTGCGTCGCAAGTGCGGCGCCGAAATGATAATCCGGCGAAACGCTGGTGAGTTGCATTGAGCGATCCATGCCGTTCACGATCACACCTGTCAAACCGCGGTCAATCACAGCGTCAACGATATCGGGTTGGTCGACTCCCATAAGCATAAGTGGTCCGCCGACGGTGCTTTTCTCTACGGCCACGCGCATGTCTGTTGCACTGCGATATACTGAAATCCCGATATCCAACCCCGAGCGCAGGCTGGCGGCTTTTACAGACTCTAGAATTTCACCGTAGAACGCATCGTTGGTAACGTATTGCTCTAAAGTCAAGATGGTCGCGCTGCCGACGATGGAGTCACGACCCGCGCGCCCGTTATAGCCAAGTTCATCAATTGTGGTCAGGATGCGCTGGCGTGTGTCTTCGCCGACGCCCTCGCGGTTATTTAAGACCTTGGAAACCGCGGCCACAGAGACACCGGCTGCTTTGGCGATATCCTTAAGAGTTGGATTGGTCGTTCGGGATGTGGCCACGGTAGGGTCTTTCCTGTGATAAACGCGGTTGAAACCTGTATTTACAATCCCTTACTGGGTAGCAGGACATCGCCACGAGAGGCAAACGAAACTTTCGTAGCGGCGTTCTGAATATCTGTCGTACTACCAGAAGAACGCTTTGTGGCCTTGAGCTCGCATCAGGGCTTCCATGAAATAGTAATCGCCATAAGGAAGCATTGCATCTTCACGGCCTGCCGGAACATGTCCAGCCCCATGCCCAAGGAGGCCTTGCGCTCCTTTAATATTGGTGAGGTCACATTCCTCAAGTAACCCATCCAGAAGGCGATGCCCAAAAGCTTTCCAGCGTGGTGCTTCTTCGGCGGGAACCAAATCTGCCAACATGAATGCGCCAGCGGCGGTGACTGCTGAAGCTGAGCTGTCGATTGGGTGTGATCCGTTGGCGGGCAGGGCGAAATCCCAAACCGGAACGGCGCTATCTCCTAACAATCCTTCGAATTTTGCTGCGAGACGGCGGGCAGCGTCTAACGCCGAAATACGCCCTGTTAGCCGGTAACAATTGGCAAAACCGTGAATGAGCCAAGCCTGTCCGCGCGCCCAGCAGGAATCGTCCGCATATCCTTGGTGCGTTTCACCGCGGAGGGGCTCTCCGGTGGCTGGGTCGAATGTATAGGTGTGGAACGTTGTATCGTCAGCGCGAACGAGAAAGCGCAGTGATGTTGCCTCGTGAAGGTCTGCCACTTCGCGAAAATCGGTGATTCCGGTTTCGCGGTGGGCCCAATGAAGGAGCGCCAGATTTTGGATCGTGTCCGCGATCATACGCCCATTGGCGAATCGAGCTTGCTCACGATCATGAGGGCCGACGGGGTTCCAAGCTTGTATATATTGTCCGTCCTCGCGGAACCGAGCGACAAGCGCGCGGGCGGCTTCGATTCCCATGTCGCGTGCGGTTTTGTCACCCGTCATCTGCCACTCGGCGACAGAGGAGAGAGAGTAAACGAATCCGAGGTCATGGTCGCGTGCTTTGCGATCATCTAGCATTTGGCGGAAGGCGCCGCGGCGGGCGCGGGCAGCGGCGGAAAATGTAGTGTCACCAGTAAGTTGGTGGGCGAGCCACAGCTGTCCGGAGAGAAAGCCCATGACCCAATCCGGGCCATCGCACCAGATCCACGTATTATCGGCACGCCCGATCTTGGGGTTGCGCAGCCCTGCCTTCGGCAAGACCTCTCTCAGACGCTCAACACAGCGCAGGAGAGCAGCCTCGTAAGTGGGATTACCCTCGGCATTCGCATCGGATGCGCCTGAGAAATATGAAGTCTTTTGTGTGTCGCTCATTTTTCGTCCTCCGAAATGCTGTTTCTCTCTTTTCGAATGTTTCGTCAAGTAAGAAAGTTTCTTGACGAAGTGTGACGAACTTCGTAACTAGGGTCATCGAAATGATGCGAGAACGTTACAAAACTCGCAAAAATTACGTGTTGAAATGGGAGGCGGCTGTGCGGATCGAAGCGAAAGTTTCGCGTGCGCCGCGCTACAGGAGGAAATACCATGACTATGTTTACCCGTTTGGCTGCAGCCGGCACTTTGGTCGCGTCTTTGGCTTCTACTACTGCTATGGCAGACACCTATCGTTTGGCAACAAACGTGTCCGACAACAGCACCGCGGGCCAATTGCTTGCCGAATTTGCGGGCGCAGTTGCAGAGCGCACAGAAGGGCGTGTTGAATTTCGTATGTTTAATGACGGTGTACTTGGCGATCAGGGCCAGTACTTCCAGCAAATCCAGCGCGGCGTTATCGATGCGGGTCTTGTAAACTCCGGTACACTTGAGAATGTTGCATCGGCTGTTGGGGTTATGAACCTTCCATACGTATTCCGTACATCCGAGGAATATGCCGAAGTCATGACAGCTCCAGAAGTCCAGCAAGCGCTGTTTGATGCTACAGCAGAGCACAATGTTGTTCCGCTAGGCTTTATCTCTTCGGGGTTCCGCTCGATTTACACAACAGAGCCTGTTGAGAGCTTCGAGGATATTCAGGGTCTGAAGCTGCGTGCAATCGCGAGCCCAACTTATATGGAAATGCTGTCGTTGTTTGGTGCAGTACCAACACCGTTGCCATTTGGCGAGCTATATGCCGGACTGCAGCAAGGGATCGTTGATGGTGCCGAGGGTGGTCTTGCGGGGCTCTATGTTGCGCAATTCGGTGAGGTCGCAAAATACGCACTTCTTACTAACCAGACTCGACTTACGGACTTTGTTGTGACGTCGAACCGTTTTGTTGAGAGCCTTGACCCTGCTGATCTTGAGATCGTTCAGGAAGAGTTCCAGAAAATCAGCCTGAAGTCGGTTGAATTCTCTGATGCAAGCGAAGCGGCTGATCTTCAGAAAGCTGTTGACGAAATGGGCGTTCAAGTTATCGAAGTCGATACTGCTCCCTTTATCGAAGCGGTGCGTCCGATGTATGAAAATGCTCGCGCTGACGAGGCAAAACGTCCTTTGATCGAAGCGATCTTCGCAATCGAGAACCGCGAGTTCTAATATACTTTCCCGTCGCCCGAAAACGGGCGGCGGGGTTTACTACCGTGGAGGGGGCATCATGGAAAATCCTGCGCAATCATTAGCAGGCGGGAATACAACACCTGCGATTATCAAGGTTGGGCGGGCTGTCGAAGGTGCGATCGCGTTGTTTCTTGCGATCCTTTTGGCCCTCATGGTCGTTGCGATCTCTTGGCAGGTTGCATCCCGTTATTTGCTGAATATCCCAAGCATGTATTCCGAGGAATTCTTGCGCTTTTCTCTGATCTGGTTGGGGATGATAGCGGCGGGGTATTGCTTTGTTGGCGGGCGGCATATGAGTTTGCCGCTGTTGATTGATGTATTGCCGCCGGTGCCGCAGAAGATTTTGCGGTTCATTAACTCCGAACTTTCGATGATATTCGGCGCCATCCTGATTTGGGGCGGCTCCACAAGCTTTGTTGCCAACAGTAAAATGTTGACCCCGATGACACAGATTCCCGTTGGCTGGTTGCAGTCTGTGTTGATCATTTGCGGTGCCATGATCCTGATTGCGGAAACGATCCGGGTCTTGTGTCAACTCGGTATCGTACCGCGTGATCCTCAAGCTCCTGCGCCGACAGAAGGGGCTACCTTTGGGCAGCTTGCAATTGCAACGCTTATAGTTGCTATCTTTGGGGCGTGTATTGTGACGCTTTGGCAATCTGATTGGATGTCAGAGCACGTCTATTCCTCTTTGGAATTGACCTCTACGATTGTTCTATTCACGACTTTCGTTGTTTTTCTAATCATCGGCGCGCCAATTGCGATTGGGCTTGCCTTTGCTGGTGTTCTTACGCTTGGCCTTCAGATCGATCTTGATGTGATGATGCCAACCGTTGGCGAAACAATGTTCAACGGCCTTGATAGTTTTGGATTTCTGGCTCTGCCGTTCTTTATTCTGGCGGGCAATATCATGAACGCCACTGGCCTCGCTCGGCGTTTGATTGATTTTGCGATGCTTTTGGGGGGGCGTATTCCCGGAAGCCTTTGGCAAACCAATGTGCTTGCAAATATGCTTTTCGGGACGCTTTCAGGGTCCGGCATTGCTTCGGCGACGGCGATTGGTGGTATCATCAATCCGGTGGCCCGTGAAAAAGGGTACAATATGGCAATGACCACGGCGGTGAACGCCGCATCGGCGCCATCCGGAATGTTGATACCGCCGTCCGGTGCGTTGATTGTTTATTCTCTGATTACAGGTGGTGGGGCGTCTATTATTGCCTTGTTTATGGCAGGGTATTTGCCGGGCATTATCATGGGGCTTTCGGTTATGTTGGTTGCTTATTGGTATGCCAAAAAACACGGCTACGAAGCTGAGTCCGACAAGCCATCCCGCGCAGAAACCATGCGACTGTTTATGCGCGCAGCCCCAAGCCTCATGTTGGTTGTAATCGTGATCTCGGGTATTCTCGGCGGCGCGTTTACCGCCATCGAAGGGTCAGGCATCGCGGTTGTTTATAGTCTCATGCTTGCGCTGGTTTATCGTGGCCTCAATTTGCGCAAGCTCTTTGAAATCCTGCGCGATACCTCAATCGTTACGGGCGCAATCTTGTTCTTGATTGCAGCCTCGACGATGATGAGCTGGTCGATGACATTCGCCTCGATCCCCGAGACTGTGCGCGTGTTGATGACGTCCGTCAGCGACAATTTCATCGTCATTCTGCTGATGATCAACCTGATTTTGTTGGTTGTCGGGGTATTTATGGATATGTCACCGGCAATGCTGATCTTTACGCCGATTTTCTATCCAATCGTAACAGAACTTGGTGTTGATCCGGTACATTTTGGTGTAATTCTGATTTATAACCTCGCACTTGGCCTCGTGACGCCGCCGGTTGGTACCGTCTTATTTGTGTCCTGTTCGATTAGCGGTGAACCCATCAGTAAAGTAATCGGACCGTTGTTGCCCATCTTTGCGCTTCAGGCTGCTGGGTTGTTGCTTATTACATTCGTTCCGGCAATCAGTTTGGCGCTGCCAACGCTATTCGGGTTGTAGGTGATGGCGGTTGATAAGGCACTTGCGCCATATGTCAGGCACAACCCGCTACATGGGCAGCGCCTGAAAACAAAATCAGACCTAATTGCGGCTATGTTTCGTCTACTGGAACCGCTTGAGGCGCATCGGTCAGTAGGGCGTGCACGTGTTCGGCTTGGACCGACGGGTGCGATATTTGATCATGGCGCCGCGGAGCTTGAAGGGTTTGCTCGCCCGCTTTGGGCATTGGCGGCCGCATACGCTGGTGGTGAAAAGGAAATTGATTGGGAGCCTTATCGCAGAGGGCTTGAGAACGGTACCAATCCGGAACATTCGGAATATTGGGGCGACCTGAACCATGTCGATCAACGCCTTGTGGAGCTAGCGGCAATTGGGTTTGCGCTTCTGGTCGCCAAAGATGAACTTTGGGAACCGCTGTCGGATCCAGCGAAATTGCGGGTACGGGCCTATTTGCTTCAGGCCAGGACGCGAGAGTTTTCGCCCAACAATTGGATGTATTTTCGTCTGCTGATCGACGCGGGTTTACGAGCTACGGGCGATGGCCCACCAGGTGATAGTGGCGATCAGGAGCGCGCCGCGTTGGATGCCCTGTATCTGGGGCAGGGGTGGTACCAGGATGGGCCGGGAAACCGTGTTGATCACTATGTCGGATTTGCGTTTCACGTTTACGGCCTGCTGCTGCAACACTTTGCGCCAGAAACCGATAAGGGCGATCACCTTGCCCGCGCAAGGCAGTTCGCGCCGCAATTTGCGCGATGGTTTGACAGCGAGGGGCGCGGGCTAGCCTTTGGCCGCTCTATGACTTATCGCTTTGCCATGACAGCGTTTTTCGGAGTCTACGCTTTGTGCGATCCTGATCCGGTCTTGCCGTGGGGTGTGCTCAAAGGGATAGTATTGCGGAACTTACGTTGGTGGTCAGAGCAGCCGATTTCTGATCGTGATGGCATTTTGTCTGTTGGCTATGGCTATGCCAACCCCCAAATGGCAGAGGATTATAACTCACCTGGGTCTCCTTACTGGGCCATGAAGACATTTCTCTTGCTGGCCATCCCTGACGAGCATCCCTTCTGGCAGGCAGAGGAGTTGCCGTTTCCGTTCGGTGCCGATCAAATTGAGCTTCAAAAGGAGCCAGGTTTTTTGCTTCGAAACGCTGATAGTGAGGTCACTGTACTTTCCGCAGGGCAGGACGCTCCTATGTTTCGACATGGTGCCGAGAAATACGCGAAATTTGCCTACTCAACTGCGGCGCCATTCTGTGTTGAAGCACGAGATACGCAATTTGATACGGCTGCGCTTGATAACTCACTCGCGGTTAATGTTGTGGGGCGGCCTTGGAAAATACGGCAAAATAGCACCCGCATTAGCCTGACAGAGAAGGTATTGCACACACAATGGCAGCCTTATGACGATGTAATAATTGAGAGTTGGCTGAGTTTTGACGGCGCAGGTCACATCAGGAAGCATCGTATTCGCAGTGCAGTTGAGCTCGAGTTGATCGAAGGGGGCTTTGCCTCACCGCGTGATTGCATGCTGCCGCATGTTCGATCGACATGGGACACAGCGGGGCGTGTTGAAGCTGAGCTTGGAAGCTTGATCCAAGACCTGAACGGAAATCGAAAATCTCGCCTGCATGTGCCTGCAGCAAACTTGTCTCTTTTGACACCGAAAGTTGAAGTACCACAGCTTCTCGGCACAGCAAAAAACGGAGAAAGCTGGTTCGCTTGCTATGTGGAATGCGGTAGAGGGCATAGTTAGCGTGAACAATCAGGTTTGCACCGCAGTCTTTTGGCCGATGTCAATGCTGTGGTGAATTTGCTGTTCGCAGCAAGTTTAAATGAAATGAAAATCAATAATGGCGTGTACCAAATGGCGAACAAACAATCTACTCAAGCGATAATCGGCGATCCACAGTGGGACGGTCTTTGGATCAACGACCCAATGCACCAGAAGTTTCTAAAGAACGACGTTCGGGCGCAGCTCGGTTTTTTCCGACCTATGCTGCGCAGTGATGGTGGATTTGACGTGCCGGATTTTGACGGTGCACCACTGCCCGACGGGCCGCAAGAAATTCACACAACAGCGCGCATGGTGCATTCCTTCGCGCTTGCCAAACAATTCGGATTTGACGGGTGTGATGACGTAATTGATGCGGGGATGGCGTATCTGTGGAACCAGCAACGGGATCCGGTTCATGGCGGATACTTTTCATCAGTAAACCGCGATGGCACGGCGGCAAGTGACGTTAAGCTTGCTTATGGGCATGTCTTTGTATTGCTCGCGGCCTCGACTGCAAAAGATGCAGGGCATAGTGATGCGGACCGTTTGCTTGCCGATGTGACCGAAGTTCTGCAAACCCGCTATTGGGAAGAGGCACATGGCCGGTTTGCGGATGAATTCCGTGCGGACTGGACGACATTCTCCGCCTATCGCGGGTTAAACGCCAATATGCACGCTGTCGAAGCGCATTTGGCCGCATACGAAGCAACGGATGACACTGCATATCTCGAACGCGCCGGTCGAATTCTTTCGTTCTTCTTTGATGAACTGGCCCCCGCGTATAACTGGCGTTTGCCGGAGCATTTTGACGAGAACTGGAAGGTTGATGCCGACTACGAAGGCGACCCGATGTTCCGCCCTGCGGGAAGTACGCCTGGGCACAGCATGGAGCTTGGTCGTATGCTGTTGCAGTATTGGGATTTGAAAGGTCGAAGCGATGCGAGCATGCCCACAAAGGCACGGCGGGTGATTGAAACGGCCTATACAGATGCGGCGCGGCCCGACGGTGGGTTGGTCTATACCTTGCGCGATGGGAAAGTATCTGTCCCTGATCGGTACTGGTGGCCTGTGACAGAGGCAATCGGCGCTTTCGCGGCTCTTCAAAAGGTCGACCCGCAACCCAAGGATGAGGAGCGCTATCGTGCGCTTTGGGCATTCGCAGACAGCTACTTGATTGACCACGAGAAGGGCGGCTGGTTCCCCGAGCTGGACGACGCCGGCCAAGCCGTTTCAAAGCAATTCTTGGGGAAGCCAGATATTTACCACGCCATCCAAGCGGGACTTTTCCCGCCTGTTCCCGCGCTCTCACGCGTGTCTGCTAAAGCAGGCTAACCGCCCAATGGGCATTATCAACTTCAAAGGAGTAACGACTTGACACTTAACGTCGAAACCCGCCACGCCGTTCATCAAGACCATTGCAAAAAAATGGGCACAGATGAACTGCGCAACCATTTTCTGTTTCAGAAGATGTTCGTGACTGGCGAGATCAACCTTGTTTACACCCATTATGATCGCTTTGTCGTAGGTGGCGCGGTTCCAGGAAATGGAACGCTGGTTCTTGATAAGGTCGAAGAGACCCGTACCGAGACCTTTCTCGAACGTCGCGAGATGGGGATTGTCAATATTGGCCAAACCGGCACCGTCGAAGCAGATGGCGAGACATATACGCTAGAGCAGGGCGACGTTCTTTACCTTGGGATGGGCACAGGGGCGATCACCTTCGCTGGCGAGGGTCGTTTTTATATTACGTCCTGTCCGGCCCACCAAGCGTACCCGAACCGTCTTGTGACGATTGCCGAGAGCAAAGAAGTGGTCTTGGGAGAGGCAGATACGTCGAACAAACGGCGTATCAACCAGTTTATTCACCCGCTTGTTATGCCGAGTTGCCAATTGGTACTTGGGTATACGGCGCTGCTTGAAGGGTCTGTGTGGAACACAATGCCCGCGCACGTCCATGATCGCCGTATGGAAGCATATCTGTATTGGGGGATGGATGAAGAGTCGCGCGTTCTGCACCTCATGGGGGAACCGGAAGAGACCCGTCATTTGTTTATCAGCAATGAGGAAGGTGCAATTTCGCCGCCGTGGTCGATCCATTCTGGTGCGGGAATTGGCAAATACACCTTCATCTGGGCAATGGCCGGCGACAACGTTGACTATACCGATATGGACTTCATCCAGCCGTCGGAACTCAAATAGATCCTAGAACATTAAAAAGCAGGCAGAAGTGAGAGAACACTTTTGCCTGCTATCTAAGCCAAAATCTGAACTTAGTTTCGGCATCGAGCAGGAACGCTATTTGATCTCGCGAATAGCTGCAAACTCTGAGCTTTTGCTTTGGTTCCGTTTGCAGACACTTGCCTAAGTCAAAGCGTCTTCCACCTGTGTGTGGCAATCCAAGCTAAAGGCTTTGGTTTGAGTGAAGGGCGACAAGCAACCGTGATTTCTTATCTTATGTATAGGCAGCCAAACTAATAGAATTGGAATTGGGGCGCTCTTAGAGCACCCCAACTGTATTCACTGATCGTCTTGTGAATAGATTTCGTCGAGGTCTTCGAGCATGAGCTTTGCCGCAAGAATACCGCCAGCGGTGTTCCAGATTGCATCGCTTACCTCATACACCTTGCCCTCTTTCACTGCGGAAAGTGATTGCCAGAGCGGATCATTCAGCGCGTCTTGCGCGGCTGAGCGGCCTTCGCCGTTTCCGTTGTCATAGGTGAAGTAGAAGATACGGTCGCCATCCATGTCCGGGATTGCTTCCTTGCCCGTACGGATCGCGAAATCGTCCACGTTTTGGATTTCAGGACGCGCAAACCCAACGTCTTTCAGGAGGACACCAGAAAAGCTGTCGAGTTGGTAAATTCGGATTTGACCCGCTAGGAACCGAATAACCGAAACTTCTTCGTTTAGTTTGTCGCCAAGTTTGTCCTGCAAATCTGCGACTGCGGCGTCATATTCCGCGATCTGTGCGGCGCCTTCCTCTTCCAGCCCCAGTGCTTCTGCGTAGAGGCGATAGTTGACTTTCCAGTCACCGCGCAGGCGTTCAGATAAAACCGTCGGAGCAATGGCCGAAAGTTGTGGGTAAATCTCTTCTTGGCGTGCGAAGTTCCCAAGGATCAAATCCGGCTCAAGAGCGGCCACTGCCTCTAGGTTTATAGCGCTTTCAGTCCCGACAGGAAGAGCATCGCCCATCGCTTCGGTGATATGCTCCCACCAAGGATTGCCGTTCCAAGAATTGGCTGCACCAACGGGTGTAAAGCCCAGAGAAAGGACGGCTTCTGTTCCCTCATTGGTCAAAACAACAATGCGTTGCGGATCATCAGGGACTGTAACGGTTCCCGTGACAGTCTCGATATCGCGCGCAAGGGCATTGGTCGCAAGGGCGATCGTGAGGCCGAAGCTACACAGGAGCCGACTTGGCTTGAACATATTGGAATCCTTTTCTGAGTGTATTTGTCAATTATTGGCTTTTGTTTACTATTTTAGTTGGTTATGTCAACGGCAGTAGCCAACTTGATAGAAGCCAATGATCCGAACTCTGATATTTCTCGTGTTAGCCCTGACGTTATCTTGCGTTGCCAGCCTGCACCTCGGGTTGCGGGTCTATGCGCCTGAGACTGTGTGGTCAGCGCTAAACGGAGGCGCTTCAACCGAAGAAATCATCATTCGAACTCTTCGTGTGCCGCGTACGATTATCGGCGCACTAACCGGCGCAGCCCTCGCAATCTCCGGCTTGTTAATGCAATCCGTTACCCGCAACCCGCTCGCAGAGCCAGGATTGCTCGGCATCAACGCAGGTGCGGCATTTGCTGTGACAGTGGGGCTTACCGTGTTTGCCTTGTCTTCACCTCTGGCGATTGGCGCGCTTGCGGTGATTGGTGCACTCATAGCAACTGCATTGGTTTTCGGTTTTGGCCTGACGCTTGGACCTTCTGGTAATACAGGACCGATCCTTTTGATCGGGGTAACCATAGCGGCGCTGTTGGCTTCGCTTACACAAGTTATGTTGCTGCTGGATGAAACTGCGCTAGAGACGTTGCTGTTCTGGCTTTCGGGCGGGTTCGCAGATCGGCCTCTCATAATGATTTGGGGCGGGGCGATTGCGCTTCCTGTTGCGCTGATCGCATGCGCGAGCATGGCCAGTGGCATAGACGCTTTGCGATTGGATGATCAAAGCGCGCAGGGCATCGGAGTTGGAGTAACACGCATACGGCTCGCGGCATTAACTTTGGCGGCGCTATTGGCTGCGGCGGCGGTTGCGATGGCTGGTCCTGTGGTCTTTCTCGGGCTTATCGCTCCGCACATAGCGCGGCGCATAAGCGACGGGTCTCGCGGCTTTTTCCATCTTGCTTTGATCACGATGCTTTGTGGTGCGGTTTTGGCGGTGCTTGCGGATATTCTCGCCCGTTTGATCGTAGCGCCAGGAGAGGCGCCGATTAGCGCTGTTCTTGCTCTCGTTGGTGCGCCTTTCCTGATGTACCTGTTGCGTAGTCGACGGGCGGTCGCGCTATGACCTATTTACGAAAGCCTCATTGGCGGCTTGCGCTGCTCGGGTTTGCTTTGGCTGTCGCTTTGGTTGTGGCAACAGGTTTGGGATCGAGTTTTCTATCCCCCGAGCGAGTAGTGGCGGCGGTCTTTGGAGGTGGAAGCCGCATGGATGGTGTTATCGTTTGGACGTTACGGCTGCCACGTGTCGTCTTGGCCGTACTCGCAGGCATGGCGCTGGCGTTGGCAGGGGCACTTATGCAACGCGCTTTGCGTAATCCGCTGGCCGTACCGTCAATTCTCGGTGTCAGTGACGGAGCAGCGTTAGGGGTCGTCACGTTTCTTTGGTTGTTTTCCAACGAAAGCAACGCGCTCACCGTCTCCGTTCACTGGCTGCCAGTCGCCGCCATTCTTGGCGCATGTGGTTTGGCCGCACTCATTGCGATCTTGGCGCTGCAAGACCCAAGACCCAACGATCCTTTGCGACTTATCCTTTATGGGGTGGCGATGTCTGCGCTAGCGAAGGCCGCTGTCACACTGATGATGATCATCGGTCCTGTCTATCGCGCTGGGCAAGCGCTGCGTTGGTTGACCGGTTCGGTTAACGCAGCGCATTGGAGTGACGTTGCCGTGGTTGGGGGCGGGCTGTTTATAGCTGTACCTGTGCTGATCATGGCGCGTTTGCCCCTGAACCAAATCACACTCGATGCCGCAAGCGCACAGAGCACCGGCCTCGCTGTCAACCGCAGTCGTGTTGCCTTGTTGATCCTTTCGGTGCTGCTTACCGCATTGGCGGTGTCACAAGTCGGGGCGATTGGTTTTGTCGGGCTGATCGCACCACAGGCTGCGCGCCTTTACTATGGGCAGTTCACCCTTGGCTATCTCGTAGTGACGGCATTGATCGGCGGGTTGCTTGTGCTGACCGCCGATACGGTGGCACGCATGATCCTGTATCCGCTCGAACTGCCCGCCGGAGCATTGACTGCATTGCTTGGGGCTCCGCTATTCCTGACGCTCCTAACTCGGAGGCAAAATGTCCAAAGTTGAAACCCTCGCCACACTTTCTGAGGTCACCGCAACATATAATGACGCGCCAGCGTTGCACAAAGTTGATCTGGATTTGCCAGAAGGCAAAATCATCGCATTCTGCGGACCAAATGGCAGCGGCAAGTCCACTGCATTGCGCGTACTTCGTGGGCTGCATTCTCCTGTTCAGGGGGCGGTCTCGGTGGCTGGTCGTCATGTTAGCGAGTGGAATCCCCGAGACTTGGCGCGAGAAGTCGCGATGCTGAGCCAATCCCCGCAAGCGCCAGAAGATATGACAGTTTACGATCTCGCCTTACTTGGGCGGTATTCACATCGTGGGCGCTTTGCTGCGTTGACAGATACCGATCGAAACGCAGTAGATCGTGCGCTTGCGGCAACCAATATGACAGGGATTGCCACGCGCACCCTCGGGCAACTTTCGGGCGGCCAGATTCAGCGTGCGTGGATCGCAATGGTACTGGCGCAAGAAGCGCCGCATATTTTTTTGGATGAACCGACCAATCATCTCGACATCGCTCACGCACTCGACATTCTCGATCTGGTTACGCGTCTAAACCGCGAGAATGGCCACGGGTTTGTTATCGTGCTGCATGATTTGAACCTTGCCATGCGGTATGCCGATCATGTGGTGTTATTTGATGATGGGCGGATCGCTGGCGAGGGGCCAACACAGGATGTTCTGCGCGAAGAGGCAATCCGAACCGTGTTCGAAATAGACTGCCGCATCATTACCTTGCCCGATATCGACCGCCCAGTAATCGTCCCGCTGAAGCGTTGTGAATTAAGTGCGATCTGTGCGGCGGAGTAAAACAGCTACATCGTGTCAGTTGAGGGCTACAGGTTTCTTATCGGCTATGACTGAGCGATTTCTAGCCAGTGTGCTGGGCTCCGTTTGCCGGAAACATGTAACACGATAAACCTCTTGGAAGACACTGCCACGGCGGATAGGTAGTTAAGAGTTCTCTCCTTGCGCGAACGACAGCGAAGATAGGGCAGGCAATGGCGTGAAGACGTCAGTTAGTTGACCGAGATCACATTGTCCGCTTCCAGTTGTTCGCTTGACGTTTGGAGGAGAGTTTCTTTGGGAGCCGAAAGCTTTTCGCGATAAACGGAGTTCTGAGACTTGAAAACGCATTCATTTCATTCTGCACCTGCGGATGCGGAAAAGCGGCGCGCTGTTCAGCCCGTCATATGTTATCCGACCGAAAGTCTGAAAGCGCCTGACCTAGATCGGATGTCCGAAGTTCGGGGAGGGGCAACCAAAGTCGCGGAATGCCTTGTTGATCCTCGCGATGCAGGATGCATAGACGTCCCAGCTGGCGCATTTTTTCGGATTGTGTCTGTTGAGGGGCCACAGGTTGGGGATCTCAATATCTGGAACACCAAAGACCTGAACGAGAGGTTTTATTCCGGCAAGACCCGTGCGTTGCATGGCACGCATCTTTCGACCGGAGACCGGATGTGGTCGAGTTTTCCGTTTTTACGGCCAATGGCGACGATCGTAGATGATACGCTTGATTGGTATGACTTTGATGCGTACGGCGGCTCTGTTCATGATGTAATCGGGACGCGCTGCGATCCCTACACGGGGCGTTTGCTTGGTGGTGGGGATTATCATTACTGCTGCCACTCTAACCTCACCCGCGCCTTGGCGCAGCATGCAGGGATGGACCTTCCGATTGCAGAGGGGCTGGTGCATGATGTTTTGAATGTTTTCATGTGCACCGGATTTACGCGGGATACGGGACAGTATTTCATGAAGGCAAGCCCTGTACGTCCGGCAGACTATCTTGAGTTTTTTGCGGAGATTGACCTTACCGTCGGGCTTTCCGCCTGTCCGGGGGGTGATTGCTCTGCATCCCACTCTTCTGACGTGGCGAAATGCTATCCATTGCTCATTGAGGTATGGGACCCGGGCGAAGAGGCCCGTGCCGCACATGTATTGCCCGCGGTTTCGCCGTATGACCGAAGTCACGGAGCCTAAGCCTTTTATGCAGTTAGTTTCTTGCCCAAACGCGCGAGCATGTCACAACACTTGTTGAGCTGCTCCACGGTAATGAACTCGTCGGGTTTGTGCGCCTGTTCAATAGAGCCGGGGCCGCAGACCACAACGTTCATGCCAAGCTCTTGAAACAAACCTGCTTCCGTTCCGAACGAGACAACATCGGCGCTGTTTGATCCAGTGAGCTCTGCCACAAGATCGCGCGCGGCGTTATCGTGCATGGGGTCAAGGCCCGTGACTTCTCCGATGGTTTCGGTTGTGATCGCTGCGTGGTTGCAAACCGCATGCATGTCCGGAAGAAGGGTGTCGCGCACATAGGTGGCGAGCGCTTGCTTCACAAACTCCGCATCAGTCTTTTGCACAGGGCGCATTTCCCAATCTACCTCTGCCTTGCCCGCAATCACGTTATGAGCCACCCCGCCGGCAATGCGTCCGATGTTGATGGTGGTCCACGGCGGATCAAAGCGGCTGTTCTGTGGCGCGCGGGGTTTGAGTTGTTCGCGCAGCTCCATCAAGCGGCTTACATAGCGAGCGGCGTATTCAGCGGCGTTCACACCCGCGTCGGGCAGGGAGCCATGCCCCTCTAACCCGCTAAAATGCGTGGTGTATTCACAGCAGCCCTTATGCCCCTCGATGATGCGCATTTTTGTGGGCTCGCCGATAATTGCAATGTCCGGCAGTATATTGCGCTGGGCCAGTTCGCCCACAAGGTGGCGTGCCCCAAGGCACCCGACTTCCTCGTCATAGGTAAAGGCAAAATGCAACGGGCGGATCAGGCGGGCAGGGTCGATTTGCCCGGCGAAGGCTACGGCGGCCGCGATGAACCCCTTCATGTCGCAGGTGCCGCGACCATAAAGTCTGCCATCTCGCTCTGTCATCTCAAATGGATCGCTGCTCCAGTCCTGATCCAGAACTGGCACGACATCGCTATGCCCTGAAAGAAGTATGCCGCCAGGGCCGTCAGGGCCAAGCGTTGCAAAGAGGTTGGCTTTACTGCCCGTATCGTCCCCCGAGAGAAAACAGCGCGCGCCGGCGGCTTCAAGCTGTCCAGCAAGGTGCCCGATCATTTGGAGATTGCTCTCCGAGGAAACAGTTGGGTATGCGATCAGGTCGCGCAGGATATCAATGGTTTGGTCACGCATCAGGGTTTAACAAACAGTTTTTGCGGGCGGTCACAGAAACACTCGGCTGGGCCTTCAGGTTTGATCAGGATGGACTCGGTGATTTCAAGGCCCCAATCGTCCATCCATAGGCCGGGCATGAAGTGGAATGTCATCCCAGGCTCCAAAATTGTATCGTCGTTGTCGCGCAAGGAAATTGTCCGTTCTCCCCAATCTGGCGGATAGGAAAGACCGATTGGATAGCCACAGCGCGCGCCGCGTTTAATACCCGCGCGTTCAAGCGGTCCTGCAAGCGCATGTGCGATGTCTTTGGCTCGGTTTCCAGCGCGGGCAGCGTCAAGTCCGGCCTGTAACCCCTCCACAAGTGCAGCTTCGGCCCTTTTCACGTGATCAGGCGGCGTACCTAGGAAAACAGAGCGACAGAACGGTGCGTGGTACCTGCGATAACAGCCCGAGATTTCAAGATAGGTGCATTCTCCGGATTTGAGCGGTTTGCCGTCCCACGTGAGATGCGGGGCAGAGGCGTCCGCTCCAGAGGGCAGCAGCGGCACGATGGCAGCATAATCGCCCCAGATTTCTCCTGTGCTGCTGATTGCGTCGCGATAGATCTCGGCAACGAGGTCATTCTTTCTTAGGCCCGGTTCAATGCGTTCGACCAACCCGTCGATAATCCTTTCGGAAATACGCGCAGCATTGCGCATCATGACGATTTCTTCGTCCGATTTCACCGCGCGCTGCCAGTTCACGAGGGCAGTGGCGTCGATCAGCGTTGCGTCGGGGAGGCTCTCGACCAAAGTAAGGTGCGCCTTTGCCGAATAGTAATAGTTCTCGAGTTCGACGCCGATCCGCCCATTGCTATACCCTAACTCCTGAAAAAGGGCGGCGAGGTCTTGCATGGGGTGACGGGTTGTGGATTGCACGTAAGTATCGTCATAGCCGTGCACGCGGGCGTCATCCATCCAGACTGTACGCAGGGCGCCTTTGGCGTCCATATTCCGCCCCCACCAGATCGGGTCCTGATCGTGAAAGATCAACACTCCCTGATGCACATAGAACGACCAACCTTCATAACCGGTGATCCAGCCCATATTCGAAGGGTCCTGCACATAGAGCGCATCAAGCCCCGCTTTGGCCATCGCAGCGCGTGTCTTGGCAAGGCGGCGCGCATATTCCGCTTGCGTGAATGCCGGATTTGCATGGGCCATGGCGGGCGTCCTCTATTCGGTTGTCATGAAGCGTAGCGGTACGAAATACCGCCGACGTTCGCGGATTTGAGCATGCAAATTTGCACATGGCAATAGCCTTGCGGCGCCGCAATGAAATTAACCTGTCCATTTAAACTGTGGCCATGACAGGTTTTTTTGACTATGTATTGCCTGTCTCCGCAAGAAAGGCATTGCGCGCTGCTGCGGAGAACGGAGCCATGTTGCCCGATTTGTGCGCATCCCCTGGCTTTGTGAAGATCAATACACCACAGGCAAATACCGCCAGAGGATATGCAATGCTGAAAAATGACACGCTGGATTCATGGGACCGCGATAACTTCTTCCACCCTTCAACCCACCTCGCGCAACACGCGCGTGGCGAAAGCCCGAGCCGGATTATAACCACAGGGTCAGGCTGCCATATTGAAGATCGTAATGGCACACGGCTTCTGGATGCTTTTGCGGGGCTTTATTGTGTCAACGTGGGGTATGGGCGGCGCGAGATATCTGATGCGATTGCGGCCCAAGCCCAAGAGCTTGCCTATTACCATTCCTATGCAGGACATGGGACAGAAGCGTCAATTACACTAGCTAAAATGGTTCTGGACCGTGCGCCTGATCATATGTCCAAAGTGTATTTCGGGCTCTCTGGCTCCGACGCCAACGAGACAAATATCAAGCTCGTTTGGTACTATAACAACATTCTTGGCCGTCCAGAGAAAAAGAAGATCATCAGTCGCTGGCGCGGATATCACGGCTCCGGCCTGATGACCGGATCGCTCACAGGGCTGGAGTTGTTCCACAAGAAATTCGATCTGCCATTGGCGCAGGTCATCCATACCGAAGCGCCATATTTCTATCGACGCGAAGACACGAGCATGTCCGAAGCGGAATTCGTTGCCGATTGCGCCGCCAAGTTGGAAGCGCAAATTCTGGACGAGGGCCCAGAGACAATAGCGGCCTTCATCGGCGAGCCGGTCTTGGGCACAGGCGGGATTGTTCCGCCACCGGAAGAGTATTGGGACGCTATTCAAGCAGTATTGGCCAAATACGACATCCTTTTGATAGCTGATGAGGTCGTAACGGGCTTCGGGCGGCTTGGATCGATGTTTGGTTCCGATCATTACGGCATGCGGCCAGATATCATCACGATCGCCAAGGGGCTTACCTCGGCCTATGCGCCGCTCTCTGGCTCCATCATCAGCGACAAGGTCTGGAAAGTTCTGGAGCAGGGGACAGACGAAAACGGCCCGATTGGCCACGGCTGGACCTATTCCGCGCATCCGATTGGTGCGGCGGCTGGCGTTGCAAACCTCAAGTTGATTGATGAGCTTGGGTTGGTCGAAAACGCGGGCAAAACCGGTGCATATTTCAATGCCGTTATGCGGGAGGCTGTGGGCGACATGGCTCATGTTGGCGAAGTGCGCGGCGAGGGGATGCTCTGTGCGGTCGAAATGGTCAAAGACAGTGAGAAGCGACAGTTCTTTGATGCGGGCGAAAAAGTCGGGCCATCGATCGCCGCGGCACTCTTGTCAGAGGGGGTAATTGCTCGCGCAATGCCGCAGGGAGACATCCTTGGTTTCGCACCACCGCTATGCCTGAGCCAGTCCGAAGCAGACGAGATTGCGGCTAAAACAGCCTCTGCAATTCGGAGTGTGCTAGGGTGAATAATGATGCCGGAAAGCGCCAAAAAATCGCAGTTACTGCAGTATTTTCAGTGATGGAGACTGCGAGGGTGACGAATCGGTTTTTGGGGGCTTCCGGCGAATCTGTTGGATTCAGGTCACGGTATAAGTTGTCGTTTTTGAACGATAAAACGGCGCAATTGGGGAGTGATCCAAGAACTTCCTAGAATCCGGTTGCGTTGCCGCAGGTGCATGCGTTCTAATGGATTTCAACAAAACGGCCCAACAAAAGTGGCTGAAAAGAAAACAGGGGGGCCTTGTGGCCAAATTGTCAAACGACGCCGCGTTCGTAGAGTTCAAACGCGTGCAAAAATCATACGATGGCGAAAATTTGGTTGTGAAGGATCTGAACCTTTCGATGCCGAAAGGTGAATTCCTGACGATGCTTGGACCTTCGGGTTCGGGCAAGACAACCTGCTTGATGATGCTCGCTGGATTTGAAACCGCAACCCATGGCGATATCCTGTTGGATGGTCAGTCGATCAACAACATCCCGCCGCACAAACGCGGCATTGGCATGGTGTTCCAGAACTATGCGCTGTTCCCGCATATGACGGTTGCAGAAAACCTCGCGTTCCCGCTTGAAGTTCGCAAAATTGGGAAATCCGAGCGCGAGAAAAAAGTTATGCGTGCGCTTGATATGGTGCAGATGGGTGAGTTTGGCGGTCGTCGTCCGGCTCAGCTTTCTGGTGGTCAGCAGCAGCGGATCGCTTTGGCGCGGGCGCTGGTATTTGAGCCGGAGCTGGTTTTGATGGACGAACCGCTCGGCGCGCTTGATAAACAGCTGCGTGAACACATGCAGTTTGAAATCACACGTCTGGCACATGAGCTCGGCATTACGACAGTTTACGTGACACACGACCAGACAGAGGCGCTGACCATGTCGGATCGCGTCGCCGTATTCGACGATGGCCGTATTCAGCAACTCGCGCCGCCGGATGAGCTCTATGAAGCGCCCGGTAACAGCTTCGTTGCGCAATTTATTGGTGAAAACAATACGCTAGAAGGCGTTGTTACCAAAATCTCCGGTAACCATTGCGTGGTGACCTTGGACAATGGCGAAGAGATCGACGCCATGCCCGTTAACGTGACCCATGCGGGCGAACGGACCAAAGTGTCTATCCGTCCGGAGCGCGTAGAATTTAACAAAGAGCGTTTGCACGAAGATGCGCATACGCTGAAGGCCGAAGTTAAGGAATTCATCTATATGGGTGACATTTTCCGCTTCCGCCTAAGCGTGGCTGGAAACGATGATTTCATCGTCAAAACGCGGAACGCCCCTGACGCCGTGAAACTCAAACCCGGCGAGATAATCAATATCGGCTGGTTGGCCGAGGATTGTCGGGCGCTCGACGCTTAATTGCTTTGCCTGCGTCGCCTCGCGGCGCGGATGAACGCGATGGCTGGGATCGATCCGCCCCTGGCTATCGAACATGAACAAGGCGGACGAATGGGAGAATATGAATGAAATATTCCAAGTATTTGATGTCAGTAGCAGCAGTTGCCCTTGCGGGTGCGGCTACGGCAGAAGAAATGACAATTGTGTCATGGGGCGGGGCTTATTCGAAGTCTCAGCTTAAGGCTTATCACGAGCCATATTCCGAAAAGACCGGCATTACGATCATCAACGACGACAGCTCCAACGAAGCGGTTGCCAAACTGCGCGCAATGAACGAAGCGGACAACGTCACTTGGGATGTTGTTGACGTTGTGGCTTCTGATGCGATCCGTCTGTGTGACGAAGGTCTTGCAATGGAAATCGATGCGGACGAGGTTCTCGCTCCTGCGCCAGACGGCACGCCAGCTTCCGAAGACTTCGGTGATCTGCTCGTAAGCGAGTGTTTCATCCCACAGATCGTTTACTCGACAACATTCGGCTACCGCACAGACATGGTTGGCGACACACCGCCAACAGACGTTTGCGCCGTATTTGATACAGAAGCTTACCCTGGCAAACGTGCTCTTGAGAAACGTCCTATCAACAACATGGAATGGGCGTTGATCTGTGATGGCGTTGGCTTCGACGAAGTCTATGACGTGCTGGCAACCGACGAAGGTCAGGACCGTGCGCTCGCCAAGCTTGAGACAATCAAGGATGACGTTGTTTGGTGGTCTGCAGGTGCGGATACGCCTCAGCTTCTCGCCGATGGCGAAGTTGTAATGGGTTCGACTTACAACGGTCGCCTGTTCTCCGTGATCGAAGAGCAGAAACAGCCAGTTGCGATGCTCTGGGACGCGCAGGTGTTTGACCTTGACGGTTGGATTATCCCTGCCGGTCTTTCCGAAGAGCGTAAGCAGCGTGCGTTGGATTACATCTATTTCGCAACAGATACACAGCGTCTTGCTGACCAAGCGAAATACATCTCCTACGGTCCTGCGCGTGCATCTTCCGCACCGCTCGTTGGCCAGCACGCCGAACTCGGTATCGAGATGGCGCCACATATGCCAACCGATCCAGAGAACGCGAAGCGTACGTTCCTCTATAACTACGAGTTCTGGGCTGACTACCGCGACGACATCGACGCGAAATTCCAAGCTTGGCTTGCTCAATAAGCCTCTGGCTTAGATCCTAAAATTACGAAGGGCCGCATCGGTGGCCCTTCGTACTAAATTCAAAAAAACAGGGCGGAACAAATGTCCGACGCGACACAACAAGACGCGCCACAGTCCAACGGCCCCGTGCTGGCCGCAGACGGAACTCCTCTTAAGCAAAGCCTTGCACGCAGTTTGCGGCGGCAAAAGCTTCGTGCTCTCATACTGATCGCACCGCTACTGTTGTTTGTTATTCTATCTTTCCTCGTTCCTATTGCCTCCATGCTGTTCCGCTCTGTCGAGAACGGTATTGTTGAGGAAACGCTTCCCGAAACCGTTGCCGAATTGGCCAGTTGGGACGCCACAAGTGGCGAGTTGCCGCCCGAAGAGGTCTATGCCGCCTTCGTTCGCGATATGGTTGTCGCCGTTGACGAAAAGACCCATACACGCCTTGGTTCGCGGCTGAACTATGAAGAAACCGGTATGTCCTCGATGTTCCGCCGTTCCGGACGCGCTATCAAGAAGCTTGATCCGGTCGAAGACGCTCCCTTCAAAGAAAAGCTGATCGATATCCATGATGGATGGGGCGAAGTCAAAACATGGGCGACGATTCAAACGCATTCCGGAAAATACACCGATGGCTATTTTCTGAATGCGGTTGATATGCAGCGCACCGCCGAAGGGCCAGAAATGCAGCCTGAAAACAAGCGGATTTTGCTCACGCTCTTTGGCCGAACGCTTAAAATGTCGCTCATCATTACGGGCTTTTGTATTCTGTTGAGTTATCCGGTGGCTTGGCTGCTGGCCAACCTGCCGATGCGTATATCGAACCTGTTAATGATCCTTGTGCTGTTGCCGTTCTGGACCTCGCTCTTGGTGCGGACATCTGCATGGAAGGTTATGTTGCAGCAACAAGGGGTTATCAACGATACGCTTGTCTGGCTTGGTTTGGTCGCGGATGACGCGCGGCTAGTGATTATCAACAACCAAATCGGTACCATCGTGGCCATGACCCACATCCTGTTGCCGTTCATGATTTTGCCGATGTATTCGGTGATGCAGACCATTCAGCCAACATACCTCCGCGCCGCGAAATCGCTTGGTGCAACCAATTGGACGGCATTCTGGCGCGTGTATTTCCCGCAGAGTATTCCGGGAATTGGGGCAGGGTCGATCCTCGTGTTCATCCTCGCAATTGGTTACTACATCACGCCCGAAATTGTGGGCGGTACCAAAGGCGTATTTATCTCGAACCGGATTGCCTACCACATTTCCTCGTCGCTCAACTGGGGGCTTGCCGCCGCACTTGGCACCATCCTTCTCGCGGTCGTGCTTATTCTCTACTGGGCCTACGACAAGATCGTCGGCATCGACAACGTGAAGCTGGGATAGAAAAATGGCTAAGTTTAAAGACGTTCACATTCCAATTTCCATGTCCTTCACCTTGAGCCTCATCGGGCTTTTGGTTGCGGCTACGATGCTTGTCGCTGGTGTAACAACGGCTGAGGATTTCTCTGAGTTCTTGCTGACCATTTTGGGCGGCGTCGGGCTTTCTGTTGCGCTGGCCTATGCATTGTTGTCGATTTTCGGCACCCATGTTGCCGCCATGATCGTGAGTGCGCTCCTTTTTGCGGCTGCCGGCCTTGCTGTCGGGAGCCTTGGCGGTGCGTTCTTTGGCGCGATCGGCGGCGTTCTCTTTGCGCGGTTGGTGTTCTGGCTTCATTTCCGCGAGTATCGCCGCGGGCTGCCGCCATATCTGACGGCGGAGCAGGTGCTTTGGCACTATGGCTTCCGGTTTATCTGTGCGGCGATTTTCATTTTCCTGATCACGCCTATCCTTGTTGTGTTGCCACTCTCGTTCAACGCCGAGAATTTCTTTACCTTCACACCAGAGATGCTGCGTTTTGATCCGGAGGGGTATAGCCTCAAGCATTACCGCGATTTCTTTACCAACAATGAATGGCAGCGGAGCTTTAAGAACTCGCTGATTATTGCGCCAATCGCGACGATCATCTCGGTTTCGCTTGGCACGCTTGCTGCTATCGGCCTGTCGCAAAGCCACGTGCCGGGCCGGCGTGCGATCATGGCGATGTTGATTTCGCCGATGATTGTGCCGTTGATTATTTCGGCCACTGGGATGTTCTTTTTCTACTCCAGCATCGGCAACTTCCTTGAGGACTCTCTGGGCTTTAACAAAACCTTTGTTGGCTATGTGAAGGTAATCCTCGCGCATGCTGTGCTTGGTGTGCCGTTCGTGATCATCACGGTAACAGCGACACTGGTTGGCTTTGACCGCTCTCTTACACGTGCAGCGGCAAACATGGGCGCGGATCCGATGACGACCTTCTTCCGTGTGCAAATGCCGCTCATTCTACCGGGTGTGATTTCGGGCGGTCTCTTTGCCTTTATCACCTCATTCGACGAGGTAGTTGTGGTTCTGTTTGTTGGCTCTGCCAGCCAGAAAACCCTACCTTGGCAGATGTTTACCGGCCTACGCGAACAGATCAGCCCAACTATTCTGGCTGTTGCGACCATCCTCGTGGTGATCTCTATCGCACTGCTGACAGTGGTTGAACTCTTGCGCCGCCGCTCTGAACGGTTGCGCGGAATGAGCCCGGGTTAATTCCATAGAAAATGAATAAAAAACTGGCCTAACAATGTGTTGGCCGGTTTTTTTGTGTCTGGAGTATGGGGTTTAACCGTCGTTCTGACGCACATCCTTGATCCATGCGACGATCATGGCGCGGGCTTCGTTGTCCATCTCAATCGCGTTTGGCGGTGGCATTGCGTGCGTGCGTCCTGCCTGTAGATAGATTTGTTCGGCGTGGCGTGCCACGTCTGCTTCGGTCTCCAGAATGACGCCCTTTGGTGCCCAGTGCATGCCGTCCCAAGAGGGTTCGCGCGCGTGGCACATAGAGCAATTCCCGACCACGGCATAATAGGCATCCTCGAATTTTTCCGAGGATGCGAATTTTTCTTCATATGGGGTCATCACCCGCGCTTCGGCTTCTTCGTAGCTTTCGGTTGCTGAGAAGGTCGAGAGATAGGCAATCGCAATCATCAAGACCGCTGTTGCCAGCCATGTCCAGTTCGGCCCTTTGCCGGTTCTGTGCATCGTGTTGAAGTAGTGGCGGATTGTGACACCAGTCAGGAAGATCAACGAAGCAATGAGCCATGCGTATTCTGTACCGAAGGCAAGCGGGTAGTGGTTCGAGAGCATCAGGAACACAACCGGCAGCGTCAGGTAGTTGTTGTGGGTCGAGCGCAGCTTGGCAATTTTGCCGTATTTCGCGTCGGGTGTACGTCCCGCCTTAAGGTCGGCAACAACGATCCGTTGGTTCGGCATGATCTGAAAAAATACATTGCCGGTCATGATCGTGGCTGTAAAGGCGCCAAGGTGAAGGAGCGCTGCGCGTCCTGTGAAGATTTGATTGTAACCCCATGACATCACAACAAGAATGGCAAACAGAATCAGCATCAAAACCGTCGGGCTTTCGCCCAGCTTGGATTTGCAAAGCTGGTCATAGGCAAGCCAGCCAATTGTGAGCGAGCCGCCAGAAATCAGGATGCCTTGCCACAGAGCGAGGTCGGCCTTGCTTGGGTCGATCAGGAACAATTCTCCGCCCACCCAATAGACAATCATCAGCAAAGCCGCGCCTGAAATCCACGTCATGTAACTCTGCCATTTGTGCCATGTCAGATGTTCTGGCATCTCTGCAGGGGCAACGAGATATTTGACAGTGTGGTAGAATCCGCCGCCGTGGACTTCCCATTCTTCGCCATAGGCACCTTCAGGAAGCGCTTTGTTTGGCTTCAACATCAGGTCGAGCGCAATAAAATAGAATGACGCGCCGATCCACGCCATGGCCGTAATGACATGGAGCCAACGTACTGAAAACGCGATCCAATCCCAAATTATAGCCATATCATACATGGCGAACCTCCCAAGTTTCGAGTTAATCGTACTCTAGGCGAGAGTGTTTTATTCTGCTATTGCATTGAAAAATCAAGCTGCATCAAAAAAAACAAAATAATGTCTTATCTCGACAATATCAGAACCTTCGTCCGCGTCTATGAACTCGGAAGCATGTCCGCCGCGGGGCGCGACTTGAGAATCTCACCGGCGGTGACCTCCTCAAGGATTTCACAGCTTGAGGAACACCTTGGCGTGCGCCTGTTTCAGCGCACAACGCGGAGCCTTACACCCACCGAGCAAGGGCAGTCTTTCTATCGCGGGGCGACGGGCATACTAGAGGCCGTTGAAAGTGCTGAGGCACAGATCGTCAACCTTACCGAAAACCTGCGTGGATCGCTCTATGTGGCGGCGCCTCTTGGTGTTGGGCGACGGTTGATCGCGCCACAAGTTCCTGAATTTTTGCGCGAATATCCCGAAGTGAGTGTGCGCCTGCGCCTGACCGACCGCAAAGTTGATTTAACGACCGAGGGGCTGGACCTCGCGTTTTTCCTTGGGCAGCCGGAAGACAGTAACCTAAAAATTCGCAAGATCGCCGATGTGGAGCGTGTTTTGTGCGCTGCGCCTTCCTATATCGAAGAGCGTGGAATGCCGCGTGATGGCGACGAGATTATTGCGCAAGGGCACGAGTGTTTAAGCCTGCGTTTTCCAGGGGCGACAGAGTTTCAATGGCGGCTCAATACACCCGAGGGTCCGAAGCGGTTTCGGGTGTCTGGACGGTATGAATCTGACGACGGGGATATCCTTACGGACTGGGCATTGTCGGGGCAGGGGATCGCGATGAAACCGGTGTTTGAAATTGTTGAACACCTGCGGGCGGGGAGCCTTGTGCCTGTTGCGACCGAAACGCCGCCGGAACCAATTCAAATGGCGTGTTTGTTTACGCATCGCCGGATGCAAGACCCGAAGACGCGGCTTTTCATGGAGTTTGTGATTGACCGCATCGGTGCCGCGATCCGCGCAACACACGCGGACCTAAGCAACGGAACGGCCTGAAGCTACCGCTAGCTTCCGCGATATGTGGAGTAACCGAAGGGCGAGAGTAGAAGCGGCACGTGATAGTGTGATGCTTCTGACATGCCGAAGCGGATCGGGATGACATTCAGGAAGCGTGGTTCTTCGGGCGGAGTTCCTGTGGCGTCGAGGTAAGCGCCTGCATGAAACACCAGCTCGTATTCTCCAAGCTCGAATTCTTCAGCTGGCAGAATCTGTGAATCTGTGCGGCCGTCGTCATTAGTTTCCATTGTTTTCAACAGGCTGCGCTCTGTTCCTTTAATGCGGAACAGTTCGATTTTGAGGCCCTCTGCTGGGCAACCTCGTGCCGTATCGAGAACATGAGTTGTTAGATAGCCGGTCATTCGTGCACACTCCTTGTTGGGTGCTACTTTTCTAGGCGAAAGCCCTGAGGAAACACAAATCCACTGTGTCCGAAGGTCTTTCTATTATTTTTTGAAAAATGGCACGCATTTTCTGGTTTATTACTAGCCAAAACACAAAGGGCGCGAAAAGTGAAACGTTATCCGCGAGATATGACCGGCCACGGGGCCGAGCCTCCCGCAGCGAATTGGCCGAACGGCGCAAAGATCGCCGTTCAGATCGTGTTGAATTACGAAGAGGGCGGAGAGAACAACATCCTGCATGGGGATGCGGCATCCGAGGCCTTTCTATCCGAAATCACCGGCGCGCAGCCGTGGGTCGGTCAGCGGCATTGGAATATGGAAACGATCTATGAGTATGGTTCGCGGGCCGGTTTTTGGCGCGTGCATCGGATGCTCAAGGACATTCCTCTTACTGTATACGGCGTTGCCACGGCGCTTGCCCGTGCGCCAGAACAGGTTGCGGCGATGCAGAAGGCTGGCTGGGAGATTGCCAGCCACGGGCTAAAGTGGGTTGAACACAAGGATATGTCGCCCGATGAGGAGCGCGCGCAAATCCGCGAGGCGATCAGGCTGCACACCGAAGTGACAGGCAAAGCGCCACGTGGCTGGTACACAGGGCGCTGTTCGATGAACACGGTTGATCTGGCCGCTGAGGAGGGCGAGTTCGCCTATATCGCGGATAGCTACGCTGATGACTTACCCTATTGGACAAAAGCAGGCGGCAAGGATCAACTCATCGTTCCCTATACGATGGATTGTAACGACATGCGCTTTGCGATTCAGGCCGGCTATACCAACGGAGACCAGTTCGAGAGCTATCTCAAAGATAGTTTCGATATGCTCTACGCCGAGGGTGAAGCGGGTGCTCCGAAAATCCTGTCGATCGGATTGCACTGCCGTTTGATCGGCCGCCCAGGCCGTGCGATGGCGCTGAAGCGCGCCCTTGAGCATTTTCAGAAACACGAGGGCGTCTGGTTTGCCACGCGCGAACAGATTGCTGACCACTGGATGAAAGAACACCCCCCTATGACCAAACCGCGCCCATCCGAGATGGATAAAGACAGCTTTGTTTCCGAGTACGGTGGCATTTTCGAGCATAGCCCGTGGATCGCAGAAGGGGCGTTTGACTTGGAACTCGGCCCGACCCATGACACAGCGCAAGGCGTCCATAGCGCGCTTGCGCGGGTGTTCCGCACCGCTAGCGAGGAGCAACGGCTCGGCGTTTTGACCGCGCACCCGGATTTGGCCGGAAAGCTCGCCGAAGCTAAGCGGCTCACGGCGGAATCTACAGCAGAGCAAGCCTCTGTGGGGCTAGATGCGCTTACTGATGAAGAGCGGCAAACATTCACCGAACTGAATGACGCCTACACCAGCAAATTCGGCTTCCCGTTCATTATCGCCGTGCGAGACAACACGAAGACTTCAATCATGGAGGCTTTCAAGCGGCGGATCGAGAATGATCGCGACACGGAGTTCGCAGAAGCCTGCAAGCAGGTTGAGCGCATCGCCGAACTGCGCCTGATCGAGAAATTTGACGCATGAGCGTGCGGGTGAAAACACAGCCCTTAACGGCGGAAGCTTTTGCGCCGTTCGGGGATGTTATCGAAGCATCTGGCTCTGTCGATAAGCTCATCAATCAAGGTAGATGCGAACGCTATCATAACCGCGCAAAACTGGATTTTGTGGACGGAGAAGCTGGTATCAGCATCTTTAAATCCGAGGTGTTTTCGCTGCCGCTTTCGATAGAAATGATGGAGCGCCACCCCGAAGGGAGTCAGGCGTTTTTGCCTCTTTCGGACAAGCCGTTTCTGGTCGTTGTCGCTCCGGATGAAGGCGGTAAGCCGGGCGCACCACTTGCCTTTATCACTCAGCCCGGACAGGGCGTTAACTATCATCGCGGGGTGTGGCACGGCGTGCTGACACCTCTGCATGAACCGGGTCTGTTTGCTGTTGTAGATCGCATCGGCACCGGCCCAAACCTTGAGGAACACTGGTTCACAGAAGAGGTGATCCTCCACGAATAACAACAAAAACGAAACGCGCGAAAAATCAAAGATTGCGCATAATCCAACATAGGAAGGGACAACTATGTCAGATACGTCAATCGGAACACCGGAACAGCTCCGGGATCCAAATTATACACCGCCGATGGCAAAGGCTGTGCCGCTCGGCATTCAACATGTGCTGGCGATGTTCGTGTCAAACGTGACGCCGGCAATCATCGTTTGCGGAGCCGCAGGGTTCGGGTTTGGCTCAAACAGCCCCGATTTTCCACAGATGATCTATATGATCCAGATGTCGATGTTCTTTGCGGGCATTGCCACACTCATCCAAACCATCGGTATCGGCCCTGTTGGCGCGCGTTTGCCAATCGTGCAGGGAACATCCTTTGCTTTCATTCCGATCATGATCCCGCTCGTGGCGGGTAAGGGCGTTGATGCGGTTGCCGTCTTGATGGGCGGTGTGCTTGTGGGCGGCTTATTCCATGCCTTCCTTGGATTGTTTATCGGCAAAATCCGCTTTGCTCTGCCGCCTTTGGTCACGGGCCTTGTGGTTACGATGATCGGTCTTGCGCTTGTTAAGGTTGGTATTCAATACGCCGCTGGTGGTGTGCCCGCGATCGGAACGCCAGAGTACGGCTCGCTGATCAACTGGGTTATGGCTGGCACAGTTATCATCGTAACGCTTGGGCTGAAGTTCTTTGCGCGCGGTATGCTGTCTGTATCTGCTGTGTTGATTGGCCTGATTGTTGGCTACGTATTGGCCTTCCTTTTGGGCCAAGTGAACCTTGGTAACGTTGGCAATGCAGCCCCGTTCGCGCTGCCGAACCCGCTGCATTTCGGGCTTGAGTTCTCTGTAGCTGCGATTGTTGGTTTCTGTCTGATGTCGTTCGTATCGGCGGTTGAAACCGTGGGTGACGTTTCTGGGATCACTAAAGGTGGTGCTGGCCGCGAGGCAACCGACAAGGAAATTCAAGGCGCAACATTTGCTGATGGTGTAGGGACTGCGATTTCCGGTCTGTTTGGCGCGCTGCCAAACACCTCCTTCTCACAGAACGTGGGCCTGATCGCGATGACAGGTGTGATGAGCCGTATGGTTGTAACCATTGGCGCGGTGTTCCTGATTATCTGTGGTCTGATCCCGAAAATCGGCGCGATCATTTCCTCTATCCCGATTGAAGTGTTGGGCGGTGGTGTGATCGTTATGTTCGGTATGGTTGTTGCAGCGGGTATTTCGATGCTCTCCGACGTCAACTGGAACCGCCGCAATATGGTGATCTTTGCAATTGCGCTTTCGCTTGGTCTTGGCCTTCAGCTTGAACCAAATGCGCTTCAGTATCTGCCTGGAACACTCAAGGTGCTGGCGACTTCCGGCATTCTTCCTGCGGCTCTGATCGCGATTGTGTTGAACCTTGTTCTTCCAGAAGAGCTCTCGGATGAAGCCACTGAGGAAGTTTCCGGCGGTATGTCCGGTCACAGCAAAGGCTCACTGCCCAACGACGATCACGTCTAGGGCTTGCGCCATTCTCTGCCTTGGTGCAGAGACTTGATTAGGGAAGCGGCGTTTTTCGAAGCGCCGCTTCCTTTGTATAATGGGGAGGAGAGGTGAATGACGCTTCTGTTGTTGGCGCTTGCGGGGTTTGGCGCGGGGGTCGTAAATGCAATCGCGGGCGGCGGAACATTCCTGACGTTTCCTGCGCTCGTCTGGGCTGGTGTGCCGCCTGTTATGGCAAATGCAACCAGTACAGTTGCGGTCTTTCCCGGTTATCTGAGTGGCGCACTTGGGTTTCTAAAGGAGCTGAAAACGCTGTCTCGGGCACAGATGATCCGCCTGACGCTGATTACATTAGCGGGCGGTCTGACAGGGTCTCTGTTGCTGCTCGTGTCGTCAAACGAAGTGTTTTCGTTCATCGTTCCGTTTCTGCTCTTCTTTGCCACTACCGTGTTTCTCTTCGGTGCACGCTTGCGCGTTTGGGCCGAGTCAAAAGCCCGCGCCGCAACACCGGAAGGCGCAATCGGCCTGTTTCTCGTGAGCCTTTACGGCGGCTATTTCAACGGCGGACTTGGTATTGTTCTGCTGGCGCTGTTTGCGCTCTGGGGATGGCGCGACCTACACCTGATGAACGGCGTCAAAAACGGGCTTTCCTTCGCGCTTTCGGCGATATCGGTTGTGACTTTTGCCATTGCTGGCTTGGTCGTGTGGCCCATGGCGTTGGTGATGATGGTGTTCACTGTATTGGGAGGGTTCAGCGGAGCATGGATTGCACGTATCGTTCCGGCCTCTTGGGTGCGCGGTTTTGTGGCGCTGATGGGCTACGGTATGAGCGTGGTGTTCCTGCTCAGCCTATTTTGACCGTCTTAGTATCTAGGCCGTGAGTGCAAGACGGTCATGTGTTTGCGTTTCGGTTTTTGCGGATACCCCCGCAACATAAACTTCGGATACCGCGCGATCATCGCCGAGCATTTGCAGGATAAACAACTCCTCGGACAGCGTTTCTGCCCGTTCCATTCGTAACGCCGAAGCAGGGGTTGCGCGTGCATCAAGCACGACAATATCCGCATCTGATCCAGCGGCCAGTGTGCCGATTTTGTCTTCCAACCCGAGCGCAACCGCATTGCCGCGCGTGATCCAGTGGAATGCCCGCAGAGGATGTAGCTTTTGGCCCTGAAGCTGAAGGATTTTGTACCCTTCGTTCAATGTCTGAAGCATGGAATAGCTTGTGCCTGCGCCGATATCCGTGGCGATTGCATTGCAAATCCCTTTGCCGCGCAATCCTGCGTCATCAAATAGCCCGCTCCCCAGAAACAAGTTCGATGTCGGGCAAAACACAGGTTTCGCGCGTGTTTGGGCAAGTAGGTCGATTTCGCGCGGCGTCAGGTGGATAGAGTGGCCAAGCAACATTTTTGGCGTGAGCAACCCATAGGTTTCGTAAACGCCAAGGTAATCGGGTGCATCGGGGTAAAGTTCTGCCGTAAAGGCGATTTCGTCGTGGTTTTCGCTTAGATGGGTTTGGACAAAACAATCCGCATGTTCCGCAACCAGAGCGCCCGTCATCTCAAGCTGTTCTGGGGTCGAGGTGATGGCAAACCGCGGCGTAATTGCATAATGTGCGCGGCCCTTACCGTGCCATTTGGCAATCAGGTCTTTGCTATCGTCATACCCTGTTTGTGGCGTGTCGCGCAGCCCGTCTGGCGCGTTGCGATCCATCATTACTTTGCCGCCGATCATGCACATATTGCGGCGTGCTGCTTCGCCAAAGAACGCCTCCGCAGATTCCTTGTGAACAGAGCAATAGGCGACGGCCGTGGTTGTTCCGTGCGCGGTTAACAAATCATAAAACTTGCTGGCCATAGCCTCGGCGTGGGCGACCTCGGCAAAGCGTGTTTCTTCGGGGAACGTATAAGTGTTGAGCCAATCAAGAAGCTGTGCACCCCATGACGCAATCACTTGTACCTGTGGGAAATGGACGTGCGTGTCGATGAAACCTGCCATCAAAAGGTTAGGGCGGTGATCCACGATTTCGGCCGCAGGCGCGCGTTGTGCAACATCGGCAAAGGTGCCAACATCTGCGATTCTTCCGCCCTCGATTAGGATCGCGCCATCCGTGAGATAGGTATAGGCGGATGTGTCGGTTGCATCTTGGGGCTCAGCGTTGAAATCAAGAACCCTGCCGCGCAGGAGCTTTTGGGATGGCGGTTTTGACATTCTATTGTCCTATTGAAGGGGTGGTTCGTATGTGTGCGGGCCGCTGGTAGGGACAATGCGGCCCGCACAAGCATCTGGTGCTAAGCCAGAGCTTATTCGGCTGGAGGCGCTGCGGCCTCGTCGATGACAACGTTCTCGTTGTTGAGTTCGCCGTCTTTGTGGAACAGCGGATAGATATAGAGGAACGCTGCCGCGATGAGATATCCGCCAGAGACGCCGCTCAATTCGGGCCAGTGCAAACTCGCGCCGTGGATCACACCGAGCGAGGACATGATCGTCGCCGCAAGGGCAAAGCCGGCCGCGTTGCGGAAATTCCCGTCAATGACGCTCGCCACGATCGCACCCCATATGAGACCGGTCAGGATCGCGCCTTGCGAAAGGGCGAGATGCCCCTCGAAATGCGCCCCTTGTTGCAAGAGTGCTGCCGTAAGTTCGGGGTCACCCAACTGTGGAAGGGAGGCCACGCCAACAGCGCCCAGTGCGCCCATGAGAGAGCCCCATTTCGTAATCAGGAACGATGAGACATGCGGCATCATCGCAATGGTCACAGCGGCCATATGGTCTGTTTTGATTGAATGCGCGGTGTTCGTGATGAGGCTAAGCGCAACGAACACCAGCACAGGAGCCGCTGCGGCAACCGGAATAAGGTTGGTAAGGAACGCCAGTAGCCCAAAAAACGCCGCAAGCGGAATAACAATCCCGACGCCGATGATATACCCCGCATGTGCTCCCATGCGTTTGTACGCGGGATGCCCGATGTAAGCTGTTGTCGGGAAAGGTGAGCCAAAGAGAGCGCCGACCATGGTGCCGATGCCGTCGGTGATCTGACAGGTGGCAACAGGATAATGGTCGCCCGCAGCTTCCGCGCTTTCGACGTTGTTCATGGTCTCGATGAAGTTATAGATCTGTACCGGTACAAGGACGAGGAACAGTTCAGGGTTCGCGAATAGGTGCTGAATGCCTGCGATCAAGTCTCCGAAATATGGAAGCGGCGGATAGAATCCGACACCGTCAAAGCTGATGCGTGCTTCGCCGATGGCAAAGGCCACAACCGTACCAACGATCAACGCCAGAAGACCCGCGGGGATATTATACGGAAGGCGGAAGCGCCCCACGAGGCCCCAGAGGATGATGACCATCGAGGCAAAACCGATGAACGGGTTTTCAAAAACAGTAGCGAGCGGCACTGTTCCGATAAACACAAGCGCAATGCCGCAGAGAGTGCCGAGCATCCCTGCGCGTGGTGTTACCCGCTTGAGCCACGGCCCGATGACCGCGCCAAAAGCTGCAACGATACCGCCCATGAAGCCCGCGCCAATGCCGACTTGCCACGCAAGAATGGGATCATTGGTGGACCAGTAAATCGGACCGATGACGCCGAACAGGTACACAAACATGACCGGGGTTGAGATGCCATAGGGCAGGGCGGTTACATCGCGCCCGTGTTTTTGCGCGGCGCGTTTGGCAAGGCCAACGTAAACCGCGATACCGGCCAGAATGGCAATCGCGGCACCAGGGACGATGCGGCCATAGACAATTTCGGCGGGCATTTGGAACACGAACTGACAGACGCCAGCAAGCACCATCAGGTTGATCAGGTTGTCGGTGAACAGCGCCCAAAACGCGCTGAAGTCGCTGCGGTGAAACAGCTTGTATGTGTAGCTCCCATTTTGCATGGGGACCTCCTCTGTTGGGCCGGAAATCGGCGGACGGGCTCCTCTCCCGTTTCGCCGCCGGCGTTTGTTCACTGTGCTGCGATATGCGAGACAGTTACCCCCTCGGGGCGTTCTGCGGCAGGTTCAGAGGTCAGCGCCGTGATCACTTCGGCCACCACATGGGCCGCGATCACAGCAGGCCGCTTGTCGCGGCTACCGCCTGCCCCGATGGGGCAGATCAATGGAGCGATAGACAGGCCATCGCAGAATTTTCGGCACCAGTTGCGAAACTTGATGCGCTTGGTGTTTGAGCCGATCAGCCCCACATAGGCCGCATCCGCGCGTTGTAGCGCCGCAGAGGCCAGTAGGAAATCAAGCCCGTGGTCATGGGTTAGTACAATGAAGGCGCTTCCAGCGGGGGCGCTCATCACGTCAATCTCGGGAATTGCACTGAGGCGTTTCTCGACCGCTGCATCGGAGAGCGCCAACTCTTCGGCGCGTTGATCGATGAGTACGGTATGCACAGGAAGATGTTGGAGCTGCGCGGCGAGTGCGCGGCCAACATGCCCAGCACCAAGGATATAGACCGAAGGGTTGGCGGCCCGTGCTTCGGCGTCTCTGCTGAGGGCGGCGTCTTTGTCAGCCGCGCTCATACGCGTCACACTCACTTCAACTCGTCCGCCACAGCATTGGCCGATCTGCGGACCAAGGGGGATGTCGAGGTGTTTGGAGAGATCGCCAGAGGCCAGCAACTCCCGCGCCGCATCAATTGCCAGATGCTCAAGCTGCCCGCCGCCGATTGTTCCGAAAAGGCATTCGGAGCATACATACATTTCGGTGCCTTCCGCACGCGGGGAGGACCCGCGTACGCGCGTGATCCGCAAGCAGGCGACGGGTTCGCCCGATGCGAAAAACTGCTCAAGATCCCGGGGCGCCGTCATGACTTAGGCTCCGGCCTTAAGCCGCTCGACCGCCAGCAATACGCGCTCTGGCGTAGCGGGCGCTTCGAGGCGCGGACAAATGCGATAATCGGCAACACTGGCCACCGCCATCGAGAGGGCCTCAAATACCGAGATACCCAGCATAAACGGTGGCTCGCCCACAGCCTTACTGCGTTTGATGGTCATTTCGCGGTTTTCCGACCAATCGGCCAGTTTAACGTTGAATTCACGCGGGCGGTCGCTTGCAAGTGGTATCTTATAGGTCGAAGGCGCATGGGTACGAAGGCGGCCTTCGTCATCCCACCAGAGTTCCTCGGTTGTGAGCCAGCCCATGCCTTGGATGAAGGCCCCCTCAACTTGTCCTTTGTCGAGTGCTGGATTGAGCGAGCGCCCCACATCATGGAGAATATCAGCCCGTTCCACACGGTACTCGCCCGTGAGCGTGTCGATTGTAACTTCCGAACAGGCCGCGCCATAGGCGTAGTAATAGAAAGGCCGCCCTTTGCCCGCGGCGCGGTCCCAGTGGATGTCTGGCGTTTTGTAGAACCCCGTGGCCGAGAGATGCACGCGCGCCATGTAGGCCTCTTTGACGAGCTTGTCGAACGGCACGACATCGGTGCCGATGCTGATGCCAGTTGGCCCGAAGGAAACTGCATCTTCGGATACACCGCGGCTTTCGGCGGCAAAACTGACGAGCCGTGCCTTGATCTGCTCTGCTGCATTCAGTGCGGCCATCCCGTTTAGGTCGGAGCCGCTGGACGCCGCAGTCGCCGATGTGTTCGGGACTTTCTCTGTTGTGGTTTTGGTGATCTTGATCCGGTTGAAGTCAACCTGAAACGCCTCGGCAACCACTTGGGCAACTTTGGTGTTCAATCCTTGGCCCATCTCTGTGCCACCATGGTTCAGGTGGATTGAGCCGTCGTTATAAACATGGATTAAGGCGCCGGCTTGGTTGTAATGGGTTGCGGTAAATGAAATCCCGAACTTCACGGGTGTGAGCGCAATCCCGCGCCGCAGGATGCCGCCCTTGGCGTTGAATGCGCGAATACCTTCGCGGCGGGCGCGGTAGTCTGAGCTTTCCTCAAGTTCTTCGACCACGCGGCCGATGATGTTGTCATCGACGCTTTGGTGATAGGGGGTGAGGTTCCGCCCATCGGTACCATCGCCATAAAAATTCGCCTTACGGACATCGAGCGGGTCTTTGTCGAGCGCAAAGGCGATCTCTTCGATCATGCGCTCTGCGGCAATAACGCCCTGTGGTCCACCAAAGCCTCGGAAGGCAGTGTTTGAAACGGTGTTTGTTTTCTGGGGCCGCGATGTCAGGCGCACATGCGGGTAAAAATAGGCATTATCCGCATGGAACAATGCGCGGTCGGTCACAGGGCCGGAAAGATCAGAAGAGTACCCGCACCGCGCGGCAAATTCTCCTGATACCGCTTCGATGCGGCCGTCATTGTCAAAGCCGATGTCGTAATCAATCACGAAGTCATGGCGCTTACCGGTTGCGGTCATGTCCTGATCGCGGTCAGGGCGGATCTTAACCGGACGGCCTAGCTTTTTCGCTCCAATTGCCGCAACCGCACAGAACAGGTTCATTTGGCTTTCCTTGCCGCCAAACCCGCCGCCCATGCGCCGAACATTCACAACCACCGCATTTGACGGTACGCCCAGAACATGCGCCACCATATGCTGTGCTTCGCTCGGATGCTGGGTGGAGCAATGGACAACAACGTCCTCATCCTCGCCTGGGACAGCAAAGGCAATATGACCCTCAAGGTACATGTGATCCTGTCCGCCGACGGTCACCTGACCTTTGATACGGTTTTGCGCCGTCGCAAACCCCTTGTCGATATCGCCGCGCTCAAGCTTGAGTGGCTCGGTGATGAGCGGCATCCCTGCGTCGCGCGCACTCACGGGATCAATTGCATGGGGAAGGACATCGCAATCCACTTCGGCAAGCTCCGCTGCGCGCCGCGCTGCGTCTCGCGTTTCGGCGATTACGGCAAAGAGCGGCTGGCCATGAAATTCGATCTTTTCAGTCGGAAACACGGGCTCGTCGTTTCGGCCTGTGGGGCTGATGTCGTTTGCGCCAGGGATGTCATCAGCAGTCAAGACAGCAACAACGCCATCCGCATCGCGAACCTTGCTTAGGTCGATGCCGTTGAGTTTGGCGTGTGCCACGTCAGAAACACCAAGATATGCATGCAGAGTGCCCGCTGGCTCGGCGATATCATCTGTGTATTCCGCGCGCCCAGTAACTTGCTTTACGGCGCTGTCGTGTTTCTGGTTCTGGTGGGTGAAACCTTTGGTAACGGTGTGATGTTTCATCGTGTTTCTCCCTTCAAACGGCCAAGCGTACGGGCATGTCAGCGTCCGAACCTTGGCTGTTGTCGTGTTCAAGATAGAAGCGGCGCAGCAGGTTGCCCGCGACGCGCGCGCGGTAATCTGCAGATGCGCGCCAGTCACTCAGCGGGGTGAAATCCTCTGCAATCGCGTCTGCGGCGTGCTCGAATGCCTCTGAGCACCAACGGTTTCCAACAAGGGCCGCTTCGGCCTTTGCGGCGCGTTTTGGCGTCGCTGCCATACCGCCAAAGGCAAGGTTGACTGAGGTGATCTTACCATTTTCGACCACAACAGAGAACCCGGCCGCCACCGCAGAGATATCCTCGTCGCGGCGTTTCGAAACCTTATAGGCTGCATCGATCTGTCCTTCGCTAGGCAGCGGTATGCGGATTGAAGCAACAAACTCTTCTGGCGCGCGGTCCTGTTTGCCGTAGTCGATGAAGAATGCCTCAAGCGGAAGTGTGCGACGGCCTTTGGTGCTTTGTAGCGTAACTTCGGCACCAAGCGAGATCAGGACGGGGGGTGTGTCGCCAATTGGGGAGCCGTTGGCGATATTGCCGCCGATGGTACCCATGTTGCGAACCTGCCAGCCCGCAATGCGGTTCCAATACTCTTCAAGGTGCGGGAAGGCGGCGGAAATGGCGGCTTCGCATTCGCTATATGTCACGCCCGCGCCAATGGATAGCGCGTCTTCGGTTGTCTCAATTGCTTTGAGATCTTCGAGATGGTTCACGAAAACCACGGGTGAAATCGGGCGCATGAACTTCGTCACCCATAACCCCACGTCGGTTGAACCGGCAACAATGGTGGCTTTTGGATTGTCAGCCAGAACCTGTGCAAGATCTTCGGTCGTATGCGGAAGGATTGCGCGGTCATCAGCGGGGCCAGTTTCGATGCGGCCCTCGGGCTGAAGAGCGCCGAGTTGTGCAAGAAGGTTTTCACGCTCCGCATTCAGATAATCATGTGCTGGCGTGCCATACTCATTGACCGCAAGGGCGGCCTTGATGATTGGCTCATATCCCGTGCAGCGGCAAAGATTGCCTTGAAGCGCGGTTTCAACTTCTGTTTCAGTTGGCTGTGGCTTCTCCATCCAAAGCGCATAGAGCGACATAACAAACCCCGGCGTACAGAAACCGCACTGGCTTCCGTGATGCTCGACCATCGCTTCCTGTACCGGATGCAAACGCCCGTTTGGCCCGCTCAGGTGTTCGATTGTGACGATATGACAACCGTTCAACGAGGCAAGAAACCGGATGCAAGCATTGACGGTCTCATACCGAAGTGCCCCGTTATAAAGCCGCCCGACAAGTACCGTGCACGCTCCACAGTCACCTTCAGCGCAGCCCTCCTTGGTGCCGGTCAGACGCTGCTCGATCCGCAGATAATCCAATAGCGTTTGCGTTGCCTTCACATCGGTGAGGGTCTTTTCCTCTCCGTTAAGAAGAAAGCGGATGGCGGTCTGATGGGTCATAGGGCCTCTCGAATCTGCTGCCGAAGGGGAGCTTCTGTGAGTTTAGTGCGAATGACTGCTCGCAAAAATGATCGGTATTGAGAAATACTATCAACGAATTGTTGAAAATAACAGGTCTCTGGATATGCTAGCTACCTCGCATTGCATCAACTAAGGACACAAAATGGCCTATCTGGAAAGCCTCCGCGTATTCTGCCGCGTTGTGGAACTTGGCAGTATAACGTCGGGCGGGCGCGATCTGCGTTTGACGCCAGCGGTTGCGAGCAAACGGATCAAAGAGTTGGAAACGCACCTTGGTGTGCGACTTTTCAATCGGACGACGCGCTCGTTGACGCCAACTGAGGTTGGTCAGCAGTTTTATGGAGAAGCCTTGCGTATTCTTGATGCTGTCGGGCAGGCCGAAACTGTTATTGCGCAATATTCCGGCGCCCCGCGCGGCACCATTCGGATGACGTCTCCACTGGCGGTTGGGCGCAGGATTATTGCGCCGCTTGTGCCAGAATTCGTGGAGGAACATCCCGATATAGAAGTGCGCCTGCGGATGTCAGATCGCAAAGTCGATATTTTGGCCGATGGGTTGGACCTCGCGTTTTTCGTTGGCACGCCTCATGATTCCAGCCTCAAGATGCGCAAGATTGCTGATTGCGAGCGGGTTCTTTGCGCTGCGCCTGATTACCTCGCCAAAATGGAAGCGCCGCAGGTTCCAGAGGATTTGTTGCAAGGGCACAATTGCCTCTTGCTGCGGTATCCGCGTTCGCCCGAATATTTCTGGACACTGAATACTCCGGACGGGCCGCGTAAATTTGAGGTGTCGGGAAAGTACGATGCCGACGACAGCGATGTGTTGCTCAACTGGGCACTGGACGGACGCGGGATTGTGAACAAGCCGCTGTTTGAGGTCGCAGCGCATCTCGCGCGCGGCGAACTTGTTGAAGTCTTGCCAGAAAACCGCCCGATGCCTTCGATCTTTGGCTGTCTCTATCCGCACAAGAAGTTGCAAGATCCAAAGGTTCGCTTGCTTGTGGATTTCGTTGCACAACGCGGCATGGCTCTTATGCGAGCCGCGATGGTGTGAAATAGAAGCGGCCTAGACCCGCGCCGCCAAGCGTTCGGCCATATCAAGCATCCGTGCTGAAAAACCCCATTCGTTATCGTACCAGCCGAAAAGCCGCAGTTGCTTTTGCCCGACGGCTTGGGTTTCCCGTAGCGATAGGACGAGAGATTCCGGCCGTGCACGGAAGTCGGATGACACACAGGCATCGTTGGTTAGGCCGATTTGCGGATGAGCGCCGAAAAGCTCCTGAAGGACGTCTTCAATCGGGGCCCCTGGACGCGCATTGACTTGAAATACGGCATCAACCGCAGATACCGAAATTGTCGGCACCCGAACCGCCGAAACGCTCAGACGGCCGTCGAATTCTGGGAGAACATGTGCGATCTGACTTGCTGCGCTGGTTGAGGTTGGAACCATCGAAACCGCCGCCGCACGGCTGCGTTCCAATGTTGCGCCAGGTTGATCAACGGTTGGTTGGCTGCCGGTATAGCAATGGATGGTGGTGATATGGGCGTGGGTAAAGCCGATGGAATCTTGCACAGTACGCAGAAGGGGAGCGATGGCATTCGTGGTGCAGGAGGCGTTGGAGATGATTTTTCCATCGCCGAGTGTCTGATCGTTTGCGCCAAGTACGATGGTTTGATCCGCCACGGGCGAGGGGCCGGAAATAAGAACGTTGCGCGCACCAGCAGAAAGGCCTGCCTCTGCGGTTTCGCGATCTTTGGCCTTGCCTGTGCATTCCAGCACAACATCAACGCCCGTTAGATCAATGTCGGCAAGGCTCGTGGTATTGTGAAACGGAACAGAAAGGCTGCCAATCTTGAGCGTCTTGTTTGCGGCTTCAACCGCAGTTGGGTAGGGGCCAAAGACGCTGTCATAGCGGAAGAGATAGGCACAGGTTTCAAGCGGGGCGATATCATTGATGCCGACAACCTCAATGCCGCGCCCCTGCTGATCCGAGAGGATTTGCCGCAGCAATGTCCGTCCGATCCGTCCGAACCCGTTGATGAAAACGCGAATTGGTTTGCGCATTGCTCGCTCCGCAAGTGGCCAAGAAAAGGCTGCACCGAAATCCGGTACAGCCCGCCTTGAAAATCAGAAATTCAGGCCGCCAATCGGTGTCAGAAATCGACCTCAATGGCAATCCCCTGTTTGATCGCCAGTTCGACGACAGAGGCCGCAACTGCGAGGTCCTGTAAGCCGACACCCGTGCCGTCAAAGAGCGTGATATCCTCCGCCGAAGTCCGACCGGGGTTTGTACCATTAATAACGGCGCCGATTTGCGCGATATCGGCTTCTTTGATAAGCCCCTCGGCCACGGCGTGCTGTGCCTCGCCAATAGAGATGGATTGCGCAACCTCGTCGGTAAAGACGCGCGATTTTGCGAGGAGTGCAGCTTCGACTTCCTGCTTTCCTTTGGTGTCAGTGCCCATACATGCGAGATGCGTTCCGGGTGAAACATGCTCCGCCATCAACGAGGGCGCGAAGGCAGATGTAATCGAGATAATCACATCTGCGTCCTGCATTTCTTCAAGGGAAACGGCCTCAAATGGTAGTCCTGCTTCATTGGCGATTTTCTCAATGTTTGGAAGCATTTCCGGATGATAGTTCCAGCCGATCACCTTTTCAAAGTCGCGCTGTTCAAGAGCAGCGCGCAGTTGGAATGTCGCCTGATGACCCGCGCCGATCATACCGATTGTTTTCGCGTCCTTGCGGGCAAGATGTTTGATCGAAACCGACGAGGCCGCAGCCGTCCGCAGCGCCGTGAGAAGGTTGCCGCCGACCATTGCCTTGGCTTTGCCCGTGTCCGGATCAAAGAGAAAGACAGTCGATTGGTGGTTGATGATGTCACGTTTTTCAAGGTTGTTTGGCCAGTAGCCGCCCGCCTTGAGTCCGAGTGTAAGCCCCGCGCGGTCAAACCCGCCCTTGAACCCGTAAAGCGCATCTTCATGGCCGATTGCTTCACGCACAACGGGAAAGTTATATGCGTCGCCTGTGGCCATGGCGGCAAAGACCTTTTCAACCGCGTCAAAGGCGGCTTCGCGGGTCATGAGATTGGCGATTTCGCGCTCTGGAACAATATACATCAACGTGCCTCGTTTCGTGAGTTTTAAACCGCCCCGCACAATTGGGTGGGCCAGCAAGCGCGGGGCGGGGTGGTTGTGTTGGGATTAGTATGCGCGACCGCGGGCCGATACGGGCCAAACGACCTCGACCTTTCCGTTGCGCACACCCACGTACCAGTCATGAACGTTCGCAGTCGGATCACAGTGGCCCGGGACGAGGCGAAGCTTGTCGTTTACCTTCAGAGCGCCGTTCGGATCAGCAACAACGCCGTGCTCATCGGAGCATTTGACATATTCCACGTCATCGCGGCCATAGATCACAGGCAGCCCGCTATCGACGGATTGCGCCTTAAGGCCGGCATCAACGATGGCTTTGTCCGCCTTCGCATGGGACATGACCGAAGTCAGAATGAAGAATGCGTTCTCCCATTCGCCTTGGTCGATCCGCTTGCCGTCTTTGTCGAGGATGCGGCCATAATCGGCGTCCATGAAGGCATAGGAGCCGCATTGCAGCTCGTTATAGACGCCGGAGTTGGACTCGAAATAGTAGGAGCCAGTGCCGCCGCCGGATACGAGATCACAGTCGATACCCTCGGCCTTCAGCCCGTCCACGGCGTCTTGAACCATCGCAATTGCAGTGTCGAGTTTTTCCTTGCGGGCCTCATAGCTATCTAGATGCTGCATCGCGCCCTGATAGGCCTGAATGCCGGAGAACTTGAGGTTGTCGGCGGCTTCAACAGCTTTGGCAATGTCGACAACTGCGGGCGTTGTTGTGACGCCGCAGCGGCCAGCGCCACAGTCGATTTCAACAAAAACCTCAAGCTCGGTGCCGTGTTCCTTTGCTGCAGCTGAAAGATCGGCAACGTTCTCGATATCATCGACACAAACAATCGTGCGTGCGCCCAAAAGCGGCAGGCGGGCGAGGCGGTCGATCTTGGCGGGGTCGCGGACTTGGTTGGACACAAGAATATCCTTGATGCCACCACGGGCGAACACCTCGGCCTCGGATACCTTCTGACAGCATACACCTACTGCGCCGCCCAACTCTTCCTGAAGCTTTGCCACATCTACGGATTTGTGCATTTTCCCGTGAACGCGGTGGCGCATTCCGTGGGCCTTCGCATAGTCGCCCATCTTCTTGACGTTGCGCTCCAGAGCGTCGAGGTCCAGTACAAGCGCGGGTGTCTGGATGTCACTTTCGGCCATACCCGGTTTCGCCGGAATGTCATAGCCAACTTCATATGCGTCCAAAGTGTTCATATCTTTCATTCCCATTGTCCTCTTGTGGGTCTAGCCGTTTACCCATGGCAGGCGGTCGAGATCGACATTGCCGCCGGTGATGATAATGCCAACGCGCTTGCCTTTAAACGCATCGGGGTTCTTCAGGATGGTGGCAAGCGGAACGGCGCTTGACGGTTCCATCACGATCCGCAGGTGCTTCCAGATGAGCTTCATCGCGTCGATGATCTCTTGCTCGCTCGCGGTGTAAATCTCACTGACGTGGTTTGAAACGAAATGCCACGTTAAATCCTTGAGCGGCACAAGCAGCCCGTCGGCAATGGTTTTGGGCGCGTCATCGGCGATGATGTGCCCTGCCTTGAAGCTGCGATAGGCGTCGTCGGCCTGTTCCGGCTCTGCGGCGATGACCTGCGTTTCTGAAGCCAGTGTTGCCAGCGTCAGGCATGTGCCGGAGATCATGCCGCCACCCCCGATCGGCGCGACAACTGCGTCTAGCCCGTCGGTTTGCTCCATGAATTCACGTGCACAGGTGCCTTGCCCTGCGATCACTCGGGGATCGTTGTAGGGGTGGACGAAATCACCGCCAGTTTTGGCCTGCACCTCGGCAAACGTCGCTTCCCTTGAGGATGTCGACGGTTCGCATTCGGTAATCACACCACCATAACGGCGCACGGTGTCTTTCTTTGCCTGTGGGGCAGTGCGCGGCATCACAACGTTGCAGGGAATGCCGCGTTTCATGGCCGCATAGCTCAGGCAAGACGCGTGGTTGCCCGACGAGTGGGTCGCCACACCTTTTTCAGCCTGTGCATCACTAAGCCCGAAAACAGCATTACTCGCGCCACGAACCTTAAAGGCACCAGGTTCCTGAAAGTTCTCGCACTTAAAGAATAGATCTGCGCCACTCAATTCGTTGAGGTAATCCGATGTCCGCACGGGTGTGCGGCGGATATAGGGCGCGATCCGTTCATGCGCAGCGAGCATATCCTCATAGGTTGGGATCATAGTTGCTGTGTCCTTCATCACGCGGCATCTTTTTGAGAAGCTAGCGCGTGACCACGGTAATAGTCCTGCGCCGCAGCAACGCCAGAGCCAAGTTGGATATCAAGGCCGAGGTCGGCCATGCACATTTCCGCGGTCGCGATACCAGAAAGTGCCATCACATCTGTTAGGCTGCCAAGGTGGCCAATGCGGAACACTTTGCCCGCAACTTCGCCCAAACCAACGCCAAAGGCGACACCGTATTTGTCGGCAGCATGGGTGACAATATCTGTGGCATTGAAGCCTTCGGGCGTGCGAATGGCGCTTACTGTGTCGGAGTAAACATCAGGGCTCGTTGCGCAGAGGTCCAGCCCCCAAGCGCCGACAGCGGCGCGAACACCCTCGGCAATACGCGTGTGACGGGCAAAGACGTTTTCAAGCCCCTCATCCAACAACATTTTGCAAGATTCATTCAGGCCATTGAGCAAACCAACTGCTGGCGTATAGGGGTAGGCATTGTTCGCGTAGCCCTTCGCCATGTCATGCACATCAAAGAATGTACGGGGCAGGGAGCCGGTTTTGGTTGCTTCCATTGCCTTGGCGCTAAAGCCGACAATTGCGAGCCCAGCAGAGAGCATGAACCCTTTTTGCGAGCCGGTAACCGCAACATCCACGCCCCATTCGTCAAAGCGGAAGTCCATCGAGGCAATCGAGGATACCCCGTCCACAAAAAGCAGCGCCGGATGACCCGCCGCATCAAGTGCGCGGCGCACGGCGGCAATGTCGGATTTTACGCCAGTTGCGGTTTCATTGTGGGTGGCAAGAACAGCCTTGATCTCATGGCTTTTGTCCGCTGTCAGGATTTCTTCGTAGCGATCAGCGGGAAGCCCGTCGCCCCATTGGGTTTCGACGATCTCAACGTTCAACTCATGGCGCTGGCACATGTCGATCCAGCGATGGCTGAACATGCCGTTGCGTGCCGCGAGTATTTTGTCGCCCGCAGAAAGCGTGTTGGTAAGTGCGGTTTCCCAACCTCCAGTTCCAGTGGACGGAAAGATAAAGACTTCCGCGTTGTCGCTTTTCAATACCTTGCGCACACCTTCGCGCGCCGGATGCAAAATTTGCCCGAACAATGGTGAACGGTGGTCGATTGTCGGCATGTCGCAGGCTTTGCGCAGATGCTCGGGGATATTGGTTGGCCCCGGAATGAAAACAGGATTTTGAAAGCTCATGGCGTATCTCCTTCGATCGTTGGGTCCACCTTAAGGGCAGGGCCGCGCGGATGAAATTTTTTTGAAAAATGATTTCAAAACGCTAAGGATTGGAAAAATTGAATATTGTGAATGGGTTATATTTTTCATATAGTGAATTAGGATTTCACATCAAATTTGAGGCTTCTTATGGAAAATCATGAAAATGAGCCTTCTGGCCGAAAATCCAGAGGACGCCCACGCGATTGGAACGACAAAACCGCTCAGAACACGATCAAATCTCTGGATCGCGCGATGGCGGTGTTTGAGTATCTGAGCGAGACACAAGGCGAGCCTCTTTCAGTGATCGCCAGTGAGACGGATCAATCCCCTGCAACGGTTTACCGTATTCTTGTTACGCTGGAGGGGCGGGGTCTTGTGGAATTTGATGCAGGAGAGCAAATCTGGCGGATTGGAGCGCGCGCCTTTGTGATCGGTGCGCGGTTTCTGCGGCAAACCAGCCTTGTGGAGCGGGCGCGCCCGATCTTGCGGCGTTTGATGGAAGCTACGGGCGAGACGGCCAACCTCGGGGCAGAGAAAAACGGCGCGGTTCTATTCCTCAGTCAGGTAGAGACGCATGCAAGTATTCGTGCGTTCTTTCCGCCAGGGACGTTATCGCCGATGCACTCGTCAGGCATTGGTAAAGTGCTGCTCGCGCAGATGGATGAGGAGCGCCTATCGCGGTTCTTTTCCCGCGAAGAGCTCACTGCATTCACCGAGCATTCAATTACAGAAGAAGCTGCCCTTCGCCAAAACCTCGAGCGTATTCGTGCGCGAGGATTTTCCTTTGACAACGAAGAGAAAAACATCGGAATGCGCTGTATCGCAGCGCCCGTTTTCGATGCCAATGAGGAAGCAATCGCGGGCGTTTCGGTGTCGGGGCCGACCAGCCGGATCACCCTTGAGGATGTAGAAAGATTGTCGGTCGCGGTTACGAGTGCAGCGCGCGACCTAACCAAGGCAATTGGCGGAACCGCTTAAGGGTGAGGCCGCCTGAGCGCGCTCTTAGCCAAGCTTCATATGGCGGTTTACATCTTTGTAGAGCAGATAGCGGAACTTACCCGGACCGCCCGCGTAGCACGCTTGTGGGCAAAATGCGCGTAGCCACATGTAATCCCCAGCCTCAACCTCGACCCAATCGTTATTGAGGCGGTAGACTGCCTTGCCCTCAAGTACATAAAGCCCGTGTTCCATAACATGAGTCTCAAGGAAGGGGATCACCGCACCCGGCTCAAAGGTTACGACAGTCACGTGCATGTCATGGCGCAAGTCGTTTGGATCAACGAAGCGGGTCGTGGCCCATTTCCCGTCTGTTCCGGGCATCGGGGTTGGCGCGATGTCGTTTTCGTTGAGAATTAGCGGCTCAGGCGCATCAAGACCCGGCACGGCTTCGTATGCCTTGCGGATCCAATGAAAGCGAAGGGTTTCCTTGCTTGTGTTGAACAGCGTCCAGTCCGTTGACGGCGGGAGATACGCATAACCACCCGGCACGAGGGTGTGAACCTCCCCGTCAATTGTCAGCGTCGCTTCGCCCTCGACCACAAACAGAACGCCCTCGGCTTTGGCATCTGTTTCCGGTGTTTTGGAGCCGCCACCGGGCTGCACTTCCATGATATATTGCGAGAAAGTTTCGGCAAAGCCACTGAGCGGACGGGACAAAACCCAAAGCCTCGTATCTTCCCAGAACGGCAGGAAGCTTGTCACGATATCGCGCATGGTCCCTTTCGGAATAACCGCATAGGCCTCTGTAAAAACGGCGCGGTCGGTCAGAAGCTGATCCTGACCGGGATGACCGCCGGTTGGGGCGAAATACGTGCTGCTCATGAAATGCTCCTGACGCGAAAATTTGTTCTGAAATAATGCGATGTGTCGATTGTGGGGACCACCCAAAAAGATCGAACAGCACTATTTTGGAGAATTTGATAATTTCACATGGGAAGCGTTGATGCGGCAGGCCGATGAGGGCCTGCCACTTTTGTTTTTAACCGCGTTTCATTGCGCGGCGTTCGTTGTTGAGGCCTTTCATAATCGCGATGCACATGAGGAGCAGCACGATCGTGAACGGCAATCCGGTCGAGATCACCATCGATTGCAGCGACTGCAATCCGCCGACACTCAGCAACAACACAATCGCAACCGCGCCCTCAAACACACACCAGAACGCACGCTGTGGTACTGGGGCGTCGATCTTGCCGCCTGCTGTAATGGTATCGATCACCAGTGAGCCGGAGTCCGAGGAAGTCACGAAGAACACCACAACCAGAACAATGCCGATGAGCGAGGTGATGCCTGCAAGAGGTAGCACATCCAGCATCTTGAACAGCTTGAGTTCAAGTGGAGCTTCTTGAGCGGTGGTGTAGCCGTCGTTTACGACCTGGTACAAGGCTGTGCCGCCAAACACCGTCATCCAAAGCACACAAACAAGCGATGGGATCAGCAAGACGCAGATCACAAATTCCCGCACCGTCCGACCGCGGCTAACGCGCGCGATAAACATGCCCACGAAAGGCGACCAGCTGATCCACCACGCCCAATAGAAGGATGTCCAGCCTTGGCTGAAGTTCACATCTTCACGCCCGATCGGATTAGCTAGGGCAGGGAGATATGTAAGATAGGCGCCAAGAGAGCTGAAGAAGAGTTTGATCAGGTAGATTGTTGGCCCGACCAACAGCACAAAGCCAAGAAGCAGGAACGCGAGCCCCATGTTCCATTCCGACAAAACCTTAACACCGCCATCAAGCCCACGAAGCACAGATATCAGCGCAATCGCAGTGATGAGCGAAATCAGGATAACTTCGGTGGTTGGTCCGATGGGAAGCCCGAACAGATCGTTCAAGCCAGCGTTGGCCTGTGTGGCGCCGAATCCGAGCGAGGTAGCGAGGCCAAACAGCGTTGCAAACACCGCAAGGATATCAATGCAATGTCCAACCCAGCCCCAAACAGCATCGCCGAAAATCGGATAAAATGCAGAGCGAATAGTAAGCGGCAAGCCCTTGTTATAAGAGAACAAAGCCAGCGCGAGCGCCACAACTGCATAGATCGCCCATGGGTGTAGGCCCCAGTGAAAGATCGTTGCCGCCATGCCAAGACGAATGGACTCCGCAGAATCACCCGCTGCGGCACCAAGCGGTGCCCAATCGGTGCGCACACCGTTTTCGACCGTTGTGCCCCCCATAGAAGAGGAATAATGGCTCATCGGTTCAGATACGCCATAGAACATCAGTCCGATGCCCATGCCCGCGGCAAACAACATCGCGAACCAGCCGATATAGCTATAATCAGGCGTTGCATCCACGCCGCCAAGTCGCACGCTGCCCCACGGGGTAACGATGAGGACAAAGCAGAAGATGACAAACAGGTTTGCCGATCCGATAAAGAACCAGTCGAACCCTTTTGTAACTGTACTGAAGAGCCAGCTGAACAACGCTCCAGACTGTTCGGGCAGCGCCAGCGTGTAGAATACAAACGCAACAACGGCGATGCCGGAGATCATGAAAACCGGATTGTGAATGTCAAATCCAAAGGGCCCGACGGCCCCTTCGACATTGTCCTGTCCGATTTCATATTCCGTGTCGATAATATGGGTCGCACCTTCAGGGCTTGGGATGCCCTCGGGTGATACACCTTCTGGTGTTTCCTCTGTCATATCGCCTCCTTTTGTTTCTGTCGTTTCTGTTGGGTCGAAGCCTTTTGGTCAGGCTTTTCGTATCTTAACCGCCGGAAAATACGGCCAAAAATCGTAAGTTGTGCGCACCTTAATGTGGTGCTTTATCGTGGCGTAGCGCTTGATGCGCGACGTCTACCTAAGCGGCCCTAAAATTGTCTGGCCACGTGTTTCCCTAATTGTCAGCTTTACACTTTTAAGGGCTTCGCGCAAATCTGGTCTCGTATCTCATGGTCCTGTGAGGCGCGCGAAAAGGTCTTGTCCGTTTACGCCGCTTTATATCCTTCAGCGTCAGAGGTAGGTCAGGTTTTCTGATGTATCGGTCCTGCTGGGGAGGCTAGGCTCATGCGCACACTCAGCGCAAGCTATTCATTGAGCGTTCTGGCCGATAATCCTTATTTTAATAGGATTACTGCGCGCATCGGAGCACTGACAAAACTTTGATAATACAACGTTTGACATGAGATTGCTTAAAGTTACCATGTAGGCATTCGTATCGACTATTTTACAAAAGGAGAAATGTATGGACCCGCGAAATCTTTATAGAAAGAGGGTCGTGCAGGTCGCCGCTTCGATGCTCTACGCATCGGTCGCATTTGGCCCCGCATACGCCCAAGACACGGCCTCCGACGGCACAAAACCGAACATTCTCGTCATCTGGGGTGACGATATCGGCCAAACCAATATTTCCGCATATAGCTTCGGCTTGATGGGTTATAGAACACCTAACATCGACAGCATTGCCCAAGAAGGCATTATGTTTACTGACTATTATGCTGAACAAAGCTGTACTGCTGGCCGTTCGACATTCATTACAGGTCAGTCCACGCTGCGTACTGGTCTGTCCAAAGTTGGTCTTCCTGGCGCAGATATCGGTCTGCGTGAAGATGACGTTACAATGGCTGCGGCATTTAAAGACCTCGGTTACGCAACTGGTCAATTCGGTAAGAACCACCTTGGTGACAAGGACGAGTTCCTGCCGACAGCCCACGGCTTTGACGAGTTTTTCGGCAACCTATATCACCTCAACGCCGAGGAAGAGCCTGAAAACTTCAACTATCCAACTGATCCCGCATTCCGCGAGCAATTCGGTCCACGTGGCGTTATTCGCTCGTCTGCTGATGGCGAAATCGAAGATACCGGTCCTCTGACCAAGAAGCGTATGGAAACAGTTGACGAAGAAACGTCCGCTGCGGCCATCGACTTCATGCAGCGTCAGGTGGAGCAGGGGAAACCCTTCTTTGTTTGGATGAACACAACACGGATGCACTTCCGCACACACGTGAAGGAAGAGAACCGGAGCGAACCTGGTCTGACTGCGTTGACCGAGTATGCCGACGGCATGATCGAGCATGACAAGATTGTCGGTCAAATCCTTGATGCTGTTGACGAAATGGGCGTCGCGGACAACACGATTGTCATGTACTCAACAGACAATGGCCCTCACCAGAACTCTTGGCCTGATGCGGCAACAACGCCGTTCCGCAGCGAAAAGAACACCAACTGGGAAGGTGCGTTCCGCGTTCCTGCTATGATCAAGTGGCCTGGTAAGTTTGAGCCCGGCACGGTCAAAAACGGTCTGTTCTCTGGTCTTGACTGGTTCCCGACATTGCTTGCTGCTGCTGGCGATACAGACATCAAAGACCGTCTGCTTGAAGGAACAACTATCAACGGCAAAGAGTACAATGTACACCTTGATGGCTATAACCAGCTTCCATACCTGACTGGCGAAGCGGATGACACTGCTCGTAAAGAGTTCTTCTACTTCAACGATGATGGTTTGATTGTTGGTCTGCGCTACGAAAACTGGAAGATCGTATTCCAAGAGCAGCGTGTCGAAGGCACATTGGAAATCTGGGCTAACCCATTCACTCCTCTGCGAGTTCCAAAAATCTTCGATCTTCGCGCTGATCCATATGAGCGTGCGGACCGGACATCCAACACATACTATGACTGGCTGATGGATCGTGTTTTTCTGCTGACACCAGCACAGGTTGAAGTCTCCAAGTTCTTCGAGACTTTCAAGGAATTCCCGCCATCGCAACGTGCGGCGAGTTTCTCTGTGGATCAAATCCAAGAGCAGCTTGAACAGCAGCTTAACGGTGTAACCCAGTAAGCCCATATTGGCTCTGGCGATGCGCGCCAGTTTAGTGTAGCGTATCAACCATACCGATCCCGAACAGGGTAAAAGACATTCCGGTGGGCCATTGGCCCGCCGGAGCTTTGTTTGACAGATATTTGTTGGTTTGGCGAAACTACGCGCGTGGCTGAGATTTTCAATCGCCATGAGCGTGCCGCCAGTAACCGACCCGAACATACTCAATTCATGAGGTTTTCCAGATGGATACAGCGCAGGTCCGATCCGAAATTCTAGAGCTTGTCGCACGGATGGAGCAAACGATCATTGGTCAGAAGGACGTGATCGAACGGTTGGTAATCGGGCTTTTGGCCAACGGCAACCTCTTGGTTGAGGGTTTGCCCGGACTTGCCAAGACCCGCGCGATCAAGGGGCTTGCCAAAAACCTCGAATGCGATTTCTCGCGTATCCAGTTCACGCCCGATCTCCTCCCGTCCGATGTTACAGGGACAGAAGTTTACTATCAAAGCGATAAGGGCTCTGAATTCCGTTTCGAAGCGGGGCCGATCTTTGCGAATATCGTGTTGGCCGACGAGATCAACCGCGCGCCCGCCAAAGTGCAAGCCGCTTTGCTTGAGGCGATGGAGGAGCGGCAGGTGACCGTCGCGGGCAAAACCCACAAGATGCCGCCGCTCTTTATGGTCATGGCCACGCAGAACCCGATTGAGCAAGAGGGGACATACCCGCTGCCTGAAGCGCAGATGGACCGTTTTCTCATGCATGTGCTGATCACCTATCCGCCAGTTGAAGACGAGGTAAAGGTTATCCGCCTTGTGCGCGATGAGGAGGCCAGCGCCAATGAGGCAAAGCCAGCCAAAGAAGCGCTTCCGGCGATCCCGCAAGCGGCCGTGTTCGCCGCGCGACGCGAGATTGTGAATATCCATGTCTCTGACGCGATCGAACGTTATTTCGCGGATCTCGTGCAAGCCACCCGCACGCCAGAGGCCTTTGGCGATGATCTGAAGCGGTGGATCGAGGTTGGTGCCAGCCCGCGTGCCTCGCTCGCGCTGGATAAATGCAGCCGCACTCATGCATGGCTCAAAGGGCGCGACTATGTGGACCCGCAAGACGTTCACGCCATTGCCGCGAATGTCTTCCGTCACCGTCTTGGGCTAAGCTATGAAGCCATGGGCGAGGGGATTACCCCTGATGCGGTCGTGGCAGAGATTTTGGCTCAAGTTGCCCTGACTTAAGGGGGACATATGTTCGACAAAGCCGCCCTCATACGCACGGGATTGGCCCCCCAATCGCCCGCGCCAGATAAATCACTTGATCCGCGCGTGTCGGTTGATCTTGCCCATTTGCGAAAGCTTGAACCCCGCGCAAAAACGCTGAGTTTCCTGCCGCGCCAGCCCGCGAACAGCGCGCTCAATGGTCGGCATGCCTCGCGGATGCGGGGGCGGGGGCTCAACTTCGAAGAACTGCGTGATTACCTACCGAACGACGATATCCGCGCGATTGACTGGAAAGTTACCGCGCGAACCGGCAAGCCCCATGTGCGCGTTTTTACCGAAGAGCGTGACCGCCCGACGCTTATTGTTGTCGATCAGCGCATGTCGATGTTTTTCGGCTCTGTCCTCAATATGAAGTCGGTTACAGCAGCAGAATGCGCGGCCCTTGCGGCCTTTCGTATTCTTGATCAGGGGGACCGCGTGGGCGGCATAGTCTTTGGTGACGAGACCATTGCAGAAATTCGTCCGCAGCGCAGCCGCCGCGCTCTTGACCGCTTCCTCGCAAGCCTTGCGGCCGCAAATGCCCAACTTCACGCCGAAGCGCCGAATGTAACGCCGGTTTCGCTGGATGATGTTTTGACCGCGGTCGCGCGGATCGCGCCGCGTAACCACCTCATTCTGATCTTCTCGGATTTCGATGTCATCAGCGAGACCACCCGCAAGCGTATCCGCGGTATCTCGCAGCATAATGATCTGGTGTTGGGGCTGGTGTCTGACCCGATGGCTGATGACATGCCACCGGACCTTCGTCTTGCGATCTCTGACGGTCGTTTGCAGGCCGAAATCGATACGGGCGATCAAACCGTTCAGCGCAGCCTGCGCGACATGGCGAAGGGACGGCTCGCAGATGTTCTTGATTGGAAACGCAGCCTTGGTGTTCCCATACTACCGCTAAGCGCAGGCGAGGACAGCCTAAGCCAGATGCGTCGATTGATGGGGCTTGGACCACGATGAACGAAGAGGCCACATCCCTCATAGAACTGCTGGATCAGCTTGTGCCACCACAAGAGCCACCGCCCATTTCAATGGCGCCGCAAACTGCGGGTTGGGCTGTTTTGGCGGCTGCCATTTTGCTTGGCGTGGCCATCGCGCTTTGGCGCTGGCTTAAGCATTATCGCGCCAACGCCTATCGCCGTGCAGCCATTGCGGCCATTGAACAGGCTAATGGTGATGCCGCAGAGATCGCCTTGGTTGTTCGTAGATGTGCTCTTGCGGCGTTCCCACGTACCGATGTGGCGCAGCTTACGGGCGAGAGCTGGGTTCTTTTCCTCGAGGCAACGGGCAAAGGTGTTGAATTTGATGCCGCAACGGCTGCGACCCTGACCGAAGCGCCGTACCGGCAAGAGAGCGCGGCGTCGCCCGCGTTTGTGAATACGGTAAAGCGTTGGATCAAAACGCATAAAGCAGATCGCGCGACAGAAGCGCGCCATCCGATTTCTGAAGGAACGGAGGCCCGCGCATGATCTCGCTTGCCTTCCCATGGGCTTTATTGGCCTTACCGCTGCCGTTTCTTGTTGTGAAACTGTTTCCACCCCACCGCGAAAAAACGCCGGCCCTGCGCGTTCCATTCTTTCGTCGGGTGGTTTCTGCTGCTGACAGCGAGGCCGCCGCTGGCGCCGTGATCTTGCGCCGCACACGGGTTCAAATGGTTGCGGCCGTTCTTGTTTGGGGCCTGCTTGTTCTTGCGATTGCGCAGCCCGAACGCCTTGGGGCGCCCGTTACAGTTGAAAAGTCGGCACGCGATGTGGTGCTTGCGCTCGATATTTCCGGCTCCATGGATGAGGTCGATTTTGAAACGCCAGACGGGGAGAAGGTTCAGCGGCTGGCGGCTGTTCAGGATGTTGTGGAGGAGTTCATCGCCGCGCGAGAGGGCGACCGGATCGGACTAATCGTCTTTGGCTCGCGGGCCTTCCTACAAGCGCCATTGACCGATGACCTCAAAACGATCTCTGATCTCGTGGCACAAACCGAGGTTGGCATGGCAGGGCCGCATACAGTAATCGGCGACGCCATCGGCCTTGCGATCCGCACGTTTGAAACAAGTGATGTGGAGCAGCGCCTTTTGATCCTTCTCTCCGACGGCTCCGACACAGCCAGCAGTATGAGTCCGATCAATGCTGCCGAAATTGCCAATTCGCGCGGCGTGGAAATCCACACCATCGGTGTAGGTGACCCTGATGCCCAAGGTGAAAACCGTGTCGACCTTGCCACATTGGACGAGATAGCGACCCGCACTGGCGGCAACAGCTATTTTGCGTCTGACCAAGAAGCACTGACAGAAGTTTATGCGCGGATTGATGAATTGGCCCCACGCCTTGTGGAACGCCAGACCCACCGTCCGAGACAGGCGCTCGCCGGATATGCGCTTGCGCTTGCAGCGCTCATAGGCCTTGCGACATTGCTTTATCTGATCGTTGCTAAGACGAATGGACGTCGAAAAGCGAGGGCAAACGCATGATAGGTTTGATCCTCGATGAATTCGCACTCGCGCTTGAGGCCTTCCATTTTCTGCGGCCCATGGTGTTGTTGGCTCTGCTACCGGTTTTGGCCGTTTGGTGGATCATTCGCCGCCGTGCAACACGCCCACAGATGCCGCGCGAAGGTTTGGCGCCGCATCTTAGAAATGCGCTGACGGTCGGAGCGGAACGGCGCGGACGCGTGTTGCCGATCGACACCTCAGCGCTTGTTATTGCCTTTGCGATCCTTGGCGCGTCGGGGCCAAGCTGGACACGGCAGGTTGATCCGTTCTTTACCCAAACTGGGCCGCTTGTTGTCGTTCTCAAAGTCACGCCGTCGATGGAGCAAAAAGATGTCGCGCCAACGCGCCTTGACCGCGCCAAATTCAAAATTCGCGATTTGCTTGATTTGCGGGCTGGGGCGCGTACGGCGCTTGTTGCTTATGCGGGATCGGCCCACCGCGTTATGCCCTTTACCGAGGATCCGTCGGTTATGCTGCCCTATCTTGAGGGGCTTTCTCCCGATGTGATGCCCCAAGAGGGCGCAGACCTCGGCGCGGCGCTTGAAATCGCAAGTTCAATCCTTGGCGAAGAAGAAACACCGGGAAGTATCCTTGTTGTCTCGGATGAGATGAACGCTGGAGAGGCGAGCGCGGTTTCTGATTTTGACACCGCTCCAATCACCGTTTTGTCGGTACTGCCGGACGGGCAGTCAGCCTTTTCAGGAAGCACTCCCTCTGGTGTACAATCGGTCACGCTGACCGCTGACAACGCCGATGTTGCCCAGATTGATCGAATAACAGCCATTGCCTATCGGCGCGCCCTGTTGGAAGACACTAGCCAACCATGGGAAGATCGCGGCTGGTGGTTTGCCGTACCTGCCGCTCTGGTTGCGCTGTTCTGGTTCCGGTTGGGCTGGACCATGCGCTGGACGGCTGTGGTGCTGGCGATTGCGGCGATTGCGCCGCCACAAACCGCGCGAGCGGATGGAATTGCGGATTGGTTTTTTACGCCGGATCAACAAGGATACCGCGCTTACCAGAACAAAGATTTCGCCGCCGCCGCCGAGGCTTTCGCTGATCCATACTGGCAAGGATATGCGCTCTTTCGATCCGGCCAATATCCAGAAGCTATTGCGGTTTTGGAAACTCTCGACACACCAGAAGCGGCGTTTACACTCGGTCATGCCTATATCCGCAATCGCCAGTATCGCGACGGCGTGCGCGCTTTTGAAACGGTCTTGGAGCGTGACCCTGATTTTCCAGACGCACAGCATAACCTTGATGTTTCAAAACAGATTGTCACCTATGTCGAGGAAACACGCGCGGCCTCTGATACAGGCGAGGAAACCGGTATCGGCGCGGATGAGGTTGTTTTCGATAACGAAGCGAACGTTGGCACCGACACAGAGATCGACGCCCAACCCGAAGGTGATGGCGCTCCGATGACTGCGGATCAATGGATGAATACCGTCGACACAAACACCGCCGATTTCCTCAGAACTCGCTTTCAGATGGACCTTGTGAGCGCGGGGAACTCTTCTACAAGTGGTGCTGATGAGCCAAGCGCGACAGAGGAAAGCGATGAGGCATCAGAGCCACCCGCAGAGACAGAGGAGGCGGCGGAATGATCCGGATTCTCGCCATACTTACTGCGCTTACAGTGATGCTCTCTGCGCAAGTTCGTGCGCAGGAGTCGTCAGACTCTACCGATCCCCTAAACGAAAATGGGCAGGCGACAGAGAATACGACTGACGCGGTACAATCGGATACCGCATCTGACACAACGAACGCGCTGCAGACCGATGCGCAACCTGATGCGGCTGTTTCCAAGCCACAGCAAAGCAACCCCTCTACAGAAACAGAATCGGCTGATCAAACTTCGGCCGAACAGGGTGATGAGGCACAAGAGCCAGCCTCGAAATCACCTGAGTTGAGAGTCGAGCTTGAAGAAACACAAGCGATTGTCGGGCAGCCGCTGAGCCTGCGCGTCACTATTCTGGTGCCGACTTGGATGGTGGACCCTGTGGTCTTTCCATCACTGGAAATGCCCGATGTGATGGTGCGTTTGCCAGAGCGCTCGACCTCGCCGGTGAGCGAGCGAGTTGACGGTGAAACATGGTCTGGCGTGACCCGCCACTATCGGATCATACCGCTTGCTCCAGGTACATATACGCTCCCGCCGCAGGAGCTTGTCATCTCATGGGCCGACCCCGATACCAATGCGCCGCGCGAGGATCGCATCACGATGGAGGGCGTTGAGTTCGCCGGAACAATACCTCAAGGCGCCGAAGGGCTGTCACCCTTCATTGCAGCAGAAAGCCTCGAGCTAACGCAAGAGTATACCGGCCCAGATGCGCCGCTTTCGGCAGGAGACAGCGTTGAGCGCAAAGTGACTGCCAAGGTAACAGGCACGCCACCAATGGTCTTGCCGACGTTCATTCCAGACGAGCAAATCGTTGGGATTGCGCAATATCCGAATGAGCCTGTACTGACTGAACATGAAGACCGCGGCGAGCTTTCGGGCACGCGCGTTGAAACAACAACCTATCTTGCGCAAAGTGGTGGCGAAGGCGGCGCTCCCGAGATTTCGATATCATGGTACAACCTCTCGACCGAGGCTGTGGAAACCGCAACGCTTGAGGGGCGTTCCCTTGCTGTGGATGCTCCAATTGCCAGCACAGAGCCCGCGAGAACGCCCCAACAGACGATCGGCCTTGTGGCGATGATCGGTGCGGCATTGGTGCTTGTGGTGATGACTGTCGTTGTCGGTTGGCAAAGATACAAACGGCACCGGACGGCACGACGAGCGCGTTATCTTGCGTCGGAAGATTACGCCAAAGATCAGGTGTTGCAGGCGATCAAGCATCGCAACTATTCCGAGGTGTCAAAGGCACTCTGGCTCTGGTCCGAGCGAAGCGATGGCCAGTCAGTGATGCGTGATCCGCAAATCAACAGCGCGCTCATAACACTTGGGAATGCGCGATATGGCGGCGGCCAAGAGAGTGATGCTGCGGCATGGCAATCTTTACAGAAGGCCGTACAGCACCATGCAAAACAGCGCGGGCGCGTTGAAAAAACTGATGCATTGCCTCCGCTTAATCCGGTTGGATAGGCTGGCGATTTCGGCTTGATTGACAATCGTTTCATTTGCAACGATATTTGGGGGAAGTTGTAGACACCGCTGATTGCGGGGCAAATCCGCTGTCATCACCCAAGAGGAGCCGTGCAATGTCAAAAGCCGCGCAACGCGAATACACCCAAGAAAAGAACGGCGGCACAACGCTCGGATATATGCCCGGTTTTGGCAATGATTATGAAACAGAAGCGCTCAAGGGCGCATTGCCGCAAGGGATGAATAGCCCGCAAAAATGCGCTTATGGTCTCTATGCAGAGCAGCTTTCCGGAACAGCCTTCACCGCGCCAAGCCATCAGAACGAGCGCACGTGGTGCTATCGTATCCGCCCGTCGGTCAAACATTCCGCACGCTACTCTAAGATTGATGTGCCGCATTGGAAAACAGCGCCACACATCAAAGAAGACGTGGTCTCTCTTGGCCAATACCGCTGGAATCCGGTGCCACACACAGAGCGCGACCTCACGTGGATTGCCGGCATGCACACGATGACAACTGCGGGGGATGTGAACACGCAGGTCGGTATGGCGAGCCACATTTACCTTGTGACCAAATCCATGGAAGACGCGTATTTCTACTCGGCTGACAGCGAATTGCTTGTCGTTCCACAGGAGGGGCGACTTCGGTTCTATACAGAGCTCGGCATCATTGATCTTGAACCGATGGAGATCGCAATTTTACCGCGCGGGTTGGTCTATCGGGTTGAAGTGGTCGAAGGGCCAGCGCGAGGATTTGTTTGCGAGAACTATGGCCAGAAATTCGAGCTTCCGGGGCGGGGGCCAATCGGCGCGAACTGCATGGCAAACCGCCGCGATTTCAAAGCCCCCGTTGCCGCGTTTGAAGACCGCGAGGTGCCCTCGACCCTGACCGTGAAGTGGTGCGGGCAATTCCACGAAACGGCGATCAACCAATCTCCGCTTGATGTGGTTGCGTGGCACGGCAATTACGCGCCGGTCAAATACGATCTTCGGACCTATTGTCCCGTTGGCGCGGTGTTGTTTGATCACCCCGATCCCTCGATCTTTACCGTGCTTACCGCGCCCTCTGGTCAAGCGGGAACCGCGAATATCGATTTCGTGCTGTTCCGCGAGCGCTGGATGGTTGCCGAAGATACCTTCCGCCCGCCGTGGTACCATAAGAATGTTATGTCCGAATTGATGGGAAATATTTACGGCATCTACGACGCGAAGCCCGAGGGTTTCATTCCTGGCGGGATGAGCCTGCACAACATGATGCTCCCGCATGGCCCCGATAAACAAGCGTTTGAAGGCGCGAGTAACGCGGACCTAAAGGCCGAAAAGCTCGACAACACCATGTCGTTCATGTTCGAAACCCGCTTCCCACAGCACCTTACCGAGTTCGCCGCCAAAGAGGCGCCGCTTCAGGAGGATTACATCGATTGTTGGAGCGACCTTGAGAAGCACTTTGACGGTACAATCAAAGGGAAATAGGCATCGATGAGCGGGCTTCTTAGATCATGGGTTGAGAGCGCAAATGCGCCAGATGCGGACTTTCCGCTAAACAATCTGCCCTATGGGGTGTTTTCGCTCGACGATGAGACGCATCGATGCGGCGTAGCGCTTGGCGCGTTTGTGATTGATGTTGCGGGCTTGGAACGGGCAGGGCATTTGGCGTTCCAAGGAACGTTGCAGACTGGTGTTTGGAACGACTTTATGGCGCTTGGTTGCGATGCGTGGCATGACCTGCGCGTGGCGCTGACCGCTTTGTTTGCCGAAGGCGCAGAAGAGGGCGCGCTCCAGAGTTTCCTCATTCCATTGGCCGACGTACGCTTGCATATGCCATTTCGCGTATCCGAATTCACCGATTTTTACGCCAGTCGCCATCACGCAACCAACGTTGGCACTATGTTTCGGGGCGCAGAGAACGCGCTACCGCCCAACTGGCTGCACATTCCAATCGGCTACAATGGTCGTGCCTCATCTGTGGTTGTAAGCGGCACGGATGTGCGCCGCCCTTGGGGGCAGGTGAAAAGTCTAGAGGATGATGCGCCGCGATTTGCGCCGTCCGCTAAGTTCGACATTGAGCTTGAACTTGGTGCGGTGGTTGGCCAGCCTTCGGACGGGCCGCTTACAGTAACGGAGGCTTTCGCGAATATTTTCGGCTATGTGCTGCTCAACGATTGGTCCGCGCGCGATATTCAAGCATGGGAATACCAACCCCTCGGACCATTTCAGAGCAAGGCCACCGCAACCAGCATCAGCCCATGGATCATCTCGTCCGCTGCATTGGAGCCGTTCCGCTGCGCACCGCCCGCACGAGAGGTGCCGCTCTTGCCGCATCTTCAGGATGATGGGCCGATGACCTACGACATCGCGCTTGAAGTTGCGCTGCAACCAGAAGGTGGCACGGAGACCATCATCGCGAACACCAACGCCAGCGAGCTTTACTATTCCGCCGCACAGCAGCTCGCGCACCATAGCGCCTGTGGATGTCCGATGCGTGCGGGGGATTTGCTCGGATCAGGGACGATTTCGGGGCCGACGAAAAGCGCGCGCGGCTCAATGCTCGAACTCAGTTGGAACGGGGCCGAACCCTTTTCGATCAATGGCGGTACCCGTAGTTTTATCGAAGAGGGCGATACGCTCACGCTGCGCGGCCATGCAAAAGGGCAGGGGTATCGGATCGGCTTTGGCGAATGTCGGGGAAAAGTGCTTCCAGCTTTACCGCAAAAGGCCTAGCTCCGCGTCGCTTGGTCGGGCGGTGTATTTATCTTGTGGCGGCCATGGGCGCTCTGGCCAATCCGGCTCAAACACAAAACTCGAAACTTTCCGTCCTTCTGGCAGCGCCCCGTTGCCATAGCCAAGCGCATAATCAAAGTAGAGCTTTACGATTTCTTCTTTGCAGACCTGCTGTGCGGCTGGATGCGCAAGGCAGGCGTTACGCCACGCAGCCACACGGGCATAGTCCGGTCCATCGGGCAGCGCGAAATCCTCATAATACTCAAGAAACCAAAACCGCATAAACATCGGGGTAAATACCGCTTCAACTAATCCGAAGTCCTCAAACAGGAACGGCCCTTCAGGCGCGTGTCGGTTTAGGAACGTGTTGATATCGCGATAGATGCCAAGAAGCTTGTCGAGATGCGCTTGCCGCTCCGATTGGTCTTGGTTCATCACAAAGAAGTATCCGGCCATTGTGAACGGCCCTTCTTTTGCAATGAGCATGTTCTCGACGGCGTGGGCGAGCGGATCTTTCTGGCGAATGGGCGCGCCAAACATTTCGTCGATATACCGCAGGATAACGAGGCTTTCCTTGAGGATATCGCCATCAGATGTTTCCAATACCGGCAGCGCGGTTGTGCCATCGGTTTTGGCAAGAAGGCTTGCGTCGCGCGGCTTGGTGATGTCCACCACGTGAAAGTTAACGGCTTCCTTCTGTCCTTTGAGCGAGAGCAGGATTTCAAGCCGTTGCGAGAACGGGCAAACAGGAATGTGGTAAACGTCAATTGTGGCGGACATATAATTAGCCTTTCAGAAACGGAACATCACCCGTTGTGCGGAACCTTGGACAATTCAAAAACCGAAACTTCGCGCACTAGGCCCTCTGTTGCTTCTTTAAACGCGGCGATGTGCGCCGAATTCATATGATCCTGCCATAGATCGCGCGTTTCCCATGTTTCATAGAAAAAGAAATGTGCCGGATCGTCGTTATTTTGGTGCAGATCGTAAGCGATACAGCCCTTTTCCGCGAGCGTCGGCGCGACCATTTTCTGAAGCTCTGACTTTACTTGATCAACCGCATCCGTGTTGGCGTGAATATGGGCGATGATTGTTAACATGACTATCCTGCTGTTTTAATTGGCGTCGGGGAAATACCCGTTTGGCCACAGCCTAGGGGGGCGATCCGGCTATGTAAATTCTTCTATTCCATTCTCACTTGGGTCGGGCCGGAGTCGACCTGCCATTATCGCACTTAGCCCAACCATTGCCGCTGCAGTTCCTAGGCAAAGTGCAAGCCCGCCGAATTGATAAGATAGCCCCGACAGAATTGTTCCTGTCAGCCGTCCTGCTGCGTTCGCCATGTAGTAAAACCCGATATCAAGGCTCACGCGGTCTGATTTTGTAAAGGCAAGGATCAAGTATGAATGCAACGAAGAATTCACTGCAAATATTGCGCCAAAAACCAAGAGCCCAATGACCAAAAGCGTGGTGAGCCACGGTGCAGGTGTTGGCGATAGATAGGCGGCAATCGCAAGAACCAAGGGCACGAAAAAGAGCCGCGTGGCCCAAACGCGCGCTTCTGGAACAAGCTCTTCGGGAGGGCGGGTTCTGGCGCGGAGCAATTTGGGGGCAAAGGCCTGAACGCCACCGTAAAGGATGATCCAAAGAGCCATAAAGCTGCCAATCAGGAAGAATGTCGCGCGATTGCCGTCTTCGGTTCCGTCTGAAAGCACAGCGTAAAAATAGATCGGTATACCCACCACAAACCAGACATCCCGCGCGCCGAATAGAAAAAGCCGCGCGCCGGAAAGCCAGTTAACATTCGGGTTACGCGAAAAGACCTCGGAGAACTTCGCGCTCTTGCGCCCTCTGGGGAGCCCCGAAGGCATAAAGAGCAGAACCGCCACGAGGATCACGCCAAGAACCGCCGCCATAAACCAGACAGAGGCCGTAAAGCCGATCAGCCCTAAGAGGCTCGCGCCGAGCAGGAACCCAAGACCCTTCACCGCGTTCTTTGACCCCGTGAGGTAAGCCACCCAGCGGAACAAGCCGCCATCTGCTTCTGGTGCAAGGAGTTTGACCGCCGATTTCGACGACATCTTGGATAGGTCTTTGGCGACCCCCGATAGCCCTTGCACCGCAACCACATAGGCAACGGAGAACCCCGCGCTCCAACTTGGGTCAAGCTGCGCGAGAGCGATTAACGCGATGATCTGAAATGAAAGCCCGGCATAGAGCGTTGACGTCAACCCGAAGCGTGCCGCAATCCAGCCCGCCGAAAGGTTGGTGACGATCCCAGCGATTTCATAGAGAACAAAGAGCCACGCGAGCTGGATCGGCGAGAAGCCGAGCGTATGGAAATGCAATAATACCAGCATCCGCAGGGCGCCATCCGTCAGCATAAAAGCCCAGTAAGAGGCGGTTACAGCGACATAGGCCTTGGCTCCATTCGGCGTGCTCATAGCGATTTACCAACCATCTCGGCCACATCCACGAAGCGATGCGCATAGCCCATTTCATTGTCGTACCAGACGTAGACCTTAACCTGTGTGCCATTAATCACCATCGTCGAGGGCGCATCCACGATACCGGACCGACGGTCATTGGTGAAATCAGCAGACACAAGCGGGCGGGTCTCATATCCCAAGATCCCTTCGAGCGGACCATGTGCGGCCTCTTCAAATAGGGTGTTCACTTCCTCGGCTGTGGTTTTTCGTTTGAGCTCAAACACACAATCGGTGAGGGATGCGTTGAGCAACGGAACCCGCACGGCGTGGCCGTTGAGCTTCCCTTTGAGGTCTGGGTAGATCAGCGTGATTGCAGTGGCGCTGCCGGTTGTGGTCGGGATGAGCGAGTTAAGCGCGGAGCGTGCGCGGCGCAGGTCCTTGGCTGGGCGGTCAACAATGGTTTGCGTGTTGGTCACATCGTGGATGGTTGTGATGGAACCGTGATTGATACCGATTGACTCATGCAGAACCTTGACCACCGGCGCGATACAATTCGTAGTGCAGCTTGCGGCTGTGATGATGTTGTGCTGCTGTGGATCATAGACATCGTTATTCACACCAAAGACGATATTGGCCGTTGGTCCATCTTTGACCGGCGCAGAGACAACGACCTTCTTCACGCCCGCAGCAAAATACGGGGCGAGCTTGGCCTCGGTTTTAAAGACGCCCGTGCAATCCAGAACGACATCAACCCCATCAAGCGGCAGATCAGCAAGCTCTTTGGTGTTGTGTAACGGAATTTCAGTGCCGTTGATCGCTATGGCGCCTTCGCGCGCACCAATATTCGCATCCCAGCGGCCATGCACCGTATCAAACTCAAGCAAGTGCGCGTGCATCTCGGCATCACCAACCGCGTCGTTGATCCAAAGGGGCGTGATGCCCCGTTCGATGAGCGCCTGAAGCGCAAGTTTTCCGATGCGGCCAAGGCCATTTAGGGCGTATGTTGTCATTCGTCTTTGTCCGTTGAAATATCTGCAATCCGATCGACCGCATTCTGAAGCGAGATGCGATCAAACGAGGCGAGCGGGAGTTGTGTGAAGGCTCGGAGGCGGTTGAGAATTCGGTTGTAAGCTGTTTGAAACGCAAGTGTTTTCTCTGCGTCCGTGCCGTCTGTATGAACCGGATCAGGAATGCCCCAATGGGCGCTGATGGGTTGCCCTTCCCAAACCGGACACTCTTCGTTTGCGGCTTTGTCACAGACGGTAAAAACGAAATCCATCACGGGTGCATCATTGTCCGGAAACTCGGCGAGGGATTTTGAACGATGGTTTGCAACGCTATGGCCGTTGTGAACAAGGGTTTGGATGGTTTCACTTGGGAGATCGCCGCTCGGTTGCGTGCCGGCTGAATAGACGTTGAACCTGTCAGAGGCGAGTTTTGTTAGAATTGACTCGGCAAAGATCGAGCGAGCGGAATTGCGGGTGCAGAGAAACAGAACGTTAAATTTCTTTTTTTGTTCAGTATGTTCACTGCCGAAATTTATGCAAATATCCGGCCGCCCGCGGCAACAATCTAACGCAAGAAAATCGATCATCGCGCGTGCCCGATCAATCGCAACCGTATAGCGCAGCGAAGTTCCTGCGCGACGCTGGTTCACAAGCCCGCAGGCCTGAAGACTGGCAAGATAGGTTGAGAGCGTGCTTGGCTTTAGCCCGAGCGCGTCACCGATCTCTCCTGCCGGAACCTGATCAGGATACCGCCGCATGAGAAGCCTAAAGATCGAGAGGCGTTGCGGATGACCAAGCGTTGTGAGCTGTTGTGCAATATCTATTTCCATATTTCATGAATATAGGAAATAGTATGATACTCAAGTGAAGTTTTTGTAAATTATCTATGACAGTCAAAGTTGGGGCGCAGAATTTGCTAAAGGAGAAGAGCATCGCAGAAATGCGAGCCTGTATAGAGATCGAAGTCCGACGAGGCGCCTAACAGACCCATTGACCGAAGCAGTTGTTTCGAATGAAACCACTTACGGCTGTAGTTTCTTACCTGCCTTCGGTAATCGGTTGTAGGCGGCGAGGACGCCATTCAAGTGCGTTTCCATCGTATATTCGCGAAGCGCCCGTTCGCGAGCGGCTTCGGTAATGCGCGTGAACTTCGCGTTGTTCGTCAGAAGCTTGCGGATCGGCTCTACAAAAGCTTCGGGCTTGAATGGATCAACAAGATAACCGGTTTCGCCGTGCGTAATTGCCTCGGGATTTCCACCATGATCAGTTGCCACAACGGCAGTGCCGAGATGCATGGACTCGCAAAGCGTTCGCCCAAAGGGTTCGTTTAAGGCCGAGACAATGAGGATGTCGGTCGCAGCCATGATGGGCTCAATAGGGCTGCGGAAGCCAAGTTCGATGATCTTGTCGGAGATCCCCAATTCTTCGGCCCGCGTTCGCATTTCTTGATCTAGCTTGCGTGCGCCCGTTGGTACGGCGCCGGCAACGATGCCAACCACCGGATCATCAGGATAGGCCTTGACGTATTCTGCAACGATTTCAGCAAAGTAAACGGGGCGCTTGCGTTCGATTAGCTCGCCGAAATAGCCCAAAATACGCGTGCCAGCGGGAAGGCCGAGTTCGCTTAATAGAGCGGCTTTTGCGGCGTCGCGATCCACGGTTTCGGGAATGGAAAAGGGCGAGTGTACCACGCTCCATTTGTGATCGATGTTGCGGATTGGACGGCTTGGCTTGGCAAATTGCGAGACCGTGATGATCTCGTTGGCAAAGAGCGGGGCAAGGAGGTTGGTGGCTTTCGCTGTTGGATCGCCACGATGATGCCAAACAAACTCGGCGCGCGACAGTTTGGTCGGAATACACCAATTCAGGTGCATCCGGCCGTCATTGGTGTGAACGATATCGATTGAATTATTATTTATGTATTTTAGCATCTTAGGTGCGGATTTTAATGTGAAATCCGCAACATTTCGAGGATTTGATTTACTGGTTTTTGCTTGTGGTTCAATCAGATCGGGAAAAGGCAATTCGGTGAACGGTACACCTTGATCTGCGAGAAAATCGGGGAACTTCCCCGTTGGGCGATGTAGACCGACAATAGCGTTGAATGTGCCGCTGTCATTGAGCATCTCCACAAGTTTCAATGAGGAAATATGGCTGCCCCCAAAATCGTCGCCTCCCACATAGGGAAACAAAACGTTGATCTTGCTAGGGTCGGAAATTGGCGGTCCCACGGGCATACAATAATCCTGGCTGGTCGCGAAACGCGGGCAAAAACAATAACGTTACAAATATGAACCGGAGCTTAAAATGCCGCCGATTGCTTGGGCAGATTGTGCGAACTCGGGCGACAAATCAAGCTAAGGCTTTGTCATAAAAATCTTTTGCGTGCATCGTGGTTTTGCTAATACAGATCAAGTTGGTCGGGCCGTATTGGGGGCTGGTCATAGTTTTGATGTATTCGCGCAGTAACCAGTTGGCAGAGATGCCAGACGAAAGAATTTATGAAACAAGATTATTCAGGTCGGAAAATCGCAGTAATTGCGAGTTTGGGGACATCGCTGGTTAATTTCCGGCTTGAGCTTTTGAAGCGCATGGTGGCCAACGGCCACGAAGTGCTCGCTCTCGCGCCGGAATTTGAGCCCGAGACAATAGAGACACTCGCGGCATATGGAATTCAGACGAAGCGTTTTGCGATGGATCGCGCAGGGCTGAACCCTGTGAGGGACTTGCAGACGATTCACGAATTGCGGAGTATTTTCAAAGCGTTCAAGCCAGATGTTATTGTTCCATATACCGCGAAGCCCATCGTGTACGCGAACCTGGCGGCACGCATGGCGGGTGTTCCACGCCGGTTCGGGCTGTTTACCGGGTTGGGCTATGCGTTCTTGAACGAACAGCCGCGCGGCAAGCAATGGCTGGTGCGCCAGATCGCGATTTACCTCTATCGTTTGTCATCCAAGGGAATGATACGCGCCTTCACCTACAATCCAAAAGAAACCGAGGATTTGCGAGATTTCCGATTGGTTCCGCCCTCTACGCCAGTGCAGGAGGTGCCCGGATCGGGCGTTGATGTGGCGCTCTACAAGGATACGGTGCCATCTGTCGCGCCGATCAAGTTTTTGATGATTGCGCGTTTGCTTAAGAGTAAAGGCGTGCGTGTATTCGTTGCTGCTGCGGCGCGGCTCAAGGCGAAGGGGCTGGAATTTGAAGCGAACCTGCTTGGCCCGATGGACCCCAACCCTGACGGGATCACTCAAGAACAGCTAGACGGTTGGATCAGGGAAGGGACGATCAACTACCTTGGTGCAACGAAGGATGTGAAGCCATATCTTGCGGATTGTTCCGTGATGGTGCTGCCTTCGATGTATCGCGAGGGAATTCCGCGGTCGATATTGGAGGCAATGTCCTCTGGGCGGGCTGTGATTACGTCGGATATGCCTGGGTGTGCGCATAGCATCACCGATCAAGAAGACGGTTTTATCGTTCCGACGGGAGATGATGCAGCTTTAGCAGATGCAATGGAGAAATTTATCAGCGCTCCGGATCTAGCAATTCAAATGGGTGCTTCGGGACGTGCGCATGCAGAGAGAACCTTTGACGTTCACAAGGTGAACCGAATTTTGCTGACAGAGATGGGCCTTGAGGATCCGGACAATCCTCCAACGTTGTTGGGGTAGAACCGAGGAAAACGCTTTCAGGTCGAAATTCTTTTACCGACGCATGATAACGCGACAAAGGCAATGCAGGGCGCTTTACCTACAACAACAACACTTCAGAGCTATGAGGCGCGTGTGCTATCTCGCATTCTTTTTATGAAGAAGAAGTAGCACCCCGCGGACCAGATCACGTTCATGACCAAGGTAAGCCAGCTTGCAGCAATTATTCCGAAGGTCGGAACAAAGAGAAACAGCCCACCGAGGAACACCAGTGAGGATGTAAGTGTGACCATGAGTAGCTGCCTGTCTTGATCGATGCCCAGGAGGGCTGAGTTAAAGACGGACGATGCCATGAATACGGTTGATGCGGCGAGTTGGATTGTCAGGAGCGGTGTTGCGTCGGAGAATTCTGCACCAAATATCGTTGGAATGATTTTCTCGCCCCAGAAAAAGAATACAAGAACGACGGGTGCACCAAGACACAAGAGCAGCGTGTGAAAGCGGAACACAAGCCGCTGAAGGCGGGTGCGTTCGCCTTGCTCCCATAACTGTGCCAATTTAGGGAAAATCACAGTTTGTATTGGCTTTGAGACCCGCAGCGCCGACAGCGCAACGCGTTTTGCTATCTGGTAAAGGCCGATATCTCGCGGGCTAACCAGACCACCCAATATGATGATATCTAGCTGCTTCGTCGAATTTCGGGACAGCACATTGGCATTTGCGTTGAAGATATATCGCAGAATACCGGGGTTTTCAGCTAGAACTCCGCTCATGCTCACGCTGTGTACGGGAATATTGATCCGTTTTTTGATGAGAGACCATCCGATGATCAAGGGCAAGATGTGCTGCAAAAGTGCATCGACGACGACCAGCCAGAAAAACGCAATAAACGGGGCGTCAAGGAGCCAAAGCACGACAGCCAAGAGAAAGCGGGCGAAGGCGGTTATTACGAGAACCTTGGCATAGAGATCAAAGCGCGAGAATAGCCGTAGCACCGCAACACTTGTTGTCGAAGCATAACCAAAAAGCGTTGCAGCGAAGATATAGGCCAACACAAGTTGATCTTGCGGGAGGTCGATCCAGTGATTTGCGATTGAGAGGGTCGAAAGGGCGATAACAGCTGCAAACGCTGCGCCACAAAAATCAAGCAGGGTTCCCCATTTGATTAGCCTGAGAAGGGCTGTTTCGTCGTTCCTCTCTAAAGCCTTGGTGCCATAGCGGATCACTGCTTGCAGCGGCTCAAAACGGAAGATCAGGTCAACGGCACGGGGATAGGCTTCGATCAAGGCGAGAAGGCCAAGGCCAACAACTCCGAGCGAGCGTGTCATAACCACAAGCGTACAAAGCCCGAGCAGTGCAACAATCGCGTTGGCCGAAATCAGGATTCCAATGTGCTTTAGAACCCCCTCAAAGCTGCCCGAGCGGGAATGGATAAATTTACGGATCGAAAATTCCAAAGGGATCAGCCTTGTCTGAAGAGGGGGGCAATGGGATCAGGTATAGCCGTCCGGCCCTTTGTAATACTGCATATATTCACCCAAGCCATAGAGCTTTTGCTTGGTTGGGTCGATACCATTAAGGATCGAGCCAATGACTTTGACCTTGGCCAAATCCATCGCCCGCTTAAGGTCGAGCAGAACGCGGTCTGTGACCTTTTCCCACGCCACAATAACGATAAACCCGTCGAGCTCACTCGTGATTACAGTGGTCTCGCTGACCAGAAGGAAAGGCGCAGTATCAACAAGGATCAAGTCATATTCCGCGCGCAGGCGGCGGAACAGGTTCTTCACCTTGGCCTCGTCAATATCAACAAACCCTTCGTCATGACGCACCACCCATGGGTAGATATCCACGTTCTCGAATTGAGAGGCGCTAATGCGGATTTCATCAAGCGTCGCGCCCTTTGTGAACCAATCTTCAAGCGAGGCGGGTTCAATCGCCGACGCGTCTTCGATTGGGCCCCGAATATCAAAGCTCTCGCGTGGTTTGCTTGGTTGTTTGTCAGTTCCGGTGAGGGATTCCACACCGTGGTGCCACATATCGAAATCGACAATCGCAATGCGCTGTTTTTTCACCGTAGCGGCGAAGGCCAAGCATGTTGAGACAGTTGATTTACCTTCGTTTGGCAAACACGAGGTTATGCCAAGCGTAGAGGTCTTGTTCCGCGGAAGCTGCGTGTGGAGGTTGAAATAGATTTTGCGGATTGCCGTTGCAAATATTGAACGGTGACCGTGTTGCATTTGGCTTAGGAGGAAGTGCTTGTCCATCGCCTTGTCGACTTCGGATTTCTCACCACGACGCAGAGCGCGGGCCTTGGCTTTTATGTCTTTGACCTTCTGCTTCCCTTTTTCCTTGGCCGATTTCAGCGATTGGTAAAGCGTGATTGCATCACCTTCTTTCTGAAGGGGGACAGTTCCGAAACAAGGGGCCTGAAGAATGGACTCGACCTGTTCGGTGGTACGGATGCGGCGGTCAAAGGCCGCGAGGAAGACGGTTATCAAAATCGAGAAAAAACTGGTGGATACAAAGCCAAGAGCCGCAGCAGTTTTGGGGCTAAGGCCCGTCGGCGACGTTGGCGGATGGGCGGCGGATACCATAATGGCACCGGGGCTCATGATGATGTTTTCCGCTTCTACACGAAGCAACTGCTCGAACAACTGGTCGTGATGCTGGCGATTGCTGTCGATTTCCCGTGTCAGTTCTTCTTGCTGGATCGTTGCAATGGTGCGCTCGATCAACTGATTTTCGAGGGTATCGATTTCGGTGTTTATCTGGTCGAGACGGGTCTGGTCTGCGTCGGTGCGGACATTGAAATTATCACGCTGCGCCGTTAGCTGGGCTACGCGCGCGCGCAATTTGCGCTCAAGCTCCGTATCATTCAGCCGCTTGCTATGAACAAGTTCAGCAAGCTCTTTCTCGTTTTCGGCCAGTTGCTGACCTGTCTCTGTCGTCCGTTTCCGCAGAATATCGGTAGCCATCGAGATTTCGCTGGTTTTCTGGTCAATGCGGCGGTCGATATATGTCTGGCCAATTTCATTTGCCAAATCCGCGGCAAGTACGGGATCGGGCGCGCGAACTTCAATGCGCAACGCGAGGCTCTCGCCTTTGCGGCCAACGCTCATGGCATTGGCCAACCACTTAACCTGCTCACCGCGCGGTACGTCGGGAATAGGCGGTACTCCGGCGCTCCCATCGGCAAGGGCGGCGGAATATTTCGTAAGCGTCCGATCCACAACCTCGCCAAGCAATTCGGTGGAGCGAAACACATCAAGTTGGGTCTCGACGGTGGAGCGGTTGGTGCTTAGCCCATCGGAGATGTCTAGAATATCCAGTGCGGAGTTGTCGGGCTGCAAAACAACAACAGCATCGGCCACATAGGACGGCCCACGCTCTTCGACGAAAACATAGCCGAGAACAGCGCCTACAAAGCTCAGAAATAGAATGTATTTCAGGTTTCGGTAGAGCGCCGCGACAATATTCGAAAGGCCAATCCCGGAACTCTGGTCATCGTTCTGTAGAAAGTACGGCGAAGAAAATGAGTCATCACCGTTAGCGTCCGACCTTTTGTTGGGCACTTTCTTTCCGAATGAATGTTTCAAGGTACGTCCAGTCAATAATTACGAGTACAAGCTTTTGGATCAATTCACTTAACAAACTGGTTTTATTATTTAGAAGCCTATTGAATCCATGTTTAATTTGAAACAAACATTAAAATATTGTTCAAAAGTTGGCCAAAAGTTAAGTTTTTAATCTAAATTCGCGTTTTGGTATCACAGTTCTCAGAGGAAAGGCAATTTGTGCAGCAGAACCGATCTTCGAGACTAGACAAGATCGAGCTGTTTCTGGCGGCTTGTGCAGCTTTTTTCGCGCCTATAAACGCGGCGCGCGTTCCGGGAATTTATTTTACGCTCGCTGATTTTTGCGCTCTTCTTTGCTTGGTTGTGATGCTCGCAAACCACGGCATCCCGCGGAGACTGTTCGGATCATTGTCCGAGTTATATTACATTGCACTTGCGATGTTTTGCGGTGCGCTGCTGTTCAGCTCGGTCATCAATGGTGACAGTACAAGCGGGCTGATCGGCGTGGGGCAGTATGTCTTTTCTTTTGTGATTTTCCCTATCGTTTTGTTGCGAAGGAACCACCGCGAGGCCTGGATTGTCGGGCTGTCATTTCTTGCGGCGATCGTCGTTATTTGCCTTCACGGTATATCTCTCATCGTTTTCGAAATCGAAGTGAGCGAACGCTTTGTTGCCGTGAATGGGCGGCTTCGCGGGCTTGTTGAACGGACCAATGAACTTGGGGCCTTGCTTGCAATGACGGTGCCGCTTGTGGTCGTTTTGACGCGTGTCGGATGGTTTCCGAAATGGTTGGCTTGGAGCATCCTTGCGATCATCTTTTACACCGTGATGTTAACGGGCTCCAACACGGGTATGGGGAGCTACATGTTTGCTTTTCTGGGCATGATGGTTCTCGGCAAGGACGCCCCGCGCAACTTCCTCGTTCTAGCTGTGTTGGTCGCTATTATGGTCGGGGTTGTTATGGTGTTTGGCACTGAAATATTGCCTGAAATCTTCCAAAAACGTGTGGTTGCTGGCTTTACTGCCGGCGATATTCGAGAATTTGGGACGCTGGATGGGCGTTTGGTGCTGACGTACGAGGCCTTTGATTTGGCGGAAGAGTACCTCTTTATCGGAATGGGATTTGATCAGTTCCGCGAGTTGAGCTCTCACAATGCGCCGGTTCACAACGCCTATCTTTTGTTCTTAACCGAAGGTGGAGTTGTTGCTCTATTCGGGTTCTTGCTATTGCTTGTTGTGATCTTTGCGCGCTCTAGCTCGGTAATCCTCAACACGGGCAGCCTGAACGGCGGTCTGTATCTGATGGTAACGATTTTGACCTATTGCATCGTTCTCACGGCACTGCCGCATGTTTATGGACGTTTCCTGATAATGCCTTGGGTCGTTGCGATGGGAATCACAACGACAATCCCTACAGACCCAAATCGCCAAGCTTCGAAATATGGAAAACTTCGCTTTGCGAAAGCCAACTGAAGCGGCTATCGGGTAACTTCGATGCGCGCCATGTAAGCGTGGCTAGTCGTAGCGAACTCTAACGCCCCAAGACTTCATGCTGGCGAGGTGGTTTTCCGCTTTTGCTGCGCCACTCCAGAACCTCAATACATTTCCGGTCTCCGCAGAGGATTAGAAACCCTCCGTCGGTTTTGGCCTGAATTTGTCCCGTGATCCCAATGTACTCAGGTGTCGGTGCTGCAAGGCGCGCGCTGTCGATCCAAAGTCGGTCGTCTTCTCCAAAATCGCAAAACGCGCCGGGGTAGGGTGCGCCAACTGCGCGAATAAAGCGCTCGATGTTCGCGGCGGTATCGGTCCAGTCAATGCGCCCGTCTTCCGGCGTACGCTTTGCGCAGTAGCTTGCTTGGCTGTGATCCTGTGGTTGGGGCTTAAGCGTGCCGTCCAAGGCGGATTTTACTACTTCGGGAAGCATTTCCGCGAGCGCGCTTGTCTGTTTGTCATAAAGGCTTCGGGCCGTTTCATCTGGTGACAAGCGCACAATTCTTTGCCCGATTATGTCGCCTGAATCCATCCCTGCGTCGATCCAGAACAGCGTTGCGGCGGTTTCCCTCACATCCTCAAGAATGGTCCAAGGTATGACTGCTCGTCCGCGCATTTTCGGTAGCGGGGCAGGGTGAAAACCGATGGAGCCGAGGCGGGGAATGCTGCGGAACTCTTCGCGACAGATCTGTGACCAGCCCAGAACGAGGCAGAGATCAGGCTCGATCGCCTTTAGGTCCGCAAGGGTTTCAGCATCGTTGATATTGTTGCAATGGATCACCTCTGTGCCCGCAGATGCCGCAAGCGCATTTAGATCGACAAAGTCAGAATGCCGCGCAGCCAACCTTGGATGAAGCGTCACGAGATGTGACGGTGTGAGGCCGGCGTCAACCAGTGCTTCAAGGGACAACTTGGTTGATTCAACTGCTCCGATCAGAATGATTTTCATGTGAACGTGTATACCCTGCTACTTAAACAAATCGTTTTTGGAATGTTGCCAATTTCCAGTTGGTTATAGGCTTTCATAGCCGCAATTTCAAAGCAAGCGCTACAGGAAATGCGTTCGGCAAGCCAATGGTCCTTCCGACGTCATATTAACCAACGAGTTTCTTTTCGATGGCCCTGAAATTCAGCATTTTGGCTTCAATATTCGTAATTTCTTTCGATTAAGGGGCGGCTTCATACCGCGACCGGCATGGATTTTGCAGGTTCGAAAATGACGGCTCTTTTAAAGACAGTTTCATGTTCAGGGGCGGTCTAAAACTTGATCCCATTGATTTAAAATCGTCTCAAGCTCGAATTTAGACGCGGTTTTCGCGGCTTCTCTGCCGAAACTGGTTTGCAATTCGGGTTTATCCAATAGGCGCGTAATTGCACGGCTCAGGGCGGCGCTATCTCCGACGGGAACGAGCAGGCCATTTACGCTGTCAGATACCAGATCAGATGGCCCCCATGGACAGTCAGTGGCAATGACTGCCATTCCCGCGCTCATCGCCTCGGCCAGTACATTCGGAAAACCCTCGTAGTGCGAGGACAGCACCAAAGTCGGCGCGGTTTTCACCCATTCCATTGGAGCTTCTGTGTTTCCCGGAAGCGAAACAACCTCCGAAAGGCCGAGTTCTTCAATTTGTTTCGTAAGGTTCTCGCGCTCTTCGCCTTCGCCCCAGATTGTGAGTTTGGCATCAGGATGCTGGGCGTTAACTTTGGCGAAAGCCTTTATCAGAACTTCAAACCCTTTTTGCGCGGTGAGTCTGCCAACGGCGACAATATGCTTTTTGTCGCGCTTCTTCGAGGTCCGGTGGCCCGCAATGAAACACGGGTTTGGGATAACTGTCGCTTTTGCGTATTGGTCCTGCTCGAGGAGTTCGAACGATCCTTTTGTTTGTAAGACGATGTGGTCGGCACGGGCGAACATACGTTTGATCAGGGTGCGCCAAACTCTTCCATTGCGTTGTTTGTTGGGGTTGTTCCGCTCTGAAACCGTGAGCGGAATCGACATACCCTGCATTGCGAGTGATGAAATAACATTAACGCGCGTCAGGAACGATAGAACGGCATCGGGTGCAATTGATTTGATTTGTTTCCGCACCCAGAGCGCCTGCATGAGCGCGCCGCGAATGCCTGGCTTTGCGCGTTGTCCATCGCCTTCCATCGTCTTGAGCGTAATTCCGGGCGGGTAGGGGAAATAGCTTTCCTCCGGTGAGCCATAGAGCGCCAGAACAGTGACCTCGTCGCCGCGCTCATGTCGGTGCCGGGCGATGAGGTTGATGATTTTTTCGGCTCCGCCTGCGCCAAACCCCGCTTGAACAAAAACCAGTTTCTTCATGCGGTTGCCTTGGTGCACACGGCGGTCAGGCATTCAGCGAGGGCGTTGGCGGCGTCTTCGGTAACAGTCGGATCGACGAGGAACGCAAGGCTCGTTTCGCCAAGTTCGCGCGCCACAGGGAGCGGCTCTTTTGGTGCGAAACCTCGGTCGCGGAACATTTTTTCGCGATAGATTTCAGAGCAGCTGCCGGAAAATATCGGGAAGCCTTTGTCAGATACTTCTTTGATGATCCTGTCACGCGACCAACCTGTTGCCAGCGCTTCAGGGCGCACGAATGCATAGAAGCGGTAGAACGCGTGCGTCATGGTTTCGGTCGGCAGAGGTGTTCGAAGGACGTCGAGGTTTTGTGTGGCATCGGCAAGGATCATGGAAATTTTGGTCCGATGCGCGACCCAATCATCGAGCTTCTTCAATTGTGCGGAACCAATGGCCGCCGCAATGCCGGGCATCCGGTAGTTGGTGCCGAGGTTTTCGTGTAGCCAGCGGAATCCCGGCGGATGGTTGGTATTGAATACGGTATCGTAATTCTTGCCGTGATCTTTGTAGCTCCACGCCGATTTCCAGAGTTCTTCATCCTGACAGACAAGCATCCCGCCTTCGCCGCCCGTTGTCATGATCTTGTCCTGACAGAAGGAAAACGAGCCGAAATCGCCAAAGCTGCCCACATGAGAATCACCGATCCGAGCGCCGTGCGCTTGCGCGCAGTCCTCGATCACCCAAAGGTTGTGCTCATTGGCCAGCTCCATGAAGCTAGCCATATCGCAAGGCCAGCCCGCGAGGTGAACAGGGATGATGCCCTTGGTTTTGTCGGTTATAAGCGGCGCGACGGTTTCGGGGGTGATGTTTTGACTGTCGGGATCCACGTCGGCAAATACAGGTATAGCACCAAAAAGCAGGAGGCAGGAGGCCGAAGCCACGAAACTGCGCGGTGTCACGATCACTTCGTCACCGGGCTGGATGCCGAGTGTACGCAACGCGAGGTTGAGCGTCACCGATCCGTTCATCGCGGCTATCGCGTGATTCACGCCGAAATGTGCGGCAAAGGCGTTTTCGAAATCCTTCACATAAGGACCGGTCCAAGCGTTAACCTTGCCGGAGGCCAGCACCTCGGTCACTGCGTCGATTTCGTCTTGGGAAAAATGAGGCCATTTCTGCATGTTAGCCTCCAACGTGACGGATCAGGATGAAAGCTTCTGCGGCGTGGCGATGCACCGTTGCGCCGCGCAGCGTCGCGAGCGCGCGAAGACTTGGCACAGACCGTTCATGCGGCGCGCCTCGGTCTTGGCTTCCGAACATGGCGAAAGCGGTCAGTTTGTCTTCTAGCGTGTCGGTAATATCGACAAAGACATTCGGAATGAATGGTGCCGTTGCCCCTGGCGTGTTCCAGTTGGTTTCAGACAGCGTTTCATACGCGAGTATCATAGGAGGAAAGGCTTCTTGATGCGGGCGGGCAGAGACCATCGCAGCCAGATGAACAAGCTGGTGGTCGATATGGATGTCTCCCACATGTGGGATAAGAAGCGCAGAGGGGGCGAGTTCCGCAACGAGTTTACCGAGCGTGCCATTCAACTCCCGCGTCGGAACTTCTGTCAACTCCGCTGCAGGTAGGCCAAGCCAGTGCGTTTGCTTTACGCCGAGGCCTTTATGCGCCGCGGTCGTCTCCTCGCGCACGCGCTGTGTTTGCTCGGGCGAAAAAAGTGGCGGACGACCGGAAGTTACCACACAAACATGAACCTCGCGCCCTTCTTTGCAAAGCTTCGCAATTGTGCCGCCAGCTCCGAGAATTTCATCGTCAGGATGTGGCGCAATGACCAAAACAGGGCCGGTGGAAGACGCAAAAATATCTAAACTCATATCTTAAACAAACTCTTTATTTTCAAATTGTTCGGCAAGGCCAACTTCGCGAAGCCAGCTCTCCGCAGTGTTGATCCTGTCGTCGTTTACATTTTCTCCGAAGATTACCACGCCAATTGTTGCGACGATAATCTTAAAATCCAGCAGAAGTGACCTGTGATAAACATACCAGAGGTCAAGCTTGAGCTTCTGCGCGTTGGTTAGATTGACGTTGCCATTGACTTGTGACCAGCCCGTCAGGCCGGGGCGCACCTTGCAGCGCTCTTTGCCCAGCTCGCCGAAGGACTCGATCGTTTGCGGCAAAAGAGGGCGTGGGCCGACGAGTGCCATGTCTCCTTTAGCGATCGCAAGAATTTGGGGGAGTTCGTCAAGCCGCACGCGGCGAATGAATTTGCTAAACCGTGTTTGGCGCATCTCGTCCGGCAGCAGGTTGCCGTTTTCGTCAACGTCATTGGTCATTGTGCGGTATTTCAGAATATCAAATACACGGAGGTCTTTGCCCACGCGCGTTTGTCTGAAAAAAACCGGAGAGCCGAGCGCCAAATAAAGCGCAGCGCCGGTTACGGCAATAGGGATGATCAGAAACAGCAGCGCTGTGAAAACAATCAGAAGTTCGACAATACGGGGCATCAATTGGCGCTTTCGCAGGTTATGACTTGGGTTAAAGCGAGGATGAACCAGCTTCGTCAAGAAATTCGTGTTGCATGGGTGTGATAGGTTGGAAATAGGGCGCTTAAATGGTGAAAATGCGAGAAATTCGCGCAGCTAGATGCGGTCTTCGGCAAGAAACGACAGGTACTCCTCAATGTTTGACCACCCGTCGCCGTCGCGGTCCTCCCACGTTTGGTTCGGGGTCTTCGGGTCGAGGCCATCTTTCTCTGCTTCCCAATCATCGGGCAAACCGTCCTCGTCTGTATCGACGAGCGCAGTTTTTTCCTCTGGTAGGTCTGGCCAGCCGTCAACGTCTTCCGGCGCATCGATAATCTTTCCTTTGCAGGCGATGAAGTCATCAATGGCGCGCTGATCAAGGCTATCTGGTCCGCCCCAAGCTGCCCGCGCGGCGCCGACATTGGCAAGTACGGCTTCTTCAACTTCGGCCGCGGGGAGAGGGGGGAAGGTGAGCGGTGAACTTGGCGTGTCTATTCGGTGTTTTTCGGCTTCCTCGTCCAAAATGGCGCGACCTGCCTTGTTGCCACACCCTTTCCGCTCATAATTTATGTTATCGGTCTCATAGATTTTCATGCCGCGCTGCTCATCCCAATCAAACGCCTCTACAGCGGGGAGCGGCTGGCGTCGATTTGAGCTTGGACCGGTTTTTACGATATTTCCCACATAGTTGATCGTAACGTCGCCCATTAGGTCATAAAACTCGCCGAACTGGCTGATCGCGTTGTAGAAAATGTTATTCACAATCTCGATGGGGCCGATCTCTGTACCTTTGACATCGGGGTTTCGGTCGCGATTATGGGCAAAAAGATTGCCAGCCAAAGTTATCGCGCCACAGGGCGTTGGCTGCTCCAGTGATCCTTCATTTGAGCAAATCAGCGCGCCCTTAGAATGCCGCCCCTTTGGGTGCACTGAGCGGTCCAGCGAATGAGAGAGGATCGAACGCGCAAGGGTGATCTTATGTGTCGGATTATCATTCGTATGAATGTTGAACGTTTCGTCCGAGGCAAATTGCATCGACAAAGCATCGAGATAGACGTTGCTGCTGCTCTCGACCGTAACCGCGTCAATATTCGCGCTCTCACGCGTTCCTGCGCCGGGGCGAATTTTGAGATATCGCACCAGAACATGACCTGAGTTCTTGATTATGATTGGCGTGTGGTCTCCGCCGCGGAGCTTTATCTGGATGCCCTGACCAGGAGCCGTTTGACCAGCGACATAGAGGTTCGAACGCAAACGAATAGGTGTATCCAGCGAAATTGTGCCACTAACTTGAAACACACAGATGCGCGGCATGCGCAGATCTTCTGCACATTCACGTAGTGAGCCTTTGCCCCGATCCTGAAGGTTGGTAACGGCAATAATTTGTCCGCCGCGCCAGCCGGTTGTATCCTTGCCGTAACCTATCGCGCCGGGAAAGGCGGATTGTTCTGCGTGCAGTGAAACAGCGGACGTAGAAGCGACAATAAACGTCAAGAAAACCCGCCAAAGGTTTCGAAAACGTTTCTTTTCAAGGCGTTTCATGTGTATACCTTAATGGCGTTTTGACTTATTTTTATTAAACAAACAGCAATATGCTCCCAGAGTAACGCCATTAGAAAGAGTTGCAAGTGATGTCCTTAGTCCGCATTGGCCGAACCGCCCTTCGAAGTCTCGCCGTTGTTCTGGCGCTCGCAACTTCGGGCGCGCCGCTTTTGGCGCAAAACAACGGGGCCTATCCAATCAACGTACAGGATGTTTTGCGCATTCGGGTTGGGAACTGGGATTTTACCAATAACAATTACGAAGAATGGCAAGGGCTGAGCGGGGAATACACGGTTGGTCCTGATGGGCGGATATCCTATCCCTACGTTGGTTCTGTTGAGGTTGGTGGTTTGCCTTTGGATGTGATTTCCGAGACCATTGCCCGCGAATTGGAAGTGGCGATCGGCTTGCCGAACCGCCCTGCGGTTGCGATTGAAATTGCCTCCTACAACCCGATTTTCGTAACCGGCGATGTCTATCGCCCGGGCCAATATGAATTTCGCCCCGGCATGTCTGTTCGGCAGGCGATGGCTATGGCCGGTGGCGTTGGACGTTCCGGGTCTTCGGGGCGCGAGTTGGAGCGTGACATCCTTAGAGCCTATGGGCAGCGGCGCTTGCTGGTGCAAAACCAACAGCAACTCCTTTTAAAAATAGCGCGCATCGAAGCAGAGATTAACAATGCCGAGAAATTTGAAACGCCTGATGAAATCCGCCGTCAGTTGCTCGATAGCGGGATAATCAACATCGAAGAAAGCATCTTTGAAAACAACATGGAGGCGCTCTCCGAAAGGATCGAGTCCGTTGATGAGTTGGTTGGGTTGCTCACGAATGTGATTGAGAAACTCGAAACACAGCTTGCGTTGAACAGTGCCGAAATCGAACGCACCGAAGAAGATTTGGCCAATAAGCAAGAGTTGCTCGCTAAGGGTAATATTCGCGCCAATGATGTTACGACGCTCACGCGCACATTGACCAATTTGCAAATTCGGGACGTGGAATTGACCGTCGAAAAGCTGCGTGCGGAGCAATCTCTGAATGAAGCGCAGCGAGATATCATCGATATCAAAAAGCAAAACCGCGCGTCATTGCTCGAACAACTTGACGAGGCTCGCAGACGCCTGACATCCATGACGCTTGGGATCGACCTTCAAACGGATCTTTATACAAGTGCTTTGATAACAGATGCAGAAAGCTCAAAGATCGACCCGAACGAGCCGCTTGTTATATCGGTGGTGTCTCACGGCAGAGGGGGCGATGCACCTGAAATTGCCAGCGAAACGACATTGCTTCGGCCTGGCGATACGGTGATTATCCGTGTGCCGCAGTCGCCAGAAGAGAGCAATCCGACTCAATAAATCCATCTTTAGGCCATTACGTCCTTAATGCTCTGCGCGAGAAAATGTCGTGCAGGCGTCGGTGCTGCTGAGAGAAAATTGTGGTTTCATAACCGTTTTCTCGATTTTGCCCTATTTGCGCCCAGATTTCTGTTCAGAGTGATTTAGAACAGCAGAAAAAGGACTTTATTTTCTGCTTTTGGGTAAACTATGGTGGAGTGAATACTACTTTGAGTTGAGCGTGGTCTTGGTTTGATAAGCGAAAATCTCTTTTGCTAATCAATTATTAATACTTCGCAACAACATTGGGTGAGCGCAATTCTGCTTAGTCAATTTGACGGTATCTGATGTCATGTAATATTAATGTGACAAGGTATTGGGGACAAAGTACCACTCGTTAGGGCAAAGAGGTAACCAGATGGTAATCGGGCTAAACAAATTTCGGAGTGCAGTAGCGGAACGTCCGCAAACCGATGAAGTTCGTGACAATGTAACTTACTTCAAAGCGAGAACACGCATGCCGGCGATGCCGGTCGTGGAAACACCCGACGATTACCAAAGCGCGATCGAGAAATATCAGGATATCTGTAAGTCTATCGAGATGAGCGATTTCAACGGAATGAAATCAGCTTGGGCCGATGAGCTCTGCCTGCGTCTCGTAGATTACGAACTGCAGCACGGAATAGACGCCTAAGCTGGCCGCGGCTCCAAAAGAGCCCCAAATCATAGAAGTGGGGAAGGGCGCTTTCAGGCGCCCTATTTTTTTGGCTGGTGGATGCTTGGGTGTCAAAACGGCCTCGCGCCTTCAATCAAGGCGCGCAAGACCCTTCCTCCCGAACGGGCTTTTAGCGCCCGATAGAAGTATAGGTGAACCCAGCGGTTTTTGCTTCGTCCGGGTCATAGATATTACGGAAGTCAGCCATTTTTGCATCCTGCATCTCGCCAGCCAAACGCGCGAGGTCCAATCCGCGGAATTCGTTCCATTCCGTAAGAACAACGATTGCGTCTGCATCCTTGGCCGCCTCGTATGGATCAGCTTCCCATACAACAGAAGGCAAAAGCTCTTCGCCCTCTTTGCGGCCTTGTGGATCGACCACATGAACCTTGGCCCCAGCACCCACAAGCGCAGGAACGATCGTCAACGATGGGCTGTCTCGCATGTCGTCGGTGTTCGGTTTGAACGTAACGCCGAGCACGACGATCTTCTTGCCCGCGACTTTGTCGTCGCAGAGATAGAGGATCTTGTCGGTCATCTTGCGTTTTCGCTCGTCATTGATGTCGATGACCTGCTCGACAATCTTGATCGGGCTGGCGTGTTCTTGGCCGATGCGTGCGAGCGCCTTGGTGTCTTTTGGGAAGCATGAGCCGCCATAGCCAGGTCCGGCGTGAAGGAATTTGTTGCCGATGCGGTTGTCCATGCCCATGCCTTTAGACACAGATTTGATGTCGGCTCCGACCTTTTCGCAAAGATCGGCGATCTCGTTGATAAAGGTGATCTTGGTGGCAAGAAATGCGTTGGCCGCATATTTGATCATCTCGGCGCTCTCAAGATCGGTATAGACGATCGGCGCTTCACGAAGCGCAAGCGGGCGATAGATCCGAGCCATCACGTCTTGTGCACGTTCGCTTTCAACTCCAACAACCACACGGTCAGGTCGCATGAAATCCTCGATCGCAGCACCTTCTCGCAGGAACTCAGGGTTAGATGAAACGTCAAACTCTGCGGTTGGGTTTTCTTCGCGAATGATCTCTTCGACCTTGCGGTTTGTGCCGAGCGGAACAGTCGATTTCGTGACGATGACAGTATAGCCCTTGAGCGACCGCGCGATCTCTCGGGCCGCATCAAAAACATAGGTTAAGTCGGCATGGCCGTCCCCGCGGCGGGTCGGGGTGCCAACAGCGATGAAGACTGCATCTGCTTCAGCAACCGCTTCCGGCAAATCGAGCGTAAAGGACAGGCGGCCATTGGCTACGCTGCGCGCCATAATTTCTTCAAGGCCCGGTTCAAAGATAGGAACCTCACCGGCTTTGAGCGCATCGATCTTAGCTGGCATCTTGTCGACGCAAACAACATCGTGACCGAAATCCGAAAAACATACCCCAGACACAAGCCCAACATAGCCCGTGCCGATCATTGTTAGCTTCATTTATTGTCTCGCTTTTCGGTCTTAGAAAATATCGCGTTGAAAATCAGAGACAGGCCCAAGTGAGTCTGTCTCCTCATATGTATTGTTGAACTATGGGAAAATTTTGACAACGCCAAAATTCCTGCGCTGCGGTCGTGTTAACCTGATTGTTTGGCTTCTTGCGGTTGATGATAGTCTTCGATCCAGTGATTCAGGATTGAACGGCATCGTGCCGTCTCGCCGCTCTCGATCGCTTGGTTCAAATCGCGGATTGCGCTTTGAACTTCGAGTTCAGAAAGACAGCCCTCCTGCGCACGCATAATCTTAGGATGCGGTGTGTTGAGGATGTTTTCGCCAATGAGCAGTTCTTCATAAAGCTTTTCGCCCGGACGCAAGCCAGTGACGACGATCTCGATATCACCGTCGGGATTTTGTGGGCATTTCAGCGTTTTACCAGACAGGCGGATCATGCGTTTGGCGAGGTCGAGGATCGCGACCGCTTTGCCCATATCCAGAACAAACACGTCACCACCGCGCGCAAAGGTTCCCGCAATCAGCACGAGCCGCGCGGCTTCTGGGATGGTCATGAAATAGCGGGTCACTTCGGCATGCGTAACCGTTACAGGGCCGCCACGCGCGATTTGCTCGCGGAACAGCGGGATAACAGAGCCAGAAGAGCCAAGCACATTACCAAAGCGCACCATGGAGAAAAGCGTTTTGGGGCTGCGGCTGTCGATGTCTTGTACGATCAACTCGGCGAGGCGTTTCGATGCGCCCATTACGTTGGTCGGGCGAACGGCCTTGTCGGTTGAGATGAGGATAAAACGCTCGATTTCCAGCTCGCGCGCGGCATTTGCCAAGACACGTGTACCAAGAACATTGTTGCGCAACCCTTCGAGCTCGTTGCTTTCGACCAGCGGCACGTGTTTGTAAGCCGCAGCGTGCAGGACGATATCAGTTTGATGGATTTGCATTGTCCGAACAACGCGGCGCTTGTCGCAGACAGAGCCGAGCGTTGCGACAATCTCAACGCCAGCAGCTTCGGCGAGTGGGCGAAGCTCTTGATCAATGGAGTAGAGCGCAAATTCGGAATGTTCGAACAAAACGATCTTGCGCGGATTATGCTTTAGAACCTGACGGCACAGTTCCGATCCAATCGATCCACCAGCGCCCGATACAAACACCGACTTGTCAGCATAGACATCCGAGACACCGGGGAGGTTCAGATCGACCTTATCGCGGCCGAGAAGCTCATCAGGGGAAACCTGACGGAGGCTTTCGACCAGACCTCTACCGGCGATGATCTCATTGTAAGAGGGCAGCGACAGCACCTCGGCTCCGAGATCGGCAAGCTTGAGTGAAATCCGACGTTTCTGTTCTTCGGTAGCCGAAGGTGTCGCCAGAATTACAGATTCAATTTTGCCCTTTTCAATGAGGCTCTTTAGCTTTTCCGGATCGCAAACAGGCAAACCACCCATGATCACGCCATGGAGCGAGGGGTTGTCATCCACAAAAACAATGGGTTTGATTTTGGAGCGGCCAAGCGCAGAAGCAAGCTGGTTACCAGCAGAGCCAGCGCCATAAATCGCAACGGGGCGGCGTTCGTGGCCGTGATCATAGAGCACTTGAAGAAGTGCGCGACCGGTAAGGCGAGACCCCATTGTTCCAAGGAACAGCAGAATCCCGAAAATCAGCGGAACAGAGCGCGGCGTCGCAAGGTCAAGAATATAGCACGTACAAATCGAAACAACTGTCATCGCAATTGCAATTAATGCGGCTTTGCCGATGTCTCGAACTCCGAAAGTCGAGAGCTTGACCCGCGAAAAACCGAGCAAAATATTCGCGGCCATTCCAAAGCAAAGAACAGTGGGGAAGAGTATCCAAGACTCCGAAACTTGTGCCCAAGGTGTAAATTCACCATAGCGGAGCGCAAACGCAGCAAACAGCGCGACAGGCAAGAGCACCGCATCTACCGAGAGGTAGATCAAGCGTTTGACTGAACGAGGAACAGTATCAATGAAATTGTGCATGGTAAAAATAACCAACTACCTACAGTACTAATTAAGAAACAAAGCCGTCACACAATCGGCAGTTTCCTTACTATCAACTTGAGTGCTTCAAGTAAAACTTATTTAAAAAAAGATACTTAATTTCAGGAAGTTTCCTTTACGTAAATTAGGTAGTTAGTCCAGTTTTCAAGTTTTGTTGCGACTTTCGAAACAATCGCGGTGGCGAGCGCTTTACGGGCTCGTAAACCTTGTGCGGGATGCTCAAAATTGCGGCTCATTCAAAAAACTGAATAAATTGGCTGGCTTGGATGATTTGGGAGGACTCTTGCTTACGGCAAGGGCGCTAAGAATCACGGAACTGATGATTCTTTTCGATTTTGTGCCACGCAGCTCGTGGACTTAATGGAGGAGTTTCATAAAGTAGCGGAACGTTGCGGTCGTTACGTTGCGCAAGATTTGTAAGTTTAGGATTGTTGAATTGAGAGTATTGCATTGCATTACGGGCCTCGGGTTTGGTGGCGCACAAGTCATGCTATTCCGGTATTTGAAAGGTTTGGGAGAAGCGCGCAGCAATCACGAGGTGGTGTCGCTCCTTCCGCCTGCACATTTCTCGCATGAAATCGAGAACCTTGGTGTACGCGTTACAAGCGCGGAGTTGCCGCAAGGCAAATTCAATCTCAAGGGACTGAAAAAGATCCGGAGTCACATCAAGGACTTCTCTCCCGACGTAATCCACGGTTGGATGTATCATGGGAACTTCGCGGCAAGCGTGGCCAATTTCGGGCTTGGTTCATCAAAGCGGATGGTCTGGTCGGTTCATCACTCTCTACATGACATAAACGCCGAGTCCCGCAGTACGCAAATGCTCATAAAGCTCTCCGCCCCTATGACGAAACGGCTTGGCGCCGTTACATACTGTTCAAAGCAATCCCAGACACAGCACGAGGCATTTGGCTTTTCATCTGACAAATCTGTTTTGATTCCGAACGGCACAAATATGGAGGAATATCACGCTCGCCCCGCAGCGCGTTCGTTCCTCTGTTCGCTTGGAGGCATACCGGAGAGCCGTATTTTAATAGGCAATATTAACCGAAACCATCCGATGAAGGACCAGCTTTCGTTAGTGAAGGCGGCCAAGAAGCTCATTGATCGCGGTCGCGATATCCATCTGATTTTCGTTGGAGAGGGGCATGAGGGCGGTGAAGCAGCACAGGCTGTCGCGGCATTCGGTATGCAAGATCGGTTCACGATTATTCCCGCACGCAATGATATCCCCGAGATCGTTCCGGGGCTTGATGTCTTCGTTTTGTCCTCGGCTTGGGGCGAGGCATTTTCATTGGCAACCGGCGAAGCAATGGCAAGTGAAGTGCCGGCTGTCGTAACAGATGTGGGGGATAGCGCGTGGTTGGTTGGTGATACGGGTGCGGTGGTGCCGCCATCAAATCCCGACGCGCTTGCCGATGGGATTGACCAGATTATCGCGTTGCCAGAGCCAGAACGCAAAGCGCTTGGCAAGCGCGCAAGGGCGAGAATTGATACAAAGTTTTCGTTGGACCGCTACATCAAAGCACATGATGACCTTTACCATCGTGTGGCGGAGTCATCCTAATAGCATCGTGACAATGGCGCGCACATAATTCATTGCCACAAGAAAAATCCATTTCGAGAGCAGCTAATATTTTCATTCTGAGAAGGGTTATGAAAAGGGAGCCGAACGGGCAGGGCGATCAATGTCGCATGTTCGGCTCCCTTTATGAAACGCGTTAAGCCGGCACGAGGCCTTTCAATAAAAAAAACAGAAATCAAAAAATCAGCCGTGATGGGGTGGCGGATCCGATCGTTCTGTTGCCGTAACGCGCCTCACACTCCCCGGAAATTCCGGCGCACTGGTTAAAGTACTGCGAGACTAAATAACAAACACACAAATTCACTCGATACGCACTGGCACACACACACATGCCACGTCCAACTCGATTGCCCACAATTCAAATAGAGGTTTTAACACATTCTTTTTATGGAAAGTGTTCTAACGCCGCTGCTGCGATTGTGTCAAGACAATGGCGAGAATTCGCCTAAAAAAGACAGCGGCCGGAGAGGGTGGAGCGTTTCTGATTGGTGTGTTTGGATAAGTAATTAAAAATATTTAAAAAATTAATGTGTACGCCGGGAAATACCTTGATGGATGTGCCTTGGATTGTGCTCGCATTGGGGCTTGCGTCACATTTATGACATAAAGTACGCGGCGAATTTAGGCGTTTGTTTAGATTTTAGATTAACCCTTGCGCTGTACTAAAACTTGCGGCGCAAGGGCTATGAACTTTTTGTTTCGGGCCGCGCAACAATTTTTGTTGAATTGGGCTTATGTCTCAATCTTCGCGTGATTTGGCGTGAAGCAAAATCTTGGCTGCCGCAGCGCTAGCGCCAAATCCGTTATCGATATTCACCGTAAGTACGCCCGGTGCACAGCTTGCAAGTGCGGATGAAAGCGCAGCATTTCCACCTTGCGAAACGCCGTACCCGACCGAGGTTGGAACCGCGATAATTGGTGCATGCAGTAGCCCGCCGAGCACTGAAAATAGCGCGCCTTCCATTCCGGCAACCGCGATCACCAGTGGCATTTCCTGTAAAGTTGGTAAATGTTTCTCGAGCCGCCAAAGCCCCGCTACGCCGACATCCTGTATGAGCAACGCATCGAGCCCAAAGAAACGCGCGCAAACATAGGCCTCGCGTGCAATTGGGGCATCCGACGTCCCGGCAGATACTATCGCGAGTTTCGGCGCGTTTGCTGGGGCCTTCGCCAAATAGGAAGCAGTTCGGGCGTGCGTGTCGATGTTCATCGGGAGGTCTTCGAGCGCTTTGATTTGCTTTGGTGATAGGCGCGTCACAAGAAGTGGTTTGGCTTCTTCGATATGGCTGTTGATTATGTCGAGCAGCATGTCGAGAGGCTTGTGCTCTGCAAAGACGACCTCAGGAATGCCCGTCCGTGCCGCACGTGACCAATCAAAAATCGTGTGGCTTTTCATACCGCTTCACCCTGAAGAAACGCGCTTCCACGGCGATAGGGATAAGCCCCGTCAAATACGCGGTCATGTGCCTGACAAAAGGCATTGATGTGCGCAATCGTGTCCGAGTCCGCTGGCGCATTTGTTTCGAGACGTATGCCGGTTTTGGTAACCCTGCATCGAATATCGGTTGACGAGAGCCGCTCTGTTGCCAGTTTTTCAACTGCATGAACGAAAGCCAGATCCGCAGCGTCTATTGCAATTCCGGTTTCGATCCGGCTCGCTAAACAGGGCTGTGCGGGGAGCGCAGCGATTCCAGAAAGTCCAAGTCCGCTCGCAAGATCGCGTAATTCGCGTTTAGAGATGTCGGCCATAACGTAGGGATGCACCACATCTTGCTCTTTCGCCGCAATAAGGCCGGGGCGATATTCGCCCAGATCATCGGTGTTTGTACCAGAAGCAATTGGCCCAGAGCAGCTTTCTGCAATGCGGGAATAGAGGTTCGACTTACAAAAATAGCATCGGTTTGTCGGGTTCTTCAGATAGTTAGGGTCGGAGAATTCACGCGCGTTGATGACCCGCAAATCCCACCCTTCAGAACTAGCAAAGGCGCGCACGCGGTCCGTTGCTTCGTCTGGAACGGCGGGCGATATGGCATGTGCGATAGTTGTGTCTTTGAGTTGGCGCGCCGCAATCGTCGCCAGAGTGAGGCTATCCACACCTCCGGAAACCGCGATTGTCAGGCGCGGAAACTGTGAAAGCACATTAGACAATCGCTGATACGCATCACTCATCGCTGTCTCCTTTCGTCGCATTTGAGGCCAATGCACGACGCTGTTCCAAGCCCGAAAATGCCGCAAGATCATCGCTTTCGGCCTTGGCGCTCGGGCCACTTGGACGCTCGACAACCTTGATCGCGATGTTGCCGCTTTGGCCGTGTTGACGAGAAAGGATGCGTCGCGCGACGGTTTCTATACGCAATCCAATCGTAGACGTTTCGTTAAAGCAGAGCGTCGCGACGTCTTCGCCCGCATCCGGCGTGGTAAGCACACGAAACCCGTAGTTCGGGCGGGATTTTTTGCCAAAGCCTTGCGTGAAGCCAACATCGATCACACCTTGATGCGCGCGGATATGTTCGGCCGATGTGGCGATTTCCTCTGGCGTCATATCATCGATTTCAAATGAGATTTGCGTTACCCAATCGGTTGTTGTTTCAATCGTGTCGCTGCTCTCAAGTACAAGCACGCGCAAGATATTGGGGATGTTCTTAAAGGATTTTTGCCCTGCACCCGTTCCGATGCGGGTCAGTTTGCCGCTGCTTTTCTGGTGTGCCGGGTTCAAGAATTTTAGGATCGCCGCACCCGTTGGCGTTATGCGTTCGCCCAACGCGCCATCGTCAAAGCAGTCGAACCCCTTCAGAAGATGTGCGGTTGCGGGGGCAGGGACCGGAATTTTTCCGTGTTGAGATTGTACCAGTCCTGACCCAATCGGCAATGAGGAGCACGACCAGGTTGCGGTGCCAATTCTAGTAAGGAGTGCGGCAGCGCCGATTATGTCCGCCAAAGAGTCCCAGTCCGCAACCTCGTGAAAATGCACGTCGTCAACAGAGACGCCGTGGCAAATCGCTTCGGCTTCGGCCAGTTGCGCGAATATCTCGATAGCTGTGCGTTTCGTCTCTTCGGAGAGGGCGCAGGCTTCAATGAAGCCTTTGATGTTCCGCCAATGGCGGGTTGCAGGCGCGGTTTCGGTGATTTCGAATGTGACCTGCGTCGCGGCAAATCCGGATTTCTTGATCGTATCCCTCTTTAGGGTGACATGTTCCAACAGTCCGGCAGTTGCCAAATCTTCGCTCAAGCCTGCTTCGTGTTCGGGAAAGGCTGAAAGCATCGCCGCGAGGAACATATCGCCCGAGACGCCCCCGACAACATCAAGATGGATATGAGCCGTCATGCCGCCGAACGCGCTTGCGGAACGACATAGGGACCTTCCGGAATAACCGCGATTTCAGGGTCGGCATGCATCGCGATACTGTCCGCGATTGCTTGCTTCAAGTCGGTCGCGCGCTCAACGCCTGTGACGGCAAAATCGCTCTCTGGTAACCCTTCGGAATACAGAACAACCTTGCCAGCACGCATTGGCTTAAGCTGCATTTCCGTCTGCCATTCGTCGACATCGGCAAAGGATTTCGCCAGCAGGGATTTCAAAAAGGCGTCGGGCCCCATGGAAACCAGTCGTTCTTGCGCGGCTCTGAAATGATCGGAGCCGACCCCTTCACCACAGTGCGAGGCAATGATCAATGTGCCGTCCGGCGCGAGAATGTCGAGCGGCGTCACCATGCCCTTAACTGTTTGATAGTAGGTTTGATCAAGCGGATAACCCGCCGCAGAAGTCACAACGGTTTTGAATTTGCGACCAACAGGAATTTCGGTAAAGGCCCGCACAAACTCAACCGCCGCGAGATGGCTTTCGATAATTTCGCCAAAGCTTGTGAACACAAGGTTACGATCTTCGTCAATCACGGTGTTCAAGGCGTAAATTTCGCCAAGCATCCGCACGATTTCGAGTTGCTCTTCGTGTAGTGGGTTATCGACCAAATTGCACTCTTTTGCGGCGGGGTCTTCCATGAACCGCGCGGAATGAAAGGTGCGAATGGTTTCGTGATGAGCAACACCGGGAGCAACAACTTTTCGTCCACCAGAGTAGCCGGCCATGAAATGCGGCTCCACAAGTCCAGTCGCAATCCGCAGGTCTGCGTCCACGAGGCGACGGTCGAGCTTGACAGGAACGCCGCGGCCTTTGGTTGTGCCGAGGTCGATATGATCCTCGTCATTCAGGGCATAGTGGTTTTCAACGGCAACATTCTCGAGAACCCAAGGGTCGCCGACAAGCTCGGCAAGCTCTTCACCGAGGTTTGGCCGATGCAACCCTGTAGCAATCAAAACCGTGATTTCAGATTTAGGAATCCCTGCGTCAATCATTCCTTCGATCATGGGCCGCAAGAACAAGTGGTTCGGGACGGGGCGGGTAATATCGCAAATCAGAATGCAAGCCGAAGAGCGGTTTTGGCACAGAGACTTAAAGTCTGCGCCCGCGACAGGATTTGTCAAAGCGGTGGCAATTTGTTCGGTCGCATCAGGGCAGGGCGGGAATGCAGGCTTGTTGATAACAGTGGGTTCTGCCGCTTCGGGAAGGTTAACCGAGATGCCGTTGCGGCCGTATAATAGATCAATCTTCATCGGATGCCTCCACGTATATCGCTCTGAAATCATTTACGTTTGTATGGGTCGGGCCAGTATTAACCAAACCATCGACACTCTCAAAGAAGCTATAAGCGTCGTGACGAGACAGAGCGCTTAAGGCTTTGTCCCTGTCGGCTTGCGCAAACTGGTTCGCTCCCCAGATCGCGCCTGCGTTATGCTCCGACCCATCGCGTCCATCGGTGTCACAGGCCAGTGCCGAGATGCCGTCTTCGCCCCAGACGCCTAGAGCAAATCCTAGCAGAAATTCGCTGCAACGTCCGCCTTTTCCTGCTTCTCCAGTGACGGTTACCGTTGTCTCCCCGCCGGAAATTAGCACCGCAGGCGCCTTTGCCGGTTGGCCGTGACGCTTAATTTGCGCTGCCATGCCAGCCATAACCTTTCCTGCCTCACGCGCTTCACCTTCGATTGCGTCACCTAAAATTAGTGGGGTCACGCCGTATTTTTCCGCAATCTTTGATGCCGCCTCAAGAGAGGCCTGAGGCGCCGCGACGATATGTGTTTCGGCTCGTTTGAAGGCGGGGTGGTCGGGCTTTGGCGTCTCTCCATCAGGGCCGTTTAGAACAGCAAGAATATGGTCGGGTAGATCGATGCCGAAGCGTTCGATGATCTTTAAAGCGTCCGAAGCGGTAGAGGTATCCGGCACCGTCGGACCGGACGCAATGATTGACGGGTCATCACCCGGTACATCGCTTATGGTTAATGTCACGACGCGCGCAGGAGCCGCCGCGACCGCCAATCGACCGCCCTTCGTTGCGGATAAATGCTTGCGCAGAACGTTCATATCCGAAATCGCGGCACCACTCGCCAACAGTTTCTTATTCACGAGAATTTTGTCTTCAAGGCTCAAGCCAGCGGCGGGCGCAGACATCAGCGAGGACCCACCACCAGAAATCAGGCATAGCGCAAGATCGTTTTCAGTAAGTGTTTCGAGCAGTTCTACAATACGTTTGGCGGCTTCCTCGCCCGCGGCATCCGGTACCGGATGGCTGGCTTGAACGATCTCAATACCCTTTGTCGGCAGGTCCGCGCCATGTGGAACGATCACAATTCCTTCGCATGGGCCCCATTCGGCTTCTACGGCCTGTGCCATTCTGGCCGACGCCTTACCCGCGCCGATAACAACAACGCGGCCGCTTGGTTTTTCGGGTAAATATGTGGGTACGGCTTTGAATGGGTCAGCGGCATCAAGTGCTGCATCAAACATTTCGCGAAGGAGTTTTTCGGGTGTCATGATCGGCAATCCGTTTGAAATTTCTTGAGTTATGCAGGATTGTCAGGCAATCTGTCAATCTCTGACGAAATGTAAATTGGTTGTCCGCCTCATGTTTAAACCGGTTGAACAAATCCCAAGGTATCGACTTGTCGCTCAACAAATCGCTGAGCGTATTCTTGAAGGAGACCTGAAAGCCGGACAGAAAATGCCGGCCGAACGCGAGCTTGTTGAGCAGCTTTCCGTTTCCCGTGCGACGGTGCGTGAAGCGTTGATTGCACTTGAGATCAGCGGTTTTGTCGAGAACCGTTTTGGAGCTGGCATGCAGGTTTCAACTCATCCACCCTCGACCAATACGTTAAGCGCGTTGGTCACGCCCGGCCCGTTTGAACTTTTAGAGGCAAGGTTGCTTGTTGAGGGAGAAACAGCTGCACTCGCTGCTGATCATATAACTGACGCGGAACTGGAAAAGCTCGAAGAGCTCACAGAGCAAATGAGCGGGGAACATGAGAACGAATTTTGGGGCGACAATGCTGACGAGTTGTTTCACCTCACGATTGCACGCGCGACTAGAAATTTGGCGCTGGAGAATACCGTTCTTGGTTTTTGGCGGCAGCGCGTACAGCTTCCAATGTGGGTAAAAATGCACGGTCGGGTAAATGTAGCTCGGATGAAGCCTTCGCTCGTTCAGGAACACCGCGCGATCATAGAAGCTCTAAGAAAACGGTCCGCTGAGGAAGCGCGTCTGGCAATGCGTCACCATATTTCGCAATTCGGCATTCAACTCCTTGAGGGTTGGAAAGAGCATGACGAAACATGCGAGAATTCGGTTTCGCCCGCCTTGAAAAGGTTAGCGCATATAATAGAGAGTTACCGATACTCTTGATCCAAAACGGCGCTTATTCTGCCGATAGTCTTAAGACTATGTTGATGTCTGTTGCTGTAACGTCGGAAGTGATACTGAAATCTTTCGGGTGTTTCCCGACTGAATGATTGTTCTTCGGAGGCGCATGACCAAACATTCCTCTAACCGACGAAGCGGCTTGCCCAAGAAACGGATATCAATCTGTCAGGGCGAACATGCTGTCGAAAATTCTCCTGATGTTGTGATTTCGACAACTCTTGGGTCTTGCGTTGCGACTTGTTTGTGGGACCAAACCGCAAAAGTCGGGGGAATGAACCATATTCTTTTGCCAGACAGTATCTCGAACTCGGGCATTGAAAATTTGCATGGTGCGGCGGCGATGGAAGTACTCATCAATGCACTACTTAAGCGTGGCGCCTCAAAGTCACGTCTGCGCGGCAAAATTTTTGGTGGTGCGCAAATGGTTTCGGGCCTTTCAAGCATCGGACAGGCGAATGGAACATTTGTGCGCAATTTTTTGCACCAAGAAGGTATTCCGATCTATGCTGAATGTCTGGGAGGAGTATCTGCGCGCCGTGTGGAATTTTCACCCGTTTCCGGCCATGCGCGGCAGAAACTTATGAAAGCCAAAGTCGAAGAGCAGGCTCTAGTGCGGGCACAAACTAATGACGTTGAGCTATTTTAGTTGTTCAAACATCTTTGATGTCAGCGCGGTAAAGTTTTCAGAACAGTGTGACGCTCCCTTTGGAGCTTTGGGAGTGTTCTAGGCAGGTTTCAGCACAAAGCCTGCTGGAAAGGCTGTCCAGTTTTACGAAACTTTTTAGCAACTCAATATTGATTGATGTGTGATTGACTGGCCCAGTTTCGTTTCGCAACATTTGTAGTGCGCGAGAGATTCCCGAGAGTTTTTGAGCAATTTCATCAAGACTTTGCAATGAACTAATCGGCTCGGTCTGTAGAATGTCCAATCCATCAGTTAATTCAGATAACGTCGACTGCAACTTGAGCACTTGTGTTGACATCTCAGCGACTTCAGCATCGACGCACTCGAGAACTTTTGACAGCGAAACAGAAGAGTTGCTCATTGTTCGACCCTAAAGACGGCCCACAACGGCTTCTATACAAGCCTTGAGTTGAGCAGGGTCAAAAGGCTTCTTTAGAAAATTGTTCATGCCTAGCTGTTTCCCTTTTTCGATTATTTCCCGGTCAGCGCGGCCAGTGATAAGAATGAATCCGACCCCTTTCGTTTTTGGATTTTGGCGGAGTGCATGTAAGAGATGCAACCCATCCATTTCTGGCATGTTGTAGTCCGAGATAACGAGATGGACTGGCGTACGCTCCAACGTAGAAAGTGCAGTTCGGCCATCCGCCACACTCCCAACATTTCGTATACCAAATGCGTCGAGTGCTTGAGTGATTAAGCCTCGGCTTGTTGACATGTCATCAACAACAAGGATGCGGAGTTGATCTCTTAAAGACATTGGCTTTCCTCGGAGCTGCGCGGCCGTAGTTGTTTCTCGCCGGTTTCGCTTGATTTTTGATAGATTGTCATGCCTCGCGACTTAAGCAGTGGCGCTGAATTTTCCTGAACGCGCTCGGAGTGACCGACAAAGAGCCATCCGCCTTCATGTAGGATGTTTTGAAATCGAGACCAAAGTTGCTTTTGCGTGTCTTCGTCAAAATAGATGACAGTATTTCGGCAGAATATGATATCAAAGTGACCTTTTATCGGCCAGTTCTCGATAAGGTTAAGCTGTTTAAAACTAACAAGGTTTTGAATTTCAGAAACAACTCGAATAGAGCTCTTTGTCTCGGTTTCAGACGATCGGAAATAGCGATCTTGGTGTGCTTTAGAGACATTTGTTAAGTCACCGACCTGATATTCACCAAGCCGAGCAATTTCCAAGACGTTTGGATCGATATCCGTTGCTAAAATTTTTACGTCACAGTTTCCAACTTCGGGAAACCCTTCGTGGATGGTCATTGCAATGCTATAAGCTTCCATACCAACAGAGCACCCGGCTGACCAAATTCGAATTTTTCCTCCCTTCGTCGCATGCTCAATGATGGTTGGAAGAATTTCTTTGCCCAAAGTTTCAAAGTGATGCTTCTCGCGGAAAAAACTGGAAATGTTGGTTGTGAGAGCTGCGACCATGTGGTGAATTTCTTCCTTGGCATTATTGCCGCACAGCAAATCACAATACTGTTCAAAATTCTGCAGTTTCAGAATGCGCAATCGCTTGAGAAGTCTGGAAGAAACGAGTGAAGCCTTTGTGTCTGGAAACATCAGGCCTGCGTTCTGTTTTGCCAGCTTTGAGACGAGCAGGAACTGGTCTTTGCTCATTGCGGTGTTTCCCGTAACAGCGTTAGAAAGAGCTCGTGTCATGCTGCCTCCGAAGAGGAAGAGAGAAGGGCGGCTCGTAGATCAAGAACGCGTAGCATTCTGTCTTCGACAATCGTAAGGGATTCTACAAAAATGTTGTTTGTGTCCGCTGCCATTTCAGGAGGGGATTGAAGCTCCTCTGTTTTGATCGATAGGATGTCCGAAACCGCGTCAACCAATAGCCCCACGGTTTCCTCACCGGATTGCACAACGATGAAGACATTGCGCTCGGAGGGATCAGTTGAATGTTGACCAAGTCGGGCAGCGAGATCGATGATGGGCAAAACTGTGCCCCGAAGGTTGATAACGCCCCGTACGAATGGAGGCGAGTGTGGAAGCGGTGTTGCACGAGTCCAGCCGCGGATTTCACGAACTGACATTATATCAAGCGCAAACTCCTGCTCGCCCACACGAAATGACAAGAGTTCGATTTCCGATGTTTTTGAATTCGATAATTGGTTTGACATTGGCTATCCCGCGAGAGCTGTTTCGGTTGAAAGTTTGGTGCGCCCACTGGCACCTGCAACGATGTCTACCGGGTCAAGAATGAGAGCGATTTGTCCGTCACCTAAGATTGTAGCAGCTGCAATTCCTGGGACGCGACCGTAGCTTTCTTGAAGCCCTTTTATGACAACTTGTCTTTGATCGTTTATCTCGTCGACAACGAGAGCCGCCCGGCTCCCATCTTCGTGCGCGATCAAAAGAACAATTGAATCGACGTAGTCAGGCTTTGGTTTTCGGTAGCCAAGCTCGGTTCCGAGGTCGAGTAGCGGCACGAATCCGTTTCTTACTTTTAGAACAGATGTCTGCGGGCCGAGCGTGTTTAGATCACTTTTCCCGATGGTAAGCGTTTCTTCGATTGTATTAAGCGGGACTACTAAAGTTTGCCCAGCAACTTGGGTGACCATACCGTCAAGCACGGCGAGTGTCAGAGGTAGACTAATCGAGAAAGTTGTTCCTTTGCCGGGCGTTGAGTTTATTGAAACTCGACCACCCAGTGCTTGGATTGAGCTTCGAACAACGTCCATCCCGACGCCGCGACCAGAAAGATTCGAAATTTTGTCGGCTGTTGAGAACCCGGGAAGGAACAAAAGATTGTCGATTTCTGAATCGGTTAGCTGGCCGTCTTTGGTGACGAGTTCTTTTTCTTGTGCCTTTTTCAGAACTTTCTTGCGGTCAATACCCGCGCCGTCATCGGAAATCTCGATCAGGACACGGCCTGAGCGGTGGCGCGCAGATAAAGTAATTTCTCCAGTTTCTGGTTTGCCGTTTGCAAGGCGCGTCTTGCTATCCTCTAACCCATGGTCGACAGCATTCCGGATCATATGGGTGAGAGGATCTGCGAGCCTTTCGATCACGGTTTTGTCGACTTCTGTAGCGTCACCGTCCGTTTTTAGCCGGACAGTTTTGCCGACATCGGCGGAAGCTTCGCGCACAATTCGAGCCATTCGCTGAAATAGTGATTTAACAGGTTGAGCACGGATCATCATAACACTGTCTTGAATGTCACGTGTTAGCTGTTGGAGCTCGTCGAGACCTGTAAAAACGGGTGTGTTTGATGGCAATCCAATCTGTGCAACGCTTTGAGACAACATTGCTTGGTTAATGACCAGCTCTCCGACCAGGTTCACCAATCGATCAACACGTTCTAGATCGACACGAACCGTCGCTCTTGGCTTAGTAGCAGGTGGCGTCTGGGCAGGTTTCGGTGAGACCTCTAAGGGGATTTCTGCTGCATTGTCAGAAGCATTTTCTACAGTTTGATCCGCTGAGGGAGCTAAATTTTCGGTCTGAGCAGGAGTTGCTATAGCGTTGCTCACTTCGCTTGAGCTTACAACTTGGTCTGTTGCGGCTTCGTTTGGTAAGATGTCAGGCAGACATGAAACTTCAGCATCCATACCATTAGATTTGATTTCCAAGTCGCAAATGTCTGAAACGAAATCAAAAACCTCTCTGATCTGGTTTTCATTTTCTTCAGTTTCAATTTTCAACTGCCATTCCAAATAGGAGTTTTCGGGCTCAAGTTTGGATAGTTCGGGCAAGCACTGAGTGTTGATATCGATTTTTACAACACCAATTTCTCGGAGGGTCCTAAAGAGATAGAGGGGCTCATTCCCCGTTGCGTAGAGCTCGCTAGTGGGCTTGAAACGTATCGTGTATTTGGATGGTTCCCTCGCTATCGTATCTTCGCCAAATAAGCTGTCTGCAGACGTCAACGGTGGTAAGTCTACGGCGATATCGTCAAGAGCATCTAAATCCGGGAGATCAAGGTCCAATGTAAGGCCAGTGGCTTGAAATTCAGCGGGATCAATTTCGTCTTCCTCCGCGTCTGCTCCGGTTAAAGCAATCAGTTCCTCACAGACCGCCAAGATCGCGGATTGATCAGTTTCGAGCGCATCTCGAGAAGCGCGCACGATGTCGCTAAGGACGTCTGCAGCTCGAAAAAATAGTTTCAATGCTTCGGTATCAACCGTGAGTTCGCCTGCGCGCACGGCGTCCATAGTTGTTTCAAAGCGGTGAGCGAATTGCACAAGTTCGTCCAGCCCGAATGCGCCGGCGCCGCCTTTTATTGAGTGAACCGCGCGGAACACAACATTGATCGTTTCGGAGTCACCACTGCCGTCTTCCATGGACGTAAGGCCGTCTTGAAGCGCCTCGAGCAGTTCCTCGCATTCTTGGAAGAATGCCACACGGATTTCGGCCATTGGATCATTGGGATCGCTCATAAATGCTCCTAACCAGTCACCATTTGAAGGGCGCGTACAAGTTTCTCGGGGTCAAAAGGTTTGACGATCCAGCCCGTTGCACCGGCACTTCTTGCGCGTGCTTTCAGTTCAGGTGCGCTTTCGGTGGTCAGCACAAGTATTGGGATAGCGCGATGTTCCGGCGTTTTGCGAACGGCATCAATAAATCCGAAGCCGTCGAGCCGTGGCATGTTTATATCCGTTATGATTGCATCGGGCATGAAGTCTTGCAGAACTTCTAGGCCGTGCTGTCCATCCTCAGCCAGGGTTGGTTCAAAGCCAGCCTGTCGTAGGCTTAGGCTGATCATGTCGCGCATCGTGCGGCTGTCATCAACTGCGAGAATATTGAGCGTCATGCGACCTCTCCTTCAAAGCTTTCCGGTGTGAGGCCGCAGAGGGCGAGGTCTTGAACGCAGGCATCGGTTGGATTGCACATACGAAAGGTGCGCTGATCTTCTTGCCACTCCTTTGCAGCAGCAAGCAGGACTTGCTGGCAGAGGCTCCCAATATGGGACACGCGCGAGGCGTCGATCACAAGATCGGAGCCTTTCTCCGCAAGAATTTGGCGGGCGAGGGGCGCTGCATCGCTCAACCCCAAACGCTCGCGCAGTTGAATTTGCGCGCTCATTGCGGGTTTACCGCAGTTTCATTTGTAGGTGATGTCACAAGCGCCCCCTTTGATCCGGTTCCTTTGGATCGTTGTAGGGGGAAGAATCTTAAGAAGGCCTTACTGCAGGCAATTCAGTTTTCGTTCATGCGATCGTGTAAGTGGTTGGCGCACCCGATCAACGCCGCATAGTCATCGGAAATGGCCGTAACTGCGAAAGTGTCTTGAAACTCCGCAAAGCGACCTTTGTCACGGAAAGCATCTGCAAAGCCAAATTCTCCCATGAATGGGACCATGGCGCGCCCGACGCCGCCAATCAGAAAGATGCCGCCAAATGGAAGATGTACAAGCGCCAGATCGCCAATAACATCGCCAAGTTTACGGCAGAACGTTTCTACAGATCGCAGTGCCACATCGTCATCCCGAGCGGTTGCCGAGGTCATGATCGAGGCAGCGTCCTTGCGGGTTTCACTATTGTTTTCAGTGGCATGAAAGGCGTAGATCCGTTCGAGTCCGCGGCCTGACAACAGGTCTTCTACGCCGGGAAAGCCGTGGGCCTTCTCAACGAAAGCACTGAGGACAAGATCTTCTTCAGAACGGACAGGGAGTGTGATGTGGCCACATTCCGACGGCGCAACAAAGCGGCCTGCATGTGTTCGCCAAACGGGCGCTGCGTTAAAGCCGGTGCCGACTCCAACCACCAGTTGCGCGGCATTCGGGCCAGCTGCTTTTCCAGGTAGAATTGTCGTCAGAGCGTCTGCTTCGAGATGGCCAAGTGCGTGCCCCTGCGCTTGAAGATCGTTCAAAATTGAAACAGTTTCTGCACCCGTCGCCTTGGCAACAGTCTCGGAATCAATCGTCCAGTCGAGGTTGGTCATTGTTGCAACCGAATCCCGAACTGGCCCAGCAGCGGCGACGCAGGCGCCAAGGCAATCAACGTTTCCTTCTGATGCCATATAGGCTGCAAGCACCTCTTCGAGGCTTCCGTACTCAGCATTGCGAAAACGCCGAACTGAGTCCGCAACAAGCGACGTGCCTTCGCATAAGGCGACGCGTGTATTGGTGCCGCCAATATCAGCAAGCAGGGAATAGTGGTTGGCGCTGCGCGAAGTAACCATGGATTTGCTTTCAGGATGGAGAGGCGACGTCGTCGCTTGTGTTGGTTCGGGTTTCGGAGGAGGATAGATAATTCAGTTTGTGAAATAAATAGAATTTTCTACTTTGCAAGGGAAAACTTGGTGTCAGCTTGGGGCAGGCCCTGTTGAATCACCGAGCATCAACTCGGTTTCCCATAGCTCCTGCACGGGTTGGCCGTTCCCTGTTGCGATTGATTGCAATAGAATTTCAGCGCATCTCCGGCCTGCATTTCGGACCGAAGAGCGGGTGGCGGTAAAGCTCGGAATATCGTCTCCGTTCCTTAGATAAGAGAGATCATCATCATGCGTCACAACCGACACGTCACGCCCTAGCATCAGACCCGCGCGGCCAATCGCGCGGCGCACGCCAATCGCTGTAATATAGGAAGAGACAAGAATGGCTGTGGGCGGGCGCATCCCTTGGAGAAGCCGTTTCGCAGTTTCATAGCCGAATTGCTCGGTCATCTCTGCGCTGAAGGTTAATGTCGAGTCCGGGGCGAAACCGCGCTTGCGCAGCGCATCCTCGTATCCAGAACGACGGCGTGCGGCGAAATCCATGGTTTCATCACCGTTGAGAAGGGCAATCCGCTTGTGCCCCAAATCGAGCAAAAGGTTGGTTGCGCGCTGAAAGGAGCGCCCGTTGTTTATGTCGAGCCAGGAGTAGCTTGTTTCGTCGCCCATACTCCGCCCATGCACCACAAAGGGAAGACCCAACTCTTGCAACAATTTGATCCGAGGATCGTTTTTGTGAGGACCATGGACGATTACACCGTCTACAGACCCTTTCGACGCCATCGCGCGATAAGTTGCCTCTTCGTCTTTGTCCTGCACAACCGAAAGCAGCATATCATATCCCGCTTTGGAATAGCTTTCTCCTGCTCCGGCAATGAAATCACCAAAGATTGGGTTCACCATCTCTTGGTTGTTCGACATTGGGATGACGTGGCCGATTGCCATAGCTCGCCCTGTTGCCAATCGTTGCGCGCGCGTGTTCGGGCGATAGTTGTACTTCAGCGCTGCTGCTTTGACGCGTTGACGTGTGGCCTCGCTGACTTCTGGGTAGTCATTCAAGGCACGGCTGATGGTCGTTTGACTAAGGCCGAGCTTTTCAGAGAGGGTTTTGAGGTTCATGGTCGACTTTCAAAGCGCTTATAATCTTCGTATTCCTACTGCGGCTCAGGAAATTCGTCAATTATTTCGTCGAAACAACTTTGTTTTTTACAGAAAATAGGGCGAGTCTGTTCTTTCGTTGACTCTTGGGGTGGAATCGTTGATGTTTGAAAAACCAAAGCGCTTTGGGTGATTTGGGCGCGGATTTTGCGTCTTGACCTAGGCGCGTGATTATCCGGCACAGCTGTGCCTAAAGGGAGGATAGAAATGAAACGATATTTGATGACAAGTGCTGCTTCGCTGATGCTTTGCGCGGGCGCAGCTCAGGCGGATTTGATGTTTGCGCCAGGTGAAGGTGACTTCACGTGGGATAGCTATGAAGCTCTCAAGTCTATGGACCTTTCTGGTGAAACGATTTCGGTTTTTGGCCCATGGCTCGGCCTTGAACGCGACCGTTTCAACGCTGTTATTGCCTATTTTGAAGAAGCAACCGGCGCTAACGTCGAGTACGCTGGATCTGATAGCTTTGAACAGCAAATCTTGATCGACACTGAAGGTGGCTCTGCTCCGAACATCGCTGTTTTTCCACAGCCCGGCCTTGCGGCAAGCCTTGCAGCAAAGGGATTGCTCGCACCGCTGACATCAGAAGATGCGGATTGGGTGCGTGATAATTTCGGCGCTGGTCAGTCTTGGGTTGATCTGGCGACTTTTGCCGATGAGAACGGCGATGATCAGCTTTTCGGTATGTTCTATCGTGCCGATCTGAAGTCTCTCGTATGGTATGTTCCAGAAAACTTTGAGGATTCCGGATACGAAATTCCTCAAACAATGGAAGAACTTAAGGCCCTCACAGATCAAATCGTTGCAGATGGCGGTACGCCGTGGTGCATCGGTCTGGGCAGTGGTGCCGCGACAGGTTGGCCGGCAACGGACTGGGTTGAAGATTTGCTCCTCCGCACTGCTGAGCCTTCGGTATATGACCAATGGGTCGCCAACGAAATTCCGTTTGATGATCCAGCGATTGTTGCTGCAATCGAAGAGTTCGGCGCTTTTGCTCGAAATGACGACTATGTCGCTGGCGGAGCAGGTGCAGTTGCCTCCACGGACTTCCGCGACAGCCCCAAAGGTCTCTTCGCCTCACCGCCCCAGTGCTATATGCACCGTCAGGCGAGCTTTATTCCGGCGTTTTTCCCAGAAGACACTATGATGGGTGAGGATGCAGATTTCTTCTACTTCCCAAGCTATGAAAGCAAAGACCTTGGTAAGCCAGTTCTTGGTGCGGGTACGGTGATGACCATCACCAATGACTCCAAGGGCGCGCGTGCCTTCATGGAGTTCCTCAAAGCTCCAATCGCACATGAAGCATGGATGGCCCAAGGTGGCTTCCTGACGGCACATTCCGGTGTAAATACAGCAGTTTACGAGAACGACGCGCAGCGTAAAATGGGCGATATTCTCCTGAACGCTGATACGTTCCGCTTTGACGGTTCCGACCTGATGCCAGGGGCAATCGGTGCAGGCGCATTCTGGACCGGCATGGTTGACTACGCTGGTGGCAAAGATGCAACCGAAGTGGCCAAGAGCATTCAGGAAACTTGGGACGGCATTAAGTAATCAAGAGTAGGGCTCTGTGTAATGCAGGGCCCTTTTCTGTCTTTTTCTCAGCGGGGCCGTTATGGAACAGCTATTCTGGGCGCTTTTCACCGTCGTTATCGGGGTGTTTGGTTGCGTTCTCTACTTTTTCCTATCGAATATGATCCTCGACCGGATCTATCCGGCAAAAGGCCCAAACGCGGGGCGTAACATCAACCGCGCCGCGCGTATCCGGCCTTGGCTCTTCATGTTTCCAGCATTGTTCTTGCTGACAATGTACCTGCTTTACCCGGTCGTTATTTCGGTTTGGTTGTCGTTTCACGGCTCTGACGGAGACGAATTTATCGGGGGTGGCAACTACGCATGGCTTCTCTCTGATGAAAAGTTCGCAGAATCCATGAAAAACAATATGTTATGGCTCATTGTTGTTCCTGCAGGCTCCACGTTTTTCGGGTTGATCGCAGCCGCACTTACTGATCGAATTAAGTGGGGTAACTTTGCTAAATCATTGATCTTTATGCCGATGGCGATCTCATTTGTCGGGGCCTCGGTGATTTGGAAATTCGTCTATGATTATCGCGCCGAGGGTGAGGCCCAGATCGGGCTATTGAACGCAATCGTCACCTATTTCGGCGGTGCCCCTCAGGCATGGATTACCGTGCCGTTCTGGAACTCATTCTTCCTGATGGCCATCCTCATCTGGATTCAAACAGGCTTTGCTATGGTAATCCTCTCTGCCGCGCTGCGCGGTATTTCTGAGGAAACGATCGAGGCCGCTATTCTCGACGGTGCCAACCCTTTCCAAATATTCTGGAAAATCAAGGTTCCACAGATCTGGGGCACAATTGCCGTGGTTTGGACCACGATCACCATCCTTGTTCTCAAGGTGTTTGACATCGTTTTGGCCATGACCAACGGACAATGGGGCAGTCAGGTTTTGGCGAACCTGATGTTTGACTGGATGTTCCGTGGCCTTGATATCGGGCGCGCGTCAACTGTCGCGCTGGTTATCATGCTGCTCGTCACACCAATCATGGTCTGGAATATTCGCAACGCACGACGGGAGATGGTGTGATGGATAACATTGCTGGCGTCAAATCGCGGCTCACATGGGCTGTTAACATCGCCGTCTTAGTGCTTGTTTTACTTTGGACAATTCCGACATTTGGGTTGTTGGTCAGTTCGTTCCGTGACCGTGATCAAATCTCGACTTCTGGTTGGTGGACAGCGCTGTCATCGAGCGAACGAAACCTAACACTGCGCGGCGCAAGCCCGTCAGAAGCGATTGAAACACCTGATGGATGGGTGATTGAAGGCAACCTCTTTGACGGTCCTGCCGAAATCACGGCCTTCGGAATAAACGCCAATCGTCCGACTGAATTTACTCCAGGTGATACCGCTGAGCGGCGAGGCGCTTTCATTACCGTTCAACAAGACGGGGCGTATCGAATTGTCTCTGCCGAGCAGCCAGAAGGTAGCCGTGGAACGCGCATATTTGTAACCTCCATGGAGGCGCCGAAATTCACCTTAGATAACTACCGTAACGTGTTGTTTTCAGAGGGTATTGGCAAAAGCTTCATCAATACTTTTACGGTAACCATTCCGGCAACGATCATCCCGATACTCGTAGCGGCCTTTGCGGCCTATGCATTGGCGTGGATGGAGTTTCCCGGTCGTGCGTTGCTGATCGCAACGGTTGTTGGCCTCTTGGTTGTGCCGTTGCAGATGGCGCTTATACCGTTGCTTCGACTGCATAACGAAATAGGTATTGGCAAAGACTACCTCGGGATTTGGCTTGCGCATACAGGGTTTGGGTTGCCCTTGGCGATTTATCTCTTGCGCAACTACATCGCTGGTTTGCCGCGCGAAATCATAGAGAGTGCACGCGTCGACGGCGCGACTGATTTTGAGATTTTCCGCAAAATTGTGCTACCGCTGTCATTTCCCGCGCTCGCGAGCTTTGCAATTTTCCAGTTTCTTTGGGTATGGAATGACCTGCTTGTCGCGACTGTGTTCCTTGGTAACAACGAGGACCAGCTTGTTATGACAGGGCGCTTGCGTGAATTGCTTGGCAGTCGTGGCGGCGATTGGGAAATTCTTGCGGCCAGCGCGTTTGTGTCGATCGCGGTGCCGCTTCTCGTATTTTTCGGCTTACAGAAATATCTCGTGCGCGGATTGTTGTCCGGCTCGGTTAAAGGGGGCTAGAGATGGCAACTATGAATTCTCTGCCAATGGATCCGGATTGGTGGCGCGGTGCGGTGATCTATCAAATCTACCCGCGCAGTTTCCAGGACAGCTCTGGGGATGGGATCGGCGATCTTAAAGGCATCATTCAACGGCTTGATTATGTTGCGAAACTCGGTGCGGATGCGATTTGGATTTCGCCGTTTTTCAAATCACCGATGAAGGACTTTGGCTATGATGTCAGCGATTACCGCGATGTCGATCCGATGTTTGGAACGTTGGCAGATTTCGATGCACTCGTTGCCAAAGCGCACGGGCTCGGGCTTCGGGTGATGATTGATCTTGTTTTGTCGCATACATCCGATCAGCACGATTGGTTTAAGGAGAGCCGTCAATCCCTTGATAATGCTAAATCAAATTGGTTTGTATGGGCAGATCCAAAGCCGGATGGTACGCCGCCGAACAATTGGCTCTCTATATTTGGTGGCCCAGCTTGGACATGGGATTCACGGAGATGCCAGTATTACCTGCACAACTTCTTAAGCACCCAGCCCGACCTCAATTTCCATGAGCCAGAGGTACAAGAAGCGCTGTTGGACGTGGCGCGGTTTTGGTTGAAGCGCGGGGTTGACGGGTTTCGGCTTGATACCATCAATTTCTATTTTGCAGACAAAGAGTTGCGCGACAATCCTGCGCTTCCACCAGAGAAGCGAAATGATACCATCGCGCCTTCGGTCAATCCTTACAATCACCAAGAGCATATCTACTCAAAGAACCAGCCCGAAAACATTGAATTTCTTAGGAAATTTAGGTCCGTATTGAATGAGTATGGTGCAGCAGCGGTTGGAGAGGTTGGCGACGCTCAGCGCGGATTGGAGATCATGGGGCAGTACACGCGTGGGGATGACCTCGTGCAAATGTGCTATGCATTCGAATTCCTTGCCAATGCACCGTTGACCGCAGCGCGGGTCGTCGAAGTTTTGACGCAGGTTGATGCGGTTGCAAGCGATGGATGGCCGTGTTGGGCCTTCTCGAACCATGATGTTGTGCGCCACGCGACACGTTGGAACCTTTCACCAGAGGCGCAGCGCCTGTTTGCGTTGTTGCTCCTGTCGTTGCGCGGGTCTGTGTGCCTGTATCAGGGCGAAGAGTTGGGGTTACAGGAAGCCGATGTGGCCTTTGACGATCTGCAAGATCCTTATGGCATCGAGTTTTGGCCGGAGTTCAAAGGACGCGATGGATGTCGCACTCCGATGGTATGGGAGAGAACGAACCAGAACGCAGGGTTCTCGCAAGGAAAGCCATGGCTTCCCGTGGCGCCAGAACACCTCCGCCAGTCGGTTGAGGACCAAGAAGCTGTTGAAGAGTCATTGCTGGCTTTCTACCGCGCTGCCTTGGCATTCCGTAAGGCGCATCCGGTTTTGGCAACTGGTGATCACGCCAATCTTCGCGCAACCGGAAATGTGCTGAGTTTTGAGCGGAAATCAGATGACGCGCATCTTCTCTGCGTGTTCAATCTTTCTGGCGAAGCGGCCGATGTACCGATGGACGTGACCGGTTGGGAGCCGCTCGGCAACGCGCTTGGCCTTGCACAGGGCAATGAGCTTGCTCCGTGGCAAGGGGCGATATTTCGTCGTGTAACAAAAGAAAAATCAAAGGGTTAGGAGCGGCAGATGGCAAATCTAAAACTTACAAATGTGGCCAAAGCTTATGGCGATGTCACTGTCCTCAAGGATATTAATCTCGAAATCAACGAGGGCGAGTTGGTTGTGTTCGTTGGCCCATCTGGCTGCGGGAAGTCCACTTTGTTGCGGATGATCGCAGGGTTGGAACGCATCACCGACGGTACATTGGCGATTGATGACGTGAAGATGAATGATGTCCCGCCCGCGCAGCGCGGGATCGCGATGGTTTTTCAATCCTACGCGCTGTATCCGCATATGACCGTGCGCGATAACATGGCCTTTGCTCTCAACATTGCGAAAATGCCCAAGGCCGAGATCGAGAAAGCGGTCAATGACGCCGCAGCGAAGCTACAACTGACCGAGTATCTTGATCGTTTGCCCAAGGCGCTTTCTGGTGGTCAGCGACAGAGGGTGGCTATCGGGCGCGCGATTGTTCGTGATCCAAAAATCTACCTGTTTGACGAGCCACTCTCGAACCTTGATGCCGCCTTACGGGTGGCCACGCGGATCGAGATTGCGCAGCTCAAGGAAGCCATGCCCGAAAGCACGATGGTTTATGTGACCCATGATCAGGTTGAGGCCATGACGCTTGCTTCGAGGATTGTGGTTCTGGCCAACAAAGGGATCGCACAGGTCGGAACGCCGCTCGAGCTTTATGAAAAGCCAGAGAACGAGTTTGTGGCCCAGTTTATCGGCTCTCCTGCGATGAACCTGATTGCGGGTGAAGTTATCGAAACGGGTGCGGAGACTGTTGTTGCTCTTGAAGGGGGCGGGGTTGCGCGCTCCAAAGTGCCAACCGTTGCATCGGACCTTGGTACACACGTGAACATTGGTGTGCGACCCGAGGATTTGGTCGTGACAGATGGAACGCCGCTCTATCAGGCGAAGGTCGAAATTACCGAGGCTTTGGGCGAAGTCACGTTGCTATACTTTGAGAAAGGCACGCGCTCGGAGGCGGTTATCGCAAAGCTTCCGGGCATTCACGCGACGGCAAAGGGCGAAACAGTTTCGCTTACGGCGCCAGCGGAAAAAGTGCATATTTTTGCCGATGGGCAATCGCTTCTCTATCGCTAAGCGACGATGCGGAGCCCGAAGGCTCCGCAATTTTCTTAGACCAGTGAGGGTAGCCAGAGGACAATGCTCGGGAAGGCTACGAGTGTCGCGATTGTCACCGCATCGGCGATGAAGAACGGTGTGACACCCTTGAACACGTCTTGAACTGTCAGGTCATCGCGCACGCCAGCCACCACAAAGCAGTTGAGGCCGATGGGGGGCGTGATCAAACAGAACTCCGCCATTTTCACCACAAGGATACCAAACCAGATCGCGCACATCGGGCCGGACATGCCGAAGGCAGAGTCCGCCGCCGATACCATCTCGCCGCCATTGAGCGCCATGACCGCCGGATAAACCACGGGTAGCGTCAGAAGCAGCATACCAATCGCATCCATGAACATTCCGAGCACGGCATAGGCCAGCAGGATCAGGACAAGCGTCAGCATTGGCGATTGGTCAAGGCTGGTGATCCAGTCCGAGAAGGCGCCCGGAAGATCCGCGAAGCCAAGGAACCGTACATAGATCAGCACGCCCCAGATGATCGTGAAGATCATCACCGCAAGCTTGGCCGTTTCTAGCAGCGCGTCTTTGAGCTGAGCCCAACGCATCCCTTTGTACAGCGCCATGAGGAACACAACGAAGGCCCCAAGCGCGCCGCCCTCTGTGGGCGTGCCCCAAGCGTCACCGCCAAAGGGGTTGTAAATAAAGAGGATGATAATCAGCACCACAAAGACAATCGGCAAAGCCGGTGGCAACGCCTTGAGCCGCTCGCCCCACGTGAAGCCGCGTACGGGTGGGCCAAAGTTGGGGATGACAAGCGCCATACCAACAATCAACCCGCCATAGATCAAAGCCGATACGGCACCTGGAACAAAGCCAGCCAAAAGAAGCTTGCCCACGTCCTGCTCTACGATAATCGCATAGATCACCAAAATGGCTGAAGGCGGAATAAGCGACGCCAGCGTACCACCCGCGGCAACAACACCAGCGGCAAATTTCTTGTCATAGCCGATTTTGAGCATCTCGGGGATCGCGATCCTCGCAAATACTGCTGATGTGGCAACTGATGCGCCAGACACCGCAGCAAAGCCAGCTGTCGCGAATACGGTCGAAACTGCAAGCCCGCCCGGAAGCCAGCCAACCCATTTCTTGGCCGCATCAAACAATGCGCGGGTCAGCCCTGCGTAATAGGCGAGGTAGCCAATAAGGATGAAGGTCGGAATGAGAGATAGCGCCTGAGAACTCACCTTGGAGTGGGGAACTTGGCCTGCGGTTTTGACCGCAATGGTCAGCGCCTTGCCAAAACGGCTTGGGTCATATCCGGCCTTTGCCCAGAAAATCCAGATAAGCCCCACAAGTCCGGCAAGGCCGGCGGCAAATGCAACGCGCATCCCAAGCAAAACAAGCACCAGCATGCCCGCAGAGACGGCAATCCCGATATCGATGGGTTCCATTAGTGTGTCTCCTTTTGGGTGTCTTCTGGTGCGTCAACGGGACTTCCGGAGACGTGCTCCGCTTCGGCTTGGGCCTGTTCGGCGGCTGATTGGATTAGAGGGACAGCAACGGGCGACTCTGCACCGCTTAGAAATGCGCGGCCATAGCCCCAAAGCTGTAGGCACAGACGCAGCAGCAACACAGAGAATGCAACAGGCGCCAGAAGTTTTGCGGGCCAAAGCGGCAGCGCGATATCCATTGAGCTATCGCGGCTCCAGAGCGGCGCGTTAAAATCAAAGGCGCGCTGGAAATGCGAGAATGTGCCCCAAATCAACAGGGCAATCAGCACGATCATTGCCAATGTGGTGATGAATTCCGCTGCCCAGAGCGCACGGCCCTTCAGGCGTCCGACGAGGATGTCCATACGGATATGGCCGCCATCACGTTGTGTATAAGCGACACCCATAAAAGCGATTAGCGGCATGGCTTGTTCGATCCAATCCACATAGCCGGGCAGGGGGACGTTAAAGAAATTGCGCCCCGAAACCGATATGACCGCAAGGATCATCAGCGAGAAAACCGCAAGGCCGCTGACGAGGGATAGGACTTGTTCGAGTGAATACAAACGTCTGTCGATGCGGCTTAGCAGCGTGTCGTCAGACAAGACTGTGGATGATCCCGCCATAATGCCTCCGGTGCGAGAAGAGAAAACCGCCGCGTCAGTAAGAGACGCGGCGGTTATGATTTAGAGTGGCTTACTTCGCCAATTCGCCTTGAACGAAATCAAGCAGGTCTTGGGCAGGAAGGCCTTTGGCGGTGTTGTCCTCAACCCACTTCGCAGCAGTTGGGCCAGCAACCTTTTCTTTGAACGCGGCAATTTCCTCATCGGAATATGTCACGCGCTCAATGCCCTTTTCGTCAAGCGCAGGGCCCCACGCAGACATAGTCTTGTCGTTGTAGAATTCGATGTAGTAATCGAGCGCTTCGTCGACAGAGCTAAGGAGTGCTTCGCGTTCGCTGTCGGACAGCATTTCAAGAGCATCGGTGTTCACCACAACGGGGCAGTTTACGGTGCCGGGGTTGAGGTTGGTTGTCCACCAGTTGCCCGTTTCGATTGTACCGAAGGACATATGCGCATGCGGGGCAAAAGAGACAGCTTTCATCACGCCGCTATCGAGTGCTTGACGCACTTCGGTCGCAGACATCGAGGTCGGAACCGCACCGACACCAGCCATCGCATCGCCGATCCCGCCAGTTGCGCGTACGGTCATGCCTTCGAAGTCGGCGAGTGTTTTAGGCGCATCACCCACACCAACAAGGTTATACTGCGGTAGTGGCGACGGCATCAGGAGCGTGGCGTTCCAACGGGCCAGATCTTCGACTACGGCGGGGTGTTGATAGAGCGCTTGGCTCAGGGCGCGTTCTTGCTCGAGAGACTGCACACCGAGGAACGGCAGTTCCAGTACTGTGATCGACGGGTTCTTATCGCGGTGATACCCCGCACAGAACTGTGCCATTTCAAATGCACCGATCGAGATACCGTCAAGGTTTTCTGTGTTCTTTGAAAGACCGCCGTAGGAAATATTCAGCGTGAATTCTCCGTTGGTCTTTTCGCTAACAAGCTCGGCGAGCTTTTCAACATGCTCTGTGAAGGCGCGGCGCTTACCCCAGAGCGATACGCTCCACTCGGTTGCAACGGCTTCTGTGGCAAAGGCAAGCGTTACGGCGGCAATGGCCGATTTAGTGAGAATAGTCATGAATTCCTCCCTGAAACTGCGTCATGTTTGACGAATGTCGAGAAGGTAAATGAATTCTGAAGTCCGCCCAATGAATTTATTTGCATGGGTATGTAGTGCTGCCCTGCGGAAATCCGCAGGGTCAAAATGGCCGCAATTTTCAGAGCAGAGCGTCTTTGTCGAGCCCGAGTTTTACGATCTTTTCATTGAGTGTACGGCGTCCAATTCCCAGATGCTCGGCTGTTTCGTCCATCCGCCCTTCGTGCGCGACCAGTGCTTGGGAAATAATTTGCCGTTCAAGTGCAGCAACAGCAGCCCGCAGTGATTTTGGCGTCTGCTGGTCTGGGTCATCAAGACGCAAGGCCGCCGCGACGCTTGGAATGCCGCGGCGCGAAGACAGCACCCAACGTTCCGCAACTTGGCGCAGCTCGCGCACGTTCCCTGGCCAATCGTGGGCCAAGAGATGTGTTAGATCGTCCTGACTTGGATCTGGGGCTTGCATGTCATAGGTGCGCGCGCATTCTCCGGTGAAATGGCGGAACAACAATGCAAGGTCGTCTTTGCGATGACGAAGCGGAGGAAGGTCGACGACCAAAGTGTTGATGCGATACAGCAGGTCGCGACGGAATTCACCTTCGGCGACGGCTTGTTCAAGGTCGCTGTTGCTTGCGGAGATCAGCCGCACATCGGCATGGAGAACTTCAGTGCTTCCGAGGCGCATATACTCCTTCGTTTCAAGAACGCGGAGAAGTTTGGCTTGCGCTTCAGGGGGGCAGCTTGCCATCTCGTCAAGAAACAGACTGCCCCCGCTGGTTTTCTCCAGAACACCAGGTTCTTCGCTTGTTCCAAATAGGGTTGCCTCAAAGTGATCATTCGGCAAAGTCGCGCAGGACAGGGCTACAAACGGCCCGTCTGCACGGTGGGATAGGTCATGCAGCGCACGCGCCACAAGGTCTTTGCCCGTGCCGGTTTCTCCCTGTAGCAGGATCGGTGCGTCAATGTCGGCCAAATCCAGAAGCTCTTCGCGGAGAGTTTGAATTTGGGGCGTTTGACCAAGCAGGATGCGATCCAGTCCCGAAAGATTTCGCAACCGCTCGCCCAATCGTGCAGCGCGCGCGGCCAGTCGGTTTTGCTCGGCGGCATGGGTGAGGGCGGTCAAAAGGCGGCGTGGGTCAAAGGGTTTCTCAAGGAAGGTATAGGCGCCATCTTGCATCGCCGAAACTGCCATCGGGATATCGCCATGTGCAGAGATGAGCACAACAGGAGGGCCATCAAATTGTCTGACCTCGTGCAAGATTTCGATCCCGCTCATGGTCGGCATACGCACGTCGCTCAGGATAACATCAGGCGGCTGGCGTCCAATATGGTTGAGCGCATCACGGCCTTTGAAGAAGCTCTGTGTTACCCATCCCGCGCGCTCCAAAAGATGGCTCAGGCTTTCCCGCATCTCGCGGTCGTCGTCGATAATGACCACCGAATATTGCACGGCTGCTGTGTCTTTCGGAGGTTGCATATTACTGTGTTCCAAGGGTGGTTTCGGGATTTGGCTCAGAGGGGGCATCAGTAGAACTTGGCGCTTCGGCTAACGGTAGGCTCACGGTGAATATTGCGCCGTTTTCACCATCTTTTGCTAAGAACTTTCCCTGATGCTCTGAAATAATTGCGGCCGAGATTGCAAGTCCAAGCCCCATACCCTCTCCGCTTGCGCGGGTCGTGTGAAACGGTTCCCGCAGGTCCGATATCGTGCGCCCGCCAAGGCCGGGGCCATGATCAGAGACGGTGATCTCTAGCCAGTTTTCAATTTTGACGAAGGTCACATCGATGTGTTTGTCACCACTTTCAAGCACCGCAAAAAGCGCGTTTTTTACGAGATTCACCAGCACTTGTTCCAACCTATGGCGATTGCCGCGCACATAGGTTGGCTCTTCAGGCAGCGAGACCGTCAAAGCAACATCAGCGCTCTTGATGTCTGCTTCGAGCAACTCATGAGTTCCAGCCCAGAGATCAGAGGCAGAAACCGCTTCGAGCTTGCTGGGTGAGGGGCGTGCAAAGAACCGTAGCTCACGGGTGATGCTCTCCATTCGACGAACGAGGCGGGAGATTTGGTTGATCAAGGTCGTCTCGCCTTCGGTCGCGCCAAATTCCGCGGCGGTCAGGAAGTTTTTCATGGCGCTGATCGGCTGCCCGAGTTCATGGGTCACGGACGCAGAAAGCTGGCCCAAGGCGGCAAGTTTGTTTGCTTGCTGAAGTTCGGCCTGTGCTTTTTCTGCGCGGCGTTCGGCGGCACGGCGTTCTTCGATCTGGCGGTTGAGCGCAGCGTTTGCGGCGCGCAGTTTGCGCCGTTCGGCTTGTGAAATGGTCAGCGCCGATTTTATCCGACGCGCCCTCAAAAACAGCCCGAGCGCGATCAAAAGCAACCCAACGATTCCAGCGGCCCCAAGAGTTGCAGCAGCGTTAAGCCAGACTTGTGATTTGGGCACGAGGAAGTGCAGAACCCATGGCGGCTCTCCTAGGTCTCGGGTGAGATGTACATAGCTACGCCCATCAAGGCGTGCGCTATCGTCGTTGGATTTTCTCCATGACAAAGCATGAAGCGGTTCGTTGGCGAATTGTCTACCTGCATCAATCTCGGCGCGGGTTTCAGGCGAGATGTCCGTCAGGCTTTGATATTCCCAATCTGGTACCGAAGAGAGAACAGTGATTTGGTCTGGGTTGGTCACAAACAGCAACTCGCCCGCATCGCGCCAGACACGTGTCAGCGCCGTCAGGTCGACCTTTATGGCAATTACACCCGATACCTGCTGCCGATGATCATAGACAGGTGCAGCAAGGAAGTATCCCGGCCTATTGGTCGTAACACCGATCGCGAAGAACCCCGTCTGTTTGCCATCGAGCGCATCTTGGAAATAGGGACGGAACCCGTAGTTCTGGCCAATGAAACTGACGTCATTGCCATAGTTGGATGCGGCAATCGTCATGCCTGTGTCATCCATGAGGTAAATCGCTTCAAGATCGGTTTGGGCGGTTATGTCGGCCAAGCGTTGATTGATACGCTCCAAACCGATGCCAAGGGCACCGCTGCGGATCATTTGGGTTTTTGCCAGTACATCGGGAAGGTGCCGATAACGATGAAGCGTATCTGTGAGGGTCGTATGATAGAGCGAGAGCCGCGCTTCTGCTTTCTGTCGTTCGCTTTGCTCAAAAAGGACGGAAGCAAAGAAAAACACTGCCGCCATAGCAGCAATAAGGCAAGCGCCCGTGACCCAAAGCCGTTTGTTCTGACGCATCACTTTATGGTTCGCTTCCCTTGCTTGCCATTCACGCTGTTTGAGCGTTCGGCATTTCGCGCAGGGTAACGGGGCAGGCGTGGATGCGCAATAATGCGTGCTTGCCCTGTTTGATGTGCTGTGAAACGGTGTTGGACGAAAATAGCCGCGCCAAGACGATTGCCAAGTCAGAGGATAAGATATGCCAGCCCCAGAAAATGCTTTGTTGCGTAACCTGCGTTCAGGAAACCAGCAATTTGGCGTATGGGTTGGCGCTACGAGCGCGACGGTTGCTGAAATCATCGCGCGCGTTGGGTTGGATTGGGTTGTCGTTGATATGGAGCACGCGCCTAATGATCTACGCAGCCTGCGTGATCAGTTGCGCGCCTTCGCTATTGGCGAGACCCATGTGGCTGTGCGGCTGGTGGCGGATCGAGATTGGATGGTGAAGCAGGTATTGGACCTTGGTGTTCAAACCGTGTTGGTGCCTATGGTTGAAACCGCAGAACAGGCGGAGAAGATCGCGCGCGCGATGCGCTATGCGCCGCGCGGAAACCGCGGGGTCGGCGCCTTTGTTGCGCGCGCTGGTGGCTATGGTGAAACACCGGACTACATGTCGAATGCAAACGACGAGGTCGCTCTGATGGTACAGATCGAAACCCGTCGTGGCCTAGACAATCTTGATGATATTCTTTCCGTCGATGGCGTGGATGCCGTTTTCTTCGGCGTGGCCGATTTGGCGACGGACATGGGCCTTATGGGGCCGAATGGTGCGGACACCACGCATCCCGATTTGCTAGACGCGCTGAATGCCGCTGCAGAAAAGGTCCGCGCCGCGCAGAAACCCATTGGCGTGTTCGCTGCGTCAGTAGAGCATGCGCTGAGTTATGCGTCGCTTGATGCGAAGTTCATCTGTATTGGCAGCGATGTTTTGATGATCCGAGAGGCCTTTGCTTCGCGACTGGAAGAGGCAAAACAAAAGTTCGCGGATTAGGGCCCCGACAGAATAAGCGCCGCTGTTTAAGGGGCGAATTCGTCTATCGCGCGTGCTTTCACGGCCATTGGTGAAATAAGGGCTTTCTAAAGGCGCGAATCCGTGCAATACGGCCTCGTCAAACGAAGCATCCAAGGAGAACCCCCATGGAAATTCGCGAGGCACTTACCTTCGACGATGTCCTACTTGTTCCGGCCGCCTCATCGGTGTTGCCGTCAACGGCCAATACATCCACTTATGTGACGAAATCTATCCGTCTCAACATCCCTTTGTTGAGCTCGGCGATGGACACGGTCACAGAAGCACGGATGGCAATTGCCATGGCACAAGCCGGCGGCATGGGGGTTATTCACCGCAACCTTTCTGTTGAAGAGCAGTCCCGCGAAGTGCGGCGCGTAAAGCGTTTTGAGAGCGGCATTGTTTACAACCCGATCACACTCACACCAAATCAGACGCTCGCGGATGCCAAAGAGTTGATGGAGCGGTACCGAGTCTCGGGTTTCCCTGTCGTGGATGAGGCTGGCCGTGTGGTTGGTATCGTCACCAACCGCGATATGCGTTTTGCCAGTGATGACAAAACGCCCGTATCGGTGATGATGACGTCCGAAAACCTCGCAATCCTTAAAGAGCCCGCTGACCTTGATGAAGCGCGCAACCTGATGCAGGCACGACGGATCGAGAAACTGCTTGTCACGAACGACGAAGGCAAACTTACGGGCTTGCTGACGCTTAAAGACAGTGAGCAGGCGGTGTTGAACCCCGATGCAACCAAAGATCACCTCGGTCGCCTTCGCGTTGCGGCGGCGAGCACAGTTGGGGATGCTGGTTTTGAACGGACACAAGCGTTGATCGACGCTGGCGTTGACATGGTGGTGATCGACACGGCGCATGGCCACTCCGAAGGGGTCGCCACAGCGGCACGCCGCGCCAAGGATATCGCCGGAGATGTTCAGATCGTGGTGGGCAATGTTGCCACTGGCGAAGCGACTCGCGCTTTGATCGATGCAGGTGCAGATGCGGTTAAGGTCGGCATTGGTCCTGGGTCGATTTGTACAACACGCATGGTCGCCGGTGTTGGTGTTCCGCAGCTGACAGCCGTAATGGATTGCGCCGCTGCTGCTGCCGATAGTGGTGTGCCGATTATTGCGGATGGCGGAATTAAGTTCTCTGGCGATTTCGCAAAGGCAATTGCCGCCGGAGCTTCCTGTGCGATGGTTGGCAGTATGATTGCCGGCACCGATGAATCCCCCGGAGAAGTTATTCTATATCAAGGCCGTAGCTTCAAAAGCTATCGTGGCATGGGCAGCCTTGGCGCAATGGCGCGCGGTTCCGCGGATCGGTATTTCCAAAAGGACGCTGCAAGCGACAAACTTGTTCCCGAAGGAATCGAAGGGCAAGTGCCTTACAAGGGTTCTGCTGGTACCGTAGTGCACCAGTTGGTCGGCGGTTTGCGTGCGGCCATGGGCTACACCGGCAATGCCACGGTCGAAGAGATGCGCAAAAATTGCAATTTCGTTAAGATCACGGGTGCGGGCCTCAAAGAGAGCCACGTGCATGACGTACAGATCACGCGCGAAAGCCCGAATTACCGCATCGGGTAATACGACAGAGGGGCCGATTTTCGGCCTCTTTTCATTTTTGACACTTTAAGAGGTCCGCCATGACGCCTGCAGCCCGCATCGCCAGCGCAATCGAAATTCTTGACGGCTACCTCAGCGGACAACCCGCCGAAAAATTGCTAACGACTTGGGCGCGGCAAAACAGATACGCAGGCTCAAAAGACCGCGCCGCAGTGCGTGATTTGGTGTTTGAGGCGCTGCGCAATTTACGATCTTTCGCCGCACTTGGTGGCGCTATGACGGGCAGGGGACTCGCAATCGGAGCATTGCGCGCTCAAGAGCAAAATCCGGACGCGTTTTTTACCGGAGAAGGCTACGCGCCAACGCCCTTAACGGAAGAGGAACGTGCCAAGACAAGAACGCCAGAAGGCGCAGAAGCGCTTGATTGCCCAGATTGGCTAGAGGCGCAATTCCGCGAAAGCCTTGGTGCGGACTTTGAGGCGGTGATGACGCTGTTGAAGTCGCGTGCGCCGGTGTTTCTTCGCGTAAATTTGCGTTTGGCCACGTTGCAAGAAGCGCAAGATGCCTTAGCCACAGAAGACATCGAGACAAAGCCGCATCCGCTTTCTTCGACTGCGTTGGAAGTCACTCGAAATCCGCGCCGAGTTCAGAATTCCGAAGCCTATAAAAATGGGCTAGTTGAGCTTCAAGACGCCGCATCGCAATTCGTCGCCGATCAAGTGCCGATTTCCGAAGGGAGCAGGGTGTTGGACTATTGCGCTGGTGGTGGTGGAAAATCGCTCGCGATGGCCGCGCGCGTTGATGCTCACTTCACGGCGCATGATGTGTCTATGGCGCGTATGAAAGACATTCCGGCACGTGCGGATCGCTCTAGGGTTGAAATCGAAGTGATTGAAACCTCGGATTTAAAGCACGATCAGCCCTACGATGTTGTGCTTTGCGATGCACCTTGTTCGGGGTCCGGGAGTTGGCGGAGGGCACCTGAAGGGAAGTGGGCCCTCACTCAAGGCAAGCTCGATGAACTGAATGCGATACAGTCGAGTATTCTGAATGATAGCAAAGAATATGTAGGTGAATCTGGTGTTCTTGCCTATGCGACATGTTCCATGCTTTCCTGTGAAAATCGCGGTGTTGTTGAGGCATTTCTGGCGCAAAATGAAGCGTGGTCTCTCAAAGAAGAACATGTGCTTACACCACTACAGGGCGGCGATGGATTTTACCTTGCTATCTTGACGCACTGAAATCTACGCGCAATAAATACAACCTTAAGGTGTTTTTCGTTGATCTCGTCATGACAGCGTTAACGCTGGATTAACGGTTGTCCGCAAACACTAGGAAGGCCGATTCTGATAAGGAGCCTTTCTGTGCCCGACAGCGCGTTACCGCCGAGGATACTACATAAGACTGTGAGTGCGCTTTCTGCGCAGGTGACGCCTTTGATTGTCGGCGCGGTTATCTTGCTCACAATTGCCGTGTTTCTGCCGAGTGCTCAAACTGGCTTGGCATTCTTTGCCGCCGGTCTGACATTGGTTTTTATGGCGGGGCTGATTTTTTCGGGCGAATTGCGCAGCGTTGCGAGTTCCGAAAAAGAAGTGAATCGCGTGGCGGCAATGCTCGACCGAGATATCTCTCCATGCTTTATCGCAGGGAAAGAAGGGGCGATCATTTATCAGAACCCTATCGCCCAAAATAGGTATGCTCTTGAGCTTGGCTCATCATTTTCGCGACTGTTTAACGGCTTGTTAGCCAACCCAGCCTCGGTTGTTTTTCGTCTTCAAAACAAAGCCTCAGTACTTGGTTCAGCGCGAGAAGATATCGTAACAAGGCAGGGTACAGTCCAATTAACCGTTATGTGCGTTGCTAAGAACGCATTTAGTTGGCGCGTTGACGAAATGCGCGAGCCGGCGAATATGCCTAAGCCCATAGATGCGCGCCCATACCCAGTTGTAATTGCTTCGGAAAACGGAGCCATTCAACAAATGAATACGAGTTTCAGCAAGCAATTCGGCCAAGGCATCAGTAGCTTGGATCAGTTGTTCTCAAAATCGCAACTCACGGATGGCGAGCAAATCTGTTCGGTGTCGCGCTCTAATCCAGGAAGATTCTTAATCCAAAGAACGTTGATCAACACGGAACAATCTGAAATTTGCCTGTTTCCTTTGGATGCGCAATCGACGTCGAACGAAGATAACATGCCAGAGAGTGGCGATATTCCAGTTCCATTGTTGAAAATAGGTACAGACGGAAGCGTTATTTCCGCAACGCCTTTGGCCAAATCTTTGCTCGCTCACACATTAGAAAACGGAACGCCAATTTCGGATGTTTTGGAAGGGCTCGGACGGTCTTTTGTGGATTGGCTTGTTGAAACTGCGCGTGGCGTTAGCAGGAACCAGACGGAATTTCTCAAGGCGAAACGATCAGACAAGGAAGTCTATGTTCAGGTTACGCTTAATCGTCAAAAGTCTGGTAACCCAAATGAAATTGTAGCCGTCTTAAATGATGCAACAGAGCTAAAATCTCTGGAAGCGCAATTCGTTCAGAGCCAGAAAATGCACGCAATCGGGCAATTGGCTGGGGGAGTCGCGCATGATTTCAACAATTTGCTTACGGCAATCTCCGGCCATTGCGACTTGTTGCTCTTAAGGCACGACCAGGGCGACACCGACTATGGCGACTTAATTCAAATTCATCAAAACGCAAATCGTGCGGCGGCATTGGTTAGCCAGTTGCTTGCATTCTCCCGTAAGCAAAATCTGTGTCTCGAGCCTGTAGACCTCGTTGAGACTTTGTCTGACCTGAGCCATTTGCTGAACCGTCTCGTCGGAGAGAAAACTCAACTTACACTCGCCAATGACCCTGACCTCCCCGCAATTTGTGCAGACAAGCGCCAGCTTGAACAAGTGGTCATGAATCTTGTGGTGAATGCACGAGATGCCATGCCAAATGGTGGAGAAATCCGTGTTAACGCGCAAGCTTGCACGTTGCGAGAGCCGTTGAAGCGGGATCAGGCTTTTGTGCCCGCTGGCGACTATGTGGTCGTTCGGGTCACGGATGAGGGCATAGGAATTCCACCCGATCGATTGCCGAAAATCTTTGAACCTTTCTTCACCACAAAGCGTCAAGGTGAGGGGACAGGCCTCGGGCTCTCAACGGCTTATGGTATCGTGAAGCAATCGGGGGGGTTCATTTTTGTGAATTCAGAACCATCGCAAGGAACGGAGTTTACGCTATATTTTCCGGCAATTGAGGCCGAACTTGAGAGGACGGATTCGCCAACAAATCTGGCCGTCAACGAGCAATCCACCAAATCTCAAGGGGTTGTCCTTTTGGTTGAGGACGAAGCGCCAGTTCGCGCTTTTGCCTCAAGAGCCCTGCGCATGAATGGGGTGACTGTTCTCGAAGCGGAAGATGCTGAGTCGGCCTTGAAAATATTGGAGGATGAAACTCTAAAGATCGATCTCTTTGTAACCGATGTCATCATGCCAGGAATGGATGGTCCAACTTGGGTGAAAAAGGCCAAACTCCGACGCCCTGATGTTAAGACTGTTTTTGTCTCGGGCTATGCCGAAGAGGATTTTTCCGACAATCAAAAAAGTATCAAAGATTCGGTTTTTCTGCCCAAACCATTTTCACTCGGTGAGCTTACGCAGGTCGTACAACAACAACTTTCTTAGCGACTGGCCCTCTCCCATAGTTCAAAGTCCAGCGCGTATTTTTCCTCGAATCGTTGAAGTGTCTCCTCTGTTGCTTCCATTTCCTCCAGAGGTGAAACGTTGTGGCGCGACAATTCGATCTTCTGGCATAAACGCTCTTCCATGGACGCAATAAAGGCTGGGAACTCTTCATATTGAAATAGATGAGTCGGGCGTAGCTTGCCGTTTCTGGTCAGGAAATGGCTTTGACTCCCCACTTTTGCAAAGGCCGGCTGTTTCTCTTGCAGGTAACCTGTCAGGAATTCTTCGAAATTCATATCAAGAGTACTATTAGGCGTATTTTTTAAGTCTTCGCGTTTCCTGTATCTATACCAACTCCCAACCCAATCGATCGGATTTCGAACAACTGCGACAGTTTCGAGTTCGCCATGACCAGTTTTATTCAAAAGTGGAACAAGAAACCGATTATAACGATAAAGAGGCATATGTTTCATAGCTGGCGGATTGCGTAAGACTGACGTCGCCCGAGGCGCAAGTTTCGCTTCGACAGCGGTCGAACCCGTCTTGGGTACGGCAAGGTAGGTTAATTTTTCCTCTGCAAAAATAAGCATTTACAGATAGTTCCCTGATTTTGTTGCTCCTTGAAGTTTAACGTAACTAATCCTTAACCGTTATCGGAAAAGTTATTTCAGAAGAATTTTGTTGAAATGTTCTCTTTTTGATCTCATAAGAGAACAAGAGGCGAACATTTCGAAACGATTGCTGCCCGAAGGCGGGTGTGGAATAAGGGAATGAAAACATGGCAACGGCAGATTTATTGAATATGAGCGACAAAAAATCACAAGATAAACAAAAAGCGCTGGATGCTGCGCTGTCCCAAATCGAGCGGCAGTTTGGCAAAGGCTCCATCATGAAGCTCGGCGATGGCGCAATCCAAGAAATTGAGGCGTCTTCGACTGGCTCACTTGGCTTGGATATTGCGCTCGGTATTGGCGGTCTGCCGATGGGGCGCATTATTGAAATTTATGGTCCGGAAAGTTCTGGTAAGACGACTTTGACACTTCACTGCGTTGCGGAGCGGCAAAAAGCCGGTGGCGTTTGCGCATTTGTTGATGCGGAGCACGCGCTTGACCCGCAGTATGCAAAGAACCTTGGGGTTGACCTTGATGAACTACTGATTTCCCAGCCGGACACCGGTGAGCAAGCGCTCGAGATCACGGATACGCTTGTGCGGTCTGGTGCCGTTAACCTTGTTGTTGTCGACTCTGTGGCTGCGCTTACGCCAAAGTCCGAGCTTGAAGGGGATATGGGCGACAGTTCTGTTGGTGTTCAGGCGCGGCTTATGAGCCAAGCTATGCGCAAACTGACAGGCTCCATCAGCCGCAGCAATTGTATGGTTATCTTTATTAACCAGATCCGCATGAAAATCGGGGTGATGTTCGGTAGCCCCGAGACGACAACTGGCGGTAACGCACTGAAATTCTATAGCTCCGTACGGTTGGATATCCGCCGGATTGGCGCTTTGAAAGATCGCGATGAAGTCGTGGGCAACGCGACACGTGTGAAAGTTGTGAAGAACAAAGTCGCGCCTCCGTTCAAGCAAGTTGAATTCGACATCATGTATGGTGAAGGGATTTCCAAAACTGGCGAGCTTCTTGATCTCGGAGTGAAAGCCGGTGTCGTTGAAAAATCCGGCGCTTGGTACTCCTATGGGGATGAGCGGATCGGGCAAGGGCGCGAAAACGCTAAGCTGTTCCTCAAGGAAAACGCGCAAATGGCGAATGAGATTGAAGACAAGATTCGCGCCGCACACGGTCTCGATTTTGATGGCTCGATGGATGGTGGTGACGATCTCGTCGAAGCATAGCGCGAAAACCACCTAAAAATTGATACAGAAGGCCCGCAGTTTACGCCGCGGGCCTTTCTTGTTGTGGACACTGCGCATAGGCCTCGCTAAACCAAGGAAACGTTAAAAATCTGCCCGAAAGAGCACCTTATGCCGAGCCTTAATGATATCCGATCCACCTATCTGGATTATTTCAAACGCAATGGTCACGCTGTGGTCGACAGTTCGCCGCTTGTGCCGCGCAATGACCCGACCCTGATGTTCACAAACGCGGGAATGGTGCAGTTCAAAAACGTATTCACAGGCGTTGAGCACCGTGACTATACCCGCGCGACGACAAGCCAGAAATGTGTACGGGCAGGCGGCAAGCACAATGACCTTGATAACGTCGGTTATACGGCGCGGCATCACACGTTTTTCGAGATGCTCGGCAACTTCAGTTTTGGCGATTACTTCAAAGAAGACGCTATTCCGTTTGCTTGGGATTTGCTGACCAAAGATTTCGGGTTGGATAAGGACAAACTGCTCGTCACTGTTTATCACACCGATGACGAGGCGGCGAATATTTGGAAAAAACACGCAGGCCTGTCGGATGATCGCATCATTCGCATCGCCACAGATGACAATTTCTGGTCGATGGGGGCAACTGGCCCATGCGGACCTTGCACCGAGATTTTTTATGATCATGGCGATCATATTTGGGGTGGCCCTCCCGGCTCGCCCGAAGAGGACGGTGACCGTTTCATCGAAATCTGGAACCTTGTGTTCATGCAGTTCGAACAGCAGGAAGACGGCACACGCCTAGACCTGCCTAAGCCGTCGATCGATACGGGTATGGGGCTCGAGCGCATCGCGGCACTTTTGCAGGGTACGCATGACAACTATGAAACAGACCTGTTCAAACATCTGATCGAGGCTTCTGCGAGTGTTACGGGGCAGGCGCCTTATGGCGACAAAAACGTGCATCACCGCGTGATTGCTGACCATCTTCGCTCCACCTCGTTCCTTATTGCCGATGGTGTCATGCCGAGCAATGAGGGCCGCGGATACGTTCTTCGCCGGATTATGCGCCGTGCCATGCGCCACGCACATCTTCTTGGCGCGACCCGCCCGGTGATGCATGAGCTTGTGCCCGCGTTGGTGAGCCAAATGGGCGCTGCCTATCCGGAGCTTTCACAAGGGCAGGCGATGATCGAAGAGACACTCAAGCTTGAGGAAGAGCGCTTCCGTCAAACGCTGGATCGTGGTTTGAAACTGCTTGATAATGAGCTGGACAGCCTGCCTGAAGGTGCCGACCTCCCAGGTGAGTCTGCGTTCAAACTCTATGATACATATGGTTTTCCACTTGACCTGACCCAAGACGCGCTGCGTGAACGCGGACGTGGTGTTGAGGTTGAAGGCTTTGATAAAGCCATGGAAAATCAGAAAGCTATGGCGCGGGCGGCTTGGTCAGGCTCTGGTGAAACTGCGGATGCGGCAATTTGGTTCGAGCTTGCGGATGAGTTTGGCGCGACAGAGTTCCTTGGCTATGACACCGAGATTGCCGAAGGGCAGATTTTGGCGATTGTTGCGGATGGCGAGAAAGCCGAGACCGCTGCGAAGGACGCCAGAGTCCAGTTGGTAACCAACCAAACGCCATTCTACGCTGAAAGCGGTGGTCAGGTTGGCGATAGCGGCACGATCAAAACCGACAGTGGCTCAGGCAAGATTACCGACACACGCAAGGTCGGCGAGTTGTTCTTGCATTCGGTGACTGTTACGTCTGGCGAGCTTGCGATTGGTCAGGGCGCGGAACTTGAAGTTGATCACGCGCGCCGGAGTGCTATTCGCGCAAATCACACAGCAACCCACTTGTTGCATGAAGCTTTGCGTCAACGCCTCGGCGACCATGTCGCACAGCGCGGTTCCCTCAATGCCGCAGACCGTCTGCGGTTTGATTTCAGCCACGGCAAAGCGCTTGAAGCTGATGATCTCGAGATTATCAGCGATGAGGTGAATGCATACATTCGCCAGAATACGCCGGTTGAAACCCGCATTATGACTCCGGACGACGCGCGCGCACTTGGAGCGCAGGCCTTGTTTGGTGAGAAATACGGCGATGAAGTTCGCGTCGTCTCGATGGGGTATCAGGACAAGTCCGGCAAAGGATTGTCTGGCAATACTTATTCGCTCGAGCTTTGCGGCGGTACGCATGTGAAGCGGACAGGAGATATCGGGGCATTTGTGTTGTTGTCTGATGGGGCGTCTTCGGCGGGTGTTCGTCGGATCGAAGCTTTAACGGGCGAGGGCGCGCTGGCCTATATTGCACAGCAAAACCAATGTGTTGGTGAATTGACTGGCATGCTCAAGGCCCAACCTGATCAGGTTGCGGGGCGTGTCAAAGGCCTGCTCGATGATCGTAAGGCTCTGCAGAACGAAATTGCACAGTTGCGTCGCGAATTGGCTGTGGCTGGTGCTGGTGATGCCGCTGAGCCAAAAGACGTTAACGGCACAACATTGCTTGCACAGGTTCTTTCGGGCGTGGGTGGCAAAGACCTTCCGGATCTGATCGCGCAGTACAAATCCAAAATTGGATCGGGTGTTGTGTTGTTGATCGCGGATAGTGATGGCAAGGCGGCTGTTGCGGCTGGTGTAACTGATGATCTTGCTGAGAAGCTCTCAGCAGTTGATTTGGTGCGTGCTGCGGTCGGTGAACTCGGCGGCAAGGGCGGTGGCGGACGCCCAACACTTGCACAGGGTGGCGGCAAAGACGCCAGCAATTCGGACGCAGCAATCAAAGCGGTTGAAGCCGTAATTGGAGGATAAGATGGGTGCACTTTGGATCGCACATGTGAAAGTGCTGGATGACGAGGCTTATGGTAAATACGCCGCCCTTGCAGGGCCGGCGATTGCCGCGCACGGTGGGCATTTTATCGCGCGCGGTGGAGCTTATGAACAACTAGAGGGCAATGATCGTCCGCGTAATGTCGTGGCGAAATTTCCAAGCCTTCAGGCAGCGCATGATTGTTATCATTCGGACGCCTATCAGGAAGCGTTGAACCATGCGCGCGATGCGAGCGAACGCGATCTGGTGATTGTCGAAACCAGCGAATAACGCGAATACAAATCTGAATCAAAAACGGCGCTGAGAAAACTCAGCGCCGTTTTTTTGTTTTGTATTGGTCTTTTAAGACGCGCGAGCTTGGCGTTTGCGCTCGTGCGGATCAAGGAAGCGTTTGCGCAGACGGATCGAGTTGGGCGTTACTTCGACCAGCTCGTCATTGTCGATATAGGCAATCGCTTCTTCAAGAGACATGCGAACGGGCGTCGTCAGTCGAACAGCTTCATCCGTACCGCTGGCGCGAACGTTGGTAAGCTTTTTACCTTTGAGCGGGTTCACTTCGAGGTCATTTTCACGGCTGTGTTCACCGATGATCATGCCTTGGTACACATCTTCTTGCGCACCGATAAAGAACTTGCCGCGGTCTTCGAGGTTGAAGATCGCATAAGGTACCGAAACACCATTTTCCATCGAGATCAGAACACCCGCACGGCGGCCCGGAATTGTCCCTTTGTGCGGAGCCCAGCTATCGAATACGCGGTTCATAACGCCGGTGCCGCGCGTGTCGGTCAGGAATTCGCCGTGGTAGCCGATCAGGCCGCGCGATGGAACAAGCGCGATGATCCGTGTTTTGCCGTTGTTCTGGCGCATCTCGGTCATGTCGCCTTTACGCGAACCAGTAAGCTTCTCGATCACCGCGCCGGAATACTCGTCATCCACATCGATGGTGACTTCTTCGATTGGCTCGTGGCGCACACCGTCGATGTCTTGGAAGAGAACCTGCGGGCGGGAAATCGAAAGTTCGAACCCTTCACGGCGCATGTTTTCAATCAGAACACCCATTTGAAGCTCGCCACGTCCGGCAACTTCAAAAGCGTCGCCGCCGGGCGTGTCAGTGACTTTAATTGCCACATTGGACTCGGCCTCTTTCATCAGGCGGTCGCGGATCACGCGGCTCTGAACCTTCTTGCCGTCACGACCAGCGAGGGGGCTGTCGTTGATGCCGAATGTTACCGTGATGGTAGGTGGATCAATCGGTTGTGCGGGGATCGCCTCGGTGATCGACGGATCACAGAGCGTGTCGGCAACAGTTGCTTTGCTCATGCCAGCGATTGATACAATATCGCCCGCAACCGCTTCGTCGATTGGCTGTTGGCCAAGTCCACGGAAGGCAAGGATTTTCGTCGCACGGAACTGCTCGATCTTGTCGCCATCGCGCGAGAGCGCTTGAACTGTGTCGCCAGCTTTGAGTGTACCTGTTTCAACGCGGCCGGTCAGAATGCGGCCAAGGAACGGGTCTGCGCCAAGCGTTGTTGCCAGCATGGAGAAGGGCTTGTCGGCCTGTTCCTGCTGCTTTGGAGCTTCGACGTGGGAAACGATCTTGTCAAAAAGTGCTGTTAGGTCTTTGCGTGGACCTTCAAGCGACTCGTCGCACCAGCCAGAACGGCCAGAAGCATACATATGCGGGAAGTCGAGCTGCTCGTCATTGGCGTCAAGTGAAGCGAAGAGGTCGAACACCTCATCGAGCGCACGGTCTGGCTCGCCATCAGGTTTATCGACTTTGTTCACAACCACAATCGGCTTCAGACCAAGCGCGAGCGCTTTGGATGTTACGAACTTGGTTTGCGGCATTGGACCTTCGGCTGCATCCACCAGCAGCACAACACCGTCAACCATCGACAGAATCCGCTCAACTTCACCGCCGAAATCGGCGTGGCCGGGCGTGTCCACGATGTTGATGCGTGTATCTTTCCACTCAACCGAAGTGGCTTTGGCAAGGATGGTAATGCCGCGTTCGCGCTCGAGGTCATTGCTGTCCATTGCGCGTTCTTCGGTGGCTTGGTTGGCACGATAGGTGCCGGATTGTTTCAACAGCTCGTCCACAAGGGTGGTTTTGCCGTGGTCAACGTGTGCGATGATCGCGATATTGCGAAGTTCCATTGGAGACTGCCTATAAGAATGAGTTGCGCGCGACCTAACGCGCCTTGCGACAAAAGACCACCCCAAAAGAACGCATTACCTTTCGGGCAGCGCTTTTTCGCGGCGTTTGCCGGTTAAGACGATTTCGAATTCAGTGGAAAAATGGGCCCTGCGCGGCGAATTGCAAGCCCGCGCAGGGTGTTTTTGGGTCTGGCACCAGCGTTAGAGCGCAGCTTGTAGGTTTTCGTCGATTTTCTCGAGGAAACCTTGAGTTGTCTGCCAGCTTTGATTTGGGCCAACCAGAAGCGCGAGGTCTTTGGTCATGATGCCGCTTTCCACGGTTTCAACGATTACGCGTTCCAGCGTTTCTGCAAAGCTTTGAAGTTGGGCGTTGTCGTCGAGTTTGGCGCGGTGCTTGAGGCCGCCGGTCCATGCAAAGATCGACGCAATCGAGTTGGTCGAGGTCGCTTCGCCTTTCTGATGCTGGCGGTAGTGGCGCGTGACTGTGCCGTGGGCCGCTTCTGCTTCGACGATTTTGCCATCGGGCGTCATCAACTGGCTGGTCATGAGGCCAAGTGAGCCAAAGCCTTGGGCAACCGTATCAGACTGTACGTCGCCATCGTAGTTCTTACAGGCCCAGACGAACTTCCCGTTCCATTTCATAGCGCAAGCGACCATATCGTCGATCAGGCGGTGTTCATACCAGATCCCAGCGGCCTTGAAGCGCTCTTCGAACTCTTCCTCAAACACTTGCTGGAACAGGTCTTTAAATCGCCCGTCATAGGCCTTGAGGATGGTGTTCTTCGTCGAAAGATACACAGGCCAGCCAAGGTTCAAGCCGTAGTTGAGTGAGGCGCGAGCGAAGTCCTTGATGGATTCATCAAGATTATACATGCCCATTGCCACACCCGCAGCGGGAGCGTCATAGACTTCTTTTTCGATAACAGTGCCGTCATCGCCGACAAATTTCATCGTCAGCTTGCCCTTGCCAGGGAAGAGGAAATCAGTCGCTTTGTACTGATCGCCGAAAGCGTGGCGGCCAATAACGATCGGGCTTGTCCAGCCTGGAACAAGGCGGGGGACGTTTTTACAGATGATCGGCTGCCGGAAGACGACACCGCCAAGGATGTTGCGGATCGTGCCGTTGGGGCTGCGCCACATCTTTTTAAGGCCAAATTCTTCAACCCGCTGCTCATCTGGTGTGATGGTCGCGCATTTTACGCCAACGCCGTATTTCTTGATCGCTTCGGCGGCATCAATGGTGATCTGGTCGTTTGTCTCGTCACGGACCTCCATACCCAGATCGTAATATTTCAGGTCAATATCCAGATAGGGCAGGATCAGTTTCTCTTTGATGAAGTGCCAGATAATGCGGGTCATTTCATCGCCGTCGAGTTCTACGACGGGGTTTTCCACCTTGATCTTGGTCATGAGGGGCCTCTTTTGGTGAATCAGGTTATGCGGCTCAATAGCCTAAAATTTGCACGTCGTGAAGATGGTATGCGATTGTATACCAAAAATATCCTATCCCGAAAATGCAGCAAAGGGATAGGTGCTTATGCCCCGATCAACCAGCCAACGAGATAGGCAACCAGCGCACAGATACCACCAATCATCAGCGTTTCGGCGATACAACGCAAGAGCGCGACCCGAATGGCCACCCACCGCAGCACACCAAGTGCGACGAGCGCAAATGTTGTTGCCGCAATCGATAAGTTAAACGTCGTCGGAGACGGATCAAACAGCACATAGGGCAGGAGCGGGATTACGCCAAAGATGAGGAATGACACAAATGTATAGAGCGCATTAACGCCAGCGTTCTCGCCATCGGGGTCGCTCATGCCAAATTCGTAGTTCATCATAAGGTCCGCCATCAATTCCGGATGCTTCTGGAGTTGATCGGCAAGGGCGACGGCGTCGCGATCTTCCAGCCCTTTTTGGCGTAGCATTGTGATCATCTCGCGCCGCTCAAGAGAAGGTTCGTCGTGTTGCCGTTTGAGTTCCTCGCGGCGAGTTGCACGGTATACGTCGTGCTCTGCGCGGGATGACAGGAATTCACCGAGTCCCATTGCAGTGGCATCGGCAAAAAGGTTGGCAAAGCCAAAGAGCAGCACAGCAATGGCGCCCATTTGCGCAGCGCCTTCAGCACCAGCGCCAGCAAAACCAGCGACCACGGCAAAGGTTGTTACGATACCGTCATTGCCGCCATACACAATCTGGCGAAGGTTTTCCTGAAGCCCGCTTATGCCATGTGCTTCGCGGCGGTGTTTGGCAATATCCATGCTGCACTCCAATCATTTAGAATGATTCTAAGATAACCGGAGCAGGAAAGATTACAACAGATTAGTTCGCGGCAAAAAAGCGCGCCACGCGGTCTCGGATATACGTCCAGACAGCAGGTGCGCCGCGCGTGACCTTTGCGCCAACGCGCGTGTCGATTTGCTCGAGCGTGACGTCATAATCGCGCCAGCTTCCGCCTCCAGAAGCCATGTTCAACGCAAGGGGTTGAACGCGGTCAATGGACTTCGCGAATACGGCATCTGGTGTTTCGGCGGCCTCAAATTCGTCCCAGAGAGCGCGAAATTCGGCGCATTGCGCTGGTGGCAAGAGGCCGAATATCCGGTCAGCCGCGGCGCGTTCCTTAACTGCTTGGGCCTCGACGTCGTGAGCTTCATGGATGGGCATATCGCCTGCATCAATCTCGACCAGATCATGCAGGAGCAACATCTTGATCACACGCGAGACGTCAATCTCGTCTGTCGCGTGCTCGGACAGCACAAGCGCATAGAGCGCCACATGCCAGCTGTGTTCGGCAGAGTTTTCACGGCGCGAGTTGTCGTGAATGGGCGTGGCACGAAGGATGTTCTTGAGCTTGTCGGCTTCTTCAAGAAAGGCGAACTGCCGCGCCAGAGTTTCGTTGGTCAAAGAACCACCCTCAGCCATTTTCGCCGGACTTGGGCGTGTTGGCTTTTTTATATGTCGCCAATGATTGCTTCACGAACGCATGGCCGCGCCGTGCCGCAAGACGGAACCGGATCGACGTTAGGAAGGCTTCTTCCATTGTTGTCGAGCTGGTTCCGAGGAGTTTTGCAACTTCGCGGTAATACTCGGAGTCACCCATCAATTCGCCCGCTTCGAGCGTTTCTTTGGCGAGTTCGTCGGCGAGGTCTTCGAGGAGAGCCATATCAGCGTGTGTTCTCTGTGAGGCGACGGCGCACGTATGTATCGACGTTGTCGATCATTGTGTCCATGTAGGGCTCTTCAAAGAAGTGGCCCGCACCCTCGATCTCTGTATGGGTGATCGTGATGCCCTTTTGCTCGTGCAGTTTTTCAACAAGCGTATGGGTGTCCGCGGGGTTCGCCACGCGGTCCGCCGTGCCGTTGATCATCAGACCAGAGCTGGGGCAGGGTGCGAGGAAGCTGAAGTCATACATATTCGCAGGAGGCGATACGGAGATGAAACCCGTGATCTCTGGACGCCGCATCAGAAGTTGCATTCCGATCCAAGCGCCAAAGGAGAAGCCCGCAACCCAGCAATGCTTGGCGTTGGGGTTCATTGATTGCAGGTAATCAAGTGCGCTTGCTGCATCAGAAAGCTCACCAACGCCTTGATCGTACTCGCCTTGGCTTCGGCCAACACCACGGAAATTGAACCGCAACACGGTGAAGCCCATGTTGTAGAACGCATAGTGCAGGTTGTAGACCACCTTGTTGTTCATCGTGCCCCCGAACTGCGGGTGCGGATGCAGGATGATCGCAATCGGCGCGTCTTTCGGTTTTTGCGGGTGATAACGTCCTTCGAGGCGGCCTTCGGGGCCGGGGAAAATCACTTCGGGCATTGAGGTCCCTGTCTCTTTCTATGCTCTTGCTCTGGTCACGGGTTCTTTTCGGTCGTGATATTCTTGACGAAAAGGATTGGACATTTTAGAACAATTCTAACATTTGGCAGCACGAGTGGTGCCGGATCATTATCGAAGTAAGCAAACCGGCGCGGAACGTCAATGAAAACCACAAAAATGGTAAGAATTTGACGGATGTTAAGGCTCTAGGGCGTTGTATTTCCGACAGGAGTCGGGAGGAGCAAGGTCTGGATAGGATTCGCACGCTTGCAAATATGTGGGAAAGCGGTGCGGTCCTGCGGATTGGGAACAGGAGACGAGGATGAAGCTCAGTACAAAAGGCCGTTATGCAATGGTCGCTCTTGCCGATCTGGCCCTGCAGCCCGAAGGTGAATTGACCTCACTCGGAGAGATTTCCAAGCGGCAAGATATTTCGCTGCCCTATCTGGAGCAGCTTTTCGTGCGTCTGCGTCGGGCCGAACTTGTTGTGTCGGTTCGTGGCCCCGGCGGGGGGTATCGGCTGGCGCGCTCGCCTGATGCCATTCGGGTGGCTGAAATCCTTGGTGCGGTCGATGAGACTGTAAGTGCTATGCACAAAGGTGCTGGAGCGAGTGGCGGAGCCAGCGGCAGCCGCGCCCAGAGCCTGACAAACCGATTATGGGAAGGTCTTAGCGCACATGTTTATGTGTTCCTGCATCAGACACGGCTTTCGGACGTGGTCGGCAATGATCTTGCGCCATGTCCTGCGGTTCCGAACTTGTTTGAAGTGGTTGACGATAGCCCCGAAGAGCAGAGCAGCGAACAAGGCGCTTGATACAGAGCGGCTTTGCACCCACCTAAATCTCGAATGATTGGAAAACTGTTTCGGTATGGCTGAGCGCGTCTATCTGGATTGGAATGCAACCGCACCGCTGCGCGATGAAGCGCGGCAGGCCATGATTGCGGCCATGGATGTGGTCGGAAACCCGTCGAGCGTGCATGCCGAAGGGCGTGCGGCCAAGGGGCTGATTGAACGCGCGCGCGGGCAGGTGGCGGCGTTAGCGGGGTGTGATCCGCAGGATATCGTCTTTTGTTCAAGCGCAACCGAAGCTGCGCAGATGTGGTTTGCGGGGCGGTCCGATGTTTCCGGTGCTGCGGTAGAGCATGACGCGGTTGGTGCGCAGATTACTGCGCTTGGAGGCGCAGAGGTTCCGGTTGATCACGACGGGCAGATCGTTTGGCCCAAAGACAAACCACTAGCAGCGCTTCAGGTGGCCAATTCAGAAACCGGAGTGATTCAGTCGGCGTTTCGCCGCCGTCCGGTTGATATGGTGGATGCGACGCAAGCGCTCGGCAAAATTCCGTTCAATTTTTCCGAAGCGTGGGTGCAGGCAGCGATTTGCTCTGGTCACAAGTTCGGTGGCCCAAAGGGATCGGCGGCGCTGATCCTTGGAAAAGGCGTTGAAATTGCGCCTTCGCTTGGCGGTGGTCAGGAAATGGGGCGGCGCTCCGGTACGGAAAATCTCATCGGGATTGCCGGTTTTGGCGCAGCAGCAGAGGCCTCTGCGCGGGATTTGGCCGAAGGCAGATGGGACGAAATCGAGAAACTTAGAAAGATTCTAGAAAAAGCGCTGGCAGAATCTGTGAAAGAGACTATTTTTGTCGGAAATAGCGGAGCGCGCCTTCCGAACACCTCATGTTTTATCACTCCGGGATGGAAGGGTGAGACACAGGTGATGCAGATGGACCTCGCCGGATTTGCTGTTTCGGCGGGATCGGCCTGTTCCTCTGGCAAGGTGCGCGCAAGCCGTGTTTTGACGGCAATGGGCTATAGCACGGATGAAGCGGCCTCGGCACTGCGTGTGTCGCTCGGGCCGGAGACAACTGAAGATCAAGTTTATCGGTTTGCCGAGGCTTGGAGCAAAGCATACAAGCGCCACGCGGCGCGGCGGTAAAAGAATTGAGTTGCTTCGCGGCATGTCCGTGAGGCGTAGGAATACAAAGGGGGTCCGGTGTTGGATCAGGTTAAAGTCAAAGATGGTGTTGAAGAGGAAACCGTAGATGCGGTGAAATCGCTCGCCGGAAACTACAAACACGGCTGGAATACCGAAATCGAGATGGATTTCGCACCCAAAGGTGTGAACCCTGATATCGTCCGTTTGATTTCCGAGAAAAACGAAGAGCCGGAATGGATGACCGAATGGCGTCTGGCCGCGTTCGAGCGTTGGGAAAAGCTCAAAGAGCCCACATGGGCGATGGTTGATTACCCTGATATCGATTTTCAGGACATCTATTACTATGCCCGTCCAAAGAGCATGGAGACAAAGCCGAAATCGCTTGATGAGGTAGATCCAAAACTGCTCGAAACCTACGAGAAACTCGGTATTCCACTTGCAGAGCAGGCGCTTCTCGCTGGTGTTGAAGTCCCTGAAGAAGAGCGCAAAGTTGCGGTTGATGCGGTGTTTGACTCTGTGTCTCTTGGTACCACATTCCAAGAGGACCTGAAGAAAGCGGGCGTTATCTTCTGTTCGATTTCCGAAGCGATCCGCGAGCATCCGGAGCTGGTTAAGAAATACCTCGGCTCTGTGGTTCCGGTTTCGGACAACTTTTATGCAACGCTCAACTCGGCTGTGTTCTCGGATGGTTCGTTTGTTTATGTGCCGCCTGGTGTGCGTTGCCCGATGGAGCTGTCGACCTATTTCCGTATCAACGCCGAAAACACCGGCCAGTTTGAGCGCACATTGATCATTGCCGACAAAGGCTCCTATGTGAGCTATCTTGAAGGTTGCACGGCGCCAAAACGCGATACCGCGCAGCTTCACGCCGCTGTGGTTGAAATCATCGTCGAGGAAGATGCCGAGGTTAAATACTCCACGGTACAAAACTGGTATCCGGGCGATGAAGAAGGCAAGGGCGGTATCTATAACTTCGTGACTAAACGTGCTGACTGCCGTGGTGACCGCTCCAAGGTGATGTGGACACAGGTTGAAACGGGCTCTGCGGTCACGTGGAAGTATCCATCCTGCATCTTGCGCGGTGCTGAAAGCCAAGGCGAGTTTTACTCCATCGCCATTGCGAACAACTACCAACAGGCCGATACCGGCACCAAGATGATACACCTTGGCCGTGACACCAAATCGCGGATCGTATCCAAAGGTATTTCCGCTGGTAAGGCGCAAAACACCTATCGCGGTCAGGTTGCCATGCACCCGAAAGCGCAGAACAGCCGTAACTTTACGCAGTGCGATAGCTTGCTGATCGGAGATAAATGCGGCGCGCACACTGTTCCCTATATCGAGGTCAAGAACAACTCGAGCCGTGTGGAGCATGAAGCAACGACCAGCAAGGTGGACGACGATCAACTCTTCTATTGCCGCCAGCGCGGTATTGGCGAAGAAGACGCCGTGGCGCTTGTTGTGAATGGGTTCTGTAAGGATGTGCTGCAAGCATTGCCGATGGAATTTGCCATGGAAGCACAAGCCCTTGTGGCCATTTCGCTCGAAGGATCCGTTGGATGACCGATAAGCCGGAGCAAAAAGCCTCAGACGGCAACCGGATTATGCTCGGTCGCTATGGGCGCATGAACTCAGAGAACCAATCTCTGACATTTGTTCTGCTTGGCCAAATTCTGGTTTTTGTTCTGGCGATGCTCCACGACGAGTTCGTTCACTATCTATACATCACGGGTCGAATTGCCTCTGAGCAAATTGGCCCTGCGGAAGTCGTTATCGGCTTCATCCTATTTGTTTTCTGGATGCTGCTTACCTTTGCATGTGTCCGTATCCTAAGCACCCCAACCACCTCAGAGTGACCCTCTGCACGATACGTTGGCTGAAGAAAAGACGAGAGATAAATGTTAGAAATCAAAAACCTGCACGTGAAACTTGAAGACGAGGATAAAGAAATCCTTCGTGGTGTAAACCTGACCGTCGGAGAGGGCGAAGTGCATGCGATTATGGGGCCGAACGGCTCTGGTAAGTCGACCACGTCCTATGTTCTCTCTGGCCGTGACGGCTATGAGGTGACAGCAGGGTCAGCAACGCTTGATGGCGAAGACCTCCTTGATCTTGACCCAGAAGAGCGCGCTGCCCTCGGCATGTTCCTTGCGTTCCAATATCCGGTCGAAATCCCCGGTGTGGGCAATATGACCTTCCTGCGCACAGCGGTGAACTCACAGCGTAAGGCGCGCGGCCAAGAAGAGCTTTCTGCAGGTGAATTCCTTAAGGAAGTGCGCGCGATTGCCAAAGACCTCAAGATCGATCCGGAAATGCTTAAGCGCCCCGTCAACGTCGGCTTCTCTGGTGGCGAGAAAAAGCGCAACGAAATCCTTCAGATGGCGATGCTTGCGCCGAAGATGTGTGTTCTTGACGAGACCGACTCCGGCCTTGACGTTGATGCGATGAAACTCGTGTCTGAAGGTGTGAATGCCCTGCGGGACGGAAAACGCAGCTTCCTTGTTATCACGCACTATCAGCGCCTTCTGGACCATATTAAGCCGGATGTCGTTCACATTATGTATAACGGTAAAATCATTAAATCCGGCGGCCCAGAGCTCGCGCTTGAAGTTGAAAACAACGGTTATGGTGATCTTCTGGCGGAGGCAGACTAATGGCATTGGCGCTCGAAACTGACGCGCTGCTTGCGGATCGGCTTGCCGGATTGGAAGCCGTGGCCAAAGGCGCAACCCAAGCCGCCCGTCGCTCGGCGGCGGCGCGTGTTGCTGACATGGGCCTACCTACGCGGCGCGATGAGTATTGGAAATTCACCCGCCCTGACGCACTGACTGTCGCGGAACCAGCGGCGGCAGGGGCACTGAACCTTGACGAGAGCCCGTTTGACGCGGCGAACCCGCTGACTCTGGTTTTCCGTGATGGCATGTTTGACGCCGAGGCTTCGGACGCACTTGAGGGCGAGAACCTGACGATTGACCTGCTTTCTGCAGCGGCGGACATTCATTGGGCTGGCGAGATTTACGGCACGCTTGAGACTGCAGGGCAAACGCCCGTTGCGCGTCCTCTTGCTGCGCTTAACACGGCGCTCGCAACCGAAGGTGTGCTGATCCACGCGAAAGGTAAAGTCGAGCGTCCGGTTCTGATCCGCTATATCGCGGGCGAGGCTGACGTGATCTTGCACCATGTTGTAAAGGTAGATGAGGGCGCGAGCCTGACGTTGCTGGAAACTGGTACACCAGGTACGCGTAGCAACACCGCGCTTGAAGTAGACGTCGCCAAAGAAGGTGCGTTTGATCACATCCGCACCCAAGGGCGCGACCACGAGCGCGGCCTTTTGAGCCACACATTTGCGCGTATGCAAGATGATGCCGAGTTCAAAAGCTTTATGCTGACGGCCAATGGCACCCTCACGCGGAACGAGTGCGTGATCGAGATTTTGGGCGACAATATCTCGGCACATGTCGGTGGCGCGGCGATTGGTGATGGCAAAGACTTCCATCACGACGACACGGTCTTTATCACTCATGACGCCGTGCATTGCGAAAGCCGTCAGGTGTTTAAAAAGGTGCTTCGTAACGGGGCAACTGGCGTGTTTCAGGGCAAAATTCTGGTGAAGCCAGATGCTCAGAAAACCGACGGTTACCAGATTTCGCAATCGCTCCTGCTGGATGAAGACTCGCAGTTCTATGCCAAGCCTGAGCTTGAGATCTATGCCGATGATGTGGCCTGTTCCCACGGTTCCACAACAGGCGCGATCGACGAGACAGCTCTGTTCTACCTGCGGTCGCGCGGGATCGAACGCCGTGAGGCGCAGGAGCTGCTTGTGCTGGCTTTCCTTGCTGAAGCGTTGGACGAGATCGCCGATGATGATTTGCGTGCGGCCGTTCAAGACCAGCTAGAGTTCTGGCTTCGTAACCTCAAGGGATAGGCCATGTCGGTCACACGTGACATGACGGATAGTTACCGCGCCCCCGGTCGGGCCTTTGCGCGCCAACTGCGCGAAGGTGTGAGCGAGGCGCGGGTTCTGTCTTATTTGATGATCTCGTGTTTCATTATCTTTGTGTCGCAACTTCCGCGTCTGGCGCGGGAGGCGCATCTTGATCCGAGTATCCCACTTGATGCGCGGGCAGGGGCGGCGATCCTCGGTTGGCTATTCTTTGTACCGTTGGTGGCCTATGGGCTGAGTTTTCTGCTCGTCCTCGTGCAGAAAGTTCTGCGGATGCAAGCCCACGCGTTTACAACACGTATGGCGTTGTTTTGGGCATTGCTTGTCACCACACCTCTTTGGATTCTACAGGGGCTTGTGGCAGGGTTGATTGGGGTAGGGCCTGCGCTCACCGCTGTAAATGTTATTTTGCTTGCTGTTTATCTTATCGTTTTATTTGCCTGTCTGCGCGCGGCGGGTACTTATCTCAAGGAGTCCCAATCGTGAGCCAATCCGGGACAGAAGGCACAATCGCTGACCTGACAAAGCTACTTCTCCGTACGCCCCGACTTGGCATGCGGGCGGTACTTGATCTTGGTATTCGTGGCGCGACTCTCTTTCAACTTGCCGCGCTGATGATCGTGCTGGCTTCGATTGTTGCCTATGGAATTGGGGCTTTGGCTCCTGCGCCCGAAGGGGCAGAGGGCATGATCGCGCCGATTGGTTACATCCTTGTGGCTGGCGGAAATCTCGCGGTTACATCCGTTGTGCTCTACTGGGGCGGGCGGATGATCGGCGGAACTGGAGACTTTCAGGACGTCCTTCTCGCGATGAGCGTTCATCAGGGCGTGACCATCCTGTTTCAAGTCGTATTCGCGCTGGCCTCATTGGTCTCGCCTGCGCTTGGCGCAGTGTTGCTAACAGTTGGCGTCTTTTACCTGATCTACCTCATGGCTGCCTATGTTGCTGAGGTTCACGGTTTTGAAAGCGTGTGGAAAGCGACGGGTCTGATCATCGGTATGATCTTTGGTTTGGCCTTTATTCTATTGTTTTTGTTTACCCTTTTTGGGCAACCAGTTTAAGCGGCCTAACGGGCTAATGGTGGGCTAATGTACGACATCGAAAAAATCCGCGCCGACTTTCCGATCCTTTCGCGGGAAGTGAACGGCAAGCCGTTGGTCTATTTAGATAACGGCGCCTCCGCGCAAAAGCCGCAGGTTGTGATCGATACGATTACCCAAGCCTATTCAATGGAATATTCCAACGTTCACAGAGGTTTACATTATCTTTCTAACCTCGCGACAGAGAAATATGAGGCCGTGCGCGGCACGATTGCGCGGTTCCTGAATGCCGCCTCCGAAGATCATATCGTGATGAATTCTGGTACCACCGAGGGTATCAATATGGTTGCTTACAGTTGGGCGATGCCGCGAATGGAAGCAGGTGACGAGATCATCCTCTCGATCATGGAGCACCATGCCAATATCGTGCCGTGGCATTTCTTGCGCGAGCGTTTGGGTGTGAAGCTGGTTTGGGTCGATGTCGACGACAAAGGAGACCTTGATCCCCAAGCGGTTCTGGATGCCATCACACCCCGCACCAAACTGATTGCAGTGACACAAATGTCGAACGTGCTCGGGACATTGGTTGATGTGAAAGCCATCACCAAGGGCGCTCACAAAAAGGGTGTTCCTGTTTTGGTTGATGGATCACAGGGCTGTGTGCATGCGCCAGTGGATGTGCAGGATATCGGCTGCGATTTCTATGCGATCACTGGCCACAAGCTATATGGTCCGAGCGGTTCTGGTGCGATCTATATCCGGCCGGAGCGTATGGCCGAGATGCGCCCGTTCCTTGGGGGTGGAGACATGATCCGCGAAGTTTCGCGCGACGTCGTGACATACAACGACCCACCAATGAAGTTTGAAGCAGGTACGCCAGCGATTGTCCCGACAACGGGTTTCGGTGCTGCGCTTGAATATCTGATGGACCTCGGAATGGACAAGATCGCCGCCCATGAGGCGGGTCTACGAGACTATGCGAACGAGCGGTTTTCGGGGCTCAACTGGCTGAATATACAAGGGAATTCCGCAACAAAAGGCGCGATTTTTTCGCTCACCTTGAGCGGCGGAGCTCATGCGCATGATGTCTCTACAGTGCTCGACAAAAAGGGCGTTGCCGTGCGCGCCGGACACCACTGCGCCCAACCATTGATGGCGCATCTGGGCGTAACAGCAACCGCACGGGCGAGTTTCGGGCTTTATAACACCCGAGACGAGGTCGACACGTTGGTCGATGCTTTGGAACTCTGCCACGAACTTTTCGCGTAACGAGCGCTTTGGCTAAACCCGACGCACCATCGCAGCCAATGCGCAATTTCCGATTGCAGGGCCGCGCTGAATTGCCTATGAACCGCATAACGCACCCGTAGCTCAGCTGGATAGAGCGCTGCCCTCCGAAGGCAGAGGTCACAGGTTCGAATCCTGTCGGGTGCGCCAATAATTACAATGGTTTACGCGAATAATTAGGGCGATCAATTTTCG
>NZ_JAPDUG010000001.1 GCF_026015885.1 Halocynthiibacter sp. SDUM655004 | reverse complement strand
AGGCGTCTAAACGGACTCGAAACAGGTCGAAAACAAGAACAAACGGGGTTTAAACGGTGAATATAGCCCCTAGCACTGCCCTCCGAAGGCAGAGGCCAGAGGTTCGAATCCTCTCGGGTGCGCCATCTTCACCTTGTTTGTTAAATGTGTTCGTTTGCTTCAAAACGCCAATGTGAATTTTGAGCGTAGTAAGCCTGTTTCTAATGTTTATTCGGCGAGGGTGTAGATCGCTGAGAGTATTGGTGCAGGCATCTCATCGGAGCATGAGGCTGGCGATATGACCAAAATTGCTTGGACATTGAATCAATTCTCAGCAGCCTATCGGAGCGTGACCGGAATTGCAGTTTCGGGCCAGTAAGAGAGCTTCAGATTTCTTATCGATTGTTAGCGCGATGGCCGGCCAGAAAATGGAACAGTCTTTGAATTCTCAACTAGCGCCTCAAACTAAAACGCATAGTAAATGCGGGCAGGCGTTGCGACACTGCTGCCTCCCCGAGAAATGCGATTTTACATTCGCGTATCGAATTCAGGCGCCGCGCAAATCCGACGTTCTTTGGGCTGAGAAAGCCCGAAGTCAAATTCCATCGCGTTGTAACGTAGGCGATATGATCAGCAAGATCGCGTTCGCCGAAATGTCAGATTACCTTGGCCCTCAACAGCCTATTTCCGGATTGGTTTGCCGGGAAGAACGTCGGTGTCCATCTCTCCGCCGCTGATGACCGCGGTGCCGTTTACGATCAAATATTCTATGCCTTCAGTCGTTTCGAAAGGGCGATCGATAGTTGCGCGGTCGCCTATCGTTTCCGGATCAAAGACTGTGATATCGGCGTCCATACCTTCTTGAAGACGTCCTTTGCGTTCCATAGCAGGTACCTGGCCATCAAACAGTTGTGCTGGGATCAAGGACACTTTGGCAATCGCTTCGGGCCAGTCCAGTAGCTCGTCTTCCCGAACCCATTCACGAAGGAACTTGCCGTAGGTTCCGGCGCTGCGCGGATTAGAAAATGCGTTGTCGGGCATGGGCCATTCCTCTCCGGTTATCGGTGTGCCGTCTGGCTGCGTGTAGGGAATGGAGTCCGAGGCAATGGCGATCCAAGGAAGTGCGGTGACTTTGCGAAGAATATCTGCGTCGGTCGCATCTTCCTCGTCTAGGTAACGCATGATGATGAATTGACCCGGATCCGCGTCTTGCTCGGCCCGCATGTCCGCTTCGTCCTCGATCCAGCGCCCCTTTGCGATCAGGCGGACAGAGTCGAAATCAATTCCCATGCGTGCGCGGAAAGCTTCGCCAGCTTGCAACAGAACAGCCGAGGCAATGGGCATCGAGGCAATACCGTAGGGATAGACCTCTGTGTGTACGTCAATGCCGATGCTGCGCGCCTTGTCGACCATGTCGGCGGCCTTCAATGTGTCGTGCAGGTTGGTGGAATGAAGGTGGCAAATATTGGTTCGTGCTCCCGACGTCGCGGACAGCCCAAGAACCATCGCCAACCCCTCAAGCGAACTGAGAGGATCCGCCTCAGACCAATTGCGCATATGCGTGCTGACCGGAACGCCGTTCTCTGCGGCCAATTCCCAAATGCGGAGCAATTCCTTGCCACCTACACCCGGGACGTAGCCAGAATTAACACCAATCCCAAGCGCACCATCGTCCAGACCTTGCTGGATAAGATCGATGATCTTGTCGAGTTCTTCTTCGGTCGTCACGTTCGTTGTCCAACGCGGATAATTGAATGCGCCCTGATACCAAGCAGCGGTAGGTTCCACTGGTGGCATTTCGGGAACCATCGTTGCAATCCTCGCGAAGGACCACGACGCAGTGGCGCCGAAGTTCGTCGCTCTGCCTTCTGCTTCGACGCTGGCATACCAATCCGCAATCGGAAGCACGCCGGATTCCAATTCCAATGCCGTCGTTACGCCGTCAAACGCCTGCAAACGGTTGGCCGGAAGGTCCACAACAGAATGGGAATGCAGATCGATGAAACCGGGGGCTACGATCAGCCCAGATGCATCGATAACCTGTTCTCCTTCGAGTTGCGATTGTGCAATCTCCACGATCTCGCCATCCACGATTCCAACGTGAGCTATGGCATCAAATCCCGTCTCGGGATCGATGACTCGGCCATTGTTGATGACAAGGTCGAAGGTTTGCCCGTTGGCCGCTGTCGCAAGTGTGACGAACAATACGGTGCCAAAAACGGAGTTTCTCAAAGCGCTATTCATGTTGAATTCTCGATTCCCAAAATTGAAAAAGTCTAAATATGAATGACAATTTTTGGGTCATGTGCCGACATCGGCGGCCCGAACAATGGTCAACCACAATTGTTCCAGACGAACCTGCGAACTGTCAAGTTTCAGGTGTAGAAATTCCGTGCATCGCCACAGAACGGTACGCTGAAATTCTGTTTCGAGACTTTCGCACTCGGCAGTAAGGTCAGTGTCAGGCATTAACTTCCCTGATTGTTTTAGTACTTCAGCGTTAATGGCGCCGTTTCTCGTAATGCTGTTTTCAAAAGTTATTGCGTGGATATGTGAAGACTATTTCACAGGGAATGCATTGTTTTGGCGTTCGATTTTGCTTCTTGAGTTCCTGCGCCCACTCATCAAAAACATGTCAATCATACAACCTATGCATGTAATTCTGACCGTTTGCGATGATGCGGCAAGGGGACAGACGCTCGTAAACTAGACTTCTGCCAGTGACGGGCCATGTTGGTTCGTTCTGCTGTTTTATTGGCCTGATTGGCCGTTCATAACCAGTAAGGAGTCTCGAAATACGAGATATGATTCTTAAGACCTTCATCCGCCTTCGTCATGATGATGAGGGCGTTACGCTCGTTGAATACGGCATTGCGATCGCACTTGCCGTCACACTTGGCGTTGGTGCTCTTACCACGCTTGGCGGCGAAATCGGAACAGCCATGGGCGCCGCTGGCACACAGATGCCAAACTAAGGCCTCTACCATTGGTCTTGGTGATGGTGTTGTTCCGCCAAACAGAGTGGGCAACACCATCCATCCCTCTAGACCGATAAGAGCCCTGATGGTCCCTCTGCTAGTCTAACCATCACTTCCCCAAGAATACCGACTAGTGAAAAGCAGCCGCAGTTCATTTCATCTCCTTGATATGGCCGCGTAACTGCTTGAAAGAAATCTATTTTGGATTTCGCTCCCAGAAAGGAAATACCATGCGTCTTAGTTCTTTATTAACAGCCCTCATTGGACTTGGAGTCGCGGGTGGATCGGCCTTCGTCGCCCGAGATATGATCGAAAAGCGAAGTGCCGTTGCTGTACAAAATGATGAGTCCGCTATGGTCTCTGTCATTGTTGCTGCAAACGACATTGCTTTTGGGCAAGCCATCGAAGCCCGAATGCTCAGAACAATTGACTGGCCGCGGGACGCCGTGCCTCTTGGCGTTTTCACAAGCTATGATCTGCTGCTTCCCGAAGAAGGGCAGCCCTCACGCCGTGCGCGTCGTGCGATTTCCAAGGATGAGCTCATTCAAGTGAACAAGGTTTCCGACTATGGCGAGAAGGTTACGATCGTCCAGTCTATCGGGACAAACCAGCGCGCTATGGCAATCAAAGTATCCGCTGAAACTGCCGTTGGTGGCTTTGTAACACCTGGTGATTTCGTGGATGTCTTGCTGACGCAGGGGCGTGATGAAACTCTGCGCGCCGTAACGATCCTCCAAAATATTCGCGTTATTGGTGTGGATCAGGATGCCGACGAGCAGACGGATGCACCCGAGGTTGCCCGTACTGTAACGGTTGAAGTTACGCCGGATCAGGGGCAGCGCCTCGCCTTAGCGCAGCAAGCCGGAACACTGAGCCTGACCCTTCGGACGCTCGATTACACTGAGGACAAGCCGCTTGACTCAATCCGTTTGAGCGACCTTTTGCAGGATGTATCACCACTGCCGGAAGATGCGCCTTCGCGAACAATTGCCGTTCGTCGCGCAAATGTCCTGACTCTTCACGAAGTGAACTGAGATTGAGGTCGGGATCGAGCCATGTTGCACAAGTGGAAAACATATCAAACCTTCGTCAGAGACGAGAGCGGTGCCGCTCTGGTGCTCTGGGGGGTGAGCTTTGTGATCTTCTTTGGCATCGTAGCTCTATCGTTTGATTTGGGGCGCGTCTCAATTACCCAAACAGAGTTGCAATCCTATGCTGATAGCGTTGCGCTTGCTGCTGCTGGAGAGCTTGATGGCAAAGCCGACGCAATTGATCGCGCAACCTTAGCTGCGGCGAACTTGATTTCCGACAGCAAAACCTTTGGGGCAGGCGGGGCGCTACTATCAGGATCGGATGATTATACACTCACCTTCCTAAGTGACCTGCCGGCAAGTGACACAACCGCGATAACAGCCACAACAACCGATCCTGGTGACGCGCGATATGCACGCGTTGTTGTACAGCCATCGAATGTCGAGATGACATTTGGCGCCGCGTTTTTTGGCTTAACGGGCAATACCGCACCTGACACCACGGCGCGCGCAAGCGCCGTTGCGGGCTTTACCCAATACGCATGTGATGTGACACCGCTGATGTTTTGTCTGCCTCCGACACCGGTAAGCGAAGGCATGATGATCCTGCTGCGCTCTGGCGGAAATGGCGCGGCATGGGGGCCGGGAGATTTCGGTTTTCTCGACCCGTCTCGGTTTCTGGTCGATACCGAGGGGCCTTGTGAAGGCAAGAATGGCGCGCAGCTCGATGCCTGTCTTTTGGGCGCAATCGGTAGTATCACCCAGTGTTTTTCACAGCGCGGCGTTGATACTGAACCCGGTCAAAAAGTAGGCCTTCGTGACTCTGTCTTTAACGTGCGTTTTGATATCTACAAAGCCGTCATGAACGGGAAGAAGAACGACCCCGACTATGCGCCTGCACCCAATGTAATCAAAGGAATAGTCCCCAAAAGTGGGCAATGTATTGGGAATAGCGAAGAAATCTCTCCTGACACGCTTGGATTGCCGCGCGACACCTGTTTGGTCAATGGCACATGCGGACGGTTTGGCGATGGAGACTGGGCTGCTGGTCGGGTCGATTATGTAAATACCAACTACGGCGGTGTTGATCCGCATCCTTCCGCGACGACCCGCTATGAGTATTATCTCGCAGAAATCGGCCCGAACCCAGCGTCGACGGCGGATATTCTGAGCGGTCTTTCAGAGACTGGCCGTCCGCAGTGTTCCAACCACCAATCCAACGATCCCAAACGCCGCGTGGTAATCGCTGCGGGGATAGATTGCACTGCCAATCCAATCAACGGCGCCGAAACTGGCGTTCCGGTTGAAGATTTTTACGAAGTGTTCCTCACTGAGCCTGTCGGCGACGATGGCCTATCGCCGCCTACTTTGGACCTTTGGGTCGAAGTCATCGGAAGTGTCGGGCCTGGTGGTGCGGGAACAGGAGGGAGCGGCGGCATTTTCCGTGACGTCGTTCAGCTTTACCGATGAACCGCTTTGTATCGCATATCCTGCGTCGGTTCTGGCGCGAAGAACGTGGCGCAGCGCTTGTCGAGTTTGCGATCATGCTGCCGATGATGCTCCTGTTTTTTGCTGTGATCATAGAGGGCGGCCGGCTCATGTGGTCCTATCAGGCCGTGGCCTCGGGTGTTCGTGATGCCGCACGGTATCTGGCACGGGTGACTCCGCGTGATATCTGTTTGTCAGGCGGGAATGTGGGGACCTATACCTCTGATCTGGAGGCGATTATTCGCCAAAGCAAAGACGGATCAAATCTTTTCCCAAGCGGAATAACCGTCACCTCCGTCACGCCAAGTCTGTCTTGCGTGTCCGGAACTTATCGCAACTCGCCAGCACCAGTAACAGAGGTTACCGCCAACTTAACCGTGACCTTTCCCTTTGCCAGCGTCTTTTCCTTCGCGGGTGGAACCAATCTTGTGACCATCAATACAACGATTTCGGATCAAAGTCGGGTGTTTGGAACATGAAGCGCTTGGGCCAACATAAACCCACAGATTGGTTCGCGATCTGGCGGGATGATCGGGGCGTCACGATGGTGGAGCTGGCGATCGTGATCCCGCTGTTCCTATTGCTGTTCTTCGGCATGATCGATTTCGGCCGAATGGCGTTTCATTACGTTACCGCAGAAAAGGCAATGCATGTCGCCGCGCGCGTAGCGACTGTTCGTCCTGCGGCGTGTCCGAGTGTGCCACAAGTGAACGCGCGCGGCCCGCTTCAGCAAAATCAGGTGCCACCGCAATTTGGCACCAATTGTTCAGCGGGCGCAAATACCTGCGCTAATCCAGGAGTTATTGCGTGTGCCGGATCCGCAGGGAACGCAACGGCCAATGAAATCTGGGGTTTGCTTCAAGGGGCTCTGCCGAATGATGCGACAATCTCCAACCTTCGGTTCGTGTATTCTTATGACGAAAATTTGGGCTTCCTCGGTGGGCCGTATGTACCGGTTGTCACCGTGGAACTGCAAAACCTGAATTTTCAGTTTGTCTCACCGCTTGGCGCTCTTGTCGGGCTGACGGGGGCAACCGCTCCAGCAGGGCTTGGGGCAACCGTAAGCTTTCCAACCATGAGCGTTTCAATGCCAGCCGAGGATTTGTCTCATGGCAACACAGGGTAATTCGAAAGAGGAAATGAAAATGAAAGCAAAAGAAAAACCGCTCACTCTCGTTCCTCCATCAGAAGGAAAAGCGTCATCGGTGTTTGAAACGCTGTCTACGCTGCCGCATACGCCGCTGTCAGAGAAGTTTCGTGATCTTGGAGGCGTGAATGGCCTCGCGCTCACACTCGAAGACAACCGCGATTTTGTAGTGATCGAAGTTGGCGCTGATGTTCGGCGTTCGATCGTTGCTGTAAAGGCCCTGCGGGAAAGGCTTGAAGACGGTGCAGTTCTTTTGGCGATTTCCGACGATCTCATTACGCTGAATGATGTCCGCCAACTGGAAGGTGCAGGTGCAACCAAAGTGCTACCTGATTCAATTTCCGCGGATGATCTTCGTGAGGTGGTTGAAGCTTTAACCGTCAAGGAACGCGACCGTTCAGGTGCGCCTTACCATCGCCCATTGGGAAAAATTATTACCGTGGCGCAGACCCGTGGCGGCATTGGCGCAACGACAGTAGCCGTAAACCTTGCAAATGAGCTCATGCAGGAAACGGGCGTATTCAAGAAGAAAACAACCAAACGTGTGGCTCTGGTTGATCTGGACATCCAATTCGGCAGTGTGGCGAGTTTCCTTGATATTGAAGCTAGCGACGCGCTGCATCAGATGGGTGCAGAAAACACGGAGCCTGACGCACTTTTTCTTCAGCAAGCTTTAACAACGCTTACTTCGGGCCTTTCGGTTTTGACGGCACCGGCGCGTTTCATGCCGCTTGATGGCTTGACCGTAGAGCAAGTTCGCGCAGTTCTGGAGCTGCTGCAGGCCGAGTTCGATTATGTGGTTGTTGATCTGCCCCATGCCCTCGTGGATTGGGTCAGCGGTGTTCTCGAGATGACGGATCGCTTGATGCTGGTTACAGACAGTTCTGTTCCCGCGATCAACAGCGCCTATCGGTTGATCAACTTTTTCACCGAGGATCACCGTGATCTCCAAATCGATATTATTGTTTCTCATGAGAAAAAGCCTGTTGTTTTGCGCAAACACCACACTGCAGCCTCCAAAATTCTAGAGCGGCCACTTCAGGGCTGGTTGCCCTATGATCCTGTTGCGGCGCGTGAGGCCACTGACCGCGGGCAACCTCTCGCAAGAGCTGCAGGGCGATCCCCGTTGGCGCGCAGTATACATAAGCTTGGGCAAACGACCCTCGAAGCGCTCTCCTCCTCGACCCCAGTTGTGAAAAAGGAAACACCGCATGTTTAAGAGTTTTGCAAAACGTGGGTCGACCGAGGATGACAATGTCATTCCTTTGAAGGCAAGCGATCTGGTTTCCGAGCCCGAGGCGTTTGACACGCAGGCAGACGATGCTGAATTGCTCAAATCGCTCGAGTTGAAACGCCGCCTTCATGATGCGCTGCTTGATCGGCTGAACCTGTCGATTATTGACAAGATCGAGCCCGAAGACCTGCGCCATGAAGTTTCAGTTCTGGTCAATGAGACGCTGGAAAAAGACAATACGCCCGTACGCTCGGATGAGTTCAAGCGCATCGTAGCAGAACTCATGGACGAGGTGCTTGGCCTTGGTCCACTTGAGCCGCTGCTGAAAGACCCCACCGTGAATGATATTCTGGTGAATGGTCACAAAACAGTATTCGTCGAACGCAATGGGGTTCTTGAAGCCACCAAAACGCGCTTTCGCGACGAGAAGCACTTGTTGCGGATTATCGACAAGATCGTGTCGCGCATCGGACGGCGGGTTGATGAGTCAAATCCTTGGGTCGATGCCCGCCTAGAGGACGGAAGCCGCGTAAACGCGATTATTCGGCCCTGTGCGATTGACGGCCCTTCGATCTCGATCCGTAAATTCAGCCGTGTGCCTTTGACGATGCAGCGCCTCATTGAAACAGAGAGCCTGTCTGACTCTGCTGCGAAACTTTTGCACGCACTTGTTGCAGGGCGCATGAACATTCTGATTTCGGGCGGAACCGGGTCGGGTAAAACAACCATGCTCAATGCGATGTCTGCCCAAATCGATCCGCGCGAACGGATCGTAACAATCGAAGACGCCGCCGAACTTCAACTTCAGCAAGACCATGTTGTCCGTCTCGAAACGCGCCCTGCGGGACCTTCGGGCGGAGGGGCTGTGCTACAGCGCGATCTTGTTCGCAACGCACTTCGTATGCGCCCAGACCGGATTATCGTTGGCGAGGTCCGTGGCGCCGAAACCTTCGACATGCTTCAGGCGATGAACACGGGCCATGACGGCTCCATGACAACGGTGCACGCAAACTCTGCGAGAGATGCGCTTGGCCGAATTGAGCAAATGGTCAGCATGATCGGTATTGACTTGCCGCTCAAGGCGATCCGATCTCAGATCGCATCGGGGCTTCATTTTGTAGTGCAGCTTTCGCGGATGTCTGATGGTCGCCGCCGCGTGGTCAGCATATCCGAAGTCACGGGGCTGGAAGGCGAGGTGATCTCCATGCAGGACATCTTTGTTTATCACCGTAACGGTAAAGCCGAAGATGGTTCGTTGTTGGGTGAGTTTGTCCCGACAGGCATTCGCCCACGTTGCGCCGATCAGTTGATCGCATCTGGGATCGACCTCGGTGAATTTTCCTTTGCGCGAAACTAGGGGTAAGACATGGCTGATTTTTCACAGTTTACCGATCTGAATTTCGTGATCTATGCGCTTGTCGCGCTTGGAGTGTTCTTGCTCTTCACAGGTGTCACGCAGCTCCTGAGCCGTAGTGAGAACCGTCTCGAAGCTAAAAACAGGCGGCTACGCATGATCGGCAAAGGTCGTTCGACAGAAGAGGTCCTTGCTATTCTGAAGCCTGATACAGGGGGCGGAATTCTCACGCGCTTGCCGTTCATTGGAAATCTGCCACAACTTCTGAGCCAGGCAGGATTGACGCTTCGGCCGGGAGCGTTCGTTCTGCTCATGATTTTTGCAACTGCCTTCGCATTTCTTCTGGGCTTGATTTATCTTTCGTTGCCGAAAGCAATTCTGTTCGCCCTTGCTCTTGGGGTTGGTGTGCCGGTTTCTGTGGTGCGCTCCAAACGCAAAAAGCGCATGGACCAACTCGTTGGACAACTTCCCGACGCTCTCGATCTTCTGGCGCGTGGCCTACGGGTCGGGCATCCGCTCAATACATCAATCGGCGCCGTCGCCGAAGAAATGGCAGACCCGATCGGCACGGAATTTGGCATTATTTACGATCAGGTGAGCTATGGCGAAGATCTGACGGATGCGTTCCAACAGTTTGCAGATCGTGTCGACCTTGAGGATGTCCATTACCTCTCGGCCAGCATCGGCATTCAGCATGGTACAGGTGGTGATCTCGCTCGGATCGTCAACGTTTTGTCGCGTGTCGTTCGGGACAGGATCATGATGCGGCGCAAAATCCACGCCATTTCGTCGGAAGGGCGGATGACGATGTATATCCTCTCTGCAATCCCTGTGGTGATCTATACCTACACCTCAATCATGACGCCGAGCTACTACGGCGGCGTTGCGGATGATCCGCTTTATGTCCCAATGGCAATGGCGGTGGTTGTTCTAAGTGTCTTGAATTTTCTGACGCTGCGAAAACTCGTCAACTTCCACATATAGGAGAACCTGCAATGTTCGACCAATTTATGAATACGGCACAATCCTATGGCATTTCCCCAGAGATCATGATGATCACAGGGGTGGGGCTGGGAGTTTTGATCGCCTTTTATGGATTAAACGCAGCTTTTGCAGATCGTAATCCAGCCGCAGCGCGTATCGCGGCGTCCAGCATGAGCGCACAGCAGCGGCGGCAACAACTTGGCCTCCTGCGCGCGCCGGATGCCGATCCTAAAGGCTGGATGAAGTCCTTTGTGCCCGCCGATGAAGCCAAACGCGGCGAATTGCGCCTTCGTCTGGCGCAAGCGGGTTTCCCTGGCCCAAGCGCTCTGCGTAACTTTACGCTGGTTCGAGCGATATTCGGGATTGTTTTGCCAATTTTGTTCCTCGGGTTGGTTGCTGCGAGCAAGTCTCCTGGTATCGCCATGCCTTTGGCGATCGAGGAACGGCTCGGCCATATGACCAACCTTCGCACATTTCAGATTGTCACCATTTTGGTCGGGCTCGGGTATTTTGCACCGTTGAATTGGTTGAACAGTCGAGCCGCTGCGCGGAAACGTAAGATTGAAGAAGCTTTCCCGAACGCGCTCGACCTTATGCAGATTTCAATCGAAACCGGCATGGGGTTTGATGCGGCAATGACGCGTGTCGGCAATGAGCTTGCGCGGATTTCTCCAGAGATTTCCTTCGAGTTCCTGAGTGTTCAACATCAGGTGCAAGCCGGTCGTGATCGTGATCTCGCGATGCAGGACATGGCAGATCGTACCGGTGTTGAAGTGGTGCGGTCATTTGCGCGCGTGGTTCAGCAATCTATTCGTTACGGCACCAGCATGTCAGAGGCGTTAACCACCTATGCTGATGAAATGCGGCAGTATAGAGAGCTTACTGCACAGGAGCACGCGAACAAGCTGCCCGTCAAAATGTCGGCCGTTCTTGCGATGCTTATGTTGCCGGCTCTGATCTTACTTACAGTGGGGCCGGTGGTCATTCGATACATTCGCTATTTTGCGGGATAAGCGCCTCTTTTGGTCGAACTTTTCGAATCAATTTAGGCTGATCTGAATGTGGCAATTTCATGACGTGTGCGTGTCAATTCTGCACAAATGACCCTATTGTTGATTAGAAATGCCCGCATAGGTTGAAGTTTTTGCCAAAATAAGGGCCGACAGTGAATTTTTCTAAGAGGTTAACGAAATCTCTATTACCATTGTTATCACAACGTTTTTTTTGTTGTTGAAATAACGAGTGAGGCCACCCCGAGCAGTCACAGCACCTTAATCATAATGGTGAAAGGGACAATTTAAAGGGGATGGTAATGAGTAATACAGTTTCTGCGCCGGAGGGGCGCGTTCTGACTGATGTAGATATGATTGGGGCAATTGCACATTGGTGCGAATGTCTTCAGGGCCGCAACGATTTGAATTCAGCACTCAAGTTGTTAGCGGAGAGTCTCAACGCAAAGGCTGTCGCCTTGGCACGCGTCTCCAGAGATGGTTCAAGCCCGACGAAATCTGTTCTTTATGACAGCCCAGATTCTAAAAGCACGCGGCATCCGCTGACGCGATCTTATGCGCGTGCATTGATTGGCGATTATTTGCTGCGAACAAAAGTTGGGGCGATCTGGTTCAAAACCTTGATCGATACAGAGTCCGAAAATGCACTGACAGAGTTTCACCGAAACCGCGGACTTAACGAGATGGTGGTCATACCGCTCGAAGTTCACGGCAAAACGATTGATGTTCTAGAGGTGCATTTCGCCCATCGTCTTGATGCGGGGCTACACGCCATCCTCAACATTCTTACGCCGACATTCACAGAAACGTGGAAAAACAGAGCGCCCGGTCTTGTGACCCGTTCAATGTTGCATCGCGTGACCCAAAAAGAGCCCGTAGGGCAGGGTGGCTTGCCTATTATGAGTCTCGAGAATCCAGCTCATCTCAGTCGTGCGGAGTATCGGGTGTGTCTGCTGCTCTGTAAGGGGTTGAGCAACGGCCGCATTTGCAATGAGCTTTCGATCTGTGACTCGACGCTAAGAACGCATCTGCGCAACATTTATTTGAAGACCAACATGTCCAGTCAGGCAGAACTGACACATAATCTTCTGACAATGCAGGCTATGCCAGAACCACAACCTCTTGAAAAACGGGCCTAAACTGTGTTGACGCAACTTATTCCATTGATGCTTTTGTCGCCGATCCTCGTTGCGATTGCTGTATGTGATATGCGCCAACTTCGCATTCCAAACATGCTTTGTTTGATTGCCGTTGGCTTGTTTGTTCTGACATTGCCTATGCTGCCGTTGGGAGAAGCCGCATTGCGGGCTGGCGTGGCGGGGTTTGTTTTTGTCATTGGGTTTGTGCTCTTTGCCTTCCGAATTATCGGTGGCGGGGATGTGAAAGCAATGTCCGCACTTCTGTTGTTTATTCCAACAACAACGCTTTCTCTATTTTCTCTAGTTTTCTCATTCTCACTCATTATTGGAGTGACTTTCATCGTTACACTGAGAAGTGTTTCTCGCATGCAGCGCACAGGTCTTGCCTCAATGCAAGCCGTAGGGCGGTTTCCGATGGGGGTCTCAATTGGAATGGCGGGGCTAATCCACCCTGCCATAGTTTTGTATCTGTTCTGAGCGCTGAAGCGGCAATCGCCGAGGAGCTTAGCCGGGTGCCGTTATTTAAAGAGCCCCTTGAAAGACTTTGTAAGATCTTTACCTGCTTTCGAAAGGGATGTTGAAACATCGTCCCCGAATTCGCCGATGGATTCACCAACTTCACCAAGGTTTTCGCTAAGATCGGCGCGCACGACGTCCAAGTCGTCAGCAATCTCATCAAGTAAGTTGTCGTTCCGCTCTGGCGTGAGGGTCTTGTTCGAACTGTAGGTGATCCGATCCTCGGAATCTTGCAAGAATTGGTCAAGCTGGGCCTGAGTAAACTCAGTGTCACGCTTGGCAATTTCCTCATCAACGAGTTTCTGCGCGCTTTCATTAAGAGCCAGCAGCTCTTGCTCGTCTTCTGGGCAGTTGTCCGAACACATCACAACGCCGTTTTCTGAAGTGAATATTGGAGCTTCGTTGTTTTCTGAATCATTCAGAAAATCCTCGATATCTGCATCGGTTACTTCTGGTTCAGTTTCCGTGATGAATTCGTCGAGCGCGCGCTGTTCATATTCGTTCAACTCGTCGCCGTTCGCTGCTTTGGCTGCAAGTTGGTATTGGGCGAGTGTTCCGACTGTACCGTTGAAATTGCCGTTTCTGATGTGGGCATCAAGCGCCTTTTGGTTGGCATTCGAGGCGTTCCAGCGCCCCTTTTCTCTAGGATGCAAAGGGGCTGCTTCGTCTGAATCAAGAGAGGTTGTCCGCGTCACGTTTCTATTGTTCGATTTCTCTTTTTTGGACGACGGCGATCTAGAAGAGTTTCCCTTTGACGCACTCCTCTCGGAAGATTTCGAACTGTTGCCGCCCTTATTGGAATTGTCAGAGCCCGCGATTGCCATGCCAGCTTCTGTGCCATTTGAGCCGAGTAGTATGGATACAGGCTCAACAGCCAATCCCAAAACTATTGCGATTGAAAACGTTGAAAGCTTGTTCATTTTCTCATTCCTCCTGAGCAGAGCGGTTTGGCTCGTCGCGCTCCAACTATAGCGTAAGCTAAGCTTCGCGTAAAAACTCAACTTTCGCGCCTTCGCAGAGCAGGGTTGAGGTGATGCATGCAAGAAGAGCTGCAGTCACTTGCCGAGCGATATTTGAGTGTGTTTAAGAGAGAGTAGCTGAATTTTGTGACGTTAATGGGGCGAGCGCAAAAACAAAAAAGCCGCACAACTCTATGAGTGTGCGGCGAAACAAAACGGGCTAGTTTTGGTTGGTCGTGTGACGGTAGGATCTGTGCCTTACCGTCCCCACGTGCGGACTGGACCGCAGTCCATATGGACGAAGTTGGAGCGGCTATAGCGGCCAACACCGCCAGCGGAACAGGATGCAGCGGCTTTAGCCATCTGGCTGACACTGCGGGATTTTAGGCGCAGGTCGGCAGCTTGGGCTTTCATGTGAAGTGAATTCTTGGCAACGCCGCGGGAGCGGGCGCGCAACATTCTGTTTGTTGCCGGTGAGCGGTAGCCGGACAGCAGCATATAAGGTTCGGATACATCCAAAAGCGAGTGCGATGCTGCGATGATATCAATCGTGCGCGTGTCGATACGGGCCACTTCGTCTTGGCGCCAGTCGCGCATGAAGTAATTCACCTGATCGAGTGCTTCTTTGATGTATTTGCCATCGACCCAATAAATCATGTCGATGTTTTCACCGGTGCGTTGCGAATACATTGTGATCCGTCGCACATCGCCGCCCTTGCGCAAGAAGCTGGCGGCGTTTGAAAATGTTGGTGCCGCGGTTACTGCTGTTGCCGCAAATGCAGCAAGCACACCACGACGGCTCAGCCATGAGTTTGGTCTGTCTGTCATTAAAACTGCCCGTTCCGTCTCTTTGTGCCGCGTCTTAGCGCAGCTTCATCAAATATCCCCAGATGATGCGTTTTTATTGCACATGCTGATTCCTGAACCAAGAGAAGATTTTTCGCTTGCACAGAATCGGCGTGAAATCGGCAGTAATTTGCTGAAAGGTTTCCTTCGTGCCACAGGTGCGACAAAATGGTGACCATTCCATTTTGATGCCACAAAATCCCGTATATGTCGTGAATGTGAATTAACACGCGCTTGTGCATGAGGCACAATTTCCTTAACCGGATTAAACTATTTACGTGATTTTCTGAGGCTATGATGACGCTTTCCTATACCCGCCCGATGCGCCTTTTGGGCTTGTTTGCTTCGCTCTCTTTTGCGCTGCTGCTACTTGTGGCGGGGTTGGTTGCGACACCAGCCAAGGCTGAGATCACAGCATTCAAACAGGCCGTTGCAGAGGCTGCATCCAAGGACAAAGCCGTCGCGGCCTTTTATCGGTCACGTGGATTCGAGCCGATCTGGACAGGAAACAGCAGTGAGGATGCCAAACGTCGGAAAGCATTTATCGCGGCTGCCGGAAACGCCGCAGCGCATGCCTTGCCGACAGAGCGCTACACGCCCGAGATGATCAAATCCATTCTTGGAAGCGCCAAAACACAGCGAGCCCTTGGCCGCGCAGAGGTCGAGATGAGCCGCCTCTTTGCGCAGTTCGCTCAGGATTTGTCGCGCGGGGTTGTTGTGCCGTCTTCCATCGATGAGGGGATTGTGCGGGAAGTGAAGCGTTATTCATCGACCTCAATTCTTGAATCTTTCGCGAAGTCCTCTCCCGCTGCATTCATCAAGTCACTTGCGCCGGATACACCGGAATATGTGATGTTGATGAAGCAGAAGCTTGTCCTTGAGAAGAAGCTCGCAAGCGGCGGTTGGGGCCCAACGGTTCCTGGTAAGAAACTAGAGCCCGGCCAGAGCAACGCCAATGTCGTGGCACTCCGTAACCGCCTGATGACAATGGGTTATCTTAAGCGGACATCCTCCAAAACCTTCGACGCAAACCTGCAAAAAGCGGTTCAGCAGTTCCAGATCGACCATGGCTTGCTGCCTGATGGCGTTGCTGGTGCTGGGACACTTAAAGAGATCAACACTCCGGTTGAGCAGCGCCTCAAGTCGGTGATGGTCGCGATGGAGAGGGAGCGCTGGCTCAATGGAATGGAGCGCGGGAAGCGCCACGTTTGGGTAAACCTGACGGATTTCCACGCGCGGATCATTGACGACGGGAAAGTAACCTTCAAAACACGTTCGGTTGTTGGGCGGAACACACATGATCGCCGCACACCCGAGTTCTCCGATATCATGGAACATATGGTGATCAATCCGACCTGGAATGTTCCACGCTCAATCGCGACAAAAGAATACCTGCCCATGCTGCAGCAGAACCCGAACGCGGTATCGCATCTGCGTTTGATCGACAGTTCTGGTCGCATCGTTAGCCGCGAAGGAGCGGATTTCACGCAGTACAACGCGCGCAACTTCCCCTTTGATATCAAGCAGCCACCAAGCCGCGGCAATGCGCTTGGCCTTGTGAAGTTCATGTTCCCGAACCGTCACAATATCTATTTGCACGACACGCCAGAGAAGCACCTGTTCCAACGTGAGGCACGCTCGTTTAGCCACGGCTGTATTCGTCTGCGTGACCCGTTTGACTTTGCCTATACGCTGCTTGCGCCGCAGGTGAGCAACCCACAGGCCTATTTCAAAGAGCGCTTGGATACGGGGCGTGAAACAGTTGTGGAGCTTGATGTGCATGTGCCTGTTCACCTTGTCTATCGGACAGCGGTTGCCGTTCCGAAGGGAAAGATGAACTATCGACGTGACGTTTATGGTCGTGACGCAAAGATTTTTGCGGCCATGTCGAAGGCTGGGGTAGAACTGCGCGCTGTTCAGAGCTAAATAATTCCCCACATACTTAGGGGGCCTGATGGGACATAAGATTTCCGAGATTGCACAAGCGCTGGAGGCTCAGGCTTTTGGTGATCTGGGTATCGAGATTAACGGCGTCGCCGAGCCGAGCACGGCCGGCCCCGATGATCTGGCGCTTGCCATGAGCGAGAAATATGCCGAGGGACTCGGCACAGGAGACGCACGCGCCGCAATTGTTTGGGATGGTGCAGATTGGCAAGCATTAGGCCTTGAGGCAGCGATTGTCGTGCCGCGCCCGCGCTATGCGATGTCTGGCGTGACGAAACTTCTTGATCCTGGCCCCGTCATTCAAAACATCCACCCAACCGCCGTCATCGACCCAAGTGCCGAAGTTGGCATTGGCGCGGCCATTGGGCCGTTTGTTGTAATTGGCCAGGGCGTTTGTATCGGGCAAAACGCCCGTATCGCCGCGCATTGCAGCATCGCGGAAGGTGCACGCATCGGTGACAACGCTCTGCTGCATTCTGGAGTGCGTATCGGTGCGCGCGTGAAAATAGGTAATGATTTTATTGCGCAGCCAGGAGCCGTTGTTGGTTCTGACGGGTTTTCGTTTGTGACGCCCGAAAAATCCGGCGTTGAAAAGGCCCGTGAAAGCCTTGGTGATCAGGGGGATGTACAAGCCCAAAGCTGGACCCGCATTCACAGCCTCGGTGCTGTTGAGATCGGTGATAACGTTGAACTTGGCGCCAATGTCGCGATTGACCGTGGTACGATCCGCGACACAAAAATTGGCAATGGAACCAAGCTCGATAACCTCGTTCATATTGGCCATAATGTTGAAATCGGCGAAGATTGCCTTTTGTGTGGGCAAGTCGGTATTGCAGGCTCGACCCGCATCGGCAACCGCGTTGTGATGGCGGGGCAATGCGGCTGTTCGGATAATATTTTCGTCGGCGACGATGTGGTGGCCGGTGGCGCAACAAAGATGTTCAGCAATGTGCCCGCGGGGCGCGTTGTCTTGGGCAGTCCGGCGGTCAAAATGGAAACCCAAATGGAAATCCAGAAATCACTCCGCCGCTTGCCCAGAATGATGCAACAAATCCGAGACCTTCAAAAAGCTGTTTCAAAAAACGGTCAAAAGGAATAAAGCAGCAGCAAGAGTGAGCCCAAGAAAGGGCAGGAAATGCCAGACGTACAAGAAAAGATCATCGAAATCATTGCCGAGCAGGCCGTTCTTGAGCCTTCGGATGTTACAATGGATGCCACGCTGGAAAGCCTCGGCATCGACAGCCTTGGCCTTGTTGAATCGATCTTTGCCATCGAAGAAGCCTTTGATATTCAAGTGCCTTTCAACGCAAACGATCCGAGCGAGAGTGATTTTGACATCTCCTCTGTCGCCTCGATCGTGAACGCCGTTCGTAGCCTAGTGGAAGAGCAAGCCGCGTGAAGCGTGTTGTTATTACGGGGCAGGGCTCGATCAACGCGCTTGGCCATTCTGCTGTTGAAACCATGGAGGCCATGCGGGAAGCCACCTGTGGAATCAAGCAACTCGACTTTCGCGATGTAGATCGGCTCTCGATCAAAATTGGCGGGCAAGTCACCGGATTTGACGCCGAGTCACAGTTCAATCGCCAGCAAATAGCGCTCTATGACCGCTATACGCAATTCACGTTGCATGCCGCCAAAGAGGCGATGGCCCAGTCGGGTATCGAATTCAGTGGCGAACTTGCGCAGCGTTCCGGTGTGATCCTTGGGACAGCTGGTGGCGGGATGAACACCCAAGACGAGAATTACCGCACCGTTTATGAAGAGGGCAAAAACCGCGTTCATCCGTTCGTGGTGCCAAAACTCATGAACAATGCCGCGACCAGCCATCTCTCTATGACATATAACGTCATGGGGCCGTGTTTTACTGTTGCGACGGCTTGCGCGAGTTCGAACCATGCCATGGGGCAAGCGTTTAACATGATCCGCTGTGGCATGGCTGATGCGATGCTGACGGGTGGCTCCGAAAGTATGCTTTGCTTCGGTGGCGTTAAAGCTTGGGAAGGCCTGCGCGTGATGAGCCGCGATGTCTGTCGCCCGTTCTCTGCCAATCGCAATGGAATGGTGCAGGGCGAAGGGGCAGCTGTTTTTGTGTTCGAGGAATATGAACACGCCCGCAAACGTGGTGCAGAGATACTTGCCGAAGTCACGGGCTTTGCCATGACTTCTGATGCGGCTGACATCGTTATGCCAAGCAAACAAGGTGCGGCACGGGCGATCTCGGGCGCTTTAGCTGACGCCAAGCTTAATGCTTCGGATGTTGGCTATATCAACGCGCATGGCACTGGAACTGCGGCGAACGATAAAACCGAATGCGCAGCCGTGTCAGATGTGTTCGGCACGGCGGCGGATGATTTGATGATCAGTTCGACCAAATCCATGCATGGCCATCTTATTGGCGGTACTGGCGCTGTTGAACTTCTGGCCTGTGTAATGGCTCTAAAAGACGGGGTGATCGCTCCGACTATTGGGTATGAACAGGAAGACCCCGAATGTGCGCTGAATGTGGTGCCGAATGTGGCGCGCGAGGCAAAGGTTGATCACGTCTTGTCAAACGCATTTGCCTTTGGCGGATTGAATGCAGTTCTTGCCCTAAGCCGAATTTAACCAAAGCTAAACTACAAATGGAAAAGGCAGCCAATTCGGCTGCCTTCGTCTATTTCGCAAATTCAGTATGATTACTGCGCGGCGGCAATTTCCTGAATTTTGGTATAGGCCGCTGTGAAGCCCGAAAGCGACATATAGGCTTCAACTTCGGTGTTCGGCGCTTGGACCGGCACGAGTTTCACAGTGCCTTTAGTACCTTCCTTAAAGCCTTCGATATCTGTGTTGGTCAGGCCAACGCGCGCAACACACCCAATGTTCGAGCAGAAAGTGTAGGGGTAACGGCGGCCTTCGTTTTCGTCTACGATCAGAACCACACCTTGCTCAAGCATAGTGCCAAGCGGTGTGATGATCGTTGCGCCTGCGGCAACAAGGCCAGCGTCTTTCAACGGATAGAGCGAAATCTCCGCAACGTCTGCTTCAGCGTTCGAGATAAGTTGATAGAGCTGGCAAGGGTCTACACCATTCTCTGTTTTCGCGCAGCGGATGTCCCAATCGCCGTGGGATTCAAGCAAGTACTCTTGCCCAACCTGTGCGTTTTCTTTGCTTGGAAGGCCCGGATTTACAGGCTCGCCTTGAGATAAACCAACTGCAGCGTCATTGCTTTCGGAATTGGCGTCCGCATCCTGTGCAAACATTGGTGCAGCCGCAGACAATCCGGCGACAAGCGCTACAGAACCAAGGAATTTTTTCATTTGTACTCGCGTCCTCTAAATTGATTTGCACCGATTTAACATGGATAAAATGCGATGTCAGAAAAACATGCACAGGTTCACCTGTGGTCGGCGGATTTTTGTCAAGCTTGAAACAGATCTCGCCGCGCGCACCTGTAATCGAGGAATGTCTCGCAGGCTTTTGTTTTGGAAAAGAAAAAGGGCTCTGAAGTACAGAACCCTTTTCCTGATTTTTGCTCCCTGTCGGACGGGCCGACTTATTGATCAAAAACCTACGAGGTGATTTTAAATGCGTCAACAGGGAAGTTTGTGAAAACATTCAAATTTTCGAAAAAAGGCCGCGCCACGAAGGCACGGCCAGTCTAACAGGGAGGAAATCAGTTCAAACAACTAAAGACAACGGCTTGAACTCCTCCTAGATTGAGCGAAAGAGGTTAATAAATTGTTGTCCTTAGCCGGAATTATTTTGGGCGCATGGAGTGATTATGACAGACGAGATTTTTATCGGTGGCGGCGGAGAAGAGTATGCACTGCCACAGGGGTTGAAACTGAAATACGCCAACCGACACGGGCTTATCGCAGGAGCAACCGGAACCGGCAAGACAGTGACGCTCCAAATCCTCGCTGAAGGATTCGCCGCAGAGGGCGTTCCTGTCTTTCTGTCTGATGTGAAGGGCGATCTCTCTGGATTGGCGGCTTCAGGGCGTGCGGATTTCAAATTGCATGAGGCTTTTACCAGCCGCGCTGCGAAAATTGGATTTGATACGTATTCATATCGTAAGTTTCCCGTGACGTTCTGGGATTTGTTTGGCGAGCAGGGTCACCCCGTTCGGACAACAGTTGCCGAGATGGGGCCACTCTTGTTGTCACGGATGCTGCAATTGACCGAGGCACAAGAAGGCGTTTTGAATATTGCGTTTCGGATGGCGGATGAAGAGGGTTTACCGCTTCTTGATCTAAAAGACCTGCAGGCGTTGCTTGTTTGGCTGGGAGAGAATTCAGGCAATCTTACTCTTCGCTACGGAACCATTTCGTCCCAATCTATCGGTGTGATTCAGCGGCGGTTGCTGGTTCTGGAAAATCAGGGTGGAGCAAAACTGTTTGGCGAACCTGCGCTCGCCCTTAGCGACCTCGTGCTGCAAACCGAAACAGGCGAAGGGCGCATTAACATTCTTGCGGCAGATAAGCTCATGGGCGCCCCGACGCTTTACGCCACCTTCCTGCTTTGGTTGTTGTCGGAATTGTTTGAGGAGCTTCCAGAAGTGGGCGACCCCGACAAACCGAAGCTTGTTTTCTTCTTTGATGAGGCACACCTGCTTTTTGACGGCGCAAGCAAAGCGTTGATCGATAAAGTAGAGCAGGTTGCGCGTTTGATCCGATCCAAAGGTGTTGGTGTCTTTTTCATTACGCAAAACCCTGATGACGTGCCCGAAGATATTCTTGGACAATTGGGGAATCGCGTCCAACACGCGCTGCGGGCCTTTACGGCACGTGACCGTAAGGCGCTTCGTATGGCTGCGGAGACCTATCGGGAAAATCCGCGGTTCTCGACCGAAGAAGCCATTCGCGAAGTCGGTGTGGGCGAGGCTGTAACCTCGATGCTCGAGAAAAAGGGCGTGCCTGGCATTGTGGAGCGTACCCTAATCCGCCCGCCATCATCACAACTTGGCCCGCTCGATTCAGATGCGCGGCGCGCGGTGATTGCAGAGTCGCCGGTTGCAGGGAAATATGAAACCGTTCTGGATCGGTCTTCTGCTTATGAAATATTGGCGAAACGCGCCGATGAAGCCGCTTTGGCAGCAGAGAAAGACGAGGAGGGGCTCGATGATCTCGCACCGATGGAACGCGAATATAAAACCGCGCGGAGATATTCCGGCGGACGCGTCGGGCGAAGTTCCGCGAAAGCACCGAAAACCGTTCAGAGCCGCAGCCGTAAGGTGAGCCTGACAGACGCACTGACCAATGCGGTGATTAAAGAGATGAACGGCACGACAGGGCGACGGCTTGTTCGCGGCATTCTAGGTGGTCTGTTTAAGGGGCGCTAATCCCAGTTCGGCGCACGTTTTTCAAGGAAGGCCGCAATGCCTTCTTGAGTGTCATCAAGCGCGAGATTGCGGGCCATCACATCGCCAGTATAGGCATAGGCCTTGTCCAGAGGCAGTTCGAGCTGCTTGTAAAAGGCCTCCTTGCCGAGTTTGACCACCGCACCGCGCTTCGCGGCGATCTTTTCAGCGAGCTCTCTGGTCGCGGTGGCCAGTTCTGCTTCAGGAACGGCGTGGTTAATCAGCCCATGCGTTTCGGCTTCTGCCGCGGTCAGAAACTCACCTGTTGTTAGCAGCTCAAACGCTTTCTTGCGTGAGATGTTCCTTGAAAGCGCGACCATCGGTGTTGAGCAAAATAGCCCGATATTCACACCGTTCACGCCAAAGCGCGTGGTGTCTGCGGCAACGGCAAGGTCACAACTGGCCACAAGCTGACAGCCCGCCGCCGTCGCCACGCCATGAACTTGCGCGATTACGGGTTGGGGCAGGTCGCGGAGGGTCAGAACCATTTTGGCGCAGCGCTGAAACAGATCGGCATAATAGGAGTCACCGCGCTCTTCTTTGCGTGCGGTCATTTGCTTGAGGTCGTGCCCCGCGCAAAAAGCCTTGCCCTCACCACGCAGGATCACCACGCGGATTTTAGGGTCGTTGCCGATACGCAGGAGGCTCCCCGTCAGCGCTTCGATCATCTCATCCGACAACGCATTAAGGTTCTTAGGGCTGCTCATGGTAAGTGTGACAACGCCTTCGGTGCCTTCTTGAACAACAATCCCAACCATCTTGCATCTCCTTCTCTTTACAGGGAAAGTCTAGCACAGGAAGTGCGGAGGCAGGAATGAAATTGAAAATGGATCGTGCGGAGTTGAACGACTTTCTGCAGGAGGCGTTCCCTCAAGTCGCTGCGGATTTCGAGGTCGAGGAAGTTAGCGCAGAGACGTTGCGGGTTCGTATGAAGATCACGGAGAGGAACCTGCGCCCTGGAGGAACGGTTTCTGGTCCTGCGATGTTCTCGCTGGCTGATGTCGCAATTTATCTGGCGGTTTTGGCAAGGATCGGCCCAGTAGCGCTCGCTGTTACAACAAACGCCAATATTGATTTCATGCGTAAACCCGTGGCTGGAGAAGATTTGCTTGCCGAGGCGCGTATCTTGAAGCTTGGGAAGTCTCTGGCGGTCGGAGATGTATTGATACAATCCGAAGGTATGGAGGCGCCGGTTGCGCGCGCCTCACTGACTTATGCGATCCCGCCGAAGCGCGAAGATAACCGGTAATGATACAAAAAAGACCGGGGAAAACCCCGGTCAGTTTGGTTCTGGAAGAGGGGATGTCTAATCCTGCCAGAACTTTTTGCGCGTTTCCTTGAGGGCTGTCGAACGAGTGAGTCCGATATCCTTTAAGTGATGGTCAGATAAGTGTAAAAGGGCTGTTCGCGTGCGGCGGCGCTGTTCCCATTTTGTCAGGACAACTGCCACGCGAAGCGCCATCAGCCCCAGTGCGGGGATGGATTTACGGCTTTGCAAGTAATGCAAAGGTTGGGCGTGGGGTGCAGTTGAGTAAGCCATGGGGCTGTCCTTTTGTGTATTGATACAATCCTGAAGTTGTTCTATTCAATACTGATACAATTGCGAATGCACCGTGTCTAATGAAAGATTGTAATGAATACAATTTGGTTTCCTGATCTATCCGAAGCGGAAGGTCCAAAGTATCGCGCGCTGGCCAAAGCTATTCGCGAAGCCGTTGTTGATGGACGTTTACCTGTCGGCGAAAAGCTCCCCCCAGTGCGAGAGGTTGCTTGGCAGCTACAGATCACGCCTGGCACGGTTGCGCGGGCCTATTCGATCCTTGTGGATGATGGTGTGCTTGAGGCGGCGGTCGGTCGCGGTACCTTTGTTGCGCAGCGGCTTATGCGGTCTGATCTGCCGGAAGACAGCCTGATCAACATTGTTCGCAACCACAATCACATTGATTTTCGTGGGTGCCGTGTTCCTGATGTGGGGCAGGGGAAGATTATCAATCGGCATATGATCGAGGCCGCCAAACGCGCAGAAGATACCTATGTTGATTATCCGACGTCCTCGTCCGATGCGGCGGCGCGCAAAGCGGTTTGCCATTGGATCGGAGAGGATCATGTCGGGAGGTTTGAGGCGGATAATGTCGTGCTCGGACTGGGCGCGCAGAACTGCACAATCCTAGCGCTTCAGGCACTGCTGCGTGGGGTTCGACCGGTCATCATGACGGAGCAACTGGCCTATCCCGGTGTGCGCCGTGCAGCGCAGCTTTTGCGGGCCGAGCTAGTTGGGCTTCGGATGGATGGGGAGGGTATTCGGCCCGATGCCTTCGAAGAAGCCATTCGCCAGCAAGGCGGGCAGGTCCTGCTGACTGCGGCGGAAGTTCATAGCCCAACCACAATTCGAACTCCGTATTCTCGCAAACGAGAGCTCGCAGAAATTGCACGGCGGTATGCGGTGCAAATTATTGAGGATGATTGCCACAGGATCGCTGCTCCGCAGGCTCCCGCGTATCGTGCAATCTTGCCGGAGCAATCTTGGTACATTGGATCGCTTACCAAAAGCGTTGCTGCGAGTTTGCGGTTTGGCTTTTTGGTGGCGCCTTCGGAGTATTCACGCATGGCGCGGCAGGTCTCGCAAGGCAATTTCTATGGGCTACCGCAACCGATCCTCGACCTATGCGAAACACTGATCATGAGCGGAGAGGCCAGCGATATTCGAAAACGTGTTGTCGCGAGTTGCGAAGATCGGGTGCAGAATGCCGTTAACATCCTTGGTCAATGGGATATTCGATGGCGCCCCGATGCTCCGTTCCTTTGGCTCAAGATGCCACAAGGGTGGCGTGGCTCTCGGTTTGCGCTGGTGTGTGGTGAGCAGGGGATACGTGTGAAGCCTGCTGATGAGTTTGCTCTGTCTGATGCAGAGTCTCCGAATGCGGTTCGTATCGCGGTAAACCGTCCCGGTAACGATGCGCGTGGCAAAGCCGCGCTTCACCGGCTGAACGAGATTCTTCAACAGCATGCATTGGAACCTGAAATTTAGCGAATTTCGGGCAAAACTAATGGGGTATTATTTTACCTTATTTGTACTGCGTTGTTTTTGCTTGAAAAAACGCGTCCTTTTGTGCTTGTTTCTGCATGAAACCCCTTTATAAACCGCCCATCAATTAATTGCAGAGCCGAGGGCTTTGCACTCATTCGGAAACGATAGGGTAAATTCATGAAAACCTTCTCTGCAACACCTGCGGATATCGAAAAGAAATGGATCATCATCGACGCTGAAGGCGTTGTTCTTGGCCGTCTCGCTTCGATCATCGCAATGCGCCTGCGCGGCAAGCACAAGCCTACGTTCACTCCTTCGATGGACATGGGCGACAACGTGATTGTCATTAACGCTGACAAAATCCAGCTCACTGGTAAAAAGCGCGACGACAAGATCTATTACTGGCACACTGGCCACCCAGGTGGCATCAAGCAGCGCACAGCACGCCAAATCATCGAAGGCGAGCACCCAGAGCGCGTGGTTACTAAAGCCGTTCAGCGTATGCTTCCAGGCAACCGCCTGAGCCGTCAGCTTATGACAAACCTGCGCGTATACGCAGGTACAGAGCACGGCCACGAAGCCCAGTCTCCTGAAGTGCTGGACGTTAAATCCATGAACTCCAAAAACGCGCGGGGTGCATAAGCATGTCTGACGAAATCAAAACACTCGACGATCTGAACACCGTTGTTGAAGGTGTTGCCGAAGTTGAAACTGCGGCTCCTCGTGAGCCAGTTCGTGACGAGCTTGGCCGTTCCTATGCAACTGGTAAGCGTAAAGACGCGGTTGCACGCGTTTGGATCAAGCCAGGTTCCGGCAAAGTGACCGTGAACGGCAAAGAGCAAAACGTATACTTTGCGCGCCCAGTGCTTCAAATGATCCTTGCCCAGCCTTTCCAGGTTGCTGGCGTTGAAGGTGAATTTGACGTTGTTGCAACTGTTAAAGGCGGTGGCCTTTCTGGTCAGGCTGGTGCGGTTAAGCACGGCATCTCCAAAGCTCTGCAGCTTTACGAACCCTCCTTGCGCGGCGCTCTGAAAGCAGCCGGTTTCCTCACACGCGACAGCCGTGTTGTTGAGCGTAAGAAGTTCGGTAAAGCCAAAGCGCGTAAGAGCTTCCAGTTCTCCAAGCGTTAATCGTTTCGGGACAGTGCAAGATTTCAAAGGGCTCGCAGGTTTGCGGGCCCTTTTTGTATGCTTGGCAGATTGAAAGATCGTCGAGGAAGCTATTTTTAGTTCTTGAGGAAATCTAGCGGAAACCACGGCGGTTCAGCTAGCTATCCTTCTCGATAAGCCCAAGACCCCGCAGGTAAATCCCGATGCCGCTTTCAAGCAAGTCTTCGGGCGGGAATGGCGCGATCGAACCAGGGGCCGTACGCGCGAAAAGTTCAACCACACCATGAGACATCGCGAGTATATGGGCTGAGAACATACTTGCGGGGGGGCGTTTGTCTGCTGGGATATGCTGAGACAACTCCTCGGCCGCCTTTTCGAGAATACCATTGGCACGTTTGGCGGCCGCGGCGAGTTCTGGTGTCCGGTTAACAGAGATCCCGCTTTCGAACATAGCGACGTAGTGGCCGGGATAGCGGCGGGCAAAGGCGAGATACGCGCGCCCTGTGGCTTCGAAACTTGCGAGCGCTGAGGGTTGGCCTGTGGAATAGGCGTATTCCATCAAATCCCCGAAAATCTCATAGCCCTGTCGAGCAGCCTCTGCGATGAGGTCTTCGCGTCCTTCGAAGTGCCGATACACCGCAGCAGGGGTCACGCCCGCGCGTTTGGCCGCTTCGGAAAGAGTAAACCCTGTCGGCCCTTTTTGTTCAATCAAGCCAAGTGCCGCTTCGACGAGTGCTTCTCGAAGGTTGCCGTGATGATATCCGCGCTTTTTAGCCATGCCAGATTTCCGGCCCGCCGGTTATTGATGTGTCTAGGTCGGGAACGGGGTTTTTCCCTTTGTAATCAATTCCGTGCAGGACAGATTTAATCACTTCAAGCCGTGCGCGGCGCTTGTCGTCGGAACGTATGACCGTCCATGGCGCATAGTCGAAATGGCTCTTCTCGAACGTCTCGCGAATTGCGTCCGAATAAGTATCCCAGCGTTTCAGGCCTTCCACATCGATCCAGCTTAGTTTCCATTGCTTGAGTGGATCTTGCTCGCGTTCGAGGAAGCGGCGGAGTTGCTCTGCGCGGCTGACGTTGAGCCAGATTTTAACGAAATGATAGCCTTCGTCGGCGAGCATCATTTCAAAACTCGGCAATTGCGAGAAGAAATGCGCGCGTTCGCTCGCAGTGCAGAAATCGAAAACGTGTTCGACAACGCCGCGGTTGTACCAACTGCGATCAAACAACGCGAATTCGCCCTCTGTAGGGAGGTGATCAACATATCGCTGGAAAAACCACTCTCCGCTTTCGCGATCTGTGGGTTTCGAGAGCGCTACAATCCGCGCTACTCGTGGATTAAGATTCTCGCGTAAACGCTTGATACAGCCGCCTTTTCCTGCCGCATCACGGCCTTCGAAAACGACGATTACACGCTTTCCCGTTGCTTTGACATCGGCTTGTAGCTTAACCAATTCACACTGAAGCGCGTCCATTTCGTCTTCGTAGTCTTTGCGCTTCATCAACTGATCATAGGGGTAATCCGGCGCGAGAATCTCGTCCTTGTCCGCGGCTTGAATAGCGGCGCGAACCTCTTCTGGTGCGTCATTGGTGAAAAACGCGCTAATCGCTCCGTCAAAGGGCAATTGCATAGCCTGCCTCCCTATTTCTATCGAGTATGACGCGCAAATCTCGCCGTATCAATGGCTTAGGTGCCGATTTTGGCGAGGTCAAACGGTGTTGTCTGATAGATTTCGTTCAACCAATTCCCATAGAGCAGGTGCGCGTGACTGCGCCATCTGTTCTGCGGGGTCTGGGTTGGGTCATCGTTCGGATAATAATTCTGCGGCACATTGATTGGCGTACCGTCGGCAATGTCGCGATCGTATTCTTCTTTGAGTGTGCCGCTGTCATATTCAAAGTGATTGAAAATATAGAGCGCTCGGTGGTCCGGATCCTGAACAAGACAAGGTCCGGCTTCCTCACTGCCGAGCAGTGTTGTGACATTATCCGTGGCGTCTATCTCGTCCTGCCGAATCTCTGTCCAGCGCGAAACGGGTACGACGCAATCATCTGAAAATCCACGCAAAAACGGCGAATTCGGTTTGAGGTTCTGATGGCGGAAGCAGCCGAACAGCTTGTGGTCCAGCAAATGCTTTTTAATGCCATGGAAGTGGTTGATCATGGCCATGCCGCCCCAACAAATTCCAAGTGTCGAATGCACATTGGTTTGGGTCCAGTCCATGACTTCAACCAACTCGTCCCAATAGGTCACATCTTCAAAGGGCAGGTGCTCAATTGGAGCGCCTGTGATGAGGAGACCGTCGAACTTACGATCCTTAACGTCGGAGAATGCGTGATAGAACGCTTCCATATGCTCCGCCGCGGTGTTCTTGGTCTGATGCTCGCTCATACGGATCAAAGTGAGCTCGATCTGGAGCGGCGTTGCACCGATCAGGCGGGCAAACTGCGTTTCAGTCTGGATTTTCTTGGGCATCAAGTTGAGAAGACCGATTTGCAGCGGGCGAATATCCTGCCGAGCGGCCAGCTTCTCGTCCATCACCATAACGCCCTCGTTCGACAGAACGGAGTAAGCGGGCAGGTCGGATGGAATCTTGATGGGCATTGGTCACTCTCTTTGTGAGATTGGTGTGTTGCTTGAAGGTTATTGACTACGGAGTGCTAGACTTAAGCGGCCTTTGCGCGCTTCTCAAGGGCCTTCCCGATGAGGGCGACAAAGGCGTCAGGTGTGGTGGATTGCGCTACGTCTTCCGCACAAACGCTCACGCCCCAATTTTCCGCCATGGCAGCATAGCGCGGTTGGCGGGCTTCCAGCGCTCGAGCATAGGCGGAGCGAACGAAATCATCAGGATTAACTTCGCCTTCTTGTAGTTTGTTATCACTTAAGTATTCGCTCCAAACCCTTTCGAGAAACTCTGGCTGATAGTACATCGGCTTGGGGCTTTTATCGAAGCGGGAGATAAGCGCGTCGGTATGGGCTTCGCTACCTTGGATCCAGACCATAAGGGTGTTTTCGGCAAGGGATTTCAGTACGGGATCATTTTCGTCCCATGGATCAACGACTTCGCAAATTGAACCGCCGGTGTCGCAGACAAAATTGGGATAGCCATAGAGCGCTTTGGCACGGTTTATGAAATGCGGGGTGTCCTGCAGAGCGTTGATTTCGGCGGTACGGTGGAGGTCTTGGCGGCGGCGGTATTCTTTACAAGGAAGTCCGCCTAGATCAGGATTGCCCGGCTTGCCGAGGTAGGTCGAGAGCGGCGCGAGGTTGTTGAAGGTTATGTTGGAGCCGATATAGATGCTGTCGCTGCGTAGAAGTTCCGCGAGGAAAGGGTCCTTCATCGCGTGGAATTTGAAATTGTCGACGATGTGTTCACCCATGTAACGGGTGCCAATGCGATAATCGATTGAATAGTGAAACCACGCGCCAGTTGCCCGCAACATATTGGAGACATGCGTTTTTCCAAGGCCGGACATTCCAAAAAGGAGAACCTTTTTGTTCGGGGATGCAAGCCAGTCTTTTGCGGCGGGGATCATGATGCGGCCTCTGTACAGTTTGCCCTGTCCTAGCCAGCGGAATGGAGTGGGTCAATTGCCGTTAAAACCAAGGCAAAAGAAAAGGCCCCGCCGTTGCTGGCAGGGCCCAATTTGTTTGGTATCGAAGCTTTAGTAGCTAAAGCCGATACGAACGCCAGCGCCGATTGCAGAGTTGTCGTCGAACGTTGTTGTTCCGAAAGCGCCAAGATCAGTGTTGGCTTCACCAATTGCGGCGTATTGAATGCCGGCGGTGATTTTCATGTTGTCATGTGTGTAGGATGCTGCAACGCCGACAGTTGTGTAGCCATTTGTCGGCCCGAGGTTGCCGGTAAAGCCGGAGCTTTGTCCTTCGTATCCAATTGTGAGTGCACCAGACCATGCGTCAGTGAACTGACGGCCGATACCGAGACGGTAGCTGACGGTATCTTCGTCGTAGGACACGAGCGAGTCGCCACCTGTCGCCATGGCATAGCCAGCAGGCGAGATGTCGAACTCAGACCAGTCAACCCAACGTACGACGCCAAAGAGGAGCGTGTCTGCTGCAATGCCTGTCTGAAACTCGAGGTTTACCGACTGTGGCATAGTCGTTTCAAATGGTAGGCTTGGCGCGCCATTTTCTTCGACGGAAAACTCGTGCGTGATTGCGGAGTTATAGGTCAGAGCCACGCGCAACGCGATATCTGGCCGTTCATACGCCACACCGGCGAGGTAGCCATAGTCAGCCTGACGATTGGTGCTCATGGTATAACCTTGCAAAGGAATATCAACTTTGCCCGATGCAGTTCCCACGCGCATACCACCATAGACGCTTACGTTCTCGTTGGCTTGATAGCGAACAATTGCCGTAAGGTTGGTGATATCAACTTGAGCAGTTGTCCCTTGAAGCGGGTAGGCCGTACCATATGGGAACGGCAAATCCGTGCTTGTCGGGTAAGCGACATCCGCACCGTGAGGCTCGGACAGCTGGATACCAACATGCCACTGATCGTTCAGTTGCGTTTTGTAAGACAGGCTACCCGTGGTGTAGCTCTCGAGCATGTCACCGGATGTAACGGATGGTGCAGCATCAAGGCTACCACTCACTGAGGGGTTCACATGGCCGAGAGCGATTTCGGCATAAGAACCCTTCTCGAACATGAACAGGACGCTTTGATCAGCCCGCTCAAGGCCACCGGCGTGTGCTGCGATGGTTGAGCTGGCGAGAATCGCGCCTGTGCTTAGTAGTTTATTCATCTTCCCTCCCAAAGGAATTCGCGTTTGTTGGTACAGGCTGGAAACAATCCTATAAATCGTCAACGTAAACGCCGCGTAAACTAAGCCAGCGTTTCGCAACTGTGTTACAAAAGACATGTAAAATAGGGTTACTGACCCGTATTCTCACGGGACTCGCGCAGCAGGTTGATATAATTCGCTGTGAATATGATCGCCGCGCCGTAAAACACATAGATGTCGATTCCTTCGTCATAGAAGAGAAATCCGATCAATGCGATGAGTGGTAGGCGCGCGAAATCAATCGGCATAACAGTTGGAGCAGGGGCAATGGATAGCGCCCGTGTCAGACAGAAATGAGCCACCAATCCACATAAACCAACAAGGAAAATTGCCGGCACATAAGCCATACTTGGGATTGTGATGTGCCCATCATACCCTGCGCCGATCAAGCCAAAGACGGTTTGGGTCGCGGTGAGGTAAACCATAATGCAGGTGATTGATTGGCTGCGGGTCAACTTGCGTGTGAGCACATTTGTCATCGCAAAACATATCGCGGAAAGTGCTGCGGCAATGATGCCGATGTTGATGGTTTCAACCGTTGGGCGGGTCACAACCAGAATGCCTATGAAGCCGAAGCAAGCCGCAATTGCGCGCCCGCGTGTCAGCCGCTCTCCCAGAAGCAGTGGAGAAAACAGAAGCACCCAGATCGGCGATGTGAATTCAATCGCAAAGACTTGGGCCAATGGAATGAGCGTAAGCGCCAGAAACCAGAGGTTCTGTCCGGTGAAATGAAACAGGTTGCGCAGGATTTGCAGGGGCAATTGATCAGTATTGACCTCGCGCAGGCTTCCGGTTGCCAACGCCACGGGAACCACAATCAATAGGCCAACGATCGAGCGGTAGAGCATTAATTCGAACGTGTCCAACTCGTTCAGAATCTCGCGCCCGGCGACAGCCATCGTCGAAAACGCAACAATTGCGCCGATCATCCAAAACGCCCCGCGAATTGCGGCGGGTTTAATGGTGGGGAGTGTTTGTTCTGACATGAGGCGAGATCCAAATAGAGCGAGAAACAGGTATCAGCAGAGAAACCTGTGTCAATTCAAATCCTGCGTTGCCATTGCTGAGAACTGGGATTCACGGGCGGCCATCACATCCCACGGTGTATGCGTACTCGGTCGGTAGACAGAGAAGACTTTGATTATGCGTTTAAATACCCAAAGAGGAGCGAAAGAAACGCCCCCAAATGAACAACCATGATCGCCTTGTCTTCCCACATGACGCCAACTGAAAACCATAGGAAAATTCCTATGAAAAACAGATAGATGTTGTAGGGGACAAGGTTCAGACCCGTTAAGCCATAGCCGAACAATTGCACGACCGTGGCAATCCATTTAACAACATCGACCCGCTTGATTTCCCTTAACGACAATTTTCTTGCCCCCATGGGACCATGAGAAAAACGCAGGGAACTCGAGAGTTTTGCAGCAGACCCTGAGTTATTCCCATTCGATTGTGCCCGGAGGCTTAGAGGTGATGTCATAAGTGACGCGGTTGATACCTTCGACCTCGTTGATGATCCGCGTTGCGGTTTCGCCAAGGAACTCGTGGCTGAACGGGTAATAATCCGCGGTCATACCGTCTACCGATGTCACCGCACGCAGCGCGCAGGCGTAGTCATAGGTGCGCCCATCGCCCATAACGCCAACGGTGCGCACAGGGAGGATCGCAACAAAGGCTTGCCAGATTTCGTCATAGAGGCCGTGCTTGCGGATTTGGTCGATATAGACCGCATCGGCTTCGCGGAGGATGTCGAGTTTGGCGCGTGTGATTTCACCGGGGCAGCGGATTGCAAGGCCGGGGCCAGGGAAGGGGTGCCGACCAATGAAACTCTTCGGCAGGCCAAGCTCGGTTCCGAGCGCGCGCACCTCGTCTTTGAACAATTCGCGCAGTGGCTCTACCAGCTTGAGGCCCATCTTTTCGGGCAAGCCGCCAACGTTGTGGTGGCTTTTGATTGTCACCGAAGGGCCGCCGGAAAAGCTAACTGATTCAATGACATCAGGGTAAAGCGTGCCTTGGGCCAGATATTCGGCGCCATCGATTTCGTTGGCGTATTTCTGGAACACGTCAATGAACAGCCCGCCGATGATTTTGCGTTTGGTTTCCGGATCTGCTTGGCCATCGAGCGCGCCGAGGAACAATTCCTGCTCGTCGGCGTGGATCAGCTTCATGTTGTAGTGATCGCGGAACATGGTCACGACCTCTTCGGCCTCACCTTTTCGCAGCAAACCGTGGTCAACAAACACACAGGTCAGTTGATCGCCAATCGCTTCGTGGATCAGAACCGCCGCAACAGAACTATCAACGCCGCCAGATAGGCCGCATATCACCTGCTTGTCGCCAACCTGCTTGCGGATGGCTTCGATCGCCTGTTCACGATAGGCACCCATGGTCCAATCGCCAGAGAACCCTGCGAGCTTGATGAAGTTTTCATAAAGCTTGGCGCCGTTCGGTGTGTGATGCACTTCGGGATGGAACTGGACCGCATAGAAGTTGCGCTCCGTATCGGCTGTAATCGCAAAGGGCGCGTTTGGCGATGTACCGTAAACCTCAAAACCCGGCGCGATGGCAGAAACGTGGTCGCCGTGGCTCATCCAGACCTGTTCCTTGCCGCCATCAAACCAGCCGTCGAGCAGAGGCAGTTTAGCATCTTCTGGTGTAACATAGGCACGGCCGAATTCAGCGGTGCCATGTCCGCGTTCAACCTTACCGCCCAGCATGTGCATCATCACCTGCTGGCCGTAGCAAATACCAAGCACCGGAACGCCGAGGTTGAAAACCTCTTTCGGCGGGCGTGGCGACCCTTCGGTCATGACGCTGGCCGGTCCTCCTGAAAGGATCACCGCTTTGGGTGCAAATCCGATCAGGAACTCTGACGTAACATTCTGATACGGATGGATTTCGCAATAGACCGAGAGTTCACGAAGGCGACGGGCAATAAGCTGCGTCACTTGCGAACCGAAGTCGATGATAAGGAGGCGCTCGTGCGAGGAAATATCTGTCATGCGGCGGGAATAAAGTGCTGCGCCCGTTGGCGCAAGAGCGAGCTTTGATTTCAGTGCTCATGGCGCTGTTTTAGGCGGTGAATGGCGCGGAAATTCGTGTCCAGTTTTTGAAAATGTCGCTTTCGGTCGTAAAATGTCCATTTTGCGCCCTGAGTAGGCGGAAATGCGTGACTAGATGTAAGGGGTTAGGACAAGGAAGACGCCAATGTCAGAGAGAATCGCTCGCAAGCGCGGCGGAGGCGGCGCAGCGCGCCGTGCAGCGCGGCAGGCCGTGAGTTTTGAAACTGCACCAACAATCGTGCGGAACATTCCGAACTACGAACCGATTGATGCGGCGACTTTGGATATTATTGAACGCAATGCGGAAACAGTCCTTGAGGAAATTGGTGTATCGTTTCCTGAGAATCCAGAAGCCCTAGAGATTTGGCGGAACGCGGGCGCAGAGATTGATGGGGATCGTGTTCGGATTCCACGAGGGTTGGCGCGCGAATTGTGCAAAACCGCGCCGTCGCAATTTACGCACCACGCAAGAAACCCAGAACGAAGCGTCACCATTGGTGGCGATAATCTTGTACTTGCTCCGGTCTATGGGCCGCCGTTTGTGCGCGATATTGAGGGTGGTCGTCGTTATGCTGTGATGGACGATTTCGAGAATTTTGTCCGCCTTGGATATATGTCCAAATACCTGCATTTGTCTGGCGGCACCGTCTGTGAACCGACTGATATTACTGTAAATAAACGGCATCTTGATATGTTGCTCGCGCACATGACGTTGTCGGATAAACCTTTTATGGGGTCCGTGACAGAGCCAAGCCGCGCGCAAGACTCCGTCGAGATGTGCGAAATTCTGTTCGGCAAGGATTTTGTTCGCGATAACACGGTGATGACCTCGCTCATCAACATTAACTCGCCGCTTACATTTGACTCGATCATGATGGGGGCGCTTGAAGTGTACGCGAAGGCAAATCAAGCGTGCATCATCTCGCCGTTTATCGTTGGCGGAGCGATGGCGCCCGTTTCGGTTGTTGGAACGCTGACGCAGGTCTTGGCCGAGGTTCTGGCTGGTGTGGCTTATTCTCAGTTAATTCGCCCTGGCGCTCCTGTGATTTTCGGAGCCTTTGTGGCGTCTATTGATATGAATTCCGGCGCCCCAACCTTTGGAACTCCCGAATCTTCACAAATCCTTTACGGGGCAGGGCAGTTGGCGCGCCGGCTTAACCTTCCCTTTAGATCTGGCGGAGGGCTTTGCGGCTCAAAACTTCCCGACGCACAAGCGGGATACGAAACTGCAAACACGCTGAATGCGGCCCTGCTGGGCGGGGTGAATTTCATGTTACACGCCTGCGGTTGGCTTGAAGGCGGGTTGGTCGCGTCTTTCGAAAAGTTCGTCATGGATGCCGACCAGCTTGGTGCTTTGCACAAAATGGCCGCGGGTATATCGAACGACGAAAATGCCCAGGCCATGAGTGCAATCGAAGAGGTTGGCCCAGGTGGGCATTACCTCGGCTGTGCCCATACCCAAGCGAATTATCAGGACGCGTTTTGGCGCAGTGATGTGTTGGATTATAAGCCATTCGAAACATGGCAGGACGAGGGATCACGCGATACCGAAAACCTCGCAGCCGCCAAGGTGAAATCGCTTCTGGCCAGTTACCAACAACCGCCTCTTGATCCGGAAATAGAGAGTAAACTTCGAACCTATATAGCTGAAAAGAAGTCGAGTTTACCAGATTCCTTGACCTAACCCTGCCGAGATCAGGGTTATCCAACGACGCGCAAATGCGAACGCGGGATTTCATCTGATTGTGTATAAAGCTGTGCTTCTCCCATGAGTGCAACAAGAACCTCAATGTGACGCATAACCGAATAGCTGGCTTCCCCGGATTTGCGCTTGTTTTCGAGGGCGCGCTCCTCGTTGATCAAGGTGATGAGTGCTTGGCCCGAACTTGGGATTTGCTCCAAACGCAATAGCCGTTTGAGATCACGTGTTCGATTGTAGTCGCGTAACCCATGACGAGCGGCGCGAATGAGAATGCGTGGGCGATGCAGCATTTTCAGCATTGATTTGATGTCGTTCATAAAGCCTCCGGTGTTTCTTGGATGCTTTAATCAAACACAACCTATGCGTGTGTTGCGCGTAATTTGACTCGCCGTACGCGTGTTTACGGATTGTTTAGTAATTAAACCCAAGGATAGCGAAACTGGTATTTTTTAACCTTTGGGTAACCATGTGTATTTCGGTTTGCTCGCGTACTTCAATCCAAAACCACAACAAGGAGACTCTTCATGGGGGATGTTATGGATACCTGTTTGCATCAGGATCCGTTGCCACACTGGGTGCCGCAAACTGCCGAGCGGTACCTGCTTCATACAGAGACGGGGTTGTCTATTCGGGCTGTTGCACGGGCGGTCGGGTGCCATGCATCAACGGTAATGCGGCAAATTCATAAATTTGAATCACGTCGCGATGACTTGCTCGTAGATCTTGGTTTGAAGCGCTTGGGCAAAAGTCATTTTCAGCCGCCGGAGGATATCGAAACGGCCAAAAAAATCGTTTTGCCAGCGCGCCCCGAAACACCAACTGAAGAGGATCAAGAGCTTGTACAAGAGGCGCGGCGGATTCTTAAGCGACTTTGTGAACTAGGCTCGCGCTTGCTTGTGGGGGAAGAAATGGAGCAGGCGGTTGTTCTGCGCGATTTGCCAAGTGGGCAATCCACGCGCACAGCAATATTGCACCGTAGTGTGGCTGAAGTTATGGCGCTAAATGACTGGATAAATTGTGTAAAATCCGGCAAAGTCACGCTCTATGAGATCACACCCCAAGGCCGTGCATTTCTGAAATGCGGTGGCGTGTCGCCTATGACGACACCTGTTGGGTTCGCCGAAAGCCAAGCCGCATTTTCCCCTGCGCCGTCCAGTCGCGCGATTGAGGTCAACTTACGCAAAACAAACCTTGCGGAAACCCCATTAACGATGTTGTCCCGCCGCCGTGATCCGGATGGTAACCCGCTTTTGACGGACGAGATGATAGCAGCGGGCGAACGGATTCGGGAGGATTTCGAACTCGCGCAGCTTGGGTATCAATGTGATGATATCTGGGAAAACTACATCTACGAAGGGGCGTATGCGAACGACAACCCTATAATTCCCTTTGCCAATTCAAAGCACAAAGAAGCACACGAGCGTGCGCGCGATGCGCTCAGAGAACTCGGACAAGACCTCGGTGACGTGGTCCTGCGCTGTGTTTGCAAGCTTGAGGGGCTTGAAGCGGCAGAAAAGGAAATGGGGTGGTGCGCCCGAAGTGGAAAAGTCATCCTACGGATCGCATTGTCGCGATTAGCTGCCTACTACAAGCACCGTTATGGCGAGCACGGTCCGCTGATTGGCTAAGTCCATTCGGATGTGGGCCAATAAGTGGATGCTGACCTGCTTTACGTAACAGGCCACGCACAAAAGATTTTGCGAGTGGGGCAGCGTCAAAGCGCTTGAATTTGCTTAGATTGCCCCGCGTTTTTTCCCTCCTTAGGAGGATTGCTCGAAGCCCGAATCCACGACGGGCTTGGGGCTATACTGATTTTCCTCATATGCGCAGCGTTGAGTTTGCTGCATAGCTGCTCACCGCGACGATTCAAACGCTTCCCATTCCCGACAAAAAACCGTTATACACGGGCAAATTGTGAGGAGAAATCATGCGTGATCTCAAGATTCCGGCCCAGCGCCATCCAGAGAAAGCCAAGAACCCTGATAACGCTCAACCTAAGAAACCAAGTTGGATTCGGGTAAAAGCGCCGGGCGGCAAAGGCTATGCCGAGACCCACAAGATCATGCGGGACAATGCGCTGACGACGGTTTGTGAAGAAGCAGGCTGTCCGAACGTTGGTGAATGCTGGTCGCAAGGCCATGCCACGATGATGATCATGGGTGAGGTCTGTACTCGGGCCTGTACGTTCTGCAATATTGCAACCGGTAAGCCGCCCGAAGACCTTGACCCGTTTGAGCCTGGTCGCGTTGCTGCTGCAGTCAAGAAGCTCGGATTGAACCACGTGGTGATCACCTCGGTTGATCGCGACGATGTTGAGGACGGCGGAGCAGAGCATTTTGCTCAGACGATTAGAGCCATTCGCCAGCAATCCCCGAATACGACTATCGAGATTTTGACGCCGGACTTTATTCGATGCGATCCTAAGGTGCTTGAGATTGTCGTCGAAGCGCGGCCTGACGTTTTCAACCATAACCTCGAAACGGTTCCCGGCCTCTATCCAGAGGTGCGCCCAGGTGCGCGCTATTTCCACAGCTTGCGTCTTTTGCAGCGCGTCAAAGAGATGGACCCGACGATGTTTACGAAGTCCGGCATTATGGTTGGTCTTGGCGAAGACAAACAAGCTGTGATGCAAGTGATGGAAGACATGCGCGCTGCAGATATCGATTTCTTGACGATCGGGCAGTATCTCCAACCGACGCCCAAACACCATGCCGTTGATCGGTTTGTAACACCTGAGGAGTTCAAGACCTATGAGAAGGCCGCCTATGGCAAAGGTTTCCTCATGGTCTCTGCGACGCCACTGACGCGCAGTTCATACCATGCTGGCGACGACTTCGCGCAATTGCGGGCAGCCCGCGAAGCAAAGTTCGCGACAAAAGCCTAACAAAATATGAACTAACAATTTATGAAAGCGCTCCGACATGTGTTCGGAGCGCTTTTGGTTTTGTGTAACCTGTTCTACGAACAGCTACGATATCAGCTAGAAATGTTGCCCAAGCCCGGCACCGTAGAAATAGTCTGTGTTATGGACATTGCTGCCAATAAAGACGTTGAGCCATCCATCGTTAAAAAACCGATACTTGCCATTTAGGCCATAGACCAATTCGCCGGAAAAGCCGTCGCTATACATAAGGTCAACGCCAACCGAGGCATTACGTACGATGTTATAATCGGCATAGGCCGTGATCGTATTTTCAAAGGGCGATTCCAGTCGATCCCAGCGAAGCCCTGCGTTGAACTCTGTCGAATGTGCCTCGATACCGATGCGATAGAGGAACTGGTCATAGTCCTGAAGTGTGGTCCACTCAAGGCCGCCATATACAGCGAATTGATAACCCTGATCGCTTACTGGGAAATCGTGGCGAACGGCAAGATTCCAATCCCTTAGATCAAGGTCGTCCATTTGGTTGTAGGAAATGCCGACTTTGGTGTTGGAAAACTGCCCGTCCCAGCGGGCGCCAATCGGGCGATCATCTGAATTTGAAAACAAATAAGCGTTGGAAACCCAAGAGCGTGTTAATTGTCCAAGCTCAAAATCAAGCCATGTGCTGCCTAGGAAGAGGTGCGTGTCAAAATAGCCCTCGTCGGTTACCGGACGCGGCGCCCCAATCGAAAAGCGACCAAAGTCACCTGTATAACTCACTGCAGCATAAAACGCTTTAGGATCATCTCCGCCCGGGCCATCAAGGCCTTCTATTGCGAAATGTAAACCGAAGGGGCCGAGATTAGAGGAATGTTGATCCGGGCTAATCCCAAAATCAAGACGGCCGGAGAAGGTCGTTTCGCTGTCTCCAAAAACAGAAAACCGTTCAAGCCCCACGTCACCGCGGATATATATTCCGTTTGGCGCGCTGACTTCTGCGGCGACTTGTGTGGCCGCAACGCTGGCAACGAACGCACAAAACAAACTGCGCTTAGCCATAATTCTTCCTAACAAATGTATTCTTACTCGATACTCAACTACCAACTTCGATACTTGCAAAGCGGTCTTGTACCTATAGACCGCGAAACATTACCAAAACCTTGTTGCAGAACCGATACAGAGCTATTCGATGCGAATTTTGGGGTTTGGCTCGCGCTGCAAGCCCTCGGGAATGCCGACAAACCGCTCCAATCCAGACAAGGCCAAACACAGGAGCACCACACCAAAAACGAGTATCACGCGCCGCGTGGAAGGCGGTCTGCGGCTCCAGCGCGACATGCGTAGTAAGTGGCGCGGATTAAGGCTCATTCTTCGGTAAAGCGCACCTTGCCGATATAGGGGAGGTTGCGGTTTCTTTGTGCAAAATCAATGCCGTAACCTACGACGAATTCGTCCGGAATTTCAAATCCGGTCCAGTCGGATTTGATGTCAACCTCACGGCGCGATGGCTTGTCGAGCAGGCAAATCGTCTTGAGCTTTGCAGGATTTCGGGAGTTCAAAAGATGCGTCACATGGGTGAGCGTATGGCCTGTGTCCACAATGTCCTCAACAACCAGAACATCACGGCCTTCAATGGCACCGCGCAGGTCTTTCAGGATGCGCACTTCGCGGCTGCTTTCCGTACCGTCACCATAAGACGAAGCCTCGAGGAAATCGACTTCAACAGGCAAATCAAGTTCCCGCACGATATCCGCAATGAAGACAAATGAGCCGCGCAAAAGCCCAACGACAACAAGCTTGTCTGTCTTGGAAAATTCACGCTCGATCTCGCGAGACAACTCCTCGATCCGTGCGGCGATAGACTTGGCGGTGATCATCTGATCGATGACATAAGGACGCGTTGGCATGGTTCTCCCCTTGCATTTAGGCGCGGAGTACACGAAATGGAGGGCCATTGCTATGAATAATTGAGATAGTTTAACCCGATATGCCCACGCACCAAGAGACCCGCACACTTCCTTATACGGCAGAGCAGATCTATGACCTCGTTGCGGATGTCGGGGCCTATCCCCAGTTTTTGCCATGGTGCGCAGGGGCGCGAATTCGGTCTGTGACCCCAATTGAGGGCGGAGACGAAATGCTGGCTGATCTGGTGATCAGTTTCAAAGTTTTCCGTGAGCGCTTCGGTAGCCGCGTGCGTCTTTATCCGGAGCGGCGGTTGATCGAGACCGAATACCTTGACGGACCATTCAAATACCTCAAGAGCCATTGGAAAATGCGAGATCTGGAGAAGGGTGGCTGCGAGGTTTCGTTCTTTGTGGATTTCGAGTTCAAAAGCAAAATCCTACAAAAGCTCATTGGCGTTGTGTTTAACGAAGCGATGATGATGATTGTGCGTGCTTTTGAATCGCGCGCCAAGAAGCTCTACGGATGAGGCCCATCTACGCGAACAGTCGTGAGGGGCGCATCGTATGACGCCCATGGCCATACTTATCATCGCGGTGATCTTGTTTGTTTTGCTTGGCTATTACCGCGTTTTGATCCGGCTTGTTTTCAAATTTGTCTGGCTCATACTAACCGCAATCCTGTTGCTGGCAGTGGTCGGAATGTTCACTTCGGGTTGAAATCGCGGCTTCCTGTCGGAGAATAGAAAAGGCCGCCCCGATTTGGAGCGGCCTTCATTTTGTAAGCAGTGATAAACCTACGAGTTAAATTCGTAGGCCCGCTCGCCATGAGCTTCGAGATCAAGCCCGTTGGTTTCGGCTTCGGCGCTCACCCGCATTGGCGTGATAAAGCCAACGACTTTCGCAATGATAACCGTCACGACCAGCGTGAATATCCCGACAATCACAAGCCCGCCAAGTTGTGCAACCCATTCGCCCTTGCCAAACGCCGCAATCATGATGGTGCCGAAGATGCCGCCAACACCGTGTACCGCGAACACGTCCAGCGTGTCGTCGATCTTGAGAACATTGCGGATCAGGTTCACAGCTTCCTGACACAGGATGCCCGCAACCGCGCCGATGATCAGTGCCTCGATCGGTCCAACAAACCCCGAAGCAGGTGTGATCGAAGCAAGGCCCGCAATAGTACCGGTAACAAGGCCAACAAGGCTCGCGGTGCCGTATTTGATCTTTTCCCAGAGTGCCCAAGTCAAGCTGGCGGCCGCCGCCGAAAGATGCGTGACTGTGATCGCCATCGCTGCGCCACCGTCTGCGGCAAGTTGCGAGCCGCCGTTAAAGCCGAACCAGCCAACCCAGAGCATCGCCGCGCCGATCATAACGAAGCCGGGCGAGTGGGGTGGTTTGTTCTGAACCTTGCGTGCCCCAAGCATGACGGCCAGCACAAGCGCCGCGATCCCAGCGGTTTCGTGCACGACGATACCGCCTGCGAAATCCATGACGCCTGTGCCGAAGATGCCGCCCTCAGAAAGAAAGCCGCCGCCCCAGATCCAATGCACAACTGGCGCATAGCAAAGCAGCATCCAAAGGCCGGAGAAAGTCAGTACATATGCAAAGCCGATCCGCTCGACATACGCCCCAACGATCAGCGCAGGCGTGATAATCGCAAATGTCATTTGAAATGCGAAGAAGAGGACTTCGGGTAGGGTTCCGGATGTGCTTTCGGTTGTGACCCCTGAGAGGAAGGCTTTGCCCAAGCCGCCCCAATACGCACCTCCGTCACCGAAGGCGATGGAATAGCCAACAACAAGCCAAAGCACGCTCATCAAGCACGCAATGGCGTAACAGTGCATGAAAACGCTCAGCACGTTGCGGGCGCGCACAAGCCCCCCGTAAAAAAGCGCCAGCCCCGGTAATGTCATAAACAACACCAAGGCCGTGGCCATCATAATCCAAGCTGTATCTGCCCCGTTCATCGTCCCCTCCGATAGGTTTTTTCCGTGATAGAGGCATGAAGCGTCCAATCAGTGATGTGAAAAGAGGCAATAGGTGTGATGGGTGTGTAAAAAACGGGCAGTTACGCGATTGCCGTAATAATAGGCAATTCGCGGCGCGTTTGATTATTTGTTGTGCGAGTTAGGAAATGGCGTTGAGGAGAAGCGTAAGCGCATGATCGCGGGCCGCGATACGGACATTGCCGCGCCCCATGGCACCAAACTCCACGGTTTCAGTTTTGGTCGGGTGGCCCGCTTGCGCCAAACCGAAACAAACGCGCCCCTCAGGTTTGTGCTCACTTCCGCCCGGACCTGCTATGCCTGTGATTGAAACCGCAAGCGTGGCGTTGGAGTTTGCAAGTGCGCCATCGGCCATCTCTTGGGCGACTTCTTCGGAAACTGCGCCAACGCGGTCGAGCGTTGCGCCCTTAACGCCAAGAAGCGCTTGTTTTGCGTCATTGGTATAGGTGACAAACCCGCGATCAAATATCGCCGAGCTTCCAGCCACATCTGTGATCGCCGCGCTGACCATACCGCCCGTACAGCTTTCAGCCGTGGCAATCGCCACTTTGGCACGAAGGCTGAATGTTAAGAGGCGCTCTGCAAGGCTCATACCCATACGATATGGTAAATCACCCCAAATGCAACAACGGTAAGAGCTGCGAACACGCCAGCGATCACATCGTCAAGCATCACACCGACGGCATCGTTGCGGCGGTCTGCCCATCCCACAGGGCCGGGTTTGGTGATGTCAAATGCGCGAAACGCCAGAAACGCCACTATAATGCCGGGGTAAAGCGCGAGCATCGTGGTTTCGGCAAACCCAGCCCCAAAAGACACGGGCCAAAGCGCGATCCACATGCCCGCGACCTCATCAATTACGATCTCGCCTGGGTCATGATCCGCTTTTCCCGCAGTTTCCTGTTTGGTCGCCCAAATGCCAACAAAGATCACCGCAATGGTCGCGACAGCCAGCACAGGAAAGCCACCGATCAGGTGTAAAATATAAGCGGCGGGTAGGGCGGCGAGGCTGCCCCATGTGCCAGGGGCGGGCTTGAGAAGTCCGGCGCCAAAGAAAGTTGCGATCAATTTCGTTGCGGTCATGATTTCACCAATGTCGCCGTGGCAAGCGCGGCGATCCCTTCTTCGCGGCCAGTAAAGCCGAGGCGTTCGGAGGTTGTTGCTTTCACGCTGATGCGTTCAATGTCCAACCCCATGATTTCGCTAAGTTTTGCGCGCATAGCTGTCGCGCGGGGGCCGATTTTCGGTTGTTCGCAGATCAGCGTACAATCGACATTTCCAATGGCAAAGCCGCTGTCTTGTGCCAGCTCAACGGCGTGCTTTAGGAAAATGTCGCTTGCTGCACCTTTCCACTGTGCCTCGCTCGGCGGGAAGTGCTGTCCGATGTCGCCCTGACCAAGCGCACCATAGATGGCATCAGTGATCGCATGCATGCCTACATCGGCATCGGAGTGGCCTTGCAGCCCGCGACCAAACGGAATTTCAACACCACAGAGGATCACATGGTTGCCCTCACCAAATCGATGCACGTCAAATCCGTTGCCAAGCCGAATGTCCATTGATCTTTGTTCTCTTTCTTTAAGTATGCGTTCCGCGCGGGCGAAATCCTGCGGGTAGGTAAGCTTGATGTTGTCCTCATCCCCTTGGGTGATGGTGACGTCAATACCATGGCCAAGGGCCAGCTCTACATCGTCTGCAGCCTCGTGTGTGCCGTTTTCATGCGCTGCGCGGATAGGGGCAAGGGCAAAGCCCTGTGGTGTCTGGGCGCGAAAAAGCCCGTCGCGCGATTGCATGCCAGTCACCTGTGCGTCTTCTCCACGCCAGAGTGCATCGGTGACAGCAAGGGCAGGGGCAGCAGCGTCTGAATCGGCTAGTGCTGCGATAACCCCGTCGATCACGGCACGGCAGGTCAAACAGCGTGCGCCGTCATGTATCAGCACATGCGTCGTGCCCGATGGAAGAGCGGTAAGCCCAAGCGCAACAGAGGCTGCGCGGCTTTTACCGCCGATTGTAAAACCGACATTCTCTATATCGTTAAGGCAATCCCGCGTCGTTTCTTCGGTGTCAGCGGCATGCACAACCGTGACCGATGCCACATCCGGATGCCTTGCAAATATCTCAACCGTGTGGAGCAGCACAGGTCGTCCCGCCAGCAAGCGGAATTGCTTTGGCAATCCGCCGCCCATCCTGCTCCCGCTTCCAGCGGCGACGATGAGCGCGGCCACTTTCATCTTGTCCGGTGCTCCGGTTGGAATTTGTGCGTTCGTCATGGGGTATCTCTAGGCAAATCGCGAATTGATAACAACGACAGATTGTGCTCCATGGGGGTGTGATTAAAAAATAGGCATTGCGTGTTTTTGTTGCATTTTACCAATCGGTAGAATTGCCAATTGTGTTTTAGAGCGGTAGCAAAGAGCAAATGCACAAGGATTAAGCGTTTGACCGTAAAACTCGCAGAATTGGATTTGACCCCACCGGTGTTCCTCGCGCCGCTGGCGGGTATTACCGATCTGCCGTTCCGGAATCTCGTGTCAAAATTCGGGGCGGGCCTCGTTGTAAGCGAGATGGTCGCCAGTCAGGAAATGGTGCAAGCCAAACCGGGTGTCCGCGAACGCGCCGAGCTTGGGTTTGACAGCGCCAATACCTCGGTGCAAATCGCGGGGCGGGATGCCTATTGGATGGGCGAGGCCGCGCGTATGGTTGAAAGCAATGGTGCGCGTCTGATTGATATCAATATGGGCTGCCCCGCCAAAAAGGTTGTAAACGGCTATTCCGGATCGGCACTGCTTAAGGATCTGGATCATGCGCTCACATTGATCGAGGCCGTCGTCGCGGCTGTTAAAATTCCAGCAACGCTTAAAACGCGGCTTGGTTGGGACGACGACCTGCTCAATGCACCGGAACTTGCCAAACGGGCAGAAGCTGCTGGTATCCAAATGATTACGATCCACGGCCGAACACGTTGCCAATTTTACAAAGGTCGCGCCGATTGGGCCGCGATCAATAGGGTGAAAGAGGCGGTCGCCATTCCCGTGATTGCGAATGGCGATATCCTTGGTCCCGAAACCGCGCGCACTGCCCTTGAGAAATCCGGCGCAGATGGTGTGATGATCGGGCGCGGCGCGCAGGGGCAACCATGGGTGCTAGCACAAGTGTCAGCCGCCCTCTATGGAACGGATGAACCCGAGGTGCCAGAGGGCGCGGGTTTTGCCGATATGGTCGCTGCCCATTACGAAGAGATGCTCTCGTTTTATGGGGAAACGCTTGGCGGTCGTGTCGCGCGCAAACATTTGGGGTGGTACATGGATCGCGTCCAAACGCCGCCTGACCTTCGAAAATCCATACTGACTGAACGCGCGCCCGCCGCCGTTCTGACGCGCCTGCCAGAGGCGCTCTTACCGCATGACAGGATCGCAGCATGACGGACTCCAACATCGACTTTTGGGCCTCCTTGCCCATTCCGGCCTTCATTCTCGACGCAGACGATCATATCGAGGATTGTAACCCTGTGGCCGAGAGTTTTCTCAATACATCGGCCAAAACGCTGCACGGCGCACCTGTTTGGGACAAGGTCATGATTGACGCGCCGCTTGAAAGTTCGTTTGAGCGCGTGCGCAAAGATCGGTCCGCGCTATTTATCAATGACGTGGACGTCGGCGGCGGCGACCGCCCGCCGGTTCTCTGTAACATTCAAATCGCGCCACTTTCTCTCGTTGGCGGGGAAACTTCGGCCAAGGTTCTCTTGCTGATTTCTCCGCGCGAGATCGCAGGGCGCTTAGGGCGCAGCCACTCGGTAAAGTCAGCAGCCAAATCTGCGATCGGCATGGCCGAAATGCTGGCCCATGAAATCAAGAACCCGCTTGCTGGCATCACGGGTGCTGCGCAACTTTTGTCGATGAACCTCAGTGTAGAAGATCAGGAAATGACTGATCTGATCGTTGCTGAAACACGCCGCATCGTGAAGCTGCTGGAGCAGGTGGAGCAATTCGGCAATGTGCTCATGCCGCAGTGTAAGGCCGTGAATATCCACGATGTTCTGGATCGCGCCCGCCGTTCGGCCATGGTCGGTTTTGGTGCACATATGGATATCGTTGAGGATTACGATCCCTCGCTCCCCGCGACTTGGGGAGATGCTGACCAGCTTCAGCAGGTGTTCCTAAATCTGCTCAAGAATGCGTCCGAAGCCAATAAAGCGGGCGGTAAAATCCGCATTCATACATTCTATGAAAACTCGATGCGCCTGCGCCGTGCCGATGGCTCTGGTTCTGTGCCGCTGCAAATCGAAATCATTGATGATGGTCCGGGATTACCGGCCGAAATTGCAAGCGATGTGTTCGAACCCTTTGTCTCGGGCCGCGAAAACGGAACCGGCCTTGGCCTCGCGCTTGTGAGCAAAATCATATCCGAGCATCAGGGATGGATCGCCGTTGACTCGGCGCCAGGCAGAACCGTGTTCCGCATCTCCTTGCCTGTTGCCCCGAAATTTGAACAAACCGAAGTGGAGACCGCCTGATGGATGGGACAGTTCTAGTCGCAGATGATGATCGTACAATTCGTACCGTCCTGACCCAAGCTTTGACCCGAGCGGGCTGTAAGGTCCATGCCACGTCTTCTTTGATGACGCTGATGCGTTGGGTCGAGGAAGGGAAGGGCGACCTCGTGATTTCCGACGTCATGATGCCCGACGGAAACGGCCTCGAAGCGCTGCCGAAAATTGGCGAGCTTCGCCCCGGCCTGCCGGTGATTGTGATTTCGGCGCAAAACACCATCATGACCGCTATTCAGGCCGCCGAGGCCGAGGCCTATGATTACCTGCCCAAGCCGTTCGATCTTCCTGATCTGATGAAGCGGGCGGCCCGTGGCCTTGAGATTAAACGTCGTGCGCGCAACGCCAAACGAGACGACGATACCCAGCAAGAGGGCGCTTCCGACGATCTGCCGTTGGTTGGCCGTACGCCTCAAATGCAGGCGCTTTATCGGCTCGTTGCGCGGGTGATGAACACCGATCTCTCTGTGATGATTTCTGGCGAAAGCGGCACTGGCAAGTCATTGATCGCGCGCGCAATCCACGATTTCTCAGACCGTCGAACGCTGCCCTTTGTTGTGGTAAGTGCGAATGATCTCAAAGGGATGGATGGCCCAGCTACAGTAGTTTCTCGCGCAAAGGGTGGCTCGATCCTGTTTGATGAAGTTGGTGATTTGGATGCGGATTCCCAAGCACGTGTTGTTCGAATGCTCGACAGTTTCGGCGACAATGCCCCGCGCATCATGGCGACCAGCCAAACCAACTTAAGCCAGAAAATGGAAAGTGGCGAGATTCGGCAAGATCTCTATTACCGCCTCTGTGGCGTGACAGTGACCGTACCTGCGCTGCGCGAGCGGGTGGATGACATTCCGTTGCTGGCAAACCATTTCCTCGCGAAAGCAGAGCGTGAAGGTGCGCCGGTCCGCCGTCTTGGGCAGGATGCGATGGAGATGATCCGCGCATATAGCTGGCCGGGCAACGTACGGCAGTTGGAAAACACGATCCGTCGTCTGGTCGTTACATCCGTTGAAGAAGAAATCACCGTCCCCGAGGTCGAGCTTGTGTTGGGCAACCAGCCTGCAATGGAGCCGACCAGCACAGGAGCCGAGGGCGAATTGCTGTCTGCATCGGTAGCAAAACATCTGCGCCGCTACTTTGATCTTCACGGCGGTGTCTTGCCGCCACCCGGCGTTTATCAGCGGATTCTGCGCGAAATCGAGACACCATTGATCGAAATCGCCTTGGATGCGACAGGTGGAAATCAGGCTAAGTGCGCGGACTTGCTTGGAATTAACCGAAACACCCTCAGAAAGAAGATCACAGACCTCGAAATTAGCGTGACACGCCGTCGCAAATTGATGTAAAAGAGCAACATACCCGTGACAATAAGGCTGCGGCCATAGAAAAGCAGTGGGTATGTTGTGGTGGTCACACATGGGGCCACATCATCTTTGGAGGGCACAGTGCCAATTTTGGGACAAAGTGCGACGATAAACAGGCTTAGTCGGCTGCGCCGGCAACGAAAATTTCAGAACATCGCAACTCTGGGATTGGTCGTTCTTGGCCCGATATTGGCAGCGGCGACGTTTGTTGTGCTTGGCCCCTATGAGGTGGCCGCTGGGCCAACTGCGCTCCGCCTGATTCTCTTGGCCGATTTGGTCTATGCGCTGCTTGTGGCCTCGCTCGTGTTGCAACGGGTGGTGCAGATGATTGCAGCAAGGCGGGCGAAATCTGCTGGATCGCGGCTTCACCTACGTTTGACCGGCGTTTTCGCGGTTGTGGCGCTCTTGCCGACTATTCTGGTTGCTGTTTTTGCGATGCTTACGGTGAATGTCGGGATCGAGGGCTGGTTTTCCGAGCGTGTGCGGGAAGTGGTTTCATCTTCGCTCGATGCTGCACAAGCCTATGAGGCGGAGCACCACCGTTTTCTCGTGACCGATGCCGAAGCTCTCGCAGACCGTATCAACCTCAACGCATTGGGCAGCGTGCGCACGCCCGATGGTGATCTGCGTGAATTCCTTAACGAAGCCCAGCAAGAGGTGAATCGCAACTTCCGCGAAGCTTTTGTGATTGACGGGGCCGGTGAAATCCGAGCCCGCGGCGTTCGGTCATATCTATTTGATTACGAACGCCCAAGTGACGACGATCTTGCCCGCGCCGATGCTGGGGAAACCGTAGTCATCCGCGATTGGAACAACAACGAATTCCGCGCCTTGGTTGCATTGTCGGGCTTGCTTGACCGTTATTTATACGTGTCCCGCGATGTCGATGGAGAGATTTTGAACCTGCTGGACGAGACACAAGAAACCGTGTCGCTGTATCAACAGCTTGAAAAAGACCGTGGCAAAATTCTCTTTGAATTCGGTCTCTTATACCTCGGCTTTGCAGTTATTCTGATCTTGGCAGCGATCTGGCTTGGCCTGTGGTTTGCCGAGCGCCTGTCGCGTCCCGTGGGCCGATTGACCAGCGCGGCACAGCGCGTTGGCTCGGGCGATATGTCTGTTCAGGTCCTTGAGGAACGCGGCGACGATGAAATCGCAATGCTCGGCCGCTACTTTAACCAAATGATGCGCCAACTGCGTGATCAGCGCGAAGCCTTGCTTGATAACACACGCCAGATTGAGGCGCGCCGTCGTCAGTTTGACTCGGTGCTGAATTCCGTCACCTCAGGTGTTGTCGGGCTTGACGCCGAGGGGCGCGTGGACTTTGTGAACCGCTCCGCACGGCGTCTGCTGGCTTTGTCGAGCAATGCTGGCGATGAACAGATTGCCGTCGCCGTTCCCGAGTTTGGCGCGTTTTTTGAACGCACGCGTAAATCCCGCGCCGAAATTGCTCAGGAAGAGGTTCGCGTAACGCGCGACGGCAAGCTAGAGAACCTGTTGGTGCGGATTTCACCACGGCGGAACAGCGAAGGTGGGCTAGAGGGCTATGTGATCGCCTTTGACGATGTGACAGACCTTGTAACCGCGCAGCGTATGGCAGCTTGGGGGGATGTAGCGCGGCGGATTGCCCATGAAATCAAGAACCCGCTAACACCCATCCAGCTTTCTGCCGAGCGGATCAAACGCAAATTCTCGCCCCGGCTTGAGGAAGCAGACGCCGAAACACTCGCTCAGATGACCGAAGTGATCGTGCGCAAGACCGATGATCTTCGCCGCATTGTAGACGAGTTCTCTAAGTTTGCGCGGATGCCAGAGCCAGAATTGCGCGAGCATGATCTGAATGAATTGCTGCGAGACGCCGTTGTTTTGCAAACTGGCGCATTGGGCGAAGTTACGCTTTCCGCAGAAGTGCCGGATGGTCCGTGTATGTCTGATGTCGACGCAACAATGATCGCCCAAGCGCTAACAAATATTATTAAGAACGCTGGGGAAGGTGTTGAAACTCATATGGAAAAAGGCGTACCAGAAGGCTTTGATCCACAGGTTCGGATAGAGGTTGAAACCAATGAGTCCGAATGGACGGTGCGTATTTCCGATAACGGCATTGGCTTCCCCGCCGACAGGACGCGGCTCTTTGAGCCCTATGTAACAACCCGCGATAAGGGGACAGGCCTTGGCTTACCCATCGTGAAGAAAATCGTTGAGGAGCACGGCGGTACGCTGGCGCTCCTTGATGCAGAGAAATTTGGCAATACCGAGCGTGCAGGCGCTTGTGTGGCGATCACTCTCCCGTGGTCTGCTGCGACAACAGGAAGAGAGGTAGGACAATGAGCGACATTCTAATCGTTGATGACGAAAGAGATATCCGCGAGTTGATTTCGGATATCCTTAAAGATGAAGGGTTTACGACCCGTCTTGCAAGTAACTCCGACGAGTGTATGGAGCAGATCAACGCAGAGCCTCCGGGCCTGATGATCTTGGATATCTGGCTAAAGGACAGCCGGATGGACGGTATCGATATCCTCAAGGCAACGAAGCGTGACAACCCCGATATTCCGATTGTGATTATCTCTGGGCACGGCAACATCGAGATTGCGGTGGCCGCGATTAAACAGGGGGCTTACGACTTTATTGAAAAACCGTTCAATATTGATCAGTTGATGGTTGTCATAACCCGCGCGATGGAGACATCGCGTCTGCGGCGCGAGAACAACGAGTTGCGACGTCGGGATGTTTCAAGCGCCGAGATGCTCGGGTCAAGTTCGGCGTTTAAAGCATTGAAATCTAACCTTGAAAAGGTAACAAAGTCTAACGGGCGCGTGATGCTGACTGGTCCGGGTGGTGCAGGCAAAGAGATCGCCGCGCGGTTCATTCATGCCAACAGCGACCGCGCCAATGCGCCGTTCATCGTTGTGAATTCTGCTTCGATTGAGCCGGAACGGATGGAAGAAGTTCTTTTCGGTCGGGAAACCGCGGAGCGCGGCGTTGAGCCGGGATTGTTGGAGCAGGCCCACGGCGGCGTAATCTATTTTGACGAAGTCGCGGATATGCCTCTTGGAACCCAATCTAAGATTTTGCGCGTGTTGGTTGATCAGCAGTTTCAGCGCGTTGGCGGCAGTGACAATGTGCGCGTAGATATTCGCGTTATTTCGAGTTCAAACAGGGACTTGCAAGCCGAAATTGACATCGGAAATTTCCGTCAGGAGCTATATCACCGCCTGAACGTTGTTCCGATCACGGTCCCATCTCTTGAAGATCGTCGCGAGGATATTCCTGAACTTGCCGAAGCCTTTATCGCGAAGTTTAACCGCGATCAGGGTTTGCCTCTGCGCGAACTTACGGGTGAAGCCAAGGCTCTGCTGCAAACAATGCCGTGGCCAGGCAACGTGCGCCAACTCAAGAATGTGGTTGAACGCATCTTGATCCTTGGCAACGACAACGGCCCGATCGATGCCAGTGAGCTTCCACAACAAAGTGAGCCTGAAGGCGATGGTGCAGGGGTGATCCTATCGGCTGGTCTTGCAACCTTGCCATTGCGCGAGGCGCGCGAGTTGTTCGAGCGGGAATACCTGATGACCCAAATCAATCGCTTTGGCGGAAACATCAGCCGCACCGCGACATTCGTTGGAATGGAACGCAGTGCTTTGCACCGAAAGCTTAAATCGCTTGGGATTGTGACCAGCAACAAGACCGGCGCGCGTGTTGCCCATGTGGATGAGGTCGCTGACGAGCAGGCGTAATCCGGAATTGGCGCGTGATACCGTGGGTTTGACGCCGCGCGGTTCATGCGCCATAGATTGGGCCGGATAATGCGGCACAGAAGGATCGTTTGATGAAGGTCATCATTTGCGGAGCTGGTCAGGTGGGCTGGCAGATTGCCCGTCATCTCTCTGGGGAGCGCAACGACGTTACTGTTGTTGATAACAATCCCGATCTCGTTCATCGCGCCACCGATACGCTCGAAGTACAAGGGATCGCCGGTTTTGCCAGCTATCCCGATATCCTAGAGCGGGCAGGGGCGCGGGACGCGGATATGATCATCGCAGCGACCCATTCTGACGAGGTGAATATGGTCACCTGTCAGGTGGCTCACTCGGTCTTCGCGATTCCGCGAAAAATTGCGCGCTTGCGCAGCCAATCTTATCTGGATGCGATTTACTCTGATCTTTATCGGCGGGACCACATGCCGATCGACGTGGTGATTTCGCCCGAACGCGAGGTGGCCGAAGCCGCGTTGAGCCGTCTTGCTGCGCCATCGGCATTTGATACCGAGAGTTTCCTAGATGGCGACAGCCAGCTTCTTGGCATTCAGCTTGATGACGATTGCCCCGTTGTTCATACGCCTTTGCGGCAATTGACCGATCTGTTTTCGACGCTCTCTGCGATTGTTGTTGGGGTTCGTCGCAAGGGCACGCTGTTTGCGCCCGAGGCCAATGACCAGCTTTTTGCCGGTGATCAGATCTACGTGTTCACCAATACCGAGGACGTTGCCCGAACGCTCGAGGTGTTTGGCAAGACACAGAAGAAGCAAGAACGCGTTGTGCTTGTGGGCGGCGGCAACGTTGGCCTTGCGGTTGCTCAGGCGCTTGAGAAGCGCGCAACCCGCATACGCGCAAAGGTGATTGAACGTTCGCGGGAGCGTGCCGAGATGGCCGCAGACGCGTTGGAGCGCACAATTGTTTTGAATGGTGATGGGCTTAGCCCCGAACTGTTGACCGAAGCAGGCATCAGCCGCTCTGACGCCATCCTGACTGTGACCGAGGACGACAAAACCAACCTGCTCGCCGCGCTCCGCGCCAAGGGAATGGGCTGCCCGATGTCGATCTGTTTGGTGAACGACCCGACGCTACTGCCGTTGCTTGGGCCAATGGGCATTGACGCCTACATCAACCCACGGGCCACAACGGTGAGTTCGATTTTGCGCCATATCCGCCACGGGCGGGTGCGTGGTGTTTATTCCATCGGCGACGCTGAAGCCGAAGTCATCGAAGCGCAGGTTCTCTCGACGTCGCCTATCTCGGGCCAGCATATCCGCGACATCAACTTCCCTGAAGGCGTTTTGGTCGGAGCGGTTAAGAAGGGCGCGAAACTAATGCGGCCCTCCGGTGACCTACGGATTGAGGATGGTGATGTGATCGCGATGTTTGCAATGGCGGCCGATGTGCCCGAGGTCGAGCGCCTGTTGCAGGTCTCGATCGACTTTTTCTAGCCGCCATGTCGCGTCTGCTGCATCTCCCACTGTTTGTGATCCTGATGGGGATCGGCTCTGCTGCGATGCTGGTGCCTGGTTTCCATGCAGCTGCCACGCGCGATTTCGAAACGATGCGGGTGTTTGGCTATTCGGCTCTGTTGTTCTTTGCGCTCACGGGGCTTTTCGCGCTCGCAACTGCTAACTACAAAGCCAAAGACGCCGCACGTAGCCATCTTTTGTCATTGCTGGCCTGTTTTGCCGCGCTGCCGCTTTTGTTGGCGATTCCGCTGCACCAATCTGTGGGCAACACGACGTTCTTCAACGCCTATTTCGAGATGGTGTCATCCATCACAACCACAGGTGCGACGCTCTATGATCTGCCTGATCGCTTGCCGGAGTCGGTTCACCTTTGGCGCGCATTGGTGGCTTGGATGGGCGGCCTGTTTGTCTGGATTACGGCCGCTGCGATTCTCGCGCCGCTAAATATCGGCGGCTTTGAAGTGATGACGATCCAGCACGACAAGATTGGCACAAGTGCTTCGCAAATCACCGAAATTGCGGACGGCAGTACACGGTTGATGCGTTGGTCTCGTAAACTGGTTCCAATTTACGTGGTTGTGACGGGGCTTCTTTGGGTTGGATTGACCCTTGCGGGCGACAGGGCGTTTGTCGCGTTGATCCATGCAATGTCCGCGATGTCCACGAGTGGCATCTCGGCAACCGGCGGGCTCAAAACATCCGAATCCGGTATGGTTGGAGAGATGTTGGTCTTTCTCGTATTGCTCTTTGGGTTGTCGCGATTGGTATTCTCCGGCGAATGGCGTGATCGAACACCCAAAGCGCTCGCCAAAAATCCCGAAATCCGCATTGCTGTGTTCTTGATGGTCTGTGTGCCGTCACTGCTGTTTGTACGGCATTGGTACGGCGCGCTTGAGGTGGACTCGGTTGATGATTTTGAAACATCTCTCAAGGCCCTCTGGGGCGGCGTTTTTGCGACGATTTCATTTCTGACCACGACCGGTTTTGAAGGATCATCTTGGGATGAGGCGCGCGATTGGTCTGGGCTCAACACACCGGGAATGATTCTTATGGGGCTGGCCATTGTCGGCGGCGGCGTGGCGACCACCGCGGGGGGCGTAAAGCTCTTGCGGGTCTATGCGCTTTACAAGAACGGTCAGCGTGAACTCGAGAAGCTCGTACACCCCTCAAGCGTTGCTGGGGCGGGCGGCATGGCAAGGCATCTTCGCAGGCGCGGTGCTTATGTGGCGTGGATCTTCTTTATGCTGTTTGCCATTTCGATTGCGGTTGTCGCTGCGCTGCTGTCCCTCCTTGGACACAGCTTTGAAGAGGCGATGGTCCTGACCGTTGCCGCACTTTCAACAACGGGGCCGCTGGCCGCAACAGCGACCGAAACACCGATTTCCTATGCAACGCTCTCGCCGCTTGCCAAAGGTGTACTGGCCGCCGCGATGGTGCTGGGGCGGCTTGAAACCCTTGCGTTTGTGGCCTTGTTCAATCCGGAAAGCTGGCGGAATTGATGCCTGACGTGGGCGTCACTACACGCCGATGTTATTGGACTTAAAAATTCTTTTGCTTTTTCACTGGAAACTCGGTCGCGGTATCCCCATACTCAGACTTAAGAAACGAGAACAGCCCGCCGCGCTGGCGTAAAGACAAGAAAAAGGTAACGAACAATGGCTGCCGATAAGCAAAACCTGCAAGATGCCTTCCTGAACAATGTCCGCAAGAGCAAAGTTCCGGTAACAATTTTCCTGATTAACGGCGTAAAACTACAGGGTGTTATCACTTGGTTTGATAATTTCTGTGTATTGCTGCGCCGCGATGGACAATCGCAATTGGTGTATAAACACGCGATTTCGACGATTATGCCATCCCAGCCGATCAGCCTCTATGAAGGTGAAGAATAGGCCCTAATGGGAGAAGAAACGCTTGACCAGGCGGTAACGCCGGTCTGGGTATTACACCCTGATTTCCGCAACGACCGCAATCGCCGCGACCCGGATTTTGCGCTCGAAGAAGCTGTGTCTTTGGCTTTGGCCATGCCCGGTGTCGATGTTGTCGGCTCTGATGTTGTTCCTGTGCCCAAGACCCGCGCTGGCTGGCTCTTTGGTAAGGGCAAGACCGAAGAGTTAAAGCAGCTATTCAAAACGGTGAAGGTTGACCTTGTGTTGATCGACGGCCCCGTGACACCGGTTCAGCAGCGCAATCTTGAGAAAGAGTGGGGCGTAAAGGTTCTGGACCGAACAGGGCTAATCCTTGAAATTTTCTCGGACCGCGCGCGAACTCGTGAGGGTGTGCTTCAGGTCGAGATGGCCGCCCTTGCGTACCAACGAACGCGTCTGGTGCGGGCATGGACCCACCTTGAGCGCCAACGTGGCGGGCTTGGGTTTGTCGGTGGTCCCGGTGAGACCCAGATCGAGGCAGACCGCCGCGCAATCGACGAGCAGATGGTGCGCCTGCGCCGTCAGCTTGATAAGGTTGTCAAAACACGCGCGTTGCATCGCAAAAGCCGCGCGAAAGTGCCGTTCCCCGTTGTGGCTCTGGTCGGCTATACCAACGCGGGGAAATCCACGCTTTTCAATCGTTTAACGGGCGCAGAAGTCTTTGCTAAGGATATGCTGTTTGCCACGCTCGATCCGACCATGCGTTCGGTTGAATTGCCTTCGGGAAAACAGGTTATTCTCTCTGATACGGTTGGATTTATCTCCGAGCTTCCGACACAGCTTGTTGCCGCGTTCCGTGCCACACTCGAAGAGGTGTTGGACGCCGATCTAATCCTTCATGTACGGGATATTTCGTCGCCGCTGACCGAAGAGCAGGCCGATGACGTGCGCCAGATCATGAAAGATCTTGGTGTTCCCGAAGACGCGCCGCTCATTGAAGTTTGGAACAAGATCGACCAGCTTGATGATAACGCGAAAGAGGGCTTTACCTCTAAGGCGGAGCGGGAAGAGAACGTTTTTGCAACCTCTGCCGTGACGGGTGAGGGGCTGGATGCGCTTCTTGAGGAAGTGTCAGACAAGCTCACAGATCCGAAAACCCGCCGCGAGATCACCTTGCCGTTTTCTGATGGACGAAAGCGCGCGTGGTTGTTTCAGGAAGGGCTGGTCGAGAACGAAGTTCAGACCGAGGATGGCTTTGTACTCTCTGTCTATTGGACTGCCAGACAGGAAAAAAACTTCCGCGAACTCTAAGCCAAGGCCGCGGATTGCGGCTTTGGCATCTGTTTGGGTTTTCTGCTTCGATTACTCTGCAGCCTGTGCTCGCAATACCGTGATGCCCACGCTACCCGCACGTGCGAGCTCGGGATCGAGGCTCATCGGAATATACTCGCCGCGCCGCCACAACTCTCCCAGATCATCATAGAACCGCGACAGCGGGTGGCCTGATTGCCCTGTCGACATGATGAACACCGAAGAATCCGGATCCGCAAAATCATAGACCCCGCGATAGCCCGCACCATGCACGTTTTGGAAAGGGTCAGGACCGGTTCCGAGTGTCGTGCCGCGCATGAGGGTATTGTCGCCGCCCGAGGTGCTTTGGTGGATGTTTACAAACCAGTTCAGCACCGGAATGGTGCCAAGCACCGCGTGATTATGGGTTGCGATATGCGCGTCGCCCCACCGCAGAGATGCAAGGTCTTTGTTGTACCGTTCCCGCAGCATAACCAACGCCTCGTCAAGCGCGATGCGAGCGATTTCTGTGCAGTCTTCGGTCTGGGTTGATTGCACCACGTCGCACCATGCGCTTGCACCATCCACATCAAGGAAAACGCGGGCGAGGAATACGGGGTTGATATGAGTAAACGACTCTTCGAGTGGACCGAGCTCATCGCGGATCAGACGCGTTTGCAGCGACCGCATCCACGCCGCATAGATCAACGGTTCGGGCAGGTGTTCGTTCATCTCGCCATTCCAGTCAGCCAACAAATCCAACGCGATTTGGCGCTGGCGCTCTGGCGTGCCTTCTGGAGCGGTTGCGCCCTTAAACCAAAGGTCTTTGGCGATGAGCGGCAAGAGACGACGGGCGGTTGGGCTTACTGTATCAAGCTGGGCTTCCATGAAGCTTTCGCGCGTGTGCACATCGCGGCTTTGCAGCAGGCGCTCAAGCCGTTTCACGCGCTCTGTGTCGCCCCATAGGAAGCTCATGTGGTTGGGGAAGCGCCGATCGATAACTTTGTCGTTGGTATTGGCCAGCAGACCCGAGGCCGGAGCGCGGTACTCAGGGTTAAGCCCATAGGACAGGCGTCCGTTCCAGCGGTTGTGCTCTATCCAACCAGGCGAAGGAATACGGCCCTTTGTTTGATGACGGTAGCTGCGTTTGGGCAGGACGCCGAATGTTTTGAGCGCGATTTCATCTGCGGTCACCATCGTAATATTGACGGAGCTTGAGATGTAATTTTCACCCGCCGCTATCGCCTCGTCGATTGTGGTGGCGCGGTTAAGTGCGAGTAGGGCCGCAACCGACGTGTCACGCGGGGATAGTGCCGTCCAACTCATCGAGGCCACATGCCCTGCGGGTGTGATTTTGCCAACGTCGTAGTGACGCGCGGGAAGTACAGGGCCATTCTCTGTCCAACGCATGGTGAGCGTGCGCGGCTCACTGTCTTTGACCTTCACGATTGTTTGGCGAATTTCAAAGCGTTTGTAGCCGTCTGGAGTCAGGTATTCTTCGGGGTCGTCAGGGTTGAGCTTTTCGATGAACACATCCTGATCGTCGGCATAGGATGATGTCATCGCCCAGCCAAGGTGATCGCTCCGTCCGCTAAGAACGACGGGCGTTCCGGGGATGGTGCCGCCGATGATGCCGCCGTGTTCAAGTTCAATCCGCGCAAGATACCAGATCGACGGCGCTGCAAATTCAAGATGCGGGTCATTGGCAAGGAGTGTGCCGCCATTCGCAGATCGCGCGGGAGCAGCGGCCCAAGCGTTGGATGCGCCGGCCATTCCGCGCGCCTTAAAAGGCGAGAGGCGGGCCATATCCGCGGGGATGTCACCATATTCAGCGTAGCGCGGAAATACGGATTTCGGGAAGAGCGCTGCATAATCTGCCAGCTCGGTGATCGGCGCTTCTTCGTTATCCGGCATAATGTCGGCCAGCCGTTCGGGAGGAAGGGCAAGCGTTGCTCTGGCGCGGAGGACCTCGTTTTCCATATGTGCCGACAGTTGCATCGCCATCAGCTTGCCGATGGCCAGAGAATCCGCCGGTGTCCAAGGCGCGAGTGTATTGGGGAAGAGGAACAGTTCTGGTGCGCCACGACCGCGTGCGCCCGTGTTGACCTCTTCCAGCCATGCGTTCACACCGGCGGCATAGGCCTCGAGAATTTCGATGGTTTTGGCATCTTGATGCCGCACAGAGCGTTTCGCCAGATCATAAAGGTCAAGGCGGCGCATGATGTCATCAAGCGGCAGCGCCCGCTCGCCAAATACTTCAGACAAACGCCCCTCAGCGGTGCGGCGCATAATGACCATCTGCCAGAGACGATCTTGTGCATGGGCGAATCCGAGGCCGAAATACACGTCTTCGTCGGTTGGGCCGAAAATATGCGGGACATTCGCGTTATCACGCACGATTTCCACATCACCTGTCAGGCCAGCGATATCAAATTCTGCCGAATACTCCGGAAGCGACCGGCTCGCCAGATAATAGACGCCGATAATCGCCAAAATGCCGAGGCCAAGAATAGAAACAAATACGCGGAACAGCCATTTGAATAGGGTTGACATCGAGGCTCCTGCTTGACGGCGATAATGTATACACTACTGTGCGAGGCGAATTGGCCCGTGAGGGTGAACCGACACTTACGCGATAATGCGAAGGGAGAAAAGACATGGCGAAAATAACATTTTTGGGCCTCGGAGTTATGGGGTATCCGATGGCAGGGCACCTTGCGGCGAAGGGCCATGAGGTAACAGTCTATAACCGTACATTCGCCAAAGCTGAAAAGTGGGTCAGCGAACATGGTGGCACCTGTGCCAAAACACCTGCGGAAGCCAGCGAAGGCGCTGATTTCGTTATGTCTTGTGTTGGAAACGACGATGATTTGCGTTCGGTTTGCACGGGTGAGAACGGAGCGTTCTCAACCATGAAAAAGGGTGCGATTTTCGTGGATCACACGACCGTTTCGGCAGCTGTGACGCGCGAGCTTTATGCAGTTGCGAAGGACGCAGGACTTGGGTTTGTTGATGCGCCTGTATCGGGTGGGCAAGCTGGAGCGGAAAACGGTGTCTTGTCGGTAATGTGTGGCGGCGATCAGGCCGACTTTGACGCCGCAGAACCGATGATCGCAGCCTATGCCAAAGTGTGCCGCCGCTTGGGCGAGAATGGCGCGGGGCAGCTTACCAAGATGGTGAACCAGATTTGTATTGCAGGTCTTGTTCAAGGGCTCTCTGAGGGGCTTCATTTCGCAGAGAAAGCCGGCCTTGACGGTGAGGCGGTCATCGAAACGATTTCGGCTGGAGCAGCAGGAAGCTGGCAGATGGAAAATCGCTACAAAACCATGCTCGCTGATGAGTTCGATCACGGCTTTGCTGTCGATTGGATGCGCAAAGACCTTGGGATTTGCCTTAAGACAGCAGATGAGAATGGCGCGAGCCTGCCCGTAACGGCGCTTGTTGATCAGTTCTATAAAGATGTTCAGAAAATCGGTGGCAACCGCTGGGATACATCAAGTTTGATCAAGCGACTGCGCCATATGGGCTAAGGGATACCCAGTCATTACAAACGAAAACGGGGCGCATAGACGCCCCGTTTTTTCATGGATAAGTCGTGTCGCGTTTTACGGAATAATACGTGAGTATTTTGTGCCCTCGAGCGATGCGCCCGCGAGGAAGCCAGCCTGCCCAAAGATCGCGGCAATCACAGGAGCTGTCGCTGTTGTTGTTGCAACGTTGAGGTTTCCGCCTTTGTCGTTCAGCGCATATTCGAGGTCCGCGCCCGCGGCCCAACCGCTGGAATGACGGAAGTCCATGAGGGCTTGTTCGGTCATAAAGAACAACACGTGTGCATATTGCTGTGCGCCGATTTGAAAGCCGACTGTTGCTTCTGTTGCGGAATAATAATCAACCGTGACATTGTTGATGCGCAGCGCGCCACGTCCATAAGAGCCGCCCACGCCGAAGCCCGCTTTGGTAACGACAGGCATAATAAGCATACCCGCAGATTTATCACGCAGGTCAGTTGTGCCGGGGTAGGTGCTGTATAGGAAGTTCAGTGTCGCATCTACGCGCGCGTCAATGTCCTGCGCGCCTGTGCTGCCCAATCCGTTGCTGCATGCTGTTGTGCCAAGCGCCGCTGCGGCGCCCACACTCACGAGAAACCCTCGTCGGGAAAAAGTATTGAAATTATCTGTGCTCATGTCTTGTCCTCTTGCCTGTGCCGGATGCTTTGATCCGTGCCTCGTTCTTCAGGATTTGCCCGTTATTGCCCCCAATTATAGGGGAAACTCTTGTCTATGTCATTATATGTTGTGCCTGACTGGCAGATTCAAACGGGCGGATTTTCGCCAGTTTATCCGTTTTCTTTCAACAGTTTTGCTGCCCGCGGCGCGAAATAGGTAAGGATGCCGTCGCAACCGGCGCGTTTGAAGGCCATGAGGCTTTCCATCATGACCTTGTCGCCGTCGAGCCATCCGTTTGCAACGGCCGCTTCGATCATCGCGTATTCGCCAGACACCTGATAGGCAAACGTCGGCACGCCGAATGCGTCTTTGACGCGGCGACAGATATCGAGATACGGCATCCCCGGCTTGACCATCACCATATCCGCACCCTCTGCCAAGTCGCGCTCCACAAGGCGCAATGCTTCGTCGCCATTCGCTGGGTCCATTTGATAGGTATTCTTGTCACCCTTTAGGCCGCCACTTGCGCCAACGGCGTCACGGAACGGGCCATAGAAGCTACTGGAATATTTGGCGGAATAAGACATGATTGCCACGTCCCTGTGCCCAGCGCCTTCAAGGGCGTCGCGGATTGCACCAATGCGTCCGTCCATCATATCGGACGGGCCGAGGATATCCGCACCCGCTTCAGCCTGTGCGAGCCCCATTTTCACAAGGGCCGCAACCGTTTCGTCGTTTACTATTTTGCCTTCCACAACATAACCGTCGTGGCCGTTGATATTGTAAGGGTCGAGCGCGATGTCGGTCATCACCGCAATATCGGGAACGCGCGCCTTGATTGCGCGGATCGCTTGGTTGGTCAGATTGTCGGGGTTCCATGCCTCCGCACAATCCTCTGTTTTCAAGTTCTGTGCGGTGTAGGGAAAGAGACAAATCGCCGAAATACCAAGGCCGGCGGCCATTTCCGCAGCCTCGACAACAAGATCAACCGAGAGCCGTTCAACACCCGGCATGCTGGGGATCGGCTGGCGGATGTTTTCGCCCGCCACGAGGAACACGGGCCAAATCATATCCTGAGCGGAAAGACTGTTTTCGCGCACCAAACCACGAACAGCGGGCGTACTGCGCAGCCGACGCAGGCGAGTCTTGGGGAAAGGAGCAACAGTTTTGCGCATTTTGATACCTCGGATCAGTGATGTCCTTGGGTGCCATGGATTTTCCCGCGCCTCAAGGGTAGGAATTGCCTCAGGCACAGGATAGATTTGCCAAAAGCGCCGATTTACGAGTTAGGGATACGCAGTTGGACTGGTACGACATGATTTTCGAGCTCATCGATATGCGCTCGTTCTCTAACTTCTGGTATTGGATCGGTTTGGCGGTTCTTTGGTCTTCGGCGGCGCATCGGGTGATGGGGGTTCCGTTTGATTCGATCCAGCGCGCCAAGCGAAACGGCGGGCAGGCGATGATCGACCTCGAAGACCTGACGCGGATCAATATCAATCGCATCCTCTATATCTCGGGCGTATCTGGCCTCTGGCTGCTCGGCTTCACGAGTTTCTTGCTCACCACGCTTGTCATCATGGGGTTTGTCTATCACGTAGAATTTGCGCAAGCGGTGTTCCTGATGGCATTTCCAATGTCTATCCTTGGGCTTATGTCGATCTCGACAGCCAAGAAGATTCAGGAGAACGGCATGACGGGGTTGGTTCTTTGTAAGCAACTCATGCGGCATCGCCTCTATACGCAGTTCCTTGGGATGGTTTCTATATTTGTCACCGCGATCTGGGGCATGTATCAGAACCTCAGTATCAGCGCCCTCGGCTAGGGCACCTGCGGTTTGCCCGCGCGTTCTCGCCACTTGATCCAGACGGAGAAGCTCTTGTCACAACAGGCTCAAACTCTCACCCAAAGCGGTGCGCCCGAAGGCTATGACGCGCAGCTATTGCTCGCGGAAATGGAAAAACAGGGCGGCGCGGTTATTCATATCGCGCGTGACGCCAAGCGCATGGCGGCGATGAAGGCCGCTCTTGGGTTCTTTGCGCCTGATACAGCCGTGCTTGAGTTTCCGGGGTGGGATTGTCTGCCCTATGATCGTGTTTCGCCCAATGCCGACACAGCAGCGGCGCGGATGGCGGTCTTGGCTGGGCTGGTGCATGGGGCGCCGAAACGGTTTGTATTGCTGACAACGCTGGCCGCCGCAACGCAACGTGTTCCGGCGCGGGATGTCCTGAAAATCTCTGCTTTCTCGGCGCGTGTTGGCGAACGGGTAAACGAAGCCGAACTGCGGGCCTTCCTTGTGCGCATGGGGTTTAGCCAGACCGCGACCGTAACTGAACCGGGCGACTATGCGGTACGCGGTGGGATTATAGATATCTTCCCACCAGGCGATACCGGCCCCGTTCGGCTTGATTTCTTCGGTGATACGCTCGATGGGTTACGCCGTTTTGATCCAGTGAGCCAGCGCACGACAGACACACTCAATTCGCTTGAACTTGCGCCGGTATCTGAAGTCATACTTGACGAAGCTGCAATTACACGGTTCCGCCAGAACTACCGCGCGGAATTCGGGGCGGCTGGAACAGATGACCCGCTCTATGAAGCTGTAAGCGCAGGGCGCAAGCATCAGGGTGTTGAGCATTGGTTGCCGCTGTTCTACCCGAAACTTGAAACTTTGTTTGATTACCTCCCCAAGGCGTCTGTGGTGCTGGACGATCAGGTTACGCCCGCTCGTACCGCGCGTTGGGAAGGGATTGCCGATCAATACGAAACGCGGCGGCTGGCGATGTCGGCACGGGGCGGTAAAGACAAGCTGCGGATGGATACGGTTTACAAGCCTTGTCCTCCTGAAATGCTGTATCTTGACGACGCTGCTTGGGACACTGCGACTGCTGCGCATCGTGTGGTGAGCTGGTCGGTCTTGCCCCAGAGTACAGGGCTTGGCGTTTTTGATGCTGGCGGACGCGTTGGACGGAACTTCAGCCCCGAACGGCAGCAAGACAATGTGAACCTGTTTGAAGCCCTCGGAAATCATATCCGCGACCGCCGCAAACAGGATCAGGTCATCATTGCCAGCTATTCCGAAGGTGCTCGCGAGCGTCTGGCCGGATTGATCGAAGATGAAGGCGTTGAGGGCGCAACCCCGATCAAGAGCTTTCAGGATGTTCCTGATGGCCACGGCGGTGTATTTCTCGCAGTTTGGCCGCTTGAGCACGGGTTCGTTGCGGATGGGCTAACTGTCATCGCCGAGCAGGATGTTCTTGGCGATCGCCTCATCCGTAGCGTTAAGCGCAAGAAGCGTGCGGAAAACTTCCTGACAGAAACCCAGAGCCTCACGGCAGGGGATCTTGTGGTGCATGTGGATCACGGGGTAGGGCGGTTTGTCGGGCTTGAAACAATAACCGCCATGGGCGCCCCCCATGAATGTTTGTTGCTGGAATATGCGGGCGGTGATCGGCTTTATCTTCCTGTCGAGAACATCGAGCTTCTAAGCCGCTTTGGCCATGACGAAGGAATGCTCGACAAACTTGGTGGCGGTGCGTGGCAGGCCAAGAAAGCCAAGCTCAAGGAACGCATCCGCGCCGTTGCCGATAAGCTCATCCGTATTGCCGCCGAACGCGCGTTGCGTCGTGCACCTATCATGGCGCCGCCAGAGGGCATGTGGGAAGCCTTTTGCGCGCGCTTCCCTTACGCCGAAACCGAAGATCAGCTTGCTGCGATTGATGACACAATCGCCGATATGGAAAGCGGCCATCCGATGGATCGGCTTATTTGTGGCGATGTTGGGTTTGGCAAAACGGAGGTTGCTATGCGCGCCGCCTTTGTTGCGGCAATGTCCGGAGTTCAGGTCGCGGTTATTGCGCCAACGACCTTGCTTGCGCGGCAACACTACAAGAGCTTTTCCGAACGGTTCCGCGGATTTCCTATCGAAGTTCGGCAACTAAGCCGATTTGTCGGGAGCAAAGAGGCGCATGACACCCGCGAGGCCATAAAGCGGGGAACGGCCGATATTGTGGTCGGCACCCACGCACTGTTGGCCAAGAATATTCGCTTCCAGAACCTCGGCCTATTGGTCATCGACGAAGAGCAGCGCTTTGGCGTTACCCATAAAGAGCGGCTCAAAGAGATGCGCTCTGATATTCACGTGCTGACCCTGACAGCAACGCCAATTCCACGTACATTGCAGATGAGCCTTTCTGGAGTGCGTGATCTTTCGATTATCGGGACGCCACCCGTCGATCGCCTCGCCATCCACACCTATGTCAGCGAATTTGACAGCGTTACCTTGCGCGAGGCGTTGCTGCGCGAACACTATCGTGGTGGGCAGAGTTTCTATGTGGTGCCACGGATCAAGGATTTGCCCGAAGTCGAGGAGTTCCTGCGCGATCAGGTTCCCGAAGTGAGCTTTATCACCGCCCATGGCCAAATGGCAGCGGGCGAGCTTGATGATCGCATGAATGCTTTCTACGACGGGAAATATGATGTGCTTGTTGCGACAACCATTGTGGAAAGCGGCTTGGATATTCCGGCGGCGAACACAATGATCGTGCATCGCGCAGATATGTTTGGGTTGGCGCAGCTTTACCAGATTCGGGGCCGCGTGGGCCGAAGCAAGACCCGCGCCTATGCCTATATGACAACGAAACCACGTACGCCGCTTACACCAACTGCGGAGAAACGGCTTCGGGTGCTCGGCAGTCTCGATAGTCTTGGTGCCGGTTTCACGCTGGCGAGCCAAGATCTTGATATTCGCGGAGCAGGCAACCTTTTGGGCGAGGCGCAATCGGGCCATGTTCGCGAGGTTGGGTATGAGTTGTATCAATCCATGCTCGAAGAGGCGATTGCCAAGATCAAATCGGGCGAGGGCGAGGGGCTTTCGGATGACGGCGATCAATGGGCGCCACAGATCAACCTCGGTGTTCCGGTGCTTATCCCCGAAGATTATGTGCCAGACCTTGATGTGCGCCTCGGCCTCTATCGACGTTTGTCGGGCCTCACCACCAAGGTAGAGCTTGAAGGCTTTGCTGCGGAGTTGATTGACCGTTTCGGTAAATTGCCGCGCGAAGTGAACTCACTCATGCTCGTTGTGCGGATCAAGGCCATGTGCAAACGCGCCGGTATTGCCAAGCTCGATGCAGGGCCGAAGGGCGGTACGATCCAGTTCCACAATGATAAATTCGCGTCCCCGCAGGGGTTGGTGGAATTCATCACGGATCAAAAAGGCAAAGCCAAAGTGCGCGACAACAAGATCGTTGTGCAGCGCGATTGGGCCAACGAAAAAGACAAGATCAAAGGCGCATTCCAACTCGCCAAAGACTTGGCCGAGAAGTTGATTGCCGAAGAAAAACGCACCAAAAAAGCGCGCGCCGCCAAAGGGTAACGCGCGCTTGGTCTCCTAACTTAGGCCTGTTTTCTGGGCTTGAGTTGTGTTCCCAACGGATCATCCACGGGGCGGGGCCCGAGATAAATCATCAGCGCCACGCTGGTGATCACACAGCAGAAGACCGTGACCGCAAGCGCGCGCGGCGTGCCGTCAAACATCTGTGTTGCGGGGATACCAATAAACCCGGCCGCGACGGTGGAAACACCCGCGACAATCGACGAGGTGATCCCCGCGATGTGGCCCATTGGCTCGAGCGCGAGGGTTGTGAGGTTGCCCATCAGGAAGCCGAGGATAAGGAAGCAAGACGCCGTCCAAAGGAAGTAGAGCCAGAAAGGCAGTGTTGCAGTAAACACGATAAACAACACGACGGACGTGAACGCCAATTGCGCGAGAAGGGCGCGCATGATCATTTTGCGCATCCCCAAATGCACAACGAATTTTGCGTTCAATACGTTTGAGGTCGAGCTGATGAGCGCAATCAGGAAGAACCAGCGCGGGAAGCTTTCGGCTTTGTCATAGGTCATCTCGAAAATCGGTTGCACCGAAGAGATACAGGAAAACAGAAAGCCCATCACCAGCGTTTGCACAGCCATAGAAATGACCACGATCCGGTTGCTCATCATCTCTTTGATGGCGCTGAAATATGTGCCAAACCCGAGTTTGCGCGTGTTTTCAGGTGTGAGTGTTTCCGGCTGGCGCAGGGCCATCCATGTCCCGACTGTAAGCGCAAATAGTGCGAACACCGCAAAGAGCGAGCGCCACCCCAGCCCCTCAATCACGAACTGGCCGACAAGCGGCGCAACAGCAGGGACCAGCATAAAGACCGTCATGGCAATCGACATGATTTTTGCCATTTGCGGGCCTTCGAATTGGTCACGTACCAGCGCGAGTGTCGCGACGCGCGGCCCCGCAACGCCGAAGCCCTGAAGCAAGCGCGCCAGAAGCAGCACTTCGAGAGACGCGGAAAAATATGCTATGATCGAGCCGGCAAAATATATCCCGATGCCGCCAAGGATCACTGGCCGCCGCCCGAATGCATCACTTAACGCGCCCGTCAGGAATGTGCCTATTCCCATGCCGATTACAAAGATAATCACCACAAACATGATACGGTTTGGCGCTTCGGGTGTCAGGTCTTGGCCCATGGTGGGCAGACCAGGCAACATCGCGTCAATCGAGAAGGCGATCATCGCGAAAAGCATAGCAATAAGGCAGACGAATTCCCATTGCGGGAGACGTTTAGTCGGCATGTCAGGAGCTTTCATAGCGGACGGAAAGTGTCCGCCGCCCAATGTGCCGGTTTGGCGCTGATTGTCCAGAGCCCCACGAAAAAATTCTCGTGTTGGCAAAAAGCGGCTTAGTTCTTGGTGCTGGCTTCGGCTTCGGCAGTGAGTTGCTCGTTGATTTCCGAGATAACTTTTGCCCAAGTTTCAGGGGGTTGCGCACCGGGAACGGCGTGTTGCTGGGCAACGATAAAGCAGGGAACGCCTGATACGCCCATCTTGCGGCTGTGGGCGTCACGTTCGCGGATGTCTTCGATATCCTGATCGCCCTCAAGCAAACGGCGCACAACAGCTGCGTCCATTCCAACACCATCGGCAATATCGGCCAATACATCTATGTCGCTAATATCGCGTCCGTCGACGAAATACGCGCCAAATAGAGCGGAAACCACAGGTGTCTGTTTGCCTTCAAGCCCGGCCCAATGGATTAGGCGGTGGGCGTTGATCGTGCTGGGAGTGGTTTTGATCAGGTCGAGGTTGATCTCAAGCCCTGCGGCCTCGGCGGCCTCGACAACGGGTGCATACGCGGTCAGCGCGCCTTCTTTGCCACCGAATTTCGTTTCAAGATATTCGCGACGATCCATACCGCCTTCGGGCATGTCAGGGTTAAGCTGGAACGGGTGCCACTCTATTGTGAACGGATGGTCTGGATTGGCCTCAAGTGCTTTGTCGAGGTTGGCTTTGCCGATATAGCACCACGGGCAGATCGGGTCGGAGATGATATCAAGACGGACCATAACAGGCTCCTCGGGTATGAATTCTTGCGCAGTCGGTCTGCGCGGGGTTGGGCAACCCCTAACAGAGCTTTGACGCTAAAGTAAACGCGGATTGGCCGAAGTCGCTGTGCATTGCGTGTAAATTCGCCGTGAGTGCCTGAGTGTTCTGGTCTGTGTCTACGCGTGTTTGCACGTGTGTATCTTGCTCGCATGGCGTGACCACTCTATAGGAAGGGCAAGAGAGGGACGGCATGAGCGAAAAACAGACCAGCATAATCCGCATTGCCCGTGAAAGCGGCGCGGAAACCCATGTAGAGCCGCTGAACCTCGGCGAACGCGTGCGCGACCTGCGCAAATCACGAAACTGGACTCTGGAACAGGCCGCGAAACAGGCGGGGCTTGCGCGCTCGACTTTGTCTAAAATTGAGAACGGGCAAATGTCTCCCACCTATGAGGCGCTAAAGAAGCTGGCCGAGGGTTTGGAGATTTCGGTGCCGCAATTGTTCACCGCGCCGAGCAAAGCGCAAGTGAACGGCCGTATCGCCGTGACAAAGTTTGGTGAGGGGGAAGCACATGCCACCGCGACTTATGAACATGAGTTGCTTGCTGGTGCGCTGACCAAGAAACAGATGCTGCCGTATCGCGCCACCGTGCGCGCGCGGGACGTGAGCGAGTTCAATGGCTGGGTGCGCCATGACGGCGAAGAATTCCTCTATGTGCTGACCGGCGTGGTGCAGCTTTATACAGAGTTTTATGAACCCGTAGAGTTGCGTCGCGGGGACAGTGCCTATTACGACGCGTCGATGGGGCATAATGTTGTGTCGACATCGGCGGAGGACGCGATGATCCTCTGGGTGACATCGCTGACCTGACACGGTTTTAACAGTATTTTCCAGAAAAAAGGCGCCCCGAAACCGGAGCGCCATTTGTTTTCTTCTTCACCTATAGAGGTGCTGTTATAAGGCTGCGGCCCTAGAGGGCGGCGTCAACCGCACGCGCGCCTGACGAGATATCTTGGCCAATCCCATCAACAGTTGCACAAGCGGAAAGTGCCAGCAACGCGGCGCAAACAGCAGCAATTTTCATCTTTATTCCTCCATCCACCAGACGTCTGGTTGGTACATGATCCAATCGCCGTAAATCGGCACGTGCTCTGGATATTTCAAACGACTGTCGTGAGCAATACGGGCGATGTTGGAATAGCTGAAGGGTATGACATATCGGCCAGATGTCAGGATCCGATCAAGCGCGCGAACGGCTGCGACAAAATCATCCTGGCTCGGCGCGTTGAGCATCGCGTCAATCATCGCTTCGGCGGCTGGAACATCCATGCCCATCCAGTTGCGCGATCCTGGTGCCTCGACACCTTCGCTACCCCAGTAATTATACTGTTCGTTGCCCGGCGAGAGCGACAGACCGCGGCGGTAATAGGCCATGTCGAAATCATAGATCTGTGTGCGCTCCTTGAGCTCGGCGGAATCCACACGGCTTAGGGTGGCGTCAATGCCGAGCGGTTGTAAGGCCTCGACATAGAGGTTGCCAATCCGCTCATTGGATTTGTCGCCAGCGTTTATGACAATCTCGAATTGGAATGGTTCTCCGGCGGCATTTTGCATTTTACCGTCTTTGATTTCCCAACCGGCTTCTTTGAACAATCCCAGAGCTGTTCGAACGTTCTTGCGGTTGGCAAGGCTGCCGTCCGAAACGGGCAGGGTGTAGCCCTCGATCGTGCCGGGCAGGAGATCATCAGCGTAGGGTTCAAGCAACTCGGCTACTTTGCCCTCGGCAGGACCATCTTTCATGCCCAAAGGGGAGTTATCAAAATAGGAGGTGATGCGGGGAAGGGTGCCGCCAGACACCGTATCGTTGATCGCCTCGAAGTTGAACAGCGTGATCAGTGCCTCGCGAACGCGCCAGTCTTTGAATTGGTCGCGGCGCGTGTTCATCACAAAGCCGGTAATGCCAGTTGGGCGTTGATGGGCGATTTCGGATTTCACGAATTTGCCGGAGGTGATGGCGGGGAAGTCATAGTTTTCTTCCCACTTCGCGGCATTGGTTTCGCGGAAGCTGGTGAGGATACCAGCCTTGAACGCTTCAAACATCACTGACCCGTCGAGATAAAACTCCATTCGGATTTCATCGAGGTTGGCGCGGCCCTTATTCACAGGAAGGTCTTTGCCCCAGTAATCAGGGTTCCGTACCAGCGAGACATATTTACCCGGTTCAAAGTCACCGACCTGATAGGGGGCGGTTGTGATCGGGATGATGTCAAAGCCGCCTTGATTGAATTCTTTGCCGTCCCACTGCGCTTTCTTCAGGATTGGACGCATGCCCATGATCAGGGCAAGTTCGCGGTCCGGTTCCTTGAAGGTAAAGCGGACTGTGCGCTCATCTATGGCTTCGGCTTTTTCGACCTTGGACCACGCGCCAAGATACCGAGGATGGCCAACACCAGCCGTGCCGAGAGTCTCGTATGACCAGATCACATCCTCGACCGTGACGGGGCTTCCGTCGGCGAATCGTGCTTCGGGCCGAAGGGTGAATTGAACCCAATCGCGCTCTTCCGAGGTCTCCACCGATTCGGCGAGGAGGCCATAAAGCGTGAAAGGCTCGTCCCAAGAGCGCGCCATCAAGCTCTCGTAAGCATAAAACCGAAGCATCCACGGAACGCGTGATTTCGCGATATGCGGATTGAGGCTGTCAAAGCTTCCGCCTTCGCCCAGAACGATTTTTCCGCCTTTGGGAGCGTTAGCGTTCACATAGGGCAGAGACACAAAATCATGTGGTAGTGCGGGTTCTCCATACATAGAGATGCCATGCTTTGGCTCTGCATTTGCGAATCCCGTGGCAAAAACCAGCGAAATCGCCCCCATGAACCGACCTGCTGTTTGGAATAAATCTAGTCTCATTATGGCAACAATCCCTCTCTGCCCTTTTTTATATGAGGCTCAGCCTACGCATGCTTTCTAGGTTTTTCAAACTTTTAGCTTGGAAGGTGGCGAGGATTTGCGTATAAAGAGGTTACTGCTCGATAGGTTTCTTGCCTGTATGAAACCTGCCTCAATAACTTAACGCCAGCTTCGTGCTGGCGTTTTTTTTGTCCGGCAGTATAGCAATTCCTCTCAAATGCTCTGCCTTGATCTCCGCTTCAAATTTCCCGTTGCCGAAGTTTTCGTTGCTGTGCATTGTGCAGATGCAGAAAACCTCTGCGTTATCGTATTTCACACACCGAGGAGCCGCCCATGTCGCTTGCTGGAAAAACCGCCGTTATCACCGGATCAAACTCGGGCATTGGCCTTGGTGTTGCGATCGAGTTGGCGCGGTCGGGAGCGGATGTTGTTCTTAACTCTTTCACTGACCGCGACGAGGACCATGCGATCGCGGCTAAGATTGCGGAAGATCACGGCGTGAACGCACGCTATATCGCGGCGGATATGTCAAGCGCCACAGATTGCCGCGCGTTGATCGAGAAGGCAGGGCGCTGCGATATTCTGGTGAACAACGCCGGCATTCAGCATGTCGAGGCGATTGACAAATTCCCGATTGAAAAGTGGGACGCGATTATCGCGATTAATCTAAGTTCGGTATTTCACACAACAGCAGCAGCTTTGCCGACGATGCGTGAAGCGGGCTGGGGGCGTGTGGTGAATATTGCTTCTGCGCATGGATTGACGGCCTCGCCTTTCAAAGGTGCTTATGTCGCGGCAAAGCACGGTGTGGTCGGGTTTACCAAAACCACTGCACTGGAGACCGCAGAGGAGCCGATTACCTGTAACGCAATTTGCCCAGGATATGTTTTGACGCCACTCATTGAAGCACAGATACCAGATCAGATGGCAGCGCATAACATGGACCGCGATACCGTCGTGCGCGAGGTGATGCTCGAGCGTCAGCCTAGCCGTGAATTCGCGACGGTAGAACAGCTCGGCGGCACCGCAGTATTCCTGTGTAGTGACGCAGCCGCGCAGATTACTGGCACAACCATAAGTGTTGACGGTGGATGGACGGCGCTTTGATCGCGCGGCGCTTCTTTATACTGATTAACTTTGAGATTTGAAGAAAAGGGCGCGCTTAGGCGTCCTTTTTTGTTGTCTCATCGTCATCGCTTCCGGCAATAGTCGGCGCGATGAGAGAATGCTCTTTCACGGCTTTCTCGGCGTCTTTTTTGCTTGGATAGACAAGCCCCGCCGAAATAACCAGTTTTGCGGCGTCCTCGACCGACATCTCGAGTTCGATCACGTCCACTTGCGGTACAAAGAGCAAAAAGCCGGAAGTTGGGTTTGGCGTGGTGGGCAAGAACACCGAGACGATCTTCTGATCATTCAGAATGCGGCTGTTGATTTCGCCCTTGGCGTCGGTCGAGATAAAGCCGATGGCCCAAATACCTTTGCGCGGATATTCGATCAGACAGGCTCGATCAAAGCTTTGATCCGTCTGGGCAAACACGGTCTCCGCGATTTGTTTCAGACCGTTATAGATCGATCTCACAACAGGTGTGCGATCGACCAGATTTTCGGCCCAATGGATGAATGTGCGCCCGATCAACCCCTTGGCCAGCCAGCCAACCAGAACCGCGAAAATCAGGAATATGATGAGCCCGACACCGCGAAGATCAATCCCGATGTATTGCTTCGGGCGGTACTCCATCGGAACAAAGGGAAGAACCCAACCGTCGATCCACCCGACAACAGTCCAGATCAACCAGAGCGTCACCGCAATGGGCGCAATCACAACAATCCCTGTTAGGAAGTTTGCCCGTAGTCCGGCAAAGAACCCGCGCCGCTTGGGCTTTGGGTTAAGATCATCCTGAAGGTTGTGCATTGGTCTTCCCGAGTTGGTTACAAAGTAGGGGCTTTGGTGGGCCGCTACAATGTGGGCGTGGCAGTCCTTTGGTTTATTTTGCCTGTTTGCGCATTTCGCAAGCGATTTCAGCCGCCAAACGTGCGTTATTAAGCACTAGTGCGATATTTGCCGTAAGCGAACGACCTTCCGTCAGTTCGAAAATCCGCTGAAGCAGGAAGGGCGTGACGCCCTTTGCGGCAATGCCTTGCGCGTCGGCCTCTTCCAAGGCTTGCGCAATCACGGGAGCCAAAACATCCGCGGGGATTTCGTCATTTGCCGGAATGGGGTTGGCAACGAGTTGTCCGCCCTTGAGGCCAATCGCGGTGCGGGTGATCTGGGCGCGGGCGATTTCTGCGGCTGTATCCATACGCAGAGGCGCGGCCATATCGGATGTGCGCGACCAGAAGGCAGGGAGCGTATCTTGGCCATAGGCAATGACGGGCACGCCGAGTGTTTCCAAAACCTCGAAGGTTTTCGGCAGGTCAAGGATGGCCTTCGCGCCCGCCGCCACGACAGTCACGGCAGTTTCGGAGAGTTCGCGGAGGTCGGCGGAAATGTCGAAGCTCTCTTCCGCTCCTTTGTGAACGCCGCCGATGCCGCCTGTCGCGAAAACGGTGATGCCCGCAAGATGCGCTGCGATCATCGTCGCTGCAACGGTTGTTGCACCATAGCCGCCACGGGCCAATACCACGGCCATATCGGCGCGGCTAACTTTGGCAACGTCTTTGGCTTGGGCCAACTCCTGAAGCTCATCCGCTGTTAAGCCGATGTGGATGCGCCCGTTCATTACGGCGATTGTGGCCGGTGTTGCGCCGTTTTCGCGAATGGTTGCTTCGACCATCTCTGCGGTTTCGACATTTTGCGGATAAGGCATGCCGTGGGTGATGATCGTGCTTTCCAGAGCGACGATTGGTGTGCCAGCATCGCGGGCTTTGGCGACTTCGGGAGAGAAGGCGAGGGGGAGGGTCATTGGGCGGTTTCTCCTGAAACATAGAGTGCAGCGGCTTTTAGTGCGGCGGTTAGGGCGTCTGGTCGTGGTGACTTGCGCAATTCCTGCACCATATGGGCCGCCATGAAGGTATCGCCCGCACCGGTAACGCGCGTCACAAGGACTTGCGGTGGTGTGGCGGTATGAACGGTGTCTGCTGTGGCATCGGCGGCGAGATTGCCTCCATCGGTAACCAGCGCGCGAGCCGCACCGCGTTCGCAAAGCGTGCGGGCTGCCGTTTCGGCGCTGTCAAACTCGCGATGGCAAAGCAGGCCGGCTTCCTCAAGGTTCACATAAAGCGTGGCGTGAGCATGGTTCAGCAGCGGCAAAAGGCGTTCGGCCTTGCCCGGGCTGGCTGGCGCAACGCGTAAATCAGCGGCAGCAAAGAGCGGATCGGCAGAGATTTCCTCAAGCAGGCTTCGCGTGAGGTTGCCGTCCAATGCGATTGTGCCGTTATACGGCGTCGAAGCACTGCCGAGGCGGCCATCTCTGAGCGGGCGCAGGATTTTGTCTCCAGCAGCTTCAAGACTATGGGCGTCGGCAATCGCGGCGATGAGGCCGTTCGCGCCTTCAACAGCCATATAGCGGTCTGTTGGCAGGTCAGCGGAATGATAGACGAAATCGGTGTTGATCCCGAGGCTACGGGCGGCGGCCAAAAGCTCTTCGCCCTCGGCATCCCGACCAACCGCCGTAAGCACGGCTGGCGTTTCGCCGAAACGTGTTAGCGTCATGGCGATGTTCATCGCAACTCCGCCGGGCAAACGCGTGATGCGGCCCGGTACATCAGAGCCAACACGCATCGAGTGGTTCGCGCGGCCGATCACATCCCAGAGGACGCTGCCAATGGCGAGGATTTGGGGCAGGGGAGCGGTTTCTTGTGTCATAGGGCTTTGTCGCGATTTGAAGCGGAGGGAGCAAGCGAATTTACATGCGTTTGTCAGGAGAGGTGCTGTTTCTCTGTGTTTTTCGTCGCAATTTACGTTGCGGCTGGCGTAAAGTCGGCTGAGATTTTTGGGAATTGAAAGGAACGGATTGTGTTCAGCGGGTTTTCTCCGGAGCTTTTTGAGTTCTTGCGCGAGCTGGAGCAGAACAACTCTAAAGATTGGTTCGACGCCAACCGTAAAACCTACGAGTTTCACTTCAAACAAGCAGCGCAGGACTTCATCGCAGCTATTTCTCCAAAGATGGCTGCGCTTCAGCCGCCACTGCAGGCCATTCCCAAGGTCAATGGATCACTGCGGCGGATCAATCGGGATATACGTTTTTCAAAGGACAAAACACCCTATCACCCGCACATGCATTTGGTCTTTTGGGCCGGAGATCACCCGAACCGCTCTGCGGGGATGCATTTCGTATTAAAAGGCAATGGGCTCGGGTTTGGTGCAGGGTATTTCGGCATGGTGCCCGTTGTCTTGGCGCGTTATCGCAAAGCGGTTTGTGATGATGACGCGCGACAAAACCTTGAAGCGGCGCTTGCAGCCGCCGCCGACGCGGGAAGCAAACTAGAGCCACCAAGCCTCGCGCGGGTACCTCGTGGATTGGCCACGTATGGGCCAGAAGCCGAGTTTCTCAAGCATAAGGCAATCGTCGCGCGCACCTTTGATGATGTACCTTATGGCACATGGATCAAAGATGGCGACGAGACGATTGCGCAGTTCATGGCGCTGACCAAGGCGCATATGCCTTTAATCTCGTGGCTCGCGGATCTGGACGGGCCGGAAAACGGCTCTGCTCCGGATGTGCCGCGATAGCACTAGCCGCGAATGGGATAGCGGTCCGGCTCCTCGAATACATCAATAGCCTCGGTGCCGGCCTTGATTTCGCCACCGTGGGATACACCGCTTGGAATGTTATATGTGTCACCCGGGCGGTAAGTTTTGGTGTCTTCGCCAATTGTTAAGGTTGCTTCACCCTTAATGATGGTGCCCCATTGCCCCTTGTGCGCGTGCATTGGCAGTGTGAAATCTTCGTGAAAGGTAAAGAACACAACCAGCCCTGCATCCGAGCGGATTGCCTTGCAGGTCACCACATCTGTGGAAAACGGCACATCAAGATCAGGGAAGTTTTGAACAAACTCGGGAAATAGCATAGCGACTCCAAACTAAGGCGCAAAATGGCGCGAACTCTGTTGGGATAGCATGAATTTGCGCGATTGCGCGGTTTTCCTGCGGGATGTGCTTGCCAAGCCCTAAAACCTCATGTACACGCGCGGCACTTCACAGGCGAAGCTAGGGCCAAACGGGGAGACATCCCGCTAGGTCCACCGGTTGGGCATATGCCCTCAATGGTTTCGCTCAGGATAAACCGGAAAGGATATAAAGCATGGCGCTTCCTGATTTTACCATGCGGCAGCTTCTTGAAGCTGGCGTTCACTTTGGTCACCAAACTCCCCGCTGGAACCCACGGATGGCTCCGTACATCTATGGTTCGCGTAACGGCATCCATATTCTCGACCTGACGCAAACTGTTCCAATGCTGGACCAGGCGCTTCAAGTTGTTCGTGATACAACTGCTAAAGGTGGCCGCGTTCTTTTCGTTGGCACAAAGCGTCAGGCACAAAAGCCTATCGCTGAAGCTGCAGAGAAATCCGCGCAATATTACATGAACCACCGTTGGCTCGGCGGCACACTGACGAACTGGAAAACCGTTTCCAACTCGATCAACCGCCTGAAGTCCTATGACGAGAAGCTCGAGACAGGCGCAGAAGGCCTGACTAAGAAAGAGCGCCTCGGCATGGAGCGTCAGCAAGAGAAACTGCAAGCCAGCCTTGGCGGTATCCGCGAAATGGGCGGTGTTCCTGATCTTCTGTTCGTCATCGACGTAAACAAAGAGCAGCTTGCTATCGCTGAAGCTAACAAGCTTGGCATTCCTGTTGTTGCGGTTGTTGATACAAACTGCTCGCCTGACGGTGTTGACTATGTCATCCCAGGCAACGACGACGCGTCCCGCGCGATCGCACTCTACACAGACCTCGTTGCTCGCGCAGCTCTCGACGGTATGACAGCCCAGCTCGGTGCAGCTGGTGTTGACCTCGGCGAGATGGAAGAAGCGCCTGTTGAGGAAGCTGTTGCCGAGGCTTAAGCCCGGATCGACAGGTATCTGATCTCAGGGCGCGTGGGTAACTCCGCGCGCCCGACCACTTACAAGATTATTGATGAGGAGAGCCGATATGGCGATCACTGCTGCAATGGTAAAAGAGCTGCGCGATTCAACAGGCGCAGGCATGATGGATGCAAAAAAAGCGCTGACAGAGAGCGCCGGTGACATGGAAGCCGCCGTTGATTGGCTGCGCACAAAGGGTCTTGCAAAGGCCGCCAAAAAATCCGGTCGTACGGCTGCTGAAGGCCTCGTTGCTGTTTCCGTAAAAGACGGCAAAGGTGTTGCTGTTGAAGTTAACTCCGAAACAGACTTCGTTGCGAAGAACGCTGAATTCCAAACAATGGTTGGCAACATCGCAGAAGCTGCGCACAACGTTGCCTCTGTTGAAGAGCTTCTCAAAGCTGAAATCGATGGCAAGTCTGTTGCTGACATCGTGACCGACAAAGTTGCGACAATCGGTGAGAACATGACTGTACGCCGCATGGCCGATATCGAAGGCGATGTTGTTGCGTCTTATGTTCACAATGCTGCCGCTGACGGCATGGGCAACATCGGTGTTCTCGTTGCGCTGAAAGGTGGCGACGAAGCTCTCGGTAAACAAATCGCAATGCACGTTGCCGCTGCGAACCCACAGGCGCTTTCCGAAGAGTCGCTGGACCCAGCTGTTGTTGAAAAAGAGCGTAACGTTCAGATCGAGATCGCCCGTGAGTCCGGCAAGCCGGAGCAGGTTATCGAAAAGATGATCGTTGGCCGCATGAAAAAGTTCCTCGCAGAAGTTACGCTTCTGGGTCAGGACTTCGTCATCAACCCTGACGTCACTGTTGGCCAAGCGGCTAAAGACGCGGGTGCGGAGATCGTTGGTTTTGTTCGCCTCGCCGTTGGTGAAGGTATCGAAAAAGCCGAAGAAGATTTCGCTGCTGAAGTCATGAAAACCGCTAAAGCCTAAGGTTTTCTGATTTTCTAGAAAAAGCGTCGTGCCGGTCATTCGGCGCGGCGTTTTTCTTTGTCCAATGTGTTTTGGGGTACTTTGATACCGAATCGCCTTAGGCAAAAGCTTCGCAGTGAATTTCATCAAACTATCTTAAGTTGCGCGAACGGGTAGGGCGCAGGACACGCGTTCTCGTGTTGCATGAAATCGCAGCTACTCAAGTCCCTAAAAATGAAAAACAGCACAGGTTTGGGCAAAAACCTGTGCTGTTTCAATGCTTTAGTTGGCTGATGGGGATGTGCCAATGCAGCAAATCCACCTCGAGGAAGGTGGGCTCGTAGAGCGGCGTAAGGTTGCTTAAAGAAGCCGACCATCCCTGTAATTGCAGGGTGGCCGACCCTAATGCTCCTGGCTGTAATAGCCGTCACTCACGGAACATCCCATTAATTGCGCGAATTCGATCGAGACGAAAGTAGGGAAAACCTTACCTTTTGCAGATACGGGCCGAATTAGGACTTGTTCACGTATATTTGATTCTGAAGAGATGCTTTCAGAACGGCTTGTGTTGTCGTTTCGACGTCTAACGCCTGTCTGGCAAGGCGCAAATGCTTCTCAACTGTCGCTGGGGTGAGGCCGACGATCGTTGCAATGTCTTGTGCCGTTTTACCTTCGCCAACCCATTCCAATACCTCTCTTTGACGCTTGGTTAATCGTGCGCGGCCATAGCTGTGCGGCATGCTTATGACGCGGAAATGGAAGATATTGCTAAACAGGCTGATCTCGCGACCATGGCGCTCCCAGATCTCGTCGACTTCATCCTGTGTTAGGCCTTCGACCGCGATCAGAGATTGCGCCGCGCGCTCACGGGTGAGTTGGCATCGAAATGCGATCGTATAGCCGGCTGTGACAGCCGCATTGTTGCAGAATTCAATGACTTCGATTTCTTCAGGAGTTAGCTTCTCTGGGTCGTGCCGAACCGCACCCCAGCTACACGCACCAACGTTGGAATTTGCCCATTTTGCCATGGGAGCACGTAAGTAATAGCCTTCATACATAAAGGGCAGGGTGAACGAGTCGGGAAGGTTGCTCAGAAACATAATGTCTTCTGGAGCGCCGACAAACTCTTCGGTCCAAAACCGTGTAAACCCGTAGATCACCCGATCAAAGCCATACTCGGCCATCTTAGCCGTATGCAGCTTCCAGATGTCATCGGTGCAATGCGTGTTAACGAGGGCTTCGATATGGCTGATCATGGCTTCAGCTTGGTGGTTTTTGAGTAAGATGGCTCAGCATCGCATCCATACTCAAAAGATAGCCCGCAGACCCAAAGCCGCAAATCTGGCCAAGCGCAACTGGCGCAATATGCGAGACATGACGGAAACTTTCTCGCGCGTGGATATTTGAGAGATGCAACTCGATCACCGGAAGCTCGACCGAAGAGATCGCGTCACGCAGTGCAACCGACGTATGCGTATAGGCGCCAGCGTTTAGGATGATACCAGCATGCGTTCCACGCGATTCATGGATAAGATCAACCAAAGTGCCTTCATGATTGGATTGCGCAAATGCAAGTTCAATGCCGAGATCAGCAGCTTTGTCACGGCAACGCGCTTCGATGTCCGCGAGCGTTTCGGAGCCGTAGACTTCGGGTTGACGTGTGCCGAGCAAGTTCAGGTTCGGGCCGTTGAGTATGAGAATAGAGTGCATGGTGTCCAACTTTTTGCCCGACGTTAGACTGTATGGATCGTGATTGTCGAATGAATTCTATATGTTGCGCATAAATGCGAATAAGTGTGGTATCGCAGATATTCTTGGATTTCGCATGCATATTATTACCATAATACTGATTATGCGATTATTGTGTGTATATGCTGGGAAGCCTATTCGATAACTGAAACGTATCTCCAGATACGTACTCATGACAGATTTGTTTTTAATTGTAGCCATTTAAACTGCGCAATTAACTTGAATCGCGACCTCGCCAGTAAAAAATAGACAAAGCGTTAAGAGTTTTGCGTAAAGCTTCGAGCAATTGTTACCACTCGTTTAATTCCTCATGGCTGAACAAAACAGAAAACGCAGTTTATGAATAAACCCTATCAGAGTGACCGTTATCGCGTGTTGATCGTTGATGACAGCGTGGTTGTACGCATGGTGCTGAGTAAGCTTCTGTCGGCTGATCCGATGCTTGAAGTGGTTGGCGCCGCCAAAGATGCTCGAGAAGCGCGCGATCTTGTCCGCAGGCTTAATCCGGACGTGATAACACTTGATGTGGAAATGCCAGAGATTGATGGTTTATCGTTTCTGCGCGTTTTGATGAAACACCACCCTCTTCCTGTTGTCATGTGTTCCTCTCTTGTTGGACGTGGTTCCGACATCCTCATACAGGCGCTTGAAGCTGGAGCGTTGGATGCAATCGAAAAACCCAAAATGGGCGCCAAAGAGTTCTTTTTGGAAGCGCAAACACAGATTTGCGATACGGTCAGAGGCGCGGCCATGGCGCGAATTCCAGTGGCCGGTAAACGTCAGGAACGCCGCCGTAGGCCAAGAGATGTTGAGTATGCAGCGCCGAGTCCTGGTAATAAATTAACGGCTGATGCCGTCTTGCCCCCTCGCCCGTTAATTTCTTCACAAACTGCAAAACATCCGAAAATCATTGCAATTGGCGCATCAACTGGTGGTCCTGAGGCGCTGCGAAAATTCCTTGAGACCATGCCTGAAAACACGCCACCAATTGTCGTTGTGCAGCATATGCCCGAAGCATTTACTGGTGCCTTTGCCAATCGACTGAACAAATACTGTAAGGTTGAAGTCGTCGAGGCACAGCATGGGATGGCTTTGACGTCCGGAACCGCGTTCATTGCGCCCGGAGGCAAGCATCTTGCAGTCAAACGATCCGAAAATGTGAACCGTCTACAACTGCTCGATGGTCCGCTCGTTGCGAGGCATCGACCTTCTGCAGATGTATTGTTTCGATCGGTCGCACAACAGTACGGCGCTTCGAGTTGTGGTGTGCTGCTAACAGGTATGGGTGATGACGGTGCGCAAGGTCTGTGTGAACTCCGCCAAACCGGCGCTGTTACTTACGGACAAAGCGAAGAAAGCTGTGTGGTTTATGGCATGCCCAAGGTTGCCAAACAGCTTGGCGGAGTGGCGCATGAATTGCCGCTGATGGAAATACCTGCGGCAATTCAGGATGTGTTAAACTCTTAAGAAATATATAATTACAATAACTTAACCGAGGGCGTAGCCTGCCCCGCGTACTGTTCTGATCAGATCTTCGCCGCCTGATTTTGAAAGAGCTTTTCGCAGGCGGCCAACATGGACATCGACCGTTCGTGTATCGACGTAAATATCACGCCCCCACACCCGATCCAAAAGCTGATCGCGGCTGTACACACGACCGGGTTTTTCCATAAATGTTGCCAAAAGACGAAACTCCGTTGGGCCGAGCTTGACGGGCTCTTCTCCTCGGAACACTTTATGGCTTTCGCTATCAAGTGTGATGTCGTCAAACTCCAGTGTTTGGCCAACGGTGGACGGTCGTGAACGCTTTAGCTGTGTCCGAACGCGCGCCATCAATTCCGCAACGGAATATGGTTTCACCACATAATCGTCTGCGCCAGTTTCCAAGCCACGGACCCGATCAACCTCTTCGCTGCGTGCAGAAAGCATAATCACCGGAATCCCACGTGTTTCACCACGAGACTTCAAGCGGCGGCAAATCTCGATGCCGGAGACATTGGGCAGCATCCAGTCGAGCAGGACCAGATCTGGCAGCTCTTCGCGAACCATCAAAAGCGCTTCTTCGCCGTCGGCCGCGCGCAACACATGATACCCTTCGGCTTCGAGGTTATAAGCCAGAACTTCGCGCTGCGCAGGCTCATCTTCTACAAGTAAAACTGTGGGCTTAGGATTTGCCATGGTTTTTATTCCATTGTTTCAAATGTATAGCTGGTGTTGTCACCCTTCGGGCGCTCTTCGTCAGGGATTTCGCCAGTGACATTATAAATCACCTGCTCTGCAATCGAAGTTGCATGGTCTCCCATACGTTCGATGTTTTTCGCGATGAAGTGTAGGTGCATACATGCAGAAATGTTGCGCGGGTCTTCCATCATGAAGGTCAGGAATTCGCGGAACAACGCATTGTACATCTGGTCGACTTCTTCGTCGCGATCTCTGACATCGATTGCAAGTTCCACGTCCCCTTGAACAAAGGCATCAAGCGCGTCGTGCAGCATGTTTTCGACTTGCCGTCCCATTCTGCGCAATGCGCCTGGGGCGCCTTCGATTACGGGCATCTGCACAAGTGCCGAGGTCCGTTTGCCAAGGTTCTTGGCATAATCCCCTACCCGCTCAAGGTTTCCGGCGAGTTTCATCACGGTCAGGATGGTACGCAAATCGCTCGCTGCGGGCGCGCGGATTGCAATAACGCGGGCGGCTTCGATATTGACTTGCTCTTCGAGCGCGTCAATTGCGGCGTCATTCTTGCGGACTTGCTCGGCAAGCTCCACGTCGCGGGTTTCGAGTGCCTTGGTTGCATCAGAAATCGCAACCTCGACAAGGCCGCCCATCTTCATGATTAGTGCTTGAATTCCTTCAAGATCACGGTCGAATGCGGATAGAATATGTGGGTCGTTCATTGGGTCCTCCTAGCCGATCCGGCCAGTGATATAGCTCTCGGTGCGGGGGTCGGTCGGATTGGTGAATACGTGGTCTGTATCTCCGAGCTCGACAAGATTACCGAGGTGGAAAAATGCGGTTTGCTGGCTGACGCGCGCGGCCTGTTGCATGGAGTGCGTCACGATCACAACCGAGAAATTGGTCCGCAGCCCGTCGATCAACTCCTCGACTTGCGCGGTGGCGATTGGGTCAAGTGCGGAGCATGGCTCGTCCATCAACAAAACCTCGGGGCTAGTCGCGATTGCGCGGGCAATACAAAGGCGCTGCTGCTGACCGCCCGAAAGGCCAGTGCCGGGGGCTTGTAGACGGTCTTTCACTTCGTCCCAAAGTGCGGCTTTGCGAAGGCTGTCTTCGACAATCCCGTCAAGATCAGCTTTCTTGGACGCAAGGCCATGGATGCGCGGGCCATAGGCCACATTGTCATAAATCGATTTCGGGAACGGGTTTGGTTTTTGAAACACCATCCCGACCTTGGCCCGAAGTTGAACAGGGTCTACTTTCGTGTCGTAAATATCCTCGTTATCAAGCAGGATACGCCCCTCAACGCGACAGCTATCGATCGTGTCATTCATGCGGTTCAGGCACCGAAGGAATGTTGATTTCCCACAACCCGATGGGCCGATGAACGCGGTAACTGTGCGCGATTTGATGTCTATGTTTACGTCTTTGATCGCGCGCGTGTCTCCGTAGTAAACGTTGACATTGTTTGCGGCGATTTTGGTTTTTTCGTCCGTCACGGCGCGGTTCTCCAATTGAATATCTTTCATGTCTAACCTCTTACCAGCGGCGTTCAAAGCGGCGACGCAGCATGACGGCGATCGCATTCATTACAATGAGGAACAGCAGGAGAATGATAATCGCTCCCGAAGCCCGTTCGACGAAGGCCGGATCGGCCCGTTGGGTCCAGTTATAAATCTGAACAGGAAGTGCGGTTGCCGGATCAAACAGCCCCTCGGGCGGCCCAGCAGGATACTCGCGTACAAATGCAACCATCCCGATCAGCAAAAGCGGCGCGGTTTCGCCAAGGGCTTGAGCAAGGCCAATGATGGTTCCGGTCAGAATGCCCGGCGCGGCGAGTGGCAGGACATGGTGGAACACGGCCTGCATTTTGCTTGCGCCAACGCCGAGGGCCGCATCGCGGATGCTGGGCGGTACGGATTTGAGACTGGCGCGCGTGGCGATGATAATCGTCGGCAGAGTCATGAGCGTCAGCACAAGCCCCCCAACGATGGGCGCGGATTGCGGTAAGCCCGCGAAATTGATGAAGATCGCAAGACCAAGAATACCGAACACAATCGAAGGTACCGCGGCAAGGTTGCTGATATTAACCTCGATCAGGTCGGTCCAGCGGTTGGTTGGTGCGAATTCCTCAAGATAAATACTCGCTGTAACGCCAATCGGCAGTGCCAGCAAAAGAACAACACCCATCATGTAAAGGCTTCCGAGGATCGCCACACCAAGGCCTGCGGCCTCTGGGCGTTGGTCGGAGGCGTCAGGCGCGGTTAGGAATCCGAGGTTAAAGCGTGTTTCCAACGAGCCAGCGTCTTCGAGCGCCAGAGCGGCATTCAGCTGAGCAGGAGAGACGTTTTTATCAAGTTCGGCACTCGCAAAATCTACGCGGCCTTTGAAGAAGCCGTCAATCCGACCGTTCGCCAATACCTCGAAGGGGATTGTCTGGCCGATAAGGTTCGGGTTGGCCAAAACATGATTGCGCAACTGTGCGGCGGCTTCTTTGGAGATCATATTGCCGACCTCCTTTTTCTCGATATCGGTCACACCGAGTTCGTCGAGCTTTGCCATCAACCCGTCACGCAAGAGCGGCGCGTAAGTTACTGTGGTGGCCTTTTTCATGACCTCCGGATCGCGAACGCCAGATTTATCTAGCTTGCTTTCGGGCAACGTGACGTCGATCTGGATGAACGTTTGTTTGAAAGCAGAGGCACCGTTATTTAAGATCGAGCCAACCAGCAGGACCAGAGCCAGAAGCCCCGCAAAAATCGCGGCGAGCCCATAGGCGCGGAAACGTTTCTCTGCGGCGTTGCGTTTGAGTGTGCGCGCGTCGGCAACCATGATTGAGGTTGACGCGGCAGTCGATGGGGCGGTCATTCGTATTGCTCCCGGTATTTGCGCACGATGTAAAGCGCGAGCACATTGAGGCATAGGGTAAAGGCAAAGAGCGTGAGGCCGAGCGCAAAAGCGACGAGCGTTTCGGGGCTGGCGAAATCAGTGTCGCCGGTAAGTTGGCTCACAATTTTCACGGTGACGGTTGTCATGGCTTCAAACGGATTGAGCGAGAGTTTGGCGGCGGCCCCTGCCCCCATGACCACGATCATGGTTTCGCCGATGGCACGGCTTGCCGCAAGGAGCACGGCGCCAACGATACCAGGCAGAGCAGCAGGCAAAACAACCTGTTTGATGGTTTCGGATTGAGTGGCCCCAAGGCCAAGCGACGCGTCGCGCATGGTTTGGGGAACGGCGTTGAGAATGTCATCCGAGAGCGAACTTACGAAAGGAATGAGCATGATGCCCATCACAATCCCCGCTGTCATAACCGAGCTGGCGCTTTCGCCAAACCCGAGCGGCTGCGCAAAATAGTCACGTAGGAGTGGGCCGACTGTTACCAGTGCGAACAGGCCATAAACGATGGTCGGGATACCAGCGAGCACTTCGATCATCGGCTTGGCCACAGCGCGCAGCTTTGGACCGGCATACTCAGACATATAGATCGCGGCAAAGAGACCAATCGGCACAGCGAAAATCAACGCGATGAAGCTGATGTAAAGCGTACCCCACAGAAGCGGCAGAATGCCAAGGTCGCTGCCTCCGCGGAAGTTTGGCGCCCAATTGGTGCCAAAGAAGAATTGAAGTGCTGGGTATTGGGCAAAGAAATTGCGGCTTTCGAAAAGCATGGAGGCGACAATGCCGATCGTTGTAAACACAGCAATCGAAGCCGATAGGATCAGCAGCCCTTTAACGACGCGTTCAACCGTATTGCGGGCGCGAAATTCCTTGTCTGTTACGCGGAGCGCGAGAAGCAACGCAAAGACGCTTGCAGCAAGAACAGCGACACCACGCCAGAAGCGGCTTTTTTCAGCCTTGGCACGATAGCTCTCGGCAGCGTCCATTGTGGCGGTGTCTGGTGCGGAGCCGAGCGCGATGCCAACTGCGCCGAGTTGCTTGGCAATTTCCTCTGGGGTGCCTTCGAAATTATAGGATGCGTCTTTGGATATCCGACCTTGAGCCACCGCCTGATCAAGCCCATTGGCGATGCGCTTAACGTCGTTGAGCGCGAGGTCGGCGCTTGTCTCGGAAGTCGGCAAGAGGCTCGCAACCGAGGAATTGATCATCGCGGGGCTTAGAACAGACCATAGAGCCAGAACGATCACCGCCGGCAGCAAAGCCGCTGTTGAAACAAACGCGCCATAGTGTTTCGGCAAGGAATGCAGAACCCTTATGTCTCCGCCTCCTGAAGCGATGGCCCGCGTGCGACCAGCAAAAAAACCGACCAGTGACAAGCCGAGAACCGCGATGAAAATCCAGAGAACGGACATTGGGAACCTTTGAGATAAAGAGATGATGCCGCGCCCATCCGAGGCGCGACATCAGTGTTTGAAGTGGGATTACATGCCCAATGTGTTTTGCGAGGCAACAAGCTCTTGAGTTGCTTCAAGCTCTGGGTCAGCCACAAGGCCGTACTCGGCAAGTGGGCCATCAGGGCCAGCGATCTCTTCGGATACGAAGAACTCAGCATATTCCTGAAGACCAGGGATTACGCCGATGTGCGCTTTTTTCACGTAGAAGAACAATGGGCGCGATACAGGGTATTCGCCGGAGGCAATGCTCTCTGTGGATGGTGTTACGCCAGACATTGTCGCGACTTGCAGCTTGTCTGTGTTGTTCTCGTAGAACGCCAGACCAAACACGCCGATACCGTCTTTGTTGCTTTCGATGCGAGCGAGTGTCTCTGTGTAGTCGCCATCGATGTCTACCGAAACGCCGTCTGTGCGCAGTGCGATACAGGCTTTCTCAGCGGCTTTTTTGTCGTCGCCATTTGCAGCCTTGAAGAGATCAAAAGCGCCAGTGGCTTCACAACCAGCGAGGATCACTTTGTCTTCGAATACTTCACGGGTTCCGTGCTTTGTGCCAGGAACGAATGCTGCGAGTGGCTGTGCTGGGAAGTTGGCGTTAACGTCGGCCCAAGTCTTGTTCGGGTTGTCAACGAGCGCACCGTCAACAGCAACTTTGTCCGATAGCGCGAGGAACCAGTCTTCTGGAGTGAATTCGAAGCTCTCGCCGTTGATGTCAGAGGCAAATACGATGCCGTCATAACCGATCTGAACTTCGATGATGTCTGTTACACCATTTTCAGCACAGGCTTTGATTTCGCTGTCTTTGATTTTGCGGGATGCGTTGGCAACGTCGATTGTGCCTTCGCCAAGACCTTCGCAGAATTTCTTAAGACCAGCAGAAGAACCGCCGGATTCAACAACCGGTGTCGGGAAGTCAAAGTTCTCGCCAAAAGCTTCAGCTACGATAGCAGCGTACGGAAGAACGGTGGAAGAACCTGCAACCTGTACTTGATCGCGGGCAGAAGCAGCAGTTGCAGCAACTGTCATGGCAAGTGCGGAAACACTCAGTTTAGCAAAAGACATATGAACTCCTAATGTCATTAATGGATCCAAGAGCGGACCCTCGACGCGAGGTCTAGGCTTCGTCGGCTATGCTTTTGTGACAGTCATGTAACAGGTTTATGACAATGCTGGATTTTGTTGGAAAAAAGGCGTCAAACCGGCAAATAAACCGAGAAACAAGAGCCTTTACCCAGTTCAGAGGTGATTTTTAGGCGTCCGCGATGGCGATTTATGATGTGTTTTACAATTGCGAGGCCCAGTCCAGTACCGCCCAATTCGCGGGAACGATGACCGTCAATTCTGTAAAATCTTTCTGTCAGACGCGGAATATGCAGCGGATCTATCCCCTCGCCCGCGTCTCGCACATCAATGCGGACCGCAGGGCCACGCAATGGCATGTCTTTCTCGATCTGTGTCATGTCAATCCAGATATCGCCACCACTGCTGCCGTATTTGATGGCGTTTTCGATCAGGTTCAAAAACACTTGCTGCAATTGATCCCAATCGCCAGGCACACGCAGATCGTCAACTGGCGGTGTGAAATGAACACTGACTTTGCTTGTTTCAATTGTTGGACGCAGTGTCCGCAGGCATGTGTTGAGTAACCCGACGATATTTTGTTTGTCGTTCGGGCGCATCCGCTCTTCGCTTTCAACGCGAGAGAGCGACAACAAATCCTCGACCAACCGGTTCATACGGGTGGCTTCATGCTCCATTATACTTAGAAAACGGTCCCGCGCTTCCGAATCGTCCTTGGCTGGACCGCGCAGTGTTTCAATAAAACCGAGTACTGCAGTAAGCGGCGTACGCAACTCATGCGACACATTTGCAACAAAGTCGCGACGCATCTGCCCTGCTTCCTCAAACACACTGATGTCTTGGAAACTTATCAGAATGCCTTTACCTTCCCTTACGTCAACTTGTGTACAGGTGGCTTCATAGCGGGTGGTATGAGTTGAGCGCATTTTCTCGAAGACCGGCTTTCGCGTGACTCCGTCCGTCATGCATTTGGCGACTGAATCCAGCAGAACTGGTTGACGTAAAACGGTAATATAATGCCGCCCCTCGCCCGCTTTGCCGAAAATTTCGCATGCAGCGTCATTCATGGAAATGATGGTTTCCGATGGATCGATCAGCATTGATGCGAGTGGAAATGCGGAAATAAGATTATCAAAGTGGCGGTCGGTCATGTAGAGAATCCTGTGCCTAAAATCGCTCGAAACATGCTGAATTCGAAACAGATTGTAAATCACGCCGTTGTTACAAAGCGATTTACCACCGACGCTCTTCGCCCTATAGTTTAATTGTAAGTGATAAATACCGCAGTTTCAGTCGCTTAGAATTGCGCGTGTTTTGGATAATAAAGCGAAGACCATGGACAGTTCTGGTTGTGAGTAAACAAGAAAAAATCGGTGTGAACCCGAGCCGCGAACCTTTAACTCTGATTGTTGGAGATGCCGCAGCATGGTTATCAGCGGGTCGGAGCCTTCCGGACGACAAAGGGCTCCACTACACGAGCTATGAAGACCTAAGCAAAGATCTTCTAGATGATATTAATCCTGACATCGTTTTGGCACCGCTCCTCGGCCAAGGTTTCGATGCGATGGACCTTGCAATCCAGCTTGATATCTTCGGCTATAAAGGAAGATTTCGTGCGCTAAGCCCAGACCTTCCGAACCCGAAATTGATACTCAAAGAGGTTAAATCTTTGTGTCCTAAGATCGATTTTGATCTGTTTATCGTTGATGATAGCGCAGATAGGCGTATGAATTAATATATATAATTCAAATATTTATTCGTCTATCTTATTCAAGCCTTCGCGAAAGCGACGCATATTGGCTTGATAACCAAGTGCACTTTTTCGGTTGGCCTCTATCGCGGCCTCATCCAGATCACGAACCACTTTCCCTGGCATGCCCATGACCAGCGATCCGTCTGGAATGACCTTGCCTTCGGTGATTAACGCCCCTGCCCCGATCAGACAATTTTTGCCGATCTTTGCGCCGTTTAAAACTATTGCGCCCATGCCGACGAGTGTGTTTTCCCCGATTTCGCAGCCATGCAGCATAACTTTGTGCCCGATGGTGCATCCGGCTCCAACGGTAAGTGGAAACCCCATATCTGTGTGCAGCACGCAGTTTTCCTGAACGTTGCTTCCGGCACCAATGGCAATTTGCTCGTTGTCACCGCGCAGAGTTGAACCGAACCAGACGGAGGCATCCTCTGCAATTACTATGTCGCCGATCACGTTGGCATCGGGTGCTACCCATCCATTTTTGTACACAACCGGACGGCGAGTTCCTAAAGCATAGAGAGTCATTTCATTGCCTCGAATTCTGCGTTGAGTCCACGAACTAAATCGTTCAATCCGGTTTGGCGGCTACGGCGAAGGCGTTCTGCCATCACAATGGCTTTTACCTCTGCCTCGGCCTGATCAACATCTTCGTTTACGAGCACAAAATCATATTCGGCCCAATGGCTGATCTCGTCACGGCTCCGAGACATGCGCCCTTCGATAATTTCGTCACTGTCTTGATTGCGGCCACGAAGCCTGCGCTCCAGCTCTGCAATTGATGGTGGCAATACGAAGACCGAAACTACATCATCACCTTGCATGGAATTGCGGATTTGTTGCCCGCCCTGCCAATCAATATCGAACAGCACATCATGGCCAGCATCGAGCGCTTCGACGACCTTTTTCTTGGGCGAGCCATAGAAATTCCCAAAAACTTCGGCGTGTTCGAGCATCTCGTCGTTCTCGACCATTTCCTGAAATTCTTCACGTGTATGGAAATAGTATTCGCGACCGTGCTCTTCACCTTCTCGCGGTTTGCGGGTTGTTGCGGAGACTGAAAACTGGATGCTTGGGTCCCATGCCATCAACCGCTTTGCCAAGGTTGATTTTCCTGCGCCTGAGGGTGAGGACAAGATGATCAGGATCCCACGGCGGGATTGTTTGGACAGTTCGGCCATGACTACTCCACGTTTTGCACTTGCTCGCGCATCTGATCGATCACAGCCTTCAGGTCAAGCCCGATCCGCGTCAATTCTGAAAACTGCGACTTGGAGCACAGTGTATTGGCCTCGCGGTTAAATTCCTGTGTCAGGAAATCCATCTTGCGGCCAATCGGCTTGGACTGGGCCAGAAGGTCGCGGGCGGCTGAAATATGCGCGTGCAGTCGGTCAATCTCTTCGGTGACATCGGCTTTCACCGCCAGCAAGGCGAGTTCCTGCGCCACGCGATCCGCAGAGGCGCCATCGGTATTGTCCATCACGCGCGCTAGATTTGTTTTGAGCGTCTCGGCGACATGCGGTTTGCGGGCCTCGGCGGCTTTTGCGGCGGCATCCGTAAGGGTTTCGATCTCGTCAATCTGAGCGGAAAGAACCGCCTCAAGTGATGCGCCCTCTTTTGCGCGCATCTGTGCAAACTGCTCTAGGACACCGTCAAAATTGGTTAACAAAGCGGCTTTAAGGGCCGTGATATCATCCGGTTCTTGCGAGGTTTTCTGAACACCTCGGATGCCAAGAATCTCGGCCGCTGATGTCGGTGTTAAGGTTAACGAATGTGCTGCCGCGCGGCTCTCTATCTCGTTTAACGCGGCAAGAACGCCATCAAGTGCAGCACCGTCAAGGGCGAGTTGTCCTTCCTCTTCGCGACGTCCGATTTTCAAGCTGATCTGGAGGCTTCCGCGGGCAAAGGATTTGTTGGTTTTGGTCTTAATTTCTTGCTCTAACCCAGTAATCCAATCCGGCACACGGAGGCGCACATCCAGCCCCCTCGCATTGACGCCGCGCATGTCCCAAACCCACTCGTGCTGCCCATGCTCACCCGTAAGGGTTGCAAAGCCTGTCATCGAATTAACCATATTGCCTGAAATCTCCCCCAAACGATCCTGACCGGCCTATACTCATGCCAGTATTTTGGTTTGTTTTGTTGTTCTGCCGGAAGGTTAACAGAGCCCATGGTGCGGAACAACAATCCCCAGAGGCCAATTTCTGTTCCGTCGTGAATGTCAGGACAGTCGCGGTGCAAATACTGGGGAGTTTTGGTACGAGTGTTAAGTAAAAGGACGATCTTATGTCTTTTGGTTCAAATGAAAATTCGGATGGCCGCGATCATCGCAATCCTGCGGAAAATGTTGTTCGCTTTACCGATCTGCGCAGGCGCATGACAGACCCCGTGATCACCGAAGTGCGCGCCTATTGGGAGGGGCTGAGACAGGGGCAAACCGTTCCGCGTCGAAGTGATGTGGATCCGCGCGGCATTCAGAATGCATTGGAATACGCATTTATTCTTGAACGGATCGCGCCGCGAGTTGCGCGGATACGAGTTGCGGGTTCACATCTGACTGATCTTTTGGGCATGGAAGTCCGTGGCATGCCCTTCACGTCTTTTTTCACGCCGTCTGCCCGCGCCGAAATGGCCTGCGCGTTGGAAGATGTGTTTGAAGGGCCGCGCATCGTCGAGCTAACGGCTTCGGCGGAGCGTGGCATTGGTCGGCCACCACTCACTGCGCGGATTGTTCTCTTGCCGTTGAAGTCTGATCTTGGTGATGTGAGCCGCGCGATGGGGGTGTTGGTGACCCGCGGCAAAATTGGCCGCACACCGCGACGGTTTGAAATAGACGCGGTTGAGACACATGTCATTGATGGCTCTCTATCAACGGCGCAATCGGATGCGGGTTATCGTGCGGGGCGAGATGTTTTTGAACCCAAACCAGAACCAGAGCGCCCAGTTGCCTTTTCCGAACCGTCAGTTCCGTTTGAGCGCAGCCACACATCATCTGTCTCCGGCACGTCTAATAAACGTCGGCGCAAACCATTTTTGCGGCTGCTCACGTTCAACGATTAGCATCGCTCAACAGCGCAAGAAAAAACCCCCGCAAACATCGTTTTACGGGGGCCATTTATTTGTGAAGATCGTTGGGCTTAGCCGTTGGCGGCTTCGGCAACTTTGGCGCCGCGCTTTTGAAGCTCTTCGGCCACGAGGAACGCCAACTCAAGCGATTGGCTTGCATTGAGGCGCGGGTCGCAGGCTGTGTGGTAGCGATCCGAGAGGTCTTCTTCGGTCACGGCACGCACACCACCGGTGCATTCGGTTACGTCTTGGCCGGTCATCTCGAAATGCACGCCGCCAGGAACTGTGCCCTCTGCGTTGTGGATATCAAAGAACTCGTGAACCTCACGCAGCACGCTATCAAACGGACGAGTTTTGTAACCAGTCGAAGATTTGATCGTATTGCCATGCATCGGGTCACAGGACCAAAGAACGTTTGCGCCCTCTTCCTGAACTGTCTTGATGAGACGCGGCAGGTGATCACCGACCGAGCCGGCCCCGAAACGCGCGATCAGAGTCAGGCGACCCTCTTCGTTTTCCGGGTTCAACTTGTTCATCAGAATCTTAAGGTCTTCGGCGGTGGTTGTAGGACCACATTTCAGACCGATTGGGTTCTGAACACCACGACAGAATTCAACATGTGCGCCGTCTGGCTGGCGGGTACGGTCACCAATCCAGATCATGTGGCCGGAACCTGCAACAGGCAGACCGGAAGTGGAATCGATGCGGCACAGTGCCTCTTCGTATTCCAGCAGAAGACCTTCGTGCGAGGTGTAGAAGTCTACCGATTGCAGCGTGTGCGCAGTGTCCTGCGTGACGCCTGCGGCCTTCATGAAATCGAGCGTATCGGTGATGCGCTTGGCCATGTCACGGTATTTCGCAGCATTGTCGGCCTCTGTGAAACCGAGTGTCCAAGCGTGAACCTGATGAACATCCGCATAACCACCCTGCGAGAAGGCCCGCACAAGGTTGAGGGTCGCGGCGGCCTGCGTGTATGCCTGAAGCATCTTCTTCGGATCAGGGATACGCGCTTCGGGTGTGAAGGCAAGCTCGTTGATGATGTCACCGCGGAAGCTTGGCAGTTCTACACCATCCACTGTCTCGGTTGGAGCCGAACGTGGTTTGGCGAATTGGCCAGCCATACGGCCAACCTTCACCACAGGCACCTTGGCGCCGTATGTGAGAACCATTGCCATCTGCAACATCACTTTGAATGTGTCGCGGATACCGTCAGCAGAGAATTGCTCGAAGCTCTCGGCGCAATCCCCACCTTGAAGAAGAAACGCCTCGCCACGGCTCGCTGCTGCGAGCTTGGTTTTGAGATTGCGCACTTCGCCCGCAAAGACGAGCGGCGGATATTTCGCCAGCTGAGCCTCCACGGCCTCCAGCGCGGCCTGATCCGTATACTCGGGCATCTGGATCCGCGGTTTTGCACGCCAACCAGATTTTTGCCAATTCGTCATCGTCTTTGCTCCAAAATTAGAATGAGGTGCATTTATGGCGACAGGAATCAGAATTGCCAACAGATGAAATGCGCATTTTCCTCTGGATTCTGCCAAATTCTGTTTTTCTCGCATCAATTTGTCTTGCAAGGCCCCGCCAAAATTGGTTCCGTTGCAAATGATCTGAATTTGGGAGACAAAATGGATCCGAGTCGCCCCCAAGAAGCGCCTGTTCCCCACCTCAATGTGCGCAAGCGGTTTGTCTTTGTTCTGTTGAGTAATTTCACCATGCTCGGTTTTGCCAGCGCGGTCGAAGCTCTAAGGATCGCCAACAGAAACGCCCAACACGATATTTATAGCTGGACACTGCTGAGTGAAGATGGCGCGCCGGTGACGTGTTCGGCGGGGGTCGAGTATAATGTAGATGGGCCATTGGCCGAACTGCAGCGGGACGATACCGTTATTTTGTGCGGCGGTTTAAACATCGCCGAGGCCACCACGCCGAAACTGCTCTCTTGGATACGCCGCGAAAGTCGTCGTGGGCTGTCTATTGTTGGCCTGTGCACGTCGGCGCATGTTTTGGCCAAGGCAGGGTTGCTTAACGGGCGTCGCGCCACCATCCATTGGGAAAATCAGGACGGTTTCCTTGAGGATTTCCCCGACGTGCATATGGCGCGGTCGGTTTTTGTGATTGATGGAAAGTTCGCAACAACAGCGGGTGGAACCAGTTCAATTGATCTGATGCTCAAGCTCATTGCCGAAGATCAAGGCGAAGACCTCGCCAATTCAGTTGCGGACCAACTGATCTATACATCGATCCGCACAGATCAGGACCGCCAACGCCTATCAACGCCGACGCGCATTGGGGTGCGTCATCCGAAGCTTGCGACTGTAATCCAGACTATGGAGAACAACCTTGAAGACCCGATCAGCCCGTCTGTTCTGGCCGAGCAGGTTGGGATGAGTACGCGGCAGCTTGAACGCTTGTTCCGCCGGTATCTAAATCGTTCGCCGAAACGCTATTATATGGAGATCCGCCTCCAGAAGGCGCGCAACTTGCTGATCCAGACGGACATGAGCGTGATCAACGTTGCTCTTGCGAGCGGGTTCACCTCCCCCAGTCACTTCTCGAAATGCTACCGAGCGCAATATGACACGACGCCCTATCGCGAACGCGGAACCAAGGCCACGCCGCGTGCCGAGAAGGAGCCGAGTCAGCATTCATGAATTTAGAAGATTATGAGGGGAATGGAGCATGGCTTTAATTGCCCCTGCGTAACTTGAGGGCTTCGGCGCATTAACCGCAAGAAATCAACGAAGCAAGGGTAATAATCTTCTGTTTTGGGTCGAAAATTGGGAAATCCCCCCTTTCCAATCGGAAAATCCAAGAATAACCTCACCGCATCAATCAGAGGGAAAAGCTCTGATACAACTTGGGAGAACAAGATGAAAAAATTACTGATGGCAACCGCGGCAACCGCACTTTTTGCCAGCGCTGCGTCTGCGGAGGAAATCAAACTCGGCGTACTGCTCGGCTTCACCGGACCTGCGGAATCGCTTGCACCTGACATGAGCGAAGGCATCAAGCTCGCCGTGTCCGAAGTTAGCGACAGCGGTAAATTCCTTGATGGCACAACAGTTTCCACCGTTGTTGGCGACTCCACTTGCGTTGACGCTGCCGCTGCTGTTGCAGCTGGCGAACGTCAAGTTACATCCGACAAAGTTGTTGGCATCATCGGCGCGCTCTGCTCCGGTGCAACTGGCGCTGTGTTCCAAAGTGTAGCCCTTCCAAACGGCATCGTGATGATCTCGCCTTCCGCGACTTCTCCGGGCCTCACAACAATGGAAGACGACGGCCTGTTTTTCCGTGCTTCCCCGTCTGACGCCCGTCAGGGTCAGATCATGACAGAAGTGATCATGGAACGCGGCCTCAAAGAAGTCGCCGTGACCTATACAAACAACGACTATGGTAAAGGTCTTGCCGATGCATTTGCATCTGCCTTCACCGAAGCTGGCGGAACAGTCACTGTTTCGGTTGCTCACGAAGACGGCAAAGCAGACTACTCCGCCGAAGTTGGCGCGATGGCCTCTGCTGGTGGTGAAGCGCTCGTTGTTGTTGGATACCTTGACCAAGGTGGCCCAGGCATCATCCGTGCTGCCCTAGATACAGGTGCGTTTGATCTGTTCGTTCTGCCGGATGCGATGGTTGGTGACTCGATCTCTGACAAATTCGGCGACGAAATCGAAGGATCGTTCGGTCAGGTTCCAGGCACAGACAGCCCAGGTACAGGCATGCTTGCTGAGCTTGGCGCAGCAGCCGGTTACACGGGTGACGCACCATACGCACCAGAAAGCTACGATGCTGCGGCTCTGATGCTTCTGGCGATGCAGTCGGCTGGCTCCACAGATTCCAGCGTCTACAAAGACCACGTGATGAAAGTGGCCAACGCACCGGGCGAGCAAATCTTCCCGGGTGAGCTGGAAAAAGCGCTTGAGATCCTCGCAGAAGGTGGCGAGATCGATTATGTGGGCGGTTCCGCAGTTGAGCTCATCGAGCCCGGTGAGAGCGCTGGTAACTACCGCGAAATCGAAATCAAAGGTGGCGTATTTGAAACGGTGAAATACCGCTAATCCGCCTAACGTGACTGAGAGCAGCCCGATCACCGTCGGGCTGCTTTTCTGTATACAGACGCCGCGTGCCGATTGGCACAATCTTTCGTCCGCTTCCTTTCCGTTGGGTCAGGTTTCAGCTGAAACCCGCACAAAGAGCCATTCAGAGCTTGCCAATAAGGGAAACGATGATTAGAGGCGCAGAAATCAAAGAACGAGTAAGATCGCCGCAGGACGTCACCAATACCCGATGAACACTCGGGGGAGGAGTTGGGAGAGCATTCGGCGAAGACTTGAGGGGAATGTCATATGATCGTGGTCGAAGATCTGCATAAGCACTTTGGTGGCTTTCATGCGGTCGATGGAGCGAGTCTTTCAATCGCTGAGGGGTCAATCACAGGATTGATTGGTCCGAACGGCGCGGGGAAAACCACCCTGTTCAATGTTATCGCTGGTGTCTTGCCGCCCACATCTGGACGCGTGACTATGAAGGGCGAGGACATCACAGGCCTCCCCCCGCACGAGCTTTTCGATAAAGGTCTTCTGCGCACGTTCCAGATTGCGCATGAGTTTTCGTCAATGACTGTACGCGAGAACCTGATGATGGTTCCCGGCGGTCAAACGGGCGAAACGCTCTGGAACACTTGGTTCCATCGCGCCCGCATCCGCGAAGAAGAAGCCACGCTTCTAAAACGTGCTGATGAGGTGCTTGAGTTCCTCACGATCGACCATCTCAAAGACGAGAAAGCAGGCAACCTCTCTGGCGGACAGAAAAAGCTGCTTGAGCTTGGCCGCACGATGATGGTGGACGCGAAGATCGTGTTCCTTGACGAAGTTGGCGCCGGTGTGAACCGCACATTGCTCAACACAATTGGTGACGCGATCATCCGCCTGAACAAAGAGCGCGGCTATACTTTCGTCGTGATCGAGCACGACATGGACTTTATCGACCGCCTCTGTGATCCGGTTATTTGTATGGCCGAGGGCAAAGTGCTTGCCGAAGGTACCCTCGCCGAGATCAAGGCCAATGAACACGTGATCGAAGCTTATCTCGGCACGGGTTTGAAGAATAAAACAGTAGGAGCATCCGCATGAGCGACCCCTATCTGAACGCTGCCGGATTGACGGGCGGCTATGGTACAGGTGCGGATATTCTGCACGATCTGACCCTCACTGTGGACAAGGGCGAAATCGCCGTGATCGTCGGCCCCAATGGTGCTGGCAAATCCACTGCGATGAAGGCCGTGTTCGGGATGCTCAACATCCACACCGGCAAGGTAACTCTTGATGGCGAAGATATCACAAACCTTTCGCCGCAGGCACGTGTAGGCATCGGAATGGGCTTCGTGCCACAGGTGAACAACATCTTTACCTCGATGACCGTCGAAGAGAACCTCGAAATGGGTGCCTTCATTCGCGAGGATGATTACAGCCAAACCATGGAACAGGTTTATGAGTTGTTCCCGATCCTGCGCGAGAAGCGAAACCAGTTCGCTGGCGAGCTTTCCGGTGGTCAGCGTCAGCAAGTCGCCGTGGGGCGTGCTTTGATGACACAACCCAAGCTTCTAATGCTTGATGAACCTACTGCGGGTGTTTCGCCAATTGTGATGGACGAGTTGTTTGATCGCATCATCGAAGTGGCCCGCACCGGCATCTCGATCCTCATGGTCGAGCAAAACGCCCGTCAGGCGCTTGAGATCGCCGACAAAGGCTATGTCCTCGTGCAAGGCCGCAACCGTTTCACCGATACAGGACAGGCGCTCTTGGCCGATCCTGAAGTCCGCAAATCTTTCTTGGGGGGCTGAGGCATGGATTTTCTCAACGCAATCGTTGCTCTGGCAAACTTCGTTATCATCCCCGCAACCGTCTACGGCAGCCAGCTTGCGCTCGGTGCGCTTGGCGTGACGCTGATTTACGGCATTCTGCGGTTCAGCAACTTCGCCCATGGCGACACAATGGCCTTCGGGACCATGGTTACAATCCTGATTACATGGTGGTTCCAGAGCATGGGGATCAACTTCGGCATTCTGCCGACCGCCCTGCTCGCCCTGCCCTTCGGGATCGCCATAACCTCGCTCTTCCTGCTTGGAACAGACCGTGTGGTCTATAAGTTCTATCGCGAGAAGAAATCCGAACCTGTGATCTTTGTGATCGTCTCTCTTGGTGTGATGTTCATGATGAACGGTATCGTGCGTTTCATTATCGGAACAGGCGACCAACGCTTTGCCGATGGTGAGCGGTTCATTATCTCGACCCGTGAATTCAAAGCCATGACGGGCCTTCAAGAAGGGCTCGCCATCCGCTTTACCCAAGGCATTACCGTTGTGACCGCAATCATTGTTGTTGCCGCACTGTTCTATTTCCTCAACCGTACGCGGACGGGGAAATCCATGCGCGCCTTTAGTGACAACGAAGATCTTGCGCTTTTGTCGGGTATCAATCCCGAACGCGTTGTGATGGTGACTTGGATCATCGTGGCGGGCCTCGCGACAATCGCGGGTGTTCTCTATGGCCTCGACAAAACCTTTAAGCCTTTCACGTATTTCCAACTGCTGCTTCCGATCTTTGCCTCGGCGATTGTCGGCGGTCTGGGCAATCCGCTTGGCGCGATTGCGGGCGGATTTGTGATTGCCTTTTCCGAAGTCTCGGTGACCTATGCGTTCAAAAAGGTTCTGGGCTATCTCTTGCCTGAAAGCCTTGAGCCGGACAGCCTCGTCCAGCTTCTCTCGACGGACTACAAATTCGCCGTGAGCTTTGTGATCCTGATTATTGTCCTCCTCGTGAAACCAACGGGCCTGTTTAAGGGGAAATCGGTATGAGCCAGACAACTGCACACGCACCTGCAAGTTCAAACACTTTGCGCCTTTGGCTTTCAACCGCTGTTGTTGCCCTGCTTATCATTGGCACAGGTATGTTCCAGAGTTGGAACCTCGCGCTTGTGATTGTTAACATGGGCCTCATCTCTGCGATTATGGCGCTTGGCGTGAACCTCCAGTGGGGCTTTGCCGGCCTGTTTAATGTCGGGATCATGGGGTTTGTTGCTCTTGGTGGTTTGGCCACCGTGCTCGTCTCCATGCCGCCCGTTGAAGAGGCTTGGCAAGTTGCCGGTATTCAGTTGATTTCAGGGCTGTTGATGGGCGTTGCAACAATCGTCGTTGCTATCGTTGCCGCTCAGAAAATAGCCAAAGCCCGCACGCGCAACATCACGGTTGTTGCAATCCTTGTGGTTGGCTTCGTTCTGTACCGTGCCCTGTTTGATCCGGCGGTTGGCAAGATCGAAGCAATTAACCCCGCGCAATTCGGCAACATCGGCGGGCTTAACCTACCGATTATTCTCGCTTGGCCCGTTGGCGGCCTCTTCGCCGCCGCTGCGGCGTGGGTGATTGGGAAAACGGCTCTTGGGCTGCGCTCTGATTACCTTGCGATTGCTACACTCGGGATTTCTGAGATCATCATCGCGATGCTCAAGAATGAAGACTGGCTCGCACGTGGCGTGAAAAACGTCATCGGCCTCCCGCGCCCTGTGGCCTACGAGGTTGATCTGCAACGCGATCCGGGCTTTGCCGAAACCGCAGCAAATCTGGGGATCGACGTCACAACGGCCTCTACGCTTTACGTCAAATTCTCCTATGCGTTCCTCTTCACCATTGTGCTCGTGATCCTTCTGGTGCTGGCGCAATTGGCGTTGAAATCGCCATGGGGTCGTATGATGCGCGCGATCCGCGACAATGAAGTTGCTGCCGAAGCAATGGGCAAAAATGTCACCGCACGTCACCTACAAATCTTTGTTCTTGGCTCTGCGATTTGTGGCATTGCAGGCGCGATGATGACCACGCTAGATGGCCAGCTTACGCCAGGAAGCTATCAGCCGCTGCGCTTTACCTTTCTGATCTGGGTGATGGTGATTGTAGGCGGTTCCGGTAACAACTATGGCGCCGTTATTGGCGGTTTCCTGATTTGGTTCCTCTGGGTGCAGGTCGAGCCACTTGGCAATTGGTTGATGCAACTCATCACGTCGGGCATGGAAGATGGCGCGCTCAAGAGCCACCTGCTCGGAAGTGCGGCACATATGCGTCTCTTTACCATGGGGCTGGTGCTTTTGCTGGTGCTGAGGTTTAGCCCGCGCGGCCTTGTTCCAGAGAACTAACCCGCAGTTTACAAACTTACTTAAAGGCCGGATGCCACGCGCGTCCGGCCTTTTTTGTTGATTAGATGATCGTTAGCCGCCACTTTAGCGGCATGACAAGCTGCGCCATTCTCATTCCCGCCGCCGGTGCTTCGCGCCGCATGGGCGATCGCGACAAGCTCCTCGAGCCTGTGTTCGGCGAACCGATCTTGCGCCGCGTGGTCAAACGCGCGCAGGCAACGGGAGCTTTGGTGATTGTGACGGTCCCCGCACTTGATCATCCGCGCATGGCTGCACTCAAGGGGGTAGACGTGGTCACCTTGCCCGTCCCAGACGCCGCAACGGGAATGGCAGCGTCCTTTCGTGTAGCGCAGGCTGAATTGCCAAAGTCAATTCAATCTCTGCTCATCGCCTTGCCTGACATGCCTGACATCACCGGCGAAGATATGGCGCTGATGCTGAATGCTTTCACCGCATTCCCCGACCAACCCATCCTGCGCGCCGCAACAGAAGACGGCAGGCCCGGTCATCCGGTTTTGCTCCCGAATTGGTGCTTTAAGGTATTGTCTAAACTCGAAGGCGACACTGGCGCGAAATCTATTCTCAAGGCACAGGCAAACCGCGTTGCACTTCTGCCCCTTTGCGATGAGCGTGCGATCCGTGACTTGGATACGCCCGAAAATTGGGCCGCATGGCGTAAGGCCAATCCAGACGCATAGCGATCTGCAAAACCGCGCCAACACGCAGTTACATCCAACAATTCATGAGAGCTAAAAGGCCCCAGATTGGCAGATCCGGGGCACGCTTCAGCGCGCGAGCAGTCGCGCTGCGCGTTTGTCGATAGTTTTACGGGCTGTTGGCATGGGGTCAACCTTTCCCAAGGGTATCAACTCAGGAAAAATTTCAACAAGTTCAATCCGCTGCGAATTTCCCACAGTTGACAGACTCATATCTGTAAGCTGGAAACTTTCGCTCCACACGCCGTTGCTAAGAACCGCTTCGTGGCGGTCAAACATCATGTTGATATAGGTGGTGCCAAGGGTATCGACAGGCTTGATGCCGCGGTGATTCACAAGATGCTTCGCAGCAACAAAAACCTCGGGCTCGGAAAACTCGATAACGGCCTGCGCCGCCAACGCCAAAACACGGTGGTTCGGACTCACAAGCATATCCTGTTCGGGTAGCCCATCGCCAAGTGCCCCTGCGCGGATCAGAATGGGTCGAAGGTGTTGTTCGGCTTCAAGCCGCTGCCAAGGAATGGTGTTTGTGCCAATCCAACGAATTTGTTGAAGGCCGTTGTCGCGTGTGATGATCCTATCGCCAACGCTCAGTGTCTCGATCCGCTTTTCGCCGCGCGGTGTGGCAATCAAGGTACCAGGGGTAAAACACATCGGAATTAGCGTTAGATGCCGCACGATCTGTGTTCCAACATCGGAAGTGTCCCGTGATTGATACGGAACGCATACGCCTTCAGATTGACGGAAACCAACAGGTCGCATCTCTCTCCTAACACTCGTTACTCATCGTGCCCGACACTGGACAATTTTACGTATTACAAACGACGACTTGCCGTTGAGACGTTATAGCAGCCTGTTTCCAATTTCGCAGCAAACGCCTTGTCGCCAAATGCACGTTGGCGTGAGCACCTGAGCTTCCACCAAGCGGTATTCATAGCGGGAAACGTAAAAAACGGTGTCATTGTTTCGGAAACTGGTTGTTTGACCGCAAGTTTCGGCACTTACGCTTATTTAAGCGGGTGATTGTTTCACATTGCGCAACACGCACCGACCCAGAGAAAATCTGGTCTTAAAGAAGCTCACGCATTGTTTTGAGTGGCGACTGTTTCTAGTTCGGAAATGAACGTCACAATTTTGTCTAAAAGTTTCAGAAAAGGCGCGGGAATAGCTCTGCGTTAACCAGAATCATCTGCGAATACAGCAATCACGCGAAAATACAGCCAACCGACGCCATCCCTCGCTCCGGCCTGCTTGGCCAATTCAGCGATTTGTTCGTGCTCTTGCGATCCTGCTTCAAATATCATGGTTTCATCGGCAAATACCCCTGCCTCCCGAACCGAAACCTTTAGGCTGGCGTAATCCAAAGGCGATGCAAAACTCTCTCCGCCAAACATCAGAGTTTGCGGCAGCGTCTGAATAGTAACGCCTGCGCCCTGCTCAAAGGGTAAAACCGGAGTCGACGTAATCCTTTGATCGCCCACGGCCAGCGTCACCGAATGCGCATCTGTGTCTTGCACACGTGCGGGTATTTGAAGCCCACTTGCTGCTGGTTGGCTGATCGTGAACGACCGCGTATCACTCGTTTCTGGCGCGAGAGTGACTGTTTTTGGACAAAGTCGCGCGACCTCTTCAGCGTCGTGGCTCACGAAAATTGCGGGTAGATTGGCCGCATGAAGTGCACGCGCGATATAAGGCAGGATGCGATCCTTTTGCCCTGTATCAAGGCCGGCCAGAGGTTCATCAAGAAGTAATAATTTGGGAGATTGCGCCAATGCACGAGCAAGGGCAACGCGGCGCGCCTCACCGCCGGACAGCGCTTGCGGATACCGATGCAACAGCGGCGCAAGCTCCAAGGCATCAATGATCTCTGTTGTGAGCGGCGGAGCCTTACCCCATATTGCGGCTTGCGTTAGGTTGCCTTCGATCGTCAGATGCGGAAACAACCGCATATCCTGAAAGACAACCGCGACGGGTCGGCTCTGTGGCGAAAGGTTAACGCCCGTGTCGTCAAACCACGTTTGTCCGTTAAATCTGATCGTGCCTTGTTCCGGTGTGTTCAAGCCCGCGATACTGCGCAACAGGCTCGTCTTGCCAGACCCGCTCGGCCCCACAAGGCCCGTAATGCCACGGTCCGGCAGCGACACTTGTGCCGAGAGTTGAAAGTTCGGATGCCGCAGGATGAGGTCTAAATCAATCATGCACCCTCGCCATCGCCCGCCCATTTAGGACATAAATCGCCAGCAAAGCCGCAAAGGAAAACACCAGAAGTCCAGCCGCGAGCACATGTGCGGCGGAATAATCCAAGACCTCCACACGATTGAAGATCTCGATCGAGATGACACGTGTTTTGCCTGGAATATTACCGCCAACCATTAAGACAACACCGAACTCGCCGATGGTGTGCGCGAATGTCAGAACCGCAGCTGTCAGTACACCACGACGTGAGAGCGGCAGAATGAGCCGCCAGAACAAAGAGACGCGACCAGCGCCCATGGTTTGCGCCGCCTCAACCAATCCAGTGCCAACCGATTGAAACGCCGTGTGTAGCGGTTGTACGGCAAACGGAAGCGAGTATATCACCGAAGCTAGGACCAAACCGGTAAATGAAAAGGTCAGTGTCTCGCCAGTAAGGCGCAGGAAAAAGCCGCCAATTGCCGTATTGGGCGACAAAAGGATGAGGAAGTAAAACCCAAGAACGGTTGGCGGAACCACAAGCGGTAAGGCGGTTATTGTTTCGACAACGGGACGCAGGCGTGACTTCGTCACCGTCAGCCACCACGCCAGCGGTATACCGAGCGCCAAAAGGATCACGGTGGTGATCGCCGCCAATTGCAAAGATAACCAAACCGAAGGCCAAAGCGACGGCCAAAGCGCAGAGATCTGTGCGATATCACTGGCACCAGTCATTCGGCCACGCCCTTATCAAGAGAAGGCACGAGATAGCCGAGTTGCGGCAATGCATTTCTCACACGTGCACTTTGCAGTGCGTCAAACACGGCGCGGGCATCTGGGGTGTCGTTGATCAGAAGCATATCCTGCGCGATTGTTTTCTCTGGAAGTATTTCGGCGTCAAATCCCTGAATTCCGCTGATCTGCGACGCGGCAACAAAGGCAATATCCACATTCCCTGTGGCCAGAAACCCCGCAACAGCAGAGACATTCGGCCCAAAGACAAGATCAAGTTCACCCGCTTCAACACCTGCTTCTGAAAGTGCTTCCATGGCGAGGACACCATAAGGCGCAACCGCGGGGTCTGCGATAGCAATGCGGGCCTGCGCCAATTCGGGAGCATCTGGTCGAGACAGCCGTGCAAGTTGGCCAATTGCATATGTCGCGTGCAATGTGTCGGGTTTGTTTGTTAAGTATTTCTCCACATGCAGCGCATCCGCAGCGAGGAACAGATCAAAGGGTGCGCCCTGAGTAATTTGCGCATAGAGCTTCCCCGTTGCGCCATTTACCACGCGCAGTTTAACCCCCGTCTCTGCTTCGATTGTGGGCGCGAGAACAGCGAGTGCGGGCACAAAATTACTTGCAACAGCCAAGGTGACTTCGCGTGCCATCGCCGCATGGCCAACAAGCGTAAATCCGACCGCCCAAACCGACAGCCGCACCCAATAGGTGATCGCTCGCGTCAAAATTCTCACCCGTTCCAACCCCTTGCGTTTGCGGCGATTTTTTACCGTACCTTTTTGCCCCTGACCCTAACCGTAATGCAAGCGTTTAGCAGATAGAACGACATTCTCTGCACGGAGCTGTGAGACCGCATGTGCTTACAGCAGCAGCGAGTCCAACAAACCGTTTCTTATTGAAATCCTTTGGTTTACCGTTACCAGTAAGTAATAGTTGGCAGTGAAAAGGGGCGAATGTGGATCATAGCGAACTCATCAAAGCTTTCGGCGCGTTCTTCGCGATCATGAACCCATTTGTGAACTTGCCAATATTCATGGCGCTTACGTCTGACCTCTCGGTGGCGCAGCAACGTACACTGGCGGTGAAGATTACGCTTTTTTCCGCCATTATGTGCGGTGTGATCTTGGTTATGGGCCAACAAATCATCGGATTTTTCGGCATTAACGTAGATCAGTTTCGAATTGCTGGTGGTGCTGTCCTTGCTCATATCGCATGGACGATGCTGAACGGCGGGAATATTGCCTCTCATCACGGGACCGGAGAGGAAAAGCAACAGCAGACAGACTTGTCAGGACTTGCGTTCTATCCCACCACATTCCCTATCATCGTCGGCCCCGGCACCATTGCGACGCTGATCATCTATGCCGGCAACACCACAGACCGCATTGAATTGCTGACGTTGGCCGGAGTCGTTGGCGTTATCCTTTTGATGCTGTTTATAGTTCTCTACTTCGCATCGTTCTTTGGCAAAGCACTGACCAGCACCATGCGTGTTATCATGACACGGCTTATGGGTATGATCCTCTTGGCAATTGCGGTGGAGATGATCGTGGACGGCCTGAAAGCGGTATTGCCTGGGTTGGCGTAAAGCCGACCCAACCTACTCAACCGTCAAGTTTGATATCTGATTGTGGTGCCCGAGGAGAGACTCGAACTCTCACGCCCGTGAAGGCGGGGGATTTTGAATCCCCTGCGTCTACCATTCCGCCACTCGGGCCACGGAAAGGGATGTAGCGCGAGATTTTGGCGGGGAAAAGGTCAAAAACGCAAAATGATGGAATTTTCTTTTCTTGGGTGCCCGATGGGCCTTAAACCAACCACAGTGCAAGGCTGGGAACGAGCAAGATCAGTGCCACACGCAGGATATCTGTTGCGATAAAGGGAAGCACGCCGCGGTAGGTTTCGCCGATGGCAGTATCCTTCGACAGTCCGTTGATAATAAACAGGTTCAACCCAACTGGCGGCGTAATTAGTCCGACCTCGACAGTGATAAGCGCAAGGATACCGAACCAGATCGCGGTTCCCTCTGCGCCGAGGCCGAAATCGAGTGTTTCGATGATCGGGAAGAATATCGGGATCGTCAGCAGGATCATAGACAGCGAGTCCATGACGCAGCCAAATATGAGGTAGAACAATAACATCGCCAAAAGAACCGCAAGAGGCGCGACGCTGTTTGCTGCAATCCATTGTGCCAGCATTTGTGGCGCTTGGGTAAAGGCGAGGAAAGAGTTGAAAAGTTGTGCGCCCAGCAAAATCAGGAAGATCATCGCAGTAGCAGAGGCCGCTTCGAGCAAGCTATCGACAAATCCAGCGCGGGTCAGATCGCCGCGAAGTGCTCCATAGAGACCCGTCAAGATCATCCCCACGGCCGCGCCTTCGGTTGGCGTAAATAGTGCCTGCACCCCCTCCTTGCTCCAGTTCCAATCCGCCGCAATGCCGCCCATCACTAGGGCAAAAATGGCGATGACAGGCCAAATCCCAACGAGCGAGCGCAAGCGTGCGGATATTGGCGCGCGCTCGTATTCAACATGGGCCGGATCAAACCCCGCCATGACGCGCACCGTTATCATATAGCCGAGTGCCGCCAGAATACCGGGAACGATTGCGGCGCTAAACATCTTGGCGATGTTTTGTTCGGCCAGGATCGCATAGATCACAAGGATCACCGAGGGCGGGATTAGAATGCCAAGTGTGCCGCCCGCCGCCAATACACCGGTTGCAAGGCGATCAGAGTATCCGGCGCGCCGCATCTCGGGCAAGGCCACCTGCCCCATGGTACTGGCGGTTGCGAGTGAACTTCCGCATATTGCACCGAACCCTGCACAGGCCCCGACGGTTGCCATAGCAATACCGCCGCGCCGATGCCCAAGCCAATCCGCTGCGGCCTGAAACAAGGCGCGGCTCATGCCGGATTTGGTTGCGAATTGCCCCATCAAAAGGAACATGGGAACGATAGAAAGCGAGTAGCTGGAGAATGTATCAAACCCCAGTGTTTTCAATTGGCTAAGCGGCGCAGCTGCACTTCCGCGCATGACCCAGATGCCTACAAATCCCGTGATCCCCATAGCCACGGCAATCGGCACCCGCAAAAAAATCGCAATCAGCATGAGCGCAAAGCCGATGAGCGCAATTTCAACGCCGGTCATGCGTCACCTCTTTTTAGGGATTGAATGGCCCGCACCATCGCTACAGCGAAAAACAGCGCCGCACCGACCAGACAAAGCGCGTAAGGTATCCAGATTTCGATCTGAAGTTCATAGGTCGTTTCGGCGAAAAACGGTTTGCTTCCCATCGCAAGAACAGAGCGAAGCCCCTCCGGCCCGTAGGGGAACTTTTCGGCGAAACCAAGGTACAGCCGCCAGAGTAAAATGCCCGCAACAATTGCCATGAGGATTTCGGATACACCACCGAGTAAGGCGCGCGTTCGTGGTGGAAATCGGTCAACCAGAACACCAACACTTACGTGCTTTCCTTCCATATGGGCAAACCCAAGGAAACCAAACACCGCAATGCCCGTTGCAAGCTCAATCAATTCGAAATCACCGGAAATCGCATGAAGCCCAAGCGGCGCGAGCGCACGTCCTGCAACAGAAAGAACCGTGATAAGAGCCGCCAATACCAAGCCACAGCCCACAACAACAGCCCAGCTTTTTACAGCACGGCGCAGCAGTTTTGGACAATCTTCAGGCGTTGGAGTCATGGCGCAATCTGGGAGCAGTCAACGTGAGTTTTTGCGGCTTTACCTGTTAATGCCCCACTCGCGCAACTCTTGTATTTCAAATGCGACTGTTTGTTGGGCATTCTCAGGCTTCCACAAACGGGTTGGATCGGATACATCCGGCTAAACAGGCAAAAAACAAAACCAAGAGGCGCGCATGTTACGATCCCTTTACGACTGGACAATGGGACTGGCTCAAAGCCGTTACGCCCTGCTTGCGCTTGGTATTGTCGCGTTTTTTGAAAGCTCTGTATTTCCGATCCCGCCAGACGTCTTGATGATCCCGATGATTATCGCCGCGCCAAAGCGGGCGTGGATCATTGCCAGTGTCGCGCTCGTCGGTTCTGTGCTTGGCGCGTTGCTTGGGTATTACATCGGCGCGGCATTGTTTGACTCAGTCGGACGGCCTGTTTTGGAATTTTATGGCAAAGACGCCTATTTCGGTGAATTCGCCACGCGCTATAACGAATATGGCGCATGGGCGGTGCTGATCGCCGGGGTAACTCCATTCCCGTTCAAGGTTATCACGATATTGTCAGGAACAACGGGGCTGTCATTCCCTGTGTTTATCGTTGCCTCGATTATCGCGCGGGGCCTGCGTTTCTTTATTGTGGCGGCTCTTTTGCGTGCATTCGGCGAGCCAATCCGCGACTTTATAGAGCGGCGATTGGGGCTTGTATTTATCGTCTTTTGCGTGCTCCTCTTTGGCGGATTCTATGCGGTAAAGGTTATGTAAATGACACGCCTCTTGCTTTTGATTGCCACGCTTGGCTCTGCGGCTCTGATGATTGGGGCGCTCGGTTTCCAGTACATCGGCGGGCTTGCGCCCTGCCCCATGTGCCTCTGGCAGCGGTATCCGCATGTAATCGCAATTGTGCTTGGTGTTCTGGCCCTTTCGGGTGGTCCACGCATTCTTGCGCTGCTTGGTGGTCTGTCGGCCCTAACCACAGCGGGCATTGCGCTATTTCACACAGGTGTTGAGCGTGCGTGGTGGGAAGGCCCGTCTACATGCACCTCCGGCGCAATAGCAGAGCTCTCGCCTGAACAACTCATGGACCAGATCATGAACGCCCCTCTGGTGCGGTGTGACGAGGTCGCGTGGGAGTTCCTTGGCCTTTCAATGGCGAGCTGGAACGGCATCGCCTCGTTGGTATTGGCTGGTGTCTGGTTTGCTGCTTGGTTGCGCGGATAGTTACTTCAAGCTGCGCGTGCGGCGCGATTTAAGCAGCAGGTTCGTTTCGCTGTTCTGAACGCCATCAATCCGGCGAATATCGGCTAGGATCGTATCGAGCGAAGCAAGGCTATCGGTGCCGATCTCTACGATCAAATCCCATTTCCCATTGGTGGAGTGAACCTCGCGAACTGCCGTGAGCCCGAGCAACCGATGCAAAATCCGATCAGTTCCCCGCCCCTCAATCGCCAGCATCATTAGGCCACGCACGGCATCAGTTTCCACGTCCTGACGTAGGCGTACGGTGAAACCGACGATCTCTCCGCTCTCTACCAACCGCTCAAGCCGCGATCGAACGGTGGTTCGCGAGACCCCCAAGTCATGCGCCAAATCGGATAGACCACGTCGTGCGTTTTGACGAAGTGCGCCAATGAGTTTTTTGTCCGTTTCGTCCATAATGTGGTTCCATAATGCAAAACTACCTCTCAAATTATCCGAATCTCATGGTAAACGCGACTCGTTTTGGTGGTACTTTCGACAAAACACTAATTGTCTTGGGAATACTCAATGGAAAAGCAAACTTGCCATCTGATCGGTGCGCCTGTGGATTGCGGCAAGGCCCGACGTGGTTGCGTAATGGGGCCAGACGCGTTTCGTGTGGCTGGGCTTGATCTTGCGCTGAAGGACCTCGGCCACGAGGTTGAGGATTGGGGTAACCTTACCCCGCAAACTGGACCGGAAGTTTTAAGCAGCAACCCCGCCGTGCATGGGCTTACCGAAACGATTGGCTGGAGCGCGGCCATCCGCGAGGCTGGGCATGCCGCGGTTAAGAAAGGTACCCCAGTGTTCCTTGGCGGCGATCACGCCATTTCGCTCGGAAGCGTTGCAGGCATAGCGGATTATGCACAAGAAGTTGGCCGCCCGCTCTTTCTACTCTGGCTCGATGCGCACACCGATATTCACACGCTCAACACCACCACAACTGGGAACCTCCACGGAACACCTGTGGCTTATGCGATGGGGCTGGATGGATTCGAAGGGTTTGCGCCTATGCCGAAAGTTCCCGGCGCGCATATCTGCTATATCGGCCTGCGCTCGGTTGACCCTGAGGAGCGCAAAGCCGTGGCCGAGCATGGCCCGAAAGCCATCGATATGCGTTATATTGATGAGCACGGTATCGCAAAGCCGCTCGGGGATTTCCTGCGCAAAGTGGCGGCGATGAACGGGCTTCTACATGTCTCGCTTGATGTGGACTTCCTTGACCCTTCGATTGCCCCCGCCGTTGGCACAACTGTTCCTGGTGGAGCGACAATCCGCGAAGCGCATCTTGCCATGGAAATGATCTGCGACAGCGGCCTCATGACGTCACTCGATTTGGTCGAGTTGAACCCGTTTCTGGATGACCGTGGCCGCACTGCAGAAGTCATGGTGGACCTTACGGCCTCGCTCTTTGGTCGGCGCGTGTTCGACCGTGACACAGTTCGGATTTGAGGACAGAAGATGAATAAAGTAGCGCAAACAATTGAAAACATGGGTAAAGGATCAATCATGACAACAGACGCACCGGCGCCATCCGATCTGGCATTCGTCCCATTCGTGTCTGTTCAAAACATGATGCGATTGGTCCAATCCATCGGAGTCGAAAGCTTTATCGAAGGGATTGCCGCCTATCTCGAAGAGGATTTCCGCAATTGGGAAGCCTTCGACAAGACCCCTCGGGTGGCAAGCCACTCTGCCGAAGGTGTGATTGAGCTTATGCCAACCAGCAATGGCGAGGTTTACGGCTTCAAATACGTCAACGGTCACCCGAAAAACACCCGTGAAGGCCTTCAAACCGTGACCGCGTTTGGCCTTCTGGCGCAGGTGGATACAGGGTATCCGGTTTTGCTTTCTGAAATGACGATGCTGACAGCCTTGCGCACAGCGGCAACCTCCGCGCTTGTGGCCAAGAACCTGATGCCAAAGGGAAGCCATACAATGGCAGTTATCGGGAACGGCGCGCAGAGCGAGTTCCAGTGTCTTGCCATGAAGAAGCTCTGCGGAATTCGCCGCGTGAAACTCTATGATATTGACCCCGCAGCCACCGCCAAAGCCGCAAAAAACCTTGAGGGTCAGGGGCTTGAGGTCGTATCTTGCACCACAGCGCAAGATGCTATCGAGGGCGCACAAATCCTCACCACCTGCACGGCCGACAAGCAATGCGCCACGATCTTGAGCGACAATATGGTTGGCGCGGGTGTGCACATCAACGCGATTGGTGGCGACTGCCCCGGAAAGACCGAGTTGCATGTCGATATCCTGAAACGATCGGATATCTTTGTGGAATACCCGCCGCAAACCCGTATCGAAGGTGAAATTCAGGCCCTGCCCGATGATTACCCCGTCGAGGAAGTCTGGGAAGTGATCGCCGGCCGCAAGCAAGGCCGTACATCGGAAAGCCAGATCACGTTGTTTGATGGTGTGGGCTTTGCCATTGAGGATTTCTCGGCGCTGCGTTTTGTTCGCGACCGCATCAAAGGTACGCCATTCATGGAGCAGCTTGACATGCTCGCAGACCCGGATGATCCACGTGATCTCTTTGGTATGCTGCAACGTTCTTCTGGCGAGTGACCACGGCGTTTGGATTTGGCGTGAAAAACCGGACTAAAACCGGATAAAAAACCGCACAGCCATTGCACCCAAGATCATGGGGCGTGTATACTCGCGCTAACAAGATCTTGGGTACACTAAAACGAGCGGTATCATTACGTGAACGACACGCCAGAAACCCCCGAAAACGAAGAAGAAAACCTGCCCGAACGACCTCAGTACGACGGGCCGTCAATTTCAATCGCAGAGGAGATGAAAACCTCCTATCTCGATTACGCCATGAGCGTGATCGTGAGCCGCGCGATTCCGGACCTTCGAGACGGGTTGAAACCGGTGCATCGACGCATCCTTTATGCGATGTACGAGACCGGAAACACCCACGACAAAGCCTACCGTAAATCGGCCCGCCCTGTTGGCGATGTGATGGGTAAATACCACCCCCACGGCGATAGCGCGATTTATGATGCGCTCGTACGGATGGCGCAGGATTTCTCGATGTCGCTGCCGCTTCTGGACGGTCAGGGCAACTTTGGTTCGATGGATGGCGATAACCCTGCTGCCATGCGATATACCGAAGTTCGGATGGACAAGCCTGCTGGGTTTGTGCTGGCCGATATCGACAAGGATACTGTCGATTTCCAAGACAACTATGATGGCAAGGATAAGGAACCGAGCGTTCTTCCGAGCCGGTTCCCCAATATGCTCGTCAATGGCGCAGGCGGTATTGCTGTTGGTATGGCAACCAATATCCCGCCGCACAACCTTGGCGAGGTCATAGACGCAACTCTTGCGCTGATCGAAGATCCTGATCTAACCAGCGAGCAGTTGATCGAATACGTCCCCGGTCCTGACTTCCCAACGGGCGGTATTATGCTTGGCCGTTCCGGTGCGCGCAAAGCCTATCTTGAAGGGCGCGGTTCGGTCATCGTGCGGGCAAAAACCCGCGTTGAAGAGATTAGGAAAGACCGCTACGCCATTGTTATTGATGAGATTCCTTATCAGGTAAACAAGGCGGCGATGATTATGAAAATCGCCGAGCAGGTCCGCGAGAAGAAGATCGAGGGTGTCACCCACGTTCAGGATGAAAGCGACCGTAATGGTGTCCGCGTTGTTGTGGAACTCAAACGTGATGCAACGCCGGAAGTGGTTCTGAACCAGCTGTTCCGCTTCACACCGACACAGACCTATTTTGGCTGTAACATGCTTGCGCTAAACGGTGGACGCCCAGAAACACTCACGCTGCGCCGGTTCCTGACGTGCTTCCTCGATTTCCGCGAGGAAGTTGTTGCACGTCGTACCGCGTTTGAATTGCGCAAAGCACGCGAGCGCAGCCATGTGTTGTGTGGCCTTGCCGTTGCAGTTTCGAACGTGGACGAGATCGTGGCGACCATCCGTGGCTCTGCTGATCCTGCTGAAGCGCGTGAGAAGCTGATGACGCGTCGTTGGCCTGCGAAGGACATCCTTGAGTATATCGCGCTTATTGATGACCCAACCCACCGTGCCAATGATGACGGCACGTATAACCTGTCGGAAACACAGGCCCGCGCTATCCTTGAATTGCGCCTTCAGCGCCTGACAGCGATGGGTGTGAAAGAAGTCACCGACGAACTTCAAGAGTTGGCAGGTAAGATACGGGAATATTTGGATATTCTTGGAAGCCGTGAACGGATCATGGCGATCATTTCCGATGAGCTTCGTGAGGTCAAAGAGCAATTCGCCGTTCCGCGCCGCACAGAGATCGTGGATTGGTCCGGTGATATGGACGACGAGGACCTGATCGAACAGGAAGACATGGTCGTGACAATCACCTCCGGCGGCTATATCAAACGTACACCGCTCGCCGATTTCCGCGCGCAGCGCCGTGGCGGCAAGGGGTTGTCGGGCATGCAGACCAAGGAAGAGGATGTTGTCACCAACCTCTTTGTGGCCAACACGCATACGCAACTTCTGTTCTTTACGACAGATGGTATGGCCTACAAGCTCAAAACGTGGCGCCTACCCCAAGGTGGCCGCACCAGCAAAGGCAAGGCGATCGTCAATATCCTGCCAATCCCGACAGGCGTTTCCATCGCGGCGATAATGCCGGTGGATGCACCCGAAGAGGACTGGGGCAACCTTCAGATCATGTTTGCCACGTCCAAAGGTACCGTGCGGCGCAACGCGCTTTCGGATTTCACCAATGTAAAGAGCAACGGCAAGATCGCCATGAAGTTCGAGGATGATTTTGCCGAGGCGTCGCTCGTCAACGCACGGATTTGTTCCGAGGATGAGGATGTGATGCTCGTGACCAACTCTGGCCGCGCAATCCGCTTCCCGACGACAGAAGTTCGTGTCTTCCAAAGCCGCGCCTCCACAGGTGTACGCGGTGTGAAGCTGAAGGATGGCGAAAAGGTCGTCTCGATGTCTGTTATCCGCCACTTCGAGGCCGAGCCGTGGGAGCGCACTGCCTTTATCAAACGTTACCGTGCTGAATTGGGTGCCGAAGATGAAGCACTTGATGACGTCAACGACGGTGATGAAGAAGAAGGCGAAGGCATCCTCACTGATGAGCGGTATCTGGAGATGCGCGACGCGCAGGATCTCATCCTGACGATCACGCAATCTGGTCTGGGTAAGCTCTCTTCCTCGCATGATTATCCGGTCCGTGGCCGTGGTGGTCAGGGTGTGAAGGCGATTTCTGCGGGTTCACGCGGCGGCGCACTAGTTGCGAGCTTCCCCGTGGATATGGGCGATCAGATCATGCTCGCCACCTCCACAGGCCAATCCATCCGTTGCCCAATCGAAGGCATTTCCTTCCGGTCGCGTTCGGCTGGTGGCGTGAAGGTCTTTGATACTGGCAAAGGCGAAACTGTTGTTTCGGTTGCATGGATTGCTGAAAGCCAAGAAGACGATGTTATTGACGCCGAGGTGATTTCGGACGCCGCGCCAGAAGGCGACAGCGCCGAAGAATGATCCGCTAAACGCAGGAAAATAAATCAAAAGCCCCCGTTGACCACAAGTTGACGGGGGCTTTTTCGTGGGTGTTTTGACGTCTTTCGCCAATCCTTCCCCCTTTTCATTTTACCGCATCGGGGCTACATGCCACTCATGACAGAAAAACTTCATATCATCGGCGGCGGAATGGCCGGATCAGAGGCCGCATGGCAAGCCGCAGAGGCTGGCGTTGACGTGGTCATTCACGAAATGCGCCCCAAGGTCGAAACCTTCGCGCACCGTACAGGCAATCTTGCGGAAATGGTGTGCTCTAATTCCTTCCGTTCGGATGACGATGAGCAGAACGCGGTTGGCCTGTTGCATTGGGAAATGCGCAAGGCAAACGGGCTCATTATGGGAATGGCAGACAAGCACAAGCTCCCTGCGGGCGGCGCTCTGGCTGTTGATCGTGATCCGTTTGCGCAATCTGTAACCGATGCGCTCCACGCCCATCCGCGCGTGAGCGTTGAAGCTGGCGAAATCACTGAACTGCCGAGCGATGGTCATTGGATTATCGCCACTGGTCCGCTGACGTCGCAAGGATTGGGTAAAGCTATTCAAGCCGAAACCGGTGCAGATGCGCTAGCATTTTTCGACGCCATCGCCCCGATTGTCTATACCGAGAGCATCAACATGGATGTCGCTTGGTTCCAGAGCCGGTATGACAAAGGTGAAACCGAAGAAGAGCGCACGGCCTATCTCAACTGTCCGATGTCCAAGGAGCAGTATGACGCCTTCATCGACGCGCTTTTGGCTGCGGATAAAAAAGAGTTTCACGAGGGCGAAACAGCTGGCTATTTTGATGGCTGCTTGCCGATTGAAGTGATGGCCGAGCGTGGCCGCGATACATTGCGATTTGGCCCCATGAAACCCGTGGGCCTGACCAATGCTCATGATCCAGAGAACAAGCCCTATGCTGTGGTGCAACTGCGCCGTGACAATGCGCTTGGCACGCTGCTTAATATTGTCGGCTTCCAGACCAAGATGAAATACGGAGCGCAGACCGAAGTTCTTCGGATGATCCCCGGACTTGAAGAGGCGAGTTTTGCCCGCCTTGGCGGTATCCACCGCAATACGTTTATCAACTCGCCTACATTACTTGATGCCGAAATGCGTTTGAAATCAAAGCCGAATATTCGGTTCGCGGGACAAATCACCGGTGTCGAAGGATATGTAGAGAGCGCGGCCATGGGCCTGCTCGCGGGGCGTTTCGCAGCGGCGGAAATCCTTGGAAAACCAGTTCCTGATTTGCCGCAGGATACGGCCATGGGCGCACTTGTTCACCACATCACCGGCGGTGCAGATGCCAAGACCTTCCAGCCGATGAACGTTAACTTCGGACTGTTCCGCCCAGTTGATGGATTGAAATCTGGCCGTCGTGGGCGCAAGGACCGCTACAAAGCCTATACAGATCGCGCAAAAACCGCGTGGTGTGACTGGCTTGGGAATGAAGCGCCGGCTCCGAAGCAAGAAGCGGAAGACGCATGAATTACGTCCTCGCCATACTTCTCCCGCCTCTGTCGATCATGATCGCCGGACGTCCGATCCTTGGCATCGTGACCTTCCTAATCTGGATTCCGGCGCTTATCTTTTCTGGCGGCTTGACCCATCCGATGTTTATCATTCTGGCATGGCTCCTGATCCATCAAGGCGCAGTCTCGCGAGAGCGATGATAACCCGTTTCGCCCCCTCGCCAACTGGCCCACTGCACCTTGGCCATGCGTTCTCGGCACTTTGTGCATTTGACATGGTACAGGCGGCGGGCGGAACCTTTCTGCTTCGCATTGAAGACATTGACCAGTCCCGCGCCAAACCCGAATGGGAGCAGCAGATTTACGACGATCTGGCGTGGCTTGGTCTAAGCTGGCCCCTGCCCGTTTTGCGGCAATCGGACAATCTCGCCACGTATAAGGACGGTTTGAACCGTCTGGCCGATCTAGGGTTGCTCTACCCCTGTTCCTGTACTCGCCAAGACATTAAGCAGGCCGCCTCCGCTCCACAGGAAGGCGCTCCGATGTTTGGACCCGATGGACTGATCTATCCTGGAACCTGCCGCGGCCGTGAATTTTCAGAGCGCAAAGAGAACGACGCGCTGCGCCTTGATATGACGAAAACCGTTACGTTTCTTGAGCAAGGTGAACTCGTTTATTACGAAACAGGTGGCGGAACTCGGCAGGAAATCCGCCTAGACACAGCAAGGTTGCCGGAAACCGTTGGCGACATCGTTTTGGCACGGCGGGATATGGGAACGTCTTATCACCTTTCTGTGGTGCTTGATGACGCGGCACAAGAAATCACCCATGTCGTGCGTGGCGCCGACCTTGCCGAAGCCACGCAAATCCATGTTTTGTTGCAACATTTGCTCGGTTTGCCGACACCCGAGTATCACCACCACCGTTTAATTCGTGATGACGCTGGTAAACGCCTCGCCAAACGCGACGACGCCCGCGCCATTGCCAAATACCGAGCCGAAGGCGCTACACCCGCCGACATTCGCACCATGGTCGGGCTTTAAGATACGAGCTAGGCGATTGGTTTCATCAATTCGCGCTCGGTTCCGTCAATAACCGATGTATAGAAACAAGACCGACGCATGGTATGACAGGCCGCGCCCTCCTGCTCTATCACCAGCAACAAACAGTCACGGTCGCAGTCCACCCGCATATCCAGCAGCTTCTGTGTATGACCGGACGTTTCCCCTTTGATCCAAAAGGCCTGTCGTGACCGCGACCAATAGGTCACGCGCTTTGTTTCCAGCGTCTGTGCCACGGCCTCTGCGTTCATCCACGCCATCATCAAGACTTCGCCGGATGTGTCCTGTGCAATCGCCGGAATCAGCCCTTGATCGTTATAAGTCAGGCTCGCGGGATCAAATTTCATGGTTCATACCTTGTACTTGCTTCGCTGCACCGCTTATCTAAGACATAACACGCCGAATAAACACCACTGAAATGCCCTAGCCACCGCAAGGACCGGATATGACAACACCAAGCCCCGAAACCGATCTGGTCAAGCTCTATTCGGCCCGTATTCTTGCATTGGCCGCAGATATCGGGCTAACGGATCGGCTCGATGCCCCTGATGCCACCGCAAAGAAGCGCGCGCCCCTTTGCGGCTCCACGGTGACTGTCGATCTTAAGCTTAATAGCGATACGATTACGGCCTTTGGTCAAGACGTTAAAGCCTGTGCGCTTGGGCAAGCATCGGCCGCTGTGTTGGCGCAATCGGTGATCGGCAGCAAAGTTTCAGAAGTGCGCGAGGCCCGCGATGCGCTGAAGGATATGCTGAAGAATGAAGGCCCTGCCCCCACAGGCAGGTTCGAAGAGCTCAAGGTGCTTTTGCCCGCACGGGACTACAAAAACCGTCACGCCTCCATTCTGCTCGCCTTCGAAGCGACGCTCGAAGCTGCGGAGACAGCCAAAGCACAAGACACAGCTTAACACTTACGCAAGCAATTGGCGGTAACACTGGCCCAACTTGAGAGGGAGCCGCCAATGATACCTGCGCCAGATTTCACCGATTCCATGCCCGCAGACGCGCGGCTCAGCCAGATTGCCGAATGCGCTTCGGGCCTTGGGTTTGAAATCGTCGATATTGCGGGATTTCTTGACCAGATTGACGAAAAGTCGAAAGAACAACTCGCGGCACTTAACCAAGTTCGATCCGGCGCCGCGCGCGTTCAGGAAGCCAACACCGCCGTCAGCTCGGCTGTGGAAACCGTTTCCAACTCCACCTCCCAGATGATCGCCGATGTTGAAACTTCGATGAAAGATCTTCGCATCGCGAACGAACAAACCCAATCGGTTGCACACTGGGTACAGGACATTGATCGTCGCATGACCTCGGTTGAGAATACCCTGACTGCCGTGCAGGAAAACAACGACGAAATCGCCCAGATCGCCAGTCAGGTGAACATCCTCGCCATCAACGCCAAGATCGAAGCCGCCCGCGCGGGCGAATCCGGGCGTGGCTTCGCTGTTGTTGCGGAGGCCATAAACGAGTTGTCGCGCAAAACTGCGCGCGCTGCCGAAGAAATATCAGAGAACATCACGGCGCTCTCCGGTTCCGTCGGGGCGCTGAAGTCAGAAGCCGCTGAGGTTTCGGGCACAGCAAGTGATGTCATTGCCGAGGCCGCCAATACGGACTCGACGCTCTCTGGGATATTTGAATCCGTCAAAGCAACGCATCAACAGGCTGAAAAAATCGCTACCCACGCAAGCGCTGTGCGCGACGCAGGTGCGGCTTTCATTCCTGGATTTCAAAACATCGGCCAAACCATCGAAGAAACAGCCCATGGGATCCACGACACCCGTGGCCGAGTACATGGCCTGATCGACCGGTCCGAAACCATGGTTCAACTTTCGACTGAACTTGGTGGCGCAACCGACGACCGGGAGTTCATTGACTTTGTTAAGGCGACAGCAGCGAAAATAAACGCGCGTATTGAGAAAGGGCTGCACAATGGAGAGATAAGCCATTCAGAACTGTTCTCTCGCAATTACAGCGCAATCCCGAACACCGATCCGCAACAACTCCTCGCACCATTCACACATTTCATGGACAACATTCTTCCTGCAATTCAGGAAGAAGCACTCAGCTTCTCAGATAAAGTCGTCTTCTGTGCCTGCGTAGATCAGAACGGATATCTTCCGACCCACAATAAGAAGTTTTCACATCCTCAATCTGCTGACCCTGTCTGGAATATGGCGAACTGCCGAAATCGTAGAGTCTTTGACGACCGCGTCGGTTTGAAATCCGGAAGAAACACTGAACCATTCCTGCTCCAAGTCTATCGTAGAGAAATGGGCGGTGGTGAGTTTGTTCTTATGAAAGACCTATCCGCGCCGATCATCATCAATGGTGAACATTGGGGCGGGCTACGCCTTGCCTATCGCGGATAAAAAAATGCCGCCACCTCGGGACAGGTGGCGGCAGTAAAACCCGATGTGTTTTGTGATAAATCCGGAAGAGGTATTCTCAGATTTCAGCAACAGGCAGTGGCATATGGGGTATCACTTTGGGGACAAGATACTCAAAAGCCAAAACACTCGGGCGGGCAACTAGGCAAAAACGGGCAGGAACAATGATGCCATCAAAATTACAACCAGTGCTGTAAGTCCGATGAAATCCTGAACCAATGTTCCGGATGATCGTGAGATAACGCTGCGAACTTCCTTAATCATCTTTCTCTCCCATCTTTGTTTACACTTTGTTCTCATATTATTTACGCTTCGTAAAGAACTTTTTGAGAACATTTGTGAACAAAACGGCACTGCCAAAGAGAGATTTGCGCTAACCTATTGATAATAAACCAATTGCGCGATCTTGTTCCATTAACCAAAGAAGAACGCGTGCCGCCCGCCCGCGCGGGCTTTCAAGCGTAGGGTCTTTTGCAAGCAGGTTACGGGCATCTTTTTGCGCCGTTTCCATCAAACCGGCTTGCCGCTCCAAGTTCGCAATACGAAAACGCGGTAGACCTGATTGCGCTGTACCGATCATGTCCCCTGCTCCGCGGATCGCCAAATCTTCCTCGGCAATCTTGAACCCATCTTCGGTTTCACGCAAAATTTCCAATCGCCGCCGTCCCGTTTCCGAAAGCGGCGGTTGATACATTAACAAACAAGTTGATTTTTCAGCACCTCGTCCAACACGGCCACGCAACTGGTGCAATTGCGCTAATCCAAAGCTTTCCGCCCGCTCAATGACCATGATACTTGCCGAAGGAACATTCACTCCGACCTCAATCACTGTTGTCGCAACAAGAACTTTCTTTTGACCGGATACAAACTCCGCCATCGCAGCATCTTTTTGTGCGGGCGGCATTTGTCCATGCACCAAGGTGACAACATCCTCACCCAAATCGGCGCGCAACCGTTTAAACCTCTCTTCCGCCGCAGTCATATCAACCACTTCGCTTTCCTCAACGAGTGGGCAAACCCAATAGCACTGTTTCCCCTCCGCGACGGCGGCTTTCAACTTCGAGACTACCTCATCAAGCCGACCCGAAGACACCATTACCGTCGAAACTGGCTTCCGTCCCGCTGGTTTCTCATCAAGAATTGAAACGTCCAAATCTCCGTACTGAGACAAAGCAAGGCTGCGTGGAATCGGCGTCGCCGTCATGACAAGCACATCAGATTTCGCACCTTTGGCACCAAGTTTCGCGCGTTGCGCAACGCCAAAACGATGCTGTTCGTCGACAACCGCTAGGCGCAAATCTGAAAATTCCACATCATCCTGAAACACCGCGTGTGTTCCAACCAAGATGTCGATCTCGCCTGATTTCAAACGATCAAGCTTGTTTTTGCGATCAGTCGAGCGATCTCGTCCGGTCAATAATTCCGCTTGAACGTCGATACCTGTTAACAATTCTCCAAGTGCTTCGGCGTGTTGGCGAGCAAGAATTTCTGTCGGGGCCATCATGACGGCCTGCCCGCCCGCCTCAACAATCGTTAACATGGCGGCCAATGCCACAAGGGTTTTCCCTGCTCCAACATCGCCCTGCAATAATCGGTTCATCCGCAAAGGTGCGGCAAGATCTTCGTTGATTTCCTTTATCGCGCGTGTCTGAGCTTGTGTTGGCGGAAAACCGAAATTTCTTAGAACCTGCTCATACAATGCTCCGGTCCCACGCGAAGAAATTCCGGTTTTCTTTTTTGAAACCTGACGGGCGAGTGCGAGTGTTAACTGATGCGCAAATAATTCATCATAGGCTAGTCGAAGGCGATCCAATGTCTCTGAACTAAGGTCGTCTTGCGACTCTGGAGCATGAACCTTTTGAATCGCAGACAGCCAATTTGGCCACCCCCGTTCAGACAAAAGTCCTGGGTCTATCCATTCGTCGAGGTGCACAGCGGACTCGACTGCTCCGCCAACCGCTTTGCGAACAAGTTTTTGGGTTATCCCTGCCGTTAGCGGATAGACAGGTTCAAATTTCGGAATGTCTTCGATCTTATCTGTGGGAACCACCAAGTCAGGGTGAGAAATCTGTGGTGATCCGTCGAATATTTCCAGCTTTCCTGAAACCACCCGCTCCTTACCGACCGGAAGCAGTTTCTCCAGGTAATCTGGGTGCGCATGGAAAAACACCAACTGAAATTGGCAATGTTTGTCACGCACGAAAACGCGATACGGGCCGCCACGTCTTTGCGGCGCTTGATGTGAAAGCGTTTCAACGACAACGGTGACGGTGTGATTGGGCAACGCATCTTTGACTGTTTCCTGCAAAGATCGATCAATCCCTGAATGCGGCAACAGGAACAGGAGGTCTTTCGGCTTTTCGACCTGTAATTGCTTGAAGTTTGACGCAGATTTTGGTCCCACGCCGGGGAGCTTCTGCAAGTCTGCGAATAAGGGAAAAAGAACTTCCGGCCGCGAGCTCATGCGTCGCCTATCAAAGCTAGCCAGTCATCTTCGCTGATTGTCTCGATCCCGAGGTCTGCCGCTTTTTTTGCCTTTGAGCCCGCTCCAGGGCCAGCAACAAGAAGGTCGGTCTTCCCAGAAACACTGCCTGAAACCTTTGCTCCAAGCGACTCTGCTCTGGCCTTAGCCTCGGATCGGGTCATCTTTTCTAGCGATCCCGTAAAGACAATCGTCTTGCCTTGCACGGCGCTATTCCCCGTATCTGCAATTTCGACAGGTATCGGATCGAGAAGCGAAACAAGTCTTTCGATCTCAGCCCGTTCTTTTTCATTTTTGAATGTTTCAATAAGTGATTCCGCAAGAACATGCCCAATCCCGTCAACCGACAAGAGGTCTTCCCATTCTGCTCCGTCGCCGACATTTGCGTTGGTAACGGCGTCGAAAAAGGTGTCCCAATTCTTGTAGTGGCGCGCGATCAGGTTTGCGGAGTTCTCACCGATATGTCGAATGCCCAAACCAAAGATCAATTTGCCCAACGGAATTTCACGTTTCTCGTCAATCGCTGTGAATAGTTTGGTGGCAGATTTCTCTCCCCACCCTTCGCGATTTCGAAGCTGCTGAAGTCCTTCTGAGAAGCGTTCTTTCAACGTAAAAATGTCAGCCGGTGAAGAAATCCAACCGTCATTATAGAATTGCTCCACCTGCTTCGCGCCAAGCCCTTCGATATCGAACGCAGAACGCGAGACGAAATGTTTCAGTTTTTCAACGGCTTGGGCGGGGCAAATCAATCCCCCCGTGCAGCGCCTTACAGAATCGCCTTCTTCACGAACCGCCGGTGATTTGCAATCGGGGCATTCGGTTGGGAATTGATATGGGACAGCAGTTTCGGGGCGTTTTCCGAGATCAACATCGCTCACTTTTGGAATGACATCGCCGGCACGATAGACCTGAACCCAATCCCCTTCGCGCAGGTCTTTGCCGCCGCGGATCTCTTCACCGGAGTTCCCGCGTCCGACGATGTAGTCTTCGTTGTGAAGCGTCGCATTGCTGACGACGACTCCACCTACGGTTACGGGCGTTAATCGGGCAACAGGTGACAACGCTCCGGTTCTTCCAACTTGGATTTCAATCTTCTCGAGATGTGTCCAGGCGAGTTCAGCAGGGAATTTATGAGCGATGGCCCAACGCGGTGTGGTTGAACGAAACCCCAGTCGGTTTTGATACGCGAGATCATTAACCTTATAAACCACGCCATCGATATCATAATCCAGATCGGCGCGCGCCTGCTCGATCACACGGTAATGATCAATGAGGTCCTGAGAATTGCGAAGCACTTTGGTAAATGGATTAACATCAAATTTCAGACTCTTTAGTCGCTCGATTGCTTCCATCTGAGTAACCGCCAGCGGTTCGGATGTTTCACCCCATGCATAAGCGAAGAACATCAAAGGGCGGGACGCAGTGATCGAGGAATCCAATTGTCGTAAGGAACCAGCCGCAGCATTTCGCGGGTTGGCGAACAGTTTCTCGCCTAATTTATCTTGTTGTTTGTTGAGCGCTTCGAAATCCCGATGGCTCATGTAAACCTCGCCACGGACTTCGAGCACTTTAGGGGCGTCGTTTAAGTTTTTGGGAATATTCGATATTGTCTTGGCGTTTTCCGTGACGTTTTCCCCGATCTCGCCATCGCCGCGCGTGGCGGCATAAACCAACTCTCCGTTTTCGTAGCGAAGCGAAAGAGACAGGCCGTCAATTTTGGGCTCTGCGGTAAACTCTAGAGGCTGCTCATTAAGGCCAAGGAATTTGCGGATACGCTCTTCAAAGGCAAAAACATCTTCATCCGAGAACGCATTGGCAAGAGAAAGCATGCGCTGGCGGTGCTTGATTTTTCCGAATCCGTCTCTTGGTGCGGCGCCGACTTGTTCGGTAGGACTGCTTTCAAGTTTGAGGTCGGGAAAACGCTCTTCGATCTCAAGATTACGTTTCTTTAGCCTATCATAGTCCGCGTCACTCATCTGAGGAGCGTCTTCACCATGATAGTCGACATTAGCTTTCGCCAGTATCTTGGCGAGCCGTTGAAGCTCGATTTTCGCTTCTTCGCGCGACAGGTCGTGTGGAGCTTTTTCCGTCATCCGGTCCTCTCTGAAAGTAAGCTCAAATTAAGGGCCTACCCCAGAGAGTCCAGAGGAGAGAGCGAGAAAGCAATGCGTTTTTTAGGCGCCGACGGCGAGTGGCTCCTTCATGCTGGCTTCTTCCGGGTCACGAAGTACATATCCACGGCCCCACACCGTCTCGATATAATTGGTCCCGTCAGTCGCCTCGGAGAGTTTTTTGCGAAGTTTACAGATAAACACGTCAATAATTTTGAGTTCGGGTTCATCCATGCCGCCATAAAGGTGATTTAGGAACATTTCCTTGGTTAGGGTTGTTCCCTTACGCAAGGACAACAATTCAAGCATCTGGTATTCTTTACCAGTTAGGTGAACCGTTTTCCCGTCAACATCGACTGTTTTGGCGTCAAGGTTAACCGAGATTTTCCCAGTTTTAATAATGGATTGGCTGTGTCCCTTGGAACGGCGGATGATTGCGTGGATACGCGCAACGAGTTCTTCACGATGGAATGGCTTCGTCATGTAGTCATCCGCGCCAAATCCGAAACCTTTGATTTTGTTTTCGGTATCGTCCGCGCCAGACAAGATGAGGATTGGGGTATCAATCCGTGCGAGGCGCAGCTGTCGCAACACTTCGTGACCGTTCATATCAGGCAAGTTCAGATCCAATAGGATCAGGTCGTAGTCATAAAGCTTCGCAAGATCGACCCCTTCTTCTCCGAGGTCGGTGCAATACACATTCAGGTTTGCGTGGGTCAGCATCATTTCGATGCTTTTTGATGTTGTTGGATCGTCTTCTACCAAGAGGACTCGCATTTTAAATCTCCGCTATTTTTCCTTCTCACAAGTGGACCATGACCAAAATTGGTTAACCACAAGTTACCATTGCAGAAACTTAGTTAAATACAACCTAAAGTTGTCTGTACTTTTGCAAAGTCGTGGATTTTAAGGCAGATTCTCCATGCTGTTCGATCGCCGCGCACCAAGAATCGAACTCTTCTTCGCTTAATCCGTACTTTGAAAGTGCTTCTTTTAACGGAATTAAACCGTGTAGAACGCCACGTACGACGGCGGCTTTTCGACTTGCGACCCATCGTCGGGTGTTGGCGGGCGGCAAGTCTGCACGCGATAAAACACTTCCATCCGGCAGGGTTACGGCTCTTGGACCCTCTACTTTTTTCAAAAACATGCGATTCCCCTCGTATTTTCCGGTGTTCAATCTGAGCAAACACCCTTAAGGGAGGGTGAAAACGCCCCCTTGTTAGTAATTAGCATTTTCCTATATTCTGCTGGACTTCTTGAAGTGGAACGACACATGGCTCTTGACAACACACCGCCGCTTAACTCGTTAGGCTTTGCGAAACCGCCCGCAGAAACACGGGTCGTGGTTGCGATGTCTGGTGGCGTCGACAGCTCTGTTGTTGCAGCAATGCTCGCAGATGAAGGCTATGACGTGGTTGGCGTTACGCTTCAGCTTTACGATCACGGCGCGGCTTTGGCCAAAAAAGGGGCATGTTGCGCTGGCGTGGACATCCACGATGCGCGCCGCGTGGCAGAGGAAATGGGCTTTCCGCATTACGTGCTGGATTATGAGAACATTTTCCAAGATGCGGTGATCGACGAGTTTGCCGATTCATATCTTGCTGGCGCAACTCCCGTGCCGTGTATCCGCTGCAACGAGCGTGTGAAGTTTAAGGATTTGCTTGAAACGGCCAAAGACCTTGATGCCGACTGCATGGCCACGGGGCATTATATCCAGCGTAAAATGGGCGCGAATGGGCCTGAGCTTCATAGTGCTGCCGATTCCAACCGTGACCAGAGTTATTTCCTGTTCTCGACAACCGAAGAACAGCTTGAATACCTGCGCTTTCCACTTGGGCATTTGCCGAGCAAGGATGAAACCCGCAAGCTTGCCTCGAAATACGGGCTAGTTGTGGCGGATAAGCCGGACAGCCAGGATATTTGTTTCGTGCCCAATGGGAACTATGCCAGCGTTATCGAGAAGCTGCGCCCTGAGGCCGCTGATCCAGGACAGATTGTTGATCTGGAAGGCAACGTGCTGGGCGAACATAAAGGTGTGATCCACTATACAATCGGCCAACGCCGCGGGCTTGGCATTGGTGGTTTGGCTGATCCGCTTTATGTGGTGAAGCTGGACGCGGATAAGAAGCAAGTGGTCGTCGGGCCAAAAACGGCACTGGCTACACGGACTATTCCGGTTCGCGAAATCAACTGGCTCCACGACGCGCCCATGACCAGCCGTGAGGAATGGCATCTTTCGGTGCGGGTGCGCTCAACACGCCCGCCGCGCGAAGCGATCTTGCGTCCGATCTCGGAAACAGAAGCGACTGTCGAATTACTATCTCCAGAAGAAGGCGTGTCTCCGGGACAGGCCTGCGTGTTCTACGATACAGAAAGCACACGAATTTTCGGTGGCGGTTGGATTTGGCGCGGGTACTAGGCGTTTGATTTAAGGCGGGAGACAGCATCAACGACGGATTGCGCAGCCCGCAAACCTGGATCAGTCCCCTCGCCCAATCGCTTCATCGCAAGCTCCATCGCAGCGCGCTGTTTGTCTGGTGCAAGCCAAGTTTCAACGACCGCATTAGCAATCGGTTCTGGTTGGCAGTCTTTGCCCAAAAACTCCGGCACATCACGCCGCTCACTCACCAAATTGACCAAGGTGACCGTATCAACCTTAAGCATGCGTGCAATGAGCATTCGGCTGAACCAATTCATGTCATAAGCGATGACCATTGGCGTTCTCGCTGCTGCAAGCTCAAGCGATACGGTGCCGGATGCCGCAATTGCCACATCTGCCGCGACAAAGGCCGCTCTCTTGTCTGCAATTGTCTCTGCGGATGTTTCCAGCAGAATTGGCGCAATTGTATCTGGCCAATGGGAAACCACCTGCTCAACGATTGGCAACTTGCCGTTTGCCACAGGAAGAACAACGCGCGCGTTGGGAATATCCGCGACTGACCGTGCAAGCGCATCACCCAAAACTGGGCCAAGCCGCTCGATTTCGCCGCGCCGTGATCCAGGCAAAGCAAGGATCAGCGGAGCATCTGATGCAATACCCTGCGCGGTTCGGAATACCTCGGCCTCTTCGGAACCGGCCTGTGGTTCGGCAACAATTGGATGGCCGACGAAATCACAGCTCATCCCTGCAGCTTGCATCAACGGCGGCTCAAACGGCAAAAGCGCGAGCACATGGTCGATCACCTTAGCCATTTTGGCCGCGCGCCCCTCGCGCCATGCCCAGACACTCGGCGCAACATAATGAACTGTCGGAATATCGCGCGCGGCTTTAACGATTGCCGCAACGCGCAGGCAGAAATCGGGACTGTCGATTGATACGATTACATCCGGTTCCCATGCCAAAGCGTCCTCGGCCACTTCACGGATACGGCGCTTGAGGTGCCGATATTTTGGCAGCACTTCGGCTATGCCCATCACCGAAAGTTCGCTCATATCAAAGAGTGAAACCATACCCTCGGCCTGCATCTGTGGTCCGGCAACGCCGCGAAACTCCACTTCTGGCACCAAAGTTTTCAGCCCCACCATCAAAGCTGCGCCAAGCTTATCGCCTGACTGTTCTCCGGCGATCAGAAATACCTTCACGGGCCCGCCTCCCCAAAAAGGAAAATGCCGTAGTCCTCAGAAAGACGTAGAACTTCGTCGCGCTCGACGATCATCACCTTGCCCGCCTGAACACAAATCCCCGCCAGACCCGCCAGATGCGCCATCTTGAGCGTCTGTGGCCCAATCACAGGCATATCCACCCGCAACTCTTGCCCCCGCTTGGCGCGTTTGAGCAGAATGCCGGACCTTTCAAGATCGGAACGCGCCACAAAGCGCAGCATCTCGTCGGTGCCTTGAATGGTTTCGATCCCATGGCACAACCCGTTGGCAACCACGCAGCCTTGACCCACATCAACATCTGCGAGCGCTTCAAGGATTGCGCCTGCGCGCGCGAGGTCCTGCAAAGATTGCTCATCTGGTTCAGACCCCGAGATCACACCCAATGTTGCGAGCAGAGTCGGCTCAACATCATGAGCCCCAACGATTGCGAACCCTTCAGCCTCAAACACCTCAATCACCAGCCGAAGGAGCGCATCATCGCCCCCTTTCATCGCCGCCAGAATGCGCGGTGCGAGACGGATCATCGTCGCGTCAAACCGCAATGGATTGAGCGCAGGACGCGCAAGACCGCCAGCAAAAACAACGCGTGTCACGCCCTCTTTATGAAGGCGTTTGAACAGGCGGCCGAGCTTTTCAAAGCTGGCGGTATAGGCCGTTTCAAAATCAATCGGGGCGCCTTTGAACGAAACCGTAAAGGCATCCGGATCAGACTTCGCAAGCGTAGCAGGCAATTGACCTCCGCCAGCGAGAATGGCCAAACGGCCCTCAGTGGCGGCATGTTCAGTGTCGGAGACAGTTTTGGCTCCTGTGATTTTGCCCGCCTCGCTCATTTAGCTTGGCGTCAAAAATCCACGGTCGCTTTCGCCCAAGACAAAGCGCGTGATTTCCTGAACATAGGGGCTGTCGCTTTCCTCGGCCAAACGCTCAGCTCGGTCCTGAAAGGCGCCTTCGCCCTGTCGCAACATTTGAAGTGCTGCGCGCAGCGCGGAAATATCAGCGCGCGACACGCCTCTGCGCTTGAGCCCCACAAGATTTAGCCCGTCAAGCTCGCCACGCGGCCCCTGTACAAGACCATGAGGAATAACATCATTCGTCACCATGGTGACCGCACCGATGATCGCGCCGGTGCCGATCCGCACCCATTGATGGATTCCAGAAAGACCACCGATGATCACGTTATCTTCGATTTCGCAATGCCCAGCGAGTGCGGCTTGGTTGGCGAGGATGACATGATTGCCGACCGTCGTGTCATGGCCAACATGCGCCCCTGTCATAAACAGACAATCATCGCCCACGCGCGTGACACCACCACCACCTTTGGTACCGGTGTTCATGGTTGCGCCCTCGCGGATCGAATTGCGTTTACCGACGATCAGGCGTGTTTCCTCGCCCTCGAACTTAAGGTCCTGCGGAATCTCACCGATTGAAGCAAAGGAAAACACCTCGGTCTCGTCACCGATCTCGGTCAAGCCGGTAATAACCACGTGGCTTTTGACGATAACCCCTGTGCCAAGCGTAACCTTTGGCCCGATAACAGAGAATGGCCCGATCCGGCACTTGGGGCCGATGACCGCGCCCTCTTCGATAACCGCGCTCGGGTGAATCTCTGCGGATGGGTCAATGCTCAAGGATTAGTCCTCACCTTGCAGATCGATCATCGCTTTGAACTCGGCTTCGGCAACAACTTTGCCGTCGACCTTGGCTTCGCCGTGGAACAGCCAGATCATGCCGCGCGCCTTTTTCACCGTAACGTGCAATTCCAGCACATCACCAGGAACAACCTTTTGGCGGAATTTGGCGTTATCAACGGACATGAAATAAACCAACAAAGGCTTATCCACCATCTCCAGCCACAAACCGACAAGAACCGCAGCCGATTGCGCCATTGATTCAATGATCGTGACACCCGGCATAATCGGTGCACCCGGGAAGTGACCCTGAAAATGCGGCTCGTTATAGGTGACGTTCTTGATTCCGACGGCGCTTTTGCCCGGATCCACATCAACCACTTTGTCGATCAACAGGAAGGGATAACGGTGCGGAATGATCCGCTGAATAATATCCAGATCGGCTTCGGTCATGTGTTTGGACTGCATGGGGTCTCCTCTCGCACCGCGAAAAATGTTTTCCCTGAGTATCAAGCGAGGTGCAGCGCATCAATAGGCGTTGCATGATTCCTCTTAAATCAGGCGTGTTTCAAAACGTATATTTGATGAATTTTCGTTATTCAGCGCCGTCGCCAAGTATTTGATCTACAAGGCGGATTGCATCGTCTGTGATATTGATATCTGGCGAGGGCAACAAGACAACCCGAGAATCAAGAATGCCGGCCGCGCCCCGCTCTTTCAGGATCGCTTGAAGCACTGGAACAATAGCTCGGGCAAAGTTGTTGCGAGCCACTTCTTCCTGCTCTCCCAGTTCCTGAAGCTTACGATCTTGGGCCGCGCGGATGGCTTGAACCTTCTCGTCAAACGCATCTGCACGACGGCGAAACTCGTCTGGCTCCATATTGCTGCGGTTCTGCGCAAGCTCGTTTTCTTCGGCCTCTAGGTCCTGCGTTAGGGTGCTGTTTTCCGATTGTAACGCACGGGCTTGCTCCTGCAATTCCTCAAGCGCGCGTTTCCCATAGGCCGATTCAAAGAACAGTCGATCCTGATTGAGAATAACAAACCCTGCCCCGTTAACACCGCCGCCTGCAACAGCCGCATTTAAAGGCGTCCCCGTCGAAAACTCGATCGGGCGAAAGCCTTGAGCTGGCGCGGTTTCGGGAGCGTCTGCTTCCTCCTCGGGGCTGTTCGCAAGCGCGTCAACCTGTTCGGTGGTTTGCGAAGAAGTCTGGTCCGTCCCTTGCGCCTGAGCAAAGCCGAACGAGGGCATTGTCGAGAAGAAAACGCAAAGCGCGGCCCCCGTTAGGAAACCGCGACATGCCGTATTAAGCTGAAACATCTTAGAACTCTGTCGAGATCGTGAATTCGAACTGTTGTTCCTTGTCATAGCTTTCTTTCTGCAGCGCCTTGGTAAAGTTAAAGCGCAATGGACCAATTGGCGTGTCCCAATAGAGCGCGAAACCAACCACAGAACGCAGCCGCAGGGAATCATCCACGGTACAGTCTGCAACCGGACAGGCGCCGTTCGCAGGACCGCCGTTTGTATCATCCAATGACCAAACAGAGCCCACATCAAGGAACACACCGCCCGAAATACCGTACTCTTCAGGAATGCCAAGCGGGAAGTCCGCTTCAAGACGCATCACGGCATACATGTTACCGCCCAAAGCATCTTCGTTCGGCACATTAAGATCACGAGGACCGATACCGTAGCTTTCAAAGCCACGCATCACGTTGGTGCCCATGTAGAAGCGATCCACAACCTTGGTGCTGCCGCCGTCGAAGACTCCGATAGCGCCACCTTCAGCAACGGCCCGAATAGTGATCAGATCGTTCAAGATGGTTGTTTGCATCCCAACAAGAGCCGTGGAGCGTACAAATGGGTTTACGTCGTTCAGACCGAAATCCTGACCGAAGCGCGCAACAAAGCTGAAGTCTTCGTCAATTTTGCTGCGGCGTGTATCGAAGGTGTAATAGTAGCCGATGCTGTTATCGCGACGGCGGCCTTCGTCTTTTACGATGATCCGCGAACTGTTATCGCGATCCACGTCATACACATCTGTATTCTCATACTCATAGTTCAACCGAACACGGCCACGGTCGCTTACAGGGAAGTCGAGATACGGCCGGAATTTACCTGTTGTCGTTTTATAGAACAGGTTGTCGTTCTGGTTGTTCACATAGCTCAAATCCAGCCCGAAACCGAGTTCACGGCTAAAGATGCTCGGCTCATAGAAGCTGAACCGATAGCTATTCTGTTGAGCTGCGGTACTGATGCCAAGTCCAAGACGCTGCCCGCGACCAAGGAAGTTCCGTTGGTCATAGGTCGCGTTGATACCGAAGCCGTCGTTGGTGCTATAGGCAAGGCCAAGCCCCAATGTACCAGTCGTTGTTTCCTCAACATCAACATCGACAATAACGCGATCCGGGCTACTGCCCTCACGGGTGCTGACGTCTGTTGTTGCGAAGTAACCAAGCGCTTCGATGCGTTCTTGAGCCTGCTGAATTTCACGCGGGTTGTAAGGGTCGCCCTCTACTGTGCGGAATTCGCGACGGATCACGCGGTCAAGCGTTGTTGTGTTGCCTTCGATGTCGATCCGCTCCACAAACACACGTGGGCCACGAACAAGCGCAAGCTGGATATCAAGCGTGCGATTGCGGCTGTTGCGTGTAATACGTGGCTCGACCCGCACGAAGGAATACCCCTTCTTAAGCGCGAGGTTTTCCATCCGTGTCACAGATGCTTCAACCGTCAATGGCGAGTAAACCTTGCCGGTACGCAAACGGTTCTGTCTCTCAAAATCGGCTGGATCTGCTTCCGGAATTTCCGACACAACAGAGACTCTGCCTACTCGGAATTGCTGACCTTCACGAATGCGGAACGTCAGGAAGACGCCATCACGTTCTTGGGCAAGTTCGCTCGTTACAGATAGCGTCTGGAAATCAATATACCCGTTGTCGTTGTAGAATTCCTTCAAGATCTGCTTGTCAAACTCGATGCGGTCGGCAACGAAAGTGTCTGCTTGAACGAAGGTCCGAAGCAGGCCAGCTTGCTTTGTCTCCAGAACACGACGCAGGCGACGGTCTGAATAGACACGGTTGCCAAGGAAGCTCAGGCGCTCAATCTCAACGGTTTTGCCCTCTGTCACCTCAAAGACAAGGTCAACGCGGTTGTCAGAACGGCGGATGATCTTTGGCGTCACAGTTGCGGCAAGTCGCCCAGAAACCTCATAGGCTTCGGTGATCGAGAACGCATCTTGCTCCGCCAATGTGGGGTTGTACACGAGGCGCGGTTGCGAACGGACCACTTCAAGCAGCACGTCATCTTTCAGGCGTTTGTTGCCTTCGATGTTGATCTGATTGATTGTCGGCCATTCCCGAACCTGAACACGAAGCGTGTTCCCCTGTGGCGTAATCTCCACAGTTTCGAACAGACCTGAGCGCACAAGCCGCTGGTAGCCGTCGTTCAACTCGCTTGTTGAGACCGGCTTTCCGCGCTCGATTCCCAGATAACTGATCACGGTGGCCTGATCTACGCGGATGGCTCCGTCGATCTGCACGTTGCTGAAAGTGTAGTTTTGCGCCTGTGCTGCCGTTGGTGCAACGGTGTAAACAACTGACACGCAAAGAAAAACTAAAGCTGCAAAACGTCGCATCCAAGCTGAAATCGCCTGTCCTGCGCCGCTCTTGGCGTGTGTCCCCACAGCCGCAACAAATCCGCTCATTGGCCCCCGTCCATTTTTTATGTTTTTTACTATGAACCTGACTTAGCGTGAAATGCCCTTTGAGTCAAAAATGAAAAAGCGCCCCAGAAGGACGCTTGTTCTCGTTTTGATAAAAATAATTGGGTCGCGCAGGCGTGTCCTACGAAGCGAAATACGCTCCGACCGCTAGAGATCCTGCAATCACACCAAGTGCGATGATCCGATCAAGATTCAGCCCAACAAGGAGCGAAAGACCACGATATCCGGCTGTCAAAGTCTGCATGACGTACCTCATCCATTTCTATCACCCGAAGATGTAGCAATCGAATATGGCACAAATTGGGCAAACTCGGCAAAATTGCCCTAACAGAAGATATCCGTCGTCAGCCCCAGCGTCATGAGCGACAGGATCAGGACAAGCCCGAACGACATCAATATCCGCATCGCGCCATCACTTGGAGGTTTGCGGAATACGGCTTCATAAGCGTAAAACACCAGATGACCGCCATCGAGAACAGGAATGGGGAACAGGTTCATCAACCCGATTGCCGCCGATATCAGGGCAATAAAGCCAACAAAATCCATAAATCCACCACTTGCCGCCTGCCCGCTTGCCTGCGCAATGCCAAGCGGCCCGGCGATGTTACAGGTCGAGATTGCGCCCGTCACAAGGTGGTACATTCCAGACAGAGACAGTTTGATCACGCCATAGGTACTCATCACGCCGATCTCAGCGGCCTCAAAAAGCCCCACGCTTTCTGTTGCGGGTGTAAAGGCAAGGCCACTGCTTACGCCCATAAGGTAGCGGGTCTCAAATCCGCCGTCCGCATCGGGAATGTCCGTGCGCTTTGGTGTGAGGGTCAGGCTGATCTCTTCGCCATCGCGCCACAGATCAACAGCGATTTCCTTCCCACCAGAGGCTTCGACGATCGGAATCATCTGCTCAAAGGTGGCAATTGGCGTATCATTAAGACGCAGGATTACATCACCCTCTTTAATACCAGCGGCCAAAGCAGCGCTTTGCGGCGATACATTCTGAACGCGAGGTGGTTGAAGGTGTGGACCGAGGATGCTCATCGGCGTTCCGTCACGCTCGATCGCATACGTCAGGAACGGCTCGTCTCGTGGCAAATCTCGCAAGGCCGCAATTAGGGTTTCTTCGCCCTCAAGGCCGATTTCCTCAACCCCGAGCAAAACATCTCCACTTCGCAATTCCGCACTTCCTTGCGGTAGCGGCAATATCTCTCCAACAGTCAGAGGCTCTTTGCTAACGCCGGTTGCGAGCGCCATGGCTGCAAAAATTACAATAGAAAGGGCAAAGTTAAACAATGGCCCCGCCGCAACGGTTGCTGTTCGCGCCCACAACGGTGCGCCTTGCATCGTGCGGCGCTTTTCTCGCTCCGAAAGCCCCGTGAGCGCTTCTGGATCAGCCGCGCTCGCTGCATTGGCGTCACCAGCAAATTTGACGTAGCCACCAAACGGCAGAGCCGCGACCTGCCACTTGGTTCCGTGCTTATCAACACGCGAAAAGAGCACTTTGCCAAAGCCAAGCGAAAACACATCCGCATGGATACCCGACCATTTGCCAACGATGTAATGCCCGTATTCATGGATCGCCACGATAATCGAAAGCACCACAACAAAGGCAACAAATGTCGCCAGCCCGCCGCCAAGCGATGGTAAAAACGTTGATAAATCCAAGAGTCGTCCTCGTTTTAAATTCGGTCGGCGCTCTGCCGATTATCCTGCCGTTAACTCCGGCGCAATTTCTCGCGCGCGAATGCGTGCAATCTGGTCATATTCCAGCGTGTTTTCCAGAGGGATCACGGCATTATTATGACCATTCGTTGCGGAAGGCTCCTCTGCCCAGAATTTCTGCAAAACGCGCTCAACCAAACGCGCCATATCCTGGAAGCCGATTTCCCCCGCGATAAAGAGATCGAGCGCAGTTTCCTTTGCCGCATTAAATATCGTTCCAGATAGCCCACCCCGCTCCATCACATGATGCGCAAGTGTCAGCGCGGGCCACCGTTCGAAATCGGGAGCGGAAAAATCAAGCTGGCCGATCTTCGCGAGGTCAAGCCGCTCAACAGGAAGATGCGCGCGCTCTGGCCAGTTGAGCGCATAACCAATTGCGTGCCGCATATCGCTCGGCCCCACATGAGCCATCAGCGCGCCGTCATTAAACCCAACAAGCGCATGCACGAGACTCTGGGGATGTACGAGCACCTCGATTTGGTCAGGCCTGAAACCGAAAAACTCTTTAGCCTCAATAAGCTCCATCGCCTTGTTGAACATAGAAGCGGAGTCAATTGTGATGCGTTGGCCCATGTCCCAATTGGGATGTGCGCTGGCGTCTGCGACCGTGGCCGTGGCCAGCTTTTCCTTGGGCCAGCTTCGGAGTGCGCCGCCACTTGCCGTAATAATCACGCGCTCGACATGGGCAATATCCTCGCCCACCAGCGCCTGAAACACCGCTGAATGTTCACTATCAACGGGTAAAACCTTCGCGCCATGTTTGGCGGCTTCGGACAATAGAAGCGGTCCTGCGGTCACAAGGCTTTCTTTGTTGGCGAGTGCGAGCGTGCCCCCGTGGCGCAAGCTGCGCAAACCTGGCGCGAGCCCTGCTGCGCCGAAAATCGCGCTCATGGTCCAATCTGTTGGTCGGTCCGCAGCCTCGAGCAATGCTTGTTCACCAGCGGCGGCTTCGATCCCCGATCCCGCAAGCGCCTCTTTGAGCGCAGGCAAACAGGCGTCGTACCCTGTCACGGCAATCTCGGCATTCAAGCGTCGCGCATCTTCTGCAAGATTTTTCACATTGCGCCCACCGGTGAGCGCCACAACGTGATACGCCTCCGGCGCGCGGCCGATCAAATCAAGCGTGGACTGGCCAATAGACCCCGTCGCCCCAAATACAGAAACGCGCCGCATGTCAGCCTCCGGCCACCAACGAGCCAACTGTCATGGCGATGCCGCCGACAAACCCAAGACCAACCATACCGTCGAACCGGTCCATAAACCCGCCATGTCCCGGAATGAGGTTAGAGCTGTCTTTAATGCCATAGCGACGCTTGTAAGAGCTTTCGACGATGTCGCCCATTTGCGCGGCAAAAGACAGTGCGATGAACAGGATGATCGTACCGATGGTTTCAAGGTGAAAGCTATGAACAATATCGCGCGTCTCAAACTGCGTTACCGAGATGCCGAGCGTTGCAGCTCCAAGCCAGCCGGCCACGGTTCCAGCCCATGTTTTCTTGGGGCTAATGCGGGGCCAAAACTTGGGGCCTCCGAGCGTACGCCCCGCAAAATAGCCAAGCACATCTGTGATTACGACAATCGCAAAAAGCTGCACCGTGGCTTGCAGGCCGCCACCAAAAAGCCGCACATAGATGAAGAATGCCGCCGCGATCACAATCGCCACAGCATAGATCACGAAGCGCGCACGATCCCGCCCTTCGGCAAGCGCCCCACGCATCATACGCCAGAGTTCCCAGAGCATCGCGCCGGCAATCCCGAGAAGAAGCGCAACAAACCAAATGCCGCCAGCCCACGTCGCCCCGCCAGCGATTATCGCCATTGCAATCGCAGACAACGTGCGCGGCGCGAGATCAGACCAGTTTGTCTTGGATTTCGGTAATTCGTTCATGTCAAAACCGCTCCGAAACGGCGCTCGCGAGTTCCGTATTTGGCCAAAGTCTTGGCGAAAACATCGCGCGTGAAATCAGGCCAAAGTGTTTCGATAAATTCGTACTCGGAATAGGCCGACTGCCAAAGAAGGAAGTTACTGATCCGCGCCTCGCCAGACGTGCGGATCACGAGGTCCGGGTCTGGTAAAACATGCGTATCGAGATAACGCGTCAGCGTCGATTCATCGACCGTTTCCGGATCAAGTTCGCCTCCCGCAACATCTTGCGCCAGTTTCTTGATCGCGCGAGCCACCTCATCGCGACCGCCATAGTTCAGCGCGATGGTGAGGTTTACCAAAGTGTTGTCTTTGGTCAGGTCCTCGAGGTTGTCCATTAGCTTCTGCAGCTTCGGATCAAGCTGTCGCCGATCCCCGATAAACCGCACGCAGACGCCTTTTTCCACGAGCTCTTGTGTCTCTCGCTGGATGTAACGGCGGAACAGACTCATCAAGCCTGCGACCTCGCTCTGTGTACGCTTCCAATTTTCTGTCGAGAACGCGAAAATCGTCAGGTATTTGACCCCATGTTCGGGACAGGCTTCAACGATCTCGCGAACACGTTTCGCACCCGCGTGATGTCCGAAAAGCCGCGGCCGCCCGCGTTTTTGCGCCCACCGCCCATTGCCATCCATAATAATGGCAACATGTTCAGGGCCGTTTTCAATTGATTGGGGCACGCGGGCCACCTTTCGAAATAAAGGTCAAACCTGCATAATCTCGGCTTGTTTTGCTTCAAGCGCGCTGTCGATGCTGGAGATGTATTTATCGGTGAGATCCTGAACCTCATCACTCCAGATTTTGTGGTCGTCCTCGCTCATGCCGTCATTCTTGGCCTTCTTGAGCTGGTCCATCCCGTCACGACGCACGTTGCGCACGGAAACACGGGCGTTTTCGGCATATTGCGCAGCAACGCGCGTTAGGTCGCGGCGGCGCTCTTCGTTCAACTCGGGGATTGGCAACATAATGATCGTGCCGTTGAGTTGTGGGTTAATCCCCAGACCGCTTTCACGAATGGCTTTCTCCGCAGGGCCGATCAGCGCCTTGTCCCAAATGTTCACAGTGACCATGCGCGGCTCCGGAACGTTGACGGTTCCGACCTGATTGATCGGTGTTTTCGAGCCATAGGCGTCAACCATCACCGGATCGAGCATGCTGGCGCTGGCGCGGCCTGTGCGAAGCGATGCAAACTCCGAACGCAACGCCCCCATGGCGCCGTCCATCCGGCGTTCAAGGTCATCCATGTCAATTTCAAAATCTTCGTCGGCCATAGTCCACTCTTTTCTCTTATTCTGGCGGTTCGTTCCGTTATACGTCTATCCGGCAACCTTTGTATAGGTGCCCTCACCGGCAAGGATTCCTTTGAAGCCACCAGGCTCGTCCAGCGAGAATACGATAATCGGCAGGTTGTTGTCCCGCGCGAGTGCGATTGCGCTGGCGTCCATAACCCCAAGGCGCTTCTGCAAAACATCATCATAAGACACGTTGTCATAGCGCACGGCATCGTCGTTCTTGGCTGGGTCTTTGTCATAGACACCGTCAACCTTGGTGCCTTTAAAGATCGCCTCACAAGACATCTCGTTTGCGCGCAGGGTCGCAGCGGTATCGGTGGTGAAATAGGGGTTGCCCGTTCCGGCCGCAAAGATACAAACACGTTTTTTCTCTAAGTGCCGAACGGCGCGGCGGCGGATATATGGCTCACAGACCTGATCCATCGGAATGGCCGAAATCACCCGCGTATGGATGCCCTGCCCCTCAAGCGCGCTCTGCATCGCCAGTGCGTTCATCACCGTGGCGAGCATTCCCATGTAGTCAGCGGTTGTGCGCTCCATCCCTTGTGCGGAGCCTTGAAGCCCGCGGAAAATGTTGCCGCCGCCAATGACCATGCAAATCTCCACGCCGAGGTCGTGGCACGTTTTGACCTCGCGCGCGATCCGCTCAACGGTTGGGGGATGAAGTCCAAAACCCTGGTCGCCCATTAGCGCTTCGCCGGAAATCTTCAGCATCACCCGCTTAAACGCAGGCTCCGCGCTTTGGGCGCTGCTTTCTGTTTGTGCTTCGCTCATCCCGCATCCCCTATAATTTGTGTGTTTGCTTTAGGGGGCAAAATGTCTCAAAACGGACGCGGGTTCAACGGCTAAACCACCGTCTCCCGTGCAATTTGAGCGAAAACCCGAGTATCTCGCAAAGCAAGGCAATCAATATGCAGGCCCTTCCCGAAATTCCCGCTGACAAACCGGTGTTGATTGCCGGTCCGACGGCCTCGGGTAAATCGGCGCTGGCCCTTGAGATTGCAGAGCGTCACGGCGGCGTCATTGTGAACGCCGATGCGCTTCAGGTTTTTGATGGTTGGAACATCCTGACCGCTCGCCCTCCCGCCGAAGACCTCGCCAAAGCGCAGCACTACCTCTATGGGCATGTGCCATTTGACGCGAACTATTCCGTTGGCCATTGGTTGCGCGATGTGACGCCCTTTTTGCAAGGAACGGGGAATGATCGGCCGATCATTGTTGGTGGCACAGGCCTGTATTTTCAGGCCCTCACTCAAGGGCTTGTGGAAATACCGGAAACTCCAGCCGAAGTGAGGCAATTGGCGGATACCCGCAAAAACGCCGAAGGGTTTGAGGCGCTTTTGGCAGAGATCGACGCCGAAACCGCAAGCCGCATCGATACGCTAAACCCCATGCGTGTTCAGCGCGCTTGGGAAGTGTTAACCGCAACGGGTCGTGGGTTGGCCGCGTGGCAGGACGATACGCCGCCGCCGCTCCTGCCGCTTGAAGCGGCGGCTCCAATTGTAATGCAGGCAGAGAAAGACTGGCTCAACGACCGAATCGAGCGGCGCTTTCACCTAATGATTGAACAAGGCGCTTTGGATGAGGCCCGCGCAATGGAGCCAACCTTCGATCCGAACTACCTTTCTAGCAAGGCCATTGGCGCGCCGGAGTTGATTGGTTACCTGCGCGGCGAACACACGTTGGATGAGGCCATCGAAGCCGCGATCATTGCCAGTCGCCAATATGCCAAGCGCCAACGCACATGGTTCCGAAGCAAGATGAAACACTGGCACCCCTATGTTCCCGTTTAGTTCGCGTCCTTCGTGTCACGGTTGTGGATAACTCGCGCTGAATTGTCCTTTTCCGACATTTTCCTTTTGGGATTGCCGGAATGCTGCGTCAAACTTGTCAGCAACGAACATACGACCGATCTCACGTGTCTCCCTCGCCCGGTATTCACAATCAGATCAAATACTTGAATGTCGCAATTTCTGTGTCTGCTTACGGAAATGCTGCCTGCGATTAAAAACAACGGACTTGTGACATGACTCAAATTGCGACCAATTCACCTCACATCATGACTCCCTCCGAACTTGCGGAGCGGATCGCGCAGCCCGAGCCTGAAGTGCGGATGACACCCATCCCACAGCTTGCAAAAGGTGGCCGCTGGCGGGTTGAGGCGATGCGGAGTTACTCAAGCTCGGTGTTCCTGTGGTTTACACGCGGCCAAGGCCGCATCACCGTAGGCGGAGTCACGCGCGGCTATGGTGCGCATAATGCAATTTTCATTCCTGCCGGCGTCATGCACGGCTTTGAAGTTTCGACACAAGTCTTTGGGTCCGCACTGTTTATTCCGCCGCTTGATGGCATCTCCCTACCCCAGAAAAACATGCACCTACGCATTCGCGAAACCGCGCCCCAGAGCGAATTGACAGGGTTGCTCGAAGCATTGCAGCGCGAAATTGAGGGAAATCGCCCGGAACGTCGCCGCGCCATGGCCTATCACACAGGGCTACTAACTGTTTGGCTTCAACGGCAAAGCCTCTTGGCCGACCTCAATGACAACAGCGCAGATTCCGGCCAACGCCTCGCCGCGCGCTTCTCGGAGATGGTCGAAGAACATTACGCCGAGGGGATGACGATCAATGACTACGCCGACGCACTTGGCGTTACACCGACGCATCTCACACGTGTCTGTAACAAAGCCTGCGGCCGTCCTGCTTCTGCGCTTTTGAATGATCGCGTTCTCTTTGAAGCGCGCCGTCGCCTTGTGGAAACAGAAGAGCCAATCCAAGACGTCGCCGAAGCGCTCGGGTTCCGCTCTGCGGCGTATTTCACCCGCGCCTTCCAGCACCACATCGGCTGCACGCCCTCAAGTTTCCGTCGCGACAACTGATTTTTTCCGGACTTTTCAAATTCTGCTACAACCCCTTGTCTGCTTGGTGATTGTCGTTTTTTGACAGGTTTCATGTCGCTTTTGTGACTTGGAATGCCTGTCCCCGCTGTTGACGCGCCCAATTATACGTGCACCCTTAACCTCATAAGAAAAAACACACTGTCACGCTGCATCAATAGTGCGGCGCGGCTTAGCGACTGTGTTTAAACAATAATTGACGACTAGGGAGCCAAAAATATGACGAAAAAGACCATTACCGGAAAGCCGGTGCATTCCGCCGCCGCCGCCTTTATTGACGAATTCAAGGCCGGAAAACTTGACCGGCGCGAATTTTTGGCCCGCTCTACGGCCTTTGGTCTGACAAGTGCCGCGGCTCTGACAATTGCGGGCACACCGAAACCAGCTGCTGCTGCCGAAGCACAGATGGGCGGCACATTGCGCATTCAACAATCCGTACGCGCTATGAAAGAACCGCGTCTTTATGATTGGTCCGAGCTTGGCAATGTGACCCGCGGTTTCCTCGAGTATCTCGTGCTTTACACCAAGGAAGGTACATTTGAGCCTTACCTGATGGAGAGCTGGGACATTAACGAAGACGCGACCGAATATACCCTCAACCTGCGCAAAGGCGTCACTTGGAACAACGGTGATCCGTTCACCGCCGAAGATGTTGCGATGAACATCGAATGGTGGTGTGACGGCACAGTCGAAGGCAACTCCATGGCCACGCGTTTTGATGTTCTGGTTGACCCAGACACCAAAAAACTGCGCGATGGCGCTGTTGAGGTTATCGACGAAACGACCCTCAAACTCACATTGCCGCGCCCTGACATTACGCTCATCGCGGGTATGGCCGATTATCCTGCTGCGATTGCGCATAAATCCCTCAATCATGGCGATCCGTTCGACAATCCAGTTGGAACTGGCCCCTACATCCCTGAAAGCTACGCTGTGGGTGAAAGATGCGTGCTCGTGCGCAACGAAAACCATACGTGGTGGAACGAAGGTAATGGCGCGTGGCTCGACCGGATCGAATTTATCGACTACGGCGAAGATCCTGCTGCTTGGGTCGCCGCATTTGAGGCCGAAGAAGTCGACACCATGTATCAATCCACAGGCGATTTCATCGACATTCTCGATAGCCTCGGCCTTGAGCAATCCAGCGCCGTTACGGCCGCAACTCTTGTGACTCGCCCCAACTCGCAAACCGAAGTTGACGGGATCAAACCATACGAGAAAGCCTCCGTGCGCCGCGCTCTGGCGATGGCCGTGGATAACGCCGTTGTTCTTGAGCTTGGGTATAACAACCGCGGCACCGTGGCAGAAAACCACCATGTTTGCCCAATTCATCCTGAGTATGCAGAGCTTCCGCCCCCCGTTCACGATCCTGAAGGCGCGTTCAAAATCATGCAGGACGAAGGCATGGCCGATTACGAGCACCAGCTTGTGTCGATCGACTCCGGGTTCAACACCGACGCAACCGATGCCGTCGCCGCGCAGCTGCGTGATGCAGGCATGAAGGTAAAGCGGATTGTTCTTCCGGGCGCAACCTATTGGAATGACTGGGCAAAATTCTCGTTCAGCTCCACTGAATGGAACCAGCGTCCCCTTGGCGTACAGGTTCTAGTGCTTGCTTATAAGAGCGGTGTGCCATGGAACGAAACCGGCTTTGCCAATGCCGAGTTTGACGCGCTGCTTGATGAGGCGCTCGCAATAGCCGACGCCGACGCGCGGCGAGAGGTTATGGCGAAACTCGAAAAAATCATGCAAGATGAAGGAGTTACAATCCAATCCTTCTGGCGCAAGATTTACCGTCATTCGGTGCCGGGCCTCGTGGGCAACGAGATGCACCCGCAATTCGAGATTGCTCCGCAATTCATCGGCTGGGCAGCCTAAAAACGGACTGCAGGGTCGGGCTATCCGGCCCTGCGCCATTCGCCTGATCCGCGTTTAAAATCGCGGACCAAGCCAAACAAAAGCACGGGTGGACTGCAAAAACCACCTCAGAACAGGGCTTTACATGGGGTACTTCATTCTTCGCCGCGTCGGTTTGATGGTGCTAACCGCGCTGTGCCTGACGTTCATTGTTTTCTTCCTGACCAACCTTGGTCCCAATCTTGAGAAACTCGCCAAGAGCCAAGGTTCCGTCCGTATGGAGGACGCACAGGTTGAAAGCTGGCTGACGAAAAACGGCTTTGATCGCCCTCTCGTCACCCGCTACGGCGAATGGATCGGGGTTGTGCCCGGTTGGACCTATAAGAATGACGACGGACAGATCTCCGGCCGCTGTGTTGACGCTGCAACCAGTGAGCAATGGGGAACCTACTGCGGCATCCTGCAAGGGTATTGGGGCGAAAGCAGTGTGTTCAAAACCGCGGTTGGCCCGCTTTTGTTGCAAAGACTGGCTCTCACTGGGAAGCTGATGTTTGCGGTGATGATGGTCATGGTGCCCGCCGCGCTCTTTGTCGGCATTATGGCTGGCATGCGCGAAGGGAGCCGTACGGATAGGACTTTCTCGACCATATCAATCCTTTCGACCGCCACGCCTGAATATGTCTCTGGTGTAATCCTGATCGCCTTTTTCGCCTCTTCTCAGGTCGGAATTTCGCCAATCCTTGCGGAATGGGGCTGGATTGAAAGCAAAACCCTGTTCAAAGGAACGGCAACCACCGCGGCCAAAGATGCCAACTGGCAAAACTTTACGCTGCCCGTCATAACAATCGCCGCCTACGGCATGGGCTATATCGCCCGCATGACCCGTGCGAGTATGACCGAAGTGATGACCTCGCAATACATCCGAACCGCGCGGCTTAAGGGTGTAAGCTTTCCGAATATCGTAATGAAACATGCGCTCCGCAACGCTTTGATTGCGCCCTTCACTGTTATCATGCTGCAGTTCCCTTGGCTCTTGAACGGGGTCGTGATTGTTGAAACTTTGTTTAACTACAAGGGCTTCGGTTGGACATTGGTTCAAGCAGCAAGCAATAACGACATTGATCTCTTGCTGGGCTGTTCTGTTGTTGCGGTTGTTGTTGTTTTGGTGACGCAGCTCATATCCGACATCGGGTATGTCTATCTCAACCCGCGCATTCGGTTGGCATAGGAGGCACTCATGGAAACCATCGGTTGGGGCGCCATCATCCTACGCATCCTCTTTCAATTCTGGCCCGTGTGGATTGCGCTTGCGGCAATATTCGCCCTATCGGTTCGCTATAAAAAACGGCTGGGCCTATATGGCAAACTCTTTGATAGCCCCATTGGCATGATCGGATTTGCGATTGTGATGTTCTGGGTCTTTACGGCCATCTTCGGCGCGGCAGGCTTTATCCTGACCCATCCGCCGCTTGAACAGATCTCTGGCCTGAAAAACAAGGTACCAGGCACACCGCTGCCCGACGGGGTTGAAGGCTATCCCTATTACCTCCTTGGCGGCGATAACCTTGCTCGCGATGTGTTTAGCCGCATGGTCGTCGGTGCATGGGAAGTTCTGAAACTCGTGCCTCTGGCGACAATCTTCGCCTTCATGGTCGGCATCACACTGGGCCTTCCGGCGGGTTACTATGGCGGGAAGCTCGACACGAGCCTATCGTTTGCGGCGAACCTTGTACTGGCGTTTCCGGTGATCCTGCTGTTCTACCTATTGGTAACGCCCGAAATCGTTGAAACGGGCCTGCCGAGCTATATGGCGGCTGTGCTTTTCCTGTTTCCGCTGATCTTTGTTACGCTTGTTATCAACTCGCGCTACCACACCCAGCCGCAAACACGGAACCGCATCCTTGGCGTCACCTTGCTCATCGGTGGTGCCGCTTATCTCGCCGTAATCAGCGAAGGCGGTACGGCGCTGAACTTCGTACCAAACGCCATTGATTTCATTAGCATTCCTGGCAATACGCTGATTGTTTTTGTGGCCGTGGTGTTTGTAAACGCACCTTTGGTGTTCCGTATCGTGCGTGGGCTTGTGTTTGATATCAAAACCCGCGACTACGTTGCCGCCGCACAGACCCGTGGCGAAGGCGCGTGGTATGTGATGCTTTGGGAAATCCTGCCTAATGCGCGCGGACCATTGATCGTCGATTTCTGTCTGCGTATCGGTTACACAACCATCCTGCTCGGAACACTTGGCTTCTTTGGCCTCGGTCTTGAGCCGGAAAGCCCTGATTGGGGCAGTACGATCAACGATGGTCGTCGCCTCCTCTCCATCTATCCTCATGCGGCCCTTGCCCCTGCGATCGCGCTCATGAGCCTTGTTCTTGGGCTCAACCTCTTGGCCGACGGGCTGCGTGAAGAAAGCCTGAAGGATTAAGCCATGACAAATGAGTATACCGGCCCCATCCTTGAGATCGACAACCTCTCGATCAGCTTTTTCACCCGAAAGGGCGAAATCCCTGCGGTGATGGATTTTTCATGTGCCGTGCAACCTGGCGAGGCGCTTGGTCTTGTGGGGGAAAGCGGGTGCGGGAAATCCACTGTCGCACTTGGGGTGATGCAAGATCTTGGCGAAAACGGGCGCGTCGTGGGCGGCACGATCCGGTTCAAGGGCCGTGACCTTGCCACCTACTCTGCCGAAGAGCTGCGCGACCTGCGCGGGTCTGAAATCGCGATGATTTATCAGGAACCGATGGCCAGCCTGAACCCTGCTATGCGGGTTGGTGCGCAATTGATGGAAGTTCCGATGATCCATCAAGGCGCGAGCAAGCAAGAGGCCCGCGCACTCGCCCTTGAGGTCGTGAATGATGTGAAGCTTCCAGACCCCGAGCGCATCCTGAAAAGCTACCCCCACCAACTCTCCGGAGGCCAACAGCAACGCATCGTCATTGCCATGGCGCTGATGAGTAAGCCCAGCCTGCTTATCCTTGATGAGCCCACGACCGCGCTTGATGTGACGGTTGAGGCGGGGATTGTTGATCTTGTGAAAGGTCTGGGCGAGAAATACGGCACATCAATGCTCTTCATCTCGCACAACCTTGGGCTTGTTCTGGAAACATGCGACCAACTATGTGTGATGTATTCGGGCGAAGCCGTCGAGCGCGGCAGCATTGCCGATGTGTTTGACGATATGCGTCATCCTTATACGCAGGCCCTGTTCCGGTCGATCCCCCTACCCGGCGCCGATAAAAACGAACGCCCTCTTGTGGCTATTCCGGGGAATTTCCCGCTGCCGAACGAACGTCCGCAAGGATGCAATTTTGGGCCGCGCTGTGATTATTTTCAGGCCGGCATCTGTGATCAGGGCGATATCGCCATGTTCCCCGTGCCAGATAACGCCCGTCACACCACCCGCTGCGCCCGATTTGCCGATATCGACTGGGACGCGCCCCTCAAGGTTGAAACCGAAACCGAAGCTACAGATGCGGGTCGCACGGTTCTTAAAGTCGACAATCTCAGGAAATACTACGATGTACCCTCGGGCCACTTTGGTGGACCAAACCGCGTCGTGAAGGCCAACGAGAGCTTGAGTTTTGAAGCACGCGAAAGCGAAACGCTGGCCATTGTGGGGGAAAGCGGCTGTGGGAAATCGACACTCGCCAAGGTTTTGATGGGCTTGGAGCCTGCCTCCGAAGGGACAGCGATCCTGTTTGACGAGCCGGTTGAGGACATTGCAATTGATGACCGCGGGGCCGAACTTGTGTCGCGGCTCCAGATGGTGTTCCAAAATCCGTTTGACACGCTCAACCCGTCTATCGGTATTGGCCGCCAAATCATCCGTGCGCTTGAGGTGTTCGGGATTGGCGATAATGATGCAGAACGGCACGAGCGCATGTTGGAACTGCTTGATCTTGTGAAACTGCCGCGTGAGTTTGCCGAGCGGATGCCACGCCAGCTTTCAGGCGGTCAGAAACAGCGCGTCGGTATCGCGCGCGCCTTTGCTGGCGACGCAAAGCTCGTGATTGCGGATGAGCCTGTCTCTGCGCTTGATGTGTCGGTTCAGGCGGCGGTGACGGACTTGCTGATGGAGCTTCAGCGCAAGAACAAAACCACGCTTCTATTCATCAGTCATGACCTTTCGATCGTGCGCTATCTCAGTGACCGTGTGATGGTCATGTATCTTGGTCATGTGGTTGAGATCGGAACCACCGATCAGGTGTTTGCCCCGCCGTATCACCCTTATACCGAAGCGCTTCTTTCGGCTGTTCCGATTGCGGACCGCGCGATTGAGAAACAGCATATCGTGCTTGAGGGGGATATCCCCTCGGCCATGAACCCGCCAAGCGGTTGCCCGTTCCAGACGCGCTGCCATTGGAAAGATAAGGTTGAAGGCAACCTCTGCGAGACCGAGGTTCCGTCGGATCGCACTCTTGCCAACGGGCATAAGATCAAATGCCACCTCTCCGAAGACATGCTGGCACGCATGAAGCCGGTCATTGCAACCAAAGATACGGAAAAATCTGATTAGACCCTAGCGGCCAAGAATGGCCACAACGTAGTTCTGGGTTTCTTTGTAGGGCGGAACACCGGAGTGTTTGCTGACAGCCTCGGGGCCTGCGTTATAAGCCGCAAGCGCAAGGCGCCAAGAGCCGAAGCGAATATACTGTTCCCGAAGATAGCGCGCGCCGCCTTCAAGGTTATGCACCGGATCGTTGATATTCACACCAAGATAGCGCGCCGTGTCAGGCATAAGTTGGGCGAGTCCAGTAGCACCTTTGTGTGATTTCGCATAGATGTTCCAGCCGCTTTCCTGCTGTACCAACCGCAGGAACAGGTTTTCTGGAATATTGTATTTACGCGCCATCTCGCGGGCAATCGGAAGGTACTGCCCCTTGTATTTGCCGTTATAAGCCGGAACAGCATCGCCCGCACCGCGTGGGCGCAAGCGCTCGGAGCCGCGATATTGCGTGGCCGCGCGTGTATCCAGAACTTTAAGCTGTGAGGAAAACAGATTGCGCTTGGATTTTGTACCGGTTGCAAGCGGGTCAGCGAAGACCGCCGTTCCGACAAGAAGAGCAGCGCAAGTTGTGATTACTCTTACAAACATCCTGAATACAATTCCTTGGCAACAAACGAGCGACACTGTCGCAACTCGGAAAATATACCCGAAACGAAAGCTAAATCCACCCCTCTTAGGACCTCGGCCTATGGGAACGGGGGAAATTTGCACATATTTTACCTTGCCCCGAACCTTGGCGGGTGGTGTAACTTTGCGTTCAACACAATAGATTCGAAGGGAGCATCCTGCATGGCGGGTTCGGTCAATAAAGTTATTCTAATTGGTAATCTTGGAGCCGATCCAGAGATCCGCTCCTTCCAGAACGGTGGTAAGGTTGCCAACCTGCGTATCGCGACTTCTGAGACGTGGAAAGACCGCAATACAGGTGAACGCCGCGAAAAGACCGAATGGCACACTGTGGCAATTTTCAGCGAGGGATTGGTTCGTGTTGCTGAACAATACCTGCGAAAAGGCTCTAAAGTTTACATCGAGGGCCAGCTGCAGACTCGCAAATGGCAAGATCAAAGTGGCAACGACCGGTATTCAACCGAAGTTGTTCTGCAAGGCTTTGGCAGCACATTGACCATGCTCGACGGACGCAATGACGGTGGCTCTGGCGGCGGCGGCGGATATTCCGGCGGCAGCAGCGGTGGCTACTCCGGTGGTGGCGGCAACGATTACGGTGGAGGCTCCCAAGGCGGCGCGCCAAGCGGTGGCGGCGGCAACATCGACGACGAAATCCCGTTCTAGAAAAGACAACACCACAAAGACAAAAGCCGCCCCATTTGGAGCGGCTTTTTCTTTTAATAACAATATAGAACGCGGCAAGCTTAACGTTCGCCCAAGGCATCCTTCAGGACCGCCAAAACAACATCGGTATCTGTGTCTGGCGAAACGAACGCATCCCCAATTCCACGCGTCAGGATGAACTTGATCTTACCGTCCACGACTTTCTTGTCTTGCCCCATCAAATCAAGAAGCGCTTTTGCATTGGGAAGATCACCAGGAATGTCGGAGATATCCGCCTTCATCCCCATGTCTTTCAGATGCGCGCGCAGACGGCTTGGGTCTTCTTGGGAACACAGCCCCAAACGCGCAGAAGTTTCCAATGCCAACGCACACCCAATCGCAACGCCCTCGCCATGCAGCAACCGGTCGCTATAGCCCGTCGCCGCTTCCAGCGCATGACAGAACGTATGCCCAAGGTTTAGAAGGGCGCGATCCCCCTGCTCTGTTTCGTCGCGCGCGACGATATCGGCCTTCATCTCGCAGGACCGCTTCACCGCATAAGCACGCGCCACAACATCACCTTTTGCCATCGAAGGCGCATGTTCTTCGAGCCATTCAAAGAACGCGGCATCTCCCAAAAGGCCATATTTAACGACCTCGCCATATCCAGACAGGAAATCACGCTCTGGCAAGGTTGCGAGAATACCGATATCCGCCAAAACCAGCGAGGGTTGATGGAATGCACCAATCAGGTTCTTGCCCTGTGGTGCGTTGATCCCAGTCTTCCCGCCAACGGAACTATCGACCTGCGCCAATAGCGAGGTGGGTATCTGCACAAACCGAACGCCACGGCGCACGACCGCTGCGGCAAACCCTGCCAGATCGCCAATCACACCGCCACCAAGCGCAATCACAACATCGTTGCGCTCGACTTTGCTCTCAAGCAACCACTCAACGGCGCGTGAAAATTGGGGCCACGCTTTTGTCGCCTCTCCAGCAGGCAATGCGAGCGCATCGGACTCTATCCCTGCCGCCGCCAAGCCGTCTTGAAGTGTTGCAAGATGAAGCTTCGCCACCGTCTCATCCGTCAGAATCGCAACCTTCTTGCGGCGCAACAACGGTGCGATATAGGTCCCTGCATCTGCGAGCAGCCCTTCGCCAATCTTGATCTCGTAACTCCGCTCCCCAAGCGCAACTTCTACGGTTTCGATGTTGGTTTGCGACGCGGTATTCACGCGATTTCCTCCAGTAGATTATCTTGTTTCTTCAATTCGCTCACTACGGCATCCACCATATCCTCGATGGAATATTCTGCCTTACCTTTGACCGACAGATCGGCCAGCTCATAAGACGGCACCCGCGCTTCATAGAGGGTCTTGAGCGTCTCGTAGGGATTGTCTGTCCGCAGCAAAGGGCGCGTATTCTTGTGCCGAACCCGCGACCATAAAAGCGCCAGATCGGCGTTGAGCCAAACAGCTTTGCCCTTCTCTGAAATGATCTTACGGTTACGTTCGGATAGATAAGCGCCGCCTCCGGTCGAAAGCACACAGCGCTCCTCGGTCAAAAGTCGCGTAATAACTTGCGTTTCCTTGTCACGAAAGAAGGGCTCTCCATCGCGCTCGAAAATCTCGGCAATCGACATATTTGCTGCCTTAACAATCTCTTCGTCGCTATCAAGAAACGGAACACCAATGCGCGCCGCGAGCGCTTTGCCGACGGCCGTTTTTCCGGCCCCCATCATTCCGACCAACACAACCGTCTTATGTAACTTGAACCCCAAAACAGGCTGCCATCCGCTTAATTTTTCACTTCTTTACCTGAATGGCGTGATCTTGCAAAAAAGGCCATATATAAAGAGACATATCCGACAAAAAACTGCATAATCATGGCAGCAGGAAATCATCATCGCCAAACAATGGCGAGAAACACAGAATAGAGACAGGACAGAGTCATGGGGCGACTTCTAAAATTGATCATCGGGCTGTTGATCGGAATCTTTATCGGATTTGTGGCGTTTGCCTATTTTGGCAATCTCGATCCGAACATAACCGAAATTCGCCAACCCGTCACATTGAGCGACGGTTAACGTGCGCAGGGCATTTCTTTTGAAAACCGTGGCGGTTGCCGCGCTCTTTTCCGGTTTTTCCGCTCCTGTTGTCGCGCAGCAAGAAGAGCCGCTATCGGCGATTGACTGGTTGTCGGAAACGGTTGTGACACCGCAGACCGCACCAAATTCCGACGTGACCGACTCCGCTGCGATCGAGGAGATCGAGACATCTCCGCTTGGGCAACCATCGCGGGATGGAGTGGGCTTGCTCCCTGTTAGCGTGACAGGGTTCCCGCGTGAATTGTGGGGTCCAACCCCGAGCGAAGATCTTGCGCGCGCCCTTTTGTCCCAACCCGTAGAGACATACCCTGCGTTGCAAGCGCTTCTGATGAAGCTGCTTCTTGCCGAAGTTTCTCCGCCATCTGACACCGATCCGCGCGCGGTTTTGTTTCAAGCCCGCATCGACAAGCTGCTCGATATTGGCGCACTCGACCAAGCGGCGTCATTGATGGAAATTACTGGCACAGAATCCGCAGAGATGTTCCGCCGCTATTTCGACATCGCGTTGTTGATCGGCGTCGAAACCGCGGCCTGCGAAAACCTGCAAAACACCGCTACCATGGCACCAACCTTGCCTGCCCGCGTGTTTTGCCTTGCGCGGACAGGAGATTGGAATGCTGCGGCGCTGACCTTGGAAACCGGGCGTGCACTTGGCTATATTTCGGAAGAGGAAGACGAGCTTCTGGCGCGGTTCCTTGATCCTGAGCTTTTCGAGGGCGCGGATGAATTGCCGTTGATCGCACGGCCTTCACCGCTGACTTTCCGACTCTATGAAGCGATTGGCGAACCGATTCCAACAACCCATTTGCCCCGCGCATTTGCACAAACCGATCTCAACAAGAACAACGGATGGCGCGCGCGCCTTCAGGCTGCAGAGAAACTCGCGGCCTCTGGCGCTGTGGCCGACAACGTTTTGTTCCCGCTCTATACAGATCGCAAACCACCAGCTTCTGGCGGCTTGTGGGACCGTGTTGCGGCAGTTCAAAATTTTGATGACGCGCTGCGCGCTAAGGACACCGCTGGCGTGGCTTTAACATTGCCAAAAGCACAAAGCGCCATGGCAGAGGCCAGCCTGCTTACCCCCTTCGCGCGCTACTATACCCCTTTGCTTGCGCCTTTGCTGCTTGACCCGGAAACGGCGCGGACGCGGTTTCACCTCGGGCTGTTAACGGACGACTACGAAACCGTAGCCCTTCAATACGCACCAGATACAGCAGAAGATCGTTTCCTCGTTGATTTGGCCAAAGGTATGCCCAAACTCCATGGTCTGTCCTCTTCAAAGGCACGTGCGATTGTGGACGGGTTTAACACCCTGACTCCGCCGCCTGCCGAAGCAGCGATGCTCAAGAATGGCGAGATTGGACGTGCGATCTTGTCGGCGATGACGCTTTTTGAACGGGGCAGCACCGGCGATCCGGACGATATTGCCGCGGGGCTTACGACGCTTCGTGCTCTTGGTCTTGAGGATGTGGCGCGCCGGGCGGCCTTGCAACTTATGCTGCTTGAACGGAGCTGATCATGTCACTCGCCCAAATGCACCGCGAAATCGAAGATTTCATTCTGGCGCAGGTGGCAGAGCGCAATTCCTCGCCCAACACCCAAGAGGCCTATCGGCGGGATTTGCAAGACTATGCAGAGTTTCTTGCCAGCAAGAAGGAAACTCTCAACAGCGCCGTTCGCGACACGGTTGAGGACTATTTGATCCATTGTGACGCACAGGGGTTCTCGCAATCCACGCGCGGACGCAGGCTTTCAGCTATCAAGAGCTACTACCGTTTCGCCTATGAAGAAGGGCTCCGCGAAGATCACCCTGCCCTGCAAATCCGCGGACCAGGACGGAGCAAGCGACTGCCAAAAACCCTGTCAGAGAACGATGTAGACCGCCTTCTTGAGGCCGCAAAATCGCAAGGACGGAACAAGACCGACCGTTTGCGCAACACATGCCTGATGGAACTTCTCTATGCGAGTGGCATGCGTGTGACGGAGCTTGTGAGCCTGCCTGTCGCCTCTGCGCGAGGGAATCCGCAAATGCTGCTGATCAAAGGCAAAGGCAGCAAAGAACGGCTTGTACCTCTATCTCCGCCGGCGCGTGACGCTTTGGAGGCGTGGCTTGAAACGCGTGACGCACAGGAAGAGGTGGAGCGCATTGAACACGGCACACCGCCCTCGCCTTTCCTGTTCCCCTCTCGTAGCAAACTCGGACACCTCACGCGGCATCGGTTCTATGCGCTGATCAAGGAAATCGCCGTTGCGGCGGGTGTTGATCCGTCTTCTGTCACTCCTCACCGCCTTCGCCATGCCTTTGCCACACACCTTCTGGCAAATGGCGCGGACCTTCGTGTGATCCAGACACTCATGGGCCATGCGGATTTGTCGAGCACCGAAATCTATACACATGTGCTAGAGGAACGCTTGCAATCTCTGGTGCTTGAACACCACCCTTTGGCCAAACCTGACTAGCAAATCCCGATAACCGCACCAAAATTCACCCCCTCGTCTTGAACCGGCGGGGTTTGCGCCCCATAACGGAATGGCTGGCATAGTGCTGGCATACCGCAACCAATTGGATGTTTCTGGCCTCGTGTTTGACACCGCCCTCATGATTTCCGCCGGTGCAATTTTTGCACTTCTGATTTTCTCGGCTTTCTTTTCCGGCTCCGAAACTGCGCTAACCGCCGCCTCGCGCGGAAAATTGCGCAATATGGCCGACAAGGGCTCTCGCGGGGCCGAACGCGCGCTCGACATAACCGAGGACAGTGAAAAGCTGATCGGCTCGGTGCTCTTGGGCAACAACCTCGTCAACATCCTCGCAACTTCGCTTGCCACCGCTCTGTTTACCCGACTTTACGGCGAAAGCGGTGTGGCATTGGCAACGCTGGTCATGACCTTGCTGGTCCTGATCTTTGCCGAAGTGCTGCCGAAAACCTATGCGATCACCAACGCTGAAACCGCAGCCAGCGCCGTCAGCGGGCCGATTGCACTGGTTATCAAAATATTCGCGCCTGTCGTTGCCTTTGTCAGAATGTTGGTGCGCGGCGTATTGCGCGTGTTTGGCATCCAAACAGACCCTGACGGCGCAATCCTTGCTGTGCGCGACGAGATTGCTGGCGCGATCTCTCTTGGCCACTCCGAAGGGGTTGTCGAAAAAGAAGACCGCGACCGTATCCTTGGCGCGCTGGACCTTTCCGAGCGCACAGTTGAAGAGATCATGCTTCACCGCAGCCAGATCGAGATGATCGATGCGGACCTCACCACCGATGTGGTTCTGGAGCAATGCCTCAAGAGCCGTCATACGCGCTTACCACTGTATCGGAACGAGCCGGAAAATATCGTCGGTGTCATTCACGCCAAAAGCCTGTTGCGCGCCATCCATGATCTTTCGCGCGAGAGCGGGTCTGCGCGGGATGCACTGGCCGAGATTGACCTGATGGATATCGCGTCGGAACCCTACTTCATTCCCGAAACCGCAACGCTCGACGACCAAATGCACCAGTTCCTGCGCCGTCGCACGCATTTTGCGTTGGTCGTGGATGAGTACGGAGCGCTTCAGGGGCTGATCACGCTCGAAGATATCCTTGAAGAAATCGTGGGCGAGATCACCGATGAATTCGACATCACCGACGCGCCAGTTCACGAGAAAACCGAGGATGGTCAATTCCTTGTGGATGGAGCCGCAACCATCCGCGACCTGAACCGTGCGACGGATTGGTCTTTGCCGGATGAAGAAGCCAATACCATTGCTGGGCTTGTGATCCACGAAGCGCAGCGTATCCCGTCAAAGGGACAAGTTTACTCGTTCCATGGCTTCCGTTTCGAGATTATGGAAATGGATGGCAACCGGATTTCCAAGCTGAAAATCCGGCCGTTAGTGACATAGGGCGGCAGGTTTACCACCGCCCCCCTTTGACCAATTACAGGTTATAAATCCGGCCAAATTTCTCTTCGAGATACGCCAACAGTGGCGCTTCGCTTGGCTCTTTGCCACATGCGCGCGTGATGACGTCCGCTGACGTATAGCGCCCGCCGTGTTGCTGCACGTTCTGTGCCAACCATGCTGTTGCGCGGCTTGTATCACCTTTGGCAAATTCTGCGTCCAGACCTGGTTCCGCTGCGTGCATCGCCTCGTTCAGGCAGCCAGCGTAAAGGTTACCCAGCGAGTATGTCGGGAAATAGCCAAATAAGCCCACAGACCAATGCACATCCTGCAAACACCCGTTGCTTGGTTTATCAACAGCAACGCCAAAGTCGGATTCAAACCGCGTGTTCCACGCATCGGGAAGGTCCGCAACGTCGAGCGCGCCAGAGATAAGCTGCTGTTCCAGATCAAACCGCAGCATGACATGCAAGTTGTAGTGGATTTCATCGGCTTCAGTGCGAATATATCCAGAACGCACGCGGTTCACAGTCGCAAAGAACGCCTCCGCATCGGCCACACCGATATCACCAAAGGCGTCTTTCATCTTGGCAAACAGATAGGACGTATAAGCAGCACTACGCCCGATCTGGTTTTCATAGATGCGGCTCTGACTTTCGTGAACCCCCATAGAAACGCCGCGCCCAAGTGGTGTGAGCAGATAATCCTGTGAGATATTTTGCTCGTAACAGGCGTGGCCAACCTCGTGGATTGTGGAATAGATGCAGTTGAACGGATCTTGTGCCGCCGTGCGCGTGGTTATCCGCACATCATTACCAGACCCGCTCGAGAACGGGTGCACCGCTTTATCAAGCCGCCCACGGGTGAAATCATACCCGAAACCGATCGCAAGCTCGTTTGAGAGACTCATCTGCGCGTCAATGTCAAAATCACGCGTCAGGGCAACGGGTGTGAACTCCGAGCCAAGGATACGCTCGCGCAACGCCACAAGACGCGGGCGCATGTTGTCAAACATTGTACTGATTTCGGCGGCTGAGGTGCCTGGCTCATAATCCTGCAACAATGCATCATACCGGTCCCCGCCTTGGGCGAGCGCATCCGCTTCTTCGCGGCGCAAGGCAACGACCTTTTCCAAAGTCGGCGCAAAATCGGCGAAGTTTTCGGCGGCACGGGCCTCGGCCCAAATCCCCTGCGCAGCAGAAGTCACCCGAGCAATTTCGGACGCCAGCTTAGCAGGAACCTTGGTCGCGCGGTCAAACTCACGACGGATCAGGCGAAGCTGTGCTGCCTCGACCTCTCCAATGTCCGCCCCCTCAAGCGCATCAAGCCATTCGCCGACCCGTGCATCCATTTTGCGGGCGTGCAGAACCGACTCCATTGCAGCCATTTCTTCGGCCCGTTGAGGCGCCGACCCCGGAGCCATCATCGTTTCCTGATCCCAGCCCAAACGGCCCGCAATCTCGCCTAGCGCACAGGTTTCGCGCACAAAGCCCATAAGCTCGTTGTATGTTGCAGCGGTCTTGTCAGCCACGTTAGGCCCTCCGGATTGTTTGTTCGGGTGGATATTGCGTCATGAAACGCGCCCGCAGAATCAGCACCCACAGGATAATCGCGCCAATTTGGTGTTGGATCGCGATTGAGAGTGGTGCCGCGTTCCAAACGGTCAGAACCCCAAGAACGGCCTGAAGCACCATCATGCCCAACACGAGGTCAAACCCACGCCGCACGGCCAATTTCCCGCTCGCACGGCTCTTGCGCCACACAATGAATGTAAAGATCAGCAACAGATACCCAACGATCCGGTGCATAAACTGAACCAGTCCGGGGTTTTCAAAGAAATTGGTCCAAAACGGTGTCAGCTCGAACATGCCAATGGGGAAGAACCCACCTGCCATCAACGGCCAATCGGTAAACGTACGCCCCGCGTCAATTCCGGCCACAAGCGCACCAATCAAGATTTGCACCATGCTGAAATGCATGAGGCCCGTTGACATGGAGAAGAGCTTGCCCTCGCGGTCACGCCGCGCCTTGAGTAACTCTGCCTCGCTTCGACCCAGAAGAAGGATGTACCATCCAAGGAACCCAAGGATCAGGAAGGCCAACCCAAGGTGAACCGCAAGCCGATAAGAGGCCACAGCGATCATCCCGTCCTTAAGGCCGGACGCCACCATCCACCAGCCAATCGCCCCCTGCAATCCGCCAAGCGCACCGAGCAGCAAGAGCCGTCCTGTCCAACCCGTTGGAATGTTTTTCGTCGCCAGAAACCCGAGGAACCCAAGCGCCCAGACCAGACCAACCGTGCGGCCAAGCTGTCTGTGGCCCCATTCCCACCAATAGATGAACTTGAACTCCGCAAGCTCCATCCCGCGGTTCAGCGCCTCATATTGAGGTGTTTCCCTGTATTTCTGGAATTCGCCGTCCCATGCCTCCGCAGACATTGGTGGCACAGCCCCCGTAACAGGTTTCCATTCCGTAATCGAAAGGCCGGAATCCGTTAAGCGCGTAAGCCCGCCAATTACGACCATCGCCGCAACCATCAGAAATAACACCATCAGCCAGAGCCGAATCCCGCGCCGCGCTCCTTTGGGTGCACGATCAATGCCACCCGGCGTTGGAGTTGATGGCTTCTCCTGTTCGGAAACCTCTTCGAAAATACTGCGTGGCTTTGACATGGCTGCCCTTTCCCTCACCCGATCCTGCGGCGATATGTTGCCGCGAATTTAGGCTTTGATCCCATAGGCTTCAACGGCCCATTTTCGCTTGGTGTGAATTTAACGTCGCAAGGCGCTTATTCATCGCCACGTTCTTTCCAACGCACCATCTGGCGTAGCATCCCGTGAAGCATCTGAACATCCGAGCGTGTAAGCGGCATCCGCGCCCACATATTGCGCAGATTGAGTTTCATGTTGGCAGCCTTGGCCTCAGGGAAGAAGAACCCTGCGTCTTCTAACCTCTGTTCGAAATGATCGCCCAGCTTCTCGACCTCAAGCCCTTCTGCGAACTCGGTTTTTGCCATCTCAACCGTTTCCGGCACGACCGTTTCAGATTGACGCCGCCACTCATAGGCCGTCAGCAACACACATTGTGCAAGGTTGAGCGAAGGGAACTCCGGATTGACCGGAACGGAAATGATCGCATTGGCCCGCGCAACATCCTCGTTTTCAAGGCCCGAACGCTCAGGACCAAACATCACGCCGACCTTTTTTCCCTCGGCGATCAATGCGCGTGCATGTTCCATCGCGCGTTCAGGTGACATCACGGGCTTGGTCAATCCCCGATGGCGCGCCGTCGTGGCAAAGACATAGTTACAATCGGCAAGCGCATCAGGCACATCATCATACAGCCCCGCCTCATCCAGCAATCGCCCCGCGCCGCTCGCCATTGCAACGGCCTTCTGATTTGGCCAGCCGTCGCGCGGATCAACGATCCGCATCCGGTCCAGCCCGAAATTCCACATAGCCCGCGCCGCGCCGCCGATATTCTCGCCCATTTGTGGGCGTACCAAAACAAAGGCCGGCTGCGGCCCGCTCCAATTCTTATCGCTCACGGTCAAACGCTTTCTTTTGCCACGGATTTCGGATGTGTTACGCTCGCAAAACGACGGACGCAAGAGACAGACCACAGGAAAGAGAGGCGCGATATGGCATATGACGAAGGGCTGGCGCAGTTATTGCGCGATGATCTGGCCGATCTGGACGGTATCACCGAGCGCAAGATGTTCGGCGGCCTGTGCTTCCAATTGAACGGACACATGGTCTGTGGTGTTCACAAAGGCGGTGGTATGTTCCGCCCCGGAAAGCCGCGCGAAGCCGAAGCGCTCAAGGTTGAAGGCACAGCGCCCTTGTCTTTTACCGGTCGTCCCATGGGCGGTATGATTGACGCAAACGAAGACGCCATATCCGATGATACGCGCCGCAGAATTTTAATTGATCTTTCGCTCGAAAACGTCAAAGACCTGCCCCCGAAGTAATCGGGACGAAAAAAGCCCGTTACAACACCGCCGAACACCGTTAAACGAACGGGAAGAGCTTCAAGGAGTCCGAGATGGCCGAGGTAAAAGACATGCCCGCAACAGATACCCAAGACACACCGCTTGTGCCGCAAACTTATCTGATCACGCCGCCAGAATTCGAGCTTTCAACCTTTCCTGATGTCTTTGCGCGGGTTCTCGACAGCAACGAGATCGCCTGTGTGCGGCTTTCTATGGCAACGCAAGACGAAGACCGCATTTGCCGCGCCGCCGACGCCCTGCGCGCAATCTGTCACGAGCGCGACATTGCCATTGTGATGGACAAGCATATTCCTTTGGTCGAACGTCTTGGACTTGATGGCGTGCATCTCGGCAATACGGGCAACTCTGTACGCAACACCCGCAAAGAACTTGGGCCTGACGCAATTATCGGCGCCTATTGTGGCCACTCGCAGCATGACGGCATGACCGCTGGCGAAGCGGGCGCAGATTACATTGCATTTGGCCCCGTCGGGTTGACACCGCTGGGTGATGGAAGCCGCGCCGAACTTGACTTGTTTCAGTGGTGGTCAGAAATGATCGAGGTCCCTGTGGTTGCCGAGGGCGCACTTGATGAGGACCTCATTGCGGCATTGGCGCCGTTTACGGATTTCTTCGGTGTTGGCCCAGAAATCTGGAGCCACGACGCACCAGCAGAAAGCCTCAACGCGCTCCTCGCACCGCTTCGCGGGTAATCTGCGAAGGCCGTTAACCGGCGTAGGCGTCTCCAAGTGTTTTCTCGACCCCAGAGCGGACCGCGGCCTCGCAATCCGCGGCTAGTTTCTTACGGCAGTCGTAATCTGCGGCACGGTAAGGTGGATGATAAATCACCTTCACGGATCCAGCCTTACGCGCCGCCAAAACCTTGAGCATATGCGGCCCAAAACTCATATCGCCCCACCAGCCATAGAAATCCACAGGTGCACCTTCAGGCGCGGTATACACAACGCTCACGGGCTGCACCCATGCTTCGGGCTTAATTTTGTCTGTGAGGAACGCAGCGAAAAGCGTTGATTTAAAACGCAAAACCCTCAAAGCGTCGGTTGAAGTTCCCTCGGGGAAAAACAACAGCTTATGCCCCGCAAGCAGCCGTTCGGTAAAGGTGTCGCGGTGTTTGTGGGCGTCTGTTACTTTTCGCGCGATGAACACTGTTCCTGTCGCCCGCGCGAGCCAGCCGATCCCTGGCCACGAGGCCACCTCGGCCTTGGCAACAAAGTAAATACGGTTCTGCGCATTCAGCGCAAAGATATCCAACCAAGAGCCATGATTGGCAACAACCGCCCCTTTGTGGCGCATGATCTCGCCCTCGGCGCTATATCCCATGCCCAAAATGCGAAAGGCATTCCGACATACAAACAACGTAAGATAAGGCGTAAACGGCCGCCGAACGCCGTAAATAGGCTGCTCGATAAGACGCAGCAAAAGCATCAATATCAAGCAAATGCTCGTCAAAAGAAGCAGCGGAACACCCCGCAAAACGGCGCGCACAACGCCACCGACCCCGATCTTAACCGGTGTGGGGGCCTTATCCGACGTCCATGTGGGCGTCACGCGTCTCGCGCCTTTGTGTAAAAATTCTTGTGCTTGGCGTTCATCCGTTCGGTATCCATCAGCAAACAGACGTCTGTGGTGTTGAAGCTATAATCCAGATACGCCCCCTCGCCCACAAAACCACCGAGCCGCAGATACGCTTTGATCAGCGCAGGCGTGTTGACCATCGCCGCACGGCGGTCAAGTTGATCGGTTGGCACGAGATCCATGGTCTGGAAATGCTCTGGTACAACACGCACTCGCAACTCTTCAGGCGCGAGGTGATTATGGTGCAGATAGGCCAAAGATTGCTTGATATCTTCGACATTTGTACCGTGAAAACTTGCAACACCAAACAGGATTTCGACCCCGTTCGACAGGACGTATTCGGCCAAACCATTCCAAAGGTGGAACATCGCCGTACCGCCACGATAATTCGGATGCACACAAGAGCGCCCCAGCTCCAGAAGCTTGCGACCACTTTGTTTTAGACAAGTGAGATCGTATTCATTTTCGGAGTAGAATTGGCCGATCTCCGCGGCCTTCTCGCCCAACAGCAGCCGATACACCCCGACAACCTGTTCTTCAACGCCACCCTCGCGGCTATGATCGATCAGCAGGAGATGGTCGTAATGCGCATCAAAGGCATCCATCTCGAGGCGATTTTCATGGTCGACCATGTCGCCATCGCCACCCAGCTCCTCGATGAATACCCGATACCGCAGTCGCTGCGCGGCACGCAGGTCCTCGGACGATTGCGCCAATCGAGTTTCGAATTTGGGGTCAGTTCTGCTCATAGAGTGCGGGATAGCTCCAGTTTGTCTGAGCAGCTTCTAGGGACTTGCGCCTTTAAATGCAACCAAAGCGCAACGGCAAGCCCGACTAACCCGCGTCAAAGACGATTTCGAGTGGCACATGCGCACTTTGCAAAGTTATTTTGCCGCATTCTTCAAAATTAACGGTTATTTTACCATCAATAACAGATTGTACCTGACCAAGGCCCCACTCGGGCTGCGCAGGGTTTCGCACCAGCATTCCCGGCTCTAGTATTTCGTTCATCTAACTGCCTCGCACGTCAGGAAAACCATGTCGCAGAAACCAAGAGACCTAACCGCCCTTCTCGGATCCCGCATCTGTCATGACCTTATCAGCCCTTTAGGCGCAATCGGCAATGGGGTTGAACTGTTGGAGATGAGCAACGCGGCAAATAGCGCCGAGGTGGCGCTTATTCGGGACTCGGTGACGAACGCCAATGCCAAGGTACGTTTTTTCCGCGTCGCCTTTGGCGATAGCGCCCATGCCCAACAAATGCGCGGTCGAGAGATCGGGGCAATCTTGAAAGAGTATAGCGAGCAAGCCCGCGTTGACATCACCTGGACCAGCACAGAAGACCCAATGCGCCGTGAGGCAAAACTCGCGTTTCTTTTGATCCAATGCCTTGAAACAACAATGCCATTTGGCGGCACGATCACCTGTGGCTGTGAAAGCGGAAACTGGACATTGCACGCCCAAGCGGAACGCCTGAAGATCGACACAAACCTCTGGCAACTCGTCTCTGAAGACAACCCAGACATTGAGGTCTCTGCCGCGCAAATCCAATTCGTTCTTGTTGCTAGCGCGTTGAAAGACTGCGGAAAAACGCTTTCCGCAGAGTTTCACGACACCGAAATAACGATCACCTTCTGACGTTATGGCCGCGTGGTGCCGTCGCCTTTGACGATGTATTTGAAGCTCGTCAATTGCTCGGCTCCGACTGGTCCTCGCGCGTGCATCTTACCTGTGGCAATGCCGATTTCCGCCCCCATACCAAACTCGCCGCCGTCGGCAAACTGGGTCGAGGCATTGTGCATTAGGATCGCAGAATCCAAACGCGTAAAGAACCGATCCGCAACATCTTCGTTCTCGGTAATCACACAGTCAGTATGATTGGAGCCATAGGTGCGGATATGATCGATTGCGCCGTCAACATCATCAACAACCTTCGCCGCGATAATCATGTCGAGGAACTCCTTGCCGAAGTCCTCCTCATTCGCAGGAACACTTCCATCAAGCCCCTCGGCCCGAACTTCGACACCGGCCTCTTTAAGCGCATCAACGATTTTCTGGCCTAATGTGTCTTTGATATCCTTATGCACCAACAGGCATTCCGCCGATCCACAAATCCCGGTACGGCGCGTTTTCGCATTCAGCACAACACGCAAGGCCTTCTCCGCATCTGCGTCTTTGTCCACATAAATGTGGCAAATCCCCTCAAGGTGAGCAAAAACAGGCACCCGCGCTTCACGCTGAACAAGACCTACCAGCCCTTTGCCGCCACGCGGTACAATCACATCAATCGCCTCGGTCATGCGCAGCATCTCTGCGACGGCAGCGCGATCACGGGTTGGCACGCGTTGGATGGAGTCTTCGGGAAGACCCGCTTCGCGCAAACCGTCTTGCAGGCACGCATGGATCAAACCAGAGCTATGGAAGCTTTCTGATCCACCGCGCAGGATAACCGCATTCCCTGCCTTGAGGCACAGCGCGCCTGCGTCAGCCGTGACATTCGGCCGGCTTTCATAGATCACGCCGATAACGCCAAGCGGCGTGCGTACACGCTTGATATGCAACCCGCTTTCCATGTCCCATTCGGTGAGCGTTGCGCCCACGGGATCCTTCTGCATCGCGACCGCGCGCAGGCCATCAACAATGCCCTTAATCCGATCCTCGTCCAGCATCAGACGGTCGAGCATCGCAGCGCTCAGCCCTTTGTCGCGGCCATATGCCATATCTTTTTCGTTGGCAGCGATGATCTCTGCGCGACGCTCCCACACCGCATCAGCGGCGGCCATCAACGCCGCTTCCTTCTGCGGACCCGGCGCAAATCCCAACTCACGCGATGCGGCGCGGGCACGTGTGCCGATGTCTTGCATCAGAAGGGGGATATTGTCGCTGTCTTTCATGGTCTCGCCTTTTCAACGTTCACGGGAGTTCGGCGCAATATAATGCGGTTTCTGCCAACGAACCAAGGGGGTAACGCATGAAGAATTGCAATAAGCCCCATCACAGATGGTTCAGAGCACCATATCGTCGCGATGGATCAGGGCTGCGCGGCCGGCATAGCCAAGAATAGCCTGAAACTGGTCCGAAGGAACGCCCTTGATCTGCTGCGCCTCTTCAGAGGTATAGCGTGTCAGGCCCGTCGCGATTTGTCCGTCTGGCCCATGAACCGCAACCGGATCCCCGCGCCCAAAGGTCCCGCTCACCGCCGTCACTCCCGCTGGAAGTAGGGACTTCCCGCGCTTGAGCGCCTGCGCTGCGCCGGCATCCACGGTTACAATCCCGCGCGGCTTCATGGCCGATATCCAATGCTTGCGCGCCGCCTGTGGGGTATCTTTTGCGGTGAACCACGTACAGGCCGCGCCTTCGATCAGGCTTGTAATTGGTTGCACAACCGACCCTTCGGAAATGACCATAGCACAGCCCGCTTGGGTCGCGGTTTTTGCAGCCAAGACTTTTGTTTTCATGCCACCCTTTGACAGACCAGAGGTCGGATCACCCGCCATAGCTTCGATACTAGGCGTAATGACATCGATGGTATCAAACCGCTGTGCAGTCGGGTCAATCCCCGGATTGGCGGAGTAAAACCCGTCAACATCCGACAGAAGCACCAGAACATCCGCACCGACCGTCACGGCAACTTGCGCGGCAAGGCGATCATTGTCGCCAAAGCGGATTTCGTCAGTGGCGATGGTGTCATTCTCGTTTACGATCGGCACCGTGCCGAAGCTCAAGAGTTGCTCTAACGTGGCGCGCGAATTGAGGTAACGACGGCGATCTTCGCTATCTTCGAGCGTGACCAATACCTGCGCAGTTGTAATGCCTTCGGGTGCCAAGACGCCCTCATAGGCACGCGCCAAACGGATTTGCCCAACGGCGGCCGCGGCTTGAGATTGCTCAAGTGCCAACCCGCCCGCAGGCAGACCCAAAACACCTCGCCCAAGCGCAATAGAACCGGACGAGACCAAAACAACATCCGCGCCCTGCGCTTTGAGTTTGGCCACATCGCGGGCGAGTCCCTGCAACCATTCCTCTCGCAACGCTCCACTGTCTTTATCGACAAGCATTGCCGAGCCAATCTTGACCACAACGCGCCGCGCGCGGGCCAAAGCCTCTGCACTACGGTTGGTGGCGGCTAGGGTTGCCATGGTTCGGGCTCCTCGTCGGCCTTTTTCTTGCGCAGTTTATCTTCGGAAATTTCGGCACGAACCGCGCGCAGCACATCGGTTACACCATCATGCGCAACACCGGACATCAGCATGACCGGTCCGCCGCATGCAGCTTCAAGCTCAGCACGTTTCGCGGCGCGTTCTTCCTCGTCCAGCGCATCAATCTTGTTCAGCACCGTCACGCGTGGCTTATCTGCCAACGCGCCGCCATAGGCTTCAAGCTCGCCAATGATAGTTTTGTAATCCGCAGCAACGTCCTCGGCGGTTCCATCCACAAGATGCAACAGGACCGAGCACCGCTCCACATGACCAAGGAACAAATCGCCAAGCCCACGTCCTTCACTCGCGCCTTCGATTAGGCCCGGAATATCGGCAATTACGAATTCCGCACCATCAACACCTACAACCCCGAGGTTGGGATACAGCGTGGTAAACGGATAATCCGCAATCTTAGGGCGGGCATTTGACGTGGCCGACAGGAACGTCGACTTCCCCGCGTTCGGCAGACCGAGCAAACCAGCATCCGCAATCAGCTTGAGCCGAAGCCAGAGTGTTCGTTCAATCCCCTCTTGCCCCGGATTGGCACGACGCGGCGCTTGGTTGGTCGAAGATTTAAAGTGCAGGTTGCCGAAGCCGCCATTGCCGCCCTTAGCAAGCACAACGCGTTGGCCCACCTCAGTAAGATCGGCGATAACCGTTTCCTGATCCTCATCAAGAATTTCCGTGCCTACGGGGAGCTTCATGACGATGGTTTCGCCATCCGCACCCGTGCGTTGCGCACCCATACCGGGCTGGCCGTTTTTGGCAAAAAAATGCTGCTGGTAACGGAAATCAATGAGCGTGTTTAGCCCTTCAACGGCTTCTGCAATGATATCGCCGCCGCGTCCGCCGTCACCACCATCTGGGCCACCATACTCGATATATTTCTCGCGTCGGAAAGACACACAGCCGCCACCGCCGCCACCGGAACGCACATAGACTTTGCAGAGATCTAGAAATTTCATTTGGCCGGCCTTCCGTCAATTTATCAAGGCGATACAGCAGGACGCGGCGAGGCTCAAGCCTTCACCGCGTCCGCTTTTGTTTCAGTTGCGGCATTCACCGCGTATTTCGTCCAATAGGATCAGTCGTATTTGCGCAGGTAAGTCCACGTTGCGACATTGGCATCCCGCGCCACGGAAAAGTGTTCCGCATCGCCGAGATACGTAAAGCCAGCATTGGTCAACACGCGCGCAGAGGCCGGATTATCCTGAAAGACAACAGCGAAGATAGTTTTGCAGTTCTGCGGATTTGCCTCCAACAGCGCGTTAACGGCCTCAGACGCAAGGCCAGTTCCCCAAAACGCAGGTGCGACCCAATACCCGATCTCTGATTGGCTACGGTCCATCCGTTTAAGGCTGATCACACCCAGAATTTCGTCACCACCACGATCCATGACCCAAGCGTCCTCATCGCGGTCGGGTTGCTGGACACGTTCGATAAAGGCTTGGATGACACCACGGGGCAGCGGATGCGGAATCGAAGAGGTTTGCTCCGCGACGCGCTTGTCACCCGCATACATTCGCAACTGTCCGGCATCCGATTTCTGAACCGGACGCAGCGTGAACCGTTCGGTCTCAATTACCTGTTGGCCTGTTATCGTCTCAAGTCTCATGCCTCTCCTCCTCGAAAAGCATATCGCATAAGGAACATTTGCCCCTTAACGCATGTCAATTTCTCTACTGGCGCCTGTACGCGGCGTGGTTACCAAAGAAATGTTACAAAAATGAAAAGGGGCCGGTGTTTCCACCGACCCCTAATCTTGAACCATAAGGTTTCGGCTTACTCAGCGGCCTCCGCCACTGGGAGAACCGAAATAAAGGTGCGGCCCTTGAGGCCCTTGTGGAATTTCACGTTACCTTCAGCAGTTGCGAAGATTGTGTGATCTTTCCCCATGCCAACGCCTTGACCCATGAAGAACTTCGTACCGCGCTGACGCACGATAATGTTGCCTGGGATCACGGCTTCGCCACCGAATTTTTTTACACCAAGGCGGCGACCAGCAGAGTCGCGACCGTTACGGGATGAACCGCCTGCTTTTTTATGTGCCATGCTGTCTCTCCTTAGCCTTTAGCGAATTCTTTAGCTTGCTCGATCCAGCCTTCGCGCTCGATACGGCCTTTGAACGACAATTTTTCGTCGAACTCGGCTACATCAGCATCAGTCCAGGCTGCGATTTGGGCAAATGTAGTGATGCCTGCATCGAGCAGTTTCTTTTCGAGTGCGGGGCCAACACCGGACAATTTCTTAAGATCGTCCGCGCCAGTTGCAGCAGCAGCCTTCTTAGGTGCGGCTTTCTTGGCGGCAGGCTTCTTAGCCTCGGCTTTGGCGGCGGGCTTCGCTTCTGCTTTCTTTGCAGGCGCGTTTTTCGCCTTCGGTGTCACGTCAGCCATTGCAGCAACAACGGATGCAGGCACGGAACCTGTACCCTGTGCCGCTTTAACGCCGGACTTCGATGCACCTTTTTCAAGGATATCTGTGATCCGAACGAGGGTCAGCTTTTGACGGTGACCTTTTGTGCGCTGGGAGCCGTGCTTACGGCGGCGCTTGACGAAATGAATAACTTTTTCGCCTTTGATCTGGTCGATCACTTCGGCCTGAACCGCAGCATCCTCAACGTTTGGCGTACCAACAGTGGCGCCAACCATGAGAACTTCGTTGAATTGAACAGTTTCGCCAGCATCTGCAGCAATACGCTCTACTCGCAGCACGTCGCCGCTTTGAACTTTGTATTGCTTGCCGCCGGTCTTTAGAACCGCAAACATCAGGTCTTCCTTTGCATTTCCGCGTCTTGTGGCCCCCGCATGGGAGTTTTTGCCAGTATGGCGCCTCGGACAGCGCGCCCGCTCGGGCGATGAATAAAACATAAACCAACACGAGAGTCCGAAAGGAATCCCGCATTGAGAGGCGGCTTATCGGTCCAATCCCAAAAGAAGTCAAGCCAAAGCCGTAAGTTTATTTGGCCACAGTGCCGAAACTTCGAATTGGCAACACACACAAGCCGAGCGGTATCTGCACGCCTAGATATCCTGACTTGTTATATAGGTCGCGGCCGCATAACCAAGCGCCTCTGATACGTCTTTGAACACTTCGTCAAAACTGCTGAACAACGCATTGTTGAACTGCCGCCCAGAAGCCGTCCGGCCGAAGGCAATATGATCGCGCAATTCGCTTTCCGTTAGCGGCTGATACGCCAAAGCCAAAAAGCTCATGACCCAAGCCATGGTATCTGCGCGAAATACCGGCTCTTGGTTATAGATATCTGCAAGAATGTCGCTGTCGGTCATAGAATTATCAACCGCGCCACCACGAATCAGCCCCTGCATAAAGGCGTATTGCGCATTCATCGAGGAGACGACATTTGAATCGATCAGGTCGTTCACCTTTGCATATTCACGCAATGAAACAAGAAACGGATCCTGTTCCCGAACCATAGACTCAACAATTTCACTTGCTGCCTCTTCTACCGCAGGGTCAAGAAACGAGCGGCGTGTCAGCAGCTCTGCATCGGTAATTTTCGCGCCAAGGTCGGTGTCATAAAAGGCGAGCGTTTCTGAAACTGTTTGGTCCGAAAGAGCCTCAGAGAACATTTGCCAAAAAGAGTCCTTCAAACGCGCCGAGGTATAGATTTCTTGTACGTCCTTGCGCCAAGTGTCTCCGCCCTTCCCTGCGAACAGTTGCTCCTCAAGGTCAACGGCATAGAGGTCACCCTCCTCCGCCATAATCTCAAACAACTCATCCAACCGCAGTATCTCATTCAAGCGCTGCAATTCAGCTTCGCGGTCCGCAAACGCCGCAACCGAGGTCGCAACGAGAAAGACAAAGGCAGAAACAGTGCTTTGGATCAAACGGGCCATCGGGTCTCCTGAAGTCATCGGTATTTATCGTAGGATATATGTAGTAAGTTGTTGCAGCTTTCCAAAAGGATTTCACCCCCAAACGCCCCAAATCGCAGCCTCGTGACACGGCGCGAGCTGAAATTTTGGGATTTTCTTGAAACTCAAGCGAATTTACCCTTGCGACCCTGCGCGATACTAACTAATCAGCGCACCACGGAGAGGTGCCGGAGTGGTCGAACGGGGCGGTCTCGAAAACCGTTGTGGGTGCAAGCCTACCCAGGGTTCGAATCCCTGTCTCTCCGCCATTTTCAAAATATCTGTACAAAAAGTTTCTAATTTCACTGTGTTACGAAGCGCGAGTGAAAGAAAAATCAGAAATTCAGAATGACAATTTTCTTTTCTTCGATTAACAAGTTTAAGCATGAGTCTTCCTACAATTGGCATGTTTTGGGATGGGCCACCCCTCGGTTTCATAGAGAGGTTGTGCGTCACATCGTTTGTAAAAATTGGTCATCCAGTCGTAATATTTTCATACAATGACATCGGTGGCGTACCGCAAGGTGTCGAACTCGCGTCTGCAAGTGATATTTTACAAGAACCAAAGCAAATCGTACGTCATGGCCGAACTGGCAGTCCTGCTATTTATGCTGATAAGTTTAGGTATCATTTACTTGCTAAGAACGACGGTATTGTCTGGTCTGATACCGATGCATACTGCTTAAGACCATTTGTACCGAAGGACGGATATTTCTTTGGTCGTGAGAATGAAAAAATCGTCGCGAATGGCGTAATGGCCCTTCCTGCAGAATCTCAAACTCTAAGAAATCTTATCGATTTCTGTGAGGACGAATACGCGATTCCTTCTTGGATGATGCCCAAACATATTGCCGAGATGAAAATCCGAAGTTCTGCCGGTGATCCAATGCATGTTTCTGAAATGCCTTGGGGCGCTTGGGGGCCCAAAGCGCTTACATACTATCTCAAAAAGAATGATGAATTCCATCATGCACTTGCCCCCCACGTCCTTTACCCTGTTCCATTTGAAGATAGGCGCATTTATTTTCGAGCCGCTTGGAAAACATGGAAATTGGTGCAAGACGATACCGTCTCCATTCATTTTTATGGCCGCCGCGTGCGTGAACGCCTTAAAAATAGATTTTTGAGTATACCTCCGAAGGATTCCATTTTATTTGAACTTGCCGAAAAAAATGGCGTTCAGCATGATGGCTTATGAAGGGCTGAACCAATCATTAACTCAATTGATGCACACGCAAACCAAAACAAAATTCGTTCGCAGCTTCGATTGAGACCATTCAAGAACTATGCGAGTCAATTCACACATTTATTCACGAAACGCTCAATTCGTTCATACGTTTGCCATTTGGGTTCCCCAGGTGATAGCTCGCAATGCCCATGAATATGCGCTTCTGATTCAAGTAGTTCCATTTTTCCACCGAGTTTCTTTTTGAGCATCCTCACGCCGTCTACCGAAACACGGGTTTCGTTAGGGTTATGAAGTGCCAGAACAGAAAAATTATCGGATGGATCAACATATCTTGGGTAACTATAGCCCCCAGAACAAGAGAAAACTCCATGGATAAAAGGAGCATTCAAACCGAGCTGCCTGGCCCCAAAAGCAATGTTACACGCTGTTATTCCCCCGGCCGATGATCCTCCAATAACACGTTTTTCTGACCAGCCGAAACGATCCGCAACATCTGACGCCCAACCCAAGAAGCTTACACCATCCTCCATGGCGACAATGGACCTAAATTCGCACAATCCAGGCCGTATCAAGTTTTCTCTATTGTTTTGGTACTCATCAATTTGACTAGCAATCTTATCTGACACATCTTCGGCTTTACCATGCAAGCGGTACTGCACAGACGCGACCGCAATACCTTTTTGTGAAAGCCTGCGACCCAATCGTTTTGCCATCTTTTGATTGTGACTGCCGAATTTAAATGCTCCACCATGAAACCAGACAAAAAGCGGTGGCTTCAGCTTACATTCCTTTGGCAAATAAATTGTACTATGGAGCGTGATCTCCTTATCGCCAAGGCTGGCGCAAACATAAGGAACATCGTTGTAAATTGTGCAATACTCTAGCTCTGTTTTATTTAAGGTGCCAAGCACAAGAAAATTCCTCTATATTTGTCAACAACTTAACTTGCACACATGCGGAATGACAACAGTTAAATCAGAACCACAAGAAGCTTGTCTTAGCCAGGTTTTGTCTAGCCGGAGTTCACAGGAAACATCCGAATAATACCCTCTTTTTATTCAAATGTTTGGAATGCAGTAAAGTCGTGCATCAGTGGCTTCGCCAGCTTCACTGCCCCAATACACACTGATCGATCGATACAGTACTCAACAATTTCTAGGGTCATTTTAACTCCTACCAAATTTATCCGATTAAAAAAATCGGAATTGACAAAAACCATCCTGTGCTTCAGTTAACTCCTGACAATTTTTGTCGGAAACTCGCGACGTAACACAGGACACATTTATGAAACTCCTTTCCGCAACCGCATTGGCCACCACTCTACTGGCCCCACTCCCAGCCTTCGCTGACAAAGCCGCCGTACTGAACACCTATGCCGACATCGCCGCTGCGGGATACGAAGACAGCCTCGTGACGGCAAAGGCATTGCAAGCTGCCGTTGACGCGCTTGTTGCTGACCCAAGCGACGAGACTCTTGCTGCAGCCAAAGAATCGTGGATCACCGCGCGCGCGCCCTATCAACAAACCGAGGTTTTCCGCTTTGGCAACGCGATCGTTGACGACTGGGAAGGTAAGGTAAACGCATGGCCGCTAGACGAAGGTCTGATCGACTATGTGGACTCATCATATGGCGGCGCAACCGACGAGAATGAATATGCGGCGCTGAACGTGATCGCGAACGAGACATTCTCGCTCTCCGGCACCGAAATCGACGCAACCAACATCACACCGGAGCTTCTTGCCGAAACGCTTCACGAAGCGGATGAGGTCGAATCCAATGTGGCAACAGGCTACCACGCCATTGAATTCCTTCTTTGGGGCCAAGATCTTAATGGACATGGCGCAGGTGCTGGCGCGCGTCCGGCAACCGATTTCGCAACGGGTGATGCCTGTACTGGCGGAAATTGCGACCGCCGCGGAGAATACCTGAAAGCGGCAACAGAATTGCTCGTCTCCGATCTCGAATGGATGGCTGCGCAGTGGCAAGATAACGGCGCGGCGCGTGAAACCGTTCTGTCCGATGAAAACGCTGGCCTCGATGCAATCCTTACCGGAATGGGGTCTCTTTCCTACGGTGAGCAAGCCGGTGAGCGGATGAAGCTCGGTGTTATGCTCAACGACCCAGAAGAAGAGCACGATTGCTTCTCTGACAACACACACAACAGCCATTACTACGATGGTTTGGGCGTTCAGAATGTCTATCTCGGCAGCTATACCCGCGTTGACGGCTCTGTTGTGTCTGGTCCGTCCCTCTCCGAACTCGTCGCCGCAGCCGATGCAGAAGTGGATAGCGCGCTTAAAGCCGATCTTGAAGCAACCATGGCGGAACTCGGTGAACTCAAAGAAGCCGCTGAAGGCGGGTTTGCCTATGATCAGATGCTCGAGCGCGGCAACGAAAAGGGCGAAGAACTCATCATGTCTGCGGTTGATGCTTTGGTGAAACAAACCAAATCCATCGAACGTGCTGTGACCGCACTTGGCATTGATGCGATTGATTTCGAAGGGTCCGACAGCCTAGACAATCCGGATGCAGTGTTTGAATAAGCGCCCCCCCTTTGAAGATCTCAAGAAGAGTGTCGCCGTATTGGCGGCACTCGCATGTGTTTGAAAGACAAGAAAAATGAACAACCGCCCCCCTCGCTTCGTTTCGAAAATGGCCGCAGGATTATTCGCGCTTACGGTACCCATCTCTGCAGGGGCGCAGGACATGGACGATGTTCATCTCAATGTCATTCCACGCACGGAAAGCGAAGCAAAGCGGATCATATCCGTCACAAAGCCAACCACCGATTTCAGCGCGGCAGAGAAATTCGAAAGCAACCAAGGCGGCGCCACCACGACGCGCGCGCGCAAGGATGCAAATGCCTTTTCGCAGTCGTCGGAAAATATGGACTTTGCCGCAGAGCTTGATTTCAAATTGGGTAACGCGCTGTTCCGCAAACTCTGGGTGTCATCGCCCTCCTCTACTTTGGCGTCTGACGGCCTTGGCCCTCTCTATAACGCGCGGAGCTGTCAGCGGTGCCACCTTAAAGACGGACGCGGCCACCCGCCCGAAGGGCCGAACGATAGCTCTGTTTCGATGTTCCTGCGCATCTCCATTCCTGGCACCGACAAAGACGCACCAGCAGAAATCGCAGAGTATCTCGCCACCCTGCCCGACCCTGTCTATGGCGGTCAGCTTCAAGACATCGCGGTACAGGGCCACGCCGCGGAGTATCGGCTCGGCATTGAATACACCGAGGTCGAGGTTGAGCTTTCTGACGGTGAAACTGCCTATCTGAGAGAGCCGACTTATACAGCCGAGGATTTGGGCTATGGCCCGCTTCATGCCGATGCCATGCTCAGCCCGCGCGTTGCGCCTCCCATGATCGGGCTGGGATTACTCGAAGCCATACCTGCTGCAGACATTCTGGCCGGAGCCGATCCCGACGATGCTGACGGAGACGGCATTTCAGGCAGAGCGCAAATCGTCATGTCACGGGAGTTCGGCGTTCCGATGCTTGGCCGCTTTGGGCTTAAAGCCGGTATGCCCACCGTTCGCGAACAATCTGCTGGTGCCTTTGCAGGAGATATCGGCCTCTCCACCAGCCTGTTTCCCGCTGGCTTTGGCGATTGTACCGACGCGCAATCTACTTGTCGCAGCGCGCCTGATGGCAACACCGCTGACCACGGGAATCTTGAGGTGTCTGACGAGAGCCTTGAACTGGTTAGCTTCTATTCGCGCAACCTCGCCGTGCCAGCGCGCCGCGATGTGGATGATCCAGAAGTCTTACGCGGCAAGGAAATGTTCTATGAGGCGGGCTGCACTTCTTGCCACACCCCGAAATTCGTCACCCATCGCCTTGAGGATCGTCAGGAACAGAGCTTCCAACTCATTTGGCCCTATTCCGATCTCTTGCTTCACGACATGGGCCCCGGCCTTGCCGACCACCGCCCCGAGGCGCGCGCGGACGGGTATGAATGGCGCACCCCGCCGCTTTGGGGGATTGGCCTGACCGAACAGGTCAATGGCCACAGCTATTTTCTGCACGACGGCCGCGCCCGCAACCTTCTTGAGGCGGTCCTCTGGCATGGTGGCGAAGCCCAAGCTGCCCGTGATAGCGTTGTCGACATGCTAGCGGTTGATCGCGCCGCACTCATTCGTTTTCTGGAGAGCCTCTGATGAAATATCTGGTATTGGCCGCGTTCATACCTTCAATTGCAACTGCGGGAATTGATGCCGTCATCGACGAGCATATCCTCCCTGCGCATGAGGCGTTCACAGTCGCGACTGAAGAACTAGCCATAGCGGCCCAAGCAGATTGCCGCGCAGAAGCTGTCGCGCCTGCGTATCACGAGGCGTTTGATGCGTGGATGGGTGTTTCGCACATCTCGTTCGGGCCAATCGAGACCCTTGGCCTTGCTCCGGCAATTGCCTATTGGCCTGACACGAAGAACTCAACAGGTCGGCATCTGGATCGTTTGATTTCAGTTGAAGACCCGATTGTTGAGGATGTCGAGACGTTCGCCAATGTATCCGTCGCCGCGCGCGGGTTCTTTGCGCTTGAGCGGCTATTGTATGAGGAAAAATATACGGGTTATGAAAAAGGCAGCTATGTTTGTCATCTTGTTCAGGCCATTAGCCAAGACCTCGCAACACTCGCTGCAACTTTGGACGCTGAGTGGCAAGACAATTTCGCTCAAACACTCCGCACCGGTGGTGCAAGTGGGAATGAAACCTATTTCACCGAACGCGAGGCTCTACAGGCGGTCTTTACGTCTGTTGTAACCGGTCTTGAATTTAACAAGGACAAACGCCTTGGAAGGCCGCTTGGCACGTTCGAACGCCCGCGCCCCACGCGCGCCGAAGCGCGGCGATCTGGCCGCAGCTTACGTAATGTGACGCTTTCACTCATCGCGCTGCGTGATCTAAACGATGCGTTGACCGATGGCGCGGCCACGCAAACGCAGGCAGCATTTGACCGCGCCATTACGCATGCTGAAACGCTTGATGATCCAGTCTTTGCGGGTGTGGCAGACCCGTCCTCGCGGCTCAAAGTCGAAATTCTGCAACAAGCAGTAACGGCAACTGGCGAAGCCGTTCGCATAGAAGTTGGACCGATGCTTGGTGTGAGCGCAGGGTTTAACGCGCTCGACGGAGATTAACATGCGCAAGGACAGACGCGGTTTCCTCGCTGGGCTCATGGCGGCATCCCTAACCCCAAGTCTAAGTTGGGCCGACGCGGGAAACCCTTCATTTCTGGCCGCAGCACGCGAACCGGACGGCACTTATGCGCTTTTCGGACTGTCCGAATGCGGCCAAGACATTTTCCGCATTGCCCTTCCCGCCCGTGGTCATGCAGCCGCGGCACACCCCAGATTTCCAGAGGCTGTTGCCTTTGCCCGCCGACCAGGCACCTATGCTTTGGTCATCGACTGTACAAACGGCAGATTGATCCAGAAACTTGATGCGCCAAACGGGCGGCATTTTTATGGACATGGCGTTTTCCTGAACGACGATACACTCTGCTGCACCGAAAACGATATCGAGAGCGGCGAAGGCCGCATCAGTCTTTGGTCGCGGCGCGAGAACTATCGCCGCATCGGAGATTTTCCATCAGGCGGCATCGGCCCACACGACCTGAAGCTTCTGCCAGATGGCGAAACACTCGTCGTGGCGAATGGCGGTATCCGCACACATCCCGACCATGGGCGGGACAAATTGAACCTCGACACCATGCGCCCAAACCTGAGCTACCTAAAAACAGATGGTAGCCAAATAGACCGCAAAGAGCTCGAGCCCGCGCTTCACCAATGCTCGATCCGTCATCTTGATGTGCGTGAAGATGGGCTCGTTGCCTTCGCCATGCAGTGGCAAGGTATAGAAGGTGAAGCCGTTCCGCTTCTTGGCTTGCATGCGCTGGGCAACCCCGCAGTTTTTCCAGAGTTTCCCATAGCGGATCAAAACAGATTGAGTGGATATGTGGGCAGCGTAAGCTTTGCGGGCAACGGAAGCTCGGTTGCCATCACCTCGCCGCGCGGCGGTGTGTTACTGACGCACGGTCTGACGCACGGTACCAAAATCTGGAACCGCAGCGACATCTGCGGCGTCGCACCAAGTGGCGAAGGTTTTGTTAGCACAGACGGACTTGGCGGTATCTTTTCGGTGGTTGATGGCAAGCCCCGAAAACTCGCCTTGGCCAATCGCGCATGGGACAATCATCTGGTTGCAATCTAGACCTCGCAGAAGCATGGCCGCAAAAACGACCACCTCACCGCACAAGTGGTCTAACAATGCGCCGAAGGGTTTGAGAAAGACTGGGCATGTCGGTTCAGACCTGCAAAAGTGGCTCGGCATACGGATCGATCGCGCGCCGCCTGTTGTGTGAGGATCCGAATTTTCGGGAGACGCGTAAAGTATGACCGACAGTTTGCAGAGGCTGGTTTCGCATTGGGCGCTAAGCGAGGTTCTTCCGCTTGCAGACACCCATTCCAGTAAAGTGTTTACCGCAGAATATCAGGGCATTCCCGTGGTTCTGAAAATCATGAAACCTGCGAGCGACGAGCAGCAATCCGCCCGTATCCTGCATTACTTTGACGGTCTCGGCGCAGTGCGCGTAATCCGAGACTTACGAGAGGCGATGTTGCTCGAAAAGCTTGACCCCGAACCGCATCTGAAAGCAATGGTACAGCAGGAGCAAGATCTCGAAGCCGCTGCGATTATTTCAAACACAATCAGCGCACTACATACCAAACGGGAAACGAAAAGACCCGACGGTATAAGAACGCTGGAAGTTCAATTTACGGAGTTATTTGACAAGGCCAGAACACCCTGCGCCCCTTCTTTTCACAACGCTGCGGGGATAGCGCGGCGTCTCTTGTCGAGCGAACAAGAACTTTGCGTGCTGCACGGTGATATTCACCACGAGAACATTTTAAACTCCGAGCGCGGCTGGCTTGCGATTGACCCCAAGGGTATATTCGGTGAACGCACTTACGAAGTTGCCAACACGCTCTGTAACCCTGTTGATACTCCAACAATCGTCCACTCTTCCGAACGCGCAACACAGCTTGCAAAGCACTTCGCAGAAACGCTCAACCTTGATGCCAATCGCATACTCGAGTTCGCATTTGTCCATGCCTGTTGCTCGGTGTGTTGGGCCGAGGAAAACAAACAAGACACTAGCTATGCCGAAGAAACCATCAGGACACTTGAACAACTCGTTTCTTTGTAAACAAGCCTTAGCTTACCGGTCTATTCAGACGGTTTATCCTTTTTGGAAGCGCTTTTTGAGGCAATACGTTTCCCTTCTCGGGAGGGTTTCTGAATAATAAGCGCCTTTGCGAACTGTGAAAACAAGGCCACAAAGACCCCGACCCCTACGAAAATATAGAAGACCGTGAACATTTTCCCATATGTCGTCGACGGAGCAAGATCGCCAAACCCGACCGTAGACATGGTCGTTACCGAGAAATAGAGGCTATCCGTCCAAGACCACCCCTCGACCATCCGATAAAACGTTGTGCCGGAAATCAAGATCAGGATCGCGACGACGAGGCCGGCTCTGAAATTTTCACTCTCCCAAGACCGATAGATTGCCTTTAGAAAACGCCAGACAGTCAGAGCAAATGGCAACATGAAATACGCTCGCTATATGTAGGCGGCCAATCATATCGTTCTGCCGCCCAGGATGTGTTGGAAAAATAGTATAGAACGCCAATACATTGCCGACAACAGAAGCCGCAAGCGGACAGGTTTTTCATACCATCCAAAAGCGACACTCAGCTTGGTGAAGATTCGGTTTGCGCAGCGTTGGTATCACTCAAAGAGCTGTTCCGCTCTATCAGCCATCTACCGATAAGCGACCGATTGAAGTCTTACCACGCCTCGACCCGTTTTTCAGGCGCAAGCCACATTGGGTCACCCTCCTGAATGTCAAACGCTTGATAAAAGGCCTCCATATGCTGCAACGGTGCATAGGCGCGGTACTCACCTGGCGGGTGACCGTCGGAGGCAACAAGGCTGCGGATGAACTGGTCGGTGGCTTTCCAAGTCCACATCTGGCCCCACGAAATGAAACACCGTTGCGATGGCGTTAACCCATCAATCTCGACGTTCTCCTCCGGATGCTCTTCGAGATAGTTCATCAAGGCTTCGTGGGCGAAAGCGATGCCGCCCGTATCCGCCATGTTTTCTTTCACATTGAGCTCACCATTCACATATAGGCCCGGCAGAATCTCAACGGCATTGGCCTGATCAATCAGCTTTTGCGCTTCTTTTTCGAATGCTTCGGCATCTTCGGCTGTCCACCAATCACGCAGGTTCCCCTCGGCATCAAACTGACGGCCGCCCGTGTCAAACCCGTGTGTCATCTCATGTCCGATAATTCCGCCTAAACGACAGAAATAGACCGGCGCGTCCATGTCGGCTTGGAAAATCGGGGGCTGTTGAATAGCCGCTGGCACCTGAAATCCATTTTCAAGCGGGCTATAGGCGGCGTTGATCACGATTGGTAAGGTCGACTCCTCGTTGAATTGATCAGAAACCACCGGCCCTTTAGACCGTTCAATCAGACGCGTGTTCTCGAAATCTGAAAGGTTTCGATAATTGGCCACCATATCTGATCCGATATCAACGCCAGTGTAATCGATCCATTCGTCGGGGTAGCCGATTTTGTAGTCAAAACTGTCAAGCTTTTGGAGCGCCGCTTCTTTTGTTTCTTCTGACAACCAATCTCGGCTTGGTATACGCGAGCGGAATACGTCCTGAATACGCTCGACCATATCGAGCGCTTTTTGGCGCGTCTCTTCGGGGTAGTATTTCTCGACGTAGATTTGACTCAACGGATGACCAAGCGCCTCCTTTAGTAACGAAAGTGCACGCTCTTCACGCGGCAAAAGAACGCCAACACCGGTAAGAACCTCTGTGAATTTCCGCGTCGGCTCATCGAACTCCGTTGTCATCAAATCCGAATAATTGTGAATGACACGGAAGGTGACATAATCCCGAATGTCTTCAATCGTGCGCTCCTGAAGAACCTTCGAGAGGACCGGCAAATAGCGCGGCGCTGACAGGATAACACGCTCCGGAAGTTCCATTCCGACATCTGTGGTAAGTTGCACCAAGTCGATTTCTGGAATTGCTGCCTGTAACTCATCTCGGGTGACCGGATTATAGAAATTGCGCGGGTCGACCATTTCTTCTGGAGTCAGTTTCCCGTCCAGAAGCGCAGCCTCTATCTCAAGTGACGTTTTGGCAATGCGCTCGGCATCTCCGGCGTCAAAACCGGAAATCTCAAAAATCTCCATGATATAGGTTTTGTAGCCCTCATAGCGCTCGCCACCCGGCCCTTCACGAAGCAAGTCTTCATTATGGGAGTCTATACCGAAAAGCCCCGCAGCCGCGTAGTAGGCATAAGTTTTGCTGTCGGCCAAATCAGCCATAGGTGCGAGCACCAAAAACAGGCTCGGCCCACCTTCACGCATCATCTTGGACATGAATTCTGTAAGGCCGGCCATGTCGGTAATCGCTGACACCTCCTCAAGCAACCCTCTGATCGGCTCAATGCCAGCAGCATCGAGCGCCTCTGTATCCATATAAGCGTTATAGAAGTCGCCAACCTGCTGCGTTGGGCTGCCCTTTTCGGCTGTTGCAGCGGCCTCTCCGGCCTCTTTAAGCGCAATCTTCATCTGCGCCTTCACGCGTTCACCCGCGATGGTTAACGAACCATAGGAGCTCAACTGTTCGGGTCGCTCAACACGATCCTGCCATTTGCCGGACACATAGCGATAGAAGTTTTCGCCCGGATCAACGCTGAGGTCCATATTCTCGATAGAAAAGGCAAGATCATCCGGCCCCACGGGTGGCAATTCCTCTGCGAGCGCCACGCCTGACAATGCCACGCTACAGCCGAGAGCCGCAAAAACACCCTTGGGCTTTAACGACGTGATTTGGACCAAATGGGAGAAAGGCAACATAGTGACCTCCGATAAATATATGCACAGAGTTCAGCATTTCCGCGTAACCCATTGCAAACTATTAAAAAATATACCCACCACAAATTCATCCAAATGCGGGGTATCAAAACAATACAGTTAAACAGAACGCTGAACGCGCTCTGTTCGCAAGTTAATTGTAATCAATTCATCGCGACGAAGGCCGAAAATTGCCAACGGTTTCGATGTTTTTCGCGCAATCTGGACAGGAGACGCGCCCGACGCGCTATTCGTCCAAAAGCGGACCTTTGTAACCGGTCGCAACGACGAATTTTTCCGAACTGTCCGCGCGGCTTGCCGGAGGTTTGACGTTTACAACCTTGGTAAATCGACGTTTCAGCAGTTTTTGCAGATCCCCTTCGGCACCCCCTGCGAGTACCTTAGCTACAAATGTGCCGCCCTCTTCGAGAACGTCGAAAGCAAAATATGCAGCCGCCTCACAAAGCGCAATGATGCGGTTGTGATCGGTCTGTTTGTGGCCAGAGGACGCAGCCGCCATATCGCTCATCACGACATCGGCCGAGCCATTGAGCCATTCTTTAACTTTTTCATCGGCGTCATTCTCAAGAAAATCCAACACATGAATTTCCGCGCCCGCCACGGGATCGACCTCTTGCAGGTCCACGCCCAGAACCGTGCCGATCGCCTTGCCGCTCCGTTCCCCAAGCGCATTCACACGCCGCACCGCAACCTGACACCAGCCACCTGGCGCACAGCCAAGATCGACAACGCGCGCGCCCGGCACAAGGAAGCGATATTTATCGTCCAACTCCAGTATCTTATAGGCCGCGCGGCCCCGATAACCATCGACTTGCGCGCGCTTCACATAGGGGTCATTTAACTGTCGCTCAAGCCAGCGTGTGGACGAGAGTTTTCGCCCGCGTGCGGATTTCACTTTGGTCCGCAGATCGCGTAGACCACGGCCTGATTTCGCACGCGATGCCGGCCCTTCGGCTCCTTTGCCACCGCGCCGCCCTTTACCCGATTTTCCTGAACCTTGCGCCATTATCCGGCCTCTTCTGTTAATACCCCATCCGCACTCATAAGCGCATATAGCAAACCTTCGCGCAAACCGCGATCCGCTACTGAAAGTTTATCTGTTGGCCAAACGCGCAACAATGCTTGGAGGATTGCCGCGCCCGACATGATAAGCGCCTGACGATCCCGCCCGATCCGCGGATCAACCCGTCGCCCCTCTGGACCAAGATGCAGATAGTCCTGAATAACGGCGTCTATTTCATCACTGCTCATCCGCAAACCATCGACCTTGTTTCGATCATAGCGGCGCAACCCAAGATGGCTTGCAGCAACAGTTGTAACCGTTCCCGAGGTTCCGATGATCTGGAATCCGTCTCGGACGTGATCGCCATCATAAGGCGAGAAATTCGCAAGTTTCTCTTCGAAAAACCAACTCATCAGGGCAAAGCGTGCGCCATCGTCGGTCACGTCCATGAACTGGTCACGCAGGGTCGCCACACCGAGCGGCACAGAGATCCAATCCACAATCCGCGCTTGCGTTTCCGGCGCTTCGCCAAGCCGAAACCCCTGTTTAACCTGCATAATCGCAGCCATGCGCTCGTGCTTATCAAGGTGTGATACATCAAGCCACACAAGCTCTGTGCTGCCGCCTCCGATATCAACGATCAAAAGTTGCTCGGTCTGTTTGCTTACCAAAGGTGCGCAGGAAATGACCGCAAGGCGGGCTTCTTCTTGTGCGGGGATAATTTCAAGCTTGAGGCCAGTTTCGCGCTTTACCCGCGCAATAAGATCGCGCCCGTTGGTGGCTCTGCGGCACGCTTCTGTCGCCACGAGGCGCATGTTCTTGACCTTGTGGCGGCGCAGTTTCTTCTGGCAAATCCGCATAGCCTGTACCGTGCGCGTGATTGAGCTGCGCGAGAGCCGCCCAGAGGCTTCAAGCCCTGCGCCGAGCTGAACAGGTTTGGAAAAGCTGTCTACGACTTCGAATTGCGCGCCTTTGGGGCGGGCAATCAACATCCGACAACTATTTGTTCCCAGATCCAGAGCCGCATAGAGGCCTCCGGAAGGGGGAGTCGGCGCGGGGCTTTCAACCACGTTTTCGGGGACCGCGCCCGCACCATAGGGACGCTTGGGCGTCATCTTTACGCCCTCCATTTCGAGTTAACTCCAAGCTATGCCCTTCCGACAGGAGGCGCAAGATGCGTCCGCGAAAAACCCTGTCGGCTTGTGCCGCACTTCGCATTTACCGCGCGTCACAGAGCGCGCAAACACCATCACCTCATAATGAACATGAAGATTTTTCCAATTACGCCCCATGTTCACCCGCGCCCCACTGGAGTAAGACTTGGCCCGCAGGATGGCGTCGCATGTGTTCTGTTCTTGGTCGAAAATCGACCTCGGAACACAGAGACGCGGCCCTACAACAAAGTGAGAAGGGAATCAGCAATGGCAAAAGTGACCATCGTGTACTGGCGGGACATTCCGGCTCAGGTGATCGCAGGTAAAGGGCGGCGGGGCGTGAAAATCCAGCTTTCCGAGCGGTTTGAGCAGGCAATAGACCGTGCGGCGATGGCCTCTGGCGCGGCGGAAACCGATGCCTATCTTGCGGAATGGCGCAAGGCGGATCCGGTGGAGGTTGAAGGTTCGGATCAAGAAGCAGCGACCGCGACGGCCGAACGCCTTGAGACAGAGTTCGACAAAACACGCCTAATAGAGCTGATTTCTAACAACGGATGGGCCTGACCCTGAAATCACTTTGGAGGAAATGCATGTCGCTATTGAAATTCCAGCGCAGGAGCGATGCGCAGAACGCAGCACGATTTGCACCGCAGGTTCCCGCCTCGGTCAAGGCGTTGATGGAGGGGTATTCAATCGAGGTGATGCCCCGCACCGCCGCAAAGATCGAGAGCTTTGCCGATATCCTTCCCCAAGGAACGCGCACCTATATTGCGCATATCGAGGGCACCGAAGTCGACGATATGGTTGCAACCGCCGCGCGTCTGCGCCGCGAAGGTTTTGAGCCTGTCCCGCACTTCCCTGCCCGCCTGTTCAAAAGCCATGACGAGCTTTCGGAAACTCTCCGTCGTTACAAGGGTGAAGCGGATGTATCACAGGCTCTCGTGCTTGCTGGTGGACCGTCAACACCTGTGGGTGACTTCGACAGTTCGATCCAATTGCTTGAAACCGGCCTTTTTGGTGACTTCCGCCAACTGTTCGTCGCCGGTCACCCAGAGGGCAATCGCGATATTGACCCAGACGGCGGCACCCGCAACGTGACGGAGGCACTCCACTGGAAACAAGGATTTTCAGAAACAACCGACGCCGAAGTCGCGATCACAACACAATTCGCCTTTGAGGCCGCACCAGTGATCGCATGGGCCGAGCGTCTTGCCGATGAAGGCATCACCCTACCTGTTCACCTCGGCATCGCTGGCCCCGCCAAGCTGCAAACGCTGATCCGCTTTGCCATTGCTTGCGGCGTTGGACCGAGCCTTGACGTGCTTCAGAAACGCGCGCGCGACGTGACGAAGCTCGTCCGCCCCTATGAGCCGACAGAGCTTGTAACGGAAATTGCAGATTATTGCGCCGCCAACCCAGACAGCCTGCTCAAGTCGCTGCATATTTTCCCGCTTGGCGGTATCAAAACCTCGGCGGAGTGGGCTATAAGCCACTCCGACGCAACACCGAAAACACCTTCCCTCGCGGCTGTATCCGCTGAGGGCCAAACAACACAAACGCCTCCCTCCAACAAGGACACCACATGACCCGCACCGTTATCGAGAGCAAAAGCAAAACAGCCATCATCGGGTTTGACGAACCCTTCTGTGTGATTGGCGAGCGTATCAACCCGACTGGCCGCAAGAAGCTTGCCGCCGAGCTTGAGGCCGGAGACTTCTCCACTGTCGAGAAAGACGCGCTTGAGCAGGTCGCCTGTGGTGCGAATATCCTCGACATCAACTCGGGTGCTGTGTTCTCGAACAAAATGGCCGAAGACCCACGCTATGCCGACAACAACTTTGTAGAGCCACCATTGATGAGCGAGCTGATCGCGCGCGTTCAGGCCGTCACTGACATTCCGCTCTGCATCGACAGTTCGGTTCCCGCCGCACTTGAAGCGGGCCTTGAAGCCGCCGCGGGCCGTCCGCTCCTCAACTCTGTGACGGGTGAAGAAGAGCGCCTTGAATTGGTGCTGCCGCTGGTCAAGAAATACAATGTGCCGGTTGTGGCAATCTCCAACGATGACACAGGTATTTCCGAAGACCCGGAAGTGCGTTTCGCCGTTGCCAAGAAGATCGTCGAGCGCGCCGCCGATTTCGGCATTCCGGCGCATGATATCGTGGTTGATCCGCTCGTGATGCCAATCGGCGCCATGGCGAGCGCTGGGCAGCAGGTATTTACTTTGGTGCGTCGTCTGCGTGAGGAACTGGGCGTGAACACAACTTGCGGCGCGTCGAACGTTTCCTTCGGCCTACCCCATCGTCACGGCGTAAACGCAGCGTTCCTACCAATGGCAATTGGCGCGGGTATGACAAGCGCAATCATGAACCCAGTACGCCCCGTTGAAATGGAAGCCATCCGCGCAGCGAACTTCCTCAACAACAAAGACCCGAATGGCGGTGAATGGATCAAGTTCAGCCGCGTACTCGATGCAGTCGAGGCAGGAACACCCTTCGCCGAGGCATCGGCTGCCTCTGCTGTGCCAACTGGCCGTGGTGGTCGTCGTGGCGGAAGCCGTCGCCGCGCATCCTGATCACTCTTAAAGAAAAGGCCGTAAGTGCATTTGCTTGCGGCCTTTTTCTGTTTAAATACGTCACATAACTCCGAAACTTATAGCAACCAAAGGCATCTATCCCGTGAGCGACCCTCTGCACGATCCGATCCTTCCCAATGACGCGCTTGTTGTGTTCACGCCTTCGGGCAAACGCGGCCGCTTTGCGCTGGGCACGCCGATCTTGACTGCCGCGCGGCAATTGGGCGTTGATCTGGACTCGGTTTGTGGTGGGCGTGGCATCTGTAGCAAGTGTCAGATCACACCGGGCCAAGGCGAATTCCCGAAACACGGCGTTACAGTCTCGCCAGATGCGCTATCGCCATTCAACAAGGTCGAAGAACGCTATGACAGTATCCGCGGCCTGAAAGCCGGACGGCGGTTGGGCTGTCAGGCGACGGTTCAGGGCGATGTGGTTGTCGATGTGCCGCCCGAAAGCCAAGTTCACAAACAGGTGGTGCGCAAACGTGCCGAGGCGCGCGACATCATCCTCGCCCCATCGATCAAGCGCGTTCTGGTTCAGGTCGAGCAACCCGACATGCACGACCCAACCGGCGATTTCGAGCGCCTGAGTGCGGCGTTGGCAACGCAGTGGAACATCGAGGGTATCACTGCCCCGCTTCCTGTACTCGCTCGGCTTCAATCAGTTCTCCGCAAGGGCGACTGGACCGTAACTTGCATCATCCACGACCCCGCCACGGGCAGCGGCCCACGCCTTGCTGAAATCTACCCTGCCTTTGACGAGCGCCCGCTCTACGGCCTCGCGATTGACCTCGGCTCAACCACCATTGCGGGCCATCTCTGTAATCTCGAAACGGGCGAGGTTGTGGCTTCTGCTGGGCTTATGAACCCGCAAATCAGGTTTGGCGAAGACCTGATGAGCCGTGTTAGCTACTCCATGATGAATGAGGGTGGCGCGGGCGAGATGACCAAAGCCGTGCGCGAAGGAATGGCGCAGCTTTGCACCGATATTGCCGAAGAAACCGAAGTTGACCTTACCCAGATCATGGATGCGGTCGTTGTGTGCAACCCTGTGATGCACCACCTGTTCCTTGGAATTGATCCCTACGAGCTTGGCCAAGCGCCCTTTGCGCTGACAACATCCGATGCGCTCAACCTGCGCGCCACAGACCTTGATCTGCCGCTGCACCCGAATGCCGCGCTCTATATGCTCCCTTGTATCGCGGGCCATGTAGGCGCCGACGCTGCGGCTGTTGCCCTATCCGAAGCGCCGGAGAAATCAGAGGAGTTGGTGCTTGTTGTCGACGTGGGAACAAATGCCGAAATCCTATTGGGCAATACGCAACGGGTTCTTGCCTGTTCCTCCCCCACCGGCCCTGCATTCGAAGGCGCACAGATCAGCGCAGGCCAGCGCGCGGCACCGGGCGCCATTGAGCGGGTCGAGATTGATCCCACCACCAAAGAGCCACGTTTCAAAATCATCGGATGCGATCTCTGGTCCACCGACGACGGCTTCGAAGAGGCCGCGCTTGCAACCGGTGTTACTGGCATCTGCGGCTCTGGTATCATCGAGATTGTCGCCGAAATGCGCATGGCGGGCATCGTTGACGCCCCGGGCCTTATCGGCGCACCGGAGCAAACCGGCACCGAGCGTTGCTTCCTTGACGGGCGGACCTATTCCTATTTGCTCTATGACGCGACCCCATTGGGCGGGCAGAAAATCACTGTCACCAACCGCGATATCCGCGAAATCCAGATGGCCAAGGCCGCGCTCTATTCGGGCGCACGACTGCTGATGGATAAATTCGAGGTGGATAGCGTTGACCGCATTGTGCTTGCTGGCGCTTTTGGCGCGCATATTAGCCCGAAACACGCGATGGTTCTGGGCATGATCCCTGATTGCCCGCTTGATCGTGTTACCTCCGCCGGAAACGCCGCCGGAACGGGCGCGCGGATTGCACTTCTTAACACAGAAGCGCGCCGCGAGATCGAAGCAACGGTGAAAGCGATTCACAAGGTCGAAACAGCCATCGAGCCGCGGTTTCAAGAACACTTCGTTAACGCCAGCAATATCCCTAACGCGGTTGAGGCCTTCCCACACCTGAACGAAGTGCTGACGCTGCCGAATGTCACGTTCAACACAGGTGGCGACGACACGCGCGGTGGCGGTCGGCGCAGAAGACGACGCGGGTGAACGCTTGCCGACGAATAGCTTGCGGCCAATACGTCCAATCGCTAATCAGAGATCAACGCGGGTGTAGCTCAATGGTAGAGCAGCAGCTTCCCAAGCTGACGACGAGGGTTCGATTCCCTTCACCCGCTCCAAGACATTGCGCGCTACATTCTCTCAAAAATCAGTTCGGATGGCTTTAGCTGAGTCAATCATGGCGGAGATCAAAGCAAACCTCCGCCAAGACTAATCTAGGCTATGTTTTTTAGCCGCCAAGCAGGCCACCGACAGTTCCGCCGACCTTGTTGACGGTTTTGTTCACAGTTTTCTCAACTGTGCCGCCAACTTTACTGACGCTCCCGCCGACCTTTTCAACAGTTCCGCCGACTGCACCGCCAACACTGGCGACTGCATCTGCTGAGGCATTCACTGTTTTGCCCACGTTACCTGTTGCCGAGCTGGAAACAGAGCCGCTTGGGGAACTCGTATCAACACTCCCTGCAATATTTACGTTGGTTTTCAGTGATTTGCTAACGCCGACTTGAGCATCCAAACCCATCACCGACAACAATTGCGCGCTAGCACAAAGGCTCACAAAGGATCCTCCGCACACGTTTTCGGGTGTATTGATCGCAGAGGTCGGCGCAACAGGTACGGCTGTCCCCTTAAAACCCGTGCTTCTTTGCAAGCCACCAAAACTGCTTCTGCTACTCGCATCCGCATAAACGATTGGTGTCTGCAATCGCTCCATAACTTCAATGATCACACGACGGTTCAGCGGTTCGGCAGCGGCAGTTGAGACCTTCAAGCTTTCTTCACCGAGCGACACCATCGCATGAAGCTGTTTAAAGCTCACGCCGCGGCTAATGAGATAAGCAACAGAAACCTGCGCGCGCTGCATGCCGAGCTTCTTGTTATAATCATTGCTCCCAATTGCATCTGCATGGCCCGTCACACTAAATTTCGTGTCAGGGTGATCAATCATCCAAGCAGCATATTTATCGAGCGTTTTTTGAGCTGCGCCTGTTAGCGCGACTTTGTTGAAATCAAAATAGATTTCGTCACGTATCGCAGTGTGCATTCTCATTGTCGAGGCGTCGTATGTGCCCGCTGGTGCAAGCAAAGACATGCCATCCGAACTGTAATTAGTAGATGGCGTCGTACAACCAGCGACTGCAAGCACAGATGTCGCAAGTGCGGCACTCAGAATGCGTTTCTGGAATATAGTCAACATTTTAGAACCCTTTAATTGAGTTCAGTCGGGTCAATCCTCCTTTTCTTACTGAACGTCTTATCGAACGATCCGACTAAACAGTTTTCACATTAGCAAGACAACTATTTAGGCAAAAATTGCCGAAAATAAGACATTAACGAACTATTGTTGCGAGCGAGGTGCTGGGATACCATTACTTGACGTTGCTTCAATACGTTAGCGGCACTGAACACTTTCAAGAAAAATACTGACAACAGCCAAACTTCGGGAGGTTTGGGGTAAAAACAGCGCATCCCAAACAACTCAAGCGCCGTGCAATACGCACGACGCTCAAGGTTACAAACTCAACCCTAAGGGAAACGCCGATTAGATTATCAGCTGCCCGTTTGTAGGAAACGCACCAATGCCTGTGTTGAGCCGTCTTTGCCGTCTGCTGGCTCTTCCCCTGCTACGATCGGCTCCAAGGCAACAGCAAGTTCTTTGCCAAGCTCAACACCCCATTGATCAAATGAGTTCAGACCAAGCAACACACCCTCGACAAACACGCGGTGCTCATACAGTGCGATAATCTGGCCGAGCACGAACGGTGTAAGCTTCGGATAGACCAGCGTCGTTGACGGGCGGTTGCCAGAGAACACACGGTGGTTGGCTTGGCGAATTTGCTCATCGCCGCTTAGGCCTTTCGCTGCCATCAACTCCATCGCTGTCTCAAAGCTACGGCCGAGCATGAGTGCTTCGGATTGTGCGAGGCAGTTGGAAACCAGAAGACGATGGTGGTGCGCCAAATGTGCTTCCTGCCCTTCGACGCCAACCATGAATTCGCAAGGGATCACCCGCGTTCCTTGGTGGATTAGCTGATAAAATGCGTGCTGGCCGTTGGTGCCAGGCTCACCCCAAACAACGGGCCCGGAATTGACTTCAAGCGCTGTGCCATCCATGGCAACGGACTTGCCGTTACTTTCCATTTCAAGCTGCTGAAGATATGCCGGAAGCCGCAAGAGGCGTTGCTCATAAGGCAAAACTGCACGGGTGGCATAGCCGCATCCCTGATTGTGCCAAATCCCGACAAGCGCAAGCAACACAGGGAGGTTTGCACTAAAATCGGCGGTGCGGAAATGTTGGTCCATGGCTTGACCACCAGCAAGAAAGGCGCGGAAATTCTCCGGCCCAATCGCCAGCATCACAGGAAGGCCAATCGGCCCCCACATGGAATAGCGGCCACCGACCCAATCTTCAAAACCAAACACCCGAGACGCATCAATGCCAAAGGCGGCGGTCTTGTCCTCGGCCGAACTCAGCGCGGCAAATTGCGCGCCGGGGTCTGTTACCACCGCCCCCATCCACTCACGCGCGGTTTCGGCGTTGGTCATGGTTTCGATGGTGGTGAAGGTTTTGGAGGCCACAATCACCAGCGTTGTCGTCGGATCAAGCAGCGCAAGCGTGTCGGCGATATGTGCGCCATCAACGTTGGAGACGTAATGAACGCGCGGTCCGTCGTGATACGGCGAAAGCGCAATCGTTCCCATGACGGGGCCAAGATCGCTGCCACCGATGCCGATATTAACAACGTCCGTAATCTTGCCGCCCTGCCCCTGATACGCACCGCTGCGCACGTCATTGGCGAAGGCTTCCATGCGGGCAAGCGTATCCAATACATCCGGCATCACATCCGCGCCATCGACCATCACCGGCGCGGCATCAAGGTTGCGTAATGCCGTATGAAGTACAGCTCGCCCCTCGGTTTCGTTGATCTTTTCGCCCGTAAACATGGCGTTGATCCGGCCCTTGAGGTTTGCGTCCTCGGCCATAGAGAGTAACAGTTCAAAGGTTTCGGTGTCGATATTGGTCTTGGAGTAGTCAAACAGCAGGTCACCGCCATCAGACTCAAGCTTCTGCGAGAAATCAGCTGCACGCGCGTCATCAAACAAGCTTTTGATATCGCGAGATTTCACGGCTTCAGCTTTGACTTGCAGGGAAGAAAAATCAACAGTCATGTTAAGGAGCCCAATGTACGGTTGCGCCCGGCAGCACCGCACTTACGGGGGCTTGCATCGGGTCATCTAGAGTTTGCGCACGCTCAAGCGCAGCACGTTTTTCATCGCCGGCAATCACGATATGGCGGTTCGCAGCGCCCTTAAGAACGCGGGCCGAAAGCGTAATGCGCGGTTCCGGCGCACCTGGTGCACGCATCGGAAGCAATTCTGGCGCGTCTGGTGCGAAAGCCTCGGCCAAAAGGTCTGCTTCGGGAAAAATACTCGCAGTGTGCATGTCCGCGCCCATACCCATGAGGCAAACTGTCAGCGGAAGATGCTTTTCGATCCCCGCAGAGAGTTCATCCAGCTTATCCTCTGGCGTTGGAGCCTCGGCATAGAGCGGCAAAAGCGTCGCGGCGGCCGCTTTGTTCTGCAACAAACGCGCCTTAAGCAACGCTGTATTCGAGCGCTCCGAGCTTTCCGGGACCCAGCGTTCATCGCCCAACATAACAGCCACATTGCCCCAATCGATATCCGCCACGCTCAGCGCATCGAAAATCGGGCCCGGCGTTGTACCACCGGGAACAGCGAGCGTCGCTGAACCTGTTTTGCTCAATGCCTCCGCAAGCTCGGCTTTGATCTGGCTCGCAATGGCCTGCATCATCTCATCTTTGTTATGGTACTCAATGAGGGTCATACTTTGATCTCCCGCCAGCGGCGTCCATCTTTGTGTAGGAGCATGAGCGCATCTTCTGGCCCTGAACTACCGGGATCATAAAGCTTGGGCTTATCGCCGCGCTCGGTCCAACCCTTGATGATCGGATCCGTCCAAGCCCATGCAGCCTCAACCTCGTCACCGCGCATAAAGAGCGTTTGGTTGCCGCGGATCACATCCATAATCAGGCGCTCATAGGCGTCTGGAACATCTTCTGCATCTGGCCCCAATGCCTCGGCAAAACTCATATCAAGCGGAACCTCCATGAGGCGCATACCGCCCGGCCCCGGCTCCTTGATTGTCACGCGCAGGTTCATACCTTCATTCGGCTGCAACCGGATGACCAACACGTTGCCGCGCCGCCCGTCCTGTTCGCCAAAGATCGAATGGGGCGGGTCTTTGAACACCACCGCAATCTCACTCTCGCGCGCACGAAGGCGTTTCCCCGTCCGCAAATAAATCGGGGTACCCTTCCAACGCCAGTTGGAGATATTCACCTTCATCGCCACAAAACACTCGGTCTTGCTGTCGGGATTTTCGGCTTCTTCAACATAGCTTGGGCCATCGGCATTACCCGAATACTGACCACGCACGATGTCGCTTTGAGCCACAGGATCGAGCGCGCGGATCACCTTGAGCTTTTCGTCGCGCACCGCGTCTGGCTCAAACTCGTTCGGCGGCTCCATTGCGATCAGACAGAGAAGCTGCATCAGGTGGTTTTGCACCATATCGCGCATGGCGCCGGACTTGTCGTAATAAGCACCTCGGCTTCCAACAGCGACAGTTTCGGCGGCTGTAATCTGGATGTGATCGACGTATTGGCTGTTCCAGAGCGGCTCAAAGAGGATGTTGCCAAAACGCACAGCCATCAGGTTCTGCACGGTTTCTTTACCAAGGTAATGGTCGATCCGGTAAATCTGACTTTCGTCAAAGTGCTGTGCCAGCACCGCGTTAAGCGCCTTTGCGGAGTCGAGATCACGGCCAAATGGCTTTTCTACAACGAGGCGACTCTGGTCATCGGCAATGCCGTATTTATGAAGCCGCTCGGCCAGATCACCAAACAGGCTCGGCCCAACAGAGAAGTAAAAGGCTTTAACCACCTCTTTACGCACCATCGCCGCCAGCTCTTTCCAGCCGCCCTCGCCTGTCGCGTCAATCGGGATATACTCGAGTAGCTTGATGAACTCGGCAATGCTCTCACTGTCGCGAGATTTCTCAGGGACAAACTCCTCTATCGCGTCTTGGATCATCTTACGATAAGCCGCGCTGTCCTGATCGGCCCGTGCCGCACCAATGATGCGCGCGCCCTCTGGCATTTGTCCTGAACGGAACCGCCGATACAACCCCGGCAAAATCTTGCGCCGCGCGAGATCGCCCGTGCCACCGAAAATCACCAAGTCAAATTCATCTACCGGAATAACACGCGAAACCATATGGACCCCGTAACTGTTTGTATTTTATCAGATTATTTCCATCTTCAGAAATATCTGTTAGCGCTAACGAACCAATTCTCGGAACTCATAACGTCAGACGCTCAATAAGTCTAGCACGCATGAAGCCTTTCACAACTGCGTTAGGCATTTTCTTTCGGCTTTAACATGAACGAGCGGCAAGATACCGTTGAAAAAACAACAGGACTCCCATGAAAGACCACACAGGCGCAAACGCCAGAAAATTTATTGACCCCATGCGCACCGCAAAGGGCGAAGAACGCGCACGCGTTGCCCTGAGCGATCCGCAAACCCTTTGGTTCAATACGGGTACGCTCTGCAACATCGAGTGCATCAATTGCTATATTGAAAGCTCGCCCAAGAATGATGCGCTGGTCTACATGACTGCCGATGAGGTCAGTTCATACCTCGACCAACTCCAAGAGCGTAAATGGGGCGTAACCGAAATCGGCTTCACAGGCGGAGAGCCGTTTATGAACCCCGAGTTTTGCGAAATGCTGCGCCGAAGTCTGGCGCGGGGGTATGAAGTTTTAGTTCTGACCAACGCCATGCAGCCAATGCAGCGCAAATCTGTGCGCAATGACCTTGCAAAGATCATAAAAGACTACCCCGACTCGCTCACCTTTAGGGTGTCTCTCGATCATTATTCTCCTGAACAACATGATGCGATCCGCGGGAAAAACGCTTTTGCCCGCAGCCTTGACGGTATGATCTGGCTTCGCGATCAGGGCGCAAAGCTTGCAACTGCAGGACGGATGCTCTGGGATGAAAGCGAAGAGGATTGTCGCGCAGGCTATGCAGCCTTTTTCGCCGAGCACGGATTTAACATCGACGCGCAAAACCCAGCCCAGACAGTGTTGTTTCCAGAAATGGACGAAACCGTCGAAGTCCCTGAAATCACAACGGAATGCTGGTCGATCCTTGATGTAAGCCCGACTTCTGTGATGTGCGCAAGTTCGCGCATGGTGGTGAAACGCAAGGGCGCTGAAACACCCGCTGTTCTTGCCTGCACACTCCTGCCTTATGATGCCGAGTTTGAGCTTGGCTCGACGCTGGCCGAAGCAGAGGGCGACGTGGCCTTGAATCACCCTCATTGCGCAAAATTCTGCGTGCTGGGCGGCGCAAGCTGCTCGGGCTAATCGCCATCCCAAATAATTTGGGCCCGGGGCAACAGGTCTACTCCTCGTTAACCTGTCGCCGCGCCGGACCCTTTACACAAGCGCGCCTTATCTGCCCGTGCGCGGTTAACCCGCGCTTTTCGGCACTTGTGTAAGCTGGTTCATGATCACCCGTTTCACCGGAGGCAGCCGCTCTCCAAGGCGCAACACGGCACCGCGAAGCACTTTGGCTGGCAAGCGCGTATCGGTAAAGAGTTTCACGATCGCGTTGGTCCCATAGTAAAGCGGTGCGGTTGCGCGTCGATGGGTCCGCTCATAGGCGGACAAAACAGTCATATCCGCCCAATCACGCCCCTGCTCAAGCGCTTTGCGGATCTCGACTGCAAGCGTATTTGCCCCCACAAGACCAAGGTTATAACCATGCGCAGTAACGGGATGCATCCCGACAGCCGCATCACCCACAAGGGCAAATCCGGGCTTAACGAAGTTCTTGGCGTAAACGCCCATCAACGGGTACGCGTGACGCGGCGAATGTAGCGTCATCGCGCCAAGCTGATTGTCAAACCGCGCGGCAATATCCCGACAGAACGCCTCTTCGCTCTGCTGCATCACGGCGTCAGTTTCATGCGACGGCAGTGTCACAACAACCGAACTTCGGTTTTCTGGCATCGGCAATATTGCAAGTGTGCGATCATAGTGAAAACACTCATAGGCAACATCTTGATGCGGCCCCTCATGCGTAACTTCGCACACAATTACGGTTCGGCCAAAATCGTTCATTTCGGCTCCGATCCCCATCTTTCGGCGTGTTTCCGAGAAACGGCTATCGGCCGCAACAACAAGCTTGGCGTGGAACACACGACCGTCGGTGAGTTCGACCTTGCCCCCTGCGTTATTCGCCGAAACTTTGGCAACATCGGCCTCGGTGACGAGGTTAAACCCCGCCTGCCCCACAGTCGCCTCATAGCTTGCTTTGCGGATAAGGTGGTTGGGCAGAATGCGCCCAAGGTAATCCGCGCCGTTTTCAAGGGAGTCAAAATGTAGCGCAAAAGAGGATTTACCGTTCAGGACCTTCGCGTCGCGGATATAGCCAATCTCGGCCTCATCCAGCCTGTCCCAAATGCCGTATTCCCACATCAGCTTCTCGCTGGTTTGTGTAAGCGCAATATCACGCCCGTCTTCCGGCGGATTGGCCAAGACGGCTTCTGGGTGCCGCTCCAAAATCGTGACAGTCAGCCCCGTTCCACAAAGTGCGCGCGCAAACCCAAGCCCCGCCGGCCCTGCGCCAATCACGACTATATCGCTGAACACAGGCAGTGGGTCTGTGGCGGATTGTGGTGTTTCGGGGGAATCTTGCATCTGGGCCTCCTGTTGAACTGCAACAGAAGTACCTCGGATTCGCGATCCGCTACCTGATCTAAGTCAAGCCCTAGGCGTCAAGTTCGGTATCCCAATAGAGAAAATCCATCCAGCTTTCATGCAGGAAGTTTGGCGGGAACTTGCGGCCTGTATTGCGCAATTGCTCGACTTCGGGCTGACGCGCGGGCTTTTGCAACGCCATATTTGCTTGCCGCAGGGATTTGCTGCCCTTCTTGAGGTTACACGGCGAACAGGCCGCCACAACGTTCTCCCAACTGGTGATACCGCCCGCCGCTCGGGGAATCACATGATCAAACGTCAAGTCTCCCCGCGCACCGCAGTATTGGCACTTAAACTCATCTCGCAAAAACAGATTGAACCGCGTGAAGGCAACTTTGTTCTGCGGCCTCACGTATTCTTTGAGAACAACAACTGACGGAATGCGAATTTTGGTGGATGGGCTATGAACGAAATCGTCATATTCAGCAACAATATCAACACGTTCAAGATAAGCCGCTTTAACGGCCTCCTGCCAGGGCCAAAGCGATAGCGGATAATAGGAAAGCGGCCTGTAATCCGCATTCAAGACCAACGCCGGATGCTGTTTGAGCCGTCGTGGTTCACGGGTGAATTCTGTCCTAAAATCGCCGTCCATGGGTCAATTTTCCTTACCCTGCCATCTGTCTCCAGTGCCAGAGCGGGGAAACCGCCCCAGCCTGTGGATAACTATATATGGCGTTTCGCATCTGACAAGCCCCATGATTTTGGGGGCGCTCGACGCAAAGGCTAGGAAAGAACTGTAACGCCCATGTGACGCACGCCAAGCGGAGACGCTTGGGTTAAGTATACCCTAATTTCTGGCGCATGAAATGATTTGCGGCGGTTAACCCGTCTGGCGCAATTCCGTGGCCTGTCCCTTCCATCACATGGGCATAAACCTCGAACCCTGCGACGGACAGCGCATCACCCGCTTCCGGCAAAGATTGCGGCGGCACAACATCGTCCTGATCGCCATGGATCAAAATCACGGGCGGTTTGGAAACAGCTTCTTCCTCAAGCCGTTCAGGCACCAGCAAACGGCCAGAAAATGCAACAACACCCGCCACGGCCTCATCACGGCGCACCGCAACATGAAGCGCCAGCATCGTGCCTTGGGAAAACCCTAAAATTATGCAATTTTCGGGCTTTACGCTATGTTCTTTAAGTTGCTCATCTAGGAAAGCATTCAAATCGGCGCTTGCCTTCAACAGCCCTTCGCCAGCGGCTTCCTCGGTGCTTCCATCAATCCATGGGATGGGAAACCACTGGAACCCGAATGGTGCGCCAGGGATCTTGTCCGGCGCATCCGGAGCGACGAACACGGTATCGGGAAGCTGTGGCCCAAGCGGATCAGCCAGCCCCATGAGATCGGCGCCATTCGCGCCATATCCATGCAGGAATACAACCATGGATTTCGTTGTGCCGGATTGGGGAGCGCGGGTGGTAAACTCGAGTTTACGGGTCATTTGATGCCTTCTCTCTGTTTTGCAACGCGGTAATAGTCCCAAAGCAGCCGCGCAGCAACGGCTCTATGAGGTGCCCATTCTTGCGCCATTTCACGAAACGCGCGCTCTTTGGGGCGCTCTGGTAGGTCAAAAAGCATGCGAGCGCTCTCCTGTAATGCTAAATCACGAGGGGCAAAAACATCCGCGTGACCCAATGAAAACATTGCATAAATCTCGGCTGTCCATGCGCCAATACCCGGTACTTCGGTCAGCGTTTTCACGACCTCATCACTTGATGCGTTACGAAGCGCTTTAAAATCAATTCCGGCCTCTGCAAGTGCTCGTGCATAACGAATTTTCTGACGGGACAGACCGCAAGCGCGTAAATTTTCATCACTTGCCCACCGCACCTTTCTTGGCCCAGTAAGTTTTGCCGTCTTAAGCCGCCCCCAAATCGCATTTGCCGACGCCACGCTAACTTGCTGACTGACAATCGCATCAAACAACGCTTCAAATCCATCTCGACGGCGCCGCAGTGGCGGCACGCCAGTCACGCGAAAAGCCGGCTCAAACCGTGGTTCAATCGCAATCAATCTCTCGGTGTGATATGCAACATCTTCCTTTGAATTTATATACATAGCCACCGATCCTATAGTTCATTCAACCAGTTCAGCGCCGCATCCACATCCTCAAGTACAAGCCCACCGGCTGGCGCTGGCCGCTCGATCATCAAGACCTTGATCCCGAGCGAACGAGCCGCATCCAATTTGGTTCGGCTCGGGGCTCCACCTGCATTCTTCACCACCAGAATATCAATCCGGAACTTGCGGAATATGGCGATCTCGTCCTCAACTGAAAACGGCGGTCGCCCCACAAGGTACTCGCCGTTCGGGAACGGAAACGGCCCCTCAGGTGGGTCAATCTGTCGGCAAATCAATCGACAATCCGCAAGGTTCGCAAACCCAGAGAGCGTACTGCGCCCTGTTGCCAGAAATACGTTTGCACCAGCGGGAATATGTTCACGCGCATCTTGGGGAGCGGCGATCATCGTCCAGTCATCACCTTCAGCAGGCGTCCACTCCGGCCTTAATATTTGCGCGTAGGGAATTGATAATTCATCACAAAGCTGAAAGGTACGTTTGGAAATTCGGGCCGCAAAAGGATGCGTGCCATCGATCACCGCATCGAATTCCCCCTCAACAAGAAATTCCTTCTCGCCTTCGTAGCCCCCGAAACCGCCAATCCGTGTATCAACAGGTAGCGGTTTGGGAAAACGCGTTGCCCCTGCAAGACTGGCCAGCACCTCGAAACGGGGACAATCGGCCAGTTTATGCGCCAACCTGCGGCTTTCGCCTGATCCTGCAAGCAAAAGAACCTTCATTCCGCTGCCCGCCCAATAATATTCCCCGCGCGATCTATCAAGATAAGGTCGAGCGCAACCGGACTATCACGCAGCACCTCACGCGCGGTTTTCAAGGCTCCGATCGCAACAAACTCGGTGAATTTTTCTCCATATTTTTCAAACACTTCAAGCGCACTGTTGCAATCAGTAATGTGTGGTTCGCCAAGCGCCTTCGCCAACGCATCAAAATCAATCTGGCTCCGCCCTGAATGCAAATCCATCGCGCCCTGGGCAAGTTTGGTCATCTTGCCAATACCGCCGCCAATCGTAAGCCGCTCAACCGGATGCTTACGGAGGTACTTCAGCAAACCGCCCGCAAAATCGCCCATGTCGAGCATTGCTTGCTCGGATAAATCATACTCGGCCTGCACCACCTTTTCGCTCGTAGCGCCCGTACATCCGGCCACATGCGTTAACCCAGTTGCGCGCGCCACATCGACACCACGATGAATAGACGCGATCCACGCTGCGCAGCTAAATGGCCGAACAACGCCAGTTGTCCCCAATACAGAAAGCCCGCCAACAATACCGAGTCGCGGGTTCCATGTTTTCTTTGCCAGATCTTCTCCATCTCGAATTGAGATTTCGATTACAACACAAGGCGTTGTGCCGTATTCCTGTGCCAAATCCTCAACCACACCACGCATCATTTCCCGTGGAACTGGGTTGATCGCAGGTTCGCCAACAGCAAGCGGCAGACCGGGTTTTGTGACCGTTCCAACACCCTTGCCTGCGCGAAATTCGATGCCATCCCCGCCCAATGTCACCTTTGCAGTGATAAGCGCGCCATGGGTCACATCAGGGTCATCTCCAGCGTCCTTGATAATCCCCGCCGCGGCCCAATTATCTCCCGCCTCTGTTTCCTCAAGTGCGAAATCCGGCGTTTCGCCACGTGGCAGCGTAATCGAGACCTCATCCGGAAAATGCCCTGCCCACAACTTCAGCAACGCCGCCTTTACAGCAGCCGTCGCACAGGCGCCCGTGGTCCAGCCACGGCGCAACGGAGGGGATTGGGCATCCATGTGGCGACTATAGGCCGCGGAATTCCTGCCGCCAATGTGGGAAATGACGGTATTTCAACACTTTTCGAGCCGCGCTCAAAGGGGCATAACAGGCCCATGACCGACTCACACACATCATCGCTGGCCCTTCCTGATGGCCAATGGCCCACCTTAGAACCCGGATGGGTATGGCTTTGCGGCGCGGGACCGGGCGATCCGGGCTTGCTTACGCTGCATGGATTGAATGCAATTCGTCAGGCTGACGTCATTGTCTATGACGCACTCGTCCAAAGCGCGATTCTGGATTGGGCGCGCGATGATGCGGAGCTGATCTATGCGGGCAAACGCGGCGGTAAGCCCTCTGCCAAGCAGAAAGACATTTCCTTACGACTTGTCGATCTTGCCGAAGCTGGCAAACGCGTATTGCGGCTGAAGGGCGGCGATCCATTTGTGTTTGGTCGCGGCGGTGAAGAGGCGCAGACTTTGGTACAGCATGGCATTCCCATCCGCATCATCCCTGGCATTTCGGCAGGGATCGGCGGATTGGCCTATGCTGGCGTTCCTGTAACGCACCGCGATGTGAACCAATCCGTGACTTTCGTGACGGGCCACGATCAATCCGGCAATACGCCCAACACCCTTGATTGGGACGCAATTTCGCGCGGCTCACAGGTTTTGGTGATCTACATGGGCATGAAACATATTGGCCGCATCACCCAAGCCCTGCTTGATGCAGGCCGCCCACCTGAAGAACCTGTTGCCGTCGTCGCCGAGGCTACAACACCCGCGCAGGCTGTTTTGGAAACCACGCTGGCAAATGCCGAGGCCGATATCGCAGCAAGTTCTCTCGAGCCCCCTGCAATCATCTGCGTTGGGCGGTCGGTTCTGATGCGTCAGGTGCTGGATTGGCAAGGCATGGCCAAGGGCGAAGCGCCGCGCAATCTTGACCCCCTCGGGCGTGGTCGCCCCGCAGAACAGAGATGACAGCGCGCGGGCTTCTGCTTGCGGCGCCAACCTCTGGCGCGGGGAAAACCACGCTGACATTGGGTATTTTGCGCGCGCTCGTTGACGCGGGAGTTTCTATTCGTGCGGCCAAGTCCGGACCGGACTACATTGACCCCGCCTTTCATGCCGCTGCAAGCCGCGCCCCATGTGGGAATCTTGATGCTTGGGCCATGTCGCCCGAGATGCTCAAGGCGCAAGCCACCCAGCACGACAACGAATTGCTTGTTGTTGAAGGGGCTATGGGGCTATTTGACGGCGCACCGCCCGCAGGGAAAGGCGCATCCGCCGATCTCGCGCGGGTTCTGGGGCTGCCTGTAATCCTGATCGTGGACGCTTCGAAAATGGCGCAATCCGTCGCGCCGCTTGTGGCCGGCTTTGCCTCATATGACGCAGAGGTAAAGATTAAAGGCGTCCTGCTCAACAAGGTCGGAAGCCCCCGCCACGAAGACATGCTTCGGAACGCTCTTGCTCCGCTTAACATTCCGGTTCTTGGCGCTTTACCAAGACACACAGACCTTGCGCGCCCTTCCCGCCACCTTGGATTGGTTCAGGCGGGCGAACATATCGACCTTGAAGAGTTCCTTTCGACCGCCGCCGCGCATATGCGCAGCCACGTTGACCTTGAGGCTCTAAAGAATCTCGCTGCTCCGCTGCCCGCCTCTGGTCCATTGCAACAAAGCCGCCTGACGCCACCTGTTCAATCCATCGCCGTTGCGCAGGACGCAGCATTCGCATTCTGCTATCCGCACCTCCTGTCAGAATGGCGCGCCGCTGGAAAAGACATCCGCTTCTTCTCGCCGCTCGCCGATGATCCAGTCCCAGAGTCCGATTTGATCTACCTGCCGGGCGGCTATCCCGAACTCCATGCTGCAACACTCTTCAATGCCACAGCCTTCAAACTTTCCATGCAAGCCGCCGCACAGCGAGGAACGCTGATCTATGGTGAATGCGGGGGGTATATGGCGCTTGGCGAAACACTGATTGATGCCGACGGTGTGGCTCATGAAATGCTCGGCTTGCTACCGCTCGTCACCAGCTTCGAAACACGCAAATTGCATCTTGGCTATCGCGATGTTGAGGCGAATTCCGGGCCGTTCACAGGCGCATTCAAAGCACACGAATTCCACTACGCCACCACGCTCAAGGCCGAAGGCACGCCGCTGTTCGACGCGAAAGACGCCGCGGGCAATGCGTTACCAGCGATGGGGCTTATCAATGGCAATGTCTCCGGTTCCTTTGCGCATCTTATTGCCGCACCGTAAGCATACAATTTAACACTTCCCGTTTTAGCCGTTCCCCGATACCAAGACTGAATGACAGAGACGCACCTATACGCTCGCGCGCGCCGCAATGTAGCCGTTTTGGTCGCTGCGCAAGCGGTGCTTGGCGCACAATTGCCGATGATCTTCACCTATGCCGGACTGGCAGGGCAGAACATGGCAACAAACGTCTGTTTCGCCACAATGCCTGTCACGATGATCGTGCTCGGCTCGATGCTCGCAGCCTCGCCAATCTCCTCGATTATGCAAAAATATGGCCGCAAGACCGGCTTTTTCATCGGTGCATTAGGCGGGTTTTTAGGAGCCGCAATCAGCGCTTACGGGCTGTTTGTCGACAGTTTCGCGTTGCTTCTTCTGGGCAGCCTCGTGACCGGCATCTACATGTCATCACAGGGGTTTTTCCGCTTTGCTGCCGTTGATACCGCTCCTGATGGTTTCCGCGCAAAAGCCATTAGCTGGGTGATGGCGGGCGGCCTTGCCTCTGCGGTGATCGGTCCGCAATTGGGCAAAGGGTTCGTCGATAGCTTTGTTGTGCCATTCATGGGCATGTATTTTGCCGTTATGGCGCTGAACCTCATCGGCTCGCTGCTGTTCTTCTTCCTCGACATTCCAACGCCTGAAGCGCCCAAAGACGCGAAATCGGCTGGCCGGACCCGCTGGGAAATGCTCAAGACGCCCGAGATCGCCGTCGCTATCATCTGTGCGATGGTGTCCTATTCGTTGATGAATCTCGTCATGACCTCAACACCGCTTGCGGTTGTCGGTTGCGGCTTTGGAAATGATGATGCGGCCGACGTGGTTTCCGGCCATGTCTTTGCTATGTTTGCGCCAAGCTTCTTTACGGGTCATTTGATCGCGCGGTTTGGCGTTGAAAAGATTGTTGCCCTCGGGCTGGCAACCCTTGCGGCGGCGGGTGTGGTGGCGCTCTCTGGTGTAGAACTCAGCAACTTCTTCATTGCGCTGATCCTACTTGGTGTGGGCTGGAACTTCGGCTTTATCGGCGCGACCACCATGCTGGCCCGCGCCCACACCGAAGAAGAACGCGGGCGTGTTCAAGGGTTAAACGACATGCTGGTATTCGGCTGTGTGACACTGGCCAGCCTATCCTCGGGCGGGTTGATGAACTGCTCTGGCGGCGACCCTGTGCAAGGGTGGACCGCTGTTAACATCGCAATGATCCCACTGCTGACATTGGCAGGTGGTGCTTTGATTTGGTTGGTGATGCGCCCTGCAGCCCGCGAACGTGTCTAGCGCCCAGTTAGAGCCACCCGAAGCAGCCCGAAACGGCGGCTGAATTCCGACAAAACAAGCGTTCCATCCGCCACGCGTTGCGGTTCTTTTTCAGCAAGCGACACTACCTTGTCCGCCGCCCACGCATCCCGCGTGGCGGGCGCAATTTTATTGGAAACTTTCGCGGCACGCAGCTTGGCTCGTGCATCACTTGCCAAAGCGCGAATTCCCTCTGCGCGTCCATCCAAAAGCGGAATGCGCCCCCGCGCCTCAAGCTCGGACACCGCGGCCAGAAACCGCGCCACACCCGCGCCATACGCCCGCGCACGCACGGCCGCTTCGTCAGCGGCGGTCGCCCCAAACGTCAGCGCTCCAAGCCACATCAGGTTGCCCGCGGTCTGGTCTATATAGCTGTCAAAATCAGCGCGATCTTCGAATGCATCTTTGTTCACATCCCACCGCCGCGCGTCGGCCATCTGATCAAGCAGATCGAGAGGTAGATCATATTGCGTCACCACCGCATGAAGCGGACCGGCGACCTCATGGGCGCGCGCGCCCTCGCCTTTGCCGATCCCCTCGATCAAGTCGCGCCACCACTGAAGGCGCATTTCCGCGATCATCGGCTCTTGGCTTACCCAAGGGATCTTTGCCAACTCGAGATTATAGGCCGCCAATACAAAAAGTGCGGCGCGCTCTGGCATCGGAACCGTCATCAAAGCGGCGAACCTGTCCGGATCGCCCTTCTCAACAAGCGCGGCAGAGGCGGCAAAGTCGAGTTCCATCTTCTAGGCTCCGCTGAGATCAGCAGCACCCGCAGGGCGCACATCATCGCGCACGAGTTTCCAGTTGATCGCATCCAGCAGCGCCTCGAAACTCGCGTCGATTATGTTGGAACTCACGCCCACGGTGGACCAACGCCGCCCCTTGCCGTCTTCGCTGTCAATTACAACGCGGGTCACAGCCTCTGTGCCTCCGTTGGTTATACGCACCCGAAAATCCACAAGACGCATATCGTCAATCACCGCCTGATAGGGGCCAAGGTCTTTGGCAAGCGCGGTCGACAGCGCGTTTACCGGACCACGATCAACGCCATACTCATCCATGGAGTCGCTCACCGACATCCGCTTTTGGCCGTTTATTTTGATAACGACGATCGCTTCAGACAGGCTCACCATCTCGTTGCGCTTGTTCTTGCGGCGCTCGACCGTGACCTTATAGCGTTTCACTTCAAAGAAATTGGGTAAAAGGCCAAGCTCCCGTCGCGCCAATAGCTCGAAACTCGCCTGCGCCGTGTCAAAAGAATAGCCATCCGCCTCGCGCGCCTTGATGACTTCAAGAATGCGCGACAGGGCCGGATTGCCCTTCTCGACCTTGATCCCGGCCTCGTCAAGACGCCGCCGCAGATTGCTTTGCCCCGCTTGGTTGGACATCGGAATAATCCGGTTGTTGCCCACGGTTGAAGGCTCGATGTGCTCATACGTGCTCGGGTCTTTGAGGATCGCGCTGGCATGCAATCCGGCCTTATGCGCGAATGCACTTGCCCCAACATATGCGGCCTGTTTCGCAGGAACACGGTTGAGAATATCGTCAAGCATCCGGCTCAGGCGTGTCAGCCCCTCAAGCGATTTTACGTCGATACCGACCTCAAACCGATCCGCATATTCAGGCTTCAGAAGCAGCGTCGGAATGAGCGTTGTCAGGTTTGCATTACCGCACCGCTCACCAAGGCCGTTCAATGTTCCCTGAATCTGGCAAACACCAGCATCAATCGCAGCAAGGCTTCCCGCAACGGCGCTTTCGGTGTCATTGTGAGTATGAATACCGAGCCGAGACCCTTCAATCCCGCTTGCGATAACCTCGCGCACGATCCGGTAAATTTCGGCGGGGAGCGTGCCACCGTTGGTGTCACAAAGAACAATCCAGCGTGCACCCGCGTCATAGGCCGCGCGGATTGCGGCAAGGGCATAATCCGGATTGTCTTTATAGCCGTCAAAGAAATGCTCCGCGTCAAACAGCGCCTCGCGGCCAAGCGCGATGATGTGTTTGATGCTTTCGGAGATATTTTCGAGGTTTTCGTCCAGCGTTATGCCAAGTGCGCGCGTGACGTGGAAATCGTGGGTTTTCCCAACAAGGCACACCGCAGGGGTGTTGGCGTTCATAACAGCCGCCAGAACATCATCATTCGCCGCAGAGCGCCCCGCCCGCTTGGTCATGCCAAAGGCGGCAAGCGTGGCGTTGAATTTCGGAGCGGTCTCGAAAAACTCGCTATCGGTCGGGTTCGCACCGGGCCAACCGCCCTCGAGGTAGTCGATACCGAGTTTATCAAGCGCTTCTGCGATACGGTGTTTCTCTTGGGTCGAAAACTGCACGCCTTGGGTCTGCTGCCCGTCGCGGAGGGTTGTGTCATAGAGGTAGAGGCGGGTTTTGGTCATTGGCTCACCTCAAATGCTGAGGGCGGCACCTGACCGCGGGTGGGGGTAAAGCCCCCGCCCTCGAGCGAGGGCAAAGCGATTGTGAGGTCACGCGTCATGAGAAAACTCTGGTTCTCGGCCCTAAAACGAAATCGGACGGGCTGAAAGCCCGGCCGGCGCCCGACCCTCCCCACGGGAGGGCGCTTCGCACCCACCCAGGGTCGCGTGCTGACCTCTATTCCATTTCCAATCATTCCAACCCCTCCAACTTTGTGGGATCGAAATCCGGACCAGCCGAAAGCTCAACACCCTCGCGCGACATCTTCACCTCGACACCAGCCGCCAACAACGCTGATTTCAATGCATCAACTTCGGTGAAATCCTTGGTCTCCATAGCCTTCGCTCTAAGCTGTGTAAATTTAACTTCTAATGGCTCTAACAGCGCGAAATACTCGATATCGCGGTACAAGCCACTCTTCCAATCATCACCGAACCCTAGCACTAGCAAACTTGCAAAAAGCTCTTCCTTCTTGTCATCGCGTGAAAGTCGATGAAGTTCAGTGATCGCGCGCGGAGTATTAAGGTCATCTGACAAAGCGGCCATAACTTCAACGCTAGGTGGACGGGCATTTGTCTCCACGCCGTCCAATTGTTTTCGCCACTTGCGAAGCGTAGCTTCCGCCTCTTTGCGCTTCTTTTCTGTCCAATCCATTGGTTTTCGATAATGGGTCGAGAGCATCACAAAGCGGATGACCTCGCCAGGAACGCCTTGGTCCAGCAGATCACGCACGGTGAAGAAATTGCCGAGCGATTTCGACATTTTCTTACCTTCGACCTGTAGCATTTCATTGTGCATCCAGACCTTGGCAAAGTCGCCTTCGGGGTGCGCGCAGCAACTTTGGGCAACCTCGTTTTCGTGGTGCGGGAACATCAGGTCATTACCGCCGCCATGGATATCAAAACTTTCACCCAAAAGCTCATAAGCCATTGCTGAACACTCGATGTGCCACCCCGGACGCCCGTAGCCCCAATCCGAATCCCAGCCCGGCGTTTCGGCATCCGACGGTTTCCAAAGCACAAAATCCATGGGGTTCCGCTTATAAGGCGCAACCTCGACCCGCGCTCCGGCGATCATATCGTCAACCGATCGGCCCGAAAGCGCGCCATAGTCCTTGTAGCTTTCGACCGAAAACAGCACATGCTTTTCAGCGGGATAGGCATGGCCACTTAAGACCAACCCTTCGATCATCTTTTTCATTTCTTCGATATAGGCTGTCGCGCGCGGCATCTCGTCCGGCTCTTCTGCGCCGACGGCCCCCATATCCTCAAGGAACCAGCCGATTGTTTCGTCGCAAATCTCGGCAATCGAGCGCCCTGTTTCGCGGGCGCGGGCGTTGATCTTGTCGTCAACATCCGTAAAGTTGCGCACATACTTCACATGCTCCGCGCCATACCGATGCCGCAGCAGCCGTTGCAGTACATCAAACACAATCACTGGGCGTGCGTTGCCAAGATGGGCGCGGTCATAAACCGTCGGCCCGCACACATACATCCGCACATTCTTGTCATCGAGCGGCGTAAACAGCTCTTTCTTACGGGTTTTCGTGTTGTGCAGATGTATGTCGTACATTTGGTCCTCGTAGCGGCGCGGCATGCGCATAAATCCAGCGTGCTGCGGACATAACAACTTTGATTTCAAATGAAAATGAGAAGTGCGCCCGCAAATGATGTTAGCAGGGAATACAAATACAGATTGTAATGTTTTGTTTTCTCATGAACGCTGTCTATCAACGAAAGCCTGCCCTGCCAAGCGCCTTGACGGGTCAGGAGTGCTGACATTACGGTCACGCAGATATAGGAGGAGCCGCCATGCCACAGGATCAGGGAGCCGTTTTTCGCGCGTTGCACCGTAAAGGTGCGCCCTTTGTGCTGGCCAATGCGTGGGACATTGGCAGCGCGAAGGTATTGGCCAACCTTGGCGCGCGGGCAATCGCAACATCTTCTGCCGCACACGCCTTTACGCTCGGTTTGCCCGATGGCACCGTCACACGCGATCAGGCCTTGGCCCATGCGCAAGAACTGGTTGCGGCTGTTAACGTACCCGTTTCCGGCGATTTTGAGAACGGCTTTGGCGATGATCCCGAAACGGTTGCCGAAACCGTTCGCCTTGCCGCCGAAGTCGGGCTTGCGGGCATATGTATCGAAGACACACGCCTTGCCGAAAACACCACATACGAGCGCGATATCGCGGTTGAACGCATCCGCGCGGCGGCGGCAGCGGCGCGCGCCCTCCCCCAAGATTTTTTTCTCGTGGCGCGGGCAGATGGCGTGATGCTCGACCTCTACGACCACGCAGAGTCGCTTGCCCGTATTCAGGCCTTCGAGGCGGCGGGCGCGGATGGCCTCTATGTACCAATGCCCAAGAGCTGGGACGATCTCAAGGCCCTCGCCGCACAAACCTCGGCACCGCTCAACGCGCTCTGTGCTGGCCCTTATGCGCAACACGGGTTGGCTGAATATGCCGAAATTGGCGTGGCCCGCATCTCGCTTGGCTCCGCCCTCGCCCGCGCCACGCACCGGACGCTTTTTGACGCAGCAACCGCTATGCTGACCGAAGGGGATTTCACCCCGCTCGCCAATGGCATATCAGGAGCAAAAATCGACGCGCTGCTTAAACCATAAGCCCCAAACCATAGGCCATATATGAACCACGACGACCTCGCCCATTGGTCCAAAATCGCCGCCGATTGGGCGCGCGACTATCACAATTCCCTGCGAGATCGCCCTGTGCGGCCTGATGTGGCCCCCGGTGATGTTTCGGCGCAACTCCCGGACACGCCACCGGAAGCGGCTGATCCGCTCACCGAAATTTTCGCTGACTTCGAGCGCATTGTTCCCGGCGCGACGACCCATTGGCAACATCCGCGTTTCTTCGCCTATTTCCCTGCCAATGCCTCGCCTGCATCGATGCTCGCGGAACAGTTGGCCAACGCGATCGCGGGGCAAGCGATGCTTTGGCAGACGGCTCCGGCAGCAAACGAGATCGAAGCCGTGATGATCCACTGGCTAACCAAAGCGCTTGGCTTGCCAGACACGTTCACCGGCACCATCCACGACAGCGCCACAACCGCCACGCTTTCCGCAATACTGACCATGCGCGAGCGGGCGCTTGAATTTAACGGCAACACAGCGGGCCTCTCTGCCTCTCCGCGCCTGCGCATCTATGCTTCTGCGCAAACTCATAGCTCGGTTGATAAGGCCGTCCGCATTGCGGGCATCGGACAAGAGAACCTCGTCAAAGTCCCGACACGCGATGATTACGGCATGGGCCCAGAGGCGCTTAGCGCCGCTATTCTCGCAGATATTACCGCCGGATATACACCCGCTGGCGTGGTGCTTTGCACGGGTGGCACGTCGATTGGCGCATGCGATCCATTGGCCGCCTGCATCAAGATTGCAAAAGCGCACAACCTCATGACCCACGTGGACGCCGCATGGGCCGGTAGCGCGATGATTTGCGAAGAGTTTCGCCCACTTTGGGAAGGTGTAGAAGCCGCGGATTCCGTTGTATTTAACCCGCACAAATGGCTTGGTGTGCAATTTGATTGCGCTGTGCAATTCATGCCAGACCCAACCAATCAAATCCGCACACTTGGCCTACGCCCTGAATACCTGAAAACCCAAGGGCAGGATGAAATCGTAAACTACAACGAATGGACCGTGCCGCTTGGACGTCGGTTCCGCGCACTCAAAATCTGGTTCACCCTACGGGCCTATGGGCTCGACGGGCTACGCACACGAATTCGAAATCACGTGGCATGGGCACAAGAGGCGCGCGAAGAGATTGGTGCGCTTGAAGGGTTCACACTGCCCACAGAGCAGCGCCTTTCGCTCTTTACCTTCGCCTATAAATCCGACGCCGAGACCGCCGAATTGCTCGACAAAATCAACCGCGACGGGCGAATCTATCTGACCCAAACAACCCATGAAGACCGCTTCGTCATTCGTGTTCAGGTTGGTCAGTTTGATTGCACCCGCGACGATGTGATGATGATACCCAAGGTTCTCAAGGAGTTGACGGAGGGCGCAGTATCCTAGCCCATCACAGTTGATTTGAAGATGGCAACAGCGCTAAACTCACGCATTCATTTTCGATATTCTAGAGGCCGAAATCGCGGTCCCATTATTAGCAGGAGGGTTTAAGTGCTGTCTCTCCCCATCTTTGGTTTCTCGGCATCAAAGTCATGGATCAAACATGCTGTGCTTACTCTTGCCGGTATCGCAATCCTGATCTTAATTGCGGTTCCTGCTACTGCTCAGCAATTTCCGGATTGGCAAAGCCCCTATGTGAATGACTACGCCGATCTACTCCCGCCAGAGGACGAAGCGGGAGTTGAAACACTGCTCAAGGACTACCGCGAGGAAAGCGGAGTTGAGATTACTGTGCTGACACTCGACACGATGATGGACTATGGAAACTGGCCTGAAATCGAACCTTTCGCGACCGGGCTGTTCAATCAGTGGGGTATTGGTGATCCAGAGCGCAACGATGGCATCCTGATCCTTGTCGCGAAAGACGACAGACAGATGCGGATTGAGTTGGGCGCAGGATATCCCGAAAGCTATGACTATCTCGCCAGCGACGTGATCCACTATTACATGACACCCGATTTCAAGGAGGGCAATTTCGCCAAAGGGATTCTCGACGGAACCCAAGCCACAATCGATCAGATTGCGTATCCATTCAATCAAGGGCAGGAACCGCCCGAACGGCAAGCGCCTTCTGGTGAAAGCAATTGGCCGCTATTTCTTTTTTTCGGCATCTTCGCAGCTTTCATGGGCGGCGGGCTGCTCGCCCCCAAAATCTCCGCCATGCGCTTTGCACGCAAACCCTGCCCGCAATGTGGCGTTGCAGGCATGAAGCGCCAACGCAAAACAGTGCAAGCCGCAACCCGAAGCACCACAGGGCGCGGCGAAACATTGGTTGATTGCCCGCACTGCGGCTATCACACCTCAACACCCTATGTCATTTCGACCAAATCCAGCAGTTCAAGCTCAAGTTCCGGCGGGTTTAGCGGTGGCAGCAGTTCGGGCGGCGGCGCATCAGGGCGTTGGTAGGTGCGTAACGCTTGATTGGACTGCATATCCACGTTATTGAACAGTTGTTCAATTCATGGGTGGAGACAACAAATGGACATTACTTCGGCAAAAGCAATCGTGACTGGCGGCGCTTCCGGGCTTGGCGGAGCAACCGCACGTTACCTTTTGTCAAAAGGCGCGCAGGTTACGATCTTTGACCGCGACGCCGACAAAGGCGAAGCAATGGCCAAAGAAACAGGCGCGCATTTCGCCGAAGTTGATGTGTCTGACGAAGCTTCCACTGCAAAGGCCGTCGCAGCGGCGAAATCCGCCATGGGGGGCATCACGGCGGTGGTTAACTGCGCTGGTATTGTTACCGGAGCTTCGACATTGGGCAAAAAAGGCCCCTTCCCGCTTGCCGACTTCCAGCGCACAATCGACATTAACCTTGTCGGCAGCTTCAACGTTGCCCGCCTCGCAGCAGAAGTGATGGCAGAGAACGAGCCGAACGCAGATGGCGAGCGCGGCGTGATCGTGAATACAGCGTCTGTCGCTGCCTTCGACGGGCAACGTGGGCAAGCAGCCTATGCGGCGTCTAAAGCAGGGATCGCGGGCATGTCGCTCCCGATGGCGCGCGATTTGGCACGAACCGGTATTCGCGTCATGGCCATTGCTCCGGGAATTTTCCTGACACCGATGCTCGAAAGCCTCGGTGAGGACATGATCACAGAACTGTCAAAAGACGTGCTGCACCCCAAGCGCCTTGGCTCTGGCGAAGAATACGCGCGGCTGGCAGAGTTCATCATCTCGCACCCCTACCTCAATGCCGAAGTGATCCGGCTTGATGGTGGTTTGCGGATGCAATAACGCCTGCGCGCGCTTAGCCTTCAGCCTTTTCCTCAAGCATCAACCATTCTTCCTCGGCCTTGGCGAGCGCCTCTTGGCGTTCGACGAGTGCATCGGTTCCTTTTTGGAACTTCACCGGTTCTTTGGTAAACATTTCAGGGTCCGACAGGAATGCTTCAAGCTTGGCTATTTCGGCCTCTAGCCGCGCCATTTCATCGGGCAACGCCTCAAGACGGTGCTGCTCTGTAAAGGAAAGTCCAGTTTGCTTGGACGTTTCGGTTTTCTCAGACTCTGAATCCGCTTTCGTCGATTTTGCTTTGGGCTTTGCACCGCTCGGCTTCGCAACGTCCACAGTTTCGGCCCGTTGCGCGCGGTAATCACTCCAGCCACCTGCGTAGGCAGTAGCGTTTCCGTCGCCTTCCATCGCAATTGTCGTTTGCGCCACACGGTCAAGGAAATCACGGTCGTGGCTCACCAGAAGCACGGTGCCGTCGTATTCGCCAAGCAAGTCTTGGAGCAGGTCGAGCGTTTCCACATCAAGGTCGTTGGTCGGCTCGTCAAGCACCAGAAGATTGCTTTCCCGCGCCATGATCTTGGCCAGCAAAAGCCGCGCCTTTTCCCCACCAGATAAAGAAGACACCGCCGCCCGCGCACGGCTTTCGTCAAATAGGAAATCCTTGAGATACCCGACCACATGGCGCGGATTACCGCGCACCATGACCTGATCGGCCTTACCTGACACACGCATATCGGGATCGCCGGTGAGGCTTTCCCACAGGCTCATCTCCGGATCAAGCTGCGCGCGATTTTGATCAAACACAACCATTTCGATTTTGGTGCCGAGTTTTACTTCGCCGCTATCTGGTGGTTCCTGCCCCGTAAGGATCTTGAGCAACGTGGTTTTACCTACGCCATTCGGCCCTACAAAAGCCACGCGATCTCCGCGCGCGATCTTGATCGAGAAGTCGCGTAGGATGACCTTCCCGTCAAAGGCTTTGCTGATGTGCTCGGCTTCAATCACCTTTTTACCGGATTTAGGGCTGGCATCGAACGCCATTGCGGCCGCGCCTTGGCGTTTGATCTGGCTGGCACGTTCGGCCCGTAAGTCCTGAAGCGCGCGAACGCGGCCCTGATTACGTTTGCGCCGCGCAGAAATGCCTTCAACGGCCCATCGCGCCTCGCTCTTGATCTTGCGGTCAAGCTTGTGGCGCTGCATGTCCTCGTCTTCCCAGATTTTGTCACGCCATGCCTCGAAATGGGCGAACCCCTTCTCAAGGCGACGTACCTGCCCGCGATCAACCCAGAGGGTCGCGCGAGTGAGCGCGTTCAAGAAGGCGCGGTCGTGCGAAATAAGGACAAAACCCGCACGCGTTGTTTTGAGTTGCTCCTCAAGCCATCCGATGGCTTCGATATCAAGGTGGTTGGTCGGCTCGTCCAGCAGCATCAAATCCGGCGCTTCAGCCAGCAATTTGGCCAAGGCCGCTCGCCGCCGCTCCCCGCCCGACGCAACTGCAACTTCTGTTGCGGGTTTGAATTTCAGCCCTTCGGCAACCATTTCAACGCGGTAGGCATCGGCCGGATCAAGCTCGCTTGCGGCGAAATCGCCAAGCGTGGCAAAACCGCTAAGGTCTGGATCCTGCTCCATATAGCCAACAGAAGTACCCTGCGGGACAACGCGACTGCCATCATCAGGCTCCACCAACCCTGCCATGACCTTCATCAAAGTGGATTTACCAGAGCCATTGCGCCCGACAAGCGCCACGCGGTCGCCTGGTTGCACAACAAGATCAAGCGAAGAGAAAAGCGGATCGCCGCCAAAACCGAGCGCGATATCGGAAAGCTGTAAAAGAGGTACACGTGCCATGGCCATCGGCTAGTGGGCTGCGCGGCGAAGGTCAAGCGCGGGAATGCGCGAATAGCGAAATTCTAGCGTGTGGCCGCCTGAAGGAAACGTCGTCGCGCCGGTGGAATTGCACCGATCTCAAGCCCTGTGAACACATGCAGCGTGTTCATCACCGGATCAATCACCGCATGATCACTCACCCATCCGCCCATAGCGAGATATGTTTTGAGCAATGGCGGCATGGAACGCATCGCCCGCTTCGGATCAGGCTTGCGACGCAGGCGTTGGGCAAAACGGAACACATCGGGCGCTTTCACTTTGGGAAGCCATCGTTTCGGCGCCAGATGGCGCTCCTTGAGCATGGCAAAGGCGTCATAATAGGCCTCCGCCTCTGTGCCTTTAAACGAGGAACAACCAAACAAAAGTTGCACGCCTCGACTATCGACAAACTCGGTCATCGCGCCCCATGCAACGCGCAGGATATCGGGCGAATTCTCCGAAGGATCAACGCAAAAGCGCCCCATCTCGACAATCGGGCCATCAAAATCGGCGAGCGCGGATAGCTCGTAATATTGCGCCGCATAGCTGTTGGTGATGCCACGCCCATCGGCCAGTTCCATCATGCGAAAACAGCAGACAAGACGGCCTGTCTTCAAATCCGACACGAGCACATGGCTACATTTCTCGTCGAATTCGTCCTGATCCAAGCCGCGTTGCGCTTCGTCCTGAAAGAACGCGCGGTGACGCAGCTCTTGGGCGGCAGCAATGTCATGCGATGTCTTGGCCAAACGCGCTTGATAGCGGCCCTGTTTTAGCATGGTCATTTGACGCTCTCCTCAACCTCACCCGTTCGATATCACAATTGCGTAAACCGCTCCTGCGCCCGCTTTTTTAACGGGGTCAGCTTCTCATATGATATGTGTGAAGCCTACTCTCAAGACGTGACAGGAATTTGACATATGGCCAAAGCGCCCGACTCCCGCCCACAGGAAATCATCAAAAGCGATGCCGATTGGCGCGCGCAACTTTCACCGGAGGCGTATAAAGTCACGCGAAAACACGGCACAGAGCGCGCGCATAGTTGTGACAATTTTCCTAAGGTTGACGGGGTTTTCCGCTGCATTTGCTGTGATACACCGCTTTTTGATCAGGCGCAGAAATACGAATCCGGCACGGGATGGCCGAGTTTCTATGCCCCAATGCCGGACGCGCCGATTGGCACCCAAGAGGATCGCAAGTTCTTTATGCGCCGCACCGAAGTGCATTGCGACGTGTGCAAGGCGCACCTTGGGCATGTATTCCCTGACGGCCCAGAACCCACGGGCCTGCGGTATTGCTTAAACGGAGTCGCCCTGCGATTTGACCCAAAAGATTAGTGCCAGCCGAGGCAGCTATGCCATCTAAGCGATTGAAATTTCTCTATTGTGGGGATGGGGAACCGGTAAGTGCTTGACCAGCATCAAAGTTGCCGAACGCTCCGAGGAGCTGCCCGAAGAAGGTCACATCAGCAATGTTGGAATCGGTTACACGACGGTTAAACGAGATAACCTGCCCCTGTTCCAATCCGAACTGCACGACGTTGGAAACTGTACCGCGACTATCAAAGCGCACAACGACCACATCGCGATGGATTTCTTTTGGCGGCCGCATTCCGAAGGTCTTCCAACGGGATTCGGTATAGAAAATATCGCTATCCTGAAGAACGCCTCGTCCTGAGGGGGACCCGAGTGTTTCTTCAACGGAATCAATCGTATCAACGCCGACAACAACGTTCTGGAGGTCTTCGGCAGGTGGCACATAGCCGTGGTTTCGATAGATCGGCGAGCACGCGGATACAGCCACCGCGAGGCACACGACGCCAGCGAAACCGATGCTTTTGCGCCGGATACCCTCGGATACACGCGGAAGGATTTGCATTCGTGACCTCTTGCTTAACCTGTCTCAGGCTTTTATCCGACTTATAGAAGGATTGAAGTGTATTCAAGAATGGAAGCGCGAAAGATGGCTCAAACACCCAAGTCACCTACCGGAAGCAGCGGCACCGGCAAAAAGGCGACCACTGCCCAAAGCGGGAATGTGCTGCGCGTTGCCGACCTCGCGCAGCGCAAGGCAACCCCATTCGAAATCATACCGCCAAGCGACGTTCTGACTGCGATTGCCGCGGAACTGGAGTTGTTAGGGCTTAAGAAACTGCGCTTTGAAGGAAAGATCGAAGCGCAGGGCCGCGACGATTGGCAACTTACAGGCCACCTCGGCGCGACCGTGACCCAGCCCTGTGTGATCAGCCTTGCACCAGTGACGACGCGTGTCGAGGAATCCGTTGAGCGGGTTTTCGTCAAAGATACCTCTGAATTCGAGTTTGAAACCGACGGTGAAGAGGAAATTGAAGTCGAGCTTGATGGCGATGACTCTCGCGAGCCTTTGGGCAAGTCAATCGACCTTGATGCGATCCTGATCGAGTCACTTGCACTGGCACTTCCGCCCTATCCGCGCGCAGAGGGTGCGGCACTGGAAGAAACACAGTTTACAGAGCCCGGTGAAGCTGCAATGACAGACGAAGAAGCAAAACCGTTTGCGGGGCTTGCAAATCTTTTGAAAAACAAGGAAAACACCCCCAAGAGCTAGCGCAATCCGGCGCTATTCCGCCCTGTTCGTGTGGCGGGCGAAAAATGAGTAAAGAAAACACTTGCACATAGGCAAAATCGCAGTATGTTCCCGGCCTCGTTTGCTAGATGGTTGGACATGGGCTTATTGCTCGCGTATGTAGCTAGTGAACCCAAGATACACTGGGGTGCGGTCACGCTGGCTTAACCCCCCGAAATAACCAAGGTTTGAGACATGGCTGTCCCTAAGAGTAAGATTACAAAATCCCGCCGCGGCATGCGTCAATCACATGATTCCCTGACTGCAGAGAATCCGAACGAATGCAGCAACTGCGGTGAGCTAAAGCGCCCACACCACGTTTGTGGCGCATGTGGCCACTATGACGACCGCGAGATTGTTGCGGTTGCTGGTGAAGTCGACTTCGACGAAGACGCAGCTTAAGCCTTTCGTTTAGTCGGCGCCCTTGAGCATGACGATCACCTCATCAGATCAGCAGACCTCGGGGGCCGCGCGCACCATCATTTCGATTGACGCCATGGGTGGCGATCAGGGACCGGCGGCCGTTGTCGCCGGTATTGCGCGTTCTGCGGCCAAAAACTCCGAAATCGGCTTTATCGTCCATGGCGACAAACCGGTGCTGGAGAAGCTTATCCGAAAGCGCAAGCTTCAGGATGTCTGCGAGATTCGCCATTGTGACGACGTTGTCACGATGGACGACAAGCCCAGCAACGTGCTGCGCAACGGCAAAAACACATCTATGTGGTCCACGATCGAGGCCGTCCGCAATGGCGAGGCCTCTGTTGCTGTGTCCTGTGGGAACACTGGCGCGCTCATGGCTGTGTCGATGATCCGCCTGCGCAAGTTGCCCGGCGTAAACCGCCCTGCAATCGCGTGCCTTTGGCCCAGCCGGAACAAGGGTGGCTTTAACGTCATGCTTGATGTTGGCGCCGATATCCGCGCCGATGAAACCGATCTTTTGCAATACGCGATGATGGGCGCCTCCTATGCCCGCAACGGGCTTGCCATCAAACGCCCGCGTATTGGTTTGCTGAACGTAGGCACCGAAGAGCACAAAGGCCGCGCCGAGCTTAAGGCCGCCAACGAGCTAATCGCCAACAATGCCGAAGCTGCCGACATCGAGTATGTCGGATTTGTTGAAGGGGGCGATATCCCCTCCTCCCGCGTTGATGTGATTGTAACTGACGGCTTTACCGGCAACATCGCGCTTAAAACGGGCGAAGGCACCGCGCGTCTCATCAGCGAGCTTTTGCGCGCCGCGTTCAAATATTCGCCGCTCTCGCGCCTTGCTGCTCTGCTGTCGCTTTCGTCTATGCGTCGCCTCAGCAAACGGATTGACCCGCGCCGCGTCAACGGCGGTGTTTTTCTTGGCCTAAACGGCACTGTGATCAAGTCACATGGCGCCGCAGACGCAACAGGCGTTTCCGCTGCGATCAAACTTGCCTTTACGCTCGGTCAATCAGGTTTTTCCGAGAAACTCGCGGCACGGGTTGCATCCGCCGCAACTGCGCCGCAAGATGCCCCTGAACTGGGTCTATTAGCGAGTGGGAACGAAGAATGACAATACGCGCCGTCGTTAAGGGCGTTGGGCACTATTTGCCCGAACGAGTCGTCCCCAACAGCGAACTCGAAACCATGGTCGATACAACAGACGAATGGATTCGTACGCGCTCCGGCATTGAACGCCGCCACTTCGCCGCCGAGGGTGAAAACACCTCCGACCTCGCGATCAAAGCCGCGAACGCCGCACTCAAAGACGCTGGCCTTGAAGCCGATGATATTGACGCGATTGTTCTCGCGACATCCACCGCTGACTTCACCTTCCCGTCCGCGGCCACAATGGTGCAAGCCGGTCTTGGCATGACGCAGGGGTTTGCCTTTGACGTTCAGGCTGTATGCGCGGGCTTTGTCTATGCGCTGGCCAACGCCAATGCGCTCGTTCTGTCAGGACAGGCCAAGCGGGTTTTGGTGATCGGGGCCGAGACATTCAGCCGCATTCTTGATTTCAATGACCGCGCAACCTGCGTCCTGTTTGGCGATGGTGCTGGCGCGCTTATTCTAGAAGCCGAGGAAGGCGCCGGAGACAACACAGATCGCGGCATTCTGGCCTGTGATCTCAACTCCGATGGCCGCTTCAAAGACCTTCTTCACGTCGATGGCGGCGTATCGACCGGCGATTCCGGTTATCTTCGGATGCAAGGCAAAGAAGTTTTCCGCCATGCCATCGAAAAGCTCGCGAAAACCGCTCATACCTCGCTCGACAAAGTCGGCCTCTCTGGCGACGATGTCGACTGGATCGTGCCGCATCAGGCCAATATCCGCATCATTTCAGGCACCGCCAAGAAAATGGGCGTGTCGATGGACCGCGTTGTCGTGACCGTTCAGGACCATGGCAACACCTCTGCGGCCTCGATCCCACTGGCGCTTTCTGTCGGAAAATCGCGCGGCCAGATCAAAGAAGGCGATGTTGTGGTGACCGAAGCAATCGGCGGCGGTTTGGCTTGGGGATCGGTTCTGCTGCGCTGGTAATCGGGCAAGGTTTTTGTCCGCCAAAGTGATTTCTGGCCATTTCTCGCCGATTTCCCTGCTATTTCGTACATTTACGATGCTTTCCAAGCCATTGATATTGACTCGGAATTTCCGCACCCCCTATGCTACCCTTCAACCGAATTCAGGAAGAATCCGCGCGCCTGAGCGCAAAATTTTCTCGCCGGCTAACGGTATAATTTCATCAAGGGGGTCATTATGAGCGAAAAGACTTTAACACGCATGGATCTGAGCGAAGCAGTGTTTCGGGAAGTTGGCCTCAGCCGAAACGAAAGCGCGCAACTTGTTGAAAGCGTTCTGGATCACATCTCTGATTCCCTTGCTGGCGGTGAATCCGTCAAGATTTCATCTTTCGGCACATTCGGTATCCGCGACAAAGCGGCCCGCATTGGCCGCAACCCCAAAACAGGTGAAGAGGTTCCAATCCAACCCCGCCGTGTTCTGACATTCCGCCCCTCGCACCTCATGAAAGACCGCGTTGCCAACGGCAACAAACAAAAATAGGCGCATCTAAGGCATGGCCAAATCCCGCGACGCATTTCGCACCATCTCTGAAGTCGCAGACTGGCTCGATACGCCTGCGCATGTCCTTCGGTTTTGGGAAAGTCGGTTTACACAAGTCAAACCGGTCAAGCGCGCTGGCGGACGGCGCTATTATCGCCCCGCCGATATGGAATTGCTTGGCGGGATCAAACGATTGCTCCATGACGACGGGATGACCATCAAAGGCGTGCAGAAGCTTCTCCGCGAGGAAGGCATCAAACACGTCGCGGGATTGTCACAACCGATTGATGACGACGGCGATGCAGAAAAACCCTCTGAAAAGAGTGAAGCCTCTGCGCACGAAGATGCGCAGCCCGTTGAAAAGCGTGAAGAAAATGCCCCTGACGCTTCTGAGGCGCTAGACACAACCGAAGCCGAGCAAGAGGCAGCACAGGCGAGCGAACCAGAAGAAGAAGAGACCGAAGTCGACGCTGGCGAAGTCGTTTCATTCCCTCCGCCTTCCGATCTGTCGCCTCATCACCCCGCGCCATCGGCCAATACTGATCAGGCCGACGATCCCGCGATAGAACCAGACGCTTTGCCCTTCCTGAAAGACACCGCGCAAGCTGCAGAAGAACCGGAGGTTGCCGACACAGCGCCAAGTGTACAGGACACGATCCAATCCATCGTTGACGACACGCTCGAAGATATCGTTGCCGAGGAAATCTCTGCCTTTGCCGAAAGCGACACAGCAGAAGAAGCTTCCGATGCCCCCACTGAGGTGCCCGCGCCGACGGACCCACACCAAGGCTTCTCGCTGTCCGATCTCGATCTACCTGCGCCCGAGGATGTACCTGAAGAGCCCGCATTCTTTACCCGCTCCGAGGTGAACGATCCGTCGGAGAATGTAGTGGAGCCAGCCGAAGAAGCGCCAGAAACAGCCGAAGATGAGCCACTAACGCTTGAAGAGAAAATCAAGAGTGCCGTTGATCGCGTGAGCGGTGACGCAACTCCGCAAGCTGCTGATTCAGAAGAAATAGTTCAAGCATCGCTCGATTTCTCTGCAATGTCCGTACGAAGCGAAGAGGAAACTGTCGAGGAGAGTTCGGAGACGGAACAAGAGCACGCCGCTTCCTTCCCGTCCTTCAGCCATGCCGAGCCGCAAGGTGAGAGCGCAACTGAGGAAACACCAGAGGAACCAGCCGCAACCTTCGTCATGCCAGAGATCGCTGACGACCCAGAGGACGACGCCAGCGGCTTTGACCGGACCGGTATTCGCGCCGCGCTTGCGGCAAACAAGGCAGAGCGTTCGCCAGAAGAAACCGCCCAGTTTCAGGAAATCCTGACACGTCTGCGAGCGCTTCAAAATGCAAGCGGCGGCGTATCAAACCCTTCGGCGGGTAATTGACACCGAGATGCGTTTTCTTGCTTGCTCCTGCCACGAAAAGCAGTATGAAGACACAGAAGTCGGGCTATGGCGCAGCCTGGTAGCGCGTCCGTCTGGGGGACGGAAGGTCGCAGGTTCAAGTCCTGCTAGCCCGACCAAAATGAAAAACGTCCGTAGCTTTCGGGGCTGCGGACGTTTTCGTATCAAGACCGCGCGTTTCACACAGAAAGCGCGCCGCCAACGGCCAGAGGAAAGACCATGACTGCAACCGGCGTATTACCAAGCCAAGCCCTCGCAACCATGATCGAACGCGGTGAAATAACCGCCGAGCCCGCCGTTATTCCAGAACAGATTCAGCCTGCTTCGCTTGACCTACGCCTTGGCACGGTAGCCTATCGTGTGCGGGCATCTTTCCTCGCGGGCCATGGCGCGAACGTCACTGACCGCCTCAAAGAATTCGAGATGCACCGCGTTGACCTCACAGAGGGCGCCGTTTTGGAAAAGGGCTGCGTTTATGTGGTTCCACTGATGGAATCCCTTGCCCTGCCCGAAGGCATTCAGGCCGTTGCCAACGCGAAATCCTCAACCGGACGGCTTGATCTGCTTACCCGCACCATAACCGATGGCGGCACCGAGTTTGACCGCATCCCCGCTGGATACAATGGGCCGCTGTTTGCCGAGATTTGCCCACGTAGTTTTTCGGTCCTTGTTCGCCCCGGAATGCGACTGAACCAAATTCGGTTTCGTGCAGGACAGGCCGTTATCGAGGATGACGCCCTCGCCGCGCTTCATGCCAAAACACCGCTCGTTTCTGGAAAGGCCGTAATCTCTGATGGTCTTGGCTTTTCCGTAGATCTTTCTGCCGGTGAAAATGGTCTCGTCGGCTACCGCGCCAAACCGCACACCGGCGTGATCGACCTTGATCTGATCGGTCATTACGATCCTGCTGAATATTGGGAACCGATCTATACCACAGAACAGCGCATCATCCTTGATCCGGGAGCGTTCTATATTCTGGTGAGCCGCGAAGCCGTACATATCCCGCCAGATTGCGCCGCTGAAATGGCCCCCTATCTTGCGATGGTTGGCGAGTTCCGCGTGCATTACGCAGGTTTCTTTGACCCTGGCTTTGGCCATGATCCGGCTGGTGGCGCCGGAAGCCGTGGTGTGCTTGAAGTGCGGTGCCACGAGGCTCCATTCGTGCTGGAGCATGGACAAGTTGTTGGCCGCCTCGTCTATGAGAAGATGTCAGAGGTTCCAGACCAGCTTTATGGCCTTGGAATTGCCTCGAACTACCAAGGCCAAGGTCTAAAACTGTCGAAACATTTCAAATAGATACGCTTCACTCCGTGGGCCAGTCCTCGTCCTCAAGCCAAGATGTGATTTCAGGCCGCACGCCCTTTTCAGTATGGGTCGAGAGCGCCACAAACGTACGCGTCGCCCGAACACCTTGTGTTTCATAGAGCCGCTTGAGCAACCCCTCTAGCGCCTCGGAGCTCGCAACGCGCACTTTCATGATGATGCAGGTATCGCCGGTTGAGGAATGAACCTCCTCGACTTCGGGCAATTCCGCAAACTCCATCATTGCAGGCGTCTTGCCCCAACCGATCGTATCCACGTGAACAAAGGCCAAAAGCGGTTTTCCCAGAGCCTTACCATCAACAACCGCCATGGTCCGTTTGATGATACCGGCCGCGCGCAACCGCTTAACGCGCTCATGCACAGCGGGCGCCGACAAACCGACCAACGCACCAAGCGAAGCAAAGCTTTGGGATGCATCACGCGCCAATGCGCCTAATATTTTTCTGTCCATCGCATCAACCTGCGCCCCAGTCTTGGCATTCTTCCGAATACCATCTGTATTTTCAGCAGCCATTACGAATCCCCATAGATTTATTTTATTCGATCAATGTAAGGTTTTACTGAATATTTTTCAAAGGCTAATCCGATGCAGAAACCGGTCCTATTGTTGACCGCAACAGTTGGTGTTGTTGGGTCAAATTCTCTGGTGCTTTCACCGATTGCAGCACGCGTGGCGCAAGACCTCGGCGGCGTGACCCCGTCAGAGGTTATGTCATGCGCGGCGTTTTACGGGCTTGGCGTGGCACTTTCCGCGCTGTTCCTTGCGCCGTTGGCGGATCGCTTTGGCGCAGATCGGGCGCTGAAACTCGCCTTGGCACTACTTGCAGTTGCCTTTCTTGGTTCTGCGATGGCCAAGGATGTGATGGTACTCTCCATCGCCCAAAGCATCGCCGGACTTGGCGCTGGCGTGGCCATTCCCGCGCTCTATATTCTCGCCGCACAGATCGCGCCTGTCGGGCAAGAAGCGCGCGTGATCGGAAAGGTTCTCACGGGCTGGACGTTGTCTATGGTCGGTGGCGTCACGCTCTCGGCTTATGTCGCAGATCTTGCGGGGTGGCGTTTTGTCTATGGCGGGTTGAGCTTTGGAGTTTTCACCATGCTAGCGTTTATCCTCCGCACCGATTGGCCCCAAGTTCCGCGCGCCACCCAAGTCACCTCGCCACTTACGGCTCTGCGCGTCGAGGGGATCGGCGCTGCGCTTCTGTCTGTGGGCGCCTTGGGCATGGGCTTTTATGGTGTCTACAACTTCGTCGGCAGCCATGTTGTTGAAAATATTGGCCTAAACGTGCGTGATGTTGGTATCCTTACGCTGTTTTATGGCGCAGGTTTCGCTGGCGCGATGATGTTTGACGGTATGCTCGACCGCCTACCTGTTTTGCGCAGCTTGGCAGTTTTGTTCGGTGTTCTGGCCGGTGTTTACGTGCTGTTTTACGAGTTCGCCCATAGTTACACCTTCCTTCTGGCGATCATGCCGATTTGGGGCGCATTGCAACATCTTTGCCTAAACCTCACCATCGGCTGGCTTACGCGGCTCGACCCGAACCAACGGGGCGCAATCATGGGGCTGAACTCTGCGACGATGTACTTGAGCGTGTTTCTCGGCACCCTACTCTATCGCCCGTTTTTCGAAAGCTACGGGTTGTCTGCTGGCGGTGCGATTTCGCTTTTGGCAACTCTGGTGGGGATCTCGGTCGTACTTAACGCGCGTTGGCAACAGGTTCGCATTCTGCGGGGCGGCGACCCCGCAGCCTAAAACCGACCCATACGCCGAAACAGGCGCGACTTCTGGCGCATATCCTTGGCGCGTGCATTCTGCTTGGCCTTTTCCTCTGGCGTCAGCGGCTGGTCAGGGTTTTGCCGTCCACGCGCAGCAAGATCGATACCCTTGTTGATCCCGCCATTGATCATGCGGCGCACAATGATGCGGATAATCATATTCAGCAATTGACTGGCGTTCATGGCTTCTCCTAACGGTAAATCAGAGTAACAACCCGAGGGTTAATCTTCAAACATTTCGCTTTGGTTGACGGAGTCATCCTCTTCCTCGTCATTCTCGGGAAGTCCGGGGATGGTTCCGGGTGGCGGACGGTTTTCAAGCAATCCGGCGGCACGCAGTTCTTTGAGACCCGGCAGATCGCGCGCGTTCTCAAGACCGAAATGATCAAGGAACTGCTGCGTCACAACGAATGTTACGGGCCGACCGGGTGACATCCGCCGCCGACCAAAGCGTATCCACTCCATCTCAAGCAGTTGATCAACCGTGCCGCGCGACACTGAGACGCCGCGAATTTCTTCGATTTCTGCGCGGGTCGCAGGCTGATGATAGGCAATGATCGCCAATGTTTCGATCGCAGCACGCGAGAGTTTGCGCGTTTCAACCGTCTCCTTCTGCATCAAATAGCCAAGGTCTGGCGCGGTGCGCATCGCATAACAATCGCCAACGCGCACGACCCGAACGCCGCGCCCCTCATAGCGCTTGCGCAAATATGTGAGGGCTTCGGAGGCATCGCATCCGTGCGGCATCCGGTCTTCAAGCTCTTTGATTGAAACGGGCTCTGTCGAGGCAAACAGGATGGCTTCCACCATGCGTTCTTGCTCCCCCATGGGTGGCGCTTCGAAAAGACTTTGGTTTTCATCTGGCGCGGGCATTTCTGCGGCAACGCTCTCTGCTGCGGAGGTTTCGGTGGCCATGTCGTGCGGATCAGCCATCTTTGTCAGCTTTCTTGCGAATTTGAATTGGAGAGAATGTTTCACCCTGTCGGATTTCGATTTGCCCCGCCTTAGCCATTTCAAGCGAGGCAGCAAACGTCGCGGCTGTTGCACTGCGGCGGCGTTTCGGGTCTTCGCCCCAGCCTTCAGGAAGGTAGGTTTCCAGCCCCGTCCAATCCCCTGCATAGCCGATCAGCCCACGCATCCGATCAAGCGCCTGCTCCATTGTCAGGATGGCGTCACGGTCCATTACAAAGGGGCGGAACTCATCTTTGGTACGGATACGGGCGTACCCCTGCATCAAATCCAGCAGCGTGGCGGAATATGTAACCTTACGAACGCGCTCCACAGTTTCCGGAACCCCGCGGGCAAAGAAATCTCGGCCCAGTTGATCTCGTCCCATGAGCTTTGCAGCGCAATCTCGCATGGCCTGCAGGCGCTCAAGTTGAAACGCGAGGTGCGCGGCCAATTCTTCGCCGGTCGGCCCCTCTTCGCCTGGCTCTGGCGGCAAAAGCAGACGTGATTTCAAAAAGGCCAACCACGCCGCCATCACAAGGTAATCCGCCGCAAGCTCAATCCGCAGGGACTTGGCATGATCGATGAACCGCAGGTATTGCTCCGCAAGCTCCGTGACGGAAATCACCCGCAGATCAACCTTCTGCGTACGGCTCAGGGTCAGGAGAAGGTCAAGCGGCCCTTCGTATCCGCGAACATCAACAATCAGCGCCTCGGCCGCCATCCGTTCGGCAACGGATTGAGTGCTGGCCTGTTCTTCGGAGGCGAATAGATTGTCCATCTGCGGGGGCGGCTCCTCTTTGCTTATCTTGCGATCATCGCGTTACCAGTGGCACACATTCGGAATTTTCAGCCTTAAGCGCAACACAGAAACGCCGCGCGTCGCTTATATCGGCAAAGCCATGCGCGCGCAGGCGATAGAAGGTTCGGCCACCGCTGCTTGCAGACTGAATGACGCGATCCTTTCCGGCCATAAACCCTTCGTGCTTCAACGACAGCCGCGCCCATTCTGCACGAGCGATATCAATTGAGGCAAAGGCCCCAAGCTGAACGAGGTTTGTGCCGACGGGAATTTTGTCTGGTTCAATATCGCGCACAAGGTCTCCGGCTTGCGGCACCACAACACCTTCTGGCGCGTTGACGGCCTCGGCAAGCGCCGCTTCAACCGCGCTGGCTTGATCTTTCTGAGCGCTTACAACTGAAGCGAAATTCGCTGGCCGAACCGCTGGACGCGCGGACTTGGCAAGACCTGGAACACTTGCCGGTAGCCTGTCTTCATGCACGTCATCCGCTTCGGGAACGGCCTCTTCTGCAATCGCTTCCCCAACAATCGGCAGATCATCCGGTGCCGCGGCCACGGCAATCGGCTTTGGAGCCGCAAGTTCCGGAGCTGGCGCTGCGAGCGTTGCAGGATCTTGCTTTAGTGGTGAAGGTTTCGGCACGGGGACGATTGCAGGTGCGGTGGCGACAACGGGGTCGCTTGGCAAAACATCCACAGTTTTCGGCGCAAGTTGAAGACGTTCCGCCGCTGGCTCTGCCTCACCCTCGGCCTGAACTGCATTTACGGATAGCCCCTGATTTGAGGCCAGTTGCCCTCCTGGATCATCGGGCTGAACACGTGATGGCCCTTCAAGAGCGCGCACGATTGGCAATCCGGAAACATCCCGTACCGCAAGCTGATAGCCCCACACACCAAGCCCAACGACAAGCGCCAGCGATGTGACAGCACCAAGCACATGCATGAAGGTCGCGCCTTCCTCGCTGCCTTGCCCATCAGGTGGCGGCACAGACCCGCCATGCTGGCCGGTGTTCGGTTGGTTGTAGTCAGGCTCGGGCTGGTAAAACGCCTCGGTCTGCGGACGATCGACGCGCGTTGGCTGGCCGTGCGCAGCGTGTTGGGGGGCTTGTGGCTCGGTTGCCTGCTGCGCATGGGCATAGGAATGTGGGGCGTGCAATGGCGGCTCTGTTGGAGCAGCGCCCAAATGAGGGTACCCCGCCGGCGGCGCATCTGCGCGCGGCTGGAAGTGACCCTGCTCAGATGTGGGATGCCCATCGTGTCTTTGAATGGAGTCTTGCGTACGCCCTTGGTCGCGATCAAAACCGCTCATATCCTGCCTCACCGTCATTACAGGCAGTCGTTGCTGCCTTTCTTGCCGGTACAGTGTGCTGTCCGGCCTCTGCCACAACGCCGGTGGGGGCTGATCATTATTGCGTGGGTGTCTCCCAAGCTGGTGTCAGCGCATTTCCTCAACCGGTGTCACGCCAAGAATACCAAGACCTGAGGAAATAACAACTGAAACGGCCTTTGCGAGCGCGATTTTCGATTGTGACGTGGCCACATCGCCCTCTTGGATGAACCGCAAGCCAACCTCGTCGTTGCCACGGTTCCAAAGCGCGTGGAAATCCGAGGCAAGATCATAAAGGAAGAACGCAATCCGGTGCGGCTCGTTTGTGCGCGCTGCAATTTCGACCAGACGCGGCCATTCGGCCAGCGATTTAGCAACCTTCAATTCGGACTCATGCGTAATGCCAGACAAGTCCGCCGCTGCAAGTGTCGCGTCATCAACGTCGATGCCCGCCTCTTTGGCCTTGCGCAGCACCGAATTCACCCGTGCAACCGCATAGTTCACATAGAAGACAGGGTTGTCTTTGCTTTGCTCCAGAACTTTATCGAAATCAAAATCAAGCGGCGCATCGTTCTTGCGGGTCAGCATGACGAAGCGGGTTACGTCAGGGCCAACTTGCTCCACCACATCGCGCAGCATGATAAACGTACCCGCACGCTTTGACATTTTGAACGGCTCGCCATTTTTGAACAGACGGACAAGCTGGGTAAGCTTGATATCAAGCGGCACTTCGCCAGCGGAAAGCGCCGAAACGGCTGCCTTCATCCGTTTGACATAGCCGCCATGATCCGCGCCCAAAATGTCGATCAACACATCAAAACCGCGCTCGATTTTAGTGTAGTGATAAGCGATATCAGGGGCGAAATAGGTCCAGCTTCCGTCGGATTTCTTGATGGGACGGTCCACATCATCGCCATGGGCCGTTGAGCGGAACAAGGTTTGCTCACGCGGCTCCCAATCTTCCGGCATTTTGCCTTTTGGCGGCTCAAGCACGCCCTCATAGATCAGGCCTTGCGCTTCCAACGCAGCAATTGCGCCTTCGATCTGCCCTGTGCCGTAAAGCGACTTTTCGCTATAGAACACATCCATTTCAACGCCGAGCATCGCAAGGTCGCTGCGGATCAAATGCATCATCGCGTCGGTGGCATAGTCGCGGATTTCAGGAAGCCATTCTTCCTCACGAACGCCGACGAGCTTGTCGCCATAGGCCTCGGCCAGCGCCTTGCCCACGGGAATAAGGTAATCGCCCGGATAGGTGCCGTCTTCAAACGCGACTTCCTGTCCAAGAGCTTCAAGATAACGCAGGTACACAGAGCGCGCCAAAACATCGACCTGCGCGCCGCCATCATTGATGTAGTATTCGCGCGTCACGTCATAGCCGGCGTAGTCCAGAAGGCTTGCCAGCGCATCACCAAAAACAGCGCCGCGTGTGTGCCCGACGTGAAGTGGGCCAGTTGGGTTTGCGGAGACATACTCAACGTTAACTTTGCGGCCCTGCCCCATGTTCGAGCGGCCATAGCTTTCGTCCGTGAGAGCCGTACCAATCACGCCCTGCCAAACACCATCTGCGAGCCGCAAGTTAAGGAATCCCGGTCCGGCTACTTCGGCCACTGTGATGCGATGATCCTCGGCAAGCTTGGCGGCCAGCGCCTCTGCAATGTCGCGCGGTTTCATCTTGGCGGGCTTCGCCAGAACCATTGCCGCATTGGTTGCCATATCGCCATGGGCCGCATCACGCGGCGGCTCGACCGCGACGTTCTTCATCTCAAGACCAGCAGGCAGAAGCCCCTCGGCTGTCAGCTGATCAAGGCTGTCGATTACAAGCTCGCGAATATCGGCAAAAAGGTTCATCTTACGGCGTCCTATTGTTTATCCGCGCGGTTTAGCAGGATTAGCGAAACATTCAACCACATGCGCGCGGCTTAATCCTTCAACTTTACCCGTCCGGTCACGATATTATCGGGCTTCACACCACCAATCAGGCGTTGGTGTTCCTGAATGGCAAAACGGTCTGTCATCCCTGAAATATAATCGGCCACGATCCGCGCGAGAGTCGTCTCATCCTTGGCTTCGGCGATTTCCTTGCGCCATTGCTTGGGCAACAAATCCGGTTGCGCCATGAAGAGCGGAAACAGCTCATCAATCATGCGCGTCACCTTCTCTCGCATCCGAACGACCGAAGGCGCGCGATACATGCGCACAAAAAGGAACTTGCGGATCACTTTAAGGTCGCGCCAGACAGGATCAGAGAACTGGATCATCGGCTGACCCGCTGCGCGAATATCCTCAACCGATTTCGGATTAATTTCGGCCAGCAAAAGGTTGCTCTGGGCAATTACATCCTCAACCAGAACGCCAAAGAACCGGCGCAGGGCTTCGTGACGACGGCGGTAATAGTTTAAGTCCGGATACTTTGCATCTACGCGCGCAAAGCAATCATCCAGAAGCGGCAACTCGGCCAGTTCATCGGTTGAGAACAACTCTGCGCGCAGGCCATCGTGGAGGTCATGGCTGTTGTACGCAATATCATCAGACAGCGCAGCAACCTGCGCCTCCGCACTGGCGTAGGTATCAAGCTCAAGGTCGTGGCGGGCGTTATATTCCGCCAGCGCATAGGGCAATTCGCCGGTTTCGGGATCACCCGTTACGGGGCCGTTATGTTTTGCGATACCTTCGAGGCTTTCCCACGTGAGGTTCAGCCCGTCAAACTCCGCGTAATGCCGCTCTAAGTTCGTGACGATCCGAAGCGCCTGTGCGTTGTGGTCAAACCCGCCATAGGGCGCCATCAGCGCGGCCAGTGCATCCTCGCCTGTGTGTCCAAAAGGCGTATGGCCAAGGTCATGCGCCAGCGCCACGGCTTCGGTCAGTTCCTGATTAAGCCCAAGCGTCCCCGCAAGGGTCCGCGCAACTTGGGCAACCTCGATCGAATGGGTGAGCCGTGTGCGGAAATAATCGCCCTCATGCTCAATAAACACCTGTGTTTTATGCTTGAGCCGCCGAAACGCACTCGCGTGAATGATCCTGTCGCGGTCCCGTTGGAACGGCGAACGATGGGCGCTCTCTTCCTCGGCATACAGTCGTCCCTTACTGCGTGCCGGATCGGAGGCAAATGATGCAAGCATTTGTTACCTACCTGTTGTCGCTATGCCTTTTGGACCTTATATGTGACAGGTAACAGAATGGAAACGTGTTATGAATCTACCCCCTAAGGTCACTCCCCGCGCCTTTGAGCGCCTCGCAGAGATCGGAGCCGCCGCGCAAGGAAAAGCGTTGCGCGTTGCCGTTGAGGGCGGCGGATGTTCGGGCTTCCAATACGAGATCGAGCTGGATGACCCTGCCGACGAAGACCTTGTGCTTGAAGGCAACGGCGAAAAAGTCGTCGTAGACAGCGTCTCCCTGCCGTTTCTGGCAAATGCTGTGATCGACTTTACCGAGGAGTTGATCGGCGCCCGCTTTACGATCGAGAACCCGAACGCCACCTCGTCTTGCGGCTGTGGCACCAGCTTCTCGATGTAGCGCACCCCAAAAGAGCAGAAACGGGCAATTCTATGAAAATCGCGACCTTCAACATTAACGGCATCAAGGCCCGTATCAATGCGCTTCCGGATTGGCTCAAGGAGGCAGAGCCCGACGTGGTTTTGCTTCAAGAGATCAAATCCATCGACGAAAATTTCCCTCGCGAGATATTCGAGGATATGGGCTACAACGTCGAAACCCACGGCCAAAAAAGCTTTAATGGCGTGGCAATCCTCTCGAAACTGCCGCTCGAAGATGTAAGCCGCGGACTTCCCGGCGATGACAGCGACGAACAGGCCCGCTGGATCGAAGCAACCGTCGTGGGCGAGCAGGCCGTGCGCGTTTGCGGGCTCTACCTGCCCAACGGCAATCCGGTTGAACTCGACCAAGAAGGCGCGCCGATTGAGGGCGGCAAATATGCATATAAATTGGCATGGATGGAGCGGCTTCACACACGTGCGAAACAGCTTCTGGAGGATGAAATGCCCGCATTGATGGCGGGGGATTACAACATCATCCCCCAACCCGAAGACGCCGCCCGCCCCACTGCTTGGGAAGGGGACGCGCTCTATCGCCCTGAAAGCCACGAAGCATGGCGCAAAATTCTTAACCTCGGCTTTACCGAGGCGTTCCGCGCCCGCAACCAAGCCCCTGAAAACTATAGCTTTTGGGATTATCAAGCTGGCGCATGGAATAGAAACGACGGCATTCGCATCGACCATTTCCTTCTCACACCGCAGTGCGCCGATCTCTTGCTTGAATGCAAGATCGACAGCGAAGTCCGTGGACGTGAAAAACCTTCGGATCACACACCTGTCTGGGTAGAGCTCGCCGCTTAACCCGCAGGAAGACCGACCCGTCTAGACGGTTTTGGTCACGTCGTGTGCGTAAATCCAGTCAAATTGTTTGGCCGCCATATGGGGGGCAACGGCCGTCCCAAGCCGCAGTGCCGAATGCGCAAGAAATCGTACAGGCCCAGACGGCAGGTGATAATTTCGGGCGTTCTTATTGGCCGCTTCGATCACACGGGTGACGCGCGGAACGCGCTGCGCCTGATAGTGCGCAAACCCGTGGGCGACTGTATCGCCCATCGCCAATGACGCCGCCAAAACCCAAGCATCCTCAAGCGCCATATTCGCGCCCTGCGCCATAAACGGCAGCGTCGGATGCGCGGCATCACCTAGAATGGCGACCTGCCCGCGTGTCCATGTGGCGGCAACTGGATGGCGGAACAGCCCCCACCGATAGACGGATTGCACCCGATTCAACAGCGCGCGCACATCTGGCGTAAAACCAGAGAAGGCCGCGCGTAGGTTGTCTGGGTCATCCTCGTGGGACCACCCCTCATCGGCCCAATTCGCGGTTTCTTGGACGGCAACGAGGTTAAGCTGGTTTCGATCACGCAACGGATAGGTCACGAGGTGGCGGCGGTCGCCCATGTAAACCTTGGCAACTGGATCCGCGTCTTGCGTCGGAACAATTGCCCGCCACGCCACCTGCCGCGTAAAAAACGGCTTCGCTTCGCCATTGAGAGCAGCACGAACCTTGGAATGAAGCCCGTCGGCCCCGATCAGAATTTCCGGATGGGCCTCCGCACCTTGAGCCGTGCGAACAACGGGCTGACCATCTTGAAAGGACACGTTTTCAATGTGATGGAGCAGTTTGATCTGTACACCTGCTGCGCGCGCCGCTTCGGCCAGAACCTCAATCAAATCAGCACGATGCACAAATAGATATGGGCGTTCTCCGTCTTGTGGCTCAAGGCCCATACGGAACACCGTTCCGCCAGCCTCACCATCTATGAGCCGCATAGAGCGGGCACGCGGGCTGCGCGCCTCAACAGCTTCGGCAACGCCAAGCGCTTTCAATACGGCGTAACCGTTGGGCGAAACCTGAATTCCGGCGCCAACTTCCTTAACAACTTCGGCCTGTTCAAACACAGTGACCTGCGCACCGCGCAGCGCCAACGCGAGTGCCGCAGAAAGCCCGCCGATCCCCGCCCCAAGAATATGTATTTTTTGCCCAATCAACATAATGAACTGCCCTTACGAAAAAACGCCGCAGCGTGAAAGCCCCGGCGTTTACTTCGTTTTGATCTGTGTCGCGATTAATCGTCGCGTCTAGTCGTCACGGTGGACTTTTTCGCGGCGCTCGTGGCGCTCTTGCGCCTCAAGTGACAATGTCGCGATAGGCCGTGCATCCAGACGTTTAAGCGAAATCGGCTCGCCCGTATCTTCGCAATATCCGTATTCCCCCTCGTCGATACGGCGTAGCGCGGCGTCGATCTTGGCAACCAGCTTGCGCTGGCGATCACGGGTACGCAATTCAAGCGCACGATCAGTTTCTTCGGAGGCGCGATCCGCCACGTCGGGAATATTCCGCGTGCCGTCTTGCAATCCTTCGATGGTGTCTTTGCTGCCAGCCACCAGCTCGTTTTTCCAATTTAGCAATTTGCGACGGAAATACTCGACTTGGCGTTCATTCATAAACTCTTCGTCCTCAGCGGGACGATAGTCTTCTGGCAAGAAAACTTGTGCTTTCATACCTGCTCCCTCATGCAGGCCGTCTGAACTGTCTCTTGCTGAGTCGGTCATCGGGCTCCTCATTCTGGGGGTGGTCTATTCCAAACCAGAGAGATTGTCACGAGGTTAAAAGCCGCAGTTGAGTCAAAATGTGGCAATTGGTAAAGGTGAGGAAGGAAAACCACATAGGCTATGAAAATCTCAATGAAATTTACCGGAACAGACGCCTATGTGGCGACAGAAGACCTGACCGTTGGCGTAAATGCGGCCATCACACTGGAGCGCCCGCTGCTTGTTAAGGGCGAACCGGGCACCGGAAAAACCGAGCTTGCCCATCAAGTTGCGCGTGCACTGGATATGCCTCTGCTGGAGTGGCACATCAAATCCACCACCAAAGCGCAGCAAGGTCTTTATGAATATGATGCCGTTTCCCGCCTGCGCGATAGCCAGTTGGGCGATGAACGGGTCAATGATGTGTGCAACTACATCAAGAAGGGCAAACTGTGGCAGGCATTTGAGGCCCCCAAACGCGCCCTCCTCCTGATTGACGAGATTGACAAAGCCGACATCGAGTTTCCAAACGACCTGCTTCAAGAACTCGATAAGATGGAATTCAACGTCTATGAAACCGGCGAAACCATCCGTGCAACGCATCGCCCTGTGGTGATTATCACGTCAAACAATGAAAAAGAGTTGCCGGACGCGTTTTTGCGGCGCTGCTTTTTCCATTACATCCGCTTTCCCGAAATGGAGACCCTACGCGCGATTGTCAAAACGCATTTTCCGGATATCAAAGACCGCCTACTCACCACGGCGCTAACCCAGTTCTACGAGATCCGAGATACGCAGGGTTTAAAGAAAAAACCATCGACTTCCGAGGTCCTTGATTGGCTCAAACTGCTTCTGGCGGATGATCTCAGCCCCGAAGACTTGGCCAAAGACAGCAAAGATGCCCTGCCGAAACTCCATGGCGCATTGCTCAAGAACGAGCAGGATGTCGCCTTGTTTGAGCGGCTCGCATTCCTTGCCCGTGGGCAGAGATAACACACTCGGGTTCACTGGAAAGGATACCTATGGCTCTCGAAATCCGCCCTATTTGCGCTGAAGACAAGCCAGAGTGGGCAAAACTCTGGACAGGGTATCTCGCGTTTTATCATACCGAACTTCCCACTGAGGTATTTGACAGCACCTTCTCTCGCCTTCTGAGCGACAATCCGCATGATTTCAATGGCTTGCTTGCGGTTCTTAACGACAAACCCGTTGGCCTCACGCACTATCTTTTTCACCGCCACGGCTGGAAAATTGAAAACACGTGCTACCTCCAAGACCTCTGGGCCGAGCCTGATGTGCGTGGTCACGGAATTGGACGCGCTCTTATTGAGGCGGTCTACGCAGAAGCCGACAAGGCGGGCGCCCCGTCAGTTTATTGGCTTACACAAGAAGATAATCTCCCCGCGCGGCAGCTTTATGATAGAGTTGGGAAATTGACACCGTTTATAAAGTATCAGAGACCCTAGGATGCTTCGAAACATCGCCGTTCTCCTCCTGCTCGCAGGGTGTGCCGTCCCGGAGCAATCCGGCGATACCAGCCGCCAAAATTCAACCGAAAAGACAGAAGCCGACTACACGGCGATGAAGACGTTCAGCGGCCCCGTTAAAACACAGCTTAACCGCTCCAACAGCGAAACAGCTCGTGACTTCCTCGACCTCACGTTCTCGCTGGAAACGGGCCGTGAACTGCCCGTCATGACACGTTTCGACACGCCGATAACCGTGCGCCTGAACGGGGCAACGCCTCCCGCGGGCCGACAAGAACTATCCCGTCTTATCAAACGGTTACGGACCGAAGCTCAAATAGATATTCGTCAAGTTGACGCCAGCGCTCCCGCTGCCGTCAGCATCGAAACCCTTCCTCGCAAAGATCTGCAACGACACCTGCCCGACGCTGCATGTTTCGTTGTTCCACGCGTCTCGAGTTGGGAAGAATACCGCCGCAATCGCCGCAGCAATATTACCGATTGGGCCACGCTGGAAACCCGCACAAAAGCTGCGATCTTTATCCCCTCCGACGTAAGCCCACAGGAATTTCGCGATTGCCTCCACGAGGAACTCGCCCAAGCTATCGGGCCACTAAACGATCTCTATCGTTTGTCAGACTCGGTGTTCAACGACGATAATTTCCACACAATTCTAACCGGCTTCGATATGTTGGTTCTGCGCGCTTACTACTCGCCTGAACTGGCTTCCGGCATGACCCGTGGCGACGTTGAAGCCCGCCTCCCTGCATTACTCAAACGCATAAATCCAGCTGGCGGCTCCGTTACGCCGCTGACGGCCCAAACAACGCCAGACAGTTGGAAGAAAGCAATAGAAACAGCCATGTCGGCCAATCGGCCCCGCCAGAATCGGCTCGCCGGCGCGTCGAAGGCTTTGCAAATCGCACAAAACAACGGCTGGACTGATTCCCGCCGCGCATTCTCGCTCTATGCCTACGGCCGGATGATCATCGCCTCGGACGCCGAGGAAGCGCTTCAGGCCTTCGTCTCATCGCAACTCATGTACAAAAACCTCGGCAACGCGGAAATTCAACAGGCTCATGTGGGCATGCAACTGGCGGCCTTCGCCCTGACCGACGGCAATCCTGACTTCGCCCTCTCCATAGTGAATTCCTATCTTCCTGCCGTTCGCGCCGAAGAAAATGCCGCCCTGCTCGCAACGCTGCTCTTACTCAAGGCCGAAGCGCTCGACGCAATTGGCCGCGCCTCCGAAGCGCGCGCAACACGGCTCGACAGCTATGGTTGGGCGCGGTATGGCTTTGGCGACGACGCGGTGATCAAACGCCGCCAGAAAGAAATCGCGCAACTAAACCGCCCTCCGCGGATCTAATTGCGCCGCAAGACCTGGCCTTGGGCCGAACTGGAGATCCACATGAACACACTATTCGCTTTGCTTGCCGGTGCTTTAGTTGGCGCATTGCTCGCACGCCGTCGCGATGGGAAACCCCTTGATTACGCGCAGTACATGGTTGTTTTCGCACTCATTTTCGCCGTTGTCGGCATGTTCCTCACAATCCTCGTGACCCGCATGGCCTAAGGATGTTTCTGCGCTTCTTTGAAACCCTAAGATCGGAAAATGTCCCCGTGACTCTACGGGAATTTTTGATGTTTCTCCGTGGGTTACAGGCAGGAATCGCCACATACGACATCGACGAATTCTATTACTTTTCCCGCGCGGCCATGGTGAAGGACGAGCGCCATATCGACCGGTTCGACCGCGCCTTCTCTGCAAGCTTTAGCGGCTTGGCCGAAATATCGGTCGATGATGTGCTAAATGCCGTTGATATCCCCGCCGACTGGCTTACCAAACTTGCCGAAAAGCACCTAAGCGAAGAAGAAAAAGCCCAAATCGAATCCGCTGGCGGGTTTGAGAAATTGATGGAAACGCTGAAAGAGCGACTTGCCGAGCAAAAAGAGCGCCATCAAGGCGGCAGCAAATGGATCGGCACCGGCGGCACATCGCCGTTTGGCGCCCATGGCTATAACCCCGAGGGCGTGAGGATCGGACAAGACAAGAGCCGCCATCAACGCGCCGTAAAGGTTTGGGATAAAAGAGAATTTAAAGACTTTGACGACACGGTCGCACTTGGAACGCGAAACATCAAAATCGCGCTGAAACGGTTGCGAAACTGGGCGCGTTCCGGTGCGGACGGAGAGCTTGATCTCGGCGCTACAATCCGCGCAACCGCGCACAATGGCTTCCTTGATATCAAGACCCGCCCCGAGCGGCACAACGCGGTAAAAGTCGTTTTATTTCTAGATGTTGGCGGCAGCATGGATGCCCATATTCAGCTCGTCGAAGAATTGTTCAGCGCCGCACGCAGCGAATTCAAGCATCTCGAACATTACTATTTCCATAACTGCCTTTATGAAGGTGTTTGGAAAGACAATGCCCGCCGCTGGAATCAGCAAACGCCCACATGGGAGGTGCTCCGCCGATTTGGCAGCGACTATAAGTGCATTTTTGTCGGCGATGCCGCGATGTCACCTTATGAGATTGCCTATCGTGGCGGGGCAAATGAGCATTGGAACGAGGAAACTGGCGAGGTCTGGCTGCGCCGTGCGTGTCAGCAATGGCCAAGCCACCTTTGGATTAATCCTGTACCAGAAGCACAATGGCGCTACACGCAATCCACGCAAATGATCCGCGATATTTTTGAAGATCGTATGGTCCCCATGACGCTTGAGGGGCTGACAAAGGGCATGAAAATCCTGACCTAAGCCTTTAATTTTAAAAAGATACTGCCTTGGCAAATCGCGGCAGCCTTGCCTTTTTAAAGAGCTTGCGCATGTCTTGATCTTCACCCGACAAACGACTTGCTTCGAGCCGGATACGCTCGGCAAGATCCTGCATCGCGTCGGGGTCGCGTTGAAACAGATCGAGCAGGAAATGATCAGGGTCCAATCGCTTCACATCTTCCTCAGCCAAAATATGCGCGGGAAAATCTTTGCGGTTAAGAGTGACGATCGCATCCGCATGGCCGGAAACCGCAGCCGCCAGCACGTGAATGTCATTCGGATCAGGTAAATAAAGCCGCGCCTCTACGCCCTTTGCGATAGACACGCTTGCATTTGGAAACTGAGCCTTCAGGACAGCAATTTCACCACGAGCAATTGTTTCCGCACCTGCCCCTAGTTTGATCGTTGCGCGCGCCCATTCTTCCAATATCCGTTCAGACCAAAGCGGTGTGTAGAGCCCCGCTTTAGCGGCACCAATCAACGCCTCGCGCATGACAGTCGGATAGAGAACGCAGGCATCAAGTAGGATTTTCACTGCAAAAAAACCCTTAGATATCGAGGCGGAACGTCAGCGATTTGAGGTACCCGCTTTCAGCAAGGTGCGGGAGCAGCGGGTGATCAGGGCCTGCGAATCCTGTGCGGACAAGTTGCATTCTCCGACCCGCGCGTCCGATACCCCGCGCGCTGGCGTTGCGGAATTTTGTAAGATCAGCAGCATGGGAACAGGAGCAAAGCGTTAGGTAGCCACCGGGTTTCACCAAAGCCGCTGCCAATCGCGCGACGCGTTCATAGGCGCGTAGCCCCGCCTCAAGCGCTTTTTTGCTTGGCGCAAACGCAGGTGGATCGCATACGACCACGTCGAAAATCTCGCCCTCTTTGGCCAGCTCTTCGAGCATTGCGAAGGCGTCGCCCTTGCGAGTCGCAAACCGATCAGCGACCCCGCTGGCCTCTGCACCCTGCTCGGCGAGCGCGAGTGCGGCTGCGGAACTGTCCACAGCAAGAGCCGATTTAGCGCCTCCAGCGAGCGCGGCGAGAGAAAATCCGCCAACATGGCTAAAGACATCAAGCGTTTTTGCGTCTTTGCAAAGCCGTTGCACAAAAGCGTGGTTTGGCCGTTGATCAAAGAACAGGCCTGTTTTTTGTCCGCCAAGGATATCTGCCATATAGGTTGCGCCGTTCATCGGAACCGGAACAGGGGCATCGATGCTCCCCTTCACAACCGTCAACTCTTCGTCCAACCCTTCAAGCGATCGCGCACGGCCAGACCCGTTTTTCACGATGACCGAGACGCCGCTCACCTGCTCGAGCGCTGCGGCAAGAACGTCGAACATGCCGTCTGCATAAGCGGCATTCGGCTGGATAACGGCAACATCACCGAAGCGATCAACAATCACACCCGGCAGGCCATCAGCTTCGGCATGCACGAGCCGATAGAATGGTTCGTCAAACAGCGCTGTCCTATGGGCCAAAGCACGCTCAAAGCGTGTCTCGAACCAGTTCTGATCGATTGTCGCGGTCGGGTTGCGGTCCAACATACGCGCAATGATCTTGCTACCTGTGTTCACCGTCACAACGCCCATGGCTTTGCGATCGCTGTCTTCAAGAATCGCAATGCTTCCCGGTTCGAGCGCTTTCGTGCGTCGATCCGTTACAAGTTCATTTGCATAGACCCAAGGAAAACCATGCCGTATGGCACGCGCTTCTGCTTTGGGTTTCAGTCGGACAGTTGGATAGGCTGAATGTGTCATGCCCCCTCATAGGATGTTAAACACCGCTGCGAAAGAGGCATTCCGCGCCAGACCGCTATGCGCCGCTCTCCTCAAGGTAAATAACCGCGAGTTCTCGCTGAATAACGAGCGCCAAGTGGTTGGTTACGCGCACCTTCTGGGTTTGTCCGTTGAAATCGGCTCTAACAGCGTCATCCCCGCCAAATGCTTCCAGATCGGCATGAACTTCGCGCGCGGGCGCAATTGGCTGCCCAGTCGAGGCATCGGTTACCGATAGAATAAAGCGAATTGAATGGGTGCCACCGTAAGCATAGCGCGCGCGCTCCGTTAGCGAATGAAAACGCGTGACCTGAACATTTACGTTCACGGATTTGCTGCCGCTGAGCGCCTTGGCACCGCGGCCCATGCCCTCTTCAAAGATGGCTTTCACTTGCTTGTGGCGATCACCAGGGGGATCACCGCGCCAAACGATATCCGCATTCGGGTAGTACTGATTGGCCTCTGAAACCACGAGTGTTTCCGGCACGCTGATGTTTATACTGGAAACTGTATAGGTGTTTTGCGGAATTTTTCCGTCCGTAAACTCATATTTGGTTTTGCCTCCGCCGGAACACGCGGCCAAAACAAAAGCAAAAGCAACGGCCATAGTCGCCTTGAGTACAGACATATAAATCCTCCAAAACGCAAACTGGTTCGAACCAACCACATAGCCAATGCTCATACAGGTCGATTTTTGAAATCACCAGAAGCGAACTCATTAAAAACATTCATCTTCTGAAAGAGTATCGTTGCAAATCAGTTAAGAAAACAAAAAAAGAGGCACAAAATCGTGCCCCTCTTCAATTAGTTGTTAGGTCTCGCCGTGCTTTGCCGCTGACTTATGCCGCAACAGGCTTTTTGCGCCCTAGAAGCGTAAATGGCTTCGCGATTGCGCGGCCCAATGCCACTGCGAGGTCGCGGGCCATTTCCGCACGCATGCGGTGTGCGCGCTTTTCGATTTCGTGCATGTCGATTGCGTCGATGTCTATATCTGTGGTCACTTCGGGCATTTTTGTCTCCGATCACCTTCAATTTCGTTAACCTTAATTTAGGTCAACAAAGCTGCCCTTACCACTGACAGTTTCACATTTCCGTATTGCGCTGAGCGAATGGCTCAATCGAGGCCGGAAATGTGCTATCGTTGAAAAGAAGTGTCTGGCAGGGTGTTGTTAGCGCTAACAGGATGTGCTATCTGCCCGGTGAAGCAACACGACTCTCTGGCCCAAAGGTAAGTCACATGTCTCTGAATCCCACTGTAGCCGCCGTAACCGAGTGCATTATCGAACGGTCCCGTCCGACCCGAACGCAGTATCTTGCCCGCATGAAGCAAGCCATCGAAGAAGGCCCGCGCCGTGCGCATTTGTCCTGCGGCAACCAAGCCCACGCCTATGCGGCGATGGGAGGCGACAAAGACGCTCTGGTCGCGGAACGTGCCGCGAACCTCGGGATTGTGACGGCTTACAATGACATGCTGTCGGCCCATCAACCCTTCGAAACATATCCGCAAACCATCAAGTCAGCAGCCCGCGAAATAGGAGCAACTGCGCAGGTTGCAGGCGGTGTACCCGCCATGTGCGACGGCGTTACCCAAGGCCAAGTCGGCATGGAACTCTCGCTCTTCTCGCGTGACACAATTGCGCTGGCCGCAGGGATCGCTCTAAGCCACAACACGTTTGATTCCGCCGTCTTCCTTGGCGTCTGTGACAAAATCGTGCCCGGTCTGGTGATGTCAGCGGCAACGTTCGGATACCTTCCATCGGTGTTTATTCCAGCAGGCCCTATGTCGAGTGGATTGCCAAATGATGAAAAGGCGCTGGTGCGCAAGCAATTCGCAACTGGGGAAGTTGGGCGTGATGCCCTGATGGCGGCGGAGATGGCGAGCTATCATGGTGCCGGAACCTGTACCTTTTACGGAACCGCCAACTCCAACCAGATGCTGATGGAATTCATGGGGCTGCACCTTCCCGGTGCAAGCTTTGTGCCGCCGGAGGGTGATTTGCGCGAGGCTCTGACCCGCACCGCCGCGCAGCGTGCGCTGGCCATCACTGCACTTGGCAATGAGTTTACACCGGTTTGCGACGTTCTGGACGAGCGCGCATTTGTGAATGGCATCATCGGCTTGATGGCAACGGGTGGCTCAACCAACCTCGTGCTGCACCTTCCTGCGATGGCGCGCGCTGCGGGCATCATTCTTGATCTGCAAGACTTCGAAGACCTCTCGAAAGTCGTACCGCTCATGACCAAAGTTTACCCCAACGGCCTTGCCGACGTGAACCATTTCCATGCGGCCGGCGGCCTCGGGTTTGTCATCGGTGAACTGCTGGGCGAAAATATCCTGCACGATGATGTTAAAACCGTCGCGGGCGACGGCCTTAGCCGCTATGCGCAAGACCCGAAGCTGGTTGACGGCAAATTGACATGGGTTGAGGGGCTTGGCCGCTCGGAAAACGAAAAGATTCTGCGACCTGCATCTAACCCGTTCAGCGAATCCGGTGGCCTCAAGCGCCTGTCCGGCAACGCGGGAACTGGCATGATGAAAGTCTCCGCCGTAAAAACAGAGCATCAAAACATTACGGCCCCCGCCCGCGTTTTCACCACGCAAGATGCAGTTAAAGACGCGTTCAAAGCTGGCGAATTCACCGAGGACACAGTGGTCGTTGTCCGCTTTCAGGGGCCAAAATCCAACGGCATGCCCGAACTTCATGGCCTGACGCCGTGCCTGTCTGTGCTGCTTGATCGTGGCTTGAAGGTCGCGCTCCTGACGGACGGGCGCATGTCTGGTGCATCGGGCAAAGTGCCCGCCGCAATCCATGTGTCTCCGGAGGCCGCAGTCGGAGGGCCACTTGCTAAAATCCGCGATGGCGACATGGTTGAAGTCAACGCAATCACCGGCGAAATCAACGTGCTCGAAGATGACTTCGAAGCGCGCCAACCCGCCACGCCGGACCTTTCAGACAACAGCCACGGCATTGGACGTGAACTCTTTTCCGTGTTCCGAGACACCGTTGGCGCGTCAACCGACGGGGCAGCAGTTGTCGTTTAGGCAAGCGCGCACTATAAGGCCCCCACGGCCCAACACAGATGCGCTTTCCGCGCCCCAATTCATTCAGGAGATCCAAGAGTGACCCCGCAAGAAGCCAGCCTCCGTGCCGCAGAAATCTGCCGTTTGGCCCCAGTTGTTCCCGTACTCGTTGTTGACGATGCCGCCCATGCCCAACCTTTGGCCGAAGCGCTTGTCAAAGGCGGCCTGCCCGCGCTCGAAGTTACCCTTCGCACAGATGCAGCCCTTGATGTGATCCGTGAGATGGCAAAAGTCGACGGCGGCGTTGTTGGTGCTGGCACTCTACTCACCCCAGACGATGTTAAAGCTGCAGTTGATGCAGGCGCGAAATTCGGCGTGTCCCCGGGCGCGACGGACACGTTGCTCGACGCTTGCGAAGAAGCTGGCCTACCGCTGCTTCCTGGTGTTGCGACGTCGACCGAGGCCATGCGCCTGTTGGAGCGTGGATATACAACGCAAAAATTCTTCCCCGCAGAAGCGAACGGCGGCGCCAAGGCGCTCGGCGCAATCGGTGCGCCACTTCCACAGGTCAAGTTCTGCCCGACTGGTGGAGTATCCCTTGCCAACGCACCCGATTACCTCGGCCTGAGCAACACGCTCTGCGTCGGCGGCAGCTGGGTTGCACCGAAGACCCTCGTTCAATCTGGGGATTGGGCAGGGATCGAAAAACTCGCTCGCGAAGCAGTAGCCCTTCAGGTCTGAGTTTTTCGCATCGCTATGCTATTTCAAGGGCGCCTCGGCGCCCTTTTTCACATCTAGGATTTAACGCGCGTCTTGCGACCGCCCCGCCGCCCTTTGATCTCTGGCGTCAACAACCCATCACGCAGGATTTCCAGCATCGGATGATCTTGCGGCGCGCTTTTGTGCTGTTCCAGCAATTCGGCGATCGCCACCTTCGGATCAACTTCGTTTGGCAAGCTCAACGACCAATCGATAAAGATCGACCTGCATTCTGCCGTGCTAATTCCGTCAATCCGAAAGCTCTCGCGAATAAGCCCCTTGGGATCGGCGGTCGTGTTTTTATGAGTTTTATCAATCATAAACGTCAATCTTGCTCCGGAACGGGAAACAGCCGATCAATAACCACACGGGCCTGATCGGCAACCTTTGCGACGGTTTCTTCCATGTCCGCAACGCTGCTGCAACCGGTTTCGCGCAGGAGGAACTCGCGCCCCCCTTGTTCGATCTCATCGGCACCCACGGGCTGCTCCATCAAAAGGCGAGACGCTGCCTGAAGCCGCCACATCAGGTCGCCTGAGTTCACCAATGCTTCGGTCTCGGACGCACGCAAATCGCCCGAAGCAATCTGCGCATTCACACCGCGGCCATCAAATCCCGCCATAAGCGCGATTGCCTGCGCGGTAAGTTCCACATCCTGAAGCCGCCCCTGTCCGAGTTTGGCCTCGTAAGGGGAGTTTGCAGGCTTCGCAGCTTTGATCCGCGCGCGCATTTCGCCTGTTTCCTTGATCACACGCGCCTTATCGCCCTTCTCGACCAGAACCCGTTTGCGGAAAGCGTCAAAATCCGCCGCCAACTCCGCACTTCCTGCAACTGGTCTGGCGCGGGTGAGCGCAAGGTATTCCCACACCCACGCCTCAGTCTCCTGATAACTCTGATAAGCGGCCCAGCTTGTGGCGACCGGCCCCGCTTTGCCCGATGGGCGCAACCGCATATCAACCTCATAAAGCCGACCTTCGGCCATCGGAACCGTAAGAGCGGTCACAAATGCCTGTGTCAGGCGCGCATAATACGCCCTTGCCATTAGGGGGCGGCGACCCGCGCTTTCTTCGGTACCGTCGGCATCATAGATAACGATCAGATCAAGGTCAGAGCGAAAATGCAGCCGCTCGGCCCCAAGGCTACCCATACCCAAAACGATCGCGCCACGTCCCGGGAGCGGCCCGTGTTTCTCCGCGAAGTTCTCACACACAACGGGCCAGAGTGCGGCCAGCACCGCATCGGCCAAATCCGCATATTGCGCGCCCGCTTGATCGGCATCAATCAAGCCACGAAGGTGATGAACGCCGATACGGAAATGCCATTCCTTGGCCCACCGCCGTGTTTCATCAAGGCGGCTTTCATAATCTGCAAGCGGGGCAAGCTGCGCGGTCAACGCCTTGGTGAGTGCTTCTTTTCCCGGCCAATCGCTAAAGAAAGACCCGCCAATCACCGCGTCGAATACACTTGAATTCCGCGACAGATAGCTCGCCAAATCAGAGGATGTGCCAACGATATCAAGAATAAGATCAATAAGTTGCGGATTGGCCTCAAACAGCGAAAACAGCTGAACGCCAGCGGGCAACCCTTTTAGAAACCCGTCAAACTGGCGCAGCGCCTCATCCGCGCGGGCCGATTTCTGTATGCGGGCCATGAGGTCAGGCTTAAGACGCTTGAAAATCTCATTTGCGCGCGCGGAGCGCAACGCCGGATAAGCATACCACCCCTCGACGATCTTGCGCGTTTCCTCGGGAAGCTCCGGCTCAGGAACCGAAAGCCCTGGCGCAAAGAACCCCTCGGTAAGATGATGAACCTCTTCAAGTCGCGCTTTGATATCGGCCTTGAGCTTTGTGACATCGCCCTCGCCCATGAAATTGGCAAGACGTTCGAAATCCTCCTCCGATTTTGGAAGGCAATGGGTCTGGGCGTCCGCAATCATCTGAAGGCGGTGTTCCACTTCACGGTGCGCCTTGTAATGGTCGGTCAAAACCTCAGCTGTTTCCGGCTCGACCCATCCTTTCTCTGCAAGCGCGGCCAAACCGTCGACCGTACCACGCACCCGAAGCGATTTATCGCGGCCACCCGCGATCAGCTGTCGTGTCTGGGTGAAAAACTCTATCTCGCGGATACCGCCACGCCCCAGCTTCATATTATGCTCTGGTAGGCTGATTTCGCCCGTAAACCCATTGTGCGCACGGATTTTCAAGCGAATGTCATGGGCATCTTGAATCGCGGCAAAATCCAGATGCTTGCGCCAGACAAAGGGCGATAGCCGTTTAAGATATGCCTCCCCCGCCTCGATATCGCCCGCGGCCGCTCGTGCTTTGATATGCGCGGCCCGCTCCCAAGTGCGCCCCAAACTCTCGTAGTATCGCTCCGCAGGATCCATCGCCATACAAACAGGCGTTGAACTCGGATCAGGCCGTAGCCGCAAATCTGTGCGGAAAACATAGCCCTCCGCCGTATTGTCATTCAGCAGCGCTGACATGCGTTTTGTCGCGCGGATCAAACTCGTGCGGGCATCGAAATAGAGATCAGGGTCATATTGGCTCTCGTCAAACAAGCAGATGAGGTCAATATCAGAGGAATAGTTCAACTCCCCCGCTCCCATCTTGCCCATCGCCAACGCCACAAGGCCACCTGTCGCCTCTTCGGTATCGCGCGCATAGCCGGGAAGTTTGCCGCGTTTGGCCTCTCGGGTTACTTCGGCTTTGATCGCGCGATCCACTGCTAGATCAGCCAGATCAGTAAGCGCACCCGTCACGTCCTCAAGCTGCCATACCCCTGCCAAATCGGCCAACCCCGCCAAGAGCGCAACCCGCCGTTTGGCCACGCGCAGGGCGACACCAAGCTGATCTGGCGCGGTCGCACGTACCTCGGCAAACACTTTCGCCAAGGCGTCCTCGGGCGTCCCCGCCAAGGCCTCCGCGAGCCAATCGCCTTCTCGTGTCATGAGGTGAAGCAAATAGGGCGAGCACCCGCCTGCCCCTGCGACCAAATCAGCAAGCTCCGGTGCAAGCTGCGGCACGCAGGCAAGCGCATCCTTGCTGCGTTCGAGGTCATACGGAATCGGGGAACGGGTCATTCGGCTGGCAAAAGTCATAGCGCAATCGTGATGCCCATTCAGAGGGGCGTCAATACGGCTTGCAGCCACAGGCAATTTTTGAAACCCTCCGCGCAAAGAAAACACATCTACGGACACCCCATGAGCAAAAGCCTGAAACGCGTAAAAGCCGCCCTAGAGGCCGCAAACCTTCCCCAAAACGTTAAGGAGCTAAGCGCGGGCACAAAAACCGCACAGGCCGCCGCAGATGCCGTTGGCGTTGATGTGGACCAGATCGCGAAATCCATTATCTTTGCCAATGCCGAAACCGGCGAGGCCGTTTTGTTCATCACAGCGGGCGGGCAACAGGTATGTCCGGAAAAAGCCAGCGCTCTCGTTGGCGCAGATTTGGGCAAGGCCGACGCCAAACTCATCCGCGCCCAAACAGGGTTTGCCATCGGCGGCGTAAGCCCGATCGGGCACCTCACGCCACCACGCACATTTTTCGACAAAACCCTGCTTCAGTTCGACGAAATCTGGGCTGCTGCGGGTACTCCACACCACGTTTTCGCGGCAAACCCCGAAACACTCGCAAAAATTTCTGGCGCGGAAGTATCTGAATTTATTGCATAAATAAAGTTAATGTAAAAAACATTCACATTTTCTCTTGCATTTCACAGCTACGTGACCATTTCTGTTAATGTGAAAACGCTTCACATTGAACAAAACAGAGGAGAGACACGCATGAGCACCGTCGGCACTTGGCCCACCCAGGCAGAAACCTGGCTGGATGAAAAAGGGAAAGGCGCATGGATCGCTGCAATGATCCTCGGCTTTATCTTCTTCTGGCCTGTTGGCCTCGCCCTTCTTGCATATATGATCTGGAGTAAACGCATGTTCGCAAAATCCAATGGTGGCTGTGGCCGCCGCTCTCGCCGCTATAGTTTCCGCTCCTCCGGCAACACCGCGTTTGACGCCTATAAGGCCGATACGCTGTCGCGCCTCGAAGAAGAGCAGCAAAACTTTGAAGCGTTCCTTACGCGCCTTCGCGAAGCAAAGGACAAAGCAGAGTTCGACGATTTTATGGACGAGCGCGAGAAGAAAGCACGCGACGCCAAGAAATCAGAGCAGGACGACACTATCGAAGCCTAATCCCGCTTCTTGGGGTGTAGCGCTCCCCGTTCCTTAGCGCTCCCTCTGTGTCACATCGGCCCCGCCGCCTTTCCAACGCGCTGCGGGGCCGATATACGCCACCTAGGTATACCTTCCACCAACGGCCCTCCCCCCATCAACGGACACCGAAATGTCATACGACGATTTTTCCCAAAGATCAGATTTTAACCAACGCACGTCCGGCCTTCCCGATCCGGAGTTTCACGCCGAATTCTATCAGGATGTGACGGCCAAGCGCTTTTTCGCATGGGTGATTGATACCATCGTCATTGGCATCCTGACCGCACTGGTGATTGTATTCACCGCTTTTTTGGCGGCGTTCATCGCACCGCTGGTATTTATGGTGATCGGGTTTGTCTACCGAACCGTCACCATCGCAAAGAACTCAGCGACCCCAGGTATGTGGCTCATGGCGATCGAATTGCGCACCCATCGCGGCGAGCGCCTCGACACCTCCATGGCACTTCTGCACACCTTGGCCTTTACCGTGTCGTTCTCGGTCGTGATCCTGCAAATCCTGTCGGTCGGCCTCATGGCACTCTCGCCGCAGGGCAAAGGCCTTGGCGATCACCTCCTTGGCACGGCCATGATTAACAGAATCTCGCGCTATTAACTCAAATTTTAGCTAGGGCTTGGCGCATGCAAACTCGCTTGCTATCCTCTCGCACAGGAAACAAAACGAGTAACCATGCGCCACAGTCTTCCCATTGCGCCGCAATTCTATGTAACGGCCCCGCAACCCTGCCCCTATATCGATGGTCGCAAGGAGCGGAAACTGTTTACCTCGCTCCAAGGCGAGTTCGCCACACATCTCAATGACAGCCTGTCAAAACAAGGGTTTCGGCGCAGTCAAAATGTGCTCTATCGCCCGTCGTGTGCAGAATGTGCAGCCTGTTTGTCAGCGCGCATCCGTGTAGCAGATTTCAAGCCCAACAAAAGCCAGCGGCGCGTTGCCCGCAAAAACGCGTATCTGAAACGCGACGCGCGGTCTCCTTGGGCCACCGAAGAGCAATTCGAACTGTTCCGCTATTATCTCGCCTCGCGTCACGCAGACGGCGGCATGGCCGATATGGATGTCTTTGAGTTCGCCGCGATGATCGAGGAAACGCCGATCAAAACGCGCGTGATTGAATACACAACGCCGGATGATACCCCCAACGTGGATACTGGCCTAACCGCCGTTTGCCTGACGGATGTGTTGGATGACGGTGTGTCGATGGTCTATTCCTTCTTCGATCCCGATCTCGCTAAAAACTCGGTCGGCACATACATTATCCTCGACCATATCGAGATCGCCCGCGAGCTTGGCCTCCCCTATGTCTATCTGGGCTATTGGGTGCCAAATAGCCCGAAGATGGGCTACAAAGCGCGCTTCTCTGCTCTTGAGGTGTTTAAAGATAACGAATGGGTTAACGTCGATGACCCCGAAACGTTTGACGCGGAAACACACCCACTCCTGACCGATCCGATTGCCGAACAGGTTGCGCAAATCGCCCTGCCCGACAGCCGCGTGGCCGGTCCGCCTGTATCGCTCAAAGAGTAGTGGCGCAGCACATTTCCCTCGTGGCGCTTGTGGTGCCAGACTATGACGCCGCGATTGCGTTTTATTGCAACGTGCTTGGCTTTTCCCTTATCGAAGACACCAAACAATCGCCAACCAAACGTTGGGTTGTTGTTGCGCCAAGCGGCGCGGGATCAACACGCATCCTTCTGGCCAAGGCGGACGGCCCCGAGCAGGAAGCCGCAATTGGCAATCAGACCGGTGGGCGCGTTGGGTTCTTTCTTCAGACCGATGATTTCGACGCGGATTTTGCACGGATGAAAGACGCGGGCGTCACGTTCCTTGAGGAGCCGCGCGATGAGCCATACGCCAAAGTTGTTGTCTGGCGTGACCCGTTTGGCAATACATGGGATTTGCTGCAACCGCGCTAGCATCCCACTGCTCATTACACACGCATAGCGAAACAATATGTTTCCTTATTCGAACCAAAATGCACGCTCTGCGCGTGTTTTTTCCGGTAAGCGTTGTCCATTTCCGACATTCTCACAGAGCTTTACACAGCGCCGGTGAAACACTCCCTAAAACGCAAAAAGGGCGCCCGCGGGGCGCCCTTCTCTATACTTCATATGGGTCAGCTTCTAGCCGCCCATCAGGTTTGGCACGATAGTCACCACCGATGGCACCAGCCACAAGAGCGCGAGCCCAAGCACTTGGATCAACACGAAGGGAGCAACACCGCGATAGATGTGGCGCGTCGTGACTTCCTTCGGAGCAACCCCACGCAGATAGAACAGCGCAAAGCCAAACGGAGGCGTCAGGAAGCTGGTTTGCAGGTTCACCGCGATCATGATTGTGACCCATTTCGGATCCATCGTGCCGCCGTAAATCACTGGCCCAACAATCGGGATCACGATGTAGATGATCTCGAGGAAGTCGAGCACGAAGCCCAGAATGAACAGCACCAGCATCACGATCAGGAAGACCGTGAACTCATTGTCAAAGCTGCGCAAGAACTGCTGAATATAATGCTCACCACCAAAGGAGATCACCACGAGGTTCAGGAGCTGCGAGCCGATGAGAATGGTAAACACCATGCTCGTGACCTTGGCCGTTTCCCGCACGATTGGCGGCAGAACCTTACCGCGCAACAGGACCCAGCAGCTAAAGAGGATGCCGAACATCGCAATCAGATAGGCACTAAGCGCAACGAAGTACGCCACCCAATCCTCGAACGGAACCGAGTCGCGTGTGATCCGCAGATCGAAGTTCACGCCAACAAGGATCATCACGATGATCGAGAATGCCGCGATCAGAATGACCTGCCCGCTACGTCCTTCGTCGTGGAGCTTGCGGTATGCAGCAAGCATCAACGCCCCACCCGCACCAAGAGCGGCCGCAGGTGTTGGGTTGGTAATCCCGCCAAGGATCGAGCCAAGCACCGCAATGATCAGCACAAGCGGCGGGAACACAACGCGTAGAAGCTCGTTGCGGCCCAAAAGCTTGATCGCATGGACCAGACCATAGAGCACAAGCGCCATCGGAATGGCCAACAAGACAGTGGCTGCGCCCGAGCTTGTTGTCGGTGCGATCAGCACGATGTCGACGAGGAATGCCAGAACAATCCCTGCCCCACCGATCAACAACGGTCGGCTGTCCGCGTTCGGAGCAACACCGCGCGCAGTTGTCAGAACCAATGCGAGGAACACGAAGAAGATCGCAACACCTGTGCCGATTGGCGCCGCATTGGCGATTTTCTCGGCGAGAGCGGTTTCGACTTCTTCTTCAGAAAGCTCATGGCTCACCACTGCTCCGCCAGACTCTTCAATCGCTTGCTGCTCGGCAATCGCTGTATCCCAAGCTTCCTGCCCGTGCAGTTCGATCATCGAGGCCTTACACTGATCGCCCACATTTGTGCGCAGGCTGGCGCCCTCGGACGCATCCGAATAGCTAGCCACGGTGATGTTCTGGCTGCCGATCACATTGACTTGCCCAAGAAGCAAGCTACCACCGATCAGGATAACAGGAACCGCAAGGAACCATGTCAGGCTGTTGCGGCGACCCGTTCCCGGAACCGGAACTGCATCGTCATCCAAAACAACAGCAGGCGCTTTGGACGGGTTCAGCAGCGCATAACCAAAGGCATAAAGCCCATAGAGCAGCGCCAGCAGCACACCCGGCAGGATTGCCGCCTGAAAGAGCGTACCAACGGACACAACCGCAGCTTCGCCAAGGTATGTCAGAGCATCGGTACAGCCCGCTTCGGTTGCCCGCGCCTCTTGCGCGGCGGAATAGAGATCGCCCGCGAGCGTTCCGAGAAGAACGATCACGATTGAGGGCGGAATGATCTGTCCAAGCGTACCGGACGCCGCGATCACACCCGTCGCCAACTCAGGCGAGTAGTTGTTCCGCAGCATGGTCGGCAACGAAAGCAGACCCATAGTCACAACAGTCGCGCCCACGATGCCAGTAGAAGCCGCAAGGAACGCACCCACAACCACAACCGAAACAGCAAGACCACCTGGAAGCGGGCCAAACACCCGCGCCATGGTTGTCAGCAAATCGTTGGCGATTTTGGAACGTTCAAGCGTAATCCCCATCAAAACAAACATCAGAACAGCCAGAAGCGTTTCGATGGATTGCCCCGCGAACACACGTTCGTTCATGCGGTTGACGATGAAAGAGATGTTGCGGTTCAGCGCGGTTTCCCAACCGCCAACAAGCAACGGCTCGATCACCAGCGGCAAATCAGGATAGCGGAATTTCGAGATCGTATCGGGATGTATCCCCGTATTTACAAGGTCTCGGAACGCCTCGCTGCTTTGATCCACAGCTTGGTGATAGAGGATACCGGCGCTGTCGAGCGCGGCAATAATTCCGAAGGAAATAATCCCAGCCCCTGCGATGGCAAAAGCCACCGGAAAGCCGGAAAGAATACCTGCGAAGAGGCTAAGAAAGACGATGATAAGGCCGACTTCAACGCCATCAAGTCCGAATAACATAGGTTCTGCCCTTTAGATTAATGCGTGCCTTCGTAGGCTTCTTCGCCCTCGCCGAGTGTGTCGCGGTCGAGGAATTTGCCTTCGCTTGCCGGCCCTTCTTTGCGCTCGAGATAGGAGCGGTAGAAGAAGGCCACGGCTTGGATGAACACCAGCGCCGTAAACAGCAAGAGCAGGATTTTGAACAGGAAATAGCCGTTGAACCCGTTTGGCGAGAAGCCGATGGTTTCAACATTCCACTTGAGGATACGCGCCTTTTTCTCGAGCAGTTCGAGCTTGTCCGTCGCGGAAATCTTCGGGGTCACGAGGTGACGCCACATAAAGAACCACGCGTACATCCAGATCAGAACGGCCATCGGCATCATAAAGAAGATCGAGCCGAACATGTCGATTGCGCGTTGGGTGCGGAACTTAACAGCGGAATAGACAAGGTCCACCCGCACATGCCCACCCTGAACAAAGGTATAAGAGACACAGAGCGCCACCACGAGCGCATTGTAGAACTTGAGTTCTTCACTCCACCACGAGATGTCTTTGGTGAGCGCGGGGCCAAAACCGAAGCTGATCTGCGCCTGCGTAAAGATACGCTGCACAAAGACAATGATGATCTGCTGAAGCACCATCGCAAGGCCAGCCCACGCAAAGATACGGCCAACCCAGTTACCGATCCCCTCAAAGAGCCGCACGCAGCCCCACATGAAGCTATTGCGCCATAGGCCAATCACCGTCAGCACAAGGAAGGCATCAAGCACCACAAAGAAGAACTCGACCGATCCACCGTAGTAGATAAAGTTCATCAACGCGGCTTTGTCAGACCAGTTGAGCCACAAATGCGGATGCGTCACAGCGTATCCGAAGTTGTAGAACCCGAGTAAGATGTTCTTAAAGAACCAGATAATGCCATCCAGCATTTCCGTCCCCCTGTTCTCTTTAAATTAGCTGAATTGCACGTCGGGACCGGCGGCAATTCCTGTCGAGGAAAAGTGTTACGTGCGCTCTCTTTGTGGGCTTGGCCCCGAGCTACATGCGCAACTCACTCAACGTCAGAGGGCCCCCTGCGATTGCGCAGAAGGCCCCGATATTGTCACACGTCTTGGCTTAGCCGCCGAGAACCCGTGTACGCTGAGCGACATAGTAGCCGTCAGACTTCTGGATCCAAGAAGCAGAAGACGCCAGAGATGTTTCAAAGCTCTCGCGGACTTTTGCGAAGAGCGGATCATCCATGTTTTCGTCCATAACTTCTTTAGAAGCCGCACCGAAGCTATCCCAAACATCATCAGAGAACTGAAGTGTTTTAACGCCTTGCTGCTGCAGACGGGCAAGAGCTGCACCGTTGTTCGCAAGTGTTTGGCTGAGGTTGTAGTGCGTTGTCGCCATAGCAGCGTTCGCAATGATGGACTGCTGCGATGGTGTCAGGCTGTTGTAAACGTCAAGGTTCATACCAGCGGAGAGGCCGGAACCTGGCTCGTGGAAGCCCGCAGTGTAGTAAACTTTGGCAACTTCTTGGAAGCCAGCGCGTTCGTCAGCGAATGGGCCAACCCACTCCAGACCGTCAAGAGCACCGGAAGACAGCGCTTGGTAAAGTTCGCCGCCTGGGATGTTCTGAACCGACGCACCCAGTTTGCCGAGAACCTTGCCACCGAGGCCAGGCATACGGAACTTGAGGCCGTTGAGGTCTTCTGCGGAGTTGATTTCCTTGCGGAACCAACCACCGGACTGGGAACCGGAGTTACCAGCGAGGAACGACTTGAGGTTGAAGATTTCGCCAAGCTCGTTGTGAAGCTCGTGACCGCCACCGTGCAGGTACCAGTTTGTCAGCTCTTGACCGGTTGCGCCGAATGGCACAGCGGTGAAATACGCATATGCTGGGTGCTGACCGATATAGTAGTAGTCAGCGGAGTGATAGAGATCAGCCTGACCGGAAGAAACAGCGTCAAACACTTCGAGAGCGCCAACGAGCTCGCCTGGAGCTTTCTTCTCGATGGTCAGCTCGCCATCGGACATTGTGTTAACAGCCTGCTCGAAGTAGCTGGCGGCATCGTCAAGAACAGCAAAACCGCGTGGCCACGATGTAACCATGGTCAGTGTGCGTTTGTTTTGCGAAAGGCTTGGTGTAGCGAGTGTCGATGCTGCAGCAGCTGTCCCGCCAAGTGCGGATGTGCGCAGGAATGAACGGCGATCCATAAAGGTCTCCTCCCCTTTGGAAAACCCGGCCCCTATGACCGAGTCATTGTTGAAAGTGTTTGGACCATACAAAGAGAAGCGAAATTGGCAAATACCAACAACTACGCAGAAACGGGGTATTTCACTCGAATTTTGCCGATTTCTTTAATGAATTCGGGCGTTTCAGGCTTTGTGTTGTACGGAGTCTGGGCTTTCGCTGCAGTTTTGGAGTACTCTGCCGCAACTCAAATGACTCGCCCCTAACCAAATCGCCGGAACACCCTGTGTCAGGACTGCTCGCCAGATTGAACAACAAGCTCCATCTGTCCTACGGGCAGAAGGTGTTTTTGCTGGCCTCGGTCCCGCTGATTGTGGCGGCGGCGGCGATCTCTGTTGTGGTGACGTTGCAATCCCAAAAGCTCGCAGATCAGGAAATCGGCCAGCTTGAGCATCAGTTGATCGAAGCCAAGAAAACCGAGCTAAAGAACTATGTGAACCTCGCTCGAAGCGCGTTCTTCTTTATCTATGGTCGCGCTGCGCCGGATGATTATGACGCCAAGCTGCGTGTCACACAGATCCTCTCGGCAATGACATTTGGCGAAGATGGGAGCTATTTCGTCTTTGATTATGACGGCAACAATCTTGTCTCCCCACGCCGCACCGAACTTATCACCAAAAACTGGGCGGGGCTTGCCGATGAGGAAGGCACCCCGATCGTAGACACGCTCATCGCGCAAGCCCGTACGGGCGCCGGCTATCACACGTTTCTTTGGGAAAAACCCTCGACTGGCGAAACCGGACGAATGATTGCCTATGTCATCGGGCTACAAAACTGGCGGTGGGCTGTTGGTACGGGCGTATTTATCGACGATGTGCTCGGCACGGTCGCCACGGCCCGCGCGACGGTTGAGGAACGTATTCAAGCCACCTTTGTTTATATCATGGCAATCACGCTTGGCGCTCTGCTTGTGGTTTTCTTCTCGGGGCTAATGCTGAACATCCGCGAACGCCGCCTTGCCGATGCCAAGCTCAAAACCCTGACACAGCGGATTTTCGACACTCAAGAGGAAGAGCGCGGCCGCGTGGCGCGCGAGCTTCACGACTCGATCAGCCAAATCCTTGTGGGCGTGCGCTATGCGCTCGAATTGGCGCGGCGCAAGATTGCCAATGGTGACGCGACCGCCTCTGACAGCCTTGAGAAAGGGGTTTCGCACCTAAACGGCGCCATTCAGGAAGTCCGCCGCATTTCTCGCGATCTGCGCCCCGGCATCCTCGACGACCTTGGCCTCGGACCAGCGCTGCAATCGCTAACCAAGGATTTCACAGCGCGCACAGGCATCAAGACCGACTTTGAAACGGCCGTATTCCGAAACCGGCTCGATCAGGAAAGCAAAATCGCCCTGTATCGGATCGCGCAAGAGGCCCTGACCAATATCGAACGTCATTCCGGCGCCACCTATGTAAGCATGCGCATTTCAGGCCACAAACGTGGCGCAACGATGCGCATTGCCGACAACGGACACGGCCTACCCGACAGCGCGAGCCTACGCCGCGAAAACGGCATCGGGCTGCGCAACATGCAGGAACGCGTCGAGCAACTCGACGGCACCCTGCGCCTGACATCCAGCGCCAAAGGCACGGTGATCGAGGTTCGTATCCCTCTGAGCCACCTGCTCGCGCCCGAACGCCCTGCAAAGGAAATAGCATGACCACCAACGCCCCTACACGCGTGCTGATCGTTGACGACCATCCGATGGTTGCCGAAGGCATCCAATCCATCATCGAAACCTACCCCGATATTGAGGTGATCGGAACGCTCACCAATGGGCGCGAATTGATCGATCAGGTGGAAACACTTGCACCTGATGTAATCCTGCTTGATCTCAACATGCCTGAAATGGGGGGGCTATCCGCAGCGGAAATCGTCTTGGAAATACGTCCAGAGGCCCGCATCCTGATCCTGTCGATGCACGACACACCGGAATATATTTCAACGGCGCTGTCCCACGGCGCGCGTGGCTATCTGCTCAAGGATGTGCCGACCGAAGAAATCAAAACCGCAATTGATACCGTGATGAAGGGTGGCAGCTATCTTTGCACGGGCGCGACTGCCGCGATCGAGCCGAAAACCCATGATGGCCGCATGCCCCTCACCAGCCGCGAGCAAACCATTCTACTCGAACTCGCGCAGGGTCGCTCGAACAAGGAGGTGGCCAACAGCCTCAATATCTCTGTGCGAACTGTCGAAACACATCGCAAGAACATCAAGCGAAAACTCGGCATCAGCTCCACCGCCGGCCTAACGCGATACGCCATGGAGCACGGGGTTCTTCAAGGCACAGGCGTGTCGTTTTGAGCGGGAAAACCGCATCCAATAGACCGGACCTGTCCGAATTCGGGCAGATTGAAATACTTCGCCCACTCAAAGGAAGCACGCGAAGCTGCGTCTACCTTGCGACTGATGGCAAGAACCAGTTGGTGGCAAAATCAACAACCGAGCCCCAAGACTCGCTTGAATGGCTCCAAGAAGCCAAGCGCCATGCAGAGTCAGTTGGGTTCATAACGCCGCGCAGTTACAGGACACGTGGCGGCACGCTGGCACAGGATGGCTGGACACTTGAAAGCTTCGAGTTCGGTACACCCTACCCCACAAGCTCCCTACCTGATCTCGCAAGTTCAATGCGCGAATTCCGCGCTGCGGCGGCCAGCATGCCGCAACGCCCCGGATGTCTGGCGAGCTGTGACTATCTCTATCAAGACAAAGGCCCTGACATCGACTTTAGCAACCTTCCCGATGAAATCGCGGCGGCCGCGCGTACGGCGTGGGAAAATTTCTGCACCAATCCGCTTGAGGTAATCCATGGTGATCTCGGGGCCGGAAATATTCTGATGACGGGAAGCGGCCGCGCCGTGTTGATCGATTGGGATGAAGCCCGTAGGGATATTGCGCTGTTTGACGAATTCCCGCTCTTGCCCTTTGACCGCACCACAAAAAACGAACAGCGCGCTTATTATGCTTGGGAAGCGGCAAGCGGCTGGGACAAAGAGCCTGACTATGCTCGTCGGATGGCCGATTTGTTGCTCGCGCTGTCATAAGCGCATTGAAGTTAAGCGCTCCCTTAGAATAGCCGAAATCGTCGAAACTGGTGGAACACCCCATCGTTTCTCCGCGCCCAAACGGGGAAACCATGCTGACACGCCCCTGTATTCTCCGCCCGGCTTTGCGAAAATTACCTCTCAACCTCTATAATTCGCAACTTTCGGCAATATTTTATCCCTCAGGCGACACATTTGTCGCATTTTCGGTGTTGACGCTCGGTTTTTTTGTTGTAATGTCCCCAAAGCATACAGAGGAGCCGCGACAATGTCGTTTGTTGTCATTCTAGTCGAAAAGATGCGCATGGGCCGGTAACGGAAATCCAGATTTATCCCCATGCGCCCTCGGAAATTTCCGGGGGCTTTTTTGTAGCAGAGTTAAGATCGTGCAAGGCACGCAATTATTGGAGCATAAGATGAAACGGCAGATGACCGGAGCAAAAATGATCGTCCAAGCCCTGAAGGATCAGGGTGTGGATACAATCTTTGGATATCCCGGTGGCGCTGTCCTACCCATCTATGACGAGATTTTTCAACAGAACGACATTCGCCATATCCTCGTACGTCATGAGCAAGGCGCTGTTCACGCTGCCGAAGGCTATGCGCGCAGCACCGGAAAGCCCGGCGTTGTTTTGGTAACCTCCGGCCCTGGCGCGACCAACGCTGTTACGGGGTTGACCGATGCGCTCCTTGACTCGATCCCGCTTGTTGTTCTCACCGGACAGGTTCCGACCTTCATGATCGGCACCGACGGTTTTCAAGAGGCCGACACGGTTGGCATCACCCGCCCCTGCACCAAACACAACTGGCTGGTGAAGGAAACGGACAAGCTTGCCGAAACGATCCACCAAGCCTTTCACGTTGCAACCGAAGGCCGCCCGGGCCCGACGCTTGTTGATATCCCGAAGGATGTTCAGTTCGCCAAAGGCACATATACAGAGCCGAAAACAGCGAATGTCGCGAATTACCAGCCGTCAATGAAAGGCGACGTTGAAGCCATCACCGCAATGGTTGAACTGCTCGAAACAGCCGAGCGGCCGATCTTCTATACGGGCGGTGGCGTCATCAACTCTGGTCCTGCCGCGAGCCAATTGCTTTGTGAATGGGCCGATGCCGCGAATGTTCCAGTTACATCCACCCTCATGGGGCTTGGCGCATATCCCGCATCAGGCAAAAACTGGATCGGTATGCTCGGTATGCATGGTCTCTATGAGGCCAACATGGCGATGCACGACTGTGACGTGATGATCAACATCGGCGCGCGGTTTGATGACCGGATCACAGGCCGCCTCGATGCGTTCAGCCCAAAAAGCACCAAGGTTCACATCGACATTGACGCCTCTTCGATCAACAAAGTGATCCACGTTAATGTTCCGATCATCGGTGACGTTGGCCATGTGCTTGAGGATGCGCTCAAAATCTGGAAGGCACGCGGCCGCAAAACCAACGCAGAGGCGCTGTCCAAATGGCACGCGCAAATTGACGAATGGCGCGCCCGCCGCTGCCTGTCCTATATCAATTCAGACAAAATCATCAAACCACAGTACGCGCTGCAACGCCTTGAAGCGCTTACGAAAAAATATGATCGCTATATCACGACCGAGGTTGGCCAACACCAGATGTGGGCAGCGCAATTCCTTGGCTTTGAAGCGCCAAACCGCTGGATGACATCGGGCGGGCTTGGAACGATGGGCTATGGGTTCCCCGCCAGTATCGGCGTTCAGGTCGCCCACCCCGACGCGCTTGTGATCAACGTTGCCGGCGAAGCGAGCTGGTTGATGAATATGCAGGAAATGGGCACAGCGGCGCAGTATCGCCTGCCGGTAAAGCAGTTCATTCTGAACAACGAGCGCCTCGGAATGGTGCGCCAGTGGCAAGAGCTCTTGCATGGCGAGCGCTACAGCCATTCGTGGAGCGAAAGCTTGCCTGACTTCGTCAAGCTCGCCGAAGCCTTTGGCGCGAAAGGCATCCTCTGCACCGACCCCGCAGACCTTGATGACGCGATCATGGAAATGATCGAATACGACGGTCCGGTGATCTTTGATTGCCTTGTCGAGAAGCACGAGAACTGTTTCCCGATGATCCCGTCCGGCAAGGCACATAACGATATGATCATGGGCGAAGCCGACACCTCCGATGCAATTGGTGATACCGGCGCGGTTCTAGTTTAAGGAAGGTCTGTAAATGTCTGCTCTAAAAATCAAAAAAGGCTCTTCAAGCCATTCCGCCTATGACCTACGCGACCCAAACGCGGATGTTGTTGAATCCCACACTCTGGCCTGTGTTGTGGACAACGAAGCTGGCGTTCTGGCGCGGGTGATCGGGCTGTTTTCGGGCCGTGGGTATAACATCGAAAGCCTGACCGTGGCCGAGGTGAACCACGAATTCCACCGCTCTCGCATCACAATCGTAACCTCGGGAACACCGCAGGTGATCGAGCAAATCAAAGCCCAGCTTGGCCGCATCGTCCCTGTTCACCGCGTCCATGACCTCACAGTCGAAGGCGCGAGCGTGGAGCGGGAATTGGCGCTGTTCAAAGTGGCCGCAACAGGCGAGCAACGGGTGGAATCCCTGCGCCTTGCTGATATTTTCCGCGCAAATGTTGTGGATAGCACGCTCAACAGCTTCATCTTCGAAATGACCGGCACCAGCGAAAAAATCGACGCCTTTGCCGATCTGATGCGCCCTCTTGGCCTCGTGGAAACCGCACGAACTGGTGTTGCCGCTCTTGGACGCGGCCCCGAGAAATAACGCAAAAAGCGCTGAAAATCCCCTCGAAACGGTGTGGGTATACCGCTCCGTTTTGAGGAATTCGTTAGTTGTGGCATACTCTCGCTTTTAGAATGGGGAGTATGTGATGAAGACTGCCGTAATTCAGGAACCACCCGTCTACCTCGATCTTGCCAAAACCATGCAGCGTGCCGCCGAACTTGTCGAAGCCGCTGCGCGTGATGGCGCGGGGCTCGTTGTTTTCCCAGAAGCTTGGTTTCCGGGGTATCCCTCCTTTGTTTGGCGCCTGACGCCGGGCAAAGATATGGGCAAAACCGATGATATCTATGCCCGCCTTCTGGCCAATTGCATCGACCGCAGCCAAGGCGACCTCATGCCGCTACAAGATGCCGCCCGCGAACATGGGGTGGTGATTGTAGCAGGCTATCAGGAAAAAGATGGCACCGCTTCGGGAAGCACGATTTTCAACAGCGTCTGCATCATTGATGCAGACGGCAAGCTATTGAACAACCACAGAAAACTGATGCCGACCAATCCGGAACGCATGGTCTGGGGTTTTGGCGACGGCAGCGGTCTTCGGGTCGTCGACACCGCCGTGGGACGCGTTGGCGCGCTGCTCTGTTGGGAAAACTATATGCCACTCGCCCGCTATGCGCTCTACGCCCAGAACGTAGAAATCTACTGCGCGCCCACATGGGACACGGGCGAAAGCTGGCTTGCAACCATGCAGCATATCGCGCGTGAAGGAGGATGTTGGGTCATCGGTTGTTCCACTCAGCTTGAGGGCAAAGACATCCCGAAAAATACACCGCATCGCAAAGAGATTTTCCCCGACGATAAGGAATGGATCAACGACGGAGACGCCGTGGTTTACAAACCTTTTGGTGGATTGGCCGCAGGGCCGATGCGCAAAGAGAAAGGCATACTCTGGGCGGAGGTTGACGCCAGCCTAGCGAGCGCGGCGCGCCGTAAATTCGATGCGACGGGGCACTATTCACGACCGGATGTGTTTACGCTTAACGTCAACCGCGAAGCACAGCGCCCAGTCGAGTTTCCGAACTAATCCAGCGCTAAGCCACTACCATTAAATAGAAAAAAGGGCCCCCGAAGGGACCCTTTAGTTTCGCTAATCAGGCTCATTCTAGTGTACCGCCCGGTATTCTGCCTGCGGCCTGATCCGCGTCAGGGGCGAGCGCACCCGCCCCGGATCTCTAATTAACTACAGCCGGATGTCCCGCCGCAGGTGTTGCATTTCATACAGGTGCCGTTGCGCACCAAAGTGTAGTTGCCGCAATCGCCGCATGGGTCGCCTTCGTAGCCTTGCATCTTGGCTTTGGAGCGCGCGTCCATCTGAGTGGCGGAGCTTGCCACTGTGCCACTTGAGACCGCAGTTGCGTCAGCAGCCGTGTCAGGCACCATAGTTTGCAGCGCAGCCGTTGCGTCGGTTGCATTGTCGAGCGCGGTTGCGCCAGCGCTTCCTTGAAGCAAGGACAGGTCTGTTGGAACCCGCTTACGCAGATAGCCTGTCGAGCTGATTTGTTTCAACACTTCCAAGGACTTGGACGCTGCTGTTTCGCTCATCTCTTGAACGTTAGCCACGCCTTCTTCCTCGCCACGGCCAAGGCTATCAAAGCTTGCGCCTTCTGGTTTCACATGGGCCAGATCGGTGCGATCAAGGTAAGATACAGCGAGTTCGCGGAAGATATAGTCAAGGATCGACGTTGCATTCTTGATGCTGTCGTTGCCTTGAACCATGCCCGCAGGCTCGAACTTGGTAAAGGTGAACGCGTCAACGAACTCTTCAAGCGGAACGCCGTACTGAAGCCCAACCGAAACCGCGATGGCAAAGTTGTTCATCATGGCACGGAAGCCCGCCCCTTCCTTGTGCATATCAATAAAGATTTCGCCAAGGTTGCCGTCTTCGTATTCGCCGGTCCGCAGGTAGACCTTGTGCCCGCCAACAACCGCTTTCTGCGTATAGCCCTTGCGGCGCTCCGGCATTTTCTCGCGGTGGGATTTGACAACCTCTTTGAGAACGATCTTTTCAACGACCTTCTCGGCCGGAACAGCGGCTTTTTCCTGAGCGGAACCGGATTCAAGCGTTTCTTGCGCGTCCTCGTCATCCTCAACCAGCGCGGCTGCAAGCGGCTGGCTTAGTTTGGAGCCATCGCGATAAAGCGCGTTGGCCTTGATGCCGAGGCTCCAGCTAAGCTCATAGGCTTTCTGGCAATCCTCGATAGTGGCGTCATTGGCCATGTTGATCGTCTTGGAGATCGCGCCAGAGATAAAGGACTGCGCCGCTGCCATCATATAGATGTGGCTATCAACACTCAGGAAACGCTTACCTTTCTTGCCGCAAGGGTTCGCACAATCAAAGATATTGTAGTGCTCTTCCTTAAGGTGCGGCGCGCCTTCAAGTGTCATGGTGCCACAAACATGGTCATTCGCTGCTTCGATCTCTTCGCGGCTAAAGCCAAGGTGGCGCAGCAGGTCGAAGTTTGGATCGGTGAGCTTCGATTGCGGGATGCCAAGTGTTTTGGTGCAGAAATCATCGCCCAAGGTCCACTGGTTGAACACAAAACGGATGTCAAAGGCGCTCGGAAGCGCGGCTTCGATCTTGTCCAACTCTGTTTGGCCAAAGCCATGTCCGATCAGCGATGTATGGTTGATGCCAGGTGCGTTGCCGATGCTGGCGTGGCCCACGGCATAGCTGACGATCTCTTCGATCTGAGCAGAACCATACCCGAGCTTTTCAAGCGCCGCAGGTACCGAGCGGTTGATAATCTTGAAGTAACCACCGCCTGCGAGTTTCTTGAACTTCACCAGAGCGAAGTCTGGCTCAATACCCGTTGTGTCGCAGTCCATCACGAGGCCGATTGTACCAGTTGGCGCAATCACTGTTGTCTGTGCGTTGCGATAGCCGTGTTTCTCACCCAGTTCGAGCGCCTCGTCCCACGCTTGTTTCGCGAGCGAAATCAGCCGCTTATCAGGGCAGCTTGCATGATCAAGTGCAAGCGGCTTGATGTCGAGGCCTTCGTAGCCCGTTGTTTTTCCATAAGCCGCATTGCGGTGGTTACGGATTACACGGAGCATGTGGTTGGCGTTTTTCTCGTACTTCGAGAAGGCGCCAAGCTCGGACGCAATTTCCGCCGACGTGGCGTAGGCAACGCCGGTCATAACCGCCGTCAAAGCACCACAAAGCGCGCGCCCCGCATCGGAGTCATATCCATACCCCATGTTCATCAGCAGACCGCCGATGTTGGCGTAACCAAGGCCCAGAGTACGGAAATCAAAGGATCGCTGCGCGATCTCTTGGGACGGGAACTGCGCCATTGTCACGGAGATTTCCAGCGTCAATGTCCAGAGGCGCGTGGCGTGGATGTAATCTTCGGCTTGGAACTCGTCATCCTTTAGGAAGGTCAGCAGGTTCATCGACGCGAGGTTACAGGCCGTGTCATCGAGGAACATATACTCGGAACACGGGTTGGAGCCGCGGATTTCGCCATCTTCTGGGCATGTGTGCCATGCGTTTACGGTGTCGTGGTACTGGATCCCTGGATCAGCACAGGCCCAAGCCGCATGACCAACCTGCTCCCACAATTCACGGGCACGGATCGTCTTGTTCACGCGTCCGGTTGTGCGGTCGATGAGCTGCCAATCGCCGTCGTTCTCAACTGCCTTGAGGAAGGCGTCTGTTACACGAATGGAGTTGTTGGAGTTCTGACCGGAAACGGAGTTATAGGCTTCGGAATCCCAGTCTGTGTCATATGTCGGGAATTCGATGCTATCATAGCCCTGCTTTGCATAGTCGAGCACGCGCTTGATGTAAGTTTCTGGAATCTTGACCTTCTTCGCTGCGCGAACGGCCTCTTTGAGGGCGTCGTTCGACTTGGGCTCATAGGCATCTTCAACTTTGCCGTCCCACGCTTTGATCGCTGCGAAGATCGCATTGAGTTTCTCTTCGTGCATCTTGGAGCCAGCGACGATCGAGGCCACTTTCTGCTCTTCAAGCACCTTCCAGTTGATGAACTCTTCGATATCGGGGTGGTCCGCATCGACGATAACCATTTTCGCCGCACGGCGTGTTGTACCGCCCGATTTGATCGCACCCGCTGCACGGTCACCGATCTTGAGGAAGCCCATCAGGCCGGAGGAACTGCCGCCACCGGAAAGCCCCTCACCCGCTGCACGCAGCGAGGAGAAGTTGGTGCCGGTGCCAGAGCCGTATTTAAAGAGGCGTGCCTCACGCACCCAGAGATCCATAATGCCGCCGTCACCGACAAGGTCATCGTCGACCGACTGGATAAAACAGGCGTGCGGTTGTGGGTGCTCATACGCCGAGGTCGAGCGTGTTAGTTTCTCTGTCTTATAGTCGACGTAATAGTGACCCTGACCAGGACCGTCGATGCCATATGCCCAATGCAGGCCAGTGTTAAACCACTGCGGCGAGTTTGGTGCAGCGCGTTGGCTGGCGAGCATGTGGCGCATCTCGTCGTAGTAGGCGCGCGCATCTTCTTCAGAGCTGAAATAGCCGCCCTTCCAGCCCCAATAGGCCCATGCGCCTGCCAAACGGTTGAACACCTGTTTTGCACTGATCTCGCCGCCTGTACGGGTCTCTGCTGGCAGCTTCTCAAGCGCTTTGTCATCAGGAACCGAGCGCCACAGGAACTCTGGAACACCCTTTTCTTTCACTTTCTTAAGTGCAGCGGGAACACCAGCCTTACGGAAATATTTTTGCGCAATTACATCGCTGGCCACTTGGCTCCAGCTTGCGGGAACTTCAACGTCATCAAGCCGGAAAACGACTGTGCCGTCCGGATTGCGGATTTCAGAGGAAGTTTCGGTAAATTCGAGGGTTTCGTATGCGTCTTTGCCGGCTTTTGTAAACTTGCGTTCTATTTTCATTGTATCGTTGCCCCGTCACCGGCCTGTCGCCGCCTTAAATGTGTTCTCGATGCTGTGTTCTGACTGAACCAGCGCGGTTTCGTGCCAGTCGGGGGCGTATTTCAAAGGGCGCAAAAATCTGCTCCGCGGCGCACAAAACCGTCGGCCAAAGAGCGAACCCAGTGTTTCGCATCTCAGTGTAAGAAATCTGTCCCTTTTGCCGCTCTACCACTAAATCTTGTGGCTTCCCCGACCGGCCCCCACAACTTGGCGTATATCCGCCGGTTTGGTCAACGGATTTATTTGCATTTTTTGGGTCGATTTTCAGTTGACCCAATATGGCGAACGCGAATCCCCGCGGCGGTATTTGATTCTGAGTTGCGGATCACGAGAGGCACGCGATTTTGTCCACATTCGATTTTCTCAATACGTCAGGGCCTTTAGAGGAATCCGTTAAGAATTCACGCAAACTTATCCACAAAAGGTTAACGCCAGAGTTGGCATCTCGCGGAGGCCACCAAAGAACTGAAAACCTATGGTTGAAAATTTCGAGCCAAAACAACCGTTGCTTAAAAACGCTACATTTATGCAGCACACGGCAACACGAACGCTACATAATGTGGCAGAACGATGATGACTGAGAATCAACACCGCCCGGAATCGGCGGCACTTTGATGCGTTTTCTTCGGGTGTCGGCCAACGGCATCGGTACCACCGCTGCGCATTGCTTTAGCGAAACACTAGATATTGATGCGCAAGGTAATCATCCGCAGCGTTTGGCGGCGCGAAGAATCTAAACGGTGCTGCTCTTCTGAAATGTACGATGTCGTGTTGCTGTCATTACCTACAGGTCCACGAACCTGCGCACACAGAAAAGCACATCAAAGCGCCACACAGACCGCCACGCCTGTGCATCGTATGTATTCAAATTCAAACTGAGAGAAGTTGGTCGGGACGGCAAGATTCGAACTTGCGACCTACGGTACCCAAAACCGTCGCGCTACCAGGCTGCGCTACGCCCCGACTGAGCGCTTCTTTAAAGTGACTGCGCGGGAATGAAAAGCCCTAAGACGCCTCACAAGGCCACTTAGCGCCAAATTTTTCAAAAAAATTATGCTGCACTTCGGTTCCAGCTGTCATTCCAAAGGTTTCGGCCAATCCGCCGTTGATTTCGAGCACCGCAATCGCCCCGTCAGGCCCCGGAATCAGGGTCTCGTCGAGCGGTTTTGCCATCTGATGGATGTGCAGAACCTCGCCTTGTGGCGAGATGAACAAGATGTCGAGCGGAATCAGCGTATTTCGCATCCAGAACGTCATCGCGCGGGGCGAATCATAGAGAAACAGCATTCCTGCGCCGCGCGGCATAGATTCGCGATTCATGAGACCGGTGGCACGGCTGCGCTCTGTGTCGGCAATCTCGACCGTGAACTGCGCCTGTCCCCATGGGCCACGCAACGACACGCGATCCGACGCGCATTCGGCGATGGCTCCAGAGGTCATAGTAGATGCCGCAATCGCCACACAGGCCGCTGCGGCAGCACGTTTCATTACATTAAGTAAGCGATTAGCCGTGCGATCAGCAGGTTTGGAACGCGCGCGGCCTATTATAAAGCTCACACGCGCCACACCACTTACCCCTGATCCGTAAAGGTCGCGTCCCATGGCGTGACCGATGAGGCCATCCGCCCGCGTTTGCCATCGACAACCCGCATGGCAATCGCCTCGCCTGGTTGTAGATCGGCAAGACCAGCAAGACGCAAAACCTCAACATGCACAAACACATCCTCGGCACTGCCGAAGGTATTGGCAAACCCAAAGCCTTTGGTTTTGTCGAACCACTTCACCCGTGCAGGCACCAATGGAACATGCGAGTCATCACCAAATGGCGCGAAATCATTGCTTGGTTCTTCGTCCGGCTTCGCAGGCGTGGGCGGGCTGATCTGCAGCACCTCCACGGCCTGAAGGCCTCTCGTCGATTCCTGCACACGAATTTCTATGCCGGACCCTTCGGCCACCGACCCCTGTCCAAAGTTGCGAAGCACGTTTGCATGCAAAAGGATATCGGGCCCACCTTCCGGCGGGATTACGAATCCGAACCCTTTAACAGGGTCGAACCACTTTACCTGTCCTAGGACGATCGGTCCTTGCGCGTTTTCTTCTGTCATCCCCATCACGCCATTCTGGCGCCTAAATTACCTACTGCCCACAAGTGTTTTGGCTATACAACCCAGACGTTTCAAGCGAAAAAAAAATTCTCCACCATAAAATGACCCGACGTACACCAGAATGTCACGGATTTAACCGCTGGATATTCCAAGCATCTGCCAAAGTCTCCCGACGCCAAACAAAGCGATCATGGAGCCTGAATTCCCCGTCAGCCCAAAATTCTATCTCGGTTGGGTGGATACGAAATCCGCCCCAAAATGGCGGGCGTTCGGGGTTAGAACCTTTACCTAGCGTCACTTTTGCAACTTTTGCAACTAAACTCGCGCGTGAGGCGAGTGGTCGAGATTGCTCCGATGCCCATGCGCCAAGGCGACTTTTGAGCGAACGGCTGGCGAAATACTCATCGGCCTGCGGCCCTTCTTCGCGCTCAACGGTACCGCGCACGCGAATTTGGCGACGCAGTGATTTCCAGTGCATAACAAAGGCCGCTTTGCCGCTTGCTGCGAGTTCCTGTCCTTTTGCACTCTCGTAATTTGTATAAAAAACAAACGCTTGCGCCTCTATCTCCTTGAGCAAAACCATCCGCACATTGGGCAGCCCATCTTGATCAACCGTCGCAAGGGCGATTGCATTCGGATCGTTCGGTTCGTTTTTCTCCGCCTCCGCAAGCCAAGATTGCGCTATTACGAAAGGGTCATCGCCCCGAAAAATTTTAGGCATATCGCTCATGGAATTCGCTTTCTTACGAGTCGTTGGCGCCAAATTGACCACGGTATCAGGCTTGATGCAACTCGCCCAATACCGTAAGTCGATTGAGGATAGAGGCACTCACTAATGGACATGCTATGAAACTGATGGACGGCAAACGCGGGCTAATTATGGGCCTGGCCAACGACAAATCAATTGCTTGGGGCATTGCGCAGGCCTGTGCCGAGCATGGCGCCGAACTGGCATTTACCTATATGGGAGAGGCCTTCAAGAAACGCGTCGCGCCACTCGCCGAACAACTTGGTGTGGAGACGCTATTTGATTGTGACGCGACAGACGAAGCCTCGCTTGACCGCGTTTTTGCAGAGGTCGAAGCCAAATGGGGCAAGATCGACTTTATCGTCCATGCGATTGGTTTTTCCGACAAAAACGAGCTTCGTGGCCGCTACGTCGACACAAGCCGCGAGAACTTCAACATGACGATGGATGTGTCGGTTTACACGTTCACAGCCGTCGCGCAGCGAGCCGCAAAGTTGATGCCGGAAGGTGGCTCGATGCTTACCCTCACCTATTATGGCGCCGAGCAGGTCATGCCGCATTATAATGTGATGGGTGTTGCCAAAGCCGCGCTTGAAGCTTCGGTCAAATACCTCGCCGAAGACCTTGGCAAGGACGGTATCCGCGTTAACGCGATTTCCGCCGGTCCGATCAAAACTCTGGCCGCCAGCGGCATTGGCGATTTCCGTTACATCCTGAAATGGAACGAATTGAACTCGCCGCTTCGCCGCAACGTGACCCAAGAAGAAGTGGGTAAGGCCTCTGTCTATCTGCTCTCAGATCTGGGAACAGGCACAACGGGCGAAAACCTGCATGTGGATGCGGGCTATCATGTTGTCGGCATGAAGGCCGTTGACGCGCCTGATATCGACGCTGTCACCGGCCGCAAGTGATCCGTCATAAAGGAGCCGTCGCGTGACGTTGAGCGCTTTTCTGGCCATCGCGTTTTTGCATGCGATGGCCGCCATCAGTCCCGGCCCTTCCGTTCTTATGGCTGCCCGCACGGGCGTAACCCACGGGTTCCGCGCCGCAACTGGCGTGGCAATCGGCATTGGAATCGGCGGCGTCATCTGGGCCATGGCGGCGCTGTTTGGGTTGTCGCTGCTCTTTACTTATATGCCCGCCCTACTCTGGGCGTTCAAACTCTGTGGCGGGGCATTCCTTGTCTATATGGCGATAAAGCTCTGGAAACAGGCCGACACCCCAATCGAAACTGACGGCTCTGCAACGCCACCGAGCTTCGGGCGCGGCGTTGTACTTGGCCTCGTCACCCAGCTTGCCAATCCGAAGCCTGCGGTTCTGTTTGCGGCGATATTCCTCGGCACGGTCCCTGCTGGCGTAGGCATCGAAGTCTATGCTGCGCTACTTGCCGTAGTGTTCTTTAACGAAACTGCTTGGAATATTCTTGTCGGGCGGATATTTTCCCTGCCAGCCACCCGCCGCAGCTATCTGGGGCTTAAAGGCGCCATTGATCGAGTCTTTGGCGGTCTCCTTGCCGCACTGGGTGTTAAAATCGCCGCCACATAGGCTTCCGTTACAAAGTCGCAAAAGAGATAAAAAATGACTGATCGTTTACCCCATGAAAAAGGCTTCCACATCAGCTGGGATCAGATCCACCGCGACAGCCGTGCGCTTGCGTGGCGGCTTGATGGCGAAGGGCCGGATGACGGCGCGTGGAAAGCGGTTGTTGCGATCACGCGCGGCGGCATGGCCCCTGCGATGATTATTTCGCGCGAGTTGGATGTGCGCACGGTCGATACAATTTCGGTCAAATCCTATCACTCCACTGGCGGCAAAGCCGATGATCGCCGCGAAGCAGAGGTTCTTAAATCGCCCGACCCTGAATTGATGGGAGACGGAACAGGTATCCTCATCATTGACGATCTTGTCGACAGCGGCAAAACACTTGAGCTTGTCCGCCAGATGTACCCAAAGGCCCATTTCGCATGTGTCTATGCCAAACCAGAGGGCGAGAAACAGGCCGATACTTATATCACCTCGGTCAGTCAGGATACGTGGATTTTCTTCCCTTGGGATATGGCGCTTCAATATGTAGAGCCCTATCGCGGCACCGACTAAGCCGGATTGATCCTTAAGGATGACTAAACCCTCCCTCGCCCGAAATCCGGCCATGTTGGCCACCGCGCCGCCGCCCGTCATGGAAGCGCGGCGCTGGATTGAGGGCGTGGAGTTTCCGTCCGAGCGCCCGCTCTTGAATGTGAGCCAAGCCGCACCTGTCGAGGTTCCACCGCAAGAGATGCGTGCGGCCATGGCCGATGCAATCTTGTCCCGCCCCGATAGTCACCTCTATGGCGCGGTGCTGGGCCGACCTGATCTTCGTGCGGAACTGGCTGGCCAATGGGCCGCGCATTACGGCGGATCAGTTTCGGCCGAAAACGTCGCGATAACAGCGGGGTGCAACCAAGCCTTCGCCGCAACGATTGCCACGCTTGCGGGCGCCGGTGATGAAGTCATCATCCCCACACCGTGGTACTTCAACCATCAAATGTGGTGCGAGATGCAAGGTGTCCGCGCAGTGCCGCTTCCGGCGCGTGCGGGGCTGCTGCCCGACCCGGAAGAGGCCGCAAGCCTCATAACGCGACGCACCCGTGCGCTTGTTTTGGTTAGCCCGAACAACCCCGGCGGCGTTGAGTACCCTGCAAGCCTCATTGCCGCTTTCCGTGATCTCGCACGCCAACATGACATCGCGCTGATCCTCGACGAAACCTACCGTGATTTTCACAGCCAAACCGGTGCGCCGCATGACCTTCTGCAAGACGCAGATTGGTCCGACACGGTGATTCAGCTGTATTCATTCTCCAAAGCCTACCGCCTAACGGGGCACCGCGTTGGCGCAATCATCGCCGCGCCGAGTTTCCTAAGCGAAATCGAGAAATTTTTAGATACAGTCACCATCTGCCCGAACCAGCTTGGTCAGATCGGAGCGCTTTGGGGGCTGCAAAACCTCGGAGATTGGCTCGCAGGTGAGCGGCGCGAAATCCTTGCACGCAAGGATGCAATTGTGGCGGGCTTCCCCGCACTTGCCGAACAAGGCTGGGAGTTGCTCGGTGCGGGCGCGTATTTCGCCTATATGCGCCATCCTTTTGCGCAACCCTCCAATGAAATCGCTCCCGCGCTGGTCGAGAAAGCCTCTGTTCTCCTTCTTCCGGGGACCATGTTCAAACCCGCCAAAGACCCAAGCGGCGCGCGCGAATTGCGTGTGGCATTCGCCAATATCGACACGGCGGGCATCTCTACTTTGTTTGATCGTCTAAAAACCCTGCAATTCTAGCCTCTGGGCGCGCAGCGCCTCTTGCTCCCCCCCATGCAAAGCCCTAAACATTCGGGAACAATTGAAAAAGGGTTGGAGAAATATGTCGAGCGGTTCCAAGAGTGGTATGTCCAAATTCTTCGCGTGGCTTTTGGTCGGGATGCTCTGTATCGGTCTTGCCGGTTTCAGTATTACGAGCTTTGGCGGCGGAGCGACTCCAGTTGCAAAGGTCGGCGACACCGAAGTGACCGCGAATGAATACGCTCTCGCGCTACAGGCCGAACTTCGCGGATTTTCTCAACAAATGGGCGTGAATGTAACGCTCCCAATGGCCGTCGAAGCCGGCGTAGATCGTCAGGTTCAGGCACAATTAATCAACCGCGCGACCCTAGACAATGAAACCGCAAAGGTCGGCCTGTCCGTTGGTGACGAGCATGTGGCGCGGCTTTTGGCCGAAACACCGGGCTTTATCGGTCTTGATGGATCGTTCGACCGCGAAGCCTATCGGTTCACCCTCCAGCAATCCGGCCTAACGGAATCGCAATTCGAAGAGTCCGTGCGCGCAGACGCCGCACGCAGCCTCTATGAGCAAGCAACACTTGGCGGCATCACCGCACCTGAATCTCTGGTCGACAACGCGCTTGCCTATGTTGCAGGTCGCCGTGATTTCACTTGGGCCATCGTTGACGAAGCTCTGCTTGACGAAGAACTTCCCGAAGCCACCGAAGAAGATCTCGTGGCCTATCATGCAGCCAACGAAGATGCATTCACCCTGCCCGCCCGCAAGCGCATCACCTATGCTTGGGTGACGCCAACTGACCTAATCGACGAAGTTGATGTGGCCGAAGAGGAGTTGCGCGCGCTCTATAACGACCGCGCAGAGCAGTATCAGGTGCCAGAGCGCCGTTTGGTAGAACGCCTTGTGTTCTCCTCCGAAGAGGCCGCCGCTTCGGCAAAATCCATGATTGATGCAGGAGAAACCACTTTTCAATCGCTGGTCGAAGGCCGCGGGCTGACCATGGGTGACGTTGATCTTGGCGACCAAAGCAAAGCTGATCTCGGCGAAGCTGGTGACGCGATTTATGCGATGGAAGAGCCTGGCATCATTGGCCCGCTCCCAACGGACCTCGGCCCAGCCCTGTTCCGCATGAACGCGATACTGAGCGCACAGACAACGACTTATGAAGAGGCCCTTCCCGAACTTCGTGAAGAGCTTGTGGGCGATGTTGCCCGCCGCCGCATCGAGGACAGCCTTGAAGAGATCGACGACAAACTCGCTTCCGGTGTGTCACTTGAGCAGTTGGTCGAAGAAACATCATTAACGCTCGGCACCATTGAATGGTCAGAGGATGTTACGGACGGGATTGCCGGTTACGGCGCCTTCCGTGAAGCTGCTGCTGAGTTACAAGAAGGCGATTTTGAACAGGCGATCCTTCTTGAAGATGGCGGCGTGTTCGCCATGCGCTTTGAGGCCGAAGTTCCACCACGCCTGCAAGACCTTTCCGAAGTCCGCGCAGATGTACGCGAAGCCATCCGCAATGAGCGTTTGCAAGAGGCCCTGACAGCCAAGGCCGAAGAACTTCAGGCCGCAATCCAAGCTGGCGCTGATCCTGTGACACTTGGCCTAACTGTCACGATCGAAACCGACCAAACCCGCACGGCTTATATCGAAGGCACACCAGCAGACTTCATGGAAACCGTGTTTGCAATGGAGATTGGCGAAGGACGCAACATCCCGACCGAAAACGGTGTGATCTTTGTGCGGCTCGATGCTAGCAACGGCCCAGACCTTGAGAACCCCGAAGTTGTTGCTCTACGGAGCGCGCTCGAAGCGAGCCTTGGCCAGTCGATCACACAAGATGCGCTTGCCGCGCTGTCTGATACCTTGCGTGCCAGCGAGGGGCTGACAATTAACGAAGCTGTGGTGAACGCGGTTCACGCAAACTTCACACAATAACAGCGGCCTACGGGGCACAAGACAAGAAGATTTGAGGAGGCGCCTGTGGCCCTTACGCCCAGTTTCGACGAATTCGAGTCCGGCTATTCTGCGGGGCGCAATCAGGTGGTTTATACCCGCTTGGCGGCTGACCTCGACACGCCGGTTTCGCTGATCCTCAAGCTCTCCCAAGCGCGGCAAGACAGCTTCGTTCTGGAAAGTGTGACAGGCGGTGAAACCCGCGGGCGCTACTCGATCATCGGTATGAAACCGGATCTCATCTGGGAGTGTAACGGCACCGAAAGCCGCCTGAACCGCGAGGCACGGTTTGATCGCGAGGCCTTTGTGCCGTGCGAAGAAGACCCGGTTACCGCCCTGCGCGCCGTGATCGAAGAGAGCCGCATCGAAATGCCGCCAGAGCTTCCGAGCGCGGCGGCCGGGCTTTTTGGGTATCTTGGATACGACATGATCCGGCTCGTTGAGCACTTGCCGGATGTGAACCCCGATACGTTGGGCCTTCCCGATGCGGTGATGATCCGCCCGTCGGTTGTTGCTGTGTTGGATGGGGTAAAGGGCGAGGTTACCGTTGTTTCGCCCGCGTGGGTGCGCGACGGTCAATCCGCCCGCGCTGCCTATGCCCAAGCCGCAGAACGCGTGATGGACGCCGTGCGTGATCTTGAACGCCAGATGCCAAGCGAGAGCCGCAACCTCGGCGCACAGGCCGAGCTTGGCCCGCTTGAGTCAAACTTCACCCATCAGGGCTATTTGGATGCGGTTGAGAAAGCCAAGGAATACATCCGCGCAGGCGACATCTTTCAGGTGGTGCCGAGCCAGCGCTGGACACAGGAATTCCCGCTGCCGCCCTTTGCGCTTTACCGCAGCTTGCGGCGCACGAACCCGTCGCCGTTCATGTTCTATTTCAATTTCGGCGGCTTCCAGATTATCGGAGCGAGCCCCGAAATCCTCGTACGTGTCTTTGACAAAGAGGTTACCATTCGCCCCATCGCCGGTACCCGCCCCCGCGGCGCAACTCCGGCCGAAGACAAAGCGTTTGAAGCTGACCTCATGGCCGACAAAAAGGAACTCGCAGAGCACCTTATGCTGCTTGATCTGGGCCGCAACGACACCGGCAAGGTGAGCAAAATCGGCACAGTCCGCCCAACCGAGCAATTTGTTGTCGAGCATTATAGCCATGTGATGCATATCGTATCGAACGTTGTGGGTGAATTGGCCGATGATCAGGACGCCCTTTCAGCCTTCTTCGCCGGCATGCCCGCAGGCACAGTCTCTGGCGCACCTAAAGTCCGAGCAATGGAGATCATCGATGAGCTGGAGCCGGAAAAACGCGGCGTTTATGGCGGCGGATGCGGCTATTTCGCGGCCAACGGCGATATGGACATGTGCATCGCCCTGCGCACGGCTGTTGTGAAAGACCAAAAGCTCTATATTCAGGCAGGCGGCGGCGTTGTCTATGACAGCGACCCAGAGGCCGAATATATGGAAACCGTCAATAAATCCAAAGCCATACGCGCCGCTGCAGAGGACGCAGGCGTCTTCTTGGCTAACGGCAACGGGTAAGAATTCCTACATCTTTTGGTGGTTGGATGGTATCGAGCACATCCGGCGGGCCAATCGCGCTTTGATTGCATTTTGGGCAAGTACACCCTATATTTACTCAGTGAGCGTATTAAGCTGATCGCAGGTACAATTGCTCAGAGGAATACAAGATGACTAACGCCGAACAATCGCTTGCCGACGACAAGATGCGCGCAGAGATCGCCAAACTTGTCGCGGAAACATCGAAAATCAACGGTGAGAACCGCTGGTATCCGTTTGTTGTTGGGTCTGGTGTTACGCTTGCGATGGTCGCGATAGCGAAACTGTTCCTCTAATAGAAACAAACGCTCATTTGTCCTAAAGCTCATGGCGTCGTTTTCGGCGCCATAAATATTTTAAGCAGGTAATCACCAGCCGCTCCTTAGCGCGTCGTACCCGCTCCCAAGACAGCAGATACAGGAGCCATAGTTATCGAGGCTGGACGATCCGCAACGCCCCATTCCAACAGCGCACTTAGAGTTGCGTCATCGGCATGGGCCAAGATGACCACAGAGCCGTCCTGTGAGGCGCGGAAGATGGCGCGGTTCATCTGAGCACGGAGGCTATCCGGCGTTGTTTCTGGCTCCACCACACGCTGGATAAGTGTATTTGGAACGCCAGCGCGATCTGCAAGCTGTCCGATGGAGTTCAGGCCCATCTTTTGCGCAACGATACCGTGGCCCGTTGCCGATGCGATTGCCGTAACCTGCGCAAGCGAAGTACGCGGCGGCATGCTGCTTCCTGGTTTAGGCAGGACGGCAACGGCGTTTTGCAAAATCGAAAGCCCCTGCCCCAAGTTCACCTCTACGTCTTGCGCTGTGGCCCCTTGTGGGAACGCAGGCATCGCGAGGATTTCAGCTCCGGCATCATAGTAAGCCGCCGCTCGCTCGGCACTGCGCTCAGACAGCGGATCAATCGCCACACTCACAGGAACGCCCATAGCTTCGATAAATCCTGCAAGGTCGGTTTCGGCCACTCCCTCATCAAGCAAAACAAGTGAGACGATCGGTAACCCTGTATCGGTGAACCCGTGGGAATTATCGCGCAATGCGTTGGGTTTTGACGGATTCTGAAGCGCGGAACCTGTGGCCTCTTCGCTTTCGCGGCCAATGCTCGGCAAACGGTTTGTCAGCACTGTTTCGGCCCGATCAGAGAAGGTCGAGACGCGTTTGCCAATGGCACGAGGCGCATCAGGTGTGCGAACCAAGGCATTGGGCGGCGCGTTTTCGGATTCCGCTTCGGATTGAATGCGAGGCAACTCTTCTTCTGTGTCTTCCTCTGGCTCGGGATTGCGCAGGACCGGATTTTCGCGCGCATCAATCCGGACGGTCTGGCGCTCTTCGGATGCTTCTGCTTCCTCTGCTTCAGGAGCATCTGGCGCAATCTGCGGCAGCTTCAACGCTTCTGGCGCGGGAGGTGTGTCCGGAACAGTAGAGACCTCGGGCGATTGTTCGGGCGCGGCTTCTGCGATTTTAACAGTTTCCGGCAATGTTGTGGATTCCGTTACGGGCTTTGCATCAGGTTCTTCGATCGCCGAAGGGGCAATAGGCGCAGAAGGCTCTTCAGTGGCAACCGCGACTTTCTGGGTTGGCTCGGGGATAACAATGCTACCATCGTCTGGTGCCGGAGCTTCAGGACGGGCGGGCGTTGCCCCTGCGCGGGCATCCTTTTCCGCTTCGGTTGAAACAGCAGGCGCTTCCGCCAAATCAGGTGCAGCAAGGGCAACATCCTGATCCTCAACCGATGCAGGAGGTTCGCTATGTTTGGCCTGATCCACTGGCGGCGCAAGCACCGCAGCCACAACAAAGATCACAACGGCCAGAAACAGGCCCAGAATCGCACCTTTCAAGAATCCCTGCATATACCTCGTCCTTTTTCACATCCTCACAGGACATGCTGATTTCATGGCCATTTTCCCTGAAATTCGGGCCAAGCCAGCGCAAAAACCGGCTTGCCTCTTGACCCGTGGGTGGCTCTCTGAGCAAGTATAGCCCGAAACAATCGCCGCGTTCACCCGAAATTCGCAAAGGCCGCAAAATGCTCCTGTTAATCGACAATTATGACAGCTTTACCTACAATCTTGTGCATTATTTGGGCGAGCTTGGGGCCGATATCAGGGTTGAGCGGAACGATGCTCTTTCGGTCAAAGAGGCGCTCGCGTTAAAGCCAGAGGCGGTTTTGCTCTCTCCTGGCCCCTGCGATCCTGCGCAAGCTGGGATTTGCCTTGATATGGTTAAGGCGGCAGCAGATGCAGAATTGCCCTTGATGGGGGTTTGCCTTGGGCATCAATCCATCGGCGAGGCCTTCGGCGGCGAGATCATCCGATGCCACGAAATCGTACACGGCAAGATGGGCGCAATGCACCATGACAGCAGCGGCGTCTTCGCTGGTTTGCCAACGCCGTTTGAAGCGACGCGCTATCATTCCTTGGTGGTGAACCCCGAAAACCTGCCTGACAGCCTGTTGGTTAATGCCAAGCTTGAGGACGGAACGATTATGGGCCTGCGCCACGAGAGCCTACCAATCCACGGCGTCCAGTTTCATCCCGAAAGCATCAAATCCGAACACGGGCATAAGCTGCTTGAGAACTTCCTCAACATGCTCCCCTCCTCGCAGGATCGCCGCCCCCTGAGCACAGGAGCAGCAGCATGAGTGAGGCGATGAAACCCCTGATCGCCGCCGCCGCCGAAGGGCCGCTTACGCCGGAACAAGCCCGTGCAGCGTTTGAGATTCTGTTTACCGGTGAAGCCACGCCGAGCCAGATCGGGGGCTTTCTTATGGCCCTGCGCACGCGCGGCGAAACCGTTGCCGAATACGCCGCTGCTGCGACTGTTATGCGCGAGAAATGCAACAAGGTAAAAGCCCCCGAAGGCGCGATGGATATCGTCGGCACTGGCGGATCGGGCAAACCGACCCTGCAAATCTCCACCGCATCGGCCTTTGTCGTTGCTGGCGCTGGCGTTCCAGTGGCCAAACACGGCAACCGCAAGCTGTCCTCGAATTCAGGTGCTGCGGATTCGCTTGGCCAGAACGGTGTTGAAGTGATGGTCGGGCCCGAAACCGTTGAACTGGCGCTCGAAAAAGCGGGTATCGCGTTCATGATGGCCCCGATGCATCACCCAGCTATCAAGCATGTGATGCCAACGCGTGCCGAACTCGGAACGCGCACGATCTTCAACATCCTCGGCCCCCTGACCAACCCTGCGGGCGTGAAATTCCAACTCACCGGCGCCTTTAGCCGAAGCCTCATTCATCCGATGGCCGAAACGCTTTTACAACTCGGCACAGAACGTGCGTGGCTTGTCCATGGCTCAGACGGCACGGACGAACTCTCCATCACTGGCGTAAGCTGGGTGGCAGAGGTCCGCGACGGCGCGGTCCATGAGTTCGAAATCCATCCCGAAGATGCCGGCCTGCCGGAACATCCGTTCTCCGCAATCACTGGTGGCACACCAGAGGAAAACGGTGCGGCAATGGCCGCACTTCTGGGCGGGGAGCAATCGGCCTATCGCGATGCGGTTCTGCTCAACTCGGCTGCGGCTCTGCTGATCGCAGGGCGGGCGAAAAACCTACGCGAAGGCGTTGTTCTTGCAAAAGATTCCATCGACAGCGGCCGCGCCATCAAGAAACTTCTCAAGCTTGCCAAGATAACATCCGGACAAAGCTAACGCATACACACTCAGCCGCGTTCGTGGCGCAAATTACAAACGGGCGCGGGTTCGCCATTGCCTCGCCCCCCAAAGCAAGAATAAAACAAAAACATGACCACCGTTCTTGATAAAATCAAAGCTTACAAGCTTGAGGAAGTCGCCGCTGATAAGGCCGCCGTGCCCTATTCCGAAATCGAAACTCAGGCAAAGGCCGCTCCTGCTACACGCGGTTTTGCCGATGCGTTGATCCGCGCGGGGCAGCACGGCTATGGGCTGATTGCCGAGGTCAAAAAAGCCAGCCCGTCTAAAGGGTTGATCCGCGAGGATTTTGAGCCAGCAACGCTCGCGAAAGCCTATGAAACTGGTGGCGCAACTTGCCTTTCGGTGTTGACCGACACGCCAAGTTTCCAAGGCGCAAAATCATTCCTGACCGAAGCGCATTCGGCAACATCATTGCCCGCGCTGCGCAAAGATTTCATGTATGACGTCTATCAAGTCGCCGAGGCCCGTGCGCTGCATGCCGATTGCATCCTGATCATTATGGCCAGCGTATCTGATGCGCAGGCCCAAGAGCTTGAAGACGCTGCCTTTTCTTGGGGCATGGATGTGTTGATCGAGGTTCACGACGAAGAAGAGCTTGAGCGCGCCACAAACCTCAAATCGCCGCTGATCGGTATCAACAACCGTAATCTCAAGACCTTTGAAACCAGCCTCGACACAACGCGCCGCCTTTCGAAACTTGTGCCCGCAGGGCGCACAATCGTTGGCGAAAGCGGCTTATCAACCTCGGATGACCTCGCTGACCTCGCCCGTTATGGCGTGCGCAGTTTCCTGATTGGTGAAAGCCTGATGCGTCACGAAGATGTGGCCAAGGCCACGCAAAACCTGCTGTCTCACCCGCTTACATCGGTTGGGTTCTAATGGCAGATCTCACCCATTTCGACGGCGCGGGCCATGCGCATATGGTCGATGTGTCGGAAAAAGCTGTGACAAGCCGAGAAGCAACCGCCGAGGGCTTTGTCAAAATGGAAGCCGAGACCCTCGCCATCATCACAGAAGGCCGCGCCAAGAAGGGCGATGTGCTGGCCGTTGCACGGCTCGCTGGGATCATGGGCGCAAAGAAAACTGCCGATCTTATCCCGCTCTGTCACCCGCTTCCGATCACAAAGGTTGCGCTTGATCTCACCCCCGACACCGCCCTCCCCGGCATCCGCATCACTGCGACAGTCAAGACCTCGGGGCAAACTGGCGTCGAGATGGAGGCATTGACCGCTGTATCGACCGCCGCGCTGACACTTTATGACATGGTCAAAGCCGTTGAAAAGACAATGGAAATTGGTGGCATCCGGCTCCTGCGCAAATCCGGCGGAAAATCCGGTGTGTTTGAGGCTCCATAGATGATTTCGGTCGACGAAGCCCTCGCCAAAACACTTGCGCTCGCAACGCCCACTGGCACCGAAAACGTGCCACTGGCCGAAGCTGCGGGCCTCATGCTGGCCGAGGATATCGTCGCCACTCGCAATCAACCCCCGTTCGCAAGCAGCGCCATGGATGGCTACGCGGTTAAGGCCGTTGAAGTCGAGCCGCACGCGATGTTTTCCGTCATCGGGGAGTCCGCCGCTGGCCATGGGTTTGATGGCAAGGTCGGTGCGGGACAAGCGGTTCGGATATTTACCGGCGCACCCGTTCCAGAGGGCGCAGATCGCGTTGTAATTCAAGAAGATGTCACGCGCCGCGGCAATCTTATCACGTTGGAAACCGAGCTTGATTCCGCGACCTACATTCGCCCACTGGGTGATGATTTCAGTGTGGGTGATCGCATCACCGCCCCACGCGTCCTGAGCGCGGGCGACATTGCGCTCGCCGCCTCGATGAACACGCCTGAGGTCACCGTCGCCAAGCGCCCCGAAGTCGCGCTGATCGCGACGGGTGATGAACTTGTCATGCCCGGCGAAGCCCCTGGACCAGACCAGATCATCGCCAGCAACAGCTTTGGCCTGAAGGCTATGCTGGAATCCGCTGGTGCTCATGTGCGGATGCTTCCGATTGCCAGAGATACCCGTGCGAGCCTTAATCAGACCTTTGATCTCGCCGAGGGTGCGGACCTCATTGTAACCATCGGCGGCGCTTCTGTGGGGGATCATGACCTTGTTGGTGATGTGACCGAAGAGCGCGGGATGGAGCGGTCGTTCTACAAAATCGCGATGCGTCCGGGGAAGCCTTTGATGGCGGGGCGCGTTGGGAATGCCGCGATGATCGGCCTTCCTGGAAATCCAGTATCCTCAATGGTTTGCGGTCAAATCTTTATCTTGCCGATGATCCGCATGATGCTCGGTCACCCAACCCCGCTCACCACGCCTAAACGTGCAAAAACAACCGTGGCAATGCCGGCAAACGGGCCCCGCGCCCACTATATGCGCGCGGTTCTAACCACAGATGACAGCGGCAACACCGTGATTACCCCCCTTATGCGCCAAGACAGCGGCCTCCTCACCGTATTGTCCGAAGCCAACGCCCTTTTGATCCGCCCCGCCCACGCTGAGGCAATCGAAGCGGGCACGCAGGTGTCGTATCTCGACATCTAAGCGTTCCTGTTGACACAAAACGGGAACAGGGGTAGAACATTTCAGAACAAACCGTGGAATTCGCAAGAATTTCAACATCGGAGCCGCCCGCCCGCAAGAAACGCGCCCTTGGCCTATGCGCCACCATAAAGAGGGCCAAGCGACATGAGGAAGAGACAGATGCTGACCAAGAAGCAATTGGAATTGTTATCTTTTATCGATAAGCGCGTGGCGCGAGACGGTGTACCCCCCTCTTTTGACGAAATGAAAGACGCGCTCAAGCTGAGGTCAAAATCCGGTATTCATCGGTTGATCACTGCCCTTGAGGAACGCGGGTTCATCCGTCGGTTGGCGCATAAGGCACGCGCGATTGAGATTGTGAAGCTGCCAGAGGCCCTCGGTGGAACGCCAAGTGCACCCGAACCCAGCAGCTTCTCTCCGCGCGTGATTGACGGCGACCGTGTGGGTCAGCCGCCCGCCGCTATGCCTGTCAGCAGCAGCGCGATTGAGCTGCCTGTTATGGGCCGCATTGCAGCCGGTACTCCGATCGAAGCCATCTCGGAATCTTCCCATAACGTTGCCGTTCCAACAGGGATGCTCTCCAACCAAGGCAACCACTATGCGCTTGAAGTCAAAGGCGATTCCATGATCGACGCGGGCATCAACAACGGCGACGTTGTGGTGATCCGCGAGACAGGAACAGCAGACAACGGCGATATCGTTGTGGCCCATGTCGAAGGGTATGAAGCCACGCTCAAACGCTTCCGTCGCAAAGGTGAGATGATCGCGCTTGAGGCTGCCAACCCTGCCTATGAAACGCGCGTCCTGCCTGCGGGTCAGGTTAAGGTGCAAGGCAAGCTTGTTGGGCTTATCCGCACATACTAAGCGCCATAGCTTTCATTATCTCTCAGGTTTGCGCCGCGGCACCCAAAGCCGCGGCCCCTGTGCCTCTTGCGCCGATGTAACGGCAAAGCCGTTGTCCTGCGGCTCTATGGCAAGGCTCCCCGTATTCCTTAAAGTGGTCGCGTCATAAAGTTGGCAAGGTCCAGCCTCTACCTTCACGGGCGAAATAACCAAGTCATGTGAGTGACAAGCGTCCGCCGCCCGAAGTGCCGCGTTACGCCCCGTGATATGCGCCATCGTCTGATCCCCAAACCGCAAGATCTGAGCACCCTTCTCTCCTTCAAAACCCTTGCGCGCATAGGCTTCTTCTTGCGTGGCAGTATCGCCATCGTTCTCAAGCCAGCTTTGTGCAACGAAGCCTTCGCCGCGCGGTTTACTTAGGGCACGACCCTCGGAGCCAAGAACGCCAATCAGCCCTCCTGTATCCGAAACCAGAATTGTTGGTCGCTCCGACACGGCCCACATCCCAATCGACACCAAAATCAAAGGGATACCGATAACACGCCATTTGCCCTGCCAAATAATCGCGAAGACCCCGCCAATCGCCATGAGGATGAGCACATAGGCTGCGGGTGTTGGCACCATACGTACCGCGCCTTCAAGCGATGCGATCACCTCGGCCACACCCAATATCCAGCCAATGCACAGCGCCATGACCTTGAACGCCAAGCCCGCCAACCCAATCGGCGCAAGGAGCGCAGAAATCACCGCGGCCGGCATCACAAGAGCGCCCATCAACGGCACAGTCAGCACATTCGCCAGCAATCCGTACTGGCTTACCTGATTGAAATGAAACGCCGAAACGGGTGCGGTCGCCATGCCCGCGATGAAGGATGAAAGAACAACAGCCCCCGCCACTTGGAACGGGCGCGGCACATGCGGTAGTGGTGCATCTCGTAACGCGCCAAACACCGCAACAAGCGCAGCCGTCGCCGCAAAGCTCATCTGAAATCCAGGCCCCGTCAGGCTCTCGGGCCGCCAAAGCAGGATAATTAGCGCAGCAATCGCAACGGCCCGCAAGGTCAAGGCACGCCGATTGAGCAGGATCGCTGCAAACATCACCGCGACCATAATAAACGCCCGCACCGTGGCCACATTGCCTCCCGAAAGCGCCAGATAGCCCGCCCCGAACAGAATTGCCGAGAGCGCCGCGATTTTCTTGGTGGGCAATCGCATCGAAAGAGAGGGGCTGAGCGCGAGCAACAGGCGCGTCGCGGCAAAGACAAACCCCGTTAGCATCCCCATATGCAGCCCCGAAATCGCCAATAGGTGCGCAAGGTTGCTCGCCCGCAGATCAGCGAGCGTGTCTTGCGACATCGCAGAACGGTCCCCCGTCAGGATCGCCGCTGCAAACGCGCCACGCTCGCCTTCAATCTGTGTTTGCACGTAGGCCGATATCTTTTTGCGCAGACGGTGGATGAAAAGCCCCGCCCGCCCTTTTTCTGCGGGTTCAAGCGCTAAAACAGGACTGCGGGTATAGCCCACGCCACCCAGTTTTTGAAACCATGCCATGCGCTGGAAATTAAAACCGCCCGGCTCAACCGGACCTGAGGGCGGTGAAAGATGGCCCGTCGTCAAAATGCGCAGACCAGGTTCCGGCTCTATGAACCCCTGCTCACCATGCATGCTGATCCGCACGCGTTCAGGGGTGCGCGCCGGACTGGTGCGTGCCAAAACAACCTGATCAAGCGTGAGCCGTGTGGCGTCCGAAGCAGAGCGATCCACAAAAACGATCCGCCCTTCGATGGGCCCGTAATAGCGATACGTCAGCACGGGCGCCGCCACCGAATGAGCGCGAATACCCGCAACAACCACCCCCGCAATAATCAGAAACAACGCTGTCCAGATCGGCCGAAAGTTCTCTCCTGCGCGTGACCCGACCGCTCCGATTGCCAGCAGGATCAACACCAAAACGCCGTAGTGCAGCACGTTCGGCTCGAATCGCAGCGCAAAGTAGCCGCCAATTCCCACCGCGAGAAACACAGAAGACCACGGAAACAGATGGCCGCGTTGCTGAGCTATGACATCAAGCTGAAGAAAACGGTGCATGAAAATCGCGGCCTCATCGCGTGGTGGCTTGTGATCGGCGCGGCTGCACCTTACAACACGGGCCTCAAGCCTACCCTCACCGTTAAACCTATCCTGATAATGGTTTCCAGAAAGTTAACGCCCATGCCACAAAACGCCAGCCAAGCCCCAGTTGTGACCCGAATTGCCCCATCGCCAACGGGCTATATGCATATCGGCACAGCCCGCACAGCGCTGTTCAACTGGCTCTATGCGCGTGGCCGTGGGGGCAAATTCCTGATGCGGATCGAAGATACCGACCGCGCGCGCTCGACACCCGAAGCGACCGAAGCAATCCTGCGCGGAATGGCGTGGCTGGGGCTTGATTTTGATGGCGAGGCCGTGAGCCAGTTCGCCCGTGTTGACCGCCACCGCGAAGTTGCGCTTGAGATGCTGGCCAAAGGCGCGGCCTATAAATGCTTCTCTACCCAAGAGGAAATAGCCGAGTTCCGCGAAAAGGCCCGTGCAGAAAAGCGATCGACTCTGTTTCAAAGCCCGTGGCGAGACGCCGATGAGGCAAGCCACCCCGACGCGCCCTATGTAATCCGTCTCAAGGCGCCGCGCGAAGGTGTAACCACGATCCATGATGAGGTTCAGGGCGACGTCACGTGGCAGAACAGCGAACTCGATGACATGATCTGTTTACGTTCGGATGGTACGCCCACCTATATGCTTGCTGTTGTTGTAGATGATTACGATATGGGCGTGACCCATGTTATTCGCGGGGATGACCACCTCGCCAATGCTGCGCGGCAATCGCATATCTATCACGCTATGGGCTGGCCGCTTCCGGCCTATGCACATATCCCGCTGATCCACGGCCCAGACGGCAAAAAGCTCTCGAAACGCCACGGCGCTACGGGTGTGGAAGAGTACCAACAGATGGGCTACCTCGCCGCTGGCATGCGCAACTATCTCGCCCGTCTTGGCTGGAGTCACGGAGACGACGAATTCTTTACAGACGAACAAGCCATGGAGTGGTTTGACACCGACGGTATCGGCAAATCGCCCTCACGGCTGGACTTCAAGAAGCTCGACAAGATCTGCTCCCAACATTTTGCCGTCGCAGACGATGCTGCGCTGCTGCAAGAACTTACGGATTACCTTGCGGCAACCGGTGCGGAACCCCTGACATCCGAACAAAATGATGCAATTTTTTCTGCGATGTATTGCCTCAAGGAGCGCGCCAAGAAATTCGGCGATATCCTTGATAAAGCTCACTTTATTCTTGCCGACACGCCTATCCAGCCTGACGAGAAAGCCGCAAAAAATCTCGATGATGTATCCCGTGGTATACTGAACGAATTGACGCCGCAGTTGCAAAATGCTAGCTGGGAGCGCGAAGCCCTTGAAGCCCTCGTGGCACAGGTGGCTGAAGCACATGATACAAAGCTTGGCAAGCTGGCCGCGCCTCTGCGTGCGGCGCTGGCGGGACGCACTGCAACCCCTAGTGTATTCGACATGATGTTGATCTTGGGCCGTGATGAAACCATCGCCCGCCTAAAGGTCGCAGCAGGCTGAGGAGAGCCCCTCTCCTTAGGCAAGAACAACAACAGCCGACGCCCGTTTTCCGCACGCGGCGCCTTTAGGAGAGGAACAGACCATGGTTGAGAGCACCAAGAACGCAACGCTGACGGTTGACGGTCAATCATTTGAATTGCCGATTTACAGCCCAACAGCGGGGCCGGATGTCATCGACATTCGCAAGCTATACGCAAGCACAGGCATGTTTACATTCGACCCGGGGTTCACTTCGACCGCGGCGTGTGAGTCCAACATCACCTTCATCGACGGCGGCAAGGGCGAGCTCCTGCACCGCGGTTACCCGATTGACCAGCTTGCAGCCGAGTCCCACTATCTCGAAGTGTGCTACCTGCTGCTTTACGGTGAGCTTCCTTCCGCGACAGAGCTCGAAGATTTCGAAAGCCGCGTGACCAAACACACCATGGTTCACGAGCAGATGCACAACTTCTTCCGTGGTTTCCGCCGCGATGCGCACCCAATGGCCACTATGGTTGGCGTTGTGGGCGCGATGTCTGCGTTCTATCACGACTCGACTGACATCACCGATCCATGGCAACGCGAAGTGGCCGCGATCCGTATGATCGCCAAGCTGCCGACTATCGCCGCGATGGCCTATAAATACTCGATCGGCCAGCCGTTCGTGTATCCGCGCAACGATCTCGACTATGCAGCAAACTTCCTGCACATGTGTTTCGCTGTTCCGGCCGAAAACTACGAAGTGAACCCGATCCTTGCCCGCGCAATGGACCGTATCTTCACCCTGCACGCCGACCACGAGCAAAACGCCTCGACCTCGACCGTGCGCCTTGCTGGTTCTTCGGGCGCGAACCCGTTTGCCTGTATCGCGGCTGGTATCGCTTGCCTCTGGGGCCCTGCTCACGGTGGTGCAAACCAAGCCTGCCTCGAGATGCTGCAGGAAATCGGCACTGTAGACCGCATTCCAGAGTTCATCGCCCGCGCCAAAGACAAGAACGATCCGTTCCGCCTGATGGGCTTTGGCCACCGCGTTTACAAGAACTTCGACCCGCGCGCGACCGTGATGAAACAGTCCGCCGACGAAGTGCTCGAACTGCTCGGTGTTGATGACAACCCGATCCTTCAGGTTGCCAAAGAGCTTGAGAAAGCGGCGCTCGACGATCCGTATTTCGCAGAGAAGAAACTCTTCCCGAACGTGGATTTCTATTCCGGCATCATCCTCGAAGCGATGGGCTTCCCAACTTCGATGTTCACACCGATCTTCGCGCTCTCGCGCACCGTCGGCTGGATTGCCCAGTGGAAAGAAATGATTGGCGACCCAGCTCTGAAAATCGGTCGCCCACGCCAGCTCTACACAGGCGAAACCTTCCGCGATTACGTAGACGTAGAAGACCGCTAAACACGGGTTACAAGAAAAACAAAAAGCGCCTCCATTCGGGGGCGCTTTTTTGTTGGGCGGTCAATAACCGCGCCGCAATTTCATAGTTTGGACTTAAATGAAAAGGAAACTGTCCGCGAATGAACAACGGGATGGAACCTATGCCAAAACGGTCCAGTTTGAGAGGGCCGCTTCTCGCCGCGCTCCTCGCTGTTTGCAGCACTTCAACGACCGCCAACACTACGAGGTCCGCGCAACCAACCCCTCTTCCCAGTGAGCGCTTCCCTTGCGCCGCGTTCACGAATGATGCGACGTATATAGATTTTTCAATCCGAATGGAGCTTGAGGACAAGACCGTACCGCTCAGCATTCCTATTCAATTTTTTGAAGACTTCTGGGACCGCCGAAGCGGATACGAAACGCAAGCCCAGTTATTCCGCGTTGAGATTGGGAGTTTTGAGCCAGTTAGTAGGAAAGAAACCTCCGTGCGGACACGCAAGGGCGTGAGGAATTGGTTTCGTTTTCTCATAAAAGATCACATTCCCCTTGAGGATATTGCTCATATGCATATGAAGCTGAGCGGCCCGTTCGAGTTTGGCCAGCAATTGACGGGAGAGTATAAGCGGCTTCCAGCCAAATACGGACTCAAAGAACTTGATTTCCCAGACAAACAGCCAGAATACCGCCGCCCCGAAAACGTATTTGTAGATGAAAATTCGGAGACTGGGATTGCTGCTGTAATTAAGTGCTTTGCTCCAGGCTCCTTCAAGTTTCCCGGTTGCCAGCTCTATTTTCGCGCTGCTGCGCTTGATGTCAGTGTCAACTTTAGACGAACAGAGCTTCCCAACTGGCAAAAATTCCAAGCAGACATCACACAATTTCTAACCTGCGCTACATCGTCAGGCGCATAGCGGCGGATTCGACGGCCTCTACAACTGTGATTGGTAGGTAAAGCGGCGCGCAGCCCCAACTACCGCCCCTCAAACTTCGCCGGTTTCTTCTTCAGGAACGACACAACGCCTTCCTTGAAGTCGCGGGTCTGGCCCATTTTGCCTTGATGCTTGGCTTCAAGCGCGAGCTGTTCGTCCAGCGTGTTATTATAGCTGGCACGGAGCGTGTCTTTGAGGCTTGTGTAAGCGCGGGTCGGGCCATTGGCGAGGTGGGTCGCGCGCGCCTTCCAGTGCTCTTCAAACTGCTCATCATCCACCGCTTCCCAGATCATACCCCAATCCTGCGCCTGCTGCGCGGATACAGGTTCGGCAAAGAGTGCGGCCCCCATTGCACGGGCAAAGCCGATCTGTTTGGGAAGCCAGTAGGTACCGCCAGCGTCAGGGATAAGACCGATGCGCGTAAACGCCTGTAGGAACACAGCCGACTCCGTCGCAATCACCACGTCGCATGCCAATGCAAGGTTGGCCCCTGCTCCAGCCGCAGCACCATTCACCGCGGCAATCGTCGGCACCGGACATTCAAAAATCGCGCGAAGCATCGGAACATACTCATCGCGCAAGATACGCTCCAGATCGGCGTTGCCAGCGCTGACGCCTTCGCCAAGGTCTTGCCCAGAGCAAAACGCATTGCCTGCCCCCGTCAGCACGATCACGCGTGCCTCTTTGGCCAAATCGCGGAACGCATAAGTAATCTCGGCGCGCATTTGCGGATTGAGCGCATTGCGCACGTCAGGACGGTTCAGCGTGATCGTTCCAATACCGTCGCGCAGCGTAACATTGAGCGATTTGTAATCCATTGCGGCTCCTTCAAGGGCTCTGAAAATCGTTGCATCATAGATAGTGAACGAATGGGTTCAGAAAAAGAGGAACCTCACGTTACGATTTCAATATTTCGTCTAAACGGGCCTGTTCTTCGTCAGAGAGCGGTTTTTGCTGTGTTTCTGTGGCTTTACCATCACGGCCAGAGCGTCCGCGCACATAGGTAAAGCCGATGCCGAGCGCACAAATCAGCGCCACAGGGCCGGCCAACCACAGCATCAGCGACGAGCCCGTGACCTTAGGGTTCAGCAGCACATACTCTCCATAACGCGAGACGATGGCCTCAATGGCCTCGTCGTCGCTGTCACCCGCAGTGAGCCGCTCCCGCAGGAAAATCCGCAAATCACGGGCGAGGTCTGCGTTGCTTTCGTCGATATTTTCGTTGCGGCAGACCAAACAACGAAGGTCTTTTGACAGTTCGCGCGCCCGCTCCTCGAGGGCTGGATCAGCAAGGATTTCATCCGGCTCGACCGCCAGTGTAGCAGTGGGTGCCGCGAGACCAAGACCAAGAACAAGAGCAAACAATGTAAGAAGATATTTCACGCTCTTACTCCGCCGGTCCAGGGGTGGCATTGGCTGGCGCACGGTGGCGACGGCCCGGAGCGGCCACACGATACCGCCGGTCAGACAGGCTCAAGCCTCCGCCGAGCGACATGATGATTGCCCCCGCCCAAATCCAGTTTGCAAATGGTTTGATATAGGTGCGAACCACCCAGCCATTGTTCTCCTGCGGATCACCAATCACAACGTAAACGTCGCGGGTAAACCCGTTATCAATCGCAGCTTCTGTGGTCGGCATGGCTTGTACAGGATAGATACGCTTCTCGGGATAGAGCGTTGCAACCGGCTTGCCATTCTTGGCCACATCGATCTCGGCAAGGATGTTGCTATAGTTCGGCCCCTGCCCCTCACGGACCGAGGCAAGCGTGATATCATAACCGCCAACCTCAAAGCTCTCGCCAAGATGCGCCACCCGAATATCCTCAAGCTCCCACGCCATCAGGAAGGAAACACCAAGGATCGTGATACCGAAACCCGAGTGCGCAACCGCGCGGCCCCAATCGGCACGCGGCAAACGCAATAGACGCTTGCGCCGCGCCGCCGCGCCCTGTTTGGCGTTGCCTGTCCGTTGCCAGAGGTCAACGCCCGCACCAAGAATAACCCAAGAGCCAAGGAACGCACCGATGGGCGCAAGGGCCGTGCGCTCTGTCTGCATCGCCCAGACAAGCGCCATGATCGCCGCCGCCAGCAGGAACCAGCCCCGCAACGGCTTAAGCGCGCGTGCGACTTTCGCCCGCTTCCACGGCAGGAGCGTCCCAATCGGCAACAACAGCGCGATCAGGATAACAAATGGCGAGAAGGCAAGGTTGAAGAACGGCGGCCCAACAGAGAGCTTACGATCAAAGAACAGCTCCGCCACCAGCGGCCAGATCGTCCCGACAAACACAACAAAGCATGAAACTGCGAGTAGGATATTGTTCAGCACGAGCGCGGATTCGCGGCTCACCATGCCAAACACGCCTTTGCTCACCATTACGTTCGCCCGCGCCGCAAACAACGTCAGCGCACCGCCCATATAGAGCGCCAATAGCATCAAGATAAACACGCCGCGCTCTGGGTCATTGGCGAATGCATGCACCGACGTAATGACGCCTGAACGTACGATAAACGTCCCGATGAGCGAGAAACCGAATGCCATAATCGCGAGCAATATCGTCCACGCTTTAAGGCTCTCGCGCTTCTCAACAACAATGGCAGAGTGCAACAGAGCTGCCGCAATCAGCCACGGCATAAAACTCGCGTTTTCAACCGGATCCCAGAACCAGAACCCGCCCCAACCAAGCTCGTAATAGGCCCACCAAGAACCAAGCGCGATGCCGATGGTCAGGAAAATCCACGCTGCCAACGTCCATGGGCGCACCCAACGGCCCCATGCCGCATCAACACGCCCCTCAATAAGCGCCGCCACCGCAAAGCTGAAGGCCATCGAAAGACCAACATATCCAAGGTAAAGAAACGGTGGATGAAACGCGAGACCGGGGTCTTGGAGCAGCGGATTAAGGTCGTTGCCGTCAAAGGGAGGTGCAGAAACGCGCTCGAACGGGTTCGAGGTAAACAGGATAAACGCATAGAACCCCGCGCCAATCGCCCCCTGAACTGCCAAAACCCGCGCCCGGAGACGATCCGGTAAATTGTTGCCAAACCAAACTGCGCATGCCCCGAAACCAGCAAGGATCAAAACCCAAAGCAGCATCGAGCCTTCATGGTTCCCCCAAACGCCCGAAACCTTATACAGCATCGGCTTGAGCGTATGAGAGTTTGCAACCACCAGCCGCACCGAAAAATCGGACGTGACAAAGGCATAGGTCAGAGCCGCAAAGGAAAAGAACACCAGCAAAAACTGCGTGGTCGCCGCAGCCGAACCAGCCGCCATCCATTGCGCCCAACCGCGATGCGCACCAACGAGCGGCACCACGGTTTGCAGAAGTGAAACCAGAAAAGCGAGGATCAGGGCAGCATGGCCGAGTTCAATAAACATGCGGCGAATATGCCGATTCCACACGCGGTGAGCAATGACGAAGCCAACCTTTGCCCTGCGACACGTTCACATTTTCGCGCTTACCCGGATTTTGCCCGTTGCCATTGAACCAAAGCGCCGTTTGGCTCTGGCATCTTTGCCGCTGGTCTGCGCGCCGCGACCTCGGCATCACGGCCAATCTCGCGCAAGCCGTCAAGGTTACCCATCACATCAGGTACGCGCTGCATGGTTTGGCTCAAAGAACGTTGAAACTCCTGACTTTTTGCCTGATGGCGCGCCCCGAAATAAAACGAAACGACAATTCCCAGAAGCCACCATAGCGGCTCCGGCACCAGCAAGAGCCCCTGCATCCGGCTTGCAAACCAGACCGGATCAACCATTGCGCTAACAAAAAGCGCCAGAATTCCGAAAACAAGCGCAGGGCGTGGTAAGCGATTTAACCCATCCATAAATCTGTCAAACCGCCCCTTTCGTGGCAAGGCAAATTCCGCTGCCAACTGCCCGAGCGCCTCTCCGCGCAGGGTAACAGCCCGTTTTGCAGCTTCTTCGGTGTTTTCACGAAACACTTCGCTTGTTTCGCGCAATACGTTGCGGCCCTCGCCAAACAACAAATACAACAGCCCGTGGATCAACCCCATGCCGCCACCCGTTCATGATGCTCACGCTCGCTTAGGTGAAACTCGCGGGTAATGAACTCCTCTGCCCGCTTTATCCAGCCGCCCTTGCCCCCGTCGCGACGGCGCGCAAATTTGCGGCTTGCGGGGCGCGCATCGGCCAAGGCGTAATAGTAATTGCGCCGCGCAATCCCATAGGCATCAACAAAAGCACGCGGCGCGATGTCATGCGCCTCTTGCGTAACAGCAGCGGTTTCCGGCCCGATCACCCCATCAACCCGCACTGAATAGCCCATGTCGTTCAACAGGCGCTGCAATATCCGCACCGCATTCGCACCCGCGTTGACATACATATCAAACACGCTCGCCTGAACCCCGCGCGGCAATGTGCCTATTCGCGGCGCATCATAGTAATGGCGCAAATAAATCTCGACAGCCTGCTCGCGGGTGAGCGCTGTAACATCCTGAATATCAACAGAATTGTCGCCCGTCACATCAAGCCCCAACCGCTTGAGCGTCTTAAGCGTCACGCCGTATTTGGTCGCGCCGCCTGGATCATCCGGATCATTCACAAAGCCGCCTTCGCGGGAAATGATGTCGGATGCGATCTCTCTTACCGTTTGCATATGGCCCCCATTTCTGTGGGGCGCATGCGTCGGTTTGGCCCCAATAACGGGGATCATGGTGAGCGGAAAATCCTATCAGAACTCTAACCGCTGCGAACGTTGCATAGGGAGTAAGAGAGGATTACCGCCCTTAGGACGCTTCATCCTCGCCCTGATACACGCCCTGTTCCTTCAGCGCATCAACGACTTCTTTGGGCATATAGGTTTCGTCATGTTTCGCAAGAATTTCAGTGGCTTCGAACACACCGTTCACATAAGAACCTGTGCCGATCATACCCTGATTTTCTTCAAAAAGATCAGGAAGAACACCAGAGTAGACTGCAGGAACCTCCGCCCCGCCATCGGTAACGACGAAACGGATTTCCTCTCCAACACCACGCTCAAGGCTGCCATCAAGAACCAATCCACCGATGCGAAAGACCTCATCCGGCGCGGGCGGCTCGGCCAGAACCTGCGAAGGCGAACGGAACAGGTTGATACCGTCCTTGAAACCGTAGCCAATCAATGCGCCGGACAAAACCAGCGACACAATGATGAGCACAATGACCTGAATACGGCGACGTTTCTTGAGGTTCTTCATGGTTCCTTACGGGAAGACCGGCGCGAGCATAAGGCCCGCTGTTTCTTCCTCTCCTAGCATGAGGTTCGCGTTTTGCAGCGCCTGACCGGACGACCCTTTGGTCAGGTTATCAAGCGCTACCATAACAATCGCCCTCCCGTCGATGCGATCTCCCGTCACACCTATATGACAGAAGTTGCTGCCACGAATATGCCGCGTGCTTGGCGTTTCGCCAAAGGGCAGCATAACGATAAACGGTTCTTTTTCATAAGCTTGCGTGAGGGAGTTATAAACCTCTTCAGGCGATCCCTTCACATAGACGGTGCCCAGAATTCCGCGGTTGGCGGGGATGAGGTGTGGCGTAAACTGTACCCGTACTGGCTCTCCGGCGATTGCGGAAAACTCTTGATCAAACTCGCCAAGGTGCCGATGGGTTCCGCCCACGGCATAGCCATGTGCGCCTTCGGAAAGTTCTGCGTGCAGCAAGTTTTCCTTGAGCGACCGCCCTGCGCCGGACACACCGGTGATCAGATTGATAATGATGTCATCAAGTGCAATGACCTTGTCCGCAATCAACGGCCGCAGCGCATACTGCCCCGTTGCCGCATTACAGCCTGTTCCGGCCACAAGCCGCGCTTGCTTGATCTCTTCACGATAAAACTCGGTCAGCCCATAAACAGCTTCGTCCTGCTGCTCCAATGCGGCGTGGTCATTTCCGTACCACTTTTTGTACGCCGCAGGGTCACGCAGCCGGAAATCCGCCGACAAATCAACAACTTTCAGATCTTTTGGCAGCTCGCGGATCACCGCTTGGCTCGTGGCATGCGGCAGCGCACAGAAGCACAGATCGACTTTGGAGAAATCGACTTCTTCGACCGTCACAAGATCAGGCAAATCCAGATGGCGCAGATGCGGGAACACCTCGGCCATGCTCTGCCCTGCTTTACGCGAGGCCGTTAGAGCGGTGATCTTCATCGAAGGATGGCTGGCAATCAGCCGGACAAGTTCTGCGCCCGTATAGCCGGACGCACCAAGAATGGCGATATTATGGGTCATTTTGACGGACCTTTTCGTGTTCAGGGCCTATGTAGGAAGTTTTGGCGGGTGCTGCAATCACGCAGCTTCAAACGTGATCTTTCGTCGCAAGAATTGCGTTGCTTTGCTTGAGACCCGCGCAGGATCGCCTGTTGTCAGGAACAGAGACTCCTCGCCTTCTCCCCGCATATCTGGATGACGCACAAGATAATCGGCAAGGCTCTCCGCAACCAAATCGGCTTGGGAATAAACTTTCACATTCGCGCCAAGGGCGTCCTGAAACTGCTGCTTCATAAGGGGATAATGCGTACAGCCAAGGATTGCGGCCTCAGGGCCAGGCATCCGCCGCAGCAGCGCATCAACGTGGCTGCGGACCAAGGCTTCGGCCAAAATCTCGTCACCATCCTCAATCGCATCCACAACACCGCCACAGGGCTGCGCTTCGACATCCACACCAATCGCGCGGAACGCAAGCTCGCGTTGAAACGCACGGCTCGACACGGTCGCGGGGGTCGCAAAAAGCGCCACATGCTTCACCGCAACTTCGCGCGGCGGAGAATTATCGCCCCAGTCCCGCTCGGTCAGTGCCTCAATGAGCGGAACGAAAACCCCAAGAACCCGTTTATTCGACGGGATCCAGCTTTCCTGCATGCGCCGCAACGCCGCAGCAGAGGCCGTGTTACAGGCAAGGATCACAAGGTCACACCCTGCATCCCAGAGGCGCTCAACGCCTTGAGTTGTCAGATTATAAATGTCTTCCGCGTCGCGCACGCCATAGGGCGCATGGGCGTTATCACCATAGTACACCAACGCTTCGTCCGGCAGACGCTTGGACACGGCATCCAGTACGGTCAAACCGCCCAAACCAGAGTCAAAAATCCCTACTGCCATCGTTTCTGTCCTTATGTCTTGCCGACTCGCCGCCGTTAATTTTCAGCTTACTTAAATTATCCGCACATTACGCGCGATATTTTTCTTCAAACTCATACCCATACTCTAACGGCGAAGCTGGGTTAGGAGAAAGCGCATATGTCGCTGCGCGCAAATAATCCATCATCGCGCTGGACTCGCCGCCGAAACGGGCCAGAGTCTCTGGCGCTATCGGCGCGCCAATGGAAAGCGCCACTTCGCTGTTTACCCGCGCGCCGAACTCCTTGATCAACAAGCCAAGCCTCAAGGTTTCATGCAGGTGGCTGGCCAATTGAAACAGCCGTGAATTTGCCCCGTGAAAATAGATCGGAACCACCTGCGCACCGGACTTCTGGATCATTTTTGCGGTGAAATTCCGCCAGCTTGGATCAAGTGGCATTGAGAAGGCTTTTGCCGAGGTCGAGACCGTCCCGCCTGGAAACACGCCAATGGCGCCGCCTTCTGCAAGATAGCGCAGCGCCGATTTGCGTGTGGTTATGTTTTGCTGAACAGCTTCGCGGGAGTCGTCAAAACTGATCGGAAGGATGATGCGGTTAATATCGGGCGCTTTGTTAAAAACGCTATTGGCCAGAATTCGGAAATCACCGCGTGTTTCCGACAACAACGCTCCCATCACCAGCCCGTCAAGGATGCCATAGGGATGGTTTGACACAACAACCAACGGCCCCTCTTTCGGAAGGTCATATGCAGGGCCACAATGCTGAACCGAAATGCCATATCGCCGCTTCATCACCGCCCAAAAATCCTGCCCGTTCGCCACCTCCTGCTCATAACCAGCAGCCTTACGAATAAGGCGGTTTCGCCCTGTTGCCCCCTCCAGAATACGGATCATCGCACGCCCTGATCGGCTCTTGGCGGAACTCGCATAGGAGATATCACGGGCGATATGACGGGCCAACTTAGTAGGTATTTGGTCTGGCATAGAGTTTGGTATCGACGGTTTAGGTGCGGAGGATCACGTAGGGCGACTGAATGCCCCTTAAAGCGCGAAACTGTAACGAACCAGTAAAATCGCGGACACGGCTGGTGTTTCCACTTGGTTCATCGTGATCTGCGACAAAAAAAGCGCGCAGCGGAGAACCGTTGCGCGCTTGTGGTTTCATCGGAACCCTGTGCTTTGGCCCTATTCCGCCGCCATCGGGGTTACGCCCCCTGCTCGGATGTCTGCCAGCAAGGCCTCACGCCGTTTCGCTGCCTTCTCTTCGTTCGCTTCTTTCACAGGGCCATAGCCGCGGATTGTCATAGGAAGTTCCATAAGCTCCTGAACCAAGGCCTTATTCCCCGCATCGACCAAAGGCAAAACGGCGTCCAAATCAGCTTCAAACTGCGCAATCAAAGCGCGTTCCATCTTGCGCTCTTTCGTGCGGCCGAATGGATCAAACGCCGTTCCACGCAGGCCTTTCATCTTGGCCAACACTCGGAACACATTCAGCATCCAAGGGCCGTACTCCCGCTTTTTGGGGCGCCCATTGGCATCCTTACCGCCAAAGATCGGAGGCGCGAGATGGAATTTCATACGGAACGCGCCGTCAAACTCTTCTCGTGCCTTGGCCTCTGTCTCAAGGTGCATGCGTGCAACCTCGTATTCATCCTTATAGGCCAAGAGCTTAAAGTATGACTTCGCCACAGCTTCCTTGAGTGCAGGATCTGCGATGGTCCCCACCTTGGCTTTATACTTCGCCGCCAGTTTCTCGTCCTGAAACAGGGTCAACTGCTCGACCCGATAGGCGATCTTCTCCTCAAGTGTCTTTTCAGGCGCTTCCGGCTTATGAGCGGCCTTATTGGCCTCCTCTGGGTTAAGCTGCGCCCAACGTCCAACTTCAAACGCCCGCTTATTGCCCTCAACCGCTGCTTTATTGAGTTCAATCGCTTCTTGGATCGCGTCATAAGATAGTGGCACAAGCCCAGCCTGCCACGCAGCGCCCAGCATCATCATGTTGGAGAATATACTGTCTCCCAAGAGATGCGCAGCCAGATCGCTTGCGTTGAACATCTGGAGCCGATCCTGAAGCCGCGCCTCAAGCGCGAGCGAAAGCCGATCCATCGGCAGCTTGAAATGGGTGTCGCGGGTGAAATCGCCCGTGATAATCTCGTGGCTGTTAACCACCGCGCCGGTCTTTCCGGTTTTCATCAGGCCAAGTGTCTTCGCGCCTGCGGTCGTCACAAGATCACCGCCGATAACCGTATCCGCTTCACCTGTGGCAACACGTATCGCGCTGATATCGCTTGGCTTATTCGCAAGGCGGCAATGAATGTGCACGGCACCACCCTTTTGTGCGAGTCCAGCCATTTCCATCAGCCCCGCGCCCTTGCCATCAATATGCGCCGCCATCGCAAGGATCGCGCCAATCGTCACAACGCCAGTACCACCGACGCCAGTAATCACCACGTTATGGGTGCCATTAATCTTGGGCAAAACGGGCGCTGGCATATCGGGCAGCTCAAGGCTTCCGGTTGCTTCCTTGCGCACTTTGGCGCCCTCAAGCGTCACGAACGAGGGGCAGAACCCTTCAACACAGGAAAAATCCTTGTTGCAGCTTGATTGATCAATCGCACGTTTGCGGCCCAGTTCGGTTTCCGCAGGCACAATCGACACACAGTTGGATTGCACACCGCAATCGCCGCAGCCTTCGCAGACATCGGTGTTGATGAACACGCGTTTGTCTATATCGGGGAACGTTCCGCGCTTGCGACGACGGCGTTTTTCGGCCGCGCAGGTCTGTACATAAAGGATCACCGAGACGCCCTTTGTCCCTGCAAAGTCGCGCTGAACCGCCATCATCTTGTCGCGGGTGTAGATCTCTAACCCTTTCGGGAACTGCGCAAGGTCCACGTCCTCTTTCGGGTCATACACAAGCGCAACCCGCTTCACGCCCATCGCCAACACTTCGCGCGCAATGCGTGGCGCATCAAGATCGCCTTCGTTGCTTTGCCCGCCCGTCATAGCGACCGCATCGTTATAGAGGATTTTGTAGGTGATATTGGTGTTTGTCGCCAAAGCAGCGCGAATGGCGAGCGAGCCGGAGTGGTTATAGGTGCCGTCACCAAGGTTCTGGAACACATGCTCGGTATTGGAGAACGGCGCCTCACCAACCCAGTTCGCACCCTCGCCACCCATCTGGGTAAAGCCCGTGGTCTCGCGGTCCATCCACTGCACCATGTAATGGCACCCAATCCCCGCATACGCGCGATGTCCATCAGGGACGCGGGTCGAGGTATTGTGTGGGCATCCCGAACAATAATACGGAAGCCGAGCAGCGATTTCCTGTGCGTTATCAGCCTTTTGCGCCTCATTCAGCATCTCAAGGCCAGCCTTGACGCTCTCTGTGCCACGGCCTTCCTCGATGAGGATATTGCCGATCTTCTCGGCGATCATGATGGGATCAATCGCAAAGCGGGTCGGGAATAGCTCTTCGCCGTCGCCGCCCTTGTGCCAGCCATAGACGCGGCGGCCACGACGATCATCAAAGATGGCTTCCTTGACCTGCACCTCGATCAGCTTGCGCTTTTCTTCGACCACCACGATCAAGTCCAGCCCCTCGGCCCATTCGTGGAAACTCTGCATATCCAGCGGCCAAACCTGCGCGACCTTATAGGTGGTGATGCCAAGGCGTTTGGCCTCGTCCTCATCCAGCCCCAAAAGCTGCAATGCATGGGTCAGATCAAGCCAGTTTTTACCTGCAGCGACAAAACCGATCTTTGCGCCCTCTTCGCCCCAAACACGCTTGTCGATGCGGTTGGCGCGGGCAAAGGCCTCGGCGGCGTGGCGTTTATAATCAATCATCCGCGCTTCTTGCGCGACCGGCGTATCGCCAAGGCGGATGTTCAATCCACCCTGCGGCATATCAAAATCAGTCGGCTCGACAAATGTGGCGCGGTGCGGATCACCGTCAACAACGGCTGTGGCCTCGACGGTATCTTTCATCGTCTTCAGGCCAACCCAAACACCCGCATAACGGCTCAGCGCCCAGCCATAGAGCCCCAAATCAAGGATCTCCTGCACACCCGCTGGAGATACAATCGGCATATAAGCATCAACCATCGCCCAATCGCTTTGATGCAAAGTTGTGGAGCTTTCGCCTGTATGGTCATCGCCCATCGCCATCAACACGCCGCCAAGCGGGCTAGTGCCGGCCATATTGGCATGGCGCATCACATCACCAGAGCGGTCAACCCCTGGCCCCTTACCGTACCAAAGGCCGAAAACGCCCTCATACTTCCCCTCGCCGCGCAGCTCTGCTTGCTGGCTGCCCCAAATGGCAGTGGCGGCGAGATCTTCGTTCAGGCCAGGCTGGAACGTGATCTGGTTTTCGTTCAGAAGCTTTTCTGCGCGCTGCATCTGCAAATCAACGGCGCCAAGCGGCGAACCACGATAGCCCGTGCACATCCCCGCAGTATTCAACCCTGCCTTCGCGTCTCTCGCGCGCTGCATCAACATCAGCCGCACAAGCGCCTGTGTACCATTCAGCAGAACCGGCGATTTTTCCAAATCAAGCCGATCATTCAAACTAATTTTCTGCTTAGACATTGCGCATCTCCTCCACGAAAGCAGCATATCACGACAATAGGTCAAAAAAGCTGACCTACAAATGCTTTTTTTGATGAAAAGGCGAATTGAATTGAACTACACTTTCGCTGTAATTCTATGTACTTTCAAACGTAGCAAATGAAATGAATTGAACGCGATGGACTGGGACAAGCTAAGAATATTTCACGCAGTGGCCGATGCGGGCAGCCTAACAGCAGCCGGAGAGACACTGCATTTGTCGCAATCCGCCGTGAGTCGACAGATTCGGGCCCTCGAAGAGAGCCTTGATACCACCCTTTTCCACCGTCACGCCCGCGGACTGATTCTCACCGAACAGGGAGAATTGCTGTTTGACGCGACCGTCGCCATGAACAAACGGCTTGAAGCGGCGAGTGCGCGCATCCGCGACAGTGAAGACGAAGTCTTTGGCGAGCTGCGCGTTACTACAACGATTGGTTTTGGCTCACTTTGGCTCGCGCCACGACTTCCGCACCTCTATGACAAGTATCCAGACCTGAAAATCGACCTTATGCTCGAAGAAGGTGTTCTTGATCTTCCCATGCGCGAGGCCGACGTTGCCATCCGCATGAAAGAGCCAAGTCAGGCCGATTTGATCCGCAAGCGGCTGATGTCCGTTCGGATGCGCCTCTATGCAACACAGGAATACCTCGACAAGTTCGGCACCCCCCGCACGATGGAAGAGCTGGAGGGCCACAGGCTCATCTGCCAAAACACGTCCTCAGCTCAGGTTGCGGCAAGTTCTGGCTTCGTGCAGCACCTGCTGACCTACGGCATTAGCAACTCTTTGACGGTCAATAACTACTTCGGCGTGCTGCAAGCGGCGATCGCGGGATTGGGGATTGGCGTGCTGCCGGATTACGTAACCGTGGACTTCCCAAACCTGATCCGTGTGCTCGATGATGTTGAGTCAAACGAGGTACCTGTCTACCTCGCCTACCCCGAAGAATTGCGCCAATCCAAGCGCATCAAGGCCTTCCGTGACTTTGTGACCGAAGAAATCTTTGAGCATCGTCAACGGATTAAGGACGAGAACGCTCAAAAAACAGGCAGCTAAGCCCATCCACTTTTGCAATTTTCTCAAATAGCTATGCATCTGGTGCATAGCGGCTTTGCGCCTATCTGAAACATTTACTATTGAAATGTACTCACACCGCCCATAAATCACTCCTCGAAGGCGATGACGAGACTTCTCGCCGCTTTCAACCTCCCTGTTGGACTTAGGGCCGAGCTTTGTCTCGGCCTTTTTTTTCGCCAAAATTCCGGAATTGCTCTAAATTCGATCAGTTTTCAAACTGCGCGAAATTTCTACGCTTTCTGAATCCGTTGCGCAGGAATGGTGCAAACGGCCCCTTTCGCCTCCACATTCTTCCCTCTTACATCACCGGCAAAAGAGGTGAATCTGACCACCGTGGCCACCAGTCACGCATCACACCCGCGAAATTCTTCGCGCGAAACCGTCAAAGCCGCGCGCGCCCTCTTCCCCTTTTCGCTTTATTTGCTTATGGAATGCCCAACTTCAAAATGGGGCCACGCCGATTTGGGCCACGCTGCACCGCAAACCTACTGGGGACTTACATGCAAGAGCCAACCATCACCGAAGAACTCATCGCCAGCCACGGGCTAAGCCCCGACGAGTACGAGCGTATCCTAGAGATCATCGGACGCACCCCGACATTCACAGAGCTTGGCATTTTTTCGGCAATGTGGAACGAGCACTGCTCTTATAAATCCTCCAAGAAATGGCTCCGCACCCTGCCAACCGAAGGCCCACAGGTCATCTGCGGCCCAGGGGAAAACGCTGGCGTAGTTGATATCGGCGACGGTCAGGCCGTAATTTTCAAAATGGAAAGCCACAACCACCCATCGTATATCGAGCCTTACCAAGGTGCGGCCACAGGCGTCGGCGGCATCCTGCGCGATGTCTTTACAATGGGCGCACGCCCGATTGCGGCAATGAACGCGCTTTCCTTCGGCGAACCCGATCATCCGAAAACCAAGCAGCTTGTGAACGGTGTGGTTGAGGGCGTCGGCGGTTACGGCAACTGTTTCGGTGTTCCGACTGTGGGCGGCGAAGTGCGTTTCCACGCGGCTTACAACGGCAACTGTCTGGTCAACGCCTTTGCCGCTGGTCTGGCTGACAGCGACAAGATCTTCTACTCCGCAGCCTCCGGCGTTGGCATGCCGGTTGTGTACCTCGGCGCGAAAACAGGCCGCGACGGTGTAGGCGGCGCAACAATGGCTTCCGCCGAGTTTGACGACACCATCGAAGAGAAGCGCCCAACTGTTCAGGTTGGCGACCCCTTCACTGAAAAGCGCCTGATGGAAGCGACGCTTGAGTTGATGGCAACCGGTGCCGTGATCTCTATTCAGGATATGGGAGCCGCTGGCCTTACCTGCTCTGCCGTTGAAATGGGTGACAAGGGCGGCCTTGGCGTAAAACTCAACCTTGAGGATGTGCCGCAACGCGAAGAAAACATGACCGCCTACGAGATGATGCTCTCGGAAAGCCAAGAGCGTATGTTGATGGTGCTGAAACCCGAGTTAGAAGCCGAAGCCCGCGCCGTTTTCGAAAAGTGGGACCTTGATTTTGCCATCGTCGGCGAAACCATCGCCGAAGACCGCTTCCTTGTCCTGCACAACGGTGAGGTCAAAGCCGACCTGCCGCTCGCAACGCTCTCTGGCTCCGCGCCTGAATACGACCGCCCATGGGTTGAAACGCCCCCAGCCGAAGAAATGGAGCCGGTGACGGGAGTTGACCCAATCGACGGCCTGAAGGCCTTGATCTCCAGCCCGAACTACGCGGGCAAACAATGGGTATACGAGCAATACGACACAATGGTCATGGCCGACACCACCCGCAATCCGGGCAACGGAAGCGGAATCGTTCGCGTACACGGCACCGACAAACAGCTTGCTTTCACCTCTGATGTAACACCGCGTTACGTTAAGGCGAACCCTGTTGAGGGCGGCAAACAGGCCGTTGCCGAAGCCTATCGTAACCTTTCCGCTGTGGGGGCGTTGCCGCTGGCCACAACCGACAATATGAACTTCGGCAACCCCGAAAAACCCGAGATCATGGGCCAGTTTGTTGGCGCGATCAAAGGGATTGGCGAAGCTGTTGCCGCCCTTGATATGCCGATCGTGTCAGGCAACGTGAGCCTTTACAACGAAACCGATGGCAAAGGCATCCTTCCTACGCCAACCATCGGTGCGGTTGGCCTGATCCACGCAGGCGAAAACGCAATCACTGGCGCCGCCCAAGACGGCCAAGTTGCACTGCTTATCGGCGAAACCACGGGCCACCTCGGCCAATCCGCGCTTCTGGCAGAGGTCTTTGGCCGTGAAGATGGCGACGCCCCTTCCGTTGACCTTGCCGCCGAAAAAGCAAACGGCGCGTTCATCCGTGACAACCGCGAGATGATCGAAGCCTGCACCGATTTGGCTGATGGCGGCCTCGCCCTCGCCGCCTTCGAGATGGCCGAAGCGGCTGGCGTTGGCGTTGCGATCGATAGTGACGACACTGCAACTCTCTTTGGCGAAGATCAGGCCCGCTACCTCGTGGCTTGCGGCTTCGATCAGGCAGAGGCGCTCTTTATCGCGGCGAACCAAGCTGGTGTGCCAATCGCCACTGTCGGGAAATTTGGCGGCGATACAGTAAGCTTCGGCTCAACCTCCGCCCCGCTGACAGAGCTTGCCGACATCTTCCGCGGCAGCTTTGAAGCAAAGGTTGCCTGATCCGCACCCAGATCTGCGCCCAGATTGCGGGCGCTGCGCGGCCCTGTGCTGCGTGGCGCTCGACCTTATCAAATCCGATCGATTTGCCATAGATAAACCAGCAGGCACACCTTGCCCGAACCTCGCGCAAAACGGATTGTGCGCCATCCACCAAAGCCTTGATGACAAGGGGTTTTCCGGCTGCTCTGCCTATGATTGCCTCGGCGCAGGGCAGCGCGTTGTGCAAGATATTTTCGACGGAAAATCATGGCAAGACCGGCCCGAACTGCTTCCGGATATGATGGAAGCCTTCGCGCTCATGCGCCCCATCCACCAAGCACTTGAACTCCTCGTCGCCGCCACAGCACTTCCAATGACACCCGAGCAGGCCTCCACCCGCCACGCGCTTCTCACGGCACTTGCCCCAGAGGATGGATGGAGCATGGAAACTCTGCGCGCGGCTGCTCCTGATTTGCGCGCGGTGAAACCCTTCTTGCGGTCCCTGCAAAACGTGGCGAAATCGCCGCAGGGTTAACGCGCCCTTTCCTGCTTTGCCTGCCTTGAACTTCGCAAACGTGCGGATTAGGTTTGGCCCAACAGGAGAACCAACAATGGCAATGCAAGCCCAAGAAATCGAAGACCTGATCCGCGCTGGCTTTCCCAACGCAAAGATCACAATCACCGACCTCGCCGGCGACGGCAACCACTGGGCGGCGGAAGTTACGGACGAAAGCTTCCGCGGCATGAACCGTGTGCAACAGCAACGCGCTGTCTATGCGAGCCTCAAAGGCGCAATGGACGGCAACAACGGCGCACTGCACGCCTTGGCACTGACCACCAAGGTTCCGGAATAACGCGCCTCCCCGAAATACCCCTTCTTTGCAGAAGGTTTGACACAAAAAGGAAGCTCCGATGAGCGCAGAGACACAAATCAAAGAGACCGTAACCAACAATGATGTGGTCCTCTTTATGAAAGGCACCAAAGAGATGCCACAATGCGGATTTTCAAGCCGCGTGGCCGGTGTTTTGAACTTCATGGGCGTCGATTTCGCCGACGTGAATGTTCTGGCCGACGATGAACTCCGTCAAGGCATCAAAGACTACAGCGATTGGCCAACAATCCCGCAGCTCTATGTAAAAGGCGAGTTTGTGGGCGGATGTGACATCGTAACAGAGATGACGCTTTCCGGTGAGCTTGATACGCTGTTTGCCGAAAACGAAGTCGCGTTCAGCAAAGAAGCTGCCGACAAAATCCGCGAAGCAAACGCCTAGTTCAAAATTCTAAATTCTGCAACGAACCAACAAAAAAAGCCCGCCATATTGGCGGGCTTTTCTACTTTATTCCAAAGGCTTGACCGCGAAGCTTAACGTTCAAGCATTTGCCTTTTCTTCGATCGTATCGGCCACGGATTCGGCACGTGCGGCGATTTCTGCGAGCGTATCTTTGATCTCTTGCGGGATCACCGCAACCTGATCCGGAACAGTCGGTCGCGCGCGCAATTCTTCGAGCAATTGCTCTTGCGTCGCGAGTTTGTCATTGGCCTGCGCCAGCCGCTCCTCAAGCCCGGCTGTTTTGTCCGCAAGCATCAGGCCCGCCATCAAAAGCATCCGCGCTTCGGGCATGCGCCCGATTTGTTCCGCCAGAACCGAGGCTTCGCCATCCAGCAGTGCGGCAGCGGCCTGAAGGAAATGTTCTTCCCCCTCCTGGCACCCAACTTCGAAATCGCGTCCGCCAATTGTGATTTTGATCTCAGGCATTATGCATTCTCCCCAATCAGCGTCTCTAGATCCTTGATGATCCCATCAAGCTCGTTTCGGTCGCTGGCCTGCGCGCTTTTCACGCCTTCAAGCTCGGCCTGAAGCGAGGCGTCAACAAGCTCTTTGTCTGCAACCCCATCAGCAATCGCCTGCCGCAAGGCGGCGTTGTTCTTGCGCAATTCGGCATTCACCCCCTTGAGGCGGCCAACATCGCCTTCGAGCGTACCGATGCTCTCCTGAAGCGAAGCAACCTGCCGCTCAAGGCTGGCCAATGTTTGCTCTTGCTTGGTTTTGATAGCGCGGACGCGCTCCTCAAGCTGGGCATTGACCGAGCGCTCTGCTTCAAGCGCTTCCTTCAGGGCTGCACTCTCACCTTTTTCAAACCGCTCCACGCCCGAATTAATCCGCGCAAAAGCTGCCATAATTCTTTGTTCAAACTCTGTGATCTCGCTCATGTGCCTCTCTCCTCGGCCTGCCTGCGGGGCTGCGCCATTCGACGGTGATCCCATTTCCGCGCCTCTTTACGGCGCTTTTCGATGTGGCGCTTGCCAGCGTGCCGACCGTCCGAACCGCAATCTTTCGACATGGTCCGGTAATGACGTCAACACGTCTGATTGTAGCAAACCCGCGCGGCAGTAAAACCACGAATCGTGCCAAAACACCGCTTGATGGTCAGTTTATCGCAGCGAATTTCGAATTGCGCCCCTTTTTGCCGCCTCTTTTCCCGCTCAGGGAGCTTGCATCCTTGCACTTTACGAAACACTTGCTATCAAACCGCTAACAAAAGAGCCCAACCAGAGGAATACTCGTGGATATTGCAACTCTCCGCAAAGAGCACCCCGAACATTGGAACAAAGCCGCCGCAATCCGTGTCCTGACACTGGATGCCGTGGCCGCTGCAAACTCCGGTCACTCCGGTATGCCTATGGGCATGGCCGATGTGGCGACTGTTCTGTTTGAAAAGCATCTGAAGTTTGACCCAAAGAACCCGCTTTGGCCTGATCGGGACCGGTTTATCCTGTCCGCAGGTCACGGCTCCATGCTGGTCTATTCCCTGCTTCACCTCACAGGTTACGAGCAAGTCACACTCGAGCAGCTCAAGAACTTCCGCCAGTCCGGCGCGCTCACAGCGGGTCACCCAGAAAATTTCCTTCTCGACGGCGTTGAAACAACCACCGGCCCACTCGGTCAGGGGATTGCGAACTCGGTTGGCTTTGCAATGGCCGAAGAACTTCAGCGCGCGCAATTCGGCAAGAAGGTTGTCGATCACTATACATATGTGATCGCGGGCGACGGTTGCCTCATGGAAGGCGTAAGCCAAGAAGCCATCGGCATCGCAGGACGCCACGAGCTTTCCAAGCTGATCGTCTTCTGGGACAACAACAACATCACCATCGACGGCACCGTTGATCTGTCCGACCGTACCGATCAGGTTATGCGTTTCAAGGCATCTGGTTGGCACGTGCAGGAGATCGACGGCCACGATCCGATTGCGATTGATGCTGCGATCACCGCTGCGAAGAAATCCGGCAAGCCTTCGATGATCGCCTGTGAAACCCACATCGCGCTCGGCTCCTCCGCTCAGGACACGTCCAAAGGCCACGGTGCCCTTACAGACGCAACACTGATTGCCAACACCCGTACAGCCTACGGCTGGGAGCATGGTCCGTTTGACATCCCCGCTGACATAAAATCCCAGTGGGAAGCCATGGGCGAAAAAGGCGCTGCGGCCTTTGCAGAATGGCAAGAGCGCTTCGCGAGCCTCTCCGGCAACAAACAGAATGAGTTCAACCGCGCTTATGCGCTTGAAGCGCCTAAGAAAATCTCGGCTGCGGTCAAAGCTCTTAAGAAAAAGGTTTCCGAAGAGCAGCCAAAGGTTGCCACACGTAAATCCAGCGAATTGGCGCTTGAGGTCTTGAACCCGCTGATGTGGGAAACTGTTGGCGGATCTGCTGACCTCACTGGCTCCAACAACACCAAGACTGCTGATCTGGGTGTGTTCTCGCCAGAGGACCGCAAAGGGCGTTACGTCTATTGGGGTATCCGCGAGCACGGCATGGCCAGCGCAATGAACGGCATGGCGCTGCATGGCGGCATGCGCCCCTACGGCGGCACATTCATGTGTTTCACAGACTATGCCCGCCCTGCGATGCGCCTCGCCGCGTTGAGCAAGATCCCGACTGTATTCGTGATGACCCACGACAGCATCGGCCTTGGCGAAGACGGCCCGACACACCAGCCTGTCGAGCATCTCGCGATTTCGCGCGCAACGCCAAACACATATGTGTTCCGCCCCGCCGACACGGTTGAAACAGCCGAGGCATGGGAAGTTGCGTTTACGTCTAAATCCACTCCATCGGTTCTGGCGCTTTCCCGTCAGGGGCTGCCGACCGTTCGGACAGAGCATAAGAACAAGAACATGACCGCGCTTGGTGGCTATGTTCTCAAGGATGCGGTTGCCAAACGTCAGGTTATCCTGATGGCAACAGGTTCCGAAGTGTCGGTTGCGCTTGAAGCGCAAGAGCTCCTTGAAGCAGAGGGCATCGGTACACGCGTTGTTTCCATGCCATGTATGGAACTTTTCGAAGCGCAGGACGAAGCCTATCGCAAGCGCGTGCTTCCAGGCGGCCCGGTTCGGGTTGCGATCGAAGCCGGCGTTCAAATGGGTTGGGACAAATGGCTCACAGGTGAGCGCGGCAAGGCCAACAAGGCTGGGTTCGTCGGCATGGAAGGCTTCGGCGCTTCTGCTCCTGCTGAAGAGCTCTTTGTGAAATACGGCATCACCGCCGAAAACACAGTTGCCAAGGTCAAGGCGCTGCTCGGGCTCTAGTCCTCGACCGGCCTTACAGTATTTTAAGCCCCGCCGGATGCGTTTCGGCGGGGCTTTTCGTTTCTACAGCAGCGAAGCACAAGCCTTTCTGCCAAACTCAAACTCTATTTACGTTGGAAACGTTGGGGTGATCTTGCCCCCAGATTTTACGCGCGTCTTTGGAAACGATTCTCCGCTCGATGCGGTCCAGTTCCGCCAGCGCAGGTCCAACACCGCCAGTTCGCGACAGTGCTGCATCAAACGCACGCCGCACAGAGCGCGGCCGCCATGGCAGCACCGCCCCAGAAAGCCAAATTCGCAACTCTCTTGGAAGGCGATCGTAATCCCGCATCGGGTCGGATGAACGGCGCTTGCACTTGAGGCTTGTGCGGCCAAGGTTTCCAGCCATCAGAGCGCATTCACCTTGATCTGCAACTGGTGCCCCGCCGCGCAATACTTCAGTATCTCCAACCAACCCCGCGAAACGCTAAATTCAATGATTGTTTGTGATTTCGCCTGCATACGCGCGGAGCCCTCTTCGTCGCTAGAATCTTGCGGCCCAATAGTTATGTTATAACGTAATGCACCACAAGCCGATTTTCCAACCTCACTCACAACGCCCACGCCGAAGTGATTCCTTTGCCAGACTCTGGACCACAAATTGTTAACGCCAACATCGAATGCCCAAGATAAAACGCTACGTCCTGTTAGCGCCAACGGGCAATGTTTTGCGCTAACATATTGCGAATAAAGCGGTTTTACCCTCGGAATATGTTAGGTTTTCCCCTATATACCCCCGTAATCGCCAAGTCGTCAGAGGCCCCTGATGACCGCGAAAAAGAGGATACGCTATGACCGTCACAGTCGGGATTAACGGATTTGGCCGCATTGGCCGCTGTACATTGGCCCATATCGCAGAGAGCGGCCGCAACGACGTTCAGGTTGTCAAACTTAACGCAACCGGACCCATCGAAACAAACGCACATTTGCTAAAATATGACTCCGTGCATGGCCGCTTTGCGGGCGATATTCGGGTCAACGGCAACACGCTTGATTTGGGCCGTGGCCCGATGGACGTGATGAGCACATATAACCCAGAAGAGCTTGACTGGTCCGGCTGTGACGTTGTTTTGGAATGTACCGGCAAATTCAACGACGGCGATAAATCGGCGGTCCACCTTGAGCGTGGCGCAAAACGCGTTCTGATCTCTGCGCCTGCCACCAATGTGGCGCGCACAGTCGTTTATGGCGTGAACCATCGTGATCTCCTGCCCCAAGACAAGATCGTGTCCAACGGCTCCTGCACCACCAACTGCCTCGCGCCGCTGGCGAAGGTGCTGAACGATGCTGTCGGGATCGAAAGCGGCATCATGACTACGATCCACAGCTACACCGGCGATCAGCCAACGCTCGACCGCCGCCACAAAGACCTCTACCGCGCCCGCGCCGCCGCTATGGCGATGATCCCAACCTCGACAGGTGCAGCCAAGGCGCTTGGCCTCGTGCTGCCAGAGCTGGACGGCAAACTTGACGGCACCTCGATACGGGTACCAACACCGAATGTCTCCGCGGTTGATCTGACGTTCCAAGCGGGCAAAGACGTAACCAAAGACGACATCAACGAGATCGTCGCCAATGCCGCCAACGGCCACATGGGCGCGGTCCTCGCCTATGATCCTGAACAAAAAGTCTCGATCGACTTCAATCACACCTCACATTCCTCTATCTTCGCCCCTGACCAAACCAAGGTCGTCGGCAAACGTATGGTGCGTGTGCTGGCATGGTACGATAACGAGTGGGGCTTTTCCTGCCGCATGGCTGATGTTGCTGCGGAAATGGGGCGCCTCACCTCCTAGGAAGTGGCGCGCGCGCATGACGACACGACTGGTTTTGATTATCTGCGGCGTGATCCTTCTGGTTTTCGCCGCAGATCACTTTTTCTTACACCTTGATTTCCCTGTCCGCGCCGCGCGCCGCCTCGGACAAGCGATCGAATACATCGCCTTCTGGCGCTAAGCCTGCGCATCGGCGCACGCACCCTTCCCCTTCGTCAATTTCAACCGCCAAAATCCGCGCTCCTCGGTTAAGGCCCATTGCATCTTGGGCTTGTTAGCGATAACAAGCCCGTGGCCCCATACAATACTATTTGAAGTCCGAGGAGACTACGCATGTCTGTAAAAGTAGCGATCAACGGGTTTGGACGCATTGGCCGGAATGTTCTGCGCGCCATCGTTGAATCCGGCCGCACCGATATTGAAGTTGTGGCGATCAACGATCTTGGTCCGGTTGAAACCAACGCGCACCTCCTGCGCTATGACACCGTGCATGGCCGTTTCCCGCATGACGTGACCACAACCGACAACACAATCGACGTGGGCCGTGGCCCGATTGCCGTAACCGCAATCCGCAACCCTGCCGAACTTCCATGGGGTCACATCGACATCGTGCTTGAGTGTACCGGTATCTTTACCGCGCGCGACAAAGCCGCCATCCACCTTGAAAACGGCGCGAGCCGCGTTCTTGTCTCTGCGCCATCCGCAGGCGCTGACAAAACCATCGTATACGGTGTGAACGACAACACGCTCACATCCGAAGACATCGTGGTATCGAACGCCTCTTGCACAACCAACTGTCTCTCGCCGGTTGCCAAGGTTCTGAACGATGTGATCGGCATCAAGCGCGGCTTCATGACAACGATCCACAGCTACACAGGCGACCAGCCAACGCTCGATACAATGCACAGCGACCTGTATCGCGCCCGCGCTGCGGCCTGCAACATGATCCCAACGTCCACAGGCGCGGCCAAGGCCGTTGGCCTCGTGCTGCCAGAGCTTAACGGCAAGCTGGACGGCGTTGCGATCCGCGTGCCAACGCCAAACGTTTCTGTTGTCGACCTGACATTCGAAGCCAGCCGCGACACAACCGCCGAAGAGATCAACGCTGCGATCCACGCCGCCGCGTCCGAAGGCCCGCTCAAGGGTATCCTCGGCGTCACAGATCACAAGCTGGTATCGATGGACTTCAACCACGATCCCCACAGCTCGATCTTTGCCACTGACCAGACCAAGGTAATGGACGGCAACATGTGCCGTATCCTGACTTGGTATGACAACGAGTGGGGCTTCTCCAACCGCATGGCCGACACAGCGGTTGCGATGGCAAAACTTATCTAAGCTTAACGCTTACACACATTAGAAAAGCCGCCTCAATACGGGGCGGCTTTTTTGTTTATCTAGTCTAATCTAGAAACCCGTAGTCGGATTTAGCGGAACCGAGACACCAAAGCGCCGTTTACCGCGGGTGTCACAAACTTGCTCACATCCCCGCCAAGCCGTGCGATCTCCTTCACCAGCTTACTGGCAATGGCCTGATGCTTGGCCTCGGCCATCAAAAACACCGTTTCAATGCTGTCGTCGAGCGCACGGTTCATACCGACCATCTGATACTCATATTCAAAATCCGCAACCGCCCGAAGGCCGCGAAGGATAATCTGCGCCCCGACATCATGGGCGCAATCGATCAGCAAATTCTCGAACGGATGCACGACAATCTCGGTTCCGGTCTCTTTAGACAGGCCCGCGATTTCCGCCTCAATCATCGAGACCCGCTCATCCAGATCAAACATCGGCCCTTTGTCACGGTTAATCGCAACGCCGATCACAAGCCGATCCACAAGAGCGGTACTGCGCCGGATGATATCAATATGCCCCAAGGTGATCGGGTCAAATGTACCCGGGTATAGTCCGATGCGCACGTTGGTTCCTCCTGTGGCAATGTTTGTTGCACGCAACATTATTGCGCCACGGATTGCAAGCCTTTCCCGACGCCGCCTGCCGGAATAATTGGCGCGGCGCGCATCAGCAAAGGCTCGCGCTGATTAATGGCCCATGATCATGCCTTGAAGGGCGTCTTTCTCCATCGCGAGTTCGGCGAGCTTGGCTTTAACCACGTCACCGATGGAGATCAGCCCGACAAGCGTTCCGTCTTCAACAACGGGAACATGGCGGAACCGTCCGTCTGTCATCTTCTGAAGCACATCATCCACCTGGTCGGCACGGCCACAGGTTACAACACCAGTTGTCATCACCTCAGAGAGTTGGTCCGTCATACAGGCCACCCCTTTTTGGGCAATCTCGCGTACGATATCGCGCTCCGAAAGGATGCCTTCTGCCGTCTTGCCATCATTTGAAATCACAATCGTACCGATCTTGCGTTCGGCCAGCATTTGCGCTGCCTCACTCACGCTCGCGCTTGCCGCCAAAGTGACAACCCCATCATCCGCCTTGGATTTCAAAATCTGTTGCACAAGCATGGGCACCTCCATGTAAAAATTAAAGAATACCCCAAGCGTCGCCCCAGAATGGGCTTGTGTCAAGAATTTGCCTCCAAACGCGCGATTTCGCCGCGTATTCCCTGCGCCAGAAGCTCCGCAAACCGGTTCAGCCGCTCGACCCGCCGGTCGTCCATATGTCGCACGAGGTAAAAATTGCGGGTGAGCGAGATTTCGTCGGTCAGGATTTTCGTAACATTCGGCGCGGCCGGAATAGCAAAATCATGAACAACACCAAGCCCCCCGCCCGTGCGCACCCAGTTGAACTGCACCGATACGGAATTAGAGCCAAGCGTCACGTGATCCGCCCCCGCTTCCGAGAGGTAATCCAGTTCCTTGTCGAAAATCATATCGGGGATATAGCCGACAATCCGATGCCCCTTTACGTCTGCCAACGTACGAATTGGTGGATGCTCGGCAAGGTATTCGCGGCTCGCGGCAAGATGAAGATGATAGGCTGAGAGTTTCTGCACCGTAAGCCGCCCTGCACTTGGCGGGCTTACGGTTATTGCCATATCCGCCTCCCGTTTAGAGAGGTTAAACACCCGTGGTAGCGCAATAATTTGCACCTCAAGCCCCGGATGCGCGGCGCATATCTCCGCACAGACCTGCGGCAAAAGATAGTTCGCACACCCATCCGGCGCACCAATACGGATCGCTCCGGTCAGCCCCCCTGCATCACCCGCAACATCAGAAAACGCCTCACCAACCGCTTGCTCTGCGCGGATCGCGTGCTCCAAAAGCCGCTGCCCTGCCGTTGTGATCGCGTATCCCTGCGGTGATTTGGTGAACAGCGCGGCATCCACCTGCTGCTCCAACTGAGCAATTCGGCGCCCCACGGTGGCCGGATCAACGCGCAAGACCTTACCTGCGCCGGAAAGGCTCTCTGCCCGCGCAACAGCCAGAAACACCCTTAGATCATCCCAACGCGCCATGCTGCCTCGTACCAATAAAAATGCAAAACCTTTTTGAGAACTTGCCTCTTTTACATACAATTTTGCAAGCCTATTCTACGCCCGACGCATAGAAACCCTCTATGCACGCAGTTTTCACGGAGGAGAATATTCCATGACCGAACTCACCCATTTCATCAATGGCAAGCACGTCAAAGGCACATCCGGCCGCTTTGCAGACGTGTTCAACCCAGCGACAGGCGAAGTGCAGGCCAAAGTGCCGCTCGCATCACAAGCCGAACTTGATGCCGCCGTTGCCGCCGCAGCCGAAGCGCAACCTGCATGGGCCGCAACAAACCCACAGCGTCGCGCCCGCGTGATGATGAAAGCCGTACAGCTTATCAATCGCGATATGGACAAGCTCGCCGAAGCCCTGTCCCGCGAGCACGGCAAAACTTTCGTTGACGCCAAAGGTGACGTGCAGCGTGGCCTCGAGGTAATCGAATTCTGCATCGGCGCTCCGCACCTCCTCAAAGGCGAATTCACCGATTCTGCTGGCCCCGGCATTGATATGTATTCGATGAAACAGCCGCTCGGCGTTGTGGCAGGTATCACACCGTTTAACTTCCCTGCGATGATCCCGCTCTGGAAAATGGGGCCTGCGCTGTCCTGCGGGAACGCCTTTATCCTCAAGCCAAGCGAGCGCGATCCTTCCGTGCCGCTGATGCTCGCCGAAATCTTCCAAGAGGCTGGCCTGCCTGATGGCGTTCTTCAGGTGGTGAACGGCGACAAAGAAGCCGTGGATGCGATCCTTGATAACGAAACCATTCAGGCCGTGGGCTTTGTTGGCTCCACCCCAATCGCTGCGTATATCTACGAGCGCGGCTGTGCGAATGGGAAACGCGTACAGTGTTTCGGTGGCGCGAAAAACCACATGATCATCATGCCAGACGCCGATCTTGACCAAGCCGCTGACGCCCTTGTTGGCGCGGGTTATGGCGCGGCGGGCGAGCGGTGCATGGCGATCTCTGTTGCAGTTCCCGTGGGCGAAGAAACCGCTGACAAGCTCATCGAGAAGCTCATCCCGCGCGTTGAAGCGCTCAAGGTTGGCCCTTACACAGCTGGCGATGACGTGGACTACGGCCCCGTCGTAACAGCAGCGGCCAAAGCCAACATCGAAGCATTGGTTGAATCCGGTGTACAGCAAGGCGCAACGCTGGCCGTTGATGGCCGAGGCTTTAGCCTGCAAGGCTACGAAGACGGCTTCTTTGTCGGCCCGCACCTCTTTGACCACGTCACACCGGACATGGACATCTATAAGAAAGAGATCTTTGGCCCTGTCCTTTCGACCGTCCGCGCAGGCTCCTACGAAGAAGCCATCGGCCTCGCCCTCAGCCACGAATACGGCAACGGCACCGCGATCTATACCCGCGACGGCGATACCGCCCGCGATTTTGCCAACCGGATCAACATCGGCATGGTTGGCATCAACGTGCCAATCCCTGTGCCGCTGGCCTATCACACGTTCGGCGGTTGGAAAAAATCCGGCTTTGGCGACCTGAACCAACACGGCACGGATGCGTTCAAATTCTACACACGCACCAAGACCGTAACCTCCCGTTGGCCTTCGGGCATCAAAGAAGGCGGCGAGTTCAACTTCAAAGCCATGGACTAAACACATCGGGCCGGAGCACACCTCCGGCCCTTTTTCTATCCAAAACTTTTCACCGCAATCTTGCGGCTTGCAATACTCTTGCAACATTGAAAAACTAAACAAGCGTTCAATTCACGAGGATCGGAGGAGCCCCCATGGATTTTGCACTTACAGACGAGCAATCCACAATCTACGACATGGCCTTTGCCTTCGGGCAGGAAGAGATCGCACCCAATGCCCAAGCCTGGGAAGCGGCGGGCGAAATCCCGAAAGACCTCTGGCCCAAACTGGCCGAACTCGGCTTCGGCGGGCTTTACGTCAGCGAAGAAAACGGCGGCGCGGGCCTCACTCGGCTTGACGCAACGCTGGTGTTTGAGGCGCTTTCGGCAGCCTGCCCTTCGGTGGCGGCGATGCTCTCGATCCACAATATGTGCGCCGCGATGATCGACAAATTTGGCAGCGAAGACCTACGCGCAAAATATCTCGGTGATGCGATCACCATGGAACGGCTCTTTGCCTACTGCCTGACTGAACCCGGCTCCGGCTCCGATGCCGCCGCGCTCAAGGCCCGCGCTGAAGAAACAGAAAGCGGCTTTTCCCTCACGGGCACAAAGGCGTTCATCTCCGGCGGCGGCTACGCAGACGCCTATATCGTTATGGCCCGCACCGATGGAGACGGCCCCAAAGGCATTTCCGCTATGGTTGTAGAAGACGGAACCGAAGGGTTGAGCTTTGGCGGTCTGGAACAGAAAATGGGCTGGAAAAGCCAACCCACGCGCCAAGTGCAATTGGACAATTGCCACATTTCTGCCACAAACTTACTCGGCGAACGCGGCAAAGGTTTCACATATGCAATGGCTGGGCTTGATGGCGGACGTTTGAACATCTCGGCCTGCTCTCTTGGCGCGGCACAGAACGCACTCAACCTAACGCTGCAATACATGGGCGAGCGCAAAGCCTTCGGTAAATCCATCGACCAGTTTCAGGCACTACAATTCCGCCTCGCGGACATGGAAATCGAAATGCAAGCCGCCCGAACGTTCCTACGCCAAGCCGCGTGGAAACTTGATACCGGCGCCCACGATGCAACCAAATTCTGCGCTATGGCGAAACGGTTTGTCACCGAAACCGGCAGCAAAACCGCCAACCAATGCCTGCAACTTCACGGCGGCTATGGCTATCTCGCGGACTACGGAATCGAAAAAATCGTGCGTGACCTGCGCGTCCATGAAATCCTCGAAGGCACCAATGAAATCATGCGCATGATCACCGCGCGCACCCTACTGGCGGAGCGAAACCAATGAGCCTCATCCACGCCCGAAAACAAGGTAAAATCGGCCGCATCACCCTCACCCGCCCAAAGGCGATGAACGCGCTGTCGGCTGCGATGTTGGCCGAGTTAAGCCCCGTTCTACGCGATTGGGCAGAGGACGATAGCGTCGCGCTGGTTGTGATTGACGGCGAGGGAGAAAAAGCTTTTTGTGCAGGCGGCGACGTTGCCGAAATCCACACTTGGGGCACGAGCGGTCAGGTTGAAAAAGCCCAGAAATTCTGGCGCGAAGAATACCGAATGAACGCCGAGCTGTTTGAATATCCCAAAGCTATCGTGAGCCTCATGCACGGCTATGTTATGGGCGGCGGCGTCGGGCTCGGATGCCACGCCTCACATCGCGTTGTCTGTGAGAACTCGCAAATCTCAATGCCAGAGACCGTGATTGGTCTCATCCCTGATGTAGGTGGAAGTTGGCTCCTTGGCCAAGCTCCTGGTCGCCTTGGGGAATACCTCGGGATTACGGCGGGACGCATGGGCCCTGCCGATGCAATTTTCGCCGGTTTCGCCGATACCTATATCCCGCAATCCGAATGGCCCGCACTGATCGAAAAACTGGCTGAAACTGGTGATTTCAACGTTGTCGATACCTTCGGCCAAACGCCGCCCGCTGGCCGCTACGAGCCGATGATGGACGACATAAACGCACATTTTGCGGGCGAATCCATGGGCGATATCGTCCGCAGCCTGCGCACGCAAGACACTGATTTTACGTCCAAATGCCTGGACTCCATCGCATCCAAATCCCCCATCTCCATGTGCGCAACAGTCGAACTCATCCACCGTCAGCGCGCCTCTAACCTGACAATCTGGAAAGTGCTGGAACAAGAGTACCGCTTCACCCATCGCGCCATCGAAGAAACCGACTTTATCGAAGGTGTCCGCGCGCGTCTGATCGACAAAGACAACGCGCCCGTATGGAAACACGAAAGCGTCGAAGATGTTCCGCCGGTACTGATTTCCCGCCTCTTGATGCCGCTTGGCAAGGACGGATTCAGCAAAGAAGAGAAAGGCCAAACTATGAAAATCGGTTTTATCGGACTCGGCAATATGGGTGGCCCAATGGCAACCAATCTGGCCAATGCGGGCCATGACGTTAACGGTTTTGATCTCGTTGCGCCCTGCCCTGAAAAAGTTAACAAAGCCGCCAGTGCACAGGACGCCGCGAAAGATGCCGATATCGTCATCACCATGCTGCCGAACGGCGCAATCCTGAAATCCGTGGCCGAAGATATCCTCCCCGTTATGAAAGACGGCGCCTGCTTGCTTGATTGCTCCACCGTCGATGTGGAAAGCGCACGCGCAGTGAGCGAAGCCGCCGAAAAACGTGGGCTTCTCGCCGCTGATGCACCGGTTTCTGGTGGCATCACAGGCGCGGCAGCAGGCACCCTCACCTTTATGGTCGGCGGGAGCGAAGAGGCCTACAAGGCTGCACTTCCCCTGCTTGATATCATGGGCCAAAAATCTGTTCACTGTGGCGATGCGGGCGCGGGTCAAGCCGCCAAGATCTGCAACAACATGATCCTTGGCGTCACTATGATCGCCACCTGCGAAGCCTTTGCAATGGCTGACAAATTAGGGCTGGACCGCCAAAAAATGTTCGACGTGGTCAGCACCTCCTCTGGCTATAGCTGGACCATGAACGCATACTGCCCCGCTCCCGGCGTCGGCCCCCAGAGCCCCGCTGACAACGATTATAAACCTGGGTTTGCAGCGGAACTCATGCTGAAGGATTTGGGCCTCTCGCAGCAAGCTGCAGAAAGCGTCGATGCCGATACGCCAATGGGAAAAATGGCACTGGCGCTATATGAGAAATTTGTTGAGGACGAAGACGGAAAAGGTATGGATTTCTCTGCCATGCTCCCGCGGTTCGAAAAGCGTGGTCGGGAATAGTTTAGACCCAGTATTTCGGCGCACAGAAGTGCTGCGGTTTCCGCATCAACTTGGTTAACAGTGCATAAAGACGACTTAAGAACCATTAACGCCGCGGAGAACACCCGCGGCGTTAATCTTAATTAATCCTAACAAAACCGGATTATTCGGCGGCCAATCGCTTCGCGCCAAGCATTTCCTTCAGATAATGCCCCGTATAACTACCTTCGGTTTTCGCAACCTGCTCCGGTGTGCCTTTGGCAACGATTTTACCGCCGCCATCACCACCTTCAGGGCCAATATCAATGATGTGATCCGCCGTTTTGATAACGTCCAAATTGTGCTCGATGACGATCACTGTATTGCCCTGATCAACAAGCTCGTGCAGCACCTCCAGCAGCTTTTTCACATCCTCAAAATGAAGCCCCGTCGTCGGTTCATCCAGAATATAAAGTGTGCGCCCTGTCGAACGTTTTGCCAGCTCTTTTGAGAGCTTCACCCGCTGTGCTTCACCGCCGGAAAGTGTCGTCGCTTGCTGTCCGACTTTGATGTATCCAAGCCCGACACGCATAAGCGCATCCATCTTGTCACGAATGCTTGGAACCGCTTGGAAAAACTCCTGCGCATCTTCAACAGTCATATCAAGAACGTCGGCTATGCTCTTGCCTTTAAATCGAATTTCCAGTGTCTCACGGTTGTAGCGCGCGCCATTACAGGTCTCGCAAGTCACATAGACATCAGGCAGGAAATGCATCTCGATCTTGATGACACCGTCCCCCTGACAGGCCTCGCAACGCCCCCCCTTCACGTTGAATGAAAACCGGCCAGGCTTATACCCGCGCGCTTTCGCTTCGGGCAGACCGGCGAACCAGTCACGGATGGGCGTAAAGGCCCCTGTATAGGTCGCTGGATTGGAGCGTGGTGTGCGGCCGATCGCGCGCTGATCAATGTCGATCACCTTGTCCAGATGCTCCAACCCCTTGATAGTTTCACACGGCGCAGGCGTCTGTCGCGCACCGTTAAGGCGCATGCTTGCTGTCTTGAACAATGTCTCGATGGTCAGCGTCGATTTTCCGCCGCCAGATACGCCGGTTACACAGACGAATTTCCCAAGAGGGAAGTCCGCAGTAACGTTTTTGAGGTTGTTCCCCGTCGCTTTACAAACCTTAACATGTTTACCATTTCCCTTGCGCCGTTCAGCAGGAACCGGAATCTCGCGCACACCGCTCAGGTATTGCCCCGTAATCGACGAGGCCTCCGAAACGATCTCTTCTGGTGTGCCTTTCGCAACGACCTCTCCGCCATGGACACCCGCCCCAGGGCCGATGTCGAACACATAGTCCGCCTCGCGGATCGCTTCTTCATCATGCTCGACCACGATGACTGTGTTGCCCTGATCTCGCAGGTTTTTCAGGGTCTTAAGCAAACGACCGTTGTCACGTTGATGCAGACCAATCGAAGGCTCATCCAACACATAGAGAACGCCTGTGAGGCCTGAGCCAATCTGGCTTGCCAGTCGAATACGTTGGCTTTCGCCGCCTGAAAGTGTGCCTGAATTTCGGCTCAGCGTAAGATAATCCAAACCGACGTTGTTAAGGAATCCTAACCGTTCACGGATCTCTTTCAGGATCGCACGGGCAATTTCGTTTTTCTGCTTGCTCAGCGCCTCGGGTACACTCTCGCACCATTCAAGAGCTTCACGGATCGACATCTGGACCACCTGCCCCACATGCAATCCGCCAATTTTAACCGCAAGCGCCTCTTCACGAAGCCGGTAGCCACCACAAGCACCACAGGGGCGGTTGTTCTGGTAGCGCTCGAACTCTTCTCGAATCCAGTTGCTATCCGTCTCTCGATAGCGACGCTCCATGTTGGGAATGACACCTTCAAACGGGCGCGTTACTTCGTAAACGCGGCCTCCTTCGTCGTAGCGGAACGGGATTTCTTCTTTGCCGGAACCGTAAAGAAATACTTGCTGCGCAGCCTTGGGAAGGTCTTTCCACGCGATGTTCTTATCAAATTCGTAATGCTTTGCGATGGCTTCGATGGTTTGCAAGAAATACGGCGATTTGCCCTTTCGCCATGGCGCAAGCGCCCCATCATAGACCTTTAGGGTGACATCCGGCACGACCAGCCGCTCATCGAAAAACAGCTCCATTCCAAGACCGTCACACGTTGGGCAAGCGCCGAATGGTGCGTTGAACGAGAACAACCGCGGTTCAATTTCAGGGATTGTGAAGCCGGACACAGGACACGCGAACTTCTCGCTAAAGGTGAACCGTTCGGGCTCCTCCTCACCACGTGGCGCAGTCTCTAGAATTGCGATACCATCGGCCAGATCAAGCGCGGTTCGGAAACTGTCTGCAAGACGGGTTTCCATACCTTCACGCACCACAATACGGTCGACGACAACGTCGATATCATGGCGGAATTTCTTGTCCAATGTGGGGGGCGCATCAAGCTCATAGAACTCGCCATCAACCTTGACACGCTGGAAGCCTTGCTTTCGTAAGTCTATGAATTCTTTACGGTATTCACCTTTACGGTCGCGCACCATCGGCGCGAGAAGATAGCCGCGCGTGCCCTCTTCCATAGCCATGACGCGATCCACCATATCCTGCACCTGTTGTGCCTCGATCGGCTTGCCAGTTGCGGGGCTATAGGGCGTACCGGCGCGCGCAAAGAGCAAACGCAAATAGTCGTAAATTTCAGTGACCGTCCCGACGGTCGAGCGCGGGTTTTTACTGGTGGTTTTCTGCTCAATACTGATGGCTGGTGACAGGCCGGAGATATGATCAACGTCCGGCTTCTCCATCATATCGAGGAACTGGCGCGCATAGGCCGACAGAGATTCGACGTAGCGACGCTGCCCCTCGGCATAGATCGTGTCAAACGCCAAACTGGATTTCCCGGAACCAGAAAGACCAGTCACAACAACGAGTTGATCCCGTGGAATATCAACGTCAATCGACTTGAGATTATGCTCGCGCGCGCCGCGAACTTCGATGTTTTTCAACTCGGCCATGACCCACCTCTTAAGACTTCTTTAAGGGATAAGGCAAAGCGAGGGGGCTGCCAAGCAGAAATGGAACATAAAAGGAACATTTGCTGAATATATCGCCCTGAACGCCAACACGAATGCGTGAGCCTATGCCGCCCTAAACGAAAAACGCAAAAGGGCCGAAGCATCCCTGCTCCGGCCCTCGGAAACTTATTGCAAATCGATCAGATGTGCAGCGCGCGGCCGTAGGCGTCCAGCACACTTTCGTGCATCATTTCGCTCAAGGTTGGGTGCGGGAAGACTGTATTCATCAGCTCTTCTTCAGTGGTTTCGAGCGTGCGGCCCACCACATAACCTTGGATCAATTCGGTAACTTCGGCACCAACCATATGCGCGCCAAGAAGCTCGCCTGTTTTCGCGTCAAACACCGTTTTCACCAAGCCTTCAGCTTCGCCCAGAGCAACGGCTTTCCCGTTGCCAATAAACGGAAATTTACCAACCTTAACGTCGTAACCCAGCTCTTTGGCCTTAGCTTCGGAATACCCGACAGAGGCAACCTGTGGCTGACAATAGGTACAGCCCGCGATGCTCTCTGGTTTGACCGGATGCGCATGTTTACCGGCAATGAGTTCGGCAACCATAACGCCTTCGTGGCTGGCTTTGTGAGCAAGCCAAGGAGCGCCAGCGATATCGCCGATCGCATAGAGACCATCAACACCAGTGCGGCAGAATTCGTCTGTAACAACGTGCGTGCGGTCGATCTTGACACCCAGCTCTTCGAGGCCAAGGTTTTCACAGTTGCCGACGATACCAACAGCAGAGATCACGGTATCAAAATCGTGCTTCTCGACCTTGCCGCCCACTTCGATATGTGCGGTGACTTTGCCTTTGGCGCGGTCGAGTTTCTTGACCATGGCTTTTTCCATGATCTTCATACCCTGCTTCACGAACTGTTTCTTCGCGAAGGCAGAGATGTCTTTATCTTCAACCGGAAGCACACGATCCATCACCTCAACAACGGTCGTATCCGCACCCAAGGTATTGTAAAAGCTTGCAAATTCAATGCCAATCGCGCCGGAGCCGATGACCAGCAGCTTTTTCGGCATCCGCACAGGATCAAGCGCGTGCTTATATGTCCAAACCAGATCACCATCAGCCTCAAGCCCAGGAAGCTCCCGTGCGCGGGCGCCAGTGGCGAGGATTATGTTCTTGGCGGTCAGCTCTTCGGTGCCTTTGTCGGACTTTACCGAAACCTTGCCCTTGAGCACTTTTGCTTCGCCCATGAACACCGTGACTTTGTTCTTTTTCATCAGGTGTTTGATGCCGCCAGCCATTTGCTTGGCCACACCGCGCGAGCGGGCGATGATCTCTTTGAGGTCAAAGCCGATCTTCTCGGCAGAAAGGCCAAATTCCTTGGCGCGTTCCATCTGGTGGTAGATTTCGCTCGACCGCAGGAGCGCTTTCGTCGGGATACATCCCCAGTTCAGGCAGATACCGCCAAGGTGTTCGCGTTCGACAATCGCAACATTCATCCCGAGTTGTGCCGCACGGATCGCCGCAACATAACCGCCGGGGCCGGCCCCGATAACGACAACATCAAAAGATTTGGAAGACATGAAAAAGCACTCCGTTTCAAGAATTAGTTCAATACTAAACTATCTTGAAATACACATCAACAGCCCTGCACCCGCCGCAAGTGACGCAGGGACAGGCGCTTTGATTTTAAACGCCTTTTTTTATGCGCTTAGAGCCTCGACAGCTAATTTATAGCCGCCACCTTTAAGAAATTCGGCTTCCAATGGCATTTCTTCGCGATCCAGAGCCGTGTTCCGATAAGGGAATCGGCCAAAGCGACGGATCACATACCGATGCGCTTTTGCATGAAGAAGATTGTCATCGCCGCTCTCCGGCATCCGCTCTTTCATCAGGCGCACACAGCGTTCCTGATCCGAGAGACATTCGGAGTGCATCAAAGGAAGATAGAAAAACTGCCGCGCAGGCTCGTCGATCTTCATATCCCATTTGCGATCAATCGCGCATTTCGCCGCCGCCAAGGCTTTGGCATCCGATGCAAAGGCTTTACCCTCGCCGCGGAACATATTGCGCGGGAACTGATCCATTAGAATGAGATAGGCAAGGACACCGCTTGGATGGGTAAGCCAAAGGCCAAGTTGCCCGGCCATCGCCGCCTCCCACGTCGGAAGCGCGAAGTCGCGAATACGCGCATCAAGCTCCTCGCCGCCCATGTACCAGCCCTTCGGCCCTACTTCATCCAGCCAAAAGGCAAGGACGTCTTCTGATTTCAGCATGGCAAACCTCCATTGCTGCGACCTGTCCCCCGTAAACGAATCGTCGCAAAACATTTACAATTTGGCAAGAAAAACCATGCTTTAGTGACGGTTTTGTGTGTCTTCTTCGTCAAGTGCGGCCTCAATGGCCACTTCTTGCGCGAATTCAACAGCTGCCGGAGAAGCTTGCGGGAAAACCGGAGCATAGGCGCCGGTTGCATCTGTCTGATGTGCTGGGCGCTGCGACATCCGCCAGAGCGCGTACCCTGCGACACCAAGCATCAACAGCGCGAGCAACCCGAAATAGGCCCCCGCCCCCACGAAATCCATGCCCCAGCCGAGCACCAACGGGCCGCCAATTGCACCAACACCGGACGCAAAGATCATACCGCCGGAGGCCGCCGCCATTTGGTCGTGCTCCAGATAGTCATTGGTATAGGCGATGAGGAGCGCATAGAGCGGATTGGACGTACCGCCGACCATAAAGCCCGCCAGCACGAGCAGCGGGAAGTAATCCCCCGCCAACACACCAAGCAAAGCTCCGCCGCCGCCCAAAATCGCAATCGCAAAGATTAAAACGCGGCGGTCCATTCGGTCAGAGAGCCAGCCCACCGGATATTGCAGCACCAGCGCGCCAACATAGATCATCGACACAAACACCGAAATTTCCCGAACGCTTAGACCAGCCTGCAAACCCCAAACCGCCGACATGCCGAATTGAACCGCGAAGACGCTGCCCAATAGGAAAATCCCGACAATCCCCAAAGGCGAAATTCGCCAGAGCTCCAAGAGGCTGAGTGGTTCGGTGCGCTCAAACGCTGGGATCGGAACAACCGACAGCAAAATCGGTGCAAAGGAGATCGAAACCAGCACGGAAGCAATGATAAACAGCGTGTAACCAGAGGGATCCCCAAAGGCCAAAAGCGCTTGCGCAGAGACGATGCCGACCATTTGAACAATCATGTAAATCGACAGCGCCTTACCGCGGTTTTCGTTGTCCGCCGCATCATTCAGCCAGCTTTCGGCTGTTACATAAACGCCAGAGAAACAGAACCCGATGAGCACACGCCCGATGAACCAACCGCTCGGATAATCCACAACCACAGGATAGAGGATCATGATCGCCGAGATAAAAGAGCCGAGGGCAGCAAACACACGCACATGCCCCACCCGCCGGATCATCGCAGGCGCAAGCCGCGAGCCGCCAAGAAACCCAATGAAATAGCCCGTCATAATGACCGACATCCAAAGGGTCGAATATCCCTCGATTCCGCCACGAATACCAAGGAGCGTACCCTGCAGGCCGTTGCCCACCATCAGGAACATCACTCCAAGAAGCAAAGCCCAACTGCTGCTCAAAACCTGAAACATCGCGCGTTTTCCTGTTAGATTCGGATGAAGCGGGCCAAGTCGGCGGCTTTCACCCTTTATTTCAATTGCTTACACTATCATCTCGCGGGCGCACCCGCTTCTGGCACCTTGTCGAACCCCACCCTGCCTGAGTGGATTTGAAACGACAACCCGTTGTGATTTTACGGCGTGGATCACTTCCACCGGCGGCGTGATAATGCTTGCCTAGCCGTTTCGCCAAAGGAGCGAACTGTCACCATAGGAGAAGAACCGGTAGCGGGTTTCTATGGCGTGGTCATAGATTTCTTTGGTGTGCTCCGTGCCGATAAACGCAGAAACAAGCATCATCAATGTGGACTTCGGCAGGTGGAAATTAGTCATCAACCCATCAGCCACCTTAAACTCAAAGCCCGGCGTAATGAAAATATCTGTCGGCCCAACCCATGGCGCGATCTCACCTTCGCGGGCTGCAGTTTCAATCAACCGTAGCGCCGTGGTTCCAACGGGGATCACCCGACCGCCCTTGGCTTTGGTGTCGCGAATGTCGGCGGCGGCGGCTTCGCTCACTTCGCCCCATTCGGCGTGCATTCTGTGTTCGGAAATATCATCAACCTTCACAGGCAAAAACGTCCCGGCGCCCACGTGTAGCGTAACATAGGTGATGTCTACGCCCTTGTTTTCTAGCGCTTCAAGCATCTCGCGCGTGAGATGAAGCGAAGCCGTCGGCGCGGCAACCGCCCCTTTGCGGCGGGCAAAGACAGTTTGGTAATCCTCTTTGTCCTGCGCATCGGCGGGACGTTTGGCAGCGATATAGGGCGGCAACGGCATTGCCCCCGCTTCTGCCAAAGCTGCATCAAAATCGTCTCCCGTAAGGTTAAATTTGATCCGTCCCTGGCCCGCATCTTTCGCAACAAGCTCAGCAGTCAAGCCAGCGGAAAATTCAACAGTTTCGCCCTCGCGCAGCTTTTTGAGCGGCTTGATCAACGCGCTCCAGCTTCCGTCTGCTTCGGGGGCAAGCAAGGTCACTTCGATCCGTGCTTCGGTTGGCCCTTGCGCGCTATCGCGGCGACGCACGCCAAAGAGCCGCGCAGGGATAACTTTGGTATCATTCAAGACAAGCCGATCACCTTCGCGAAACTGCCCTAAAAGATCTGCGACATGCAAATCTTCAATCGCTGTTCCGTCAGAGACCAAAAGCCGCGCCGCTTCGCGCGGAGAGACTGGCCGCGTTGCGATCAAGTCCTCTGGCAGGTCAAAATCGAAATCCGAAAGCTTCATACCGCATCCTTATGGCGTCATTTGGCAAAAATAACCGGTTACACCCAAACAACGGGCGTCGCGCGGTTTACGCGCTTTGTGGCGTATTGCAAGCCCAAATCCTGCGCTAGTTCGCCGGTTCGATACCAGAAGGCGGCGGCGGCGGGGCAACACGGAAAATCTCGCGGAACATCCCGGGCGTCAGGATCGAGAACGGATTTACCGCAATGCGTGGCGCGGCAGTCGTTCCTGTCAGATCATAGTTAAAGCCGAAGAGCCCTTCGCCGCGGCGCGTCAGGAACGAGCCAATCCCGTTCAAGAGGTAGAACGGGCTGATAACGCCCGACATATTGAGCGTATTGGATTTCGTATCAAACTGCCCCGCCATCGAAACTCCAAGGCTTGCGCCGACAGCGCTACTTCGGGTCAATGTCACGCGATTTGGCTCAATAACAAAATCGGCGATCACATCGGTAAAGAGAAGCCCTGTATCGTCAAGCTGCTCTAATAGCCCGACAACAGAAATCGCGTTCAAAAGCCCCGCGAGCGCAGGCGCATCCTTTACCCGCACGCCATTGGCCGTCAGGCGGCCATTGTAAGTTCCGGGTTGGGCGCGTGGCGCAAGAATAAGGTCCATCGCGCCTTTGGTCGCGGATTTAAACAGCCCTGCCGCGCGGAAGGCTCCGCCCGCATCTTCTGAACGTACGCGAACGGCAGTGCCATGTTCGCTCGGCGCGACGGTACCGCTCACAGGAACCTCACCGTTGAGCCGCCCGTTAAACGTTCCTTTGAAGCCCGCTCCACCTGTAAAATTGCCGCGAAAACCGCTAAGGCTGATCTTGTCCGACACGACCAACCGATCAAGCGCCAGCGTAATCGGCGCACCACGTGTTGCCCCACCCGACGCGCCGCCATTGCCGCCAAGCTTCAATCCGCGCACATCAATTCGCCCGCCAAGCACCTGAATTTCCGGAGCAGCGCCTTTGCCCCGCCCCCGAAGGACGACAGGCGCATCAAGCCAATTGCCGACGCGAACGCGGGAAAACTCCGCCGCTTCAAAATCGCCATCCGCGCCAACTCCAACTTTACCGTTTGCCGTAAGTCCGCCGACTTCGATCTCAAGCGCGTCAATCTGTGGCGGTGTCCCCAAGAGGCCAGAAACATTAAGCCGCCCTGTCTGCTTCTCTGAACTTGACCATCCAAGCTCCGGTATCCGCAACCCCAACTGGTTTAGGTCAGAGCTAAACGTAAAGGCAGGCGGTTCATCTTTTTCCATGCTGATATCGATATCGGCAGTTCCGGCACCGCGTAGCATCCCCTTTGGTAGGCCAAGGTTAAAAGCTGACACAAAGCGCTCCGAAAGCTCAACACTGCCAGAGACTTTGCTGTTACCGATATGCTCCGGCCCGAATTGCTTTTGCCAGAGCGCATTAAACGGCACCCCGTTCTCTGCAGCGGTGCGCGCTTCATCGGCGGCGGTGAAAAGCCAGCCTTGGCCGGAAATTTCCATCCCTTCGGTGTTAACCGAAAGCGCTAGCTCAGGCGCAACAAGATGCTTTCCCGCAACGATTTTGTCAGAGGTCACCCCCCGTAACGCACCCTCAACATTGTAATCGACATCCTTGAGTTGAACCTTCTTCACGATGTCAAAACCGAGCCGCGCGGAAAGGTCTGCTTGTCCGTTTGCGATATCCAATGGCTGTCCGTTTTTGCTGAGGAAGTTAAACGGCTCCATGTCGAGCAGTGCGAGCGCCGCAGGAATTTCGCCGCGCACCTTCATATCCACCACCATCGGCGACGGGCGCAGCCGTACATCCGGCATTGAAATCACCGTTCCAGCCACATCAAGCCGCCCGCCGTTTGGCGCGGTTACGCCGCCATCCTCAACCACAATCGACATGGTTGGCCCGAACAGCGTAGCATATCCACGCCCGTTCTCGACCGGCGGCAAAGATTTCATATAGCGCACCTGCGCATCGCTGAACTGATAGCCAAGCGACGTGCGCGGCTCGGTTCCGGGGCTGGTGCGGATTGCGGCATTCACATCATGAATACGCCCGCCGGTGACGTTCTTGTTGAGCCAGCCTCGGGTACGCGGCGCAACTTTCACGGGCCAAAGCGCAAGCAGGCTGTCGTGGTCAATCGTGTTGATTTCAAGATCAAGTGCGGTCTGCCAACCTTCAGGCTCTGTGCTGACCCGCCCCTTCGCAAGAATGTGGCGCTCCGCCGTGGTGAGCGAAAGCTGCCCGATATCAAGGCTAAACGGATCAAGCCGAAGCCGCATATCCAACGCTCCACCGTCAAAAACAGCGGGCTCCGGCAGGGTTTCGGCGGGGTTCATGGCAAAGTTCTGAACCTGAAACTGGGTCACAAGGGCGTTGGGCCGCTGTCCTTCCCATTCTTGCAGATAAGAAAAGCCCGTTGCTGCAAATTCGCCCGTCTGGGTACGAACCTTCACCTCGTCGAAGGTGATTTTGGCGGTCTCCGGATCATAGCTGAAATAGGTTTTGGCATCGCGGAAGACGATGGGGCGCGTGTTTGCCGTGGGCTGAAGCGCACCAGCACCGATTTCGAGCGTTCCATCGAGATCTCCAAGCCGCCCATCCGGAAGAATTTCGCTCCGTAGAGCGCCGGAAATCGGCGCATCCAGCACCCCGAGCCATGATAACGCAGGCGATTGAACCGCGATATCACGCGCGTCCACATCACGTACGGTCATGCCGAAGGTCGCTGCAACACCCTCGCGCGGGGCCGAAAGCGCAAGCGCAATCGGCGCCGCCGCGCCATCATCCATCTGCACCGAAAACGCAACCGCCACGTCAATCTGACCGCCAAGCGTGTTCATCGCCAGCGCGCCGTTTCGCACGGTCCAGGACTTGCCGCTCTGCTCGTCTACCATGTCGAAATCAAGCTTTCGTATCGACACATCCTCAATCACGTTCAGCGTTGGCAAATCAAAAACCCGCTTAAACGACAGGATCACCTCGTTGATATCCCCCGTCGCCGCGAGGCCCGATCCGACTTCAGGACCAAGCGAGACGTTAAGCTGCCCGCCCCTGTCACGCCGCAGCGCGATCCGCGCACCTTCCAGATTTACCCTTTTCGGATGCAGCTCCGCACTAAACAACGGTGAGGTGGCAAAGACGGCCTGCACCCTGTCGAAATGCGCCAGCGGCTTGCCATCTCCGCCGAGATAAACAACATCGCGCAACACAAGATCGGGCGCGAGCCCATCGACAAGCTCAACACGCGCGCTGCCAATCGCAACGGTCCCCGCTGGAATCGTTTCGTTAAGCCGTTCTTCAACCTTCTGGATCACCCAAACTGGCGTATCGACCCCGCGCTTTAGCAACGCAAAGGCCACGCCAACAACGATCACAGCAACCGAAAACAAGCTGAATATCGTGAAAACGCCGATCTTGTGATGGGTTTTCATCTGACGCTTTGGCTGTTTGCGGTTTGGCGCGTCTGGTTCTGGTGTTGTGTCAGCTATGGTCGGGCCCTCGAAAACCGAGCCGCAATCTGCTGGCCCGTTCCTGTGGTTTTTATCTTGGCCCAAAGCAGGGTACAACAAAACCCGATTCTGCAATGAGGACAGACATGACACCACCAATTGATCCAAACCAGCCAACCGACGCACTCATCGAAGGCGCTCAAGCGCCGCGTTTCGCATTGGCCACGGCAAGCGGCCCGATTTCGAACGAAAGCTTTTCCGGCAAGACAGTTGTTCTGTTCTTTTATCCGCGCGATAACACCCCTGGTTGCACGACCGAGGCGCTCGAATTCACCGCGCTCATCGAAGAGTTTGCGGCCGCCAACACCGTGGTCGTTGGAATCTCCAAAGACACGCTCAAGAAACACGAGAATTTCGCTAACAAACACGACCTAAAAGTGCTGCTCGCCTCGGACGCGGATAGCACCACCTGCGAGGATTTTGGCGTGTGGCGGGAGAAGAAGATGTACGGCAAAACCTTCTATGGCATTGAGCGCAGCACATTTCTTCTTGATGGTGCGGGCCGTGTCCAACGGATCTGGCGCAAGGTCAAACCAGCAGGTCACGCTGCCGAAGTGCTTGAGGCCGCCAAGGCGATTACACAATGAGCAATGAGACAGCTTCCGAAGCAGTGACATTGCCCAAACCTTTGGCGGAAATGGCGGATGACGTCCTTCGGACAGCCGATGCGCGCGAAAAAACCGCGCTCTCGCGTCGCTACGCCGCGCTTTGGCAAGAGGCACGCAAAAATGGGCAAACGCCCGACATTGGTACCGCCTCGCCACCTGACTCGCCTGCGCGCCCCACAGAGCCGCCGCTTCTTGATCCGCGCGATGTGCCCCGCCGTAAACCTGGCACGCCGGAAGGTCGCATCGCGATTCTGCATGCTGTGGCGCATATCGAATTGAACGCGGTGGACCTGCACTGGGACATCATCGCGCGGTTCGGCCATGTAAAAATGCCCATCGGTTTCTATGACGACTGGGTCAAGTCTGCGGACGAAGAATCCAAACATTTCAACTTGATGGCGGATTGTCTTGAAGCGCAGGGAAGCCATTATGGCGCCCTTCCTGCGCACGCGGGCATGTGGCGCGCCGCCGAGGATACCGCCGAAGATTTGATGGGGCGGCTTGCGGTTGTTCCTATGGTTCTGGAAGCGCGCGGGCTCGACGTGACACCCGGCATGATCAAGATTTTCAAGCAGGCAAAAGACACCAAAGCCATCGAAGCACTTGAGGTGATCTATGCCGAAGAAGTCGGGCATGTGGCCTATGGAAGCAAGTGGTTCCATTTCCTTTGCGGGCGCCACGACCTTGATCCAAAAGACGTCTTTCACGATCTGGTTCTCAAATATTTCCACTCGACCCTGCGCCCACCCTTCAATGAGGAAAAACGTGCCGAAGCCGGAATCCCACCGGATTTCTACTGGCCGCTCGCCGACGAGATGCACAAAAATTAGGCAGTCAAATTAATTTTCCCTTAAATGCAGGACATGTGGTCGCCGAGTTCGGCGAGATTTCGCCAGTTTTTCACCTATATGCACACTCTTTCCTAAAGAAACTTGATCGATTTAGCGCAAACGTCTAATCACCTTACTGCACGGTAGCCTTGGGGAAGGCACGTGCCGTTGGGGAACTATTGGGGCAGGAAACGGGGCAGGATTTTGCGGGCACGACTATTAAACAGGCTTAACACAGTATTGGAAAAACGTTTGCCAGAACGCAGGTTGTTTTTGCGTTCGGACAATGAAACCCGCTTTCTGCGCCTTAAGCCAACCACTCAAGCTTTTGCACTTCTAGGTTGTGCAAGCGTCGTTGGGTGGACAATTGTCGCCTCCTCGATCCTGTTCATGCAAAGCATCAGCTCTGGCTCCCTTCGGGATCAGGCTGAGCGCGAGCAGTTCCTTTATGAAGCCCGCCTCAACACGCTGTCTGCCGAACGGGATTACCGCACCGAAGAAGCGATCTCCGCGCAGCAACGTTTCTCAAAGGCGTTGGACGAAATTTCCGAAATGCAGTCGGAGTTGCTCCGGTTGGAAGACCGCCGGTACGAGCTTGAAACCGGCATCGAGGTCATACAGGCAACTCTTCGCAAGACAATCAAGGAACGCGACGCCGCGCGCGCCGAAGCCGCTGAATACGCGCTCAAACTTGAGGGAAGCGAAGAGAACACAATCGCAGATGCCGGCTCTGTAGACGATGTTCTGAACACCGTCGATTTCCTGACCGCTGCTCTCGCAGGTGCTGCTGACGAGCGTGATCGCATTGCTCAAGACGCCTCCTCCGCATTCGCAACGATTGCCGATCTGGAGTTCGAGGCCAAACTGATGCGTCAACGTAATGACCGCATCTTCAGCCAACTCGAAGAGGCCGTGTCTGTTTCACTGTCTCCAATGGATCAGATGTTCCGCAACGCAGGCCTCTCGCCTGACAGCATCCTCAAACAGGTGCGCGCCGGTTACAACGGCCAAGGCGGACCACTTACACCATTGTCCTTCTCCACTAAGGGTGAGCGCCCTGACGCCGACAGCCTGCGCGCCAATGCAATTTTGCGCAGCATGGACAATGTGAACATCTATCGTATTGCCGCTGAAAAAGCGCCATTCGCCCTGCCCGTCAAATCCGCCTTCCGCTTCACATCAGGCTTTGGTCCACGTTGGGGCCGGATGCACAACGGTACAGACTTCGCCGCTTCGCACGGCACGCCCATCCACACCACAGGTGATGGCGTCGTGATTCACGCAGGCTGGCAGTCCGGTTATGGCAATCTAGTTAAAGTACAGCACGAGTTCGGGATCGTAACCTTCTATGCCCATATGTCAAAAATCCGCGTGAAAAAGGGCCAAAGAGTCTCGCGCGGGGATCGTATTGGTGATATGGGAAATACTGGTCGGTCCACTGGCACACACCTTCATTACGAAGTGCGTGTAGGTGGCAAACCCGTCAACCCGATGAAATTTATCAAGGCAGCACGCGATGTTTTCTAAAAGCAAAATCAATGAACCCGGCCCCAAGAAATCCGGCGAACCAGTGACCGCTAAACCTACGGAGGCCGCAGTGCCAACTACCCCTACTGAGATGAAACAAACGGCACCGAAAGCAAAACCACCGGCATCGGTTCTGTCTTCTGATCTCGCAATCACAGGCAACCTCAAGACATCCGGCGACATCCAGATCGAAGGAACCGTGGATGGCGACATCCGCGCGCACCTGCTGACTGTTGGCGAAGGCGCAACTGTTCGCGGTGAAGTTATTGCAGATGACGTTGTCGTAAACGGCCGTGTCATTGGCCGCGTTCGTGGCCTCAAAGTGCGCCTGACATCGACAGCACGCGTTGAGGGTGACATCATCCACAAAACAATCGCGATCGAAAGCGGCGCGCATTTCGAGGGCTCTGTCCAACGTCAGGACGATCCCCTGAACTCCGGCGCAAAGCCAGCCGCCAAACCAGTGGCCGCCGCCGCACCGAAATCTGCTTAAACTAAACAGTTTCACAGCGTGAGAATTGACAAAGAGCTGCCAGATTTTGGCGGCTCTTTTTGTTTGGCGGAAAATCTCAGATTCAAACGCGCTATTCCATCGTACGCATCCACGCATGCCCGAATTGCAGCATCCAGATTGTTTCTTCCGGCCCGCGCGCGATATCAATTCCAACATCGATCCCGAGTTTGCGGGCAATCTTGTACCGCACGCCAACACCATATGTGTGCACCGGCCCTGAATCGTCAAAGATACGCGAATTCCCGGCAACGCTTGTCCCGTACCCCGCAAAAGCAACCCCAGCCCAACGATTGTCAAAATCCTTGCGGAGCTGAATTTCGGTACTGGACGCGCGCTCGCCAGCGTAACGCCCCCACGAGATTCCACGCAAACTGATCTGCGGAGCCATGTTGAACGGAGTATCGCCATTGCTCCAGTCATAGCGGGTCATTGCGCCGATACTCCAACCATTGTCGCCAAGCTTCTGAAAGCCGTGGAGCGCAACCATTCCGAGGTCAAAGTCGGCGTCACTTCCTATTGCGCCGTCAAACAAATCGTACCGCATAACCGCATCAATGCCCTGTAGCGGCGTTACGCTGTTATCGCGGGTGTCATAGGTTCCCATCAAACCAAGCGCGGAATACCGTTTCTCGACGGCGAACTCTTCGAGGATGCCCCCCAGCCTTCCTTCGGCATCAAGGCTGATCGTACTCGCCTGATAGCGGAAGCGAGGGCCGACGTACCACGGTGTCTCGCCTACTTGCATGCGCAGGTGCCCGAACACACCACCTGTAACATTGTTATACTCAATAGAGCGCGAGCTTCCGAACGGATACACCGGCAGATGAAGGTCCGCGCCTCCTATCCCAACCGTGTATTTCACCCGCCCGTCCCGAAAGGCGCCCGTCTGCATGGCACCGCCGCCAAACGAATTATTGCCCGTAATAAATGCGCCAACCATCGTACGCCGCACATTCTTGGTTGTTGGATCGCCTTGCACAAACTGCCCAACAATACCGATCCCCTTGTCTACGGCGGGTTCCGTAATGATGACCGGCATCGGGACGAAACCACCGCGCGCGAGAAAGGCGCTGACATCAAACATATTGTCTTCTGGGTCGATGAATTGCTCGGTAAAGGAATTCGCATGTGCTGGAAAAATGGTAAGCGCACACGATCCTGCTGTGGCAATCGCCGCTGCCATTTTCCGCAATGAACGGGTCGAGGCATTGAAAATCATGCAAAACCTATGGCTGGTCTAAATAAGTCCAGCATAGGTTGGGACAAGCGTCAAAACTAGAGAAACTTCTAGTCTTCACCCTGCGCTTCGGAGCGGCTCTTACCGGCAACATCCATCGCAAGCGTTGCTGCCATAAAGCCGTCGAGGTCACCGTCGAGCACGCCTTTTGTGTCGGATGTCTCGTGATTGGTACGCAGGTCTTTGACCATCTGATACGGCTGGAGAACATAGCTGCGGATCTGGTTGCCCCAGCCCGCGTCGCCTTTGTTTTCGTGGGCCTCGTTGATGGCGGCGTTCCGCTTATCGAGCTCCATTTGATAGAGCCGCGATTTCAGTGCCTTCATCGCGATATCACGGTTCTGGTGCTGCGATTTCTCGGAGCTTGTGACCACAATGCCGGTGGGCGCGTGGGTGATCCGAACGGCGGAGTCAGTTGTGTTCACGTGCTGCCCGCCCGCGCCGGAACTGCGGTAGGTATCAATGCGGATATCGGCGGGGTTCACTTCAATCTCGATGTTGTCATCCACCACCGGATAGACCCAGACCGAACAGAACGACGTATGCCTCTTGGCTGCCGAGTCAAAAGGCGAAATCCGAACAAGACGGTGTACGCCACTCTCGGACTTAAGCCAGCCATAGGCGTTCGGCCCGCTGATCTTGTAGGCGGCGGATTTGATGCCCGCCTCATCGCCAGCGCTCTCGCTCTGAAGCTCCACCGTATAGCCTTTTTTCTCTGCCCAACGCACATACATCCGCGCGAGCATTGAGGCCCAGTCACAGCTCTCTGTACCGCCAGCGCCAGAGTTGATCTCAAGGAAGGTGTCGTTGCCGTCGGCCTCTCCATCCAGCAGAGCTTCAAGCTCTTTCTCTGCGGCGGTTTTCTCGAGCGCGAGGATTGCCTCCTCCGCATCCGCAACAACCTCGGCGTCCTCTTCCATCTCGCCCAATTCGATCATCTCGATATTGTCGGCAAGGTCCTGTTTGATGGACTTATAGGTGTCCATCGCATCCACGAGCATCTGGCGTTCGCGCATAAGTTTCTGCGCTTTGGCCGGATCATTCCAAAGTTCGGGGTCTTCGGTGCGGGCGTTGAATTCCTCAAGGCGGTGTTCCGCCGTTTCCCAGCCCAGTCGTTGCTTGAGAAGGTCGAGCGATTTCTCAATCGCAGTTACGGAATTTTGCACTTCGGCCCGCATCGGATGTCCTTTGGATCAGGGGTTCGCCGAGTGTGATAGCAAGCCCCAAACCCGCGAACAAGGGCAAAGCATCGCCCTCGTTCCTGCTGCTCCATTGTTCAGGCAGGTCTAGTATTCGCCACCGCTGGTAATCGTGCCGAAGGTGGCCTTATCGCCAAATGTTACGGTCTCGCCTGTCGAGGTTTTTTCAACGCGGGTATCTTCAACATCCCCAACCTCTTCGAACAGAGGAAGATCGCTCGCCATCGCAAAGCCACCGTCATAGGTCACACCAAAGAGTGGCTCTTCGCCGTTGCGGAAATACTCGGCCACAACATTCGGACCAGACGCATCATTTCCAAGACGCGCACCGGTGTAGCGGTCGATCTTGATAAAGTGTCCACCCGGCGGAATATCAAAGCTGCCGCCCCCAAATTTCTTGGTCGCTTCCTTCATGAACTGGTTGAATACGGGGCCACAGAGCGTGCCGCCATAACCACCAGGCGCAAGGCTGCGCGGACGATCGTGACCAATGTAGCACCCAGCCACGATGTTGCTGGTGAACCCAACAAACCACGCATCTTTACTGTCATTCGTCGTCCCTGTTTTACCCGCAACCGGCACGCCAAGGTCGATGCGCCCTGCGGCGGTCCCGCGCTGCACAACGCCCTGCATCATCGAGGTAAGCTGATAGGCTGTCACTGGGTCCATCACCCGTTCGCGTCCGGTGTGGATTGCGGGCGCAACCCCCGGCTCAAGGCTCGCCACCTGACATTCCAGACAGTCGCGCTGATCGTGGCGGTAAACTGTTTTACCCCAACGGTCCTGCACCCGATCAACCAGCGTTGGCTCCACGCGCTCGCCACCATTGGCAAACATCGCATAGGCCGCAACCATCTTGAACAGGGTTGTTTCCTCTGCACCAAGGGAGTTTGACAGGAAGGTGTTCATATTGTCGTAAACGCCAAACCGCTCGGCATAGCGCGCAATGGTGTCCATACCGACCTCTTGTGCAAGTCGGATGGTCATCAGGTTCCGCGATTGTTCGATCCCTGTCCGAAGCGGCGTTGGGCCATAGAATTTGTTACTGGAGTTTTTCGGACGCCAAACCCCTGCGCCCGTATCAATCTCGATCGGGGCGTCAATAATGATCGTTGCGGGGGAATATCCGCTGTCCAGCGCCGCCGCATACACGAAAGGCTTGAAGGACGAACCGGGCTGGCGCGTCGCTTGGGTTGCACGGTTAAACACAGAGTTCTGATAAGAGAACCCACCCTGCATCGCGATTACACGGCCCGTGTTAACATCCATCGCCATAAAGGCGCCCTGCACTTCTGGCACCTGTCGCAGCGTCCAGCGGATGAAACTGCCGTCATCATCACTGGTCATTGCGCGGACATAGACAACATCGCCTACGTCAACCAAATCAGCTGCCTTGCGCGCCTTACCAGAAAGCGAACCGTCCTCGCGACGCTTGCGCGCCCATGTCACGTCTTTCGCGGGAATCCAATGACCGTCTTCGTCATTTTCGACGCCTTCGATGCCAATGCGCGCGCTGGTGTCGCCAGTTTCCAGAACAACAGCAACATGCCAACCTTCGACATCCCGCGCGAGTTCTGTTTCGGCAAGAGCCGCGCGCCACGTGGCTTCATCGGCCATTTGCTCTTCGGTCAGTTTTATACCTGTGCCGCGCCAAACCCCGCGAGACCGGTCATAATCCTCAAGACCTTTCTGAAGCGCCTTCGCCGCCTCGACCTGAAGATCCTGATCCACGGTCGCCCGAACGGTCAGCCCGCCGGTAAAGAATTCGTCCTCGCCGAAATCGCGGCTCAACTGGCGGCGGATCTCATCAGAGAAATAATCCCGTGGTGGCAGGTTGGATTTGAAGCTGTCGTATTCACCGTTTTGAACAGTGCGCAGCGGCTCTGCCATGGCCTTTTCGTACTCAGCCTCGGTCAGATACCCGTTGTCATACATCTCGCTCAAAACATAAGCGCGCCGTGCCATGGCCCGATCAAGTTGGCGTACGGGGTGATAATCGCTCGGCGCTTTTGGCAAAACCGCAAGATAGGCCGCCTCTTCAACCGTCAACTCAGAGAGCGTCTTGTTGAAGTACGTCAGCGCGGCCGCAGCAACGCCATAAGAGTTCTGACCAAGGAAGATTTCGTTCAGATAAATCTCGAGAATGTGATCGCGCGAGAGCGTCGTGACCATGCGGTTACTCAGGATAATCTCCTGAATCTTCCGTTCAATGGTTCGTCCGCCATGGAGGAAGCTAATCTTGGCAACCTGCTGTGGAATCGTTGAAGCCCCGCGAAGCCGCTCGCCCTTGGTTTGAATGGCCTCGACAATCACAGCAGCAATGCCGCGAACGTCATAGCCTTTATGGGTGTAGAAATTCTTGTCTTCCGCCGAGATGAAGGCCTGTTTTACCACATCCGGAATCTCTTCAATCGGCGCGTAAATCCTGCGTTCCTTGGCGAATTCGTCCATAATCAGCCCTTCGCCCGAATAAACGCGGCTGATTGTGTCGGGGCGATATTGCGTCAAAGTCTCTGTATTGGGCAGGTCTCGAGAGAACATCCAAAAGATGCCCCCGATCGTCAGACCGGCCATAACGATCCCAAGCACAAGGAAGGTAAAGATACCGCCGAAAAAGTTTAGAATAGCCCGTAGCACTGCTGGCCCCCAAAAGAATTACACTTCTCTATATATACCCAGTGCAGGAGGGTCAAAAGCCTTTCGGCAGATTGCCGCCACCTCGGATATTGGCGCTTGCACGGCCGGTGGAAACAGGTCACCTAGACCTATGCGACCAGAAGATATTCTAGATACCTACGAAACCCACGGCCCTGCCTATGCCGCACGGCGCAACAAAACCCTGTTTGAGCGCCGCTGGCTGGATCGCTTTCTGGCCCATGCGCCGGGACGCGACATCCTTGATATTGGCTGCGGCGGCGGCTTGCCAATTGCCCGCTATATCCGTGAACGGAACCGCGAGGTCACCGGTGTTGATGGCGCCGCGAGCATGGTGGCACTCTTTGCAGAGAATGTTCCGGGTGCGACCGTCCACCACGCCGATATGCGCGGGCTGGACCTTGGAAAAGAATTTGATGGGCTCATCGCGTGGAACAGTTTCTTTCATCTTAGCGTTGAAGACCAGCGCGCTATGTTCCCTGTCTTTGCCGCACATGCCGCGCCCGGCGCGCCGCTTTTGGTTACCACTGGCCCAAGTGCCGGCGAAGCAATCGGCGAAGTCGAAGGCGCACCAATTTATCATGCGTCCCTCAATCCCGAAGACTATCATAAGCTCTTTGACGAAGCTGGGTTTGACGTTGTTGATTTCGTTCCCGAAGACCCTGATTGCGCGGGGCATTCGGTATGGTTGGCACGGCGGCGCAAAGGTTAAGCGCCACCGCCCAATCTGGTTACTGGCGCAGCAGTTGCGCCTGCGCCGCATCCTTCACCCGCCATGCATTGAGCGCCGCGAGTATGCCGCGCTGCGCTTTTTCGCGCCATTCGGGAGTTTGAATATCGGCAAGGTCGTTCGGATTTGACAGAAAGCCAAGCTCGACCAGAACCGATGGAATATCCGGCGCCTTCAGAACTGAGAAACCCGCTTCAAGTCGCGGTTTTTTATACATTTTTCCGAGTTCGTCCTTCAACGAGATCACAAGTTCATCCGCAAGACTATCTGAACGCGGCGCTGTTTCCATTCGGGCAAGGTCCATCAGAACTGTGGCAATGTCATCGCCTTGATCCGACAGATCAACACCCGCCAGAAGGTCTGCGCGGTCGTGGCGTTCGGCGAGCTTCTGCGAGGCCAAGTCACTGGCTTTTTCCGACAGGGTATAGATCGTCGCCCCCGTTGCCCGCCCCTCGGCAAGCGCGTCCGCGTGGATCGAAATGAATACATCCGCCTTGGCCGCCCGCGCAACAGTGACCCGCGTTTCCAACGGCACAAACACATCGTCTTCACGCGTCAGTACAACCTGATAGCCACCATCGCGCAGCAGCATTTCCTTAAGCTCGCGCGCAAAAAGCAACATCAGATCAGATTCCCGCACAGGCGCGTCTTTGGTTCCGGCCTCTGCCCCCGGATCAATGCCTCCGTGTCCGGGATCAAGCACAATAATCAGATCACGTTCGCCCGTTTGCCGCCGCACTGGCGCGTTCAGCCCTTCAACACCTTTGCGCGTGTAGGTCGCCCCTTCGGGCGCGCCAGATGCCGCGCGAAACGCCTCCTCGCTCGCAGGAACAAGCGCAACAATAAATCGACTCTCGCGGTTGTCGCCGATGGTCATTCCGGCTTCATCCACTACAAAGGGTGCCGCCAAATCAACCACCATCCGTGACCAGCCAGCCTTGAACGCGCCAAGCCGCACGGCCTCTGCGTTATTTCCTGTGATCACCGTATCCGCATCAATGCCGCGCCAATCCACCTCGTTGAAATCCACCACGAGGCGCATTGGGTCCGCGAGAGTGAACACCCGATAAGGCACCGGCTGGCTTAGGGTCAACGAAACCGAAAGCCCCGCGCCAGTGTCCGTCACTCTTGCGGTTTCGGGCTCGACCGTGGCGAGCGCGTTAAAATCCTGTGCACTGCCCGCTGTTGCGGCGAAAGACGCCCAAAGCGCAACGATAACCCCTGCAAATCGCCTCATGCGCCGACCTCGTGATCGGGGAAGCGTTTTGCCATATAAGCCGCAAGCCGCTTGATCCCTTCGGCCATATCTGCCGTGGACCGCGCATAGGAAAAGCGGAGCCACTGCCCACCGCGCCCGGCATCAAAATCAAGGCCCGGTGTCACCGCAACGCCTGCTTCGTCAAGGATTTCAGAAGCGAATGCGAGGCTGTCGTCGGTATACTCTGATACATCCGCGTAAATATAAAACGCTCCATCAGGCGGTGCGATGCGGGTAAATCCGGCCTTTGGCAGCTCTTCAAGCATCAGAGCGCGATTGGCCTTATAAACTTCAAGATTTGCCTCTGTTTCCGCCTCGCAAGACAGCGCGCCAAGAGCCGCGACCTGTGCGGCATGAGGCGCACAGATGAACATGTTCTGCGCCAATCGCTCGACTGTGCGCACATGATCTTCGGGGACCACCATCCAGCCGATGCGCCATCCTGTCATCGAGAAATACTTGGAGAAGGAATTGATGACATAGACATCATCGGAAATCTCAAGCGCTGAAATCGCGCGGCCTTCGTATTGAATGCCGTGGTAAATCTCGTCGGAAATGAACTTCGTGCCATTGGCGTCGCAGGCTTGGATCAAATCGGCCAGCGCGTCACGCGAGAGCATTGTTCCGCTCGGGTTGGCGGGGCTGGCGACGATCAAACCATCAAGGTTCTGTCCTTCAAGATCGCTCGGCACCGGCTGAAACCGATTTGCGGCTGCGGTTTCGATCCCCACATCTTGCAGGCTCAGCGCGCGCAAGATCTGGCGGTACGACGGATAGCCCGGCAAGCCGAGGCCCACGCGGTCCTTCGCATCAAACAGCGCCGTAAACGCCAAAAGAAAAGCCGCCGAAGACCCCGCCGTCACCACAATCCGCTCTGGCGAAATCGTCAGCCCGTACCAGCGTTGGTACAGGTCCGCGATGCCACGTCGCAATTCCGGCAGGCCAAGCGCGACCGTATAGCCAAGCGCCCCCTCTTCCATCGCGGACGCCAATGCCGCGCGCGCACCGACAGGCGCAGGCGTGCTGGGCTGGCCGACTTCCATATGGATGATATGCCGCCCGCTGGCCTCTGCCTTGGCGGCGGCTTCCATCACATCCATAACAATAAAGGGATCAACCTGTGAACGCCTTGAAACCTGCATCAAATCTTTCCTATGCTCCCAACCTAGGGCTTTGTCCCAGTAGAGAAAGAAAAGGTCAATGCAGACACGCAGGCAATCCCCGTTTCGACGCGCAATTCTCGTGCTGTGCTGGCTCTTGCTGGTGCCGCAAACCCTGTTTGCACAGGGGATTATCCGCGATCCCGATATCGAACACGCCCTTGGCAAACTGGCCGAACCGGTACTCAGCGCGGCGGGGCTCAATCCAGGGCACGTCAAGATCATCATGATCAATGATTCCTCGATGAACGCCTTTGTGATTGATCGGCGCCACATTTTTATTCACACGGGCATGATCCTCAAAATGAAGCGCGCCGCCGAACTTCAAGGCGTGATTGCCCATGAAGCCGCCCATATTGCCAACGGCCATATCACCCGCCGCGCCGTGAACGCTGGCGGCGCAAGTAGCCTTGCAAAGCTTGGCCTGCTGCTCGGTGCTGCTGCGGCCGCGGCTTCTGGTCGTGGGGATGTTGGGCTTGCGGTTGCGGCGGGAACGGCGGGCTCTGCGCGGCGGGGTCTGCTTGGTCATACCCGCGCCGAAGAAGCCAGCGCCGACCAAGCCAGCTTCCGCTATATGGCGCGCGCGGGCATTGACCCGAACGGCATTATTGATGTGCTGGATATTTTCGCAGGGCAAGAGAGCCTCGCGCTCAACCGTCAAGATGCCTATGCCCGTAGCCACCCGCTCAGCCGTGACCGCTTGCGCGCGGCCAAAGGGTTTGCCGCCGCCTATGAAGGTAAGACCAAACCACAGGCAGAAGCGGACTATTGGTTCACCCGCGCGAAAATCAAACTTGAAGCCTTTGTGCGCAATCCAAAATCCGTTCTGCGCAAGGCCAAAAACGGCGACACTTCGGAACTGGCACAATTGCGCCGCGCCATCGGATATCACCGCCTTGCCCAAGGAGACAAAGCTGCAGCCGCGATTAATGCGGTTGTCGCCATGCGCCCGAATGACCCCTATTACCAGGAACTGCGCGCCCAAATTCTCTATGAATCCCGCCAATACAGCGCCGCAACCAATGCCTATGCCAAGGCCGTATCTCTCGCGCCGCGCAATGCGCTGATCCTCGCTGGATATGGCCGCTCGCTCTTGGCGCTCGACACGCGCGACAGCAACAAAAAAGCGCTGGACGTGCTTGTCAAAGCTGCAGGACGCGATGCCAATGACCCGCGCATGCTCCGTGATCTGGCCGTGGCCTACGCCAAGAACGGCAACAACGGGATGGCGTCTTTGGTAACAGCAGAACGCTATGCGCTGCTCGGGCGGTTTGACGACGCGGCCCTCCACGCGAACCGCGCGCTTGGCCAGCTACCTGGCGGCTCCGCTGGATCACGCAAGGCGCAAGACATCGTCTTTATTGCGAAAAACGCCCCGAGAAAGGGACGCAAACGTTAGGATAAGCTATTCTGCGGCTTCGCTCGCGGCCTTCTCGGCCTCGATTGCGGCGGCTTTGGCTTCGACCTGCTCGACGATGTGGTCGATCATCTGATCGTTGCTCATCTTGTGGCTCTGTTTGCCTGCAAGATAGACCATTCCGCTTCCGGCTCCGCCGCCGGTAAAGCCCACATCCGTCATCAGCGCTTCGCCCGGCCCGTTAACCACACAGCCGATGATCGACAAGCTCAAGCTGGTGGAAATATGCGCCAGACGGTCCTCAAGCTTCTCAACGGTTTTGATCACGTCAAACCCTTGCCGCGCGCAGGATGGGCAGGAAATGATCGTTACGCCGCGATGGCGCAGCCCGAGTGATTTCAGGATTTCATACCCAACCTTAACCTCTTCGACGGGATCCGCCGAAAGGCTCACGCGCATTGTGTCACCAATCCCCATCCACAGGAGATTGCCAAGGCCGATGGACGATTTGATCGTCCCCGCCATAAGCCCGCCCGCCTCGGTGATGCCAAGGTGGATCGGCGCGTCTGTTTCCTCTGCCAGCGCCTGATAGGCCGCCGCAGACAGGAACACATCGCTGGCTTTGACCGAGATTTTGAACTCGTGAAAATCGTTGTCCTGTAGCAGTTTGATATGATCAAGACCGCTTTCCACCATCGCCTCGGGGCATGGTTCGGCGTATTTATCAAGCAGGTGCTTCTCAAGGCTCCCCGCATTCACACCGATACGAATTGAGCAGCCGTGGTCTTTTGCCGCCTGCACCACTTCGCGCACGCGTTTTGCGTCCCCGATATTGCCCGGATTGATCCGCAAGCAAGCCGCCCCTGCTTCGGCAGCCTCAATCGCGCGTTTGTAGTGGAAGTGAATGTCGGCCACGATCGGCACGGGGCTTTCCGCCACAATTTCCTTGAGCGCGCGGGTACTTTCCGCATCCGGTGTCGAAACCCGAACAATATCCGCGCCCGCATCCGCACAGGCCAGAACCTGTTTGATCGTAGCGCTGGCGTCTGTCGTCAGCGTGTTGGTCATGGTCTGGACCGAAATCGGCGCATCGCCTCCGACGGCGACATTCCCCACCATAATCTGGCGCGACTTGCGCCGGTGAATATTACGCCAAGGTCTGATGTGATTGAGCGACATCCGGTCTCTCCGAAGTAAGGTCCGTTGAGGGATAGATAGGGTTTCATGGGCGCGGGGGCAACATGGATTTCAAGAGAGGCTGGCTTCGGCTAACTTCTCTTCCTTCACCTGATCAAAGCCTCTCGCCGCCTACCCCTAGCTTTGAACATAGGCGTCGACTTCGATCTCAACCAACCATTCGGGATTAACGAACCTGTTGATGGCCATGATGGTATCAACGGGCCGCGCGTCGAGACAATATTCCTTCCGCGCTTCAATCGCCTCTTTCCAATTGTCGATGTCAGTCAAAATAACGCGGGTGCGCACGATGTCAGACAATCCAGATCCCGCGTCTTCGAGCGCGGCTTTGATGATTTCAAAGCATTGCTTGGTCTGGGCGCGTACATCCCCAACGCCAACAGTTTTCCCATCGCTGTCAACTGGGGCCGTGCCACCCACCGCAATAAAAGGGCCAACCCGAACCGCGCGGCTAAACCCGACGATCTTTTCCATGGGATTGCCATTCGAAATCAATTTGCGTTCAGCTGGCATTCGGCCATCCTCTCATTGCTTTGAAAGAAAACAGCCTAGCACACCTCTCACCCACGACCGCTTGCTAAATGCAAAAAAGGCGCCGTGAAACACAGCGCCTTGCAAGAGATAGCTAACTTTTGCCGTCTATTCTTCGGGCAAATCCGCCTGCGCGACGACCGCCATATGAGCGGCAAGGTCGGTGTCTTTGGTGAGATCGGCGACTGTGTAGCTTTCGCTCAGGGCCGCATCAGACAGCGCCACCTCGGACACAACCTGTCCTGGGTCGCCAGCTGGGCCATAGGTTTCACCGTTTACGCCAAAATAGACGGCGCCCGAATTACCGGCCCGCAAAGTTGGAGCTTCTTCGGTCTGTGGCACGACGAACTCTTCGCCGGCATCAAGAATTTTCTCGAAAATGACAGTGCCGTCCGCAGCGCTGATCCGAACCCACGCAGGGCGCACAGCAAAGACTTTCAGCTCTGGTGCGGCACTGGCCACAACCTGCACATCAGACATCGGCTCTTCGAGGGATGTGGCGACGGCTTCTGCAACTTGCGTAGACGGGCGTTCGTATCCGGCGAAAGGGTCGATCGTTGCAATCGGTCCATCGCGCGCCACGAGAACGGGAACTTCAAGAGCTTCGGGGCGATAGAGACGATCCAGCGCCTCGGCCGAAATGCCCCCCGTCTCTTGTGGAAGGACATCAGCCGCAAATTCTGTGCTTGTTGCGAGGTCATCAAATCCGCTCGCGTCGGCCACTGGGGCAAATTGCACGCGCTGGATTTGTTGCAAAACAGTGTAGCCGCCGTAGCCGACACCCGCGATCAAAGCGAGCAATACGGCAACAGAGCCAATCGCGCTTGGCTGTACCTTCGACAACAGCGCCTCACCGCGCGGCACGAAACTTACATTCGGCTCAATAAACGGATCACGCTTGTCTGAGGTTGTTTTTCGGCTGCGTTCTGGTTTGGCAGTGGCTTTGCTGCCAGCGGCCATGCCATGCACATTCTCGAAGTTGGATTCGGTGCAAAACTGGCGATAAGTCTCATCTGGATCCATGCCCAGATAGCGCGCATAAGAGCGAACGTAACCAGCGATAAAACCGGCAGTTTCAAAGGCGTGAGGATCGGCGTTTTCGATGGCGGCAATGTAGGTGGCTTTGACTTTAAGCTCGCGCTGAACATCCAATAGGCTTTTGCCCATGGTCGCCCGCTCACCCCGCATGATATCGCCCAAGCGAATTTCATAGGAGTCAAAACCTTGCGGTCCTTCGTCCTCGACTGGTTGCGGAGATATAATGCGCCTAATCATAGCACTGCCCCGAGTTTCACTATTGCCCCCAATAGCTGGTTCAAAATCGGGTCGATTCGCCTGTGACCCTGACTTAGCCAGCTTCTTAGGACAACTCTAACATAGTGCAAACGATTCTGCACCAAAGATGATGTTAACCAGCGAGTTCGGCACGATTAAGCGCACAATGTGACCAAAGATCGTCCAAACCATGCACAAGTGCATCCATTTCACGCGGTCCGTGAACGGGCGACGGCGTAAAGCGGAGCCGCTCTGTGCCGCGTGGAACGGTTGGGAAATTGATTGGCTGCACATAGATCCCGTGATCTTCCAGCAGACGATCCGAGATCATCTTGCATTTCACAGGGTTGCCCACGTGCACAGGAACAATGTGGCTGCCGTGATCAATAATCGGCAGGCCAAGCCCCTTGAGGCGGGTCTTGAGGATGCGCGCCTGTGTCTGGTGCGCCTCGCGCAGGGCCTGATCGGTTTTCAGATGCCGAACCGAGGCCGCCGCCCCCGCCGCAATCGTCGGTGCGAGCGAAGTAGTAAAGATGAAACCGGGTGCATAGGAGCGGATCGCGTCACAGAGCTTGGCGTCCGCAGCGATATACCCGCCCATGACTCCGTATGCTTTGGCAAGCGTGCCGTTGATGATGTCGATACGGCCCATCAACCCGTCGCGCTCGGCAACACCGGCGCCGCGTGGACCATACATACCCACGGCATGCACTTCGTCGATATAGGTAAGCGCATTGAATTCATCGGCAAGATCAAGGATTTGCTCGATCGGGCCAAAGTCACCGTCCATCGAATAAACCGATTCAAACGCAATCAGTTTCGGCGCATCAGACGGATCCGCTTCAAGCAACTCACGCAGATGTTCAACGTCATTGTGACGGAAAATCCGTTTCGCGCCACCGTTGCGGCGCACGCCCTCGATCATCGACGCATGGTTGAGCGCATCGGAATAGATAATCAGACCAGGGAAGAGCTTTGGCAGCGTCGAAAGCGTCGCGTCATTGGCGATATAGGCGCTGGTGAACAGGAGCGCGCCTTCTTTCTGGTGAAGATCGGCAAGCTCGGCCTCAAGGCGTTTGTGGTACACCGTTGTGCCAGAGATGTTGCGTGTGCCGCCGGAGCCCGCGCCCGTTGCGTCAATCGCTTCATGCATCGCCTCAAGAACAACCGGATGCTGCCCCATGCCGAGGTAATCATTGCCGCACCACACGGTAATATTCTGCTCCTGCCCATCCGGACGGGTCCAGACAGCATGCGGAAACGCGCCGTTCTTGCGTTCAATGTCGATGAATGTGCGGTAGCGCCCTTCTTCGTGCAGATTGTTCAACGCGAGGTCGATCTTTGCTTTATAGTCCAAGGCGCTCTCCAAACTGCCTAGTGAACACACGCGCGTGTGCATTCTTCGGTTTCTGCTCTTCCTACGGAAGAACTTGTTCACAAGCTACGTTACAAAATGACGCGACCTGTATCAATTGCTTGAGGCGATATTTATGGAATCATTCTAGCTTTGACTTTGAGTTAAATCAAAGCGCGTGATTTCCGCTGCCGCGGAGCTATATATCGAATTTTTCACGAGCGGGAACCGGCCTTTTGCGCAACGTTACGGCAAGTCGGCTTGCGCCTGCCTATGGCAATGATACGGTACAGCTACCGTAGACCATACACCGCAGCCCATCCAACGCTCGAAAACGCGCGTAGATTTCAGCGGTAAACCATCAAAAACACACGGATATTATATGACACTCGCGCCCGTCCTAGACCAGATTGACCAAGACCTCGACACAGCCACCGAACGGCTGTTCGACCTGCTGCGCATCCCTTCGATCTCCACCGATCCGGCCTATAAAGAAGACTGCGATAAGGCCGCGGATTGGCTGGTCAAAGAGCTTTCAGACCTCGGATTTGAGGCCAGCAAGCGCCCAACCCCCGGCCATCCGATGGTGGTTGCCCATGGCGAAGGCCCAGATGACGCGCCACATGTGCTGTTTTACGGTCACTACGACGTGCAACCGGTTGATCCGCTCGAGCTCTGGGATAACCCGCCGTTTGAACCCGCGCTTGAGGACACGCCAAAAGGCAAAGTCCTACGCGGACGCGGCACATCCGATGACAAGGGCCAGTTGATGACCTTCGTCGAAGCCTGCCGCGCGTGGCTCAAGGTTCACGGAAAACTGCCGGTCAAAGTCTCATTCTTTTTTGAAGGCGAAGAAGAAAGCGGCTCCCCTTCTCTTGTGCCCTTCATGCAAGAGAACGCTGCCGAGCTGAAAACCGATATCGCGCTCATTTGCGATACTGGGCTGTTTGGCGAAGAAACCCCAGCGATTGTCACCCGTCTGCGCGGCCTTCTGGGCGAGGAAATCACCATCCACGGCCCAAGCAAAGACCTGCATTCCGGCATGTATGGGGGTATTTCAATCAACCCGACGCGCGTTTTGGCCAAAATCATTGCCGATCTGCACGATGAAACAGGCCGCATTCAGGTGCCGCATTTCTATGACGATGTAGCCGAGCTTCCGGATGACATCAAAGCGCAATGGGACGCGCTCGGCTTTGATGCCTCGCAATTCCTTGGCGAAGTTGGCCTCTCGGTTCCCGCAGGGGAACAAGACCGCACACCACTTGAAATGATCTGGTCGCGTCCGACTTGCGAAGTGAACGGCATTGAGGCGGGCTATACGGGCGACGGGTTTAAAACTGTGCTCCCCGCACAAGCCACCGCCAAGATTAGCTTCCGCCTTGTAAGCGGCCAAGACCCGTTCGCCATCCGCGAAAACTTCCGCACTTTCGTGGAAAGCCGCCTGCCCGAAGATTGTACGGTGACGTTCAAACCACACGGCGCCTCTCCTGCAGGTGAAATGGTAACATCAAATCCGGCATTCAAAGCGGCGCAAAAAGCGCTATCTGATGAGTGGCCCCGCCCTGCGGCATTCGTTGGCTGCGGCGGCTCAATCCCGATTGCTGGGCATTTCAAAACCATCCTCGATATGGACGCGATGCTCATCGGTTTCGGCAAGGACGACGACCAGCTTCACTCCCCGAACGAGAAATACGATCTGGAATGCTTCCACAAAGGCATCCGGAGCTGGGCACGCGTTTTGGCCGAACTGGCCTAATGCGCCATCGCTAAAACCTACCATCAAGGGCGTCACTACGGCGCCCTTTTTTGATGAGATTGCTTCGCACCGTGTTTGCAGACCTCCATCGTCGAAAAGTATCGCAATTTATGCTATTCTCTTGGCTTGGAAGTGGGAGGGTACATGATGACTAAAACAGCATTAATAACTGGCGCTTCAAGTGGAATTGGCCGCGGAACCGCGATTAAACTTGCCTCGGAAGGCTGGAACATACTCGCACACGGACGACGGGAAGACGCCCTAAAAGAAACGCTCGATCTGGTTAAAGACGCGGGGGGCAGCGGCAGCTATTTCACCGCAGAGATGGGCGATATGGATGATGTTGCCGCGCTTGCAGAATGGGCAACTCAAAGCGGAAAGCTGGATGCACTGGTTCATTGCGCCGCGAAATTCTCCTATGGATTGGTTTCGACGGATCGCTTTGAAGATTGGGACAACTCTATTGATCAAGTGCTGCGTGCAACAATCCGGATAACGGCGCATGTCCTACCCTCGATCAAAGCCACAGAGGGCGCGATTGTTTATATATGCGGCCCGACGTCATGGCTTGGGTGGAAAAACCACTCGATCCACTGTTCTCTGCGCCATGCGCAGGTCGGATTTGCCAAAGCCCTGTTTGAGGAGGTCCGCGAGGACGGGGTGCGTGTTACGCTGGTTCATCCCGGATTTGTCAATACGCCAGCTGTGAACGACAAAGGCAAAGACCGCTCCAAGATGATTCAGCTTGAGGACATATCACACATGATCTCGACGGCGATCGCGCTCCCCAACACGACCTGTGTCACGGAATTCACACTCCGCCCACAACGGACGCCCTACGTCTAGCCAGCACGCTTACGGCGGTGATGTGAAACCCTAAGCACAACCCCGCACGCTTACTTTACTCTTCTCCGAGATCAGTAAATCTCCGTCAAACCCGATGGCTTCATTGAGGGTAATACAATCACGTCCGCCCCATGAACAGCGCGATCTTGAAGGTCGATAACGTCCTGATTTAGCATGCGAATACAGCCCGAAGACACGGCCTTTCCCAACTCCCACGGGTCCGCATCTCCATGTATGCGATAGAGCGTATCAACCCCATTTTGAAACAAGTACAAAGCCCGCGCACCGAGCGGATTTCCTGGCCCCGGGTCCATACCGCCATTTGCAACCGAGTAAGGTTCGTATTCCGGTTGTCGCTCGATCATCGCTTCGGGCACATTCCAACGCGGCCACTCGCGCCAGAACTGCAGCCTCGCCTTCCCCTGCCAATCAAATCCCGCCGCCCCGACACTCACGCCATAGCGAATGGCGCGGTCATCGGATTCGATGAAATAAAGCTGTGCTGCATCCGGATTGATAATAATGGTTCCGCGCGGATGCTTGCCCCAAGGGTTATCTACTTCTTGACGCCAATACTCCGGCGCCAATGATCCCTCCTCAACCGCCGGTATCGGAAACGGCTCATCCGTTATGGCCCCATAAAACTCGGGAAGCGGAGGATACACGGGCGCGACGGGTTCGACCGGCGTGGTGATGGCTGCCTCTGGCTGGGTACAAGCAGCAAGGCCTGACACCGCGCCAAGGGCGATGAATTTTCGACGTGTTAGCACTGGGTATGTCCATGTTTTCGTTACAGAAGTGACGCTGCTGCGCCGTACGGGTTACGAAAACCGTGGAGGGTCTCGCGGCGGAGCATGCGCGAGGCTCGCTCCACGCCAAACATCCCTGAAATGCGCGCCATATACGGGCTCTGGCGTCGAGAATGTCATCGAAATTTCTCGCACCATGATGTCCGGGCCACACGGCGAGCCAGGTAGGGTCGCGATACGGCATTTCTTCTTGGCGGAAACGAAAGCGGTTGGCTGAATTGGATCCGCATACTCCGATACCGCAGCGTGCGGCGCCGATGGATACGTTGCACCATAAGCCCCCCAAGGAAGGAGGAGCACAGCAAGGACCGCAAACAGGCAACTTCGAAGAACGCTCATACCATGCGTTTACGCGCGCTCCAAAGGAATGACAATTGCAAGCGCCCCGTGACGGTGCGGCGCAAGCGGAGTCTCACAGGCTTGTGAAGGATTTGCCGCTTTCTAAGCCGTTTGACTGTTTTTGAAGCAGTCCCCGAAGCGGTGATTTTGACTTCGCTCACGCGTTTCTCGCGCCTCGATTTGCCTCCAGCACATACAGCTCACAGAATTTCACGCGAAAGCGTGCGGCCTATGCTAAGCAAGACAAACTCGTATTCGACAGAGGCTTATTTAAAGCAGGCATAACATGAGCATTAACAAGTGGATCGTTCTCTTACGCGGCATCAATGTTGGCGGGCACAACAAACTGCCGATGAAACCGCTTTGCGCTGCAATGGCCGAAGGCGGGTTTCACGACCCGAAAAGCTATATCCAAAGCGGCAACCTCACTTTCTCCACGCATGAAGAAAGCGCGACAGATGTAAAATCGCGACTTGCCGCGCTGATCGAAACGGAATTCGAACTCACGCCCGAGATCCTGATACTCTCAGAAGCAGAGCTTCGATCCACCATCGACGCCTGCCCCTTCTCAACGGATGTGGACCCGAAGACCCTGCATTTCCTCTTCCTCGCTGCTGAGCCCCCCGCCCCTGACCTCGCCAAGATCGAGAGTTTGCGCGCAGAGGATGAGCAATTCGCACTCACCGACCGTTGTGCCTATTTGCTTGCCCCATCTGGCATTGGCCGGTCCAAGCTGATGGCCGCTGCGGAGCGTTTGATCGGTGTGCCCACCACCGCCCGCAACCTGCGCAGCGTCGAGGCGATCCTTGCCCTTGCCTCCGCGTAACAGCCACCTCACCCATAGGAAATCACTGGAAACCATCAACAACATCCCGTAAGACACGCGCAATAAATCCGAGGATCAGATGAGCGATACCATTATTTCCCGCTGCGAAGCTCAGGGCCTGCGCCTAACGGACCAACGCCGTGTAATTGCTGGCGTGCTCGAAGAGTCCGAAGACCACCCCGACGTAGAAGAGCTTTATGCCCGCGCTGTGGCGCTTGATCCTAAAATCTCGATTGCCACGGTCTATCGCACCGTGAAACTGTTTGAAGAGTCGGGTATCCTCGCTAAGCACGAATTCGGCGATGGCCGCGCGCGTTACGAAACCGCCGACCGTGACCATCACGACCACCTTATTGATATGAACTCCGGCGAAGTCATCGAATTCGTCGACGAGGAGATCGAGGCGCTTCAGGAAAAGATCGCCGAGAAACTCGGTTACAAACTCAAGGGCCATCGGCTCGAACTCTATGGCGTTCCGCTGCGCAAACCTTGAGCTGCGGACTGTCGCAATACTGTTAACGCTAACGGCTATTATTTGCTGTGCCAACGGCGCCGAGATTGACCTTACTGCACCGCCTGCGTAAAAGGCCCTCGGCCCCTCTTAGATATTTGTTCAAAAGGACGACCAACATGACCACAATCATCGACATTTTCGCCCGCGAGATTCTCGACAGCCGCGGCAACCCGACCGTCGAAGTCGATGTGACGCTAGAGGATGGCTCCATGGGCCGCGCTGCCGTACCTTCGGGCGCATCAACCGGCGCATACGAAGCCGTTGAAATGCGCGACGGAGACAAATCCCGCTACCTCGGCAAAGGCGTACAAAACGCTGTGGCCGCAGTGAATGGCGAGATTGCCGAAGCCCTCGTCGGTTGGGACGCAACAGAGCAAGAAGCCATCGACGCCGCGATGATCGAGCTTGACGGCACCCCGAACAAAGGCCGCCTTGGCGCGAACGCAATCCTTGGCGTTTCACTCGCCGTCGCCAAAGCTGCTGCCGACGCAACCGGCCAGCCGCTGTTCCGCTATGTCGGTGGTACATCCGCAAAAGTTCTGCCTGTTCCGATGATGAACATCATCAACGGCGGCGAGCACGCCGATAACCCGATCGACATCCAAGAATTCATGATCATGCCGGTTTCCGCCGCGAATATCCGTGAAGCGATCCGCATGGGCGCCGAAGTGTTCCACACACTCAAGAAAGAGCTCTCCGCTGCGGGCCACAACACCGGTATCGGCGATGAAGGCGGCTTTGCGCCAAACCTCTCCTCTACCCGTGATGCGCTGGATTTCGTGCTGAAAGCGATTGAAAAGGCTGGATATGTTCCGGGTCAGGATATCTACCTCGCGCTCGATTGCGCCGCGTCCGAGTACTACAAGGACGGCAAATACGAGATGAAAGGCGAAGGTAAATCGCTCACATCCGCAGAAAACGTCGCCTATCTCGCAGCACTCTGCAACGACTATCCGATCATCTCGATCGAAGATGGCTGCGACGAGGATGACTGGGACGGCTGGAAGCTGCTGAACGAAACACTCGGCGATTCCGTACAGCTTGTGGGCGACGATCTCTTCGTGACCAACCCCACCCGCCTTGCGATGGGCATCGAGAAAGGCTCCGCCAACTCCATGCTCGTGAAAGTGAACCAGATCGGCACACTCTCCGAAACGCTCAAGGCCGTTGATATGGCCCACCGCGCGCGCATGACGAACGTGATGTCCCACCGCTCCGGCGAAACAGAGGACTCCACAATCGCAGACCTCGCCGTCGCCACAAACTGCGGCCAAATCAAAACAGGCTCGCTCTCTCGTTCGGACCGTCTGGCGAAATACAACCAGCTGATCCGCATCGAAGAAGTGCTCGGCGAAAGCGCCGTTTACGCAGGTAAATCGATCCTGAAAAACTGATCGAATAGATCATCTAAAAACAGTAAAGCCCTCGCATTTGCGGGGGCTTTTCCTTTTTAAAGCAGCTTGTTGGCGCAATAATTATTGCTGCCTAGAACTTAAATCCAAGCGCTGCATAGGGGCCGCTCAAGGTCAGGTCCATCACGAGGCCCTTGTCGTCCAGATCGACGAAGAGATGACGATACCCCGCAGCGAGCGACAGATGGTCTGTGATGTTCCAATCGATCTGCGCGAGGGCTTCCCACTGCTTTTCGGTTGTTCCGCCAAATCCACCGACATTCGCCATGCCGGATACTTCGAAATTGTCTCCGATAGGCGCTTCAAACCGCAACCCAACGAGCGGATCGACCCATTCGCGGTTCGCCTCAGCGCGAAATCGAAAGACCCGCGTCTCTAGCTTCACGTCCCAAAATCGCAATGCGCCCGTCGCTTCAAGCCGCAGCGCTGGTGAATTATAGAAGGCATACCCCGCGCCAACCGTTGTCATGGTGCCGCCAAGGCCCCATTCGGCAAGCGCCCCAAAGCTTGTTTTTGCCACGTCATTCGACATGTCGAGGTAGATAAAATCGCCAACCAAGGACCACTCATCCTTGCGCGCTTCACCTGTAATCATGAAGGCACCGTCGAGAATATCAAGAAACGAGCCAGAGCCCCCGACCGGCGGGTTCGGGCCGATATCAAGATCAGAACTCAACGTCGGTAGCCAAAGGTACGGCGTCACTTCGAATTGCCAATCCGCGGCCATCGCGCCTACGGGTGCAAGTAAACCGGCACAGCCGGCAAGCAAGGTCGAAATTCGTCGGCTCATACCTAATCCTTTATGAAATCACATCAATTTTGGCTCTATTCCATCTTGCCTTCTATCAGCTTGTACCGCTTTGTGCCAATGCTCCTGTTGGCTCGCTGACTGTGCCGCCGCCGACTGGGGCGCGCACCCCCGTTGTTCCAGGGCAGGATGTAGTCAGTCCCCGCGCAACACGCACACCAAGGAAGCCAAAGGCCTGCGCCTCCAGCATATCCCCGTCAAAGCCCGCGTTCTCGATCGGCGCCACGGGGCAATCCATCAAAACCGACAACATCGCCATCAAGGTCGGGTTTTTGCGCCCACCGCCACAGACCAGAACGCCTGTGGGCGGGCTTGGGCAATGCTCAAGCCCCTTTGCCGCGCTCGCCGCAACCATCGCGGTAACCGTCGCCACTGCATCGGCATCTTCCATATGCCCAACCCAATCGGCAATGTCCGGAAAGCTGTCTCGGTCCAGCGACTTGGGTGGCATACGATAGAAATACGGCTCTTCCAGAAACTGCTCGACCAAGGCTTCGTCCACATCGCCATCGGCGGCCAGAGCGCCGTCTTTGTCCATGGACTCTCCACGACGCGACAGCATCAAATCGTTGATAGGTGCATTGGCTGGCCCTGTATCAAAGGCCAACAACGCGCCCTCTTCGTCAGGCGTTGTCGCGCTCGGGTCCACCCATGTCATATTGCCAACCCCACCGAGATTGAGGAACACAACCGGCCCCTCTGCTTCCATGAACTTAGCGCAGGCAAAGTGGAAAAACGGCGCAAGCGGCGCGCCTTCTCCGCCCATTTCAACATCTGTGCTGCGGAAATCCCAAACCACGGGGCAATCCAGAACCTCGGCCAGCACCCGCCCGTTTCCTGCCTGATGGGTGCCGCGGCCGCGCGGATCATGGGCCAATGTCTGGCCGTGGAATCCGATCAACGCAGGGCGCTCAAACTGGCTCAAAAGCGTCGCGTGAACCGTTTCAATGACTTCTGCGGCTTCTTCAACCCGCGCATCACCTGGCCACAATCCAAGCGCGGCCGCGATCGGGGCTCGCTCTTCGCTGGAATAAGGATGATAGGCGCTTTCGCCGAATTCATAAATTCTCTCGCCGTCCGTCTGGATCGCTGCCGCATCCACACCGTCAAGCGAGGTGCCCGACATCGTTCCAATCGCCCAGACCGGTCCTGATTTCAACATCCACTTTCCCTTTTGCTATCGCCGCATTATACCCTGTGGCGTTAACCGTTAGAATGGACCAATTTACGATGACCTACCACCCAAAATCAGAGTTTATGCGTGTGATGATCGAACGCGGCTTTCTGGCCGACTGCACCGATTATCAAGCGCTCGACGAGGCGCTGATCGAAGGCATCGTACCGGCCTATATCGGGTTTGATGCCACGGCGAAATCCTTGCACGTGGGCAGCCTGATCCAGATCATGATGCTGCGCTGGCTTCAAAAGACCGGCCACAAACCTATTGTCCTGATGGGCGGCGGCACCACCAAAGTGGGTGACCCTTCGTTCCGCGCGGACGAACGCCCGCTGCTTGGCCCTGAACAAATTGACGAGAATATCGAAGGCATCAAGAAGGTTTTCTCCTCTTATGTCACTTTCGGCGACGGCACAAATGACGCCGAAATGGTCAACAACGCCGAGTGGCTTGATGATCTCAACTACCTCGATTTCCTGCGTGACATTGGCCGCCACTTCTCTGTGAACCGGATGCTGGCCTTTGAAAGCGTGAAATCGCGGCTGGATCGCGAGCAATCGTTGAGCTTCCTTGAGTTCAACTACATGATCCTGCAAGCCTATGATTTCCTTGAGCTAAATCGCCGCTACGGCTGTCTCCTTCAAATGGGCGGCAGCGACCAGTGGGGCAATATCGTGAATGGTATCGACCTTACCCGCCGCGTGCTCGACAATCAGATTTTCGGCCTTACCTCGCCCCTGCTCACCACAAGCGATGGCAAGAAGATGGGCAAATCCCAAGACGGCGCTGTCTGGCTCAACCCCGACATGCGCAGCCCTTATGAGTTCTGGCAGTTCTGGCGCAACACGACAGACGCTGACGTGGGCCGCTTCCTGAAGCTCTACACCGAGCTTCCGATCGAGGAATGCGAACGCCTCGGCGCGCTTGAAGGCTCAGAAATCAACGACGCAAAAATCCGCCTGGCCAATGAGGTCACTGCGCTGGCCCACGGTGCAGACGCCGCCGCAGCCGCCGAAGCAACGGCGCGTGAAGTCTTTGAAAAAGGCGGGATTGGCGCGGATCTTCCCACCTTCTCGCTCACATCCGAAGAGCTTGGCGAGGGCATTTCCATCGTGCAGCTTCTGGTGAAATCGGGGCTGGTGAAGTCTGGCAAAGAGGCAAAACGGCTCATTGCAGAGAACGGCGCGAAGGTGAATGACGAATCCCTCACCACACCGGGCTTGATGATCGACGCCGATGCATTGGCTGAGCCACTCAAGCTCTCAGCAGGCAAAAAACGCCACGCATTGGTTACACTCGTCGGCTGATTTATAACTTAAAAACAAAACGAAACGCCCGCCATTTTGAGCGGGCGTTTTTTATTGAGGTGGCGCACAGCTAATGCCCCCGCATCACTTGCCTAACATCCATGTGCCATCCGGCCAGAACGCGTGAAACGCGAAGGCAAACATCACGTCATGCGGCACATTCGCGCCACTCTCGGCATCATAAACACGGATCGTCCCCACATCCTTTGACGCGCCAATGTTTGCCTTGTCCAAAGCACTCGCTTGGCCAGAGGTCCAGTTGATCCGCACACCGCTTTCGGTAATCTCGCCCGCTTTTGCCAATCGCTCCATTGGCCATGCCTGCGAACCAACCCGAACAACACGCATCAACGGTGGAATATCATGGGGCGGGTTTTCACCGCGATAGAGGAAGGGGCGTCGCGAGCTGTCATAATTCTGATAGGGGTTCTGACCATAGGCCCTAGACCAGTTCGGCTCATCCATCACCAGCCCCTCGGGATTGCGCGCCGTATACTCGGCCCAGCTTTCCATCCAAGCCGGCAATTGAGTCAGCGTGTCGCCGGTATGCGCGCCCACAATCCCCTGCCCGACGGCTTGTTGCCACCAGCTCTCGGTCTCGCGGTCATACATCACCATGTCGGAATTGCGCAGCTTGCCCGAAACGCCAAACGTCCGAAGCTCGCCATTCACACGTCGATCAAACACGAGGCCAGAATTGCAAAGCGGACAAAACGTCACCGCGACGGGTGTTCCGCCGATCTGATCGTTTACGATCTCATGCCACATCAAATAACGGATCGGATAGGCACGCGGTTCCTGCACTTTGATCTCGACCGTAATCACCGGCTCACGATCATGGATGCGGGTCTCGTCACTTGCGTTAAGGAAGCGCGGGTCGCTCAAAGCCGGTATCCCGTCTTTGGGCGGCCCGCCAGAGAGGATTTCGCCCCAATCAGAAACCGAAGTGTTGTTAAAATCCGTCTGGGGCCATTCTCGTTCCCATAGAGCAGGGTTTGAGGATGCGACCTGTGGCATTAGCAACGCCACGGATGCCGTGAGTGAAAGCAACAGGGGTCTTAAGGGCATAATCCACCTCCAAGCGTAAGGTGGCAGCCTCTTTTCCGAGTTACCAGCCCATGTCACGCAGGAGTGACAGGCTGTTAACCGAATGAAATTTTGGGCTAATCTGGGATCGCGCGCCTAAACCTCGCAAAACTCAGCATAATCCAGCGGAAATTTTGGAAATTTGCGGGAATGGGGCGCAAAACCGCGTCTGCGCCCCAATATTCTTATTCGACGACTGTAACCGACTTCATGAAGTCAGGATCACTTACCGCGCCGTTCGGGCCATCGCCCTTTTTGATTGCATCAACAACATCCATGCCTTCAACCACATGGCCAACAACCGTATATTGCCCGTTCAGATGCGGGGCCGGTGCGAACATGATGAAGAACTGGCTGTTGGCGGAATCCGGATTTTGCGACCGCGCAACACCGACGATACCACGCTGGAAATCCGCATCGGAAAACTCGGCCTTCACATCAGGAAGCTCACTGCCGCCCATACCGGCGCGGCGGGTGTCTCCGCCTGTTTTACCGAATTGAACGTCACCGGTCTGCGCCATGAAGCCGTCGATCACGCGGTGGAACACCACGTTGTCATAGGCGCCATCGTTGGCCAGCGTTGTGAAACGCTCTACGTGGTTCGGCGCAAGATCAGGGCGCAGATCAATGACGATCGTCCCTTCGGTTTCGCCGCCCACTTCGATCACAAGGTTCGGGCCGGGTCCGTCTTCCATCGGGGTGGATTGTGCCTGTGCGGCGGAGTTCATGAACATCCATCCGCCCAGAACCCCTGCCCCAACGATCGACAGCGCCGAGATGATCAGCGTGTCGCTACGCATCTGCGGCCACCTTCATGGAGATCATGCGATCAGGGTTTGCCGGAGGCTCGCCCGCCTGAATCGCGTCCACATGCTCCATGCCCGACGTGACCTGACCGTAGACAGTGTACTGACCATTGAGGAAGTTGTTGTCGGTAAAGTTGATAAAGAACTGGCTGTTTGCGGAGTTCGGGTTTTGCGACCGCGCCGCACCAAGCGAACCGCGGCTATGTGGCACTTTGGAGAATTCAGCCGGAAGATCAGGCAGATCAGAGCCGCCTGTCCCTGCGCGGTGCAGGTTGAAGTTGTTTTCCATGTTGCCGTTGGCCACGTCGCCTGTTTGCGCCATGAAACCCGGGATCACGCGGTGGAACGCAACATTGTCATATGCGCCAGCACGAGCAAGCTCCTTGATGCGCTCAACATGCTTGGGAGCAACATCCGGAAGTAGCTCGATCACGACTGTGCCGTCCTTGAGTTCAAGAAGCAGCGTGTTTTCGGGATCTTTGTAATCAGCCATTTTGGCCTCCTTTTTATCCAATCGGCCTGAACTTATGCGCCCTATGCCCAAAGGAAAAGGGGAAATGGTTGACCTTGGCGGAGCTTTGCTGTGTGAAAGGGGCAACCGAAGCACAAACAGGAGCCTCTCATGGCCTGGAAAACCCTCGATGATATGCAATTGGCCGGAAAACGCGTTCTGACGCGGGTAGACGTGAACGTGCCCGTCGCTGACGGTGTTGTGACCGACGACACGCGGATTCAACGGATTTTGCCCACCGTGCGCGATATTCTGGCCGCTGGCGGCAAACCGATCCTGATGGCGCATTTCGGCCGCCCCAAGGGTAAAGTGGTTCCCGAGATGAGCCTGCGCGTTGTTGTGCCCGCACTTTCAAAGGCGCTTGGCTGCGAAGTCAAATTCGCGGATGGCAACTATGGTGCAGCCGTTGATGCTCTTGCCGAGGGCGAAGTGCTCTTGCTTGAGAATCTGCGTTTCAACCCCGGCGAAGAAAAGAACGACCCAGAGTTTGCCGCCCGCTTGGCAACGCTGGGTGATATCTATTGCAACGACGCCTTTTCCGCGGCGCACCGCGCCCACGCCTCAACCGAAGCCCTCGCCCGCTTGCTTCCTGCCTGCGCGGGCCGTTTGATGCAGGCCGAGCTTTCCGCGCTCGAAGGCGCGCTCGGCACACCAAAACGCCCTGTAATGGCGGTTGTCGGCGGAGCTAAAGTCTCCACCAAGCTCGAGTTGCTCGGCAACCTCGTTGAAAAGGTCGATCACCTTGTGATTGGCGGCGGCATGGCCAACACCTTCCTTGCGGCCCAAGGCATCGACGTCGGCAAATCCCTTGCCGAACACGAGATGACAGACACCGCCCGCGATATCCTCGCCAAAGCGAAAGCGGCTAATTGCAATGTGATCCTGCCAAGCGATGTGGTTGTGGCCCGCGAGTTTGCCGCCAATGCCGCCAACGAAACGGTTGCAGCGGATGCCTGCCCTGCGGATGCGATGATTTTGGATGCAGGTCCAGAAACAGTCGCCACCATTGCAGAGGCGCTTGCCAACAGCAAAACCCTGATCTGGAACGGCCCGCTCGGTGCATTTGAAATCCAGCCCTTCGACGCGGCCACCAATGCCGCCGCCAAACAGGCTGCTGAACTCTCTCGCGCAGGCAAGCTGATCTCTGTTGCGGGCGGTGGTGATACGGTTGCTGCGCTTAACAAAGCCGACGCGGCGAAGGACTTCACCTATATCTCAACCGCCGGCGGCGCGTTCCTAGAGTGGATGGAAGGCAAAACCCTCCCCGGAGTTGCGGCTCTGGAGGGATAAACGCCCTCGAGCGACCACCAGATTTTTTGCAAGGGCGCGGATCGGTATGCGCGCCCTTTTTCTATGCCCTCTGACGCCCCTGAAAAAGGGAAACAATTCCGCCCAAACTCTATTTTTAGCGAATGAAAATAATCTGTTAGCGCAACCATGCACCCTGTTAACGCTATCAGCATTGCAACTCGGTTCCAGCCCTGTATGGGGTAGTCTCAGGCCCGATTTGTAATCTCCAAGAGGATCATTCCATGAGAGCGACGCGCATTGTTCAAAAAATTCTAGCCAACTACGAAGGCGAAACTCCGGGTGTTAAGGCAAACCTCTGCCGCATCCTGATGAACGGCAAACTCGGCGGCACCGGCAAGATGATTATCCTGCCTGTTGACCAAGGTTTTGAACACGGCCCTGCCCGCAGCTTTGCACCAAATCCGGCGGCCTATGACCCGCATTACCACTACCAACTGGCGATTGATGCGGGGCTCAACGCCTTTGCCGCGCCGCTTGGCATGCTCGAAGCCGGAGCGGACACCTACGCGGGTCAAATCCCAACAATCCTCAAGGCCAACTCCGCCAACTCGCTGATCCCGTCTGAGGCCGCCAAAGACCAAGCGATCACCGCGAGCGTTGATGATGCGCTGCGCATCGGCGCATCGGCTATTGGCTTCACGATCTATCCTGGCTCCTCCGCAGGGCTCGAGATGTTCGAAGAAATCTCCGCCATGCGCGAAGAAGCGGCGTCCAAGGGCATCGCAACCGTTATCTGGTCCTATCCACGCGGCGAAGCATTGGACAAAAACGGCGAAACTGCGATCGACATCGCCGCATATGCTGCGCAAATCGCGGCACTCCTTGGCGCGCATATCATCAAGATCAAACTCTCGACAGATCATCTCTCCCTGCCCGAAGCCAAGAAGGTCTATGAAGACGAGAAGATCGACATCGCAACCCAAGCCGCGCGCGTCAGCAATTGTATGGACGCAGCTTTTGCGGGCCGTCGGATCGTCGTCTTTTCCGGCGGCGCAAAGAAAGGCGCCGACAGTGTCTATGATGACGCCCGCGCCATCCGTGACGGCGGCGGCAACGGCTCGATCATCGGACGCAACAGCTTCCAACGCGAGCGCGAAGATGCGCTGGCGATGCTCGGCAAGCTCGTAAACATCTATAAGGGCAAGGAATAACCCCCTTACCCTTTCGACAAACTTAAGGCCCGCAACCCCATGCGGGCCTTTTGCGTCACACCCCATCTCAGCTGTGAAAAAAACTTCACAATAGTCGAATCAAGGGATTCACACGACGAATCACATGTGGCATAGTCGCTGGGACCACCCCAAAAGAGGGCGGCACAACGAGGCAAGCATGAGTCAACCAAAGCGCAAATCCCTTCTGGGAGTCTGGGCCTATAGCATCGGCGCAACCGGACTTGCGGTCTATTTCACCTTTGCCGCTGTGCAGGGTGACTATGGTATTTTCAACCGTGTGCAGATCACCGCTGAAGCCGAAGCGCTCAAGGCGGAGCTTGCCGAGATTTCGCGTCAGGTTGCGGTGATGGAAAACAAGACCCGCCGCCTCTCTGACAGCTATCTTGATCTTGACCTTCTGGATGAACAGGCCCGCTCCGTGCTCGGCCTCATTCGCAGCGACGAAATCGTCGTTCGCTAACCCGCTGGCGCGGTAATTCGCGCCGCGCTTTCCCTTGATTTTCACCCAAAGCTGCCCCTGCGGCACTTTAGATTGTCGCGCCTGTAGATTTTCGCTTCCAAATAGTTTAATACTAAACTATCTGAGATTTCGAAAGAAGTTACGCGACGGAGGAGCCTCCTATGGCCGCTAAAAAAACATCAAAGAAACCAAACGTTTCCAAGGATGAATTGCTTTCCTACTACAAGGAAATGCTCCTGATCCGCCGATTCGAAGAAAAGGCCGGTCAGCTCTACGGCATGGGCCTCATTGGCGGCTTCTGTCACCTGTATATCGGCCAAGAAGCGGTTGTGGTTGGCATCGAGGCCGCCACCGAAGACGGCGACAAGCGCGTCACATCTTATCGTGACCACGGCCATATGCTGGCCTGTGGCATGGACCCCAAAGGCGTGATGGCCGAGCTTACCGGTCGTGAAGGCGGCTATTCCAAAGGTAAAGGCGGCTCCATGCACATGTTCTCCAAAGAGAAGAACTTCTATGGCGGCCACGGCATCGTTGGTGCACAGGTTCCGATTGGTGCGGGCCTAGCCTTTGCCGACAAATACCTCGGCAACGACCGCGTTTCTTTCGCTTATTTTGGCGACGGCGCTGCCAACCAAGGACAGGTTTACGAAACATTCAACATGGCAAGCCTCTGGAAGCTGCCCGTTGTGTTTGTGATCGAGAACAACCAATACGCCATGGGCACAAGCCTTCAGCGTGCCTCCTCCTCTCCTGAGCTTTATACACGTGGCGCAGGCTTCTCTATTCCTGGTGAAGCTGTGGACGGTATGGACGTTCTTGCGGTGAAGGAAGCGGCGGAAAAGGCTATCGCCCACTGTCGCAGCGGCGAAGGCCCTTATATCCTCGAAGTGAAAACATACCGGTACCGCGGTCACTCCATGTCTGACCCTGCAAAATACCGTACCCGCGAAGAAGTACAGAAGATGCGCGAAGAGCGTGACTGTATCGAGCAGGTTCGCGATATGCTGTTGACTGGCAAACACGCGACAGAGGAAGACCTCAAGGCGATCGACAAAGAGATCAAAGCCACCGTTAACGACGCGGCAGAATTCGCCAAGGAAAGCCCCGAACCCGCGCTCGACGAGCTTTACACAGATATCTATGCGGAGGCCTAGGGCATGCCGCATTTCGAAATCCATGCAGCGGACGTAGAGGCGGCAAAAGCCTTCTATACCGGCCTTTTTGGCTGGTCGTTCGCGCCCATGACTGGCGGCGAGGAGATGGGGTATCACCTCATCGAAGGCGCCGATATTGGCATGGACAAGGGTGTGACCGGCGGCCTGATGGCACGCATGGGCGACACGCCAGAAAAAGGCGCGCCTGTGCGCGGCGGCACCATGACCTTCGAGGTTGCGGATTGCGACGCCAGCTATGCTTGGGCGCTTAAAAACGGCGGGGACGAAGCCCTGCCACCAACCGATTATCCCGGTATTGGCCGGGCAGCCTATGTCGAAGATGGGCAAGGAAACATCGTGGGGATGATAACCCCGGCGGAAGGAGACAACTGATATGGCAACAGAAATTCTTATGCCCGCGCTTTCCCCCACTATGGAGGAAGGCACGCTTGCAAAATGGCTCGTCAAAGAGGGTGACACCATTGAGGCTGGCATGGTCATGGCCGAGATCGAAACCGACAAGGCCACCATGGAGTTTGAAGCCGTGGATGAAGGCATCCTTGGCAAAATCCTCGTTGAAGAAGGCTCCGAAGGCGTTGCTGTAAACACCGCCATCGCCGTGCTTCTTGAAGAAGGCGAAGACGCAGACGCTGCTGTAACGTCGTCAGCACCCGCCGCTTCGGAAGAAACCGCCGCAGAAGCTCCATCGGAAGCCCCTGCCCCTGCACAAGCCGCTGCACCTGTAGAGATCGTTGTACCGGATGAGCCGGAAATCCCAGAAGGCACAGAGATGCGCCCGACCACAGTGCGCGAAGCCCTGCGGGACGCAATGGCCGAAGAGATGCGCCGCGACGAAACCGTTTTCCTCATGGGTGAGGAAGTGGCCGAGTACCAAGGTGCCTATAAGATTTCTCAGGGCATGCTGGATGAGTTTGGCTCCAAGCGCGTGATTGACACACCAATTACCGAACACGGCTTTGCCGGGATCGCAACGGGTGCGTCATTCGCTGGCTTGCGTCCGATTGTCGAGTTCATGACGTTTAACTTCGCCATGCAGGCGATTGACCAGATCCTGAACTCTGCGGGTAAAACGCTCTATATGTCCGGCGGGCAAATGGGCGCGCCCATGGTCTTCCGTGGACCCAACGGTGCCGCTGCCCGCGTTGGCGCGCAGCACAGCCAGTGTTACGCCGCATGGTATGCGCATATCCCCGGCCTCAAGGTGGTGATGCCCTACTCCGCTGCTGACGCCAAGGGTCTGATGAAAACCGCGATCCGCGACAACAACCCAGTGATTTTCCTTGAAAACGAAATTCTCTACGGCAAGACATTCGACGTGCCGGTTCTAGAGGATTACACCGTTCCATTCGGCAAGGCGAAAATCTGGCGCGAAGGCTCTGACGTGACCATCGTGTCATTCGGCATCGGCATGACATATGCGCTCGAAGCCGCTGACAAGCTGGCCGAAGAAGGCATCTCTGCCGAGGTGATCGATCTACGGACCCTGCGCCCGCTCGATTACGACACCATCCTGAAATCTGTCATGAAAACAAACCGTTGCGTGACAGTCGAAGAAGGGTTCCCCGTAGGCGCCATCGGCAACCACCTGTCGGCAACGATCATGGAACGCGCATTTGATTACCTTGATGCGCCTGTTGTGAACTGCACCGGCAAAGACGTTCCGATGCCTTACGCCGCCAACCTCGAAAAACTTGCGCTTGTCACGACCGACGAAGTTATCGCCGCCGTCAAGCAAGTGACCTATCGCTAAGGAGATACCGGATATGCCTATTGAAATTCTCATGCCCGCGCTTTCCCCAACGATGGAGGAAGGCACGCTCGCAAAATGGCTCGTTAAAGAGGGCGACACAGTAAGCTCCGGCGATCTGATTGCCGAGATCGAAACAGACAAGGCGACGATGGAGTTCGAAGCTGTTGACGAGGGTGTTGTTGGCAAAATCCTCGTTGAAGAAGGCACAGAAGCAGTTGCGGTAAACTCCGTGATTGCTGTGTTCCTCGAGGATGGCGAGAGTGCTGACGACATTGGCGAAACAAGCGCTGCCCCTGCGGCCGCGCCTGCCGAAGCCAAGTCAGAAGAAGCCCCCGCCGCTGCTGAGGCACCTTCTGCAAAGCCCGCGCCTGCCGCACCACAGGCCGCATCGGGTGAGCGCATCTTTGCATCGCCTCTGGCGCGCCGCATTGCCGCTGACAAAGGTCTCGACCTCACTGATATCAAAGGCTCCGGCCCCAAGGGTCGCATCGTCAAAGCCGACGTTGAAAACGCAACCGCAGCACCGAAAGCCGCTTCAAAAGCAGCCGAGGCACCCGCCAAAGCCGCCGCAGCGCCATCCGGTCCGAGCGCAGATGCCGTGGCCAAAATGTACGAGAGCCGCGACTTTGAAGAGGTCAAGCTCGATGGGATGCGCAAGACAATCGCTGCGCGCCTTGCAGAGGCCAAGCAGACCATCCCGCATTTCTATCTGCGCCGTGATATCAAGCTCGACGCGCTGCTCAAGTTCCGCAGCCAGCTCAACAAGCAGCTTGAAGGCCGTGGCGTGAAGCTGTCGGTGAATGATTTCATCATCAAAGCCGTTGCCAACGCGCTACAGCAGGTGCCAGAAGCCAACGCTGTCTGGGCGGGCGACCGCGTGCTTCAGATGAAGTCGAGCGATGTGGCCGTGGCCGTGGCCATCGAAGGCGGGCTCTTTACGCCGGTCCTTGAAGACGCCGACATGAAATCGCTTTCTGCGCTGTCCACCCAGATGAAAGACCTCGCCTCCCGCGCCCGCGACCGCAAACTCGCGCCGCATGAATACCAAGGTGGTTCTTTCGCAATCTCCAACCTCGGGATGTTCGGCATCGACAATTTCGACGCCATCGTGAACCCGCCCCACGCCGGCATTCTCGCCGTGGGCGCTGGCAAGAAACAACCCGTCGTCGGCGAAGATGGCGAACTGGCCGTCGCTACGGTGATGTCGGTAACGATGTCTGTCGACCACCGCGTGATCGACGGCGCTGTTGGTGCGAACCTGCTCAACGCGATTGTCGATAACCTCGAAAATCCAGTGGCGATGTTGGCCTAACCAACAACGCGACCAACCTGAAATGCTACGGCGCAGAAGAGATTCTGCGCCGTTTTTCTATGCGCGCCCTTGCCGCACCCTTCAAATACCTATTGCAATCCAATAGGGTTAAGACTACCCGCCAGATTTCCGATACCCGAAAGCGACGGTGTACTCTAAATGCCCAAAAGAACGTCCAGACTTTTCACGCATAAGCTCGCCGATGCTTTGATGCTCGGCGCGATTGCGGTTTTCATCATCCTGCATTTAAACGGCGCAAACCTGAGCAAAGAAAACGGCGTACTTGAGAACGCACAGGTATTTGTCATTCTCTGTGGCGCGCTCACCTATTTGCTGCGCGCTTTGATTAACTTCGGAGCCCCCTACCGAGCCATTCAAGCCTATGCCATTTTCATGACCGCTTTCCTCTTCGCAGGCGCGGCTCGCGAGTTGTCATTTGGCAAAGTCTTCGGGTTTGAGCCGCAAGTGGTAGATGGCGTTAAATATGTCGTTGCCGCTTTGGTCGTAGGGTTATTGCTGGTCACGCTCTGGGCCTATTTCCGACCAACCCAATCCCGCTGGCAACAAACCAAGGATCTCCTGCGGAGCCGCACACTTCTGCATTTCTATGCGGCGTTCCTGATATTCGGCATTGCTGGTATCTTTGAAAAGGGTGACTTCGGCATGATCAAAAGTGTGTTCCTCGAAGAACTTCTGGAACTCACGTGTTTCATGGCGCTTTTACGTGGCGCACTGCTGCTTGGATGCGAAAGGCTTTGGAAACCACGCATGGACGCGTCAACCGCGGCAAACGCCTTGCAGCACCCATCTGAAGGCGCTGCTACTTCTCGATAACCTGATTCATGCTCTGCGCGGGCTGATCGCATCCTGCTTCGCCCACCACTTTTGCCGGAACACCCGCAACTGTGGTGCAAGGCGGCACCTCTTGAAGCACAACAGAGCCTGCGGCAATGCGGCTGCAATGGCCAACCTTGATGTTGCCCAAAACTTTGGCCCCCGCACCGATCAACACGCCATCGCCGATTTTCGGATGACGATCACCGTCTTCCTTACCTGTCCCGCCAAGTGTGACGGACTGAAGGATCGACACGTTATCACCGACAACCGAAGTTGAGCCGATCACGATCGAATGGGCGTGATCCATCATGATCCCCTTACCCACGCGTGCGGCGGGGTGGATATCAATGCCAAACATCTCTGAAGTCCGCATTTGGAAGAACCGCGCCATGTCGTGGCGCTCCTTTTTCCAAAGCCAATGCGACACACGATAGGCCTGCATCGCCTGAAACCCTTTGAAATAGAGCAGCGGCTGAATGAACTTGTCACAAGCCGGATCACGATCCTTCACCGCAACGAGGTCCGCACGCGCCGCCGTAGCAAGTGACGGATCATCGTCGTAGGCCTCATCCGCGATTTCGCGCAAAATCTGCTCCGACATCTCTGCCGATGCCAGCTTCAGCGAGATGCGGAAGGCCAGCGCCCGCTCAAGTGACGGGTGATGCAACAACGATCCATGCAGCATGCCACCCATCAAGGGCTCTTTGCGCACGGCTTCCTCGGCCTCGGTGCAGATCTGCGACCATACGGGGTCAAGCTCGCGGATTTTGCTATGTGTTTCGGCCATGGGGTGCCCTCGTCGTGCTTTGAATTCGTCAGGTCTACCTTATAGTAGATAGGACGAAACCGACAATCGCAAAGCTGTGATAGCACTCATTCAGTTACGGAATGGCCTCACTTTTGCTTGATCTGCCTTTGTTTCTTGCCCGTTCCGCGTGGCAATCATCGCGAAAACATAGGCCAAAGCCGCGCAGAAAACCCTGTCTTCAAGTCCGGATTCTGGCAATTGCTCGGTTGCATTTGCGGCCGCCATCAAGCTGCCATTGCCCCAATTCGGATGCGCCCGTCCCGTCCTTATGCGATAAATATCCGCTGCCTCGGCCTGTGCCATAATCTCGACCGCGCGGCGCGGCCAATCCGCTCGCGGCAGAGCAACAAGCGCCCGTGCAAGCGCCGTGATATCACCATGAAGGAACGGGCGCATCGGTCAAAGCTGCGGTATGGTTAGCGCATAATAATGCACGGCCAGCCGCACCGTTCCCCCTGCAAAATCACCGCCATTTGCCGTCAAGACCAAGCCACTGGGCGCATACTCCGTGCTGGCATACGAGAGCGTTCCCTTTACATATGATCCCTGCGAAAGCCCCAGCCCGCTGCCATATTGCGCAGCAGAACTCACCGTTCCAAGGCTCCAATCGGTCAGCGTGCCCGTAATCGCATCCGTCACAACACCCGACACTCCGAACACCATCGCATGAGCGGGAATGAACGGAATGGTGCTATCTGTCGCGCCAGCATTCAAAACGTGATCAATTTCAAGCACATGAAAGCCCGAAGCCGCGCCATTTGGGCTCTGCGCAAGAGCGCCCTGAACCCAGTTGCTGCCGTCAAAATGTACCGCGCGGCTCATGTCTTCGACCCATCCGCGCCACCCTGTTTTGGGTGTCACAAATATCCAGCCTCCATTGGAGAAAATTGCCACCTTTCCTCCTTGTCCGGCCCAAGCATTTACAGCTCCTGTCGGCACGGCATAACAAGCGCCCTCATCGGCCGCCAACGGCGGTGTCACCGTGTCGACCGAGGCCAAGACAAGCTGCGAAAGCCCGTCGAGCCGCACCAGCGCTTCGTTAACCGTAACATGTTTCTGTGCCTGGCTTGGTTGCACCAAAGGCAGGGCAAAATTCGCTGTGCTAGTCATTGATCATTTTCCTTCTAAATGGTCCCGCGCCGAACCGCTGAGAGATTTGCGCGACTTCGAATGCGTCCGGCACGCCGCCGTCACTTGCCTGCATCGCGGCTGTATAGGTGAAACTTGGGGTCGAAACCGTCGCCTCTCGCAGCAAGGCCTCGCCCTCGAGTACGCGAACGACATAGCTTTCACTGTCCTCGCCAAGTGGGATGTCAAAGCCACTCCATTGGTCTGCTTCCACGCGCGCACGCCTGATCCAACTCAGGGTCAGATCTCCTGCATCATCCTGCGCCTTTAAGTGCACCGGAGCATAGGGCCGCAACCCAATCCCTTGAAAAGCCTCAACCTTATGCTCATAGCTCGGATCATCATATCCACGGGTTGCTGGCCCAATCCGATAGTTCCGCGCGAGCCCCCTTGCATTTGTGGCAAGCGATATCTGCTCCGCAGTCCCATCAAGAAGCACAAACAGGCTCCCAACCGGCCAGACCTCAGGCATAATCGCGTCGCTCCCAAACTGGCCGCGCAACCGCCCCGACAACTCATATGTGTCTTCGGCCACAAGTCTGGCCTCTGTGAACTGGAACAACTCCCAATTCTCGCTGTTGCCATCTCCAATCGCGGCAAGGTTTGCGCCATTCAGAACTGCATCCGAAGTCGCAGACGAAAGCTCCCCCGTTGCAAGCTTCACTCGCAGCGCCACCCCGTTATCAGGCACACCCGCCAGAGCCGCCACCATGGGTGTCTCCGTCTGCCCAATCACGCTCTGCTGGCTCACCAGTGTATTGAGCCTATAGCCCGCGTCATCGGACTCCGCCGAACTATAAACCGCCACAGACCCTGGCCATGGTTCCGCCGTAACAGCCAGATGCGGCGCGTGTGGCGCTTCGTCGCCCGTCAATAACGGCAGATCAAGGAACTGCGCAAAAACGGGAACAGGCGGCGTGAAACTGCGCGGGGGTGTCGGCTCTTCGATCGCATCACTCGCCGTGTAAACCGCATTCTCAACCCGAACGGCGTCGATGATCTGCGCACCTGATTGCTCCACGTTATCAATACGATAGTTTGCAAAATCTTCCCCATCAGGCAGGGCAACAACATCGCCGGCCCCAAGCTCCAACTCCGACATCGGAAGCGCAAACCGGACCGCATCCCGTGCAACGCGGCTCTCGGCAAGCCAACGTTCTACAATCGTGCTCGCTTCTGCCTTCGTAAGCGCCAGAGGCAACTCGGATTGCGACACAGAAAAGGTCACCTCATCCGGATGAATTGCCTCCGCAGCACGGACTTCGAAATCTCCGTCGCTCTCCACAAACGCCAGCCGGATACGTCCCGCCGTTTCCGCTGTCGGCGCGCGCATGCGCTGCAAAACCGCATCCTGATCGGGCAAATCCGCCATCTGTTCAGGCAGAATTTCTACGTCTGCGATCCCGTCGCGAGTCTTGAAAACAAGCATGCCATCACGCTCGATCGCTTCAAACCCATAGGCCAGCATCAGCGGCTGCAACGCCGAACGAGCCGTGGTCACATCCGCAACCTGATAGCCGCGCACAAAGCCATAAAGCGCGCTTGTGTCATAATCCGTTACGCCGGAACGCTCACAAATTTCGCCCACGACCGACGCCAAAGATCGTGCAACCGTCCGCCCGTTGAGCCAATGCCCTCGTGCGTAGTTGCCACCGTCTGACCACAAATTTCCGTTGTTCGGAAAATACGGAAATGGCCGCGCGTCCCACGCCCAAACATGCGCACGCGACATATCAATCATCGGAACACCAGTTTCGGCACTCACGGGATTATTCGCAGGATCCCGCCAATACGCATAGAGCGCCCGCAAATACTGCATCTGGATCAGGTCATCTCGTGTCCCGTCAGAATATTTCGGCAAGCTGCTTTCGCTCGATTTCGGGTCCAGAAACTTGTTGGGCTGGTTCGTACCTTTATCAACCGCAGCACAGCCGATTTCGGTAAACCACACTGGCTTGCTTTCGGGCACCCAAGCGGTCGCTTGCGCCTGCCGCTCACCGCCAATGCGATTGTGGTGCCTATTCTGCCACCAGCCACGAATATCCTTATATCGCCAAACCCAATCTTCGCCGTGGGCCCCATCCTCAATAGGTGTTCGGATTTGTGCGCGTTCGGCCGCTTTGGAATGATAATACCAGTCATACCCCTCACCGCCTTCGATATTGGCCATCAGGTATTCAAGATTGTGAATCGAGCCCCAACCGGCGTCCTGATGATCCGCACCGTCGCGCCAATCCGACAGCGGCATGTAGTTATCGATGCCGATGAAATCGATGTTCGCATCTGCCCAAAGCGCATCAAGATGGAAGTAAACATCACCTGATCCGTCCTGCGGATGATAGCCGAAATACTCGCTCCAATCTGCCGCATAACTAAGTTTGCACTGCGGCCCCAAGACAGCCCTTACGTCCGCTGCCAACTGGCGAAGTTTCTCAACCGCCGGAAACCCGTTTGACGCGTCACGCACCTGCGTCAGCCCACGCATTTCCGACCCGATGCAGAACGCCGCAACACCGCCTGCAGCCTTACACAAATGCGCATAGTGCAGGATGAACCGACGGTAGCTCCATTCCGACGGACCGGTATAATTCACGTTGGTACCGTTGATCGTAAAATCATCCACTTGCGCTGTACCAAAGAACGCATCCACTTCACTTGTGGCTGACGCAGTTTGATCGGGGCTGCCACTCTGGCCCGGTGCCACGGAAAGCGTAATCCGCCCGCGCCACGGCAATTTCGGCTGGTCTGCTGCGCCAGTATATGGGTCGATCTTCCCGTTACCGCTCTCCTGATCCATCAGGATAAACGGATAGAAAACAACATCTTGCCCACCATCGTTCATCTCGGAAATAGCCTCGACCACAGAGGCATCCGTCGGTGTCCCGCCATAAATGGAGCGCCCATCTTCCTTCGGAACCTTCCGCGCACCACTCCGTGTCACGCCAGAAACACGCCAAGGCATCGTTGTGCCGTCCAGTATCTTCTGCTCGACCTTCGGCTGGATCTCGCATTTGTTCATCCGCAAGTCGTCACCAAACCACGACACAACAAGCGACACCGATTTCACTTTAGGCATTTCATCCCGCAGCGCTTCCATTGACGTTGCGAAATCGGTTTTCCCAGATGGTGTATTTACGTTCGCGGAACGGTTTTTGCCCAAACCGCTGCTGTAATGCACCGGCGTTGTTGCTAGCGCATATTCACCCGTTCCAGGAATGAGCGCGACCCCCTCTACTGCCGTAACAGGATCGGCTTCCGCAGTTTCCAGATCAACCTGCGCAGGCCGTAGAACCTCGAAGTTGAACTGTGGGAAACGGTTGCCAAACTGCGCCAGTTGCAGGTTCTCAAACACCACATAGGCGATGCCACGATAGGCCGGCGTATTGCCCTGCCCCTCTACAGCTTCGATTTTCGGGTCCGGCATCTGATCCTGACTCCCCGAATAGACCCGCATATTCAGATCATCCCGCGCAATCTCGACCCCATCTGCCCAGACACGTCCAATTCCTGAAATCTCTCCCTCGCAGAGCGCAACCGCTGCACTCACCGAGTAAGAATAGCTCGTGACCTCCGGCTCCTTTGGGCCGCCCTTGCCACCGCCACCACCGGATTTCTTCTTGCGCTCACTAAACTCCGAGGCCCAGATCACCTGCCCCGCGGTTCGCATCCTTCCGTAAATTTGCGGAATCGGCGCGCCTTCGCTTGCCCCCGTCAAACGGAACCGGTCCACGCGGCCCGTTTCCACGGCCTGGCTGCCGCCACCCAGCAATCGCTGGTCGATCATTCGACCCACAGTGGCGCCAACCGCGCGCCCGATGATGGCCGACGAAATCCCAAACGCCGCGCCACCCAAGGAGGCCCCTACACTGTATCCAACAGCAGCAAGTACAACCGTCGCCATTATTTGCCCTCCTCAGGAAATTCGAACCGCGCCACAATCCGGCGCTGCCACGGCAGGGAAAGCGGACTTTCCACCACACCGTGGCCCATGTAGGCATGCACAAACGTCGCGCCCTCACCTGTTTTGCCTTGAATGCCAAGGTGTTTGGCCACTGATCCAGCGCGCATTCGAAACAAGAGCACATCGCCCGCTGCTGCATCTGTGCGCGGCTTCTCCTTCAAATAAGCCCGCGCCGCCGACCAAAGTGTCTCCTCGCCCGTGGGCTCGCTCCAGTCTGGTGTATAGTTGGGCGCCGCAACCGGCTCCACGCCCAGCGCCTCGCGCCAGACCCCGCGCAGCAGCCCAAGGCAATCCGCACCCGCATGTTTCGTTGAAGCTTGATGCACATAGGGCGTGCCAATCCACGCTCGCGCAGAGGTCAGGATGTCGTTCCTCATGCCGCACCTCCGCCCGAGCCGGAAATGCGGCTCCCGCCGTCATTCCGGCCACCACGCCGAGGTACAGACATCAGCCAATCCTCGCCAGGGATATGCGGAAACCCTTGAAAATTGATGTAGTTGTTGAACTTGTGCTTGCAGGTCGCAACCCGCTTGTCACAGCCGGCCTCAAACCGGATCACATCACCAACTGCGAGTCCAAGGCGCGGCGCTTCCCACAGTTCGATTTCGCGGTGTGCATCTGTCAGCCGATCATTTTTTACAATCCCGACAAGCCCAGCGCCGGCCCCACTCATGATCTCAAACCGCCCACGCTCGAACCATCGATCATCAAAGCTCTTCATGCCGTTGAATCGCAGAACACGGTTGCCTAGAACTTCAGCGATCTCTCGCTCAGTCGCAAAGCCTGTTTTCTTTAGCGAAAACTTGCAATTCGTATCTCCCAGCACCGCGGTGCACGGCTTCTGAAAGCTCCGTCCCTGTGGTTGGTTCAACGCTTCGGTCAGCCCGCGCAGTTCCGCCTGAAATGCGCCGTCTCCGCGCGTTAACTCGCCAAGGGTGCCCCGAAACTGCAAATGCCGCTGGCTCACGTCCTGCCAGTTCACAAGCCACGCCAGAACCTCTGCCCCGTCATACCGGCCCGCAGCAATATCCTCCTCGCGGATCATATCACTGCAAAGCGCCCCAACGGCCTCGCTGTTATCAACCGCAAGCCCTGTTGTTTGCTGCAAAGCCCGCGCCGTCAGCCCCGTTTCGGCGACGAACTCAATCCCCTCAAACGAAAGCGTCCGGTCATGATCTGTAAACCCAAGCCTTACCCCATCTGTGCGCGTAACAGCCCAGCATCGACATACGCTCGTGTAGCCGCTCTTCAAATGCGCCAGAAAATCAGCATCTATCCCCATCAGACCCGCACCTCCACGATCGGCACGTTTGGCACGTCACCCGCCTGAAAACTTGCAACAGAAGTGTGGATATGATCGGCATCAAACCGTACAGGCACGTCAAACTCGAACCCAGCGGTAATCGTAACGCCAACGTCCGGCGGATGGCTAAAGGTCACCTGCCCTGTGGCATGGTCTACCTCATAGTCCACGCTCTCCTGCAATGGATCACCCTGAACACCGATCTTAACGGTTCCCTCTACGGGCTTATGGATTGGCCGCACATAGTCATGCGTCCCCGAGGCATAAGTCTTGGTCAGCTGCCAAACCGCAGTTTCCCCATCCCCTGTACCGATGCGCTGGTCCTCGTAATCCGGCTCGACCGAAGCCTTACCTGATTTGAAATCCGACCAATCCTTCCACCGAAACCCGAAAAGCTGCCCGCGGCGTGCTTCAAAAAACGCTAAAAGCGTCTCCACGTCATCCAGCGAGCGCATCCCGACACCCGCGTCATAGCGGCGACGAGAATGGGCCCAGGGCGTATTACGCTCCTCAAACCCGTTGGCCAGTGTGACAACATCCGTTTTCCGCTCTGGCCCACCGACGGAACCAAAACTCAGCGTTGCCGGAAATCTTACCTCGTGAAACCCCATGTCCGTCCCTCCTTAAGCGTTGCGTTGACCGCGCCCGACCGCACGGCTCAACTGCGCCGCAATCTGCCCCTGACTGCGTTTGAACCCCTGCACATCAGGCGTTGAAATGTTCATCGTGATATTGACCGGCCTACCGCCCCCCTGCGTGCGTACGCCAAGGCTGCCATCGGCCCCACGCGCAAGCGGCATAATCGCTTCGGGGCCTGCTTCACCCATGAGGCCCATGCCGCCGCGCATCGGAAAGTTTGTCGGCCCTGAAATGACCCCACCTTTCGCAAAGGGCATCACCTTGCCTTGCGTAAACGCGCCTCCGCTTTGAAAGCCCATAACGCCCCCCACAGCATCATTCACCGTGCTGGCAATGATCCCTCCAAGTTGGTTTGTCACCGGCTTGATCGCTGCCGCATAGGCTGTGTCGATCATCGACCGCCCTACTGTGTTCAGCGCATCCGAGAGCTTCATCCCGTCAAACACCAAGCCATCAAAGGCGCGGCGCAATCCGCGGCCGATCCCGCTCGACAGGCTCGACACCTCAAGCCCTGTCGAACTCAGCGTTTCGCGCATCCGCAAGAGTTCCGCCTCGAATGTGGCCGACATAGCGCTTGCGCCCGACAGCGAGTTCTCAAGCGCCTCCACGCGGTCGTCAAATTCACCAATGCCATCAACGTCTTTGGTCATTCCATTTTCCTTTTCCACATTCGTTCAGCCTTCTAACCAGCCGTGTCAGGGAACTTCCGCGCCAACTCTTCCAACCGGCTTCGGCCAAGCGGTTTCGCCGCGTCCTCACTGCCCAGCATCAGCATCAGCTCCGCTGGTGTGAGCGCCCAGAAATCGCGCGGTGTCATGCCTAGGCCGCGCATCCCGGCCCGCATCAGCGCAGGCCAGTCCATGCTGCGCCCATCCTGTGGCCCCAAAGTCACGCGCTCGGAACCGTAAACGCCCGCGCGAGCAAGACCGCCGCCACCCGCGCCGCCTCAATCGGGCCGCCCTCAATCTCGGTCTCAAGCAGGTCTGCGCCCGTTCCGCGCCACCCCCCGCCACGCAAGCCCGCCACAATCAGCGCCAAGACATCACGCGTAGAGAATCCTCCGCTCTCAAACCGTTCCACAAGGTCAATGAGCGTTCCGGCCTCAAGACACGCCTCAAGCTCCGCCAACGCACCGAGGGTCAGCTTCAAACTGCGCCGTTCTCCGTCGATCACCAGATCAACCTCACCTGCCAATGGGTTCGCCATCATCCGCGCCCTCAAAGTGCGGTGAACTGCAATGCGCCCGCAGAGGCCATCGCCAGCTCATAGGTCGCCTCGCCGTTGTGGCTTCCCGCATATTCAATCGAGGTCACCTGAAACGCGCCTTCAACAACGCCGAAATCGGGGATGATCACCTGAAACTGTGGCGTTTCGCCGTCAAAGAATATCTGCCGCGCCCGTTCATCCGTACTTTCGTCCTTGAAGATACCGGAGCCAGAGATAGATGCCGATTTCACTCCTGCGCCCGAAAGAAGCTCGCGCCACCCGCCCTGGCTTTCCAACGAAGTCACATCCACGGTTTCCGCGTTAAAGCTGATCCGCGTTGCGCGCAGCCCCGCGATGGTTTCAAATTGCCCGCCACCGGTCATGTCGAGCTTGATAAGTAGGTCCTTGCCGTTTTGGGCACCCATGAGAAATCCTCCAGTAAAGTAATCAGTTGTCTTCCACGCGAGCGCGGAACTTCAGGTCAATCCGGCGCGTCTCGCCCTTGCCCACGCGCCGCGCTACCGCTCGATCAAAATTGAGATACACAAGCCGCCCGCGCGAAAGCGTCAGGTCCGCATCCACCAAGCAGTCCGAAATCGCCGCCGCCACTTCCTTGGCGCTCTGGAAACCTGCCGCCTCCGTAACAACGGAAACCGTGAACATATGCAGCGCGCCATAGCCGTCTTTATCCGCACGGTTGCGCACGTCTTCTGGCCCAAGGCTCACATAGGTGGGCGGTAAAGCCCCGCTCGGAGGACGATCATAGATCGCAGCCCCCACCAGCGCGCCAAGCGCCGTATCCGCTGCCAGCTTTTGATAGACAGCGCCCTGAAGCGCTGCCGAAACGCCATAACTCATGAGACCACCTCTTCTTCCGCGGTACAGGTCAAGTAGCGCCCTTGGCTATCCGCCTCCGCGACCGCCAAAATGCGATAAACGCGCGCGCCCTCTGTAAACCGCTGCTCCGGATGCGGGCGGCTCGCGCTGCCCTCTGGTGCGGCCCGCACAGTGATCCGCAATTTCTGGGTAGAGACGGTGACAAAATCACCTGCCTTCTCGCGCCCTGTGCTGAACTTGATCGCGGCCCAGAGCGTACCTAGTGCCTGCCATGTCTCCGAATACCCCCCCGCGCCATCAGCAACGCGCACAGGCGCCTCAAGGGTCAGCTTCCTGTTCAATTCGGGTATCGCCATCACGCCGCCCCCCCAAGAATGCGAACCGTTCGATACGGCGCGATCAAGCTGTTCACCCCAACCGGAAGCGTGTCGCCCCGCGCGCGCATATCGCCCCGATGCTCATAGAACTGCGCCGCCACCAACATGACCGCTTGCGCAAGGTCTGCGGGGATGTCGTTCCAATCGGCGCCAAACCCTGCTGTAAACACAACCTCAGCCGTCCCCCCCAGGGGGATCGTCGGCAGGCACGCACCCGTTGGCAAAAGCTTCGGGCGGTGCGCGTCGCGCTGCAAAACAAACCGCGCCGCATCAATCTCCGTGGCGCTGCTCAGCCGGTCCAGCGTCTTCAGCGACGAAACCGCACCAACCGGTGCCACAGGCAACGCCTGCTCACTCAGCGCGCGCCAGCCTGTCAGCTGCCATAGAAACTCACGCTCAATCAAAACCTTGCCCGTGCGCGCCTCAATCGCCGCCATCGCGCTGCGCAAGCACGTCTCGAGAATGCTGTCCTGAAGCGCATCATCCGAAAAGCCGGAGCCCATGCGCAAATGCTCTTTGAATTTCTCGACCGGAAGCGCCGCCGCTGGCACTGTGGTTTGCTCGATTAACATCATGGAAAACTCCGAATTCCCGTAAAACTAGCCTCCGCCGCAGCCTCTCCGCCTCATACGGGCCAAAGGCTCTGCAATTCGGGCGCGTACCTGCCGCATCGCTCGGACGGAGGGGAGCAGCTAGACAACACGAACCAACGGTACGCGCCCGGTGTGACCCCATGTCGGGGCCTTCGCCAATCAGGGTTAGCTGACGGCGAATTTCAGAAGTTTGATCGCAGCAAAATCGCTCACGTCTCCGCCAACGCGCTTGGTGGCATAGAACAGCACGTTTGGTTTCGCAGAGAACGGATCACGCAACACCCGCAGGTCCGGACGCTCGGCAATGGTGTACCCGTTGGAAAAGTCACCAAAGGCAATCGCTGTCGCATCAGAGGCGATATCCGGCATGTCCTCGGCAATCATCACCGGATAGCCCATCAAACGCGCAGGTTCGCCCGCCTGAAGCCCGTCGCTCCACAAGAAACGCCCATCGGCATCCTTCATTTTGCGTACGGCACCAGCTGTTTTGGAGTTCATCACGAATGTCGCATTGGCGCGGTATTCAGCACCAAGCGCATAAACGAGGTCCACAATTGCATCGCTGGCGTTGATATTGGCAAAATCGCCATCCTCGCCCGTCGCCACATAGCCAAGGTTACCCCAAGACCACGCGCCATTGGCCACGATGGATTTCGTCAGGAAGCCCGTAGGCTTATCCACGCCGTCACCATTCACAAAGGCCGCTGCCTCTGCGCGCGCGAATTTGTCCGCGATGCGGCCCGCGAGCCAGCCCTCGATATCAAACGCCGCATCGTCAAGCAGACGCTGACTTGCTTTGGGAAGCGCAGAAAGCTCGTGAAGCGGGATCGAAATGCGGTCAAAGCTCGGTGTAGCTGTCTCGGTCACAGAGCCTGTTTCGCTTGCCCAGCCAGTACCGACCTCGGTGTGATCCACCAAAACATCATAGCTCGTGGCCTCAACCTCAACCACGGTCGCAATCGAACGGATCGACGCCGTCGCATAAAGCACACCTTTGATCGTTTCGCTGGTCTTCGGGTCCACCAGATAACCCCCCTCGCCAGCAACGGCCGTATTCATGGATTTTTCCTCAACGGCAAGGCCACGAAGCGCGTCATCGTCGCCGGCACGCAGATAAGCGTTAAACGCCTTTTGATGTGGAACCTCCACCTCGGCAGTGGCCGAAAGTTGGGGGCGTTTGGCAGTCATATGTTTGCGTTCCAGCATGGTCAGTCGCTCTTCCTGTAGTTGAAGTTTTGATTTCGTTTCGTCTGTTAAAGTTTTGATATCGCTCACGAAGCCGGTCAGCGCGGTCTTGACCTCCGCGGCCGGCGACAGACCGTCAGACACAGCTGTCCCGGCCCGAGCCTTTGTCTCGGTTTTGCTCATGGATTAATCCTTTAGAGAGAGGTTAGATCGCTGGCTTCAGATGCCTTGGGCCAGCTTGTGGCGGGCGTCGCTCAAGACCCCTGCCAAGTCACGCAACAAGTCATCAGCCGCAAGGCTATCGCCCTTCGCCCCGACCCGCGCCTCCGGCAGCATCGGGAATGTCACAAGCGACACCTCCCAAAGCTCCAGTTCCGTCAAGAGCCTCTGGCCCTTCTTGTTCTTCGTCGCTTTGCGCGTGCGGTATCCGATCGACAGCCCGTCAATCGCCCCCGCCGCAATCAATTCCGCCGCCTCGCGGCCCTTCGCCACCTCGGTCAGCAGGCGCCCTTTCACATAGAGCCCCTTGCCGTCCTCGCGCACCTCGTCCCAGATACCGATGGGTTGCGCAGGGTCGTGTTGCCAAAGCATTTTTACGCTGCGCTTCTTTGCGGAGAGCTGTGCCAGCGACGCTGCATAGGCCCCGGCCTCAACAATATCGCCGCCCTGATCACAAGCTCCAAACAAGCTCGCATAGCCTTCGATCTGCGTGCCATCCGTGACCGAAACGCCCTCGTCAAACCGACAGAATTTCTGCTCAAGGCCCGCTGTATAATCCGTTGAATTCATATTGTCTTTCCTCATTTCGGCGCCATATCCAGGAGCGAAGCAACGCCTTGCGCCAAGATCACGCCCACAACCCCGTAAACCGCCAACCACAAACGTCGCTCAAGCCGCTCGATCATCACTTCGATCCGCCCAAGCCGCTGCTCCAGAGTTGCAAACTGCAGCTTACTCACCCGCTCGTTGGCCTCGATGCGGGCCGATGCGGCGTCGAAACTGTCATAGAGAAAGCGGGACCCGCTCGGTGTTGGGTTCGGCGCACTCATTCTTCCTCTGCCTGTTTGGGAAGCCCAAGCAGCGCGCGTTTCTCTGCCTGCGTCAGGAACGTCGCCTCACTAACCCGCCGCCATTGGGAATCCCGCTCCGCCGAAAGCGCCGTCACCTGATCAAGATCGGGGCGCAAATCCAGCTTCTCCCCCGTGTACCGCGCCAGCCAAGCCCCCACGCTCGCCGCCACTCGCGTTGCCAGTGGCACCACCGTCAATCGGTAAAACGCGCGGTTGGCCTCTTGATAATTGGCGTAAGTCGCATCGCCCGGAATACCGAGCAGCATCGGCGGCACCCCAAAGGCAATCGCGATCTCTCGCGCCGCTGCCTCCTTGGTTTTCTGGAACTCCATATCGCTCGGCGAGAACCCCATCGGCTTCCAATCCAAACCGCCCTCAAGCAACATCGGGCGTCCCGCGTTCGCCGCCCCCTGATGATACGCCGCCATTTCGTCCTGTAGGCGCTCATACTGGTCATGGCTCATGCTCTGCCCGTCTGGACCGTTGTAAACAATCGCACCACTCGGACGCGCCGCATTATCCAGCAACCCCTTGCTCCACCGGCTCGCCGCGTTATGCACATCCAGCGCACTCGCCGCCGCCTGCATCGGGCTTAAACCGTAATGATCATCCTGCGGGTGGAAGCTCTTGATGTGGCAAATCGGGCTAACCACACCGCTTGCATCAAACCGATGTTTACGGTTGCCCACCGCATATTCATACGCCGCGGGCCAGCCATCCTCACCTGGCACAATACGCATTCGGTCGCTCCGCAAGACATGCAGCTCAAACGGCGCGCCCTCCTCCGTCGCAACAGCCTCCAGATATCCGTTTCCGGTCAATAGGAGCTGGCCAAACAGGCTTTCAAAAAGCTCTGCCCGCCCCTGAACTGCATTCGGCTCTGCAAGCAGGCTCAGAACGGGATGCACTTCAAAGCGCTGCCCCTTATCCTGCAATACCAATGGCAAGGCTGCTGCGGCTTCTGCAATCAGCTTGACCGAACGAAACCCAACCGGATTGTTCGCAAACCCCGTTTTCGTGAGCGAAACCGTATCGCGCGGGCTCCACGCCACTCGCCCCGAACCGCTATAGGCCAAGACGCGTCCCGTTGCAGAGGCCTTCTGCTCAATCACAGGCGCCGCCGCCTCACCGCGTTTCAAAAAGTCAAATACCATGTGAAGAAGCTCCTGTGTCTTCGCCAATTTTGCCCGAACCATCCCCGCTCAATCACCCAAGCCGCGCTGCGCAACCCTTTGGCGATCAATGAAAATATCGTTCGATCTTTGCTGAATTCAGTTTCTCAGAAATGCCTAAAGATGCGTTAAAGGCTGCGTACGCGGGGGTGTTGCGCGCCCCTGTTGGGCTGGATCAACAATTCCGTCACCGCCCACACCAGCGCATCTACGCGGTCGGGGCTTCCCTTGCCCTCGTACCCCTGCTGGGTCATACGGCACATCTGGTCCTCAAGCCCGTTCAGCGCCCCAAGGTGCTTGATCCGCCCCTGCGCATAGAGCGCCGCCACGGGTTCCGCCCGTGCGCTCTTGCCCTTACTCGCCCGCACCGCCTTATACGGCACCAGCGCATCAACCTGTCGGATCACCGACTCAACCAGATCACCGCCCTGATTAACTTCGGCCACAAGACAATCCGCCTCATGCCGTTCCATCGCCGCCAGCGCTGCTCGCGCCCACTCATCCGGCGTGGCCCCGCTTACCGTGGCATCCTCAAGCACAACCGCGTGCCAGTCCTTCGGTGCGCCCTTGGTGTTTGCACCCACCACAACGATCCCGCATTCGTCCGAGCCCTTATGCCCCGTCACAGGCGGATCAACCGCCACAACAACACGTCCCAACGTGCCCGCCTCCTCGACCCGCGCCTGATCCAGCAAGCCCAGCGTCCAAAGCGCGCCCTGCGTATCTTCCAGCAGCTCGCCATCAAGTTCCTGCCGCCCAAGCCGCGTCCCCGCATAGCGGTTGCGCACCTCCTCAAGGAAACTCTCCGCCAGATACGCACGGTTCGCCTCCGTTGGTGCTTGGGTTACAACCGTGGTCGAGTTGCTAAGAATGCCCTTCAGAATAGGCACATTGCGCGGTGTGGTCGTCACGCATTGGCGCGGCACATCCCCAAGCCGAAGGCCGAACTGAAGCATATCCCAAGTCTCCTCTGCCCGCTTCCACTTGGCCAGTTCATCCACCCACGCCGCATCAAACTGCGGCCCCCGAAGGCTCTCTGGATCATGAGCAGAAAATATCTGCGCCGTCGCCCCATTGGGCCACAACAGCCGCTTTCGCGTTGCCTGCCACTCAGGGCGGCGGTCTGGCGGAGAACAGGCCAATATCCCGCTCTCGCCAAACACCATGACCTCACGCACCTGATCGATGGTTTCCCCAACAAGCGCCACACGGCGCGAGCGCCCCGCATCCAGCGGCTTTGCCCCCTCAACCTCAGAGCGCACCCATTCCGCCCCTGCGCGCGTCTTGCCCGCACCACGGCCGCCCATGATCACCCATGTGCGCCAATCCTCGCCCTCGGGCGGCAATTGATGCGGAAACGCCCAGAACTCAAACAGCCAAGGCAGCGCCAAAAGCGCTCCCTCGCTTAACTCATTCAGAAACACCTCCTGCGCCAACTGTGGCGCGGAGGCGAGCCAACCGGCCCCGAATTTCAGATCGGGCGCTGTCAAAGTCGATGGCGAAGTCGTGAACGATTCCGGCGTTCTGCCTGCGGAGTTTCTCAACGCGTACCCTTTCTTCCATCACGGACTGAAGCGATTTACTCAAATCCCGCACGAGGCCATTTGCCTCTTTCGCGGTTTCGGGCTGGCCTTGCTCAACGGCAACAACCGCCCTGTCCAAAGCGCCCGCAAGGCGCTCAAAGTGTTTTTCTGCAATCCCAAGCAGCTCTGCCGAATTGCCTCTATCCTCATCGGGTGTGATCAATGTCATAAGATCTATCATCCGCCTCTCATGCTTGCCCGCACGAGAGAAATGAGCAGATTTCCAGCGCTTCCCGCGCCCTTCTCAAACCTGTGTCATCTCTTCTAGCTCAGGAATGCACTATGCCCGAAAAATATCAAAAAATCAATGTTTTCAATTGCTTGAGCGCAACACCCCTGCGCACGCACCCGTTGCACAACATGCAATTTCCGTTAACACTTTCGCCAAATTACATTTGCCAAAAACGAAAACGGCCCGCCCCGAATTTCGGGACAGGCCGCTGATTTCATTCCGTTTTCAAAGGCGCTCGCGCGTTACTCCGAAGCGTTGCGCTCCGCTTCGATTTTGCGCCACTTCGCAACATTATCGTTATGCTCGCTTAGCGTCTTTGCGAAGGCGTGGCCACCGGTTCCATCCGCCACAAAGAACAAATACTCCGTGTCGTCTGGGTTCAGCGCGGCCTCAATCGCTGCGCGTCCTGGGTTGGCAATCGGTGTTACAGGAAGCCCGTCGATCACATAAGTGTTCCAAGGTGTTTCCCGCCGCAATTCACTCTGCCGCAAACCACGGCCAAGCGCGCCTTTGCCTTCGGTCACGCCATAGATCACTGTCGGATCCGTCTGAAGGCGCATACCTTGCTTGAGGCGGTTCACGAATACGCTCGCCACTTGTTTGCGCTCCTCGGCAACGCCGGTTTCTTTCTCGACAATAGAGGCCAGAATGAGCGCTTCTTCCTTCGTTTCAAGCGGCAAACCATCAGCGCGGTTCTGCCAAGCTTCGTCAAGGATCGCTGTCTGACGACGTGTCATCTCTTCGACCAATTCGCCACGTGACGCCCCCTTGCGAAGCTCATAGCTATCTGGTGCGAGCGTACCTTCCGCAGGAACCTCAGTTACCTCACCAGTCAGGAAATCCGCCGCTTTAAGCGCCTCGATCACCTGCCAACTCGTAGCACCCTCAGCGAGTGCGACACGATAGCGGAGGTCGCCACTTTCCGCAGCCTCGGTGAAGCCAGCCGGAACCTCGTCGGCATTCGGGTCAAAGCTGAACTTCTCTTCGAAACGGTTGGTTTCCGGATCAAGATCACGCAGTTGAACTTCGCTCCGTAACACCCCGATTCGATAGACAATTTCCGATCCGCATGTCGAACGACCATCGCCAGTTACGAGGTCAACGATACCTTCCATCGAAGCCCCCGCAGGAATAAGGAAACTACCCGCCTTAAGGTCTGCGGCCTTATCGGAATAGTTCACCCCCACCCGAAAAAGATACCCGCTCGAAATCGCGCCCTGTTCGGCCAAACTGGTCGAAACGCGGCCCATGGTCGAGCCTTGCTCGACCCGCAAACAGATCGCCTGCTCAAGCGGCCCTTCGGCGCTATATTGGTTCTTTGCCCACAACAACATTCCGCCCGCGCAGAACATAAGCACAAGCAGGAACGTCAAAGCGCTTGACGTAAAATTTCGCCACATCAGCTGTCGACCTTACCGAAAATCACACTCGCGTTGGTGCCGCCAAACCCGAAGGAATTGGACAGTGCCACATTGATCTCGCGCTGCACGGCTTTATGCGGCGCCAGATCGAGCTTCGGCTCTACATCAGGGTTATCAAGGTTCAGCGTCGGCGGTGCGATCTGATCGCGGATCGCCAGAATACAGAAGATCGCCTCTATCGCACCAGCAGCGCCCAAAAGGTGCCCTGTCGCCGATTTGGTGGACGACATAGTGGCCTTCTCTGCGGCATCGCCCATGAGCCGCTCAACAGCGCCTAGCTCGATTGTATCAGCCATGGTCGAGGTGCCATGCGCGTTGATATAGTCGATATCCGCTGGCGTGATACCCGCACGTTTGATTGCTGCTTCCATGGAACGGTAGCCACCATCACCATCGCTCGACGGCGCGGTGATGTGATACGCATCGCCCGACAGGCCATAGCCAAGAACCTCAGCGTAAATCTTTGCGCCGCGCGCCTTTGCGTGTTCATACTCCTCCAGAACAACAACGCCTGCGCCCTCACCCATAACAAAGCCATCGCGGTCTTTGTCATAAGGGCGGCTGGCCTTGGTCGGATCATCCGCGTTTTGCGTGGAAAGCGCCTTACACGCGTTAAAGCCAGCAATCCCGATCTCGGAAATCGGGCTCTCCGCGCCACCTGCAATCATCACGTCTGCGTCGTCGAGCATAATAAGCCGTGCTGCATCGCCGATCGCATGCGCACCCGTAGAGCATGCTGTCACAACTGCATGATTCGGCCCTTTGAAGCCAAACTTGATGCTAACTTGCCCCGAAACGAGGTTAATCAACGCTCCCGGAATAAAGAACGGCGAAACCCGACGCGGGCCCTTTTCAGCCAGCAAAACCGCCGTATCCGCAATCGAAGACAAACCGCCAATGCCAGACCCGATCATCACACCGGTGCGGCATTTGTCGTCTTCGCTCTCGGCAACCCAACCTGAATCCGCAACAGCCTGCGTGGCGGCGGCCATGCCGTAAAGGATGAAATCATCTACTTTGCGGCGGTCTTTGGCATCCATATAGGTGTCTGGGTTGAAAGTACCGTCAGTGCCATCACCCAACGGGATCTCGCAGGCGTATTTCGTTGTCACACGCTCCGGATCAAACCGCGTGATGGTCCCCGCGCCCGATTGCCCGTCCAGCAACCGCGACCACGTATCCTCGACACCATCTGCCAGAGGCGTCACCATTCCAAGACCTGTAATTACCACTCGACGCATATTTTTCCCCGCCTTGTTTTGCGTTTCCACGCTTTTTACCGTGCCTTCTATAGCTTGGGCAAGCAAATGTCGTTGAAAACGGATTTATCGCCACAAAATGGCCGAGCAACCTGTTTTTCGGGCAAAAATCGCGCTTCAGCCCGCCAGACACCCCACCCAAACGCAAAACGGCGCCCGAAAGGACGCCGCTTACGAAAATTATTGCGAAAAGCTTAGGAAGCTTCGGTGATGAACTTCACCGCGTCGCCGAATGTTTGAATTGTTTCTGCTGCATCGTCAGGGATTTCGATACCGAATTCCTCTTCGAACGCCATAACCAATTCAACTGTATCAAGGCTGTCTGCGCCCAGATCGTCGATGAAAGATGCGTTTTCAACAACTTTCTCTTCTTCTACGCCAAGGTGCTCGACGACGATCTTCTTAACGCGATCTGCGATGTCGCTCATAGTATTTCCTCATTCTCTAGACGGGGTGTTGCCACCCGTTTGTTTCCTGCCCGAAATGGGCGATTCACTGCCCTGCTACTGCAGGAAATCCACCAACACAAATTGCGCGGATGGCAATTCTGCGCCCCCTTTAGCATATCAACACGAATAGGCAAACGCTTTCCGAAAGATAAGGCCTTGGTCAGGGTAATCAAGTGCGCATTCCATTTATCGTTGTATCCCTGATACTTGATACCGCAAACCGCACCAGAAACAGGCCAAACCAAACGCCCCACTCCCCATTCCCATAAATTCCGCTACGTCAATTGCCAGAATCCACTCGAATCAAACGCAACAATTGGGTTGGGTGCGGGAATACCGGGTCCGCACAAAGGATGAGGTTGGGCACAGTGATTGGCTCTTTGGAGTTCAGCAAAGGCCGAAAGCCTTAGAACCAATTAAGACACTTCCGCACAGTACCGAGCGCAGATTTTTCCCAGTCTAGAGCATGAGAAAGCAAACACATAGCCGTCAAAGCCCAACACATTTGCTTAGCAAGAAACAGTTTCCGATCATCAAATAGCGGCTTTGTTACTTTACCGGTTCGCCATTCGCTGCCACCGTAAGTCAGTTTTCAAAGAGCCTTTGTCTTATCGCTTGGAATAGGAGTTGCCCGATGCGAGCATTTTTAACTCTATCTCTATTTGCTGTTTCCACTGCTGCTTTTGCAGAGGACGTTGTAACGCCCGATACCTACATACGCGCAGAAGTCGACATGGCATTTGCACAATTTCAGGCAAATGCAGGAAGCGACGTTAACCGCTTCTACTATATCCGCAAACCTACACCTCTCGATGCGCAGGCCGTGGTTCGCATGAATCGAGACACGCTTTACGCGGCAGCGGTCGTTGATACCGAAGGCGGCGCAACCATCACGATTCCAGAATTTCCCGATGACCGGTATTTCTCGATTCTGGTGATCGATAATGATCATTACGCGCCAATCGTGTTTTATGAGCCTGGCACCTACGACATTCCGGGCGATACAAAATACGTATCACTCATCATGCGGATACAGATAATGGACGCTTCAGACCCCGCGGATGTGGACCTTGTCAACCGCATGCAAAACGAGTTTGTCATAAACGCTTCCAGCCATGACTTGTTCCCAGAGCCACAATGGGACGTTGAAAGTATGCTCGCATTACGCGCTGACTATGAAGTGGAATTTCAGAAGTTCGACCAATACGAGCCCGACTGGATGGGGCCTCGCGGCGAAGTCAACGAAGAGACACGCCATCTTGCCGTTGCTGGCGCTTGGGGTCTCTTCCCAGAACTCGATGCCGTTTACATCAACTACTCCGGACCTGGCGCAGTTGAAGGTTGCTATACCGCAGAATACGACGTCCCGCCTAATGACGCCTTTTGGTCGATCACTGTCTATGGGGCAGACGGGTTCATGGAGAGCGACAACAATATCGTCAACGATAGAAACGTCGAGCTGAATGAGGATGGCACCTTCACGGTCCACTTTGGGTCAGAGGCCGATTGTGGCGTGCAAGCAAACCGCGTCGATGTTGGAGATGGATGGAATTTCTTGATGCGAGTTTACCGGCCCGGCGATGCCGTTTTGGAACGCACCTACGTCCTGCCCAATGTCGAAAAGGTAGCGCAGTGATCTTCGTAGAAGGGTAATCTCTTTAAGAACTTCACACCAAAATGGGGCCAAGCGGCCCCTTTCACCTCGTAAAAAGTACAAGCCCCGAAAGAGCCGCGCTGCTGTCAACTCCCTGAGCAGTATCGGCAGCATAGAATCCGAGATGATATAGTTTCGGGCGCAGGGCAATTAGACGTGTAACAGCAGTTGGAGCCTCTAGTGTATTTTCTAGGAGCTCGTATTCCCAATTCACGCAACATCGGCTTATCGCAGACCCCAAACGATCTTCACGCGCGGTTTGTCTTTAGGGTCGGCTTGACGTGTAAACAGAAAATTCAAAACAAGATCACCAACGCCTAATCAAACGAAGCGTCAAGAGAACTATACATTTTCTCGACGCGCCGAGGCAGGCACTTCGACAAATCCGTAACGCTTTAACACGTCCTCAAGCGGGCCGTCGTTGAAACTGTCCGGCATTGGATCAGCGTGGCTACTAGAACGCGTTCTACCAACTCGTCGCTTGACCCAGGATCTTGGTTTTAGGTAGCTGCCCGTTCCAATAACATCCAAACGGACACCGCTTTTCGGCGCGTAAACGAAATCCACTTTGTCACTCGGGAATATGTCGCCTGCAACTTCGTTCTCTGCATCCGGCTCCACATGCAATGAATGGAAATCCAGGTCTTGACCAACTAGAAATAGAACTCGACCATCTCGTAACTCTAATAGAAATCCGGCCCCTTCGTCTTCTTCTTCTTCGACCTCAACAACGGCCGCAACTTCAAGGCGTTCGATGGCGGCAAAGCCGTTCTGCAAGTCTTGATCAGCCAGTGCAGAAATACCCGTTCTCGCTTTGATGTACTTATGCTCTTGGAGCGCCCAATTCCCAGAATACGCCAGAGATAGAACTGCTGAAGCCCCACACAGCCACCACTTCACGACCTCGAAATCGGGCCAAGCGAACATCCACGCGGTAAAATCACAGAGTAGACCCAGCGCAACAAAAATGGTGAAAAACAAGATGAAAAAGAGGCCCGCAAAATTCAGATAGGTGCTTCGCTTTTCGTTCGCGGTTGAGTACGGCTTGAGTGTATCTCGATCTTGCCTAGTTAACGGTCTTTCGGAAATAGACATGTCTCATCCACAAAGCTTACCCATCTGATTATTGGACTATGCCGATGCCCCTCTTTCGGTTGCAAGACAATACTCGACATTTAGCACTCAAAAACAGTATTGCACATCAAGTTAGGAGCAAGCGAAGCCGCACTCGCTTAACATATTTAGGCAGCACGAAAAAAGGGGCCAAGCGGCCCCTCTCAAACTCACATTATGCTCAATGCCCTAAAGCATCGCCATGCCGCCGTTGACGTGCAGGGTGGAGCCTGTCACGTAACCTGCTTCAGGGCTGGCCAAATAAAGCACCGCTGCGGCGATTTCTTCGGGGGTGCCCATGCGCGAAGCGGGGATTTGCACGTTGATCTTTTCTTTTTGCTCATCAGTGAGCTTGTCTGTCATCGCTGTTGCAATGAAACCCGGCGCGACGGCGTTGGCGGTGATGCCACGGCTCGCCACCTCATAGGCGATGGATTTGGTCATGCCGACCATACCCGCCTTGGATGCGGCATAGTTTGCCTGACCGGGATTGCCCGTTGCCCCCACAATCGAGCTGATGTTGATGATCCGGCCCCAGCGGGCTTTCATCATCGGGCGCATCACACCACGGCAGAGGCGCATTGTTGAAGTGAGGTTCACGTCGATCACCGACTGCCATTCCTCATCCGACATCCGCATGAAGATTTGGTCGCGGGTGATACCTGCGTTGTTCACAAGGATATCCAGCCCGCCCATCGCTTCGATCGCGGCCTTCGGCAATGCGTCCACCGCCTCGCCGTCGCTGAGGTTACAGGGCAGAACATGCGCCCGCTCGCCAAGCTCGGCGGCCAATGCCTCAAGCGGCTCAACCCGAGTACCAGAGAGGCCAACGGTTGCGCCAGCGCCATGCAGGGCCTTGGCAATCGCGCCGCCAATGCCACCGGATGCACCAGTGACGAGCGCTTTTTTACCTGTCAAATCAAACATATAAACCTCTATTCCTTAAGCGACGCTACAGCCGCAGCCACGTCATCGGGTGTGCCGACAGCACGGCATGTGATGGATTTTTCGATACGGCGGATCATGCCCGAAAGCGCCTTGCCCGCACCGATCTCCCAAATCTCTGTGACACCCTGCCCAGCCATATAGGCCACGCTCTCGCGCCAGCGTACCGAACCTGTAACCTGCTCCACGAGCATGTTGCGGATCAGGGTCGCGCTTGTTTCTGCTTCGGCACGGACGTTTGCCACAAGCGGCACCGCAGGCGCGTTCACGTCAACTTTGCTCAGTGCTTCTGCCATGGCATCCGCCGCAGGCTGCATCAGTGAACAATGGAACGGGGCACTTACCGGCAATAGAACCGCGCGCCGTGCGCCGCGTTCCTTGGCAATCTCAATGGCGCGCTCCACGGCCTCTTTATGGCCTGACACCACGACCTGACCGGGATCATTGTCGTTCGCCGCCTGACACACCTGCCCTTGTGCGGCCTCTGCGGCCACCTCCTGAACAGCTGCAAAGTCCAGCCCCAACAAAGCCGCCATCGCGCCAACTCCAACCGGAACCGCTTTTTGCATCGCTTCGCCACGAATACGCAGCAAACGCGCCGTATCGGCCACAGAGATCGACCCCGCCGCCGCAAGCGCTGAATATTCACCAAGGCTGTGACCCGCAACGAAGCTTGCGTCTGTGATCTTCACGCCCTCAACCTCAAGCGCACGCATGGCAGCAATCGACGTTGCCATAAGCGCGGGTTGTGCGTTTTGTGTGAGCGTAAGTTCGGAGATATCACCCTCCCAGATCAAGCTGCTCAGCTTCTCGCCAAGGGCCTCGTCCACCTCGTCAAACACGGCTTTGGCCACTGGATAGGCCTCGGCCAGATCTTTGCCCATTCCGATCGTTTGGGCACCCTGTCCGGGAAATACAAATGCGCGCGTCATGCGGACTCCTGTTTTCTTTGTTTTCCTAGCAAATACATGGCGCGCGGGCGGCTGTCCATGAGCGGCGCGGATAATGGCGGTAATTTCTTGCAATCACCGCTTTAAGGGCGCCGCAAACGCCCCTTCCCTCAAACGAGAAGGGCCGGTCCTTTGACCAGCCCCTAAACTTCAATGCAAATTTTGCGCTCGATCAGGCCGCTACGCTTGCCGCCACAGCCGCCGACCGCTCTGTCGTAACCGCACCAAGCGACGCGGTAACATTCATACCCAGCACATCGCGCGCCAACAGATCACGCAGAAGCTTGAGATAATCAGCATCTTCGGTCAGCACCTCAATCGGATAGGCCGCATGGCGCATCATCAATGTTGCCTCATTGCCCGCCTTGCCCTTCGCCTTGTCGCGCGACAGGTAAATGCTGGACACCTCATCAAAGGCACAGCGGCGCAGGACAAGCTCTTTGCCGTTACGGGAACACAGAGTTTCACGCACTTCGCGGCGGGTCTGGTCAATCTGGAGCTGATAAAACGGACGTTGGCTCAGGAAATAAACCGCTAGCGTGCCAACCATCAACAGACAAAGCGTTGCAATCATCTTGAAGCTCTCAAGACCGGCTTCCTGTGAGGAACCAGGCATCAGCCACATACCGGCCGCAAAAGAAAACGCACACACAGCAACCAGCGTGGCAACACCCTGTGTGAGCCGCACCCAGAAACCCGCGCGCGTTGGCATCTGGATCGCATAGCCACCTTTGCACATTGTAATATAGGGCAGCCGCTCAAGACGCTGTGTTTCCTGAAGTTGTCCCTGCTCTTTGGCTTCGGCAGTTGCTTCTGCCGAGGCACGTGCGCGGGCGCGTGCTTGATCTAACATCATACTCTGTCCTTCCTACCTGAGCGGCCTGCCGGATTTATTGCCGCTTCGTTAAGTATGATTTGCGCGTTCAATACGGGCGAAAATGGGGCAATTCTTCGGTTTTACCGCGAAAAGTGTATCCCTTCACCCTAAAGGAGAGCAAAAGTTAAGGCCCCTCACCGCGCATTTCCATGCGCCCACCCACACGCCGTATCTACCTTGTTTTCAACATGCTCCCCCGCGCTCTTGCATCCCCGCCGTTCCCTGCTATAAGGCGGCTTCCTTCTGCGCATTTTGCAACAGCGCAGTCTCTCGTGATCGGGTGCAGAAGGGTAAACCCGGTCTTTGAAATGCGCCTATTATGAACGGAGATCGCATGCCACTATACGAGCATGTCTTTATCGCGCGTCAGGACTTGTCCACCGCGCAAGCCGAAGGCCTTGTTGAGCACTTCACAACAGTTCTCGCAGACAACGGCGGCAAGACCGTCGACAGCGAATACTGGGGCGTGAAGACCATGGCCTACAAAGTTAACAAGAACCGCAAGGGCCACTATGCCTTCCTGCGCACCGATGCCCCTGCACCGGCTGTTCAGGAAATGGAACGCCTGATGCGCCTGCATGATGATGTTATGCGCGTTCTCACCATCAAGGTTGACGAGCACGCCGAAGGACCATCGGTTCAAATGCAAAAACGCGAAGAGCGCTCCGAGCGCCGTCGTGAACGCGCGTAAGAAAGGGCTAACTCATGGCTACTAAACCATTTTTCCGCCGCCGCAAAGTTTGCCCGTTCTCTGGCGACAATGCTCCTGCGATCGATTACAAAGACACACGTCTTCTGCAGCGCTACATCTCTGAGCGTGGCAAAATCGTTCCTTCCCGTATCACTGCCGTTTCGGCCAAGAAACAGCGCGAGCTGGCCCGTGCGATCAAGCGCGCCCGTTTCCTCGCCCTGCTTCCCTACGCCGTTAAGTAAGGAGAAAGCACATGCAAGTTATCCTTCTTGAACGCGTCGCAAAGCTCGGCCAAATGGGCGATGTTGTGGATGTTAAAGCTGGCTATGCCCGCAACTTCCTCCTGCCCCAAGGCAAAGCGCTGACTGCGTCTGACGCAAACGTTGCTTCCTTCGAAGCACGCAAGGCACAGCTCGAAGCAACCAACCTTGAATCCCGCAAAGAGGCCGAAGCACTCGGCGAAAAACTCGACGGACAGCAGTTCATCGTGATTCGCTCTGCATCGGACGCTGGTTCGCTCTACGGTTCCGTTACACCTCGTGACGCGGCCGAAGTTGCAACCGCTGGTGGCTTCACAGTTGACCGCAAGCAAATCTCTGTCGATCACCCGATCAAAGAGCTTGGCCTGCACACAATGTCTGTGAAACTGCACCCTGAAGTTGTTGTGACAATCTCACTCAACGTTGCACGTTCCGAAGAAGAAGCCGAGCTTCAAGCTTCCGGTAAATCCATTCAGGAACTCGCCGCAGAAGCCGAAGCAGAAGCAGAATTCGAAATCTCCGAGCTCTTCGACGATATCGGTGCTGCTGCTGCAGACGATCTCGAGCTTGCGGGCGACGAAGCCCCAGCCGAAGACGCTGCAGAAGAGGAAGAGAAAGAAGCTTAAGCTTCACTCTTTACCAGAATTTGAAAGCCGCGCAGTTCAGTCTGCGCGGCTTTTTCTATGGCTTGCGTGTCTTTCATCAAAGGCGCTTCGCTGACGCCACCCCTATTTAGCAAACCGGTTCTTCACGAATTTAGGGTAATAATCCCCAGAACATCCATTCCGTTAAACACGGAATCGATGGCAATGGTGGCCAAGATGATCCCCATAACACGGCTGATTACATTTGCCCCCGTTGCGCCGATGATCCGATGGATTTGCTTTGCCAGTATCAGCAAGGCCAAGGTGACGAGCAGGACAAGCGCCAAAAGAACCGCTGTAACCAGCTGCTCTGAAAAGGAAAATCTCTGATTGTCAGTCAGAACCACAACGCCAAGCATCGCCCCTGGAGAGGCAATCGACGGTATCGCCAATGGAAAAACCGCGCCTGATAGGTGGTCCCGCTCTGCTTCATGCTGCTCGGCCTCGGGCTTGGACTCACCAAAAATCATGGTCATGGCAAACAGGAACAAGATGATCCCTCCCGCGACCTGAAACGCCCCTAATCTCACGCCAAGTGCCTCAAGTATGAGTTGCCCACCGACAAGGAAGCCAAACAGAACCAGTGCGGCAATTACGACCGCCCGTATTGCAAATCGAGTATGTAACGCCGCAGGAATGCTCGCCGTTGCGAACAGAAAAATCGGAATTGACCCGATAGGATCGACCACCGCGAAAATCGTGATGAAATCTTTAATTATGACGGACCAATTCATCGAGAAAATACCTTTGGGATAATGCGCAGACCATAAAGCAACGACCCCAAGAAATGCAATCAGATGGCCAATTTCTTCATTCGGTATGTCTTTTAGTGAAGCTGGGCGTGCACGACTATCCATTTGTAAATACTGGCATTTCCAACCTTCTACAGGCCAATCCACCCTCTCGCACATAGCAACGCCCCATTTTATTCACCCAAAGGGTTGAATATTGGCGTTGCCCGTGTATATTAACCCATATGGTTGAATATAAAGATACAGATGAGGATCTCTCCTTGATCCTGAAAGCGGCGTCCGATCCGACGCGTCGCGCCCTGCTCACGATGTTGGTGCAGCAAGGGCCAACGCGCGTCACGGATCTGGCGGCAAATTTTGATCTCTCGCTGAATTCGGTGAGCAAACACATCCGTATCTTGGAGACCGCTAAATTGGTGGAGCGCAAAACAATCGGCCGCACCCACCTGATCTCGGCAAATCTCGCGCCGATAAACCTGATAGATCAATGGTTTAACAATCTTCGTTCTATCTGGGACCTTCGCTTGGACAAACTTGACTCTCTGCTCACAAAGGAAACCGACGATGACTGATACAATGAACGAACTTTCTCTCACCACCTCCCGCCACATCAACGCCCCTGCCAAGGCGATCTATAATGCGTGGCTGGACCCTGAAATGCTGATGAAATTCATGACACCAGGCGAAGGCGTGACCGTACCGCGCAGCAAGACCGACCCTAAGGTCGGCGGTGGCTTTGAAATCATCATGCTGACACCAGACAACAACGAGCTGCCCCATACTGGTACCTACAAAGCGCTCGATCCACACAGCCGGATCGTCTTTACATGGCAGAGCAACTATTCGCCTGACGATAGCGAGGTGACGCTTGATTTCGTTGAAAAGAACGGCGGCACCGACGTGACCCTCACCCATGTGAAGTTCCTCAACGAAGAGGCCCGTGACAACCACGAAAAAGGTTGGGGCCTCATCCTTCAAACGCTTGAAAACGTGCTAAAATAACGAGGTCTCTATGGAAAACGAAGCAATGGCAATCAACTGGCTCGCCGTCTTTGCGGGCGCGATCGTGGCCTTTATTTTCGGGGCGATCTGGTATCATCCCAAAGTGATGGGCGCCAAATGGGCCGCAGGGTCCGGACTCGACATGAGCAAAATCAGCGGCACGCCCGTGTTTGCCATGGCTGCCCAAGCGCTGGCGCTGTTCCTGCTGGCGCTCGTGGTCGGCATCACGGCCACGACGGATGCGCTCTTTACAGCAATTTTTGCAATCCTCGCCGTTGGGGTGCATGTGGTGTCTGCGGGGGCGTTCCTGCAAAAGTCAGCTGCGGCCTTGGCCATCGACTTTGGCTATCTGTTCCTCAGCGGCGCAATCATGATTATCGCTCAAGGGATTTTCTAGGCTCAAAGCCTTAAGACAAAGAAAAAAGGGCTGCCCTCGCGGGTAGCCCTTTCTCGTTTCTGCAAAAGTCAGAAACCTTAGATATCGTCGAGCGCTTCAACAGCTTTTTCGAGGTCTTCTTTGGAGACTTCTTTCTCGGAAACGTCAGCCAGTTCAAAGACATAGTCGATAACTTTGTCTTCAAAGATCGGCGCACGAAGTTGCTGCTGCATTTGAGCGTTTTGCTGAACGAATTCAAAGAACTGACGCTCTTGACCAGGGTACTGGCGCGCTTGGTTCATGATCGCTTGTGTCATCTCGGCGTCTGTGACTTCGATCTCGGCTTTCTGGCCAAGCTCGGCAAGCAGCAGACCAAGACGCACGCGGCGCTCGGCAAGCTTCTTGTGCTCGTCGGTTGCTTCGATTTCTGGGTGGTCATGGCCCTCTACGTCAGGGTTTTCCTCATGCCACAGCTGGTGTGCGATCTGGCCAGCTTCCGCGTCAAGCAGCGAAGGTGGCAGTTCGAAGGAAACAACACCGTCAAGCGCATCCAGAAGCGCACGCTTCTGTACCGCACGAGCAGCGCCCGCATATTCAGCTTCAAGACGCTCTTTAACTTGGCCCTTGAGAGCTTCGAGGTCTTCTGCACCGAACTGCTTGGCCAGCTCATCGTTCAGCTCTGCTTTTGCAGGAGCTTTAACGGCTTTCACTGTACAGTCGAAAACTGCTTCTTTACCGGCGAGGTTTTCAGCTTGGTACTCGGCAGGGAATGTCACGTTAACCGCAACTTCGTCGCCTGCTTTTGCGCCGATCAGCTGGTCTTCGAAACCAGGGATGAACGAACCGGAGCCCAGAACGAGCGGGAAGTCTTCTGCGGAACCGCCTTCAAACAGCTCGCCGTCAACCTTACCAGCAAAGTCGATAACAACTTGGTCGCCAGATTTGGACTTTGTGCCCTTCTTGCGGTCTTCGAAGTTCTGTGCGGACTCAGCAAGGTTGTCGAGTGCTTCAGCAACAGAAGCGTCATCCGCTTTTGCCACGAGCTTCTCGAGCTTGATGCCTTTGAGGTCGACTTCAGGAATTTCTGGAAGAGCTTCGTAAGCAACAGACACTTCAACGTCGTCGCCCTCTTTCCAGTCTTCGTTGGTCATTTTGATTTCTGGCTGAAGCGCAGGGCGGTCGCCGGACTCTTCAAAATGCTTACCCATGGCGCCATCAATCGTTTCCTGAATGGCTTCGCCCATGACGCGCTGGCCGAATTGCTTTTTCAGCAGAGCGAGAGGCACCTTGCCCTTGCGGAAGCCTTTCATTTCGACTTCTGGCTGAGCTTCTTTCAGCTTTTCGTTTACTTTCGCGTCGAGATCGCCAGCAGGGATAACGATTTGGTAACCGCGCTTCAGGCCTTCGTTCAGGGTCTCTGTGACCGACATATTTGTCCTCATGTATCATAGGCCGCTCGGACGCGGCGGATGGCTTGTAAATCAGACGCCCTTCTAGGGCTCGCAGCCCAAGGATGCAAGGAGAAAGGGGCCGACTTGTCTTGGTTGGCGGGAAGATACCTGTATCAACAGAACAATCAGGTCAATTCAGGTGCGTAGCACACAATCAGGCGCCCTAAACTTATAGCCTATAAGCGGCTTATGACGAAGGAGCCGCCCAGCAAAGGCGCACCTATCGAAAGGATTGTGCCATCGTCTAGAAGGTGGTTGCACTTTAGATGGATTATCTCGTCAAATTTTTTGAGGTAATCCTCGGGAGCGTCATCGTTTCTTTGCGAGATGTGTTTGAAGAAATTCGAGTACACCGAGTTTTCAAAAGGCGGTTCGACCATTCCGCTCAATGGATCGACTGCGCCAATTTTCCTGACCCGTTCCAGCCAATCCTTGCAGGTCTGCTCGGCAATGTCGCTGCTGGAAACTTCGTCAAAGGCCTTACGGATCGTAAGCCTGTCATTCCGCGAATCGTAAAGTGTGCTTCCCAACGGCGGGTAATAGCTCGTGAGAAAATACTCCAACCGGATCAACCCGAGATCAAAAACCGTTGCGGGCTCATTCATCAGGTATTTGGTAACTTCTCCCGGATCAGAGTGCACAGGCGCAGTGAACGCGAGCGTCGTAACAACTGCAGCACAGGTTGCCTTGAACTTCGTCAGCATATTCCCCTCCTGATTGCATAATGACGCAATCAAACAATTCACAGGATTACCAATGAAGCTAAAACAACCTGAGTTCAAGCGCGGAGATTGGCTTCCTGTGCTTTTTGGTGAGGGCAATAACTAGAGTATGAAACACGGCCTCTTTAGCCGAAATAACAAGCGCCACCTTGAGGCAGGGACAGGCCGCCTAGAATACACAATTCTTTCAACCTATTGGTGTCTGTCCTGAGCGGAATTCCAATTATTGATCGCTCGGGGATATCACGGCATACTACCATTGCCGAATACCAACATAGGTTGAATTTAAACGAATTATTTGAGGTGAAACATGTCGGATATATCCAAAGCAACGCGTACGGTCTTGTCTAAATATGCAACCTTCACGGGGCGCGCCACGCGACCGGAATTCTGGTGGTGGGCCTTGGCAGTATTCGGCATCAACATCGTTGCCCAGATCATCGACGGCGCGCTTGTTGCTCCGATGCTCGGCTTCACCGCGTTCCAAGCAGAAGCCGGCCAGCCCATCTCAATACTCGTAATGCTGGCGTTGTTCCTTCCGAATATCGCCGTCGCCGCACGACGCTTGCACGATATCGGGCGCAGTGGCTGGTGGCTTCTTATTGCCTTCATTCCGCTAATCGGTGTGCTTGTTCTGATCTATTTCTATGTTCAGCCGAGCGACCAAGGCTCAAACGAATACGGTGCACCAGAACCGCTTACATAGTTCCGTGTGCGTTTTTTGCGCACTTCATGCAGCTTTAAAGCCGAAGCTCGCGCCGCTTTATTCCTGAAGAAAATTAGTGGTGCGGGTGGAGGGACTTGAACCCCCACGCCTCGCGGCGCCAGAACCTAAATCTGGTGCGTCTACCAATTTCGCCACACCCGCATCCTGTTGCGGCAATCGCCGTCAACCGCGCCCTTCTAGCGCAGGATTTTCGGGGATGCGAGGGGAAAATTCGCGCAAATGCGAAAAAAATTCATGACGAGCGTTTCGACGCGCTTTCAAGTTCGGCCAAGACGGCTGGCAGCTGTTCGGGAAGGTCTTCGGCGATAAGGCCGGGGCCAAAGCGGCGGGCGCATTCGGCATGAAGGTGCGCGGCAGATTCGGCAGCTTCGATTGGCGCAAACCCACGCGCCAAAAGCCCTGTTATCATGCCCGCGAGCACATCCCCCGCGCCCGCTGTTGCGAGCCAAGGAGCAGCATTCTCATAACAGGACGCCACAATCCGGCAGTCCCCTTGGGCATTGGCGATCACCGTCGCCGCGCCCTTGAGCAACACAGTACAGCCCGCCGTTTTGGCAGCATCGCGCGTGGCGTCCAGCTTGGAATAAAGCTTGTTTTCAGTAAGTTCGGCGGAAATCTCGGGAAACAGACGTTTAAACTCGCCCATATGTGGCGTGAGGACGATCTGCTCATGCAGCTTCGAAAATGGCTTTTCGTGGCGAGCCAAAAGTGTCAACGCATCGGCGTCAAGAACCGCGGCGCGTTTTGTGGCCAGCACGTCCATAAGCCAATCCGCGCGGTCAGGCGATAGACCGAAATTCGGACCGAGGCAGAGCGCGTTTATCCGCGTATCATCCAAGGTCTGCCGCAAAGCCTCGGTATCATTGAGCGGCCGAAGCATGATGGCGGTGACCTGCGCGGCGCATTCCGCAAGCGCATCCGGCGGGCAGCCGAGCGTTACAAGCCCCGCCCCGATCCGCAACGCCCCACGCGCCGCAAGTCGTGCCGCGCCTGTTTTCCCCGCGCCGCCCGAAAACACCAGCGCGTGGCCGTGAGTGAATTTATGAGCATTGGGATGTTTGGCTAGCCCGCTCGGGTTCGGCGTTTGCGCGCGAACATCCACAGGCTCTGCGAAGCGCGCCAAACCGATATCAACCACCTCAAGTGCGCCGCATACTTCCGGCCCATCCACAAGCACATGGCCAACAAATGGGCTATGGAACGTGACGGTGAGATCAGCCCGCAGTGGGGCAACGGGCTCACCAAGGCATGTTCCGGTATCAGAGGACAGACCAGATGGCACATCCACAGCAACCACAATCGGGCGCGCCTCAAGCGCAGAAATCGACCCCTCTATATAGGCCAGCCCAGAAACTGGGCGATTTAAGCCAGAGCCGAACAGCGCATCGACCACGAGGTCACAGCCTTCGCCCAAAGCATCAGCCAGCGTTTCGGCATTCAAAGGCGCAGTAGCCGCACTGTCCTGATCCAGCGCCGACCATCGCTGTGCATTCAACTTCGCGTCAGCAGGGAGAGATTTTGTGTCTCCAAGACTAAGAACACGCACGCCCCATCCAGCATGATGCAAAAGGCGCGCAATGACATAGCCATCTCCGCCGTTATTCCCCGGCCCGCATAAAACCACCGCGCGATGCCGCGTCTTTGCCAATGCAGGCCAACGCGCAAAAGTCGCATCCACAACGCCGCGCCCTGCCCGCTCCATTAGGTCCGCACCGGTGACAGCCCCGCTCTCCATGGCGCGAATTTCGAGGGCACGCATCTCGGCGGCGGTCATGTAGATGGTGGTTCGGCTCATGTTTCTTACCTCCGCGTCACTCCTCCAGAGGCTAGGCAGCGCCATGGCCCTAAGCAAGCCCGAGATCGTCGCAGGCAACGCAATACTTAATGCGCTATTTACCGGAGCACACACAGAGGCTTCAGGCAGAGTTAGCGCATAGAGAAAGATCGAACGCGAAAAAAATGAGCAGTTGCGGGTGGTGAAATGTTTTCATTCTGTCTATTTATTGTGCAACCCGCACAAAAACGCACCAAAGTAGCGGGATTCCACAAGCTGACCCGCGCTGCGTCAGCATACCCGATTGTCCCTCAGATAGGGAAGTGTTCTGAACCAATCGAAGCGAAGAATCCACTGACCGATTTCAAGGAGTCGCCAATGAAAAAGATCGAAGCCATCACCAAGCCGTTCAAGCTGGACGAAGTCAAAGAGGCACTTCAGGAAATCGGCGTACAAGGCCTCTCAGTTGTTGAGGTCAAAGGATTTGGCCGCCAGAAGGGTCACACCGAACTCTATCGTGGTGCCGAATACGTGGTGGACTTCCTTCCTAAGGTGAAAATCGAAGTTGTTCTGCCTGATGATCAGGTTGATGACGCCATCGAAGCCATCGTGAACGCCGCCAAAACCGACAAGATCGGCGACGGCAAGATTTTCGTCTCTACCGTTGAGCAAGCCATCCGTATCCGGACCGGCGAAAGCGGCGAAGACGCACTTTAAGCAACACCGCCGGTCATCGGCACCAGTCTAACACTAAATAAAAGGGAAGAGATCAAGATGAGCAAAGCTGACGTTCTCAAACTGATCAAGGACGAAGACGTGGACTATGTGGACATTCGCTTCACAGACCCACGCGGCAAACTACAGCACGTGACTGTTATTGCAGACGAAGTTGACGAAGACTTCCTCGAAGAAGGCTTCATGTTTGACGGGTCCTCCATCGCTGGTTGGAAATCCATCAACGAATCCGACATGAAACTGATCCCGGACACAAACTCCGTATATATGGATCCGTTCTATGCCGAGAAAACGCTCTGCATCCACTGCTCCATCGTTGAGCCGGACACAGGCGAAGCTTACTCTCGTGACCCACGTGGTACAGCCGAGAAAGCCGAAGCTTACCTCAAGTCCTCCGGTATCGGTGACGTTTCCTACTTTGGCCCAGAGGCAGAATTCTTCCTCTTTGACAACGTACGTTTCTCCAACACCATGAACAAAGTGTCCTTCGAAGTTGACGCACAAGACGCAGCTTGGAACACAGACACCGAGTATGAAATGGGCAACATGGGCCATCGTCCTGGCGTTAAGGGCGGTTACTTCCCTGTTAACCCAATCGACGACGCTCAGGACATCCGCTCCGAAATGCTCTCCACTATGAAGCGCATGGGCATGAAAGTTGACAAGCACCACCACGAGGTTGCGTCCTGTCAGCACGAGCTTGGCCTGATCTTCGGCTCGCTCACAGAGCAAGCGGATCACCTTCAGAAGTACAAATACGTTGTGCACAACGTTGCCCACGCCTACGGCAAATCGGCAACCTTCATGCCAAAGCCAATCGCTGGCGACAACGGCACAGGTATGCACGTGAACATGTCGATCTGGAAAGACGGCAAGCCACTCTTCGCTGGTGACAAATACGCTGACCTGTCTCAGGAAGCTCTGTACTTCATCGGCGGCATCCTGAAGCACGCTAAAGCTCTGAACGCCTTCACAAACCCATCGACAAACTCCTACAAGCGTTTGATCCCAGGTTTTGAAGCTCCTGTTCTGCGCGCTTACTCTGCATCGAACCGCTCCGGTTGTGTGCGTATCCCATTCGCGGAATCGCCCAAAGCCAAACGCGTTGAAGCTCGTTTCCCTGATCCGGCTGCCAACCCATACCTCTGCTTTGCTGCACTGCTTATGGCTGGCCTTGACGGCATCAAGAACAAGATCGACCCAGGTGCGGCGTCTGACAAAGACCTTTACGATCTCCCAGCCGAAGAGCTGGCAGGCATTCCAACAGTTTGCGCATCCCTGCGTGAAGCTCTGGAAGCTCTGGAAGAAGATCACGACTTCCTGCTCGCAGGTGACGTGTTCACAAAAGACCAGATCGAAGGTTACTCCGAGCTTAAGTGGGAAGAAGTGTATGCATACGAGCACACACCACACCCAGTTGAGTACGACCTGTACTACAGCGTATAAGCTGCTGGAAATAAACGGAAAGGGCGCTCCATTGGGGCGCCCTTTTTGCATACGGCTCTGCTTACGGTCCTATCTAGGCTGCTATCTCTCGGCCAGCGCACGCGCATCATCGGGCCGCAGACTCTTGCGGTTAATCATGTAGGTATGGATCGAGAAAACCACCGCACCACTGTCAGGCAATCGCAGCAAGGATTGTCGCTCGCTCCGAAGAAACGGCGGCTCTTTTGACAGCGGCACGCGCGGGTCAGACTCGGCGCGTGGATGAAACAACTCCGGCGTATCGTAAAACAGCGCATTGGCCCGCCACATCCCGCGCTCAGGCCGGATTGCATCAAACAGGCGCTGCACCCGTTTGGCGAGGTCGGGCGTATAGCTGTCTACTGGGTCATGTATCCCCAAAAGCGGGCGGCCCAGCTTTTCCGCCAAAGTCCAACTCGCAGGAAAGCACAGCACCGCGCCGGTAAGGAGGTAAGCCCCGCCCTGCTCCTGCAGAATGCAAAAATCCTCCTGAACAAGATGGCCCAAAGTGACAAGCGGCGCGCTGTGATCAATCTCTACCAAGCGCCCGTCGGGGCAACGCACCTGTGTTGCCGCAACCTCAAAATCATCACGTAAACGAAGCCGCTCCAACACAAGCGCCAACAACTCCTCAGCAGCCCCTTGCGCACAGGCTTCCTGCGCCACAACCTCGCTGCGGCGCGATGCCAAAAGCGCCTCTCGCAACTGCATTTGCCCCACATATGCGTCGTTCACATCGAGCCAATCCGCCATATCCAGCGGCGCCATTCCCGGCAATCGACGACAGGCCGCAGCGATCTGATCCGGCGGTAATTCAACGTTCAAAACAGTTTCCATGCGTCACCCTAACTTTGCCGCCTCTGCCTTTCTATGGCGATTTTATTTACGCTCGATGCACCCACCAAAGATCACCAAGCCGTGACTTCGCCGCCACGCCTCTTGCCCTAGCGTTAACAACCCTGCACCCTAGGTCGACCGACCCAAAGGAGCGCCTATGCCAATTGAAACCCACCGGTTCGCCGGCCATGATGGCTCAAGCCTCGCGGCACGGCTCGACACGCCGGAAGGGCCGCATTTGGCCACCGCAATTTTTGCGCATTGCTTCTCTTGCGGCAAAGACATCCGCTCCGCCAAACGCATTTCGTCACGGCTCGCATCCATGGGGATCGCGGTGCTCCGGTTTGATTTTACTGGGTTATTTGGCTCTGAAGGGTCATTCGACCAAACAAGTTTCACCAGCAACGCCCAAGACCTCGTGGCGGCGGCGGCCTATATGGAGTCTCTCGGAATGCCAGCCTCCATGCTCATCGGCCATTCGCTTGGCGGAGCGGCGGTGTTGCGCGCGGCCCAAGAACTTCCAGACATCCGCGCGATCGCGACACTTGGCGCGCCTGCTGATCCAGCGCATGTGACGCATTTGTTCGGCCCCGCTCTGGAGGAAATCGAGCGCAACGGCTCTGCTCAAGTTTCACTCGGCGGCGTTCCTGTCAACGTGGGCGAAGCATTCCTGCAAGACCTCAAGGGCCCTGCGCTCCTGCCGACTCTTAAAGACCTGAAAGCCGCGCTTCTTGTGCTTCATGCCCCGCGCGACGAAATCGTCAGCATCGACAACGCTGCTGAAATTTTCATGGCCGCTCGCCATCCCAAAAGCTTCATAACGCTCGACACAGCCGATCACATGCTCACCGATGCGGCCGACGCCGAATATGCCGCAGAGATGATCGCGACATGGGCAGGACGCTATATTGACCTATCACCACCTGCCCCGCCCATCGGCGCGCCCGAAGGCGTTGTGCGCGTCACCGAGGCCGACCACGACGGATTCTTGCAAGACATTTCCGCAGGGCCGCATCACCACATCACAGCCGACGAGCCGCTCGCCTATGGCGGCACCAACAAAGGCATGTCACCCTATGGTTTGCTCAGTGCGGCGCTTGGCGCGTGTACGTCGATGACTTTGCGGATGTTTGCGCGCCGCAAGAAATGGCCGCTTGCCTCTGTTTATGTGGATGTGACTCACAACAAGGTCCATGCCCAAGACGCAACAACCTGCAACACCAGCACCGAAAAGATCGACCGCTTTACGCGCCGCATTACCCTCGAGGGGCCGCTCGCGCCGGAGCAATCCGCCCGCCTGCTTGAGATCGCAGATCGCTGCCCCGTGCATCAAACGCTTGAACGCACATCTGTTATCGAAACCGTTCTTGCCGAAGTCAAAACCGATAACTAATCGGCGCGGCTATAGCGGCTCACCATCACATAAGATTTGCGCGGTCCCGTAACCCGCCAACGGGCCACCCATTCTGGCCAGTTACGAAAATCATAGGTCACAACATAAGTGTCCGGATCACAGAAATGCCGTGCCTGCGGCGCATGTTCGGGCGTGGCAAGATCAATCTCGTGAAAGGCGCGGCCATCGTCAAAACGCACATCGATTTTCCTCTCCTGCGGCGCACCCCGCCAAAGATAGCGGCGCTCTGCCTGCATCCGCGTTCCGTTGCTTAATAGAGTGCCTGCCTCAACATAAGACAGCCCGCTCGATACCTCCGAGAACACGGCTTGCCCGCTAAACTCACCGTGCAATTTGCCGTCAAATCCGCGAATCTCACGGTCAATCTGCCAAACACCCGCAAAATCCGCCAATTTAAGCGAAAAACCCACGCCATTTCCCCTGTTATCCGGCGCGCTCTCTTGCCGCCAAAGCCCATGCAGTCTAAGAGAAGCCGCGCGCCTCTGCCATGTCTGTTTACGAAAAAAGGCTACCCCATGATCCCACGTTATTCCCGCCCCGAAATGGTTGCTATCTGGTCTCCTGAAACCAAGTTCAAAATTTGGTACGAGATCGAAGCCCACGCCTGTGACGCCCAAGCTGATCTGGGTGTGATCCCGCGCGAAAATGCCGAGGCCGTCTGGAAAGCCAAGGATGTTGAATTCGACGTGGCCCGCATTGACGAAATCGAAGCCGTCACCAAGCACGACGTCATCGCTTTCCTCACACATCTCGCCGAACATGTGGGCAGCGACGAGGCTCGCTTTGTTCACCAAGGCATGACAAGTTCCGACGTTCTGGACACCTGTTTCAACGTCCAGCTTGTCCGCGCTGCTGATATTCTGATTGCCGATGTCGAAAAACTACTGGCCGCCCTCAAACGCCGCGCGCTTGAGCACAAAATGACAGTCCGCATCGGCCGCTCCCACGGCATCCACGCCGAGCCAACAACCATGGGCCTCACCTTCGCGCGCTTCTACGCCGAGATGGACCGCAACCTCGCCCGTCTCAAAACCGCTCGCGAAGAAATCGCAACTGGCGCGATTTCTGGCGCGGTCGGCACATTCGCCAACATCAACCCAGCCGTCGAAGAACATGTTTGCAAAGAGCTTGGCCTCAAGCCCGAGCCGATCAGCACACAGGTTATTCCACGCGACCGCCACGCCGCATTCTTTGCCGCACTCGGCGTTGTCGGCAGCTCGATCGAGAATATCGCAACCGAAATCCGCCACATGCAGCGCACCGAAGTTCTTGAGGCCGAAGAGTTCTTCTCCAAGGGTCAAAAAGGCTCCTCCGCGATGCCCCACAAGCGCAACCCTGTGCTGACCGAAAACCTAACGGGCCTTGCCCGCCTTGTGCGGATGTCGGTAGTGCCTGCGATGGAAAACGTTGCCCTCTGGCACGAGCGCGACATCAGCCACTCTTCGGTTGAGCGCAACATCGGGCCAGACACCACAATCACCCTCGACTTCGCGCTTGCGCGCCTGACTATGGTTGTCGACAAATTGGTGATCTACCCAGATAACATGCTGGCAAACATGAACAAATTCCGTGGCCTCGTGATGAGCCAACGCGTACTTCTTGCCCTGACCCAAGCGGGCGTAAGCCGTGAGGACAGCTACAAGCTTGTGCAGCGTAACGCGATGCGCGTGTGGGAAGAAGGCAAGGATTTCAAAACCGAATTGCTTCAGGATGAGGACGTGCTGAAAGCGCTGTCGCCCGAAGAAATCGAAGAGAAGTTCGACATCGGCTATCACACCAAACACGTTGACACGATCTTTAAGCGGGTCTTTGGCGAGTCCTGATCCAAACGGAAATCTATGCGAATTGAGGGGGCTTAACGGCCCCCTTTTTCATTCAAAGCTCGGATATGGAAATTTCTACTGACAGTTTTCATCAAAATTGAGTGGTTGCCTATTTTTGTCGGGGTGATTTTAACGCTGCCTTAAGACAAGACATGCCAACCTGCTCACATCCTGAATGGAGACCTACGTGAGTACAGAATTGGCCTCTCTTGATGATCTTGGCACACCGCCACTTGACCTGCCGCCGGACCTTCCTTCGCCTGCGGATAACATCCCCATGGCAACGCCGCTGTCATCGCCAATGTCCCCACCCGCGCAGGCAGAGGCCGGAAACGGGCACAGAGCCAGTTTCTCGCAATCAGATTTTCCAAGCCCGGACCAAACCGCAATCTTGGCGAGCCTTTCACGTGGACAGAAAGCCGCTATCATCGTGCGGGTTTTGCTGGCCGACGGCGCGGATTTGCCAATTTCCGATTTCCCCGAGGACCTGCAACACAGTCTAACCCGCAGCATGGGGAGCCTCAAGAGCATCACACAAGAGACGATGGTGGCCGTGGTTGAGGAATTCATTTCCGAGATCGACAATGTCGGCATGTTCTTCCCGGGCGGGTTAGATGGCGCGCTCAAAATTCTTGAAAACAGTTTGTCGCCTTCCATGGTCACGCGGCTCCGCCGTGAGGCTGGCGGTGTTTTCTATGGCGATCCGTGGGAGAAAATCGTCGATCTACCGACTGAAATTCTGCTCGACGCCATGCGCAACGAAAGTATCGAAGTTTGCGCCGTTATGCTCTCCAAGCTCGACGTGTCCCGCGCTGCGGAACTGCTTGGCCTAATCCCGGGAGCGCGAGCACGGCGCATTGCTTATGCCGTGTCGCTTACCAAATCCGTCACACCCGAAGCCGTGCGCCGCATTGGGATTTCGCTCGCACAACAGCTTAACAACCAACCTCCTGTGGCTTTTGATGATGATCCGGTGGACCGCGTCGGTGCGATCTTAAACTTCTCACAATCCCGCCGCCGCGATGAGGTTCTGGACGGATTGGAGCAAGACGACAGCGACTTCGCCGCCCGCGTCCGCAAGGCCATATTCACATTCGCCAACATCCCGCAGCGTATTTACGAAGGCGACATGCCCAAGATCATCCGTGGGCTGGATCAAGCGGACCTCGTGACCGCGCTTGGCTACGCCAGACAAACCGGCGAAGAGGCCGCTGTCGATTATATCATGCAAAACATGTCAAAGCGTTTGGCCGCTTCGCTTAACGAAGAGATCGGTGAGCGCGGCGAGGTCGGCGAAGCAGATGGCGAAGCCGCCCAAGCCAAGGTCGTTGCCATGGTGCGCCGTCTTGAATCCACTGGTGAAATTTCGCTTCGAATGGATGACGCATAGTGTTGGAAGGAGCCGACGCGTTTTAGGTGAGTAGATCAAACAACGGAGAGTTTACTCAAAGCTCTGCCCTTTTACGCATTTCGCAGCCTTGTTCATCCACAAGCGTGGCACCAAACCATCAACCAATTCATGCACAATCCCTTTTTCGGCAACATGCCCACAGACAAGTCATGACCGTTACGTCAAATCCTCTTGAGGGTTAACGCAAGAGCGCATATGTCTGCTGTCGAACACGGCCCAGAGCCGCTTAAGGAGCCGCAATGTCATTCTGGAAAAAGGCATCATATTTCATTCAGTACATCGTGTTCTTGATTATCATCGAGGGTACGAGAATTTTGCCTTTCAACACCCGCCGGAATGTCGTTGGGTGGATCACAGCACATGTTATTGCTCCGATGGTCGGCTGGCCGAATGCCATCAAACGTAACCTCGGCTATATCTTCCCTGACATGTCTCCTGAAGAGATGAAGCCAATCGCAACCGAGGTTTCCCGCAACGTGGGCCGCACGATTTGCGAGAACTTCTCCGGCAAGGACTTCCGCAAGTTTGTGGCGGATATTCCGATGCAGGGCGGCGGCGTCGAAGACCTTCGCGAAGCGGTGGAAAACAAGCGCCCTGTTATTCTCGTTTCGGGGCATTTCGGCAATTACGATGCCATTCGCGCCAAACTTGGCGTTGAAGGCGTTGCCGTTGGCGCGCTTTACCGCCCGACCAACAACGAATTCTTCAATCCGTACTATGCCCGCCGTCTTGAGGAAAACAATGCGCCCCTCTTTGGCCGTGGCCGTAAAGGTCTGGCTCAAATGCTGAAATTCCTGCGGCAAGGCAACACAATCGCGATCCTGAACGATCAGCATATGTCAAAAGGCGCAAAGCTGAAGTTCATGGGAAAGCGTGCAAAAACTGCTGTCTCCGCCGCTGAAATGGCGTTGAAATACAATGCCTTGCTGATCCCGGTTTACGGTGTCCGCAAAAACGGCGGGCTGGATTTCGATATCATCATCGACCCGCCTATCCCGCACTCCGAGCCGCTCGAAATGACTCAAATGCTCAACGATAGCCTTGAGAAACATGTGCGCGAGAATTTGGGGCAATGGCTCTGGGGGCACACGCGCTGGCGCTTTAAATCCTAAGCGCCGCGCGGGACTTACTTCACCTTAGCAGCGGCAAGGATTGGCCCATGGCTGCCTTGCTGAACGATGACAGCAACCGGATTTTCCGTGTTCAGCTGCACCTTAGAGCTTAACGCGTCAGTGCCGCTCCACTCCTTCACCTTCACCCAATCGGTGACCACATTGGCATAGGTGATGCTGCGGCCCGCGTTTTCACCGCGTTTGATATTCACAGTTTGCGACGGCGCATAGACTGCAACCTGCACAGTCATCTTCTCGGGCTTCGCAGACGTAGCCTTGATCTCGAGCATGTTGCCATTGCGCGTTGCGGTCATCTGAACTGGCGATTTCTGTTTTTTATGAGCTTTGATCGCAGCTTCGACCTCTGCGGGTTTACTGCCGATCACATGATCAAGCCCGCCGATGACCATCTGCGGTGTGTAAATCATCCGCTCCCCTTTCGCGCGGGCATATCCGCGCTGGCGGTCGGTAAACTCTGGCTTGGCAAATTCATCGGCCCAACCGATGTAGTCCCAATAATCCACATGCAAACCAAGCGCGATCACATCATAGCGCGTTGCCAAATGCGACAACATCTCATCCGCAGGAGGACAGGATGAACACCCTTGTGAGGTATAAAGCTCAACCACAACTGGATCGGCAGCGGCGCTCGTATACGTAAACGGTACAAATGCAACTCCAAGCGCCGCAATGCCCATGCGCAACGCCTTACCGAGTCGCTTATTCAGCGAATCTTCCATTACTCGTCCTTTGATCCCCATTCCCCCCGTTTTAGACAATCACCTCGCAAAACCCTAATCAACCATTCGAGAGCACTCGCAATAATAAGAACACGTATTCGTTTCAGAATGCGTAAAGAATGCGCAGTAACAGAAGCCGTGCATTTCCGCGACGCACGCTGTTCGTTCCTCCCGCCAAGAAGGCTGATCAAATGCGCGTGTGAAATCGCAGCTATCTGTGGCGCCACCTTGATAAACACTGCGGATTGCTTCAGAAATTGCGCTAGCGATACCCTGTTATTTCAAAAGGGAGGCCAATATGCCCATTACAGTCGGACACGATACCGCCAAAACCCGTAAAATGCTTAGCGCGGGTGGTAAATCCATTTCCTATTACTCCATTCCCGCCGCGACCGAAGCCGGACTTGGCGATTTTTCCAAGCTTCCCGCTGCGCTCAAGGTGGTGCTTGAAAACATGCTCCGCTTTGAAGACGGCAAGACTGTTACTTTGGACGACATAAAAGCCTTCGCGGAATGGGGCGCGAACGGCGGCAAGAACCCGCGCGAGATTGCTTATCGCCCTGCCCGCGTGTTGATGCAGGATTTCACCGGCGTTCCGGCCGTGGTTGACCTTGCGGCGATGCGCGACGGGATCGTTGCCCTCGGTGGTGATGCAGAAAAAATCAACCCGCTCAACCCCGTGGACCTCGTGATTGACCATTCGGTTATGATCGACGAGTTCGGCAATCCGCGCGCGTTCCAGATGAACGTGGACCGCGAATACGAGCGCAATATGGAGCGCTATACCTTCCTCAAGTGGGGCCAGTCGGCGTTTGACAACTTCCGCGTTGTGCCTCCTGGCACTGGTATCTGTCATCAGGTGAACCTCGAATACCTCGCTCAAACCGTATGGAGCGACACGGACCAAAACGGCGAAGAAGTTGCCTATCCAGACACGCTCGTCGGCACAGACAGCCACACGACAATGGTGAATGGCCTTGCGGTTCTGGGTTGGGGTGTTGGCGGCATCGAAGCAGAAGCCGCGATGCTCGGACAGCCAATTTCTATGCTCATTCCCGAGGTTGTCGGCTTTGAGCTGACAGGCGAAATGGTCGAAGGCACAACGGGCACCGACCTTGTTCTCAAGGTTGTGGAAATGCTCCGCGAAAAAGGCGTTGTCGGCAAATTTGTCGAGTTCTATGGCGCGGGACTTGACCGCCTACCCCTCGCAGATCGCGCAACGATCGCCAATATGGCTCCAGAATATGGCGCGACCTGTGGCTTCTTCCCGATTGACAACGAAACTCTGCGCTACCTGCGCACGACAGGTCGCGATGAAGACCGAATTGCGCTTGTCGAAGCCTATGCAAAAGAGAATGGTCTATGGCGCGGTGCAGATTACGCGCCCATTTATACTGATACGCTTCAATTGGATATGAGCACAGTCGTCCCTGCGATTTCCGGTCCGAAGCGACCACAAGATCATACTCCGCTTGATCTAGCCTCAGATGCCTTTCTGAAAGTTGTGAGCGAATATCGGGGTGTTGACGCCGAACCCGCCGCTGCCGAAATGGCCTCGGAAGGCCCTGCGCCAACCGCGCCAACCGATCCGCGCAAATCGCATGCCGTTAAAGGAGAAGATTACAGTTTACGGGACGGATCAATCGTAATTGCCTCAATTACATCCTGTACCAACACTTCAAACCCATATGTGATGATTGGCGCTGGCTTGGTGGCGCGCAAAGCGCGTGCGCTTGGCCTAAACCGTAAACCATGGGTTAAAACCTCGCTCGCACCAGGGTCGCAGGTTGTTTCCGCCTATCTTGAGGCCGCAGGTTTGCAGGAAGATTTGGACGCCATCGGCTTTAACCTTGTTGGCTATGGGTGCACCACCTGCATCGGAAACTCCGGCCCCATCCAAAAGGAACTGAGCGACGCGATTGCCGAAGGCGATCTCATTGCGACGTCTGTGCTGTCGGGCAACCGAAATTTCGAAGGGCGCATCTCGCCGGACGTGCGCGCCAATTACCTCGCCTCTCCGCCTTTGGTCGTGGCCTATGCGCTTACAGGTGATATGAATATCGACCTGACCACCGAACCGATTGGCCAAGACAAAGACGGAAACGACGTGTTCCTCAAAGATATTTGGCCGAGCACACAGGAAATCGCCGAACTGGTTGAAAGAACCGTCACGCGTGAGGCCTTCCAAAGCAAATACGCCGATGTTTTCAAAGGGGATGATAAATGGCGTTCGGTAAATACCACAGATAGCCTCACCTATGATTGGCCTGCGGCGTCAACCTATATTCAGAATCCACCCTACTTCCAAGGGATGAGCAAAGATCCAAGCGAGATCACAAATATCAAAGACGCTCGCGTACTCGCGGTGCTTGGCGATATGATCACCACAGACCACATTTCTCCTGCTGGTTCCTTCAAGGAAACAACGCCCGCTGGGCAATATCTCACTAACCATCAGGTTCCTGTCCGCGAGTTCAACTCCTATGGATCGCGGCGCGGCAACCACGAGGTCATGATGCGCGGCACATTTGCCAACATCCGCATCAAGAACGAGATGCTCGACGGCGTTGAAGGCGGCTACACCAAAGGGCCAGACGGGCAACAAACATCTATCTTCGATGCCGCTATGGCCTATCAAACGTCCGACACCCCACTGGTGATTTTCGGTGGCGAACAATATGGCGCCGGCTCTTCCCGCGATTGGGCGGCCAAAGGGACGGCTCTGCTTGGGGTGAAGGCGGTCATTGCCGAGAGTTTTGAACGTATCCACCGGTCCAACCTCGTTGGTATGGGTGTGATTCCGTTTGAATTTACCGGTGGCGACACCCGAAAATCACTCGGCCTTACAGGTGACGAATCTGTTTCGATCATGGGTCTGGATTCGGTCGAACCGCTCCAAGATGTGCCCTGCGAGATCACGATGGCTGACGGAACTGTGAAAAACATCACCCTAAAATGCAGAATCGACACCGCAATCGAGGTTGAATACATCGAGCACGGTGGTGTTCTTCACTATGTTCTGCGCAACCTCGCAAAATCATAAATCATTGATATAAAAAGAATAAAGCGCCCCAACCTACAGATGGGGCGCTTATCATATGCATTGCCTTGAATATGGAAACAGTGTATTTCTGTGAAAATAATGTGGCAAGACTGTGGCGTTGTAGAACTGTTAACCGAATTTCGTTAGCCTAGTCATGTAACCAGTACGAGTGAGATTATTTAATGGCACCTTCTTTTGAACTTGCTGCTTTTGTTTTGTTGGCCCTTGTCGGTAGTTGGCCGCTCTAACACTTCTTAAATCTACCTGCGCTTCAACCCACGCTCGGAGTCCCGACGTTTGAAGCGATATAGCCTTAACTTCACATAATTTGGTGGTCGGCATTCAGTCGCCTCGCGCAAGCGCGGGCAATTTCTGATGAGTTTTCAATCGTCTGAAATACGGCAGCGTTCAAATTGGGTTTACAGCGCAGCAATCACGCGCGGAATGCAGCGCTCTATAACTACGAAAAAATGTGGCGCTTTGGGGCCAAAGCAGCGGAGCAATTACTTCGCGGCCTCTTCCATCGCAGGGCGGATCTTACTTTCTAGAACCGTAGGATCAATTGGCCCCGCAAACCGTAGAACCACATTTCCCTCTCCGTCTACCACAAAGGTTTCCGGAACGCCGTAAACGCCCCAATCCCGCGCCGTTACGCCGGTTGTATCAGCACCAAGGGCAGTGAATGGATTGCCAAGCTCGGCCAAGAAACGTTCTGCGTCTTCGGGTTTGTCTTTGTAGTTTACGCCATAAAGGGTCACGCCCTCTTCAGCAAGCTGCTCAAGCTGCGGATGCTCCGCTCGGCACGGTACACACCAACTCGCCCAGAAGTTCACCAGCTTCACACCGGACGCAGCCAGATCCTCTCCATCAAACGAAGGCGATTGCGGCATCGGCGTTGTGGTTAATTGCGCGGCGGGCTTCCCAATCAGGGTGCTGGGCAACGCATCAGCGTCTTCTTTCTGCATACCAATGTAAAAGGTTGCGGCAAGCCCTGCGAAAATCAGCGGCGGCAATACTGCAATAACCGGAAATTTAGCCATTTTTCTTCTGATCCTTGTTGCGTCCTTCGACGTCTTGAAGCTGGGCCTTTACGCGGCGGCTGCTCCAGAGCGTCGACAGAATAAGCCCCGCCAACAAAAGGCCGGTCACTGCATAGGCGAGCAAAACCTCGACAACATATTTCCCGAGTTCAGGCATCATGCGGCGCGCTCCCGTGCAAGAAGCGCGTTCATCCGGCGCTTGCGGATTTCGGTTCGGGTTCGGATCAAGAGCAGGCTCACAAAGAGCGCCACAAATCCGGCCATGCAAACATAAAGCGGCAGGGCAAAGGCGTTGTGCACATTCTCCTGACGGTCAAGCGATAGGCTCGCCCCTTGGTGGAGCCCCTGGTTCCAGAACAACACCGCATAGCGGCTCAGAAGCGCAAAGACAGAGCCAACGAGACACAGAACAGAGGTAAGGTCTGCGGCTGTATCGGGGTTATCAATCGCCGCCCAGAGCGCCACATACCCGAGGTAAAACAACAGCAGGATCAGGAAGGACGTTAGCCGAGGATCCCATTCCCACGCCGTGCCCCACATCGGCTGCCCCCAGATCGCACCCGTCAGCAGCGCAATGACTGTCATGACAATGCCGATAGGCGCAGCGGCCTTCGCGGCAAGTGCGCTCACGTGGTGGCGGCGGACGAGCCAGATCAGGCTCGCGATCAGCATCATCAGCCACGCGTTAATCGCCATCAATGCAGAAGGCACATGCAGAAAGATGATCTTGACGGTCGAGCCTTGGCGGTAGTCATCCGGCGTAAAGAAAAAACCCCAGATCACACCCACAACCAGCGTGACAACGGCCAGCGCAATCACCCACGGCAGAACGGCGCCGGATGTGTGCATAAACTTGCGCGGATTTGCGTATTCCCAAAGTGACATGGCCGGACCTTATTTCGCCTTTGTTTGTTGCGCAATCACCCTACACAGATTTGTGTTAGCGCAGGTTGATACGGATTGCCGCAGCCGCCGCCAGTGGCAGCAACGCAAGCGCCGCAAGAGAGATCGCCGCGAGGAATAGAAGCGGCACACCGGCCTCCATTCCACGCATCCCCCGCCGCAGGGCTTCGGCGCCGAAAATGAGAGTTGGCACATACATCGGCAGCACGAGCAATGAGAGAAGCAGCCCGCCCCGCTTGAGGCCAACAGTGAGAGCAGCGCCGAACGTCCCGATGATCGACAACGCCGGCGTACCAATGGCGAGCGTCACGAGCAGCCAGAAATAGCCGTCTTGCGGCAAGTTCAGCAAAAGCGCCAGCACAGGCGCAATTAAGGTAAGCGGCACGCCCGTTGTGATCCAATGGGCCAACGCCTTAACCACCACAACGCCTTCAAGCGGCAGCGGCGAGGTTGCCATCAGGTCAAGCGAGCCATCGTCGTAGTCCAGCGCAAAAATCCGATCAAGCGACAGCAGGCAAGCCAGAAGCGCCCCGACCCAAAGGATACCTGGCGCAATGGTGCCAAGCACCGAAGTCTCGGGCCCAACCCCAAAAGGAACAAGCACAATCACGATCAGGAAAAACGCCAACGCCAGCCCGAACCCTCCGCCAGAGCGCATGGAAAGCCGAATATCGCGAAGCAAGAGGGCAATCATAAGAAGGCCTCGTCAAATTCGGGCGCGTTTTCTGTGGTGGCTTTGAACGGTGTCAGGTCAAGCACTTTGGCGTCGAACCCGAGGTCGATATGGGTCGCAATCAAGGCAGAGCCACCGCGCGCCAAATGATCTTGAACTACGCGGGCGAAATTGGCGGTTGCAGCGGCATCAAGAGATACGGTTGGTTCGTCCATCGCCCAAATATTTCGCCCCGTAACCAGCATTCGCGCCAGGCCCAGACGACGCTTCTGCCCCGCAGAAAGGTTTTGCGCAGCGCGGTTGCGCAGCTCCACAAGGTCGAAGGTCTCAAGGGCAGCATCAATGCCGCTTGCGCCAAAAACACTGGCCCAGAAGCTAAGGTTTTCGGCCACGGTCAGCGTGGGTTTGACCCCATCGGCGTGGGAGGCATAGGCGATTTCATCTGTTGCTGCTCCGCCATTGGCCATCCGCACTACGCCAGATAGAGGCGGTTGCAGCCCTGCGATACAGCGTAGAAGCGTGGTTTTGCCAATGCCATTTGGACCCCGCAAAAACAGAGCTTCGCCAGCGGGCAGCGCAAAATCAACGCCCGCCAAAACCGGAACGCTGCCGCGCTGCACTGCTACTGACTGAACCTCAAGTGTCATGGGGGTTGGGTATCCTATCGCGCAAAAATCGCAAGCGTTTTTACGCCGCACCCTATGTTAAGACACCGGAATTGCGGCAATTCCAACGCGCCGCCCTTCGGAAAGCAAAACGTTATATGTCCGACAGGCCGCAGGGGTCGCCATAAGTTCCACGCCAATGCCCGCAGCTTCAAGCGCCTGTTTCAACGGTTTGGGCAGATATGCGATCTCTGTCCCTGTGCCAAAGAACAGCACATCAATGTTCCCTGCTTCGGCCACGAGCGCATCGCTATCCTCATAGCCGCCCCATTCGATCCGTCCGGATGGCATAATCGCCATCGGACCCTCAACTTTCTCGCCACCAATACGGAAAAATCCTGGGCCGTAGCCGTCAACAGGCAGCAGATCACCATATGATACTTCGGTAAATTTCATGGCCGCACCCTAGCCCCAAATCGGCAGCCCGACAAGCACCGCCCCTGCGACAATGAGATAACCGACAATACGGTAGTGGCGCTCGTATTTCGGTACGAAAAGCGCTTGTCCGAAGAGCGTTCCGATCATGTATACCGGCACAAACAGCAGCCCCAGGCCAAAGGACTCAACTGAGTACAGTCCTTGCAGATAGAGGATTGGGATTGTCGAACTGCTCACGATAACCAGAAACGTCAGGATATTCGCCCGCGTCACACGCGCGGGGGCCGTGCCAGACAGGTTAAACAGGATCACCACAGGGCCAAAAAGCCCCGATGCGCCGCCAACAACGCCCGCCGCGCCACCAATGCTCGCAAGAGCACGCGGCGTTTCGCCAACGGTCCGACGCCACCCCAAAACCATCGCTACGAGGGTCACAAGCACCAGCAGCGTGATAAGCCAGCGCAGAAAAACTGGATCGCCATACCGCAGGACAAAGATCCCCGCCAAAAGCCCCGCAAATGCTGGAAGGACCATGGTAATGGTGCGCCGCTTCTCGCAGTCGCGCCACGCGTTTGGCAGTACCGTAAAGATGGAGCCGATGGTGGTTAGGGCAAACGAAGTCACAACCATATGTGGCGACACAAAGGCCGCCGCGACAGGGAAAAAGATGAGCCCGCTACCGAATCCGGCAAACCCCATAACAATGCCCCCAACCAAAACGGCAAGGATCATTGGGATCAGCCCCGGAACTTCAAGAACCGGGGCGAAGACCTCAAGCATCAGGATTTGCGAATTGTGTTCCGGCTTCGGAGTCTTTTTTGCTCCAGTCGCGCTTCACATCTAGGCGAAGCAGGATCGCGGATGCCACGAATACCGAGCTATATGTCCCGACAACAACGCCCCAGATCATTGCGAACACAAAGCCTCGAATCACGTCGCCGCCAAGCACAAACAACGCAATCAGCGCCAGAAGCGTGGTGACCGAGGTCATCACGGTGCGGCTTAGGGTTTCGTTGATTGATAGATTCAGAACCTCACGCAGCGGCTTGGTTTTGTAGCGGCGCAAGTTTTCGCGCACGCGATCAAACACGACCACAGTATCGTTGAGCGAGTAGCCCACAATTGTCAGAAGCGCGGCGATAATCGCCAGATCGAACTTGATCTGAAGGATGCTAAAGACACCGATGGTAAGCACCACGTCATGCACGAGCGCGGCCACAGCACCGACCGAAAACTGCCACTCAAACCGCAACCAGATATAGAACAGCACCGCAGCAATCGCCGCCACAACAGCCAGAACAGCCGTTTGCACCAACTCGCCCGAGACTTTCGGGCCAACGGACGTAACTTCTGGGAATGTCAGGGTGTTATCAACGGCCAACAAAGCGTCTTTGACTTGGGCCAAAACGTCAATCGAAACAGCCTCTGCGCCCTCTTGAGCTTGGATGCGGATTTGCGACGCATGCAATTCAGGTTGGGTCGGGTCAAAAATCTCTGTGATCGTCACATCGCCAAGGTTCAGGGGCGTCAGCGCGTCACGATATGCGCCAACATCAACGGCAACCTCAGAGTCGGTACGGATCGTGGTGCCGCCCTTGAAGTCGATACCGAAGTTCAGACCCATCGTGAAAAACAGCACGATCGACACAAGACAGGCGATCGCAGAAGCGCCGAGTGTCACTTTGGTGTGCTTGAAGAAATCCCAATGGCTTTCGGAAGGTACAAGTTTCAAACGCATGGCTTAGACCTCGATTGTTTTGGGACGGCGACGTTCGAACCACATCACAATGATGAGGCGCGTCACGAAAATGGCGGTAAAGACCGATGTGATGATGCCGAGGCCGAGGGTGATAGCAAACCCTTTGACCGGACCGGAGCCCATGACAAACAGGATGGTCGCGGTGATCAACGTGGTGATGTTGGCGTCTACAATCGCGCTCAGAGCTTTTTCATACCCAAGCTCGATGGCGCGCACAGGGCCGCGCTTGGCCTTGAGTTCCTCGCGGATCCGCTCGAACACAAGCACGTTGGCGTCAACCGCCATACCGATGGTCAACACGATCCCCGCAATACCCGGAAGCGTCAGGGTCGCGCCAAAGATCGACAGCAGGCCGAAGATAAGCCCGACGTTGATGATTAGTGCAATGTTGGCGAAGACCCCAAAGGTGCCATAGGCCAGCACCATAAACACCAGCACGCCCACAAAAGCGACGATACAAGCGATACGCCCTGCATCAATACTGTCTTGCCCAAGCTCTGGGCCAATGGTGCGTTCTTCAAGGAAGGTCATCTTGGCGGGCAAGGCCCCTGCGCGCAGGAGGATCGCCATCTGGGTGGTTTCTTCGACGGTAAAGTTACCGGTGATGATACCAGAGCCGCCAGAGATATGGCTTTGAATGGTCGGTGCGGAAATGACTTCCTCGTCAAGCACAATGGCGAAAGGAGAGCCGATATTCTCGGCGGTATAGTCGCCGAACTTGCGTCCACCGGATGCGTTAAACGTGAAGGCCACGGCGGGGCGACCATTCTGGTCAAACTGCGGCGACGCGGTTGTGAGGTCTTCGCCCGTTACAACAGGTGTTTTCTCAAGAACGTAGAAGATGCCCTCTTCGTCAAGGGAAGGATAGAGCAACTCGCGTGAATTCACGCGCTCGCTGTCGCTGCTGGTGCGGCGAACAACGGGGTGGAAGGTCAGCTTGGCAGTGGAGCCAATCAGCGTTTTCAACTCCTCCGCAGAGCCGATGCCTGGCACCTGAATAAGAATGCGATCTTCGCCTTGGCGCTGGATGGTCGGCTCGCGGGTCCCTGCGGCATCTACACGGCGGCGGACAACCTCAAGCGAGGTGCCCATTGTGCGCTCATCCGTGGCGAGTTTCTCGGCTTCGGACAAGGCGACCTTCAGCAAATCGCCATCGGCGGTCACCTCAAGATCGCTTTGCCCAACACCTGTGAGCGTCACAACCGGACGCGACAGCTCGCGAACGAGCTCCATCGCACGGGTCATATTCTCAGGGTTTTGCAGACGGACATGCAATTCGCCAAGATCATTCTTGACCTCGCGGATCGGGCCGACATCGCCAGCCCGCAGCGCATCACGCACTTCGGGCCACATGCCGTCCATACGGTCGGCATAAACTTCGGCCAAATTTACTTCGGCCAGCAAATGCGCCCCGCCCCGAAGGTCGAGGCCCAGATTAACCAGACCAGACGGAAGGAACTCCGGCCACAAACCGGCTGCCTCCTGATCGGCGGGCGTACCCACCCCTGCGTCAATCGCCTTGTGGGCGTCGTTGAAGCTTTCGACCCGAGGGTAAAAAGCATTTGGCAGGGCGAAGAGCAATCCAACAGCGCAAAGCGCCCAGATCACAACTCGCTTCCAGAAAGCGATTTGAAGCATAATGTCCGTCCGTCGTCGTTGCTTGGCCGCCTATAAATGCGGCCCTGTCTGATCGGCTTAGTTGTTTGCAGGCTCTGTTTTATTGAGAACCTGTGCAATTGTGGTCTGTACGACGCGCACTTTAACGCCTTCGGACAGTTCAACCTCAAGCTCGTTGTTGTCTTTGACTTTGGTGACCTTACCGATCAACCCGCCTTGTGTCACAACCTGATCGCCACGCTTAAGAGCGGACACCATATTTTTGTGCTCTTTGAGCTTCTTTTGCTGGGGGCGGATCATGAGGAAATACATGATCGCGAAGATCAGGATCAGCGGCAAAAATTGCATGGCTGCGCCTGCGCCACCACCAGCGGCCTGAGCATAAGCGGGAGTTACGAGCATTAGGGTCGTCCTTTTCTTTGTGTGTTAGCGCAAAATGCACCACGAATTCTGGCGCGCACCCTATATGTGGCCCAAATGCTTGGCAAGGTGGCGCGACTGCATTTCTCCCTTTCCTTCAAGGGAGGTTCTAAGGCATATGGTGCGCACGACGCATAGATCAACACAAAGGACAGACGACATGCACGACATTCGCCAAATCCGCGAAAACCCCGCCGCTTTTGATGCCGCTATGGCTCGCCGTGGGCTGTCGTCTCTCTCCGAAGAGATCCTTGCCCTCGACGCTGCCCGCCGCGAAAAGATCGCCGCAGCCGAAGATGCCCTTGCCACACGCAACAAAGCCAGCAAGGAAGTCGGCGCTGCAAAGGCCCGTGGGGATGAGGAAGAGTTTGAACGCCTGCGCGCGCTAGTTGCCGAGAAAAAGGCAGAGATCGCGACTCTGGAGGAGGAAGCCAAAGCAGAAGACGCCAAGCTGCGCGATCTGTTGATGGGTTTGCCAAATGCTCCGGCTGATGACATTCCTGACGGCGCGGATGAAGACGATAACGTCGAAATCCGCCGCTGGGGAACGCCACGCGAGTTCTCGTTCAAGCCAAAAGAACACTATGAAATCAAAGCCGTACAAGACGGAATGGATTTCGAAACCGCCGCCAAACTCTCGGGCAGCCGCTTTGTTGTGCTCTCGGGTGCTGTGGCGCGGCTACACCGTGCGCTTGGGCAGTTCATGATCGACACACATATTGATCAACACGGCCTGACCGAAACCAACACGCCGGTTTTGGTGCGCACCGAGATGATGGAAGGCACAGGGCAACTACCGAAATTCGGCGAGGATAGCTATCAGACCACAAACGGTTGGTGGCTCATCCCGACGGCTGAGGTGACGCTGACCAACATCGTCAACAACACGACGATCTCGGAGTCCTATTTGCCACGCCGCTATGTTGCGCAAACGCAATGTTTCCGGTCGGAAGCCGGCTCTGCTGGGCGCGACACAGCGGGCATGCTTCGCCAGCATCAGTTCGAGAAAGTCGAAATGGTCTCGATCACACGCCCAGAAGACTCAGAGGCGGAACACAAGCGGATGACAGAATGCGCTCAAAACATTCTTGAGGCGCTTGGCCTGCCCTATCGCACGGTTGTTCTCTGTACGGGGGATCTTGGTTTCGGCATGAAACGCACCCACGATATGGAAGTCTGGCTTCCTGGGCAGGACCAATATCGCGAAGTGTCTTCGGTATCGCTTGCGGGTGACTTCCAAGCGCGGCGGATGAATGCACGCTATAAGCCCGCCGAGGGTGGCAAGCCGGAATTCGTCCATACGCTCAATGGCTCTGGCCTTGCGATCGGACGGACACTGATTGCGGTTCTGGAAAACGGACAGGAAGAGGACGGCTCCGTCACCCTTCCCGCTTGCCTGCACGCTTATCTTGGCGGCAAGACGCGCATCACTGCCGAAGGCGAATTGGTCTAGGCAATACAAACACGTCCATTAAGAGGCCCGCAGTGCATTTCACACTGCGGGCCTTTTTTCTCCCCTTAGAGGTCTTAGAACCTCCAGGACGCTCTTAGTCCAACGCTTGTTGCGTCTGCGTCAATGCCAGACCCAGCGATGTCTTTGAATTCATGCTGGAGCACTTCCAAGCCAATCACGGTTTGTGGCGCGATCTCATATGCGGCACCAAGGCCCAAGAACCCGCCCCACTCGTCTCCGAGGCCATCAACATTGACCTGAGCAGAACCAGCCGCGACATAAAGCAATGTCGAGCCTAGGTCGTAACCAGCAGTAACCTTCAAGCGCATCACGCTGTCCGCAGTCACAGCACCGGGAACAAGCTCAACATCAGCAGCGTCATACTCGAATTCACCGCCAAGAACGGCCTCGCCCAAGTCAAAGCGATATCCAGCGTGGACACCGAGTGTGGTGCTATTGCCATCGACACCGTCAAGGCTTGTATCAATACTTAGGTTGCCAATTCCCCCACCGGCATAGAAGCCGGACCAATCCTGAGCGAGCGCCGAAGTTGTTGAAATTGCCAAAACGGCCGCGCCCAATGCAAATTTGTTTTTCACTTTTGCCTCCATAATTGTGGCTCGAGCAAAACAACTTGCCCGAAGTTTCAGTACTCCAACTACGAGGCCGAGCTCATGTTGGATCAATTAAGGGCGTGAATTGATGATGACGTTTTCGTGAGGTCTGTGAGATATCTGGAAAATCGCGATTTAGGTGAGAGCATCGTGAAACGAGATTAAATGCTGTCGTCTGAGGTAGGTCGGGTGGCAAGATCAATACAACAAGCTGATCGAACAGGCGCCCCTGTCCCTCCCAATTAATATTAAGCTAGGGATTGGGTATGCCACCTCCAACGGTTCACCACAATTGGCGGAAACCTGCGAGATCGGCGCACAGCAACGGCGGGCTACTGCATAGATTGACGCCCCATTTCACCATGCTCCAAACGCAAAAAAGCCCGCGCAACGCACGGGCCTTTTCGTTGATCATCTGAGCAGTCGTTATTCGTCTGCTGCCCCTTTGCCGAGGTGCTTGCGCAGGCGGCTTGGGGTGGATTTTTTGCGATCCTTGTAGGGGTTCGCGGCGGCTTGGCTACGCATATAAAGCCTGATCGGCGTTCCCGGCATATCAAAGTCTTCTCGCAACCCATTGATAAGATAACGAGAATAGCTTTCGGGCAGTTTCTCCGGATGCGAACACATCACAACAAACCCCGGCGGGCGGGTTTTGGCTTGTGTCATGTAGCGCAGCTTGATCCGACGGCCACCCGGTGCGGGGGGCGGATGGGCCTCCATCATGGCCATGAGCCAACGGTTCAATTGGCTGGTGGTGACGCGGCGGTTCCAGACCTCATGAGCGCGCATGATGGCGTCCTGAAGGCGATCCATACCACGGCCCGTTTTGGCCGATACGGTCACCAAAGGCGCGCCGCGCAATTGCGGCAAGAGGCGCTCGAAGGATTCACGCAAGTCTTTGAGTTTCTGTTGTTTATGCGGCTCAACGTCCCATTTGTTTACAGCTACGACAACAGCCCGCCCTTCGCGTTCGACAAGGTCGGCGAGACGCAAATCTTGTTGCTCGAACGGGATCGCCGCATCAAGCAGTACAACAACAACCTCGGCAAATTTCACCGCGCGCAATCCATCGGATACCGATAGTTTCTCGAGCTTTTCCTGAACCTTGGCGCGTTTACGCATTCCGGCCGTATCAAAGAGGCGAACAGGCACGCCATTCCAATCCACCTGTACCGAAATCGAGTCTCGTGTGATCCCTGCTTCGGGGCCGGTAAGAAGACGATCCTCGCCAAGCAACTGGTTGATAAGCGTGGATTTTCCTGCATTCGGGCGGCCAACAACCGCAACTTGTAGGGGCTTGGCTTTGGTCGGAACGCGCGGGGCGTCCTCATCCTCGTCCTCGTCGATTTCAACGTCTGTTTCTGGCTCGAAACTTTCCTGTTTCTCGGCAAGCTCGTCCGCAATTGGTGCGAGCATTGTATAAAGCTCGCTTACCCCTTCGCCATGCTCCGCAGATAGGCTTAGCGGATCGCCAAGACCCAGCGAATAGGCTTCCAGCGCTCCGGCTTCACCGGCTTTGCCCTCGGCCTTGTTCGCGGCAAGGATAACGTGATCAGCCCGCTTGCGCAGGATATCGGCAAACACGCGATCTGTTGCTGTGACCCCTGCCCGCGCGTCGATCATAAAAAGGCAAACATCGGCCATATCAACCGCGCGCTCGGTCAGTGCCCGCATCCGCCCCTGAAGGCTTTCGTCGGTCGCTTCTTCAAGTCCCGCCGTATCAATCACGGTAAATTTCAAGTCGGCAATCCGCGCCGCACCTTCGCGCAAGTCGCGCGTCACGCCGGGTTGGTCGTCGACCAAGGCGAGTCGTTTGCCAACAAGGCGGTTAAACAACGTGGATTTCCCAACATTTGGGCGGCCCACGATGGCAAGGGTAAAGCTCATATCATGCTCCAATGCACGGATCAGACGGCTCCGTATCACGATACGGGGCGCGACTTAAAGCGTTTTTCACAAGGGCTGGTGAAATTAGCCCTAGCGGTAGGCCAGAAGGTTGCCCGCAGTCGTCACGATATAAAGCGTGTTATTGACCACAATCGGGTTTGTCGTTGCGCCATCGGGCAATTCGATCCGTGCAACCTCGCGGCCATCGGTTGGGTCAAAGCTGCGCAGGTAACCGTCCGTTGACGCCAGCCAAAGCCGTCCGCCCGCAAGAACGGGGCCGTGGTGGGCATAGATGGTTTTGCGCTTCTTGATCTTTTCGGCCTCGAAATACGGCAGGTCCACCTTCCAGATGATGTCCCCTGTATTGGCGTTGAGCCGCACGAGTTTGGCCTGATCGCTTACAAGGAACACAGAGCCTCCGGCGACCCAAAGCGGGCCGGTTGAGCCTTCTGGTGCGGTCCATTTCAGATCACCGCTACGCAGATCAAGCGCCACGGTACGACCGGAAGCGTTGGCCGCATAGACGGTACTGCCGACAACGACAGGATCGCCGGTGATGTCAGTGATCCCTGCATAGGCCGCCCCCGGACGACGCCCCGAAACTGAGGACGCCCAAAGCCGCACGCCACCGCGTCGGAAAGCAGACAGAATCTCGCCCGAGCTAAACGGGAACAGAACACGGTCCCCAGAAATTGCCGGTCCTGCGCTGCCGACGATACTTGTCGGGCTCGGGGTTCCGGGAATTTGCCACTGCACGCGGCCGTTCTTGATGTTGACCGCCCAAGCGATGTTGTCGCGGCTCACCGCATAAACAAGATCGCCATAGATGGTTGGATTACTGTTGAAATTCGCGTCGACCCGCTGCGTCCAGAGTTCGGCACCTGTTTTCACGTTCAACGCGATCATCTCGCCAAAGCCCGTAACGGCAATCAACACATCATTCGCCACCGCAAGACCGCCACCAGAGGTTTCGCCCGAGCGGTCACCTGTTGGCGTAAGGTCAACAGACCAAAGCTGGCCGCCATTGGTGGCATGGGCCGAAACGCGCGCGCGGCTGTCGAGCGTAAAAATGCGCCCGTTGGCGGCGACAGGATCGGTTGAGAGGCGGTTCTTGCGGCTATCGCCCTCCCCGATTGACGCACTCCAGAGCGGCGCGAGCGTGCTGCGAAGGGACGGATTGCCGAGGTAATGGCTTGTGCCGCCGTTTCGGTGTGTCCAGTTGGCGTTATTCACGGCCCGTGGCGCAGAGAAGGATTGCTTGCGGTTAACCTGCGGCTCGGTTGTTGCTGCTGAATCCTCGAATGGTGCGCGGATATCTAGCCGCTCGCCGGGCAGGATAACCTCTTTATCGGAACAGCCCATAACCGTGAGCGCAACTACAGCCAAAAGACCAGTGCGCAGCGGCGTAAACCCAGCATAGGCAGAGCGTGACGCGGACGAAACACCATTCATCAAAGGCTTTCCAGTACTCAAACACTTGTGAAGGATCATTTTTTGCCCTGTTCCAAATTCGCCGGCAGAGTAACACATGCGCCACGAGGGCCAAGCCCGATTCGCTGTGACATACTCTGCACCGCGTCAGGATTGGGCGCAAATAACAAGCGCCCACAGCCCCGTTACGGTGCAGGAATTCGCTATTGAGCGGCTTCCGGAGCGCCCAGAACCACAAGCCATTGGCCGATACGCTGGCGCAGCGCCGGTGTCGCAAGGGAATCGTCAGCAATGGATTGCAGGCGCGCAGTGGCCGCATCAAGGTCGCCAGCACCCGCATCAATTAGCGCGATTTGCTCCTCAGCCAAGAGCCGGAACGGCGCACCCGGTGCGGTCAGCTCGGAAAAGGCCGCTTTGCGTTCGTCATCCGAAGCGGTCGCATCAAGGGACAGCGCGTATTTGAACTTGGCCAACTGCTTATAAACATCGCTTACGTCTTCATCGGCGACAATCGCCTGTAGAAGGCTCTGCTCGCCAGCGGTATCACCCGAAGCGCCCATTTCGGCGGCTTTCAGCAGATCAAGCATTGCGCCTGCGTCGCCCTCCTTGGCAGGAATTTCATTTAATGCGGCAAGGCGTGCGTCGCTGCTTTCCAACAGAAGCGCCTGATCCAGAGAATCGCCAAAGACCTGCGCATCCCGCGCGATCCCGGCTTTGCGGGCCTCGTTCAACGCTGTGCCGCCAACAAGCAGAACAACAAGCGCGGCCGCAACCCACCAGTATTTACGCACAAACGCGTAAAACTGGTCCTTCTGGACCTCTTCGTTAACCTCATTAATAAAACTGTCGGTATCGCTCACGGCTGTCTCCTGCCCCTAAACACTGGGTTTCCCCTCTCTTACCCCGAAGGCAAAGCCCTTGGCAACGCGTTGTCACGGGCCATTGTAAGAACACATAAAAAACATAGGATTGCCGACTGTGGCTCCTACTTGCAACACAGTCGCAAAGAAAATAAACTGAACCGTGCGGTTTAGACAAGTTTTCGAGGATTCGGTTTGAAATTCAGGACCAAACGCCTATGTGGAATAGCTATTAACCCTTTTGTATTTGACACACGCCAATTTTCGGCAATTTACGAATAAGAACACCAGAGGACTCAATGCGCCCAATTTCCTTGATAACAGCCGGACTTGTTTCGGCTTTTCTGTTTTTCCTCGTTATTGAGCGCGATGCATTGCTCGGCATAGCCGGCGCAAGCGAAGGGGACGCAGCCACAGAAATCACTCCTGAAGTCGAGGCCGCCTCTAAACCTGTTCACAAAGTTAAAGTCGTGGCGCTGAAATCTACGGCCCAGAATATCGAGAACGCTGTGCTTTTGCGGGGCCAGACCGAAGCGGCCCGCCAGTTGGAAGTGCGCTCCGAAACCAACGGCCTTGTCATTTCGGAACCGATCCGCAAGGGCGCTTTCGTTGAAGAAGGCACGCTCCTTTGCGAAATTGATCCAGGTACCCGCGCCGCAGATAAAACAGACGCAGACGCAATCTTGCTGCGCGCGCAGGCTGGTGTTCCCGAAGCGGAAGCCCGCGTTGCCGAAGCCGAGGCCCGCTTGAACGAAGCGGAAATCAATGACCGCGCAGCGCGGCGCCTCTCGGAAGGGGGCTTTGCCTCTGAAACGCGCGTGGCCTCCGCAAGAGCCGCGCTTGAGAGCGCGCATGCTGCGGTTGAATCGGCGAATGCTTCGCTTTCTGCTGCCTATTCCTCGATCAAATCCGCTGAGGCTCGCGTTGCTTCTGCCGAAAAAGAGCTGGAACGCCTGAACATCAAGGCTCCATTCTCCGGCTTGCTCGAAACCGACACGGCAGAGCTCGGCTCTCTGCTGCAACCCGGATCTGCATGCGCAACGATCGTGCAGCTTGATCCGATCAAGCTCGTGGGCTTCGTACCAGAAACCGAGGTCAACAAAATTCAGCTTAGCGCAAATGCGATGGCGCGCCTCGCATCGGGCCGCGAAGTCGGCGGTCAGGTTTCGTTCCTATCGCGCTCCGCCGATCCAACCACCCGCACTTTCCGCGTTGAAGTGACCGTACCAAACAAAGACCTCTCGATCCGCGATGGTCAGACCGTTGAAATCGTCGTCGCCTCCGAAGGGTCGCTGGCCCACCTGTTGCCGCAATCCGCACTAACGCTCAATGACCACGGCGACCTTGGTGTGCGCCTTGTTGGAGATGACGACATCGTTGTCTTTAACGAAGTGCAGCTTCTACGTGATGGTGTTGATGGTGTATGGTTGGCTGGCCTGCCAGATGAGGCAAGCGTTATCACGTCGGGACAAGAGTTTGTCACCGATGGCGTGCATGTTGAAGTGACCTTCAAGGAGGCCGCCCAATGACCGGAATTGTTGACTGGGCCGGATCCCGTGCCCGAATGGTGCTTGCGTTTATCGCGATCTCGTTGATCGCGGGCGCAGCGGCGTACGTGGGTCTACCAAAAGAAGGAGAGCCGGACATTGAAATCCCGGCTCTTTTCGTTTCTGTCCCCTTCCCCGGCATTTCGGCCGAAGATGCGGAGACGCTTCTTGTCCAGCCGATGGAAACGGAGCTTTCCGATCTGGACGGGCTGAAAACCATGTCCACCACCGCCGCAGAGGGCTATGCCGGCGCGGCGCTGGAGTTTGAATTCGGCTGGGACAAAACCAAGATCATCGCCGACGTTCGCGACAAGATGAACACCGTTGAGGCTGATTTTCCTGCTGGCGCGGATAAATACACCGTCAACGAAATCAACTTCTCTGAATTCCCGATCATCATTGTAAACCTGTCAGGGGATTTACCCGAACGCACCCTCGTGCGTGTTGGTAAGGACCTTCAGGACCGTCTCGAAGGGCTTGAGCCTGTACTTGAGGCCGTTCTGGCAGGCTATCGCGACGAGATGGTCGAGGTCACAATCGATCCGCTCCGCCTGGAAGCCTACAACGTCACCGCGCCCGAGTTGATCAATGTTGTGACCAACAACAACCAGTTGATCGCCGCCGGTGAGGTTACAACGCCAAACGGTACATTTGCGGTAAAAATTCCATCAAGCTTTTCGACAGCGGATGACATTTACAACCTTCCGGTCAAAACAAACGGTGACCGTGTCGTAACCCTCGGCGATCTTGCCGACATCCGCCTCACCTTCGAAGACCGCGAAGGAACAGCACGTTTTAACGGTGAAACGACGGTGGCTTTGCAGGTTGTGAAACGCAAAGGCTACAACATCATCGACACCGCCGCCGCGGTGCGCGAAACCATCGACCAAGCCCGCTCCGAATGGCCGGAACAGCTACAGGCCGCCGTATCAATGGGCACCTCGAACGACCAATCCCGCACGGTTGGCTCCATGGTGAGCCAGCTTGAGGGGTCTGTCCTGACGGCGATCGCGCTGGTGATGATCGTTGTGCTTGGTGCGCTTGGAACGCGTTCTGCGCTGCTCGTGGGTTTTGCAATTCCGACAAGCTTCCTGCTGTGTTTCGTGCTGCTTGGTGCCATGGGGATCACGATCTCCAACATTGTGATGTTTGGCCTTATCCTTGCTGTGGGGATGCTGGTTGATGGGGCGATCGTGGTTGTGGAATACGCCGACCGCCGCATCAAAGAAGGCGTTGGCCCGATGCACGCCTTTACCGATGCCGCGAAGCGGATGTTCTGGCCCATCGTCAGCTCGACCGCGACAACGCTCTGCGCCTTCCTGCCGATGCTCTTCTGGCCTGGTGTCGCTGGTGAGTTCATGGGAATGTTGCCTGTTACGCTGATCTTTGTTCTTTCTGCATCGTTGATTGTTGCGCTGATCTACCTGCCGGTTCTCGGCGGTGTGTTCGGCCGCGGCTCGCGTATCATCGAGAATATTTCGGCTTGGCTGAAACGCACCATGCCGTGGTGGGCACGCGCGCTGCTCGTACTGCCGATGTTCTATCTGTTGTTCCTCGGATTGATGCAGATTTTGAACCCGAGCTACTTGCTTGGTGATGCAGCAAGTTCCATGGGAATAACCGCAATCATTCCCGGTGCCCTGCTGTTCTTTATCGGGGCGGTTGGTGGCTCTGCGGCCATGGGGGCCGCTGCGATCCAGCGTAAGCCAAAAGCCGTGAAAGTCGGCAAAGGGCGCACACCATTTGGCCGGTTCATCCAGTTCATCGCAGGCAACCCGATCATGCCGCTGGTGACAATCGGCGTTGTCATCTTTGTTGTGGCAACGACCTTCAGCTATTTCGGCGCAAACAACAAAGGCGTTGAGTTCTTCGTAGATGCCGAACCCGAACAAGCCATTATCTATGTGCGTCAACGCGGCAACCTCTCGCTTGAGGAAAAAGACGAGGCCGTGCGCACCGTTGAAAACATGATCCTTGGCGAAACGGGTGTCGAAAGCGTCTTTGCCTTTGCCGGTGCGGGTGGGCTCAACCAAAACGACGGCGGCGCAGGTGCGCCACGGGATTCCATTGGTCAGGCCCAAATCGAGCTTACCGCATGGGAAAAACGCCCAACTGTCAAAGAAGACTGGATTTTCGGCCTTCAGCGCGAGGTAATTGATCCGCTATACGACGGTAACGCCGTTCTGGACCGCCTTCAGGCCAAGCTTGATGCGATCCCTGGAATTCGCGTTGAAATCCTGAACCTATCGCGGGGTCCGGCCTCGGCGAAACCGGTTCATCTTCGGATCAAAGGCGAAGATTGGGAAGACCTGCTGACCGCAGCAGAAACCGCACGCGCCAAGTTTGACGAAACCCCTGCCCTCATTGATATCGACGACACGATGCCGCTCCCCGGTATCGACTGGCAGATCGAAGTGGACGTGCAGAAAGCGGGCCGCTACGGCACCGATGTGGCCACGGTTGGCGGCATGGTGCAGCTTGTGACGCGCGGGCTGCTCCTCGACACCATGCGAGTTGACAGTTCGGACGAAGAAATCGAAATCCGCGTGCGCTTCCCTGAAGATGATCGCGTCCTTTCAACGCTCGACAGCCTCCGCATCCGCACAAGCGAAGGGCTGGTGCCGCTGTCCAACTTCGTTACGCGCAAACCCGTTGCCAAGCTGGCCCAGATCGACCGCGTGGATCAGGTTCGTTACTTCGACGTAAAAGCCGGCGTTGCCGCTGGCTGGAGCTCAATCTCGCTGCCGCCGGAAGATGAGGAAACAACAGGCGAAACGCTCGCCTTTGTCTCTCCTGTGAGTGCAGAAGAAGTTGCCGAGGGCGCGGCGTTTGACCTGACCAAAACGGTTTCCGGCACACAGGAATATTACAAATCTGAAGTGCTTCTTGACGGCGTAACCCTTGCCTCGGTTCAGGAACAACTCGACACCAACAACGACCTTGTCATCGGCGTTGTGAACGCGAACGAGCGCATCACCGCCCTGACAGAATGGCTGAACCAAGAAGGCGTATTCCCCGAAACTGTGGAATGGGAATGGACCGGCGATCAGGAAGACCAAGCCGAATCCGCAGACTTCTTGATGAAGGCCTTTGCGGGTGCGCTCGGGCTGATGTTCGTGATCCTGTTGGCGCAGTTCAACAGCTTCTACAACTCTGTTCTCGTGCTGATCGCGGTGGTCCTTTCGACCACGGGTGTGCTCATCGGGATGATCGTTATGGATCAGGCCTTCTCGATTATCATGACCGGAACAGGCATCGTGGCGCTGGCGGGTATCGTTGTGAACAACAACATCGTTCTGATTGACACCTATCAGGAATACTCCCGTTACATGCCACAGATCGAAGCCATCGTTCGTACGGCTCAAAACCGGATCCGTCCCGTGCTTCTGACCACAATCACGACAATGGCGGGCCTTGCGCCGATGATGTTTGGCCTCTCGCTCGACTTCATCAACGGCGGCTACTCGATCGACAGCCCGACCGCCCTGTGGTGGAAACAGCTTGCCACGGCGGTTGTGTTCGGCCTTGGTATCGCAACGGTCCTAACGCTGGTCTTTACCCCGTCCCTACTCGCTGTGCGGGTCTGGGCGGCGACCTATGTGCGCTGGATCGCGCGGGCCCTCGCGGCTATGTCTATGGGCCGCGGCAGCCGTGCAGCACAAGACTGGGCGCTGCAACGCGAAGCCCGTCATGCCAAATCGCCACAGCTGGACTGGGGCAACTTGCTTGAACCAGATGGGAAGGACGAAACCCTCCCCAACCTAGACGAGCTTGAGTCCGCTCTTGACCCAAAAGATGAGGATGCAAAAGACGCCCCCGCGGACGAGACACCAGAGCCGGCGAATGACAGCAATAGCGAAGAGACACCGCCAAAGCCCAAGGGCGACGGTCCCCTCGCCGCAGAATAGTCAGATCAAATTCTAACGGGCCGGAGGTATTTCTTCGGCCCGTTTTTTGTTATCAATAGGCCGTTCTCATTTACTAAGGAGCTCAACCATGATCCGCGGATATATCGCCCAAAGTGCCGATGGTTTTGTTGCCGATAAAGACGGCGGCGTTGGTTTTCTGGACGCGTATCAAGGCGTCGATTATGGCTATGAACCCTTCATGGCAGAGATCGACACCGTCGTCATGGGCCGCGCCACTTACGACCAGATCGTCGGGTTTGACGTGGGCTGGCCCTATGCGGGCAAGCGCGGCGTAGTGGTTACGTCTTCTCCGCTTGAAACGGTTTTGGGCGATGTGCGCGCATGGTCCCGCCCCCTATCCGAACTCGCAGACGACTTGGCCCAAAACACTGGCGACACATGGATTGTCGGCGGACCAAAGCTACAGGCCGCGTTCATTGAACTTGGTGCGCTGGAGCGGCTGGATCTGTTTGTGATGCCTGTCCTGCTTGGCGCAGGGGTTCCGCTTTTCGCCTCTGACAAAGGCGCGGTTCCCATGGAACTCGCCCAGAGCAAAAGCTTTGATAACGGCGTGATACAGCTTGAGTATCGCCTCGCCGCAAAAAGCGCTTAGGCCGCGTCCTCTTCGCTCTGCTGGCGCTGCCACATCGCTGCATACCGCGCATTGTTGGCCAACAGTTCATCATGGGTGCCGACCTCGGTAATCACACCTTTCTCAAGTACGATAATCCGGTCTGAATCCGCGATCGTCGAGAGGCGGTGCGCAATGGTAATCACACTGCGGCCTTGTCCCATCGCTTTGAGACTGTCCTGAATATCGCGCTCGGTCTCGGTATCAAGCGCGCTGGTCGCCTCGTCCAAAAGCAGGATCGGCGGGTTTTTCAGCAAGGTACGGGCAATGCCCACGCGCTGCTTCTCTCCGCCCGAAAGCTTCAACCCGCGCTCGCCCACTTGGGTATCAAACCCATCCGGCAGAGACATGATGAAGTCATAAATCTTGGCCGCCTTTGCCGCATCTTCGATCTCGGTTTGGCTGGCCCCCTCACGGCCATAGGCGATGTTGTAGAGGATCGTGTCATTGAACAGCACCGTATCCTGCGGCACGACGCCAATCGCCTGATGCAGGCTCTCTTGGGTGACATCACGAATGTCTTGCCCGTCAATCCGAAGAGCGCCCGCGTTCACGTCAAAGAAACGGAACAGCAGTCGCCCGATGGTGGATTTGCCGCTGCCCGAAGGTCCAACGATGGCCACAGTCTCGCCCGCGCCAACGGTAAAATCCACACCCTTAAGGATCGGGCGATTGGCGTCATAGCCGAATTCAACGTGGTCAAAAGCGATCTCTCCGCCATTGATCTTAAGTGCGGGCGCGTTGGGCTTGTCCTGCACCTCGGCGGGTTGCTCCAAAAGGTCAAACATCTCGCCCATGTCGACCAGCGCCTGACGGATTTCGCGATAGACCGACCCAAGGAAATTCAGCGGCATGGTGATCTGGATCATATAGGCGTTGACCATCACGAAATCGCCAACTGTCAGCGCGCCATTTTCCACACCAATCGCGGCCATAACCATCACAATCACAAGCCCTGCGGTGATCAAAACCGACTGCCCGAAATTCAGGAAGGCCAGCGAATAAGAGGTCTTGAGCGCGGCCTGTTCATAGCCTGCCATGGCAACATCATAGCGCGCGGCCTCGCGTTTCTCGGCGTTGAAATATTTGACCGTTTCAAAGTTCAACAGGCTGTCGATGGCCTTCTGGTTGGCGTCTTTATCCTGATCGTTCATCTCTTTGCGGATGCGTACGCGCCATTCGGTCACGGCAAAAGTAAACCAGACGTAAGCGGCAATCGTGACAACCACAACAACCAGATACCAGACGTCAAACACCACATAGAGGATCGCGGCGATCATAATCAATTCAAGGATCAACGGCCCGATATTAAACAACAAAAACCGCAGGAGATATTCAACGCCCTTTACGCCACGCTCGATAATCCGCGACAGCCCGCCCGTCTTGCGGGTGATGTGATAGCGCATGGAAAGTTGGTGAATATGCTCGAATGTTTCGATCGCAAGGCTGCGGAGAGCCTGTTGGCCGACCTTTGCAAAAATCGCGTCCCGAAGCTGTTGAAAACCAACGTTAAGCGCGCGGGTCATCCCGTAAGCCAACGTCAGCCCAACCGCGCCAAGGCCGAGCATCCACGCGGCTTGCTCGCCCTCACCCGCCAGCGCATCAACCGCCGCCTTATAGATCAGCGGCGCCACCACCGCGATCAACTTGGCCAGCAACAGCATAATCATCGAAGCGACGACGCGGCGCTTCACCCACGGGCGATCCTCTGGCCAGAGATATGGCGCAACGCGGCGCAGAACATTCCAGCCGCCCCCTTTCGGACCGGCATTCAGGGCAGCATCTGTTGGTGTTAGGCGGCGCATCAAATTCTCCGGCTGGCTGGGGCTGGCACGTTGGACGGACGCGCAGGTTAGTCAAGCCATTCAGGAATGACCAGAGGCGCGCATGATTTAGCATCCCCCATTTGCGCACAGCCGCCCTGCGTCTGGTGAATGGTATCGGTAAAACGAAAAAGGGCCAGCGCTCCCGCCGGCCCTCAATCTCATTCTGTACTCGTGCTTATTCTTCGTCAGGAACGTTAAACACCTGTCCAGGATAGATAAGGTCCGGATCGCGGATAGCGTCGCGGTTGGCTTCAAACACCCGCACATAGAGAACACCATCGCCATAGCTGTCTTTGGCGATGCCCCAGAGCGTGTTTCCGGGCTGTACCGTGACGGCCTTGACCTTGGTTTCGCCTGCTGCTGGCTGATCCGGCTTGGCGGCGGCAAGAGCTTCGACCTCCTCGCGCTTAAACGGCGATTCAACGCGGGCAATGACTTTGCCGCCAGCGTCGATCTGATCGACGCGCATGGCATAGATACCGGCGTTTACGTCATCCAGCGTGATGGACCAGTTCCCGTCCTCGGCAACTTTGCCCTCGGCGCGGAAGCTGTTGTTGAGATAGAGCCGCAAGACAGATTGCGCATCACCACGGCCGGACACAACCACATCACCGTTTGGCGCATAGGAGATCGCATCGATAGCGACGGTTCCCACGGGCAATTCCGCCCCGCCAGGTTGCAGGACTTCGACACCCTCATCCGTTGCGAGCAACACCGCAGGGGCGGATTTCTCCTCTGGCTGTTCGGGTTCTTCTGGTTGCGCAGGCTGCTCTGGCTGGGTGGCCTCTGCTGTTTCTGTCGCACCCTCAGGCGCTGCTGGAGCGGCTGGCTCGGCGGGTGTTTCTGTAGTCTCCGACCCCTCAGCCTCGGCAACCACTGTTTCGCTCGCGGTATCCGTGGCGGTTTCTGTGGCTGCTGTCTCTGACGTATCGCCTCCGGTTTCCACACTGGCAAGCTCGGCGGCATCGGCTGTAACCTCTGCGCCTTCAACCGGCGCAAGCACCACGCTTTCGTTCGAAGCCACCATGACATCGTCTGTGCCCGCGTGAAGCGTAACGACCTGCGCAGAATCTGAAAGCTCAACTGAAAAGAGTTGTGCGAATTTGCCGTTCCCGTCAGCCTTGGCGCGGCCAACTTCGGCTCCGTCGACCTTGATGATAATTTCCGCGCCGGGCGTTGCGGAGCCAGCAACAAGACCGTTGCCCTCTGCATCAACGCGCACAACGTCAAATGTTGGCGCGGGTGGCGCATCAACTTCTTCGGCATCAGTCGCAACGGAGTCAGCGGGTGGCGCTTCGGCGTCTGTTTCTGCTGCTTCTGTGCTTTCTCCTGCTTCAGCAGCTTCATCGCCCGCAGTATCAGTTGCACCCTCGGCTTCCGTAGTCTCGGTTGCATCATCCGCAGCATCAGCACCTGCCTGATCTGAACTTGCCTCATCTGAAGCAGGCGCGTCCTCTGCCTGCTCTGGTGCGGCATCCGCTGTGTCTTCTGCTTCAGCGGTTTCTTCAGTGACCGCACTTTCAGGCGCGCTTTCGGTTGCGCTTTCATCCGTTGTTGCGGTGTCTGCGGTTTCAACGGCCTCTGTGCTCTGCTCTGTATCAAGCTCAGTTGTTTCTACAGCATCGTCTTGCTGCGACTGATAGAGCAGATAGCCCAGAAGCACCGCAACGATTGCTGCGCCGCCGCCTATAATTGCGCCACGGCTGCTCTTTGCAGATGCATTACCAGCATTTTCCCCGGATTTATTTTCCGCCATTTATTCCATTCCCCAATGGTCTTGCACCTCGTCCCGCAAGGCGCGATTGTGGGCCCAAGGCCCGCTGTCGGGCCTCAATTGACCCTAACCAAAGGCGCTTGTCCATGACTTCCCCGTTTTCTGCTTCTATTTGTGTCTATTGTGGCTCTCGGATGGGCAAATCAGCCTCATATGAGGCCGCAGCACGGGAAACAGGCAAAATGATCGCCGAAGAAGGCTGGCGGCTTGTCTATGGCGCAGGAGATGTTGGGCTTATGGGCGCCGTTGCGCAAGCCGCACAAGCTGCAGGCGCACAGACTTTCGGTGTGATTCCCACACATTTGCTCAATTGGGAGGTCGGGAAGCGCGATCTCACGCAGTTTATCGTTACCGAGAACATGCATGAGCGCAAAAAGGTCATGTATATGAACGCTGACGCCATCGTTGTGATGCCAGGCGGTGCTGGGAGTATGGACGAGTTCTTTGAGGTCCTCACGTGGCGGCAACTCGGACTGCACCAAAAGCCGATCTACCTGCTGTCAACGGATGGATACTGGACGCCGTTGCTTGCCTTGATGGACCACATCATCGACCAAGGATTTGCCGATGCCAGCCTACGTGATTTCATTCAGGAGGTCGGAACGGTCTCTGATCTACGCGCGGCTTTGCGCAAGGATCTCTCCTCGGCGAAACTAACCCACGTATAAATCCCCAAAGCGAACCAAATAATCGGGAACGCTACGAGGTGATAACGGGTTACGGCCTCACCCAATACCGTAATCGCAAGCAAGAATTGCAACGAGGGGTTGGTGTAGGCAACCAGCCCCGCGCTCACCATAGACACGCGTTTCAGCGCATATGACATCATCAGAAGCGGTCCGCCCGTCATTGGCCCCGCAAGCATGAGAAGCAACGTTGTTTGGGTATCGCGGCCAAAACCACCCGCCTCTTGTGGGCCGATCGGTTGCCAACCCCACACATGTGCCGCAAAGAGCCAAAACACCACGAGGGGCAACATAAGAAAGACTTCACCCGTAACAGACACCACCGGCCCCGCCGAAATCTGCTTTTTGATCAGGCCATAAAGCGCAAAAGTCGAGGCCAGCATCAAGGCAATCCATGGCGTTGCGCCCAATCCGATGGTCAGCCAAATCACGGCGCCGCCCGCCAGCGCCACGGCAAACCATTTAAGGGGCGCCAGCTTTTCACCGAGAACGAAAGCCCCCAAAAGCACCGCCAGAAGCGGATATATGAAGTAACCAAGGCTTGAATCCACCAAACGCCCGATCTGAACCGCGAAGATGAACAAGAACCAATTCACCGAGATCAACGCCGCAGACAGTGCCACCCGAACGATCATTGGCCGGTCGCGGCACAAATCCCAAAGTTCACGAACGCGCCCCTGTATTGCGAGCACAGCCAAAAGAAACACAAATGACCAAAAGCTCCGATGCGCAAGGACTTCCATCGGAGGAACCTCGCTCAAGGCATTATAATATAACGATGAAAACCCCCAGATCGCACAGGCGACAAACATAGCGATCAAGCCTTTGGCCGTCTCTGTCATGCCTGCCTCCTCTATCTTTTTGGGTTGGGTCGCGCGCCGTAATTGGGCCGGTGCAGCGTTTCACAGAGTTGCTGCCGGATAAAGCGCGAAATTGTATCGCAACACAGAATGCCGCCCCTCAGCGCCCACCACGACCGCGCAAAGAAAAGGCCCGCCGCAGATACTGCGACGGGCCAAATTCAACAGCGATGTCTGTGGCTTAGCCCAGACGGGACGCCACGTTTTCCCAGTTCACAAGCTTGTCGAGGAAGTTTGTGAGGTAAACAGGGCGCTTGTTGCGGAAGTCGATGTAGTAGGAGTGCTCCCAAACGTCACACCCCAGAAGCGCAGTCTGGCCGAAGCAGAGCGGGTTCACGCCGTTCTCTGTTTTCGTGACCTTCAGGCCGCCGTCTGTGTCTTTGACGAGCCAACACCAGCCGGAACCGAACTGGCCGGCACCTGCTGCGGAAAACTCGGATTTGAACGCGTCAACCGAACCAAAGCTTTCAACCAGCGCTTTTTCAAGCTCGCTTGGCATCTTGCTTTCGCCGGGGCTCATCATTTCCCAGAACTGGTTATGGTTCCAGAGCTGGCTGATGTTGTTGAAGATACCGTTTTGCGCAACGGCTTTGGCGTCATAGGTACCAACAATGATCTCTTCGAGGGATTTACCCTCCCACTCAGTACCTGCGATTGCGGCGTTGCCGTTTGTCACATAGGCGTTGTGGTGCAGGTCGTGGTGGAATTCGAGTGTTTCCGCCGACATACCATCCGCTGCAAGCGCGTCATGTGCATAAGGAAGATCGGGTAGTGAAAAAGCCATGTGAAACCTCTTTAAATTGGGGCGCCCGAAGGCGCGTGTTCGCGTGTCATCGCCACACAAATGGCCCTCGCACCTAGGGGACGTCAAGGGCGATCTGGATTTTTTATCGGCTGAGTTCTGAAAAATCAGTGATTTAGGCCCTCGGCAACCATCTAGGATTTTTGCCTTTATAGATTGTACAAACGCCGGCACCCTGAAATGGCCCAATATATCCAAGCGGCTGAACTGTAATGCGAGCCTTATTGCTGTTTTTCATCAACGTCAGCCGATAAAGGAATCTCGCATTCTGATTCTTGCTCTTGCGGGTATCTTTGATTTCCCAAACAAGAGTTGTGCGCTTTGCGTTGTCGACATCGACACGCGCGAGCACAACATCTTTTCCTAAGAGATCGCGAGCGATTGGGTCCCCAATATACGCCTCTTCCTCGCCGTCTTGAAAATCGACCATAATCTCTTGGCTAATCCAGCCAAGTTGCTCCTCCGTTTTAACGAACTCGCACCGCTTTACTTCGGCGACTGTTGTTGTCGCAACCAAACAAAACACGGAAAATAAAAGCGCGGCAAATGTCCCGCGACGTGAAAAAATAGGCAAAAGGCTTCTCCAATGCAAACGTACAATACAACACGTACCGTCTGGCATTTTTCCTGAGAAATCAACGCCTACACCGATCGGCAAACGCAACCTATACGAGTGTCGCCACGAAAGCACAGATTACTCAGGGAGCCTTATTCTGCAGCGTTGTGAAACCCGACCGCAGGTGAATTCGCCGCGTTTTGCAACAAGTCATAGGCGTATTGCCCGACCGAGCGGAAGACGACGACTGTGAATTCCTCCGCACTCTCATCCGATAGCCAGAACGCCGCCGGAACCTGAGCCATACGCGTGCGGCGCATTTCGCCTTTGCTAAACCGATCCGGCGCAAGATCGACGGGGCAAAGTTTAGCCAGCGTGTCGCGCGCATCCGGTCCGGCAACGGTAAACACCGCGCGCGCATCAGAGACATCCGCCACCAATGCGTGATCCCCCGCCAAAGCGGTCGAAAGCGCGGAAACGGCCTCTTTGATCCGTGCTTTGGGCACGAGGATCAGCAATTCATCCGGCGACATCCACGCCACCGAAGCCTGTGCCTTGGTGGTGATGCAGCGGGTATCTGGAACATCAATCTTCGTGAGCGCCTTTACCGCTGCACGCAGCTTTTTGCGGCCCAAATCGCCGCGCAGGGTAATCATCCCCTGCTCCTCAACCTTTGTTACGGTCGCGTCCGCCGGTGTCAGCATTACCTCAGACATTCTGCTTCTCCCCGTCCTTATCGTAAAACACCGGATCAACCACCGTCGCTTCAATCGGTTCCCCGCCGAGGTTGCCGACTTCAACAGTATCGCCCAGACGGTCCATGCCGCCCTCAATCAAGGCCATCGCAATGCCATGGCCAAGGTTGGGCGAATGATAGGTCGACGTAATGCGCCCCTGCATCTTCCGCTGGCCGTTTTCGTTCTCGCCTTTGGCCAGAATGTATGCGCCATCCGGCAAAACTGAATCATCAAGCGCATGCAATCCCACAAGTTTCCAGCGATCCGTGCGCGACATGTCCTTGCGCAAATGGGCGCGTTTCCCGAGGTAGTCATCCTTTTTCTTGGACAGCGCCCAATTGAGATTGAGGTCTTGCGGAATGACGGTGCCGTCGGTTTCATCGCCGATCATGATAAAGCCCTTCTCGGCGCGAAGGATATGCAGCCCCTCGGTGCCATAGGGCATAACGCCAAATTCCTGCCCTGCCTCATAGAGCTTGTCCCAAAGGGCCTGCCCCTGATCGGCGGCAACTGCGATTTCATAAGACAGCTCGCCAGAGAAAGAGATCCGGTAGACCCGTGCATCAATCCCCGCGAGCGTTCCGTCCCGCCATTGCATAAAGGGCAATTCATCGCGGCTGACGTCCATTCCGCCAAGTTTCTCGAGCAGTTTCCGCGCTTTTGGCCCGACAACGGCAATCTGTGCGTATTGCTCGGTGAGATTGGCGGTATAAACCTGCATGTCCCACCATTCGGTCTGAAGCCACTCTTCCATGTGGCCATGGATATGCTCAGCGCCGCCGGTTGTGGTGTGACAAAGGAAGGTGTCCTCATCAATTCGGGCAACAACCCCGTCATCCATCAAGAAGCCGTTTTCGTTACACATCAGCCCATAGCGGCACTTTCCGGGCGCAAGGGTCGACATCATATTGGTGTACAGAAGATCGAGGAACTTCCCCGCGTCCGGCCCTTTCACAAGGATTTTGCCGAGGGTCGAGGCATCCAAAAGCCCTACATTCTCTCGCGTGTTTTGGGTTTCGCGCGCAACGGCATCTTCGACAGTTTCGCGCTCACGCAAATACGTAAACGGCCGCCGCCATGCGCCGACAGGCTCCCACTTTGCGCCGTGGGCTTCGTGCCAGTCATGCATGGGTGTTCGGCGCAACGGTTGGAACAACTCGCCCCGCGCTTCGCCCGCAATCGCCCCGAGCGAAATCGGCGTGTAAGGTGGCCGGAAGGTTGTTGTTCCGACCTGTGGAATATCTTCACCCAATGCTTGAGAAAGAACGCCAATACCGTTGATATTACTCAACTTTCCCTGATCAGTCGCCATGCCGATTGTGGTATAGCGCTTCGAGTGCTCAACGCTTTCATACCCCTCGCGGGCGGCAAGCTGGAGGTCAGAGACTTTCACGTCATTCTGGAAATCAAGCCATGCTTTTGCGCGCAACTCTGGCGTGGCATTTGCAGGCATAATCCATGTGGGTTGCAACGGCGCTTCGGCCACCTTTTTGGCCTTGGGCGCTTTGAGGCGACGCGGCGTGTACCCACTGGCGCGCGCTGCATCTTTGCCCGCCTTATCGGCATCTGTCAGCACATCACCCGCAGCGAGCGCGCCGGATGCCGTCCCTGCTGTTAGAACAAACCCTTCGCCGTCATGCCCCAAAGGCGGGCGCGTCGGATCGGGCGCGAAATGCGCGGCTTCTGCATTCCACAAGAGTTTGCCGCCGCAATGGGACCAGAGATGCACCACAGGCGACCACCCGCCCGACATCGCCACCCCGTCACAGGCCAGCGGGATCGCATCGCTTCCGTCACCATCAGCAGGACAGATATACACCCCTGTCACAGCCTTGCGGCCCTGAACCTTCGAGATCGCTTTGCCAAGCTCAATGCGGATTCCGCGCGCGCGGGCTTCGTGGATCAAATCGCCGTCTGGATCGCTCCGCACATCCACAATCGCGGCGGGCATAAGCCCTGCCTCGGCAAACGTAATAGCGGTTCGATAGGCATCATCATTGTTGGTCACGATGACGGGTGATTTTGCCACCGCAACACCGAAGTTCACCAGAAAATCGCGCATAGCCCCTGCGAGCATAACATTCGGCAGGTCATTTCCGGCAAAGCTGAGCGGACGTTCGATGGCGCCCGTTGCGGTGATGATGCGCTTGGCGCGGATGCGCCAGAGACGGTGGCGCGGCATGCCTTTCGCGGAATCTGGTCCGATATGATCGGTCAGTCGCTCGTAGCCGAGGATAGAGCCGTGATCGTAAACACCGCTCCCCTGCGTACGTAGGCGCAGGGTGACATTGTCTAGGTCTTCCAGTGTTTTAACGGTTTCTTCAATCCACGCGTCTGCAGGTTTGCCCGCGATCTCCTCGCCATCAACTGGCGCACGACCACCCCAATGGGCCGTTTGCTCCAGCAGCAAGACTTTCGCCCCCGCCTGCCCTGCGGCAAGCGCAGCTTGAAGCCCCGCGATGCCCCCACCAACAACAACGACATCCGCAAAAGCGTAGAAATGCTCGTAACGGTCTGGGTCACGGTCTTTGGGCGCGGGGCCAAGCCCGGCGGATTTACGGATGATCGGCTCGAATAGGTGTTTCCACGCGGCACGCGGCGCGAGGAAGGTTTTGTAATAGAACCCCGCCGGCAGGAACCGTGAGAGATGCGAGTTAATCTCACCCACGTCGAACTCAAGGCTCGGCCAATGGTTCTGGCTGCGCGCGGATAGCCCGCCATAGAGCTCGGTTGTCGTGGCGCGCTGGTTGGGCTCCATATAGGGCCCCTCACCAAGAGCAACGAGCGCATTCGGCTCTTCTGCACCGGAGGCAACAGGTCCGCGCGGGCGGTGATACTTAAAACTCCGCCCCATCAGCGATTGCCCGTTGGCAAGCAGCGCGGAGGCCAGCGTATCTCCTGCAAGGCCCGTAAAGCTCTGCCCGTTGAAACGGAACGCAAGCGGCGCTTCGGGGTTGGTCAGGCGGCCTTGTGTGTAACGGTTGCTCATGACGCCACCTTAACTTCGGTGTCCGATTGCCAATCGGGGTGACGTTTGCGGATTTTGGCGATGATGTCCGCAGGCGGCTCAAGGGTTTGCGCCGGATATGTGCCGAACACCTCAAGCGTTTGCGTGCAGCGGGCCGCGTGAAACCACTTGCCGCAGCCGTTTGCATGCCGCCACCGCTCGAAATGCGGCCCGCGCGGGTTCTTGCGAGAGAAAAGATAGGTTTCGAACGCGGTATCATCCGCATCCATTCCAGGACGCTTGATATGCGCCTCTCCGCCGCCAGCCAGCTCGGTTTCATCAGCGTTAAGATCGCAATAAGGACAATGAAGGATCAGCATGGGAGGGCCTCGCAATCGGTTACGGTCGGACCATTAAAGGTTGGGCGGAATTCAGAAAGGGTAAACATCAGTGCGCGACCCCCGCTGCGACGCTTTCGTCGATGAAACGGCCTTCGGCAAAACGGTCGAGGCTGAACGCAGCAGCAAGTGGGCCCGGCGCGTCACGGGCGATCATATCCGCCATAGCCCAGCCCGAGCCAGGAATAGCCTTGAACCCGCCAGTGCCCCAGCCGCAGTTGATGAAACAGCCGCCAAGCGGTGTGGGCGAGATGATCGGGGAGCGGTCGCCCGTCATGTCCACAATCCCGCCCCACTGCCGCAACATCTTAAGCCGCGAGACAATAGGGAATATCTCGATCAAAGACCGCACGGTTTCTTCGATGTGATTGAAGGAGCCGCGTTGGGTATAGTTGTTGTAAATGTCGGTGCCTCCGCCGATCACCATCTCGCCCTTGTCGGATTGACTCATGTAGCCATGCACAGAGTTCGCCATAACGACCACATCCATGCAGGGCTTGATCGGCTCACTCACCATCGCCTGTAGGGCGACGCTTTCGATCGGAAGGCGGAAACCGGCCATTTCGGCAAGCTGCCCTGAATGCCCTGCAACCACAATCCCGAGCTTGCCACAGGCGATATCGCCGCGCGTGGTTTGAACACCTGTCACCTTGCCGCCGGATTGGGTGATGCCGGTAACTTCGCATTTCTGGATGATATCCATCCCCATATCTGAACAGGCCCGCGCATAGCCCCACGCCACGGCATCATGACGCGCGGTGCCGCCCCGCGGTTGCCAGAGCGCACCAAGCACAGGATAGCGCGGCCCGCCAATATCAAGGATCGGGCAAAGTTCCTGTACCCGTTCGGGCGAAACAAACTCGGTATCAACCCCTTGGTAGGCATTGGCCTGTGCGGTACGTTTATAGCCGCGGACTTCGTGCTCGGTTTGCGCCAACATCAAAACACCGCGCGGGCTGAACATAACGTTCATGTTGAGATCCTGACTGAGGGTCTCATACAGACCACGCGCTTTTTCATAGATCGCCGCAGATGGGTCCTGAAGGTAATTGCTTCGAATAATCGTCGTGTTGCGGCCTGTGTTGCCGCCGCCAAGCCAGCCTTTTTCAAGCACGGCCACATTGGTGATGCCGAAATTCTTGCCAAGGTAATACGCCGTTGCCAACCCGTGCCCGCCCGCACCGACAATCACAACGTCATAACGCGATTTTGGCTCTGGGCTGCGCCATGCGCGCTCCCATCCTGTGTGATACCGGAACGCCTCTCGGGCGATGGCAAAGGCAGAATATCGTTTCATTTCAGGCTCTTCCGCTAGGAGTTCCAACAGGCGACTGTGTTCAGGGTGGTTCAGATACGCGGCACTTGCAATGGCAAACCTCGCCGCGTCACAACAGCAAATCGCGGCTTACCAATTCCAATGGCCACACAAATCGCTCCCCCAAAGCCAGCAATTCGCTGCTATCTTTGCCATTTCTGTCGCGTTTGCCAAGCCATAGTCACACGATGAACGACAGTTTTCATCACATCTGCGACATTGCTCCTGTTTGCCGCAGGCTTGCGACCACTTGAGCCTTTTGCACGCCGCCCAGACAGGGTAAAGGAGATGCAACAAAAGGAGCAGCCCATGTGGTTTTATCTATTGATTGCAGGCCTTGGCGCCATTGTGGTGGCGTTGATTTGGGCAGTTCTGTTTCGCAAGGATTTGCGAGCGGATCAGGCGCGAGATGTGGATGTGTATCGTGCGCAGCTTGACGAGCTTGAGCGCGACAAGGCCCGCGGTGTTATTAGCGAAGCCGAGGCAGAGCGCCTGAGGCTGGAAATTTCGCGCCGTTTGCTTGAAGCAGATAAGAAAAGCGATCAAAACTCTGAAACAGAGCCGAGCAACGCGCCCAAAAGCGCAGCGATTGCTCTGGCGGCGGTTGTGGCGCTTGTTGTGTTTGGTGGCGGAGCCGCGCTCTATCACCAACTTGGCGCTGCTGGCATGCCCGACCAGCCCCTGACCGAGCGCAAATTGGCCGCCCAAGAACGCTATGAAACCCGCCCAACCCAGCTTGAGGCGGAATCAGACGCCCCTGAACACGCAGCCAATATCCCGCAAGAAGACCTCGACCTGATCCAAGCGCTGCGCGATACGCTTGAAACACGCCCTAACGATCCTGTTGGGCACCGCCTATTGGCCAAGAACGAGGCCCGCATCGGCAATTTTGTGGCCGCACGTGAGGCACAGTCCAGGGTGGTTGCGATTGCAGGCCCCGAAGACGCAACGGTTGATGACCTTCTGCTGCTGGCGGAGATCATGGTGTACGGCGCAGAGGGATATATTTCCCCCGAGGCCGAAGCGATTTTTGCCGAAGTGCTGCGCCGCAATGAAAACGTCCCGACTGCACGGTATTACTATGGCCTGATGCTCGCCCAAACGGGCCGCCCTGACCTTGCGTATGACTTCTGGAAACCCCTGCCCCATACGGCCGATCCACAGATGCCATGGTATGATGCGGTTGTGCAGCAGCTTCCCGAAGTGGCGTTTCTGGCAGGCGAGCGCTATGACTCAGCAGCGGCCGATGCCGAGATGACAGCAAACGGGCCGGATCAAGCCGCCATCGAAGCCGCACAGGCCATGAATGAGGACGACCGCAATGCGATGATCCGCGACATGGTAGACCGCCTGACAACCCGCATCGACGAAGAGGGCGGGACCGCAGAGGACTATGCACAGTTGATCATATCCCAGACCGTCTTGGGCGACGAGGCGCTGGCCCGCGAAACACTGGCCAATGCGCGCGCGGAATTTTCGGGCGATCAAGCCGCACTGGATATTTTGGCCGATGCAGAACGCCGCGCGAGGCTTGATCAATGATCCTTGATGACATCTCCGAGTTCGCGGCAGCCCTGCCGTCAATGGCCCCCATTGCGGGGCTGGACCTTGGCGACAAGACCATCGGCGTCGCGGTTTCGGATCGGCTTTGGTCTGTGGCGACGCCGCTTGAAACCATCCGGCGCAAGAAATTCGGCGTGGATGCAGCCGCGCTCATGGCCCTGCTTGAAAAGCGTGAGGTCAAGGGGATCGTGCTTGGGTTGCCGCGCAATATGGACGGGTCCGAAGGGCCACGCTGCCAGAAAACCCGCGCCTTTGCTCGCAACCTTCAGGGCGTGACCGATCTGCCCCTAACCTATTGGGACGAGCGCCTCTCGACCGTTGCCGCCGAACGCGCGCTTCTGTTGGCAGACACTTCCCGCGCCAAGCGCAGCGAGGTGATCGACCACGTGGCCGCGGGCTTCATCCTGCAGGGTGTGCTTGATCGGATGCAGCACATCAAACGCGCATGACCCAAGAAAAGCCCCCCATCTGGAAACGCGAAGAGCCGCAGTCTCCCTGTGTGAATATTTGCGTTATCCACCCTGCGGCGCGGCTGTGCACCGGCTGTTTGCGCAGCATGGACGAGATTGCCAGCTGGGGCAAAATGACAGCCGAGGAGCGTCAAGACGTGCTGGATGACCTTCCCTCGCGCGCGCCATTACTAAAGCAGCGCCGTGGTGGCCGCGCAGGGCGTTTGCGCCGCGAAAAGCCCTAGAGGCCAACCGCTTTGCGCAGCATATTCAGCGCAACCACAATCAGGAAAACCGCGAATATCCGCTTGAGCGCCTTGGCATTAAGTTGATGCGCCAGCTTTGCACCCAGTGGCGCGGTCAGCATTGTCATGGAAATCACCACGAGAAACGCGGGAATATTCACCGCGCCAAGGGTAAAGGGCGGCGCACTGTCGGCGGCAACATCAACAAAAAAGAACCCGACAACCGAAGGCAGCGCAATAATCACCCCAAAGCCCGCCGCCGTGGCCACTGCGCGATGGATCGGCACACCGTGCAAGCTCATCAGAGGTACGCCAAAGCTCCCGCCGCCGATGCCCATCAGCACGCTCAGAAACCCGATAAATGGCGAGATCACTGCTTTCTTGATGCCGGTTGGCATGGCCTCGCCAATGCGCCAATCAGATTTGCCAAACGCCATGTAGAGCCCGATGAAAATTCCAAGAACACCGAAGATGCCCTGAAGCGTCGCAGAGCGAAGCGAGCTAACGGTCAGCATCCCGATCACCGCACCAATGGCGATCCCAAGCGCCCAGCCCTTCAGGATGGGCCACTCGACTGCGCCTTTCTTGTTATGGCTGTTCACTGAACGCATGGAGGTCACGATGATGGTGGCAAGTGAGGTCGCCAGACACACCTGCATCAATTGATCGCCGCCGTACCCAAGCGCGCTGAATACATAGAAAAACGCAGGCACAAGGATAATTCCGCCGCCAACGCCCAAAAGCCCTGCCATCACGCCGGCAAACCCGCCAATCACCAAAAGCAAAAGAAGAATTGGCAGGTACTGCATCAGGTCGGTCATGGAGTGTCCTTAGACTGGGGGCTAACTGGCTTGCTCCACACCAATATCGCCTCCGGTCACGCGGTCAAGGGCTTCGAGCAGCAATTCCGGCCCTGCGCCCTCACGGCTTGCGCCTTCGGACAGGACACGCCGCCAGCCCCGCGCACCTGGACGACCCGTAAACAGCCCAAGCATATGGCGCGTCACCTGATGGAGGCGCCCGCCATTTGCGATGTGGCGTTCGATATAGGGCACCATCTGGTGAACAACTTCGACAGGGTCACTGTCTGGCCCGTCAGTACCGAAAATCCGTCGGTCAGCGGCACAAAGTACATCGGCAGGGCTGTGATATGCTGCGCGCCCGATCATCACGCCATCCATGCCGCGCTCAAGGAACTCTTCGGCCTGATCTAGCGTTGTGATGCCGCCATTGACCGACAGGTGCAGCGCAGGGAACAATCCCTTCATCTCAAGCACAAGATCATAATCAAGCGGCGGGATGTCGCGGTTTTCTTTGGGCGAGAGCCCCTGAAGCCACGCTTTGCGCGCATGGATTTGAAAGCGCCCTGCCCCTGCTGCGGCCACGCGGGCGATAAACTCTGGCAGAACCTCTTCGGGCGCTTGGTCATCAACGCCAATACGGCATTTCACCGTCACTTCAACATCGCTCGCGGCGCGCATCGCGGCCACGCATTCTGCCACCAGCGGTATGTTTTCCATCAAAACCGCTCCGAAAGCACCCGATTGCACACGGTCGCTTGGGCAGCCGACATTAAGGTTAATCTCGTCATATCCCAAGTCAGCGGCGATCTTGCAGGCTTCTGCCAATTCGGCGGGGTCAGAGCCGCCAAGCTGCAAGGCAACCGGATGTTCCTCGGGATTGTAGTCCAACAGATGCACCGCCCCACCCCGCACAATCGCAGGCGACGTCACCATCTCTGTATAGAGCAGCGTGCGCTTGCTCAGCAGCCGATGCAGGTAGCGGCAGTGCCGATCGGTCCAATCCATCATGGGGGCAACCGATAGCTTTGCTGCGCGTGGGGCCGATATGGAATCTGTCTTGGTCACGGGGTGCTCTTATCCAGAATGCGATCTCTAAGGGTTTCGGTGCTCATAGACCGAACAGACAGCATAAAGGAAGAGGCCGAACGAAAAAAGCAGGCCGTTGGGCCTGCTTTTGAATTGTGTCTGGTGGCGAATTCTATGGATCAAGCAAACCAGGCAGTGTGAGCGAGATTGCCGGTACGAAAGTGATCAGCATCAGCGCCACGAAGATCGCCAGATAGAACGGCCAGATTGTCCGCACCGCTTTTTCCATGGGCAGCTTCCCGACCGCACAGCCGACAAAGAGACAAGACCCCACAGGCGGCGTGCAGAGACCAAGGCCAAGGTTCACCAAGAGGATCATGCCGAACTGGTACGGATCAACACCAAGGCTCGTGGCCACCGGAAGGAAGATCGGTGTACAGATCAGGATGAGTGCGGCCATGTCCATAATCATGCCAAGGATCAGCAACGCTGCGTTGATCATCAGAAGGATCAGGATCGGGTTGTCTGTGAGTGTTGTCAGCAGAGTCACCGTTTTGTCAGGCACACGATAGAACGTCAGCATGTAGGCAAAGGCGCCCGCACATGCGATCAGGATCATGACCATCGACGTCGTCCGCACCGAGGAACGCACAGCGATCTTGAAGTTTTCCCAAGTGAGGCTGCGGTAAACCAAGAGCGTAACGATAAAGGCATAAATCGCGCCAAACGCACCTGACTCAGTCACTGTAAAGACGCCCGAAAGCACCCCGCCCACAATGATAACCGCTGTCAGCAAACCCGGAATAGCGCCCATAAAGCTGAGGAGCAGAGCATTCCAGCCAGGGAACCGCTCTGATCTATAACCGCGACGCACAGCAACCACATAAGCCGCAAACGCCAGACAGAGGCACATCAGAATGCCGGGAACAACGCCCGCGAGGAACAGTTTGGAGATCGAAATGCCCCCGCCGGCGGCGATGGCGTAAATGATCATATTGTGACTCGGCGGAATGATGATGCCCGCGATCGAGGATGTAACCGTGACGTTAACGGCATAGTCCGCGTCATAGCCTTTTTCCTTCATCACAGGGACGAGGATCGAACCAAGCGCGGAAATATCCGCCACCGCAGAGCCGGAAATACCGCCGAACAGCATCGAAGAGAACACGTTGACGATGCCCAAACCGCCACGCACCGCGCCAACCGCAGCAGAGGCGAATTTGACAAGTCGCATGGCGATACCGCCATGGAACATCAGCTCCCCTGCGAAGATGAAGAACGGGATCGCCATAAGCGAAAACACGTTGATCCCCGAGATGATGCGCTGGAAACCGATCATGATCGGCAAGCCCTCGAAGGCAAAGGCCGCAACGGCGGAGATGCCAAGCGCAAAGGCTACAGGTACGCCAAATACCACGCAGAACGCGAATAAACCAAGAAGTAGGAGAAGCCCCATTTTTGCGGACCCTTATTGAATTGTGTCGCTGCGCAGATCACGACCCAGTACGATACGCACCAGATGAGCGAGCGAGAATAGCATTATGAGACCACCACCAATGGTAAGCGGAAGCGAACGTAACCCTTCGGGAAGGTCAATGAGTGGAATCATCGAGCCCCATTTGAATGCAGTGAGTTTTGCACCGTAGATCAACATCAACAGTCCAAAGACCAACATACCGATGTCGCTACAGACGACAAAGATCATTCGAAGCCAGCGCGGAGCAGCGGTACGGAAAGCCGCAACCGACAGATGCGTGTGCTCGTGAACGCCAACAGCAGCCCCGAGAAAGGTGATTACCATCACCAGAAGCAGAGCAGCCTGCTCTACCCAAGTGGGCGTGGCGTTCAGCACGTAGCGGCCAAAAACAAGCCAGCCGAAAATCACGGTAAGTACAACAATCGAAACTCCGGTGATGACACGGCAAAGCAAAGCGATCCCGTCCAAAACCTTGTCGATTGGGGTCATAAAATCAGAAGCGGCCTCTGGAGCCTCGTGTTCAGTCATGCGCATACCCTATTACAAAAATGCCCCCGCGAATTTCTTCGCAGGGGCATGTATTTAGGTCCGGCCGATTATTCGGTAGCCTGGATCAACTCAACCAGCGGACGGAGATCCGGGTTTGCTTCAAGGTAACCTTCGTAAACCGGCGCCATTGCTTCCTGGAATGGAGTTTTGTCGGCGATTTCGTTGGTCATAACGCCAGCAGCCTCAACCTTTTCACGGCTGGATGCTTCACGTGCGGCCCAAAGCTCTTGCTGAAGCGCAGCAGATTCCATTGCGGCTTCTTTCACAGCGGCTTTCATGTCGTCAGACAGGCCGTTGTAAACATCAGTATTGATGCAGAGACACTCAGGAATGATCAGGTGTTGGCTCAGCGAGTAGTAGCCAGCAACTTCGAAGTGACCTGTGGACTCGTAGGATGGCCAGTTGTTCTCAGCGCCATCTACAACACCAGTCTTAAGAGACTGATATACTTCGGAGAATGCCATTGGCGACGGGTTACCGCCAAGCTCGGCGATCATGCCGGAATAAAGGTCGTTGTTCATAACGCGAACCTTCATGCCTTCAACGTCCGCAGGGGCGTTGATCGCTTTTTCGCCGTTATAGAACGAACGCGCACCAGCGTCGTACCATGCCAGAGGTACAAGACCTTTTGCGGCCATACCTTCAGCAATTTTCGCGCCGCCCTCACCGTTCAGAACGCGGAACATATGTGGCACGTCTTTAAAGATAAACGGCAGGGAAACAACGTTTGCTTCAGCAGCAATCGGGCCGATTGGGCCAAGGTTGAAGTTGCCGATTTCCAGACCGCCAAGGCGAACCTGCTCAATCGCGTCAGGCTGGCTGCCCAATGTGCCGCCGTGGAACATCTGGAGCTTGATTTCGCCGCCGGTTTTCTCTTCGAGCAACTCGGCAAATTTATCCATGGCGACTGTGTTCGGGTAGCCGTCTGCATGAATGTTCCAGCCGCGCCAGTCAGCAGCTTGCGCCGCGCCACCGAGCACAGCAACTGCCGTGATTGCACCAACGAATGTTGCGTTTAGTGTATGTTTCATAATTCCTCCCTAGGTATTGATTGGTAATTTCAGTGTTTGGGTATTCCGGTCGATTACGAGACAATCGGACCTGAATTCTGTTTGGGCATCCATTTCTGGCCTGCCGAATTTTTTGCTCGAATTCCCCTCCACATGGCCATCGACATCGCCTCCTCTGAACCGTCCCCTTCTTGGCTCGCAGCGTACTGTCGACTAGTCAGTAGACGCAACACTAACTTGTATACAAGATGTGTCAAGACTTTCCTTGGCTCAAAAAACCAAAAAACTGTCTTGTTTGCTTGCGAAATTCGATCGCGCGTCCTTTCAAAATTTCTATTTCTTTCGTTCAGCATATTGATTGACGGCAATTCATACCCAAAGTAGTATACTAGTCAACAATTAAAAACCGAAGACGGGAATATCATGAGCAAAAGGCTTAAAGTACTGGTCCACGGAACGGGATTCGCGGGAGAAGGTCACGCAGAGGCGTTTCGCGCCGCAGGTGCCGAAATTGTTGGCATCGTCGGACGTACGCCTGAAGTCGTCAAAGACGTTGCCGCGAAACTAGCGATTCCCTACGCCGGAACAGACTGGGCCGCTGCATTGGAAGCGTGCCGCCCCGATGTCGTGTCTATCGCGACCCCTGGCGGTGCTCACTATGACCCGATCAAACAGGCCATCGCTGCGGGCTGTCATGTTTTCTGCGACAAGCCAATGACCACCACAGGCGCAACGGCCGTTGAATTGGCCGTTCTCGCAGAGAAGAAAGGCGTCAAGACCGCCTACGCCGCGAGCTTCCGCTATACACCAAGCGTTCTACATGCAAAGCGCCTCGTCGCTGAAGGCGCAATTGGCGAGCCAACCGAGATTGAGTGCATTTCGCATTTCAACCTTGAACGCGACATTCCCTTTGGCTGGTCCCACCGCGCCGAAGATGGCGGCGGGCGGCTGAATAACAACTTCACCCATACACTCTCGATCGTGACCTCGATAGTCGGCGAAAACATCCTTGGCCTTGCCGGAGAGGTACGCGACGACCTTGGAAAAGCTCCAATTGTCAAAGGGGTACATAATTTCGCGACACGCCGGAATTTCATCCCGGAGAACCTTGATGACCCGACGCTCGAGTGGGGCGAGAGCAACGTTGAATGGTCCTATACCGTCATGGGACAGATCGAAAGCGAGCTGGCAAAGAAACCCGTTTCCGTGTTGTTCAAGCATGGCGGGCTTGTGCCGCGCTTCAACGAAGATCACATCGTATTCTACGGCACTAAAGGCGCGATCTACCTCAAGGGACATTACGGCAGCGGGCAGCTCTACTATTACGGTGAGAACAAGGATTGGGAAGCGCTCCCCCTCCCCGCGGACATCGAAGCGGCAATGCCCGATGTATCCGGCGAGACCGAACTCTGCTGGCACATTTTGGCACAGGATTTCATCAAGGATATCCAAGGTGAACCCGTCCAGCCCTATCCGACCTTTGCGGAAGGCAGCCAGTATCAGCAGATCATCGACCAAATCCGCAACGACGATCCATGGACCGCTCCAAGCGCCCTGCGCTGAGTTGAGCCGGACCAAACGTTGCAAAGGAGGAGATGCAGCATGAAAATCACCAAAGCCAAGGTCTTTGTCGGCGGCCCGAAAAAGAACTATGTCACACTCAAGATCGAAACGGATCAGGGCGTGTACGGAATCGGGGACGCGACCCTGAACAACCGCGAGACACTTCCTGCGCATTATCTTGAGAATTACCTCATTCCGAATCTGCTTGGAAAAGACCCGCGGAATATCGAAGATATCTGGCAGTTTTTCTATCGCGGCGCTTATTTCCGCCGCGGCCCAATTGCCATGGCGGCCTATGGCGCGATCGATATGGCGCTTTGGGATATTAAAGGCAAACTGGCGGGAATGCCGGTCTATCAACTGCTCGGCGGCAAGAGCCGCGAAGGCGCGATGGTCTATGCCCACGCCACCGGATCCGATCTTGAAGACTTGATGGAGTCCATCGCCCATTATGTCGAGGATGGCTATAAGGCCGTGCGCGTACAATGCGGCATTCCGGGCATGCCGACCGCAAGCTATGCCGTTCCCGAGAAGAAGGGCGACACTAAGAATTATATCACAGATTACAGCGGCATACGCCCGAATCTAGAGATTTGGGACACCGAGAAATACATGCGGTTTATGCCGGATGCCTTGGCGGAAATCCGTGCGCGCTTCGGGCCGGATTTGCATATCTTGCATGATGTGCATCACCGCCTCCTGCCACGTGAAGCGGCAGCATTTGCCAAAGCGGTGGAGCCGGTCAACCTTTTCTGGATGGAAGACCCAACGCCTGCCGAAGACCAAGACGCTTTGAAGCTTATCCGCCAGCACTCCACAACGCCTGTGGCCATTGGCGAGGTTTTCAACTCTGTTTTTGATTGTAACAAGCTGATCGAAAACGAGCTGATCGACTTTATCCGTGTCGCGGCAACTTATGTTGGGGGCATCACCCCTCTGCGTCGGATCGTTGATCTTGCTGGGCTTCACCACGTGCGCACGGGTTTCCACGGCGCGCCGAGCCATTCTCCGATCTCGATGGCCGCACAGCACCACGTAAACGCATGGGCACCGAACTTCGGGGTGCAAGAGTACCTCGTACTTGGAACGCCTGAATGTGACGCCCTCTTCCCCTCCGAACACCGGATGGAAGACGGCATGGTGTTTGTCAGCGACGCACCTGGCTTGGGCGTAGATTTCGACGAGACCGAAGCCGCACGATATGAATACCAGCCCGGAAGCCACCCTGTTGTGCGCCTTCAGGACGGAACAATGTGGAACTACTGAGGTTGAGAGCATGGCAGGTGGCACATCGCCGCCGCCCTGCTCTCTTCAAAGGCAATCATGAGCGTGGCAAGCGCGCGCTAGTGGGCCGGCGCGTCGCCTTCCCCACCTCATGATTGCCGAATTATTTCAAACGCGCGGCGCTCTGGTTATTCCACCAGTGTCGCGCGTTTCCAGTCACCGCGAAAGAGCCGGCGGTGAAACGCCGGGAACTTGACGAACTCTTCAAGCAACAGAATTGCCAAGACCCAAAAGGCCGGAACCTGAAAATACAAGACAGCAAGAGCCGTAGCCGGAACTCGCACAAGCCATTGTGACCAAATGAAAATATGCATCACATAGATTGTGTCGCCACTTGCCCGTAGCGTGTTGCCGCAAATCGCGTTGGACCCTTTCGGAAACGGAAGCACCAGCAGGATCGGCAAGAAGCCAAGCAGCACCGCACGGGTCTCTTCGCTTAGATCGCCATAGAGATGGCTCGCCGACAAACAGACGATGCCGTAAATGCTCGCAACACAGGTTGCCGCAACGAACGCACCGCGCCACGCGCTACTCAGGAACCGGTCAAGCACAGCTTCAGAACTTTCCTGCCCAAGGAGCTGCGCCACGATAATTCCTGTCGCCTGCGCCCATTGCATCCCGATTGTTCCTGCAACCATGATCCACGGCGCGATGATCGTCATGGCCGCGAATTCGTTCAGGCTCATCTTGGCATAGATCAACGTACAGACATGAGATGCGAAGGTGGCACTAAAGAACGTGGCCGCAATCGGCAGAGCAAAAGCCAGATGGCGCTTGAGCGTCGGAAAAAAGGTAACCTGCCTCCAACCCTTCACATGACGAAGGTGGCCATCAAGGACGATGAGCCGCCAGATCAGGAAGCCAACTTGCAAGCAAACAGCAATCGCGCTTCCCATCGCCGCGCCCTTTACGCCGTAAGCCGGAAGCCCGAAATACCCGTGGATCAGGACGATGCTGCTTGCGACGTTGACGGGCAAAGACAGGCAGAAACTATAGAGCGGCAGCTTGGTGCGACCACATCCGTTGAAATAGCTAGAGAGACACTGACCAACTGCCTCGCCCAAAATAACAAGCGAGAATATCGACAGGTAATCCTTTGCCAGCGCTCCCACTTCGGCGGAGGGCGCCATCACACCAATGATAGGACCGCCAAAAATCGAAATCACCAGCAGGCCAAACGCACCGACGGCGACACTTACGGCCATGCCGGAAGCAAGTGTCGACTTGAGAAACACAGGATCGGATGTTCCGAATGCCTGCGCGGTGCGGATTTGCATGGCGTTGGAAAAAGCAAGGATGGAGCCAAGCACGAAGCCGGCAATCGCAGCAGCAAGCCCCATGGCCGCGAGCGAGGTTTCCCCAAGCGCGGACACGAGATAGGCGTCAATAACAACTGTTCCGTGGAGGATGATCGCCTTGAGGGCCATCGGCCATGCAAGCCGCATGACATTTCGGGCGGTCGGCCCATTGGGCGCAGTATTCGGGGTCGCTGGCGTAGACGTCATTGAGCGAGAGGTCCGGCGCCTTTCAGATCGATGCTAAAGAAGAGCCTCATACAAGTTCCGGCTCGAAGTAATGCGCATTTGTTTCCGTGATACGCTCAATCGTTTTATCGAGGCGGCTCAGGTGCTTTTGCGCAGCGGCAAGCGCGCTATCTGCATCATGGTTTTTGACGGCCTCCGCGATTTCGGTGTGATCCTCAACGAGATCTACCATCCGGTCAGCTTTCGCGAGGCTCAACATGCAAAGACGATCAACCTTGGATTTCTCGGCCATAATAACATCGAATGCAAATTCCGCCTTGGCAATCTTGCAAAGCGTTTGGTGGAAAGCGTAATCCAAGCGGCCAAACTCTTCGAGGTCTTGCTTCTTCAGAGCAACCTTCTGTTGAGCAAGCTCCGCGTCCAATTGCGCAGCGCCGACCTCGTCGCAAAATTCTGAAGCACGACGCAAGGCTTCTTTCTCAACGGCAGTCCGCACAAAGCGGGATTTTTCGATTTCACGCATAGAGAAGCGTTTGACTTCGGTTGCGCGCTGCGGACGGATCAAAAGCAGATCAAGGTTGGCAAGGCGGCTAAACGCATCGCGTACGGGCTGGCGTGAAACGCCAAAGCGGTTCGCAACATCTGCCTCGGAAATCTTGTCGCCGGGTCTGAGCCGCATTGAAGATATCTCTTCCTGCAGAAACTCGAAAACCTCGTCGACACTCGTCCGTCTCTCGCTTCTTGGACTCGCTTGGACCATCTGCAGTTTCTCCTCTCAATTCTTGCCACTAATCTTAGCAGGACCACTAGATAGCAGCATTAACTCATTAAACAAGCTATAACAATTTTTACTAGTATACCAGAACTTTTACTAGTATACCAGAATTGAGTTGGCGGCGAATCGACCGCTGGGGGAGCGCCTCGATTTGGCGCATCAAGAGGAGGAGCTATGTCTGGCGTTAGCTTGAATGGCATTACCAAGGCTTACGGCCAACTAGAGGTCGTGCATGGAATTGATCTGGAAGTGCAAGAGAAGGAATTTGTTGTCCTTGTCGGCCCGTCCGGATGCGGAAAATCGACGACATTGCGCATGATCGCCGGCCTGGAAGAGATCACCGACGGCGACCTCTCTATCGATGGAAGATACGTTAACCAAGTTGCACCAAAAGACCGCGACGTGGCGATGGTATTCCAGAACTACGCGCTCTATCCCCACCTGAATGTTGCGGATAATATTGCCTTCGGTCTGCGTATCCGCAGAACCCCAAAAGCCGAGATTGAAAGCCAAGTCAAAGAAGTTGGCGGCATCCTCGGCCTGACCGAATATCTGGAACGCCGCCCTGCTGATTTGTCCGGTGGACAACGCCAGCGTGTGGCCATGGGGCGCGCCATTGTGCGCCAGCCTAAAGTGTTCCTTTTTGACGAACCCCTCTCCAACCTCGATGCCAAGCTGCGCACGCAGATGCGCGCCGAAATCAAGCGCCTCCACAAGCGTCTTGGCGTGACGTCGATCTATGTGACGCATGATCAGGTCGAGGCCATGACGCTCGCTGACCGTATCGTTGTTATGCATGACGGCCGTATCGAGCAGGTCGGGACGCCGATGGACCTGTTCCTGAACCCTGCAAATACCTTTGTTGCGGGCTTCCTCGGCTCTCCCCCCATGAACATGGTGGATGCAAAGATCGTCGCTGGTGAAACCGGGCCAATCGCCGAGTTTGACGGCAACCGCCTTCAGCTCGCCAAGCTACCGTCGCTGGAAAACGCCGTGGGCACCGAGGTTATCCTTGGCATCCGCCCCGAATTCGTCACCGTTGCCGCGAAAGACGAAGGTGGCAACGTGCCCGTTGATGTGGATCTGATCGAAACGCTTGGGTCCGAGGCGCTCATTCACGCCAGCCTTCAGGGCGCACCATTTGTCATTCGGACCGAGACTGTCGGACAGATGGATATTCTTGACGGCATCTCTGGTTTCAACATCGAACCGCACCTGATCCGTGTCTTTGACAAGGCAACCGGACAGGCCCTGCCCGGACAGGTGTTGGAGCAATGACAAACGATCCCAATTTCTCAGGCCCAACGACCGAGCAATTGGTCTTTGATGCCACTGAATCCCAACGTCGCCGCAAACGCACACGCATCCAGAAGGTGGGAGACCACCTCAAGCGGGAGTGGCAGCTCTATGCGTTGCTGTTGCCCACAATCATCTGGTTGATGGTCTTCCTTTATAAGCCGATGTACGGGCTACAGATCGCCTTCAAGGATTACTCTGTATTCCGCGGCATTGCCGGAAGCCCTTGGGTCGGGTTGGAGCATTTCCACACGCTCTTTGAAAACGACCAGTTCCTGCGCGCGCTGCGCAATACGATCATCATGAGTGCCTATGGGCTTTTGTTCGGGTTCCCTGTTCCGATCCTGCTGGCGCTGATGTTCAACGAAGTGTTGAACCAGACCTTCAAAAAGTCAGCCCAAACAATCGTTTACCTGCCACACTTCATCTCTTCGGTGATTATCGCAGGGATTGTGATGACGGCCTTCTCGCCGTCGGCGGGGATCGTCAACACGATCATTGGCTGGTTTGGTATAGAGCCGATCTACTTCCTGACAAAGCCTGAATGGTTCCGCCCGATCTTTATCGGTACGGGCATCTGGCAAGAGGCTGGCTTCCAGTCGATCGTCTATCTCGCTGCGATCGCTGGTGTCTCTCCGACGCTCTATGAGTCCGCTGTGGTGGATGGCGCAAGCCGCTGGCAAATGATGTGGAAGATCACGGTTCCGTCGATCCTTCCGACCATCATCATCATGCTGATTATCCGCATTGGTAACATCCTCGAAATCTCGTTCGAGATGATCATCCTGCTCTATCAGCCAGCGACCTATGAGACTGCCGATGTGGTGAACACCTTCATCTATCGTCAGGGTCTTCAGGGCGGTCAGTACGACTTTGCCGCTGCTGCTGGTCTCTTTAACGCTGTGGTTGCTTTCATCCTCGTGATGACCGCGAACACGATCTCGAAGCGCTATTCGCGCACATCGCTCTGGTAGGAGGAAAAGACCATGGCAAACATGAACCTCTACTCTCGCGGCGATAAGCTCTTCGTTATCGTCAACATGGTGCTGATCACGCTCTTTGCGATCTCCACGTTGTACCCGTTCATCTATATCACCTCACTGTCGCTCAGCAGCGGCTTTGAGGCCCGAGCGGGGAACATCGTTCTGACGCCGATAGACTTCACAATCGAAGCCTACAAACGGGTGCTGATCGAGCCACAGTTCTGGACCAGCTACAAGAACACGTTCATCTATACGATCGGCGGAACCTTGATGAGCCTCGCGTTCATCATTCCGGGAGCATACGCTCTGTCGCGCCCGCAACTCTTCGGGCGTCGGTTCTGGAACCTCGTGGTGGCCTTTACCATGTGGTTCAACGCAGGGCTTATCCCCTTCTTCCTGAACATGCGTGATCTGGGCCTGCTCGACAGCTACTTCGGTATCATCATCGGCTTCGCGGTCAACGGCTTTAACATCATCCTGCTGCGCAACTTCTTTGAAGGAATCCCGCAGAGTTTCGAGGAAGCTGCGCGCATGGATGGCGCCAATGAGTTTCAGGTCTTGTGGAAGGTCTATATGCCGCTCTCCAAGCCTGCCATCGCAACGGTCTCGCTCTTTTGCATCGTCTCGCGCTGGAACGGCTTTTTCTGGGCAATGGTGCTCTTGCAGGATGAAGACAAGATCCCGCTGCAAGTTTACCTGCGCCACGTCATCACCGAACTCACAGACGACGAGAGCTTTGGTGCCGAGCTGATCAATGCGCCCTACTCCGTGGAAACCGTTAGCGCCGCGATCATCGTCTGCTCGATCATCCCGATCTTGCTCATCTACCCCTTCCTCCAGAAGTACTTCAGCAAGGGCATCTTGCTGGGTGGAGTGAAGGAATAGGCGGCACCGCCAAACAAATACCCTCGGGCCGCTGAACCGGCCCGCGGGACACCAAAACCGACTATCGCACCAAAGGGAGGAACTTATGCGAAAACTGTCTTTACCCCTCGCCATGCTGGCCACAACGGCCCTCACGGCACCGGCTTTTGCCGACGATCACCTGAAGATCGTTGACGAACCGCTGGAACTGACAATTCACATGCACTGGCCCCGCGCACAGGGCTATGGCGTTGGTGGTGACGCAAGCCAGATCTACCCCGTAGAGGAAGCCGCGCGCGAGATGACCGGTATTCATCTTGTTGACCAGACATTCGGCAAAAATACAAAAGACTCCGCCGAATCCATGAACCTGCTGATTGCATCCGGCGACATGCCAGACATCGTGGGCGGCCACTTGATCAAACAGCCGGTTAACGAATTTGGCCCACAGGGCGCATTCGTTCCGCTGAACGATCTGGTTGAAGAGCACGCGCCAAACATCAAGGCGTTCTGGGATAGCCACCCTGGCCTGAAAGAGGCGATCTCTGCTTACGATGGCAACTACTACTACATCCCGTACCTTCCAGACGGCAAATACGGTCGGGCGTACTTCATCCGTCAGGACTGGCTCGACAAGCTCGGCCTTGAGCAGCCAAACACCGTTGACGAGCTTTATGACGTTCTTGTTGCTTTCCGCGATCAGGATCCAAACGGCAACGGTATGAAAGACGAGGTTCCGGCCTTCTTCCGCGATTGGGAAGAAGTTATCCGCCTCGTTGTTCTCTGGGACGGTCGCTCCTCCGGTTCCGACACATATCACGATTTCCTTGTGAACGACGAAGGCAAGCTTGAGCATCCTTATGCGCAAGAAGCTTATCGTGATGGTCTCGCAATGGTCGCCAAATGGTACGAAGAAGGTCTGATTGACCCAGAAGTCTTTACGCGCGGATCCTCTGCACGTGAATATCTTCTGTCCGAAGACCTCGGTGGTTTCACACACGACTGGTTTGCTTCTACATCGGGCTATAACGCTGCTCTGGCCGACAAGGTTGAAGGCTTCAACTTCATCCCGTTCCTGCCACCAGAAAGCCCAAGCGGACGTCGCCTCGAAGAGCACCGCCGTATTCCGATCAAACCTGACGGTTGGGCAATCAGCCACCAGAACGAGAACCCTGTCGAAACAATCAAATACTTCGACTTCTGGTTCACCGAGGAAGGTCGTCTTCTTTCTAACTTCGGTATCGAAGGTGAAACTTACGACATGGTCGACGGCGAGCCGATCTATAAGGACGAAGTTCTGAACAAAGGCGAGCCTGTAAACGCTCAGATGTGGGCCGTTGGATCGCAAATCCAGCGCGGCTACTGGCAGGACTACCGCTACGAGTGGCAGTGGACGGCAGAGGCCGCCCGCAAAGGTATCGAGCTTTATGACCAGCACGATATCTTGACCGACCAGTTCCTCGGTGTGGCATTCACCAAGGAAGAGCAGGAAGTCTATGACAAGTACTGGCCATCCCTGCGCACCTATATGCTGGAGCGCCAGCAGGCTTGGGTACTTGGTACAGGCGACATAACCGCGGAATGGGATGACTACGTCGCGACGCTCAACAAGATGGGCTACGAGGACGTAATTGAAGTTCTAAACTCCGCTTACGCCCGTCAGTACGGGTAATCCAGACAGTGAAAACAGCGTGGCCGGCAACGGCTGGCCACGCCTCTTTATTCTGCAATATCAAGAGATAAGGCCCTACAATGCCCGCATCCAAGCTTCCAACCCTCGACGAACCCAAAGCGGGCCGCCTCACAATCGCATATGCGCCGGATGAAACGACAGATATCGTCGAAAACCCGCCGCGTTTCACTTGGCTTCCCGTGATCGAAGATGAGGCGCACTATGTGCTACGTATCTCCACCGATCCGGAGTTCCCTGCCAAATCAACGCAAGTTTACGCCAATGTACCTCTGAATTTCCTGACGCCCGACGCCCCGCTTGCCGCTGGCACCCATTACTGGTCATACGCAGTGTGTGATGCCAAGGGCGCACCGACCACGACATGGAGCACGACCCGCAGCTTTACAGTTGCCGAAGGACTGCCCGAAACACCCCTGCCCAACCGCAAAGAACGGTTTGCGAACGTCACCAGCGAACACCCGCGCCTCTGGATGACGCCAGATCGCCTGAAGGATTTCACGAAAGCGGTCAAGGCAGACTCCAACCATTGCGCATGGTCCACCTTCTATGAAAAATCTGTTCTGCCATGGATGGACCGCGAAGTGATGAAGGAGCCAGCAGGCTATCCGAACCACAAGCGCGTCGCGCCTGTCTGGCGTCAAACCTATATCGACCTGCAAGAAGCGTGGTACGCCATCCGCCACCTCGCAATTGGCGGTAAAGTCACCGGCAATGCCGAACAAACCGAACGCGCCAAAGAATGGCTGCTCGAGGTCGCATCTTGGGATCCGATGGGCGTCACGTCGCGCGCTTATACGGATGAATGGGCTTACCGCGTCACGAACGCGCTCGCATGGGGCTATGACTGGCTCTATGACGTGCTTTCCGAAGAAGAGCGCCAAACCGTGCGCGCGGCCCTGCTCGAACGCACGCGTGACATTGCCGAACATGCGATCAGCAACGCAAAAATCCACCTCTTCCCCTATGACAGCCACGCTGTGCGCTCTGTATCACTCACGCTTATTCCGGCCTGTATCGCGCTCTTGGGCGATGACGAAGAGGACGAGGCGCGCGAATGGCTTCACTACTGCGTTGAGTTCCTGTTCACCGTCTATTCGCCATGGGCAGACAATGACGGCGGCTGGGCCGAGGGTACGAATTACTGGATGATGGGCATGGCCTATCTTATCGACGCGGCGAACCGGCTCAAATCCTACACGGGCATTGACCTTTATCAACGCCCCTTCCTTCAGGCCACGGGCGATTTCCCGCTCTATTGCAAAGCGCCGAACACTCGTCGCGGTACATTTGGCGATGACAGCACCCAAGGCGACCTCCCCGGCATCAAGACCGGCCTGAACATGCGCCAGTTCGCTGGCGTTACAGGCAAAGGCGCCTACCAATGGTATTGCGAAGAAAACCTGCGCCTCAATCCAGGCACAGAGATGGCCTTCTACAACTGGGGCTGGTGGGACACCAACTTTGACGAGATGGTGTTTCAAACCGATTTCCCAGTCGTCGAAGCGACACCGCCCGAAGACGGCCTACGCCATTTCAAAGGCATCGGCTGGGTCGGCGTACAACACGCGATGGCGGATCCTGACAACCACATCCAATTCGTGTTCAAATCCTCGCAATTCGGCTCGATCAGCCACAGCCACGGCGACCAGAACGCTTTCTGCATGTCGGCCTATGGCGAAGATCTTGCGATCCAGTCCGGCCACTACGTTGCCTTTAACTCGTCGATGCACCGCAACTGGCGGCGTCAAACGCGTTCCAAGAACGCGATCCTCATCAACGGCAAGGGCCAATACGCCGAGAAAGACAAATCCAAAGCCATGCGCGCCACAGGCAAAATTCTGGCTGCGGAGGAGCATGACGATCATATCTTTATCAAAGGCGATGCAACCCCCGCCTATCAAAGCCTCTCTCCAGAGGTGACATTGGCGGAGCGCGAAATCTATTTTGTGCGCAACAGCTATTTCGTGATTATCGACAAGGTCGATGCCGAAACGCCTGTCACCGTGGATTGGCTCCTGCACGCGAACAACCCGTTCGAGCTGGGCAAATCTTCGTTCCGCAACACGGGTGAACGCGCTGGTTTTTATGGTCAAGTTGTCTGGTCCGAAGCCGGAAAACCCGAGATCACACAGGAAACCGATTTCCCTGATGTGGACCCCGCCGATTACGAAGGACTGCCTGTCAGCACGTTCCTGACCGCGCGCTATCCCGCCGCCACACGCCACCGGATCGCAACGCTTCTGGTGCCCTATCGCCTCGATGCGCCCAAACGCATCTTCAACTTTATGGACGATCAGGGCTATGACGCTGATCTCTATTTCTCCGACGCCGACGAGAACACTTTCAAAGTTGTTCTGAAAAAGCTGGCAAATACTTAATCTCCGCGCCATGTAGGGCCGGAAAACCTATTGAACAGGAAGGAAGTCAAATGAAACTCCAAGGGAAAACAGCCATCGTCACAGGTGGTGGCCGCGATATTGGCGCGGGTGCCGCTTTGAAACTCGCTGCTGAAGGCGCGAATGTTGCGATCAACTATTTCGCCAGCAGCGAAGGCGCAGACAAAGCCGTTGCCGAAATCATCGCAAACGGCGGCAAAGCCTTTGCACTTCAGGGCGACCTGACCAAGCCAGAAGACGTTGACGCGCTGGTTTCCAAAACCGTCGAGGAATTCGGCGGCATCGATATTCTGGTGAACAACGCAGGCGGCCTGATCTCGCGCAAGACGATCTCTGAAATGTCGCTTGATCACTGGAACGCTGTGATGGACCTGAACCTCACAAGCATCTTCCTGATGACCAAAGCTACGATTGCGCACATGAAAAAAGGTACTATCGTTAACCTCGCAAGCCAGGCCGGCCGCGACGGTGGTGGACCAGGTGCCGCCGCTTACGCGACATCCAAAGGCGCTGTAATGACGCTTACTCGTAGTCTGGCCAAAGAGCTCGGCCCAGATATCCGCGTGAACGCGCTTTGCCCCGGCATGATCGACACCGACTTCCACAACATCCACACACCGGATGCTGGCCGTCGTGGTCTTGAAGCTGCTGCGCCGCTCAAGCGTCAGGGCTCGCCCGAAGACACAGCGAACCTCGTGCTGTTCCTTGCATGCGATGACTCGGCCTATCTGACCGGTACAAACATCGACATCAACGGCGGCATGCTCTTTAGCTAAGCCAACAAAAGGAACGCAACAATGAGCGACTTTCCAGTTGTTTCGATGGGCGAAAACGTAACCCGTCAGGTCTTGTCAGAAGCTCCGGAGCTCATGGTCGTGGCTTTCCGCTTTGAGGCGGAAGGCGCGGTCGGCGCGCTGCATAATCACCCCCATGTGCAATCGACATATGTGGAAAGCGGACGCTATCGCTTCACGCTTGGCGACAAAGAGCAGGAATTCGGTCCGGGCGACAGCTTTGTGATCCCGTCGGGCCAAACGCACGGCTGCGTCTGCTTGGAGCCAGGCACGCTTGTGGATTGCTTCACACCGCGCCGCGAGGACTTCCTCTAAAGGTTTCTGATACAACGAAAAAGGGCCAGCCTGCGCAGCGCACGGGCTGGCCCTTTTTGTTTCAATGCGGCCCCAATCCCCTCAAACAGCCATCGTCGCTTCAACAGCGCGCTTCCACGCGGCGTATTTGCGCGCGCGGGTGTCCTCTTCCATCGAGGGGGTAAACTGACAGTCACGGCGCCATGTGGCGGCAAACTCGTCCTTTTGCGGATAGAACCCAGCACGCATCCCAGCGAGCCATGCAACCCCCACAGCGGTTGTCTCAACCACTTCTGGGCGGTCAACGGGAGCATTGATGATATCGGCCAGAAACTGCATCGCCCAATCACTCGCGCTCATGCCGCCATCGACGCGTAAAACGCCCTCTTCACCCGAGCCGCTCCAGTCCGATTGCATGGCCTCAAGCAGGTCGCGCGTTTGGTATCCCACGCTCTCAAGCGCCGCGCGGGCAAATTCTGCGGGGCCAGAACCCCGCGTCAGCCCGAATACCGCGCCACGACACTCCGCATTCCAATAAGGCGCGCCAAGCCCTGTGAAAGCCGGAACAAGCACAAGCGGCTGGCTCTCGTCGGCTTTTTCGGCCAAGGGCTGGGTTTCCTTCGCATCCCGTATGATCTGTAGCCCATCACGCAACCACTGCACCACGGCGCCCGCAATAAAAATAGAGCCTTCAAGGGCATAGGTCGGTTTGCCGTCAAGCTGATAGGCAATCGTAGTGAGCAAGCGATTTTCAGACACAACCGGCGTGTCGCCCGTATTCAGCAAGGCAAAACAGCCCGTGCCATAGGTTGATTTCATCATTCCCGCCTCAAAGCAGGCTTGCCCAACTGTCGCGGCCTGCTGATCGCCTGCAACGCCAAGGATCGGAACATCTGCGCCGAAAACCTCACCAGTTGTTGTGCCGAACTCGGCGGCGCAATCCTTAACCTCTGGTAACATTTCCATTGGGATATCAAGCAGCTCGCACATGCTCTTGCTCCACCGCCCGTTGCGGATGTCGTAAAGCAGCGTGCGCGCGGCGTTGGTGGCATCGGTGACATGAGACGTGCCGCCCGTCAGCTTCCAGATCAGATAGGTGTCGACGGTGCCAAACACCAACTCGCCCGCTTCGGCCCGCGCCCGCGCGCCCTCTACATTGTCGAGAATCCAGCGCAATTTGGTTCCCGAGAAATAAGGGTCCAGCAGCAAGCCAGTTTTCTCACGCACCATGTCTTCATGGTCCGCATCGCGCAGCGCGTGGCACATATCAGCAGTGCGGCGATCTTGCCAAACAATCGCGTTGTAGACTGGCTTGCCGGTTTTACGATCCCAGACCAACGTTGTTTCGCGCTGGTTGGTGATACCAATCGACACAACATCAGCAGAGGCCACCTCGGCCCGTTCCATCACCATCCGGCAGGTCGCTGCTGTCGTCGCCCAGATATCGGCCGGATCATGCTCTACCCAGCCCGATTGCGGGAAAATCTGCGGGAACTCCTCTTGCGCGGTTGCCACGACCTTAAGGTCACGGTCAAACAGGATCGCCCGACTTGAGGTCGTGCCCTGATCGATTGCTAGAACATAACGCATTTGCTTCCTCCCCGCCCTATCACCCCACTCAGAAAATCACGTCAAATGGGGTCGTGTTCTTCCAGCTTGCGAGAAGCAGCAACGCGGTGCAAGCCCTTTCGAGCGCCCTGTATCGCTCGTATTGGACAACAAAAATGCAGCGAAAAACGCGCAGAAACGATGATGAAAGAAGAATTCGCCACCGATCGTTTGCGAACTTGTCCTACCTCTGGCCCATTGAAGCGGTACAAATGTTCGCAAACGATCGGTTGCGTAAGGTCAACTAACCAAACGAACATCTGCGGTCAACATTTATGTTCGTTTGGCCGCGAAACTAGATGAAATTGCAATGCGACCTGCCCAATAATTAGGCAGCGCCCACGCACCGCTTTCGCGAAATCAGACAGCGAACCCGTAATAATACGGTGCATTTAAAGGGGCATACGCGACAATCCAGAGAATTCCCTTGATGCATACTTCCAAAACGAACATAAACGAACAAACAGCCGAGGCAGAGCATGGCACATAATTTTCGCGAACCCGACATTCTCGAAATCGCCCGTAAAGAGGGCAAGGTTACGGTTGAGGATCTTGCCGCGCGCTTTGGCGTGACTGTCCAGACCATTCGCCGCGACCTCAGCGACCTTGCCGACGAAGGCAAGCTCGAACGTGTCCATGGCGGCGCGGTTTTGCCCTCTGGCGTTGCGAATATCGGCTATGAAGACCGGCGCGGCCTAAACGATCAAGCCAAAGAAGCCATCGCCCGTCGTTGCGCCGCCGAGATCCCTGAAGGGGCATCGCTTTTTCTGAACATCGGAACCAGCACCGAAGCCGTGGCGCGCGCCCTGCTCCACCACAAGAATATCATGGTGGTGACCAACAACCTCAACGTCGGGAATATTCTGGCCGCCAACGCCGATTGTCAGGTGGTGATCGCGGGCGGGATGCTGCGCCGTTCTGATGGTGGGCTGGTAGGCGACTTAACCATCGAAGCTGTTCAGCAGTTTAAAGTGGATTTCGCCGTCATCAGCTGCTCCGGTGTGGATGGAGATGGGGATTTGCTTGATTTCGACGTGTTAGAGGTTGGCGTAAGTAAAACAATTGTCCGCCAAAGCCGCAAAACCTTCCTTGTTGCCGACCACTCGAAATTCCAACGCACAGCGCCAGCGAAAATCGCCTCACTCAAGGAGATTGACGCGCTCATCACCGACCAACCTGTCGCGCCAGAGTTTGTCGAGAAATGCCGCGCATGGGACACCCGCGTGCTGCTTGCAGACTCAGATTAAGCCGCGCGTGCGCATTTCCAATTATTCCGGCGCATCCACATGCTGATCAAAGAGGATCGGATTACCGTCGGGATCATGAACAATAAAGCTCGCTGGCCCAGATCCGTCTCCGGCTGAGGTTTCAACATTAATGCCTTGATCTAAAAGTGATTTTTGAAGTTCGCGCACGTCGGTGAACTTTTCAAGCGGACTGGCGTCTGCGGCCCAACCGGGATTGAACGTCAGCATATTGCGCTCGAACATGCCTTGGAACAGGCCAAGCGTCACGTCGCCGTTTTTGAGGATCAGCCACCCCTGATCGGCAGCGCCATGGAATATTTCAAACCCGAGCTTCTCATAAAAAGCGCGGGACTTTGCCAAATCCTGTACGGACAGGCTGAGGGAAAACGTACCTAATTGCATCGCTTATCTCCTTTTATTCGCCGAGTTCCGCCCCCACAGCTGAAATTCGGCCGGTTACAATTTCCTCCTCCTTTTCGTCTTATGTCTTTCGCGAATTTGCGGTTCGTGGTTGAGCCGCAAATCCTTTTGTCATGTATTTAGCGGCGTCCGCCCAAACTGCGGCCTCCCCCGCCAAATCCGCCTCCGGGTTTCGGACCTGGCAATGGCCGTGAACCAGGCGCGCCAATCCCCGGCTTTGGCCGATTTGGACGCGGCGGTGCAATCGGGTTGGTCGGAACAGTTCCGATCGGCGGTACAGGTTTTACAATTGGCCGATCCGGTTTGCCGGGCCTGTCTGGCTTCCCAGGTTTATCCGGTTTACCTGGCTTGTTAGGTTTACCAGGTTTGTTTGGCTTTCCTGGCACGATGATAGGCGGCGGATAGCGGTAATATGGGCTATTGTAGTAGATGCCGCCGGAATAATAGCCGGGAGAGGCATAGCCATAAGGCTCACAGGCCGCAAGGAACATGGAGGCACCAATAGCGCTCGCAAGGCAGTATCGCATAGATTTCCGCATCAGCTGCCCCCTTTCTTGGCCGTAAGCCCAATGGCCGCATTTGTAGGATCAACCACAACAGCGGCTTGATTTGTCGACATCAGGATGCGTCCTCCGGCGGACTTTGCCTTGTCGATTGCAGTTTCAAGGCTCGTAACGCGTACATAGGGCAGCCAGTTGGTTAAGATCTGCGATCCGGGTATGGGAACAAGGCCGCCTTTCACCCGCCCGTCAGTGCCGGAAAACAACCTATGGTTTGGATCTTCGAGCGATACTGAGAAGCCAAGCACGCCACGATAGAATTGCTCCGAACGCGCGGTGCTGTTGCTAAACAAATCAATCCAGCCCCAATAGTTCGGGGTGCCGACCTTGTTGTAACTTATGCCTTTTTCACCATCATAAAACGAAATGAACGCGCCGAGGTTGTCGCGCATCGTGACATAAGTGCTGTCATCCATCCGCTTCGGATTCCCAACGAGCTCCGCCCCGTAAGAGCGCGCGGTGTTGGCCGTTTTGAGGGCATCTGTAACCGAAAAGACAGGCGCCCATTGTGAACTTGCGCGATTGGTAACTGCACGCCCCTTAGAGGGCACCATGATGCCCACATCCGTTCCCGAGGATTTGATGACATCAATACCACCACCGCCGGATCGGAAGGTCCAGCCAAACATGGTTTTATAGAACGAACGGGATGCGGCAGGATCATCCGAACTCAACTCAAGCCAAGCGATACTGCCGTGCGGGCGGGAAGCGGCCCACGCCGGAGCGGCAATCCCCGTCATTGCCGACGCGGCAATCGCTGATCCCGCAGTAGACAAAAATCTGCGTCTGGAATGCATTAATAAAATCTCCTTCACCATCAGGACAGCACAGAAGCGTCCCGCGTTCAAGAAATCTCTTCTCTCGCGGCGAGTTGCACGATTTTGTGAAGGCAGTTGATCCTCATAGCCCAAGCCGTTTCGAGCGGCCCCAATCACAGAGGTGTCGATCTTTGGACCTTTAGCATCGCCTCAATGATTGATCTATCTTGTCAAACCCGATCACTCCATAACCAGAACAAAAAAAGAGGGCCGAAGCCCCCTCTTTCCTAGAATTTGATGCCCTCAGCTCCAGTCGGTCAGGCGGCGTTCGCCGTCTTCGTCGCGGATATAGGTTGGCAAGCCGATACGGTCCAGAACGCCGAGGAATGGCTTGGGCGGGAGTTGCTCGATGTTGCGCATATCGCCCGTGTCCCACTCGCCCGAGGCCACAAGGATCGCCGCAGCAACCGCCGGCACGCCCGCTGTAAAGGAAATCCCTTGCGAGCCAACTTCAGCGTATGCCTCTTCGTGATCGGCAACATTATAGAGAAAAATCTCGCGCTCTTTGCCGTCTTTCGTGCCTTTGACGAAATCACCGATACAGGTTTTTCCTGTATAATCAGGTGCGAGCGAGGCCGGATCAGGCAACACAGCTTTCACGACCTTGAGCGGCACAACCTCAAGCCCTTCGGCGGTTGTCACCGGCTGCTCAGACAGCAGCCCGAGGTTCTTCAGAACGGTGAAAACGGTGATATAACGCTCGCCAAAACCCATCCAGAACCGCACATTCGGGATTTTGAGGTTTTGCGAGATCGAGTGGATTTCGTCATGGCCCGACATATAGGCTTTTTGCTTGCCCACCACCGGCAGGTCATACTCCTTGCCGATCTCGAACATCTGGTTCACCTTCCATTCGGAGTCCTGCCAGCTATAGACAACACCGGTGAACTCGCGGAAGTTGATTTCCGGATCAAAGTTGGTTGAAAACCATTTGCCGTGCGACCCTGCGTTAATATCAACGATATCAAGCTCTTGCACGTCATCAAAATACTCATCTACTGCGAGCTTGGCATAGGCGTTCACCACACCCGGATCAAACCCAGCACCCAGAATTGCGGTCACACCAGCGGCGGCACATTCCTCGCGGCGCTTCCACTCATAGTTGGCGTACCACGGTGGGTTTTCGCAAATCTTGTCGGGCTCTTCGTGGATCGCCGTATCGATATAGGCAACGCCCGCTTCGATACAGGCCGACATCACCGACATGTTCAGAAACGCAGAGCCGACATTGATCACAATCTGCGCATCCACTTTACGGATAAGCGCAACCGTTGCCGGAATATCGAGCGCGTCAAGCGCGTGCGCTTCAAACACGCCCTCTTGCTTCATCGCGCCCTTTTCCTCGACCGACGCGAGGATATCATGGCACTTCGACACCGTCCGCGATGCGATATGAAGATCACCAAGAAGGTCGTTATTCTGCGCACATTTATGCGCCACAACCTGAGCAACGCCACCGGCGCCGATAATGAGAACATTTCGTTTCATGTTGTGCCTTTCTCGTCTAATCACGACAGATTGGATTTGAAATCCTCAAACCCGAATTGGCGGACAAGCCGCAGTTCGCCATCATCGCCCTTTAGCACGATCGAAGGCATCTTTACCCCGTTAAACCAGTTTTTCTTGACCATGGTGTAACCGGCGGCATCTTGTATCGAAATCCTGTCACCGACCTTTAGCGGCGCAGGAAAGGCAAACTCGCCAAACACATCGCCCGCGAGACAGGATTTTCCACAGATCATATAAGAATGCGGCCCTTCATTGGGCGCCACTTTGGCTGTTTCGCGATAGATCAGCAGGTCGAGCATATGCGCTTCGATAGAGCTATCGACAATCGCAAGGTCTTTGCCATTGTTGAGCACGTCCAGCACCGTCACCTCAAGGCTCGCGGCATTGGTGATCGCGGCTTCTCCAGGCTCAAGATACACCTGCACGCCATAGGTTTCGGCGAAGGATTTGAGCCGCGCGGCGAACGCCTCAAGCGGGTAATCATCGCCCGTAAAGTGGATACCGCCTCCAAGGCTCACCCACTCCAGTTTATGCAAGAGCGCGCCGAACTCGCCCTCGATCTGTGCAAGCATGCGGTCAAACAACGCAAAGTCGCCGTTTTCGCAATTGTTGTGGATCATTACGCCCGAGATCTTGTCGGCAACGGTTTCAATCCGCGCCATATCCCATTCACCAAGGCGGCTAAAGGGGCGCGCAGGATCGGCAAGGTCAAAATCTGATGTGCTGATCCGCGGGTTGATCCGCAGTCCCCGCGCAAGCCCTTCGGATTGCGCTTCGAACCGCTCCAACTGGCTGATGGAGTTGAAAATGATCTTGTCAGCATGGCTGACGACCTCGTCAATCTCGTCATCCGCATAGGCCACAGAATAAGCATGGGTTTCGCCGCCAAACTCCTCACGGCCCAACCGGACCTCAAAGAGCGAGGATGACGTCGTCCCATCCATATAGGGGCGCATTTCGTCAAACACCGACCACGTGGCGAAACACTTGAGCGCCAGCAGCGTTTTCGCGCCCGAAAGCGCGCGCAAACGGGCCATGATTTTCATGTTCCGGCGTAAAGCGACCAAGTCCATTTGGTAATATGGCGTTGTAATCTCTGGCATGATCCGCGCCTCGTCCAAGCAAAAGAATACTTCGTATAGAAAGGTTGGGTTTCCTTGACAAGTCGATGCGCCACGTCACGCCCTGCGCCGTCAAAGCCGCACAGACAGAACACCATCCCGATTTAACGCCTTCATTTGAAAAACAGGCCCACATTCTTCTTCTAAACGGGAACAAAACCACTATATTCTAATAATAGCATCTGGGAGAGCACCATGAGAAATCCTAGCGTCGAAAGCTTCTTTGATACGGATACAAATACCATTTCATATGTGGTCAAGGATCCGGAAGGACCATCCTGCGCAATCATTGATTCCGTGCTAGACTACGATCCAGCCGCCGGGCGCACCTCCACTCAATCTGCCGATGCGATCATCGACTATGTGAAACGCGAGGGGCTGGATGTTGTGTGGGTCCTCGAAACCCATGTCCACGCTGATCACCTCTCCGCCGCCCCTTACCTGCAGGAAGCTTTGGGCGGCAAAATCGGCATCGGCGAGAACATCACCGTTGTTCAGGATGTATTCGGCAAGATTTTCAACGAAGGCACCGAGTTCCAACGTGACGGTCGCCAGTTTGATGCGCTGTTCTCTGAGGGCGATACATTCGAAATTGGTGCGCTCAAAGGGCGGGTCATGCACACACCGGGCCATACGCCTGCGTGCCTCACCTATGTCATCGAAGATTGTGCATTTGTCGGCGATACGTTGTTCATGCCCGATTTCGGCACGGCACGGTGCGATTTTCCTGGTGGTTCGGCGGAGCGGCTCTTTCAGTCGATCCAAAGAATCCTCACACTTCCAGATGAAACACGTGTTTTTGTTGGCCATGATTACAAAGCGCCGGGGCGGGATGATTTCGCTTGGGAAACCACAATCGGCGAGCAAAAGGCGCTCAATGTCCATGTGGGAAAGGGCGCAACGCTCGAAAGCTTTGTCGATATGCGCGAGGCCCGCGATGCAACGCTGGGGATGCCCCGCCTGATCCTTCCGTCAATTCAAGTGAACATGCGCGCAGGCCAAATGCCCGAGCCCGAAGACAACGGCACGCGCTACCTCAAGGTGCCAATAAACACACTCTAGGCGCGCTTTCGCCTGCGCCGCTTGACTTTACGCCGCCAATCAACCACATAGCACCCGAAGCCAGCACTCTGTCGCGTGAGCAGACCGTTGCCCTATTCGGCAACTGATGCGGCCTCACCTTATTTGTTTCCCACATCACGCGGGGGGGCAGCGCCTAAACGGCCATCGGGCAATTCGGCTCGAACCGGATTTATCGCGCAACCCTAACGCCACACCCTGCCATCAACGGCGGGGGAATTTGTATTGCGTTCCTGCATATCTGTGGGCGCGCTTTCAGGTTGCTGTCATTGCATTGGCTGCGCCTGTGAAAGGATAATCCGCAATGGATTTTGATATGCTGGGGCTGACACCCCGCCTTGTAAATAAACTCGAAGAACTTGGGATCACCGAACCGACCCCAATCCAGACCCAAGCCATCCCGCACGCCATGAATGGCCGCGATGTGCTGGGCCTTGCCCAGACCGGTACGGGTAAAACTGCCGCATTTGGCCTCCCGCTCATCCACGCGCTGTCAAAAGACGGCGGCAAACCCAAGCCAAAGCACGTTGCAGGCCTGATCCTCGCTCCGACGCGCGAGCTCGCGAAACAGATTGCCGATAGCCTCGAAGCCTTCACCAAAGGCAGCCACCTTCGTGTGGGCCTTGTTGTTGGTGGCGTTGGCATCAACCGCCAGATCGAATTCCTGCGCCGTGGAACGCACCTATTGATCGCGACACCAGGCCGGTTGATTGACCTTCTCGATCGTAACGCAGTGAGCCTGTCTGAAACGCGCTATCTTGTGCTCGACGAAGCGGATCAGATGCTGGATCTCGGTTTTATCCACGCCCTGCGCCAGATCGCTCCCCTGCTTCCAAAAGAGCGGCAAACGCTGCTGTTCTCGGCCACGATGCCCAAGCAAATGCAGGAGCTCTCCAACTCCTATCTGACCAACCCTGTGCGGGTCGAGGTTGCGCGCTCCGGCCAGACCGCCGAGAAGATCACGCAAAGCGTGCATTTCGTGGCACAGCCTGCCAAACAGAGCCTTTTGGTCGAGCTACTGGCCAAGCATAAAGACGAGATGTCGCTTGTGTTCCTGCGGACCAAACATGGTGCAGAGAAGCTGATGAAAAGCCTTCGCGCCGCTGGGTTTGCTGCTGGGTCGATCCACGGCAACAAGAGCCAAGGCCAGCGCGACCGCGCGATCAAAGCCTTCAAAGAGGGCGAGATTACCGTTCTTGTGGCAACTGATGTTGCTGCGCGCGGCATTGATATTCAGGGCGTCGCCTATGTCTATAACTACGACCTACCGAACGTACCGGAAAACTATGTTCACCGTATTGGCCGAACCGCGCGGGCGGGTGCTTCGGGCCAAGCGATTGCCTTTTGTTCCTCCTCTGAAATGGGCGAACTTCGCGCCATCCAAAAGGTAATCGGCAACGAACTCGATGTGGCCAGCGGCCGTATCTGGGAAGTTGAAACCGCGCCAAACCGCGGGGGCCGTGGCGGCAAACGCGGCGGTGCTGGCGGTGGCGGGAAACGTCGGTTCGGCGCTGGCGGCGGCAGCAACCAAGGCGGTAAACCGCGCGGCCAAAAGCGTGGCGCACCAAAATCAGGTGGCCAGAAACAGGGCGCACCAAAGGGCGGCAACCGCAGGCGCTCTGGTGGCAGTAAACGCGCCGCATCCTAACCCAAAAAAACAACGGCCCGCGTGATCACCACGCGGGCCGCTTTCGTTTGTGCATCTAACAGCGTCAGACAAAATCGATATGTTTCGACAATGGCAGTTCGCGAATGCGCTGCCCAGTGGCATCAAAAATCGCATTGGCCAAAGCCGGTGCAGCAGGCGGCACCGCAGGCTCCCCTACGCCACGAATTTGTGATCCGTTATCAACAGCTTGGACGAAAATCTCAGGCGCCTGATAAAGCCGCATGGCTTCGTACCAATCATAGTTTTCCTGCTCCGTACGCCCATCTGAATAGGTCAGTTCACTCAGCATCGCATGGCCAAGCCCCCAGATCACGCCGCCTTTGACCTGATTGTCAAAGTTGACGGGGTCCAGCACCTTCCCCACGTCAAGCGCCACAAAGACTTTGTCGATCTTGATGCCGCTCTCTGTCTGGGTGATTTCGACAACTTCCGCGGTCGGCACACCGAAACTCACGCAAAACGCCAAGCCTCGCCCACGGTTTGCGCCAAGATCGCTGCCCCAGTTGGCCATCTCGCCAACGGTTTCGATCACCTTACGGCTGGCGTCGTGGTTGCATAGGCGCAGCATTTCCGCGAGCGGATCAGCGCCCGCTTCCTGAAACAACTCGTCAAGGAAACCGCCATGCAAGAACCCATTGCCCGACGCGCCGACGGACCGCCACGAGCTTACCGGCACCATCGCAGGCGCACGGTATCCGGTAACGCGGTAGTTGGGGATCGCAAACGGTTGGTCCCAAGCGCCCTGAACAATCGCAATGTCCGGCCCTGCTGCGGGAAAACCAAGCCGCCCGATTTGTGACTCCGAGGTCGAACTCGCGGCAATTGCGAGGTCATAGGCATGAACTTTGCCGTCCTGTACCTTACCCCGTGCGCGGGAAACCTGCATCGGTCGCGGAAAATCATGTGTCATGTCCTCTTCGCGGGACCACGTCATCTTGATCGGTGCGCCCTGATGGGCCACCGCTAGTTCCACAGCCTGTTGGACATATTCATCCTCAAGCCGCCGCCCGAAGCTACCACCCATATATTGGTTGTGGAGGTGGACATTCTCCGCCTCAATCCCCGCCGTTTTCGCGGCCTTGGCCACAAGGAAACGCGAGATTTGGGTTCCGGTCCAGATATCAAGCCGCCCGTCTTTGAGTTGCACCACGGCGTTCATCGGTTCAAGTGGCGCGTGCGCGAGATAGGGTATGCGGTACTCGGCCTCAAGCACACCGCCTTCGGCCAGAACAGGCTCCACATTGCCTTCATCCTTGAAGCGGCTGTCTTGCTGATCGGAGTTGATCGCCGCGCGTGTGGCCTCCCAGAGCGCGTCCTGCTCTGCCGGATACGGCGCCTCACCCCAGTCAAACTCGATTGCGTTCACGGCCTGTATGGCGCGCCACGTATTGTCGGCAATCACGCCCGCGCCGCCCTTGATCGGCACAACCTTAAGAACGCCACGCATCCCCTCGGCCTCTGTCGCGTCAAAGCCCAGAACCTCGCCACCCATGCGCGGATTGGTCCGCACCGAAGCATAGAGCATTCCGTCCATCTCCAGATCAATGCCGAAGGGCAATGTTCCAGTAGATTTTGCAACGATATCAAGGCGCTCATGGCTCTTACCAAGACGCTCCCACGACGCAGCATCACGGAGTTGTACTTTCTCAATCGGCTCGATCGACGCAGCAGTGGCCGCCAAATCAGCATAGGCTATCTCGGTGCCATCGGGCAGGATTACATGACCATCGCGTGTCTGAAGTTCAGAAACAGCAACGCCCGTTTCCTTGGCCGCTGCCGCCTTGAGCGTTTCGCGTGCCACCGCGCCAGCGATGCGCAGCTTTTCATAAGCGTCTGGTACGGTCGAGGAGCCACCCGTGATCTGAATTCCCAAAACCTTGGCCACGCCTTCGCCGAAGTCACGCGCGGAGCTCGCCAGCGTGCTCTCGTCAAGCGCAGAGAACGGCAGCCCCTCGCCAGCAATCTTGCTGTTGTAGTAGGCGGCACTCGGCGGGCCGGGATCAACGTTAACCGCGCTCGGATCTACATCCAGTTCTTCGGCAACAAGCGCAGCCTGTATCGAATACGCCCCCTGCCCCAAATCGGCACGCGGCGTGATGATCGTAACCCCGGATTGGTCGATACGCACATACGGCGTCAGCGCGGCATCCCCTTCGGCCAGATCATCCAACAGCGGGTTTTTGATCGGCTTTTTATAGGTGTAATATCCAAAAGCCACGCCGCCAACCACGGCGACCGACCCAATCAGGAATGTACGGCGGGCAATTTTTCCAATGCGGCTCATATCAAGTCTCCTGAAGGGATTTCGCGGCAGTTTTCACAGCCTCACGAATGCGCGGATACGTCCCGCAGCGACAAAGGTTGCCCGACATGGCGTCGTCGATCTCTTCGTCGGTCGGCGCGGGGTTCTCAGCCAATAAGGCCGTCGCAGCGACAATCTGGCCTGATTGGCAGTAACCGCATTGTGCAACCTGATGCGCGATCCACGCCTCCTGAACCGCATGGCGGCTATCGGGGGTACCAAGCCCCTCAATCGTTGTGACCTCGCCCCAAACATCAACCGCTGCCACCTGACAGGACCGCGCCAATTCGCCATCAATCAACACGGAACAAGCTCCGCATTGCCCAACGCCACAGCCGTATTTCGGCCCCTTGATCCCGAGCTCGTCGCGCAGCGCCCACAAAAGCGGCATGTCTTCTTCGACATCAATCTCGCGCGAAACGCCGTTAACTGTTAATTCCACGGAACCCCTCCTTGGTTTTTGCTTGTCAATTGCGTGAGCAATCCATTAAGTAAACACACGATTACATCTAACCAACCGCAAGTCAACAACTGTTTACATAGGGGACGCGCTTTAGTGCCGGCAGTAAAACGCAAACGCAATGCAGACGCGACCCGCGAAGACATCCTGACAGCGGCGCAAAAACTGTTTACGGCCAAAGGGTTCGATGGCGCCGGAATGCGCGAAATCGCCGCCGAAGCAGGCATAAACGTCGCCCTGATCAACCGCTATTACGGCTCGAAACATGGGCTCTATAAGGCGGTGGTTGCAACGGTGAATGCGGATGAGTTCTTCGGCAACGATATGAGCACATTCGGCGCACATATGGCAGCTGTTCTCATGGGTCACCCGCTCAAGAAAGAAGGGTTTGACCCGACACTTGCGATGCTGAGATCAGCCTCCTCCGAAGAGTCAGTATCGGTTATCACAGAGGCGCTGAGCGACTTGTTTGTTAAGGTTTTGGCCGACAAACTCCGCGAAGAAGGCTACGCAAATTGCGACGAAAAAGCCGCCCTGCTCCTCTCGACAATTCTTGGCTTTGACATGACCCGCCGCATCTTCCGCATCGATGGGTTGGGCCTTGATCACTCAGACACAGCAACACCGCTTCTTGCGACGAGCCTTCAGGCCATCATCGACGGTTAAACCGTGTTGGCAATTCGGCGCGCGCGCACCTGAGAAATCACGAAAACCGCAATAAATACAATCGTCAGAACCAGTACAATCGTTGGCGCAGGGGCGCTGTCGATAAAGAAACTGGCATAGATCCCCGTCACCATCGACAGGCTTGTCACCAGCACAGAAACCCAGAGCATCCGCGAGAATGTCCGGGTAATCAGAAACGCAATCGCCCCCGGTGAAATCAGCAGCGCAATCGCCAGAATGATGCCCGACGCCTTGAGCGTTGCCACGATGGTCAGCGACAGAATGGCAAGCAGCCCATAGTGCAAAAGGTTAACGCGCAGCCCAACCGCGCGTGCCTGCGCCGGATCAAAGGCGTGAAGCAGAAAATCCTTCCATTTCAGGGTAAGTATCGCGGTGACGAAGAACGAGATAATCCCCGCCGTCCAAAGGTCTGCTGCACCAACGCCAAGCACATTGCCAAAGAGGATGTGATCAAGATGCACGTCGCTTTCGATCTTTGTGTAGAGCACGATGCCAAAGCCGAACATTCCGGAAAAAACAACGCCCATCATCGTGTCTTGCTTGATGCGGGAATTGTCCTTGAGGAAGCCCGTCGCGAGCGCACAGAACATCCCTGCGCCAAACGCCCCGATCAACAACGGGATACCCGCGACATAGGCCAGAACGATGCCCGGTAAAACGGCATGGCTTACCGCGTCTCCCATCAGCGACCACCCCTTGAGCACGAGGAAACACGACAAGAGCGAGCACGGAACCGCAACGATCAGCGCGATCAAAAACGCGTTCTGCATAAAGGCGAATTGAAAGGGCAGCAGCAGTGTTTCCATCATGGGTTGCCCTCCAGCGCTTCTGCGGCACGGCGGCGTGCGGCGCGCATTCCGTGTTTGGGCGCAAAGAAGAAAACAAGAAGGAAAACAATTGTTTGCAGCGTGATGATAATCCCGCCTGTTGCCCCATCGACAAAGAAGCTGAGGTAGGCGCCGAAAAACGCCGTGAGGGCGCCGATGCTCACGCTGATCCAGAGAAGCCGCCCGAAACGATCCGTCAGCAAATAAGCCGTCGCCCCTGGTGTTACGACCATAGCAATGACCAAAAACGCGCCAACCGTTTGAAGCGCCGCAACGCAACTGGCCGACAAAAGCGTAAAGAACAAGAGCTTTAGCGCGCCCGTGTTTAGTCCGATGGATTTCGCGTGGCTCTCGTCAAAGAAGGTCACCATCAGGTCTTTCCATTTCGCCAAAAGCGCCACCATCGTCACCCCGCCGATGATCGCCAATTGCAGGGTATCTGCGGGTGTGATGGCGAGGATATTGCCAAGCGTGATCGTCTGGATATCCACGGACGTGGGCGAGATCGACACCATGAACAATCCCAACCCGAAGAAGGACGTAAAGATGATCCCGATGATTGCGTCTTCTTTGAGGCCCGAACGCTGGTTGAGAAAGAGCATCGCCCCTGCTGCCAATCCGCCCGACAGAAACGCGCCCAATGCGAAAGGAAGTCCCAGCATATAGGCCCCCGCAACGCCAGGCACGATCGCATGGCTAAGCGCGTCGCCAATGAGCGACCACCCCTTGAGCATGAGATAGGCCGACAGAAACGCGCAAACCGCTCCCACAAGGGCGGAGACCCACATGGCGTTGGTCATGTAACCATAGGAAAACGGCAGGAGCAGCGTTTCGATCACGGGGTTTTCTCCGTGTCTGCTGCTTCGTCGTCATCGCTTTCGGTTTCGGTCGCCTGATCCTCCGCGGCGGTCCGCACGCGGTTGTCATAGGTTACGAGCGGACGTTCATCATCCGTAAAGATGGTTACGCTGCGCGCGTCGTCATCGTCGTGTAGGTCTTGGCCCTGAAGCACAAAATGGCGCAGCACACCGCCAAAGGCGCGCTCTAGGTTTTCGTGCGTGAAGGTATCTTGTGTGAGGCCATAACCCAGCACGGTGCCCTTGACGAGGACGGTCCTGTCACAGAATTCCGGCACCGACCCGAGGTTATGGGTCGAGACAAGCATCACGCGCCCCTCCTCGCGTAGATCGCGCAAAAGAGCGATGATCGCCTCCTCGGTTTGGACATCAACACCAGTGAACGGTTCATCCAACAAGATCACGCGGCCATCCTGCGCCAGCGCGCGCGCAAGGAACACCCGCTTGCGTTGCCCGCCTGAAAGTTCGCCGATCTGGCGGTGACGAAAGCCACTCATGCCGACACGCTCCAGCGCGGTATCAACCGCCGCATGGTCTGCAGCGGAGGCCCTACGGAAGAAGCCCATCTTGCCATATCGCCCCATCATCACGACATCCTCGACCAATACCGGAAAGGACCAATCAACCTCTTCGGCCTGCGGAACATAGGCCACCGTGTTTTCGCGCAGTGCGGTTTTAACGGATTGCCCAAGGATCGATATCTCGCCTCGCGCAACAGGAAGAAACCCCATCAACGCTTTGAAAAGGGTAGATTTTCCGGCACCATTCACGCCGACAAGCGCGGTGATGGTACCGGTTGGAATTTCAAAGCTCGCATCGCGTAGGGCCGTCGTCCCGTTGCGATAAGTGACGGTAACGTTGCTGGCCGAGATGCCTGTTGTGGGGCTAGTTGTCATTGGCAAGAAGCCCGTTCACCACGGTCTCGGATGTCACGCGCAGAAGGTCCAAATAGGTTGGCACGGGGCCGCGCGCATTGGTCAAACTATCAACATAAAGAACGCCGCCGAAACGGGCACCTGTCTCGCGGGCCACCTGTTTGGCGGGATCAGAACTCACCGTGCTTTCGCAGAACACCACATCAATATCATTTTCGCGAACCCCGTCGATAACCTTGCGGACCTGTTGTGGAGTGCCGGTCTGATCGGCGTTGATTGGCCAGAGATACAGCTCTTTGAGGCCGAAATCACGGATCAGATAGCTAAACGCACCCTCACAACTCACAAGCCAGCGCTTCTCTTCTGGAACTTCTTTGATCCGCTCCCGAAGGGGCGCGATCTCTTCGGTCAGCCGCACCTTATAGGCCTCGGCGTTGGCCTTATACGTTTCGGCATTTTCGGGATCATGCTCTACGAAGGCATCGCGGATATTATCAATGTAGATCATCGCGTTATCGAGCGACATCCATGCATGCGGGTTCGGTTTACCTTCGTAAGAGCCCTCGCCGATGCTCATCGGCTCGATGCCCTCACTAATCACAGCCGCAGGCACATCATGCAGGTTGCCAAAAAACTGTTCGAACCATAGCTCAAGGTTCATGCCGTTCCACAAAACAAGATCCGCATCCTGCGCCCGCAGCACATCTTTGGGCGTTGGCTGGTAGCCGTGGATTTCAGAGCCGAACTTGGTGATCGATTGTACCTTTGCAGCATCACCGGCAACATTCGCGGCCATATCCGCAATCACGGTGAAAGTCGTTACAGCCTTGAACGTGTCAGCAACGGCGGGCGCCGCAACAAAGGCGCTGAAAACCAGTGATGAAATTAGTCCGAAACGTCGCATAGCGATCTGCCCTCTCCTGCTGATTGCGTGCCAAACTCTGGCGTCTCTGTTGCAATATGAGAACCATTCGCAACTGTCAATGAGATTGCGAACCATTCGCAACAATTTAACAGTCGCGCCCCTACGTGAGGAGCCACCACACAAAAACAGCTTAAATATTTGGCTTGGTGCGAAAATTAGGTGGGTTTGGGTTGGACACAGCTTTCCTTGGCCCTACAACTAGACGAAACGCAGTGCCCTTGTGCTGTGATTTCAGGAGAACAGGTTTGGACGGCAAATTTGCAAACGAAGAGCGGATCGGTGGCCTAAGTTACTGGCGAGACATCCTTCTAATTGCGGCTGTGATCATTTCGTGCCTCTATTTCGCCCGTTCGCTTCTTATCCCGTTGGCGGCGGCGATATTTCTCTTTGTCTTGCTGACGGCGCTTGCTGACCGGATCATCCGCTTCCGCTTCGGCAGTTTCGGAATACCAATTTGGCTTGCCTATGTGGTGTCGATCATTCTCGTGCTGTTCGGCATGCTCTCTGTGCTTTGGATTCTGACTCAACAAGACGCCGCAGTCTTTGCCGCCTTCCCCAAATACGAGGCACGGTTCGCAATATGGATTTCGGGGTTCGGAGACTTTATCGGCGAAGACAACACACGCTTTATCATTTCGACTCTGCAGTCACTTGATTTTAGAGGCTGGGCCCTCGGAGCGCTTGGCTCTGCTACGTCGGTGCTGAAGATGCTGTTTCTGATCGTGCTGTTCTTGCCGTTCATGCTCGCCGAGCGGGTCCAGATGCGCGCCAAGGTCAAGCTTGCCGCCGTATCGCCGGAAGTCGGCACCCAGATACTGAATGTCATGAATGACGCCTCGCACTCGCTTCAACGCTATATCGGAGTGAAAACCCTCGTGAGTTTGCTCACTGGCGCGTTCAGCTATGCTGTGATGAAGCCGCTTGGCGTGGATTTCGCCGAAACATGGGCGATCATGACGTTCCTTCTGAACTTCATCCCCTCAATCGGCTCGATCATCAGCGTGGTGATGCCGGCGATTGTGGCTATCGTGCAGTTTGATTCAATTACGCCTTTCCTCATTATCGTTTTCGGATGTGGCGGTATTCAGTTCCTAATCGGCAACGTGCTCGAGCCTGCGCTCATGGGCAAATCGCTCAATCTGTCGCCACTGATGGTTATCTTTTCGCTGACATTCTGGGGAACGATCTGGGGCGTCATGGGGGCGCTTTTAAGTGTGCCCATCACGGTGTGCATCATGCTGCTTCTTTCGCATGTTCCGCGCGTGCGGTGGATCGCCATCCTGATGTCGGGGAATGGTACATTTCCCACAAGCGCCGACCAATCGCACCCCGAAGAGCACCCTTTGGTTTGACTTTATCCAACATGCGCCCATTCTGGTGCGCAGGTTTCATAAATACATAAGGTTTAAGAATGCGTGTTTCCTCTTTGCTTTCGGGCCCAAAACACTGGCTCGGATCCATGAAACGCGGCGCAGCTGCGCTCTTTATAGCGGCGGCTGTAACGGGGTGTACCTATGTGCCCTATGACGCCACGCGTTCTGTAACAACATCGCTCGACCTTCAGGGGCGCTCAAGCTATGCGGCCGAGATGAAAGCTCTGAGCGCGCGGCATGGCGGCAAGAGCCTCTTTTACCCGCTTGTTCACGGGCAAGACTCTCTTGGGGCACGGCTCCGTTTGATTGATGCAGCGGAATCCACGCTCGACATCCAGTACTTCCTGATCAAGCCTGACCTCGCGGGCGCTGTGTTTTCTTGGGCGCTCATTCAGGCCGCAGAGCGCGGTGTGCGCATCCGGTTTCTGATTGATGACGTGTTCACAACCACAACAGACGATCAGTTGGTATTGCTCAACGAGCATGAAAACATCGAAATTCGCCTGTTTAATCCCCTGTCACGTAACGCGCCCAAAGCGTTCAACTTCCTTCTGGATTTCGATCGTGTGAACCGGCGCATGCACAACAAATCCCTGACGGTTGATAACGCGACCACGATCATCGGCGGGCGCAACATTGCCGACGAGTATTTCCAGATCAACAGCCACGCCGAATTCGCAGATTTCGATTTGCTGGCCACAGGGCCGATCGCCGCAGAAGTGGCCCAAACCTTCGACACATTCTGGAATGACAGCCACGCCATTCCGGCCAAAGCATATCGGCATCAGGCAACCGCGCGCAGCAGCGACGAACTTCTTGGCGCTCTCGAAGATTTCCAGCGCACCGCCGCCGCAGACATCTATAAACGTGCTTCGAATTCGGATTTTATCAACGACATTCGTAACGGTGTGATAAAACCCTATGTCGCTGAGGCCGAAGTGGTTAGCGATACGCCACAAAAGCTCAAAGTACCTGTCCACGTTGCAGAACGCACGCTCGCCGATTTTCTGAACCGCGAGATGTGGACTTCGGTCGATGAGGTCACTTTGCTAACGCCTTACTTTGTGCCGCGTCCTTATGGGGCCACCTTGTTTAAGGAAATGGAGCGGCGCGGCATTGACGTGCGGATCGTGACAAACTCGCTTGCTGCCACCAACCATTCCTATGTTCATGGCGGATACATGAAGTACCGCAAGGAGCTGCTTGCGGCAGGCGTCGAGATTTACGAGATCAAGACCGATGCGCTACAGGCCCTTGGCGAGCTTCCGGCCGACAGCGACATTGGCCTTACGATGCACACAAAGGCCGCCATTCTTGGACAAGAGAAGGTGTTCATCGGCTCGCTCAACTACGACCCTCGCTCAATCGAAATCAATTCAGAGCTTGGTGTCTTTGTGAATAGCCCACAGTTTGCGCGCGACCTTGCCCTTGGCGTTGACAACTATGTTGAGAGCCACGCCTATAAGCTCGAACTCACATCGGAGGGCGAGCTGATGTGGATTTATAACGGAGTGTCGCCCCCGCAGGTTTCTTTCTCGGAACCTGGCGCAAGCGCAATCCGTAGAGCTGTTGCCCGAATTACAAGCTGGCTTCCCGTGGAAGGACAGCTTTAGGCAAGCCCCTATCCTATCAGCCACTTGTCGTGCTATGGGCGGGGCAAAAGCAAGAATTGCGGGCCAACCATGACCAAGACATCCACCACAAAAACCTCCACATCAGGCGCAGACACTGTCGATGCGACGCTAAGCGATTGGCCCCTGCGCCCGTCTTATGCACGGGCGCTCATCGCAACGCTGTTTGCGTTTTTGCTCCTACGCCTTTGGGCGATGGCCGTGATCCCATTCACGGACACCACAGAAGCCCGCTATGGCGAGATGGCGCGCAAGATGCTGGAGACAGGCAATTGGATCACGCCGTTGTTTGATTACGGCGTGCCGTTCTGGGGCAAGCCGCCACTGCACACTTGGCTTTCCGCGCTTGGATTGGCGGGGCTTGGCATAAGCGAATTTGCCGCCCGCCTTCCGATTTTGCTGACGGGTATTGGCGTTCTGGCGCTCACTTATCTGTTTGCGCGGCGGATGGTTGGCCAAGGGACCGCCCTCCTCTCCTCGGTTGTTCTTGCAAGTGGGGCCATGTTCTTCGGGGCCTCTGCTTACGTAATGACAGATATGCCTATGGCGCTCGGCACTACGCTCGTGATGGTCGGCTTCTGGTTCGGCGCGTGTCAGGATGAACAAGACAATCGCTGGGGCATGCTTGTGTTCCTTGGCTTTGCCATCGGGCTCATGGCGAAGGGGCCCGTTGCAATTGTTCTTTGCGGAATTCCAACGGTGTTATGGCTACTGGCGACGCGGCGGTTTGTTTGCTTTATCCGCCTGCCTTGGTTCAGGGGGCTGGCGCTGATGCTGCTTCTAACGGTGCCGTGGTATGCGCTTGCGGAATACGAAACGCCCGGTTTCCTGCGGTATTTCATCATCGGCGAGCATTACGAACGCTTTGTTGTTCACGGCTGGGAAGGTGATCTGTACGGCAGTGGCCATGGGCGCCCCAAAGGGATGATCTGGCTGTTCTGGCTCGGAACGGTCTTTCCGTGGACGATCGCCTTCCTCGCGCTTTTGGCCTTCCCGCGCCGTATCTGGCGGGCCTTCCGGTCGGAACGCGGCGCGTGGTTACTTTATCTGTTCTTGTGGATGATCGGCCCGATGATCCTGTTTACCCCTGCGGCCAATATCCTCCCCTCTTATGTCCTCCCCGGCCTTCCCGCCGCAGCGATCCTTTTGGTCACGCTTGCGGGCCATATTCGCGGCTTTCATATCGGGCGGCTTGAGCGCATCGGATTTTCCACGTTAACAGCGGCGAGCTTTGCACTCTTTGCGGTTGTTACGCTGGTTGAATGGCAAGCGCCCGGAGTATTGAACCTGCGATCACACAAAAGCGTTGTGACCGCACTTGAGGACTACGCGCCTGATGCCGACGCCTATTCTGTTGGGCCGCGCAGCTTCTCTGTGGAGTTCTATACCCGTGGCCAAGTTGAGCATATCTCGGTTGACGATATCGACCCAACCCGCCCCAATGCGGCCTATATAATCGCGACCAAAAACTTCAAGCGGCTGTCGCCCGAAGCGAAAGCAACTCTCAAACGCATTGACACAGAGGGCCGCTACACGCTGTTGTTAGGGCCGAGTGAAACGAATGCAATCGCAGGGGAAACCGAGTGACGACACAACGCGGAGATACCACGCTAACGGCGCTCGGCACCGATAGACCTGAGCTGTCTTTCGTCATTCCGGCGCATAACGAAGAGGGCAACATCCTCGAAACCCTCAAGCGTGTGTCGGCCAAAGCGCAGGAATTGGTAACCACCGCCGAGATCATCGTAGTTGATGATGGCAGCGCGGATGAAACCGTTGCCAAGGTAAAATCTGCGGATGTGCCAACCCCCGTTGTCTTGCTGCGCCTGTCGCGGAATTTCGGCAAGGAACAGGCGATCATGGCGGGGCTTGAGCGCGCCACAGGGCAAGCCGTTGTAATCCTTGACGCCGACCTGCAAGAGCCGCTGCGCTATGTGGACACGATGATGGAGCATTACCGCGACGGCTATGAGATGGTCTATGCGGTGCGGGAAAACCGAGAAGACGAGAGTTTTGCAAAGCGCAACCTGACCAAAGCCTTTTATCGGATGATGTCAGTGGGCAGCAAATTCACCGTTCCGGAAGACGCCCGCGATTTTCGCTTGATGGACCGTGCTGTGGTTGAGGCCCTGCTCGACCTGCCCGAGCGCAATCGGTTTATGAAGGGGCTTTATGGTTGGGTCGGGTTTCGTTCCATTGCCATTCCCGTTGTGCTTGAGAAACGCAAAGAAGGGGAAACGAAGTTTGGCTTCCGAGGGTTGTTTAGCCACGCGTTTACGGGCCTCACGAGCTTTACAAGCTGGCCTTTACGGGTCTGGACGTTGATCGGCGGTATCCTTGCGCTGTTCTCAATTCTCTATGCGGTATGGATCACCATCCGAACGCTGATTTGGGGTGCGGATGTGCCGGGTTGGTCAACGCTGACGGTGGCGGTGTTCTTCCTTGGGGGGATACAGCTTATTTCCATCGGCGTACTTGGCGAATACCTTGGCCGCATCTTTACAGAGGTGAAAGGCCGCCCAGGGTATATCGTGGCCGAGGAAATCCTCGCGGGTGACCACGAGGCGGCCAAAGACGCATGAACATCGGCGAAATCCTACGGTTTGGTGGTGTTGGTGGCATAGCGACGCTGGTGCATATGGCCGTTGGAACCGGGCTGATCACGATTGGCGTGGCGCCCCTACTGGCCAATATTGGCGCGTTTCTGGTGGCGTTCGGGGTGAGCTTTCTGGGGCATCACAAGATCACGTTCGCCGCGAATGGCCGCAATCCGCGGCGTGCGTTTCTGAGGTTTGCGCTGGTGGCGCTCATCGGGTTTGCGATCAATGAAAGCCTCTTGGCGCTGCTACTCTGGATATCCCCTCTGGCTCCTCAGATCGCACTGCTGGTTTCGACAGCATGCGCTGCGGCCTCGACCTATATCCTGAGCCGCAACTGGGCATTTGCCGGCCAATCAGACGACAATTAATCTAGCTGCTATTTGTCCCTCAAAATCAGAAAAGGGCGCACAATCTGCGCGCCCCTCCCGTTTCGTTTTGCAGCGTGGCTGCGGTTATTCGGTCGCTGAGGCTTGTTCTGGGTCCGCCTTGGGTTTGCGGTTTTCGCCTTTGATCCACTCCCGCAGGGACTGCATCACCACGTAAAGCACAGGTACCAGAATAACGCCGATTACAGTTGCCGCCAGCATGCCGCCAAACACGGCAACACCAATGGCTTTCTGGCTTGCGGCCCCCGCACCAGATGCCACCAGAAGCGGAACCACACCGAGCAGGAACGACAGCGCCGTCATCATCACAGCACGGAAACGCTGACGCGCCGCTTCGGTTGCGGCCTCTCTGATGGTGGCCCCTCCTGCGCGCTGCTCCATGGCAAATTCTACAATGAGAATGGCGTTCTTGGCCCCGAGCCCCACAAGCATAATCATCCCGATTTGGGTGTAGAGGTTAATATCGCCTCCCGTCACCCAGACCGCGACCAACGCCCCGAACAGGGCCACTGTCACCGAGAGCAAAATCGCAACTGGCATTGTCCAGCTTTCGTATTGCGCCACGAGGAACAGATAACCAAAGAGGATCGACATGATAAGAATGACCTGAACCATCCCCGCAGAGGATTGCTGCTGCTGCGCGGTGCCCGTCCACTCAAAGCCATACCCCGGAGGCAAGGCCTCTGCAGCGACTTCTTCAAGGACGCGGATTGCATCGCCTGTCGACATTCCCGGTGTTGGAACACCTGTAATCGTTGCCGCGCGGAACATGTTGTAGCGGTTCATAAGAACCGGCCCTAGCACGTTCTCAACATCGATCAGCGTCCCCAACGGCACCATCTCGCCGTCCACCGAACGCACATAGAGCGCGGCGATGTCCTCGATCTGGTTTCGGTAAGACCCATCGGCCTGCACCATCACTTTATAAACGCGACCAAATAGGTTGAAGTCGTTCACATAGATCGAGCCCATATAGGCTTGAAGTGTCGTGAACACATCATTGATCTGCACGTTCAGCGACTTGGCCTTTTCCCGATCAAGATCGACGAAAACTTTTGGCACGTTGGCGCGGAAAGTTGAGTAAGCCTGCGCCAATTCGGGGCGCTGGTTCGCGGCATAGACGAGCGAGCCAACAGCGGCCGACAGATCTTGAGCGGTTCCGCCACCGGTTTGCTGGACCTTCATCTCAACGCCCGCGCTCATCCCAAGCCCAGGAATGGGTGGTGGATTAAAGGCGATGATGCTCGCGCCGACCTCCTGATAGGCCAATCCGAGAATACGTTCCAACACGCCGTCCGCTGACAGTTCGTCCGTTTGGCGATCGTCCCACGGATCAAGGTTAACGATGATCATGGCGCCGTTACCGCCAGAACCGTTCAAGAGGCTAAAGCCGTTCACGATAATGGTGGATTCCACGCCCGGTATCTCTGTGAGCTTGGCGTTGAAATCAGCGGTCAGCGCCTCTGTACGCTCGATGGAGGACGCATCTGGAAGCTGTACATCAACAAAGAGGTTGCCGGTATCCTCGGTCGGAAGGAAGCCCGCCGGAACAGTCTTGAGCAAGCCGCCGGACCCAATGAACACCGCGCCAAGCACGAGAAGGCTCATCAATGCCACCCGCACAAAACGCGACACAATACCAACATAACCGCCGCGCAACTTGTCGATCCCGCCCTCAAACACCGCGAGCAGCCCTTTCGGACCACCTTTTCGTGGCTTCAGCACAATCGAACAAAGCGCCGGAGAAAGCGTTAGAGCGTTGACCGAAGAGATCAACACCGCGACCGAAATCGTCACCGCAAACTGTGAATAGAGCCTGCCTGTAATTCCCGGCATAAAGGTCACGGGAACGAAAACCGCAAGCAGCACAAGTGTTGTGGCAATCACAGGGCCGGTAATCTGGCCCATCGCTTTGCGCGTTGCTTCGGCGGGGGGCAAACCCTCGTCCGCCATGATGCGTTCGACGTTTTCAACAACAACAATCGCGTCATCCACCACAATCCCGATGGCCAGCACGAGCGCAAAAAGCGAGATCGTATTGAGCGACATTCCGAAGGCCAGAAGGAACGCAAATGTCCCGATCAAAGAGACCGGAATAGCGACCATCGGAATAACCGTCGCGCGCCAGTTCCCAAGGAAGATGAACACAACCGTCATCACAAGCACAAAAGTCAGAATGAGGGTCGAGACAACATCCTGCAACGACTGCTCGACAAAGCGTGTACTGTTGAACGGCACGGCATATTCCACATCATCGGGAAATGCCTTGGACAACCGCTCAAGCTCTGCGAGCACCCGGTCAGACACCGCCAGCGCGTTGGCGCCCGGAGTCTGATAAACCGCCAGAACAGTCGCCGGTTTGCCGAGATACAAACCCGAAGCGTTGTAGTAGTTTGAACCGAGTTCAATCCGCGCGACATCCTTGATGCGCACGATGCTACCGGAGTCGCCGGTACGGACGACGATATTTTCGAAGTCTTTTACATTATCAAGACGTCCTTGCGCCGTGATGGTGTATTGAAACTGCTGCCCCTCTGGAACAGGCGGCGCACCAACAGAACCCGCTGAAACTTCGATATTCTGTTCGCGGATCGCGCTGATAATATCAATCGGCGAGATCGACAGCGACGCCATCCGTTCCGGATCCATCCACATACGCATCGCATATTCGAAGTTGGTCAGAACATCGGCCTTACCCACACCATCGATCCGCGCCAGCGCGTCCTTGAGGTTGATCGAGGCATAGTTCGACAAAAACAGCTCGTCATACGTTGAGTCTGGGGACACCAGCGTGGCCACAAGCAACATGTTGGTCGAGGCTTTCTCCGTCACGACACCAGTGTTGGTTACCTCGGTTGGAAGCTGCGACGTTGCCTGTGCGACGCGGTTTTGCACGTTGACCGAAGCAATATCGGGGTCTGTTCCGATTTCGAAAGTAACCGAAAGGCTATAGTTGCCCGTGTCTGTGGAGTTGGATGACATATACATCATCCCGTCCACGCCGTTTACCTGCGCCTCGATCGGCGCGGCCACGGTGTTTTCCACCGTCTCGGAGTTGGCGCCAGTATAGTTGGCACTGACGTTCACCACGGGTGGGGTGATGTCGGGGAACTGCTCTACTGGCAGGACCCTAAAGCCAATCGCGCCCATGATGGTCAGCAAAAGCGAGATCACAATGGCCGTCTTCGGCCGTGCGATAAAGATTGAGGAAAACATCGATTATTCCTCCGGCGAAGCAGCAAGCACCGCTTCTACAGGCGCGCCAGGGCGAACACGTTGCAGCCCCTCGATAATCACAACCTCCCCTTCGCGCATACCGTCTTCGACGATAATGGCCGCACCGATTTGTCGCCCGAGGGTAACGTAGCGTTGTTCGACCAATGATTGATCGGTCACGACAAGAACAAATGGCCCACGCTGATCGCGCTGCACCGAGGCCATTGGAATAAGCAACTGGCTTTCGGGCTCTACGGCCTCAAGAAGAACAGTCACGAACCCGCCATCAATGATCATCCGCTCCGCATTATCGAAGATGGCACGCAACGCGATGGTGCCGGTGAGCGGATCAATAACGTTATCTATAAACGTGATATCGCCGGTTTCTTCGAGAATTCGACCGTTCTGAAGCTTCAAGAGCACATTCGGAAGCCCCACGGGAACATCGTTTTCGCCGCGCTCCATGCCGTCATCATCAACAACGGTGATCAACTGCTTCTCGCTAACGGAGAACGTCACATAGATCGGTGCCTGCCGCACGAGCGAAGTCAGCGGCCCCGTGCTAGGGCTAACAAGATCACCAATACTCGGCTCGATCCGCCCGATACGACCATCAAACGGAGCGACGATATCGGTATAGCTCAGGTTAAGCTCCGCAATTCGGATCGCGGCTTGTGCGGAGGCGACATTGGCCTCTGCGACCTTTTCATTGGCAAGCGCAATATCACGATCGGCCACTGTTCCGGCATCGCGATCCAAAAGGGTCTGTTTCCGATCAAGCTCAATTCGGGCAAGCTCTAGATCAGCTTCAGCACGTTCGAAATCAGCTTTCCGTGCTTCAAGCGTGGCTGCAAGATTATCTTTTTCGATGCTAAACAAGACATCCCCAGCCTTCACAAAGGCCCCTGCTTCGACATGGATCTCTTCAACAAACCCTTCGACCCGTGTCACGATGTTGATTTTATCAACGGCCTCACCACGTCCGATAAACTCATGCTCGTCACGGATTTCTTCAGTATAAGCCGCCGCAACGCCGACTTTCGGCGCAGGAGGCTCCTCTTGGGCACTTGAACTTGATGCAACAAATGCAAAAACGGCGGCAACAGTTGCCGCGCGCGAGAGAGTTGCGAAAGGGTGAAGTGTTCGGGGCATTTATGCTGCCTCCTGTTCCAATTTGGCGTTGTTTTTTAGGTTGGTTGGATAGTGGCGCATAACGCCCGATCATTGCAAGAACGCAAATTGGATAGCGGCAATTTTCCTGCCCCACCCAAAAGCAAAAACACGTTGGAAACAGCCTGTTTACACGCAAATCTTATGGAAAAATTGACAACCCGTGATTGATTGGCCAACCATCGCACATCCAGAAACGGGATCAGGCAGACGAAGATGACCAAACCAACCCATAAACACGGCGGCGCGTTGCTCGCAGATTGCCTTGTGGCTCAGGGGGTGGAGCGGGTGTTTTCCGTGCCTGGCGAGAGTTTTCTCGCAGCACTTGATGGCATGCTGGATACAGACATCCAGATCATAACCGCCCGACAAGAAGGCGGAGCTGCGATCATGGCGGAAGCAACGGGCAAGCTTACGGGCAAACCCGGCGTTGCCTTTGTGACCCGCGGCCCAGGTGCAACAAACGCCAGTGCGGGCGTGCATATCGCATTTCAGGATTCAACGCCGATGGTGCTGTTTATCGGCCAAGTCGCCAGCGACCAGCGCGACCGCGAAGCGTTTCAAGAGGTCGACTACCGCGCCATGTTTGGCCCGCTTGCCAAATGGGTGGCCGAGATCGACCGCGCGGATCGCATCCCCGAGTATATCAGCCACGCGTTTCACGTTGCGCAATCCGGACGGCCCGGCCCCGTTGTGCTTGCCCTGCCCGAAGACATGCTCTCTGGCCCTGCAATCGGCGCACCTGCCCCTGCGGCGGTTTTGCCATCCGGACGCGCGGCGGATGCGGACATCGCAGAGGTGATCAGCCGCTTGAAATCCGCGGAGCGGCCAATCGTAATCGCTGGCGGCGGCGGGTGGACCAAAGACGCGGCCCTCGCACTTGGGCAGTTTGCCATGGCGCTCGACTTACCCGTTGGGACGTCGTTCCGATGTCAGGACTATCTGGACAACCGTCATCCGAATTTTGCGGGCGACGTGGGCATTGGCATCAACCCCGCCTTGGCGCGCCGTATAAAAGAAGCAGATGTCGTACTCGCGCTCGGCCCGCGCCTCGGAGAGATGACGACCTCTGCGTACACGCTGTTTTCCGCGCCTGTTCCGCAACAATCCCTCATTCACATTCACGCAGACCCAAACGAACTTGGCCGCGTCTATCGACCCGATTTGGCGGTTGTGGCCACGCCAGCTTCCGCCGCAATCCAACTTGCGCGCGCCGCGTCCAAAGCCCCGCGACGTGCCGCCCGCACCGAAGCACGCGCAGACTATGAAGCGTGGCAAGTTCCTGCCCGCGCCATCGATCCGGATGCGCCTTCTGTTCAGATGGAATATGTCATCACACACCTAAACGAGGTGCTGGATGATACGGCGATCCTTTCCAACGGCGCAGGAAATTACGCGGCTTGGCTACACCGATACTACCGCTACCGCGCGTGGCGAACACAGTTGGCGCCAACCTCCGGCTCCATGGGATATGGTCTTCCCGCCGCAATTGCCGCCAAATTTACCGACCCAACCCGCGATGTGATCTGCCTCGCCGGAGATGGGTGCTTTCAGATGGTCAGTCAGGAATTCGGCACCGCGGCTGCCGAAGGCGCAAACATCGTAGTTCTTGTGTGTGACAACGAGAAATACGGCACGATCCGAATGCACCAACAGAAAACCTATCCTCACCGCCCCTCCGGCACGGCACTCAAGAACCCTGATTTCGCTGCTCTTGCCCGCGCGCACGGCGGCTTTGGCGCTACGGTGAATAACAACGCAGAGTTTGCACCAGCGCTACGCGAAGCACTCGCCGCCAACGCTCCTGCTCTGTTGCATCTAAAGCTTGATCCAAAGGCGTTGTCACCTGCTCTCGACCTTGAATAAACGCAAACGGGCGCTCCGTAAGGAACGCCCGCCATTCAGATTTAAGTAAAGATCAGACTATTCGATCTCGTTTTTATAAACTTTGCCGTCTTTCATAATCAGATCAAAATTTGCATGGGGGTCAGCGACAAGATCAATATCTTCGAGCGGATTTCCGTCCACAAGGATCAAATCGGCATAGGCCCCTTCTTCGATCACACCAAGCGCACCATCCTGATAAGGGTGGCGGGGTCCGGATAAGGCAAGCAGCTCTGCATTCGTGGATGTTGCCATTTTCAAGATTTCATAAGGCGAATACCAATTTTGAAGCTTGGCAAGAAACGCGCCCTGCCGCTCTGCGAGCGCGGGGTCAAAGAGGATATCCGTTCCGAATGCGACCTTTACACCGACCTCCTTGGCCATCTTATAGGCCGCGTCGGTTCCATTGGTGACAGCAACCCACTTGGCTTGGCTGTAGGGGTCATCAAAGGTAAATCCGTCCTCATCATCCAGAAGCGGCTGGATCGAAAGCCACACATCATTGTCGCGCATCATTTCCATTGTTTCGCGGCTCATCAGGAAACCATGCTCAATGGATTTCACGCCTGCTTCAATCGCAGCTTGAATTGCGTCATCGGTAAAGAGATGTGACGCGACATAAGTGTTGTAAGTCTCTGCTACTTCTACAAAAGCCTTAAGTTCGGCCATCGTAAACTGGCGGGCATCAAGCGGGTCATAGATAGAGGACACCCCGCCTCCGCCAGCAATCTTGATCTGGCTTGCTCCCATCCGCATGACTTCGCGGGTGCGTTTGATGACCTCATCCACGCCATCGGCCATTCCCAAGAGCCCGACCGAATACCAATACCACTGGGAGTCCGCCGGATTTGTCGGCACAGCCTGATACGGTCGATAGTCAAAATGCCCACCGGTCTGGCTGATAGGCGGGCCAGAGGGAAGAATACGCGGGCCCAGAAGCTCCCCTGCATCAATCATCTTTTTCGTCGCGAGCGGATTACCACCCAGATCGCGCACGGTGGTAAAGCCCCGCATCAACGTGGCCTCGGACCCTTTGGCACCACGAATGGCAACCTCGAGAATGTCGCCCGTCACAACTGTGTTTTGCGGGGTGCAGCAATAAGATGTGTGCCAGTGGACGTCGATCAATCCGGGGATCATCGTGCGCCCGCCTCCGTCAATCACCTTGCCGCCAGCAACCGCAAGCGGTTCCGTCGAAATTTGGGAAATCAGGTTATCGGTCACTACGACGTTGGCGTTCTCGATCAGGGTTTCATTCACCCCGTCAAACACATTCACATTGGTGATAAGGGTCGGCATTCCGTCCTGCGCAGCGGCCGAAAAAGGCAGCAATGTCAGAGCGATAAGAGAGGCGGACAATCGGGAAAAGCTATGCATGGAATTTCTCCTGTCAAATACCCTCTCATCTTTACCAAGCGGATCGATATACTCAAGTTGTCATTTTGACCTAAGAGAGAGTTTTCTGCTTAGAGGGCGGCAGTGGCGTGCCAACCGATCCGCTTAGAGGCGCGCTTGAATAAGCCCCTATTGTGGTAGATTGACGCGATTTTCCGCCTACGTCCACTCTATCAGCCAGCCCAGAATTCGTTGGAAAATATGGACAAAATGTGCTATAAATCACCTGTTATTTCAATTATTTAACAAAAACGGAGACTTATTATGTTTCGAAGTACTCTTGCGCTTGCATTCGCCTCTGTAGCGCTCGCGGGCTGTGTGGAAAATACCGGTTCAAACTATGATTATTCCAACTCGTCAAGCGCTACGGCTGTTGCCGAAGCCGCATGCCTTAGCGCAGTTGCCGCGCAGACCAATCGCCCACTCAGCGATCATTCCGTCGGACAGGTTCTAACTTCCGAGGCCGGTATCTCTGTAGATGTGATCGTCGCTGGCGCGGAGAACCGTTGGTCCTGCCTGTCTGATGCCGCTGGCAATGTTCAAGGAGCATCTTACGTCGGCGAAGGTTAAGCATTTAACACATTAAAAACAAAACCAGCGTGCTCCGATTGGAGGCTGGTTTTTTGTTGCGTGCCAGAAATTCCGCTCCTATTTCAGCCAAGGAGCAGGGATTTATGGTGGTTATCACAGTCGAAGCAAAAACAACGCCAGACACAGCTGAACGAAGTCATACCGTAATGCGCTTTCAGAATGAGAATTTCCAATCGGAATAAGTGAGGCCGAAATCAATAGCTTGTCTCGATTTTTTCGCGCGGCCATTCTAGCCCCTACTATCAAATACTCAGATCTCGATTGCCTGCAACAACACGAAATCGCCACAATTCTTCCTTATTTGGCAATTTTGCGCTATAGTAGCGCCCTCGGTCCGTTCATCTGCTCGACGTTGACCGATTGTGACAACCGACAATTACGTCGGAGTATTTAGTTCAAGGGAGTTACAAGTATGAGAAGTTCTCATTACAAAAGTTTAATTACGACAGCTATTATCGGTGCTTTTGCTGCGAGTAGCGCGCACGCACTGGTTTCCCCAACAAAAGACGGCATCGGCAGCAAGAACTTTCTTCACAGTTCCGATCTTCTGAATTCCACATCACTGCTTATTGCAGGCTCAGCACCTAGCGCTGCGGAGGTTTTCAAGATCGATGAGGCCCTGATCTTTGTGACAGCTGACGGCGGCGGAACCGGTGGTGACGGTGGCGGAAGCGGCGGTGATGGCGGCGGAAGCGGTGGTGACGGCGGCGGAAGCGGCGGTGACGGCGGCGGAAGCGGTGGTGACGGTGGTGGAAGCGGCGGTGATGGCGGCGGAAGCGGCGGTGATGGCGGCGGAAGCGGCGGTGACGGCGGCGGAAGCGGCGGTGACGGTGGCGGAAGCGGCGGTGACGGCGGCGGAAGCGGCGGTGATGGCGGCGGAAGCGGCGGTGACGGTGGCGGAAGCGGCGGTGATGGCGGCGGAAGCGGCGGTGATGGCGGCGGAAGCGGCGGTGACGGTGGCGGAAGCGGCGGTGACGGCGGCGGCGGAAATGACGATGATGATAATGACGACAGTAAAGAGAAGCGCGGTAACGGCAACTCAACTGCAACCAACGGCAACTCCGGAAATTCCAACGGTAACGGTGCCAAGACCACTGATGGCAACCAAGGAAATGGCCGCGGCGGCAAGAAATAACTAAGAATCGCCTATACAAAACCAAAGCGCGCGGAACATTTTCCGCGCGCTTTTTGCTTTATAGGAATTATAGCAGAAAACCATTGATGAGGTAACGCCTTAGAAGTTGATTGTGCCCCCACCGCCGCCAGTTACCGAATAAACGACGCGGTCAGGTTGTGCGTCCGCGCCATAGACGATCGTCGCGTTGCCGGATTTACCATCTGTGCAGGTCAGGGTCGAAAGCTCACGTGCATTTGCGGTTGCGATGTCGTCATAAACGGCGGTGCACACACGGGACGTGCTGCTTAGTGTAAAGACATGTTTGCCATCGGTGCGTTGGCTTACGCGACCCGAAACGGTGCCATCTTTGCTGTCATAGCCTACGCCAGCGTCGGATGTGCCCTCAACTGTATCGACACACCCCGCCAGAGCGAGCGCGAAGGCAACTGCCGACATTCTTGAAAGCGTGGAAAGAAATTTTGTGTTGGGTGAGAAATGTTCGCGCATTGTCTTGCTCCTAACCTGTTGATTGAAATATTTTTTGGACTTACCTCACGCCGCCCTTTTGCGTTCTGCGCTTCAGGGTTTCTGAGGGGAACTCGCTATAACTTTGGTGATAGTAACTTGCGAAACGGCCAAGATGCGTAAAGCCACAGTCAAGCGCGACATCCTGAACCTTTGTGTCAGGCGGACAAACCAGCAACTGGCTCCGCGCCTTGCGCAGGCGGGTTCGCGATAGCCTGTCCCACGGGGTTTCACCGCGGTAATGCTTGAATGCACGCTGTAATTCGCGCACCGAAATCCCTATTGATGCCGCGATATCGGCAACTTTGAGTGGCTCGTTATAGTGCGCTTCGATAAATGCCTCAGCCTCGGCCAGTTTGCGCTTGGAGACGGGGCTCGCCACGGGCTGCTCAAACTTGTCGAGATCAATCAACTCCGTCAGGCATTCCTGTAGCAATGTCTCGGCCAAGGCCCACGCGAACGGGTTTGAGAGGAAGGGCGCTTCAGAATTCAAATCCGACATGATGTAATCCACAAGATTGTGGAGCGAGCCGGCCACATTTGCACGCGTTTTGATCAATGGCTCATCAGAGTCCAGCACCCGCGCTGCGAAGTTTGCCCAAGAGAGCGCAGAAAGCGATGCGGGCGCTTTGAACAAATAGGCCTCGAACGGTTTGTCATCTCGTGAAGAAACCGCCGTTGTGCGAGTTCCGGGGCGGAACGCCAAAAGCCCGCCTGAATTCGCGCGGTGTTCGCCATCGTCAGCTTTAACCGCGAGATCGCCCCTGACGGGCAACATGATCGTCAGGAAGCTGTCGTCTTCAACCTCGATTTCATGGCCGGTGGATACGGCTTTGTGAAGACTTCCGGTGATGGTGCTGAGCTGTGCGGAGCCAACAGTGAGTCGGGGTTTGACGCTATCATGCAACCGAAACCACGCAGCTCTTGAGAACAACACATCCGCAAATGCATCGCTGCTACCGCGCCGTCCTTGTAATGATTGCTCTTGGTACTTCATCAATAACCCTAGCCCATAAGCCGCGGAAATACCCCTTAAGGGTACACGGGTTTGCCTGCACTGTCTTTACCTTGGGTGAGGCATCGGCGCGAAACATGCGCGATAAGGATGGCGCGCGTCGCGTTTTGGCTAGAGACTGGGGTTGAGGCGCCCCTACCCCAGTTTTGCCTTCGCACGTTGCGCAAGCGATTGGTCTGCTTCGAACTGGCTCAAGAAAACCTCGCCGGACAAATCCGTGACAAAGCTCGACCTGTTTAGCCGATCCAGCACGGGGCCTTTGACCTCGCTCAGATGCAGCCTGATCCCCGCGTCCTTCAGGCGATGATCAATCTGTTCCAGACTCTCAAGTGCCGAAGCATCAATAAAGTTCACCGCTGAGCACATCAGCACGACGTCTCGGATTTCGGGGTCCATCGACACTGCGTCGTTGATTGTATCTTCGAGGAAGCGCGCGTTCGGGAAATACAAGCTTTCGTCCACTCGGATTGATAGCACACCTGGCGTTGTCTCGACGCTGTGGCGCTGGATGTTTCGATAATGCTCTGTCCCCGGTACGCGGCCAACAACTGCGAAATGCGGGCGCGATGTGCGCCAGAGAAACAAGACGAGCGAAGACAAAACGCCAACGGCAATGCCAACCTCAACGCCGAAGATCAACGTTCCGAATATTGTGCCGATCATCGCGGTGAAATCGGATTTTGAATAAGCCCATGTCTGTTTGATCCCCTGCAGATCAATCAACGACAGAACAGCAACAAGGATCGTCGCGGCAAGTGTGGCTTTTGGCAAGAAATACAACAGAGGGGTTAAGAAAACAGTTGCGAGCGCGATGCCAACAGCAGTGAAGGCTCCTGCCGCAGGTGTCCGCGCGCCAGCGTCGAAGTTCACAACCGAGCGAGAAAACCCGCCCGTCACAGGAAACCCGCCAGAAACCGCGGCCCCGATATTCGACGCGCCCAGCGCGATGAGTTCCTGATCAGGGTCGATGCGTTCCCGCCGTTTCGCGGCAAGGGTCTGTGCCACAGAGATTGTTTCGACATAGCCAACGACGCCGATAATCAGCGCGGGCAAAAACAGTGACCCCCAGAGATCGGCGTCAAACGGAGGGAGCTTTGGGGCGGGCAGTCCGCGCGGAACCTCGCCAACGATTGAAACGCCTGCGGTCTGAAGCTCAAGCAGCCAGACCGTTAAGGTGGTTACAATTACAGCCAAGACCGGCGCCGCTTTGGACAGGCTGTTTGCCAAGTTGGTCGAGAGGCCACGCCGCACGAGCAAAGGCGCGAGGCTGCGCCGCGACCAGACCAGAAAGCCGATGGCAGCTCCCCCAACAACTAAAGTTGCAATGTTGGTGGTCGATAGACCGGTCGCAAGCCCAGCGCCCAATTCTAAAAGCGTGTGCCCTTCGATATTAAAGCCAAGGATGTGTTTAAGTTGGCCGAATGCGATGATGATCGCGCTGGCCGTGATAAAGCCGGAAATTACAGGGTGGCTCAGGAAGTTGGAGAGAAACCCCATACGTGCAACCCCCATCGCGACCAATATCCCTCCTGATAACAATGCAAGGACAATCGCTGCGCCGATATATTCAGGGGTGCCGCGCGAAGTAAGCTCTCCTATCGCCGAAGCGGTCATCAAAGATGCCACGGCTACTGGGCCGACTGCCAATGTCATCGATGTTCCGAAGAATGTGTAGATCACTAAAGGCGCGATAGAGGCATAGAGGCCCACCTCCGGCGGCAATCCAGCAAGCAAAGCATAAGCCAGCGACTGCGGGATCAGCATGATCGTTACGATAATTGCAGCAGATGCATCCGCCGAAAAGGTCTCGCGGCTATAGGATGGCGCCCAGTTCAGGATAGGTAGATAACGCGACAGCATCGAAGACCTCAAATATCGTAAATTCGGTTTCACAATGACGGCGCAACTTGCGCCGCCTGTTTTGTTTACGTCTAGGCCTGTGCAGCCGACTGTTTGCTCTGGGCCAAAGACCATGCGTTTGCGGATCGCGCGCCGGAGCGACAATAGGCGAACACCTTAACATCAGGCTGCGCAGCTAGGCGATGGAGGCTATCAGCTTGAGCCGTAAACGCCTCTCCGGGTGTAATGGGCAGATAGTGGAAAGCAATGCCCAATGTCGCGGCGGCAGCTTGCAAGCCTTGTGAAGTTGGGCCCACGGGGAGTTCTGCATCCGGCCTGTTACAGATCACGTCAGTGAACCCGAGCGAGGCAAGGCGTTGTAGATCCCCTTCAGATATCTGCGCGCCGACAAAAACATTCGGTGCAAGTTGAGTCATTTCCATTTCGCACCTCATGATGTTGCAAACCGAATACGTTTGGCAGGAACGGCAAGTATCATTCCAAAGATCATCGCCCCAACAAAGAGCAGCCCTTCCCAACCACCGAACGACAGCGCCGCAAACGAAGGACCAGGACATAGACCAGCCAGCCCCCACCCTGCACCGAAGATCATCGAACCAATAGCAAGGTCTTTTGTAATCTTCTGATTTGGACGCGCCGGAAAAGTAGCCCCAGCGATTGGAGCTTTGCGTTTTTCAGCAATACGCCACGCAACCGCCATTGGAAGGATGGCACCACCAAGCACAAAGGCAAGCGTCGGATCCCAGTCTCCAAAGATATCGAGCCACCCCTGTACACGGCTGGTATCAACCATACCCGAGATCAGAAGCCCCAAACCGAACAGGGCGCCGCTGGTTAATGAAAACAGTCCACGCATCAGATCACTCCCAATAGATGTTTAAAGAGAAGGACGCTCACACCACCGGCAAAGAGGTAGAAGCCCGTCGCCGCGATGCCACGCAAAGACAACCGTGATATACCGCATACCCCATGGCCGCTGGTGCAGCCATTTGCCAAGCGCGCACCAAACCCAACAAGTAAACCCGCAGCGATAAGGATGACCGGATCAGAGGTAATGTTGGTTTGTGCATCAAGGTTCATCACCTTTACCGCGATCCAAGGGGCCGCAATCAAGCCGAAGACAAACAACGCTCGATCACGCCATTCGCTCAAGCCCGAGCCATCGACGAGACCGCCAATGATACCGCTCGCGCCCATAATCCGTCCGTTTCCAAGCAGGTAGATCGCACCGGCCAAGCCAATGACCAACCCGCCAACGAGTCCGTAAATATAACTTTGTTCAATCATGGGTTCAGAGCCTGTTTACTGGAACTTTGAAATAGACGGTGCCGTCGTCTTCGGCGGGCGGCATCTGACCGGCCCTCATATTCACCTGAAGCGATGGGATGATCAGCTTGGGCATGGCAAGCTCTGCGTCGCGGGTGTTGCGCATGGCGACGAACTCCTCTGCACCGCGCCCCTGCCCCACATGCTTGTTAAGCTCTTTTTGCGCGCCGATGGTGGTTTCCCATGCATATTCATCGCGCCCCGGTGCTTTGTAGTCATGCCCGACAAAGACTCGTGTCTCATCGGGAAGCGTAAAGAGTTTCTGAATCGACGCGTAGAGCGCCTCAGCAGATCCGCCAGGAAAATCGGCGCGCGCCGTACCGAAATCAGGCATGAAGAGCGTATCCCCAACGAAAGCCGCATCGCCAACTACGTAAGTTAGGCAAGCCGGTGTATGACCGGGCGTGTGCAAGACAGAGGCTTCGATAGTTCCAACTGTAAATGTATCGCCCTCTTCGAAAAGCTTGTCGAACTGGCTGCCGTCACGCTGGAACTCGGTACCCGCGTTAAAGACCTTACCGAAGGTATCTTGAACAACGGTGATTTTTTCCCCAATGCCGATTTTACCGCCCAGTTTTTCCTGAAGATATGGCGCGGCGCTAAGGTGATCCGCGTGCACGTGTGTTTCAAGGATCCAGTCAACGGTCAGGCCATTTTCCTGAACGAACTCGATAATCTCATCCGCAGAGCGAAAATCGGTGCGTCCAGATGAATAGTCGAAGTCCAAAACGGAATCGACAATCGCACAATGTTGGGTTGCTGGATCAATAACGACGAAAGACGCAGTGAAGGTCGTTTCGTCGAAAAAAGGTTTTACGTCTGGTTTCATGTCTATCTCCAATCGATCTGCATCCGATATATTAGGGATTTATAATATGTCAACGCCCGGACCTGAAAAATATTAAAGAAGTTGAATATTTCAGGTTTTGCCTTATGTAGAAACCCAAAGCGAAACGGAAATTGCGATATGTCCATACAGCTCGAAATAGATACGAACGCCCTTTCGACCTTCACCGATGGTGGATCAGACGCGCCTGACCAGGCCGCGAAGTTTCTGAAATCTATTGCGCATCGGGATCGGCTCAAAGTCCTCTGCGGCCTCTTGGAGGGAGAGCAATCTGTTGCCGCGATTGAGCAGAAGGTCGGCGCAAGCCAATCGGCGATTTCGCAACATCTTGGTAAACTCAAGGACGAAGGCATCGTGCAGGCGCGCCGCGAAGGGCGTCAAATCTTCTATTCAATCTCCGACCCGACAGTCTTGAGCGTAATTGAAATCCTCTATCTCAGGTTCTGTGCGGAAGAAGATCCGGCCGAAAGCGTTTGAGGTTCTAACGGTCCAAAATACCTCTGCACAGACCACCCCACATCACCGACATTCTGAGCGCCCCGCGACTCCGAGCAACTGACAGCTCGGAGCAAGCCTTAGCGACGACATCTCCCGCCTCGTCCTCGTATCCGAGGACGGTCCACCCTGTTCTCCTTAAGTAGAAAATATCTGGAATTCCGCGCGCAAGTGACAGCTGCAGGGCACTGCTCTTGATTGCGAAGCCAACCGCGAAGTCGGATATTTACGTTAAAAATCAATATAATATATCAAACAGCACGTCCGTTTCCGAAAAAAATTTGACATAAGTGTTAAAGTATTACTTAATGATTCCCGAATAGATTGTTATTCACTAGGGAGGACGAAATGAAACGAAGAACTTTACTATTGGCGAGCGCTGTTGCTCTGATGCCAGCGGCGGTTTTTGCGGCGGATTTGACTGTGGGTTTCTCGCAGATCGGGTCTGAATCCGGTTGGCGCGCTGCGGAAACATCGGTTGCAAAACTGGAGGCCGAGAAACGCGGCATCACGCTCAAGTTTGCTGATGCTCAGCAGAAGCAAGAGAACCAGATCAAAGCGATCCGCTCATTCATCGCACAGGGCGTTGACGGCATCTTTATCGCACCTGTTGTTGCAACAGGTTGGGATGAAGTGCTCGAAGAAGCAAAAGACGCCGACATTCCTGTACTGCTGCTTGACCGTAAGGTTGACGCATCAGACGATCTCTATCTGACCTCGGTCACATCCGACACCGTCTATGAAGGGAAAGTTGCCGGTGAGTGGCTGGCCGAAGCAGTTGGCGGCGCGGAGTGTAACATCGTTGAGCTTCAGGGCACGACAGGCTCCTCGCCCGCGATTGACCGTAAGAATGGTTTTGAACAGGGCATTGCAGGCAGCGACAACCTAAAAATCGTGCGTTCGCAAACGGGCGATTTCACACGAAGCCAAGGTAAAGTTGTGATGGAAAGCTTCCTCAAGGCTGAGGGCGGCGAAAACATCTGTGCGCTTTATGCTCACAACGACGACATGGCCGTTGGTGCGATCCAAGCGATCAAGGAAGCTGGCCTGAAACCGGGCGAAGACATCCTCGTTGTCGCGATTGACGCTGTGCCGGATGCGCACCTTGCCATTGCCAATGGCGAAATGAACGCAACGATTGAGCTGACGCCTAATATGGCTGGCCCTGCGTATGATGCGCTCGAAAAGTACCTCGCAGATGGCACAATGCCGCCGAAATGGATCCAGACAGAATCCCGTCTGTTCACCGCTTCGGACGACAATAACGCCATCTACGAAGAGAAAAAACAGCTTGGTTACTAAAGTTTCCTAATCAAGACACTCTCTCTGTTCTTGATTAAGTGCCCCCGTGTCTCATGATGTGGGGGCACACCCTATAGCCAAACAAACGAGATAGCTCCATGCCAGACCAGCCGACCCCAATGTTGCAAGCCCGTGGCGTCACGAAATACTTTCCGGGCACGATCGCGTTGGACGATGTCGATATCGACCTGTTTGGCGGAGAAGTTCACGCCCTGCTTGGCGAGAACGGCGCGGGGAAATCAACACTTATCAAATGCCTGACCGGCGCTTATCGGCGCGATGAGGGCACAATCACACTCGAAGGCGAACCCGTTTCGCCTGCTTCTACGGCCGAAAGCCTGTCTCTTGGGATTGGCACGGTCTATCAAGAAGTAAATCTGCTGCCGAACCTAACGGTTGCGGAAAACCTGTTTTTGGGGCGACAACCGACCCGCTTTGGCATGCTCTCGCGCAAGAAAATGGTAAACCTTGCCCGCAAGACACTGGCCGAGTTCGGGCTCGACATTGACCCCGCCGAACCGCTGACATCCTATTCTGTTGCCGTGCGACAGGTCGTGGCCATCGCGCGCGCTGCCGAAATGTCGGGCAAGGTCCTGATCCTTGATGAGCCCACCGCCTCGCTTGATCGAGAAGAGGTTCAACTCCTGTTTTCGGTTATCCGCAAGCTCCGTGATCGCGGGTTGGCCATTATTTTCATTACCCATTTCCTTGATCAGGTGTTTGAAATCTCTGATCGGGCAACCGTCTTGCGCAACGGCCAGAACGTCGGAATGCGCCGCTTGGCCGAAGTCACACAAAAAGACATCGTGACATTGATGCTTGGGCGCCAATTGGAAGAGCGAATTCACGTGCGAAGCGGCGGCACCGCCGGAGAGCTTCTCGTGAGCGCTGATACCCTCAGTAAGCGCGGGATGATTGAGCCGTTCTCGCTTGATATTCACAAGAGCGAAGTCGTGGGCCTTGCGGGGCTCCTTGGATCTGGCCGGACCGAAACCGCCAATCTCCTCTTTGGCGCGGTTCAGTCAGACCACGGCGACGTAAAAGTTAAGGGCAAGAAAATCCGCCTAAGTAACCCGCGTGATGCAATCTCTCACGGGTTTGCGCTCTGCCCCGAGGATCGAAAAACCGAAGGGATCGTCGGGGAGCTATCGGTCCGTGACAATATTATCCTCGCCCTTCAAGCCCGACAGGGCTGGAGCCGCCCGCTGTCTCGCTCAAAGATCAATGAGATCGCAGAGCATTATGTCGAGGCATTGGATATTCGCCTCGCTTCGCTTGATATGCCGATCCGTCTGCTTTCGGGCGGCAATCAGCAAAAAGCGCTTCTGGCGCGCTGGCTGGCGACGGATCCAGACTTCTTGATCCTTGATGAGCCGACGCGCGGCATTGATGTGGGCGCGCACTCCGAGATTATCTCGCTTATCGAAGACCTGCGCGACAAGGGCATGGCGCTCTTGGTTGCCTCCTCTGAAATGGAGGAGCTTGTCGCCTACTCGACACGCGTCATTGTGCTGAAAGATCGCGAGCAAGCCTGCGAACTGACCGGTGATGACATCACAACCGCGAATATCGTGCATGCAATTACCGACGAAACACTCGAAAGACCTTCAAATGCCCGGACCTAACAGCTCTGTTCTCAAGCGCATTCTGCCCCAGCTTGTTATTCTGGGCGTGGTGCTTCTCCTTAACTTTATTGTATTTCCCGATTTCTTTCGGATCGAGTTCAAGAACGGGCGCCTCTTCGGCAGCTTGATTGACGTACTCAACCGCGGAGCGCCAACCGCTCTCTTATGTGTCGGCATGACGCTGGTTATCGCGACGAAGGGGATCGACCTTTCCGTCGGTGCTGTGATGGCGATAGCGGGGGCAACGGCGGCATCTCTTGTGGTTGAAGGGCACGGCTGGTTTACCGCGCTGCTTGGCGCGCTCGCCGTTGGCGGCCTTTGCGGGCTGTGGAATGGGGTTCTTGTTGCGGTCATTCGCATCCAGCCGATTGTTGCTACGCTTGTTTTGATGGTCGCGGGCCGCGGCATTGCACAGCTTATTACCGAAGGCACGATCCTTACATTCAACAATGAAGGCCTCGTCCGCCTGGGTGCAGGGACAGTTGCCGGCATACCGACGCCCATTGTGATTTGGGTTGCTCTTGGCGCGCTTGCAACATTCGTCATCAGGCGCACAGCGCTTGGCCTGCTGATCGAAGCTATCGGAGTGAATGAAACATCTTCGCGGCTAACGGGCATCAACTCCCGCGTCATTCTGATCTGTGTTTACGTTATGTCTGGGCTTTGCGCGGCATTGGCAGGCGTTATCGTTGCCGCAGACATCAAAGGGGCCGATGCAAACAACGCCGGCCTCTGGCTTGAGCTTGACGCAATTCTTGCAGTTGTGATCGGCGGAAACTCATTGCTTGGCGGGCGGTTCTCAATCGTTGCCTCATTGCTAGGGGCTTTGATCATACAGTCGGTCAACTCCGTCATTCTACTGTCTGGCATGCCACCGGAGTTCAACCTCGTTATCAAGGCACTTCTGATCCTTGCTATTCTTGTGATCCAGTCTCCGAAAATCGGACACCTTGTCTATATGTTCCGCGCGGCTTCTGGCGGACGCAACATCGCCTCTCCTACGCGACCGGCAGCCTCGCCCCTCGTTCCAAACAAGGACAAATAACCATGATCCGCACCACGCATCTTCCGCTTCTGGTTACGCTTGGAACCTTTGTCATCGCCTTTGCGCTCTGTGCTTGGCAATATCCGGCGATCTTCTCAACCCGCGTTGCCGCGAACCTGCTAACGGACAACGCCTTTCTCGGCATCGCGGCCGTTGGCATGACCTTCGTGATCTTGTCTGGAGGCATCGATCTGTCGATCGGCTCGGTTATTGCGTTCACCGGCGTATTCCTTGCCGTGATCCTTAGGGACACAAACATTCACCCCCTCGCCGCTTTTGCGCTGGTTTTGGTGATCACAACTGCGTTTGGCGCGGCGATGGGTGCGGTCATTCACTACCTCGAGATGCCCGCGTTTATTGTCACACTTGCGGGGATGTTTCTGGCGCGCGGCGCGGCCTATGTCCTCTCAACTGACAGTGTGCCGATCACCCATGAGTTCTTCAGCACGCTTCAGGATATTTACTGGAAAGCCCCCTCCGGCGGACGTTTTCGCCTGATCGGTGGAGTGATGCTGCTGACGTTCATCATCGGTGCAATCGTCGCGCACCGCACAAAGTTCGGCCAAAACGTTTTTGCCATGGGCGGCGGCGCGGCCACGGCCCGCCTCATGGGGGTACCGCTGGCATCCACAACCATCCGTATTTACGCCATTTCCGGTGGCCTTGCCGGGTTATCAGGTATTGTCTTTTCGCTCTACACCTCGGCGGGATATTCACTGGCAACAGTTGGCGTTGAACTTGATGCAATCGCCGCAGTTGTTATCGGCGGAACACTCCTCACCGGCGGTTACGGTTTCGTTGCTGGTACCTTCTTCGGCATCCTGATAATGGGGTTGATACAGACCTACATTGTGTTTGACGGCTCCCTGTCGAGTTGGTGGACAAAGATTGTGATAGGTGGTCTACTTTTCGCGTTCATCCTGCTTCAGAAAGGGCTGACTTGGGCAACGAGAACCGGCAAAAGACAATCGACTGGCTTGGCAACGCCCTCGTGACTGTTGTGTCTCCTGGCGCACGTGATGCGCGCGCTTCAAACCACACAGATTTCGTTGTGGATGCCCTCGGGAAGGCCATCATTGCTGGGGAGTATCCGGCCAAAACGATGATCCCGCTCGATCCGGACCTGTGCGAGATGTTCAACGTGTCGCGCACCGTGATCCGCGAAGCCAAGAAAACGCTCATTGCAAAAGGTCTCATTCAATCCAAAGCCAAGGTCGGCACCCATGTGCGCCCGCCGAGCGAATGGAATATGTTCGATCACGATGTGCTGCGATGGCACACGGCTCTGAAGAATCCGGTGCAATTCCACGATGAGCTGTTTGAAATCCGCCTGTTCTTTGAACCCGCCGCCGCCGCAAAAGCCGCGCGAAGCGCGAACAATATCGACTGTGACAAACTGTTTGAACTCTGCGATGCCCTCGCCAATGCCGAAACCCGTGCCGAATTCGCAATTGCCGACTGTGAATTCCACAAACGCGTGCTTGGCCTCTCCGGCAACCGGTTTTTGCAATCTCTGGGCGATATCGTGCAAACCGCACTCTACTCGCTGTTCATGATCGAGAAGGATGAAACGTTCCTAAGCCTCCGCGAAGAAATTGCCCAAAACCACAGACGCGTGGCCGAAGCGATCTCCACCGGGGCGGCTCAAGAAGCCAAAGAAATAATGGAACATGTCATCACACAAGGCCAACTCAGGCTCCAAGCGCCGCGAAAATAATCAGACGCGCTCAGCAAGCGAAACTTGTCAGCAAAATCACGCAAAATCTTTACGGGCGTAAAGTTTTTTGTGGCAAAATTGAAATTTTGGCTTATCCTTCTAACACAGACAAAGAGAGGCCCAGCGGGCCCGCAAAGGATGGGCGATGAGTGAGTCAAAAATAAAGAACATGGAAGACTTCGCAGCCGTTAGCGGGATCTCCAGGCCGACAATATCCAAATACTTCAACGATCCGGACAGCGTGCGGAAATCAACCCGAGCGCGGATTGAAGCCGCTCTTGAGAAGCACGATTACAGGCCGAACATCTATGCGATCAACCAAAACCGCAGACAGACCAAAAACATCGGCCTTGTGGTGCCCAACCTGACCGACCCATTTTTTGCCGGCATCGCACGTACAATTGAAGGCATGATCGTAGAGGCTGGCTTTAACCCGCTTCTGCTAAGTTCGCACGCCGGACCGGAACAGGAGTTAGCCAATCTGGAGAGCTTGCGCGCAATCAAACCTGCCGGTGTGTTGTTGGCTCCTCTGGGCCGAGCTTCCGATCATGAACGGGTCGCAGAGTTTGCAGAAGAAGTCCCGACCGTTCTATTTGACGCCAATCTTGAAGGCGTTGGCGAGGCATTTTTCGGCTCTGACAATGATCAAAGCATTGAATTGATTGTTGAATACCTATGCCGAACCGGCGAGCCCCCCGCCTTTTTTGAAATGAAGAACCCGATTAACCCGAACGCCTATAAACGTCGGACCGCATATGTCGCGGCGATGGAGCGGTTAGATCAAGAACCCCACTTGATACAAACAGATGGCGAAGGATGGGACTTTGAAGAGATTGGGTTCAAAGGCGGAACAAGGTTGATCGAAAATCGTCTACTGCCGACAAACACGGTACTTTGCTCAAACGATCGACTGGCGATCGGCTTTCTGTCCGCTGCTTATGAAAACGGCCTGAGAGTGGGCTTGGGCGCAGGAAGCGCGCTTCGTGTTGCCGGACATGATAATCACCCCTTCTCTCAATACACCTGCCCTTCCCTCACGACCGTTTCTCAGGATTACGACTCAATTGGCGCGCGCAGCGTTGAGACGCTTCTTGCCCTAATCGAATCAGAAACCCGCGCGAAAGAAAGAGACGTCACGTTATTTGAAGGCCGACTCATCATGCGGGGGTCTGCCTAAGTTATTGATCTTGCATGCGCAAATATAAAACTTTACGCGCGTAAAAATAATATTTGACGCAACGGGACTTCTGAGGTTACGCTTTTGGTGCAACTTCTAGACACAGGGAGGATCGGATGTCCTATAGAAACGCGCTTGGTACAGTCAGTGCCTTAACTTTGATGGCCGGTGTGGCAAGTGCCGAAACCAGCCTCACTATCGCGATCGTTAACAACGGTCACATGATTAACATGCAGAAAGTCGCCGAGGCTTACACAGCCGAGACAGGCGTTGAGCTGAATTGGGTGTCGCTGGAGGAAGGTGTTCTTCGGGAGCAAGTGACCTCGGATACTGCCACTGGTGGCGGTCAGTATGACGTTATCAATATCGGCATGCAGGAAGCACCAATCTGGGGCGCTGCAGGCTGGATTGAGCCTCTGAACTTCGGCGATGAATACGATGTCGAAGACATTCTCCCTGCAATTCGTGCTGGCCTGAGCCACGACGGTCAGCTTTACGCTGCACCATTCTATGGCGAAAGCTCGATGGTGATGTACCGCAAAGACCTCACCGACGCAGCCGGCGTTACCATTGCTGACAACGACAGCTGGGAAAACGTAAAGGCCGCAGCCGCAGCCATTCACAACCCGGACGAAGGTGTTTACGGCGCATGTTTGCGCGGCAAGCCAGGTTGGGGTGACAACATGGCGTTCATCACAACTGTCGTGAACTCTTTTGGTGGTGCATGGTTTGACAAAGACTATCGCCCAACCATCGACAGCGACGAGTGGCGTGCGGCAATCAACTTCTACGTAGATCTGCTGGGCAACTATGGCCCTCCAGGCTCTGAAGGTAACTCGTTCAACGAGATCCTCGCGCTTTACAACGAAGGCAAGTGCGGCATGTGGATCGACGCGACAATCGCGGCATCGTTCCTCGAAGTGGACGGCGTTGCATACGCTCAATCGCCAAACGCCGGCAACCCGGTTGGAGCCAACTGGCTCTGGGCATGGGCAATGGCTATCCCTGCCGGTTCGCCAAATGCAGAAGCAGCGGCTGACTTCATCGAATGGGCAACGTCCAAAGAGTATGTTCAGGCCGTAGGCAACCATCCTGAATTTGGTTGGGGCTCCGTTCCAACTGGTCAGCGTGCTTCAACCTATGCTTTGCCTGAATTCCAAGCTGTTGCAGACTTTGCAAAAGCGGAAATGGCGGCAATTGAGAGCGCAGCTCCACAAGCCACAGATCTGAAGCCATACGTTGGCGTTCAGTTCGCGTCTATTCCGGAATTCCCTGAGGTCGGCTCTGCCGTAGCTCAGGAAATGGCTGCAGCACTGTCCGGTGCCAAGACCGTAGATGAGGCGCTTGAAGCCTCGCAAGCGGCCGCAGATGCTATCATGCAGGAGGCTGGATACTACTAGTCTCCACTCCCCTGGAGGGCCATATGCCCGTATGGCCCTCCACCCTTCGACGTCGCTGACTTGCTTTCACGCACGCACGACACGTAACGTCCAATGTAATTGCAACCTAGAATATCGCGCTTAACGACAGATCGTCGTTTTGCCGGGAGGATAGCTTCATGTCTAAGAGAACGCTTCCAAGGCTCCTGCAAACACCAGCGGTACTATTGCTTTTGGTTTGGATGCTGGTTCCCCTTGGGATGACCCTGTATTTTTCGTTCATTCGCTATGTGCTTAACAGCCTAAGACGCCCCGAATGGACAACACCGAGCCTGAGCAACTGGCGCGGCTTCGGAAACTACGAATTCGTCCTGAAATCCAAAGATTTTATTCTGGCAATCCAGAACAGCCTGCTGATCGTTTGCAGCATTCTGTTCCTTACCGTCATTCTTGGCGTGCTGATTGCCGTACTGATCAACCGCGCCTTCCCTGGCCGTGGCTTTGTACGCGTGCTGTTGATTTCACCGTTTTTCGTGATGCCAGCGGTGAACGCTGTGCTGTGGATCAACATGATCCTTGATCCGGTTCTTGGCCTGCAAGGCATCGCCGTGGGCGGGATCAATGATCTGGTCGATGGGTTGCGCAATGCGCCCCTGATCGGGTGGTTCTTTTCGTTGTGGCCAGAACTGGAGCCGATCTCCTTCCGCGCCACACAGACATCGGCTCTGGCTGTTATCATCATGGTGACATGGCAGTGGACACCCTTCGCGATCCTGATTTTCATGACTTCGCTTCAGTCGGAGGACCAACAGCAGAAAGAAGCCGCTGTTCTAGATGGCGCAAGTGCATGGTCCCAGTTCCGGTTCCTAACCTTGCCACACCTCGGACGCCCGATTGCGATCGTTGTGATGATCCAGGCAATCTTCCACCTGTCGCTCTACGCCGAAATCGAGATCGTCAGCCGTGGTAACGGAAACAAGAACCTACCGTATCTGATTGGTGAATTCGCCAACAACAACATCGGGGCTGCCAGCGCAACCGGCATCTTCGCAGTCATCCTTGCCAACATCGTCGCAATCTTCTTGCTGCGTATGATCGGCAAGACATTGATGGAGTAATCACCATGGCCATTGTCGCTCAAACAACAAAGTTCTCAAAGATCGCTTGGCCTGTGCTGGCCTGGATGGTTGGCCTGCTGTTCTTCTTTCCTATCTTTTGGATGGTTCTGACCAGCTTCAAAACAGATGCAGATGCGGTGAAACCTGAATATCTGTTCTGGTTCAAGCCAACGCTCGATAACTATCTGAACATGACCGAAAACTACGACTACTGGCGCTTTGCGCGCAACTCGGTCATCACCTCGGTTTTCGCAACGGTGTTTACCCTTTTCGTCGGTATCCCAGCAGCTTACGCGATGGCGTTCAACCCAAGCCGCGCAACCAAAGATGTGCTGATGTGGATGCTCTCGACCAAGATGCTTCCGGCGGCGGCGGTTCTCTATCCGATGACTTTCCTAACCAAGAGTCTCGGTCTGTTTGACACCCATTTCCTGATCATCATGGTGCTCAGCCTGATCAACTTGCCAATCGTTGTCTGGATGCTCTTCACCTACTTCAAGGAAATCCCCAAAGACATTATCGAGGCCGGCAAGATGGACGGCGTGGATACTCTTGGCGAGATCAAAGAGATCCTGGTTCCGCTGGCATGGGGCGGCATCGCATCAACAGCCCTGCTTTGCTTCATCTTTTGCTGGAACGAAGCCTACTGGACCGTGCGTCTCACCACCACAGAAGCCGCAACCCTGTCCAAACTCATCGAAGGCAACCGCGCACCAGAAGGCCTGTTCTTCGGACGCCTCTCGGCTGTCTCTACCGCTGCCGTCGGACCGATCGTCGTGTTGGGCTGGTTCTGTCAGAAACAATTGGTCCAAGGCTTGACCTTTGGCGCCGTGAAGTAAGGAAAATCAACATGGGACGCATTTCACTAGAAAACGTTACAAAAACCTTCGGTACCGTTGAGGTCATTCCGCCACTAAACCTGACAATCGAAGACGGCGAGTTCGCGGTTTTCGTCGGACCATCAGGTTGCGGGAAGTCCACCCTGCTACGGCTGATCGCCGGACTGGAAGAAACCACCTCTGGCCGAATTCTGATCGACGATCAGGACATGACAGAGGTGCCCCCCTCCAAACGCGGATTGGCGATGGTGTTTCAATCCTATGCGCTCTATCCGCATATGACTGTTCGCAAGAACATTGCCTTTCCGATGCGCATGGCGGGCATTGACGAAGCCGAGCAAGAAAAGCGGATCAACGCAGCAGCGGCGGCGCTGAACCTGACGGATTACCTCGAGCGCAAACCGGGGCAGCTTTCAGGCGGACAACGCCAGCGGGTTGCTATTGGCCGCGCGATTGTGCGCGATCCTTCTGCCTTCCTGTTTGACGAGCCCCTCTCCAACCTTGATGCGGCTTTGCGTGTCGGCATGCGGATCGAGATCAGCGAGATGCACAATCGCATGGCGACAACAATGATCTATGTGACGCATGATCAGGTTGAAGCGATGACAATGGCCGACAAAATCGTTGTGCTTCAAGCCGGTGTGATCGAACAAGTGGGATCCCCGCTCGATCTTTATCACAGGCCACGCAACAAGTTTGTCGCCGGGTTTATCGGCTCGCCCACCATGAATTTCATCACTGGCGAAGAAGCAACCAAACGCGGAGCAGACACCATCGGAATTCGCCCAGAACACACCGAAGTCAGCACGACCGAGGGGATGTGGAAAGGCACTGTTGGCGTCGCCGAACACCTTGGCTCGGATACCTTCATCCACGTCCACGATACTGGATTGGCTGAAACCTTCACGGTGCGGATCTCTGGCGACATTGCCGTCCGTCATGGCGACACGGTTTATCTAACACCGCAGCCTGACCAAATTCACAAATTCGGGGCCGACGGATTGCGCATCGAGTGATGTTTACCCCCTGCCCCTTTCCCTGACATCCGGCCGAAAAGAAAGAAGAGCTGATGGGACATTTCGCGAGGAGATCGGTGACGATGAAACTCAGAAACACGACAATTCAAAACTTGCCCGACAGTGTTTTGGTGCCAACCTATGATCGCAGTGCGCTCACACCCGGGATTGTTCACATCGGGGTTGGGAATTTTCATCGTGCACATCAGGCGTGGTATCTTCATCGGCTGATGCAAGAGGGAAAGGCGCAAGACTGGGCTATCATCGGCGCTGGCGTCCGAGATTACGACAGCGCCCAACGCTCCAAGCTGGAGGCGCAGGATTACTTAACAACTCTTATCGAGTTGGACCCATCAGGCACCTCGGCGGAAGTTGTCGGTTCCATGATCGATTATGTGCCGATCGAAGACGGCAACCAGCCCTTGATCCAGCAAATGACCGACCCACGGATTCGTATCGTCTCTTTGACGGTCACAGAGGGCGGTTATTATCTTGACCCCGCCGACAAACGTTTTGCACCGACCCATCCGGATATTGCCTTTGACGCTCAAAACCCAACCACGCCCAAAACGGCCTTTGGTGCAATCGTAGCGGCCTTAAAAGCCCGCCGGGATGCTGGCAGCGGCCCTTTCACCTGCATGAGTTGTGACAACTTGCCGGGCAATGGCCGCATTCTAAAAGAGGTGGTGATCGGCCTCGCAAACCTAAGTGACCCAGACCTTGCGCGCTGGATCGAAAGCAATGTCAGCTTCCCCAATTCCATGGTTGATTGCATTGTACCCGCCACAGGGCCAAATGAACTGGAACTGGTTCAGCAACTCGGCGTCGACGACATGGTTCCCGTCACCCACGAGAACTTCCGCCAATGGGTAATTGAAGACGCGTTCTGCGCGGGCCGCCCCGCTTGGGAAGATGTCGGCGCAACGATCTCAGACCGCGTTCACGATTTTGAGGCCATGAAACTGCAACTCCTGAACGGAGGGCATCAGATCGTTGCTAATCCTGCGGAGATTGTCGGCATTTCAACCATTTCTGAAGCAATGGAGCACCGGCTGATCAAACGGCTGTTCCGCAAAATTGCTTTGGCCGAAATCGCACCGCATATCGAAACCGTTCCCGGCTGTACGCCAGAACAATATGTCGATCTGGTTGATGTTCGGTTTTCCAACCCCGCGATTGTCGATACCGTTCGGCGCGTTGCGTTCGACGGGTCCAGCCGACACACGGGAGCGCTTCTCCCCCTCATACGGCTGGCGGCATCACAGAATGCCCCCATCGACGGGCTCGCGCTTTCTCAGGCACTCTGGGCGCGGATGTGCACCGGCACTCGCGAGAACGGCAGTAGCATTGAGCCAAACGACCCTGTTTGGGAGCAGTTAATGGCCGTTGCAAACGAAGCGCGACAAAACCCGCAGGCATGGCTGGAGCAACGAGAGTTCTATGGTTCCTTGGCTGATGATCCAAACTTCAGTGCGAAGTTCGCCTTATGGCTCAAGCAGCTTCACTTGGAAGGCGTTGAAGCCACGATTGTTACCTACTTGAACACCTGAGCAGGAAACCATCTGCGCTTTACCAACACAACTTTCTGAAAGCGAAAATGGCCCTTCACGGATTGCGCGTGAAGGGCCATTTCAGTTTGACAGAGGCGAAAAGCGCCCCTCTTGGTTCTATCAGTCGCTGCCCTTCACCGAAATCTGGCTATCAGGGGCTGGGTGGAACTTATACTGCACCACAAACAGCGCGCCTGCGATTGCTACCCCGATCAAATCGGTTACCAAACCGCCCGCGATCATACAAAGCGCACCGATCACCAAACCAAGGCGCATGAACCATGCCACGCGAGCGCCCGCGAACCAGCCTTGCATCCCGGACGACAGAAGGAACACCCCGAAGATCGCAGTTGCACCCGCGCGGATAATTTCGAGCCATGTCCCATCCATCAAGATCGCACCGTTATAGAAGAACATGAACGGCACGATGAACGCAGAAATCCCGATCTTGAATGACGCAACAGACGTTTCCATCGGGTTGGCGCCCGAAATCCCCGCCGCTGCATAACTGGCCAAGGCCACAGGAGGCGTAATCGCGGAAACAACGGCGAAATAGAACACAAAGAAATGCGCGGTCAATTGAGGGATCCCCAACTGAACCAGCCCCGGCGCAACCACCGACGCCGCAACCGCATAGGCGGCGGTTGTCGGCATCCCCATTCCCAACAGAATAGAAATACACATGGCGAAAAAGAGCGCGATGAATTGGTTCGCTTCGGCGAGACCGAGCAGAACAGATGAGAACCGCGCGCCCACACCAGTAAGGCTAATCACACCAACGATAATCCCCGCACAGGCACAGACCGCGATAATCTGAATAGACATGATCCCAGCGATTTCGAACGCTTTGACGGTGCTTCGCACGCCCATACGCGCAGGCGTCAGCCACGACACCACCGCCGCGGCGACTGTGGCCAAGGTACCTGCTCGAATAACCGAATAGCCCATGAACAGCGCATAGATCAGAATGATAATCGGGATGAACAAGAAAATCTGGCGCATCATCTGGCCCAGCTTGGGCAGTTCATCAGCGCGCATCCCGCGCATGCCCAATTTGGCCGCCTCGAAATCGACCATAAAGTAGATCGATACGAAATAGAGCGTTGCAGGAATGATCGCAGCTATGGCGATGTCGGTGTATGGAATACCCGTAATCTCGGCCATAATGAAGGCACCAGCCCCCATGATCGGCGGCATGATCTGCCCGCCTGTCGAGGCTGCGGCCTCAACCGCACCAGCAGTTCGTTTGGGGTAACCCACCTTCTTCATCAATGGAATTGTAAGCGAGCCCGTCGCAACCACGTTCCCCGCAGATGTCCCGTTGATCATACCCATCAAGCCGGAAGCAAAGATGGCAACTTTCGCGGGACCACCGCGTGATTTCCCCGCTGCGGCAAATGCAAAGTTTACGAAATAATCGCCAACTTTGGATGCCTGTAGAAACGCGGCGAACACGATAAATAGAATGATATAAGTCGAGGAAACCGCTGTTGTTGGCCCGAGAATACCTGCATCGGTGTAAACTTGGCTAAAGAAGCGTGTCCATTCGATATTCGGCGCATTCAGGAAGCCCGGAAGCAAATCACCCGTAAAGACGTAAACCAAAAACACTGCCGAAATGATAATCAGCGCAAGGCCCGCAACACGACGCGTGAGCTCCATGATCAGGACTGTACCGACAACCGCCGCCAAGCTGATCCCAATCGGCGCGAAAGGCGTTCCTGTCGAATTGCGCATCAATGTGTCGTAGATCGTGATGAGATAGAACGCTACGGCTACACCGCAGATCGACAAAAGAACGTCGGGAACCGAAACCTGCCCGCGCTCACGTCCGCGTAGCCACCCTGTGATGATCCCCACGGTGGTCGCCACAAGCAAGGGCAACCCGAAATGGTAAATTTCGGTGTTCTTGAATTCTGGGCTCATGCCGTTCCACTGCACACCACTCGCAATCTGGTTGGCGATCCCAAACACAGTCCAGATCGCATAAAGCGCAGGAAGCATCGCCGCCCAAGCAAGCAGATCAAGCGCAGGGCTCTTTTTGCCCTCCCCGTCTGCCACAAAAGATCGCGCGGAATAGAGCGTAAACCCAAGGATGAGAGCGCCAGCAATATGGACAATGCGGAAATTCCAAGTCTCCATCGGGAACCTTGGCAGAAACGGGATATCAATGCCCGTCCATTCCGAAATTGATAATCCGTTTAACGCGGCGACATGAAAAAACGCATAGAATGCAGAGAGAAACGCAACAACGTAATAGGCGTTTCCGCTAAAGAGACGTCGATTATTTTCAACGGGTTCCTCATCAACGCCTTCGGCAATAACGCGTTCCTGCTGATCTGCACTGGTTTGTTCTGTCATTTTTGTTGCCCCTTACGAGTCCAGTTTACGTACCGCACCTGTTCAAAGTCATGCCGCCCCCAAAAAGGGGCGGCATATTTTTTTGTTTCTATACGATTAGTTACCGTAGATCATATCAGCAGAAATGTCCGCACCTGCGTTCTCGATGAACCAAGATGCCGCACCTGGATGCCACTTGAGAACTGTGTTCTTTGTCCAGTTTTCAGGCAATGTAGATGCCGCTGCCTTGTGGATACCCACCATGCGCTCGTTGTCTGACATGACAATATCAACAACAGCATTCACGAAGGATTCCGGAAGATCACAGTTTGCAATTGCGAAGTTCCACATAGAAACCGAACGCGCATCCGCTTCGAGTGTTGTGTAGGTATCTGCGTTGATTGCAAATTCGGAAACGGGGAACGCTTCAAGCAACTTGGCCTGTTCTTCTTCTGTAAACTCGATGATGTTCACATCTGTCTGAACTTCGAGCTGGCTCACCGCAGGAACAGGTACACCCGCCGCAAAGGCAATCACGTCAAGAAGACCATCCTGAAGCTGACCGCCAAGGTCCGTCCAACCACCGTTACGACGCTCAAAATCTACGCCCAGTGTTTCCATCATGCGTGGGAAATAAGTATCCGATGTCGAACCTGCTGGGCCAAAACCGATTTTTGCACCCGCTGGAATGTCGCTCACGCTTGCAATACCGGAAGACGCAAGAGCGGTTACCGAGAACGGTGTCTGGTACATTGGGAACATTGCGCAAGCCTGTGTCATTTCAAGACCTGGCGCGATTGGGTTCGTACCTGCAAGGGACTCCGCTGCTGGGCCCATTGTCGTCATGCCAAACGCAGCATCACCCGTATGTACGAGCGCCATGTTCTGCATTGGTCCACCAGTGACTTCGCCGCCACCAGTAAGGCCAAGCTCTTCGGCAACAAGGTTGGCCCAACCAGAACCATACGCGAAATATGTTCCGCCTTGGCTCGCTGTGCCTACGGTAAAGCTGCTTGGCCAATCTGATTTATCGACGTCCTGAGCAAAAGCTGCGCCAGCCAGTACGGTTGTCGCTGCTAGAATTGCGGTAAATTTCATAATTCCTCTCCTTTGTTGATTCGCTGTAGTTTGGACCAATTTAGGGCGTTTTGTTAACACCTGTTAAAATTAGTCCATCATTATTAAGTTGTTAATCTTGATCAGCAGTTGGCAACACAAGTGCCCTCTGAGTCAAATTCCATTGTTCTCCCGCTCAAAGGAATATGCACCGGAACTGTCACGAGATCCCGAAAAGTGGCTGTCTTGCTGCCCTCGACAACCTCGCCACCCTTGGTTGCAACTTCGTTTGCGTGTGACGGAATTACCGACTTGGGCTGCACCAGTTCGTTTATCACATAAGCCGCTTCAACAGGGCCCGTCGTAAATGTATCGCCGATATTGATAACAACCAGACCAGCACCATAGAAGCCGCGCACCACGTCTTCTTGCTCTGCTGTCATTCCGGTATCACCCGAAAGATAGGCGACCAATCCGTTGGAGAACTCCAAGACATAGCCAGTTGGCGGCCCGACATAACCCGCGATGCCTGCGGCCTGCATCGCCTCCCCCATCTCTCCGCCAATAAGGCCGGGCGAAACACCATTACTATGAACAGCCGGAACCGTAGAAATCTTCACATCTCCAACGGTCTGGGTTGCGCCAAACCGCGCAAGCATCGATTTTTTGGGGTCCCCGCCCAGTGATTCAAGCTTCGCCGCAAAGAACGCAGGCATTTCACTACCAGTTACAATTGCTGCACCTTTTGCATGCGCAATCTTGGCCACATTCGTTTCCGGAGACGCATCAACAGAAAGGTTGGGCATGCCACACTCACCTGTGTCGACCGCACTGGTGTGTCGTGCTCCGATATGGTCACCATGCATATGAGTCACCAAAAGCGCATCCAACGATCCCAACCTTGGATCATCGGCCCCCGCCACCGTCATACCCGCATCATAAAGAATACGTGTGCCGTTTGGGTCCTCGAAAATCATCGCACGATCCAGCCGACAGAATTCGCCCGTAATCCCGCCAAGCGGCGTAACTTTTACATTTTGCGCATAAGACGCCGTAGAAACAGCCATGCCGCAAACGGCAACAAAGGAATAAATAGCAGACTTTTTCATTTCTCAATCCTCCCATAAAAAATCGATTATTTAACACTATACATAATTTTATCGATTCGACAGTTGGCAAAATCAAGAACGGTTGCCACCGGAACGCCACGCTATCGTTCGCGCGCGACGACCAATGGCCTTAAGTCAATTAACAGGTGAAACCACCATCACATAAATCAACGACGTAATTTCCCACCAGCCATCCGGCTCTTCGCAGGAAGGTTTGGCCACAATGGGATGCGTCGTGATTTAGGAGTATGCGAAAATGCCGAGGCTCAGAACGCGCTGTGCGGTCGCAGAGTTCTTGTACATTAAAACCTCGGCAGAATGTGTTATCGGAGCGATGCCAGCAACGCTTGCGATGGATCGCCCGTAGCTGGAACGCCGATGCTCGACTGGTATGAACTGATCGCCTTGCGGCTGTTCGGACCAATCACGCCATCGGTGCCACCTGTGTCAAATCCCCTCAAGGTGAGGCGTTGTTGCAGGAGCTCGCGATCGTCCTTGGTGAGGCCATACTCATCAGGTGGAAAGCTCCCCTTCAGCGGCCCGCCTCCGGCAATCCGGTCGGCCAAATGGCCAACGCCAATCGCGTAACTATCTGAATTGTTATAGCGTTTTATGACGTCGAAATTACGTGTGACCGAGAAACTTGGGCCGCCAGGCTGCGGCTGAATGATACGCCCTTGCGGGGCATTGTTGCCAACTTCTCCGCCCCAGCGAACGCCGGACACCCAACCATTGCGCGCAAGATAGGCCGCCGTCGACGCCAGTGAATCCGCTGGATCATCAGACCAGATATCGCGGCGACCGTCCCCAGTGAAATCAACCGCAAAGGCCTGATAGCTGGTCGGAATAAACTGGGTATGTCCCATTGCTCCTGCCCAAGACCCCTTTAGATTTGCAGGCGTAGTATCGCCGCTCTGAAGTATCTTAAGGGCAGCGATCAGCTGTTTTTCAAAGAACGCGCCGCGGCGCCCGTCGAAAGCGAGTGTGGATGTCGAGGAAATAACCGGCACATCACCGCGCCTTTCCCCATAGAAACTCTCCAAACCCCAAATGGCGGTTACAATCTCTGCCGGAACGCCATAGCGAGCCTCTACAGCCGAAAGCGTGCTTTGATGCCGTTGAAACGCCGCGCGCCCCTTCGAAACCCGCTCGTCCGAGGCCGCAATGGCAAGGTAATCTTCTAAGGTGCGGGTGAATTCGGTTTGGTTTCTGTCTCGCTCAACGACACCTGGTAAATAGCCCGTGTTACGGAACGCGGCATTTAGAGTCGCAGGCGATATTCCTTGCCCGCTGGCTCGGCTGCGAAAACGTGAAACCCACGCGTCATAAGAGGAATTCGGTGTGGGCCGTAAGTCGGCTGGCAATTCACCACCGCCCCCAGCGATACTTGGCCCAACTGTTCCGACTCCACCACCACAAGCGGTCAGACTCAGCCCCATGAGCCCCAAAAGTGTTGTTCTTCGTGTAAGGTTCATCTGCTCGGTCCTTAAATCTTTCCTCCAGCGTAGCCTACGCGGCAAACAGAGAAAAGCAGACTTACGAACTGACGCGAGAGCACATGCCTTAACCCTTCATAACTCGGTCAAAACTTTTCAATCGGACAGCATAGAAGAGCAGAAAATGTTCAGAAAAGAAACGAAATGCGCGCGACCGATCATCCGAGTGAATACGGACGAGTACGGATAACGATGCTCTGGAAAATGGTGCCCCCACACGGACTCGAACCGCGGACCTACTGATTACAAAATAGAACGTACCCCTAATACATCAATGACTTACGAGGCATTGTCTCCATTTTGTCTCCCCATAAACCTATGAAAATCAATGGTCAGCATGAGGACGTATGAGCGTATTCTTTTTCGAAATCCGCAGGACTGGGCGGCGTTGCCCTCCAACTTTTTCGTAAGCTTTCGTGCAAATTTGCTCGTGCAGCCGATAACACGTTTCCTGGAACGCAATGAACGGCAACCTTGTATGATGGCCGGTGCGCAGATAACGCGATGAAATCACGTTGTCCGTTTCTTTCATTAGGTCGATGACCTGCACATCACCATCTTCGAGTGTCAAACCTAGCGCAGCACAGGCATTAGCCAGCTTGCGTACATTGTGACCGTATTTCTGTCGTAGTTGTTCAGCAGTATTACCGTAGGCCAACAAGTATGACTTCAAGTACAGCTCTATTGCATGGAAGTACAAATAATACACCACAGCATCTGGGTGGGTAGCATCAATACTACTGCCTTCTAGTTCGATTGCAGAAGCAGCATACGAATGAGCGTAGTTGAACAGACCTACTGCTGAGTACTTATCTTCGTTGGCCAATTGTTACCCCCCCTATTGTCCGTGGTATCCACTTATCTTCTAGTCCCAACCATAACGGTGGCGGTGGCCTTCGGTTCCAAAGAAGTCACTGTTATCTGCCTCGAGAAGAAGACTTTCTAAAGCTGAAGTATACGTCAGAAAATCTTGAAGCTCTTCGACAGATGCATGACCTACTAGCATTTTGCCTCTAATCACATTTATTTTGTCTTCTGGTTTTGGATGAATAGCATGTTCTTGTGACTCAATTTTGTCTCTCCAACCTTGCTTCCCTGGGAGACGTAATATCCGTCTAATTACTTGTTAACGCTTTGTTTTTCAATGATAAACCACTAACCCAATCTGTCAACTCAATCATCTGCTCCGCGATGAGCTGACTATTTGTTTTTGCTAGTGAAATGGTGCCCCCACACGGACTCGAACCGCGGACCTACTGATTACAAATCAGTTGCTCTACCAGCTGAGCTATAGGGGCACTGGAGGGGTGATTAAACCGAAGCTTCGGTGGGTTCAAGCCAAAATTATCGCCTTTTTCAATTTTTTTTCGATTGCCCTTGGGGCAGGCAGGAATGGCACTTTGACGCGCGTACGAATTTGGCTTGTTCCAGCGATGGTTAGCTTTATTTGGACGCGCTCGTCCGCGCCATAAGAAGGACAGCGCAAAGGCTTACCAACATCACAAGAACGGCAGCTGGCGAGGCCATCTCGAGGTTTTCGAGCGCGGCTTGCTCGTAGACGCGGGTTGCCAAGGTGTTGAAATTAAAAGGTCTTAGCAAAAGAGTCGCCGGAAGTTCTTTAACGCAATCCACGAAAACCAACAGAAGCGCTGTACCAATTGATCCGCGAATGAGCGGCAAATAGACTCGGCGCAGAGCACCGCCAGCAGTTTGACCGAGGGAGCGCGCTGCAAGCGGCAGGCTCGGTGCGACGCGGCCCATTGCACTATCTACCGCACCCTGCGCAATTGCGAAGAATCGCACGCTATATGCAAAGACGATGGCAAAGCCTGTGCCTGTCATTAAAAGACCGATGTTCAAGCCGGTAGTGGCCTCGACGAAATCGGCGATAGCGTGGTCGGCGGCAGCCATAGGGATAAGGATACCGACCCCCAGAACGGCTCCGGGAGCGGCATACCCAAGCGTCGTAACGGGCAGCAACATTCGCGGCAACCGGCTTCGTGCAAGGCGCACGCCATACACAAGAAAACAAGCTGCTATGACTGTGATGACCGCCGCGGATGCGCCAACCGCGAGTGTTGTTAGCAATGCGTCGGTCAGCCCCCTATCCTGCCATGCGCCAGGGGTTGTGAATGCGTGATAAGTCAGCACACCAGCGGGTAGCAGGAAGCCAACGGCAAACGGCACGAAACAGAAGAAACTTGCGAGCCACCCCTGATACCCACGCAAAGGAATTGGTACGATCTGGCGCGTTTGGCGCGCGGCGTTGTGGTAGCGATTCTTACGCCGCAGGATTTTCTCGAAAGATACAAGCAACAGTACCAGAATCAGAACTACACCAGCGATCTGGGCTGCCCCGCCCGCATTGCTGCTCTCAAGCCATGTGGTGAAAATCCCTGTCGTAAGCGTTTGAACCGCAAAGAAATCCACGGCGCCAAAATCGCTCGCGGTCTCCATCATCACGATAGCAACGCCCGCCGCGATCGCAGGACGCGCGAGTGGAACGCCAACTTTCCAAAACCGCTTGAACGGCCCTGCCCCAAGCGCACGAGCCACTTCATAGCTACCGCCCGAATGTTCGCGAAACGCAGCACGCGCCAAGAGGAACACATAGGGAGACAGCGCCGCCGTAAGCACCACAATCGCGCTGCCCATGGAGCGCACCTGCGGGAACCAGTAATCGCGGCCATTGGTGTACCCCATAACATCGCGCAACAGAGTTTGGACGGGGCCCGCGTATTCAAGAAAATCAACGATCCCATAGGCCCCGAGATAGGCCGGAACTGCCAGCGGCAACAGCAACAGCCACTGGAACCAGCGCACGCCGGGGAAGAGATACATCGTCGTAAGCCATGCCGCCCCTGTACCAACCGCTGCACTCAACGTGCCGACTGAGATCATCAGCACCAAAGTGTTGGTCAGGTAACGCGGCAGGGTCGTTGCCATCAGATGCGGCCAGATGTTTTCGGTCGGGTGGAATGCAATCCACACAACGGCGACAATCGGCGCCGCAACGGTCAGGGCGATCAGCAAAGCGCCGATTGACCAGAGGTCTGGCCGCAGGCGCGTTTTCGCGCCGTCTGCGTGGATGTTTGTATCTTTGGTCGTCATTTCTGTGGTGCTAACGGAAAGCTGTTTAACTGTCCAGAAAACCAAGTATATTACTTGGGAATGGGCAAACAGGGGCACCGATATGCAGGTCGTATTCCATCTTGGCGTACATTCCACAGATAGCGACAAGCTGCTCAAAAGCTTGCTCAAGGACAAAGGGAAACTGGCGCTTCATGGTGTTGCGGTTCCCGGCCCCGGAAAATATCGCGCCCTGATCCGTACAACCATCGCCGACCTAGAAGGCGCGCGTTCAAACCAGGAAACCCGCCAAAAGCTGTTTGACTCAATGCTACAGGACAACACAATCGAGCGCGTTGTTCTGACAAACGAGAACTTTATCTGCGTGACGCCTAGGGTGTTTGACGGAATTGGATTCTACCCCCAAACCATTGAAAAGGTTGTGAGTTATTGCAACCTGTTCTACGGGCATGATGTTGAATTCCAAATCGCGATCAACAACCCAGCGGTCCTGATCCCCACGTTGTTCAACCGTATGAACGACATCAGCTATGAGGAATACCTGTCGGGAACGGACCCGATGAGCCTGCGGTGGTCTTCTGTGATCAATCAAATCCGCGAGGCCAGCCCGCAATCCAAGATCACTTGCTGGTGCAACGAAGACGCGCCTGTAATCTGGTCCGAGGTGCTACATTCGCTCGTCGGTCTTGATACAAGCTTCGCATTTCGCGGCGAATACGACCTACTTGACGAGATCATGACCAAAGAGGGGCTGGAGCGGTTTTATGCCTATCTCAAGACCCACCCGCCGCAATCCGCACTGCAACAGCGCAGAATCATCGCGGCGTTTCTCGATAAATTTGTGCGGGAAGAGGTCTTGGATATCGAAATCGACCTCCCCGGTTGGGACGACGATTATGTCGCTGCGCTGACAGCGATATATGAAGACGACATCCTTGAAATAAAACGAATTCCGGGCGTGCGGTTCATCGAACCCTAATTCACGCCCGCTGTTTCGCTTGGGGAATTACATGCCCAGCGCTTCTTTGTACATTTCCAGAACCGCTTCTTCCTCGGCCAGATCATTTGCATCACGCTTGCGCAACGCTATGATTTTTCTCATGACTTTGGTGTCATAACCGCGCCCCTTGGCTTCGGCCATCACTTCTTTTTGTTGCTCTGCGATGTCTTTCTTCTCGGCGTCCAGCCGCTCGATCCGCTCGACAAACTGGCGAAGCTCATCCGCTGTTACCCGGTAGCTCGCATCGCTTGAAATATCATTCATCTCTTGGCCCTCATTGCTCGGTTTGGCCCTTGCTACCCAAGCCGCGCCTCCCCCGCAAGGGGCTTGCTCTTGGAAGAGAGTTCCTTTAGGCGGCTGGGGCACATTCCACAGGAGGTTTGCATGGATTGGTTGATTATCACAGGCGCGGTGGTTTCCTTTTTGGGACTATGCGGATTGGTGTATTGCATCGTTTCCGCAATGAAAGCGCGCAAATCCAACCTCGATGACGAAGCCATGCGCGTTCATCTTCGTGGACTTGTGGCATGGAACATGGGCGCACTGTTTACGTCGATCCTCGGTCTGATGATCGTCGTTGTCGGCATCATGTTTGGCTAAACGCGCTTTTACACGGGCATATTGTCAAAGAAATCGTCCGCGTCGTCATCCTCAAGCGCCAGTTCGAAATCCACAAGATCCTGCGGCACAGGCAAACCTAGCGCCTTTAACTCTGACAGTTTCTCACGCAATTCCTCTTGCAGAACATGCCGGTCTTCCGGCTTTTTCTCTATCTCGTCCAACAGGGTAAGAATTGCGGCTTTCAGGTCTTCAAAGGCCATTTGCTCCTCCTTTCGTTCTGTTTCCACGCATTTGGCCACACGTGGTTCTCAAGCTCTCTCAGGCTAGCTTAGCCCATCCCACGGACAATTGCATTGCGGTATGTCAAGCTATTGACTTCAAGTGATCAGCCCTTAGCCTGACCCTCCGGCCCCTTGCCACATTGGCAAATCAGGCGCCGGAGTAACAGATTTCGGGGAAATGACATGGACGCAAGCTGGATTAACGGGCTGATCGGCGGGGTGCTGATTGGCTGTGCCGGAGCGATTTACCTCTTGGTGAATGGCCGGATCATGGGCGCAAGCGGAATTATTGGCGGCCTCGTGGATGGAAGCGCGCGAGCGATGTGGAAAGAGCGGGGAGCTTTCTTGCTCGGACTGTTCGCCCTACCCGCGCTGCTGGCGGCAACGGTTTTGCCTAGCCAGACCAACCTCACCCCCAACCTCATTGTGGTGGCAATCGCGGGCGTTCTCGTTGGGGTCGGCACACGGATCGCAAACGGCTGCACCTCCGGACATGGAGTCTGTGGCATCAGCCGACTTTCGCTGCGTGGAATCGTTGCAACCATATTCTATATCCTCGCGGGCGGACTGACCGTCGTTCTGTTCCGACACATTCTAGGAGTTATCTGATGCGCGCGCTCTTTGCATTTATTGCCGGAAGCCTCTTCGGCACGGGCCTCCTCATTTCGGGTATGACCAACACACAGAAGGTGATCGGGTGGCTTGATGTATTCGGCAACTGGGATCCAACATTGGCCTTTGTTATGGGTGGCGCGATCCTTCCGATGGCCGCCGCATGGGCCTATTCCCGTGGGCGCTCCCCCAAACTTGGCGGAACATTCCCAACCCCGCCCGAGCCAAAAGTTGGCCGAAACCTAGTGATTGGCTCAACCCTCTTTGGCGCAGGCTGGGGGCTTGCAGGCCTCTGCCCCGGACCTTCCATCGCTTCACTTTCGTTTGGCGGCACTGGCGGCATGGTATTTGTGGCTTTTATGCTTGCCGGAATGATTTTAACGCCGCGCCTTAAGTCACAACTGGCTCTGGCGTAGGTCGCATGCTATGAGGCGTTCATGGATATTCGTGTGATTACTGACCGCTACGCCGTTTCCCCGCAGATTGAGCCGGGCGACGTTGCCGAGCTTAAAGATGCCGGGTTTACCACGGTGATTTGCAACCGCCCTGATCCGGAGGTGCCTGTCGAGCTACAGGCCGCTGCGATCCAAGCCGCTGTAGAGGCCGCCGGATTGCACTTTGTGCTTAATCCGGTTGTGCACGGACAATTGACCCAAGATATCCTTGATGTTCAAGGCGCCGCAATCGACGAGGCTTCGGGGAAGTGTTTTGCCTATTGCGCATCTGGCAACCGATCAACAGTTGTCTGGGCGCTGGCGAACGCTGGCCGTATTCCCACGGAACAGATTATCGCCGCCGGCGAAGCTGCGGGCTATCAGATCGAAAAAATGCGCGATCAGCTCGAGATACTCGCGGGCGGTTAACCCATTATTTTCACACGAAAGATCACTTCTCCTCTCAATCTATGGTGAGGGGAAGATCATCAAGTGCGCTCATATCCATCGGCGGCAACTCTCCTAAATCCGGCAAGGCATCTAATCCGCCGTTTTGCTCATTTTCCTCAAGCCCAGCCTGAGGCAAATCCGCCATAGGCAAGGAAGGCAGCTCTTCTTCTGGAGGGGGAGAAAGCTCCGATAGATCGTCCGGAACGCCTGTTCCCTCTGGCTGACTTGCGAGCAGGCTTGTCATCGGCGGCGGCGCGTAGTCGGCACCGAGCGCTGAAAGCGGATTGTCAGAAATTTGTGGTTCCTGTGAGTCTACAACCGGCAACGACGGTTTCTCACCATCAGTGATCATGACCGCCCGCCGCCCATCGCTCTGGCCAAGCTTCCCAGTTAGCGCAGTTTTGCCATCCAACCCGACAAGCTCAACATGAGTCAGCGCTTGGCGCGGAATCTCCAGTTCCTGTCCAACCTGCAGCGATTCCAGCGCCTCGACATTCAACGAAAGCCGGAACAATTGCGCATCTAGTACCGCTTCGCCCTGCATAACGTTCTTGTGCATTGCCTCCGTCCACGCAGCTTTTTCGGTTTCTTCCGAAGGCCGCTCCTCTGGCCGTTGCAGCTCCGGGAACCCAAGAAGGATACGACCCTGTTTTGCCCCCTGCCCTAAATCAACGTCTACGGTAAACACATGATATTCCGCTTCGGCCAAGAGCAAAGGCAGGTGCCGCCGCTCATCTACTGAGCGATAAACGCCAAACCCCGCGAAGCGCTCCATGTCCTCAGAGCCTTCAAGTTGGTGAAGGAATTCCGCAAGCAACACCTCGAAAAACGGCTCGGCGAGCGCGGCATCCGTTCGGGTTGGTTTGCGATCAGCGCCCTCGGTTTTGCTGACGCACCCCATGGTTTGAATTTCGATGAGCGCTGCGAGCATATTTGCGTCCGGAACAGCGATAGCAAGCCTGCTGTCTCGAGCTTGCAAGAGCAGCATCAGTTGCCCATCCTCGATCTTCTCGATCAGCGGCTCGCGCTGTACATCCTCAGCAACAAGACCCGTCACTTCGAGCGGCAAATCAAAAGCGGAATCCGCCGCCTTGGGTAGAGCAGACCGCAGCGCACGAATTGTTTCGCTGCCGCGCGGGTCTTCCTGCGGTTCAAAAGTCCGCAGCATCCGCCGGATGACGGATTCCCCCTCTGCTCCTAAAAGTTCGCGTGACGACATAGCCCGAATTCACCTCTGCTTCGGCCCATCATTACGACACATGGTTTATAAATGGTTACGCGACGCGCAGGTCCCAGACCGAAAGTGCCCCTATTCCGCAACCTGACTGCCGAAAGTGAGATCAGTATCCTCTTCCGCAGCCTTCGCAACAAACTCCGCAGGAAAGCGCACCCTGAATGCCGCGCCGCCCTGCCCGGGCAGATACACGACTTCGCCACCCAGATTGATCATAATCTCACGACAAATCGCCAACCCAAGACCAGCCCCGCCCGCAGCGGCCTGATCGCCGAGGCGTGAGAACTTCTCGAATATAAGGCTCTGATTTTTCTCCGATATTCCCGCCCCATTGTCGGTAAATATGATCTCGACCATTCCGTTCACCCGCGAATTTCGGACGTGAATTCGCAGGGTCGGATTATCAGCAGTACAGTATTTGCGCGCGTTGGTAATGAGGTTGATAAACACCTGTGTCAGGCGATCTGTATCGGTTTTGAGCGGGATATCTTCGCGAGATGGGTTACGCTCGATTTCTAGCGCTGTGCCCTCGTTTGAAAGGCTTGCGGCGAGCGCGCGGTCCAGTAGCGTTTTCAGGTTTTCTTCCTGAATGTTGAGCGAGACTTGGCCATTCTCCAACACCGAAATGTCCAGAAGATCATCCAACAGTCGCGTTAGACGCTGCGCTTCGTCGTGGATGATACCCGAATATCGAGACCGATCAGCCGAAGGCATCCGCCCCCCATCGCGCAGGATTTCAGAGAAGGCGCGGATAGAGGTCATCGGTGTGCGTAATTCGTGGCTGATCTGGCTGAGGAACGCATCTTTCTGGATGGACAGTTCGGTGAGTTTTTCGTTCACCTCGCGCAATTGCCTCGCGGCGCGCCCAAGTTCCGCGGTTTTGGCCTCAAGCTGGTTGGAATACTCCATCATCTGCGCAGTTTCATCGGCCACCGCCATCAAATCCTCAACCGAAACTGTTGCCCCACCAACAATTTGCCCGATCATAGCGTGTGCGGTCGCGGCCCCAACGGAACCCGCCAGCTCCCGCTCCAATTGCTCAAGAAATTGCGGTGAAGGGTCAGGAAGAAAGCCGCCCTTCCCCTGCGCCACGGCCACAGTCTGAAAGAGCCGCTGCGCCTGTTCAGGGCCCATAATCCGCTGCGCCATGACGAGCAAGTCCTCTGCCTCGCCCACGTGCCCAGCCCAGCCCTTCGCAGCTTGAGAATGTTCGAATACGTTGACGATCTGCGCGCCCTGTAGCCGTTCCATCGGGGAAGGGAAGCTCAGCAGAGACCCGATACAAAACCCGAGCGTATTCAGCGAGATAGACCAGACAATCGCATGAACCACCGGATCAAGACCTTCAATTCCGAACAACGCTTGCGGACGCAACCACGTTATCCCGAAAGGCCCTTCGGCGAGGAAAGCCGCGCTCATCAAGCCGTTGGCGCCAAGGCTCGGTAGAAACATCGTATAAGACCAAATTGAGAAGCCAATAACGACGCCAATAATCGCGCCCGTGCGCGTGGCGCCACGCCAGAAAATACCGCCCAGAAGCGCGGGCAGAACCTGCGCAACCCCGGCAAAACTGATCAGACCGATTGCAGCCAGTGCTTCCCCGCCGCCAGAAAAGCGGAAATAGAGATAGCCCAGCGCCAAAACGCCCGCGATCGAGCAACGCCGCGCAATCAACACGACCTGCCGAACATCGCCCGAAACCATCGCCCCGCTTTTGTTTTTGCTGAGCCAGATGGGCATGACGATATGGTTCGACACCATCGTTGAAAGTGCAATGGCCGCAACAATCACCATCGACGTCGCCGAGGAAAACCCGCCGAGGAAAGAGAGCATAGCCAGCCCGTTTTGCTGCTGCGAAAGCGGCACGGTTAGCACGAAAAGGTCGGGGTTGGTGCCCTCGGGCAGGAGATCAAGGCCGACAACTGCGATGGGCAACACAAAGATACACATCGCGAGCAAATAGAGCGGAAATGCCCAACTCGCGGTGGCAACATGGCTTTCCTTTGCGTTTTCAACCACCATGACCTGAAACATACGCGGCAAACAGATGAACGCCGCCGCTGACAGGAAGGTCAGGCTGATCCAACGGCTTGCGTCGGGTTTGATCTGTGAAATTTCGGAGGCATCGATGCGGGCGAGCGTGTCGCCAATCCCTCCGGCGACCCCCCAAACAACGAACACACCAACGGCGATCAGAGCGACCAACTTGACCACAGCTTCAACAGCGATGGCGGTCACTACCCCGTGGTGTCGCTCGTTGGCATCAAGGTTGCGGGTTCCGAACAGAACCGTAAACACCGCCAGCCCAGCCGCAATCCAGATGGCCGTGGAATTGAGATCACGCGCAGCTTCGGATTGCGGGTCCGCAAATACGGCCAGCGAAAGCGTAACTGATTGAAGTTGCAACGCAATATAAGGCGTCGTGCCGATCACAGCCAAAAGCGTAACGATCACACCGAGAGACGTGGATTTTCCAAAGCGCGACGAAATGAGGTCGGCCACCGAGGTGATACGTTGCATCTTGCCGATCCGCACAAGCTTGCGCAAAATCCACCACCACCCGATCATCACAATGGTCGGGCCGAGGTAGATCGTTGCAAACTCAAGGCCAGATCGGGCCGCGTATCCGACCGCCCCATAGAAGGTCCAGGCTGTACAATAGATCGACAGCGAGAGCGTATAGACAATGGGCGATTGTAACCAACCAATGCGCCCTGCTGCTGCCCGCCGCTCGGCAAACCATGCAATCAGAAACAGCGCCGCCACATAAGCAAGACAAACGGTAACGAGAACATTGAACGAAACCATATCTTATTCCGCGCCAGTCCTGTTTTCTGCTGAAGCCTCTTGCGCATCCATCGCTGCTTCATCAATCCGCCGCAACCTCACAGAAAGCCCTGCGGCGATGGCGATCAAAATGATCCACGCCGCAAAGAGAAACAGTACCGTCCCCGAAGAATTGGCCCGTTGCAGAGCCTCGCTTCCAGAAACGGTATCCGACCGGATCAAAGGAAGCAGAAAGACAAGCAACACAGCGCCCATAATCGGCAAAAGCCGCGCAGCATCCATTGTTCGGCGTTCGCGATAAGTCTCGCGCGCAAGGAACAACGGTGCGGGCCGTTTGCTCATACGCCCGCCAATTCTCTCATGCTTTCAAGAACTTCGGCGTTGGAAAATGGCTTGGTCATAAACCGGCTCGCTCCGATCCGCTCTGCGGCTTCGCGATCCTTTGTTTGCCCACGTGCCGTCAACATCAACACCGGTAGCGCCTCTGTGGCTGGATCGTTGCGCAGCTCTTGCAAGATGTCAAAACCGCTTCGATTGGGCAGCATCACATCCAAAACCACCACATCAGGCGAAACGTTGCGCACAGCCTCCACCGCCGTTTTGCCATCAGCGTGCGTATCCACCCGCCACCCATCGCGGGACAGGATAAAACGTATCGCTTCAACAATATTTGGCTCATCCTCAATGAGCAGGACATGTTTGCCCATCTGTCACTCCCCTTTGACAGCGTAGTCAGCCATTTCAATCATCGCGCGTCCCCTATGGGTCCGTCGCAATGTTCGAGTAGCTCGCGATACTATCGCGAAACAATGTTACCATGTCAAAAAATAGATTGGCGCACCATGAACTATGTCAAAGTTTTCGCCCCGCTCAGAACAAGCGGCGAAGGCTCGTTGGCAATCTCGGGCACCAGCGCAGGCGGCAGAATGAGCATCGACGCTTCGTGAACAGGCGGCGCATCAAAACTCAACGGCGATGCTGGAAGGCAAATCGCATAGGTTAGAAACCGGCGCGACGCGCTGCCCTGCCCTTGCTGCACCACTTGGCGCAATGGCATCATGGGGCGTGCAAGTGCCTGATAAAGAGGCCAATCCTCATGCGCCCCAGAAAACCGCGGCAAAGGGAAGCCATCAATCGGCCGCCGCAGTGTGAGCGCGCCGGTGCCATCACAAACCGCAATGCCAATACGCGTGCTGTCGTCTTCGGCGGGTAAACTGACCATTCGCCTCATGACGGCCGCAAGATCGCAAGAAAACTTCTCTGCCAGCCGCGCAGGGTTATAGGCATGCTCGACAACCGCTTCAGCGAATTGCGCAAGCGGCATTTGAGCGGCATCCTCGGCATACCGCTTAAGATAGGCGCGGACAGTTTCGCGCGCCGCATCATTCGGAAGGCTCGACATATCAAGAATGGCTTCGATTTCCTCGCGCGCCGCCACGCCTTCCTGCCCTGCTTCCAAGGCCGCAACATGATATTGACGTTCACGCAGAAATGCCTCCAACGCCTCAAGTGGCGTGTTCATCCCGCTTACCGGCCCCTGATCGCGATCAAGGTAAGTCACTAGCGCCTGTGAACTCTCCGCAAGTCGCACAGAATCTTCATATAGGTTGCGCTGGAAACGGTCGCGCCACGCCTGCTCCATCTCTTGCGGGTCGGCAAGGATCGCGGCGGTCGAACGAATGGCCGTCACCGTTGAAAGAACCTCGTGCATCGCGCCAGACAGCACAGGATCATGGGCGAGCCGATCTGTCAGAGCCTCAACCTGCCGCTCCAACGTCGCTATCCGCGAGGTCTGGTCCGCCAGTAGCGCCGCCCACCCCGGATAGCGTGCAGCAAAAGCCTCGATTTCAACGACTTCCGGATCAAGCTCCATCCGTTCCGTCGCGGCCGTCAAAAGCTGCGCAAGAAGCGTGGCTTCTGTTCCTTCTGAGAGGATCGAAGGCTCTACTCCAAGCGCGCGCGCAATATCGACCAAGAGTTTTCCGCCGATTCTGCGGCGGTTATGCTCGATAAGATTCAAATACGACGGAGAAATTCCGACCTGCGCCGCCAATTCCCCCTGTTTACGGCCGAGCGCCACCCTCCGGTCCCGAATACGGTGGCCTGTCAATTCGCGCGCAGCCATAAAAACCTCCTGTTTTTGCAAGCGTTTCTGCACTTGCGTGCAAATATCTTTACAACAATTTAAAATGACCTGTCGATATTTTTACAAAAATATTGTGTGTTTAAAAGCTGTTGTTGCGAAATTTTCGGTCTCCCAACAATACTATTAGTGTTCTGTAAAGGACGGGCGGCGTAAGCGGAGGAGGCTTGTGTCGCAATAATTCAATCGGGAGGATATGAATGTCCAACTCTAAACTTACTCGTCGTGGTCTGTTGAAAACCAGTGCTGTTGCAGGCGCTGGTCTTGCTGTTCCCACGATTTTCACTGCGTCTTCTGCTTCGGCATTTACGAACGAGCCGACTGGCAGCACCGTAACGCTCGGTTTCAACGTGCCGCAAACAGGCGCTTATGCTGACGAGGGTGCAGACGAACTGCGCGCTTATGAGCTTGCGGTCGAGCACCTTAACGGTGGCGGCGACGGCGGAATGCTCAATACCTTCAGCTCGAAAGTGCTGGAAGGTAACGGCATCCTCGGCAAAAAAGTAGAATTCGTAACTGGCGACACGCAAACCAAATCGGATGCGGCGCGCGCCTCTGCGAAATCCATGATCGAAAAAGATGGCGCCATCATGATCACTGGCGGTTCTTCTTCTGGTGTGGCGATTGCGGTGCAAGGTCTCTGTCAGGAAGCTGGCGTGATCTTCATGGCGGGTCTGACCCACTCGAACGACACCACCGGTAAAGACAAAAAAGCCAACGGTTTCCGCCACTTCTTCAACGCATACATGTCTGCCGCTGCGCTGGCACCTGTGCTTGAAAAGCTTTATGGCTCCGACCGTAAAGCATACCACCTGACTGCTGACTACACATGGGGCTGGACACAAGAAGAGTCCATCGCCGCAGCAACCGAAGCCATGGGCTGGGAAACTGTCAACAAGGTGCGCACACCGCTCGCCTCCACTGACTTCTCGTCCTATATCTCGCCTGTGCTGAACTCCGGCGCTGACGTTCTGGTTCTGAACCACTACGGCGGTAACATGGTGAACTCGCTGACCAACGCTGTTCAGTTCGGTCTGCGTGAAAAGCAAGTGAACGGCAAGAACTTCGAAATCGTTGTTCCGCTCTACTCCCGCCTGATGGCGAAGGGTGCTGGCGCCAACGTTAAGGGTATTCTTGGCTCCACAAACTGGCACTGGTCGCTTCAGGACGATGCGTCGAAAGCATTCGTTCAGTCCTTCGGCACCAAATACGGCTTCCCGCCAAGCCAGGCTGCACACACAGTGTATTGTCAGACTCTGCTCTATGCAGATGCAGCGGCACGCGCCGGTTCGTTCAACCCATGCGCCATCGCAGAAGCCCTCGAAGGCTTCGAGTTCGACGGTCTTGGCAACGGCCCGACACTCTATCGTGCTGACGATCACCAGTGCTTCAAAGACGTGCTGGTTGTGCGTGGTAAAGAGAATCCGGAAAACGAATTCGACCTTCTCGAAGTCGTCGAAGTTACTCCGGCCGCTCAGGTTACTTACGCACCGGATCATCCGATGTTTGCAGGCGGTGCATTGGGCAACTGTAACCCAGGCGCCTAATACCGCTTACACCTTTCGTTGGGCGCAGGTGATGCGCCCAACACCTTACATTCTCTGCAGTGGCACCACGCCCGCAGAATGCTTCCAATCACGAAATCTTATCGGGTGGGGAAAATGGACACGTTCCTTCTTCAAATTCTAAACGGTTTGGACAAAGGCTCCGCTTATGCGCTGATCGCCCTTGGCCTAACCCTTATCTTCGGCACGCTTGGCGTGGTTAACTTTGCGCATGGGGCGCTGTTCATGATCGGTGCGTTTTGCGCCGTAACCCTGAGCCGCATTCTCAATCTGTCCTATGAAACCATTGATCCCGAAAAGAAAGACTTTCTCGGCAACCCTGCCGTGGTCAAAACCACCTATGTCGAAAGCTGGTTCGGCCCCGAGGCGGGCGCATGGATCATCGACTGGGCTGTGCCACTTGGCATTCTATTCGCGATCCCGATCATGCTGCTTATCGGCTATGTGATGGAGCGCGGCCTCATCAAACACTTCTACAAGCGCCCTCACGCCGACCAGATCCTCGTGACCTTCGGCCTTGCGATCGTGCTTCAGGAAGTCATCAAGTATTTCTACGGTGCAAACCCGATCCCAACCCCTGCCCCATCGGCCTTCAAAGGCTCGTTCGATTTCGGGGTGCTGCTCGGGATGGACCCTAACGTCATCATCTACCCTTACTGGCGGATGATCTACTTCACCTTCTCACTTGTCGTAATCGGCGCTGTATTCAGCTTCCTCCAGTTCACCACTTTCGGCATGGTTGTCCGCGCCGGTATGGCAGACCGTGAAACCGTTGGGCTGCTGGGCATCAACATCGACAAACGCTTCACTATCATGTTCGGCATCGCCGCCGCTGTGGCCGGCCTTGCGGGTGTGATGTACACGCCGATCAACTCGCCCAACTACCACATGGGCATGGACTTCCTCGTGCTGTCCTTTGTTGTTGTGGTTGTCGGCGGCATGGGTAGCCTTCCGGGCGCTGTGCTCGCGGGCTTCCTGCTCGGCATCCTTGAAAGTTTTGCCTCGATGAACTGGATCAAAGACATCCTTCCAGGCATTGACCAGATCATCATCTATCTGGTTGCGATTATAATCTTGCTCACCCGTCCTCGCGGGCTCATGGGCCGCAAAGGTGTGATGGAGGAATAATCATGCTCGGTCTGAATCAAAAAGACACCAAATTCTTGCTCATCGTAGTGGCGCTGACGTTGCTCACGCCGTTCCTAACCCAACCCTTTGCCGAAAGCTCGGGCCTTGCACAGTTCAACGCTGGCTATCCCGACCTTATGCAACGCTTTGCAATATATGGCATTTTCGCCATCGGCTTTAACATCCTATTTGGCCTGACAGGATATCTCTCCTTTGGCCACGCGGCGTTCCTCGGTGTGGGGTCCTACTCCGCGGTCTGGATGATGAAGCTGCTGACAACAAACGTCATTCCGGGCATCATCCTTGCGATTGTCGTATCGGGCCTCTTTGCCCTGTTGATCGGCTATGTATCGCTGCGCCGCTCGGGGATCTACTTCTCGATCCTGACACTTGCGCTCGCCCAGATGAGCTTCAACCTCGCCTATTCGGTGCTTACACCAATCACAAACGGCGAAACCGGCTTGCAGCTGACCCTGAATGATCCGCGCATCCTTGGCGTCACCGCAACACCGGATGGCTCGATCCCCGCAACCCACCTCTTCGGGCTGGAAATGAAATCTTCAGCCCAGTGGGAAGTGTTCGGACATCTGTTCACCTTCAACGTCGGCTACTATTTCTGCGCAGTTATGGCGATCATCGCCTTCTACCTGAGCTTGCGGATTTTCCGCTCGCCCTTCGGCATGATGCTCCGCGCGGTCAAGACCAACCAGACCCGCATGAGCTATACCGGCCTCAATGCGCGGCCCTATACGCTCGCGGCCTTCGTTATCTCGGGCATGTATGCCGGCCTTGCCGGTGGTCTCCTCGCCTCAATGGACCCTCTTGCGGGTGCAGAACGGATGCAATGGACAGCTTCGGGTGAAGTCGTAATCATGACAATCCTTGGCGGTGCGGGAACCCTGATGGGCCCTGTGCTGGGCGCGGGTTTCATCAAGTACTTCGAAAACATCTTCTCCAAGATCAACGACGGGGTTCTGCACGGCTGGTTTGCCTTCCTCCCTGATGGTCTCGAAGACTTCGTTGTCTTCCTCATCCACCCCTTCGTCGGCAAAGGCTGGCACCTCACACTCGGCCTTCTCTTCATGCTGGTGGTGACATTCCTCCCCGGTGGTCTGATGGAAGGCGGTAACCGCATCTCCCGTTGGTACAAAAACCGCCGCAACAAAGGCACCGACACCGACGAGGGAACACCTCACGCCCCGAAATCCACTCCCCACGTGGCCGAATAAGAAAGGATACAAAACATGGGTATTCTCGAAGTTAAAAATGTCGGCAAACGCTTTGGTGGCCTTCAGGCGCTCGGAGATGTGAACCTCTCGGTTGCGGAAAACACGGTGCATGCCATTATCGGCCCGAACGGGGCCGGTAAATCCACCCTCCTCAACGTTCTGGTGGGCAAGCTCATCCCCGACACTGGATCGGTGATGTTTGATGGCCAATCCGTCCTTGGGCGAAAGCCGCATGAAATTAACCAGATGGGCATTTCACGCGTATTCCAAACGCCAGAGATTTTCTCTGATCTTACTGTGCTGGAAAACGTGATGATCCCCTGCTTTGCCAAACGGGACGGCGCGTATCGGATGCACGCATTCGAAACCGTCGAGGACGAGGTGGATATCGTCCAGAAGGCCGAGCAAATGCTTCTGGACGTCAACATGCAGGACAAGCTCCGTATGACGGCAAGCTCGCTCTCGCGTGGGGACAAACGCCGCCTTGAAATGGCGATGTGCCTTGTGCAGGAACCACGGCTGCTGCTGCTTGACGAACCAACAGCGGGCATGGCGCGGGCTGATACCAACAACACCATTGATCTCCTCAAAGAGATCAAGGACAGCCGCGACATCACCATGGCGATCATCGAGCACGACATGCATGTTGTGTTCTCTCTGGCCGAGCGGATCACCGTTCTGGCGCAGGGAACGCCGCTGGTCGAGGACACACCGGAAAACATCAAAGGCCACCCCAAGGTACAAGAAGCGTACCTCGGTCAGGCACACGGATAGGAAGCCGCTATGAACGCCGTAAACACATCCACCAACATCAACGCCAACCATGCGGCCACCGCCCCTGCTTACTTTTCGGTGTGGGATTTGCACGCCTATTATGGCGAAAGCTACATCGTTCAGGGCGTGAGCCTAAACGTGCATGAAGGCGAAATCCTTGCGCTTCTTGGACGGAACGGTGCGGGTAAAACATCAACCCTACGTGCCATTGCGCGGCTTGATGAACCCATGCTCACCCATGGTGAAATTTGGCTCGACCACCAGAACCTGCATAAGATGAAGTCTTATGAGGCGAGCCAAGCCGGGATGGCCCTCGTGCCCGAAGATCGCTCGATCATCCCGGGCCTCACCGTTGAAGAAAACCTGCAACTTGCCCAGATCGCAGAGCCTGTAGGTTGGTCGCTTGATCGCATCTATGAGCTGTTCCCGCGCCTTGGCGAACGTCGCAAACAGGAGGGCGTAACGCTTTCTGGTGGTGAGCAGCAAATGCTGGCCATTGCCCGCGCCCTCGCCCGTGACATCAAAGTACTTTTGCTAGATGAACCTTACGAGGGTTTGGCCCCTGTGATCGTTGACGAGATCGAAAAGACGCTCAACATCATCAAAGCGCAGGGCATCACAACTGTGATCGTCGAACAAAACGCCATTCGTGCGCTTGAACTCGCTGACCGCGCGGTTATCCTCGACACAGGACAAGTCGTATTTGACGGGCTTGCCGAGGAGGTACTCGCAAACGAAGAGCTACGCGCAGAATATCTCGCGATCTAAACGCAATTCGCTTGCGTCACATCGGGGCTGCGCGACGCGTGGCCTCGAACACAAACAAAATAAGACCATGGTTTGCCCGCCACGCCGGTATTTCTACCGAGGCTGTTGCAGGCAGGCACATTGGAGGACAAAGACATGACGGATCAGAACACCTATCCCCCCACCAAAGAATTCGCCGCAAACGCCCATGCGGACAAAGCCACATATGAAAAGATGTATGCTGACTCCATCGCCGACCCAGACGCCTTCTGGGCCGAACACGGCAAGCGGATCGACTGGATCAAGCCTTTTACCAAGGTTTCGAACTGCGATTACACATTCGGCGATGTTTCGATCAACTGGTTCGAAGACGGCACCCTAAACGTTGCCGCCAACTGCATCGACCGTCATCTCGAAACACGCGGAGACCAAACCGCGATCATTTGGGAGCCGGATTCACCCGACACGCCCGCGCAGCACATTACCTATAAAGAGCTGCACGAAAATGTCTGCCGCTTTGCCAATGTGTTGAAATTTCAGGGCGTCGGGCGCGGCGACCGCGTTGTGCTTTACCTCCCGATGATCCCCGAAGCAGCATATGCCATGCTGGCCTGTGCGCGCATTGGCGCGGTTCACTCTATTGTTTTTGCAGGATTTTCCCCAGATGCCCTGGCCAACCGTATCAACGATTGCAACGCCCGCGTCCTGATCACAGCCGATGAAGCGCCACGCGGCGGCCGTAAAACGCCATTGAAATCCAACGCCGACGCCGCCCTCCTCCACTGTAGCGATAAGGTGAAATGCCTCGTCGTAAAACACACTGGCGGTCAGACAACTTGGATTGAAGATCGCGATGTCGACGTGAAAGCCGAAATGGCCAAGGCCGCCGACCGCTGTGTGCCTTCGGAAATGAACGCCGAAGATCCGCTCTTTATCCTCTACACCTCCGGCTCAACCGGCAAGCCCAAAGGCGTTGTGCACAGCACGGGCGGCTATATCGTCTATGCCGCGATGACACATCAATACACCTTTGATTATCACGACGGAGACGTCTTCTGGTGCACCGCCGATGTGGGCTGGGTCACAGGGCACAGCTATATCGTCTATGGCCCGCTGGCCAACGGCGCCACAACCGTAATGTTCGAAGGGGTGCCAACCTATCCTGACGCTGGGCGCTTCTGGGCCGTTTGCGAGAAGCACAAGGTTAACCAATTTTACACCGCGCCAACCGCCATCCGCGCCCTCATGGCACACGGCAGCGAACCGGTTGAGAAATATGACCTGTCCAGCCTGAAGCTCCTCGGCACCGTCGGCGAGCCGATCAACCCCGAAGCTTGGAACTGGTACAATGATGTTGTCGGCAAGGGCACTTGCCCCATCGTCGATACATGGTGGCAAACCGAAACAGGCGGGCACCTCCTCACCCCCCTCCCCGGCGCAACAGCAACCAAGCCTGGCTCTGCAACGCTGCCGTTCTTTGGTGTAGAGCCGGTCGTTCTTGATGCGCAATCCGGCGAGGAAATCACCACAACCGAAGCCGAAGGCGTGCTTTGCTTCAAGAAAAGCTGGCCGGGCCAGATGCGCACGGTTTACGGCGATCACGAACGGTTCGAGAAAACCTATTTCGCAGACTACAAAGGCTACTACTTCGCAGGCGATGGTTGTCGGCGTGACGAAGACGGCTACTACTGGATCACAGGCCGCGTTGATGACGTGATCAACGTGTCCGGTCACCGTATGGGCACGGCCGAAGTCGAAAGTGCGCTGGTTGCTCACGCACAGGTCGCCGAGGCTGCTGTTGTTGGCTATCCGCACGACATCAAAGGCCAAGGTATCTATGCCTATGTCACTCTGATGAATGGCGTAGAACCGAGCGACGAGCTGCGTAAAGATCTTGAAAAATGGGTCCGTACGGAAATCGGCCCGATCGCCAAGCCTGACCTGATCCAATGGGCACCGGGCTTGCCGAAAACACGCTCTGGTAAAATCATGCGCCGCATTCTACGCAAAATCGCAGAAGATGATTTCGGCGCACTAGGCGACACCTCTACCCTCGCAGATCCAAGCGTTGTGGATGAGCTGATCGAAAACCGGATGAACCGCAGCTAGATACGCGAAAATTACGAATTTGGGCCCGTGCAAATCTGCGCGGGCCCTTATTGTTGTCCGTTACTTGCGTTCTGTTTTCGCGATCAAAAGAAGCTCTACGCGATTGAGCGCGCGCAGGACGCGTTGTGTCTGGAGCCACGGCATCAGCGATAGCTTTATTTGCACCGCAAAAATGAGCAGAACCGCAGATGGCAGCCCCCACTTCAGCGCGGTCAACGCATCAGCCGCACCAAAAAACATCACAGCGGAATAGATCGCAACGGCGAACATGATGATCTGCACAACGAGAATAACCATCGCGACCCAGCCGAGCTTGCCTTTGAAAATTGAAGCGGCAAGGGTGAAATAGCCCTGCTCCTCTGTTGCTTCCAATAGCTCAGGCGCTTGCTCTCGCAACACGCTTTGAATCCGCGCCTCCAACATATTTTCAGACCGCATCATAGCAAATCTCCTTATTGCGGGCGCAACATCCTTTGTTGCACTCAATATATAAGCTCAAATAACTGCCGAATAAGGTCCCGTGACCTTGCGTCACAGGCGAAATGGGCGCGCGGTTTCCCGCACGCCCACCAAATTCACTCGGAAAATTTCCGAATTATTTTAGTGCGATATCCGTAACCGCTTTGGTGTATGCACCTTCTGGAACCTTGGTGATAACAGGGTCAGAACCACCAGCCATAAGTGTCGCGACAGTGCGCTCAAACGCCAGTTCATCAAGCTCACCGCTGCTTCCAGCAGTCAGCTTGGCGATTTCGCCCATCATGCGCACTTGGTGTTTCTCTGTCTGTGCGCCCGTGTCGTCATTTTCCAGAACGATTTCAGCAGCTTCCTGCTGGTTTTCTTCGGCCCACTTCCAACCTTTCATCGATGCGCGTACAAACCGTGCGAGCTTGTCGACTTCTGCTGGATCTTCGAGCTTGTCTTCTAGCACATAAAGACCATCCTCAAGCGTCGCGACACCGCCATCTTCGTATTTGAAAGTGATCAAATCGTCATCCGTCAGGCCAGCGTCAATGATCTGCCAGTATTCGTTGTACGTCATGGTCGAAACGCAATCGGCCTGCCCCTGAAGGATCGGATCAACGTTGAAGCCCTGCTTGAGAACAGTAACGCCGCCATCGGAGCCATCGGTTGGAATGCCAAGCGTGCTCATCCAGCTTAGGAAGGGATATTCGTTGCCGCCGAACCAAACACCAAGTGTCTTACCAGGGAAGTCGTCAGGTGATGTGATCCCCGTATCCTTGCGACAGGTGAGCATCATACCCGATTTCACGAATGGTTGCGCGATGTTCACAAGCGGAAGACCCGCCTCGCGAGCGGCCAAAGCCGAAGGAAGCCAATCTACAACGACATCAGCGCCGCCACCCGCGATCACCTGCGCTGGCGCCACATCAGGACCACCGGGCTTGATAGTCACGTTTAGATCTTCTTCTTCGTAAAAACCTTGCTCAAGCGCGGCGTAATATCCGGCAAATTGTGCCTGTGTCACCCACTTAAGTTGCAAAGTCAGATCGTCTGCAGCCTGCGCCATTCCGGCCGCAAAACTCAGCGCCAATGCGCTTGTCATTAATCTTTTCATTTTAATCTCCCATGTTGGTTTTTTTGTTAGGTTATCATCATTTACGTTGTGAGGGGTGCCAAAATGTTACCTTCTTCTCCACAAGCGTCACGATTCCGTAAAATAGCGTACCTGCAATGGCCGCTACTGTAATTTCCGCCCAGACCATATCAAGCCCAAGCCGCCCGACCTCGATAGAAATGCGAAACCCCATGCCTCGTGTAGGCGATCCAAAGAATTCCGCAACAATTGCACCGATAAGCGCCAGTGTTGTTGAAATTTTAAGCCCGTTGAAAACAAATGGCATCGCAGCCGGAAGGCGCAATTTAAACAAGCTTTGCCAGTAACTTGCCGCATACGTGTGCATCAAATCCCGCTGCATGGCTTCGGTTTCCTTAAGGCCCTGAACGGTATTCACGAGCATCGGGAAAAACACCATCGCAACAACGACAGCAGCCTTGCTTTGCCAATCAAAACCGAACCACATCACAAGGATGGGCGCGGTCCCTATGATCGGCAGGGCCGCAATAAAGTTCCCCACAGGAAGCAAGCCGCGCTGAAGGAAAGGCGAACGATCAATCAAGATTGCCGTCAGGAACGCCGCCCCGCAGCCAATCGCAAACCCAGACAAAGCGCCTTTTAGGAAGGTCTGCACAAAATCCATCCAGAGAATATCGAGACTCTCTGAAAACCGAACCGCGATTGCACTTGGTGGTGGCAAGATTACAGCGGGGATTTGCAAACCGCGCACAAGCCCCTCCCAAACGATCAGGATTGTCAGCCCGAAGAGTACAGGAACAAATATCCGGCCCGCCCGCGTATTCCCCCACGCAGAGTTCGCAATGCGGATGTTCACACCAAGTGCGGCGATCCAAAAAATAGTAACAGCAATCACCCAAATCATTGTGCCATACCCATTTTCTTAAGCGTGAGTTGCTGAATCACACCGACAATGCCAACAAGGCAAGCGGCCACAATCGCAGCGGCGAATAGAGCGCTCCAAATCTGGATGGTCTGCCCGTAGTAGCTCCCTGAAAGCATCCGCCCACCAAATCCGGCCAGCGGACTGGAGGAAAGCTCGGCAACAATGGCACCGACGAGCGAGGCGGCGATACCCACTTTGAGCGACGTAAACAGGAACGGCATCGAGCTAGGTAGGCGCAGTTTCCAGAATGTCTCGAACTGCCCCGCGTTGTAGGTTTTCATCAGATCAAGCTGCATCGCGTTCGGCGAGCGTAGGCCCTTGACCATGCCGACAACCACAGGGAAGAACGACAGATAGGCCGCAATAATCGCCTTGGGCAGCAGCCCCTGCACGCCAATTGAGTTCATAACCACAACGATCATCGGCGCAATCGCGAGGATCGGAATGGTTTGGCTGGCAATCGCCCATGGCATCACGCTCATGTCCATTGCCTTGTTGTGCACGATACCAACGGCCAGAAGGATGCCTGCAAGTGTCCCGATAACAAAACCGACGAGCGTTGAACTGAGGGTAATCCAGCCGTGATAAATCAAGCTGCGTTTTGACATAGCCTTACCATCAAGAACCTTGGCGCCCGTCGTTTCCCAGAGTTCGTCAAAAACCTGAATTGGTGTCGGGAGTTTTGGCCGCTCCTGAGTCATCGTATCAGCCAGAACTTCGCTAAATGAGAGGGTTGTTCCGGCGCGCTCTGCCTGATCGAGCGTCCATTGTTTGTTCATGAAGAAGCTGCCGACGAACCAAATCGCGAAAATGGCCGCAACAACGGTTAATATTGGAATTATGCTACGCATACGCGGCGCTCCCCGCGAAACAAGCAAAATAATGTTCGATATGTTCAATCATCACAGGGCTACGCATTGTCGTCATGCCCTGCTCTCAACCCGTCACGAACACGGTGGGCGATCTCTATAAACTCGGCGCTGTCGCGAATTTCCAGCGGCCGTTCGCGTGGCAATGTGCTTTCGATCACATCGGTAATTCGCCCCGGACGCGGGCTCATAACGACGATTTTCGTGCTGAGGTAAACCGCCTCGGGAATGGAGTGGGTCACAAATCCGATGGTCTTGTTGGTACGATCCCAAAGCTTCAAGAGTTGTTCGTTAAGGTGATCGCGAACAATCTCGTCAAGTGCGCCAAAGGGTTCGTCCATCAACAAGATGTCCGCGTCAAACGCCAGCGCCCGCGCGATGCTCGCCCGCTGCTGCATCCCGCCAGAAAGCTGCCATGGGTATTTGTTGCCGAAACCGGCCAGATCCACCAGTTCCAAAACCCGCTCCACGCGCTGGTTCTGCTCCGCTTTGTCAAAGCCCATGATCTCCAGAGGCAGCTTGATATTGCCCGCAATCGTGCGCCACGGATAAAGCCCTGCGGCCTGAAAAACATAGCCGTAAGCGCGGTTCTTGCGGGCCTCTTCGGCGCTCATGCCGTTTACGGTCAACGTGCCGCTTGTCGGCGTTTCGAGGGCCGCGATTGTGCGGAGAAACGTTGTTTTGCCACAGCCTGACGGGCCGATGAAACTCACGAAATCGCCCTTATTGATCTGTAAATTCACATCCTTGAGCGCGTGAACCGGCCCGTCGTTTGTCTGGAATGTAAGATCAAGATTTTTGGCTTCTATTACAGTTGCTTGGCTCACGCCGCCCCCCATGGGTAGTGCCGGTTTTCCGGTCGTTGATGTGACGCACCCGAGTGGATGCGCCAAGGTTTATTTCCCGATCAGATGCCTGCTGGGATGTTCATTGGATCGCGTTTGATGGTGCGCGGGCTGTTCAGTTCTTTCCACTTGCTCAGGGCTTTGCTGGCGCTAGAGAACGCAGGGCGCGGCACGAAGCGGCCACGGCCCGGCTGTGGCTGACTGTTTTGCCCCCATGCCCAGATCACTTCGCCACGGCTTAGCGTATAGCGGCTCTGCGCCGTAACCTCGAAACCTTCGAACACGTTATAATCAAGCACCGAGTGATGGTTTGCTTGGCTGATAGTTTTGCTGATTTTCGGATCCCAAACCACGATATCAGCGTCTGCCCCCTCAACAATCGCACCTTTCTTTGGATAGATATTGAGAATTTTAGCCACATTGGAACTTGTCGCGGCGACGAATTCGTTCGGCGTCAGGCGGCCAGTTTCAACACCCTCAGTCCAAAGCACTGCGAGGCGCTCCTCAAGGCCGTTCGAACCGTTTGGAATCAAACAGAAGTTATCCTTACCCATCAGCTTTTGCTCGCTGGTAAAGGCGGCGTGGTCCGTTGCGACAACCTGCAAAGAGCCGCTTTGTAGACCTGCCCAGAGGCTCGCTTGATGGCTTTTGTCGCGGAACGGTGGGCTCATCACGCGGCGGGCGGAATGCATCCAATCCCCTTTGAAATACTCGCTTTCATCAAGCGTCAGGAACTGGATCAACGGCTCGCCGTAAATGCGCATGCCCTTCTGACGGGCGCGGCGGATCGCTTCGTGGGCCTGTTCACAGGAAACATGCACAATATAGAGCGGCGTTCCGGCGGCGTCGGCGATTGTGATCGCACGGTTTGCCGCCTCTCCTTCAACTTCAGCGGGGCGCGAATAGGCGTGGCCTTCAGGGCCAGTGATCCCTTCGGCGAGGTATTTTTTCTGAAGGATATCAACGATATCCCCATTTTCCGCATGCACCATCGGAAGCGCGCCGAGCTCTTTGCAGCGCTGGAAGGAGGCAAACATTTCATCATCTTCAACCATTAAGGCGCCTTTGTAGGCCATAAAATGTTTGAAAGAGTTAACGCCCATATCAACGGCGTCTTTCATTTCGGCGTGGATCTGTTCGTTCCAGCCGGTGATCGCCATGTGATAGCCGATGTCGGCACAAATCTGGGGTGCTGATTTGCGATGCCATTCGTTGATCGCGTTTTTGATTGACCCGTCCTCGCCCGGAAGACAGAAATCAACCAGCATCGTGGTACCGCCAGCAGCCGCGGCCCATGTACCGCTCTCGAAAGTTTCAGCGGCGGTAGTCCCCATAAAGGGCATCTCGAGGTGGGTGTGCGGATCAATCCCGCCCGGGATGACATAGGCACCTTCGGCATCAATATATTCATCGCCAGTGAGGTTCTCGCCGATCTGCTTGATGGTTTCCCCTTCAATCAGAACATCGGCTTTCCACGTCCGGTCAGCGGTACAAACAGTGCCGTTTTTGATTACTTTGGTCATTAGCTTTCTCCCTGAGGGGTGCGCCCTCTATCTTCGAACAGGACGAACGCGGCGGGCCGTTCCCCGCCGCATATCCTTGTTATTCCACAATTTCCGCTGTTTCCAAAACAGCATGGAGCAGCACATCCGCGCCTGCGGCGGCCCATTCCTTGGAAATCTCCTCGGCCTCATTATGCGACAGCCCGTCAACGCAGGGGCACATTACCATGGCCGTGGGAGCAACACGGTTGATCCAGCATGCATCATGCCCTGCACCCGAGATTATGTTCATATGGCTGTAGCCAAGGCGTTCAGCCGCATTGCGCACGGCCGTTACGCAGTTTTCATCAAAGGCCACCGGATCAAACCCGCCAGTCTTTTTGAACGAAACCTCGAGCCCCATTTCATCGCAGATCTTTTTGGCGCCGTCCTTAAAACGGCTTTCCATATCTTCGATCACCTCAAGCTCTGGGCTACGGAAATCAACGGTGAACACGACCTTTCCAGGGATCACGTTGCGCGAATTGGGGTATACATCAATATGCCCCGCTGCACCAACGGCATGAGGCGCGTGCGACAGCGCAATCTGGTTCACAAGCTCAAGGCAATGCGCAAGCCCAAGACCCGCATCGCGGCGCATCGGCATCGGAGTCGAGCCTGTGTGCGCGTCTTTGCCGGTGATTGTGACTTCGGTCCATGACAGCCCCTGCCCGTGGGTGACAACGCCAATGTCTTTGCCCTCGGCCTCAAGGATCGGCCCTTGTTCGATGTGCAGCTCAAAAAAGGCGTGCATCTTGCGCGCGCCGACTTCTTCTTCACCGCGCCACCCGATCCGCGCCAGTTCATCACCGAACTTTTTGCCCTCGGCATCTTCGCAGTCATAGGCCCACTCTTGCGTGTGCATGCCCGCAAAAACACCAGACGCCAGCATCGCGGGGGCAAAGCGCGTGCCCTCTTCGTTGGTCCAGTTGGTGACGACAATGGGATGCTTGGTCTTTATGCCAAGGTCATTCATTGTTCGTAGCAGTTCCAATCCGCCAAGAACCCCCAACACACCATCGTATTTCCCGCCGGTGGGTTGGGTATCTAGGTGGCTCCCCACATAAACTGGAAGCGCGTCCGGGTCTGTCCCTTCGCGATGGGCAAACATGTTGCCCATCTGGTCCAGCCCCATCGTGCAGCCAGCCTCTTCGCACCATTCCTGAAACAAAGCGCGGCCTTCGGCGTCTTCATCGGTCACTGTCTGGCGGTTGTTGCCTCCTGCGACACCTGGCCCGATCTGGGCCATCTCCATAAGGCTGTCCCAAAGACGGTCGCCGTTGATTTTCAGGTTCTCTCCTGGTGCTGGCATGTGGGTTCTCTCCTGCTGCTGGCCTCGGTATTGCTTAGTCTAACGATTTAAGAACGTCGGCTAAGGTCCCGATAAGCTGGTCTATATGTTCTTTTTCGATGATTAGTGGCGGGCTCATGGCGATGATGTCACCCGTGGTGCGGATCAATACGCCCTTGTCATAAGCCTCTAGGAAGGCATTAAACGCACGCTTGGTTGGCTCACCGGCAATCGGCTCAAGTTCGACCGCGCCGATAAGACCCATGTTACGAATATCAATGACATGCGGCAGCCCCTTAAGGCTGTGAAGCGCCTCCTGCCAGTATTCAGCCATGCTGTCCGCGCGGTTGAACAAATCTTCTTCGCGATAAGTTTCAAGCGTTGCCAAACCTGCCGCACAGGCAACAGGATTGCCCGAATATGTGTAGCCGTGGAACAGCTCGATCATATGTTCGGGGCCTGTCATAAAGGCATCGTGAATTTCGCTTGTGGCAAGCACGGCCCCCATTGGAATTACCCCGTTGGTCAGCCCTTTGGCCGTGGTGATAAGATCAGGCTGAACGTCGAAATGCTCCGCTGCAAAGCTGGATCCCAAACGGCCAAACCCCGTGATAACCTCATCAAAAATAAGCAAAATACCATATTTCTTGGTCAACGCACGAAGCCGCTCAAGATACCCTTTCGGCGGCATAATAACCCCCGCAGACCCCGCCATCGGCTCGACGATCACGGCGGCGATCGTTTCCTCGCCGTGCAGCGCGACCATCCGTTCAAGATCATCGGCAAGCTCCCAACCATGCTCTGGCTGGCCCTTAGTATAGGCGTTCTTGTCGATCAGATGCGTATGCGGAAGATGCAGCGTCCCGTTGAGGTGCTGGCCAAACATCCGGCGATTGTTCACAAGACCGCCGACGGAGATTCCGCCAAAGTTCACACCGTGATAGCCCTTTTCGCGTCCAACAAGCCGTGTGCGGGTGCCCTGCCCAATGGCGCGCTGATAGGCGAGCGCGATCTTGAGCGCCGTTTCAACCGACTCTGACCCCGAGTTGGTGAAGAACACATGCTCCATGCCCTTCGGCGCAATATCGCGAATGGTGCTTGCCAGTTCGAAGGCTTTCGGGTGGCCCATTTGAAACGCTGGCGCATAATCAAGTTCGGCTACTTGTTTTTGGACTGCCTCGGTAATCTTGGGGCGCGCATGTCCCGCGTTACAACACCACAATCCTGCGGTGCCATCCAAAACCTGCCGCCCATCGGCCGTTGTGTAGTGCATATCCTTCGCCGCCGTAAAAAGGCGCGGTGCCTTCTTATACTGGCGGTTCGCCGTAAACGGCATCCAGAATGCCGAAAGGTCATTAGGGATATTTGTGTGATCGTTTGCCATAGGGCGGTCCTCCACATGAAATGCCTGTTCTTGGCGCATTTCGAAATTATTTGACCATTCGGTCAATCTCACGCTAGCAGAGAAGGTAAGTCAGTCAAGTTTTTCGACTCGGCTTTTTGCGTAAAAACTGCGCATTTGCACAGGATTCCACCACCTCCACGGGGGGAATGGTACTTTTTTACGCGAGAGGTTAAAAGCCGTGGCAATACGGTATCGCGCAAGCGGATACTCAGGCAGGAAAGGCCGGTTATGAACAGGAAAAAACCAAACACGCGCATCCAGCAAAAGAACACGGCAACGATTCTCGAGGCTGCGCTTGAAGTGTTTTCCCAGTTCGGGTTTCGCGGCTCGACACTGGACCAGATTTCCGAAGCCGCCGGCATGAGCAAGCCCAATTTGCTCTATTATTTCCCGTCCAAAGAGGCCATCCACGCAACCCTTTTGGAAGAGCTTATGGAGACATGGCTTGATCCGCTTCACAAACTAAACGCCGATGGCGAACCCCGCGCAGAAATCCTTGATTATGTGCGCCGCAAGCTTCAAATGAGCCGCGATTTTCCGCGCGAAAGCCGACTGTTCGCAAATGAAATTCTTCAAGGTGCACCGCGGATCGGTGGCGCGATCCAAGGGGAATTGAAGGACCTCGTGGACGAGAAATCAAAGGTGATCGAAGGTTGGATCGAAGAAGGCAAAATCGCGCGCGTTAATCCGCGGCACCTGTTGTTTTCAATCTGGTCTCTAACGCAGCATTACGCCGATTTCGACGTTCAAGTGCGGATGGTTCTGGGCGGCGAACATGTTGATCCCTTCCCTGATGCCGAAGCTTTTCTTGATACCCTGTTTACCCGATTGCTCGACGCGCATACGGCGTGAACAGAAAAAGGCCCGACGCGATCGCCGGGCCTTTTCATTGTAGATTTGCCGGAGACTATTCCGCAGCAACAACCGCTGGGTTGTTGGGGTGCTCTGTCCAGTTGGAATAATCGCCAACCTTTTCGCCTGTCCGCTCATCCACTTCGCCTTTTTCAAGCGTTTTCATGGTGATGCAATTCTCGACGGGGCACACATTCACACAGAGGTTACAGGCCACGCATTCGCTGTCGTCCACGGTGAACACCCGATCCTCAGACATCAAAATCGCCTGATGGCTGGTGTCTTCGCAAGCGGCATAGCAGCGACCACATTTGATGCAATCGTCTTGGTTGATGACAGCTTTGGTGACGTGATTGAGGTTAAGATACTGCCAATCGGTGACATTCGGCGTCGCTTTGCCAACGAAATCAGCTGTGCTTTCGTATCCTTTCTCATCCATCCACTGGCTAAGACCGGAAATCATTTCCTGCACAACTTTGAACCCATAGGTCATCGCCGCTGTACACACCTGCACATTACCAGCACCAAGCGCCATGAACTCTGCCGCATCGCGCCATGTTGTAATGCCGCCAATGCCGGAAATCGGAACATCCGCTGTTTCGGCATTGCGCGCGATTTCTGCGACCATATTCATCGCAATCGGCTTCACCGCAGGGCCGCAATAGCCGCCGTGCGTGCCCTTACCATCAATCATCGGCTCTGGACTCATTGCATCCAGATCAACCGAAGTGATTGAGTTGATTGTGTTAATCAGGCTGACAGCATCCGCGCCACCACGTTTCGCCGCTTCGGCGGGCTTGCGAATATCAGTGATGTTTGGCGTAAGCTTCACGATGACGGGCATCCGTGTGTTTTGCTTACACCAACGGGTGACCATCTCTATGTATTCCGGCACCTGACCCACAGCCGAGCCCATGCCGCGCTCTGCCATGCCGTGCGGGCAACCGAAGTTCAACTCAACGCCATCCGCGCCGGTCTCTTCAACAACGGGCAAGATTGCTTTCCACGCGTCTTCTTCACACGGCACCATCAGCGAAACGACTACCGCGCGGTCCGGATAATCGCGCTTCACCGCTTTGATTTCGCGCAGGTTGGTTTGCAGCGGACGGTCTGTGATCAACTCGATGTTGTTCAGGCCCAGCAAGCGACGGTCTGCGCCAAAAATTGCGCCATACCGCGGGCCATTGACGTTCACAACGGGCGGCCCTTCAGAGCCAAGAGTTTTCCAGACCACACCACCCCATCCGGCCTCAAAGGCGCGGCGGACGTTGTATTCCTTATCAGTTGGCGGGGCCGACGCGAGCCAGAACGGGTTGGGTGATTTAATGCCTACGAATGTGCTTGTTAGATCAGCCATGGCTTAGGCTCCTCCCATCAAATAGCTGTGTATGTCCTCGGCAGCGTCGCGCCCTTCGGCAACCGCAGTCACGGTCAGATCATCGCCGCCGCTTGCGCAATCGCCACCCGCCCAAATACCGGTGACGCTTGTTGCGCCAACCTCGGACACGGCAATCTTGCCACCGTCCATCGCCAGTTCTTCGGGCGCGCCCGAGAGTGTTTGGCCGATAGCTTTGAACACCTGATCGGCCTCAAGCGTTACGGTTTCACCCGTTCCCTTGAGCTTGCCGCCCTCGGTGGTGGTGTATTCGAATTCTACACCTTCAACCGCGCCATTCCCAATCACCTTTTTGGGTGCGGCATTATAGAGAATGCGAACACCCTTGGCTGTGGCCAGTTCTTGTTCATACTGGCTCGCTCCCATCGCGCCCTTATCGCGGCGATAGGCAATGGTCACGTTCTGCGCACCAAGGAGCTTGCTTTGAACCGCGGCGTCAACGGCGGTCATGCCGCCGCCGATCACCACGACATTGCGCCCGACTGACAGGGAGGACAGATCGTTTGACTGGCGCAATTCTGAAATGAAATCAACGGCATCTGCAACGCCGCTTTTGTCTTCGCCCTCGGCCCGAAGCGCATTGACACCGCCAAGCCCCATCCCGAGGAAAACAGCGTCAAACTCATCTTGCAGGCTGGCAAGCGTGAAATCTTTGCCAAGAGCCTTACCCGTTTCAAGGGTGATGCCACCGATTTTCAGCAGCCATTCAACTTCGCGCTCTGCAAATGAATCGACAGACTTATAGGCCGCGATGCCAAACTCATTCAGACCGCCCGCTTTCTTGCGCGCGTCATAAACAGTTACGTCGTGCCCTTTCATGGCCAATCGGTGCGCCGCAGAAAGCCCTGCTGGCCCCGCGCCCACAACGGCAACCTTTTTGCCCGTGGCATCCGCACGCGTATAAGGATGCTTGCCCGACTCCATCACCGTATCGGTTGCGTAGCGCTGAAGACGGCCAATCTCGACCGGCTTTCCCTCTGCAGTTTCCCGCACGCAGACTTCTTCACAAAGCGTCTCTGTCGGGCAAACGCGTGCGCACATACCACCAAGAATATTCTGATCAAAAATCGTCTGCGCCGCTGCTTCGGGGGTTCCCGTAGCAATCTGGCGGATGAACAGCGGAATATCGATGCTGCTCGGACAGGCCGTCATGCACGGCGCGTCATGGCAAAAGTAACACCGATCTGCGGCAACCAAGGCCTCGTGCGCCTCAAGCGGCGCGTGCAAATCGGCAAAGTTTTCCTTCAATTCGGTATCTGACAACCGTCCCGATGCGATTCCGGGGGTGAACTGGCTGTTCGGCATTTGAGCCTCCCTGCTGGCATTTTTATTAGGTAAAGCGTGGCATAGGTCCATTTTTTTATCAAATGGTAAATTTTGCCAGATTGCATTTTTCTTATGCATGCCTGATTTTTCAGCATTTTTTACGCATAGATGCTTTGCCGATAAGCGTTGCTCAGGCGAAAATTCGTGAAGTTGCCCCTATTAATTGGCGCAGGAATGCTTTTCTATCACGGTGCAACGGTCTATAAGCGTGCGAAACCGCGCGGCCGAGCAAAGGCGATAATAACGTGCGACGGAAACCATCGAGGACGGCATGACCAAAAAACATGAATCAGACGTGGCTTTTATCAAAGCACTCGCAGAACTGCTTAACGAAAACGATCTGACAGAGCTTCAGGTAAAGCGCGAATATGGCGCAGACGACAGCCTCAATGTCCGGGTGAGCCGGAAAAACGAGGTGGTCTCCGTTGCTGCCGCGGCGCCAGCACCTGTCGCGGCCGCACCCGCTGCCGCCCCTGCATCACCAGCAGCGACCCCTGCACCTGCTGCAGCGAGCGACGATCCTTCCGATCATCCGGGCGCAGTACCATCGCCAGTTGTTGGCACCGCCTATATGGCCGCAGAGCCAGGCGCGGCAGCCTTCGTTTCCGTCGGCGACAAAGTATCCGAAGGCGACACATTGATGATCGTCGAAGCGATGAAAACAATGAACCACATCCCGTCACCAAGCTCGGGCACTGTGAAACGTATTCTGGTGGCTGACGGCGACGCCGTTGAATTCGGCCAACCCCTGATGATCATCGAATAAGGCCAGTGGCAATGTTTGAGAAAATTTTGATCGCAAACCGGGGCGAAATTGCCCTGCGTGTGATCCGCGCGTGTCGGGAAATGGGCATCAAATCGGTGGCCGTTCATTCCACCGCGGATTCAGACGCAATGCATGTGCGGATGGCCGATGAAGCCATTTGTATCGGCCCCCCCTCCTCAACCGACAGCTATTTGAACGTGGCGTCGATCATTGCGGCCTGTGAAGTCACCGGTGCGCAAGCGATCCACCCCGGTTATGGCTTCCTGTCGGAAAACGCGGCCTTTGTTCAGGCGCTCGAAGATCACGACATCGCGTTTATCGGCCCAACGGCCGAGCACATCCGCACGATGGGCGACAAGATCACCGCCAAAGACACCATGATCAACCTTGGTGTGCCCTGTGTTCCCGGAAGCGCGGGCGGCGTTCCTGATTACGAAACTGCTGTGAAAGTTGCCGAAGAAGTTGGCTTCCCGGTCATTATCAAAGCAACCGCTGGTGGCGGTGGGCGCGGCATGAAGCTTGCCAAATCCATCGACGAGCTCGAAGTGGCGTTCCGCACAGCACGCGCAGAGGGCAAATCAGCCTTCGGTAACGACGAAGTCTATATCGAGAAGTATCTCGGCAAGCCGCGCCATATCGAGATTCAAGTCTTCGGTGATGGTAAAGGCAACGCTGTTCACCTTGGCGAGCGGGATTGTTCGCTCCAGCGTCGTCACCAAAAGGTATTCGAAGAGGCCCCCGGCCCCGTCATCACGCCTGAGCTGCGCGCCCAAATCGGCAAAACTTGTGCCGAAGCGGTTGCCAAAATCAACTATATCGGCGCTGGCACGATCGAATTCCTCTATGAAGACGGCGAGTTTTATTTCATCGAGATGAACACCCGCCTTCAGGTGGAACACCCTGTAACCGAAGCAATTTTCGGCGTGGACCTCGTGCGCGAGCAAATCCGCGTTGCCGCTGGCATGGATATGTCCTTCGGTCAGAATGACCTCGTGATCAATGGCCATGCGATCGAAGTTCGCATTAACGCGGAGCGCTTGCCAAACTTTGCGCCTTGCCCCGGCAAAATCACGCAATACCACGCGCCAGGTGGGCTTGGTGTGCGGATGGATAGCGCGCTGTATGACGGCTATTCGATTCCGCCCTACTACGATTCGCTTATCGGTAAGCTCATCGTTCATGGCCGCAACCGGCCCGAAGCCCTTGCGCGCCTCAAACGTGCATTGGGCGAGTTGATCGTTGATGGCGTGGCGACAACGCTGCCGCTGTTTGACGCCCTACTCGAAGAGCCGGAAATCCTGACGGGTGATTATGACATCCACTGGCTAGAGAAATGGCTCGAAACCAACCTAGCAGCCTAATCCAACGCCCGCCCATATTTGAGGCGGGCGTTTTTACTTTCCGCGACGGTTTATGACCACAGAGCTTACTCCCGAAATCCTGCTCAATGCCTATGCCGCGGGCGTGTTTCCGATGGCCGAAAGCCGCGACAACCCCGAGATTTTCTGGGTTGATCCGCAACATCGTGGCATCTTTCCCCTCGACGGTTTTCATATCTCTCGAAGCCTCGCGCGCAGCTTGCGCAAGGAAAGCTATCAAATCCACGTTAACCGTGATTTCGCCGCCTGCGTGAGTGCCTGCGCGGATCGAGAAGAAACATGGATTAACGATGAAATATTCAGCCTTTATAACGCCTTAAACGAACACGGCTTTGCCCACTCCCTCGAAGTTTGGGACCAAGATGCGCTTGTCGGTGGCGTTTACGGCGTCACTCTTGGCGGTGCATTTTTTGGGGAAAGTATGTTTTCTCGAAAGCGTGATGCCTCAAAAATCGCGTTGGCCTATCTGGTTGATCGACTTCGTCGATGTGGCTACGTGCTGTTTGATACGCAGTTCCTGACCCCGCATTTGGCGAGCCTCGGTGCTATCGAAATTCCGCGCGCAACTTACCGCGCCCAATTGGCCGATGCCTTACGCGTGGATGCGAATTTCTATTCGGATGCGTCGGTGCCTTCAGGCGCATCAATCGTGCAGCGCAACACCCAAACGTCGTAACGCGAATGATCGAGCGCATTGAGTGCCGGCGCAGATGCCATCATCCAGCCCTCAAATACCATCTGCCCGACAAGTTCATCCTTGATCGTCAGATAGGCATAGGCCTCGCCTGACGGGTTGTCAGCCGGATAGCGGCACTCGCCGAGTGTCACCAGAAGCGGACCAACCTTTGTTGAGGCGCCATTCTTTACCTCATAGTCGTCAAACCCTGTGGACACGCGATCCAAGCCACGCAAAACAGCGCCATTCGCCGTTTCAACCTGCTCCACCACTTCGCGATCAATGTCGCCGAAACTGGCATTGGCTCGACCATCAAGTATCTCGCGACCCTCTGGATCAATCGTAAAGATTCGGCCGATTTCTTCTTCGGTGACGGGCTCATCATCTGTGAGCCCCATGCCCTCTTCGAAGGAAGGCAGAACAGATTCGTCGATTTCTTGGGCATAAGCTGCCGAAGCCAACGAAAATCCGGCCACGCCCGCAAGGGCAATGTAAAAGGGGCGTAGTATCATTGCTCGGAAGACCCTGACACAAACTTGAGCAGCAAGGACACAAGGCTCACGGCGCTTTGTGTATCCTCGATCTCTGAGCCGGGTTCATAATTGAACGGAGATCCCCCCGGAACGATTTCAACAAAGCTACCGCCAAGCAGCCCTTCGCTTGCGATGGTAATCGCGCTGTCGTCAGGCAACTCAAGACCATTCAAGATCGAAATCTCTGTATCAGCGCGGAATGTTGTTGGATTAAGTTCCATTCCCGTGACGGTACCAATTTTGACGCCGCCAAGCCGAACATCTGTACCAACCGAGACGCCCTCAGCGGAGCGAAAACTGGCAGTAAGCGGATACCCAGAGGAGCGCGCACCAAAGCCTGTGGCCTGACTTGCGTAGGCCAAAAAACCAAGGGCAACGGCCAACACCACGCCCCCAACAACCACTTCGGTCGGGGAATCACTCATCTCTATTCAGGCTGCCAGGCTTCGTAATCGGAACGCACAGCAGGCTCGGGACGGCGCATGGACCCAGCCGGCGCATAGGCCGCCAGCGTACCGGTTGCGTTCTCCTCAAGCGGCTTTTCCCAATCTTTATGGGCAAGCGGCGCATCCTTTGGTGTTTCGTTCCATGTAAAATGCAGCCAGCCATGCCAATCCGGCGAAATGCGGCTCGCTTCGACGTTGCCGTTGTAAATCACCCAACGACGGCTTCCGTCTTTGTTCTGGTAATAGCGGTTGCCCTGTTCGTCTTCGCCAACTTGCTCCCCTTTGCGCCATGTGAAAAAGCGCATGCCGAGAGTTTCGTTGTTCCACCAAGTCAACAGGCTGAGAATAAAGCGCATAATGCCCTCCGAAATTACAGGGTAGATATGCCGTGTTTGTGCGCCGAGGTCCAGCCTGTTGCGGGCCCATGCGGGCAATTTGCCGCTGTTTTTCGCGCACTTCTGGCAAAGATCGGCGGATAAACGAAAAACGGCCCCGAAATCGGAGCCGCATATTCGCTGTGACGAGCTGGAATTATCCTGCGCTTACAGGCTCTTCCTTGGCGTCCTCGTAAACGAGAAGCGGTGCAGCTTCGCCTTTGACGGCCTCTTCGTTCACCACGACCTCTTTCACTTCGGTCAAACCGGGAAGGTCAAACATAGTGTCGAGCAGGATGTCTTCGAGGATTGAGCGCAAACCACGCGCCCCGGTTTTGCGCTCAATCGCCCGTGCGGCTATGGATTTGAGCGCGTCATCCGTAAAGGTCAGCTTGGCGTCCTCGAGTTCGAACAGAAGCTGGTATTGCTTCACCAATGCGTTTTTCGGCTTGGTCAGAATTGTAACAAGTGCGTCCGCATCCAGATCTTCAAGCGTTGCAATCACTGGAAGGCGGCCAACAAATTCAGGAATAAGACCGAATTTGAGCAAATCTTCAGGCTCAAGTTCTTGGAAAATCTCGCCAACGCCACGATCATCATTGCTCTTCACATCGGCGCCAAAGCCCATTGCGGAGCCCTTGCCGCGCTGCGCGATGATCTTGTCCAGACCCGCGAATGCACCACCACAAATAAAGAGGATGTTGGTCGTATCGACCTGCAGGAATTCTTGCTGCGGATGCTTGCGGCCACCTTGTGGCGGCACAGAGGCAACCGTGCCTTCCATGATCTTCAGCAGCGCCTGTTGCACCCCCTCGCCCGATACATCTCGGGTGATCGAAGGGTTGTCAGACTTGCGCGTGATCTTATCCACCTCGTCAATATAAACGATGCCGCGTTGCGCGCGTTCGACGTTATATTCACTCGCCTGAAGCAGCTTGAGGATGATGTTTTCAACGTCCTCACCCACGTAGCCCGCTTCGGTGAGGGTTGTGGCATCGGCCATTGTGAAAGGTACATCCAAAATCCGCGCCAACGTTTGCGCCAACAAGGTTTTACCGCAACCCGTTGGACCGATCAGCATGATATTGGACTTCGCAAGCTCAATATCGCCGGATTTTCCAGAGTTATTCAGGCGCTTGTAATGGTTGTGGACAGCAACAGAGAGCACCCGTTTCGCATGCCCCTGCCCGATCACATAATCATCCAGAACTTCGCAGATTTCTTTTGGTGTTGGAACGCCATCCGTCGCTTTCAGCCCGCTGGACTTTGTCTCCTCGCGGATGATGTCCATACACAGCTCGACACATTCGTCGCAAATGAAAACGGTTGGTCCGGCAATCAGTTTTCGCACCTCATGCTGGCTCTTTCCGCAAAAAGAGCAATAGAGGGTGTTTTTGCTGTCGCCGCTCGTCGTATTCGCCATTTTGATCCTCTGCTTGATCCTGTGTGGCCATTCGCGCCGAACCAAGCTTTAGTAAGCTATTGTGCGGCTGCCCTTGCCCGTAGCTTAGGGCAGCCAATTTTCTTGTACAACGGCAAAATCACCCTGCCGTATTGCCAAATCGATTAGGAGTCTTCCGGTTTCACGCGGTTTTCGACGATTTCGTCGATCAAGCCCCAGTCTTTTGCCTCTTCGGCAGACATGAAGTTATCGCGCTCCAGCCCGTCAACAACAGCTTTGAGCTTCTGCCCTGTGTGCTTCACATAGATGTTGTTCAAACGATCCTTGAGCTTCTGGGTTTCCTGCGCGTGGATCATGATATCCGTCGCTTGCCCCTGATACCCGCCGGATGGCTGGTGAACCATGATCCGGCTGTTCGGGAGGGAGAAACGCATGCCTGGTGCGCCCGCGGCAAGCAACAAGCTGCCCATAGAAGCGGCTTGACCAACGCAAAGCGTGCTTACCTTGGGTTTGATGTATTGCATCGTGTCATAGATCGACAAACCCGAGGTTACAACGCCACCGGGGCTGTTGATATACATGGAGATTTCCTTTTCAGGGTTCTCCGCCTCAAGGTGTAGAAGCTGCGCAACGACAAGCTGGCTCATGCCGTCATGCACAGGGCCGTTTACAAAGATGATCCGCTCCTTCAGGAGGCGGGAGAAAATATCATAGGCCCGCTCGCCACGGCTCGTTTGCTCGACCACCATGGGGACGAGGTTCATATATGTCTCTACTGGATCGTTCATATTCCGCCTGCCTGCTGTTAAGCGTTTCAATCAAACGCGCATAAATATCCTCATGAGTCTTATGCCCGCATCACACGGGCTGCAAGACCTGCCCCCGACTTTCACGGCGACTTTCCCTGCCATCACGCATTATTGCCCTGATATCAGCCAATTCTTATCAAATTGGAAACGCCGCCGAGGTTTTCCGAAATACGCCCTTGCCGCGCCAATTCGCCTCGGGCAGGAAAGAGGCATGAGCAAACTGATCCTCTTTAACAAACCCTTTAATGTTTTGTCGCAGTTTACAGACAAAGGCACCGAAGGCAGCGCGCGGCAAACGCTTTCGGATTATATCGACGTGCCGAATGTCTATGCGGCGGGACGGCTTGATAAGGACAGCGAAGGGCTGCTGTTACTGACGGACAACGGGCGGCTTCAGGCCAAGATCGCAAATCCGAAATTCAAAATGCCCAAGACCTATTGGGTACAAGTTGAAGGGGAGCCTGATGACGCCGCGATTGACGCACTCCGCAGCGGCGTAAAGCTCAAAGATGGGATGACCCGCCCCGCCGAGGTGAAACGGATCGATGAACCGCCCATTCTGTGGCCCCGCACGCCGCCTGTCCGGTTTCGAAAAACCGTGCCTGACAGCTGGCTTGAGCTTACAATTCGCGAGGGGCGCAACCGGCAGGTCCGGCGCATGACGGCCGCAGTCGGCGCGCCGACACTGCGGCTCATCCGCTATTCCATCGGCGAATGGTCGCTTGACGGGCTGGCCTCTGGCGACTGGCGCGAAGCCTAAACCGCGAGCCCCTCCGCATCAAAGAAATGCAGGCGTTTTGGATCAAACTCTAGCCCGACGCGATCACCTGATTTCACCTTTGTGTCGCCCTCAACGCGTACGGTGATCTGGCCGCTTGCGCCTCCATCCACAATCACAAATGTATCAGCGCCAAGGTACTCCAAAACATCAACAGTGCCATCAAGCGTGCCTTCGCCAGCCTTTGTGAAGCTGATGTGCTCGGGCCTGCACCCGACCTGTACAGCCGCCCCCGCGCGATCATACGCGCCGCCGCCGGTGCCACCGATGGTATAGCTTTTGCCCGACACTTCGCAGGGCATAACGTTCATTTTCGGCGAACCGATAAACTGCGCCACGAAGAGGTTTGCCGGATTTTCATAAAGCTCACGCGGCGTGCCAACCTGTGCGATATAGCCGCCGTCCAGAACCACGATCCGATCGGCCAAAGTCATGGCTTCGGTCTGGTCGTGGGTTACGTAAATCATTGTTGCCGCAAGGTTTTGATGCAGCTTTGCAATCTCGTAACGCATATCGACACGCAGGCTCGCATCAAGGTTCGACAAGGGCTCATCAAAGAGGAAAGCCGTCGGTGCACGCACAATAGAGCGGCCAATGGCCACCCGCTGCCGCTGCCCGCCAGACATATCCTTTGGGCGTCGATCCAAGAGCGGTTCAAGCTTAAGGATACGCGCGGCCTCGTTCACTTTTTCCTCGATTTCGGCCTTGGGAGCGCCCGCTGTCTTGAGCGAAAAACCCATGTTGTCGCGCACCGACATATGCGGATAGAGCGCATAGGATTGGAACACCATCGACAGGCCGCGTTTGCTCGGCGGATCGGCGGTTACATCATTGCCATCAATCAGGATCGCACCGCGCGATGTTTCTTCAAGCCCGCCGATCATCCGCAACAGCGTGGACTTACCGCACCCTGACGGCCCAACGAAAATGATGAACTCTCCATCCGTTATCTCAAGATCCACGCCCTTGATCACCTGCAGATCGCCGTAATATTTCTCAACGGCCTTAAGCGTAATGGCTCCCATTAGAACCTCCCTTTCGCATGTGGTCCGGCCCATGTCAGCCAGATTGCCGCCGTCCAAGTGAACACATCACCGCCTTCGGGAGCGCCATCGAGCGGGCTAAAATACTCATAAAAGCCGTGCTCGGCGATCAGCTCCTGCGTCTCCTTTCGAAGGCGCTCAGCGGTTTTGATGTGGCCCTGTTCGTCTAACCCGATACCGATAAGCGTATTAACCATGCCCCAGACAGGGCCGCGCCAATATCGTTTGGGGTTGAAATGCTCGTCCTCTGGATCGTTTGACGGCACGCCGAATTTAACCTCGTCAAGGATACGGTTAAGATGCCCAAGCATCCGATCACCACTCATCCCCGAGTACCACTCAAAGAAAGACGCGGAACTGAGTGAGTCCGTAAACTCGCCCGTTTTTAGATCAACAGAGTCATAGAAGCCCTTGGGGTTCCAATGATTTTCGACACCCGCTTCGAGGTCTTTGATCCAACCTTCGATCTCTGCGGTTTCGTGATCAAGCTCTAGAGCAATGTGCAACAAGTCGCGACACGCCCGTAAGAAAATGAAGGTAATGCCCACATCCGCCACACGAAACAGCCCCGTCTTGGCGATCCTCTCTTCGTTCCAACCGCAATCTCGGTTGTGATAAACGATCTTGAGGTAACGGTCGTAATCTTCCTTTTTGGGGCGCATTTCCGGATCAACATGATCGGTGTCTCGCCGATGGTATTCGCCAACACCGGTTGGGTCGATATTGGCCATTGCCTTGTCCCAATCACGCGCGTTGTCACGGCCGCTTTCCCATGGGTGGGTAATGGCGATCATCCCCCGCTCCATGCGGTTCTTGATGAACCAGCGGTGCCAAGACACCAAACGGCCATAGATCAACTCCATATGCACGCGGCCATAGCGCTTGTCCGCTTCATAGATCGAGCGGATCATCGTAGCGGCCACAGGCGGTTGCGAGATGCCCGACGTATGCGGCACCCGCGGCACATCCCAAACATCCGGCCCGGGGAAATACCCGTCTGCCCGCTTGTGGAAAATGATGTGCGGAAGCATGCCGTTGTCCCACTGTCCGGTGAACAGTGTATGGATTTCAAACCATGCGCGTTTCACGTCAAAGGTCGAGAACCCCCACGCGGCAAAACAGCTGTCCCAGTTCCATTGATATGGATACAGCCCCGCCGTTGGAACCGTATAGCCGCCGCGATCATTCCGGCGCAGAATCTTGCGCGCTTCACGGTCAATTTTGTCGAAATTCATAGTCTTATCCTTTGACTGACCCGGCGGTGAGGCCCTTGGTCATGAAACGTTCTAGCCCGAGGAACAGCACCATAATCGGCACAGTTGCGATAACCGCACCGGCCATGAGGTGCTGCCTCGGTATTTCGGAAGAGTTGAGCATCGCCACCCCGCGAGTGAGCGTGAATTTTGAGGGATCATCCAGCAGCATGAAAGCGAGCAGAAACTCGTTCCACGCGATCATGAACACATAGAGAGACACAGAAGCCAGCGCCGGAAGCGACAGCGGCAACGTGATTTTCCAGATCACCTGAAGGCGGCTGAGGCCGTCCATCAACCCCGCTTCCTCGACCTCGCCGGGGAGGCCACGGAAATACCCCTGAAGCATATAGAGCGCCACGGGAATGGTTGTGACCGGATAAATCAGCAGGATGCCAAAGATCGAGTTTCGGAGGCCAATCATCGAGAAACCAATATAGATTGGCAGCGCAAGAACGATGAGCGGCACCATATAAATCAGCAGAATTGAACGCGAAAATGCCTTCTGCCCCTTAAACCGCAACCGCGCGACGGCGTAAGCACCGGGGACCGAAAACGCGAGCGTGATCAATACGGTCATCACAGAGACAAACAGCGACGTAAGCAGGTAGCGGTCAAAGTTGAAATCCGCAAACAGCTCGAAATAGCTCCGGAAAAGGCCAAGGCCTTGGCTCCAATCAAGGCTGAAATCCAGCGGGTTTTGCAACAACGCCTGCTGGCTTTTCATGCTGGTCATAACCATGACGTAAAACGGGACAACAACGATTACCGTGAAAAAGATATAGCCCACACCAACCAAGAAACGCAGAATTGCCTCTTCAAACTCGTGGCGGGTTAGGTCTCCGGCCGGACACCCCTTGAGGATCGTCACCAATGGCCAAGCCACAAACAGCCCGCAAGCCGCACCACCCAAGAGCGTCGGCGCTAGCGGCACCCCTTCGCCCACGACGATCGGCCCAAAACCTACGCCCGCCACCGCAGCAAAGACCACAACAGCCGCCCCGATCACAACAGACCGCCCGAGGTAGAGTACCGCTGCCCCGCTTGCCGCGCCAAACACCAGCGCCCAAAGCGCGGATGGTTTAAACGGTGCGCCGGTCATGAAGCTCATCGCAACCGTAACAGTGATCGCAATAACCACCGCCCAGAGCGCGCCAAGCAAAGGCGCCGTAACATATCCAAAGCGCATATACCTCATGGCGTAACCTTTTGTATTTCAGCAGAGATTTCAGTTGGAACTCGCGAGAGGATCATGCGCCTTCCTCCTGATTGATGTACCGGAAGAACAGAACTGAGAAAATCAGCAGTACAGAGAACACCACAACAGCAACCGCCGCCCCCGCTCCGATATTGCCCACCGCAAAGGCCTGTTCATAGACATTCACCGTCAGCGTGCGGGTGCCCGCATTGCCGCCCGTCAGGAGGAAAATGTCGTCGAATTTATTGAAGGTCCAAATGAACCGCAGCAGAAACAGCACAGACAAGATGCCCAGAAGCTGCGGCAAACTCAGGTACCAGAATTTCTGGAATGGGCTCGCGCCATCCATATCGGCGGCCTCGAACATGCCTTCGTCAATGGATTGCATCCGCGCCAGAATAAACAGGAATGAGAGCGGGAAATAGCGCCAGATTTCGAACACTGTCACCATCACAAGCGCTAAGGGTTTTTGACCAAAAAAGTTGATTGGCCCCTCGGTTACGCCCATCTGAATCAAAAGCGCGTTGGCGCTTCCGGAAAAGGGATCAAACAGCGTCACCCACGTAAAGGCCACCGCGATAACAGGCGACACATAAGGGAAAAGGTAAAGCCCCCGCAAAACTCCCTGCCCTTTGAAACTCTTGTTCAACAACATGGCCGCAAAAAGCCCGAACACGAGCGCGCCTATGGTGCCGAACACCGTGTAAAACATCGTTACGCCAAGCACGCCCCAGAATTCGGAGCCATCGAAAACACGCGCGAAATTCTCTAGCGTGAATGAGAAATTCGTGAGAATATTGCTTGAGGTCCCGGTGACCACAGCCTCGGTTTCATCAAGATCGGGGTCGGCATCTATAAAGGCTTGGGAAACAACCACATCCAACGTGAAATCATCGCGGAAACCGCCTTCGATATCACCAGCTGTACAGGTCAGCAGGCTGCCTGAAATCTCGCAGCGCGGATCGACAGATGTGATCTCAAGCCCCTCTGGCAGAACATCGGTAAAGCTCACCCCTGTTATCGGCTTGTCTTGGCTTGAATTTCGCACCCGATAACGCAATGTCGCCTCGTCTCCGTCAACCTTGGGGCGTCCACGTAGGCTCTCGTTCACAATCGGAACAGGAGGGCGCAAATCAGCAAGCCCCACCGGCTTGAAACTAATCCAGAAAATCGACAACAGCGGCAGGATCACGACCATCGCAACGCTAATCAACGTCGGGGCCAATAAGCCCCACGCCAACCGTGCCTCGCGCTTGGCCAAGGGGCCAGCGGCGGGCGGTGCGCTGTGGTTTGCGGTGTCGGATGTTTCCATTTCAGAGGCTCCTTGGGGACGTATGCCGATGGCGGGCAAAGGCGCGCCATCGGCTCTTTTGTTGACTTGAGTGAATTGGCCTAGTTGATCTTGGCCAGTTCCTCATTCAGAGCAGCAACCGTCGCGGCAGCGTCGCGCTCACCGTCGATATATTCGCGCACGAGGCGGTTGATGACTTGGCTGTTGATCATCTTGGACGCGAGGCCAAGCTGCCCTTCGGCAACACCCCAACGCTGAGCAACGTCAAGTCCACCAACGATTTCCTCAATCATTTCTGCTGCATAAAGCTCGCTCAGCGGCGCTTTACGATCAACGCCCACGTCAAGCTTGGACCAGCCATCTACAAAGGCGCTGGCGTTGTCGGCATTGCCACGACGCACAGGGAATTTACCTTCAGGCGCAATCGACAGCGTCGACATGTAGCCGTCGTCCATCGAGAACTTCACGAAATCCATCGCAGCATCCGTGTCAGCATCCGAGGTAATCCCGAAATAACGCACATCAGCCCAAGCCGCGCCATCGGCATTCGATGGACCCGCAAAGTTGGTCACGATACCTGTGGCTGCTGCAAGATCTTTGGTGGTTGGGTCATCGTTGATTGTGGGCGGAGCGGAATCCCGCAGACCAGCAAGCTCGTCCAGAATGAACGGCGACCAGATAATCATCGCGGCCTGACCCGCGAAATAGAGCTCGCGGCTCTGCTTCCAATACAATTCACCGGGAGGGGATGCCTCTGCGATGGCCTTGTAGAATTCCAGAACTTCAATCGTCGCGGCTTCATCCAGCGGTTGGAACCCGTCAGCTCCAACAGGCGACACACCATTGGCAAGGAACACATGCTCAAGCACCTGACTCATGAAGCCTTCGTCGATTTTTGTTGCTGCCACAAAGCCATACATCTCTGGCGGGTTGTGCAGCGCCTCTACGGCGGCAAGCACATTGGCGTATGTTGTCGGTGCTTCAAGGCCGGCTTCGTCAAAGAGGTCTTTGCGATAAACGACCATTTGCGTCCAGCCATCAACCGGAACCGATGCGGTGCCATCCTCGACCGCAGCGAGCGAGAGCGGACCTTCGGCAAATGTTCCTGCGCCAAGCTCGTCAATCACATCTGTGGCCGCGTCAACGTCAAGAATACCAGCCTCGACCCAAGGCAATGCATAGGACAGCGGATGGTAGATCACGTCAGGCAAATCGCCCGCAGCGAAGGCCGCGGTGGCCCGTGTTCCGAGGTCTTTTTCCTCAACAGGGATCACCTCAACTGCGGTTCCTGTTGCCGCTTCAAACTCGGCTGCCATTGTTTGCTGTTTCTCAAGACGCTCCGGCTGGGTTTCTGTTGTCCAGAACCGGATATCCGCCGAGGCCGACACGGCCCCAAGCGCAAGCGACATTGCCGCTCCGAGCATCAAGGCTCCTGTTTTTGTTGAATTTATCTTCATTGAAAAGTCCTCCCTTTTATGTGTTTTGGGTTGAGTTTTGCCGCAAAATTACGGCCAGTTCTTCGGATGTGACCTTTGCAGGCCCGTCAGAGTCACGCGCCACCAAGGCAGCCACATCGGTTTCGCGTAGCCCCTCGACCGGAGAGCCGAGGAGCCGTGCAATCAGTAAATGAGCCAGACGATTTCCAGCCTTGTAGGTATCAACAGCAAAGGTGGTGAGCTGCGGGCGAGCGAATGCGCCTTCGGCAATCCCGTCATAACCGATCACCGAAACTTCCTGCCCTGCTGTGAGGCCAAACCGCCGCAAAGCGCGAAATACGCCGAGTGCCGCGCGATCCACCGCACAGATGATTGCTGTCGGAGGTGAATCTTGGTGTAGAAGTTCAAGCGCTGCGGCTTCGCCCTGCTCTTCTGTGACGGCCCCTTGGCGAAGAAGCGCACTCTCACGCGTCATGCCCTCTTGATCGAGGCCCGCGTAATATCCCGCAAGGCGCAGTCGACTGTAGTAATACTCGACCCCGCCATTGATAAAGGCGATCCGACGGTGCCCAAAGCTGACAAGCCGCGCCACCGCATCGCTCATCGCTTCCCCGCCGTGGATGTCATACCACGCGCAATCCTGCGGATCCTGAGTTCGGCCATAGAGCACAAACGGAATTTCGAGCCGCCGTAAAAGATCAACGCGCGGGTCGTTCGTATAGGTCCTTGGAATGATGAAACCATCGGCCTTGCGCTCCTCAGACAGGGATTTCAGCGTCGCGAGCGTGTCTTGCATCGTCGTTGCGGCACCTACCGTCAGCGTCCAACCTTGGGTGCCAACCTCATGGGCAATCCCCGCAAGGAAATCCGCCAGCATCGGGCTGTGTCCATCATATTCGCCGGTTTGCAGAACAAGACCGAGGCTGCGCACGCGCCCTGTTCGGATCGCCTGCGCGTGGCTCAAGGGCCGATAATCCATCTGCCGCGCCATGTTCTGAACCCGAAGCCGCGTGCCTTCGCTGATATCGGAATACCCGTTCAGCGCCCGCGAAACCGTCCCTTTTGCCATGCCTAGTGCATTTGCAACGTCAGAGATCGTCGTACGACGCGCACCCGCCGACGAAACCGGTTTCGGTTTCATCCCAGCGGTCATTTGGGCATGTGATGCCGATTTGTGCGTCGTTTTTTTGTGCAAACTTCAGACTCCCCGTAGCTAAACGCTGATTTCCGAAACCGGTTTCGGCAAGGGTTTTGTTGAGGTTTCCGTGGGTTCACCAAGGTTTTCGGAGCGAAATCGGGGCAAAATCCCAATAATTGCACAGAAAATCCGCATCTAAAAAAGGCCTGTTCGGGTAAATTTCACCCTACAAACTGGCCCTATCCACACATAGTGCTGCACAATTATTGGGCAAAAAAGGGCAGTAAGCACGTGCTCTCCGGCCTTAAGAGGCCCCAACGCCAAAATGATTCCAACTTTGATTCGAAGCCGTCCGGATGCAATTCAGGCACAGGCGATCAGGCATCTCGCAAGCTGGCGCGACTTGCCCTTTCAATGCACAGAACTGCGGCCTATAAGGCCCCAAAAGCCACAGGAGACCACCATGCGGACGGCAAAGATTACGCGCAAAACGGCAGAGACCGACATTACTGTTGAGGTAAATCTCGACGGCACAGGCCTCTATGACAACCAGACCGGCGTGGGCTTTTTCGATCACATGCTGGACCAACTCGGCCGCCACGCGCTGATCGACCTCACCGTACGCGCGACTGGGGACCTGCACATCGATGACCACCACACCGTCGAGGACGTGGGCATCGCAATCGGCCAAGCTCTGACCCAAGCCCTCGGAGACAAGAAAGGCATCCGCCGCTATGGCTCCTGCCTCTTGGCGATGGATGACGCACAAATTCGTACAGCGCTTGATCTATCGGCGCGGCCATTCTTCATCTGGAACAACGATATGCCAACGCCCAAGATCGGCACCTTCGACACTGAATTGGTGCGCGAGTTCTTTCAGGCGCTTAGCACGCATGGCGGCATCACGCTCCACATCGATCAGATGCACGGTTTCAACAGCCACCACATTGCCGAGGCCACGTTTAAATCCGTGGCCCGCGCGTTGCGTGAAGCTGTGGAAGTTGACCCGCGCAAATCAGACGCCATCCCCTCAACCAAGGGCGCCCTTTAATGCGCACGGCGATCATCGACTATGACAGTGGCAACCTGCATTCGGCGGAAAAAGCGTTTCAGCGCATGGCCGCCGAAACAGGCGCAGGCACCGTCGTTGTAACCTCCGACCCTGCTGAGGTGTTGGCAGCGGATCGTGTTGTATTGCCTGGTGACGGCGCGTTTCCTGCGTGTAAGGCCGAATTATTCGACCACACGGGCCTTTTTGAGGCTTGCGAGGAAGCGGTCATTGCAAAGGGTCGCCCGTTCCTTGGGATTTGCATCGGAATGCAAATGCTCTCGACAACAGGCCACGAATACAGGGATACGGCAGGCTTTGACTGGATCGGTGGCGATGTTGTGAAAATCACGCCCTCTGATCCAACACTCAAAGTGCCGCATATGGGGTGGAACAACCTCGTACTTGATAACCCACACCCGGTTCTTGAGGGCGTCAACGAAGGCGATCACGCCTATTTCGTCCACAGCTATCATTTCCGTGTAAACGACCCCGCTCATCGCCTCGCGCATGTTGAATACAGCGGTGATATTACAGCGATCGTCGGGCGGGATAACCTTGTGGGCATGCAATTCCATCCAGAGAAATCACAGGCGACAGGCCTGCGGATGATTGCAAACTTTCTAAACTGGAAGCCCTAATCGAAAATCGGCCCGCATCAACCCGCAGGCCTTTTCTGTAATGGTCGAACAGTCTAGTCCACGCGTGTCCATGTCTGCTTCTTGCAGATTGGCCCGATACAACCAGAAACCTTGAGCGTGTCACCACTCAGCGCCATTTTGGAGCGGTATACTTTATCTTTGGACGGCTGCCAGATCTTTCCGTCTTTATAGTTTCCGCCGCCTTGGGCAACCATATCCCATACCAGCGGTTTGCCGATTGTGTCAGATTTAAACTCCCCCTCGGCACGGAATGTCCGCGAAATCACACCGCAAATCTTGTCACCACAGGGCGCCAACGTGACGTGCGCAAAAGCACCCTCATCTTCCTGTGTCTTCCACACCCCCGCAACAGGGTCTGCCAAAGCACCTGTGGCCGCAACAACAAGCGCCGCAAGGCTTAATCCAAGCTTCTTCATTTGATCCTCCTCAATTTCCGCTACTTTGCCCTTGGCATGCGAATCCGATCAAGCCTGACGTGGGGTCGCTGTAAATATCGGCCTAATGCCGCAAGGTTTTGCAATCTGTTGCGATCCATGCCAAAAGCGCGCGAACCCTGCCCTGTTCGCGGTTTATGTGGCGACGGGCACACAGAATATTCCAAGAGGAACCGCCATGATCCTGTACCCCGCTATCGACCTCAAAGACGGCAATGCCGTGCGCCTGTTCAAAGGGGACATGGACCAAACGACCGTGTTTAACGAGAACCCCGCCGCACAAGCGCTCGAGTTTGTCGAAGCGGGTTGCGAGTGGCTACACCTCGTTGATCTCAATGGCGCATTTGCAGGCGAACCCGTAAACGCTGCCCCCGTTGAAGCGATCCTTGAGCAGTGCAAAGTTCCCGCACAACTTGGCGGTGGCATCCGCGACATGGCGACGATTGCCCGCTGGATCGACAAAGGGCTGGCGCGGGTCATCCTCGGCACCGTAGCCGTTGAAAATCCTGATCTTGTGCGCGAAGCAGCGCGCGAGTTTCCCGGCAAAGTGGCCGTTGGGCTTGATGCACGCAACGGGCGCGTGGCCACCCGTGGCTGGGCCGAAGAAACCGATGTGATGGTCACCGACATCGCCAAATCCTTTGAGGACGCAGGCGTTGCAGCCATCATCTATACCGACATCAACCGCGACGGTGCGATGCAAGGCCCCAACGTTGAGGCAACAGCAGCTCTGGCAAATGCGGTCTCGATCCCTGTGATAGCTTCAGGCGGTGTAAGTTCTCTTGCTGATCTTGAGGCGCTTAAAACGTGCGGCGCAGAACTCAACGGCGCGATCTCTGGCCGTGCGCTCTATGACGGTGCGATCGATCTTAAGGAAGCGCTGAAAGTGCTGGCCTAAAGCAGCGCAAACCTCTGGCCCGCATTGCCGCTTTACCGTATGAGTGTCACAGCACGACAACCCAAAGAGCTACAACATGCTAAAAACCCGCATTATTCCTTGCCTTGACGTTGCCGAAGGGCGCGTTGTGAAGGGCGTCAACTTTGTTGATCTCATTGACGCGGGCGATCCGGTTGAAAGCGCCAAAGCTTATGATGCAGCGGGCGCAGACGAGCTGTGCTTTCTTGATATCAAGGCCACCCACGAAAACCGTGGCACCATGTACGACCTTGCGCGCCGCACAGCAGAGCATTGCTTTATGCCACTAACGGTTGGCGGCGGTGTTCGTACCCGCGAAGACGTGCGCAAGCTGTTGCTGTCCGGTGCAGATAAGGTGAGTTTTAACTCCGCCGCCGTGGCCAACCCAGATGTGGTGGCCGATGCGGCCAATCATTTCGGCAGCCAATGCATCGTTGTGGCAATTGATGCGAAAACTGTGTCGCCGGGAAAATGGGAAATCTTCACCCACGGTGGCCGCCGCGCCACGGGTATTGATGCGGTTGAATTCGCCAAAACCGTTGTGGCCAAGGGCGCAGGTGAAATTCTTTTGACCTCGATGGATCGCGATGGAACCCGTGCGGGCTTTAACCTGCCCCTCACCCGCGCCATTTCCGATGCTGTACCGGTTCCGGTGATCGCAAGCGGCGGGGTCGGAACGCTTGATCACCTCGTTGATGGCGTGAAAGAAGGCGGCGCATCCGCTGTTCTGGCCGCATCGATCTTCCATTTTGGCGATTACACAATCCGTGAAGCCAAGGAACACATGGCCGCCAATGGCATAGACGTGAGGCTCGACGCATGACCCAGATCACCAAACTCGCCCAGACTGTATCAGAACGCGCAAAAGCGGATCCAACCGAAAGCTGGACAGCCAAGCTCCTTGCCAAGGGGCCGGAAAAATGCGCCGAAAAATTTGGCGAAGAAGCCGTTGAGGCGATCATCGCCGCCGTCAAGAACGACCGCGAAGAACTGATCTGCGAAAGCGCGGATGTGCTCTTTCACCTCCTCGTCATGCTGGAGGCGCGCGGCGTCACACTGGCCGAAGTAGAGGCCGAGCTCGCGCGCCGCGAGGGCACCTCCGGCATTGCCGAAAAGGCCGCCAGATAAGGCAACACACCAAAGAAAAAGCGCCCGATCCTTGGGGAAAGGACGGGCGCAAGTGTGGAACGAGGGACAGTGAAATGCTCGGGCGTTCCAAACCCTAGCTACAGTATAAGTTGTGTATCGCAGCCTCTGGTTTAAAGAGTTCTCAAGTTTTTGTGATATTACCGCTAACGGGAAAACCGTTTAGCCGAGCGCACTTGGCCAATGCGCATCGGCTTTCTTAACATTTTCGGAGATGTCCTGACGCCACGCATCGCGCACCGCGAGATTATAATTCAGATAGAGTTTGCCATCGTGGATTGTCCAAGTATCAGGCTCTGTAGGGGCCACTGCGCCCTTTGACATCGCGAATGCGCAATAGCCGCCGTACTGCGGCTTGTAACGGTGAGGATCTGCCATGAACATCTCGAGGTTTTCCATGTTCGCAAGCACCCAAACCGCGCCTTCCCATTTCACCTCATAGCGCGTGTCACCCATCACTGGAGCGCCCTCGGTGAAATACGCCACTGGGTCAAATCCGTTGATCGCAACACCGCCGGTATTGAACACATAATTATGGTCGTGCGCGCGCAAAACAGATGCGCCGCCTAATAGCGGGGCAGCAGAACTTAGAGCAATAAAATGGCGGCGTGTAAGCATATCAAACCTTTCGTTAACGTAAGGATGACGTTTCACGCAGAAAATCCAAGCCCCCTCGCAAATCTGTGACCGCGCGCGAGTGCTCTGACAACCAAATTATGGGCGCACAGCGTATAGCGCGACGGCAGCAGCGTTGGACACGTTGAGCGAACCGAAATCCGAGGCGTACGGAATTTTCACAAGCATATCAACGGTTTCTTTAGTTTTCTGCCGCAGCCCTGGCCCTTCGGCGCCGAACACCAGCGCAATGGGGCGGTCGATCTTGCCTTCAACTGCAGTTGCAATATCAGTCTCCGCCTCACCGTCCAGACCAAGAACGAAATAGCCCATTTGTTGCAAAGTCGTAATGGCATCAGCGAGATTTCGGATGCGGAGATAAGGTTGGCGCTCCAGTGCGCCAGATGCGGTTTTAGCCAGCGCACCAGTTTCGGGTGCGGAATGGCGCAGGAGAGAGACAACAGCCCGCGCACCGAAGACCTCTGCCGAACGCAGAATCGCCCCGACGTTATGCGGGTCTGTGACCCGATCAAGCAGAACCACGCGCGGCACCTGCCCGTCTGCAGCCATGCAGGCCTCCTCAAGGGGCCCCCAATCCAGCGGCTTCACCTCAAGTGCGGCCCCTTGGTGGACAGACTGCGGATCGATTGGCGCTGTGAATTTACGCGGGTCCACGATTTCCGGAGTGATTCCCGCAGCGTTGATTTCGGCCTCAAGCTTGTTGAAGGCGTTTTTCGTCACTATAAGGCGCAATCGCTCGCGGTTGGGATTGACCAAAGCATCACGCACCGCGTGCAGACCAAACAGCCACACCGTTGCATTGGCCGAAGCCCGTTTTTCCTGCTCTTTTTCGATCACCCACTTTGGTTTTTGCATGGTCATTCGCCTTTGTTTACGTGCGCGGCGGACAATGCGCAGAGCCCGCGTGCAGATGCAAGGTATTTTCCTGTTGACGCCCTAATCACAGGCGGGTATCCCCTCCCTCGTTGGGCGACAGGCCGCAAGGTGTGGCAGGGGACTGTAACTCCCTCGAGGCGACTCACGCCTGGTTCGATTCCAGGGTCGCCCACCATTTAGATCAATGTGCGAAGGCAAATTCGCCGCCGCAATGATCCGCAAAAAACAGCCGCCTTCGGGCGGTTGTTTTGTTTTTAAGGCTATCTTTTCCGATTGCCAGCGCCCCTGCGAAAACAGAGGCGCGGCACTAATCCTAGTTTTCCGCCTTGAGCAGCGCGCCGATCTCTTTCCACTTCTGCTCGAAGACTTCCGGCGTGTCGCGAATCTGTTCAAGAAGCGCGTCAATCTGATCTTTGGTGTCCTGCGCAAGCGTGCTGTCATTAACCGCATCTGTGGCCTTGTTATAATCAAAGCCGTTCTCGGTCAGGATACCCTCCTGCTCCCATTTCTCGACAAGCCCCGTAACCTCGGCACTCATCTGTTCAACAGTCATACCGATGCTCTCAGCAAACTCAGCGGCAGTCTCTTCCATTTTGGCTTGCAGGTCTTTACCCGCCATCGTCGCGCCGTCTTTAAGCGCCTCTTGCGCTTCCTTGGCGGCATCTCCGGCGTCATTCAGCGCCTTTTCAATCCGCTCGGCGGGCGTTGGCTCTGGCTTGGTCTGCCAGTAATAGACGCCGCCGACAACTGCGGCGCCGATAACGATTCCAAGAATAACTTTCATCATAACTTACGTACTCCTTTTTCCGCGCGAAATTGCACGGCTAAGATTTTTTGCGCGATCTGAGCGACCTGCGCCGTGGCTTTACTTTGGTCTTTTTGGCCGGCTCCGTTTTGGCCGCTGCCTTAGTCTCCGCTTGCTCTTTCGCGGGTTCTGGCTTTGGCTCTTTTGCGGGTTCCGGCTCCTTGACGGGCTTTTTTGCGAGAGCGAGCTTTCCATCCCACGGACCTTCCGGAATTTTCGGAATTTCCGTATCTGCGATATAAGACGGCGTCATGATCTGGGTGCTGTTTTCGTTGAAAACCTCAACGATGTGTTCATGCAGATCAGATCTGATTTTCGGCAGCGACATGCCCCGTGTTGTAAACGCGTTGATTTCATAGTTGATCGCATAATCCCCAAGCTGGGTCCAAAGCACGAACGGATCAGGATTTTTCAGCAGCCCCTTGGTGCGGAAAGCCGCTTCCTTGAGCATGGCCACAACCTTCTCTGGCGGTTCCTCATAGCCGATCCCAACCGTGGTATGTACAAGGATGCCGCGGCCGTCCACGTGGCGCGTATAGTTCACGATCTCGGAGTTCAAAAGCTGCGCATTGGGGATCGAGATCATTTCGTTCTTTGTCGACTTGATCAGCGTTTCCATCAGTTTGATTTCAACCACATCGCCAACCTTATCGCCGACCTGAATGCGGTCACCGATGTTGGTACTGCGCCGGTAAATCACGAACAGGCCCGCCATCATGTTGCTGACAACGGTGTTAGACCCGAGCGAGAGCATCACACCCGCCAGAAGTGTCAGCCCTTGGAAGGCTGCTGAATTCGACCCCGGAATATAGGGATAGGCAAAGACCAGCGCGATCATGATGATCACAATGCGCACCAGAAATAGAGTTGGAGCAATCCATTGTTTCTCGAAGGATTCGATCTCGATCAGGCCGCTTTCCATATTGTCGAAAAATAGCTTCACCCCCTGAAGCGTAAACCGCGCTACGATGAAAATGATGATCAGCGTAATCAGGCTCGGCATGTAGTCCATGATACCGCGCACGAGATTTATTAGCGGATCAGAAACGGTAGAGAGTAGAACCTCGGCGATCATCCGCGTCTCGGCGAAGGAGATCAGAACAAAAGAGAGGAAGTAATAGAATAAGATCAGATAAATGACCCAAAGCAGCAGGTTCATCAGATAACTCACCAGCGCTGCAATGGCGCGGGTTCGGACCATAGATTTTGTTACTGTCTCAAGGTCTTTCGACTGTTTCTTAACCACGCGGCCAACAGCATTGACCACGCGTTTGCGGCGGCTGAAAAAGAAATAGGAGATAATCAGGAAGCCAATAGTATAGGCCACGGCTTCCTTGGTGCTTTCCACCCGCGCCGTATGGGAGCGACGGCTTCGATACTCCAGAATAGCAGCCTCAATCCGCTCGGCCTGGAGCGCCGCAAGAAGCTCCTGCGACAGTTGCTCGTATTCGGCATCAATCGGCGCCACAACGGTGACCATCTTGCCATTAACTATGATTTCCTTGCCGAATTCACCATCGACAATTTGAATATCTACAGTCGCGGAATCCGAAGCTTCAGCGGCTTCAATTAGTCGCTCTTCAACCCGTTTGGCGCGATCGTCCGCTGGCAGCACATGCGAGCCGCGCACAACAAACAACTCCTTGCCATCCAGCTTTACGTTTGCAGCAAACTCCGGCGTGACCTGCCTGTCTTGTGGAAAGTCGGTGGTGTTCGGGGCGTCCTGTGCAAAGACAGGCGCCAAGAACAAGAGGAACACCATCAATACGGTGGTGACAAATGTCGCCAACCATGCGACTCCGCGCATCGGGGGTTTCGCCTTCATCGCGGCTGCTACAACACCGGCGCGATCGATGGCCCGCCCCGCTTCGCATGCCATGGCCGTTTGATCACCACACCGACGATAGGTTGATGTGGTGATGTTGGCTGCTCCGTTGGGGGCGGACTTATGCATACGCGTTACTCCGAAATGATATGGACATCCCGTTGTGGGAACGGAATTGAAATTCCCTTTTCGTCGAATTTCTCTTTGGCTTGCCCCATCATATCCCAGTGGAACGCCCAATAATCATCGGTCTTGGTCCATGTCCGACAGAAGATATTCACCGAACTGTCGCCAAGCTCACCAACAAAGATTTCCGGTGCAGGGTCTTTGAGGGTCGCCGGATGCGCATTGACCAGTTTTGTCAGCTCATCAATCGCCTGCTGTGCATCGTCGGAATAACCGATCCCGAATACCATATCGACACGCCGCGTATTCGAAGCGGTAACGTTGGTAATAACATCGCCCCAAATCTTGCTATTGGGCACAACAACCACCTTGTTATCGACAGTTCGCAAACGCGTTGAAACGATCGACATGTCATCAACCGTACCTTCAATACCAGCCGTGATAATGTAGTCCCCAGTATCAAAGGGCTTCAGCAACATAATCATCAACCCGCTCGCGAAATTGCTCAGCGTATCCTGCAGGGCGAAGGCAACAATGAAAGACAAGCCACCAAGTACAGCGAACAGAGGTGTCACATTCACGCCCATAAAGCCGAGCACGACCATAATGCCAATTACAACAACGGCCCAGTAAACGATTGTGCCGATAAAATTGCGCAGCAGGCGTGAAACATTCGGCACAAGGTTCATCTTGCGATTGACCAAGTTGCGCACGAAACGGGCAACGAAGCGCAAAATCCAAAACGCGACAATACCTGCAACAATGATCAGCAGGATTTTCAAACCACCATCAAGCGCGATGAGCCAATCACCGGCACCACGCAACAAGGATTGCAAATCAGTGGTTCTCAGGGTCGCCAAAGATACCGCAGACATATAGTCTTCGTGCACTTTGATTTCGTCTGGGTTACCGCCTTTGTCTTCCCAACTGCTCAGAATGTCTTGATACTTTTCGAGCGTATCGGCCATTGCCGATGTTTGGGTTTCCAATTCGGCGCGGAGCGCATCGGCTTCTTTACCGCTTGCAACTTCGAGTTTGGAGTTGGTTCCGCTCACCACAACCAAATCTTGCTTTAAAACGCCCTGCCAAATGTCAGCCGCGGAGGACAGTTCCGCAGCGGTATAGGGCAGCAACAGGAATTTCATCTGTCGATGGTCGGCGGCTTTAATTTCGGCAACAGCGGCCTCGATCTTTGCCGATTCCGCATCATCACCCTCACCCTCTTGTGCCAGTGCTGGCATAAACAGAGAAAAGGCCAAGAAAAACGACAGTAAGAGAGTTTTGGTAAGGGATAGTAAACGCAAGGAATTGCTCCAGAAAAACATAGGACTATCCCCTGACCTTGGCACAAAGTGGCCGCGAGGCTCAAGTGGCTGTCAAAGGAAACTCACGCCCCTCCAAGTAAACCAACCGTTATCACACACGCAAAAGGGGGAGCCGAAGCCCCCCCGATCTATTTCGCCATTTTCTTTCAGTACTCTAAAGGGAGGCCTAGAAAGGAGAGTCAGGGAAATAGAAGTCTGCTGCGTTCTCAGGTGTGATCAATGTCGCGCCGAGAATGTAACGACCAGCAACCGGACCGTTCGATTTGAACGCGTTGACTGTTACGTCCATCGCAGTTGCGATCATCGAAGGCGGATAGAGAACGTCAACTGGGATCAGTTCGTCACCGTCCATGATGGACTTGATTGTTTCTTTCATGCCGGCACCGCCAACAACGAACATGCCGTCGCCATCGCGACCAGCTTGTTTCAGAGCAGCAACAACGCCGATTGCGATGTCATCGTCCTGCGCCCAAACAGCGTCAATGTCAGGGAAGCGCGACAGGAAGTCCTGCATCACTTCAAAACCATCGTCACGGTTCCAGTTGGCGTGCTTGTGATCGAGAACATTGATGCCGGAGCCTTCGATTTCGGCCATGAACGCATCAAAACGCTCGTTGTCGATCAGCGTTGGAATACCGCGAAGAACAACGATGTTGTCGCCTTCTTTGAGGCGCGTCTTCATGTATTGCGCAGACACACGGCCAAGCTCTGGGTTGTTACCCGCAACATAGATGTCTTCGATGCCAGGCTGGCTCAGACCACGGTCAACAACTGTGATCAGCGCGCCGGTTTTCTTAACGTTAAGAACCGGATCTGTGAGCGGCTCGGACTCAAACGGAAGCACAACAAGCGCGTCAATCTGGTTCACGGATACAAGGTCTTCGATCGCCGAAGCCTGTGCACCTGGATCAGGCGAGTTCACAAGCACAAGATCAACGTCAGGATAGAGCGCTTCAAGACGCTTCTCTGCCTGCTCAGCGTGCCAGTTCATACCCGCAGCCCAAGCGTGTGTTGGCGTCGGATAGGATACACCAATGGTGATCTTGTCATCAGCGGATACGGCGCTAGACAGCAGCATCGCCCCCGTTGCGGCTACCGCAAACAATGATTTTTTCAATGTCATAGTCTTCCTCCCTAGTTATGGATGGGCCGGATTGGCCCGTTTTCTGCGGTGTGACGGTTGACCGCCACTTCTCGCAAAATCTCTGTTGTCGTTATTCTTTGGATGATTTCCGGCCCCAATCGGCGCGCTGCAACCAAACCGCCACAATGATGATCAGGCCCTGCATCGTTCCGTTTAGGTAGTTGGAAATCATATCGGTGAAGTTCAGGATGTTGCCGATGGTCGTCAGGATAAGAGCGCCCAGAATGGTGCCTCCGATCCGGCCATAGCCACCCTTAAGTACGGTTCCGCCAATGATCACCGCGGCAATCGCTTCAAGTTCCCAAAGCACACCCGTTGACGAGGATGCCGACCCAAGACGCGGCACATAGATGATCGTCGCCAGAGCCACACAGAGGCCTTGGATCACATAGGTCCATGTTTTGATACGGTCGACCTTGATCGCGGAATAGCGCGCCACGGCTTCGTTGCTACCGATGGCCGTGCAATAGCGACCAAACGCTGTGCGGTTAAGCAAAATCCAACCGGCAATCGAAACTATGATGAACACCCAAACAGGGATCGGCAGACCAAAGAAAGCTTCGTAATAGACAGGGCGATATGTACCGCGCAGGTCAAAATCGAGGCTCAATGTGCCACCATCCGCGAAATAGGTCACGAGCGAACGGAAAATCCCCATGGTGCCGAGCGTTACGATAAAGGCTTCGATCTTCCCTTTTGTCGTCAGGAACCCGTTCACCCATCCCGCACCAAGTCCGAGAATAACACTACACCCGCAGCCAAGAAGAACAGTTGCAACCCCCGTGCCGAGCGTTTCGACCGCGTTGTTCATCACGATAATCATGATCCCCGCGATCACCGCCGCCATGGACCCAACAGAGAGGTCAATGCCGCCCGCCGTAATCACAAAAGTCGCGCCAACTGCGATAATCCCGATAAAGGCACTCCGCGTCAGCAAGTTGGTGATATTGCCCTCGCTCAAGAAGGCCGAGTTTAGCGAGAACCCGATGATGCACAGGATCAACAGTGCAATCGCCGGCCCCATCGTCTTGAAGTCAAAGTTCCGCAATCTGCTATTTTTGGTTTCGCCAGCCGTTGTCTCAGCCATGGTGTTTCTCCCCTTTCAATCCAGCGGCATAGCGCACGATTTCTGTCTCGTTGATAGCGTCTCCGGTGAGCGCGCCCATGATTTGGCCGTCACGCATCACAAAAACCCTGTGACACACGCCGATGATCTCGGGCATCTCCGAAGAGATCACCACAACGGACATCCCCTCCGCCGCAAGTGCGGCAATAAAATGATAGATTTGCTGTTTGGTGCCCACGTCGATGCCGCGAGTCGGCTCGTCGATGATGACGATCTTCGGGTCGGCTTCCATGATCTTGGCCAGCAACAGCTTTTGTTGGTTGCCGCCAGAAAGATCGCCTGCTTTGACCTTTGGATCACGTGCGCGGATATCAAACCGGCGGATACCCCGCGCGAGCGCTTCCTGCTCTGCGTCACGGTCAATCATGAAGCCTTTTACAAAGCGCGGCAGCGCCAGCAGCGTCATATTAGGGCGCATTTCCTGCTCTAGCAGTAGCCCTTTTTCCTTACGGTCCTTTGTAAGATAGCAAATCCCAGCGTCCCGCGCATCGGCCACAGAGGCGAACCGCACTTCCTCGCCATGCACACGAATAACGCCGCTATCAATATCCTTGAGCCCGCAAATAGCTTCGAAAACTTCTGTCCGGCCGGAGCCGATCAGCCCCGAAAATCCCAAGACCTCGCCTTTGCGCAGATCAAAGCTCACGTTGCGAATGTTTTGCGTCGTCAGGCCCTCGATCTCAAGAACGCGCTCAGCATCCACATCCGCTTCATTCATCGGCGGATACAGATCGGAGAGCTCGCGCCCCACCATCATCTGCGCCATCGCATCAAGCGTGAACTCACCTGTTGGTTTTGTTGCAATCCATTGACCGTCGCGCAGGATCGTTACGCGATCCGCAATCGCCTGCACTTCTTGAAGCTTGTGAGACACAAACATGATTGCGGTGCCTTTTGCCTTGAGCTTCTCGACCTGCGCGAAAAACACTGTGGTTTCCGCTTCGGTCAACACAGCGGTCGGCTCGTCCATAATCAGGACCCGCGCATTGCGGCTCATGGCTTTGACGATCTCGACCATCTGCTTTTCCGCAATCGACAGGCTCGAAATCCGCGCCTTGGGCGAAATATCAAGACCCACGTCAAGGAACATCTTGCGCACGGCTTCAGTCATGGCGGCACGATCAAGAAAGCCGTTGCGGCTCTGTTCGCGGCCAAGGAAGATGTTCTCTTCAACCGTCATCTGCTCGGCAAGGTTAAGCTCTTGGTGGATCAATACGATCCCCATGTCCTCGGCCTGCCCGTTTGGCGGAAGGGTAACTTCCTCACCATCCACACGCAGCGTTCCAGAGGTTGCCGGATGAAAACCGGACAGCACTTTCATCAAGGTGGATTTGCCAGCACCATTCTCACCAATCAGCGCATGAACCTCACCAGCACGAAGATCAAAACTCACTGAAAACAGAACCGGAATGGCTCCGAATGATTTGCTGACGCGCTCTGCGGCGAGCACGGGCGTTTCCGCCTGCACGCTATCCAGCATTACTTTTCCTCCCCACGACACCCCTGTCTCCCGCAGGAAAGTGCCGACTATGAAAACCTTTTCAGAAATAATGTAAACCTTTTCATGGCGACCTGTAAACCTTTTCATTGGCGTTTTACGACACAACGGATATGATGCAGGAAAAGGCAAAGCCACCAAGGCTTTCATATTGAAAACATTGAATGTTTTTTGAAAGTAGATAAGTAGAGGCCGCGTAAACCGTGGAGCAACAAGCCCCAAAACCCGCGACAATCGAAGATGTCGCCAAGCTTGCCGGAGTGTCGATCGCAACCGTGAGTCGGGCGATTCGAACGCCTGAAAAAGTAGCAGAAAGCACCCGCAAAAAGGTGACGGCGGCCATTGCTCGAACAGGGTATACCGCCAATGCCATGGCGCAAAACCTTCGGATGCAACGATCGCAAATGGTCATGGTTCTGGCGCAGTCAATCTCGGACCCCAACTTCCCCGGTATCCTCACTGGGCTTGAGAAGGTCGCGAAATCCCGCGGTTATGGTGTTTTGATCGGCAACACAGAGGGCGATGTCTCGCTTGAAGAGAAACACTTGCGGTTTCTCTCCACAGGTATGGCCGATGCACTGATCTTGCTAACGGGGCACCTTCCTGTCGCAGGGTGGCTTCAGAGCCCAACGGCCAACTTCCCGCCAATGGTCGCCGCCGCCCGCCCCGTCAACCGCCCCGACATCAGCTATGTGGGCGTTGATGACGCCGCCGCCGCCAAGGTTGCAACGGATTACTTGATCTCTTTGGGGCATGAGCGGATCGTCTATGTCTCTGGCCCAGCAGGGGATGCTCTTTCGGAAAACCGCCACCGCGGCTATTGCGACGCGCTCTCACAAGCCTATGATCAAAGCTCCGTCTGGCGCATTCAAGGCGACGGCACCACCGAAGGCGGGCGCAGCGCAATCGAGCGGCTCTTTATCCGCGATACGCTGCCAACTGCCTTCTTCTGTTACAATGACAACACCGCCATTGGCGTAATCGCTGCGCTTCAGTCGCGCGGGTTTGATGTCCCGCATGATTTCTCGGTCGTCGGCTTTGACGACATCCCCTTTGCGAGCAACATAACCCCGTCCCTCACGACAATCCGCCAACCGCGCAGCCAGATTGGCGAAATCGCTATGGCGCATCTGCTGGATTTCCTGCCGACACGTACGATTCCCGTCGACACATCTCTTTTGCATGGTGATTTGATCGTACGTGGCTCCTGCTCGGTTCCGCGCGTCACCGAGAAGCCATAAGCCACGCTCTCATAGAAATTCCGCTGCAGTTCAGGTTTTCGGTCGCAATTTGCGCGCGTCTCGCTCACATTGGGCGGTATTGATTGCAAATTTCTTGATCTAAGAGGCTGATATGCTCGAACTCCTCTCCTCCCCCGAAGCTTGGGCCGCGTTTCTCGCGCTTGTTACACTCGAAATCGTTTTGGGGATCGACAACCTGATTTTCATTTCCATCGTTTCCAACAAACTCCCTGAACACCAACAAAAGCGTGCGCGCCAGATCGGCATCGGCCTTGCGCTTGTGCTGCGGCTTGCGCTGCTGTCGGTGATCGCGTGGATTGTCGGACTGACGGAGCCAGTGTTTGATCTTGGCATTCAAGGGCCGCTCGATGAACACGGCGTACCGATGTTTGAAACCTCGTTCTCTTGGCGCGACATTATTTTGATGACGGGCGGTGTTTTCCTCGTGTGGAAGGCGACGACCGAAATTCAACATAAGGTACAGCCACAACCCGCCCACACAGTGTTCGAGGCCAAACCAAAGGCTTCTTTCACCTCGATCATCCTTCAGATCGTAGCCCTTGACGCAGTGTTTTCTATCGACAGCATCCTGACCGCCATCGGCATGACAACAGAGCTTCCAATTATGGTCGCTGCTGTGATCGTGGCGGTGACCGTTATGTTTATTGCGGCCACGCCGGTCACAAACTTTGTGAACGCCAACCCAACGGTTGTCATGCTGGCACTCGCCTTCTTGTTGATGATCGGCATGGTGCTGATTGCCGACAGCCTCGGCCACCATTTGCCAAAAGGGTATATCTATGCGGCAATGGCCTTCGCGGCGTTCGTCGAAGGGCTCAACATGTTGCGGCGACGCGCACAGGTGAAACGCGCGGCATAACCCCACCCAAGAAATACGAAAAACGGGCGCTCCATCGGGCGCCCGTTTTGAGTTTGTGGGTTTGGGTTTACGTCAACCGCCCCTGCTAATAGTCCGTTTCATAGAACAACCCGATGGCAGAGTTCCCGTCCGAAATGACCTTCCCCTTGGCCGAGAGTTTCTTGGTCACGTCATAGTTCAACGAGAACTCGGTCTTGCCATCGCCACGCACGGTTATGTCGCTATAGAGATCATCGGTCAGGTATTTCCCTGCGCGCACGGCGGTTTCTCCGTCGGATTCGTTGATGATCTCGATGTCGTCCACACCAAGTCCCTTGCGGATTGATCCCATAACCGTATCGTTTCCGCGTCCGGACAGCACAGCTACAGCGTTTGCAAGTTGCAGGGCCTGAAAGGCCGAAATGTTTGAAGCGTCCTCGCCATAATAAAGCCGCGTCAAAACCTGATCTGGCGGGGCTTCAGGCGATGATTCAAATCGGATTTCCGGCTCGGACAGGAACCCTTCAACAATAATGCTTGAGGAGCCGCCATCTGTGAATGTTGTCGCGACGAGGCGCACATATGGATCAAGGCTCCCCTGAAGCTCAATCTGACCTTCGGTGAGTTCAAACCGTTTATCAAGCAGATTGATGCGGCCACGAATAAGTCCAAAGCTCCCCGCGGATACAACGTTATTCGTTGTGCCGGAAATCTGTAGACTGCCGCCAAGTTCGGCATCAAGCCCACGTCCGCGCACGAATACACGATCCTCCGCGTTGATCTGGATTTGCAACGGATAGGCTGGTCCTGCGGCTGTCTGCGCAGCAGGATCGGTTTCAACACCCGCAAATTCAAGCGTACGGCGGACCGCCCCGCTTGCGCCAACCTGTGTGATGTCAGGAATAGCGGTCACCCCCCCAATAGATGTATTGGGAACAGTCACCTCTGTCCGCCCGACGTTGATGGTTCCGGCAATCAGCGCGCCACCGGTCAGCGGACCCGTCACATCTATTTCACCGTTCAAGACCGTTTGATAGAGCAGCGGGTCAACAATTTTGGCCCGATTGAGCACCACAGCCAAATTGGCAGGGAACCCGGTTCCAAATCCAACAGTTCCGCTCGCTGTAACCCGTCCGCCTTCCCGCGGGCTGGCGCCGATGTCTATCGTCGCGGTGCTGTTTGCAAGCCGAACCGTGCCGCTGATATCCTCGATCGCGGCATGCAAGCGCGGCGCGGTAAATGTGGCGCCATTGGTTGAAATGGTGCCGCTGATTGCTGCAAGGCTTGGAACACCCTTCATCGCCAAATCAAGTGTCGCAATGCCCGAAATCGCCCGTGGCCGTAGAATGCGGTTGGCAAGGCCAAGCGGAGCAGTCCCCGTCAGCGCGAGATCATGATCACCTTCCGGATCAATTAGCCCTGACACATTCGCCGCCACCCCGAGCGAGCCAGAGCTTGTTGCGTCGATCTGCCATTTCTCACCTGCTTTGGCGAGCGCCCCCTCAAGGTTTACGCCACCCGTTAGGTTCGCAACCAACGTCCCCACTTCGGGCAGACTGGCAGAGAAGGCCATATTGGCGTTCGGCCCCGTCGCCAAACCTTCGACAGTTGCGTTTGTGTCCAATGGTCCGGTGGCCGCGAGATTAACAGAGACACCCTCCTCGCTTTGGGTTGTGTACCCCTTCAAGGTCAGCGGTCCTGGGAAATCCGGTACGATAAGGCCCAGATCAACAAGGTTTGCATCAAACTCACCGTCGAAATATCCGTCGGCAATTTCCCCTGTACCCCGCACGAACAAGGCATCGTTGCGCAAGCTCGCCCCGCGCAGCACTGTCCCTTCGGTGTCGCGCTTCGCTGTGACTCGCATCACGGTTTCACCTTTGGCCAAGGTATCAAACTGCTCAATTCCCAAGGCAAGGTCGCGCGTAAGGCCGGTCAAAACCGCATCAAACGCGCCAGTGAGCGTGGCATAGCTGCCCTTTGCTGTTGCCTCTGCTTGCCCCGCAATCGGCCGCCCAGCCAAGAGCGAGAATTGGGAAATATCATCAATCTCTGCGGCGATATCAAACTCGGCTTCAAGATCGCTCTCGAGGCCAGTCAGCGCCGCGTTGCCCCTGAATTCATAGGTCGCGGATTTGATATCCATATCCGTGAGCCGAAGCGGTTGCCCTTCTTCATAAGAAACCGTCACGCGCCCCTCTGTCGCCGGTCCGATCGCAGCGGTGAGCGCAGGATCATCCAGCTCCAGCCCCAAAGCTCTAAACGTCAGATCAGAGGTAATTTTGCCAAGCGTTCCGACCTCGCCAAAAATCTCGCCATCTGAAATCAACTGGCTGCGCTCAAGCGACAGCCCTTCTGTTTCGAGATTGCGGACATCGAATTTGCCGTGCCATTTCTCGCCCTCATCCGCATCGAACGAAAGCGCAAGCGCAACGGACTCAACCCGCGTCTTACCTCCAGGAACTGGAAGCAACACATAGGAGCCATCCGCGTTTGCCACGCGTCCGCTTACATCAAAATGCTCCGGCCACATATCCGCGTTCAGATAGGCGCGCCCAGACAAAAGCAAACTGTTTGCGGAAAGTCGGAAATGCGCAAGATCAAGCGCACCGCTGCCTTTGAGCGTGCCTTCGGATTTCAATTGAACATTCGGACCGAAAAAGGGGCGGTACTCCGGCACGAAAAGCGAGGTAAGATCGCCGCCAATATCCACACGGAATTCCATATCCGCTGGGGTTGTCTCGTCCTCTCCTTCTTTGATTGGCAATGTCACGAGATTCACCTGACCGGAAAGCTGCTCAACGCCCTCGCTCACCAATTTGACCTCGGCGGTGTAGTCCGAAAGCGGGCCCGTTCCCTTGAGATCAAGCTCAAGCGCTGGCGCACCTGGAATTTTGAGCAGCGTTGCCGCAAGCCCGCCCTCTTCCTCGGTTAGGGCAATATCAAGGTCAATAATCTTGGTTTCCGCATCAAAGCCGCCACGAATGTCAAACTCGCCGAAGCTGTCGTCGATCCGCCCCATATTCAGCAAGACTTTGCCAGACCCCGCCTCAAGCACTGCAGATGCGGCCAACTCAAGCGCGATCTCTTCGCCCAAGAGCGGCTCGCCCAGCACGACTTCTTCGATTGCAACCTTCTGTACATCAACGCTGACAGGAAGTTCCGGCAGCGCGAATTCCTTGGCGTGTGGATCCGGCGGCTCGGTGCTTTCAACAGGAATGGGCGCGCGCGCAACGACCATAGAGGCCGCCGAAAGTTCCTTTACTTCAAGCCGCCTTTGCAACAGGGCGGAACGTTTCCAGTTGAGCCGAACATCAGTAAGCGTCAGCCAGATGCCTTCCTTATCGGCAATCGTCAGTTCGTCCATGGTCGCTGTTGAACTCAACGCGCCCTTAAACCCTTTGACCTTAACTGTGCGCCCCTCGCCGCTCAGGTTGTCTTCAAGCAAACCCTGAACCAACCCGCGATCTTCTTCCTCTTCCTCCTGCGCATAGGCGGGCTCTGCGAAGGCCTGAAACAAGGCCAAACACGCTGCGAGCAGTAATAAGAGTGTATGTCTGAACAGCCGCATTAGAATGCCTCCCCGATACCGAGGTAGATTTGATAATCGGAATCGTACTTGCGCTCCGATACAGGCACGGCAACATCAAAGCGGATCGGACCAAACGACGTGTAATATCGCACCCCAACGCCAGCACCCGCGTGCCACGTATCATTGCTGCCGTCCGGAAAGGACTCAGACCCGACATATCCAACGTCATAAAACGCCACAAAGCCAAGATCGCCCATCCAGCCTTCTTTGTTTTTCAAGCGGAAGCGCCCTTCGATGGAAGAGGCAAAGAACGAGCGGCCACCAAGAAGACCGTCTTTGTAATCAATCCCGACCGAGAGATAGGAAAAGCCACGAACAGTATTTGTACCACCGGAATAGTAAAGCAGATCGCCGGGCGTATCATCGAGCGAAATCCCCGCAATACTGCCAATCTGTCCGCGTACGGCAAGAACCGTTCCTGTATCACCCAATTCTTGGAAAAACCGCGCATCAACATAGGATTGCAGCGCGAACTTGCTGTCATCAAACAAGAAGAATGGCGTCACTTCAGGGTTCAGATAATAGCCCGACGTTGGCGCAAGCTGATCGTCGCGTTTGTCCAGAAAACCCGAGTAACGTACGGCAACCAAATGATACGTGCTTTTGCCGCGAATATCCTCAACGTTACCGGCACGGTATCCAAGGCCCAGATTATAGATGTAATCATCGCCCGCATAGCGACGGATACCAACCTCGAAGCTGGCGAAATCACCTTCGTAGTTTTCCTGCCGCGAGCGAAGGAGCTGGAACTGCGTAAAGAAATCTATGTCAGGATTAAACGTCGCGGGGCGCTCGAACCGCACCTGAAAACGATCTTCGCGGTTCACGTTGTCATTGCTGATCCCGTCAAACTTCAACTCGACCCGAAGCCGTTCACCACCACCAAATAAGTTGCGATGGAGCCAATATGTCGAGACACCAAGGCCACGGTCCGTTGAAAGTTCACCACCAAAGCCGAAGCGGTGCAGCTTGTTTTCCGTCACGAACAGATCAATATCAAGTGTGCCGTCCGGATTGGCGTTATCGGCCTCGGTAACTGAAACCGACTGGAATATCCCTGTCCGGCGCAGGCGCTTTGCAGAATCCGAAAGCTCCTTGGGCGAAAATACCTTACCCGTTGGCAGGCCGGCAATCTCTTGAACCCGCGCGGGTTTCATACGCTCGGTGCCGGTTACATTTAAATCGCCAAACTTGAGTTGACGCCCCGGCGCAAGCTGTACCTCTGCATCAAGCGTTTGGCGGCGATGGTCCGCAACGATCTTCTGACCGCTCGGCTCGACCTTTGCGTGTCCGACATCTCGCCAACCGGTGACCGCTGTGCTTACTGCATTTTCGATCTGTGGCGTTCCGGCAATCTGTCCGGTCGCAAACTCAGGCGGCATGACCGTTCCCGGCGCGATTGGTGAAACCTGCGCTTTGCCGAACTTGAACTGTGGCCCTTGCTGAACATCGATCACAATCCGGTTCACCGAAGTCGGCGGAACAACGGGCGACAGATTCCCCGCCTCGCGACCATCCACTTTGATGCTGATAACAGCGCCGAAATACCCTTGCTCGTACAACGCGCCGAGCAGTTTGCCGTAGTCCGCAAGCGCAGTCGACACGATCTCGGAGGCGTTTTCGGTTTCCTGCTCCGTAAGGAGGAACGTCAGCGATTGCGCTTCAAGTGTATCCTGAAGCTCTTCGTTTGCTGGCGACACTTTCAAGCTCGCATCAAACGCGAAGGCCGCACTTGCTGTTGCCCCAAGAAACGCCAGCCCGTGAATACCCCGACGCAGCCAGTGCCCCGCCAATTTGCTCTGCCAAGTTGATCGCAACGTCGTTGATGCGCGCTGCGCTAGAAAGTTGGCGCCCTGTATAAATCGCAAGCGAAAAACTCCGTAAAAATTGTTTCTTGGAGCCTAACAGGTTTTTGAGATCTTCAAAGATCGTGTGGCCCTCACCACGTAAAATTTTTGGTGATCGCGGATGAAAGCCACACGGTTTCTGCGTATTTTGGATAGCTAAGGCGAAATATCAGCCCATCGCGTCCTGTTTACACTGCATATCGCCCCGATCCGACAGCGAGAATATCGCTTCATCTCCCTTGGACCAGAAACCGACTTTGCCGCGATAGGTTTCGCCTTCGTATTTCGCGCCAGACGCTGCTTGGACCTGATCAAGCGCAACCGCGTTATCCGCCCAGCGCAGAGTAACAACGCCTGGGTCAACATTCACAAATCCCACAGAAACTACCGCGGTCAGGCCGTCGCAAACATAAGGAAATGGCCCAACTGAAACGCCGCTCGCATCATCGGCGCGTGCATCTGCATATCCCGTTCTGATCTCGTTGATCCGCAATGCGTAATTATCCACAACGCAATCGGTCAGGTCGGATTGAGATTTCCAGCACTCATCACGCCCTTTGATCCAGCCGCGCTGATAGGCTTTCAGCTCTTTCAACCGATCTGCTGTCATATTCGGCCCGTTTACCGCCAAATTGTAAACGCGCGAGAGTTCCTGATCCAATTGCCCAAGGCGCGGATCGGCGCAAATCGCGTTCTCAACCTCACTCGAAGCCTTGGCGCAATCAAATGCGGGCTTTGAGCCAGATACCTGTGCAGGCGCGTTTCCTTCCGCAAGGAACCAGCCCGCAACCCATCCGCGCGTACCGGCGTATTCAATCTCGCACCACCGCTTCTTGGCTGCTGCCGCCCGCTCTGCTTCTGAAGCTTTTTCCCATTCGGCAAAGCTCATCTCGCCAACACAGCCAAGATTTTGCAGCCCGTCTCCGTTGGCCGGAATTTGTCCAACTTTGGTTGCGGAGGCTTTTGGCTGTGCTCGGATGTTCAGCACATCATCGGCCGAAACCCCAGTAACGCGGTAATAATCAGGTCCGCTTGCCTCCGCGCTGACAGAAACCGGGGCAAAACCCACAGACAATGTGATTGCACAAGCGGCAATGGCGGGAATAATTTTTGGCAACATCCTGACTCTCCGAGCTAAAAAGCAATTCGCGCTTCGACAGAAATTTGCACCGCTTTCTTGGGCCGAAATAGAGCCCATGCGGTGAAATAAACGAATACATGAAGCCTATATCACGCCCCTGAATCACGCAACGCAGCAAAGCAGTATGACCGAACGCATGGCAGGAATGTCTGCGCAAAAAACGAAAAAATGCAGGAGAACCAACCATCTAGATCAAATCACATCTCTATCAGGAGACTGATTGGTGCGGTCGAGAAGACTCGAACTTCCACGGGAGTTACCCCACAGCGACCTCAACGCTGCGCGTCTACCAATTCCGCCACGACCGCACGTGATCAGGTAGGTGGCGGCGGTATAGCCAAGGCATTCGGGGATGTGAAGAGGAAAATGCGCACAAAATCCTAAAACCCGCCTTTGCCCCACGTCTTTGGCGATAATACCCTTGTTTTATATGGGAAAAGTGCTGCAAAATTTTCCGCAATTTCGCCGCTCTTATTCTGGCGACAGTCGCCAATACGACCAAGCAACACCCAAATCGACGCCCTCGCCCACGTGAAACCGATTCACCGTATCACTGGCAACAGCGTCACCGAATGCGCTGCTGCCCTTTTCTCTTTAACCACCGAGATTGGCGGCAAGAACTTGCCCTGCCATATAAATCTGCATCAAGCGAAGGATGTTCTCAGACAAAAAGACTTCTTCGCCACCGGCAGCAACGCTCTGTGCAGCGCTTTCATACCAATCAATCGCCAACTCCGGCCGCATCGTCGCGCCGAATCCCTGCGATAGATGGTGCCCAACCAATTCGGCATATGCCGGATTATCAACCGCAGCCAAAAGCAACGCCGCGCTCAGCGCCACATCCATATTGTCGATGTCATAACCAACCGAGAGACAGATCTTGCCCGTCGTAGACAATTGCTCTTCCGAAGCGCCAGTGCTCTGCGTCCACTCATGAGTGGCGACCAAAACCTCGTCCATTGACTGCATCGAAACAGCAATGCTCAGATCGTTCATCGCCGGAACCAGCCCCATACACTCTTGTTCGATCTGCGCGTCGGTCAGCCCAGCAATCGAAGCCGCGGCCTGCGCGCCATCTTCAATCGCAGGGACACGAACAAAGCAGAACTGTTCAGCAAGCAACATATCTGCGTTCTGCTGACTTAAAACCGGCCCACTGCTGTCAAAGCTGCGCGTGCCAACCTCGTCACAATAGGTTGAGAGCGCAATGTCGCCCTCCCCTGCATCACCGAAAAGGTCTGGAAATTCTGCCGCACCGTCTCCTTCTATTGGCGCATCCGGATTATCCGGCGTCATACGTGCCTCTTCCAGAATCTGGTACTCGACCAAAACCGCGCGCATTCCTAAGGGGCTTGTCGCCGCGATCTGCTTCGCTTCTTCGGGGTTGGCCATGGCGCGATCATAGCTGCGGAGCATAAACGCGCGTTCATAGTCGTCGAACTCGCCCGTGACAGGATAGCCAAGATCGGATTGTACCTGCGCCATCGCCGCGCGGCTCTTCTTTCCAAGCACACCATCAGGATGCCCCGCAGCAAAACCAAAATGATTAAGCGCACGTTGCAAATCCATATTTTCCTGAACTTCAGGAGAGACCGTAACCTTCTTTTTTACGGTCGCCTGCTGTGTTGAGGTTGTTGTCTGGTCTTGCTGCTCAAATGCTTCTGAAACAAGTCCGTTGATAACCCCCGCAACCAACGCTTCCCCGAAATCTGCTTTTGCCGGTTGCATTTGCACGGCCATTACAGAAACAGTGGCAAACGACAAAACAGCACAACGGCACGACAGTGCACGGAATGAAAACATCAAAACCTCCAAACAAATCTACGTTTGCGGTGATGTGCTATAGAAATACGGCACAAATAGGCCTAGATCGGGGTGAGATGCGTAAAAGAAGACTAAAAATATGGTAGAATGGATCACAACAGACGGCCTAACAGATTACGATGAAGCTGTGACGTTTATGGAAGCCCGCGCCAATGCGATTGCAAAAGGCGAGGCTGAAGAGGCGATCTGGCTCGTCGAGCATCCGCCGCTCTATACGGCCGGAACCTCTGCCAAACCCGCCGATCTGGTCGATCCAGACCGCTTTCCCGTCTATGAAAGCAAACGCGGCGGGCAATATACCTATCACGGACCGGGCCAACGGGTGGCCTATGCGATGCTTGATGTGGGCAAACGTGGCAAAGATGTCCGCTGTTTTGTGCATGAGCTTGAGGAATGGGTGATCACAACCCTTGCCGAATTCAACGTGCGCGGCGAACGGCGCGAAGGACGCGTTGGTGTCTGGGTGACCCGCGATGACAAGCCACGCAACGCAGACGGCTCCCCACGCGAAGACAAAATCGCCGCGATCGGTGTGCGCCTGCGCAAATGGGTCAGCTTTCATGGCATCTCGATCAATGTGGAGCCAGACCTGAGTCATTTTGAGGGAATCGTCCCCTGTGGAATTCGTGAACACGGCGTGACCAGCCTCGTTGATCTTGGTCTTCCCGTAACCATGGATGATGTCGACCTGGCGCTAAAACGCACCTTTGATCAATGCGTTACAGAGAACCGCCCTGCCTGCGCCACAACATAACCTGCTCTTGACTATTGTTATGGGCCGAAGGTTTTTCACAGCTTAAAAGACCCCGTGCGACAAGTTTTCCCTTTCCCTTTGATCCGGTTCGCTATGGTATAGGGGAACAACGCGATAACAACTCAGACCCATGAGGTTAGAAATGACACTATTAAGACTGACAGCTACAGCCGCGGCTGCCGCCATCTCTCTCGCTTCGCCCGCATTCGCAGAAGGTGATGCAGAAGCAGGCGCTAAGACATTCAAAAAATGCACCGCTTGCCACATGGTCGCAAATGGCGACGAAGTCCTGGTAAAGGGTGGAAAAACCGGTCCGAACCTCTATGGCATCATCGGCAAGACTATGGGCTCTCAAGAAGGTTTCAAATACGGTTCCGGCCTTGCTGCCGCTGCTGAACAAGGCCTGACATGGGATGAGGAAAGCCTCGTTGCCTATGTCCAAGACCCGAAAGCCTACATTCAAGAGGCCACAGGCGATTCGAAAGCCAAGTCGAAAATGACTTTCAAGCTGAAAAAAGGCGGCGAAGACGTTGCTGCATTCCTGAATTCACTGGCTGACGGCGCCAGCTAAGGCGGGTTGCCCTGCAATAATCGAAAAAAAATGTGTCATGCGGCCTCTGATAGATTGCCCGCATGACAGAACCGCACTAAAGACAAAAGCGGAACGCGTCGCGTAGGGTCCATCCCTGCGCGTCTAACTGATTTAGAGAACCGGGGAGGCTTGAAATGGCCGAGGCAGCTATTCATAGCGACGAACATCATGACGAGCGGGGATTCTTTACCCGTTGGTTCATGTCTACAAACCACAAAGATATCGGCATCCTATACCTGATCGTTGCCGCAGTTGTCGGTTTCATTTCGGTGGCATTCACCGTTTACATGCGCCTCGAGCTTATGGACCCTGGTGTACAGTACATGTGCCTTGAAGGTGCCCGCCTGTTCGCGGATGCCGGCGCAGAGTGTACCCCGAACGGACACCTCTGGAACGTGATGATTACATATCACGGCGTCCTGATGATGTTCTTCGTTGTTATCCCTGCTCTCTTCGGCGGGTTCGGCAACTACTTCATGCCGCTTCAGATCGGCGCGCCTGATATGGCATTCCCACGTCTGAACAACCTGTCTTTCTGGCTCTATGTTACCGGTGTAAGCCTCGGCGTTGCCTCGCTCTTTGCACCTGGTGGTAACGGCCAGCTTGGCTCCGGTGTTGGCTGGGTCCTCTATCCGCCGCTCTCCACAACAGAGTCCGGCATGTCGATGGACCTTGCGATCTTTGCGGTGCACGTCTCCGGTGCCAGCTCGATCCTCGGCGCGATCAACATGATCACAACCTTCCTCAACATGCGCACACCGGGCATGACGCTTCACAAAGTGCCGCTGTTCTCATGGTCGATCTTTGTGACCGCATGGCTCATTCTTCTCGCGCTTCCAGTGCTTGCTGGCGCGATCACCATGCTCCTCACAGACCGTAACTTCGGCACAACCTTCTTTGATCCTGCCGGTGGCGGTGACCCTGTTCTGTACCAGCACATCCTGTGGTTCTTCGGTCACCCTGAAGTTTACATCATCATCGTGCCTGGCTTCGGGATCGTTTCCCACGTCATCGCGACGTTCTCCAAGAAACCGGTCTTCGGTTACCTTCCGATGGTTTACGCGATGGTTGCGATTGGTGTTCTAGGCTTCGTCGTTTGGGCGCACCACATGTACACCGTTGGTATGTCCCTCACCCAGCAGAGCTACTTCATGATGGCCACTATGGTGATCGCGGTGCCAACCGGCATTAAGATCTTCTCGTGGATCGCCACTATGTGGGGCGGCTCGATCGAGTTCAAAACTCCGATGCTCTGGGCACTCGGCTTCCTATTCCTCTTCACTGTTGGCGGCGTTACAGGCATCGTTCTGTCCCAAGCTGGCGTGGACCGCGCATATCACGACACATACTATGTTGTGGCGCACTTCCACTACGTGATGAGCCTTGGTGCCGTATTCTGTATCTTCTCCGGCATCTACTTCTACTTCGGCAAGATGTCAGGCCGCCACTATCCAGAATGGGCAGGCAAACTGCACTTCTGGGCGATGTTCATCGGCGCCAACCTGACCTTCTTCCCACAGCACTTCTTGGGCCGTCAGGGTATGCCACGTCGCTACATCGACTATCCTGAAGCATTCGCTTACTGGAACAAAATCAGCTCCTACGGTGCGTTCCTCTCCTTTGCGTCCTTCTTGTTCTTCATCGGTGTTGTGGTTTACTCCCTGAAATGGGGTAAGAAAGTCACCGAAAACAACTACTGGAACGAGTATGCAGACACTCTCGAGTGGACCCTGCCATGCCCACCACCAGAGCACACATTCGAAACGCTTCCAAAGCAGTCCGAATGGGACAAAGGCCACAGCCACTAAGCTGCTGACCGAATAGAAACAAACAAAGGCCTCGCCATTCGGCGGGGCCTTTTTCGTTAGGATTTAGGCTAGGCACTGATTTGACAAAACAGAGACCTCGCGTTTGACTGCTTCAATCAATCAAGAGAGATTTTCTATTGAGCGGCTCAAAATTCATAAAACCAGAGCCAGAAACTGGCCCAATATTACAGTTCATAGAAGCCAATAGCATCTTAATCGTTGTGGCTGTTGTTTCATGTGCGGGGCTCATATTTCTTGTAAACAAGGGCAATTTTTCGCGTAACCCAAAGCCAAGATGCAAATGGAAACGCCAGAAACATCAACAGCCAATGACACGCTGGAATTGCAAAACCTGTAATGCAGAAGCTTTCACCAGCGGCAAGCTCCCGCCTAAAGAGTGCAAGAAGGAGCTCATGCCGCGCACGCTCTAAATTCAAAGCGCCCGCAACATTCGAACACGTATTGCCCTCCCTGAAGCTCTCCAGTACGCTCACCCTTGGTCGGCAGTTCACCAAGGCGTCGCTGTCCCGCGAGGGAAGCTAAACCTGCCATACGATCGACAGCATTGACACAACAGTCCAGTGCCCCGTCACAAGTCAGCGACCACGACACTTTAACAGGCACGCAAGAGGACAAGGACATGTCAAACGCTCCGATTCCGCTCGCCGTGGCGGATATTTCCAAACTTACACGCGCGATTTCCAAACAGCTGAAAGACAACGAAGAAACACCCTCGCACCTATCCATGATGAACATCGTGGCGCGGGCCGCAGGGTTTCGGAACTATCAACACCTCAAGGCGGCGCAAACGGCGCAGGCCCGTGTTGATACACCCGTCGTTCCCGAGGACATCGATTTCAAGCTGGTGGGAAAATGCCTGCGCAATTTCGACGACGACGGGACAATGCTGCGTTGGCCCAGCCGCCGCGCGCAGCAAGATCTCGCCATCTGGAGTTTCTGGTCAGCCATTCCAGCGGCCACCCTACTCCAAGAAAAAGAGATCAACGCTATCTTGAACGCACGGCACGCCTTCAACGATGCGCCAATCCTGCGCCGTACCATGATCGGAAAGAAAATGCTTACCCGCAACAATGACGGGACCGATTACCTGCGCATTGAACAGGAGCCACCCGCCGAAGCCCGCGAGCTTATCCGCTTGCTCAAGGCGCTCCGGATCGCTGCGCCATAGAGGCCAAAATAAGCTCAGCCCGCCGGAGGTCGATTAGCTTTGCGTGAGAACTTGATGAAACTTATTTCATCAGCTTGCCTTCCAATCGAGCTCCGGCAGCATTTACCAAAACAAGCCGCTTTTCATTTACCACATAGAGATCAAAACGCGGATTTGCGTAGTTGATGCAGCGCGTTCCATCATCATAAAACTTATAACTCGGGGCTTTGTAAGCTTGATTGCCCGCACGATAGATATAGGTTCCGTCTGCCCCATAAATTTCCGCACCGTCACTCCCAAAATCGACCTTCATTCCCGGCAAGGTTTTCTGAAGGAAAGCAGCATTTACGCGCTGATCTCCCGAATGGGTATTCCATTTGATATTCGGTGAAGACGCAGGACAACTTGCAAACGCACCGGTCGCAATGGCCGTTCCAGCAATGAAAGAAAGTGCAAATTTCATATCAAACTCCTAGAAATAACTCGTTAAGAAACACCAATAACGCATATATTTACGCATACATCATGACAATTTGTCAATTCGAGAGAATTTTGGCCGCCAAATCTACTTTGGGACTACCTTGCACAAAAAAAACGGCGCCCGAAGTGGACGCCGTTTTTTCTGAAAATTCGCATATGGAAATCATATGCAAAACATATGTGAATCTTACACCGGTTTTAGCCGAGTTTGTCTTTGACCATCGGTCCGACACGGCCGAAATCCATTTGGCCGGTGTACTTTGATTTTAGCGCACCCATGACTTTGCCCATGTCACGGATCGATTCTGCGCCTACTTCAGAAATAACCTTCTCAACCGCTTTCTCTGTCTCTGATTCGTCTAGCTGACGAGGCAAAAACTCTTCGATAATCGCGATTTCCGAACGTTCCTTTTCCGCCAGCTCAAGCCGCCCGCCTTCCTCATAGGCGCGCGCGCTTTCCTGACGCTGTTTCACCATTTTTCCAAGAATTCCAAGGACTTCATCATCTCCGACGCCCCCGTCTTTCCCTTCGCCACGCATGGCGATATCGCGATCCTTGATCGCCGCATTAATCAGGCGCAACGTCGAAAGGCGTTCGGCCTCTTTGGCCTTCATCGCCTCTTTCATCGAGGTTGTCAGTCTGCTTCGCATATCCATCGGTGGCCCATCCCCTGGTTTCCGAATTATTTCCGAGCCTTTGATATTATCCCGTGAGCGCTAACCGTTCAACCACTCACTGTCTTGGTAAAAGCCCATAAAATAAGGGGAATCTATTTTTCTTCCGCCCCCTTGACCGTTCCGGCTCAGGCCTCTAGTTTCCCGCAAGTTTGCGCCCGTCTGACAAAGGAGTCGCCCGTGTCTGCCGCCCTTAACACCCCGCTTTCACTTCCCGATCATCCAACTGCCTGTTTGGCTCTTGCGGATGGAACGTTGTTTTATGGGGTGGGCTTCGGCGCAACCGGCGTTGCAGAAGCCGAGCTTTGCTTCAACACCGCCATGACCGGCTATCAGGAAATCATGACTGATCCGTCCTATGCGGGCCAGATCGTGACCTTCACTTTCCCGCACATCGGCAACACCGGCGTCACCCCAGAGGATGACGAAACCGCCGATCCTTTCGCCGCCGGTATGGTGGTAAAATGGGACCCGACAGAACCAAGCAACTGGCGCGCCACCGAAGAGCTAACCAAATGGCTGGCCCGCCGTGGCCGGATCGGTATCGGTGGTGTCGACACGCGCCGCCTGACTCGCGCAATCCGCCAACAAGGTGCGCCGCATGTTGCAATTGCGCATGACCCAGAGGGTAACTTTGACATTGCTGCGCTCGTTGAAAAAGCGCGCGCATTCAAAGGGTTGGAAGGGCTTGACCTCGCCAAAGAAGTGACATGCTCTCAGAGCTACACTTGGGATGAAATGCGTTGGGCGTGGCCCGACGGCTTCCCAAAGCGGACCGAGAAGGGCCACAAGGTTGTCGCCATCGATTTCGGCGCAAAGCGTAATATCCTACGTTGCCTTGCCTCTGCGGGCTGCGATGTGACTGTGCTTCCTGCAACAGCAACATCCGAGGAAGTTCTGGCTCATAACCCAGATGGTGTCTTCCTCTCCAATGGCCCTGGCGATCCGGCGGCAACAGGTGAATATGCCGTGCCGATGATCAAAGACGTTCTTGCCAAAGACATCCCTGTTTTCGGCATTTGCCTTGGTCACCAAATGCTGGCCCTCGCCCTTGGTGCAAAAACCGTGAAAATGAACCACGGTCACCACGGCGCCAACCATCCGGTCAAGGACCACGACACCGGCAAAGTTGAAATCACCTCGATGAACCACGGTTTCGCAGTAGACAGTCAATCCCTGCCAACAGGTGTTCTCGAAACCCATGTTTCGCTGTTTGACGGTTCAAACTGCGGTCTGCGTGTTGATGGGAAACCCGTATTCTCTGTGCAGTATCACCCAGAAGCCTCCCCCGGCCCGCAAGATAGCTATTACCTGTTCGAGCGCTTCGCAGACGCCATGGCTAAACGTGCCGAAGCATTGCCTGCCTGAAGAAGCATAAGAAACTGAATTTCAAAGACAAAAATAAGGCCGAACGCATATCCTGCGCTCGGCCTTTTCGCTATGCCTTAGCCAACAACTTTATAGCCGCGTTGCGCCATACAGTTTCTGATGATGGCTTCTTTTTTGGAATTCTGGTCAAGCGCCCCAGCAGTTACACCAGCCGCAGCACCAAGGATCGCCGCATCCCGCACGTTGTTTCCGCTGTTAGCAAACACAGCCGTCGACGCCGCGGCAACACCCGCACCAGCCGCTGCTTTACCTGCGGTATCACTCGACAAAGCGCCCTGTTGCGCCGCGAGGTTCTGACAGGAGGCAAGGTCCGCGCCGTAATTCGGGCCAACCGGCCCATCAATCACAGGCTGATAACTCGCGCCCGTGTTGGTACAGGCGGCGATCGACAGGATAATCGGAGCAGCTGAGATCAGTTTGAAATGTTTCATAGCGAGCACTTTCTGTCTGAATAAAAAGAAAAAACGCAAAGAATGCGCAGGAATACTCTAAGCCTATGGCAGCTTTGCTCTGAAATCAAATCGCTGTCAGAAGCGCGGCATTGATATCACACACGCGGCAATTTGAGCAGCGCGCACGGCTGTTAACCTCTCATTAACCATTTCTTCCCAGAATCCTTAAGTCACTCAAGGAAATCTACGGCAAATGCTGAGCAGCGCACTCAAAACCGTACCGGTTCAACGCCACAATCACCCGAAATTGCCTCGGCCCGTCGCTGGTCGAAGACCGTTGGGTGAAATATTGGTAGAGCAAGGCGCTCTCGCACCGGGTGATTTGGTTAAATCTCTTGCGCTCCAAAACCGCGAAGATGTGCCACTCGGCGATATCCTCCTTAGCCATGGACTCGTTAGCGAAGACGCCCTTTTCTCTGGATTGTCAGAACAGTGGGGCACAGAAACCATTGACCTCAGCGCCGAGGCTCCAGACCCCCGACTGATCGACGACATAGGCGTAAGAACCTGCCTTATGGGCCGATTTGTCCCGTGGAAACGCATCGGAGCGGTCACGGTGATTTGCACCTCACGCCCTGCGGAATTCGAAGACCTCCTCGCAAGACTGCCAGAGGATTTTGGCCCTGTGCAAATGGCTATTTCTTCGGAAAAACAGGTTCTTAGCGCGCTACAACAAGTCCGAAAAGATCAGCTAATCGAGAATGCCGAAACTTGCGTTTCCGAAGCCGAAAGCTGCCGAAACTGGCAAAGCAAACGCCACATGCGTATCGCCACATGCGCTCTCTTGGGCTTCGCGGCTGCACTCATCGCTGTGCCAAAGCTTGTGTTTACAGCCTTGTTCTTTTGGGCAATCGCCACCCTCATCCTGTCGACCGGATTGAAACTCGCCGCCGCACTTACCCAAGCGCCACGGTTTCTACCTCGCAAGAAGCCAGCATTCGTTCACGCTGATAACGTGGCCGTTGCGCGCCTGCCCGTTGTTTCGGTAATGGTCCCTCTTTTCAAAGAACGGAAAATCGCAAGTCATCTAATCCGCCGATTGGCACGCATTTCATATCCGCGCGAGTTGTTGGATATCTGCCTTGTGGTCGAAGCCGATGACCTTACAACCCAACACACGATTGCCCAATGTGAGCTCCCAACATGGGCGCGCGTGATTACAGTTCCCGCTGGAAGCGTGCGTACGAAGCCGCGCGCGTTGAACTATGCGTTGGATTTCTGCCGCGGGACGATCATTGGGGTTTATGACGCTGAGGATGCGCCCGACCCTGGCCAGATTCACGCCGTGGTCCGAAATTTTCACCAACGCGGGCCGGAAGTGGCATGCTTACAGGGCATCCTTGATTTTTATAACCCGAGAACCAATTGGCTATCGCGGTGCTTCACCATTGAATACGCCACATGGTTCCGCCTCGTTCTGCCGGGGCTACAGAAGCTTGGCTTTGCCATTCCGCTCGGCGGCACAACCTTGTTCTTCCGTCGCGAAGCGCTCGAGCGGCTCGGCGGTTGGGATGCGCATAACGTTACCGAAGACGCAGATCTCGGTATTCGCCTTGCCAGACACGGCTATAAAACCGAGATGATTCATACCGTTACGCAGGAAGAAGCAAATTGCCGCCTTTGGCCTTGGGTTAAGCAGCGTTCACGGTGGCTCAAAGGATACGCCATCACATGGGCGGTACACATGCGCCACCCGCGAGTTCTCTTGCGTGAGTTAGGGGCTTGGCGTTTTTTCGGTGTTCAACTGCTGTTTCTTGGCTCCCTGAGCCAATACATCCTCGCGCCGCTCCTCTGGTCGATGTGGCTTGTGCTCTTACCAATTCAACACCCGCTGGAACAGATTTTTGCCCACTCGACACTCTTGGCGCTCGGAGGCTTGTTCTTATTTTGCGAAGCGGTGAGCATCGGTGTGAGTGCGGTTGTCTTATCGAAAACACAACACAAACGGCTTCGCTGGTGGCTACCAAGCCTGCACCTCTATTTCCCGCTCGGCACGGTCGCTGCATTCAAAGGCATATTCGAGCTGCTTACAAAACCATTCTACTGGGACAAAACAGAACACGGCATTGAATTTAAAACTAAAAATTCCGAACCTGCCAAAGAGGCCTAGTCCATCCCCGAGTCCAGCTTCAAGCGTGTCTCGAATGCCTTGGAAATATGGTTCTTGAGAGCTTCATGTGCCGCTTCACCGTCACGATTTTCCAACGCAGCAACAATCGCCTCGTGCTCTTCAATAGCCGTCTCACCACGCCCCTCAACGGCAAGCGATGTGGTTGCCAAAAGCGCCATCGTGCGGTGAACAAGGTCAAGCTGCTGCACAAGATACCGATTGTGAGAAGCCAAATGAATCTGTTTGTGAAAGCGTCGATTTGATCGCGATAGCGCGCTCGGGTCGTTCACTATCTTGCGATCATCCTCGACCATCTCGCGCAATACGCGGATTTCTTCTTCGGCGGCATGGCGCGCGGCAAGACGCGCCGCCAAACCTTCAAGCTCGGTCCGCACCACATAAAGTTCCGCGAGTTGGTTGTGATCAAGCGATGACACAATCAAGCTCCGACCATCACGCGCCAAAAGGCTTTGGGTCTCAAGCCGTTGTAATGCTTCACGAATTGGGGTCCGCGAAACGCCGAACCGCTCTGCCAATTCGCTCTCCACAAGTCGATCACCGGGGCGATACATACCCACGTCGATCGCATCAAGTATCAACGCATAGGCATCCTTTTGCCCTTGTTTCTGATCGCCCATTCCGGTCTCCCCATATCGCTCGCGACAGACTATCCCTCGCACCCTTCCGCAATCAACCCCGCCGTTGCCCCTCCTTGCAATTCACCCTATCCTGCCGGCATGAACGACACGTCCCACCTTCGCGGTCCAGCCGCCGATTTCACCCATGTGAGCCAATGGGTTTTTGACCTCGACAACACCCTGTACCCGCCTGAGGATGCGCTATTCTCGCAAATCGAGGTGCGGATGACCGATTACGTGATGCAGGCGCTCAATGTGCCGCGTCACGAGGCCAATCACCTCCGGCAGCATTATTGGCGCACTTACGGCACAACACTCGCCGGATTGATGGATGAACACGGCGTCGACCCTGCCCCATACCTCACGCATGTGCATGAAATCTCTTTGGATCATATGCAAGAGGATCTGGAACTTTCGAACAGAATCAAAAGCCTACCAGGGCGCAAAATCGTCTATACAAACGGAACCGCCCCCTATGCCGAACGCGTTCTTGCTGCGCGTGGCCTGAGTGGTTTATTTGACGCGGTTTATGGCGTTGAGCACGCGAATTTCCGGCCCAAGCCCGAACGCCGCGCTTTTGAGGCTGTGTTTACCCGTGACGGCATTGCGCCGGAAAAAGCTGCGATGTTTGAGGACGATCCGCGCAACCTGCAAGCCCCCCACGAGATGGGCATGCGCACAATCCATGTGGCTCCTGTCGCAGAACGCGCTGAGCATATTCATCATCACACTGACGACCTCAGCGGATTTCTCTCTCGCATACTTGACGCAAACCATTGATACAAAAGTAGATTAGATGAGCAGACACAGCACAGATATCCTGATTTCCGGCGGCGGCATTGCCGGGCTTACGGCGGCGGCGTCCTTTGGGGCGGCAGGGTTTTCTGTTGTCTGTGTTGATCCCGCGCCCCCCGTAACCGAACAGGCCGACCCCAAATCAGATCTGCGCACCACCGCGTTTTTACAGCCCGCGCGCCAAACACTGATGGACGCAGGGCTTTGGGAACGTCTGGCCGATTATGCCGCACCGCTTCAGATCATGCGCATCGTAGACGCAGGCGGAGAAACACCCGAACCTCGGATTATCAAGGATTTTGACGCAGCCGAAATCAGTGACCTTCCCTTTGGTTGGAACCTGCCCAACTGGCTCTTGCGGCGCGAAATTTTAGCGCAACTTGAAACCATGCCAAACGTCACCTTCCGCGCAGGTGTTGCCACACAGAATATCGTGACCCGCGAGGCAGAGGCGCTGGTGAGCTTGAGCGACGGAAGCCGCTATACTACGCAACTGCTGATTGGGGCGGATGGTCGGAACTCTCACGTGCGCCGCGCGCATGGTATAGATGTTAAAACAATGCGTTACGGGCAAAAGGCCCTCGCATTTTCGGTTGAACACCACCTTGAGCATCACAATATCTCGACAGAAGTGCACCGAAGTGGCGGGCCGTTCACACTGGTGCCCTTGCCGAGCCGCGAGGGGCGTCACTTTTCAGCTGTGGTCTGGAAGAACGAAGGGCCGGAGATCGAACGCCTCGCCGCGCTGTCCGAAGCAGAATTTGAAGAGGAAATGAGCGCCCGCTCCGCGCATATTCTCGGCCCGCTCAAACTCGCCACACGTCGCAGCAAGTGGCCTATCATTAGCCAAATCGCCCATCGCATGACCGCCCAACGCACCGCTCTAATGGCCGAAGCCGCCCATGTTGTTCCGCCGATTGGCGCACAGGGGTTGAACATGAGCCTTGGCGATCTTCGGGTATTGCGCGAGTTGGCAGTTCAAAACCCCGCCCAAATTGGTTCAACGCAAATGCTTGATACCTATGAAAGCAAAAGGATGCGCGAAGCGAAAATCCGCGTCTCGGGCGTTGACCTCTTGAACCGCGCTTCAATGCTTGGCGCTCAAGGGTTGCGCGATCTCCGCGCCGAAGCCCTTACGGGTCTCTATGCCTTTACGCCCCTGCGCAAAGGGTTAATGCGTGCGGGTTTGGGTGCACGTTAACCAATCGGACCGGCTAAGCGCTCTTCGGTTAGGATTACATTGGCCTCAACGTTGCCAACCCCCGGCAGCGTCATGATCCGGCGCCGCAAAACGCGCTCGAAGTCCGCGAGGTCCCGCGCCACGACTCTGAGGCGATAATCATACAGCCCCAAAACATGGTGCACCGCCTGAACCTCGGGAATCGCCGTTACCGCGCGCTCGAAGTCTTCAAGGCTCACCCGCCCTTTCGTCGCCAACTTCACGCCAAGAAAAACGGTCACACCAAAACCAAGCGCTTCGCGATCAAGCAGAATGCGCCGCCCGGCAATGACACCTGCGCTCTCAAGCCGTTTGATCCGCCGCCACGTTGCAGGCTGCGACAAGCCGAAACGTTTGCCGAGCGCCCCAGCACCCTGCGTTGCATCCGACTGAAGCGCGCGAAGGATCGAGCGGTCGATGTCATCGAGTTCGATCATACCGGCAATATCTCCGTATCCTTGATCGAAGAAACCCGCATCAGCGCCTCGATATCAGTGATATGAGGCAGGGTAAGTATCCGTGTTTTATAGATTTCTTGATAATGCGCCATGTCACGGGCAAGAACAGCCAACCGAACATCAACCCGCCCAAGAAAAGTGTGAACCTCACTCACCTCTGGAATTTTACGCGCCTCTTCGATGAAATCATCAAATGCGCGGGGTTGGGTTTTGTCGAGCGTAACCCGCAGATAAACCTCGACGTTATACCCAAGCGCAGCCCAATTGATGACCGCCTGTTGCCCGCGATAGATTCCCGCCTCGCGCATTTTCTCTAATCGCCGCGCACATGCGCTTGAGGTCAGGCCAGCGCGGTTTGCCAATGCACTCATGGGCAAGTCAGGATCAGCCTGCATTTGCCGCAAAATCTTTCGGTCTATTTCGTCAACGCGCATAAATTTCACCTAATTACTCGCCTGCGCGAATAAATATATCGAAAATACTTAGAAATCCACTGAAATAACTCCGCAGAGCACTCAGGAAATGCGTACTTTCCACCTCAAGAGAAACTTCTGCAAAAGGAGCGCCACAATGCGCGTTTACTATGATCGCGACTGCGATATTAACCTGATCAAAGACAAAAAAGTAGCCATCCTCGGCTATGGTTCCCAAGGCCACGCCCACGCGCTCAACCTGCGTGACTCCGGCGCGAAAAACCTTGCTGTAGCCCTGCGCGAAGGGTCTGCATCCGCCAAGAAAGCCGAAGCCGAAGGCCTTCAGGTTATGGGCATCAGCGAAGCCGCTGCATGGTGCGACGTGATCATGTTCACAATGCCCGATGAGCTTCAGGCCGAGACATACAAGAAATACGTTCACGACCACATCAAGCCAGGCTCCGCAATCGCGTTCGCCCACGGCCTGAACGTTCACTTTGGCCTGATCGAGCCCAAAGAAGGCGTTGACGTCATCATGATGGCGCCAAAAGGCCCAGGCCACACTGTGCGCGGCGAATATGTTAAAGGCGGCGGCGTTCCTTGCCTTGTTGCCGTTGACAACGACGCAACAGGCAAAGCGCTGGAAATCGGCCTGTCCTACTGTTCCGCGATCGGCGGCGGTCGTTCCGGCATCATCGAAACAAATTTCCGCGAAGAATGCGAAACTGACCTCTTTGGTGAGCAAGCCGTTCTTTGTGGTGGCCTTGTTGAACTTATCCGCTGTGGTTTCGAAACTCTGGTTGAAGCAGGTTACGCACCTGAAATGGCCTATTTCGAATGTCTGCACGAAGTGAAACTGATCGTTGACCTGATCTACGAAGGCGGCATCGCCAACATGGATTACTCGATCTCCAACACTGCGGAATACGGCCAGTATGTCACCGGCCCTCGCATCCTGAACTACGACGAAACCAAAGCGCGGATGAAAGACGTTCTTTCGGACATCCAGCAAGGTAAATTCGTACGTGACTTCATGCTGGAAAATGCTGTTGGTCAGCCAACCATCAAAGCTTCGCGTCGTGCAAACGACGAGCACATGATCGAAGAAACTGGCGCGAAACTTCGCTCCATGATGCCTTGGATCTCTGCTGGCAAGATGGTCGACAAAGAGAAAAACTAAGCGAAGCAAACGCTTTAATTCTTAGATTGACCCCGGCCATTGGTCGGGGTCAATTGCTTTCAAGTCAAACAGAACGGAGCGCCCATGGGCCCGAATGTCCGCCCAGTTGATTGGCTGATGATTTTTTTGCTCGGGATGACCTGGGGCGGAACATTTCTGGTGCAATCTCTCGCCTTGCGCGGCATATCCCCGTTCTGGCTCGCATCGGCGCGTATCGGATTTGCGGCACTCTTTTTGGCCGGGATCTGGTCCCTGCGTGGATTTCGATTGTTTGAAGTCCGTCCCAGCCTTCGCGACACTCTGAAACTTTTGCTTGTTGGCATCTGCTCAACTGCGCTGCCCTTCATGCTTCTAAGCTGGGGGCAACAGTATGTGGCTTCCGGCTTTGCGGGAGTCTCGATGGCGGCTGTCGGGCTTCTTGTTCTACCGCTTGCGCATTTTCTGGTCCCGCATGAACGGCTTAACCTCCGGAAGTTTCTTGGCTTCCTGATCGGTTTCTTCGGAGTTGTCGTACTCATAGGCTTTCAGGCCTTCGAGAGCTCGGGCAACCCATTGGAAACCGCAGGTCGCATAGCCTGCCTTACCGCTTCGGCCGGATATGCGATTAGCTCCGTAACAATGCGCAACCTCCCAAAGGTCGACCCCATCGGGCTTGCCGCGATGACCATGTTGATCGGAACCTGTGTTGTTGTACCAACTGCCTTCGTGGTTGAGGGCCCCGTCCCGAAAACAGATGCGACGACACTCGGTCTGTTACTATTGCTCGCGCTCGTTCCCACTGCTGGCGCAAACCTGCTCCGTGTGCTGGTAATCCGCAGCGCAGGCCCCGGCTTTATGAGCCTTACGGCCTATCAGGTTCCTGTTTGGGCTGTGATCTTTGGTTCGGTTTTCCTGAACGAGCCGCTACCGGCGAGCCTTGTTATCGCACTTGCGCTGATTTTGTCAGGTGTCGCCATAAGCCAATGGGGCACGTTACGGCGCATGTTCTCACCAACGTCGCGCCTCCCCTAGGGCTCGGAAAACCCGCCCTTTTCGAGATTATTCAGAAATATGGTATGCTGCCTGCATTTAGTAGGGGAGTATTGAGTATGGACCGACGCGATTTTTCTAAGGGCCTTTTGCTTTCCGGAGTGGCCGCTCCAATGATTTTGCGGCCCTCCCCGTCACAAAGCTTCATCGCAAACAACGATAAAGGACACCAAGGCGAAGGCGGCGTTGACCAATCCCTTGCACGCATCCAGCTTCAAATCGGTACTTCGATTATCGTACTTACATATTTGATTATGCTGCTGGGCAACTCGCCGTTCGGGTACAATCTCGGGTCTCCGGTTAAGCGGTTTTCGGCCAACCGTGCGGATACGTCAAATATCCCCATCCTTGGCGATCTCACCCGCCAAACACTTGCAAGCCAATTTAGAAACGCTCCGGTTGTGGCAACGATGTATTTGATCAACACGATGCTCATTCTGGTCCCCTTGGCCGCAAGTATGCAGCGTCCGAAAAAGACACTGCTAACCCATCGCGACTATGAGTATGAGGTTCCGGGACGGCCCAAACCGCTCTCGCTCAGCACGCCAATCATTGGAGACTCGTTCCGCCGCAGCGATGCCATCGGAACAGCGCGCCAGCGCAACAGCGAACTGCTTATTCTCATTAAACCGCACCTCGCAATGGAAGGTAGCTAGGCCCTAGGCATCCGCCTTCACAACCTGATCAACCGCGCCGACGATATCTTCGATCACCGATTGCAAGAGCCCTTCGTCTTCGCCTTCGCCCATCACACGAATGAGCGGCTCTGTACCAGATTTCCGAATGAGCAAACGGCCCGTTCCTGCGAGTTTTCCGTGTCCGGCCTCTATCACTTTTTGAACATTTCCGTTCATCAAAGGATCGTTTTCGGCCTTAAACCTTACATTTTTCAACATTTGCGGGATTGGTGCGAAGTTTTGTGTGAGCGCGCTTGCGCTTTGTCCGGTCTGGGCCATTTCTGCAAGGAATTGAAGCCCTGCAATCAGGCCGTCGCCCGTGGTTGCGTGATCGGTCATGACAATATGGCCCGACTGCTCACCTCCAAGGTTGTAACCGCCCTGCCGCATTGCCTCGACTACGTAACGATCACCCACATTGGTGCGTAGAAGCGTCAGCCCCTTCCCTTCAAGGAAGCGCTCAAGGCCAAGATTCGACATAACCGTTGCCACGAGCGTATTGCCTGCAAGCTTACCCTCGCTCGCCCAACGGGCGGCAAGAAGCGCCATGATCTGATCCCCGTCGGCAACCTGTCCGGTCTCGTCAATGATCATCACACGGTCGGCATCGCCATCGAGGCAAATACCAAGGTCTGCGCCATGGCTTACCACGGCTTCGCTCGCGGTTTGGGTGCTGGTCGAGCCGCAGTTTTCGTTGATGTTGAAACCGTTGGGCGCAACGCCAACTGGCACCACATCCGCACCCAGCTCCCACAAAACTTCCGGCGCCGCGCGATAGGCCGCCCCGTTGGCGCAATCGATCACAACTTTAAGGCCGGAAAGTAACCCTCGCGCGGGAAAGGTTGTTTTTGCATATTCGACGTAGCGGCCAACAGCATCGTCAATTCGTTTGGCACGGCCGATATTGGCTGGCTTCGCAGGTGTGATCTCTCCGGCAAGGAGCTCCTCAATTGCGGACTGCGCCGTATCAGACAGCTTGTAACCATCCGGACCAAAGAATTTGATGCCGTTATCAGAATGCGGATTGTGGCTGGCCGAAATCATGATCCCCAAGTCCGCACGCATGGACCGCGTTAGAAACCCAACCGCCGGCGTAGGCACAGGCCCCATCAGCAATACGTCCATACCCGTACTCGTTAAGCCAGCAGTCAGCGCATTCTCCAGCATATATCCGGAGAGCCGTGTATCCTTGCCGATCACAACGCGGTGGCGGTTTTGCCCGTCTTTGCGGAAATAACGCCCCGCAGCAGCGCCGAGTTTAAGCGCGACCTCGGCTGTCATTGGATATGTATTTGCCTGCCCGCGCACGCCGTCCGTGCCAAAAATACTGCCCATAATTGTGGGTCCCTCTACAAATATGCCGCCGCCCAAAGGCTCATGGCCTCGTTAACTTCTTTGGTATCATGAACGCGATGCATCTGAACACCCTGCATCACCGCCCCAAGCGTCACACCAATCGTTCCGGCAACGCGCTCTGAAGCGACCTCGGCACCTGAGAGGGTTCCGATAAACTTTTTGCGCGAAACGCCGAGCAGGATTGCGCATCCAAGCCCGTGAAATAGGCTGATGTTACGCAAAAGTGCGAGGTTATGGTCAAGCGTCTTACCAAACCCGATACCTGGATCAACGAGAATGCGGTCGCGCGAAATGCCTGCGGCTTCGGCCTTGGCCACGCGTTCCGACAAAGCGTCGTAAACATCCAGAACCACATTCTGATAGGTCGGATCGTTTTGCATCGTTTCGGGCGACCCTTGCGCATGCATCAGGCACACAGGTGCATCCGTTGCCGCAACATAGCCCGCCATCGCCTTGTCATAGCCAAACGCAGACACGTCATTCACCAGCCCCGCCCCCGCAGAGAGTGCGGCCTCTGCCACCGCAGATTTACGCGTATCAATGGAAATTGGTGCGCTCATCGCGCCGCGAATTGCCGAAATGACAGGAACAACCCGCGAAATCTCATCCTCAATCGAAACCGTATCGGCGCCCGGTCTTGTCGACTCTCCACCGATATCAAGGATATCCGCCCCTTGCTTCACCATCGCCGAAGCGCGTGCCACAACGGAATCAACACTGTCAAACTGCCCACCGTCTGAAAAACTATCGGGCGTGATATTGAGAATGCCCATCACACTGGGTCGCGCCATTTCGATGCCACAGATCGGCGCGCGCGGCGCGGTTAATCGGCGCAGCTTGTCGTCAGGCACTTCGCTTGCGGAAATCACTCGTGGCGCAGTGTTGCGCTCTAACACTTCCACATGGGTGAACCACGTCCAGCCCCCCGCGAGCACATGGGCCTCTTTCGGACGATTTGCGCCACCTTGGCAGATTGGGCGGTAGTATCGAGTCATTGTTCGGCGACCTCGCCCTCAAGAACACCTGATATCCACCGTGCAAGCGATTGGGTTGTAAGAGTTTTGGGAGGCGTCGGGCTATCGAGGATTTGCTTCATCGGCGCCCAGATATTCACCTGCCCTTGCGCGATGCCCCATTCAACCTCGGTACGGCTGCTGACAACAGTCACGTCAGATTGTCCGTCCGCCCAAATCCAAGCAGCTTGGTCCCAAGCCAAAAGCGCAATGCGCCGCGCAGCCTCTTCTCCCACCTCAGCAGCCGGCAATGGCGCGTTAGCGGACGGCACCAACAGGATTGGCTGATCAGGATAGTGACGGCGCACTGCATCAAGATCGCATCCGGCGACAGCAATAACCGGTTTTGCTCGTGTTTCAGCCCTTTCGGAGCGCGCGCCACCAGCCTCGCGCACAATTTCGACTCCCAGAACGCCGGCGGGCTTGTCGAGTTTTTCAATCCGAAGATACACACGCTCGGCCTGCGGCTCTCGTAGAATCCGCTCTGCAATGTCTTGAGCCAGTGTTTCGAGAAGGTTTACCCGTTGCGCAGCAAGGGCTTCGGCAATCGCCTCGGTAAGCCGGTCATAGGAGAGGATGCGATCCACATCATCCTCAAGGGGCTGCGGAACATCTGCAACCTCAACCACCACATTGAACGACAGCCGTTGCTCTATGCCGCGCTCAACCTCAAAGGCTCCGATTTCAACAGTAACAATATGATCCCGCAGCGAAATCCGGTCTGCTATGCCGTCTGGCCGATGCGCGCGGGATCGGGCCTCGGGATGAGCGAATGCAACAGAAATTTCGTCAGACATGGCGACCCCCGTGTTGGTGGGCCGTCCTTATCAGGCTTCCGACCACCTAGGCCAGAGGTTTTAGCTGCGCGAGGCGCCTGGCTGGCGATAGAAATGATGCGCCCCATAGGTCGCAGTCCGCGGGAATTTACGCGCCCAACGCGGGTTTACCGCCTTGGTATGATAGTGCGTAGCGCCTTTGGTCAGGCCGAATGGCGCTGCCCCCGTCAAAATCGCAGCGGCCACTTTACCGACCCGCTCATGCGCCTTGGGTTCGTTTATCTTCTCTGCGCGGCCATCACAGGTGTAGGTGAACTGGCACTGGAATTTCTTCCCTGTCCCTTGATTCACCACTTCGCAGATCGAATTGGGATAGAGCGGGCTTGCCACGCGGTTCAGGATAACCTCGGCCACGGCAAACTGCCCTTTTACGCTCTCACCACGTGCTTCGAAGTAAAGTGCCTGCGTGAGACATTCCCAGCCCTCATTTCCTTCAACAAACTGTTGACTGGCGAGCCAATCGCGCGAATACTCAAACGAAGACTCGCCGGATGAATTCGCGGAAAGATTGAAGGGATTCGAGCGAGCGACGGAAGTCGGCTTTAGGGCTTCCCGTTCGGAGGAAATGAGAGCAGACAGCCAGCTGTCCATCTCCATTTGAAACTCTGCGGAGCCTTTGGTTCCGGTTACCGACTCGGCCTCTGGCGGAGTCGCGAAGAAACCTGCGCCGAGGACAGAAAAAAGAGCAAAACTTTGACGCAAAAGCGCCTTAGACCTGCGCAGCGTTTTGCTGGGCAAGCCAACCAATTTAACATTTAACATTACACACCTTTTCTCAACCCACGTCCGTGGATCAGCAGCCCCCAGGCCGCGATCGAGGCGTGAACTATGTCAAAAACTTGGCAATGTCCACCCTCGTGACATTTTGGCAACAAGGATCGGCGGAAGGTTGCATTGTCTACGGTTCAAGAACAATCGCAGCCGCGAAAAAGACAATCGGAAATTTTGATTTAAATTGAACGATTTACCTTAAAAACTTGAGGTTATTCAGGTTTCGGGTCTGCAATTGCAAGCTGTGCAGAGGCCAGTCGCGCAACGGGAACGCGATATGGCGAGCAAGACACATAGTCGAACCCTGCCTTACGACAAAACGAGATAGATTCCGGATTTCCGCCGTGTTCGCCACAAAGCGACAACATGATTCCCTCTCGAGCGTCACGCGCGCGATCGGCACCAATCATAAGCAACTCCCCGACCCCGTCCGTATCCAACACATGGAACGGATCTTCGGAAAACACCCCCTGCTGTACATAGTCCGACATGAAGCGCCCTGCGTCGTCTCGCGAGAGGCCATAGGTCATCTGGGTGAGGTCGTTCGTACCGAAACTAAGGAAGGCGGCATTCTGGGCAATGTCACCGGCGCGAAGTGCCGCGCGCGGGGTTTCAACCATCACGCCAAGCCTGAAGGTAAACTCGACACCAGTCGCAAACCGAACGGCCGAGGCAACAGCATCAATACGGGTTTTCACAAGCTCCGCCTCGCGTTGGGCCGAGACCAGCGGGATCATGATTTCAGGTACGACAGGATCACCATGCTTGCTGGCTTCGACTGCGGCCTCAAAGATCGCTTGGGCCTGCATGTCGTAAATCTCGGGCAGGGTAATCCCGAGCCGCACGCCGCGCAGGCCAAGCATCGGGTTGAACTCTTTGAGGTTGGCAATGCGGCGCGTTACGTCAGACAGAGGCAGATCGAGCGACTCGGCCAGTTCGCGCATCCCTTCGCGGGTTGACGGCAAAAACTCGTGCAACGGCGGATCAAACAGGCGGATGCAAACGGGCTGCCCCTGCATGATTTTGAACAGCTCGATAAAATCGGCGCGCTGCATCGGAAGAAGCTGATCAAGAGAGGCGCGCCGGTCTTCTGGCTGCTTTGCAAAGATCATTTCGCGCATGACGGTCAGGCGGTCGTCCTCAAAGAACATATGCTCTGTACGGCAGAGCCCGATGCCTTGCGCCTCAAACCGCCGCGCCGTAAGCGCATCTGTCGGCGTATCCGCATTGGCCCGCACACCGATGTCGCGGAACTCATCAGCCCATTCAAGCAACGTCGTAAAGGCACCATCAAGACTTGCGTCCAACATCTTGGCCGCACCCGCAAGCGCCTCGCCGGTTGTACCATCAATGGTGATGATATCGCCCTCAGTAAAGAAGCGGCCATCAGGTAACTTCAAAATCTTGTCGCGGTGGTTGATCGAAATCCCGTGCGCGCCAACGATACATGGCACACCAAGCCCCCGCGCAATCACGGCAGCATGACTTGTCATGCCGCCTTTCTCGGTCATCACGGCAACAGAAGCGTGCATGCCCCGAATATCCTCTGGTGCGGTTTCGCGGCGCACAAGGATACAATCGTCTCCTTGAGCCAAGGAAGCTTGTGCGGCGGTAGCAGAAAACACGATTTTGCCCGTCGCCCCACCTGGCGACGCACCGATGCCGCTTGCGATAATATCGCGTTCGGCCTCTGGGTCGACTTGCGGGTGGAGCATTTCCGTCAACGCGCGCGGATCAATCCGAAGCACCGCCTCTTCGCGGCTGATGATACCGTCTTCGGCCAAGGACACAGCAATCGCGACCGCTGCTGCCGATGTTCGAGACACGCGCACAGCATCAAGGATAACCAATTCACCGTTTTCGATGGTGAACTCAATTTGCATCTCATCGCGAAGGCGCTCGCGGCCAAGCTTGCCGAAACGCACAAGCGCTTCAAACTGTTCCGGCAGGATTTCGGCCAGCGACGTGCCGCGCGGGTCTTTGTTCAGGAATATCGCCTCGCTCTTTGCCCCGAGCGCATCGCGCCCCTGGCTTTGGCTTTTGTAACGGCCCGTGATTTGTGGTTCGCCCGTTGTTCCGTTGACGAATTGGATCACGCCAGAGCCGCTCTCGCCCGAACCAATCCCCATCGCCATCTGCTGCACCACAAGGCCGAGCCCTGCATCTTCGGGGGCGCCTTTCGCCTGACGTAAAAGCCGCGCTGTTGTCCCTGCCCATGCGCGCGCCATGGAGCGCAACACTTCGCCAAGCTGACGCGCTGGATCTTGCGGGAATTGCTCGTCGGTTTCGTCTTCATAGGCCCGCAATGCCGTTGCGAGCGCCTTTGACAGGTCGGGATCATCCGCGCAAGGCGTCAGGATCGGCGCATCAAACATATCAGGATCAAGCCGCGCCACATGAACCGCATAGGCTTGGATAAAGCGTAAATAGAGGGCGTTGGCCGTTGCCGGCCCTTCGGTCTCGCACAGCGCAGCATGGCGCGCGTCGTTCATACCGATATTCAGAATTGCACGCGGCCCACCCCAATCGGGATCTTCCGAGCTTGGCCGCACCGAAATCAGCGCATCTTCACCAAATTCCGCAATCATCGCCGCCGTGTTGGGCGGATACCCCGCCGCAATGGCCTGCACCTTATCAAACGGCAAGGCAATCGTGCGCGGAACCGGCATATCAAGCCGAACCAAGCGTTGCAGGCATTTCGCCCGCCCGCCGTGCTGCCCCACGTAAATGGGCGCAGTGGGCGTTATCTCGGTATAAGTCGCAATATCCGTGTGTTTCTGCACCGCAGCACTCCTTTGCCACAGACAATACCCGATGCGGCGTTTCTGGCAAGGCTTGGTGTGCTTATCGGCAAAGGTATCATTGCCCCGAGCCTAGGGGGCAACAATGCTATTTCTAAAGGTTGTCGCGCTTAACTCTCGACCTTGGACAGGTCCGCGACAGAGAGACACAGGGTACGAATACGGCTCAGAAGGTTGAGGCGGTTGCGGCGCACCACTTGGCTGTCGGCATTAACCTGTACAGCTTCGAAAAACGCATCAATCGGCGCGCGCAGGCTGGCCATCGCGCCCATAGCAGCAACGAAATCCTCTTTCTCCATCGCAGGCGCAATGTCTTTTTCTGCCGCGTCCAGAGCCGCAAAGAGCGCGCGCTCTTCGTCGGTCTCGGCGTATTTCACATCCGCGCCATAGCTATACTCAACGCCATCCTTCTCTTCGGCTTGCGCAAGGATATTGGCCGCGCGCTTAAACCCTTGAAGCAGGTTTTCGCCATCGTCGGTCTTAAGGAAGTCCGAAAGCGCCGTTGCGCGTTTAACCAAGAGCGACAGATCGTCGTTTCCTGGCATCGCAAGGCAAGCATCGATGACATCAAAGCGGATGCCCTGATCCTTGAGATAGGTTTTCAGGCGATCATGGAAGAAGGAGAGAAGGTTTGCGTTTACCTCGGACACTTCTTGCTCAGAGGCCTCCGCGACGGCAGCGTTTACTGCGGCAAATGCGGGTTCAAAGGCGTTTGCGCCAGCCAGATTGATCCGCACATCATTCTCGAGAACCAAACGAATAACACCCAAAGCCGCACGGCGCAGGGCGAACGGGTCTTTCGATCCTGTTGGCTTCTCGTCAATCGCCCAGAATCCTGTAAGCGTGTCGAGTTTATCGGCCATGGCAACGGCAACGGATACAGGCTCGGTCGGCACCGTGTCAGACGGACCAAGCGGGCTGTAATGCGCTTCGCAGGCGGCGGCAACGGCCTTTGGAAGGCCAGCAGCTTCGGCGTAGTAACGGCCCATGAGCCCCTGTAGTTCGGGGAATTCATAAACCATTTCGCTTGAAAGATCGGCCTTTGCCACGCGCGCGGCTTGTTCTGCCTGATCTGCATCTGCGCCAACCACGGGCGCGATTTCACGCGCAAGTTGGGCGATGCGTTCAATCCGTGCGGTCTGGCTTCCGAGTTTGTTGTGGAAGGTCACGTTCTCAAGCGCTTTGGTCCACTGCGAAATGTCCGATTTTGCAACGCGCAAATCGTTCTCCCAGAAGAATTTCGCATCCGAAAGTCGCGCGAACAGAACCTTTTGGTTCCCTGCAAGGATGGTCGCGCCGTTATCAGCGGTTTCACGGTTGGCAACGGTCACGAATTTTACAATGCCGCCCGATTTCGGATCCCGCACAGAGAAAAACTTTTGATGCTCTTTCATGCTGGTCTGCAGCACTTCAGGCGGCAGTTCGAGGAAGTCCTCTGCAATGTCTCCCATCAGTACAACAGGCCATTCAACCAGCCCTGCGACCTCGGCCAAAAGGCCCTTATCCTCTACAACTTCAAGCCCCTGCGCAAAGGCGGCATTGGTGGCGTCCGCCCAGATATGCTCGGCGCGTTCTTCTGCAGAAAGCACGACTTTGGCTGCCTTGAGTTTTACAACGTAGTCGTCGAAGCTAGTGACTTTGATCGCATCAGGCGCCATGAAGCGGTGGCCGCGTGTTTCGTCGCCTGCCGCGATGCCATCAACCTCAAGCGGGACAACGGTTGCCCCTGCTTCATCCGAAAGAACACAAAGGATCGAATGCAGCGGCCGCACCCATTTCAGGCTGCCTGCGCCCCAGCGCATGGACTTCGGCCACGGGAACTTGCGAATGGTTGCCTCAAGCACTTCGGCAATGATCTCTGCAGCGGGGCGACCCGGCTTCTTGATCGTGGCGTAATACACTTGCCCTTTTTTGTCGTCGCGGATTTCAAGGTCATCCTTGCTCACGCCTGCGCCGCGCAGGAACCCTTCGAGCGCTTTTTCCGGCGCACCGACCTTGGGGCCCTTGCGTTCTTCAACGGTGTCGGGGCTTTCGGCAAGCAATCCTTCAACGGAAAGCGCAAGACGGCGTGGAGTCGAGAATGCCCCCGCCGAGGCATAGGTCAGCCCAGCCTCGACCAACCCATCGGTAACGAGTTTCTTCAGGTCCGCCGCCGCACGCGTTTGCATACGGGCCGGGATTTCTTCGGAAAAGAGTTCAATCAGGAGATCAGGCATGAAAAGTCCCTAGAAGTTCACGATTGTCTGAATGACAATCGCATTGGCTATATCTACGAAAAATGCCGACACAAGCGGCAAAACGACAAAGGCGATAGGTGATGGGCCGTAACGTTTGGTTACGGCGGTCATGTTGGCGATTGCCGTTGGCGTTGCTCCGAGCGAAAAGCCCGCGAAACCCGATGCCAAAACGGCAGCTCGATAGCCGCGGCCGAGTACAGGGAACAACACAAAGATCACGAACAGAACCGTTACAACGGCCTGAACAGCAATTGTTGCAAAGACAGGCCCGCCCAGCCCCGCCAAAGCAGCGAGGTCCAGCGTCATCAGCGAAATTGCAAGGAATACGCCCAGCGCGAAATCAGTTACAACGGCAAGCGTTGGCGTGCGCGACACTGCTGGAACCTTTGGAAACAAGATGCTGTGAAGGTTGCCCAGCACAATCCCCATAATTAGGCATGGCACGAACAGAGGGAGCATCAAGCCCCAATCCAGCAGCGTCTCATGCAGAAGAAATCCGCCAATGATCGCCAGATTGAGCACAAGGAGTGTGCGCATCAGGCTGATATGGGTGATCGGCTCTGGATGGGCGTCATCCTCGTATACTGCGCCAACGGTATTCTCTGCATTTGGGTGTGAAGAATGGAGATCGTAGCGGTTCACAAGGAACTTCGCCACCGGACCACCAACAAGCGCAGCCAAGACCAGACCCACCGTCGCCACGGTGACGCCCAGCTCTGCGGCAGAGTCCATTCCCGTAATCCGCGTGACTTCCGGCGCCCAAGCAATGGCCGTGCCGTGCCCGCCAATCAAGGACGCGGACCCAAGCAACACACCAGCCTGCGCCGGCATATCGAACAACACAGCGCCCGCCACACCGATGATATCCTGTATGACAATGATCGCGAGCGTGAGGATCATCAGCAAAGCAAGAGGCTTGCCGCCGCTCACCAGATCAGACAGCCGCGCATTCAGGCCAATACCGGTAAAGAACACCACGAGAAAAACGTCCCGCGACTCCATCATGAACACAATCGAGGAGTTCGTAATATAGCTGAAAAGCCCAAACAGAACCGCAGCCAACAACCCGCCGGTGACTGGCTCTGGAATGTTGAACTCGCGCAGGAAGGCAACCTTCCGCGTCAGCCGCGCACCAAGCAGAAATACCGCGAACCCAAGGGTCGCGGTGATAAATTCCGGTATGGTGTGAACATGCTCCATCGGTGCTCGCTTACTCTGACGGGTTCGGAGGGCAAGACGCGGGCAACGGGTCTCCGTTGAACGCATATTCGCCACAGGTGTTTATTTGGTGCCACGCATAGGCGCGTCCATCGTCATAGACCGCAATGACACGATCAATGCCGTAAATGATGTTTTCCTCGCCAAGATACGCCGTCGCTGTTCCGGCCTTGATCGCTGTGCCGAGTGCCTTTGCGTCAAAGCAGCTGAACCAGTCCGGAGCCACAAGTGGCTCTGCGGCGGGGTATCCCTTAAAGGTTTCGGTCATCATGGCATTGGACATTGGCGTTGTGAAACACGCACGGAACCGGATCGGGGAGCTATCGGAATCGATGCCTTCAAAACCGGCAATCAACATTGGCTCCGGCTCACCTGTCACGATATTGGTGATGCGGATTTCGGCGTCAGGGGAACTGGCCTCTACCTCGGTGTAGAAACCGTAAACCTGAAAGTAATACATCGCCGCGCCTGCGGCCAAAGCTGAAATCACGATAACACCCGCCAGAAGTTTCCCGATCATTCAGCCGCCCAGCCGCCAGCTTCGGTCTGCACGAAGGCATCCGCGCAAGCCTTTGATAACGCACGCACTCGACCGATGTAGGCTTGGCGCTCTGTTACAGAGATCACACCGCGCGCATCAAGGAGGTTAAAGAGATGGCTCGCCTTGATCGCCTGATCGTAAGCAGGATGCGCCATAATAATGCGCTTGCCTGTTTTGGGATCAACGGCTTCTTGCTCAAGGATGGCTTTGCACTCGGCTTCGGCATCAAGGAAATGCTGCAATAGGTTGTCAGTGTTGGCCACGTCGAAGTTCCAACGGCTGTATTCCTGCTCTGTCTGGCGGAACACATCACCATAGGTAAGCGCAATCGGTGCGTCCGGATCGTTGTAGGGCATATCCATCACGTGATCGACGCCCAGCACATACATCGCCAGCCGCTCAAGCCCATAGGTCAGCTCACCAGAAACAGGCTGGCAATCATGGCCGCCCACTTGTTGGAAATAGGTGAACTGGCTTACTTCCATGCCGTCGCACCAAACTTCCCAACCAAGGCCCCACGCGCCAAGTGTCGGGCTTTCCCAGTCATCCTCGACAAAGCGGATGTCGTGCATGTCCATGTTGATGCCGATTGCCTCAAGCGATCCGAGGTAAAGCTCCTGCAATTCGGGCGGGCTTGGTTTGATCAACACCTGATACTGGTAGTAATGCTGAAGGCGGTTCGGGTTCTCGCCATAGCGTCCGTCGGTTGGACGGCGCGAGGGCTGCACATAGGCTGCGGCCCATGCTTTGCTTCCAAGCGAACGCAGGGTTGTTGCGGGGTGGAAGGTCCCTGCCCCGACTTCCATGTCATAAGGCTGCATCACAGCACAGCCCTTCTCAGCCCAGTAGGCTTGCAGACGCAGGATGATCTCCTGAAAACTACGTGGCGTGTTTCTTTCTTGCGACAGAACGGAAGTCATATTTGGCCCTTCGTAAAAAACTAGTTCCAAATAGGCCGCTCAGCTTACAGGGTCAATTGCTTGCACTTGCATTATTAAGGCGCAACACGCAAAACATGCTAAAAAACGCCAATTGAACAGATTGATAGGAATTTCGACCGCCATGCGCATCCTTCGGCATTATTTGACCCTCTTCCTTTTCGTGCTTCTTCCGTTTTCTTTTGCGCTGTCTGCGCAGACCGCCAATGCACAACAAGCTTCTTGGATCCAGATTGAAGCACACCCCTCCCTGAACGAGGCTCAGGTCCGTGCGCAGGCGTTTGCCGGTGCGTTTGATAACGTAAACGGGTTTCGCTCCAACTCGGGTTGGTATGTCATTGCGCTCGGCCCCTATGATGCCGTGACCGCTGAAAACGAACTGCAACGCCTTGCCGTTGAAAACCTTATTCCCGCCGACAGCTATCTCGTGACGAGCGACCGTTTCACGCAACAATACTGGCCGATTGGCGCGAACCGACTGGACGATACCGTTGTGGCACTCCCTGTTCCGGAAAGCAGCCTGACCGAAACCGATCCTGTCACCTCACTCACCTACCTTCCCGACGAAACGCCACGCGAAGCGCGCGCGTCAGAGCGCCTTCTGTCACGCGAAGCCAAGATGGAGCTTCAGCGCGCGATGCAATGGGAAGGGTTCTATAACGCGGCAATCGACGGTGATTTCGGCCGCGGTACCCGCAATGCAATGGCACTTTACCAACGCGCAAAGGGGTATGACGAGACAGGCATCCTCACCACGCGCCAACGCGCCGAACTGCTTGAGAACTACAACGCGATCCTGAGCAGCCTTGGCATGGAAGCCTATACCGACACAAAAGCGGGCATCACCATCCGTCTACCGATGGCGATGGTAGAGTTTGATGGTTATGAGGCACCATTTGCCCATTTCACGCCCACAACAGATGATGGCGTTCGCGTCTCTCTCATCTCGCAATACGGCGATCAAGCAACGCTCTTTGGTCTTTACGAAATCATGCAAACGCTTGAAATCGTGCCGTTGAACGGCGAGCGCGAGCGCAACCAAAACAGCTTCACCCTAACAGGTGAAAACAACGACATCAGCTCCTATACATACGCCACGCTCGCGGGCGGCACGATCAAGGGCTTTACCCTTGTTTGGCCCGCCGGAGACAGCAAGCGGATGGAACGAGTCGTATCCTCGATGCGCGCGAGCTTTACCCCGAATGACAGCATCGCACTTGATGATATGGCCAGCGATGGTGATGCGCCCCAAAGTGTCGATCTCCTCGCAGGGCTGGAAATCCGTAAACCCAAGAGCGCGCGCTCAGGGTTTTATCTGGATGGCAGCGGACACATCCTCACAACAACAGAAGCCGTCGCTCAGTGCAGCAAAATAACCGTTGAAGACGGCATCGAAGCCACAATTGCCTTTAGCGACGAAGCGCTTGGAATTTCCGTTCTGAAGCCGCAAGAGCCTGTTGCGCCAATTGCTTACGCACAATTCGCCGAAGCCGCCCCGCGCCTCAACTCTGATGTTGCTGTTGCAGGTTTCTCTTTCGGCGGAGCGCTGGACGCGCCAACACTGACATTCGGCAAACTCTCGGATGTAAAAGGTCTTAACGGCGAGCCAAACCTCCAGCGCCTCGCCATGTCGCCGCTTCCTGGTGATGCGGGTGGCCCTGTGGTCAACGCTGCGGGTTCTGTGATCGGGATGCTTCAACCGAATGAAGCCCGTGACGGCCGCAGCTTGCCAAACAGCGTAAGCTTCTCTTCGGCGAGTGACGCAATTACCGAAGCCTTGCGCGCCAATGGAATCAAAGTTTCAAAAGCCAATGGCGAAACTGCGCTGCATCCACTGGACCTTACAACGATTGCCTCTGACATGACCGTATTGGTGGCATGCTGGGAGTAATGCCAAATAGGCAATTCTAATATCGACAGGCGCGGCTTTGGTCGCGCCTTTTTTGTTGGCGTTTCCGCTTAGGGTGTTGGTATCAGGCGCGCCAGAACTTGACTGTGAAGATGACGAACACAGCCATAATCTCGAGCCGACCGAGCAGCATCCCTCCGACAAGTAACCATTTCGGCGTATCATCAAGTGAGCCGAAATTTCCTGCGGGGCCGATAATATCGCCAAGGCCAGGACCGACATTGGCGATCGCCGTCGCCGCACCAGAAACAGAAGTTACAAAGTCGAGGCCCGTGAGCGCGAGCAAAACCGCTAGGACACCCAAGCTCACGATGAAAAACACAAAGAAGCTCATCACCGATGCCAAAACATCTTCGCCCACGGTGCGTCCGTCGTAGCGCGGCATAAACACGCCGCTCGGAGAGTGGATCTTGCGAATTTGTGCGCGGATCGAGGCAAACAAAAGCTGATAGCGGAAGATTTTGACTGAACAACAGGTTGACCCCGCGCAGCCCCCGATCAGCCCCATAAAGAAGAAAATAACAACCGGAAACGCGCCCCAAGTTTGATAATCAACACTGGCGTATCCGGTGCCCGACAGGATCGAACTGGTGTTAAACACGATCTCGCGGAAGGGCATGTTGTCTACGGTGCTGGTAAACAGGTGATAGAACGACAAGATCGCAACCAGCCCGAAGATCACAAGCAAAAACGCCCTGATTTGTGTGTCTCGCCAGATCGGCATCGCCGTACCGCTGATGAGCTGAACATAGCGCACGAACGGCAAACTGGCCAAAATCATGAATACCGACGCAATATATTCCGCAGGGCCGGAAAACGCCCCGAACGAGGCATCATGGGTTGAAAAGCCCCCCGTTGAAAGGGTCGTCAGCGCATGGTTGAGCGCGTCAAAGGGCGTCATGCCGACCGCCACATAACTAAGAAAACAAGCGAGCGTCAGCCCCACATAGATCGCCATAATCCGCGAGGCAATCTCCGCCGCACGCGGCAGGATTTTACCCAATGTATCAAAGGCTTCGGAGCGGAAAATCTGCATACCACCAACCCGAAGCTCAGGTAGAAACACCATGGCCACAACGATGATACCCACACCACCAAACCACTGAAGCATGCTGCGCCACAGCAGCAATCCGCGCGGAAGCTGGTCAAGGCCGGAAAACACGGTGGAACCTGTTGTTGTGAGGCCGGATGTTGCCTCAAAAAACGCATCAACATACCGCGCCTCGGTTGCACCAAAATAAAACGGCAACGCGCCAAAGATCGGCAAGGCAACCCAAACACCGGTTGTGAGCAAAAAGGTCTGTTGAATCGAAAGCCCGCGCTGAACCCCGTTTACGCAGGCCAGCGCGATCAATCCGCCGGTCAGGCCGGTAATTACTGCGGACTCGAGGAAAACAGGCCAGTGTCCGTTGCCGTCATACATATCAAGGGCCATCGGGCCGAGCATCGTAAACGCAAGAGCCGTAACCAAAAGACCAATGACATAGCCGACAGGGCGAAGATCAAACATGCGCAACGCTTGGCTTTTCAACCCGCCCCTGTCAAGCATCCCGCGCGAAATCCGCAGGCATGGCGACTGGATACAACAGTTGCGTTGCCCATGCGCCCGCGCGCGCTAACCAACGTGGAACAACGTAGAAAACAGTTTAGGATCGATGCTTTCGGTGGAAAATGTCTCGCCCTCGGTCAAGATGCTAACCGCATCGTGGCTATGAAGGCTTTCCTGATGACTGGCGACAATCCGATAATCCAGAATGCGGGAATCGCCCTGCAATTGTTCGCTAAACAGCCGCGCGGCGTCTTCAACGAAAATCGGATTGGCAGCATTCAGTTCCGCGAAGGCCTGCTCGTCCTCGCGTTTGACCATGACCTGCGTTTCGGTCGGCACGGCGGTGCGGCACAGGTCGATTATATCCTCAAACCAAAGCCGCGGCTCGCTCGGGTTCACCAATACGGAAACACGCGCAACAGACCGCTGCGAATGCGGCGTGGCAAGCTGGTGGCGCACCTGTCTCGCATGCTCGGAAAGCTCCAACGAACACGGGCAAGTTGAGGAGTAGACATAGTCTAAATGTATGATTTTCTTGATATCTCCGGCAACGGAGACAAGCTCAAGCGCGAGGTCATAATATTGATACCCTTCCAGCTTTGACCGCAGGCTCTTGCGTTTCACAGGGAAGGAAAACCGCATCTGAATACGGGCGTCAAAACTCTCTAGGTCGGCTTTATAATCGGCGAGCGCGGCCTCGATTACGTCAAAGCTGAACACCCGCTCGGCATGCTTGTAAAATGTGCGCATGATGCGCGACATGTTGATGCCCTTTTTACCTGCATCTAGGCTGACCGTCCCCGTGACAGACGTTTCAATCGCAAGATCACCGCCCGCACGCGCCTGAAATCTGATCGGCAAGCGAAAGTTGGAGATGCCAACATGCTGGATCTGACGACGAGCGCCTCGGATCAGGCTCTCGGGGCCGTTCTGAAGGTCTGGAAGTGTAGCGCGATAGGCTTCATCAGCCGTAAACTCATCGGGGTAAGCCCTTGCCAAAGCGGGATAATTCTCAAGAGCCCGTTCGGGGAGCAACCGAGCAATCGCCGGATCAAGCTCGGCAATTTCTGTGGGCGTTGCCGCCTCGGCCCAAGCGCGCAACACAGCAAGCGCATCTTCTGCGTCTTGGCGTATCTGGCTTGCGTTCGCCTCTGTCTTTTTCATCTGATGGCCCTCTTCGCGCGTGACCAACATATAGGACGAACGGCGCGGGAAAACCAACCCCGCGCTGCTCTCTATTCAAACTGCCTCGAGTGCCTGCAGAATATCGTTGAGCAAATCCTGCGTGTCTTCGATGCCGACACTGATCCGCACAAGGCCTGGCGTGATGCCGAGCAACTCTTTCTGATCGTCTGGCAAACGCTGATGGGTTGTTGTTGCCGGATGTGTCACGATGCTCTTTGCATCCCCCAAATTATTGGAAATAATGCAAATCTCCAATGCATTAAGGAATGTAAACGCCGCTTCCTGACCGCCCTTGAGGTCGATCGAAAGTACAGTGCCACCCTTTTCAAACTGCGCCTTGGCAATCGCTTGGTGCGGGTGGCTTGCAAGGAATGGGAACAACACACGCTCAAGTTTGTCGTGGCCCTCAAGCGCCTCAGCAATGGCCTGCGCCGAAGCAGCCTGCGCGCGCACGCGAAGGTCAAGCGTTTCAAGCCCCTTAAGCATCACCCAAGCGTTGAACGGGCTCATGGAACCGCCAGTGTGCTTCATGTAAGCCTCAAGCGGGCCGCGGATGAATTCTTCGCGCCCGAGCACAACGCCGCCAAGGCAGCGCCCCTGACCGTCGATATGTTTGGTGGTGGAGTAAACGACCACATCCGCGCCAAGCTCCAGAGCACGCGAGAACACAGGCGTGGCAAACACATTATCGACCACAACCAGCGCGTCGCTCTCATGCGCAATCTCAGAAACCGATTTTAAATCAACAACTTCAAGTGTTGGGTTCGAGACAGATTCAAGGAACACAACCGCCGTATCAGGACGGATCGCCGCGCGCCATTGCTCGATGTCAGCACCATCTACAAAGGTGATTTCAACGCCAAAACGTGCAAGGATTTCTTCGAGAATATAGAGACAAGACCCAAAGAGCGCGCGCGCAGAAACCACGTGATCGCCAGCCTTGAGAACCGACATGAGCGCGCCGTTTACTGCGGCCATACCGCTTGCTGTTGCGAAGGCGTCCTCTGCCCCCTCAATTGCCGCGATGCGATCTTCGAACATCCGCACGGTCGGGTTGCCGTAGCGGGCGTAAATAAACTCGTCTTCGCCTGTCTCGATAAACCGCGCTTCTGCGGCTTCAGCGGAGTCATAGACAAAGCCTTGCGTCAAAAAGATCGACTCGGAAACTTCGCCGTATTGGCTGCGTCGGCTTCCCGAATGCACCATCTTGGTGCGGGCGTTCCAGTCTTTGCTCATCGTCTTAACCTTTGTTAATGCGCATTCCATGTTCTCGACGTCCGGTCGCCAAAAACAAAAAAAACCCACCGCAAAAGAAGCGAGGGGTCACGTCCCAAACCTCTTTAGCGGCATATTTAATGTGGCCCGCAATCCGGAGAACAAATCGCCACGGGGCAATCCATAGGCCGCAGCCGCCCAAACGTCAACCGAAACCGCGCAAACACGGCGCTGACATTTTTTCGTGAAGCGCCGCTGAGCCTCTTGTCATGCAGGGCTGATCTGCAATTATCCCGAAAAACCAGAAGGACATCCCGTGACACAACCGATCGAACTCTATTACTGGCCAACACCGAATGGCTGGAAAATCTCCATTGCGCTTGAGGAGATGGAACTTCCCTACAATCTGAACCTCGTCAATATCGGTGCCGGAGAGCAATTTGAGCCCGATTTCCTTAAAATCGCGCCGAACAACCGGATGCCGGCGATTATTGATCCAAACGGGCCAGATGGCGCTCCGATCTCTGTTTTTGAAAGCGGCGCAATCCTTCAGTACCTTGCGCGCAAGACCGGCAAATTCGGCGGCTCCACTGAGCGTGAAACTGTTGCAGTAACAGAATGGCTTATGTGGCAAATGGGCGGGCTTGGCCCGATGGCAGGGCAAGCGCATCACTTCCTGAAATACGCACCGGCAATGGATCCGCCCAACGACCTGCCCTATGCCAAAGATCGCTATCGCAATGAAACAGGTCGCCTTTATGGCGTGTTGAACAAGCGCCTAGCCGACAACGAATTTGTTGCCGGTGATTTCTATTCGATTGCAGATATGGCGATTTGGGGTTGGGCGAGCCTGTGGGAAGGCCAGCAACAAACCCTTGATGACAAGCCGCATTTGGCGCGCTGGCTTGAAACTGTCGGCAACAGGCCCGGGGTGGAGCGCGGACGTGCGCTTGCTGCGGAACAGCGGGGCGACTTCAAGAAAGACAAAGCCGCACAAGAATTGCTTTTCAAGCAAAAAGGTTAGTGGTTTCGGGCCGGATGCACGCAGCATCTGGCCCGATACCTCTTAGGACTCTGCTTCATCCTCGGGCACGGCATAGGTCTGCATCAGCTTGCCTTGCGACATGAAGAACAAGAACACCGCCGCCGTCAGGCCGAAGGTTTTGAAATTTACCCAAGCATCAGTGCTCATCAGCCGCCAAACAAGCTCGTTCGCAATAGCAAGACCAAGGAAGAACAGCGCAAGCCGCTTGGTCAGGATCATCCACCCTTCGGGCTGTAGCGGCATGACCTCTTCCATCACAAGCTGTAGGTAGCTTTGGCCGCGCAAAAGTCCAATTCCAAGCAACCCGCCAAAGAGCAGATAGATCATCGTCGGCTTCATCTTGAAGAACCGTTCGTCGTTTAGCCAAACTGACAGCCCCCCGAAAATCACGACAAGCACCGCCGTCATCAACTGCATTTTCGACAGCTTGCCGGTGAGCTTCCACATGATCGCGGTGGTCAAAAGGATCAGCGGTATGAACAACGCAGTGGCCACAATGAACCCCTCGTACTCCACACCACCGATGGTAAACACCCGTTCCTTAACGCGCCCGTAGAACACGAAGAACAGGATCACCGGCCCTAGCTCCAGCGCGAGTTTCAAAAACGGGTTGATCTTTTTCTCTTCCATGTACCTATCCGTTAAATTCCACCATAACCGCGCCAATCGCGATTAGAGCCATCAAAACGAGCCGCCTTGGCCCAACCTTTTCACCCAGTACAAGCCAGCCAATTAGGGCCGCAAATACTGTAGATGTTTCGCGCAGGACCGCCGCTTCGCCCACGTTATCAAGCCGCGTCGCCAGCATTATAGAGCCGAAGCTGAAATAGGCCACAAAGGCCCCGATCAGGCCCCGCCGCATGAGCGGTTTGAGGGCTGGCTTATTCTCCATCTTGCAATAGCGGTAATAGGCATAGGGCGGAATTGCCAGACCATCGATAAAGAAAAACCATGCTAAAAAGGTAAAAGGATTAGCCGTCGCGCGAATACCGTATGCATCGTAAGTGGTATATAAAGCCACGAAAAATCCTGTCCCGACTGCCATAAAAAGCGCGGGAACAAGCGTGTCGCGGTTTGTCTCTAGGAACATCAGGTTATAGAGCGCCAACCCGAAAATTCCTGAAAGCAATACCGCCACGCCCAGCCATTGCCCGCCCGTAAAGGTCTCGCCAAAAACAATGCCTGCTCCGATAACCGCAAACAGAGGCCCCGTGCCGCGCACGACCGGATAGACCACCGTATAGGCACCAAGCACATAGGTTTGAGCCTGCATCACCTTGTAACCCACGTGGATTACAAAGGCGCCTGCGAATATCGGCCACATATGAGGCTCGGGCCACGGCACAACAAAGAGTGCAAATGGCGCGGCGATCAAACCATAGTGAAAATCAATTGCGCCTCGGCTTAGCCACGGATCGTGCTCGCCCTTTTGTAGCGCGCCGAAGATCGCATGCAGAAAAGCAGCCAAAAGCGCGAGGCCAAGCGCAACGTTATGCCCCGTTGCTGTGCCCTCGATCGAGGTAATCCAATCGCTCAAGCGTCGGTCCCTGTGAGCGCCTTGGCAAATTCTTCAGGGTCAAAGGCATCAAGGTCGTCGATTTGCTCACCCACGCCAATAGCATGGATAGGCAATCCGAAACGATCCGCCAGCGCCACAAGAACGCCGCCCTTCGCTGTACCGTCAAGCTTGGTCATCACAAGGCCGGAGACATCGGCAAGTTTTTGGAAGGTATCGACTTGGTTGAGCGCGTTCTGCCCCGTTGTCGCGTCCAAAACCAACAGCGTGTTATGCGGCGCTGACGGGTCTTTCTTGCGGATCACGCGCACGATTTTTGCGAGTTCTTCCATAAGGTCAGCGCGATTTTGCAGGCGGCCAGCCGTATCGATCATCAAGAGGTCTGCGCCATCTTCCTCGGCCTTGGTCATCGCATCAAACGCGAGGCTTGCGGGGTCTGATCCTTCGGGAGCGGTCAGCACAGGCACATTGGCGCGTTCGCCCCAAACCTGAAGTTGCTCAACCGCTGCAGCACGGAAGGTATCGCCCGCCGCGATCACCACGTTTTTGCCCGCCGCGCGGAATTGGCTTGCGAGTTTGCCGATGGTCGTTGTTTTGCCGGAACCGTTGACGCCCACCACCAGAACAACCTGCGGTTTCTTGGGGTAGATCGGCAAAGGTTTGGCCACCGGCTCCATGATCCTCGTGATCTCGCTGGCCAGCAACTCTTTAATTTCACGACTGGAAAGCTTTTTGCCAAAGCGCCCTTCTGCCATATTTGCAGTAACACGCAGCGCCGTATCTACGCCCATATCGGCAGAGATCAGAAGCTCCTCAAGGCTCTCCAACATTTCGTCATCAAGCTCGCGGCGCGGCTCATTCGCTGGTGCGCTGCGCCCAAACAACCTCCCGACAAGGCCCAGCTTTTCTGGCGCGGGTGCGGGTTCTGGAGTTGGCGTGGCGGCAGGTTTGGAGATGGGCTTGGGCGTTGGCTCAACAGAGGGCTCGGGCTCGGGTGCTGCCTCTGGCTCCTGAGTTGGTTCAGGCTCCGGCTCTGGTGTGGGTACAGGTGCGGCCTCTTCAACCGCCTCTGGCGCGCGCTCTGGCTGTGCCTCAACCGGAGCGGCGTCCTCGATCGCAGGAACCTCTTCGGCCCCTTCGCTCACAATCGCGTCCAACCCTTCGTCAATCTTAGACGACGATTTTGTTAACTTGTTTTTGAGCTTCTTGAAAAACGACATAAACCTGCCCTGTATTGACCCTTTCCACCTAATCCACCTGCGCTAAAGATAAAAGGGGGAAGTGGCATTTCAGGTTTCCGCGGTGTTTAAATTTCCTCTGGAAAATGCTTCATCACAAGCCGGATCGGATTGGGCGCGGCCTGCCCCAAACCGCAAATTGATGCGTCTGCCATGGCCTCGCACAACTCCTCCAAGAGCGGCTTATTCCAGTCCTCTGCCTGCATAAGCTTCACCGCCTTTTCGCAGCCAACACGGCACGGCGTACATTGCCCACAACTTTCATCCTCGAAAAACCGCAGCATGTTAAGCGCGGCATCACGCGGGCGGTCCTTATCGGACAAGACCACAACAGCGGCAGAGCCAATAAACGTTCCGTGCTCATGCAAGGTATCAAAATCGAGCGGCACATCATCCAGAGTTGCGGGCAACAAACCCGAAGACGGCCCGCCCGGTTGATAAGCATGGAAACTGTGCCCGTCGGCCATGCCGCCAGCGGCTTCAATCACATCCAGAATCGTAGACCCTGCTGGAAGCTCGTACATTCCCGGATTGGCAACACGCCCCGAAACCGAATAGCTCCTCGGCCCTTTGCGGCCGTTCTTTTCGACACCCTGCCAAACCTCCGGACCATCGCGCAAAATCCGAGTGACCCAACATAGGGTTTCGACGTTTTGCACCAGCGTCGGGCGACCAAATATTCCAACCTGTGCCACGAAAGGCGGACGATGCCGTGGTAGGCCGCGCTTGCCTTCGATACTCTCGATCATCGCGCTTTCTTCGCCGCAGATATACGCGCCCGCCCCACGGCGCAGATCGATATATCCCTTCTGAATCAAACCGCTATCTTCAAGTTTTGAGATTTCCTCCAATAGCAGAAGACGCGCGGCGGGGTATTCATCCCGTAAATAGATAAAGAGCTTCTCTGCTTCGATTGCCCAAGCCGCGATCAGCGCACCTTCAAGGAAAAGATGCGGCTTCTCTTCGAGGAAGAAACGGTCTTTAAACGTGCCCGGCTCTCCCTCGTCTGCATTCACAGCGAGATACCTTGGCCCCTCTTCGGCCAGCACATATTGCAGTTTGCGCCCTGTTGGAAATCCTGCACCGCCAAGCCCGCGCAGCCCGCTTGAAAGAACGGTTTCAATGGCCTTTTCGCGCTCTCCTGAAGTGCGTAGGGCCTCTAAAGCAGAATATCCGCCAGCAGCGCTGTAGCCTGCGAAATCTTGATACTGTGGAATTTCAGCGTGGGTTTTCCCCGCTTCAACGGCGGCCATCACGTTCTCTGGCGTGGCCAAACACTGGTGATAATGGCCAACTTCCGCCACCGGCGCCAGATCACACCGCCCCATGCACGGCGCGCGCAGGACGCGGATTTTACGTGCGTCGCACCCTGCCTCAAGCGCCTTAAGCAACTGCTCCGCACCCGCCAGCTCACAGGAGAGACTATCACACACACGGATCGTCAAATCAGGTGGCGGTGTCTCTCCTTCGCGCACAATATCGAAATGCGCATAAAAGCTCGCAACCTCCTGCACCTCGGCCATAGAGAGCCGCATTTCTTCGGCCAAAGCCCGAAGATGCGCCGCGCTTAAATGACCGTAAGCATCTTGAATCAAATGCAGAAACTCGATCAACAGATCATGGCGGCGCGGGCGATCTTGTAAAAGCGCGCGCACCTCGGCATGGGCCTGATCATCAAGCTGACGCCCCTTTGGCGTGGCGCGCCCTTTGCCTTTTCCCGATTTCCAAACGCCCGATTTCTGGTCCAATGCGGCCTCCCTTGTTGCCGTCATTTTAGAGCGCGCATCGCCTGACACCACTCCAAATGCGACAAATCATTTCGCAGAAGCGTTTTTTCTGATGGCGATCCACAAAAAATGCGCCCTAGAACAAACTACCCTGATCCTCTGGCGGCGGCGTCTTTTTCGCTGGTTTCTTTTGCGGCTTCTTTTGTGGTGTTGAACCGCTTGTCGCCGTTCCTTTGCCAGTTTGCACGCGCCCGTCCTGAAACTGAATTTCGAGGCCAGCGGCAGCGTTTGCGGCATCTGCTGTTGTCACCAACCCACCCGCGTCATCGCGCACGACGGCATAGCCGCGCTTGAGCGTTTCGGTATAGCCAAGCGTTTGACGCATCCGTTCAAGGCTGTTCAGACGTTCCTTATGCGCAGCGACTTGTGATGACGCGAGCGCGGCAAACCGCCGATTAAGGCCATCCAATTTCTCGCGCGAGCGTTTAATATCACGGCGAATGACATCAGGCTGCAACCGCTGCTCTGCGCGGTTCAAACGATCCCGTCCCGTTGCAGTATTGCGCACAAGGCTTGGTCCAAGCCGCTTTGCCAGCTCGTTGCTGCGTTCTTCGAGGTGGGCAATGCGGCTGCGCAGAATGCGCGGGTGTAGGGGCGATGCCGTGCTTTGCAACTCAAGCCGTTTACCCTGCACCATTTTCTGGAGGTTTGGACCAAGTTGCAGGCTTGCGATGTCGAGCCGCTGTTTGGCGCTATCAAGCAGCGTTTCTGGCCGTGGCAAAGCGCGGGATACATCCGCAAGCCGCTGGCGCCGCAGTGTTGTGCCCTGTGACACGCCGCGCAGCAATCGCCCGCCAAGCGTATCCAGATGCGACATCAGATCCATCCGCACCGGAACGGCCATCTCCGCTGCCGCCGTTGGCGTTGGCGCGCGGCGGTCGGCGGCGAAATCTATAAGCGTCGTATCAGTTTCATGCCCCACAGCCGAAATAAGGGGGATTTCGCTTGCAGCAGCGGCACGCGCCACAACCTCTTCGTTAAAGCCCCAGAGATCTTCGATGGAGCCGCCGCCCCGTGCCACGATCAACAAATCCGGCCGAGGCATAGAGCCGCCGGGTGTCATGGCGTTAAAACCGTTGATCGCGGCGGCCACCTCGGGTGCACATTTCGCGCCTTGTACGGCAACGGGCCAAATCAGGACTTTGCGCGGGAATCGATCCCGCAGCCGGTGGAGAATATCACGGATCACCGCCCCGCTCGGCGAGGTCACAACGCCGATCACTTCAGGCAAATACGGCAACTCCCGCTTGCGTTCCGGCGCGAAGAGCCCTTCGGCTTCGAGCATTTTCTTGCGCTTTTCAAGCATCGCCATCAAAGCGCCCATACCTGCTGGCGCTATATCTTCGATCACCATCTGATATTTGCTCTGCCCGCCAAAGGTGGTGAGCTTACCCGTGGCAACAACCTCCATCCCCTCTTCGGGCTGGGTTGCGAGCCGCGCGGAAACGCCCTTCCATATGACACCGGCAAGAACCGCGCGGTCATCCTTGAGATCAAGATAGATATGCCCAGATCGAGGGCGACTCACACGACCAACCTCGCCGCGCACCCGCACCCGCGAAAACGCACCTTCGATGGTACGTTTCACCGCGCCGGAAACCTCGGTAACGGTAAATTCCGGTGCGTTCTGGCCGGGTTCTGGATCGTCGATTAGGTCTGACATCTTTGCTCGCCTGTTTGCTCGCTTGTTTCTTGGTTGGAAGCACCTTAGAACGCCCAACAACAAAGGCCAAGCGGGGGACGCAATGAACATCCTTATTCTAGGCAGCGGCGGGCGCGAACATGCGCTGGCGTGGGCCATCAAACAAAACCCGAAATGTGATCGCCTTATTGTCGCGCCCGGAAATGCGGGCATTGCGATGCTGGCGGAATGCGCCGATCTTGATCCGTGCGATGGACCGGCCGTTGTCACATTCGCCGAAGCAAACGCAGTGGATTTCGTGGTCATCGGCCCCGAAGCGCCCCTTGCGGCAGGTGTTGCAGATGACCTACGCGGCGCGGGAATTCTCTGTTTCGGCCCTTCGGCCAAAGCCGCGCAGCTTGAGGCCTCCAAAAGCTTTACAAAGGAAATCTGCGATGCCTCCGGCGCGCCAACAGCGGCCTATGCGCATTTCACCGAAGCCGACGCCGCCAAAGCCTATATCGAAGAGCAAGGCGCACCGATTGTTGTTAAGGCAGACGGGCTTGCCGCAGGTAAGGGCGTTATCGTTGCCATGACCGAAGCCGACGCCCTTGCTGCGATTGACGATATGTTCTCTGGCGAGTTTGGCGCAGCGGGTGCGGAAGTCGTAATCGAGGAATTCATGACCGGCGAGGAAGCAAGCTGGTTCGTGCTCTGCGATGGCGAGAACGTTCTTCCCGTTGGTACGGCCCAAGACCACAAACGCGTTGGCGAAGGTGATACCGGCCCCAACACCGGCGGCATGGGCGCCTACTCTCCCGCCCCAGTGATGACCGATGCCGTGACGCAAAAAGCAATGGACGAGATCATCAAACCCACAGTGGCCGAAATGGCCAAGCGTGGGATGCCCTATCAGGGTGTCCTCTATGCGGGTTTCATGATCGAAAATGGCCAGCCCCGCCTTGTGGAATACAACGCACGGTTCGGCGATCCGGAGTGTCAGGTTTTGATGATGCGTCTTGGTGCACAGGCGCTTGACCTGTTGCTGGCTTGCGCCAAAGGCGAGCTCGACAAAGCACAGGCAAATTGGGCCAATGACCACGCGATGACGGTTGTTCTTGCCGCCGACGGGTATCCGGGCGCCTATGAAAAAGGCTCAGAGATCAAAGGGCTGGACGCACTTCCTGAAGATAGCTTCAACATGGTGTTCCACGCGGGCACCAAAGAAAGCGATGGGAAAATCCTTGCCAACGGCGGTCGTGTTTTGAACGTAACGGCACGGGGCAATTCGCTCAAAGATGCGCAGAAGCGGGCCTATGAGATGGTCGATCAGATTGACTGGCCCGAAGGGTTCTGCCGCCGCGATATTGGCTGGCGGGCACTCTGAGCAGAGGAATTAGAAATTACAATCAAGGGCGCGTTCAACGGATGCGCCCTTTTCATTTGGGCCGATGTCGCGCCGCTCTAGAGCATCGTCAATAAGGCGCGTGGCATAAATGCGCGACCAATCAGGCGACAGCGTAATCATCTCGACGACACCGCCACATGTTCTCACCCCGCCCGTGATGTAATCTTGGCCGATGCTGTGGTTTGTGTGGCCCGTTTGAGTTGCGACTTTCTCAAGTGCGCCATCTTGAAACCGCCAAACCGTGAGAACCCGCGCGAGATGCGGACGATCCACATAAGAGAGTTCAACCGCTCCGTCCCCATCCAAATCTGCAACGCCCACGGGCGCGAGCCATCGATTGGATTGGCCAATATGCGGCGTCTCTGTGATCTTGCCGTTTACGCCATAGATGGCGAGGGCAGCCCCTTGGCGCATATCGGTTTCAACAACGATGATTTCAGGCAACCCGTCACCATCCACGTCCGCCAGACGCGGGGCGATATCTTCGAACACATGATCTTGTGGAAGCGTAATGCGCAGGCGACGCGTTTTGCCGCCTTCCTGCACCGTGTATTCAAGCGCGCCATACTCAATGGCATCACCCAGAACCCCGTGCCCATATCGGCCCGTGGGGTCAACAAACTGCGCGGCAGTGATCTCTGCCCAAGCAGGCGCAGCCAAAGCCACCCCCACCAGAAATCCCAATGCCGCGCGGCGCATCAAATCTGTTTTTCGGGCATTTGAACAACAAGCCCGTCAAGCGCGTCGGTTACCTTGATCTGACAGGTAAGGCGCGAGCGCTCGGCGTCTGGTTCAAATGCAAAATCAAGCATGTCTTCTTCCATGGCGTCCTTGGCCGGAATTTTCTCAACCCAAGCGCCGTCCACGTAAACATGGCAGGTCGAGCAGGCACAGGCCCCGCCGCAATCTGCTTCGATACCGGGGATGTTGTTATCCCGCGCGCCTTCCATAACGGAAAGCCCATTGGCAACCTCGACCTCGTGGCGTGTGCCGTTGTGCTCGATATATGTAATCTTGGCCATTCTCGCGTCCTCTAAACTTGCTCATCGCTCAATATATAAGCGCGGCAGGCAGTTCCACCCTCTTTTGCAAAAGGCTCACAAACACGTGTCAAAACGTTGCGTTGCGGTAGCAAAAGGGCGCCCCGCGATGGGACGCCCTAGATGTTTTCACAATGTCTCTCGCTTTACTGAAGCGTCAGTGCCGTATAGCGCGGCTCACCGCCACGGCGCACCAGAAGCAACAGTGACTTGCGCCCTGCATCCTTGGCGCTGGCGATCTGGGCCTCAAGCTCGGCCACGGTCTCAACCGCTTGCTGTCCAGCCTCTTCGATCACATCACCAACACGTAGACCTTTTTCAAAGGCTTCGCTTGTCTGGTCGATCTCTTGAATAACCAGTCCGGTGCTGCTGTCAGAAAGGCCGAGTTCGTCGCGGATTGCCGGAGTGAGGGTCGAAACGGTCATGCCCAGCATGCTTTCGACTTCCGGAGCCGCGCTTTCGCCACTGGTATCTGGCACATCGCCAGAACCATCGGCAGTCTCACGGCGACCAAGCTTGATCTTGAGCGTGGTTTCCTCGCCATCGCGCACAACTACAACGCGAACAGTTTTGCCAACATCCGTTGCGCCGACCTGACGGACAAGCGAACGCGTGTCCGTTACTTCGACGCCATCGAATGAAACAATCACATCTTCGGCTTGAATACCTGCTTCGCGCGCCGGACCTTCGGGAACGTCGGTCACAAGAGCGCCTGCGGCTTTCTCAAGTCCGAGCGCTTCGGCAACGCCTTCGTCAACATCCTGAATACGCACGCCGAGCCAACCACGGCGGGTTTCGCCGAATTCCTTAAGCTGATCGACAACCTTGGTCACAACTGCGGAGGACATGGAAAAGCCGATACCGATCGAGCCACCGTTGGGCGACAGGATCGCGGTATTCACACCGATAACTTCGCCGTCCATATTGAACAGCGGACCACCAGAGTTGCCTCGGTTGATCGCAGCGTCGGTCTGGATGTAGTCGTCATAGGTTCCGGATAGCGCACGGTTGCGCGCGGAAATAATCCCCGCAGAAACCGAGAACCCCTGCCCGAGCGGGTTACCCACCGCAAGCACCCAATCACCAACACGCGCAACATCGCTATCGCCGAATGTTACGAACGGTAACGGTCCTTCGCTCTCGACCTTGAGAACCGCGATGTCGGTGTTTGCGTCACGTCCGATCAACTTGGCGGGAAGCTCGTCCCCCGAGAAAAATTCGACCATGATCTCATCGGCACCATCAATCACGTGATTGTTGGTCACGATGAAACCATCTTCGGAAATCACAAAACCAGAACCGAGCGCCTGACTGCGCTGTGGTTGATTGTTCGGGCCACCGCGCCGATCCAGAAAATCGCGGAAGAAGTCTTCAAACGGAGAACCTTCCGGTACAATTGGTCCCGGCATCGCCGGCTGGGCTACGGTTGTTGTGGTCGTAATGTTAACCACTGCTGGGCTTACTCTATCTGCCAGATCGGCAAAGCTCTCCGGCGCGCCTCTCGCAGCCGCCATAACCGATTGCAGTAACAGCAGGATTATCGCGAGCGTTGCAAAGACAAATGCGCGCTTCGCCCCTGTCGATCTGCCATGTTCTGACTGTTGTGTTAATGCCAAAGATTTCACTTCGTGCTCCTTTGTTATGTCGTCACATCCAGAGTCCGTTACGCCCTGAATGGGCTAGTCACACATGTAATATTTAGTCCCTCACAGGAATATCAAGCTAACTTAAATCGCGTGACAACACAGGGCTGTGAAACTCTGTAACAGATGCCCAGAAGATGCGCCCTGCCCGCGCAGAATTCAAGCGTTGCTTGACTGTTATTAATTTCACGGTATGTTAATTAACAGAAAGGTAAATTTATATGACCGCTCTGAATACGTCCTTTGCCGCTTTGGGTGATCCCACACGTTTTGCGATTGTGGAGCGCCTTCTTCGTGAGGGCGAAACTCCAGCGGGCGCCCTTCAGGACGTGGGCGCAATCTCTGCTCCGGCTATTTCTCGGCACCTCAAGGTATTGCGTGAGGCCGGTATCGTGGCGCAGCGGATCGATAAACAGCGCAGACTCTATTCGGTACGGCCAGAGGCCATTAAGGCGATCAACGATTGGGCCATGAGCTATCGGACATTCTGGCAGGGCAGCCTCGACAGACTAGAGCGCGCCCTCGAAACAGCGGGGAAAACATAGTGGCCACACTGGAGATGGAACGACGCCTCAAGGCAAACCGAGTGGAGGTTTTCCGCTTTCTCACAGAAGGTGAAAACCTGTTGCAATGGTGGGGGCCCGAAGGCACGACGATCCCCGAGCACAACCTTGATTTTGCCAGCCTTGGCCCGTGGTGGGCGCGGATGGTCGGCCCCAGTGGCGATGGTGCTAAAGTGGGCGGCGATGTTGTTCGGCTAGAGCCACCAACATCAGTTGAACTCACGCTTTCCTTCTTTCACGAAGATGGCAGCAAAGGCCCACAAAGCGTGATTAAATTTGAGCTATTTTCCGAAGGACCAGAGGAAACGCGCCTCTGCCTGACACAGACCGGCCTCGAAGCCGAGCATATCGAGGACATGCGTAACAAGGGCTGGAACTCGGCGCTCGAACGGCTCGCAACACTCGTTCATTCACACCAAAGGAGCAATTGATGCCCAGATTTATACTTGCTTACATTCCCGGAAATGCCCCGCAACCCTCCCCCGACGAAGGCGCCGCGCATCGCAAGCGTTACGAAAGCTGGATCAAAGACAACGGCGATGCAATTCTTGAGCCAGCCAACCCCTTTGGCCCGTCGCAAAACATATCGACCGAAGGATCAGGCGAAAGCAAGATTTTGAAAGGGATGATGGGCTATACGCTAATCGAGGCGGCGGACATGGATGCCGCAACGGCGATTGCCAAGAGTTGCCCCTTCCTTGAAATGGGAACAATCGACGTAGCGCCGCTAATGTCGATGTAGCCTCTATGAACAACAAAAAAAGGGCCCGTAAACGCACGGGCCCTTTTCTATGACGTTTGAAAGCGGATTACTGGCTTTCTCTTGATTTCGCTTCCGCACCTTGATCGGACTGAAGGTAGTTGAAGAACTCGCTGTCAGGCGACAGAACAAGCTTCGAGTTGCCTTCTTGGAACGCCGTCTCATAGGCATTGAGCGAGCGATAGAATTCAAAGAATTCAGGATCAGCACCAAAGGCTTGAGCGAAGATCGAGTTCCGGCGGGCATCAGCCTCACCGCGGATGATCTCGGCCTGACGCTTGGCATCAGACACAAGCTCCACAACGGAACGATCTGCAAGGGCGCGAACCCGTTGCGCGGCTTCTTCACCACGGGCACGTTCGTCTGTTGCTTCCCGTACACGCTCGGCCTGCATCCGCTCGAAGGTGGAGGCAAGGTTGGCCGATGGAAGGTCCGTCCGCTTCAAGCGCACGTCGATGATCTCAACACCGAGTGGTTTTGCTTCGGCAATCGCACCATTCTTGATCCGCAACATAAGCGCGGCCCGATCCGACGACAGAATATCGTTGGAGGACACCGAACCTAGAACCTCACGGGTTTGCGCCCGCAGGATGCTGTCCAAACGGCTTTCGGCAGTCGCGATACCACCAGTACCAACCGCACGACGGAATTGCTCTACATCGGCAATCCGGTACCGCGCGAAGGCATCGACAACAAGGCGACGATCATCAAGTGGCGTTACTTCGAGCTCGCCAACGTCGCGGCTGAGAATACGGTCATCATAGCGCACGACCTCTTGGATCAGCGGGATTTTGAACGCGAGACCCGGCTCTTCTTTAACGTCTTTCACCATACCAAATTGCAGCACCAGCGCCTTTTCACGCTCGTCCACAATAAAGATCGAGGACGCCGCAACCACAATCGCGACGACAAGGACGGGAAGAATATATACTGTCTTCTTCATTACTTTGTTGCCCCTTTTGTAAGCTCGTTCAGTGGCAGATACGGCACGACACCATCACCAACTTCGTTCTCGATGATGACTTTGTCTACGCGGCCATAAATACGTTCCATCGTTTCAAGGAACAGACGTTTACGCGTTACTTCGGGCGCTTTTTGGTATTCTTCAAGCACAGCGGAGAAGCGGCTGGCTTCACCTTCAGCTTGGTTCACAACCTCGGCACGATAGCCTTCGGCCTCTTCAAGAATCTGCGCAGAGTCACCACGGGCTTCCGCAAGTACTCGGTTGGAGTATGCGTCGGCTTCTTTCTGAAGACGGTCACGGTCTTGCTCGGCAGCCTGAACATCACGGAATGCCGCGATAACCTCTTGCGGAGGCTCGGCTTTGTCGAAGTTTACCCGAACAATGTTCACGCCGGAATTATAGCTATCAAGCGTCGACTGAATCAGATCTTCGAGCCGCTGCGAAATCGCGCCACGGTCACGGTTGAGGATCGGAGCGAGCGAGGATTGCGCAATAATCTCACGCATCGCAGATTCGGATACCGCCCGAATTGTGAGCTGTGGGTCACGCAGGTTGAAGAGGAAAGCAGCGGGGTCACGAACGTTCCAAACAACTTGGAAGTCGATGTCTACGATGTTTTCATCACCAGTCAGCATTAGGCCGGCATCACCGCCGCGGCCACCAACGCCGATATCCTCGATTTGTTCACGTGTAACCTGAACGATCTCGGCTTTGACAATCGGCCATGGCGCAAAGTTAAGGCCCGGTTCGCCAGTTTGGTGATATTTACCAAACATGAACTCTACCGATTTCTCTTCTGGCTTCACCGAATAAAAAGACGCCAACGCCCAAAGACCAACAGCCACAAGGCCACCAATCACAACCGTCGTTTTGTTGAGGCCCGGTCCACCGGAGCCACCTTGGCCGCCACCGGTACCACGGCCACCGCCGCCCTTGCCGCCCATAAGAACGCGCAATTGGTCTTGGCCCTTTTTGAGCAAATCGTCGATTTCGGGGATTTGTGGACCGTCCTGGCCGGGCTTGCGCCCTCCTCCTCCGCTGGGGCGATTATCTTTGTCGCCGCCGTTTCCACCACTGCCGCCCCAAGGGCCGCCGTTGTTCCCAGCCATAAAGCTTCCTATCGTCTGAATTAACCTGTCTGCTTACTTAAATGCGGATTTATAGCGGAATTTCAAGCAAGAGCCACCGCACAATGTGGTGCTTTTGCCCGAAACTTCGCATTAAACCACGCGCGTTGGTGATTTCATCGTGACCAATTCTTCGGCCATGACCGGATGAACCGCGCAAGTACGGTCGAAATCTTCTTTGGTTGCACCCATCTTAATGGCGATCCCCGCAAGCTGGATCATCTCGCCCGCCATCGGCGCTACGATATGACAGCCCAGAACCTTGCGGCTCTCCTGCGCCACGAGCAGTTTCATGAATACCTTGTCTTCGCGCCCCGCAAAGAGCGTCTGCATCGGGCGGAAACTGGTGCAGTAGACCTCGATCGTACCGGTTTCGCGGGCTTCTTCCTCGGTCATGCCCACGGTTCCGAACTCGGGTTGGGTAAAGACCGCGCTTGCCACCAAATCATGGTCCGGCTTTGTTGGGTTCCCCTTGAACACGGTTTCCACAAAGGCCGCGCCTTCGCGGATGGCCACGGGCGTAAGATTAATACGATCGGTCACATCCCCCACAGCAAAGACCGAGGGCACGTTGGTTTGGCTATAGTCATCCACAAGGATTTCGCCCTTGTTGCCCGTCTCAACGCCCGCCTTTTCAAGGCCAAGTTTTTCTGTGTTGGGCACGCGCCCCGTGGCGTAGATCACCGCATCAAATACACCATCATTGGCGCTGGTTGATCGCACATGCAGGCCATCATCTTTCTTGGTAATGGTTTCCACATTCTCGCCAAGTCGCAGGTTGATCCCGCGATCTTCCATCGAGGCCGCAATATGGCCGCGCGCTTCGTCATCAAAACCACGCAGGATTTGGGCACCGCGATAGAATTGCGTCACCTCAACACCAAGACCGTGCAGGATGCAGGCAAACTCACAAGCAATGAACCCGCCGCCAACAATCAACACACGTTTCGGAAGTTCTTCCCAAAGGAAAATCTCGTTCGACGTAATCGCAAGATCGGAGCCGGGGAATTCGGGAACAAAGGGTCGTCCACCAGTCGCAACAAGGATGTGCTTGCAGGTGAACTCTTCGCCGGTTGAAAGTCGTACGCGATGCGGATCAACCAATTCGGCACGAGCATCGAATGTTTGAACCGTGTTGTTTTTAAGCGTGTTGCGATAGGCATTTTCCAAACGGTCAAGCTCCGCACGCAGCTTGGGGCGGAAAACCTGCCAATCAAACGGTCCGGAGTTCACATCCCAACCATAGCTTGCCGCGTCTTCGATCTGATCTTTGAAGGCGCTGGCAAAAACCATCAGCTTCTTGGGCACACATCCGCGGATCACACAGGTGCCACCCATGCGATATTCCTCGGCCAGGCCGACTTTCGCGCCGCCCTCGCTTGCCGCAAGACGCGCCGCACGTACACCGCCGCTGCCGCCGCCAATTACAAAGAGATCGAAATCAAATGCCATCTGTCCTAATCCTCAAGCTCGGAAAAGAGGTTATCACCCGCGCCATCGGCCTGCGAACCTCCGTTGAAGTTTCCAGATAGGTCGAGCACCTCGCAGCGTCCATCCCCATGGCCGATCACAACTGCGTCACAAATATCTATAAACAACCCGTTTTCCACCACACCTGGAATCTGGTTGAGCCGCGCGCTTAGGGCAACAGGGTTACCAATACGGCGAAGGTTGAGATCGAGGATGTGGTTGCCCTCATCGGTCACAAACGGCACATCGCCGTTCATCCGAAGGCTCGCAATGCGCCCGTCAACATCCATATCTTCCAGCATCTCTTCGATCAAACGGCGGCTGGCCTGCCCGCCGAAGGGAATAACCTCGACCGGCAAAGGAAAGGCGCCAAGCTGCTCTACGGATTTGGACGCATCGGCAATCACCAACATCTGGTCACTGGCTGCCGCCACGATCTTCTCCTGAAGATGCGCACCACCGCCGCCTTTGATCAGGTTGAGGTCGGCGTCGAATTCATCCGCGCCGTCAATCGTCAGGTCGAGCCACTTCGCCTCGTCAAGTGTCGACACCTTGATGCCCACCTCGGCGGCCTGTTTCGCAGTGCGCGAGGAGGTTGGTACGGCAGTGATTTTCAGCCCTTCATCCCGCACCCGCTCGCCCAGACATTTGACCATCCACGCCGCTGTGGAGCCGGTGCCCATACCCACGCGCATTCCATCTTCGATAAACTCAACCGCCTTTTTCGCGGCCACAAATTTGGCCCGATCAATGGGGGACAACTCTCCAGTCATGCTCCGACTCCTCTTTGGTTCAATGCGTTATACAAGCCGATGTTTACGGCGGCGAGTCGCCATTTGCGCAATGGATGACGAAATTTGCATGAAATGGTCGGAAACGGGGCTTGCCTCTGTTCTGCGCGCATGTTTCCTATAGGAAACTTTCTACGTTAAAGGCGCGGCCCATGTTTCTTTCTGTCTTTGATATGTTCAAAATTGGCGTTGGCCCGTCCTCAAGCCATACCATGGGGCCGATGGTTGCGGCCGCGCGGTTTCTTGACAAGTTGCGCCGCTCGCCTTTCTCCGCATACGGGCTTCGGGCTTCGCTGCATGGTTCTCTGGCCTTTACTGGCATCGGCCACGCCACTGACCGCGCTACGGTCCTTGGCCTCGCGGGGTTCCATCCTGAAACATACGACCGCGCGAAAGCCGATGCGGCCTTAGCCGAAATCGCCGCAAACAAGCATGTGACACCAGAGGGATTGCCGCCGCTCGTGTTTGACCCCGCCAACGACCTCAAGTTCGACTATGACACGCCGCTAGAGGGCCATGCCAATGGTATGATCTTGATGGCGACCGATGCGCAAGGCGATGTTATCCTACGCGAAATCTATTACTCCGTCGGCGGTGGTTTCGTGATGACAGAGGCCGAACTCGCTGCGGGCAAAAACACCGATCCCGGTGCGCCGATCCCCTATCCTTTCCATAGCGGCGCGGAGATGCTGCGCATGTGCGCCGAAACCGGCAAAAGCATCGCTGACCTCAAGCGCGCCAACGAATACGCCCGCAAAACTTCCGACGATCTAAACGCGGGGCTTATGCGGATTTGGGAGGTCATGAATGATTGCATCACACGCGGCCTTGAACATGACGGCGAATTGCCTGGCGGGCTGCGCGTTAAGCGACGGGCCAAAGCAATCCATGAGCACCTGCTGGCGGAACGCGGGCTGAACCTTTCCGCTCCGCATACCATCAATGACTGGATGAGTTGCTTTGCCATGGCCGTAAACGAGGAGAACGCCGCAGGTGGTCAGGTTGTTACCGCGCCCACGAATGGCGCGGCGGGAGTGCTTCCGGCAACGTTGCGCTATTGGCTTGAGTTCGTTCCCGGCGCGACGGTGACGCGCGTGCCGGAGTTCCTTTTGACGGCGGCGGCAATCGGCGGCCTTATCAAGCACAACGCCTCGATCTCCGGTGCGGAATGCGGATGTCAGGCCGAAGTCGGAAGTGCGGCGGCCATGGCAGCCGCTGGGCTAACCGCCGTGATGAATGGCACGCCAGAACAGGTTGAAAACGCCGCTGAAATCGCGCTGGAACATCACCTCGGCATGACCTGCGATCCGGTGAAAGGGCTGGTCCAGGTGCCATGCATCGAGCGCAACGGTCTTGGCGCGATTAAAGCTGTGTCCGCAGCCTCTTTGGCTTTGCGCGGGGATGGCACGCATTTCGTGCCACTAGATTCCGTGATCGAGACCATGCGCCAAACAGGCGAAGACATGCACGAAAAATACAAGGAAACCTCGCTCGGCGGGCTCGCGGTGAACGTGCCGAATTGCTAGCGGCTTAGAACTCTGCGGTAACCACAGGATACAACGACGCCAATAGAAGCACCGCCATTACGCCATTAAATACACGCATCCGCGCAGGGTTGCTTAGGATACGGCGCAATTGCACTCCGACAAGTGCCCAGCAACTGACCGAGGGCAAATTCACCGCACCAAACACAAGCGCTACAAGTACGACTGAGCGGAGACTTCCGTCTGGCGCATAGAGTGACATGGCCGAAACCGCCATGATGATCGCCTTTGGGTTCATCCACTGAAACAGAACGGCCTGCATGAAGCTGATCGGTGTGCTGCGCGCTTCGCCATCTTTGGGCGGCGCAGCTGTGGCGATTTTAAACGCGAGAAACAGCATGAAACAGACGCTCGCTACCTTGAGCGCGATCTGAGTGGCGGGAAATGCCTCAAACACCCGCGACAGCCCCGCGCCCACTACAATGGCCATAATAACAAAACCGCTCCCCACGCCCAACGCGTGCGGGACCGTGCGCAGAAGACCGAAATTCGCACCCGACGCCATAAGCATCAGGTTATTCGGCCCTGGCGTGATCGACATGGTAAAGGCAAAGACTACAAGCGCCTGTAACAGTTCAGCAGACATGCGCGCGACTATGGCGCGAAATCAAACACCGTGAAAAGAGCGGAATTGTATCGGTACGATGGCGATTTTTTCTGGCCGATGTCGAATCCACTGGCGCAGGCCAAAGAGCGCGCCTACCGTCGCCAACATGAACTATGACCGCCCCTATCTTGGCATACTCCTGATGCTGGTGTTTTGCGTATTTGCCCCGCTTGGCGATGCGCTCTCGAAACTTATTGGCGAAACATCAGAGGTGATGCAGCTCGTCTCGATCCGCTTTTTGGCACAGGTGCTCATCCTTGCACCGATTGTGGTGTTGATCGGGAGCAAGTTTCGGATGCGCCGCCGCGTGCTTGGCTTTGTCGTGTTGCGGACGGTATTTCATATCCTCGGCATCAGTACGATGTTCCTCGCCCTGCGATATCTGCCGCTTGCCGATGCTGTGGCCATCGGGTTTGTGATGCCATTTATCATGCTGTTCTTTGGCTGGTTGTTCCTGAATGAAGAAGTTGGCCCGCGCCGTATCATCGCGGCGGGCATTGGTTTTATCGGCACCTTGATGGTCATCCAGCCAAGCTTCGAAGAAGTGGGAGCACCTGCGCTTTTGCCGGTTGGGGTCGCGCTGTTTTTTGCGGCCTTCATGCTCGTGACACGCGTCATAGCCCGCGAAATCGAGCCAATTGCGCTTCAGGCCGTTGGTGGGGGTATTGCCGTTGTGATTCTGTTTCCGGTCTGGTTCATCGGCAATACAGCGGGCTGGTCCGGCTTTGAGGCGCATGTACCATCAGGGCGCGAGTTCTGGCTCTTCGTTGCGGTTGGCCTTGTCGGCACCACGGCCCATCTCTTTATGACATGGGCGCTGCGGTTTGCGCCTTCGGCCACGCTTGCGCCAATGCAATATCTCGAAATTCCCTTCGCTACGATGATCGGCTTCTGGCTGTTTAGCGATTGGCCGAACGGGCTGGCTGCGGTTGGTATCCTGATTACGATCAGCTCTGGCCTTTATGTGATTTTCCGCGAACGCCGTTTGGCCGCGGCGGCAACAGCGGCTGCAGTTACTGCATCAACCCGCCCCTAACGCATTAATAGCTGCCGAGAGACCCGCACGCGGCAAGATCAATAGCATCGCACGATTTGAAAAGCTCAGTTCAACCGGCCCTGTCACACGATTGGACGTGCCGATCTTGCTTAGCGGATCAAAGGACAACCCCTTGATTGGCCACTCTAGCCCCTCAGATACACCCGACACGGGCCCAAGCGGGAAAAGCGACAGCCGCGACCCAATCGGCAGATCAAGCGCGATCCGCTCGGGCGCAACAAAGGCGATATCTTCACGCCCCAGAAGAATCACTTTAGGCGAATCGTACTTAACCAAAGCGTGTAAAACCGCCAATTCGTGGTCTAACCGCCCCCCAAGAAAGCCGACCCCCAAAATTAATGGCGCCTCAATTCGCAGTAGCGCTTTCTCGAAATCCGTCGTGTCTTGCTCGGCAACAAAATGTAATCTATCCGGTGCGATAGCAGCCTTTGTTCGCGCATCAATTGAATCCATGTCGCCGATAACGGCCTCGGGATTCCCCTTGTTTTTCAGGACAAAACCCGCTCCGCCATCGCAAGCCACAAGAGTTGGCGCGAATTTTTGCGCCTCTTCCAGCATTGCGGAATCTGCGTCTCCGCCGCCCACCAAAGTGATTGCTTTCGTTTTCGAAACAATAGCCCGATCCATGCCCATTGTGCCTTATTTTGCTATTCAGGCCACATTCCTGCCCAAAAATGATACTTTAATTAACGCAGTTCCGATCATTTCTGTGGGCCCTGTGATGGTAAACATATTGCCGTTGGGTAGGAGAGAAAGCGAGTAGTAACATGGTAGGCACAAGCAAGATCTTGACCGTATCATACGGAACCTTCTCTTGCACACTTGAAGGTTTCGACGATTCATTTACGACAATGAAGGCGATTGCTGAATACTTTAGGGATTTGGCAGCGGATGACCGCTATTTCGGGGCAGAGCCTCCGACTCCCGACGCCGATATGCTTACACGTATTGCGGAACGCGAGATTAAGTCGCGCGTTGAAGCAAAAGTGGGCGAAACTGGAATTCTGCTGCGCAAAAGCGAAGATGTTGCAGAGCCCCCAAAGGCCGATGCACCCGCAGCCCCGGCACCGGCAGCTGAAGCGCCCGCTCCGGCTCCACAGCCAGAAGCCGCGCAACCTACACCACAGCCGGAACCTGCCGCACCAGCAGCAACGCCCACACCCGCTGCAGCACCAGTTGCCGAGACACAAGACACCGAATCCGTTGCCGCCAAGCTCCAGCGCATCCGCGCCGTTGTTTCACGCGCTCCCGAAGCGGCCCCTGTTACAGACACCACAACAGAAGAAGATGCGCCACAAGATCTGCTGCCCCCGATTGAAAGCGCTTTCGCCGACATCGAAGAGGAAGCCGTAGAAGAGGCTGCTCCTGCTGCGGAGATCGAAGAGCCGGAAGCAACAGAAGCTGTCTCCGAAGAAGTTGAAGAGATCGCAGAAGAAGCTCCTCTCGTCGCAGAAGAAGAAGCCGAAGATACAGTAGAAGAAACTGTTGAAGAGACTGCAGAGATTGAAGCCGCATCTGAAGAGGTCGCTGAGGAAACAGTCGCCGAAGAAGCAGAGCCGTTCGACGATATTGATGAGGATGTCGAGGAAGATACCCGCAACATCTTTATCGGATTGGACGACGAAGGCGACGTTGTTGAAGCGCAAGCCGAAGAAGCTGAAGAAGAGGTCGAAGAGGCCGCTTTTGATCCGTCTTCCATCCTTGCACAGACTCAGCTTGAGGACGAAAGTGCCTCGGAGGTCGAAGCGGAAGCAGAAGAGACAGTCGAAGACGAGATTGAAGTTGTCGGCATGGACTCGATCCGCGACGCATTCGACGCAGAGCCAGAGGCTGAGAGCGCCGCGCTTGAAAACGAGTATGAAGCCGAATTCACAGACCACATCGAGGAAACAGAGGCTTCGGAAGAAGACATTCTGAACCTTGCCGCCCTTGATGGCGCAACCGAAGAAGACTTCGCCGCTGCGGAAACAGAAGCGGAAGAAGAGGTTGCCGAGGCTGTAGCTTTCGAAACATCTGAAATCGAAGAAGTCGAAGCAATTGACGAGGCGCCAGAAGAGGAAGCCCGCGGAGATAATACCCCGCAGGACGGCCAACAGCGCGTCGCAAACCCAGAAGTTTCCAGCGTTGCCGCACGTGCCCGTGCTCGTGCAATCCGCGTTAGCAAACCAACGCCAACTCCGGTTCCAGATGCACCTGCTCCGGCCGCAGAGGTTGAAGAGCCCGTTGCAGAGGACAAGCCTGTCACACCGCGCAAAATCACGCCGCGCCGTGTCCGCAAAGAAAAGGTTCTTTCCGCTGAGGACGAAGCCGAGCTTCTTGCCGATCTGGCCGCCGCTGAAAAGGTGGATGCACCCGAAGATGAAGCTGTGGTTTCCAGCGAGCGCCACGTTCTGCCGCAACTGTCTGACGAAGAAAAAGTTGATCGTCTGATGGAAGAGACAGACAGCAAGTTCGCCGAAACAGAAGGCACACGCCGCCGCAGCGCGATTGCACATCTGAAGGCCGCTGTTGCCGCAACCGTCGCGGATCGCAAAATCCTCGGTGGCGCGAAGCCAGCCAAAGACGACGTTGCCGACGAATACCGCAAAGACCTCGCAGAGGTTGTTCGTCCTGGCGAAGCAAAATCCGACGATGGCGAAAAGCGTCCGGCCCCTCTGATGCTGGTCTCCGCGCAACGCATCGACGTGGACGAAGCCGACGAAACACCCAAGCGCAAAACACCGCTTGAGCTTCGAGACGTCAACGAAGGCCGCACAACTCCGATGAGCAGCGCAAGTGCCGCGCATCTGGCAGACAGCAGCTCTTTCTCAGAGTTTGCTGACCGTGTTGGCGCCAAGGATCTTCCAGATTTGCTTGAAGCCGCAGCAGCATATACGTCTTATGTTGAAGGTCTCGAAAGCTTCACCCGCCCGCAACTCATGCGTCAGGTTGAGCGTCACAGCGATGTAAAGGGCCTCACCCGCGAAGAGCGCCTGCGTTCCTTTGGTCTCCTGCTCCGTCAGGGCAAGATCGAAAAGGTCAAGCGCGGCCAGTTCAAGGTTGCCGAATCCACACGGTTCAAACCGGACGCCCGTATCGCAGGCGAGTAATTAAAAGCGCCATAGAAAAGCAAAAGGCAGCCAAAGGGCTGCCTTTTTCAATTTAAGAGCAATGCTTTAACGATTCTCGCCATCTTCTGGCGGCGCATCCGGATCAGCTTTACCGATCCCCTTGAACACCGCTTTGAAGGGCAAGGCCCACAGCACGCCAAGGATGATGTAAACGGCCAGCTCAACAATGAACGGTGGACGATCCAGAAAGCTCAGGATCACCCAGCACGCAATGATATAGGCCGGCAGCCCAACGAGCAAAATCACCAGAGACCACCGCCGCCGCGCCTTATAAGAGAGGCCAGCCATCAGTCGGCGAATGGGTCGTGAACGAGGATCGTGTCGTCCCGCTCAGGGCTCGTCGAAAGAAGCGCAACAGGGCAGTCGATCAACTCTTCAACCCGACGCACGTATTTGATGGCGTTGGCAGGAAGATCAGCCCAACTCCGCGCGCCCTCAGTGCTTTCGCTCCAACCAGGGAGTGTTTCATAGATCGGCTTCACGCGGGCTTGGTGATCCGCCGCAGTCGGCAGATAGTCGATGCGCTCTCCGTCAAGCTCATAGCCCACACAGATTTTCAACTCTTCAAACCCGTCAAGCACGTCAAGCTTGGTGAATGCGATGCCGTTTACGCCCGAAGTCGCGCATGTCTGGCGGACAAGAACCGCATCAAACCAACCGCAGCGGCGCTTCCGGCCTGTTACAGTTCCAAACTCATGCCCACGCTCGCCGAGGCGTTGACCGTCGGCGTCGTCCAGCTCTACCGGGAACGGCCCCTCGCCCACGCGGGTTGTATAAGCCTTAACGATTCCAAGGACATAGTCGATAGAACCAGGGCCGATACCGGTCCCGGTTGCGGCTTGCCCTGCGATCACGTTCGAGGATGTCACAAAAGGATAAGTGCCGAAATCAATGTCCAGAAGCGAGCCTTGCGCCCCTTCAAACAGAATCCGCTTGCCAGATTTGCGTTGCTCGTTCAGCACCTTCCAAACCGGCGCAGCATAGGGAAGTACGATCTCGGCGATTTCCTTGAGCTTGGCCAAAAGGTCCGCACGATCGACGGGTTCAAGCCCCATACCGCGGCGCAGAGTGTCGTGGTGCAGCAGGAGGCGATCAACGCGTGTTTCCAGCGTCGCTTCATCCGCAAGGTCAGCCACGCGAATAGCGCGACGCCCCACTTTATCCTCATAAGCTGGGCCAATACCGCGACCTGTTGTGCCGATCTTGGCCACAGACACTTGCTCTTCGCGGGCGCGATCAAGCTCGCCATGCACTGGCAGGATCAACGGCGTATTTTCAGCGATCATCAGATTTTCTGGCGTAATATCAACGCCCTGATCCCGCAACTTGGTGATTTCCTCGCTGAGGTGCCACGGGTCAAGCACAACACCGTTGCCGATGACAGAAAGCTTGCCGCCGCGCACGATGCCCGAAGGCAGGAGCGAAAGTTTGTAAACCTTGCCGTCAATTACCAGCGTGTGGCCAGCATTATGCCCGCCCTGAAATCGTGCAATGACATCAGCGCGCTCGCTAAGCCAATCCACGATCTTGCCTTTTCCTTCGTCACCCCATTGGGCGCCTACAACGACAACGTTAGCCATACTTCTTTCCCGGAATTAGAAAACCCGCGCCCGTATAGCGCGCCGCGCGTCTTGGTGAAACCACTTTATTTATATTCCTCAAAAACTCGCTTTTCACCGCTTCCGCATGGTCAAAATCCGGCAAAGATGTTGTATAAAGCCACGTCGCCCGCCTTCAACACAGGTGAATGCCACGAATAGGGTTGCGAGCCGGCGCAAGACCGCCTAGATAACCGCAAAGCTTAAACTGGGTTGCCTCATGGAAAATATCGTTCTTGTCATCCACCTGATCCTTGCGCTGTCGCTCATCGGCATCGTACTGCTCCAGCGTTCCGAAGGGGGCGGTCTGGGAGTTGGGGGCGGCGGTAACAAAGGCGTATCCACGCGTTCGGCCGAAACAGCTTTGGGCAAGATCACTTGGTTCTTGGCAATCGGGTTTATTGTGACGTCGATCACACTCACTGTGATTGCAGCGCAGAAATCCTCCAGCGGTTCGGTTCTTGACCGCGTTGGCGGCACAGCGCCCGCTCCAGTAGCCGAGGAAAGCAGCCCGCTTGGTGATGCAGACGCGCTTCTGCCGCCTTCCGCAGGTGATGCACCCCTGACGCCTCCAGCGGCAGAATAAGCCAACAACACCTCACAAACTACCACAACAGATAGGCTAGCGGCGGATTTGCGCCGCAGCATCTTGGGTTTTGGTTGCGGATCGCTTGCGAATCCGTTATGACTTAAATCCCGTGATGCTGTGGCTGTCGGGCCTTTTTCCAGCACTTGTAAAACACTTCTCACGGGAGACGATCGCCCAATGGCTCGTTATATCTTCATCACTGGTGGCGTTGTTTCATCGCTTGGCAAAGGCCTCGCGTCGGCGGCTCTTGGCGCATTGCTTCAGGCACGGGGCTATTCCGTACGCCTGCGCAAGCTTGACCCCTACCTCAACGTTGATCCAGGCACGATGAGCCCGTTCGAGCACGGCGAGGTTTTCGTAACCGATGATGGCGCTGAGACGGACCTCGACCTTGGGCACTACGAGCGCTTTACCGGCGTGGCAGCGCGCAATACTGATTCTGTCTCCTCGGGGCGCGTCTATTCAACTGTGCTCGAGAAAGAACGCCGTGGCGATTATCTCGGCAAGACCATTCAGGTGATCCCTCACGTCACCAACGAGATCAAAGAGTTCCTTCATGTCGGCGACGACGAAGTTGATTTCATGCTCTGCGAAATCGGCGGCACTGTAGGCGATATCGAGGGCCTACCGTTCTTTGAAGCCATCCGCCAATTCTCCCAGGACAAGCCACGCGGGCAATGCATTTTTATGCACCTTACGCTCCTGCCGTATCTGGCGGCCTCTGGCGAACTCAAGACCAAACCAACACAGCACAGCGTAAAAGAACTGCGCTCCATCGGCATCGCGCCTGATGTGCTCGTTTGCCGTTCCGAGCAGCCGATCCCAGAGAAAGAGCGCGCTAAAATCGGCCTTTTCTGTAATGTTCGCAAAGAAAACGTCATCGCAGCTTATGACCTGAAATCGATCTACGAGGCGCCGCTTGCCTATCACCGCGAAGGGCTGGATCAGGCCGTTCTGGACGCCTTCAACATCGCCCCCGCCCCCAAGCCGGACCTCCGCCGCTGGGACGACGTGGCCGATCGTGTATTCCACCCAGAAGGCGAAGTAAAAATCGCCATCGTCGGTAAATACACCCAGCTTGAGGACGCCTATAAATCCATCGCCGAGGCGCTTACGCATGGCGGCATGGCCAACCGCGTGAAGGTCAAGGTCGAGTGGGTCGACGCCGAAGTCTTCGACAAAGAAGACGCGGCTCCTTACCTCGAAGGGTATCACGCGATCCTCGTACCTGGCGGGTTTGGCGAACGCGGCACCGAAGGCAAAATCAAAGCAGCCGAATTTGCCCGTACACGCAAAATTCCTTACCTCGGAATTTGCCTCGGTATGCAGATGGCTGTGATTGAAGCCGCCCGTAATGTGGCCGAGCTTCCTGATGCCGGTTCCGAAGAATTTGACCACGAAGCAGGTGAAAAACGTTTCACTCCAGTTGTTTACCACCTCAAGGAATGGGTACAGGGCAACCATAAGGTTGCGCGCAAAGTTACAGACGACAAGGGCGGCACCATGCGCCTTGGCGCCTATACAGCCGTTCTTGATCCAGATTCGAAAGTTGCCGAAGTCTATGGCGCGACGACAATTGAAGAGCGTCACCGCCACCGCTATGAGGTCGACATCAAATACCGCGATCAGCTCGAAGCCTGTGGTTTGCATTTCTCCGGCATGAGCCCGGACGGCAAGCTCCCGGAGATTGTCGAGTGGAAAGATCACCCGTGGTTCATCGGTGTGCAATATCACCCAGAACTGAAATCAAAACCCTTTGCGCCGCATCCGTTGTTTGACGGCTTCGTCAAGGCCGCCAAGGAAAACTCGCGCCTAGTTTAGCGCGACCGCGCAGTCAGGTTTCAATCCCGCATGCGCGGCTTGAGACACAAGGCCGCGCGCCCTATGTAGGGGTAAAGGAGAACGGCCAATGCTTAGCAAACTCATGACGGTTTTCGCACCCGAAGCGCCAGACTATGGCGATGATCGGCTTGCCATCGCAGGGCTCATGGTTCGGCTTGCCCGTAGCGACGGCACCTATGCTGCAAGTGAAATCACGCGCATCGACCGTCTCCTCGCCGCAAGATACGGCCTAACCGCCGCAGAAGCCGCCGCACTGCGGATTGAAGCCGAAGACTACGAGGCCAACGCGCCTGACACCGTTCGCTTTACACGGGCAATCAAGGAAAACGTGCCGTTGGACGAACGCTTTGCTGTTGTCGAAGACCTTTGGGATGTGGTGCTTGAGGATGGGGTGCGCGACGAAAGCGAAGACGCCCTCATGCGGCTGCTGGCCAATCTTCTCGGCATCAACGACCGCGACAGCGCTCTTTGCCGTCAGCGGGTACTTGCGCGCCGAAACCCTAAGTGATCGCCTTAATAATAAGGCAAATCTCAACTTTTGCGGAAATTCATTGCTGAATTTTCAACCAAGAGACAAGAATCTCGGCAGTGACCCTGCGTAAACGTTTCTTTATCATTGCATTTAAGATAATTCTCCGCCCTACTCGGACCCTAATCACTCAACAGATGCAGCATCGTGACAGAAAAACAGTCTTCTACGCAGCCCCCCGTCATCGAAATTAAAAACCTGCACAAGAGCTATGGCGATCTTGAGGTCCTAAAGGGCGTCGATATCTCTGCGAAGCGCGGCGATGTCGTGTCGCTAATCGGGTCGTCCGGTTCGGGGAAATCTACGCTTTTGCGCTGTGCCAACCTGCTCGAAGACAGCCAGTCCGGTGAAATACTTTTTGAGGGGGAGCCGATCCGATGGAAAGGCACCGGCCTGAATCGCCGCCCCGCTGATCGCGCGCAGGTCACACGTATTCGCACAAACCTTTCGATGGTGTTTCAGCAGTTCAATCTCTGGGCCCATATGACAATCTTGCAGAACGTAATGGAAGCGCCTGTTACCGTTCTTGGCGAGGACAAAGCCGAGGTCGAAACCCGTGCGCGCGCTTTGCTTGCCAAGGTGGGCATTGGCGATAAATGCGATGTCTACCCGGCACAGATGTCCGGTGGACAGCAGCAACGAGCCGCCATTGCCCGAGCGCTTGCGATGCAACCCAAAGCGCTGTTGTTTGACGAACCAACCAGCGCGCTCGACCCTGAGCTTGAGCAGGAAGTTGTCAAAGTTATCAAAGATCTGGCGGCAGAGGGGCGTACGATGATCATCGTGACCCACGATATGCGCCTTGCCAATGACGTTTCAGACCACGTCGTGTTTTTGCACAAGGGCCTCATTGAAGAAGAAGGCCCGCCCGAGGCTGTGTTCAACACACCGAAATCCGAACGATTGCAGCAGTTCCTCTCTGCAACCGTTTCCGCGTGAGCACCAACCGCGCACACGCAGTTCACCGAGTAAACTCAACACTAACAACCAACCAAGATGGGAGACACACATGAAAAATCTTCTTATTTCCGCAACGGCCCTCGCCCTTTCGGCGGGCTTTGCTATGGCAGACACAGTTCGCATGGGCACAGAAGGCGCCTACCCTCCATACAACTTCCTCAACGACAACGGCGAAGTTGACGGCTTTGAGCGCGAGCTTGGCGACGAGCTTTGCAAACGCGCCGAGCTTGAGTGCGAGTGGGTCACAAACGCTTGGGATTCCATCATCCCGAACCTCACATCCGGCAACTACGATACAATCATCGCTGGCATGTCGATCACAGACGAGCGCAAAGAGCTTATCGACTTCACACAAAACTACACACAGCCTGATCCATCGTCCTACCTCGCGGCGTCTGAGGGTGTTGACCTTGAAGGCGGTGTGATCGCTGCGCAAACAGGTACAATTCAGGCAAGCCACGTTGCCGCATCCGGTGCAACACTTGTCGAGTTCGCAACACCTGACGAAACAGTCGCAGCAGTTCGCAATGGCGAAGCCGACGCTGTTCTTGCTGACAAAGCGTACCTCGCTGAAATCGCAGAAGCAGACGCTGACCTTACACTCGTTGGTGACGATGTGCTGCTTGGCGGCGGCATTGGCATGGGTCTGCGTAAGAGCGACACAGAGCTTCGCGACAAGTTCGACGCAGCGATCCAGTCCATGAAAGACGACGGCACACTCAACGAGTTGATCGTAAAATGGCTGCCTGAGTCCGCGCCGTTCTAAACCTGTCCTCATAGGAAAAACACGCGCTCAAAACTTTTGGGCGCGTGTATGCTGTTTATGTTTTCATATTGCGCCGATCCCTCAACTCTTGAAGGCCTGAAATGGCTGTCATGCTACCTCACAACGGGGAAGCATATGTCGCTTTACGGCTCGGTGGGGACAGTGCTGCTGTTGCTGGCCATTACCGCCCCTGTCTCGCTGCTCTTCGGTTTTTTCGGAGCGATGGCAGCGCGGTCCGGATTTGCGCCACTTCGCTGGCTCGGCAAAGGATACACGGCCATCGTGCGCGGTGTACCCGACATCGTCTTTTTCCTCTTCTTCGTCATTGCAATCGATCAGGCGCTGGAGTGGACCCGTCACAAAATCAAATGCCCCGACTGGAGCGAGCCGATCCGACAAGGCAGCGATTTCGTTGTCTGTGATGCGGCGAAGTTGCCGCTCTCGACCTCTCCGGAATGGGTGCATGAAACCTATAGTTTCCTAATCGCGGTTCTAACGTTTGCGATTGTTTTCGGGGCTTTCGCGGCCAATGTGCTTTATGGCGCAATGCGCGCTGTACCTCGCGCACAGATTGAAACCGCCGAAGCCTATGGCATGACCAACCGTCAAAGCTTCTGGCGCATTCTCGTGCCGCAAATGTGGATTTATGCGCTTCCCGGCCTGTCAAATCTCTGGATGATCCTGATCAAGGCCACGCCGCTGCTGTTCATCCTTGGCATCGAAGATATCGTGTACTGGGCGCGCGAACTCGGCGGCACCAAGACGGCCCGCTTTACAGACTATCCGCACGGCGATTGGCGCATGTGGTATTTCCTCGGCCTGCTGGCGTTTTACCTCGCCTTTACCAAGGTAAGCGAAGTAGTGCTTGAGCGCATCACGCAACGCCTGAGCCATGGACAAGCCACCGCCGCGGGCGAAGCACAAAGGAAGGCCACATCATGACCTGCCTTGAGACCATTCAAGCCTATGCGCTCCGTTCTATCGGGATTGGCGAACGCCTCCTGCCTCGCAGCGATTATACCCTGTGCGATCAGTTCACCCTGATCGGCTCTGGGATGCTTTGGAACATCTATTTCGGCGTCTTTGCCCTGCTTTCGGGGTTCTTCCTTGCTGTGGCCGTGGCCGTTGCCAAAGACTCGCGGAACCCGTGGCTGCGCCGTCCTGCGGAGTGGTTCATCTTTGTGTTCCGTGGCTCCCCGCTGTTTATCCAGTTCTTCCTTGCCTATTTCCTCTTCCTGCAACTCAACAATCTCGAGATTTTCGGCGTGAGTTTTGAGGGCAAATTCAAGTGGTTCACGAGCGCTTGGCTCGGGGCGCTTGTCGTACTGTTCCTCAATACCGCCGCCTACTCAGGCGAGATCTTCTACGGTGCGCTGCGCTCAATTCCGAAGGGCGATATCGAGGCCGCAGACGCTTACGGCCTGTCCGGTTGGCCCAAATTCCGGAAGGTTGTGTTCCCGACGATGCTGCGCCTTGCTTGGCCCGGGTACACCAACGAGGCAATCTTCCTGTTCCACGCCACGGCGCTTGTGTTTTTCTCGGGCTTTCCAGCATGGCAGCAACGCGGTGATGCGCTCTATTACGCAAAATATTTTGCGGACAAGACGTTCAACCCCTTCATCCCCTACCCCATTTTGGCGTTCTATTACATCCTGCTGACCTTGGTCATCATCTGGATTTACGGCGCAATCGGACGGCGCTTGAACCGACATGTGCCACAAGAAAAACGGCGCAAGTTCCGCTTCCGCCCGCAATACATCCGCTAAGAGGTCAAACACGTGAAGATCGGCATTCTGGAGTGTGGAGAGGTTCATCCCGATGTGCGCGCCGAGTTTGGCGGCTTTGGCGATATGTTCACCAAACTGCTCGCACCTCATGGGTTTGACCTTAAGATTTACCACGCCGTTGGCCATGACCTTCCGCAGAGCGCAACAGAAGCAGATGGCTGGCTGTTCACCGGCTCAGCACATGGCGTCTATGAGGATCATGCGTTCCAGCCACCGCTCCGAGAGCTGATCCGCGAAGCCTATGCGCAAGAGGTTCCGATGGTTGGCGTTTGCTTCGGGCACCAACTTATTGCGCAAGCCCTTGGTGGCAAGGTTGAGAAATTTGCTGGCGGCTGGTCCATCGGCAAACGCCACTACCACACGAACGAAGGCAACACGCTGACGTTAAACGCATGGCATCAGGATCAGGTGATAGAGCCACCAGCAGATGCAGAAACGATTCTAAGCAATGATTTCTGCCGTTTTGCCGGGCTGCGCTATGGCAATCGGGCCCTATCGGTTCAGGCACACCCCGAATTCAGCGATCCGGTGTTGCGCGCCTATCTGTTGGCACGCGAGGATTCAGATGCTTATCCGCAAGACATGATGCGCGCGGCCCGTGAGGCTCCGTTTGGCCATACAGATTCCGCGCTTGTTGCCGAACAATTCGCTCAGTTCTTTAGACAATCTGCTGCGCACCGCAAAGCACGCAGCACCAAAGCGCCCCTACTGACCTAGTTTTGACAGCTTGCTTTGAAGTTCGGCGAGCTGTTTCTTGATGTCATCAAGCTCGGCTTCGCTCTTTTCTTCGGGCTCTGGCTTGTCCCCGGTTGTCGCGCCAGCCCAACTGCCAGTCATCGTTTTGAGGAACGCTTCCTGCTGGGCTTTCATCGCCTCAAATGCGGGCAAGCCGAGCGGATTGGCAATACCGCCGAAATTGTCGATCACCTTGCTCTGGCTCTCCTGCAGCATCTCGAAACTCGCCGCAAGGAAATCAGGCACCATGCTACCAGCTTGATTTGTGTAGCTACGAACCAAATCCGTCAGCACATTGATAGGCAAGACATTATCGCCACGGCTTTCGTGCTCGGCGATGATTTGCAGGAGATATTGCCGCGTCAGGTCATCGCCGCTCTTGAGGTCAATAATCTGAACTTCGCGCCCGTTGCGGATAAAGCTGGCGATGTCATCAAGCGTGACATAGTCGCTGGTCTCGGTGTTGTACAAACGCCGGCTGGCATATCGTTTGATCAACAGCGGTTTTTCGGTGTCGCTCACGGGGGTTCCCTCCTTCTGCATTGCAGAACAGTTACGCATGCGCAGAAAGATTGCAACAAAAAGAAAAGGCGAACCCCGGGAGGATGGGGCTCGCCTTTATGAGACGCGGAGCGGGAGGAGGGAGGAGAAGGCTCCGCGTTAACTCGATCTGTCTTACTTAGAAGCTGCTTTAGCGGCCTTCTGAACGTCTGCAGTTGCTTTTTTAACAGCAGCAGTTGTTTCTTCGGACAGGTCCTTGCCAGCAGCGAGCATCAGCTCAACTGTTTCGGCTTGAACTTTTTTCGCAACTTCTGCGAATGCTGCGAGGTTTTCGGCAGCCATCTCAGCAGAGGACGAAGCAAAATCTGTCAGGGCTTTGCTGTAGTCAGCAGGCTCTGTTTTTGCAGCGGAAACCGAACCGAGTTTGGTCAGAGTTTCTTTTGTCCATTTCGCAGAGATCTCGCTGGATTTCTCTGCTGCATCAAGAGCAACTTTAGACATCTTGTCGCTCAGAGCGGCAGATGTTTTGAATGCGTCTTCGACAGCTTTTGTGTCTACTGGAAATGCGCCGACCATGTCTTGCATGATCTTTGTGAAATCTTGTGCCTTGGTCATGTCATTTACTCCTTAGTGCGGGATGGGCCCCGCTGAAATTCTGCGTGTGCAAACAATATGCATGTTGCAGCGCAGCATTTCAAGGATTTTTGTGCTGCAGCGCAGCAAAAATATTGATAACCCTTATTTATCAGGACCTTATGACAGACAAAACATAAGTTCCGGGCGCATCACAGAGCGCCGGATGGCTCGAATCACCAGGAATACGTGCTGGAATCTGCTTTCCAGACCGCTTCGCGAGCCATTCACCCCAGCGCGGCCACCACGACCCCTCGTGAAATTCGGCGCCTTCTTTCCATGCGTCACTCTCCAGTTTCATGTCTTCGTTGGTGTAGTGACCGTATTTCTTTTTGCTCGGCGGATTCACGATCCCCGCGATATGGCCGCTTTCCGAGAGGATAAAGGTTTTGGAGCGGCTGCCGAATTGCTTAACCCCGTGATAAGAGGTTTTCCACGCCGCGATGTGATCTGTCTCGCAGGCAATCGCGCACATAGGCACGGTGATATCCTTGAGCGACAGTTTCTCGCCCTCAAACTCATAGATGCCTTGTGCAAAGTGATTGTCTTGGCACAGGTTGCGCAAATACTCGACGGTCATGCGCCCCGGAAGGTTGGTACCGTCACCGTTCCAATACAGGAGATCAAAGGCAGGAGGCGCCTCTCCCATCATATAGCTGCGGATCGCGGGGCCATAGATAAGGTCGTTGGACCGCAAATAAGAGAATGTCCGCGACATAAAGAAGGAGTCCAATACGCCCTTGTTCTTAACTTCGCGCTCAATCCCGCCAACGAACCCCTCATCAAGAAATACGCCAACCTCCCCTTGATCAGAGAAATCAGTGAGCGTGGTAAAGAAGGTTGCGGAGTTGACGGATTTATCGCCGATCTTCTTCATATGCGCGAGGGTCAGGCCAAGTGTCGTTCCGGCAATGCAATAGCCGACAACATTAACCTTCTCCTCTTTGGTGATCGCTTTGACCTCGTTAATCGCGGTCAGATAACCGCTCTTAATGTAGTCCTCCATCCCGACGTCGGCATAAGAGGCATTGGGGTTCACCCAGCTCACGACAAAGAGCGTAAAGCCCTGCTCCACAATCCAGTTGATCAGGCTGTTCTTTTCCTTGAGGTCGAGAATATAGAATTTGTTGATCCACGGCGGAAAGATAACCAGCGGCGTTTTATGCACCGTTTCGGTTTTTGGCGCATATTGGATAAGTTCGAACATATGGTTGCGGAAAACAACCTTGCCTTCACTCGTTCCGAGGTTCTCGCCAACCTTGAATGCGTTCTTATCCGCAAGGGTCACCAAAAGCTCGCCATCGTTGGCTTCGATATCGCGCACGAGGTTCTCGAGCCCGTCGACCAGCGATTGCCCCTCGGTCTCGGCGGCCTTGGCCAGCGCTTCGGGGTTGGTGGCGAGGTAGTTATTGGGAGCGAACATATCGACGATCTGGCGGCTGAAATACTCCACACGCTTTTTGTCGGACGGGTCCAGCCCCTCCATATCCTCGATGGCCTGCGAAATGGCCTCGCTGCTCATTAGATACTGTTGCTTGATATAATTGAAATATGGGTGCGTTTCCCACATCGGATTGGAGAAGCGGCGGTCCTTTGGCGTAGAATCAGGGGGAGCAACAAGCTGCCCTTCTTTTAGAACTTGCTGTGCTTCGACATAGTGTTTGAGCGACTTTCCCCAGTATGCAACCTGATGTTCCACGATTTTTGAGGGGTTGTTCATCATCTCGGCCATATAGGCCGCAGCCGCCTTCATAAACAAATCACCGCTTGGGCCCTGCAAACTCGGATCAACCGTGCGTTTCTTGGACATTGCGGCCACAAGACGCGCCGAAAGCACCTCCAGTTTGGCGAGGTTCTCGCTCAACCGGGATGACCCAACGTCACCCTCAATATCCGAAGGTTTTTTGCTTCCGTCGCTTTGATCAGTTGTCATTGAAAACTTTCTACCCTAATCTTTCTGCAAGTGCAGCATAACAGATTTCTCAACGTCTGTAATCAAGTTAGCGGGGATAATCCCGCCTGTGAAGGATCGAAACATGCGGTATATGGCCACTTACGACCTGATGGAGACGATGCGCAACACCAACCAATGGCTCGGCGCGTCTGCCAAGGCATTTGCTTCCTACCCTGGGTTAGCGCTATCGCCCAACCCGATGGTGCAATGGGTCGCCGCGTGGGGCGAAGTTACGGAACGCAGTTTCGCCCGCATGGTCGCCAAACCGGATTGGGGCATTCATTCGATCCCGTCAGAAGATGGCCGCGACCATATCGTTTCAGTGGAGCCGGTTGTCGAGCGCCCGTTTGGCGATCTGATCCGCTTCCACGTCCAAGGCCGCCCAGAGAAAAAGCGCAAGGTCATGCTGGTTGCTCCGATGTCGGGCCACTATGCAACTCTGCTGCGCTCGACCGTAGCCTCGCTTCTGCCTGATGCAGAGGTTTACATCACCGATTGGCACAACGCGCGCGACATTCCGGTTTCCGCAGGCAAGTTCGACATTGAGGATTACACGCTCTATCTGGTCGATTTCATGCGCGAGCTCGGCCCAGACACCAACGTCATCGCCGTTTGCCAACCCGCCCCGCTTGCTTTGGCCGCAACGGCCTATCTCGCCGCTGAGGACCCGAAAGCACAACCTCGCACACTTACGCTCATTGGTGGACCGATTGATCCGGACGCTGCCGCAACCGACGTTACCGATTTTGGCCGCCGCATCACAATGGGCCAACTTGAAGAGACCGCAATCCAACGCGTTGGCTTCAAATACAAAGGCGTCGGGCGCATGGTGTACCCCGGCCTATTGCAGCTTGCATCCTTCATGTCGATGAACGGCGAGCGACACTCCAAAGCGTTTCAGGATCAAATCCTGCGCGTGACCAAAGGCGAAGCCGCCGACCATGATCCGCACAACCGCTTCTATGACGAGTACCTTGCTGTGATGGATATGACCGCCGAGTTTTATCTCTCCACGGTCGAGCGCATCTTCAAAGGTGGCGAAATCGCGCGGAATGCATTTGTTGTGAATGGCAAAAAGGTCGATATTTCGGCAATCACCTCGGTTGCGGTTAAAACCGTTGAAGGCTCCAAGGATGATATCTCTGCACCCGGCCAATGTGTGGCCGCGCTGGATTTGCTAACCGGACTGCCCGACAGCAAAAAAGCAAGCCATCTTGAGCAAGGCGCTGGCCACTACGGAATTTTCGCTGGGAAAAGCTGGCGTAACAATATCCGCCCCTTGGTGCTCGACTTCATTGACGCGAACGCAGAGCAGCCAAAGAAAGCCGCTCCTGAGAAAGCCAAGAGTAATGTTACGCCAATAAAAGCAGAACTCGCACCAGAGAAAAAGGCACCGGCTAAGGCAAAGCCGAAAACCACAGCCAAATCTCAGGGTAAATCCAAACCTCGAAACACCGGAAAATCCGCGTAACGTTTTGCGCGGGTTTCGGCGGGCTCGGCTGGCTCCTCGCCTTGGCGTAGCAGCACAGAGTTTCCACCAATCCAACCACGAATTTCACGTTTGGGCATCTCGCTCCAGTGCAGGTTGAACGCACACAGATTTGGGAAAAACCGAAGCTCAGAGTACGGAAGATGGTCGTGGATCCACCACGCAAGATCGTGCCAGTGCCGCCCCGCCTCGTACCTGTCGGCGAACCATGGGATAACTATGCTCGCGCACGCCCCAAGAGCGCCGCGCCCATCGCGACAATCCCAGATATGCCCGCCCTGATCCGCCTCGTTTGATGCGCAGTTTAACCCGTTGCGATTACCAAATTCATTGAGCGCCGGCGCCCGATAGCCTGAACGAACAGCCACCGCACCGAATGTTTCCTGAAGCGGATCAAGCAGGTTTTGGCACAGGTTTGATCCAGCCTCGATCGCCAGAACGGGATGGTCTGGAATATTAGGTATGCCGTGGATTATCCCGATCTCTGACATCAGGAAATCACGCATATAAAAATATTTGGACAGCCGAACACGCCCGAGAGTTTCAAGCCCGCGCATGCTGGCCGGTTTGCGCATTACCCTGCCCCGTTCCACTGGAACGCGCCGTCTTTGCCAAGCGGCGAAAACGGGTTGTGGGCGACTTCCCAAATATGCCCGTCAGGATCGGCGAAATAGCCGTGATGACCGCCCCAAAACACATCCTGCGCGGGCTTAACAATACGCCCCCCGCTGGCCTTGGCCCGCTCAAGCAGCGGCGCAACCTCATCTTTCTCGCGCACATTGTAGCCAAGCGTAACACCTGAAAACCCGCCGATTTCATGGGCTTCCATCCCTAGGTCCTTGGCCAACATCTCTCGCGGATAAAGGCCGAGCGTCTGCCCGATCAGATCGAACGCAACCACGCCGTCCTCTGTTTCGACGCGCTGCCAGCCTATCCCTTCGTAGAACGCCGCCGAAGTCGCCACGTCATTCACAGCAAGCGTAATCAAGCTAATGCGTTGGTCCATAATTCACCTTTTCAAATCAAGAGTTTTCGCCCATTTCAAAATGGACTTAATGCAATGCTCAGTGTTTGACGGGCTCATAATATCGCCCGCAATGACATGGTTATCCGGATCATCAACGGTGCTGCCACTGATCCGTTCGACCGTCTTTTTGCCACCCCACAACCCCGCAACGCGCTCTGTTCGTTTGGGGCGAACAATCCGGTCGTCAGGCGAAAAATAGAATAGCGCAGGAATACGGATAGACGCAAAATCAAGCTTCGAAACACTGCGTACAAGCGCCAACATCGGCAGGACCGCCACGCTGTCGTATTGCGCGGTCCAATAGGTTTCGTGACCCTCGTTTGCAGGGATGAAGCCGGTTGTCTTCCCAAACAATCTCGGCCCCCAAATCCGCGACCACGGCCAAGTCAGCAGTGCGGCAACGGGGTGTTTCACCCCGAAATTCGGCGCCACAAATGCCATTCCAGCAACCCGCTCTGACATCTTTGTATCCGCCGCCGCAACGGCCGAAAGCGTACCGCCCGTTGATACAGAAATGACCAGCACCCGCTCTCCAATGGCCCGCCCGATCGCCATCGCCTCGGCTGTATCGTGAACCCAATCTCGCGCCGCAGCTGTGCTCATCGCGGGGCCACCCTGTCCATGACCTTTGAGCCGCGTGAAATATAGGTTCGCACCCAGTTCCTCCGCGACTCTATCAGGGACCGGACGGATCTCTTCTGATGTCGCCGAGAACCCGTGAATATAGACCACAGAAACCGGTGTTTTAGTCTCTGCCGCGCCTGCCCAGACCACGCGTTTTCGAATGCCGTCCAACACTCCATCAACCGCGCCTTCAGTGCGTGCGAGATACGGCTCAACACCATTGTGTAGCTCGGTTTCGTCGAAGGAAACCGCGAGGTCAACGGGTTCAAACGCTGGAGTTTTGCTCAATCAACACTCTCCTTTGCTCTGAAACGGACTTGCAAATTTTAAACATTTTTCGCCCGAGCGAGCACTTTTTCAACGGTTTTGCTTATCAAATTCAAACATTCCGGTGTTGAAAATCTATGATCCGCCCCCTTAACCAATGTCAGGCGCATGTCATCCCCCTCGGCGTGCTCTAACAATTGCACAGCCGTCGCGACCGAGACATCCTCATCAGCGGTCCCTTGTAAAAACCGAACCGGAAATGGCAAGGAAAGTGGTGAGCGCAGCACAAGCTGATCGCGCCCTTCTGCGATCAGTTTTTCAGTGATGATATAGGGGCCATCATCATAGTCACTCGGCAAGGCAACCTGCCCGTCACGCGCAAGCTCTTCTTTCTGCGCGTCAGTGAAACCATTCCAAAAGCCGTCCTCGGTGAAATCAGGAGCCGCAGCGATCCCGACCAAGCCTGCGAGTTTTTCTGGCATGTTCCGCGCTACGAGCAGCGATATCCAGCCCCCCATCGACGAGCCCACCAAAACCTGCGGCCCTTCGGTCAGTTCTTCAATCGCTTCCATTGCATCGGCAGCCCACTCGCCAATCGCGCCGTCGGTAAATTCACCAGAGCTTTCACCATGCCCCGAATAATCAAACCTAAGAAACGCGCGCCCGTTCGTCTTGGCCCATTCCTCAAGGTAGACGGCTTTGGTCCCCTGCATGTCAGACTTGAAGCCGCCAAGAAACACGACCCCGGGCCCCTCGCCCTCTGTTTTGTGATATGCAATGCTTCGGCCAGTTGAGGTCTTCAAGAAATTCGGTGTGCTCATGGTATCCTCTGGGTGGTTGTTTCTTGTGATGGTGGCCACTTCCCCCGCCCGTTTCAAGCGCAACCTTGCGCCGGTCTTGCGAATTTCCATGAACCCGCCCACTGGCCGTTGACTTTGCCTTCTGCGCGCGGCAAAAGGCGCCAAACCAAACCCGCAACCGGGCGTTTCGTAGGCGCCAAACTGACGAGGAGGCTCTCATGGCCCAGATCGCACTCACCCTTCCCGATGGCAATATCCGTGAATACGACGCAGGCGTAACCCCTGCTGAAGTTGCTGCGAGCATTTCTAATTCGCTTGCCAAAAAGGCAATCTCCGCAACCGTTAACGGCGCGCATTGGGATCTTCAGTGGCCAATCACCGAAGACTCGTCCATCGCGCTCCATACGATGAAAGACGCGGATCAGGCGCTCGAGCTTATCCGCCACGATTGCGCGCACATCATGGCCCGCGCCGTGCAGGAAATTTGGCCCGATGTAAAAGTCACAATCGGCCCCGTGATCAAAAACGGCTGGTACTACGATTTTGACCGCAAAGAACCTTTCACTCCCGAAGACCTAGAGGTCATCGAGAAGAAGATGAAAGAGATCATCAACAAGCGCGAGCCCGTGACCACCGAAATCTGGGAACGTGACCGCGCGGTGGCGTTCTATGAGGCCAACAATGAGCCCTATAAAGTCGAGCTCATCGAATCCATTCCAGGTGACGAGCCGCTGCGCATGTACTGGCACGGCGACTGGCAAGATTTGTGCCGTGGACCGCATTTGCAGCACACCGGCCAAGTTCCGGGCGATGCATTCAAGCTGATGTCAATTGCGGGTGCCTATTGGCGCGGCGATAGTGACCGCGCGATGCTCCAGCGGATTTACGGTGTGGCCTTCCAAAACAAAGACGGCCTGAAGAAGCACCTCCACATGCTCGAAGAAGCCGCTAAACGCGACCACCGAAAACTTGGCCGCGAGATGGACCTTTTCCACATGCAGGAAGAAGCCCCCGGACAGATCTTCTGGCATCCAAACGGCTGGACAATTTACACCCAGCTTCAAGATTACATGCGTCGCCAGCAAAAGCGCGGCGGCTATGTTGAAGTGAACACGCCGCAGGTTGTCGACCGCAAGCTTTGGGAAGCATCCGGCCACTGGGAAAAATACCAAGAAAACATGTTCATCGTCGAAGTTGACGAAGAGCACGCTCGGGAAAAGGCCGTTAACGCGCTTAAACCGATGAACTGCCCTTGCCATGTTGAAATTTTCAAGCAGGGCCTGAAATCCTATCGCGACTTGCCGCTGCGCATGGCGGAATTCGGGTCGTGCAACCGGTATGAGCCCTCTGGAGCCCTGCATGGCATCATGCGGGTTCGTGGGTTTACTCAGGACGACGCGCATATCTTCTGCACCGAGAACCAAATCGAAGCCGAAACCAAGCGGTTCCTGACCTTCTTGGCCAATATCTATCGTGATCTTGGGTTCGAAAGTTTCAAGGTTAAATTCTCGGACCGCCCTGAAACCCGCGCTGGAACAGATTCACAGTGGGACAAGGCCGACCGCTTGCTAAAAGAAGCCTGTGACGCGGCGGGCTGTGAATATGACCTCAACCCTGGTGAAGGCGCATTCTATGGCCCGAAACTGGAGTTTGTGCTGACCGACGCAATCGGACGCGATTGGCAGTGCGGAACCCTGCAGGTAGATTTCATCATCCCCGAACGCCTTGGTGCAACCTACATTGGCGAAGATGGCGAAAAGCACACACCCGTCATGCTGCACCGCGCAACTTTGGGCAGCTTCGAACGGTTCATCGGCATTCTGATCGAAGAGCACGCAGGCAAGCTGCCGTTCTGGCTCGCGCCGCGTCAGGTTGTGGTGGCATCGATTGTGTCAGACGCCAATGATTTCGTCGACGAAGTTGTCGCCGACCTACGCCGTCTGGGTGTGCGCGCCGAAGCCGATATCCGCAACGAGAAGATCAACTACAAGGTTCGTGAACATAGCCTTGGTAAAGTTCCAGTCATCCTTGCGGTTGGCATGAAGGAAGTTGAAGACCGGACCGTCACCCTCCGACGTCTCGGAGAGAAGCGGACAACGGTTGTGCCATTTGACGAGATCAAAGAAGAACTGGCGCTCGACGCAACGCCACCAGACCTGCGCGACTCCTGAATTCCGCAGAAATCTATAAATGGGGCGTGCAATTGATTGCGCGCCCCTTTTCATTTTTGAAATAATTGCAAAAAACTTGCGACGGAATTTGTGAACTGTTGCGTTTAATTGTTACAATCTGTGTGCAGAATGCATTTGGAACAGTAACAATTCAAACCGCCCCAAGCCGCGGCCACGCGCCAGAAACGTTGTTTTTAATAGCATTTCTGACGGAATCCTTCTCAACCGCGCCTGACACATTTGCTAACAAACGATCCCATTCCCTAACGCGCCCGTGATTAACGCCGATGTGAGTGGCCTGTTAACGCCCCCCTCGCCTAGAGTTTGGACATCGCGCTTTTGGCGTGACAGTCTTTTATTGAAAAAAAGGAAATATCCCGATGTCCAACACTGTGAAAAATCTTGCCGTTGCTGGTGCTGTCGCTGCTGCTCTTGCGGCCCACACAACAGGCCCCGCCGCCGCGGATGGCGAAAAAGAAAAATGCTTCGGTGTCTCCCTCGCAGGTGAAAACGACTGTGCCGCTGGCCCAGGCACAACATGTGCAGGCACATCCACTGTCGATTACCAAGGCAACGCATGGAAACTCGTTGCTGCTGGTACATGCACAACAATGGAAGTAGAAGGCGGCCGCATGGGCTCCCTCGAAGCGCTTGATCGCGACCTTCCTGCATAAGACAACCGCGCCTCGCTTGCACACAGGGCGAGGCGCAACTTCTTGATTTCTCCGTCAAACAACTGACAAATGTAATAAATACTCAGGAGATCAACATGCTTGATGTTTCCCCGCACCGTTTTGACCGCCTGCCCGACAGCGCTGGTGTTGGGTATAAACCGCAGCATTTCTCCGAAATTATGAATGACGCGAGCCCTGTTGAGTGGCTCGAAATTCATGCCGAGAACTACATGGGAGATGGCGGACGCCCAATCGCGCAACTCCGCGCCCTCTCCGAACGCTTTCCGATTTCAGTTCACGGCGTGGGCCTTTCTATTGGCGGCGAAGGGCCGCTTGATCGCGACCATCTTGACCGTTTGAAACACCTGATCGACTGGCTTCAGCCCGCGAGTTTCTCCGAGCATCTTGCATGGTCTACCCACGATATGGGGTTCATGAACGATCTACTTCCCCTGCCCTATACCGAAGAAACCCTTGCCCGAATTTGCGAACATATTGACCATGTTCAGGAGCATGTTGGCCGTCGGATGCTGCTCGAAAACCCGTCCGCCTATCTTAATTTCGCTGAAACCCAAATTCCGGAAACAGAGTTTCTGCGCGAGACCGCGGCCAGAACGGGGTGTGGCCTCCTTTTTGACGTGAACAACGTCTTCATCTCCGCCACCAACCAAAAAACCGATCCCTATAGTTACATCGACGCTTTCCCGCTTGATCTGGTTTCGGAGATTCATCTTGCCGGTCACGAAGAAGACACAGATGAAAACGGTGACCCACTCCTGATCGACAGTCACGGCACCCCCGTTGCAGAGCCCGTTTGGGAAATGTACCGCTATACAATCAAACGCGGCGGCATAAAGCCGAGCCTGATCGAATGGGACAATGACGTTCCCGAATGGCAAACGCTCGCAAGCGAAGCGGCGCGCGCCACGCAGGTTTTGCAAACGGCAACCGTATGACTGAGGCTGTCACACAATCCGAGTTTATCGCCGCGCTGCTTGATCCGGATCGCGCGACCCCGTCGGGCCTCGTTGATCCGCAAAACAATGTGGCCGACAAGCGCTTTGCGGTATATCGCAACAACGTCGCCGTTTCCCTAACCGAAGCGTTGATCGTCGCCTATCCGGTTATCCACAAGTTGCTTGGCGACGAGTTCTTCAAGGCGCTTGCCGGAGTTCACCTGCGGCAGTTCCCGCCGCGTTCACCGTTGATGATGCACTATGGCGAGGATATGCCCGCTTTCCTTGAAGGGTTTGAGCCTGTGGCGGCCTATCCGTATCTGGCCGATGTGGCCCGCCTCGAACTAGCAATCCGCAAAAGCTACCACGCGGCGGACACCACGCCGATTTCACCGGAAGACTTGCAAAACTTGCCTCCAGACGTGTTGATGCAAAGCCGCCTGACCTTGGCACCGTCTCTAAAAGTCATGACGTCAAATTGGCCGATCCATGCGATTTACGTGGCCAACACAACAGATACACAGCCAACAAACCTTTCAGGTGCGCAAAATGTTCTAATCATTCGGCCGGAGTTTGATCCAGAAGTCCACCGGATCACCGACGCCGAAGCCGCATTCCTAACAGCGCTTAGCGAAGACAAGACATTTGCAACCGCGCTCGAAGCCGCCGCCAACCTCGACGCGGGCTTTGATCTCTCGCGCACGCTCGGCCTTCTCCTCGCAGGGGCCGCAATAACCAAAATCTCATCGCCAAAGGAGACCTGACATGTCCATGATCGTTAACCTCTATAACGGCGTATTTTCATTCATTGAGCGGCTCGCGGGCGATTGGCTTTTGCCGACTCTCGCCCGTTTCACCTTCGCCGCAACCCTGCTTTTTTACTTTTGGGGATCGGCCATGACCAAGCTAGGTGATGGATTTTTAGGCTTTTTATCGCCTTCAACGGGTGCATATGCTCAAATTTTTCCCAAAACTTTTGAGGCCGTAAATTACGACACATCACAGCTTGGCGTATTCCATTGGCTCGTGGTCATGGCAGGCATGTACGCAGAGTTCATCCTTCCCGCACTTATCCTGTTGGGATTGTTTACGCGCTTGGCAGCAGTTGGGATGATCGGCTTTGTGATTGTACAGAGTCTGACCGATATTTACGGCCACGGCGCAACCCAATACGGCGCATGGTTTGACCGCGCCAGCGATGGCGTCATCATGGATCAACGCCTGTTCTGGATCACGACTCTCGTCATTCTTGTTCTGAAAGGCGCAGGGCCAATTTCGCTAGATCGCTTGCTGGCAAACAAAACCGGAATTGTGCGATAGTCAAGATAAAATATATAAATTTCAATCGACTAGAAGCAATTTATCCAATCAAGACTGACCTAACGTCAGCACCATATCCAAGATAAAGCGCCCCATCGTGTTCAATCACGGGGCGCTTCATCAATGTTGGGTGCGCGATCAAGAGATCAATCGCATCACCAGCACGCTCGGCGTCATCCAGCGCTCGCCATGTGGTTGAGCGGCGATTTACCAAAGCATCACCAAACGCCTCGAAAAACCGTTCAAGATCGCCGCGCTCAACGCCGTCCGAACGCACATCAACACGCTCAAGATCATAGCCTGCGGCCTCCAATTCCTTTGCCGCTCGGCGGCATGTATCGCAGTTTTTCAGACCCCAAAATCGCATGTCATTCCCCTGTTACACCTCGCTTCTATACCCCTGCCACAACCGGAAGTAAGGATTTTTTCTTGCCTTTTTGTCATTTACCGCTAACGATTTATGCGTGTTCACAGATCTCAAGACGTCCGCTCCTTGCTTTCGGGGCAGCCGGAACAGTTAAAGACCTGGCTGCACGGCCCGCCGCAATTCCGCGATTGGGTAAGATAACTAACAGGGAGTAAAACGGATGGCCACTGGCACCGTCAAATGGTTTAACACAACTAAAGGTTATGGCTTTATTGCGCCTGATGCAGGCGGATCTGATGTATTTGTCCACATTTCCGCAGTAGAACAAGCCGGCATGACCGGTCTCGCCGACAACCAGAAAATCGAATATGAACTCGTTGCTGGACGCGACGGACGCGAGTCCGCTGGCAACCTCAAGGCGGTCGGATAATCCGCCGCGTTTATTTGAAACGGCCTGAGCTTTCGGGCCGTTTTTGCGTATCTGGGGAATATTGTGCCCCAGCGTTTTTCTGCCTGATGCAAAGGAAATACTTGCTAAGACAGTAAAAACACCTCATACGGCTTTTGTGACGACAGACTTTATCTACCCGCCTTCTCTAAACAAGCAGCCGGAACGATTACTAAACAAGGGCTGATCACCAAGCTGCCACATACTGTGGGCGGCAAGACAAAGGAGAAACGGGATGGCTACTGGCACCGTAAAATGGTTTAACACTACTAAAGGCTTCGGCTTTATCGCACCTGACGCAGGCGGCTCTGATGTATTTGTACACATCTCTGCTGTTGAGCGCGCTGGTCTGACTGGCCTCGCCGACAACCAAAAGATCGAGTACGAACTGCAAGAAGGTCGCGACGGTCGCGCCTCTGCTGGTGACCTCGCATTGGTTGACTAAGCAAGTTTTCGCGCCTTTCTTAGGCCGGACGATGAACACCTCGCAGTTTTCTGCGGGGTGTTTTTGTATGTAAACTATGATCTTATAGCGCGAAAACATGGGGGAAGCATGACTCGACTACTGACATTCGGCGACAGCAACACACACGGAACCCTGCCGAAGTTTGCCGACGACATCTATGAACGCCTCGCACCTGAAGAGCGTTGGACCGGTATCGTTCAGGCGGAACTGGGGTGTGATCTGATTGAAGAAGGATTGCCCGGCCGAACGGCTGCAACCCCCGATCCAGACATGGGCGCTCATATGGATGGCCGACTCGGGCTTGCGATTGCGCTGAATAGCCACGGTCCGCTTGATGTCATGACGCTGATGCTTGGTACAAACGATGTAAAAACCGCGTTTGGACTAGACGCAAAGACAGTGGCAAGCCATATCGAAGGTCTTGTCGATTACGCGCTAAGCGAAGACATTCAGAAACGGCACAGCGGGTTTAAGATTTTGCTGATCGCGCCGCCCCCTGTGCGCGAGACCGGATTCCTTAAGGAAAAATTCAGGGATGCCGAGCCAAAATCCCGTGCGCTGACGCCACTTTTGCAAGACCTTGCCTCAGCCAAGGGCATTGAGTTCCTTGATGGCGGAAAATTTGTAGACGTCAGCCCCATAGATGGCGTCCACTATGGAGCAGAAATGCACACCCGCCTCGGCCTCGCCGTTGCTGCAAAACTGGCCACCATGTGATCGCGGCCAGTTCGCTTTTATCCCTCTAGAATGTCAACGAGCTCGCGCCATTCGCGCGCGCTCATACCGGAGTTTTCCTGCGTCACAGTTTCGCCAGCCAGCTTGCGGCGCACAATATCGAGCGCTTGCGCGCTCAGGTTCGCGCCGCCCATGCGGTAATCTTCGAACGCGCCATACGCAGCTGGCACCCAGTCCTTAACGACATTGGCAATTGCATCCGCGTAAACACGGATCTCGTATTGCGCATGACTATCTGCCCGAAGTCGCAGGAAGTGGAACAGATTGTGGAGATCAACCTTCCAATACCATTGCGTGTAAATGTTGCTCGGCAGGTTCATCCGCGCCAATTCACGCGCCAATCCTTGCTGGCCTTCGTCCGACATCATGGATTCATAATGGTCATACGCACGGTTCGCATCGGACTTCAGAATATCCAGCACACGCGCCGCCTCTTCGCCTGAAAGAGTTTCACCGCGGCCTTGATTGTTAATCGTGGATTGTGCCGCGAGGTTCTCTGGAGCGGGGATGTAAAACTCACGATCAAGGATCGAGTACCGTGCGGAATATTCATTGACGTTGGCCGTCCGGTGACGGATCCACTGGCGCGCAACGAAGACCGGAAGCTTAACGTGAAGCTTAACTTCGCACATCTCGAACGGCGTGCTGTGCCAATGGCGCATCAAATAGCGGATCAGGCCCGCGTCGTTCTGTACAGATTTCGTGCCTTTGCCATAGGAAACACGCGCGGCCTGACAGATCGCGGCATCGTCGCCCATGTAATCCACAACCCGAACAAACCCATGATCCAGAACTTCCTGCGCCGTATAGAGGTGTTTCTCCATGCCCGGGGCAACTGCGCGAAGCGTCGGCTGTGGATTGCCGCGAAGGGCCTCGATTTCGGCAAGTTGTTCTGGGCTTAGCGGCATGTTCGATCCTCTTGGTCATGGCAATGTCGGTTTTGCAGCAATCTAACCGTGCGCTTTGCACCGACTCGCCGCCCACTATATCTGCGATGACGGTCGAAAATAAACGCTAAATACGGTATCACGACGAATTTTAAGGCCAAGGTCTTGCGCTCACTCACTTAGCTGGCATTGTGGGGCCAAAATAGGAGGACCCTGCGATGGGATTGAAGTATCTACACACAATGGTTCGAGTAAAAGACCTCGAAAAATCGATGGCTTTCTACGAGCTGCTCGGGCTCAAGGAAACCAAACGCCATGACAGCGAAGGCGGGAGATTCTCGCTGATCTTTATGGCACCCGAGGGTCAGGAAGAAGCGCCTATCGAGCTTACCTACAACTGGGACGGCGATGATGAGCTGCCAAGCGATAGCCGTCACTTCGGGCATCTCGCCTATGAAGTCGATGACATTTACGCGCTATGTCAAAAGCTTCAGGATGCTGGCGTCACAATCAATCGTCCGCCGCGTGATGGCCATATGGCCTTCGTCCGTTCGCCCGACAACATCTCGATCGAGTTGCTGCAAAAGGGTGAATCACTTGCCCCTGCAGAGCCTTGGGCCAGCATGGAAAACACGGGCCACTGGTAAGGCCTTGAACTGGCTCCGCAGGGAGTGGGGCCAGTTCATCAACTCACAGCCTAGTAAATATATCGGATTTGATCCGTCCAATACCGCTCGACCCGACGAAGCGATGTATTGATCTCATCCATTCCATCAGGCCCCAAGACACCCTTCGATTCCAATCCATCGGCATGGCGCAGGAAGAGTTCATTCACCACGTCGCGGATATTGCGGCCCTTTTCGGTTAGACGAACGCGCACAGAGCGCCGATCCACCTCACAGCGTTGATGGTGCATATAGCCCATCTCGACGAGTTTCTTAAGGTTATAGGAAACGTTCGATCCCTGATAATAGCCGCGAGACTTGAGCTCACCCGCGGTTACTTCGTTCTCGCCGATATTGAACAGCAAAAGCGCCTGCACCGCATTAATTTCGAGGACGCCTACACGCTCGAACTCATCCTTAATTACATCCAGAAGCAAACGATGAAGTCGCTCCACGAGTGCGAGCCCCTCCAGATAGCTGGTCATAAAACCTTGCGCAGCAGGAAGGGCCAGATTTGAATGTATACTCATTAATTTCTCCGCATGTAGCCGTCGGAAACGACATTCGCGGGAAATCCCAAACATTCGGTTAAACCCAAGACATCTAGCAATAAATTTTCAGCTATTTTGACAGTTTATGCTTGTAAATTACTGAAATCATTTGGTTATATTTCTCTGGCGCATCAACAGACCCATTCACCCAAGTATAGAGTTCCTGATCATTTTCCCACAAAAGCGCATCGTAAAGATCAAGTTCTGTGTCACTCATGCTGTCGATTTCGGTGTCAGAAAACGGGCCGAGAATCATGTCCATTTCCTTGGTGCCACGCCGCCAGCTGCGCATTTTCAGGCGCTTGATCCGGTTTTCTCGGGTTTCATCGGGCGCCGGCGTTAGGCTCTCTTTGGGGATATCCATTGGCGTTTGACTCCTTAACGACTTGATGCAGGGGCCATTGCGGCCTATGAGATGGTTCCGGCAGATACAAACCGGAGCCTCCCATGTCTAGCACATCCCCTGACTTTCTTTCCAAGACCTTATCGCGCGTCAAACCGTCGCCAACGATTGCGGTATCCAACCTTGCCGCTGATCTCAAGGCCGCAGGCAAAGACGTGATTGGCCTCGGCGCGGGGGAACCGGATTTCGACACGCCTGAAAGCATCAAGGAAGCCGGTATCGCCGCGATCAACGCGGGCAAAACGAAATACACATCGGTTGATGGTATTATCGAGCTAAAACAGGCGATCTGCGCCAAGCTTGAACGCGACAACGCACTTTCCTATGCGCCGGATCAGGTCACTGTCGGCACCGGCGGAAAACAAATCCTTTATAACGCCCTCATGGCCACGCTGAACCCAGGCGATGAAGTGATTATCCCCGCGCCTTATTGGGTGTCCTATCCCGATATGGTTTTGCTCGCCGGCGGAACTCCCGTTCCCGTGGCCGCAGGGATCGAAACCGGCTTCAAAATGACACCGGAGCAGCTTGAAGCTGCGATTACGCCCAAAACCAAATGGCTGATCTTCAACTCGCCAAGCAACCCGACTGGTGCGGGTTATTCCGCAAGCGAACTCAAAGGTTTGACGGATGTTCTTCTACGTCACCCGCATGTTTGGGTGATGACAGATGACATGTATGAGCACCTCGTTTTTGACGACTTCAAATTTGCTACCCCTGCCGAGGTTGAGCCTGCGCTTTACGAACGCACGCTAACCTGTAACGGCGTTTCCAAAGCCTATGCGATGACCGGCTGGCGGATCGGCTATGCGGCTGGTCCAAAACCTTTGATCGCCGCCATGCGCAAAATCCAGAGCCAAAGCACCTCGAACCCCTGTTCGGTTTCGCAATGGGCTGCGGTTGAGGCGCTCAATGGGCCGCAGGAGTTTCTTGCCAGCAACAACGAGATTTTCGTGCGCCGCAGAAACCTTGTTGTCGAGATGCTCAACGCCGCCGAAGGCATCACGTGCCCCAAACCGGAGGGCGCTTTCTACGTGTACCCAGACATCTCCGGCTGCCTCGGCAAAACGACACCAGCAGGCACCACGATCGAAAATGACGAGCAATTCGCAACCGCGCTGCTTGAAGAAACTGGTGTTGCGGTCGTATTTGGCGCAGCCTTCGGCCTTTCGCCAAACTTCCGTGTCAGCTACGCTACCTCAGACGATAATCTCAAAGAGGCTTGCACGCGCATCCAGAATTTCTGCGCGGCACTTTCATAAGGGCAGTATTGGTGAACGAACTTCCGGAACTCTATTTTCGCATCAGAGACAATGGCGCGGCGGTGTTCCGGATCAACACCGAGAACCGCCAACGCCGGATCGAGATGCAGCAAATCGCCGTTGTGAACACCCGCAACGGCGAAATCAAACCGCATGGTGGACGCAGCCTCACCGAGCACGAGACCACCGAAATTTCTGACTGGCTCCGCGCACGGCAGGAGTTGCTCGCCGCCCGCGAGAAAGACGAGATTCACCGCGTCGTTGACACACTCAACCGAACCGCTCACTGGGCACAATCCAACAAGGCCAGCCCTGAAGCGCTCGAAGAGGTTACAGATTCACTGCTTTTGGCAATGCACGACCTGCGCGCGGTTCTCGTACGCAGGAAGGCAGAGCGCCTAACAGACGGCGCAAAAGACGACTAGAGCGTTAAACTGCGGGCGGAGCCTCAACCGATTTAGTTGGAGGATACTCGTGGATTTTGACTGAGCGTTTCCAGAACCGCAGGTTCAGCAAGACCGCTGCGAGGCTCAGGCCGACCACAAGACCGATCCAGACACCTTCCGCGCCCCAACCAAACACAAAGCCACAGATATAGCTCGCAGGCGCGCCAAACACCCAATAAGAAATCCCTGCCATCCACATGGGAACGCGAGCATCTTGAACGCCGCGCAGCAAGCCCAGCGCCATAACCTGAAGGCTATCGGCAAGCTGGAAGATCGCGGCATACACCAACAGGCCCGTGCCCATTGCAATGATTTCGGGCCGCAGCGGATCTTCTGGATCGATGAACAATCCGATCAGGAACTGTGGAACCAGAAGGAATGCCGCCATCGCGATGAACGACAGTGCCGCCGACATACCGGTTGCCATATAGGCACCACGGCGCAGATGCTCTTCGTCACCATTGCCCAGCGCACGCCCTGCACGGATTGTCGCCGCGGCAGACAAGCCCAGATGCACCATGAACGCCGCCCCACCCAATTGCAGAGCAATCCCATGCGCCGCCAATGGAATAGCGCCAAGCCACCCCACCATGATCGCGGCAAAATTGAACAGACCGACCTCGGCGAGGTTCGTCAGGCCAATGGGCAAACCCAATCGGAAAACCTGTTTGAACGCATCCCAATCCGGCCGCCAAAACCGCACAAATAGCTCATGCTCAGGCAGTTTGCGCAATGAATAGGCCGCCCAATATACGAACATCATCGTGTTCACAGCCAGCGAAGCAATCGCCGCGCCGCGAATACCGAGCTCAGGTGCTCCGAAGTTTCCGAAGATAAACAGATAGTTAAAGACAATGTTCAACGCCACCGCCCAAAGCGAGGCATATAGAACGGGCCGCGTCAGTTCGAGCGCGGACAGATAGCTCCGAATAACGGTGCCGCTGATCGCCATGAACATGCCTGGCGCCGAAATCCGCAAATACCTTTGCGCGAGTTCCGCGAGCTCTGGCTCCTGCCCCATCCAGAGGAAAATGGGTTCGGAAAATATCATCGGCGTCATAACGACCGCTGAATACAACAGCCCGATCCACAGCCCCATGCGCGTATAGCGCCGGATCGCGGTTGTATCGCCCTGCGCATCCGCCGTCGCAACAAGAGGTGTAACGGCAAAGGCAAAGCCAGACCCGAGAATAAACAGAATAAACGCAAACCCTGTTGCCAAAACAGCGGCAGCAAGGGACTCGACCGAATACCACCCAAGCATGATGGTATCCGTCATATGGACGGCAAACTGCGCCAGTTGGCTGCCGATCAACGGCAAGCCAAGCAACAGAATGGCCTTTAGGTGGCCGCGATATGAAAGGGCTTGAGTCATCCATACGGATTACGCCCGATTTCGCAGTTTGACAATCACCACATTGTACTGTGGCAATTTCTTACCTATCGCAAAACAACTTAGCCGCGATTTACCTTGCGCTGATCAGGGTGAAGCGACGTCCCGAGGATATGGTCCGATCCGTGAATCACATGGTTCGCACCACCAACAATCAGCGGGTCTGGCGCTTTCGCAACGGCGTGGTCCTTATCCGGATAGTCGATCGTGCTGAGGAAATGATACATACAGTTCAGCCGCGCACGTTTCTTGTCATTGGATTTGATGATGGTCCACGGCGCATCAGCGGTGTCTGTATAAAAGAACATCGCTTCTTTGGCCTCTGTGTAGTCATCCCATTTCGCAAGGCTGGCCACATCAATCGGAGAGAGCTTCCAGCGCTTGAGCGGATCGGTCTTGCGCGAGTCAAATCGGCGCTGCTGTTCGTCCCGCGTCACCGAGAACCAGTATTTGTACAATCGAATACCGCTGCGGGTGATCATGCGCTCTAACTCGGGCGTCTGCCGCATGAACTCTAGGTATTCGTTCGGCTCGCAAAAGCCCATAACCCGCTCGACCCCCGCGCGGTTGTACCAAGAGCGGTCATAAAACACCATTTCGCCAGCCGTCGGCAGATGCTGGATATAACGCTGAAAGAACCACTGACCTCTTTCCTCATCCGTTGGCTTGTTCAACGCCACGACACGTGCCTCGCGCGGGTTCAAGTGCTCCATAAACCGTTTGATCGTACCGCCCTTCCCCGCAGCATCACGCCCCTCAAACAAGAACACAAACTTCTGCCCTGTTTCCTTGACCCACTTCTGCACCTTCAACAGCTCAATCTGGATCAGGGCTTTCTGCTCCTCATACTCCTTGGCGCGCATCTTTTCGGCATAGGGATAGGTGCCCGTTTCAAACGCAAGCCGGACCGCATCCCGCCCATTGGCGACATTCACGAATGAATCAACAAGCGCATCCGCCTGCGCCGCCTCAGTCGCGCCATTCGCGCGGTCTTCGGTGTTTGTCGTTGCTTTTCCGGCCGGTTTCTTGGTGTTTGAATTTGCTGTCGCCATCCCGTTCTCCTTCGCTGTCTTGGTCAAGAAAAGCGTTACACCCAAGGCGCAAACCCTGCATTGAGGTGCATCAAACCCAGCAACAGTTTTTCCTGAACACGGCCCAAAACCCCGAAATCTCTAGGTGTTTCACGGAAATCAGCGCAAAATATCCCCGCGACAGAACAATAAGAAAGGAAACGACATGGCAGAATTGACGACAAATGTTAGTTGGCTTGCAGTTATCGTTGGCGCGGTAGCAGCTTTCCTTGTGGGGTGGCTCTGGTATTCCCCGAAACTCTTTGGCGAGAAATGGGCCGAAGGCGTTGGCGTAAGCCTTGGCAGCGCCGATAAGATGCCCGCGGCCGCTATGATCAGCCAAGCCCTTGGGCTCTTTCTCATGAGTTGGTTTGTTGCCGTCACAGCAGCCTCCAACCTCCTCCTCACGGTTATCCTCGCGACTGTTGCCTTTACCATCATGGGCTATGCAAACGCCGCATTCGCGGGGCATAGCACCTATTCCCGCAACGTTAATGCAGGGTATTGGCTCGCTGCGCTCGTGATCATGATTATCTGTAACGGCATTTTCTAAACAAAACCTGTAGCGGCGCACTGCACTTGCGCCGCCTTGTGCATGGCCATCTTTCTGCGATACTCCGGCGCGCAAACCGGAGGCAGAGAGATGGCAAATCACCAAAAACCCGCAACAATCGCAGCGCAGGCCGCGGGCCAAACAGACCAAACAACAGGTGGCGTGACGCCAGCGATCCATCCCGCGACGACCTTTCTACGTGACGAAAACTATGACCTCGTCGCCCCGCAAAACACCTATCTGCGCGATCAAAACGAAAACGCCCGCGCCGCAGAAGACGTTTTGAAACAGTTGGAAAACGCCGCCGACACGTTGCTATTCCCCTCCGGCATGGCCGCCATCGCCGCCATGTTCCGAAGCCTGCCAAACCGCGCAACTGTGCTTGTTCAATCCGGCATTTACTGGGGCGCGACCAAATGGATTCGCGATTTCTGCGCTCGTCGCGAGATAACCCTCCACGAGGCCGACGCCAGCGAGACAGACGCCTTCACAGCCCAGATTTCCGCCCAAAAACCTGACCTCGTGATGATCGAAACCCCGTCAAATCCGTGGCTCAAAATTAGCGACATCACCGCTATCGCCACGGCAACCCATGCCGCGAATGGCCTCCTGATGGTCGACTCCACCGCGGCAACGCCCGTTCTAAGCCGTCCGCTGGACCTTGGCGCAGATGTCGTGATGCATTCCGCGACCAAAGCGATCAACGGCCATTCTGACGTGCTCGCCGGCGTCCTCTCCTGCGCCGATGCCGAGGCCGATTTTTGGCGCACAATCCAGACAGACCGCCATGATGCGGGCGCTGTCATCGGACCCTTCGAGGCGTGGCTTCTTCTGCGGGGCATGCGGACTTTGACCCTTCGTGTCGAGCGCATGTCGCAATCCGCCCTGACTCTCGCGGAAAAACTCGAGACACATCCGAAAGTCGAACGCGTGTTCTATCCCGGATTGCCAAGCCACCCCGCCCATGAGCTTGCCAAGTCGCAAATGAACGGCGGATTTGGTGGGCTGCTTTCTGTTTGCGTAAAAGGTGGCGCGCGTGAGGCTCTTGCCGTTGCGGGCAAACTCAGCCTTTTCCACCGCGCAACATCTCTTGGTGGTGTTGAAAGCCTTGTCGAGCATCGCCACACGATCGAGCCCCATACCGGCATCCCCGAAAACCTGCTGCGCCTCTCTGTCGGCATCGAAGACGTGGGCGATCTTTGGGCCGACCTTGAAAACGCCCTCGCACAGGTCTGACGCAAGCAAATACCGTCACCAAACGCGTCGAATTTCAACCGTGGCCGCTTGCTTGCCACGGCGCCTGCTGTCACAATAGAACGAACCAAAACCAACAAACGAGCAGCCAATGGCCAACGACCTTCTTGCCGGATCCGAGATCGAAAAAGATTATGACGCCTCCTCGATCCAGGTGCTCGAAGATATGGAACACGTCCGCCTCCGCCCCGGTATGTATATCGGTGGCATCGATGAGCGCGCCTTCCATCACCTCGTGGCCGAAATTGTTGACAACTCGATGGACGAGGCCGTCGCCGGACACGCCACCCGCATCGAAGTCGAGCTTCACGCGGATTACTCCGTAACCATCCGCGATAACGGCCGCGGCATCCCAATTGATCCGCACCCCAAAGACCCAAGCAAAACCGCGCTCGAAATCATCTTCTGCACCCTAAACGCGGGCGGAAAATTCGGCGGCGATGCCTATGAAACCTCCGGCGGATTGCACGGTGTTGGCTCTTCGGTCGTGAATGCGCTGTCGGATTACCTGCGCGTCGAAGTTGCTAAAAACAAAGAACTTTTCGCAATGGAATTCTCCCGCGGCATCCCCAAAGGACCGCTTGAGAAGATCGGCGCCGCCCCCAACCGACGCGGCACCAGCGTGACCTTCCACCCAGATGCGGAAATCTTCGGCAGTCAAAAGTTCAAACCCAAACGCCTGTTCCAAATGGCGCGCTCCAAGGCGTACCTATTCTCCGGTGTCGAAATCCGCTGGAAATCAGCCATTGAAGACGGCGACACGCCCACCGAAGCCACATTCCACTTCCCCGGTGGCCTCGCAGATTACCTCACAGAAACGCTCGGCGGATCAACGACTTACGCTGATGCGCCCTTTGCCGGAAAAGTTGGCTTCCAAGAGAAGTTCGGCGTTCCGGGCTCTGTTGAGTGGGCGATAAACTGGACCCCAGCCCGCGATGGCTTCATCCAGTCCTATACCAACACCGTCCCAACACCCGAGGGCGGCACCCATGTGGCCGGTTTCTGGGCCGCGATCCTGAAGGGCATCCGCGCCTATGGCGAACTTGTCTCCAACAAAAAGGCCGCGCAGATCACCCGCGAAGACCTGATGACAGGCGGCTGCGCTTTGGTGTCCTGCTTTATCCGCGATCCGCAATTCGTTGGCCAAACCAAAGACAGGCTCTCTACCGAAGCCGCACAGAAAATGGTCGAAAACTCGGTGCGGGATCATTTCGACAACTGGCTCGCCAACGATACGAAAGCCGCCGGTGCGATTCTCGATTACCTCGTCCTGCGCGCCGAAGAGCGGCTGCGGCGACGTCAGGAAAAAGAAACACAGCGCAAATCCGCCACCAAGAAACTGCGGCTGCCGGGGAAATTGACCGATTGCTCGTCCAATTCCCGCGAAGGCACGGAGCTGTTTATCGTGGAGGGGGACTCTGCGGGTGGTTCTGCCAAAATGGCGCGGGATCGCAAGACCCAAGCCCTCCTACCCCTGCGCGGTAAAATCCTCAACGTTCTTGGCGCGGCCTCGAATAAGATCGGGACAAACGCGGAAATCAACGATCTCTGCCAAGCGCTTGGCGTTGGGTTGGGAAGCAAGTTTAACGTGGACGATCTACGCTATGATAAGGTCATCATCATGACCGATGCGGATGTGGACGGCGCGCATATTGCCTCGCTCCTCATGACGTTCTTCTTCACCCAAATGCGCCCGATGATCGACACAGGGCACCTCTATCTTGCCTGCCCGCCACTGTTCCGCCTGACCCAAGGCGCGAAGCGGGTGTATTGCATTGATGAGGCCGAAAAAGACGCCCACCTTGCCAAAGGGATTGGCGGTAAGGGCCGGATCGATGTTTCGCGCTTCAAAGGCCTTGGTGAAATGGACGCCAAAGACCTCAAAGAAACCACCATGAACCCAGCCACCCGCAAGCTCATCCGCGTCACGATTGATGAGGACGAACCCGGCGAAACCGGAGACCTCGTCGAACGCTTGATGGGGAAAAAGCCGGAGAAACGGTTCCAGTACATTCAGGAGAACGCAAGGTTCGTTGAAGAGCTGGATTTGTGAGCGAGCCCAAACAAGACCCCATTTGGCTCCGGTGGAACTTCATCGCACATTTTGCAGACAATGAACTCAGCAGGTTGATTGGGATTGTGCCGCTAGTCGGCTATCTAATTCTGTTCAGCGACCCAATTATCGAAAACTTTTCACTCAGTCTGTTTGCCGGAGCATCAGACTCTGAAGAGTCGCCTTTTATTCTAGACGGGCTGGCAAAACTACGTCTCGTGTTCTTTGGAAGTCTGTTTGTTTTTAGCTCAAACGTGCTGTTTAGGGTTTTAGTGCCAAATTGCATTCAGCAATCAAGAGATATGCAAGAGTTTTCCGAACGTGTCGTCTCCAACTTTTCTCATACCGATATCAAGGAAATTGAACTTAAATGTCGAGACAAAGATCACATCATCAGAACTGACATAAAATCATATATTGAAAGCAACAACCCGTTGAACTTTCGCGACCCTATTACGTCAGGGTCTCAAGACACAAAAATGCTTCTAAGAAATCATGAAATCAGAATTCGCTTGCTTGCACGAGAATACTGGGCATCAGAAAATAACTCCCGAAAGCTCGCACGTGTAGTGACACTTTTTCTTGCTCTTGGAGGCTTTGTGATGCTGAGCATCCCATCCATCGACATTATTCAAGCGGTTATCCGCGATCTCCTTTCTTTGTAATAATCTTAGGCGCCAAAAGGCTCCACTTGGCGCGTTTTACGGACCTTTGGCCTGTTCTTATTTCCTATTCCCCCCCCAAAAAACCAAACCAACTCGTTACCAACCGCGTCGGCCCTTAACTGGCTGACACGACTCGTTATAGCTGACAAAGCGTTAATGTTCTGTGAATGTTCGGCACGTTTCCAACACATATCCCGCATATGCGTTTCATACGGAAATCATATGCAAATCTTACGCCGGTTTGAGCGCCCCGCCTTCGAGCCTTACGATGCGGTCCATTCGGGCGGCGAGTTCTGGGTTGTGAGTCGCGATGACCGCAGAAAGCCCCTCCTCGCGTGCGAGCGCCATGAGGGCTTCGAACACGATATCGGACGTTTCGGGATCGAGGTTTCCGGTCGGTTCATCCGCCAAGAGGAGTTTGGGCGCGTTGGCCAAAGCACGGCAGAACGCGACCCGTTGTTGCTCGCCGCCAGACATTTCCGCGGGGCGATGTTTGGCGCGCTCGGCAAGGCCAACATTGGCGAGGAGCTTTGCCGCGCGGGCCTCTGCTTCACGCGTTGAAACGGCGTTAACAAGTTGAGGAAGCACAATATTTTCCGCTGCTGAGAATTCGGGCAGCAGATGGTGAAACTGGTACACAAACCCAACCTCGGCGCGGCGAATGCCGGTGCGTTGGCGGTCTGAAAGGCCTGAAACATCGCGCCCTGCAATCTCGATTTTGCCACTGTCCGCGCTATCGAGGAGGCCCGCGATATGCAGCAATGTGGACTTGCCCGCGCCCGATGGGGCCACAAGCGCCACGACCTCGCCGCGCGCTACGTTGAGCGTGGCGCCCGATAGTACCGTAACTTCGTTCGGACGGCCGCGATTATAGGATTTGGCGACGTTTTCAAGGCTCAGAACATCACTCATAGCGCAGCGCCTCCACAGGGTTCATACGCGCCGCTCGCCGCGCCGGAAAGATCGTTACGACGAAGGACAGGAACAGAGAAAGTGCAACAGAAACAAGTACATCCGACAATTCCAGCTTGGCCGGAAGCTTGTAAATTCCGCGCACGGACGCATCCCAAACATCACCGCCAGACGCGCCATTTACGATGGCCAAGATCTGGTCGAAATAGATTGCAAAGAGGCAGCCCGCGATCACGCCGAAGATCGTCCCGATCACCCCAACGAGCGCGCCACAAATGAAGAATACCCGCATCACCGCGCCTTCGGTCAGGCCCATCGTGCGCAGGATTCCAATGTCTCGGCCCTTGTTTTTCACCAACATAACAAGCCCTGAAATGATGTTCAGGCTGGCCACCAGAACCAGCACCGACATCAGCACGAACATCACGTTATCCTCGATCTCCAACGCCCGCAGGAAACCGCCTGACGCGTCCTGCCATGTCCAGATCATTGTGCGGTCGCCCCCTGCTTCCAGCAGAGGAATAGTCAGGTCCCGAACGCTCTCTGGCTCGGCCACCATGACTTCCAACTCGTCAGCTACGCCTTCGCGATTGAAATAGCTTTGCGCCTCTGTGAAGGGCATGTAAATGCGTGTGTTATCAATGTCATAGCGCCCTGCCGTGAAGATATAAGTGACTTCATAGGCATTCACACGGGGGCTGGTGCCGAAGGCAGTTTTGGCCCCGTTCGGCGAGATCAGTTTGATCGTATCGCCAAGGCCAACGCCAAGCGTCCGCGCCACTTCTCGACCCACAGCAATGCCGCGATCGAAATCGGCCAGATCGCCATCGGCTGTCTCTGGATTGGCGATGCGGGGGATGGCGGCAAGGTCGTCACGCGCAATGCCGAACACCTGCGCAAAGGCGTTTTGCTGGCCGTGGTTTGTCATGACTTGCCCTTTGACCAAAGGGGCCACTCGGATAACGCCGGGCACCTGCCGGATGGCTTCGGCGCGTTCGGTGTAATCCTCGATCACGCGGCTGGGTTGGCCACCTTCATTGAGTGCCGCGGAGTTATAGATCGTGACATGGGCATTGGCGCCAAGGATCGTATCGACAAATTCCGCACGGAAGCCCGCGCGCACGGCAAGCGTAATAATCAATGCCGCAACGGCGAGCATGATGCCAATGAGGCTGATCCACGTCATGACCGACACGCCACCATCGGCACGACGGGCGCGCAAATATCGCCACGCAATCAACCACTCGAAACGCGAAAACGGGGCGGTTTGGTTTACCACTTCTGGCTCCTGCATCTGTTTGCGCAACTCTGCGCAGGTGGCGGTGAGGTGGTCAAGAGGCGCCGTTATAGCGCCTCGTAGATTGCCTTAACTTTCGCCACGGCCTCTTCGGGCGCAACCTCAACGCTTTCGCCAGTTTTGCGGCTGGTCAACTCGACAACACCGTTCTTAAGGCCGCGCGGTCCGACCGTGATCCGCCACGGCAGACCAATGAGGTCCATCGTCGCGAATTTACCGCCAGCGCGTTCTTTGCGGTCGTCGTAAAGTGGCTCAAGCCCTGCAGACACAAAGGCTTTGTAAAGTGCATCACATGCGGCATCGGCTTCGTCATCACCCTGCTTGAGGTTGACGATTCCGACGTGGAAAGGCGTGACACCTTCGGGCCAGATAATGCCTTTGTCGTCATGGCTCGCTTCGATGATCGCACCAAGAAGGCGGCTTACACCGATGCCATGGCTGCCCATGTGAACCGGAACTTGTTCCTGATCAGCGTTCACAACTGTCGCGCCCATGCTTTCGGAATATTTGGTGCCGAAGTAGAAAATCTGACCAACTTCGATGCCACGAGCCGAGCGGCGGCGTTCTTCGGGGATTTCGTTGAACAGCGCTTCGTCGTGAGTTTCGTCGGTGCGAGCATAACGGCTAGTGAATTCTTTCAGCACAGCTTCACATTCCTCGACGCTGTCGTAATCAACCTCACGGTCGCCAAATGTCAGGTCTGTCACTTCGGCGTCATAGAACACTTCGCTCTCGCCGGTTTCGGCCAGCACAAGGAATTCATGGGTGTAATCGCCACCAATCGGGCCACCATCCGCGCGCATCGGGATCGCCTTAAGGCCCATGCGCTCATAGGTGCGCAGGTAGCTGACCAAATGGCGGTTATAGGCGTGCAGCGCGTCCTCTTTGGTGAGGTCGAAGTTATAACCGTCTTTCATAAAGAATTCGCGGCCCCGCATCACGCCAAAACGCGGGCGGATCTCGTCGCGGAATTTCCACTGGATTTGGTAAAGGGTCAGCGGCAAGTCTTTGTAGCTGTTGACGTGCGCGCGGAAAATATCCGTCACTGCTTCCTCGTTGGTGGGACCGTAAAGCATATCGCGGTCATGGCGGTCACGAACACGCAGCATTTCTTCGCCGTAGTCGTCATAGCGACCACTTTCACGCCACAGATCGGCAGGCTGAATGGTGCTCATCAAAATCGGCACGTGACCCGCGCGTTCCTGCTCTTCGTTCACGATCCGCTCGATGTTGCGCAGAACTTTGAGGCCAAGCGGCAGCCAGCTGTAAATCCCCGCAGCGGTTTGTTTGATCATCCCCGCGCGCAGCATGTAGCGATGGCTCACAATCTGGGCATCGGCTGGGGTCTCTTTGAGAACCGGCATGAAGTAACGGGAAAGACGCATGACAGGGGCCCTTTGTGGCAATTGACGTGTTTCCCTTGCTCTATGGCAAAAGCGTTAGGCATTCAAGGCGCGGCTGTTCGGGTTGAAATCAACGTGGCTTTACGCCACACAAGGGTAATCAACGCCCGTTCCAACGGTGACAACAAAGGAAATCAGCCATGGCCTTACCCGTTCAGACGCAAGCGAAATACTGGCTGATCGCAACCGCCGTATTCATGGTCACGCTTTGGTATCTGGGCGATGTGCTACTCCCGTTTGTGCTTGGCGGCGCTGTGGCCTATTTCCTTGATCCTGTGGCTGACCGTCTGGAGCGTATGGGCTGCTCGCGCGCCTTGGCCACGGCGCTCATCACGATCACGGCGATCATCGCTTTCATCGTGATATCGCTTCTGATTATCCCGACGCTGGTGCGGCAAGGCAGCGATATGGCAAGCCAGATGCCGGAATATTTCGGTAAGCTGCGCGACTTTATTACCAACCGCTTTCCTGATCTGCTTGTTGCGGACAGCACGATTCACAAATCCCTACTTGCGGTTGGCGACACGCTAAAATCCAAAGGGGGCGAGCTGCTCGAAGGGGCGTTCACCTCGGCGATGTCGCTGGTGAATGTCTTTGTTTTGCTGGTGCTCGTTCCTGTGGTTGCCTTTTACCTGCTGCTTGATTGGGACAATATGGTCGCCAAGATCGACGCCCTCTTGCCGCGAGACCACGCGCCCGTCATTCGCAAACTTGCCTCTGACATCGACAGCACACTCGCCAGTTTTGTGCGCGGGCAAGGCACTGTTTGTCTGATCCTCGGCACCTACTACGCGGTCGCGCTTATGATTGTCGGGCTTAATTTTGGACTAGTCGCTGGCTTCGTGGCCGGAATTCTGACGTTTATCCCCTATGTCGGCGCGCTTGTCGGCGGAGCGCTGGCCATCGGGCTTGCGCTGTTCCAGTTCTGGGGCGAGTGGGGGTCGCTTATCGCTGTCGTTGTGATCTTTGTGGTCGGGCAAGTGGTCGAAGGGAATGTTCTGACGCCCAAACTCGTTGGCTCTTCCGTTGGCCTGCATCCGGTATGGCTCATCTTTGCGCTGTCTGCTTTTGGGTCTATCTTTGGATTTATCGGAATGCTTGTTGCGGTTCCGGTTGCTGCGGCGCTTGGCGTTGTGGCCCGCTTTGCAATCGACAAATACATCAATGGCCGCCTTTATCAGGGGCTGGACCCCGAAGAAACGCCTGAAAATCTGGATCAAGACGAACTTTAATGCCCCAACAGCTTGCATTTGAATTGCCGGTGCGCGCTGCACTTGGCCGCGACGATTTTCTTGTTGCCCCGTCCAATTCCGTGGCCGTGGCCACCCTCGCCGATTGGGCCGCATGGCCTCTTGGAAAGATGGTGCTTGTCGGTGACGAAGGCGCAGGGAAAACCCACCTTTGCCACGTCTGGGCCGAAGACTGTGGCGCAACCGTACTCGCGCCCGATGCGCTGCCAACCGCTGATATCGATGCGCTGGCCACCGGCCCTGTGGCCATAGATGGCGCTGATATGTTGCCGCCAGAAGCTCAAGAGCCGCTCTTTCACCTTCACAACCAGCTTGCGGCCAATGGGCAACCTCTCCTTCTTACTGGTCAAACCGCTCCGAGCCGCTGGCCCCTAACCCTGCCTGACTTGCGCAGCCGCCTTGAAGCTACCGCCGTTACCCGCATCGAAGCGCCTGACGACGCGCTTTTGGCGGGTGTCTTGGTCAAGCATTTCAACGACCGCCAAATCTCGATTGCACCCGAAGTCGTGAACTATGTCATCAAGCGCGCGCCCCGCTCGCTCGGCGTTATGGGGCAAGTTTCACGCGCTCTGGATCAGACCGCATTGGCCGAAGGTCGCGCCGTAACCCGCGTGTTGGCCGCCAAGGTGTTGGACGCTCTGGACAATTCCCCCTCCTAAGGCGCATAGTTTCACCTTAGTTTTACAATCGTAGATTATGCCGCCCTTATGTTTGAAACAGACTTCCTTACCGCCCCCTTTGCCACTCCTGAGGAACTTGATCCACAGGAGTTTGCTGGCCCCAAACGCTTCTTCAACCGCGAGATTTCGTGGCTGGCCTTTAATTGGCGCGTGCTGGAAGAGGCCACAAACCCGCGTGTGCCGCTTTTGGAGCGCCTGCGGTTCTTGTCTATTTCTGCGACCAACCTCGATGAGTTTTATACCGTCCGTGTAGCGGGCCTGCGTGAACTTGCACAAGCGGGTAACACAACCCCCGCCGCCGATGGCCTGACACCCGCCGAACAATTGGTCTTGATCCACCGCGACGCCCGCGCGCTTCTTGAGCGGCAACAGGAAACATGGGATCAACTCGCCAAAGAAATGGATGCCGAAGGAATAACACTCCTGACAGGCGATGCGCTTTCGAGCGAAGACAAAAAGTTCCTCAAAAGCTTTTTCCTCACTCAGGTGTTCCCCGTCCTCTCGCCACTTGCGATTGATCCGGCGCACCCCTTCCCGTTCATCCCGAACACAGGCTTCTCGCTGGCGCTGCAACTTGAGGGCAAATCAAGTAAGAAACAGCTGTGCGCACTCTTGCCGATCCCACACCAGATCGACCGTTTCGTGCCCCTGCCAAGCAACGAAGGCACCCATCGGTTCCTCCCACTCGAAGAACTCTTGCTTCTACATCTCGACAGCCTCTTCCCCGGGTACAAAGCCAAAGGAAGCTGTGCCTTCCGCGTTTTGCGCGACAGCGATCTCGAGGTCGAGGACGAAGCCGAAGACCTCGTGCGCGAATTCGAGGTGGCGCTCAAACGCCGCCGCCGTGGCGAAGTGGTGCGGCTCAAGATTTCCGCCGACGCCCCCAAATCCCTCCGCAGCCTGATTATGGACGAGCTTCACGTCACCGACGAAGAAGTTGTTGAAATAAAAGGTTTGCTCGGTGTTTCCGACCTTAAGGAACTCGTGATTGACGATCGCCGAGACCTGCTCTGGCCCAGCTTCACATCGCGTGTGCCCGAACGGGTTCAGGACCACGACGGCGATATGTTCGCCGCGATCCGCCAGAAAGACATGCTGCTGCACCATCCTTACGAAACCTTCGACATGGTGGTGCGGTTCCTTGATCAGGCCGCGCGCGACCCTGATGTGGTGGCGATCAAGCAAACGCTCTACCGTACAAGCCGCGAGTCCCCGATTGTATCGGCGCTCTGCGAAGCAGCGGAAATGGGCAAATCCGTCACCGCGCTGGTCGAGCTCAAAGCCCGCTTTGATGAGGCCGCCAACATTCGCCAGTCGCGACACCTTGAACGCGCGGGCGCTCATGTTGTGTACGGGTTTATCAATTATAAAACCCATGCCAAAATCTCGACCGTCGTGCGCCGCGAGGGTGATCAACTCGTGACCTACACCCACTATGGCACCGGTAACTATCACCCGATCACCGCACGAATTTACACCGACCTGTCGTTCTTTACCTGCGACCGTGCGCTTGGAAGTGATGCAACCAAAGTGTTCAATTACCTCTCGGGGTATGCGCAGCCAGAAGGGCTTGAAAACCTCTCTATCTCTCCGCTCACTCTCAAATCGACACTGATTGAGAATATCGCCCGCGAGGCCGAATTTGCCAACGCAGGCAAGCCCGCCGAAATCTGGGCGAAAATGAATGCGTTGGTTGAACCCGATGTCATCGACGCGCTTTATGCCGCCAGTCAGGCTGGGGTGAAGATCAACCTCGTGGTGCGCGGCATTTGCGGATTGCGGCCAGGCATCAAGGGTCTATCGGAAAACATCCGCGTAAAGTCCATCGTTGGGCGGTTCCTCGAGCATTCGCGCATCGTTTGCTTTGGCAATGGGCACGCCCTGCCCAATAAAAAAGCCTCGGTCTATATTTCATCCGCCGACTGGATGGGCCGAAACCTGAACCGCCGCGTGGAAACATTGGTCAAAATCACCAACCCAACGGTGAAAGCCCAGATCACCAGCCAGATCATGGCCGCCAATATGGCTGACTGCGCCCAAAGCTGGATTCTCTCGCCAGACGGGACATACAAGCGCCCCGAAGCGCGCGAGGACGACTTTGTGTTCAATTGCCACAGGTTCTTCATGGAAAACCCCTCGCTTTCTGGCCGCGGCAAGGCCGGCGCAGCAGATGTTCCTGAATTGGCGCATTCCAAAGATTGACAGACGCGTGCTTTGCACGGCAAAGTTCGTTCTGAATTGAAGGAGACAGGCATGAGCGACGCCGATCTGGCCGAAAGTATCTGGGGCCCATTCGGACGACCGCTTTTCAACGATCCCGCATCACGCGCTCTTGGGCGTGTCGGGGTTGTGGATGTGGGTTCAAACTCTGTCCGTCTCGTTATTTTTGACGGTGCCGCCCGTAGTCCGGCTTATTTTTATAATGAGAAGATCATGTGTGCCCTTGGGGCTGGCCTTGGAGAAACGGGCCGCCTGAACCCCGAAGGGCGCAAGCGTGCTCTCGCGGCGATCAAGCGCTTTCAGCTCTTGGCCGCGGGGATGAACATCGCGCCGCTTACAGCCGTCGCCACGGCCGCGGTGCGAGAGGCGGAGGACGGACCCGAGTTTCGGGAGGAGATAGCTCGGGAGACTGGCCTCCGCCTATTTGTTATCGACGGCGAAGAAGAAGCACGGCTTTCCGCACAGGGCGTTCTGCTCGGCTGGCCGGGTGCAAAGGGGCTGGTCTGCGATATCGGCGGCTCTTCGATGGAGTTGGCAGAGCTATCAGGCGGCAAGGTCGGCCACTGCGTGACCTCTGGCCTCGGCCCGCTCAAACTCAAGGCGATCAAAACCAAGAAAGCCCGCACCGCGCATATCAAAGAGGTGATCGAGGGGCTTCACAAAGAAATGCCCAGCACCGACAAGCGCCTGTTCCTCGTCGGCGGCTCTTGGCGGGCGATTGCGCGGCTTGATATGGAGCGGCGGGGCTATCCGCTCACAGTATTGCACGAATACAGGATGACGCCGAAATCTGTTCTCAACACGGCAAAGTGGATCGCCGAGAACGACCTTGAAGAGTTGCGCGCCCGCACCGGAACCTCCGAGGCTCGGATGTCGCTTGTGCCGTTGGCATGTCTTGTTCTGAAGCAGCTACTGCGGACGTTCAAACCCAAAGAAATCGCGATTTCGAGCTACGGAATCCGCGAGGGTATGCTCTATGAGCAAATGCCAGAGCGCCTCCGCCACCGCGACCCGTTGATCGAAGCCTGCCGTTTTGCCGAAGCCAAGGATGCGCGGCTCCCCGGGTTTGGCAAAGGGCTTTACGAGTTTGTCCTGCCGCTCTTTAGCTCTGCTAAGGAAGAAGACTTACGTCTCGTGAAGGCAGCCTGTTTGCTCCACGACGTAAGCTGGCGCGCGCACCCTGATTTCCGCGCGGAAGTTTGTTTTGATAACGCTACGCGCGCAAACCTCGGCGGATTGAAACATCGCGAGCGCGTTTTCCTCGGCGTCGCCCTGCTTCACCGCTACAAGAATTCACGATCTGGTTCGCGTTTTGAGCCTCTGTTCGACATGCTGACGGAAAAACAAATCTTACAGGCCGAAATCCTCGGAAAGGCAATGCGATTTGGCGCCATGTTCTCTGTGAAGTCGCCGGATACGATGGCCAGCCTCAAGTTTTATTCCAAGAAACGCGTCCTTGAACTTCGGCTCGCCAAACCGGCGCGCGACCTATTCGGAGAGGTAGCAGAGGCCCGTTTCAAATCCCTCGCGGCATCGCTAAACGCAGAGACCGTGGTGAAAATCAAAGGCGGAAAGAAGAACTTGATGAGCAGCTAAAGCTCAATCTCGCCCTCTTTCAAATCGCGCTTCTTACGGATCAGGATATCGCCATTGGGCAGGATTTCGGGCGCTTCGTAATTTTCGGCATTTCCCATCAGGTCAATCAGCGCTTGAACCTTCGGCGCGATCTCTTCGCCCAAATCCATCATCTCGTTGAGGTTAGGCTTGATCTCTTCCATTAACCCCTCAAACAACAGCCGCATGCCGCGTTCAACAAGGTCAGCGCCCTCTTCCATCTGCTCGTCCTGCGCCATAGCAACAGGCGCAGCAAGCGCCACGCAAACAGAAGAAACAAGGGCAAGAGCAAAGCGTTTCATAGCCAACACCTAACAAAATCGGCACGATTCTAGAAGTTAAATGTCGATATCCAACGTGACGGGAAAGTGGTCAGACGCCGTAAGAAGCGCTTCGCGCAGGAGCGGAGTCTTGTAGATTTGCGGATCTTCGAACGGGTGCCAAATCCGCCAGTTCCGTGCCAACGGTCGCAGCTTTTCCGACACCATAATGTAATCCAACAGGGCCCCGAGAAAGCGCTTCTCGCGCGAGATATAGAACCGCGATGTTGTTGGAAGCCCGCCAAATCGCCGCGTTTGCCCCATGCGTGCATGCGGATCATAAAGGCAATCTTCGCCCTCCTCTCCCAGCACAATCTCAACCCCGGAACGGCCAAACAAACGTTCGTATTCGTCAAGCCCTGGACCGTCGTTGAAATCGCCCAGAACGACCACATCCTCGCCCTTTGCCAGATGACCCTCTACCCGCTGCCGCACCCAAATACATTGGGCCAATTGCTTCCGTCGGTTTTCGATGGAAATGCGGGTTTCTTCGTCCTTGTTCTTGGCTCCATACGGCGCCTTGGATTTCGCATGGACCCCGATTAGCCGCAGCTTACGCCCCTCGCTGGTCTCAAGCGCGATCTCAAGTGGCGGCTTTGAAAAGCGGACCGCATCGCCAGCACCATCCACATCAAGGTCAATGTGATAAAGCCCGTCAAAACTGGGTACGTCTGCGGCGCTGCCTTGCGGATCATGAACCGCAGAGAGTATTGTCGGATCATAGAGCAAGGCAATTTGCTGCTGCGTTTCATTGCGAAAGCCCACAACCGCGCGGTTTGCTCTGAGATTATTATCGGCGGCGAAAGCCTCGAGCGCTGTGACGGTAGAGCGGGTCTTCGCAGTATCCGGCGCCTCGATAATCAGCACCGCATCTGCATCAAGCGCCTGAAATACGGCGCCGATTGCGGCAAGCTGCTCTCCGCGTGATGTCTGATACCGCTTGGACGGGGCGTCGTCGAATAAGGGTTTGTTTTGCTTATCAAAAAGGAAGTTGAACCACTCGACGTTATAGGTCGCGAGGCGCATCAGGCCGCGTCCTTCTGGATTTCTTCCCACGCGCGATTAACGGCAACAAGCCGTTTCTCAGCCAACTTAATCGCTTCCTTCGGTACGCCACGCGCAATCATTCGGTCTGGGTGGCTCTCGCGAACAGCTTTGCGCCACGCTGCACGCACGTCCTCAATCGGCGCGTCATGGGGCACACCAAGAATTTCATATGGATCAGGCGCAGCATCCGGCACGAACCGCGCTCTCACGCTGTTAAATTGGCGCTCACTTATGCCAAGAATTTCCGCGACCTTGGCCAAAAACTCGTTCTCGTTCGGGTGATACTCGCCATCGGCAACCGCAATATAAAACAGCCCTTCCAGCAGATCATTCTTAATCGGATTATCCGGCCCCAGCATCTTGGCAATCTTGCGGGCGTAATCGTCAAATCCGGCTATATCAGTGCGGGCCATATTAAAAACCCGCGCGGCGTTAGCCTCTTCCTCTGGGGGAATGTGGAACACCTCGCGAAAGGCCGAAACCTCATCGCGCGTAACCATCCCGTCAGCCTTGGCCATCTTGGCCCCAAGCGCAATTACGGCAATCGTAAAGGCAACCGAACGTTCCGGCGGCGCGCTGAGGCGGTCAAACACCTGTGACAGGCTCTCACCACTTCGCAGCGCCGCAATGGCATCTGAAATTCTGGACCAAAGAGACATAAATAAACTTTATCTTAAAATCAGTAAAAATAAACGGCTTAGAGCATTTTCTGCATCAATACGAGGTTGAACCAGCGCCCAAACTTATGGCCGACTTCCGGAACCCGTGCAACGTCTCGATACCCAAGACGCGCGTGAAATGCGATGGCGGCACTGTTTTCGCCTGAAATTCCGGCAATCATTGAATGCATACCACGGCTCTTGGCGATGCCCTCCAGTTCGGCCAAAAGCGCGCGCCCCAGCCCTTTGCCCTTGGCGGCCTCGCTCAAGAAAATGCTGTGCTCCACGGAATACCGATAGCCAACACCGCCTCGAAATTGGCCATACGTGGCAAATCCAACGATCTCTACATCGGTCTCGGCCAAAAGAAACGGCATATCATCTGCCTGCTTCTGCGCGAGTGTTTCCTGAACTTCCTTCAACGTTTTTTCACGCGAATTGAATGTTGTGATCGTCTCGCGGATCGCGTGGTTCCAAATCTCAAGAACGGCGGGCAAATCCGCACTTTCGGCCGCGCGGATCATGCGAGCACCTTTGTGCCGCTTGGTGTCTGCACCTCAACGCGCAACTTGGGGCGTCCACTCGTTTCGATCTGGACCTCGGGCGTAATGTGATAGGCCGCAAGCGAGGCCGCGAGGTTTGGCGCTTCTGGATGGCCAAGTGTGAGCGCCTCAAGCCGACACCCCTGATCCTCAAGCCGCGCGCAAGGATGCGCATCGCCATGCCATGAAATCAGCGCTGGAAACGCGCCACCGAAGGGCAGAACTCCATTGGCGGGAACGCCCATATGCCAGTGAAAATTTCCCCGCACAAACTCCATTGGCTCCCCGCTTCCGTCCGGTCCAAGCTCAAGCGCTGCGGGGAGGTTCGTTGTGCGGCAAATCCAGTTGGTCAGGCGCGGCGCACCGCGAAAATGGTCAAGATCAAACCAGCGCGGAAACATTGGCGGCTTGGCCTCTGGGTCAATTGCAATCACTTCAAGATAAACAGACGGTCCAAGCGAGAGCAGCCGATTGTGCGTGCCCATTTTCGCATGATGCCCCACATCGGACAGTGTCACGCCGAGCGTGTCCTGCACATATTCAACGCCCTCGGCCAGTGTTTCGGCGGCAATGGCGAAATGGTCAATTTCAAGCGATGTCATGCGGGGCCTCTTTGCAATTTTCCTGCGAAGGCTACCCAAGAGCCGCGCAAAAGGCACCCCCTCATTGCACGGCTTTTTTGTTTATTTCGAACGGATCAAACGCAGGATGTCTTGTGCCGCCTCGGGTATATTTGTACCAGGACCGAATATCGCCTTCACGCCGGATTTGTAAAGAAAATCATAATCTTGCTGTGGAATAACCCCGCCGCAAATCACAATGATGTCTTCGGCGCCTTGCGCCTTCAGCGCCTCAACCAGCTTGGGCGCAAGCGTTTTGTGCCCTGCGGCCTGACTGCTGATGCCGACGATGTGCACGTCATTATCAACCGCATCCTGCGCGGCTTCTTCCGGCGTTTGGAACAGCGGGCCAACATCCACATCAAAGCCGATATCGGCAAAGGCCGTTGCGATCACCTTGGCGCCACGGTCATGGCCGTCTTGTCCCATTTTAACCACAAGCATCCGTGGACGACGCCCTGTTTCCTCGGCAAAGTCCTCAACCGATTTCTGGATCGCGCCAAAGCCCTCGTCGCCCTCATAGGCCGCGCCATAGACGCCCGCCAAGGTCTTTACTTCAGCGCGGTGCCGTCCGAATGCCTTTTCCATCGCCATCGAAATCTCTCCTACGGTTGCACGGGCGCGGGCTGCCTCAACGGCCAGCGCGAGCAAGTTGCCTTCGCCGCTTTCCGCTCCCTTCTCAAGCGCGGCAAGCGCGGCCTCTGTGGCCGCTGCATCACGGCTCGCGCGAATTTCGGCAAGGCGCGCGACCTGTGCTTCGCGAACAGCCACGTTGTCTACGTCCAGAATGTCGATCTCGTCTTCTTTCTCGAGACGGAACTTGTTCACGCCGACAATCACTTCGTCGCCACGGTCCACAGCCGCCTGACGTCGCGCCGCGGCTTCCTCGATCCGCAGCTTTGGCATGCCCGTTGCCACGGCTTTGGTCATTCCGCCCATCTCGTCGATTTCTTCGATGAGCTTCCACGCCTCATCCGCCAAATCGGCCGTGAGTTTTTCAACGTAATATGACCCAGCCAAAGGATCGACCACATTGGTCACGCCGGTTTCATTTTGCAAAATCAACTGCGTATTCCGCGCAATGCGGGAGGAGAAATCGGTCGGCAACGCGATGGCTTCGTCAAAGGAATTGGTGTGCAGCGATTGTGTCCCGCCAAGCACCGCGCTCATCGCCTCATAGGCTGTACGCACCACATTGTTATACGGATCCTGCTCCTGCAGCGACACGCCCGAAGTCTGGCAGTGGGTCCGAAGCATGAGCGAGCCGGGTTTCTTGGGCGAAAACTCCGACATGATCTTGTGCCAGAGGAACCGCGCCGCCCGAAGCTTGGCCGCTTCCATGAAGAAGTTCATACCGATCGCAAAGAAGAACGACAGCCGCGGCGCAAAAGCATCCACATCCAGCCCCTTCGCTAGTGCGGCCTTCACGTATTCCTTACCGTCCGCCAGCGTGAAGGCCAGCTCCTGAACAAGGTTCGCGCCCGCCTCTTGCATGTGATAGCCCGAAATCGAGATCGAATTGAATTTCGGCATTTCCTTGGAGGTATACTCGATGATGTCACTGACAATCCGCATCGAGGGTTCGGGCGGATAGATATAGGTGTTCCGCACCATAAATTCCTTGAGGATGTCGTTCTGGATTGTGCCGGAAAGCAAGCTCCGATCGACGCCCTGCTCCTCTCCCGCCACGATAAAATTGGCAAGTATCGGGATAACCGCGCCGTTCATTGTCATGGACACGCTGATCTTTTCCAGCGGAATACCGTCGAACAGGATTTTCATATCCTCGACCGAGTCAATCGCCACGCCCGCTTTGCCGACATCACCCTCGACCCGTTCGTGATCAGAGTCATAGCCACGGTGCGTAGCCAGATCGAACGCCACGGACACCCCCTGCTGCCCCGCATCAAGCGCTTTGCGATAAAACGCGTTGCTTTCCTCAGCGGTCGAAAATCCCGCATATTGGCGGATGGTCCAAGGGCGGCCCGCATACATCGTGGCACGCGGCCCACGGGTAAAGGGCGCAACGCCGGGCATGCTGCCCATGTGGTCCAGCGACTGTGTGTCGTCCTCTGTATAAACCGGCTTGACCGCGATCCCCTCGGGCGTCTGCCACGTTAGGTCGTCAAGCGCACGACCGCGAAGCTCCTTTGTGGCAAGCTCGGACCATTTCTCTGTCTTGTCTGTCATGTCGCGTCCTTCTCAGTCTGCGGTCTGGATCGATATGCAGCCCAATGCCATCGGGGCAATTTGGGGCCGGAAAATCGTTGGGATTGGCGGATTGGCGTACAAATGTTTGATAACAGATAAAATCCGCGTGCTTCCCCTCTGTGCAAGGCGCAGTGCCCACCCTATATTCAAAAGGAACAGAGGATTATCTATGCGTTTTTTCACATTGGTTTTTATAGGGTTACTCGGCGTCAGCACCGCGCTCAAAGCACAGGAACTCGGCTCTGAATTTGCCCCTGTTGCGGGCGCGGATACCACACTCGCGGAGCACAAATGGGTCGCACGTCCCCTTGTTGTTATGGCCGACAGCCCGAATGATCCCAACTTCAAGCGGCAGGTCGAGATGATCGAAGCAGACTGGCAAGAGTTTGCCGCCCGTGATGTTGTGTTGATCCTTGATACGGACCCAGCAGCGGAGTCAGATGTGCGCCAAACCATCAGACCGCGTGGCTTTATGATGGTGCTGATTGCCAAAGATGGCTCTATCGCCCAGCGCAAACCCTCGCCGTGGACCGCCCGCGAAATTTTGCGCGCCATCGACAAAATGCCACTGCGCAAGGACGAAGTCCGCGAGAGGCGCGATATTTCACCGCTTGCCCCACAATAGGTATGTGACGCACGGGGCATCACCCTATTCAAACTCCATAATCACGTCATCCACCGCAAGGCTATCGCCCGCATCAGCGTTGATCTTGGCAACTACGCCGTTCTTTTCGGCGCGCAGGATGTTCTCCATTTTCATTGCCTCAACAGTGCAAAGCGCTTGCCCTTCGTGGATAGTGTCGCCTTCGGCCACATTGACCGAAACGATCAGACCTGGCATCGGGCAAAGCAGAAGCTTGGAGGTATCCGGCGCGATTTTCTCGGGCATGAGGTCAGCCAACTCGGCCTGACGCGGCGTGCGTACCCGTACCTCAAGGTCTGCACCACGGCTCCGAACGCGGAACCCTGATGTGATTTTGTCGACCTTCATCACCAAATCCCCGTCACCCACGCGCAACCGCGCAAGGCTATCGCCGGGTGTCCAATCGCTTTCCACGCGCAAGGTGTGCCCGTCTTCAAAGGTTACATCCGCCCCCTCGGGGTCCGCCTTGATCGTCGTCGCATAGCGCTCCCCTTGAAGCGTCACGACCCAATCTGTGCCGACCTTACGTTCGTGGTTGTCCATCCGCCCCGACACACGCGTGCGTCGAATTTCGGCAACACGGTACATCGCACAGGTCGCCGCTGCGATCCGCCGAAGATCAGCATCAGACAGTGCAACTCCCTGAAATCCATCAGGATATTCTTCTTCGATAAAGGCCGTTGTGATATCGCCCGAAACAAACTTTGGATGATCCATCACCGCCGACAGGAACGGCAGGTTATGCCCGATCCCCTCAACTTCGAAGCCATCAAGCGCATCTCGCATCGCTTCAATCGCCGCCCCACGATCGGGCGCCCATGTGCAAAGCTTGGCGATCATAGGGTCGTAATACATGCTGATCTCGCCACCCTCGAAGACGCCGGTATCATTGCGCACCACATGCGTGTCGGCGACAACCTCTTCGGGCGGGCGGTACCGTGTTAGCCGACCAATCGACGGAAGGAAGTTGCGGTAAGGGTCTTCGGCATAAAGGCGGCTTTCAATGGCCCATCCGTTACGCTTCACGTCGCTCTGCTTGATTGACAGTTTCTCGCCATAGGCAACGCGGATCATTTGTTCCACAAGGTCAACGCCTGTGATCAACTCGGTAACTGGGTGCTCCACCTGAAGGCGGGTGTTCATCTCAAGGAAATAGAAGTTCCGCTCCCCATCTACGATAAACTCAACAGTCCCCGCGCTCGTGTAATCAACGGCCGCCGCAAGCGCCACGGATTGCTCCCCCATTGCCTTGCGTGTTGCTTCATCAAGGAAGGGGCTTGGCGCTTCTTCGATCACCTTCTGGTTCCGGCGCTGGATCGAGCATTCCCGCTCGTTCAGGTAAATCGCGTTGCCGTGGCCGTCGGCCAGCACTTGAATTTCGATGTGACGCGGCTGTGTGACGAATTTCTCAATGAAGATACGGTCATCACCGAAACTGTTTGCCGCCTCGTTCTTGGAACTTTGGAACCCTTCGCGCGCTTCATCATCGTTCCACGCAATCCGCATGCCCTTGCCACCGCCACCCGCGGAAGCCTTGATCATCACTGGGTAACCAACCTCGTTGGAAATCTTGACCGCCTCGTCGGCATCCTCGATCAGCCCCATATACCCCGGAACGGTCGAAACCCCGGCCTCTTGGGCAAGTTTCTTACTGGTGATCTTGTCGCCCATGCTTTCAATCGCGCCAGCAGGCGGCCCGATAAAAGCTACGCCAGCTTCGGCCAGTGCCTCGGCAAAAAGCTTGTTCTCGCTCAGGAAGCCATAGCCCGGATGAACCGCCTCTGCGCCGGTTTCCTTGATGGCGCGCATGATGTTGTCGATCACGATATACGACTGGTTCGCTGGCGCAGGCCCGATATGAACAGCTTCATCCGCCATTTTAACGTGCAGCGCATTGCGATCCGCATCCGAATAAACCGCGACGGTTTTGATCCCCATTTTCTGGGCGGATTTAATCACACGACAGGCGATTTCGCCTCGGTTCGCGATCAGGATCTTTTTAAACATAGCACGTCCTTCAAGTCTGGGCGTCAGGCCATCCGCGTGGGGCCAAACGCAAAAACACCACCCGCGCCGCGCGCGGATGGTGCTCGATTGGAAAATTCTAAGAAGTTTGCGGTAGCGTTACTTACAGACGTTTGCGTCTTTACACAAAGCGCCACCTGCAGCGCCAACGGCCGCACCGGTAACCACGTTCCCGCCAGTTGCACTTGCAAGCGCGCCACCTGCAAGCGCACCGACGCCAGCGTTTTGTGCGTTGGTTTCACACCCTGCGACGAAAGCAGTCGCAACAAAAAGGACAACGAGTTTTTTTGCAAGCATTGGTAAGTACCTCTGTTTTTTGGGGCCGTATTTTCTACGCTCCCGGTTATTTTAGGGCCGCTCTGATCAAGCGAAAAAGCGGGCCCAGCCTGGGGATGGCCGGGCCCGACAGGGGAAGGGTAACGCAATAGCTGCGCCATGACAAAACATGCTGTAACACGCGCTGTCATAAGCAATTTCTGCCAAGTGACGTCGGGTCTGGATACCCCAAAAATTGCACGACTCACCGAATGAGCCGGTTTCTGCCGAAAGATTGAAGGGGTAAGCAGGTTCACGCCTAACGTCCTCCCTCGTCGACAAAAATATCGTCAAAATCCGCGCCGAAAACATCCGGAAAGCTCGCCCGCGCGCGTTGTTCGTCGATCTGGAGCATCGCCTCATAGCTGCACGGATCAAACGGATCATCCACAGCAACAACCTCGCGCCCAAAGAGCCAGCTCAACCGTCCCGCATCAAGATTGCCCCGCTCAAACGGCTGATCGCCGAAGTGATGCCAGAGCGCCGCCATGAAGCCAGCGTCCGCGCGTCGATCTGCTGGGCGCCGATCCGCATAGCGCTCACGCTGCGTGATTGCAGTTGCGCCTTTTTTGTTGTCGCGTCGAATGGTGAATTGGAAATCTGTGCCGGGCAAACGACCCGGAAATCCGCGATGCTTTAGCATGGTAAAACCCCTCTTGCTTGTTTGCGCCCGATCCTAGAGCAAACACAGAGGAAGTTCAGTGCGGAAATACCAAAATTTCGGAGATAGTCCGAAGGGGTGGCGGCCCCATGGTGCCCGACCCTGTCGGGCAGTGTGCGAGCAGAACCAAAGCCCTGCCCGCAAGATCTCTTAGTACTTGGACATTGTTGGCTCTTCGACCACTGGCTCAACAATAACCACTTCTTCTTCTTTAGAACAAGCTGCAACAACAACGATGAGGCCGAGTGCTGCAACGATTTTGGCTGTATTCGACATATCTGTCTCCTTATCCAATTGTTATAGCGCGCTTCACAATACGAAACGCGCAGCCATCCCTTTCCCGCGGGAGGGGTAAAACAACGGCTTAACCTCACCTTATCGCAACATCTCACAAATGGAAGCCCGAATTTCACAGTTACTTCACAGGGTTGCGAGTTTTTGCACGGCTCTTGGCCGCAATGGCTCGTTTCATTCTCCAGTTGAACCGCCATTAGTAATCTCCCCAATGACAGATTCCGCTCTCCACAGAGAAGCTCTCGAAGAATTTCGGGATATCTGGCGTAAGCGCGCCGAACTCGGTTGGGGCCTTGGCCACAGAGATCACAACTTCCGCACCATCCTGATATCCCGCTTCGTCCAAACGTGGGATCGCGAACCGATTGCACAGGAACATCAGGTCTTCTGCGACTGCGTCGTAAGACTGCTCTCGGCTCAAGGACGGTGCCACAAATCGAAAATGCGTTGACTTACCATATGGATCGCCCCCACCCAGCGCGCCCTCTGCTTCGATTTGCTGAAGAAATTCAACATCTTGACCAGAAGGAACACGAAGCGGCTCGGCTTCTGCAAGCGCAGAGCCGCCCAGCGTCACAGCCAGTTTGGTAACCGCCGCGCGTGTACAGAGTCCGCAGGTAAGGGCCACTCTAGCCATGTGCAGTCCTCCGCGCGAAACGCTGCCAGCGGCTACGGTTTGCGGGATCGTTCAGAACAGCATTCAAACGCTCTATATGCACTGGCGTTGCAACGCGCGCATCGTCCAAACGCCCCCCTGCCGTGACCATGAGAGCGCCGCCCTCCTCGCGAATTCGCACAACCGGGCGAAACCCGCGCAGCCCTTGCAGTGCCCGCCAGATATCCTGCCGGATTTGCTGCGCCAAACGCCCGCGCGCCATCATCGGCAACTCGGTCTCTGCGGCAATGTCAAACCGCTCGTTTCCATCTCGCGACAGGGTCAAAACGCCGTTTTCGCGCCGGATATGCCATTCATGCCGACTCATCCCATACACTCCACACGCCTCGAAACCGGCACCAAAGTGACCGACACAGCAGAGGAATTATGAGCGGAAGTACGGGTCAATCTCTTGTCCTATAGCGGGATGTTGTCGTGTTTTTTCCACGGATTCTTGAGCGATTTTTTTCGCAGGCTCGCAAAGGCCCGCGCCACACGTTTGCGGGTGCTGTGCGGTACAATCACCTCGTCGATAAACCCACGCTCGGCGGCGACGAATGGATTGGCAAAGCGCTCCTCATAGTTCGCCGTATGCGCGGCAATCTTTTCGGCATCGCCAAGGTCGGCGCGGTGGATAATCTCGGTTGCGCCTTTCGCGCCCATCACAGCGATCTCCGCCGTGGGCCACGCATAGTTGAAATCTCCGCGCAGGTGCTTACTCGCCATAACGTCATAAGCCCCGCCATAAGCCTTGCGCGTGATGACGGTCACCTTGGGCACGGTTGCCTCGCCATAAGCAAAGAGCAGCTTTGCGCCGTGTTTGATAACGCCACCGTATTCCTGACTTGTGCCGGGCAAGAAACCGGGCACATCCACGAGCGTCAGGATCGGGATTTCAAACGCGTCACAGAAACGTACAAAGCGGGCCGCCTTACGAGAGCTATCAATATCAAGGCAGCCCGCCAGAACCATCGGCTGGTTCGCCACGACACCCACGGTGGAGCCTTCGAGGCGAATAAAACCAGTGATGATATTCTTCGCGAAATCCTCTTGGATTTCATAAAAATCGCCCTCGTCCCCGATCTTGTGGATCAGTTCCTTCATGTCATAGGGCGTGTTTGCATTGTCCGGTACCAACGTATCAAGGCTGGCGTCGATCCGATCCGGCGCGTCAAAAAACGGGCGGACTGGGGGTTTTTCGCGGTTGTTCAGCGGCAGGAAATCCACGAGGCGGCGCACTTCGGTCAGGGCCTCCACGTCGTTTTCAAAAGCCGCATCCGCAACGCTTGATTTCTTTGTGTGCGTCCCCGCACCACCAAGTTCCTCGGCGGTGACAACCTCATTGGTCACGGTCTTCACCACATCAGGGCCGGTCACAAACATATAAGAGGTATCTTTGACCATGAAGATAAAGTCGGTCATCGCAGGCGAATACACAGCCCCGCCCGCACATGGCCCCATGATCACCGAAATCTGCGGCACCACGCCCGAGGCCATGATGTTGCGCTGGAACACTTCGGCATAACCGGCGAGGCTCGCCACACCTTCCTGAATGCGCGCACCACCGGAGTCGTTGATGCCAATGACTGGCGCGCCGTTCTGAACGGCCATATCCATAATCTTGCAAATCTTCTGGGCGTGGGTTTCCGACAGCGAGCCGCCGAACACGGTAAAGTCCTGTGAAAATACATAGACCATCCGCCCGTTGATCGTGCCCCATCCTGTCACAACGCCGTCACCGGCGGGCCGAGATTTTTCCATGCCGAAATCGGTACAACGATGCGCAACGAACATGTCGAACTCTTCAAAGCTGCCCTCGTCGAGCAAAAGCTCGACCCGTTCACGCGCGGTTAACTTACCTTTGGCGTGCTGCGCATCAATTCGGCGCTGACCGCCTCCGAGCATGGCGTCTTCACGGCGGGCGAGGAGTTGGGCGTCTACGTCTTTCATCGTCGCGTCCTTTGGGGCAAGATTTGCAAATCGAAATCAGGTTAGCCGTGACGCCGCATTTCCCAAAGCAAATTTCGGCATATTTGCAAATCACTTCGCAAACTTTGATTGCATATTGCAAATCTGCAAACTCCTTCACCACGCATCCCCTCTGGACTTTACGGTATCCGCACCGTAATTCTGTTGCATGAGCAACGATTCTGCGGTTCGGTTTCTTGACCGAACCACCCCCCCTCATCTTCTGACGCTGATCTTATTGGCCGGTCTTTCTGCGTTAGCCATGAACATCTTTCTCCCCTCACTGACGGGGATGGCTGACTATTTCGAGACAGATTATCGCCTGATCCAGCTTTCAGTTGCGCTCTATCTGGGCGTTAACGCGGTACTTCAGGTATTTGTTGGCCCGATCTCGGATCGTTTTGGTCGCCGCCCTGTGATCCTTTGGGGGATCGGCCTCTTTATCCTCGCGACCATCGGCTGCCTTTTTGCGCCCAACGTTGAGATTTTCCTCGCGTTCCGCATGGGACAAGCTGTGATTGTGGCGGGTATGGTGCTGTCGCGTGCGGTGGTGCGGGATATGGTGTCTCAGGACGAAGCCGCCTCTATGATCGGCTATCTCACCATGGGCATGTCGGTTGTGCCAATGATTGGCCCCGCCATCGGCGGCGTGCTTGATGCACAATTCGGATGGCAAGCTAGCTTTGTTCTGATGCTGGCGCTTGGCGTACTGATCTTCTTCCTTGCCTTCCGCGACCTTGGCGAAACGGCGCGCAAATCCTCAAGCAGCATGCGCGAGCAGTTCCGCGAATACCCCGAGCTTTTCGGCTCCCGTCGGTTTTGGGGTTATGTGCTCTGCGCGACCTTCGCTTCTGGCTCTTTCTTTGCCTATCTCGGTGGCGCGCCCTATGTGGCGACGGAGGTCTATCACCTCACGCCCGATCTCACCGGCATCTATTTTGGCGCACCCGCACTTGGATACTTCGCAGGCAACTATGTTTCGGGCAAATATTCGCGCCGTGTGGGCGTTAACAAAATGATCCTCTGGGGCAGCATAATCTGTGCGCTCGGGCTGCTCGTTTCACTACTTATCTTCACATTCACCGCGGGATCAGTTGAAATCTTCTTTGCCTTCATGACCTTTGTCGGGCTCGGCAACGGTATGGTTCTCCCTAACGCCAACGCAGGCATGCTTTCTGTACGACCGCATCTTGCCGGAACAGCCTCTGGCATTGGCGGCGCGATCATGATTGGCGGCGGCGCTGCGCTTTCGGCCTTTGCCGGAACGCTGCTTGGACCAGGAAGTGGTGCGACGCCGCTGATTGCCCTGATGTTCACCACCTCGGCGCTCGGGGTCGTTTCGATTGTCTATGTCTTGCGTCGCGAACAGGAAATCGCCTAGTTTGCAAATCAGGCTGCTCAGGCGGCAAATCTGCAAACTCAGGACGGACCCGCCGAGATGGCAACACAAAAGCTCTATGCCGGTGCAAAGCTGCGCGAAATCCGCACGCGACTTGGCCTGACCCAAAAAGCCTTTGCCGAAAAGCTTGGTGTGTCGCTGCCCTATCTGAACCAGATGGAAAACAACAACCGCCCGATCAGCACAGGCGCAGTTTTGGCTCTCGCCCAAGAGTTCGGCTTTGATGTGACCGAGCTTTCAACGGGCGATGCTGAGCGGATGGTAAGCGATATGCGCGAGGCCTTCGCCGATCCTGTCTTTGCAGACGGAGCGCCACCCCTTGCCGATTTGCGGCTGACGGCCTCCAACGCCCCTGCGCTCGCCCGCGCTTTTCTTGAACTGCACCGCGCCTATCGCCAGAGCCACGAACGCCTAGCGTCACTCGACGAAGCCCTTGGCCGCGAAGACAGCCGTGTTGCGCCCAGCCCATGGGAAGCCGTGCGCGACTTCTTTCACTATTGCGATAACTACATCGATGCCGTTGACCGCGCCGCCGAAAGCTTTGCCACAAGCCGCGACACGCATCTCTCTGTCGAGGACCGCGCCATTCGGCATATCGAAGGCCTAGGCATCACGCTCAAGCAAAGTGATGGCACAGGGCTGCGCGGCTATGACCCAGACAACAAAACGCTCACGCTTTCGCAACATGCGAGCCCATCGACGCGGCGGTTTCAACTTCTGCACCAAATCGCGCTGCTCTCTTATGACGACCTGTTAGAAGCCACGCTCGATTTTGCCCGTTTTCATAGCGAAGAAGCCCGCCAGATCGCCAAGATCGGCCTTGCCAATTACTTCGCGGGTGCCGCGCTCTTGCCCTATGACAGGTTCCTAACAGCGGCCATGCAAACCCGCCACGACCTTGAACTGCTCGCCCGCCAGTTTGGCGCGTCTATCGAACAGGTCGCGCATCGCCTCTCAACTCTGCAACGCTCCGGCGCAAAGGGTATCCCGTTCTTTTTCGTCCGTGTCGATCAGGCCGGAACAATCACCAAACGACACTCTGCAACGCGGCTACAATTCGCTCGCTTTGGTGGGGCTTGTCCGCTCTGGAATGTTCACTCCGCCTTTGAGACACCGGGGCGCTTTCTGCGCCAACTTGCCGAAACGCCGGATGGGTTGCGATATTTCTGTTTGGCGCGGGATGTCTCAAAGCCGGCAGGCAGCTTCAAGGCACCCGTTCGCCGGTATGCCATCGGATTGGGCTGTGAAGTTCGGCATGCAGGGGCGCTGGTCTATGCGGATGACCTCGACCAATCCAACCCCGCATTGTTTGAACCAATCGGGGTCTCCTGTCGGATTTGCGAGCGGCCAAACTGTCACCAACGCTCTGTGCCGCCTCTTGAAAGCCGGTTGGATGTTGACCACAACGCCAGAGGCGTGCTTCCTTACAAAATCATCCCATAAAACTGGGCGCGCGATCAAAGGACAATAAAAATGGAACTCAGCGACACACGTTTGATCAATGCCGACCGCGCAACGGTCTGGGCGCATCTGAACGACCCCGAAACCCTCAAAGCCTGTATCTCGGGCTGTCAGGAACTAACCGGAACGCCAGAAGACGGCTTTCAAGCGGTGGTGAAACAGAAGGTCGGCCCCGTAAAGGCGACGTTTAAGGGCGAAGTTACCCTCACCGATGTAGACGCCCCCAACAGCTATCGCATCTCTGGCGAAGGCAAAGGTGGCGTGGCTGGTTTTGCCAAGGGTGGCGCTTTCGTCACGCTCGCAGATGCCGAAGGCGGCACCGAGCTGACCTATGAAGTTGATGCCAAGGTTGGCGGCAAGATCGCGCAACTCGGCAACCGCTTGATCAACGGGTTCGCCAAAAAGATGACGGAATCCTTCTTTGAGAAGTTTCAAGAGATCGTCGAAGGCCCATCCGAGGATAGCGGCGAGGCATCAGAAGACACCCCCGCCGCATAGGCTGTTTTAGGCAGACAGCAACCGGAAGATTTCATCCTTCAGGGCCATGCGCTTCTTGCGCAGCTCCTGCTCGTGCAAATCATCTGTCGGCTCGATATTGGCCTCTGCACGATGCACATCGCGGTTCACCTGATGGTATTCATCCGCCAGCCGCGCGAAATGGGCATCACTGCTTTTGAGGGCATGGATTTTATCCGCCATTTCGGGGAATTCTTCGGCAAGCTCATGGGGTGTGTTCGACATTCGCGTTCTCCTTTTATGGGTTACACAAAGCTTAGCCCCTCTGCCGGCGGTGGTAATTGACGCGGATCAAGTTTCGGGCGTTTTTCTAAGTATCCGCCCGGGCGCGACGTTTGTTTAGCACCATCTCGCGCCACGCAATAAAACTGACCGAAGCCATGATAAGCGCACCGCCAACCACAACCCAGATATCGATCGGCTCGGCAAAAAACACCAACCCAACGAGGGCCGACCAGATGAGCTGAAGGAAGGTTACAGGCTGGGTCACGGCCATGGGCGCAGCACGGAAAGCAAGCGTCATGGAGTAGTGCCCCGCTGTTGCGAATGCCGCAACGAGCAACAGGCCGAAAAGCTCTTGGAGCGTTGGCGTTACCCAGACAGCGGCGGCAAAAGGGAACAAACCGATTGTCACCGTGAGCGAGAGCATTCCAACAACAACGGTGGGGCTGACCTTGCCGGAAAGCGGCTTGGCCACAAGATAGCTCGCGGCGAAAAACAATGCAGTGCCGATCATTGCGATATGCCCAACCGACACCTCTCGCAGGCCTGGGCGCAGGATAATTAAGCCACCGACGAGCGCCACAACAATCGCGGTAATTCGGCGCAACGCGAGCCGCTCGCCTAGAAATAGCGCCGCACCGATAGAGATATAGACCGGCGCCATATAGTTCATCGCGGTCACCTCGGCGATGGGGATCTTGGTCATGGCAAAGAACCACAAGATCACGCCCAAAGTATGCACCATTCCACGCAGGCCAAACAGGCCGAGCACCGGAGCGCTAAGGCTACCATCTCGCCACGCGCGCGCCATCGCAGGGAGCATCGGCAGCAAAAACACCAAGCCCAGTGCATAGCGGAGGAACGCCGCCTCCGATGCGGGGATACGCTGGCCGTAGTATTTCACCAGCGCTGTAACTGCGACAAAACACAGGCCCGTAACCATCATCCATATTACCCCCTCAAGAGGGCGTACCGTTGGAGTGGAAGAGACTGGTGCGGAAGTTTCCATGGGGTGACTTGACTGCAAACGCCGCGAAGGTTCAAGCGGTAAACAGCAGCAGGTTAACCGCAATCGACCACATGGTAATACCGATGATCACCTCAAGCACGCGCCACGCCGCAGGTTTGGCAAATACGGGCGCAAGGAACCGCGCGCCATATCCAAGCGCAAAGAAAAACACAAAAGACGCCAAGGCCGCACCAAACCCGAAAGCAAACCGCGCATCACCATAAGGCGCGGACAGACTTCCAAGCAGCACAACTGTATCAAGATACACATGCGGGTTGGTCCACGTCAGCGCGAGACAGGTCAGCACCGCCTTGAGCGTAGACTGCGTTGCGCCGTTTTCTGTCTCTAGAGACTCGCCGCCGCGCCACGCCGCCCGAAACGAAAGCGCCCCATAAACAAACAGAAACGCCGCGCCGCCGTATTTGAATATCGGCAATACACCCGGCAAGACGCTTTCGACCCATTCAAAGGCAAAAACACCAACTGTCACGAGGATCGCATCCGAACAGGCGCAAACCAGCACGACGGCCAAAACATTAGCCCGCCGCAGCCCTTGGCGCAGCACAAACGCATTCTGCGCACCGATCGCCATGATAAGAGTGAGCGAGGTTAGGAAGCCCGTAAAGACAACGGAGAACGGAATAGAAGAAAGCACGAGAAATCAGGCTCCTGAATGTTGACGTGCCGCTGTTGCTATTCATTTCAGTTTGATTAGTCTAATTAAAGATTCTTGATCTGGATTAGAGGTTCTTAATTTGCCCGACACACGTTCTCTTATGGCGCTTGCCGCCGTTCTGCGCACAGGTTCATTCGAATCCGCGGCCCATGAATTGAGCGTGACCCCCTCGGCGATTTCGCAACGGATCAAAGCGTTGGAAGAAGAGATCGGTGCAGCATTGATCAAGCGCGGCCCGCCCGCAACCGCCACACCCACAGGCGCGCGCCTACATCGCCACGCGGAGGAAATTGCCCTACTGGAGAGCGCACTCGCTAAGGATTTGGGCAAAGCTCCTGCCGCCTCGCATATCAAAATCGCCACCAGCGCCGATAGCCTCTCGACTTGGTTGCTCCCTGCGCTTGCCGGCCAGGATGATTTGTTCTTCGAACTTGTGGTGGATGATCAGGACCACTCCGCCGACTGGCTTCGACGCGGTGAGGTTCAGGCCGCGATAACCGCACACCCAACACCCGTTCAAGGCAGCGATTGCGTGGCGCTTGGGAATTTTCGATACATCGCCTCGGCAAGCCCCGCTTTCCTGCGACGCTATTTCCCAGATGGCGTTACCGAACACGCGCTCGAGGCCGCGCCTGCTCTGTTGTTCAACACAAAAGACCGGCTGCAAATCCTTTGGGCCAAGCGGCAATTCGGGCGGGCCCTGCGATTTTCAAGCCATCAACTGCCCTCGTCCCGTGGGTTTGTTGATGCCGCGCTGCTTGGCATGGGCTGGGGCATGAACCCAGAGCCGTTGATCCGCGATCATTTGGCGAAGGGTACACTTGTGCCGCTCATTCCGGAGACGCCGTTGGATGTTCCGTTGTTCTGGCAATGCAACCGCCGCATCGCCCCCGCCATAGCGCCGCTGACACGCGCAATCAGAGATGCTGCGAAAGGCGCGCTGCAGCCGCCGTCATAACCGTCAAACAAAAACGCCGCGCTCTATCAATGAGCGCGGCGCTTGAATTTTCCGGTCTGAACAGCGTTTTAAAGCTGCGCCATAACCTCGTCAGACACTTCGAAGTTGGCAGTGACACGCTGGATGTCGTCGTCATCTTCGAGGGCGTCAATCAGCTTCATCAGCTTTTGCATACCTTCGAGATCAAGCTCGGTTGTGGTGGTTGGTTGCCAGATCAGCTTGGTGCTTTCGCTTTCGCCCAACTCGGCCTCAAGCGCAGTAGAGACGGCGTTCAAATCCGTATCGGCGCAAATGATGGTGTGGCCATCTTCGGTGCTTTCGCAATCTTCGGCACCCGCTTCGATCGCGGCCATCATTACCGTGTCGGCATCGCCCGCGTCGGGGCCGTAGACAACCTGACCTTTGCGATCAAACATGAAGCCCACGGAACCGGTTTCACCGAGGTTGCCGCCATTCTTGGAGAAGGTCGAGCGCACGGTTGACGCGGTGCGGTTGCGGTTATCTGTCATGGCCTCGACGATCACGGCAACGCCGTTTGGGCCGTAACCTTCGTAGCGGATTTCTTCGTAATCGTCGCCCTCGCCCGCAGTGGACTTTTTGATGGCGCGTTCAATCACATCTTTCGGAACGGAGTTTGATTTGGCCTCTTTAACGGCCATACGCAAACGGGGGTTTTTCTCTGGATCAGGGTCGCCCATTTTGGCGGCCACAGTGATCTCTTTGGAAAGTTTGCTAAACAGTTTGGAGCGTGCTGCGTCCTGCCGCCCTTTGCGGTGCTGAATATTTGCCCATTTGGAATGGCCAGCCATGTGTGCCTCTTAGGTTCAATCTCGGTTAGGTGGCTTATAGGCCAGCGCGCGCGTGTTCTTCAAGGGGCCGATGCCCCCGCAACGTCGATAGCGCTCTTAGAGCGGCCAGATAAGCGGAATAAGCAGCGAAGCCAGTATCCCAATGGACAGGTTGAGCGGAATACCCACGCGCAAGAAATCGGTGAATTTGTACCCGCCCGGACCATAGACCAGCATATTGGTTTGGTAGCCGATGGGGGTCGCAAAACTCGCCGATGCCGCGACCATCACCGCCACAACCAGCGGACGCGGATCAATGCCAAGTGCTGCGGCCAGCCCGATTGCAATCGGCGTCACCACCACGGCAACCGCGTTGTTTGAAACGAGTTCGGTCAGCACCGACGTGAGCAAGTATATCGCCCAGACGATGAGGAACGGTGGTAGCATTTCCAACCCAGGCGAAACCGCATCTACGATGAGTTGCACCGCACCAGAAGACTCGAGCGCCGCACCAATGGCCAGCATCGAGAAAATCAGCGCCAACAAGCGGCCATCGATAAAGCCAAAGGCCTCATCCGCATCAATGCAGCGCGTCAACAAAACAACCGCCACCGCCAAAACAGACAGAAGGAAGATCGGCGCAACACCAAAGGCGGCCAGCCCGACAATCCCCACGAGCGCACCAACAGCCACCGGCGCATGACCACGTCGAAATGCTCGCGCGGAAGGGTGTGAAACATCGGCCAGACCAAGATCGCTGGCCATACGGCCAATATCCTCGGGTGCGCCTTCAAGCAGGAGCGTATCCCCCACACGGACGACAAGATTTTCAAGCTGCTGGTGGCCGATATTCTGGTTTCGGCGGTGCATGGCCAGCGTATACACGCCATAGCGACGGCGCAGGCGCAGCGACCCAAGCGCGCGGCCCACGATTTTACAGTCCGGTGTAATCAACACCTCAACCGTCGTGGTTTCAACGGCGGAAAGCTGATCAACACGCTTTAGAGATTTATTGCGCTGAAGCGACAGAAGCTCGGTCATTTCAGTACGCAAAACAACGCGATCCCCAACCTGAAGCACCACATCGCCCATGTTTCGCCGCAGGGATTCATCGCCGCGCAAGACGTCGATCAATCGCACGCCTTCGCGCTTAAACAGCTGCACACCAGAAACCTCGCGGCCAATCAGATCGCTATCTGGCGGGATGGCCGCCTCGGAGAAGAACTTCTTTTTGGAGCGGTCCGAGAGCAAGCTCGCCATGGAATCCCGATCCGGCAACAAACGCGGCGCGATGAAACGAAGGTAGATCATACCCCACGCCACAATTGCGATCCCCAGCGGCGTAACCTCGAAAATGGTAAAGGCCGGCAACCCATTGGCGCGCGCAACACCATCCACGAGCAAGTTCGTCGACGTCCCGATCAGCGTGAGCGTGCCGCCCATGACCGCCGCGTAGGACAGCGGGATCAGCAGTTTGGATGCCGAAACATTGAGCTTTTTGGCGAGTTGGATGAACACAGGGATCATCACAACGACCACCGGAGTGTTGGACACAAAGGCTGAGGCAATCACAACAAATGCAATCATCAGCGCGATAGAGACTTTTGGGTTTGTCTCTACGTTTTTCTCGGCCATCTGGGTGAACCATTCAAGCGCACCCGTCCGCACAAGCGCGCCCATGACAATAAACATCGCTGCAATGGTCCAAGGCGCAGGGTTCGACAAAACCGCCAATGCCTCGTCATAGGGGAGAATTCCAAGCACCAACAGCGTGGCAACGCCCGCTATCGCGACGACTTCGGTCGGGTAGTGCTCGCGCAGAAACAGAACGAACATGACCCCGACAACACAGAGGGCAAGAATAGCTTGCCACGTCTGGGAAATTTCAAACAGCACCATGATTTGGCCGCGCCTCTTTTAGTCGATCAATCATTGCCGAATGTCATTGCGTTGTACAAGTGCTGGTTTGATCGCGCAGTGTTTCAGGGAGATTTTTCCGTTACTTGGGCGAAGACGGCTCAAGTCTTCCGCCCTCACGCACCATAGACACAGTTTTTGCAAGCCCCGTGCGATCGTCGGTTTCAACGAATAGCCCAGACAGCGTTGCTTCTTCGGTGGCGGGGGTGAACCGCCCCTTGCCCATCCCGGTGATGAAGCGGCGCATCGGTTCGGCCTTTTCCATTCCGATGACAGAGTTGTAATCGCCGCACATGCCCGCGTCGCTTTGGAATGCGGTGCCTTTGGGAAGGATCTGCGCGTCACCTGTGGGAACGTGGGTATGCGTACCGACAACAACACTCGCGCGACCGTCGCACCAATGGCCCATGCCCATCTTTTCGCTGGTGGCTTCGCAATGCACATCGACCAAAATTGCCTGTGCCAGCCCGCCAAGCGGATGGCGTTTCAACTCGGTCTCGATCGCGGAGAATGGATCATCAAAGGCCCGCTTCATAAAGACTTGCCCCAGAACTTGCGTAACCAGAATCTTTCGCCCGCGCCCGCCATCAAACAGCCGCGCACCTTTTCCCGGTGCGCCCTTGGCAAAATTGAGTGGGCGGATGATGCGCGGTTCCTGCTCGATATAGGTGAGCATGTCGCGCTGGTCGAACGCATGATCGCCAAGCGTGATACAATCCGCACCTGCCTCAAGCAGCACCCGCGCATGAGCCGCCGACAGCCCCGCACCAGAGGTGGCATTCTCGCCGTTGACCACAACGAAATCCAACCGCCACTTCTCGCGCAGCCCTTTGAGCCGCTCTGTTATTGCTTTGCGTCCAGAGCGGCCAACAACATCGCCTAAAAACAGTATTCTCATCGAATTTCGTACTTTCTAAACTCTAACGCACACCCCAAGAAATCGTTCCAAATTTGGAAATTTACGGGAAATGGCGTATTTTTTCGTCCGTAACCATCACATCAAGCCGCTGATCCGTGGGCTCACACGGGATTCGCTCAAAATACTGCGCTTCAAAGGCAAAGCCGATCGCGATGGCGTTTCCTGCCGCGCGGAGCTCTTCGAGCGTCCGATCATAAAACCCGCCGCCGTAGCCAAGTCGGTTGCCCGCAGCATCAAACGCCACCAGCGGCACGATCAGAACTTCGGGCGTCACATACTCGGGCTTTGCCGGGATCATTGCACCAAATTCGCCGCGCGTCATTTCTGTATTTTCGCTCCAAAGCGCAAACTTCAGCGGCGCCCCTTTGGCTTGAATCACCGGCACAGCAACCGGACCATCGTGGGCGCGCATTTCAGGCAGCGGGTTAATCTCTGTTCGGATCGGCATATAGCCCGCCAGCACTTTGCCCGCATGAGGCGCAAGCACCTCGGCCAACCCGTTCGGCGGGGTCGCGCCCAAACGCGCACGCGCCTCGGCTCGACGCGCGAAAGCCCGCTCGCGCAGATCAGCCTTATCCAGAACCACGCTCATAGGAGGAAGGCCGATGCAAGGCCAAGAAAGGCCAAGAAGCCCGCGACATCAGTAACGGTCGTTACAAATGTGCCCGAGGCCAGCGCAGGATCGATACCGATCTTATCCAGCACAACGGGGACGCCAACACCAACGATACCCGCGACCACAAGGTTGATAACCATCGCCGCGGCAAGCACCATCCCAAGGGCGCCGCTCCCGTACCAGAAGTAACCGACAAGCCCCATCAGAAACGCAAAGAGCAAGCCGTTGATAAGCCCCGCAAGCGCCTCCCGACGCAAGATGCGCCATGAGTTGCGCGAGGTAAGGTCTTTGGTCGCGAGCGCACGCACCGCAACGGTGAGGCTTTGTGTTCCGGCGTTTCCGCCCATAGACGCGATGATCGGCATGAGTACCGCGAGCGCCACGATCTGGGCGATTGCATCCTCGAACTGGGCAATCACCGCGGAGGCAAGGATTGCGGTGCCGAGGTTCACTGTGAGCCAAGGCGCTCGGCTCTTGGCCGTTTCCCAAATCCTATCCGACAGGCTCTCTTCGCCAACACCGGCGAGGCGCAGGATGTCTTCTTCGTGTTCCTCATCGAGCACGTTCATCGCGTCATCAATGGTGATGACCCCAACGAGACGGTCATCCTCATCTGTGACGGGGGCCGATATCAGGTGATATTGATTGAATGCATAGGCGACGTCTTCTTCGGGTGCTGTAGCAGGGAATGTGCGGAAACTTTCCTCGATCAAATCCACAAGCGGGGTTTTGCGCGGGGCGCTCAACAGTTTGCCGAGCGTAACATATCCCACCGGCCGCATCCGCGGATCAACGAGGATCATGTGATAGAACTGCTCTGGCAATTCCTTGCTGTTGCGCAGGAAGTCAATCGCTTGCCCGACGTTCCAATGCTCCGGCCCCATGACGACCTCGCGCTGCATAAGGCGGCCCGCACTTTCCTCCGGATAGGAAAGCGCGCGCTCGGCGGCAACACGGTCGCTATCGTCGAGGGCGTCAAGAATGGCATCCTGTTGCGGCTTTTCGAGGTCTTCAAGAAGGTCGACAACGTCATCAGACTCAAGATCGCGCACCGCGTCGGCTAGCTCGTCAGGCGCGAGCGCGTCGATCACCTCTTCGCGCAAGCCTTCGTCAAGTTCGGAGAGGATATCGCCATCAATCCCCCCACCCCAAAGCTGGACAAAATCGCGCCGTGTGCTTGGGTCGATCTGTTCGAGAATATCAGCAACGTCGGCCGCGTGAAGCGGATCAATCAGCTTCGCGAGTGCGGCGGCGTCTCCGCTACGAACGGCGCCAAGAACCTGATCGACTGTCTGGTCGTCAAGGCCGAATGTCTCTTCGTCCGTGGCTTCGGACTCGCGTGTCTGCTCGGTCATCTGAGACTCCGTTCGCTGCTTCGCGCAGCATAGAATGGGCGCGCAAAAAGAAACAGGGGGAAAGGCAGATTTACCTTTGGAAAATGAGGGGCTATCCTCAACGCTTATGCGGTGAAAGGGATAGATATGGAACTCTTGCGCGGACAGGTTTTATGGTTCGACGGCTCCCCGATGAATGGAAACATCGAGGCAGCGGCCCGCCACATCACCCATGGCGCCATCGCGATTGACAGCGGCAGGATCCTTGCCGTCGGAGAGGCCGACACGCTGGCGGCGCAATACCCCCACGCCGAGAGTTTCGACTATAAAGATCATCTGCTGACCGCCGGATTTGTCGATGCGCATGTACATTACCCGCAGACCGCGATCATCGCGAGTTGGGGCAAACGGCTGATTGATTGGCTGAACACTTACACGTTCCCCGAAGAGATGCGGTTTGGAGATGCGGACTATGCCGCCGAGATTGCCGCCCGCTATCTTGATCTTGCGCTTGCCAATGGCACCACCACAGTCGCCAGCTATTGCACCATCCATCCAGAGAGTGTTGACGCTATTTTTGAAGCGGCCGAGGCGCGGCAAATGCGGATTGTGGCGGGCAAAACCTGCATGGATCGCAACGCGCCCGCGGGCCTTTGCGACACACCGCAATCTGCCTATGACGACAGCAAGCGCCTGCTTGAGAAATGGCATGGCAAAGGGCGCGCGCACTATGCGATCACACCGAGATTTTCGCCGACGTCCACGCCAGAACAGCTGGAAGCGCTCGGTGCACTTTGGGGGGAGCATCCCGAGGTTCTCATGCAAACGCATCTTTCGGAGCAGGTAGATGAAATCGCGTGGGTCAAAACCCTCTTCCCCGACGCACGAGATTACCTTGATACCTACGAGTATTTTGGTTTGCTCAAGAGCGGCGGGCTTTATGGCCATGCGATCCACCTTGAGGAACGAGAGAAATCGCGGCTGCTTGAAATGGACGCCAGCCTCATCCATTGCCCCACGTCGAACACCTTCATCGGCTCCGGCCTCTTTGACATGAAGGGCCTTGCGGCGGATGGGCACCGGATAGGACTGGCGACGGATACGGGGGGCGGCTCAAATTTCTCAATGCTGCGCACAATGGCTGCGGCCTATGAGGTTGGGCAGTTGAACGGGAGCCCTCTACACGCTGCGGAGCTCTATTGGTTGGCGACAGCAGGTTCGGCCAAGGCGCTTCATCTGGATGATAAGATCGGCAACATCGCTCCAGGAATGGAAGCTGACATCATCGCGCTTGATCTGGCCTCAACTCCGGCGATTGCCCAGCGTTCGGCGCGCGCAGAAGATATTTGGGAAAGTCTCTTTGCCACCATCATGATGGGAGATGACCGCGCGATCTCTGATGTTTGGGTGTCAGGCCAGCGACGTGCGCTGACCTGATTTTTGACTTATCAGCAGGGGCGACCGGCCAATACCATTGCCCAAGACTGGCCCGATCCGGCCATGCCGAATTCAGTGACTTTCGAATTGAGAATATTTGCGCGATGCGGCGGAGATTGCATCCACCAATCGATTGCGCCGATACCGCCGCGCTCTCCTCTATAGGCGTTTTCGGCAAGGACGCGTGCGCAATATCCCGTAGCCTCAACGCGGTCTTTGACGGTCGAACCGTCAGTGCCGGTGTGCCCTACAAAGCCATTCGCGTTCATGTCTTCGGCAAGCGCAAGAGCGGCTGCATCAAGTTGCGCATTTGAAGTCAGTTCAGGCAGGCTCGCATTTCTGCGCTCGAAATTCACGATGTCCTCAAGCGAAACAGCAAGGTCGTTACCACCACCCGCCGTTACCACTGTTGTTTGCTCAGAGCAGGCTGCCAGCATGAATGCCGCCGCGGCCGCGATCGCACCAAATTTGATTTTCATAATCTTCCCTCGTCCAATTTTTCTCATTTTGAGCGGAAATTATGGCTACATCAAGTCTTTAGCAAGTTTGTTCTGTTCTTTGATTGCTTGGGGCAAGTTGATGGTCTGCATTTCGCCATCACGTACGATCTGCTTTCCTTCGACAAAGAGGTCGCGCACTTTCTGCGGTCCGGCGAGCAGAATAGCGGCAGGATCCCAACTTCCGGCACTCTCCAACCCTTGCAAATCCCATATCGCGAGATCGGCGCGTTTTCCAACGGCGATTTGCCCGCAATCGGATCGTCCGAGTACTTCTGCTCCACCACGCGTTGCGATGTAAAGCGCCTCGCGGGCACTCATTGCATCGGCACCGTTTTGAACCCGCTGTAGCAACATCAACTGTCGCGCCTCTGCTGAAAGCGAGCCGAGATCATTGCTCGCAGACCCATCCACACCAAGACCGACCCGCACGCCCTGATCGCGCATCTGGCGCACAGGCGCGATGCCTGAACCGAGGCGGCAATTGGAACAAGGGCAATGCGCAACGCCCGTGCGGGTTGCGGCAAAGAGATCAATCTCGGTCGCGTCGAGTTTGACGCAATGAGCGTGCCAGACATCCTCGCCCAGCCAGCCAAGATCGCGGGCATATTCGCCAGGGCGGCAGCCGAACTTTTCTAGGGAATAGGCGATATCTTCGTCGTTTTCGGCCAAATGCGTGTGGAGCATCACGCCCTTATCGCGCGCAAGAAGTGCAGCTTCACGCATGAGGTCTGTGCTGACGGAAAATGGCGAACACGGCGCTACACCCACTCGCAGCATCGAGCCGTCGCGTGGATCGTGGTGAGCATCGATCAGCCTGATGCAATCCTCGAGAATAGCGGCCTCATCTTCAACCAACGCATCGGGTGGCAGACCGCCTTTGCTCTCGCCGATCGACATCGCGCCGCGTGTGGGATGGAACCGCAGCCCGACCCGCTGCGCCGCCTCGATCGAGTCTTCAAGTCGCGCTCCGTTGGGGAAGATATACATGTGATCCGAGCTAAGCGTGCAGCCGGATAGCGCCAATTCAGCAAGGCCAATAACCGCGCCAGAATGCATTTCGCGCGGTCCAAAACGACCCCAAATAGGATAGAGCGACTGCAGCCAGCCAAACAGTAAAGCATCTTGGGCCGCAGGAACCGCGCGGGTCATCGTTTGATAGAGATGATGGTGCGTATTCACCAATCCAGGCGTCACGAGACAACCGTCTGCGCGATGTACGGCAAGTCCTTCGGCTTGTTCGCCCTGCAAATGCGCCCGTAGATTTGGGCCGACGGCTTGAATCACCCCGTCCCTTACATGGATATCGCAATTCGCAATTTCGCTGCCCGCATCATCCATGGTGAGGGCAAGAGTCGCGTTTTCAATCAAGATGTTTGTCATAGGTCTCCACACAATTCTGCCCAATTCGGTGCCATTTGGCGGTTGTGTGAAGCGTATCAGCAGAAAAGGGCAAAGGACCTGATACGAGCGCAAGAATATCACGCAGGCATCTGGAATCAAGCTTCGCGGATGTGGATTAGGCGTCTGAGAGCAGAAGGAGCGCCGCAGCATGCAGCTCTGGCGTTGCGGCAGCAAGGACACGTCCACCGTTGTGCGCAGGCTCTCCCTTCCAATCCGTCACAACACCACCGGCAGCTTGGATAACCGCGATGGGAGCTTGGATGTCATAGGGCTGTAATCCCGCCTCGATCACCAGATCGATCTGACCTGCGGCAAGAAGTGCATAGGCATAACAATCCATGCCGTAGCGCGTTAACTTCACTTCGCGCTCGACCTCGCGAAAGGCTGCGGCCTCTTCGAATGTCCCGACTTCTGGAAAGGTTGTGAACAAGGTCGCATCAGACAGCCGGCTGACGGAGGACACGCCCAATCCGCGCGCCCAATGTGGCCCCTGCATCTTTGCTAGCCCGAAACCACCGCGAAATCTCTCGCCGATGTAGGGCTGATCGATCACGCCGAAAATCGGGCCGTTCTCATCAGATACCGCGATCAGAACGCCCCATGTAGGCGTTCCAGAGATAAAACCCCGCGTGCCATCAATCGGGTCCAGCACCCATGTCAAACCAGAGGTGCCAACCGTGACCCCAAACTCCTCGCCCAAAATAGAGTCCTCGGGGCGTTTTTCGGCAAGGATTGCGCGCATGGATTTTTCGGCTTCGCGATCAGCCACGGTAACGGGATCAAAGCCCTCGTCCCACTTATTCTCAGTTGCCAGCTCTCCGCCTCGGAAATACTGAAGGGTCACCCGCCGCGCGGCGTCGGCCATAAGCTCGGCTGTTTCCCTAATCGAGGTGATGTCTGCTTGTGAAAGGTCCATGATCGCCTCGTTCTCTACTCGGGTTTGGATGCCGCCTTGATAGGACAGACCCTCAACCGCGCGCAAGCCGCGAGCCACCCTTCCCTATCGTGCAGGCAACAAAAAAGCGCGCTATACAAGAGCGCGCCTTTTCGCTTTTCGATCCGTCTAATTAGGCAACGTCACTCAATACACGTGCCAATTCGAACAAACGACGTCGCTGATTCTCGGGAATCGCATAGTAGGAGCGCACGAGCTCAAGCGCCTCCTTATCGGCCATGAAATCACCACGAACCGTTGTTTCCTTAGCTTCAGAGCCGGACTTGCCGCCCAACCCTTCGAAAAAGAAACTAATCGGAACCCCCATAGCATCCGAAATATCCCAAAGACGGGAAGCGGAAACACGGTTCATTCCAGTTTCATACTTTTGAATTTGCTGGAATTTAATTCCAACACGTTCTGCGAGTTGCTGTTGGGTCATGCCTACCATCCATCTGCGATGGCGGATACGTTTTCCAACGTGTACGTCTACCGGGTGTTTCATTTTTACGCTCCACTACTTTAAAACACGCGAATAAAGCGAAACGAATATGATGCCAACAACTTAGAGCACCAATCAATGTTCACCACATTCACGTCACTACGCTTACCGTTCTATTATTACGTGTATTTGTGGGAAATCACCACCGCTTTTTCTTGTATAAGGTTAACTGTTTCGTGATCTATGCACCTAAAACGTGTTTTTGTTCTTTTCATCAATTGATGAAATTCAATGTTTTTTACTTTTTAGTCAAGAAGATAGGAAACTTCAATCCCGCAACAGGCGACCTAGGCGAACTTTCGCTTAGATTGTATTTCGGTCAATCCAAAGAGGTAACATGATAGGGTACGTTGTAAACGAATTGGGCTCCGCAGAGCTTCAGGACACCCCCAAACCGATTCCCGCGCCAAACGAGGTTCTCATCAAGATGGAGGCCTGCGCGCTGAATTTTGCGGATTTGCTGCTGATCAAGGGCACCTATCAGGAGAAGCCTGCATTGCCCTTCTGTCCGGGCATGGAAATTGCGGGGCGCGTCGTTGACATGGGGGCGGATGTATCCGGCTTTTCGATTGGGGATCGCGTGGCGGGTGTCGCAGGGCACGGCGGCTTGGCCGAATACGCTGTGCTTGAGGCGGCGGCCACTGTCGCGCTGCCAGATGCGGTTGGCTTTGCCGAGGCTGCGGCGTTTCAGGTTGCCTATGGAACATCGCATCTCGCCCTATCCCATCGCGCAAACATCAAGGCTGGTGAAACGCTTTTGGTATTTGGCGCTGCCGGTGGTGTTGGGCTCGCTGCGGTCGAGCTGGGCAAATTGATGGGCGCGCGGGTTATCGCATCGGCGCGCGGCGAAGATAAGCTGGCCATAGCGAAGGCGGCGGGCGCGGATCATGTGATCGACAGCGACGCGCCCGACATCCGAGAGCAGATCAAAGCGCTTGGCGGTGCGGATGTTGTTTATGACCCCGTTGGCGGCGCAGCATTCGACACGGCAATGCGCGTCACCAACCCCGACGGGCGCATCCTTGCTATTGGCTTTGCAAGCGGAACGGTCCCGCAAATTCCGGCGAATATCCTGCTGGTCAAGAACATCAGCGTTATTGGCCTGTACTGGGGCGGCTATCGCAAATTCGCACCGAAGGTTCTTTCGGACAGCCTTAAGACCCTACTCGACTGGCAAGTTGAAGGCCGCCTCACGCCGCACATCAGCCATCAACTTGCGCTCTCAGAGGCCGCTAGCGCGCTCTCGTTGCTCAAAACGCGCAAATCGACGGGCAAGGTGGTTGTGGTTGCATAGCTTCGGTGAACCATCGGATGGCGATAGGCTTGGCGGAGAATTTCGGCGAGGTCTTCGACGACTTTTCCTTTCGCCAACTCCGAAACGAAGAGGTTGATCTTTTTCGATCCAAGATCCGGCAGCGCACCGCCATGACGCACCTGTTCCAGATGCGGCGCCTCCATGCCGTCAAGCACACTGTGTACTGCTAGGTCGGCGGACACGCTGGCCTCAATGGTTCGGGTGGAATCTGAATCAACCGCGACCTCCCATGGGATATCGGCGGCATCCAGCCCCTTCTGCGCCGCCGTGCGGAACATACAATTGGGCTCAAATGCCAGACGAAGCGGGCGCTGCCGCCAAGCAACGCCATTGGGCGCGCCAACCCAGACAAGACGCCGCTCCACAAGCGTTTCCCCGCCTGTGTCGCATCCATCCTCTGTGGTCAGGATCATGTCGGCTTCGCCCCGCGCGAACTTCTCCTTGAGCTTCACCGTCACCGAAGACAAAAGCTGCACGCGCATGCGCGGATATTCCGCAGCGAATCTCTTCAGCACTTCAGGGATCGCGGGATAGACAATGTCATGCGGCACCCCCAGAACGATCTCGCCCTCATAGGCCTGATCGGTCATCCGCGCGAAGATCTCATCATTCAGATCAAGCATCCGCCGCGCATAGGTTAACAGACGCTCGCCCGTTGGCGTAAGCGCGATCGTTCGCGCGCTGCGATCAAGAAGCTCAGCGCCGAGCGATTCCTCCAGCCGTTTGAGCTGCATCGACACCGCCGACTGCGTGAGGTTGAGAAATCCAGCGGCGCGCGTCACCCCGCCAGAATCGGCGACGGCCACAAATGATCGCAGGGACGTTAGATCGAGATTACGCGGCATATCACAATCCTTGATGCATAACTAAACAAACATTCATTTCACAAATATGACATGCGCCGCCATATACATCAACGAAAATGATTCAATTCAATATTCACATCACAAAATCCGAAAGGAACTGACATGACACAAGCTCTTTCATCCGCCTCCTCCTGCGGATTACCACGCAGCACATCTTTTGCAGCAACACTGCGCCAAGCCTTCGCGGTTTATGCACAGCGCCGGACACTCGCCAAACTCGACACAGACGCGCTTGACGACCTCGGCCTGAGCAGAGCAGAGGCGCAAAAAGAAGCAAACCGCGCGTTTTGGGATTTTTAGGCCCTCGAACACCCCCAAAAAGCGCCCTTTTCACAACCACTTCGCTTTTTTGCTAAAACACCTCCGGTTGAACTTGAAATTTAGCCCGCCATTACCGATATTTGAGGCAACGGCGGGCATTTGCACGCCTCAATCTTATTCCCAACCGGAGGAACGAATGGCACAATTTGGTACAGCCCAGTCACACGTCGGCGCAATCAGCGCAGAAATCGACGCGGGGCTGCGCGCTCATATGAACAAAGTCTACGGCACGATGTCCGTAGGTCTTTTGATTACAGCTTTGGCAGCTTGGGCTATCGCCGGGCTTGCCACAACAACAGACCCTGCTCTGGCGGTCGCTCAAATCAGCGACTCGAAATACCTGACAAGTCTTGGCGCAACGATCTACACATCGGCTCTGCGCTGGGTGATCATGTTTGCTCCGCTTGCCTTTGTGTTCGGCCTTAGTGCCGGGATCGGTCGTCTGTCTGCTGCCAGCGCGCAACTGGTGTTTTATGCATTCGCTGCTGTTATGGGCCTCTCGATCAGCTCGATCTTCCTGATCTACACAAGCGCATCGATCGTTCAGGTCTTCCTCATCACTGCAGTCGCTTTTGCCGGTTTGTCGCTCTATGGCTACACCACAAAGCGCAACCTGTCGGCGATGGGCACATTCTTGATGATGGGTGTTATCGGCCTGTTCGTCGCTATGATTGTAAACCTCTTCCTACAATCTGGCGTACTGCAGCTGGCGATTTCCGCAATCGGCGTTCTGATTTTTGCCGGCCTCACAGCCTTTGACACGCAGAACATCAAGAACACCTACATCGCGCACGCACAATCTGGTGACAGCGAGTGGTTGGGCAAAGCGGCCATCATGGGCGCACTGAGCCTCTACCTCGACTTCATCAACATGTTCATGTTCCTGCTGCATCTCTTCGGCAACCGCGAATAAGAGAGCAGCAACTTAAATCAAAAGACGCCCGTTTCAGAAATGAAGCGGGCGTTTTCTTTTGCTCTATCGCCCTATTCCCATGCGCGCGAGGATGTTGGTTTTGAGAACAAACTGCTGGTACAACCCGCCGGGGATGTGAAGCAAAACGAACAAAAGAAGAAGCGACTTCAAAACCTCATGGGCGAAAGCCACGGTCTCCAGGCTACCAAACCACGCTACAGCGCCAGATAGCGGTGTCAGCAACAACAGAACATAGAGCGCCGTATGAGTTGCGTTAGCCACCCATCGCAAAACGGGTGGCTCCTCCTCCGGCAGCGGAGGCACACCGTGAGTGCGCCGCAAATAGAGCCGCCACAACGCAAACAGCAGCACCAATAGGCCGCCAATCACATGCCCGAAAACAGCAGGGTGCGGCACGAAATCCAGCCCCTTCTCTACATTGGACCAAGCCTCTTTCATGGGGCCGCTGCTTATAAACTGAAGCAAAATGAAAACTGCCACGAGCCAGTGTAAAACTATCTGTGTCGGCAAAAAATTCTTCGGCATCGTCAATCCTCCGTGCGTTCAGACGAAGTTTGAAGCGCTGCACGCAGCGAGTCTATAATTTTCGCTTGGCATAACGCCGCAGCTTTTGGTCAGAAAAAGAAAAACCCCGCCACTCTTGCAGAGTGCGGGGCTTTCAAACTCAAAAAGTAAAATCAAGCTTACTTGATTTTGCCTTCTTTGTACTCAACGTGCTTGCGCACGACTGGGTCGTATTTGTTCACAACCATCTTCTCGGTCATGGTACGGGCGTTTTTCTTGGTCACGTAAAAGTGGCCGGTGCCCGCGGACGAGTTCAGGCGGATCTTGATTGTGGTCGGCTTCGCCATAATAGTGCTCCTCAACGCAGGCGCAGAATGCGCCCGAGAAATCCTTGAAGCCCGCCTTTTAAGCCTATGCCGCGCAGAGTCAACCGCTATCCGCGAAAACCTCGATGAATTCCGCCTATTTCTGCACGATGGCGTTTTCCCAGTTTCGTAAAAAGGTCTCTTTCTTGAGCCGGTCGAGAAAAACCAGCAGTCCGGGGCCAAGTCGAATGGGGCGCGCGGCGTAGTTTTCATTAAGGGATTGGGCGCTAACCGGAGCAAGATAGGTCTCCTGCTCAATGTCCTCGCGCTGGTTCAATTGCACAAGAAAATCAATCATCAGCCCCGCGTCTTCGATATTTTGCGCGTTCTTTGGGATCAGCGCTGTGCGGAGCATAACAGACAGAAAATCCTCAAACGGCACAATCCGAATCCCCGGCGTATCCGCGAGACGCTGCGCGGCATAGCTTCCGACCACATTGTACGCGAGCGCGAGCCGCCCCGCGGCAACATCCTCGATCATCGCTTTTGACCCACTGTATAGCTGCGCATTGAGGCGCCCCATAACCTCGGTCAGCCGCCAATAAGAATCTGTGTTGCGCGAATCCTGCGTGGCAAAGAGGTACCCCGCGCCCGAAATCCGCACGTCGTATGTTCCGATGCGCCCGTCAAACTCTGCAGGATTGTCACGCAGCATCGCAATCAGATCATCACGTGTGCGCGGCGCGGGGCGATTGGCAAAAGCCCCCTCCGCTATCACCATCACGGCTGGCTCTTGGGTAAAGGCGAAGATCTGGTCGTGCCACTTGGCCCATTTTGGCAAGGCATCCGTCGCTTCGGAGCGGTAGTCAAGCGCAAACCCGTCATTTGCGAGCTTTGTTTGGAGGTCCATCGCGCTTGAGATTGCGAGATCAAAATCGGCCTCTTCCTCAGATATGGCTTTCATGAGCTCGGTACTGCTGGCGATTACATAGTCGATTGCCACATCTGGATGCGCCAGTTGAAAGGCGCGAATGATCGGCTCAAACACCGGAGCATCGGCTGTCGAGATAATACGCAATTCACGCGCGCCGTCTTCTGCCGGATACTGACGGCGATCCTCTATTTCAAACGCAGAAGCGCCGAGAGCGAAAGCGAGGTGCGTGAGCAACACGGCGATTAATCGCGTGGATATACGAGCGAAACGCATGAGCCTCTCCCTTCTTCATTCGGCGCAATTTCCAATGTGCCGCCATGGGCGCGCATAACCTCATCTGCGATTGTCAAACCAAGTCCTGATCCAACAATATCTCCAACATTTGCGCCTCGCGAGAACCGTTTGGTGATATCGCCCAAATCATCGGCGGAAAATCCGCGCCCCTGATCGACGAAGGATATGCGCGGCTCTTCGGTTATCCGGACGGTGATGTCGCTGTCCTCGGGCGAGTATTTGATGGCGTTATCGAGCACATTGCGCAGCGCATTTTGCATGAGGATTTCATCGCCCCGTATAGGAAGCGTCTCAACATAAAGCTCAACTGAAATGGCAATATCCTTGAGGTCAGCCGTTGGGCGCAGGTGCGCAACGGTGTCTTGCGTCAGCTCTACAAGATCAAACACCTCGTCCTGAAGCTGATCCGTACGGAGGCTCACCATCGCATGGTCCAGCAACTGCCCAGCCGAACGGCTGCTTTCATCCACTGCACGGATCATAGCACGGAGCGAGGCCTTGTTCTCCGGCTTTTCGGAACGGCGCAAGGTCATCTGCGCCTGCGCACGCACCGTTGCAAGCGGCGTACGCACGCGATGGGCCGCTTCTGCGATAAACTCCTCGGACTGGGTCAATGATGCCTTAAGCCGCGCCATGAAGCTATTGAGCGCATCCACCAACGGCACAAGCTCGCTTGGGGTTTGCGTATCAACAGGGCGCAGATCGTCCGGCCCGCGCCGCGCAACCGATTGGGTCATCCGATTGAGCGGAGCAAGGGCAGATTGCGCGGCAACAAGGCTTAGCGCAGTTGCAACGAGCAGAAACCCAAAACCAACAACCGCCGCCATACCCGAAATTCGCTGCGAGATTGCAGCAAGTCCAAGGCGCGTTTGCGCCACGATCACGGTTGCCCGTTCTTTGGAGCCCCCCGAGCTAACGGTGCGCGTAACGGTCGCGCTACGCACCTCCTCACCGCGGAACATGAAGGTTTCAAACTCCCCCTGCGCAGGCGAAGGAAGCGGCAAATCATCATACCCCGTGAGCGTCTCCTCTCCGATCAGAACGCGGTAGAACACGCGATCCTCAGAGATACTGCCCAACATCGACAGCGCCGAATACGGCAGATCAACCGCCACCGCCCCTTGTTCAGAGTAAATGGCATCCGCGATTGAGGTCGCCGAAGCGAGCAGGATGTTGTCTTGGGTGTCTGCAGCCGCACGTTCGGCCACCGCGCGAACCACGAGGAAAAAGGCAAGCGACAAGAGTGCCGCCATGGTAAATAGCTGGAGCAACAACCGTCGGCGGATTGACGTGCGGTACGAGCGTCGTTTCATGTAGCTTCAACCAGACGATAGCCAAGGCCGCGCACGGTTTCGATCCGCGCGCCCGAGCCTTCGAGTTTGCGCCTAAGCCGCCCGATATAAACCTCGATTGCGTTTTCCGACACATCATCAGAAAAAGAAAACAGCCGATCCATGAGATGCGATTTTGAGAAAATTTGCCCGGGCGAGGTAAAGAATACCTCCAGAAGCCGTAGCTCGCGATTGCGCAAAGGATGCGACTCGCCTCCCGCACGAATCGCCCCTGCAAGCGAATCAAGTTCGGCACCACCAAAGCTCCTGACGTTGTCAGCAACCCCGCCCTGTCGGCGCAAAACGGCGCGGCAACGGGCCTCAAGTTCGGTGAAATCGAAAGGTTTCGTAATGTAATCATCCGCCCCCAAATCGAGCAATCCGACCCTATCAGAGACCTCCGAACGGGCGGTCAAAACGATCACTGGCGTGCTGTTTGCGTTGCGCCTGTGACGGGCCAAAAAGTCTCGCCCGTCACCGTCTGGAAGCATGATATCCAGCAAAATAAGGTCATAAGGCGCGGCGTTGATACAGTCCTGCGCGGAGGCCAAATCTCTTGCGTGATCAATGGCGTGCCCGTCCAGCGCCAGACAATCCATTACGGCCTGAGCCAAATCCATGTTATCTTCGACCAGAAGAAATCGCACGCAATGCTCCCTTGCGATGATCATGACAGGTTCGTGTCAGGTTGGTTAGCGCAACTAAGCATGTGCGAGCGAAGGCTCGGATGTCAAATGGGAGGAAACTATGACGACACGTTTTGTTAAAGCGCTCATGACGAGTGCGGTGATCGGACTTGGTGCAACCAGCGCTGCTACGGCGGCGGAATGTATTGCGCCAGCCAACCCCGGCGGCGGCTGGGATTTCACCTGCCGTCAAATCGGCAAAATCATGCATGACATCGGCGCGGTTGATAGCCCGATTCAGGTTACAAACATGGCAGGCGGCGGTGGCGGCCTTGCGTTCAACCACGTGGTTGCAGAGCGCAATGACGACGCCGAGTTGATCGTGGCGGCCTCTTCGGCCACATCCACGCGTCTGGCGCAAAATGCTTATGCCGGAATGACAGCGGATCAGGTGCGCTTTGTGGGCGCGATCGGTGCGGACCCCGGCGTAATTGTTGTTGCCAAGGATAGCCCGTTCCAAAACCTCGGTGACATGATCGACGCGATCAAAGCAGACCCTGGTTCTGTTGCCTTTGCTGGCGGCTCTGCGGTTGGCGGCTTTGACCACCTCAAGCCTCTGATGCTGCTTCAGCGCGCAGGCTTCACCGACATCACCAAGATCAAATACATCGGTGTTGACGGCGGCGCAGATGCGATCACCCAGACCATCGGTGGCTTTACCCAAGCCATGACCGGTGACATGTCTGAAGTGGTTGGCTTCCTGAATGCTGATGAAGTTCGGGTTCTGGCGGTTCTCACCGAAGAGCGCATCCCCGGCTTTGACGATATCCCGACCGCCAAGGAGCAAGGCTTTGACGTTGTTGCTGTGAACTGGCGTGGGCTCTATGTGCCGAAGGGCATTTCGGATGACGACTTCAACAAATGGGCAGACCGCCTTCAAAAAGTTGCAGATTCCGATGAGTGGAAAGAAGCCATGGCCGCAAACGGCCTTGCCCCATTCACAATGGTCGGAAGCGACTTCCAAGCCTACGTTGACGGACTCGTAGCCGAGATCAACCAGCTGTCCAAAGACATCGGGGTTATCCAGTAATGGCAAGTGACCGGATCTTTGGTCTGGTCATGGCCGTTGTGGCGCTCGCATATATCGCGAGCGCCACACAAATCCAGACCAGCTTTTTGTCAGACCCTGTCGGACCTAAGGCCTTTCCCATCGGGATCGGGATCGTCGCTGCGATCTGTGCCTGTTTTATGGTCCTGAAGCCTGACCCCGAACCAGAGTGGCCTGCTGCGCGCACCTTCGGTGCAATCGCACTCTCTGTTGTGGTGCTTGTGGCCTATGCCTACGCGCTTAAACCGCTTGGTTTTCTTATCCCGACAGCCATTGCCGCTGGGTTCCTGAGTTATCAGATCGGGCCGAAACCCGCCCGTGCTGCTGTTGCTGGGCTTGGTCTTTCTGCGGGTCTTTACGTTGTATTCAAATACGCCTTGGGTCTTGGGCTTGTCCCCTTCCCCAAAGGCCTGTTCTAACCGGAGCGGCACATCATGGATATTCTTGCAAACCTCTCATTGGGGTTTTCGATCGCCCTGTCGCCCTACACGTTGATGCTGGCGGTGGTCGGCTGTTTTCTCGGAACAATCATCGGTGCGCTACCTGGTCTTGGGCCTAGCAACGGCGTTGCGATCCTTATTCCTGTAACCTTCACGCTTGGCCTTGATGCAACCTCTGCGCTTGTCTTGATGACCGCGGTTTACTACGGCGCGATGTATGGCGGGCGGATCAGTTCGATCCTGCTTAACATACCCGGCGATGAACCTGCGCTCATGACCACGCTCGATGGCTACCCGATGGCCAAGGCCGGACGCGCGGGCGATGCGCTCGTTCTTTCCGGCGTTGCATCCTTCGTTGGCGCTCTTCTTGCGACCATCGGCTTGATGCTCTTGGCACCGATGCTGGCGCGGGTTGCTTATGTCTTTGGTCCTGCGGAATACTTCGCGCTGTATTTGCTCGCCTTCTGCACACTTGGCGGCATGGCGAGCAACAACCAAGCGAAAGCCGCGCTCGCCTCATGCCTTGGCCTCGGGATCGCGATGATTGGTGTGGACAGCTCCTCGGGTATGCCGCGCCTCACAGGGGGCAACCTGCACCTCTTTGACGGGATCGATTTCCTCGTTGCTATCGTCGGGCTCTTTGCGATTGCCGAAGTGTTCTTCTTTATCGAGGGGCACGGCAAAGGTGGCGCTGTTGGCGCGACGCTCAAGAAGGTCCGCGTGCCTTGGGCCGATATCTGGTCTACGCGTTGGACAATGATGCGCGCCTCTGGCGTTGGGTTTATCGCAGGTATCTTGCCCGGTGCGGGGGCTTCCCTCGGAAGCTTCCTGGCCTATATGAGCGAGAAATCTATTGCGGGCGAGAAAGGCGGTTTTGGCACCGGCGTTCCCAAAGGGATCGCCGCACCAGAGGCAGGCAACAACTCCGCTGCTGGCGGGGCGCTTGTTCCGATGCTCACACTTGGCGTGCCTGGTTCGGGTACAACAGCTGTACTTCTCGCGCTCCTGATGACGCTCAACATCACACCGGGGCCGACCCTGTTTACCGACAGGCCCGAGGTTGTCTGGGGGCTAATCGCATCGCTGCTGATTGCGAACGTGGTGCTGCTTCTGATGAACGTACCGATGGTAAAAATCTTTGTGCGTATCCTTCAGGTGCCGCCGGCGATCCTATTGCCTGGTGTTACAATGGTGTCTTTCGTGGGGATCTACTCTCTATCGGGAAGCTACTTTGACCTCCTGCTGATGATCGCGTTTGGTCTTCTTGGCTATGTACTGCGCAAGCTTGATATACCGACGGTTCCCGTGATCCTCGGCATCCTACTTGGCGGTCATATGGAAGACGCGTTGCGCCGCGCGATGGTGATTGGTGAAGGCGATCCTGCCTATCTCTTCTCCTCTCCGATTGCGATCGGGCTTTGGGTTGCAGCAATTGCAGGCTTCATCGCTCCGATGTTCCTGCGGAACGTATTGAAGAAACCACAGAGAGTAACTGACTAGTATGTTAAAGGTGCTCATCCCCTCCGGAGCCCTCGGATTGAACTATGACAAGGCCGCGCTTGAGCGTGGCCTTGCCATGAAACCAGATATTATCGCCATTGATGGCGGCAGCACAGATTCCGGCCCCGCGTACCTCGGCCAAGGGGTATCAAAATACGCCAGAAGCTCGACGAAGACGGAATGGCACGGGCTGATGGAAGCGCGTGCCAAAGCGGGCGTACCTCTTGTGATCGGAACTGCCGGAACGTGCGGCACCGACTCCGCAGTTGATTGGCTCCTCGACATAACGCGCGAGATCGCTGACGAGTTGGGACAGAAGGTTAAGATTGCGGTCCTACGGTCATCTCAGGACCCTGCAAAAATGGTCGAGGCTTATGAAAACGGCCGTATCTCTCCTCTCGGGGCAGCCCCTGAAATCGACGCTGAAACCATAGCGTCCTGTAGCAACATCGTTGCCCTTGCTGGCGCGGAGCAAATCGCAGCAGCCATTGATACAGGTGCGGACATCATTATCGCGGGCCGAACAACAGACACGGCCACAATCGCCGCTCTCCCTCTGATGCGCGGCTTGCACGCGGGCGCGGCATGGCACGGCGCGAAAATTGGCGAATGCGGCGCGCTATGTGCCACCAACCCGCAATCGGGCGTGGCGATGATCGAGTTTGATGACGAAGGCTTCACAGTTTCGCCCATGGCTGAAGACTCCGCCGCCACCCCGCATACGGTTTCGGCGCATATGCTTTATGAGAACTCGGATCCGTTCGTCCTTTATGAACCCGGCGGATATCTTGACGTGACGCATGCGAAATACACCGCGCTTGACGCTCGGCGCGTGCGCGTAACGGGCTCTGAATGGCACAAGACATCGCCCTATACCGTGAAGCTCGAAGGCGCGCGGGTTGAAGCTTTTCAAACCGTGTTGCTCGTTCTTCTGCGCGACCAACGCTATGTTGAAAATGCGCAAATCTGGGCCGATGACATTCATCAAAAATGTTGCGCCAAGGTCGAAGATCGTATGGGGTTGGCAACTGATGACTATAGCATTGAACTGCGGTTGATCGGGCAAAATGCAAGCTTTGGTGCGCTCGAAACCAACCACGCGCAAGCGCCCGAGATCGGAGTGCTCGCCATCGTGAGCGCTAGAACTCAGGCCCTCGCCGAGGAGATCGGCCAAATGCTTAACCCCTACCTGCTACATCACCCGTTGACGCAAGAAGAAGAGCAACCGACGTTCGCCTTCCCCTTCTCGCCCGCGAGCCTGAACCGCGGAGCAGTGTATGGCTTCTGCCTGAACCACACTCTGTCGCTGGATGACCCGATGGACGCATTCTCGCTGGAGGTGATCACACATGGCTAACCTCCGCGAGATTGCCTATAAGGTACGCTCCAAAAACGCAGGGCCATTTTGGCTCACGGTCGACATATTCTGCGGCTCCGTAGCGGCATTTGAACAGATCACCATGGGGCTATCGACCGAACGCGTCGCGCGCGCATTTGGTGTGGAAAGCGCGACAATCAAACGCTTTGAAATTCCCTCCCTTAACGTCGTAAAGTTTTCCTTGCCGCGCCCCGCAATCCAAGGCGCAATTAATGACCGCGACATGCATGGCGCCTCATGGGCAGCTCTTTTGTCCGAAGTCTCTTTGAACTAATCCTGCCCGCGCAGATGTAAAAAACAAGGCAACCCAAATGCGCATCTATGCGGTCTCTTTCCTGATTGGTATCGGCGGTGCAGCCCTCGCGTGGCTTCTGAAATTTCCCGCGCCTTTCCTGACGGGGCCTGCGTTTTTTGTCTCGCTGGCCGGAGTGCTCGGGGTCAAGACCGATGTGCCAGACATTGTGCGAAACGTGGTTTTCGTGATTATCGGTTTGGCGCTTGGTTCCTCTGTTACGCCGGAAATCCTTGCAGCGGCAGCAGCTTGGCCGGCGAGCCTCATCGGTATGTGTGCCGGAGTTGCGCTAATTATGCTGACTGGTGGCTTCATGTTTCAGAGGTATTTCGCGATGGACCGAGAAACAGCCTACCTCGCATCAAGCCCCGGACACCTGAGCTATGTTCTCGGGTTCTCGACCGATGTCGGGGCCGACACGGCGATGATATCCATGGTGCAATCGATCCGTGTGCTGTTCCTGACGCTGCTTGTTCCGGTCGCTGTCGCGCTTTTGACGGACGCGGATATGACAATGCCAATCCCCGTTGATACGCTACTTTCGCCAATGCACCTTGGCATATTGGCAGTCTTGGGCACGGGGCTTGGTCTGGTTTTTCTCAAATTGAAGCTTCCCGCTGCACTCTTGCTTTCAAGCATGTTCGTTTCCTCTTTCGGACATGGTTCGGGCCTCACCCCCGGACAGGTTCCAACCGTTCTTTCGGTCATTGCCTTTGTCACAATGGGCACGCTGATTGGGTCGCGGTTTAGCGGCGTGAGTCTTGCCATGTTGCGCCGCGCCGCAGTTGCTGGATTGCTCTTTACACTACTTGCACTGGTGATCGCGGTGGTCTTTGCCGGTCTCGTCTCGCTCTTTACGCATTTGCCGTTTTTGGATGTGATCATTGCCTTTGCACCAGGCGGGCTTGAAACCATGGTCGCCATGGCCGCCATCGTTCAGGCAGACCCCGCCTATGTGGCGCTGCATCATGTGGCGCGGCTCTTTTTCCTCAGTGCCTTTGTGCCGTTTGTGCTGACGTGGAACCGCAATAAGCGGTAAGTGCGCGGATGGCCTGTAAGCCGGATTCTGTCCTCACTGCATGACACAGCGATGGATGACCATTCTTCTAGCCCTGCTGTTACCAACAGGGTCAAGCTGCCTACCCGGATCTTCTGGACCGAAGCCGTCCTGCGGGTTGCCCCGCGCGAGATCCCTATTCGGCATTGCTCCTGGTGGGGCTTGCCATGCCAGCGATGTTACCACCGCCGCGGTGGGCTCTTACCCCACCGTTTCACCCTTACCCGCCACGGTATCGCTTGCACGACCTGTAAACGGGCGGTCTGTTTTCTGTGGCGCTTTCCCTCGGGTTTCCCCGGCCGGGCGTTACCCGGCACCATTCTTCGTGGAGTCCGGACTTTCCTCGCGGTGTTGCCACCCCGCGGTCATCCGGCCATCCGCACGGGGTTGAGTTAGGCGCTTCGGCGCGGCGGGTCAACTGGTAAGGGCGGGATATTGGCGAGCAAGTGCCTGAATCTGCGCCATATCCGTTTGGTCAAGCGGACCAGTGTAATGCGGGCGAAATCTTTGGCGAAACGCAGAGAGCAATGCGTCAAATGGGGCATCAGCCGGATAGCCGAAGGTGCGTGCGGCGGATTGGAAATCATCGGGTTTTGGCGTTGCATCTCGTGCTTCCCCCGCTTCGGGCCAAATCGAAAGCCCCGCAATTGCGAGCCGCCGCCAATCGAACCGTGCTCCCGGATCACCCTTGCGCGCTGGCGCCATATCCGAATGGCCGATCACGCGCTCTTTTGGGATGCAGCGCCGCTCCATAATATCACGCATCAGCCTCTCCAACGCGTTCATCTGAAGCGCAGGAAACGGAGTTTTGCCGGTATTGGCCAATTCAATACCGATAGAGCGCGAGTTGATGTCATTCACACCGCCCCAAGCCCCAGCACCCGCATGCCACGCACGCGAATCCTCATCAACAAGCTGAAATATATCACCTTTTTCCGAAATCAGGTAATGAGCCGAAACCTCAAATTCTGGCGAACACAGGCGTTCTGCTGCCGCCTCGCAGGTGTCCATCGCGGTATAATGCAGCACGATCATATCAGGCACCGCATCACCTCGGCGCGGGCCGAAATTCGGGGAAGGTCTTTGGATTATTGTCAGCGGGTCAGAGGCCATGGCCTGCTCCCCCTTTTAGCCACCACGTGCCGCGCGGAACGGGCTTGGATCCCAGTAGCAGGCAAAACCGTCACCATCCGGATCAACACCCCGACGATCTTTTTCGGGGCCGCCGTTGTTCAGAAAATCAATCTGCGCCTGATCCGAGGATGTGTAGCGCCCACAAGCTTTTTGGAAACGCGACATTGATGGATTGCTGGACCGCGGATAAATCTGTTGGCCCACGGAATTTGTCGTGTTCAGCGCAAATGCAACAATCGAAACGGCCTTTTTGGTGCTGCCACTGCGCGACGGGAGCGCAGTCGGTTCGATTTCCTGATACTGCGCGCGCTGACGCGCGAGGCGTTCCGCGTCGCTTTCAATGGTTTCGCGCGCTGTCACGGCGTCGAAGTTCTGCTCATCAGAAATACCGATCGGGCTGGCCGAACGCTGATATGTTGGGCTACCGCTGGTCGAGACAGTCCCCTGCCCCTGAAGCGCGGAATCAAGCTCTGTGGAGACACCGCCGCCGCCATAGGACTCATCCGAAATCACGCCGGTTTGAACAGGCGATCCTTGCAGCGCATCCGATGTATTATAACCATCGTAACCGGAATTCGGCACGCCTGACTGACAAGCCGCCAGAACCGCAAGTGATGCTGCTGCAACATATGACCGCATGAGAACCCTCTAATCCGTTGTTCCGTATTGGTTTACCACCAATTCGCCGGTTTGGAAACAAATCCTGCGGATTGCTCAAGCGCATAGGCTGTGTTGAGCAGGTCGCCCTCTTCCCACGGCCGTCCGATAAGCTGCAAGCCAAGCGGCAACCCCTGAGCGTCGAGCCCAGTCGGAACAGAGATACCTGGAAGCCCTGCGAGGTTCACCGTCACGGTAAACACATCGTTGAGATACATCTTCACAGGGTCCGCATCGGTCATTTCGCCAAGGCCAAAGGCCGCGGAAGGTGTAGCCGGTGTCAGGATGGCGTCAACGCCGCTGGCGAATACATCATCAAAATCTTTCTTGATGAGCGCACGCACCTTACGGGCACGGTTGTAGTAAGCGTCATAGAAGCCCGCAGACAAAACATAGGTGCCGATCATAACACGGCGCTGAACCTCGTGACCGAAGCCTTCGGCGCGTGTCTTTTCGTACATATCGTCGATACCGTCCCCAGCAGAGAGCGTTGCGCGGTGGCCATAACGCACGCCGTCATAACGCGCGAGGTTGGACGACGCCTCTGCTGGTGCAATCACGTAATAGGCAGGTAGCGCGTATTTCGTGTGCGGCAGGCTGATGTCAACAATCTCTGCCCCTGCGGATTTGAGCATCTCGCGCCCTTCCGCCCAGAGAGTTTCGATCTCTTCGGGCATGCCGTCCATGTGGTATTCTTTTGGGATACCGATCTTTTTGCCTTTGATGTCGCCCGTCAGCATGGCTTCGAAATCCGGCACAGGCAGATCGGCACTTGTACTGTCTTTCGCGTCATGGCTGGCCATGGCTTCCATCATGATCGCCGCGTCACGCACGGTTTTGGTCATCGGACCCGCCTGATCGAGCGAGCTGGCAAAGGCCACAACGCCCCAGCGCGAGCAACGCCCATAGGTCGGCTTGAGGCCAACAATGCCCGTAAAGGCAGCGGGCTGGCGGATCGAGCCGCCGGTGTCTGTTCCTGTTGCAGCAAGGCAGAGATCCGCAGAGACCGCACTTGCGGAACCGCCGGAAGAGCCACCGGGTGTAAGCGCAGCATCGGAACCTTCACGGCGCCACGGATTTACCGCGTTTCCGTATGTCGAAGTTTCGTTGGAGGAGCCCATAGCGAACTCATCCATGTTGAGCTTCCCAAGCATGACCGCGCCTCGGTCCCAGAGGTTCTGGGTAATGGTGCTTTCATACTCTGGTTTGAACCCTTCAAGGATAGCAGAGGCTGCTTGGCTCGGCACACCTTTGGTACAGAAGAGGTCCTTGATCCCCAGCGGGATGCCGCACATGTCGGGCGCATCACCTTCGGCAAGGCGCGTATCGGCGGCGGCGGCTTGTGTCTCGGCAATCTCGGGCGTGTTGTGCACAAACGCGTTCAGCGCACCAGCCTTATCAATTGCGGTCAGGCAAGAGCGAGTTAGCTCAACTGCGGAGAAATCCTTGGCGCGCAGCCCGTCGCGGGCCTCGGCAATGGTCAGCTTGTTAAGATCGGTCATTATTCCACCACCTTCGGAACGGCAAAGAACCCTTCGCGGGCATCCGGCGCATTGGCCAGCACTTTTTCCTGCTGGTTGCCATCGGTCACAACGTCTTCGCGGCGCTTGAGGCGCTGCGGGGTAACGGATGTCATGGGTTCAACGCCGTCAACGTCCACTTCGTTAAGCTGTTCGATAAACCCGAGGATGGTGTTGAATTCTTCGGCCAGCGCCGGAAGGGCGTCATCGGCTACGCGAATACGGGCCAGCTTGGCCACGCGCGCGGCGGTATCCTTGTCAATCGACATCGGGGTCTCCGTCAGCTCATGTAATTTCGATCCCCTGCATTTAACCCGCAGATGCGCTGCCCGCAAGGCCACTTGCCGCCTTGTGGCGCACATAGGTTCGGATCATGTGGCCAAGCATCAGCGCATTGAGGATATGCCACAAGAAATGCGTCCCAAACGGTATCGCACCACAGAGCGGCTCATCTAACGCCCGCAGGGTGATAGAAACGGTCAAAAGCCCTGCCCCGATCAGCAAGCCTTGGGCAGTCTGACGATGCTTTTGCCAAAGAATAAGGCCGTAAAGCGCGATCAAAATCGCAACCGAGCCATATATTGCGTTTGCACCAAGGCCTGGTGCGACTTGCCCAAGGAGCCATGACACGCCAATCGCATAAGGAAAGAACCCGACAACGCCGAGCAAGGCCATCCATTTCGGCCAACCGAGGTATTCGGCATTAGCGAGATACACATAGGTTAGGATAAAGATCAGGATCGGGATCACATCCGCCATCGACGCCCATGCCGTAGCAAAGGTGTGAAAGAGGAACGAGCCAACCCCAATGATAATCAACTCCGCCGACAATAGGCGCGACAGTGGCAAAGTCGATGCCCGCCACGCCAGCAGGCCCATAAGGACGAAGGCAAGGTTGGTTACGGCGTTGATGGGTTCAGCCCAGAACTCCGGGCCGAGACGCTCGCAATAATCGTTAAACTGCTCTGTCCAGTCCATGGGTCACCCGAAAAGGATTATCAGCCAAGCCAAGCCCGCAGCAATCGCCGTAATGGCAACCGCTGCGCTACCGCAATCTTTGGCGGCCTTGGCCAGTGGATGATGTGCGGGCGAGGTATAGTCAACGCATCGCTCAATCGCCGTGTTAAAACACTCCGCTGCCAAAATAAGTACGCCCAGCGCAATGATTAAGGCGCGCTCAACCGGTGCGAGATCAAGTGTCAGCGCAAAGCCCGCAGAGATGATATTGGCAAAGACCCATTGCTTTACGCTCGATTCTTCCCGCCACACGATGAGCCACCCTGCCCAAGACCAGCGGCACCGATCCGTGAATTTGCTCCATTCGCTGCGCAGAAAACCTGCTTCCTCGTTTTGCATGTCGCGCCTCCCTTATCTCTGCTCAATCCGCCTTTGCCAGATTCTCCGCGTTCTCAAGATAATGCCGCACCGAGTCCTGAACCCGTCGGAATCTGTCACCGCCAAGATGCGTGCCGCCATACCAGCGTGTCACCACGATGATATGTTTCTCCAACCCTTCGCGCTCCAGCATCCGCAAGATGATTGCGCCCGCGCCGCCTTCTCCATCGTCGTTTTTGACGGGCCCCTCTGGCAGTAACGCGGCCCAAGTGTTGTGGGTTGCTTTCGCATATTTTTTCTTGCGTTTTAGTGTCTTGATAAAGGAAAGCGCCTCGTCGCGGCTTGCAACCGGCCCGCCAGATACCGCGTATTTGCTGCCGCGATCGGTTAGGAATCCTTCAAATTGCTGCATCACATGTTCAGCACGGTGTTCTGGACCGCACGGATACGTTCCGGGTTTGCAGGGTGCGAGCCAAGGAATTGATCCCCCGGATCAGGCAAACGCGTAAAGAACAGCACACCCGTCATGGCGTTATATCCGGCGCGCTCCGCAATCACGGCCCCAAGTCGATCGGCCTCAAGCTCGTGTTGTTTGGAGAATTGCCGCGAGCCAACAAACCCACCAAGATTCTGCGCGGCTTCAACAGCCGAAGCGTTCCCGCCAAAGACAGCCGCCGCAAGCCCGCCGATCATCGCGCCACCCATGGCCAGCTGCTGTTGCTGGGCGAGGTGACCACGGATGTGGTGCGCTGCTTCGTGACCAACAACAAAGGCAATCTCGTCGCGGTTATACATGCTTTCAAGCAAAGCCGCCGTCACCACGAGAACAGGACGCCCCTTTTTGTTCACAAACTGAAACGCGTTCGCGGGCTGGCCTTTACGATCATCAAAGACGATCAGGAAGTCACACGGACCTTTGGGAATATATTGCTTGCATGTCCGCTCCGCGACAGGCTCCACACGGCTTACAACCGCGCTGAAATCGCTACGCGACACGCCTTTGGCGGACGCAGGCCGCGAAACATTCTGTCCTTGAGGTGCCTGCTGCTGAGGGGCAGGTGTCGTCTGCACACAGCCCGCCAGAGCCATCGCACTGACCAAAGCCGCCATGCCGAATTTACAAAGCCTAAATCGCATGCTTGCGTCTGCTCCTTGCTTTTATTCCTGCCATCGCGGTCGTTTTAACCGCCTATCCACGCAAATTTGCCCGTCTTTTGACAGGCTTGCAATCCCCGCGTCAGCTTTTACAGTCAACCTATGTTTACCATTGAACACGATTTCGACGCCACCGTCGTCACGCTTGTTGACGAAGGCTCCCCCCATCTCGAAGAAGACGTGAAAATTCAGGCTTTTGAAGACTGCTACACGGTCGAGCAATGGGATCCCCACAGCCGGACTATGCAAAAGATCACCTTCTCGCATACCCAATTACGCGAACTCGCCTCTGCGCTTGATTTGCCCGAAGGGAGCTATCGGTTTGTGCCCGAAGACGAGGCTGGCAAAGGTTAGCGGCTGATCCGAAAGGTTTTGTCGCGAGATGTGGCCCCGCGCACCAATGTGAGCGACGATTTCGGCACACCAAGCGCCTTGGCGAGCAGTTTCTGGACCGCAGCATTGGCTTTGCCATTTTCTGGAACCGTCGTGACATAGACCCGCAGCGTCTCGCCCTCTTGTTTGACCATGTTGCGGCTGGCCTTGGGCGTCACGCGCACTGTGATCTCATCTCCAGGCGCGGTAAGGCTTCCGATCTCTGGTTTGGGCATAGCGTGTCCTGCTGTAACGACTGAGGGCAAGTTATCTCGCGCGTGCCCCCCTTGCTATCGGAATTTCCGTCAATGGCTTGCAACAGGTCGGACAATCCGCCAAGTCTCTTGAAAATTCAGCGCCATGGCCCACATGCCATCCAACAGTTAGAGAGACCATGCCCCAAGAAAACCCATCTGCCCTCGAATTCCTGCTTTCCCGCCGCTCGCGCCCTGCGAAAACGCTCGCTTTACCGGTTCCGACCGAAGAGGAGCTGCGCCCGATCCTGACAGCAGCGGCCCGTACCCCGGACCATGGCAAGCTGGAGCCGTGGCGCTTTATCGTGCTGCAAGGGGCGGCACTTGCGCGGCTCGCAAACCTCACAGAGGAACGCGGTAAAGCACTTGGGATCGAAGAAGCGAAGGTTATCAAAACCCGCGCGCAATTCGCTGACGCGGGGCTTGTTGTTGCTGTCGTCTCCGCGCCCGTTGTTTCGGAGAAGGTTCCGCACATCGAACAGGTCTATTCCGCTGGTGCCGTTTGCCTTGCCATGCTCAATGCCGCGCTTGCCGCAGGCTGGGGCGCAAACTGGCTAACTGGATGGATGGCGTTTGACGAAGAATTCCTCACCCAAGGGCTTGGCCTCACAGAGGACGAAAACATCGCCGGCTTCATCCACATCGGAACTGAAACCTCCGCTCCGCCAGAGCGTCCGCGCCCAGATCTCGACAGCCTGACAACTTGGGTCAACACGTGATAATTTCCAGCTTTCTCAAATCCATGGCGCAGCTAAGCGACCGCCGTTTCCGTAATGTGATCTGGAAAGGCGTCGGGCTCAGCCTGCTTCTGCTTGCTGCGATCTATGCGCTATTCGTCACTGGTCTGAGCTTTGTCACGCCCGACACGATCACGCTGCCGCTGGTGGGTGAAATCACCATTGTTCAGAGCCTCATCACTTGGGGGTCATTCCTGTTGATGATGGTGCTGTCGGTATTCCTGATGTTTCCAGTGGCCAGTGCGTTCACCGGCCTTTTCCTCGACGAGGTTTCCGAAGCTGTAGAAGACCGCCACTACCCCGCGCTTCCGCCTGCCAAAGGCCAACCAATCGGGGATGTCATTGTTGATACGGCGAATTTTCTCGGGTTGATGATCGGCCTGAACATCATCGGTCTGATCGTCTTTCCCTTTACGGGGCCGTTTGCGCCACTCTGTTTCTTTGGAATGAACGGATTTCTGCTGGGACGGGAGTATTTTCAGATGGTCGCAATGCGCAGGATGGATCGCAAAGGCGCCCGCGCCCTGCACCGCGATAACGGGCTGACAATCTGGATTGCCGGTGGATTAATGGCGGTGCCGCTGGCGATTCCTGTCGTAAACCTTCTGGTGCCAGTGCTGGCTGCGGCGACGTTCACCCATATTTTTGAGGCCGTTAAGACTCGTCAGCGGGTGTAATTCACGACCCGCTAAGCGGATCCGGCCCCATACGGTTGAGCCAATCAAAGTCACGCACGGTGATCGTTTCGGTCACGATGATGGTAAACAAAATGCCCCAGATGACCGCGGCAACCAGCGTCACGATCAGCGCTCGCTTTTTGAGTTGCGGGTTCGCGGGGGCGGATTTTGGTGTGCCGGGTGTCACGTCGCCTGCCTCATCCTGAGACTTAAGCCGAATTGGCAGAACCACAAACAGCGTCATGAACCAGACAACTGCATAAAGTACGAGTGCGGATGTAATCGCCATGTTTAAACCTGCTCAAGCTCAACGAGAGTGCCGTTGAAATCCTTGGGATGCAGAAACAAAACCGGCTTCCCATGTGCGCCGATCTTCGGCTCACCGCTCCCCAATACGCGCGCACCGTTCGCTTGAAGCCTGTCCCGCGCGGCAAGAATATCTTCAACTTCGTAACAGATATGGTGGATGCCGCCAGACGGATTTTTCTCAAGGAAACCGGCGATCGGGCTATTCTCTCCCAGCGGATACAGCAGCTCGATCTTGGTGTTTGGAAGCTCGATAAACACAACCGTCACCCCATGATCGGGCTCATCTTGCGGCGCGCCAACATTTGCACCCAATGTGCCTTCGTATTGCGCCATTGCCGCCTCTAGGTCCGGCACCGCAATCGCAACATGGTTAAGACGTCCGATCATCGCGCACTCCTTCGTTTCCCTGTGGGTGTTATCCATCGAATACCCCTGTGACGCAAGTGACCGCATGCCGCAATCACCAAGCGTCACCTCGCCGCTAGCCGGGCGTTAAGGAACCATTAGCCATTCTTGCCTCTAATGGGAGTCGGAAGCGATTCCTCCCGATCGCTCGCCCCACGACAATTGAAACCCCTCGAACACAGGAAAAGGATATGGATGACCTAGAATGCTTCATGACCAACCCGCCCCCAACGCCCACACGCCCGCTTCTTGGGCTCACTGTTCTCATCGTCGAGGATAGCCGCTACGCAAGCGAGGCAATGCGCATGCTCTGCCTTCGGAGCGGCGCACGTATCCGCCGCGCAGATAGCCTCGCCTCTGCGCGTAAGCACCTTCGGGTTTACCGACCTACGGCTGTGATCGTCGATATGGGGCTGCCTGATGGCTCGGGGGCGGAGTTGATCGCCGAGCTTTCTGCGGTTGCGCCGCGTGTGGGCGTGATTATCGCCACTTCTGGTGATCCCGCCACAGAGCCCACCGCATTGGCCGCTGGCGCTGATGGGTTTCTTGAAAAGCCGGTTGTAACTCTGACCGCATTTCAGGAAGCTATCCTTGCCCATCTTCCAGAGGAGGACCAGCCCCCCGGCCCGCGTCTCGTCAATACAGACGAAATCACCCCTGACCCAATCGCGCTTCAGGATGACCTCGCACATATCGAAGACGTTATCGCACATGGCGCAGACGGCAACACACGGGCCTATCTAACGCAATTCATGTCGAGCATCGCTCATTCCGCCAAAGACGAACCGCTTGCGCGTAAAGCAGACGGGTTGCTCTCTGGATCATCCAAGCCACCCTCGGCTTACGATGTCTCCGCCCTTCTGAGCAGCCTCAGAACCCGATTAGACCTTCATGCCGTGATGTAAGCGCGCCTAAAGTTCGGGATCGTCCGCGACCCGCACGAGAGCGGTGAGATCGGCCAACCGTTCAATCTGGCGGCCGCGCGTGTCGAAGTTGTCGGGCGAGAGCCATGTCGAGAACGCCGACTTGAGCGCAGGCCACTCCTTATCGATCGCCGCAAACCACGCGGTGTCGCGATTTCGGCCTTTGTAAACCGTGGCCTGTCGAAACACGCCCTCATAGCTCAGCCCGAGCCGCTGTGCCGCGCGACGGGACGCAAGATTGAGCGCATCACATTTCCACTCGTAGCGGCGATAACCGGCTTCAAAAGCCCACTGCATCATCAGGAACATCGCCTCTGTCGCGGCGCGGGTACGTTGCAGGGCGGGCGAGAAATTGATGTGGCCAACCTCAATGCTGCCAGACTGGGGCGTTATGCGCAGAAAGCTCGCAACACCGCCTAAGGCACCAGTTTCCAAGTCGCGGATGGCATAGAAAAACGGATCATTCTGCCCCTCAACGCCGCGCATCCAGCGGTGATAGGCAGGCAGAGAGGAAAACGGACCATAAGGGAGGTAATTCCAGATTTCATCGCTCGCGGCATTCGCTTGGTGCAAACCTGAGGCATGAGCATCCGCATTGAGCGGCTCCAACTGCGCATAGCGGCCCTTGAGAACAGCGGCTTGAGGCATCGGCGGCGGTGTCCAATCAGGAAGTGGCTCGCCGAAAATCTTGGAACCTGTCATTGCCTCTCCCCGTTTTTGCTTGAGGTTTTATTGCCTTACCAACGCTGAATACCCAATCGTCGCAAGGATTGCCTGCTTCCGCCCTAAATTTGCCCAATTCGAGCGTCAGTTAAAGACCTATATTAAGCTAAAGGTCTATTAAATGTCTGCGACTGCACAAATTTCAGAGAAACCCGTCCGAATGACGAAAGTCGTTGAATGGGGTGTGTTTGGCTTCGGATTTGTGAGCCTAGCTCTTGCCATTGCCATGACCGTATTCGCGCCGGACCTCCCTGCGGCGCAGAACACAGCAGCGGCAATCGACAACGGGCTCACTGTTGAGCGTGTAAATCTCTAGCAAACCGAATTAACCTATGTACCAACGGAAAAGCGGGCGCTCAATTTGGCGCCCGCTTTTCTTTGTTTTGAGTGTTTCCTAGTCTTGCGGAATAACGCGCAGGCCAAGCTCCATTAGCTGATCAGAGAGCGGCTCACTTGGTGCGCTCATCATCAAGTCTTCGGCGCGTTGGTTCATCGGGAACATAATGACCTCGCGGATGTTCGCCTCATCAGCCAGCAGCATCACGATCCGGTCGATCCCTGCTGCGCACCCACCGTGGGGCGGCGCGCCGTATTTAAACGCGTTAACCATACCGCCGAAACGTTTGTTCACCTCATCCGCGCCATAACCGGCAATTTCAAAGGCTTTGTACATGATCTCTGGGCGGTGGTTCCGGATGGCACCAGACACAAGCTCATAGCCGTTACAGGCAAGGTCGTATTGATAGCCGAGAACTTCGAGAGGATTGCCTTCGAGCGCTTCCATCCCGCCTTGCGGCATCGAGAATGGGTTGTGCTCAAAATCAATCTTGCCAGTTTCCTCGTCGGCTTCGTAGATCGGGAAATCAACGATCCATGCGAATGCAAACCGATCTTTGTCGGTGAGGCCAAGCTCCTCGCCGATCACATTCCGCGCGCGGCCAGCAACAGCCTCAAAGGCTTTCGGTTTGCCAGCCAAGAAGAACGCAGCGTCGCCAACACCAAGACCAAGCTGCTGGCGGATAGCTTCGGTACGCTCCGGGCCGATGTTCTTAGCCAGCGGACCAGCGGCTTCCATGCCCTCGCCCTGATCACGCCAGAAGATATATCCCATGCCGGGGAGGCCTTCACCTTGGGCAAATTTGTTCATCCGGTCACAGAACTTGCGGCTACCGCCCGTTGGCGCGGGAATGGCGCGAACCTCAGTCCCTTCGTTCTCAAGCAGCTTCGCAAAGATCGCAAAGCCGGAACCGCGGAAATGGTCAGAGACAACCTGCATCTTGATCGGGTTGCGTAGGTCGGGCTTATCAGAGCCATACCACAGAGCCGCATCGCGATAGGAGATTTGCTCCCATGTCTGATCGACCTTCTTGCCGCCGCCGAACTCCTCGAAAATACCAGTCAGTACGGGTTGGATTGTGTCGAACACGTCTTGCTGGCTGACAAAGCTCATCTCAAGGTCGAGCTGATAGAAGTCAGTTGGAGAGCGGTCTGCGCGCGGGTCTTCATCACGGAAGCACGGCGCAATCTGGAAATATTTGTCGAAGCCGGACACCATCATCAGCTGCTTGAACTGCTGTGGCGCCTGCGGCAACGCATAGAACTTGCCTGGATGCAGGCGGCTCGGCACGAGGAAATCGCGCGCGCCTTCTGGGCTAGAGGCCGTGATGATCGGCGTTTGGTATTCGCGGAAGCCTGTGTCCCACATGCGGCGGCGCATGGACGCAATCACATCGGAACGCAGCTTCATGTTGTTCTGTAGCTTTTCACGGCGCAGGTCGAGGTAACGGTACTTCAGGCGCGTTTCCTCTGGGTATTCCTGATCACCGAACACCATCAGCGGCAGTTCTTCAGAAGCGCCAAGCACCTCAAGATCACGGATGAATACCTCGATCTCGCCAGTAGGGATTGCGGGGTTGATGAGGCTATCGTCCCGCTTCATCACGTTGCCGTCGATGCGGATACACCACTCGCTGCGCACTTTCTCAAGCTCGGCAAACACGGGGCTATCTGGGTCGGCCATAACCTGCGTAATGCCATAGTGATCGCGCAGATCGATAAACAACAGGCCCCCGTGGTCGCGAACACGATGGACCCAGCCCGAAAGACGGACTGTCTCGCCGACATTGGCGCTCGTGAGTTCAGCGCATGTGTGGCTGCGATAGGCGTGCATGGCGGATTCCTTTGATAGTCTCTCTATATGTCTGGTCGATGCTGATACATCGGTTTAGGTGGGCAAAGTCAAGGGAGACACGAGGGAATAAGGTGCAAAGAATACACACATTGGCGGATTAAAGCGGCAATTGGTGCAATCGCTGGCAAAGAACGGCTGTCAAAACTATCCTCGGCATCAAAATATTATCGGCATTTGGCAGCAATCCCCACTGGAAACGGGTATCGATTTGGTTACGGGGAAAGCTTTAAATCACGCTCAATGCCAAGGTACAAAAGTGAAGCAATGCGGCAGTTCTATCTTGATGATTTCAGCCTGTTCACAGTCATAGCGCTTGCCTACTGTTTTCTGGGCGGTGTCTTCTTGCTTCTAACCGGCCAAGACCCGCTTTTGCTTTGGATCGGCGTTGTTCGTTCCTTTAGTATGTTTGCAATGCTCGCTTTGGAATTTGCGCCTTGGTGGTCTTACCTCATCGCGGGCGCTTTGATTTTGTATTTTGGTAATCTGCGCAATCTAACCATGCGCAAACTCGCCAACATAGTTTTGGCAATCATCCTTTGCTCATGCTTTGTCTTCGTTTTTAGTATGATTAAGGCATATCTTCCGAACATAATTCCATTTTGGGCCGATCCGCTTTTTACACGTTTGGATTTCGCCCTGCATTTTGGCATTAATCCGCGAGATCTACTAAGTTTTCTCGATAGCTTCACCCCTGACGCTCTTACAATCGCATACCATAGTGGCTGGGTTTTTATTGCGACGTTTCTGCCCGTTTTGTTGATTACCTTTGATCCCTGTAAAACTCGGTCACGCCAGTTCATCGTATTGTGGGCGGCGTGTTGGATCGTGCTTGGTAATTTTCTGGCACTTATTTTCATGTCTGCTGGGCCAATCTTTGTGGGGTACATTGACGGTGTAGATCCAAATATTCATGGGTATGCCCGAGGGTTTGTAGAGCAAGAGAATGCTAAAATTCTGCATTTCCTCCGCGAGAAACTCTGGTTGGCCTATTCCGGCAACGACCCTCTCGCTGGATCGGGAATTTCTGCTTTCCCTTCAGTTCACGTTGGAATGGCGGCGGTGGTCGGGCTTTATTTCATCCGGCTTGGCTCTGATATTAGAGCAGCCGCTTCCACTCCTTTTCGGAAAAACGCAGCGCTTTTAACGGGTTGGGTAGCAGGGATTGGCACCATCCTCCTCTTCCTCGTCCTTTCCGTTTACCTCACGTGGCACTATGCGGTGGATGGCTATGCCGCGCTCATTATCATCGTCGCACTCTATGCTTTGATCCGCCGAAGCTCACTCTTTGGCAAAAAAGCGCAGATTCATCCTTCATCGGGCTTGAACATGCCAAAGGCATAGCTATAACCCACGACAATTTGCTCATTTTCGCTGTCTGGGGTCTGCTATGCCGAAAAGAACCGATATCAAGTCAATCATGATTATTGGGGCGGGGCCGATTGTGATTGGTCAGGCCTGCGAGTTTGACTACTCAGGCGCACAAGCGTGTAAGGCGCTGCGTGAAGAAGGGTACCGCGTTATCCTCGTCAACTCGAACCCCGCGACGATCATGACCGATCCGGGCCTTGCAGACGCAACCTATATTGAGCCGATCACTCCCGAAGTTGTTGCAAAGATCATCGAGAAAGAACGCCCCGATGCGCTTCTTCCGACGATGGGCGGGCAAACTGGCCTCAACACGTCTCTGGCGCTTGAGGAAATGGGTGTGCTCGACAAGTTCGGCGTGGAAATGATCGGCGCTAAGCGCGAAGCTATCGAAATGGCCGAAGACCGCAAGCTCTTCCGCGAAGCGATGGATCGGCTCGGTATTGAAAACCCGAAGGCAACCATCGTAACAGCGCCCAAACTCGCAGACGGCAAAGCTGATCTGAATGAGGGTGTTCGCATTGCCTTGGATGCGCTCGAAGAGATCGGCCTTCCTGCAATTATTCGCCCTGCCTTTACCCTTGGCGGTACAGGCGGCGGCGTGGCGTATAACCGCGAAGACTACGAGCATTACTGCCGCACAGGGATGGATGCTTCGCCGGTCAATCAGATCCTCGTGGATGAAAGCCTCTTGGGGTGGAAAGAATATGAAATGGAAGTTGTGCGCGACACCGCCGACAACGCCATCATCGTCTGCTCTATCGAGAACGTTGACCCGATGGGCGTTCACACGGGTGACTCGATCACAGTGGCCCCTGCCCTGACGCTAACGGACAAAGAATACCAATTGATGCGGACGCACTCGATCAACGTTCTGCGCGAAATCGGTGTGGAAACGGGCGGCTCCAACGTGCAGTGGGCGGTGAACCCCGCCGATGGCCGTATGGTTGTCATTGAGATGAACCCTCGTGTGTCTCGTTCCTCCGCACTGGCCTCGAAGGCGACTGGTTTCCCGATTGCCAAAATCGCGGCCAAGCTTGCGGTTGGCTTTACGTTGGACGAGTTGGACAACGACATCACCGGCGTCACTCCGGCATCGTTTGAGCCAACCATCGACTATGTTGTCACCAAGATTCCGCGCTTTGCCTTTGAAAAGTTCCCGGGCTCGCAGCCAAACCTGACCACAGCGATGAAATCTGTGGGCGAGGCGATGGCCATCGGCCGGACCATTCACGAAAGCCTGCAAAAAGCGCTGGCGAGTATGGAAACGGGCTTGTCCGGTTTTGACGAGGTCGAGATCGATGGCGCCCCTGAGAAATCCGCAGTCATCAAGGCCATCGGCCAGCAAACACCTGATCGGATGCGCACAATTGCGCAAGCGATGCGCCATGGCCTAAGCAATGATGAAATCCACGCTGTCACCAAATTTGACCCGTGGTTCCTTGCCCGTATCCGCGAAATCGTCGAGACCGAGCAACGTGTCGCCCGCGATGGCCTGCCTATGGATGAAAAGGGCTTGCGTAGCCTTAAGATGATGGGCTTTACGGATGCGCGCCTTGCCAAACTTACGGGTCGCGACGAAGCTAACATCCGCCGCGCGCGTCGCAACCTCGGTGTTAACGCTGTGTTCAAACGGATCGACACTTGTGCGGCCGAGTTCGAAGCGCAAACGCCCTATATGTACTCCACATACGAAGCGCCAGCGATGGACGATGTGGAATGCGAAGCCCGCCCGAGCGACAAGAAAAAGGTCGTTATTCTCGGTGGCGGCCCCAACCGGATCGGCCAAGGGATCGAGTTTGATTACTGCTGCTGTCACGCCTGTTATGCGCTGACGGATCAGGGGTATGAGACGATCATGATCAACTGTAACCCTGAAACGGTTTCAACCGATTATGACACCTCCGACCGCCTCTATTTCGAGCCTCTGACGTTTGAGCATGTGATGGAAATCCTACGCGTTGAGCAGGAAAAAGGCACCCTGCACGGCGTAATCGTACAGTTTGGTGGCCAGACCCCGCTCAAGCTCGCCAATGCGCTTGAAGCAGAAGGCATTCCAATCCTCGGCACGAGCCCGGACGCCATCGACCTTGCCGAAGACCGCGAGCGCTTCCAAGCTCTTGTGAACCGTCTTGGACTGTTACAGCCCAAGAACGGCATTGCCGCCACAGACGCGGAAGCGATCAAGATTGCCTCTGAAATCGGTTTCCCGCTGGTGATCCGCCCGTCTTATGTTCTGGGTGGCCGCGCGATGGAAATCGTGCGCGACATGGCCCAGCTTGAGCGCTACATCGCGGAAGCCGTGGTGGTTTCAGGTGATAGTCCTGTGCTGCTTGACAGCTACCTCTCCGGCGCGGTCGAGATTGACGTAGACGCGATCTCTGACGGCAAAGATGTACATATCGCTGGGATCATGCAGCACATTGAAGAAGCGGGTGTTCACTCTGGTGACTCCGCCTGTTCATTGCCGCCCTACAGCCTCTCGCAAGAGACAATCGAAACGCTCCACGAACAAGCGCGCGCACTTGCGCTTGCGCTCAACGTGGTTGGGTTGATGAACATCCAGTTCGCCGTGAAAGATGGGCAGATTTACCTCATCGAGGTGAACCCGCGCGCCAGCCGGACTGTGCCGTTTGTTGCCAAAGCCGTAAACAGCCCCATCGCCGCGATCGCCGCGCGCGTTATGGCTGGAGAGGCGCTTTCCGGGTTCGACCTTGTCGACCCTGCGATCGACACCTACGCCGTCAAAGAAGCGGTTCTGCCATTTGCGCGTTTCCCTGGCGTTGATACGATCCTCGGGCCGGAAATGCGCTCAACTGGCGAAGTCATGGGCAGCGACAAGGATTTCCATCGTGCTTTCCTTAAGGCGCAAATGGGTGCCGGCGTTGAGATGCCAACCGAAGGGCGCGTGTTCCTCTCGATCAAAGACGCAGACAAAAACGCCAAGATGCTTGAAGCGTGCGTAGCGCTACTTGAACTTGGGTTCGAGATTGTCGCCACCCGCGGCACTGCGGATTGGATGCAGGAAAACGACCTTGCTTGCACGGTGGTCAACAAAGTCTATGAGGGCCGTCCGAACATCGTCGATCAGCTCAAGAACGGCGAAATCGCGGTTGTAATGAACACCACCGAAGGCACACAAGCGGTTGAAGATTCACGCGAAATTCGCGCTGTTGCCTTGTATGACAAGATCCCATACTTCACCACCGCCGCTGCAAGTCACGCGGCCGCCTTCGCTATGAAATCGCGCATTCAGGGTGAGATCAAGGTACGCGCGCTGCAAGAGTAAGCGCCCCATACACAAACAAAAAAGGCCGCCTATTCAGGGCGGCCTTTTTTTTGTTATCGGTTTCAGAACCGAACTATTTCTTGGAAACCCGCGCGCTCAATTCTTCGGCGCTTTCAACGCGCTCGGAATAGCGATCCGTCAAATAGTCCGAGCGCCCGCGTGTCATGACGGTAAACTTGAAAAGTTCCTCCATCACATCAACAACACGGTTATAAAATGGGCCCGCATTAAGCCGTTCGCCGTCAAATTCGAGCCACGCCTTAGCGATTGAAGATTGGTTCGGGATCGTAATCATGCGCATCCACCGTCCCAAAATCCGCATTTGATTGACCGCGTTAAAGCTCTGTGAGCCGCCACTTACCTGCATCAGTGCCAGCGTTTTACCCTGTGTCGGACGCACTCCGCCCATTTTGAGCGGAAGCCAATCAACCTGTGTCTTGAGGATACCGGACATTGTTCCGTGCCGCTCCGGGCTGCTCCAGACCATTCCCTCGGACCAATTTGCCAATTCGCGCAGTTCAACCACTTTGGGATGATCATCATTGTCATCCTCTGGAAACGGCAGGCCGCGCGGGTCATAAATTTTGGTTTCCGCACCCAAATGGCTCAAGATGCGCGCAGCTTCCTCAACAGATTTACGCGAGTAGCTAACGTCGCGCAGGCTGCCATAGAGCAGCAAAATCCGTGGCGCGTGGCCGTCATCATCGGCGGATTTAAGGGCATCAATGTCGATTTTGCCAAGGTGATTGAGGTCGACTTGCGGAATATCAGCCATCAGGATTACTCACTTCATGTTCAAGGTTGAGCTTCATATCAAGCAAAACCTTCTGGAGTTCCAGTGTTTCCCGCAACAAACGCTTGGCTTCGCTGATCGTGATTTTGCCGTCCTCAACCGACAGCGTATATTCCGCCATCAACATCGCAAATCGCTGCGAAAGAGCGATTACATCGCCGTTGACTCCGCCGCTGGGTGCGTTGCGGCGTGTTTGGTCGTAGGACAGCGTAATCCCCTTGAGTTCCGATAGCGCGCTCGTCACATGCGGAAAGCTTGCTACCTGCTCAAGAGCGGCCACGGCATCAATGGGCATGAAACGTTCGGCGTGGTCGTCATGGTCGGAATAATACCGGCCCAGCGTTGCCTTGGACTTTCCCGTAACCTTGCAAGCAGCCTCGACACCAACGTCTTTGACTAGGGATTCTGTATGTTTTTTCAAATAGCTCGACACGATACTCATATGCGCTGTGCCCTTCGTGACTTTTACGGGGAACTGTCGACAAACATTCCCATTATGCCGCGCGAAAGGCAATGTCATAACAGGACCGAGGGGTCATGAAGCGTTTTTGCGGGTTTCCCCCTCCCCGCACCTGCCTATGCTTCGCGGCCTCTCCACATGATCCCGAAGTTAATTTTCGCGCCTTTATCCACAGCATTTTGCCCTCTCGATCTTGCCCGACTTTCGGGTGCGCGCTAGGGTCCGACATGGCCAAGCTTTACTTCCATTACTCGACAATGAATGCAGGGAAATCGACGATTTTGCTGCAAGCCTCCCACAACTATATCGAACGCGGGATGCAGACCTATCTGCTCACGGCGCGGTTTGACAATCGGGCAGGTGAAGGGCGCATTGCCTCGCGGATCGGGATCGGCGAACCAGCGGATACATTCGAAACGGGCGAAGACCTTTTTGCCAAGATCAAGACGAGACTTGCGGTTGGCCCCTGTGCATGCGTGTTTATCGACGAAGCGCAGTTCCTTGAACAAGATCAGGTTTGGCAATTGGCCCGCGTGGTGGATGACCTTGGTGTTCCAGTGATGTGCTATGGGCTGCGTGTGGATTTTCAGGGGGCGTTGTTCCCCGGATCAGCGGCACTGCTTGCGCTCGCCGATGAAATGCGTGAGGCGCGCACAATTTGTCATTGCGGAAAGAAGGCCACGATGGTTGTGCGCCAAGATGATGCAGGGAACGTATTGCGCGAAGGCGCGCAAGTTCAGATTGGCGGCAATGAAACCTATGTCTCGCTATGCCGTCGGCATTGGCGCGAGGCGATGGGCGAAAACGTCACCAGCCTCCCCCGCGCCAAAAGCGCTTAGACTTTGTTGGGCGGCGCCTTGCCGTCAAGCGCGGCAATCAGGTTATCCAGCGCCATCATTCCCATGTTTTCGCGCACTTCGAGCGCCGCCGTGCCAAGATGCGGCAACAGCGTTACGTTATCCAGAGCACGCAAAGCCTCCGGAACGAACGGCTCCTGCTCGTACACATCAAGTCCCGCCGCGTGGATCACCTTGTTCTGAAGAGCGGAAATCAAAGCAGGCTCATCAACCACGTCCCCACGGGAGATATTGATAAATATGCCCGTCGATTTCATATCGCGGAACGCATTGCCATCGATGAGGTGATGCGTTTCCTTGCTTCCAGGAACAGCAACAACCACAAAATCGGCAGCGCCAAGTGCTGCTTCAAGCGTTGGCATCTGTTCGGCAGGAACACCCGGTTCTTGCACAATTGAGCGGTTGTAGAACACAACGTTCATGTCAAAGCCGTAGTGGCAGCGTTTGGCGATGGCCTTGCCGATCCGGCCCATGCCGATGATCGCGACCGTCTTGCCGGTAACATGTGTGCCGAGCATCTGAACGGGCCCCCAGCCCTTCCAACCGCCAGCACGGGTGATGCGCTCCCCTTCAGAAGCTCGCCGCGCGGTCATCAAGAGCAGCGTCATGGCGATGTCGGCTGTGGCGTCCGTCACGGCCCCAGGTGTGTTACTGACAAAAACCCCCGCTTTTGCCGCAGCGGTGGCATCGATATGGTTATACCCCACACCAAAGTTCGCCAAAATCTTGCAGCGCGGTTTGCCTGCTTGCTCAAAGCAAGTTGCGTCGAAGGCATCGCCAAGCGTGGGTAGAATACCGTCGTATGTTTGAAGCGCATCGGCGGCTTCGTTCACATTCAGCGGAGTAACGTCATCGCGCACGGTCACATCAAATTTGGCGCGTGCAGCATCAAGGACTTTATCAGGTAGGATACGGGTGATCAGGATTTTCTTCATTTTATTCCTATAGGTTATAGGGCGGTATTATTATGGGTCGCGCGCAGGCTACCGCAACGCGAAAGATATCAAAAGAGCCTTGCGCCGTTGGGCACTGTTTGGTCTGGCCCGATCAAAACGACTTCGCCAGCCTCATCCGGCACACCAAGAACGAGGATTTCGGACATGAATTTGCCGATTTGGCGCGGCGGAAAGTTAACCACCGCCATCACCTCTTTGCCGATCAACGCATCCGGGTTGTAATGCACCGTGATCTGAGCGCTGGATTTCTTGATGCCAATCTCATCGCCAAAATCTACCCAAATCTTGATCGCAGGCTTGCGCGCTTCTGGGAACTGTTCAGCCTTAACAACAGTGCCTTTACGAATATCGACCTTGAGGAAGTCGTCAAACGAGATGGCCTCGCTCATTGCGCCAACTCACGACTACGGTCAGCAGCAGCTTTGACTGCGCGGGCAAGGAGATCGGGGAACCCGCTTTCCTCATCCATCAAGACCTCAAGTGCAGCAGCAGTTGTTCCCGCTGGACTGGTCACATTCACACGCAGCTCGCTTGGCGTTTCGCTTGCGTCTTCGGCCAGTTGCCCAGCGCCGCCAACGGTTGCTTTGGCCAGCTTCATCGCCAATTCAGGGGGCAGCCCTTCAAGCTCGCCCGCCTTTGCCAGCGTTTCTATGAGGTGGAATACATAAGCTGGCCCAGACCCAGACACCGCCGTAACCGCATCCATCTGACTTTCGTCATCAAGGCGAACCGTTTGGCCCACGGCCGCAAGCAGGGAGTCTGCGGCATCGAGCTGCGCGCTACTCGCGTGTGCATTGGCGACAAGCGCAGTTATTCCGCGCCCAACTGCAGCGGGCGTATTCGGCATCGCGCGAATGATTGGTGTTTGTGCGCCCAACACCGCCTCATAACTTGCAATGGTGCAACCTGCAGCAACCGAAACAAACAGTGTCTCGCCATTCCCTAGAGGTTTCAGAGTTGGAAGCGCGTCTTGCATCATTTGCGGTTTAACCGCGATCAAAACCACCGCCGGATTTTCTGGCACGCCTTCGTTTACATGTGCGCCAAGCGATTGGACCCAGTCCGAAGGATTTGGGTCGAGTATCCAAACCGAATCCGCGGTGAGGCCATTCTCAAGCCACCCTGCAAGCATCGCAGACCCCATCTTTCCACATCCCAATAGGACGATGCCGCGGCTTTTGATCTCTTGCATGAAAGCTCTCCCTCTTACGTTCGCGAGAGAGACTAGGCCCGTCCGTAAGCCTCTGCAATGGCAACTTGCATCGCTTCTTCGGGCGATTGATTGCCCCAGTTCACCAGTTGGAATGCAGGGTAATATCGTTCGGACGACATGACCGCCGCCGAGATCAGCGTATCAATCTGCTCAACGCCAGCTTGCTGCCCGCCCGACAGGACAAGACCATAGCGATAGACCATCAACCGCTGCTCGTGCCAATAGGTGAAAGCGCCCGCCCAACAGCCATCGTTCACAAGGTTCAGCATCTCGAAGAACTTCGGCAGCTTCTCCTCTGGCGGGTCCATCTCGAAGGTGCAAATCAGGCGAAGCGTTTCATCCTGCGGGGACCATGCCAGAGTTATCGAATATGTGCGCCACTGCCCTTCAACGGCCATTGCAATCTGGTCGTCGGCGACGCGGTCAAACTCCCATGCATGATGTTGCGCGAGGGTTTCGACCATATCAATCGGGTGGATATCGTCGCTGCCAAAAAAGTCTTCCGTGAGTGACATTGCCCAGCCTCGATTGTTGTTCTGCCCGCGTTTGCCGCAAGTATTCGGCGCCTACACAAATTAAAGGGGAGGCACCCTGCCCTTACACTAAATATGGTGTGCGATGGAGGTGGCCCTGTAAAGGAAAATATCTGTGGATATATCAATAAGTTGTGGATAACGCGCCGATGACGGCGCAAAAAACGCTATATATTGCGCATATTCGGCGAGAGTCGCCCAGAAACGCAAAAGGCGCCCGAAAAGGACGCCTCAAACAGTCAAAATAGCGGTGATATTCGGTTACGCTTTGTCCGAATCCTTTTTGGGAGCCGCCTTGCGCGTTGTTTTCTTAGCCGCAGGCTTTTTCGCTGGAACAGTCTCCAGCGCATCAAGACGTGCCTTCAGGGCTTCGTTCTCTTCGCGGGCTTTTTGCGCCATGGCGCGCACCGCATCAAACTCCTCGCGCGACACGAAATCGCGGTCTGCCATCCAACGGTCAAAAAAGCCCTTCATCGCAGTTTCCGCTTCGTCCCGCGCACCTTGTGCCACGCCGACGGCATTGGTCATCAGTTGCGAGATATCGTCAAAAATCTTGTTGCGCGTCTGCATGGGTGCTCCTTAGCGGGCTGCTGCGAATAAATTTGTCTGTTGCAAACTATATGGGGGCAACTCCGCAAAATCGCAAGCTTGACTTCCCCGATTTGAGCGAGGCAGATAGGCGCATGCTGGCTGCTTTACCATTCCCCGATATTTCGCCCGAACTCTTTTCGTTTTCAATCGGAGGGTTCACGCTCGCGCTGCGCTGGTATGCATTGGCTTATATCGTCGGCATCCTGATCGCTTGGCGGTTGGTCGTGGCCGCACTCAAGAGGCCTGCGCTTTGGCCGAATGACACCCCGATCATGGAGCCAGCCAAGGCCGAAGACCTGCTAACGTGGATCATCATCGGTGTCGTTCTGGGCGGGAGGCTTGGGTATGTCCTGTTCTATCAGCCCGCATACTACATCGCGAATCCACAAGAAATTCTGATGTTCTGGCAAGGCGGCATGTCGTTTCACGGCGGCTTCCTTGGGGTTGTGGTTGTGTCTTGGGTATTCGCCATTCGCAACAACACACCCCGCCTCAACCTCGCGGATGTCCTGACAATGTCCGCACCCATCGGCTTTCTGCTTGGACGGCTTGCAAATTTCATCAATGCAGAGCTTTGGGGTCGGCCAACTGACGTTCCTTGGGGCGTGATCTTTCCTGGGTCGGAAGCGAATTATTGCCCGGGGACCATTGGTGAAATTGCTGGTGGGTTCTGCGCCCGCCATCCAAGCCAACTATATGAAGCCGCGCTTGAAGGTTTGGTATTGGGGGCGCTTCTGCTCTGGCTGGTCTTCCGCCGGAAAAGCCTGAAGATGCCCGGCCTAACGTTTGGAGTTTTCCTGATCGGATATGGCGCAGCGCGGTTCGTTGTTGAATTTGTCCGCCAGCCAGACAGCCAATTTGTAACGGCGACAAACCCCAACGGATATGCGCTTCAACTCGGAGAGTGGGGCCTCACACGCGGGCAAGAACTTTCGGTGCCGATGATCCTCGTTGGTGTGGCGCTCATCGTTTATGCAATGCGCAAAGCTCCCTCGAAAGAGCGCGCATGACCGACACGCCCAAAGACCTGACCGAGCACTTAAAGGCGCGGATCCTCGCCAACGGGCCGCTCACAATCGCGGATTACATGAGCGAGTGCCTGCTTCATCCGACGCTTGGATATTACACAACACGCGATCCGCTTGGCGCGTCAGGAGACTTCACAACAGCGCCGGAAATTTCGCAGATGTTCGGCGAGTTGATCGGCCTGTGCCTTGCCCAGACGTGGCTTGATCATGGTGCACCCGCCCCCTTTGCCCTCGCCGAACTTGGCCCCGGTCGTGGAACACTCATGGCCGACATTCTGCGCGCCACGGCCTCTGTGCCAGGTTTTCACGCCGCAGCGCGCATTCATCTTATCGAGGCGTCAGATACGCTCCGTTCCGCGCAAGCCGAGGCTTTGAGCGGCCACAAGATTGACTGGCACTACCAGCTTTCTACCCTGCCCGATCTGCCGCTTTTCCTTGTGGCAAACGAATTTTTCGATGCCCTCCCCATTCGCCAATTCCTGCGCGATGAAGGTGATGCATGGCGCGAGCGGCGTGTTGGCTTGGTCGATGGTAAGCTTGCATTTGGCGCTGGTGACCCAGCCGAAGTCCCGGCTCTCTCAGGGCGGCTCGCCGAGACCGAGCAAGGGCAACTCGTTGAGATTTGCGCCGCTGCCGAGGCCATCGCCAGCGAAATTGGCACCCATATCTCTGATCACGGCGGCGCTGCACTCATTATCGATTATGGCGATTGGGCAAGCTACGGCGATACGTTCCAAGCCGTGAAATCCCACAAGAAAACATCGCCCCTTACAACACCCGGCCAAGCCGATCTTACCGCGCATGTCGATTTCGCTGCTCTGGCAAATGCCGTGCAAGGGGCCGCATCCTGCGCTGCCACGGCAATGATTCCACAGGGCGTGTTTCTTGAACGCCTCGGGATTACGCACCGCGCGCAGCAATTGGCTCAGGCTCTTTCCGGCGAAGCGCTTGAAAACCACATCGCCGCACATCGGCGCTTGACCCACCCCGATGAAATGGGGAACCTCTTCAAGATACTCGCCCTCTATGACGGCCGATTCAGCCCGCCGCCCGGATTGCAAACATGACGCTCGAAATCCTCACAAGTGACAGCCTCGCCCCTCTGCGCCACGGGTTCTTCACTCGTAAAGGCGGCGCGTCTTCTGGCGTTTTCGCAGGGTTGAATTGTGGCACTGGATCGTCCGATCAGGCTGATATCGTTGCGATCAACCGCGCGCGCGTCGCGGAGGCTATGCAGGTTCCGACAAGCCATCTCTGCGGTGTACATCAAGTGCATTCCGCCGATGTTCACATAGCCGAGGATGCCAGCCCCGCACCGGCAAAGGCGGACGCGATCGTTACCAAATCACCGGATATTGCGCTCGCGATTCTCACAGCAGATTGCCAACCCGTGCTTTTCGCCGATTACGACGCTGGCGTCGTTGCTGCGGCGCACGCAGGTTGGAAGGGCGCGCTCAACGGCGTTTTAGACGCAACACTTGATGCGATGGAGACCCTCGGTGCGGACCGCGACAACACGGTTGCGGTTATCGGCCCTTGCATCAGTCAGGCAGCCTATGAAGTCGGGCCGGAATTCTCTGACGAGTTCATGTCTCATGACGTTGAATACAGCCGCTTTTTCGCCCAAGGCCAAGATGATCGGATGCATTTCAACCTCCCTGGATTTGGCCTCTATTGCCTGCGAAAAGCAGGGATTGGCGAGGCAGAATACACCGGCCATTGCACATATGCGGATGCGGATCGGTTTTATTCCTACCGCCGCGCGACCCATAAAAAAGAGGCCGATTACGGGCGTCTGATTTCCTGCATTCGACTCTGAAACAATATTGCAGTCGAATCCCTGATTGGCTCGACTTTGGAAACAGGCTTCTGACGCCTGACCAGCCTTTGATTCTTGGGAAATTCGGACATCAAGCCCGCCGCGCGCACGCCATATTCCGTAAATATTGAAGCTCGACCGGAAACAATATCCGCGCAACAACATCATTATTGGTTGAATAACTTACAATACAGGAACTCTCCTGCTACTCCTCAAAATTGACACATTGATAGGTGTTTCTAATCCTCGGTGGGGGCCAACATTTAATGTTCGAGAGGACGTTACTATGAGACCCCATCATGCCGCGTCTGCCAGCGCGGCGAGACTTAGAACACCCACACAATCCGCATTAAGACCACGCCCTGATAGGCTGGACCCTCGTTCTTCCGCACCGATGCGCCGCTTCGAGATCGCTTGCCTTGATCCGAACGGGCTTATCGACAACTTCACCAAAGTCGCCCCCTCCTTGCCTTTGTTTGAGGAGGCTTTCTCTGCTGTTGCACATGGCGGGATTCTTCACACAGATGTCGGCCCGACCTCCGTTGAAGACCTTCTACCGGGATGCAAAGTTCAAACTGTGGACGACGGTTTTCAGGAAGTTTTGTGGATTGGCAGCACAATGATTGTACCACAGCGCCTCGTTATGTCGGGCAATCAGGCCGAAGAGATGGGGAAACTGACTCGGATCGCGCCCGATAGCTTTGGTCTTGGTCGTCCGATGCCTGATCTGATGGTCGGCCCTGCTGCGCGCATGCCAATGCATAACCGCGCAAAGGGTAAGGTGCTCGCTCCGATCCGTGCGATGGAGAACAGCGAGACCGTAATTGGCATCACCCCTGTTTCACCCGTCAAAACTTATCACATTGGCTTTGCCGAGCATCACATCATCCGCATCAACGGACTTGAGCTTGAGAGCTATCATCCGGGCGATGACGCCGCGATGAGCCTGACCCACGAAATGGAAGAACTCTTTCTCGAGATGTTCCCGCATGTGGAAAAGATGAGTGATTTCGGCCCGCAATGCTTACCGCGACTGTCTTTCGAGGAAATGCAGGCGGGTGTCTCGGCCTATTCCGCAGCTTGACGCATAGGGTTTGCGCAAAGCGGGGCGTTATGCCTCGCGCGCCAAACGCTCTTCGAGGACTTCAAAGGGAACACCCGGCTCATCTTTGGCACCGCGAATAACCAAGGATGTTTTAACGCTGGCTACGTTATGTGCCTTGAGCAGTTCGCCCGTCAGAAAGCTCTGGAATGTGGAGAGGTCCGGCGCCGCGCATTTAAGGATAAAATCCACCTCACCGTTCAGCATATGGCACTCCCGCACCAGCGGCCACTCCTGACAGAGCGCCTCAAAGGCGGCCAAATCAGACTCGGCCTGAGACTGTAACCCGACCATCGCAAAGACCAGCACCTCAAAGCCCAAAGCACGAGAATGAACGTCAGCGTGATAGCCGCGAATATAGCCTTCATCCTCAAGCGTACGCACGCGGCGCAAACACGGCGGCGCCGAAATACCAACGCGTTTTGCAAGCTCCACGTTGGTCATACGACCATCGGCCTGAAGCTCGGCAAGAATTTTGCGATCAATCGGGTCGAGCTTGGCAACGGGCATGGCAACTCCTGAAGATATGGGCAATACGGCGCAAGGCCAGTGAACTTGCGCAATCGTACGCGACCCGCCAGCTACGCGCAATAAAATTTCACACCTCAGCAACAATCGAACCGAAACCAACACAAAAACAACGCTCATGACATTCGCAAACTCAAGGGTTTTCGGAAGGGTTTCGCATCTCTATATGTATGCGACGCGTTGAAAAGGCCGCGCCGAAATTCGCGCATGTAACAGATTTTGATTCGAGAGAACGGGGGCCCCGATGGCCGATACACGTCACACAAAAGTTTTGATTATTGGTTCTGGCCCTGCAGGCTATACAGCGGGGGTTTATGCGAGCCGCGCCATGCTTTCGCCGATCCTTGTGCAGGGCATTGAGCCAGGTGGCCAGCTCACCACGACGACAGAGGTCGAGAACTGGCCGGGGCACACAGAAATTCAAGGTCCCGACCTGATGGTGAACATGGAAGCCCACGCGCGCGCGATGGGAACAGAAATCATCGGCGACATCATTCTAAGCCTCGACACAAGCAAACGCCCCTTCACCGCCGTTGGCGACTCCGGCACAGTTTACACCGCTGACGCCGTTATTCTTGCAACCGGTGCACGGGCAAAATGGCTTGGCCTTGAGAGCGAAGAAAAGTTCAAAGGCTTCGGCGTATCTGCCTGTGCAACCTGTGATGGGTTCTTCTATCGCGGCGAAGAGATCGTTGTGATCGGGGGCGGCAACACCGCCGTTGAAGAGGCCCTCTTCCTCACCAATTTTGCCAGCAAGGTAACACTTGTTCACCGCCGCGACGAACTCCGCGCCGAGAAAATCCTGATCGACCGACTCGAGAAGAACGAGAAGATCGAGCCACTTTGGTTCAATGAACTTGTTGAAGTGGTTGGGGATGAAAATCCACTGGGCGTAACTGGTGTGCGCACCAAGAACACCAAGACAGGCGAGATCACCGAAATTCCGTGTAAGGGTGTGTTCGTTGCCATCGGCCACGCACCTAGCAACGAATTGGTGAAGGACGTGTTGGAAACCCACATGGGCGGCTATGTTGTGACAAAGCCGGACAGCACAGAAACTTCTATCCCAGGCATCTTTGCCGCGGGCGACCTGACGGATCATAAATACCGTCAAGCTGTGACCTCGGCGGGAATGGGGTGTATGGCCGCATTGGAGGCCGAACGATTCCTCGCCGAAGCGTAAATTTTAACGCCATATGAACCCGCTTGTGGGGGCCAAGCGCTGCCGCAAGCACATAAAGACCCAATTATTTCTTCAGCGGGTTTCAGAACAATTGCAACTTTCGGAAATTCTTCCCATAATCCCTGCAATTCGAACGATTTCCGCCTAAAATTTCTAAAAAGCCCACGGACAACTTGAATATCGTCCTTTTTACGGGCTATGCCGCGTCAAACCTTATGCGCCCCAATTATCGGGGCTTTCTTAATTTGGACCATAACCGCCATGTCTCAAACGCCTCTTGCGCCCATTCCAGAGCTTTATGTCTCCTATGACAGCGCCCAAAAACTGAAACTCGAAGCAGCCGACCTCGTGTCGTGGGATCTGACACCGCGTCAGATTTGCGATCTGGAGCTTCTGATGAATGGCGGCTTCAACCCGCTAAAAGGGTTCCTCACCGAAGAGGACTACAACTCTGTTGTAGAGACAATGCGTTTGACCGATGGAAGCCTTTGGCCCATGCCCATCACACTTGACGTGAGCGAAGAGTTTGCTGCTGGCCTTGAGGCCGGACAAGACATCGCCCTGCGTGACCAAGAAGGCGTGATCCTCGCCACAATGACAGTCACTGACAACTGGGTGCCGAACAAAGCGCGCGAAGCCGAGAAAGTATTCGGCGCCGATGATTCCGCCCACCCTGCCGTGAATTACCTGCACAACCAAGCTGGAAAAGTTTACCTCGGCGGCCCGGTCACCGGCATCCAACAGCCTGTTCACTATGATTTCCGCGCACGCCGCGACACGCCAAACGAGCTCCGCGCGTATTTCCGCAAAATGGGCTGGCGCAAGATCGTTGCCTTCCAAACCCGCAACCCGCTGCACCGTGCACACCAAGAACTCACGTTCCGCGCCGCGAAGGAAGCACAGGCCAACCTGTTGATTCACCCTGTTGTGGGTCTGACCAAACCGGGCGACATTGATCACTTCACCCGCGTGCGTTGCTACGAAGCCGTACTCGACCAGTACCCAGCATCGACAACAAGCATGAGCTTGCTAAACCTCGCTATGCGTATGGCTGGCCCGCGCGAAGCTGTTTGGCACGGCCTGATCCGTAAAAACCACGGCGTAACCCACTTCATCGTTGGCCGCGACCACGCTGGTCCCGGCAAAAACTCCGCCGGCGAAGATTTCTACGGCCCATATGATGCACAAGACCTCTTCCGCGAGCATCAGGAAGAAATGGGCATCGAAATGGTCGACTTCAAACACATGGTTTATGTGCAGGAACGCGCGCAATACGAGCCCGCCGACGAGATCGAAGAGGGCGTAACTGTCCTTAATATCTCGGGCACAGAACTGCGCCGTCGTTTGGCCGAAGGTCTGGAAATTCCAGAGTGGTTCAGCTTCCCATCCGTTGTGAAAGAACTACGCCGCACCCGTCCACCACGGGCAAAACAAGGCTTTACCGTATTCTTCACCGGCTTCTCCGGTTCCGGTAAATCGACCATCGCTAACGCGCTTATGGTCAAGCTGATGGAAATGGGCGGCCGCCCCGTAACGCTGCTTGACGGCGATATCGTGCGGAAAAACCTCTCCAGCGAGCTTGGCTTCAGCAAAGAACACCGCGATCTGAACATTCGTCGCATCGGTTATGTTGCAAGCGAGATTACGAAAAACGGTGGTATCGCAATCTGTGCGCCAATAGCACCTTACGCCACAACCCGCCGCGCTGTTCGCGAAGATATCGAGCAATTCGGAGCCTTCGTTGAAGTGCACGTGGCAACCAGTATCGAAGAGTGCGAACGCCGCGACCGTAAAGGTCTCTACAAGCTTGCGCGCGAAGGCAAGATCAAAGAGTTCACAGGTATTTCAGACCCATATGACGTTCCTGAGAACCCAGAACTTTCAGTAGAAACAGAGAATGTGGATGTCGACAACTGCGCGCATCAGGTCATTCTCAAGCTGGAAAGCCTCGGCTTGATCAAAGCCTAACCAAGCGTAACAAAGCATCAAAAAAGGGCGTAGCTTCGGCTGCGCCCTTCTTGTTTTCCGATTATGTTTGCGACGGTTAGTGTACCGTCATTGGCGTATAGTCATGCTCGCGTGCGAGGAAAAACGCCGTACGACGGTCGTTTACCAATGCAAGCTGCTCGCCATCTGCTTTATGAACCGAATAGACCTGATCCACATCGGGAATCTCGTCACGGATATCCTGAGGAAGGTCGGCCACATCAACAGCGCGGACATATACGATCCGGCTGTCAGCGTCGGGCAATTGGAATTTAGTGTGCATTTTCAAGCCCTTTTCCTACTCTTAACCTTTGTTAATTTTGATCGTCTGAACGATCGAATCCGGCACGGACCGAGTCAGATCAATGTGCAGGAGGCCGTTTTCGGTCTTGGCGCCGCCAACTTCAACCCCTTCTGCAAGCACAAAGCTTTTTTGGAACTGACGTGCGGCAATTCCGCGATGCAAGAAGATACGCCCCTCGCTGTCTTCGCTCTGACGGCCACGCACAACAAGCTGTTTGTCCTCGACCGTGATCGATAGATCGTCATCCGCAAACCCAGCAACAGCAAGCGTAATGCGGTAGCTGTTATCGCTCGTTTGTTCAATGTTAAAAGGAGGATAGCCATCGTTACCAGACTTTGCGGTCCGTTCCACGAGGCGTTCAAGCTGATCGAACCCCAATAGGAATGGGTGCGATCCAAGTGTAAGTTTCGTCATCGACGCGTCCTTTTCAAAAGCGACTGTCCAAAGCAGGCCCCGACCATCCGGCGACCGTTCTCTTTCAATATGGGGAGGCACAGGCTGAGTCGCAAGGGTTCGGGCGCATCACCTTCGGCAGCATCCCTATTTTCTTTCCGCCGCTCACGATATGGGCTAGTTTTAACGAAAGTTAACGAGCGACTCGTACGAACACTATGACCGAAAACTCTGCTGAAATGTCTCATGAAGAGGTCCTGCGTGTGAAGCTCTCAGTTCTCACACAGGAACACCGCGACCTAGACGCTGCGATTCAGGCGCTGGAGGAGAAACGGTCGACCGATCCGCTACAAGTTCGCCGCCTGAAGCGCCAAAAACTGGCTCTCAAAGACCAAATTCGCGCAATCGAGGACGAACTAACCCCTGATATCATTGCCTAGCGGTACGAGATAGCTATAGTGCCGCTTCGATTGCCGCCGCCGTTTACGGCACTTTAACCCTGCGACGGGAATACTATGACAGATGTAAAAGTTGGAATCATCATGGGAAGCCAGAGCGACTGGCCTGTGATGAAGCTTGCAGCCGAAATTCTTGATGAATTGGGCGTGCCTTATGAGAAAAAGATCGTATCGGCCCACCGCACACCGGATCGCCTTTGGTCCTACGGCAAAACCGCTGCGAAGCGCGGCCTCAAAGTCATCATCGCGGGCGCTGGCGGCGCGGCACATTTGCCCGGCATGATGGCCAGCAAAACACGTGTGCCAGTTGTTGGCGTTCCTGTTCAGACCAAGGCGCTTTCAGGCGTTGATAGCCTGTACTCCATCGTCCAGATGCCCAAAGGTTTCCCTGTTGCAACGATGGCTATTGGCGCCGCAGGAGCGGCAAATGCTGGCTTGATGGCCGCAGGTATCCTCGCCAATGAGGATAGCGCGCTTGCCGAGCGGCTTGACGATTGGCGTGAAGCCCTCGCTGCCTCGATTCCGGACGAGCCACAAGATGACTGATTTCATCCTGCAAACCGGCGCGACCATCGGCATTCTGGGTGGCGGACAGCTTGGCCGTATGCTCTCTGTGGCGGCCTCTCGCCTCGGCTTCAAAACGCACATCTTTGAACCGGGGGCCAATCCGCCTGCAGGCGACGTTGCCGCGCAGGTTACGACAGCAGGTTATGACGACCTTGGTGCGCTCACCGATTTTGCCTCGGCCGTGGATGTGATCACCTACGAGTTTGAAAACATCCCGACAGAGGCACTCAACCACCTCGAAAAGTTGCGCCCGATCCGCCCCGGCCGCGAGGCGCTACGCGTGTCCCAAGACCGCATCACCGAGAAAGATTTCCTCCGCGATCTGGGGCTGCAAACTGCGCCCTATATGGCCGTGGATACGGCAGAAGATCTGGACCGCGCGATTGCCGCAATCGGCACGCCCGCGATTCTGAAAACACGCCGCTTCGGCTATGACGGCAAAGGACAAGCTCGCCTGAAATCACCCGCAGATGCCGCCAACGCGCTCGCAGATATGGCTGGCGCGCCCGCGATCCTTGAAGGGTTTGTTGACTTCAGCCACGAAGTCTCTGTCATTGGTGCGCGATCTGCATCCGGTCAGGTTTCGTGCTTTGACCCCGGCGAAAACGTGCATCGCGACGGCATTCTGCACACAACCACTGTGCCAGCGAACCTGACCGCGAGCCAGCGGATGGATGCGGTTCTCCTGACTGCAAATATCCTCAATGCGCTTGAGTATGTAGGCGTCATGGGTGTGGAGCTTTTCGTTACACCGCAAGGGCTTATCGTGAATGAAATCGCCCCGCGTGTGCACAATTCAGGGCATTGGACCCAGAACGGCTGTGTGATTGACCAGTTCGAGCAGCATATTCGCGCCGTGGCTGGCTGGCCGCTTGGCGATGGCACGCGGCATGCCGACGTCGAGATGCTGAACCTGATTGGCGATGATATGGACAAGGTCCCCGAGATTTCCGCTGAAGGGAACGCGGCGCTACACCTTTACGGCAAGGCCGAAGTCAAAGCGGGCCGCAAAATGGGCCACGTCAACCGGATCAAGAAATCAGCAGGCTGATCACTCAAGCAGGAGATGTTCGACCGCTTCTGTCCAAGTTGTTTCGCGGTCAAAACTGCCAGTCTTGAGGAACTCGACCACCTGCCAGATCACCAACGCGTCGGTCATCATAAATGTATGGGTGGCCGGGAGTACGATGTGATCGCGTGCGCCAACAAGGCGCGTGCTCTCAACCGAAACCTTGCCATCGTCCGGCCCTTCAATGAGCGCGGAATAGATCGGGTTGAGTGAAAGGTCCCCTGCTATGATGCCAAGCTCGAAGGCGGGGAAGCTTAGCTGCGACGGGACCGAGTCCTCATCCGTTCCAAGCTGAAGCCCTGCTGGGCCGTTAATCCACTGAAACGGCTCAAAGTCTCCAAAAATGTCAACGAGTTCGGAGCCATGATTGGGCGGCCCCATCATTACAACGCGACCCATATCTTTGGGGCGATTTTGGGTTAGCCATGCGCGAACGAGGATACCGCCCATGGAATGGGTCACAAAATGCACCGTTTGGTCGCCACAAGCCTCAACGGCGGGCGGAATAGCCTCGTCCACCAGAGTTTGTACATCAGCGGAGGTTGACGGATAACCGTTGTTTACGACCTGATATCCCGCTGATTGCAAAGCATATTCCAACCCAAGCATAGAGCCGGCACCCCGCGCCAGCCCGTGCAAAAGCACAACGCAATCGGCCTGCGCAAGTGACGGGACGAAGCCGAGTAGAAAGGCAAAAACAAATCTCATACCCCAAGCTTAGCCATGCATCGCGGCAATTACGAGGGGCGTTGACGTTTGGGTAACATCACGTTCGCGCGGGTTTGGCGGCAATCAGCACACCACCCAGCACAAGCACCGTCGCGGTGGCGAAGCGCAGACCAACATTCTCACCTAAGAAGATTACACCGCCCGCAGTCGCGATCACGGGCACGGTAAGCATCACAATAGCCGCTATAGAAGCCGACATACGCGGTAAGATCGCATACCAAAGCGCATAACCAAGACCAGACGTCACGGCCCCAGAGATGACCGCCAAAACAACGCCAGACCCAGTGGCGTGTAACTCCGGCACAATCAGCAACGCCACGAGGCCAAATGGCAGTGCAAAAATGAAGTTTGACGCCGTATTGGCCAGCGCATCAGAAGCGCCTTTGCCGATCAGCGAATAGACGCCCCACCCCACAGCCGCGGCAGCCATTAGCCCAGCGCCTAGGGGCGAAATCGCAACCGAGCCACCTGGCCAGACAAGCACCATAAGGCCGGCAAAAGCGACACCAGCGCCGAGCCACCGCGCAGGCGGAAGGGCTTCGCGATTCACGAGTGCCCCGAGGAACATGGTAACTTGAACGCCGCCAAAGAGGATGAGCGCCCCAACGCCCGTATCGAGCGAGACATACGCAAAGGAAAAGCCAAGCATATAAGCCGCAAGCGACACTACTCCACCAAAGTGGAACCGGATCACTCCTTTTCGCAGCAGAACCAGAAGCCACAGAACGAGAGCCCCCGCCGCAATCCGAATAGCCGCAAAGCTTGCCGGATCGATGGCTTGGTCAGCCAGTGCCAGACGGTTCAGAACCGAATTGGCCGCAAAGGCAACCATCGTGAGAGCGGTAAGGAGGATGAGTTTCATAATGGGTTCATACGGGACTGGAACTGTAAGGCAAGCGCATGTCACCGAAAATTGAGCGTGAGCCGGAAAAGCAAAAGGGCCCGCACATGGCGAGCCCTTTCGTAAGTTATAGCCGGGTGGCTTACATCATGCCGCCCATGCCGCCCATGTCTGGCATGCCGCCACCAGCAGGTGCGGATGCAGGAGCAGGCTTCTCAGCAATCATTGCTTCTGTTGTGATCAGAAGGCCAGCGATGGAAGCAGCGTCTTCGAGTGCTGTCCGTGTCACTTTGGCAGGATCGATCACACCGAAGGAGAACATGTCGCCATATTCTTCGGTTTGAGCGTTGAAGCCGAATGTGACGTCGTCGCTTTCGCGGACTTTGCCAGCAACAACTGCGCCGTCAACACCTGCGTTTTCAGCGATCTGACGAAGCGGAGCTTCGAGAGCGCGGCGAACGATGGCGATACCAGCTTCTTGGTCGGAGTTAGCTGCTGTCATGTCGACAAGTGCTTTACCAGCCTGAACCAGAGCAACACCACCACCAACGATTACGCCTTCTTGAACAGCGGCACGTGTCGCGTTCAGAGCGTCATCAACGCGGTCTTTGCGCTCTTTCACTTCTGTTTCTGTCATGCCGCCAACGCGGATAACTGCAACACCGCCTGCGAGTTTCGCAACACGTTCCTGAAGCTTCTCACGGTCGTAGTCCGAAGAAGTCTCTTCGATCTGAGTGCGGATCTGAGCAACACGTGCTTCGATCTCGGCTTTCTCGCCAGCACCGTCAACGATAGTTGTTTCGTCTTTTGTGATCGAAACAGTTTTCGCAGTGCCGAGCATGTCCATAGTGACGGACTCAAGCTTCATGCCAAGCTCTTCGGAGATCACCTGACCACCTGTAAGGATCGCGATGTCTTGCAGCATGGCTTTGCGGCGATCGCCGAAGCCAGGAGCTTTAACAGCAGCGATTTTCAGACCGCCGCGCAGCTTGTTCACAACGAGAGTTGCAAGAGCTTCGCCTTCAACATCTTCAGCGATGATGAGGAGTGGCTTGCCGGACTGGATCACTGTTTCGAGCAGTGGAACCATTGGCTGAAGCGAAGAGAGTTTCTTCTCGTGAAGCAGGATCAAACAATCGTCGAGTTCGGCGATCATCTTGTCTGGGTTTGTCACGAAGTAAGGGGAGAGGAAACCGCGGTCGAACTGCATGCCTTCAACAACGTCTGTTTCTGTTTCCAGACCTTTGTTTTCCTCAACAGTGATCACGCCTTCGTTGCCAACTTTTTGCATAGCGTCGGCGATTTGACGGCCGATTTCTGCTTCGCCGTTGGCGGAGATTGTACCAACCTGAGCGACTTCGTCGCTGTCTTTAACAGCGCGTGCGGACGCTTTGATCGCGTCAACAACTTTTGCAACTGCAAGGTCGATACCGCGCTTCAGGTCCATCGGGTTCATGCCAGCGGCAACCGACTTCAGGCCTTCTTTAACGATGGCTTGTGCGAGAACAGTCGCGGTTGTTGTACCGTCACCTGCTTCGTCATTGGTCCGGGAAGCAACTTCCTTAACCATTTGTGCGCCCATGTTCTCGAACTTGTCTTCAAGCTCGATCTCTTTGGCAACGGATACACCGTCTTTTGTGATGCGTGGCGCACCGAAGGATTTCTCAATCACAACGTTGCGGCCTTTAGGGCCGAGCGTCACTTTGACGGCATCAGCCAGAACATTCACGCCGTCGAGCATTTTATTGCGGGCGTCGGTATCAAAACGGACTTCTTTAGCCATTTCAAACTCCTAGAATTCTAAAAAATTGGAAAGTGATCGCTTAGCTGATGAGGCCAAGGATGTCGCTTTCTTTCATGATGAGCAGCTCTTCGCCGTCAACGGTCACTTCTGTGCCGGACCACTTGCCAAAGAGAACTTTGTCACCAGCTTTAACAGACATCGGGATCAACTCGCCGCTGTCTTTGCGGGCACCTTCACCAACTGCAATAACTTCTGCTTCGGCAGGTTTTTCTTTTGCGCTTTCGGGGATATAGAGGCCACCAGCGGTTTTCTCGTCGGTTTCAACGCGACGGACCAGAACACGGTCGTGCAACGGGGTAAATGCCATCTCTGAACGCTCCTTCGTTCGAGGTTTCAATCAATGTTATCACTCATCACGTGCGAGTGATAACGAACGGAACCTATGTATCGGGTCATGCTCTGTCAACAGCGCGGATACGATTTTTTTTCGGAAACCAAATTGCATTTGAACGATTGGGCATTAAGTTAGGTTAAGACATTGGAGGCGGCATGCGCAAAACATTGAAATCAATTGCATTTTTACTTCTCTCCGCCCTTCCCGCCGCTGCGGCCTGCGAGGGTGAAAACTTGATTGCCGCCCTGCCGGATGACCAGCGCGAAGCCCTTGTTTCTACGGCGCACGCCAAGCCATTTCCCGTTGGAAATCTTTGGCATGCAAAGAAGGACGGAAGCGATATTTACGTGCAGGGTACGCTTCATATGCCCGATGCGCGCCACGAAGCGCAGATCGAAAAGCTTAAGCCGCTGATTGACGCAAGCGATATCGTATTTTTCGAAGCCAACAGCGAGGACCTTGCCAAGGCACAAGACGCGATTGGCAGCCAACCCGAACTTCTCTTTATAACTGACGGGCCGTCGCTGCCTGAATTGCTGACTGAAGAGGAATGGCAGTTGCTTTCCGATCAAATGACCCAACGGGGCATACCTGCGTTTTTGGCGAGCAAGTTCAAACCATCTTATGCGATGATGACACTTTCCGTGCCGCCCTGCGCCTCTGAACTGCTAACCGGTAAGGCCAAGGGGCTGGATCATCTGCTCATGGCCTATGCCGAGGGTGAAGGTATCCCGACCAGCGGACTTGAGCCTTATGACACCGCTCTTACCTTTTTTGATCAGGGTGAAGATGAAACTGCATTGGATTTTCTTCGGACCGCCCTCGCCCAAGCAGACATCAGCGCAGATATGAACGTCACTTTGGTTGATGCCTATTTCGAGGGGGAGCACAGCTTGATCTGGGAGTTCAGCCGCCTGAAATCCTACGAAACGCCGGGAACCACGCGTGAAGAGGTGACGGAGATGCTCACAGAAGTTGAGGAATTGATGATCAACGGGCGGAACCGAAACTGGATGGATGTGCTTCTCCCTGCTGCAGAAGACGCAACTGTTGTTGTGGCGGTCGGAGCGGCTCACTTGGCAGGAGATGAAGGCGTTTTGAATTTGCTCGCCGAAGCGGGCTATACGCTTACGCCGATGGAGTAGTTGTTGGGAGCGCGCCTTCAAAAGCGCCACGCTCGGCCTCTCCTTTGGGAGTGAGCGCATAAATCCCCTTCTCTACCCGTTCGAACCAGCCGTAATGATCATCCGCCATTAACCGCGTGGCCATTTCAACCCCCGTGGCCTTGGCCACATGAGCGCCTTTACTTGGCCCTGTTGCAGCAAGATAGGCCGCGACCTTGAGCGCGTCTTGGCGATAGGCGGTTACGATGCCACTGCGTGTTTGGCCGCCAGCGTTCGGATCCCCCACACGGCGAGCAAATTCACGCAGCAATCGCCCTTGCCGTAGCTTTGATTTGCGCGGCGTATACGGCCCGGGATCGAGATGCACCTCGACGAAATTATCGCGCGGACGCACGGTGATAAGCCCAAGACCAAGGCGACGACACAGAGTTTTGTGCCCCTTGAGTGCTGTAAGAAAAGCCTTCCCCTTACCGCGCGGAATCGCAAGATACACATCATCGCTGATGGCCAACCGCGCAACGCCCTGATGCAGCAAGGATAGCGTAAATCCGCGCTTGATCTCGACCAAAACAGGCGGCTCCTCTCCGCGAATGGCCACAACATCCACAGCACCTATTTCGGCCTTGACCTCATAGCCCTGCGCCTCAAGATAAGTCTTGATCGGTGGGTAGAGATCAGCCTCACGGGCAAACCCTGTTTTCGCTGCCTTTTCTTTGCTGCTGCCCGCTTTTGCCACGCCACCCGTTCCGCTTGTTTTACTTTGCTTTGGCCATTCACAGCCTATCACGCGCAGACAGGGTGACAAGCCATGCCAACGGGCCTATAAGGCGGGCAAACTCCCTCTCGATATGGAAAAACTCATGACAACACTCGTATTTGGCCACAAGTCCCCCGACACAGACAGCCTCGGTTCCGCGATCATTTGGGCGTGGTATCTGAACGATGTCAAAGGACAGAAAGCAGAAGCCGTTCTCTTGGGCGAGCCCAACACCGAAGCCGCCTTTGTTCTGAAACGCTGGGACCTAACCAAGCCTTCGATTATCTCCGAAGTTTCTGCAGACACACCGGTTGTGATCGTCGATACGAACAACCCTGCCGAGCTGCCTGATAACATCAACGACGCTGACATTCAGGCGATCATCGACCACCACAAGCTCGTTGGCGGCATCGAGACAAAAGGCCCGATCAACATCACAATCCGCCCGCTGGCCTGTACCGCAACCATCATGCACAACCTGATGGGACCAAACGCAGAGAAAATGCCAGATTGGGTTAAGGGCGTTATGCTGTCCTGCATCCTGTCGGATACGCTGGAATTCCGCTCCCCTACAACGACAGATCAAGACAAAGCACTGGCCGAGAAACTTGCCGGTGAATTGGGCCTCGACATCTCTGAGTATGCCTCTGAAATGTTCGCTGCAAAGTCCGACGTTTCGGCCTTTAGCGACGCCGAGTTGATCCGCATGGACAGCAAGGAATATGCCGTGGACGGCACCAAATTCCGCGTGTCCGTACTGGAAACGACTGCGCCCGCTATCGTTCTGGACCGCAAAGCAAGCCTGCTGAATTCCTGTGGTGACGTTGCCAAGGAAGATGGCGTTGATCACGTGCTGCTCTTTGTTGTCGACATCCTCAACGAAGAGGCCACGCTTCTCATTCCAAACGAAACCGTGAAATCCGTGGCCGAGAAGAGCTTTGGCGCAACCGTTGAGGGCGACAGCGTTGTCCTGCCAGGCATCATGAGCCGCAAGAAACAGATCATTCCAAACCTCAAGGTCTGATCCAGACAAACTCTCGGGGCGGGCCATTCTGCCCCGAGGTGCTTTTCAAATTCGCATTTCCAAACAGGTGCCCCATGACACGTATCGTTCAATCGCTGGCCGAGATTTCCGCCCCCTATGACGCGCTGTTCGTCGATCTCTGGGGCTGTGTCCACGATGGTGTCGCGGCTCTGCCCGATGCGGTTGCGGCCCTCCAAGCCTATCGCAAAACCGGCGGTAAGGTTGTTTTGCTGACAAACTCACCCCGCCCTCGCGCCTCGGTCGAAATTCAGCTCAAGGGCTTCGGCGTTCCGACTGACGCATGGGACACCATTGCAACCTCTGGCGATTCCGCGCGTGCGGCGATGTTTGAAGGCATCGTTGGGGACAAGGTCTATTTCATGGGCACCGAAGAAGAGAAAGCTGCGTTTTTCAAACCGCTGCACCTCCTGCACAATCCCCACGAAATCACGACTGTTCCGCTCGAAGAGGCTGAGGGCATCGTCTGTTGCGGCGCACCGGATGCGCAAGCCGAACCCGAAGTAAACCGCCCCACGTTCCTCTCGGCTAAGGCGCGCGGTCTGAAATTGCTCTGTGCCAACCCCGATATCGTCGTGGACCGTGGTGATCGCCGCGAATACTGCGCCGGCGCATTGGCGGCACTCTATACGGAAATGGGCGGCGAAAGCCTCTACTTCGGCAAGCCACATGCGCCGATTTATGACCTCGCCCGCCGCCGCCTTGCAGAGCTTGATCCAAACATCCCCGATACCCGCGTATTGGCGATTGGCGATGGCATCCATACCGATATTCAAGGCGCGATTGGCGAGAATATTGATTGCCTGTTCATCACTGGTGGCCTCGCAGCCGCTGAAACGGCAACCAAAACACAGCCAGACCCACAGCTTCTGGACAATTACCTCGCGAAACACAGCCTCTCGCCCACTTATTCGATTGGCTTCCTGCGCTGACGCCTCCGGGCTTTCTGCAGTTGCAAAGTAATAAAATTTCTGTAATGTGTGATTTACGGAACTTTTGTTGCTTACCAAATCTTGCCGCAGGACACCCAAATGACCCAGATTTCAAGCATAGAACCGCTTGCCCCGCACCGCGACAACCTCCCGCGCGGCACGATCTGTATCGAAGATTTGGAAGTCGGTATGTCGCGTTATCTCCAAAAGGAAATAACAGATCGGGATATCGCGCTATTTGCTGAAGTCTCGACCGACCACAATCCTGTTCACTTGGATGACGACTACGCGCACGACACGATTTTCGAAGGCCGCATCGCCCACGGGATGTTAACCGCAGGACTCGTTTCGGCGGTGATCGGCGAGCAACTTCCCGGCCATGGCACGATCTATCTTGGCCAGTCGCTTAAGTTTCTTGCGCCGGTACGCCCCGGAGATGTTGTTCGCGCCGAAGTTACGGTTGCGGATATTAACTACACCAACCGCCGCGTTGCGCTGGATTGCATCTGCACGATCAAAGACAAGCCCGTGCTGAAGGGCGAGGCGCAAGTCCTCGCTACGTCACGAAAGTTCGACTAACCCTTGCGTGCGGTGGGTGCCAAAGATATGTCGAACCCATGCGCATTTATCGTGATTACCAATTCCTAGCCCCTGCCGATCGTGGCGCCAGCATTGCCATTGGCAATTTCGATGGCGTGCACAAAGGCCACCAGAAGGTGATCGACATTGCGCGCAACGCTGCGCCGGATTGTCCGCTTGGCATTCTGACATTCGAGCCGCACCCCCGTCAGTATTTCGCGCCCAAAGCACCCGCCTTCCGCCTGATGAATGCAGAGGCCAAAGCGCATCGGCTCGAGAAACTTGGCGTTGAGCGGCTCTACGAACTCAGCTTCAACGACACACTCTCGAACCTGACCGCCCGAGAGTTTGCCGAGGTGATCCTCGCGGAAAATCTGGGCGTTAAACATGTAACCGTTGGTGCGGATTTCTGCTTTGGAAAGAACCGTGGCGGCAACGTACAAGATCTTATCGCGTTTGGACGCGAACTTGGTTTTGACGTCACAATCGCCGAATTGATGCATGACGCCGGCGAGGAAGTGTCTTCTTCCGCCATCCGCCAAGCGCTCTCCGAAGGCCGCCCGCGCGACGCCGCGCGGATGCTCGGCCACCACCACCGCATCGAAGGCCCCGTAATCCGCGGAGACCAACGCGGCCGCGATCTTGGGTATCCAACCGCAAATATGTCGATCACGGGTCTACACCCGCCAAAGTTCGGCGTTTACGTTGTGTTGGTCGAAATTCTGACCGGACCACACAAAGGGCAGTACCGCGGTGCGGCCTCTATGGGTGTTCGTCCTATGTTTGGCGAAAACCTCCCGAACCTCGAGAGCTATATCTTTGATTTCAAAGGCGACATTTATGGCGAGAACTTGTCAGTCGCGCTTGTGGAATACCTGCGCCCCGAAGTGAAATTTGAAAACGTAGAGGCGCTCATCACCCAGATGAACAAGGACTGCCAAGAAGCGCAGAACATCCTTGATGCGCTAGAAACACCTTGAGCCGCCCATGAAAGACCCGATCAAACGCACTGGGCTGCGGTCCAAATTCTGGGAAAAAATTCCCCTGACCAAAATGAACGCCGAGGAGTGGGAAGCGCTGTGTGATGGCTGCGGAAAATGCTGCCTCAACAAGCTCGAAGACCCTGACACCAACGAGGTTGCCTTTACGCGCGTGGCGTGCCGCCTGCTTGACGACGACAGTTGCCGTTGTGCGCAATATGACATCCGCAAGCAATTCGTACCGGAATGCGTTGTGCTGAAACCCGAGACGATCAAGGATGTGGCCTATTGGATGCCGCGCACCTGCGCTTACCGGTTGCTGTTTGAGGGCAAGCCGCTTTTTGATTGGCATCCTCTGATTTCCGGCACCCCCGAAACGGTTCACGAAGCCGGAGAATCCGTGCGCGGCTGGACCGTGCCCGAATTCGAAATCCCCGAAGAGGAATGGGAAAACTATATCATAGAGGACCTCGACTGATGTTTTTTGAAAGCGATAATTCCGGCCCCGCGCACCCATCTGTGCTGGCTGCTCTTTCTCATGCGAATGAGGGCTATGCCTCGGCTTATGGTTCTGATCCGCTCTCTGCACAGGTATCCGCGAAGATACGCGAGCTATTTGAGGCGCCTAAAGCCTCTGTCTATTTGGTGGCCACAGGAACGGCGGCGAATTCGCTGATCCTTTCGACAATCACCAAGCCGTTTGAAACCATTTTCTGTTCTAATCGCGCACATATCCACGAAGATGAATGCAACGCACCCGAGTTCTTTACCGGCGGCGCGAAGCTCACTTTGGTGCCAACAACCGACGGCAAGATGACGGCCGGCGATCTTGAAGCCAAACTGCTGCTGGAAGAGAACCGCGGCGTTCACGGGCCCCAGCGCGGCCCTGTTTCCATTACCCAGATCACCGAAACCGGCTCGATCTATAGCCTCGAAGAAATCCGCTCTATCACGGGCGTTGCCACGCAATATGGGCTTTCCACGCATATGGATGGCGCGCGCTTTGCCAACGCCGTCGCGACGCTTGGATGCAGCCCCGCAGAGATGTCGTGGGAAGCCGGCATTGATTGTCTGAGCTTTGGCGGAACGAAAAACGGATTGCTGGGCGTTGAGGCGGCGATCTTCTTTAACCCCGAGCTTGCGGCCCAATTCGAACTTCGTCGCAAACGGGCGGCGCATCTCTTTTCCAAGAACCGCTATCTTGCCGCGCAAATGCAAGCCTACCTGACGGACGACCTCTGGCTCAAAAATGCTGAACAGGCCAATGCAACAACCGCCTATCTGGCCGAAGGGTTGCGCAAAGAAGGAGCAGAGATCACCCAACCGATCGGCGGCAACATCATCTTCGCTAACCTGCCCCGCGCCACGCACAAACGGCTTAAGGAAGGTGGCGCGAAGTATCACATCATGTCAGGCACGCTCGAAGGTGCCGACCCTGATGAGCCGTTGCTGGCGCGATTTGTGTGCGACTGGTCAATCGACCGCTCGGCCATCGACCAGTTTCTTGGCTTGTTTAAGAGCTAGGAGATCTCGGCAAGATAGTCATCGAGGTAATCAAGGCGATCTTGCCCCCAAAACACTTCCTTGCCCACGATATAGGTCGGTGCGCCAAAGGCTCCGGCCTCGACCGCTTCGTCAAGGTTGCGCGAATAGGTTTCCGCGCCGCTTAGCAAGCCTGAGTTTACCAGTTCCGGATCGAAACCATGCGCCGAAAGCGCCTCGCGGATCACGCTTTCATCCGCAACGTCTTTCTCTTCGGCCCAACAGGCGCGCAAGATCGCTTGAGTTAACCCTCCAACATCACCGCCGCCCGCATTCTGTGCCGCGATAATTGCATAGGCCGACGGCGCCATATTCCCGGGCCAATGCGCTGGTTTAAGGTTGATCGGCATGTCGTTGTGCTTCGCGACCCGCTTGAGTTCCTGAAGCCGGTATTCGATGCGGTTCGGATGGCGATCCTTTGGCGGAGTGCCACCGGTGCGGGAAAACAGCGCCATAATATCCAGCGGTTTATATTTCACAGTAGCGCCGTGTTTTGCCGCGACCTCCTCAAGTCGCCCACCAGCAAGATAGGTAAACGGCGACATTGTTGCGAAATAATAGTCAATCTGGGTCATTTTAGCGCTCCCTGAGGCATTTTCTTTGGCAAGACCGTAACCGGATGGTAAGCGGTGTCAACGTTACGATTCTGTCATGTGACATCCAATCTGGGGAACCGCTGCCATGCCCACCACAACTGCTCCCAAGCTCATTTCCGGAAACGCCAATCGCCCACTTGCCTCCGCCGTCGCGCGGCGCATGTCCCTGCATCGCGGGGTAAATGTTGGGCTTGTGGATGCCCGCGTCGAGCGCTTCAACGATCAGGAGATTTTCGTCGAAGTCTTCGAAAACGTACGCGGCGAGGATATGTTCATCATCCAGCCGACTTCGAACCCTGCAAACGATAACTTGATGGAGCTGCTGATTATCGCCGATGCGCTGCGCCGCTCCTCTGCTGCGCGTATCACAGCGGTCATCCCCTATTTCGGCTATGCCCGCCAAGACCGCCGTACAAAGGCCCGCACACCGATCTCCGCTAAGCTGGTGGCAAACCTCATCGCAAACTCTGGAATTGAGCGGGTGCTCACGCTTGATCTGCACGCAACACAGATTCAGGGCTTCTTTGATATTCCGGTAGACAACCTCTACGCCTCGCCCGTTTTCGCCCTTGATATCGAACACGAGTTCAAAGGCCGCATGGACGAAATCATGGTCGTGTCACCCGATGTTGGTGGCGTTGGCCGTGCACGCGAGCTTGCCAAGCGGATCAACGCGCCGCTCTCGATCGTTGATAAACGCCGCGAGAAGCCCGGCGAGATTGCCGAGATGACGGTGATTGGTGATGTGACAGGGAAAACCTGCATCATCGTGGACGATATGGTCGATACCGCTGGTACGCTCTGTAAGGCGGCCGAAGTGCTGATGGAAAATGGCGCAAAGGAAGTGCATTCCTATATCACCCATGGCGTTATGTCTGGCCCCGCTGTTGAGCGCGTCGAAAAGTCGGTCATGAAATCGCTTGTCATCACTGACTCAATCCAGCCAACCGATGCGGTCAAGAACACACCGAACATTCGGATCGTGCCAACGGCTCCGATGTTTGCCCAAGCCATCCTCAACACATGGAACGGTACCTCGGTTTCCTCGCTGTTTGAGGCCGAAACCCTCGGCCCGATCTACGAAGGCACCTACGCGGGTTAAACGCATTTGGGGCGTTGTCATTCGACGTCCCAATCATCCTCATTCTTAACAGGCCCAAACGCTGTCCACGTCGCGCGCATTCGCGCGACGCGCGTGTCACCCCATGTTTTGAAAACGAGCGTAAAGCCGGATTTGCCAATGTCCTCGGCAACCAACTCAGCGCGCTGGTTCGTTTCGTGATCAAAATCCCAAAGCTCCACGCTCACCTGCATGATGGGCGGCTTTAGAAACGGCTCCTCAAACGTGATTTCGCTACGGAATTCGCGATCACCAGTCCCTGTCCACATCTCTCCGTTGTGCTGAAAATCAGAGAATAGAACTGTTGTATCTTGTTGAATCCCAAGCATATGGGGCTGCATGCGCATCATAATCAATCACTCAAAAATCGGCCGTACTCGTATAGCAGCAAGGATAAACCGGAAATCATGGCAGAAATAGGGGGACCGCGGAAACGGGTACCGCGCCGTGACTTCAAAGCATCCACTGCCTAAGATTCAATTACCAGCGCTCCTAAATCCAAGTTGGGTTGATAGTACGTCTTTGCGACATTACCTTCAAAGTCCCAGCCCACCTTTCTAAGGAGCCGCCCATGAGACTTGCCTCATCACTATCCTTTGCCCTCGCAATATCCTTAGCGCTTGGCGGCGCAGATATGGCCGATGCAAATGAAAAAGGCGGAAAAGCAAAAGGTGAAAAAGTTCAGATAGACAAGCCTGGCAAGGGACCGAAAGCAATTCCTCCAGGCCAGATCAAACGCTATACCCGCGGCGCAAAGCTACCGGTCGATCTAAAATACACAGATATCGGGGACCTTTCGAAGTGGAAGCTGAAGCCCCCAGGTAAAGGCAACAGGTACATCCGCGTAGATGACGAAATCTTGGAAGTGACCGACGACGTTTCAACCGTTATCGATGCAGTGGGCATTGTTGGTGATTTGTTGAAATAACCAGCCCCACGAACTGCTACGCGGTGCGAGATCGATTGCGCGCTACAACGATACTTGTCTAACGGAAACAAAAAAAGCCCCGCGCTTGTGGCGCAGGGCTTTTGAATTTTGTTGATCCGACTGGTATCAGGCAGATTTTGTAGCAAGTCCAAGCTGTGTTGCGATCGCATTCAGATCGGCAACTTGCTTGTTCAGCGCGTCTTGGCGATCTGCAGAGATTGTCTCGCGTGCAGCCGCAAACTCGGCAAACACTTCGTCGATAACCTCTTGTGTCGCTTCGGCAACCGGCATGGCGCGTTCTGCGAGAACAGAAGTCGCTTCAGCAGAAATCTCTGCAAACCCGCCAGTTACGACGAATTCCTGAGTGCCGTCTTTGCCCACAACCTTGAGGATGCCAGGGCGCAGCGTTGTAATCAGCGGCGCGTGATCGGCCATTGCTGTGAGGTCGCCTTCGGCTCCGGGGATTTGCACCTCGGTGGCCTGAAACGACGCAAGGCTGCGCTCGGGGGATACCAGATCAAACTGCAGTGTATCAGCCATATTGGCCTCCTTCAGCGGCGCTACTCTGGCTCGGAAACCCGAACCAGAGCAGACCCGTTAGATTAAGCAGCGTCAGCAGCCATTTTCTCGGCTTTGGCGATCACTTCGTCGATGCCGCCAACCATGTAGAAGGCGCCTTCTGGGAGGTGATCGTATTCACCGGCAACAACGGCTTTGAACGATGCGATTGTTTCTTCGAGCGGAACCTGAACACCGTCAGAGCCTGTGAAGACTTTCGCAACGTCGAACGGCTGGCTGAGGAAACGCTGGATTTTCCGTGCGCGAGCAACGGTCAGCTTATCTTCCTCGGAAAGTTCGTCCATGCCGAGAATCGCGATGATGTCCTGAAGCGACTTGTAGCGCTGGAGGATACCTTGGATGTCACGGGCAACGTTGTAGTGCTCTTCACCAAGAACCGCAGGGTCCATCAGGCGCGATGAGGAGTCGAGTGGGTCCACCGCAGGGTAGATACCAAGCTCCGAGATCGCACGCGACAGAACGGTTGTCGCATCGAGGTGCGCAAACGATGTCGCTGGCGCAGGGTCGGTAAGGTCATCCGCAGGGACGTAAACCGCTTGAACCGATGTAATCGAACCGGCTTTGGTCGATGTAATCCGCTCCTGCAGCGCACCCATGTCTGTCGCCAGTGTAGGCTGGTAGCCCACAGCCGAAGGAATACGGCCAAGAAGCGCAGACACCTCGGAACCCGCCTGTGTAAAGCGGAAGATGTTGTCAACGAAGAACAGAACGTCAGAACCAGTCTCGTCGCGGAACTGCTCGGCCAGTGTCAGACCGGAGAGAGCAACACGCATACGCGCACCGGGAGGCTCGTTCATCTGACCGTAAACCAGCGCAATTTTCGACTCGTCGAGGTTATCAGGAACGATAACGCCGGATTCGATCATCTCGTGGTAAAGGTCGTTACCTTCACGTGTACGCTCGCCAACACCCGCAAACACGGAGAGGCCAGAGTGCACTTTGGCGATGTTGTTGATGAGTTCCATGATGAGAACTGTTTTACCAACACCCGCACCACCGAAGAGACCAATCTTACCACCCTTTGTATATGGGGCGAGAAGGTCGATCACCTTAATGCCTGTCACGAGGATTTCAGAAGCAGTGGACTGCTCGGCGAAATCTGGTGCTGGCTGGTGGATCGCACGTTTTGTATCTGTTTTCACAGGGCCCTGCTCGTCAACCGGATCGCCGGTAACGTTGAGGATACGGCCAAGTGTACCTGTTCCCACGGGAACAGAGATCGGCTCGCCACGGTCCACAACTTCAGCGCCACGAACGAGGCCTTCGGTCCCGTCCATCGCAATTGTGCGGACTGTGTTCTCGCCAAGGTGCTGTGCAACCTCAAGGACGAGAGCCTTGCCATTATTGTCAGTTTCGAGAGCGTTCAAAATCTCAGGCAGCTCGCCTTCGAATTTAACGTCTACAACGGCGCCAATCACCTGAGTGATTTTACCGGTAGCTTTCGCTTTTGCCATTTTGTTTCTCCGGTCCTTTAGAGCGCTTCAGCGCCCGAAATGATTTCGATAAGCTCGTTGGTGATCACGGCCTGACGCGAGCGGTTGAACTCGATTGTCAGTGCGTCGATCATATCGCCAGCGTTCCGTGTCGCGTTGTCCATCGCAGTCATACGAGCGCCTTGCTCGGATGCGCCGTTCTCTAGGAGAGCAGCAAAAATCTGTGTGGCAACACCACGCGGCAGAAGGTCCGCAAGGATGCCCTCTTCGCTTGGCTCATAGTCATAGAGCGTTGATGCTTCGTCGGCCGTATCTTCAAACGAGGCCGGGATCACCTGTTGTGCGGTTGGCACTTGGCTGATCACGCTTTCGAAGCGGTTGTAGAAAATCGTCGCAACGTCGAACTCGCCTTCGTTGAAGCGGTGCAGGACATCGTGGGCGATCTTGTGCGCGTCATTATAGCCAATGCGCTTTACATCAGAGAGATCGACGTGATCGATCATGTTCTCTGCGTATTCGCGCTTGAGCTGTTCGCGCCCTTTCTTGCCAACCGTGATGATTTTCACGGTTTTGCCTTTACCGATCAACTCCTGCGCGTGAACCCGCGCTTGTTTGACGATCGACGAGTTGAAACCACCACAGAGACCCCGCTCAGACGTCATAACCACCAAGAGGTGAGTCTGATCTGAACCAGTTCCTGTGAGAAGTTTCGGACCGGAATTCGAGCCACCAGAGGCCGCCGCCAGACCACCCAACACAGAGTTCATACGCTCTGCATAGGGACGTCCGGCTTCTGCAGCATCTTGCGCGCGGCGAAGCTTCGCCGCGGCAACCATCTGCATGGCCTTGGTGATCTTACGTGTCGATTTGACACTCTCGATCCGGTTTTTTAGGTCCTTCAGGTTTGGCATGTATCCAATCCTATCCTAAGAAACGGTTACTAGGCGAAATCTGCGGCGTACTCATCCAGAGCAGCGGAGATCTTGTCGGCGGCTTCCCCTTTGATTTTGGGGTCTTCGTCGGTGATCCACTGCAACAGATCCGCATGTTTCGCGCGGAGGTGGTTGAGAAGGCCCGCTTCGAAACGACCAACCGCTTTTACGTCGATCTTGTCGAGGTAACCGTTTGTACCCGCAAAGATCACACAAACGATTTCGGCGTTTGTAAGCGGCGAGTACTGTGGCTGTTTCATCAACTCGGTCAGACGAGCACCACGGTTCAGAAGCGCCTGTGTAGAGGCGTCGAGGTCAGAACCGAACTGCGCGAAGGCGGCCATTTCGCGATACTGAGCAAGCTCAAGTTTCACAGGACCGGCAACAGACTTCATAGAGTTTGTTTGCGCCGAGGAGCCCACACGAGACACCGACAGACCAGTGTTAACCGCAGGACGGATACCTTGGTGGAAGAGTTCAGTTTCGAGGAAGATCTGACCGTCGGTGATCGAGATCACGTTGGTCGGAATAAACGCAGAAACGTCACCACCTTGGGTTTCGATGATCGGCAGCGCTGTGAGCGAGCCGGAACCGTTCTCTTCGTTCAGCTTGGAGGAGCGCTCCAGCAGACGGGAGTGAAGGTAGAAAACGTCACCAGGATAAGCTTCACGTCCAGGAGGACGACGAAGAAGCAGGGACATCTGGCGATAGGACACCGCTTGCTTGGAAAGATCATCGTAAATGATCAGAGCGTGGCGGCCGTTGTCACGGAAGTGCTCGGCCATCGCAGTCGCAGCGTAAGGTGCGAGGAACTGCATTGGCGCAGGATCGGAAGCTGTCGCAGCAACAACGATCGAATACTCAATCGCGCCGGTTTCTTCGAGCTTCTTAACGAGCTGAGCAACAGTCGAACGCTTTTGGCCAACCGCAACGTAAACACAGTACAGCTTCTTGTTCTCGTCGTCGCCAGCAGCTTCGTTGTAAGACTTCTGGTTGAGGATCGCGTCAAGAGCAACGGCAGTTTTACCTGTCTGACGGTCACCAATGATAAGCTCACGCTGGCCACGGCCAATCGGGATCATCGCGTCAACAGATTTGAGGCCTGTCGCCATCGGTTCGTGAACCGATTTACGCGGGATAATGCCCGGTGCTTTGGAGTCCGCAATGGCGCGGTTCTTTGTTTTGATCGGGCCTTTGCCGTCGATCGGGTTACCAAGACCGTCAACAACGCGGCCAAGGAGTTCGTCACCAGCAGGAACGTCCACGATCGAGTTGGTGCGCTTAACTGTGTCACCTTCTTTAATGTCGCGGTCGGAACCGAAGATAACAACACCAACGTTGTCTGCTTCGAGGTTCAGCGCCATACCGGCGATACCGCCGGGGAACTCAACCATTTCACCGGCTTGAACGTTATCAAGTCCGTGAACACGGGCGATACCATCGCCTACGCTCAATACACGGCCAACTTCGGCCACTTCGGCCTCTTGGCCAAAGTTTTTGATCTGGTCCTTAAGGATCGCAGAAATCTCGGCTGCTTGGATACCCATTATCCGACCTCTTTCATTGCGTTCTGGAGGTTATTGAGCTTGGAGGCGATCGACGTATCGATCATCTTCGAGCCCACCTTAACAATAAGGCCGCCGATGAGGGATTCATCAACGACCACATTCACGATGACATCTTTGCCGACGGACGCTTTGAGCGTCTTGGCGAGCGCGTCAGACTGAGCTTTGGTCAGCTTCTTAGCTGCCGTAACCTCAGCAGTCACTTCCCCCTTCTCGTCAGCGAGCTGCTCGCGCAGCGCCTGTACGAATTGGGGCAGCACGAAAAGACGACGCTTTTCGGCCATCAATCCCAGCGTGTTGGACACGATGGGAGAAAGTTTCATTTTCTTGGCAATGGCTGTGATTGCGGCGCTTTGCTCATCGCGTGTGTACACAGGCGAATTGATCAAATCTGCAAAATCAGCACTTTCAGCAAGTGCGCCCTCAAGCGCATCAATGTCGGCCTCAAGAGCCTTCAGTTTCTTGCCTTCTTTGGCCAGATCAAACACGGCCGTGGCATAGCGCACGGCAATGCCCAAGGAGATCGAAGCTGGTTCGGACACGTCCACCCTTCCGCTTGTCAGTGCCCCTTCCGTATACTGCGGTATGCAGATCATCTTGGGGCAGCCTAAGTCACACATGTTTGCACATGTGCCTAAAATCGGCTGTGATGTAACAGAGCCTTTGCCACGTCGCAACACTCTATAGCGTCTAATGAGGCATCATTTTTCCCCACGGCACCCTGATTTGTATGAACCGCGACTATTAGCCTCGGCTAACCCCTCTTTTTATGGGCCTTTTTCGCCGCCACACCCCTTTCGCACGCCCAAGCGCCAGCAGATTTTCCTTTGCGCCAAACCGACGCATCTTGCGAATTCACCGCGGAGTTTGCTGATTTCGCCCCGCCGTGAGTGGTTTTAAGGCGCTGAACCGCTCTAAAGCCGAATCCTCTCGCCTTTTGATTGCGCTCGGCGCGGAGCGAAAACGCCGATCTCGTCGTATCGACCCGAGCAAATTGGAATCAGGAAATACCGCTCAAGTCGGGTTTTGTGCGGTTTTGCCTTCCGGAGCGACCATCCCTTCGAGAACGCCAAGCGGTTTGCGGATCGCTTCGGGCAAACCCGGGCGCGTTGGGGCATGAATTTGTTTGCTGGCCTCAACCATCAAAACACCACCCGCAAGATATGGCGAAACCTTGCGGCCCGCCTTTTCCCACATCGGTGCAGCCCGTCGCCAGAACCGTTTGCTTGATGGCGGCGAGAACAGCGCTGCGCTGTGACGTTCCGGAAGAAAGGCGTGTTGCTTAAGTTGGGTCTCTAACTGCGCAAGTGAATACGGGCGCCCATAACCAAAGGGCGTTTTATCACTCCGCGACCAAAGCCCTGCTCGGTTCGGCACGACGAAAAGCGCCCGTCCGCCCGGCCCGAGCACGCGCAGGCATTCATCTAACAAGGCCGTAGGGTGCTCGCTTGTTTCAAGACCGTGGAGCAAAACCAACTTATCAACCGACCCGGTATCGAGCGGGAGATTCACCTCTTCCGACAAGACCGAGACATTCTTTTGCCCAGCAGGCCACGGCATAACGCCCTGTGGCCCCGGCATAAGCGCCACAATCCTACGCGCATCTTCCAGATAGGGCCGCAGCAAAGGTACGGCAAAACCATACCCAGCCACTGTCTGGCCTTTGGCTTCGGGCCAATACTCAACAAGCTGATCACGCACAGCCTTTTGCGCGGCTCGCCCAAGCGCGCTGCGGTAGTAAAAAGATTTCAGGTCGCGCACATCAAGGTGCATTGGCTTTCCCCTTGGAATAGCGAGCCAAATCAGCAAAACTCAAAGCAACCATACCAAAGCAAAGCCAAATGACCATGCCCCTTGAACTCAAGACGATCCCCTGCCTTCAGGACAACTACGCATATCTGATCCACAACTCCCAAACCAAAGAGACCGCTCTCATTGACGCGCCCGAAGCCGCGCCTATCAACGCGGTGCTTGCGGAAAACGACTGGCACTTGACCGATGTGTTTTTGACACATCACCATTGGGACCACGTAGACGCCCTTGGCGACATCAACGGCGCTTCAAATGCCCGCATTATTGGCGCCAAGGCCGACGCGCATCGCCTTCCGGACCTTGACCTCGCGGTTTCCGAAGGCGACCCGCTGACACTTTGCGGTGAAAAGGCCCAGATTTTTGACGTGTCGGGCCATACGATCGGCCACCTCGCGCTCTACCTTCCTCAGTCAGCTTATGTCTTTACAGCAGACAGTCTTATGGCGATGGGTTGCGGCCGCCTGTTTGAAGGCTCTCCGGAGATGATGCTTAAATCTATGGAAAAACTGAAAAAACTTCCGCCAGAAACGCTGGTTTGCTCGGGCCATGAGTACACAACGACCAACCTGAATTGGGCTTTGACGGTGGAGCCGTCTAACGCAAACCTCGTCAATCGCGCTGCCGAAACCAAAGCTCTCCGCGCAGAAAACAAACCTTCGGTTCCATCTCTTCTGTCGGAAGAATTGGCAACGAATCCCTTCTTAAGATGTGGCAGCCCCGACATCCGAAAGACGCTCGGAATGGAAAACGCCGACGATCTTGCCGTCTTTACCGAGCTCCGCGAGCGGCGGAATAACGTTTAAGTGAAAAAAGGCGCTCTATTATTAGGAGTGCGGTAACGAAAAAGTGCAAAACTCAAGAATAATTGCAATGATTTGGTGTTTCCTCTTGAAGACTGCGCCAGAAAGCCGAACTCTATAAGAACGGGCGCACGCCTGCGTCCGCAATTCCTAAGAAAGGAAAGTGGAATGCCATCATTTTCCAACACGCTCGAAGCCGCGATCCACAACGCCCTCGGTTTGGCGAACGCGCGCAAACATGAACTTGCCACGCTGGAACACCTCCTGCTTGCCCTAATCGACGAGCCGGATGCCGCTCAGGTTATGCGCGCCTGCAGCGTTGATCTGGATGCGCTTCGCGCTGCGCTTGAAGATTTCATCGACGATGATCTCTCCTCGCTCGAAACCACGATTGAAGGTTCCGAAGCCGTCCCAACGGCCGCATTCCAACGCGTCATCCAACGTGCCGCGATCCATGTTCAATCCTCCGGCCGCACAGAAGTGACCGGCGCAAACGTTCTTGTCGCAATATTTGCGGAGCGTGAATCCAACGCCGCTTATTTCCTTCAGGAACAAGACATGACCCGCTACGACGCGGTCAACTACATCGCCCACGGTGTGGCCAAAGACCCTGCTTTTGGCGAATCTCGTCCCGTCACCGGTACAACCGATGTAGAGGAAGAGGCCACCATCACTGATGAGGGCGATGCCAAAGAGAGCGCACTTGCGAAATACTGTGTTGATCTGAACGTCAAAGCCGCAAAGGGCGATGTTGACCCACTCATCGGCCGCAGCCACGAGGTTGAGCGCTGCATTCAGGTGCTTTGCCGTCGTCGCAAGAACAACCCGCTGCTTGTTGGCGACCCCGGTGTTGGTAAAACTGCCATTGCCGAAGGGCTGGCCTACAAGATCATTAATGGCGAAACGCCCGAGGTTTTGTCCAAAGCCACGATCTACTCGCTCGATATGGGTGCGCTTCTGGCTGGCACACGGTATCGCGGTGATTTCGAGGAGCGCCTCAAAGCCGTGATGACCGAAATGGAAAGCCACGACGACGCGATCCTCTTCATCGACGAAATCCATACGGTAATCGGCGCTGGTGCAACTTCCGGTGGCGCAATGGACGCGAGCAACCTGCTTAAACCCGCCCTCCAAGGCGGCAAACTGCGCTGCATGGGCTCAACCACTTATAAAGAGTTCCGCCAGCACTTCGAAAAAGACCGCGCCCTATCGCGCCGCTTCCAAAAGATCGACGTGAACGAACCTGCGGTTGAGGATGCAGTTAAGATTCTCAAGGGGCTCAAGCCATATTTCGAAGAGCATCACGATATCCGCTATACCAACGACGCGATTAAAACCGCCGTTGAGCTTTCGGCGCGCTATATCACAGACCGTAAGCTGCCGGACAAAGCGATTGACGTGATCGACGAAGCTGGCGCGGCGCAACATCTCTTGCCAGAGAGCCGCCGTCGCAAAACTATCGGCGTTAAGGAAATCGAAACCGTCATTTCCAAAATTGCTCGCATTCCGGCGAAGAACGTCTCCAAGGACGATGCCGAAGTGCTGCGCGATCTGGAGAAAACGCTCAAACGCGTTGTGTTCGGACAGGATACGGCCATCGAAACACTGGCCTCCGCTATCAAATTGGCCCGTGCCGGCCTTCGCGAACCCGAAAAACCCATCGGGAATTACCTCTTCGCAGGGCCAACCGGCGTCGGGAAAACCGAGGTGGCCAACCAGCTCGCCGATTCCCTCGGTGTGGAGCTTTTGCGGTTTGATATGTCCGAATATATGGAGAAACACGCTGTCTCTCGCCTGATCGGCGCGCCTCCGGGTTACGTCGGTTTTGATCAGGGCGGTATGCTCACGGATGGCGTTGACCAGCACCCGCATTGTGTGTTGCTCCTTGACGAGATCGAGAAAGCGCATCCGGATGTGTACAACATTCTGTTGCAGGTGATGGACCACGGCAAGCTAACCGATCACAACGGCCGCACTGTGGATTTCCGCAATGTGATCCTCATCATGACCTCCAATGCTGGCGCGAGCGAACAGGCCAAAGCGGCCATCGGCTTCGGACGTGACCGTCGTGAGGGCGAGGACACCGCCGCCATCGAGCGTACGTTCACGCCGGAGTTCCGCAACCGTCTTGATGCGGTTGTGAGCTTTGCGCCACTCGGCAAAGAGGTGATCTTGCAAGTGGTCGAGAAGTTCGTGCTCCAACTCGAAGCGCAATTGCTAGACCGCAATGTCTCCATTGAGCTGACCCGCCCTGCGGCGGAATGGCTTGCTGACAAAGGCTATGATGACAAGATGGGCGCCCGCCCACTTGGCCGCGTCATTCAGGAAAACATCAAAAAGCCTCTGGCCGAAGAACTGCTCTTTGGCAAGCTCGCGAAAGGTGGTTTGGTGAAGGTCGGCGTGAAAGACGGCAAACTTGATCTCAAGATCGAAAAGCCGGGAACCCCGCGCCTGTCCTCGAAAAAACCACCACTGTTGACTGCGGATTAAACAGAAGCAGCCGATATGAATAAAGAAGCCCCCGCGAACATCTCGCGGGGGCTTTTTCGTCTCAGCGCCATGAGGGCATCTATTTCTCGGTAAATTTCAACTCAATCCGCCGGTTCTGCGCGCGCGCTTCCGGCGTATCCGCTGGGTTCACAGGCTGGTATTCCCCAAAGCCGTTTGCCGCCAAACGATCCGGCGGTATGCCCAACGCGTCAACCATATAACGCACAACAGAAAGAGCGCGCCCCTGCGACAACTCCCAGTTATCGCGATACTTGCCGGTGCTGACCAAAGGAATGTTATCCGTATGGCCATCCACGCGGATCACCCAATCGATCTCTGGTGGAATTTGGTCGGCCACGGACTTAAGGATCGCCGCAACTTTAGCCACCTCGCCCTTCCCTTCTTCGGACAGCTCCACCGCGCCAAGCGCGAACAGCACTTCGGAAGAAAACACAAAGCGATCCCCTTCAATCCGAACGCCTTCTTGCGTTCCGAGCAGGTCGCGCAGGCGCCCGAAAAACTCAGAGCGATACCTAGCGAGGTCTTGTGTTTGATCCCGCAGCGCTTGGGCTTCCAGCTCGAGCCTACGGCGCTCTGCTTCTTCTAGGGCACGGCGCTTTTTCTCTTCGGATGCAACGCGGGCAAGCGCAGTATTCAACCGAGAGCCAAGTGCCTGAATTTGAACCTCGGCAGCAGCATCTTTGGCATCAGCCTCATCCAGCATCGCTTGCAGCGATCCAAGCTGGATGCGCAGTTCAGAAACCTGCTCATTCAACAATGCCACCTGCCGCAAACTTTCTGCGGATTTAGCTTCTTCCTCGGCAAGGCGATCGTTGGCAACCGCCAGCAGAGCGCGTTGCTTTTCGACTTCGCTCATTGCGCTTTCTGCTTCGTTTGCGCGGTCTGCCTGAGCAAGCTCCGCGGCAGCGAGCAAAGTCAGCGTATCTTCCGCCTCTTTGCGTTTGGCCTCTAGCGCGAGTGTCATCGCCGTAAGTTCGGTATCCGCCTCGGCAAGTTTCTGGCGAAGCGCTTCTGCGGCGGCGGCTTCGGCCAGTTTCTCTTTCTCAAGTTCGGTCAAGGCACCTTCTGTATCTGCCAATCGCGCGCGAAGCGCTTCAGCAGCGGCCTTCTCGGCCAGACGTTCCGCCTCAAGCGCTTCAATTTGTTCTTGCGAGTCGGAAGTTTCGGCTTCGAGCGCTTGATACTGCTGTTGCGCCTCATCAAGCTGCGCAGCGAGAGCGGCGAGCGATGTTTCCTGACTTTCGCTTTCTTGCTGCAAATCGGCGATCAGTGCTTCGAGCGCTTCTCGTTTGGCCGCTGCCAACCGCGCCTCTTCAACACTTGCGTCTATCTCTTCACGGGCACTGGCAAGAGCAAGCTGCAATGCTTCCTTCTCATCAATCAGTCTGGCGTTTGCAGCTTCGGCCTCGGTAAGCGTCGTGGCAAGATCATCGCCGCGTGCAATCGCATCATCCCGCTGTGACAAGAGCGTAGCCACTTGTGATTCAAAGCTTGTGATAGCGGCGCGTTGTTGGGCAAGTTCATCTGCTTGCTGTTCAGTCTGCGCGGTCAGGCTGGCGATCAATCGCGCCTGTACGTCGGCCTCATCCGCGGCATCCTGCAACCCCGCGGTTAAACGGCCAACTTCATCGCGCAGGGCCGCGCTGTTTTCCTTCTCTAGCCCGAGAGCGTCAGCGAGGCTCATCACCTGTGAGCTTAGTTCATCAAGCTGCGTTTCTTGCCCTGTGATTGTCTCTCTTAGGACAGATTGCACGACCATAAAGATCGTCAATACAAACATCAGAACCAGCAAAAGCGCCGTCATCGCATCAACAAAACCGGGCCAGATTGACCCTTGGAACCTTTGACCTGTGCGCCGACTAAGAGCCATGTCAGCCCTGCGGATCTGTTTGGGTTGCTTGGCGGATGATGTTGGTTAGCCCTGCGATATCCGTGCGCAGATCGGTGATCGATTCCTGACGACCCGCCGAAATCTCTTCGAGAATCCGAAGGAGTTGCACGTCGATAGACCGCAGCCGCATCCGGCTCTCCGCATCGACATTGCCTGTGTCCGCTGCGCCAGCACGGCTCTGGAGCGTTTCAATCAAACGTTCCTGCCCTTCGGCGACGCGTTGCAACGCAGTCGTTTCCGGCCCTTGGCTTATGGTCTGAGTTAGGTTTTCAACTGCAAGAACGAGGTTGCCAAGCCGCTCATCCACCATCGAACGCGATACATCCGACTGTGTGAACATGGTTTGCATCGCTTCCATCTGCTCGGCCATATGGTCAAGCACCGCCACCATCTGGCCGGATTCGCTATGCCCTTCACTTTCGCCAGAGGAAAAGCCGAGACGCGTAATCGTGGAGAGCCACTCTTCCAACTCGCGGTAAAAACGGTTCTGACCATGGCCCGCAAAAAGCTCCAAAAGGCCAACAACCAGCGAGCCGGCAAGCCCCAAGAGCGAGCTGGAGAAGGCCGTTCCCATACCGCCAAGCTGCGCCTCAAGGCCAGCCATCAGCTTCTCGAATACCGCGACGCCGGTTTCGCCTTCTTGGGGCGCTAGTGATCGGATGGTTTCAACAACAGCCGGAACAGTTGTGGCGAGGCCGTAGAAAGTTCCGAGAAGGCCAAGGAAAATCAGCAAGTTAACGATATAACGCGTGATATCCCGCGCCTCATCAATCCGCGTCGCGACCGAATCCAGAATCGAACTGGCCGAGGAGGAACTGATCTGCATCCGCGCCCCGCGTGATCGCAGGAGGGCAGCCAGAGGAGCCAAAAGACGCGGTGCGGTAACAAGCTCGTGGCCGATGCGGTTGGACGCAAAGCCAACGATCCAGTTCACCGAACTAAAGAGCTGTAACACTTGCCAGAAACAGGCGAGCACCCCAAAAACAAACACAAGGCAAATAAAGCCATTAAGCCAAATATTGGCCACAAACAACGGCAAAATCCGCGGTAGGGCAACCCAAGCCCCCGCAGCCAAAAGCCCCAGCACGATAAGCATGATCGTAATCTGGCGGATAGGTTTTGAAAATTCGGGCTCGGCCTCGCGTTCCGCAAAGTCCATTTTGGACATCCTGGCGCTGTTTTTGTTGTGGGTAACATAGGCCGATGGGACAGCTAAGCCAATGTTTAAATGCGAGAAGCGCGCCTTAGGAGAGAATTTTTCGGGTGTATTCGCGGAGGCGGATCAGTTCGGGGTCTTCAATCCCCAATTCGCGCAAATGGGAGGTCGTGTTTTCGAGGTAATCCACGTTCGGGCCAAAGGTACCTTCGGCACGCGCGATGATCTCGGCCTGCTCCTCGAGCGAGAGGCGGCCACAGTATTGATCGTGTTCAGGATTCATCACGAATGTCACGGCCATAACCTGCCGCCCATCCTCGAGATCAAGCGGCAGCGTGGCCTCGTTATAGGCATAGGAAATCAGTTCGCGTTCGCGCAGGTACTCGAGCGTTTGATCAGCCTGTTCGGGGGCAATTTCAAAGCCGATCCCATCGCAATGGGCGCCCTCTTCCCGATCAAGCGCGAGGACAAGACCTGGCTGCTCTGCCGTGCCACGATAGTGGATCGACCGCATGCAAAAACTGCGCCGATACCCAGACAGCCGCGCGATTTGTTTCGAGCGGAACTCAAACCCCGGCCGCCAAATCAGCGATCCATACCCGAAAACCCACAGTGGCGTGTCTGTCATTTGACTGGTCCTTTCCTGACCCTCTCTATAAACAACAGGGGCGCAGCGATGGAAAGGTTAGAGATGCGGTTTTTGGTGGGGTTGGTGATAGCACTATTTGTGTTGTGGGGCGGATATTGGTTTGTCGGTTCCTCGGCGGTAGAAAGCAACGCCGCCAAGCTGATCGAGCAGGCGCGCGAAGACGGCGCGACATTTGAATATTCCAACCTCAATACGCGCGGCTTCCCAAGCCGATTTGACACAACGATCGAGAATATTGACGCCGCCACGCCTGACCAGCGGATTGCGTGGAAAGCGCCATTCTTCCAGCTTTTCGCCCTTAGCTATCGCCCAAACCACCTCATCGCGGTTTGGCCGAACGAGCAGGAGTTTAGGTTTGACGGAACGACCTACAACATAGGCACCGAGCGGTTGCGCGCGAGCCTTGTTGTCGAGGCCAATAAGAGCCTCGCGCTTGACCGCTTCCAGTTGTCAGGTGAGAGCGTAAAGATCGCAAGCGACGCGCAAGGAGACCTTACGGCTGCAAGTGTTTCGCTTGCGTCCGAACAGGTTCAAGACAGTTTTGACCACCACATCGGTCTGCGCCTTAACGGCGTTGATCTAAGAGCGCCAAACCAAGCGCCTCTGGCGATTCAGGAAATATTCGCTGACGCCACGCTCGGGTTTGACGCGCCGATTTCCTATGCCACGCAAGTAAACCCAACCTCGCTTACTCTGCACAAAGCGGAGCTAGAGATGGGTACAAGCCTGCTGCGGTTTGAGGGAGACCTCACCCTGGATTCCCTCGGCTATGCCGACGGCACTCTCTTGATCACCGCGCAAAACTGGCAACCGCTCTATGATGAAGCAAAAGCGCGCGGGCTGCTTGATCCGGAATTCGAAGAGCCACTGCGCGATATCCTGACAAATCTTGCCAGCACAGAGAGCCCCGAAACAGATTTCACAGCTCCTCTGACCGTAACGCAGGGTACGATCAAGTTTGGCTTTGTCACACTTGGGTATCTACCGCCGCTCCAGCTCTATTTGCAGTAGGGACCACTTCGGTAGCTCGCGGTGTCAAAGTGGAAATGATCGCGGTGATACCGGTCTGAGTTGGGGCCAAGTACGGTGCCAAAGGGGCCACAGGCTTCGCGATGCATCGCGCGCAGGAGCTTGCCCTGTGCCTTGGAGTTCCAGCCTTTCAACACAGCTATTTCAACCCCGTTGTTAAGCGTAATACCCGAGACGTCCACGGCCTTGCCCTTGCCATGCTCCGAAATTTTCGCGCCCTTCTTGTTGTTGCGCGTACGGCAAGCATAGTGCGCAACGACATTAATACGTTTCACGCCACCGCCAAGCCGCCCGATAGTTGGAACCACTCCGTCCGCCACCCAAGTATTCAACGCCTTGGCCGTGTTACAATCCATGAGCGCAGGACGCGAGAGCGCCACTCCTGCTACAGAGGTCACACGCACGGGGTTACCAACGCCACAGCCCCTAATCCGCCCCGGGATTGCCGAAACTTTTTGCCCTCGGATTTGGCGCACGCCACAGATCGAGCCCTTTTTGCTCGTCGGGATCGGCTCAGGGACTTTAACGGCAGCAGTCTTGGCTATTTCTGCGGGCGCGCCGCCGCTTAATGCACGGGGTACATTTGCTGGCCGAGGCAAAGGGCGCAGCGAGAGGCGCACAGCTTGTTGCGATGTCACCAGCTTAACGGGGACACTCGCCGCTGGAACTGGGGCCGCCGCTGCGATTTTCACGTATGGCTTGCCCCCGTGCGAAACTGGGCGCGGTGCGGGGCGTATCTTGGCGTTATAATAGACAGGAACGAGTGAAACCCGCTGAATCGGTTCGGGTTGGGTCCTTACATCGATCGGTCGCGCAACCGGTAAAAGCGATGTTTGCGGCGCGTTGGCCTGCACCTCAGCCCCGAGACAGAGCGCAAGGGCTATGGTGCAAAGGCGGATCATGTGGCGTCTTTCTTGATCCGCCCGAAATCAGGCGCATCGGTATCCTGCCCCGCCTCGATGATACCGCGACGAATTGCACGGGTGCGGGTGAAATAGTCTTGAAGATGCTCGCCATCACCGGTTCGGATCGCACGTTGCAGCGCAAAAAGCTCCTCCGTGAAGCGACCCAGAATTTCGAGTGTCGCCTCTTTGTTGGTCAGGAACACATCGCGCCACATCGTCGGATCACTCGCGGCAATACGGGTGAAATCACGAAAGCCCGCAGCCGAGTATTTGATAACTTCGCTGTCCGTTACGCGCCGGAGATCATCAGCAACACCAACCATTGTATAAGCGATGAGGTGCGGCGCGTGGCTCGTGACGGCAAGCACCAAATCATGATGGTCTGCTTCCATTTCCTCGACGTTGGACCCCATCCCTTCCCAAAGCGCACGTAGCCGCGCGACTTCCGCAGGGTCGCTCCCCTCGACAGGGACCAAAAGGCACCAACGATTATCAAACAATTCAGCAAACCCAGAGCGCGGACCGGAATGCTCCGTTCCTGCAAGCGGATGACCGGGAACAAAATGAACACCGTCGGGGATATGCGGGCCAACAGCCTCGATCACAGACTTCTTGACCGAGCCAACATCCGTTACCGTCGCGCCTTTCTTAAGTGCTGGTGCTATCTCCCGCGCAACACTTTCCATCGCGCCAACAGGTACACACAGAACCACAAGATCCGCATCTTCACAGGCTTCAATCGCCGTATCACATACCCGATCGCACAACCCTATTTCCCGCGCTGTCTCGCGGGTTTCGGTGCTACGAGCATAGCCTGTTACTTCGTTTGCCAATCCGCCACGCTTGATCGCCCAATACATGGACGATGCAATCAATCCCAAGCCTATAAGGGCGACGCGATTGTAAATCGGGGCCTGTACGGGGGTATCGGTGGTCATGTTTACTCTTTTCCAGGCGTCTTTTGCGCCCCTTTGAATTGGGCAACCGCATGGGCCACGCGGCGGCAAGAGGCTTCATCACCCACCGTAATCCGCAAACAGTTCGGCAAACCATAAGAGCCAACCTTGCGTACGATCAGGCCTTCGTTGGCGAGGAACTCATTGCAAGCATCTGCTTCGGTTTCATCGGCAAGACGCGCCAGAACAAAGTTTGCGGTTGAGGTGTCTGATGGAACCCCAAGCTCAGCCAGTGCTTCTGCGAGCCATGCGCGGTTTTTCGTGTTGTCCGCGCGGCATTTTTCTACGAAGTCGGTGTCGCGCACGGCGGCTTCTGCGGCTGCAATTGCCGCTGACGAAAGGTTGAACGGCCCGCGAATTCGATTGAGAACGTCGATGATATGCTGTGGTCCATACCCCCAGCCAACACGCAATCCGCCAAGCCCGTAAATCTTTGAAAACGTCCGCGTCATAACAACATTGTCGCGCGCCTCGACCAAAGACGCGCCGCCATCATACCCCTCAACATATTCCGCATAGGCCCCGTCAATCACGAGGATAGCCTGTGGTGGCAAACCTTCGGCAAGGCGCGCAAGGTCGCTTTGACCGATCATCGTGCCTGTTGGGTTGTTTGGATTTGCAAGGAACACCAGCTTGGTTTTGCCAGTACAGGCGGCCAAAATCGCATCTACATCCGCAACACGCTCGCGCTCTTTCACTTTAACAGGCGTCGCGCCTGCGGCATGAGCGCCGATGGGGTACATCAGAAACCCGTGCTCGGTATAGACCACCTCATCGCCTGCTCCGGCGTAAGCCTGACAAAGAAATGCGATGATCTCGTCCGACCCCGCCCCGCAGATGATCCGCGATGCATTAAGCCCGTTTACCTCGGCAATGGCCGCGCGCAGTTCAGCGTGATCAGAGGACGGATAGCGGTGGAGCTCATGAACAGCGCGGGAAAAGGCCTCTTTTGCTGCTTCGGATGCGCCAAACGGGTTCTCGTTGGAGGACAGCTTGACGGTATTGCTCACCCCATCAATTTTGGACTTCCCCCCCTCATAGAGGGCGATTTCCAAAATTCCCGGTTGAGGTCTGATCTCTGCGCTCATGAACGGCTCTCCTTGTTAGGGCCGTTTTAGCGAGGCTTACCAATCAAATCCACACGCAAAAGCACGCAGGGAGCCTTCCTGCACAGTTTGGGCAAGCTTTGCGCCACGCCGTGGCGAGGAAGTCACGTTCAGGCGGCAGTTTGCCGTGGTGCAAAACGCGCCGTTTTCGGACAGGCAGTATAGTTTTCTGCCTCGATATGCGCGGTTTCCGCAAGGTTCAGCACCGACGAAATGATGTGATCTACAGTCTCGTCCGTCATCAAATAGCTAAAGTTGAGTCGCACCCATCCCGGCTTGCGCAGCTCCGCTCCCGCTTGAAGATCAGCAAAGAGCTCGTCAGACTCCTCTTGCGACAACTCCAGAAGGCGATGCGCATAGGGCCCCGCACATGCACATCCGCCACGCGTTTGAATGCCCGTCAGATCAGAGAGCATCCGCGTAAACAATTGCTGATGCACAGGGGCTCCATTCACATCGGTGATCATCAAGCTAAAGATCGGCAAGCGATGAGCAGTATCGTGGCCGAGCACTTGAATTTGAGGGTGAGCCTGAAAGGCTGCCATGGCGCGCTCGGCAAACGCCGCTTCCCGCGCCGCAATCCGCTCTTCGCCAATGGCATCCTTAACCATGAAAGCAAGCGCCGCACGAATATCCCCAATGACGTTCGGCGTTCCGCTTTCTTCGCGTACAGCAAGATTATCGGAGTACGTATGCCCCCATGGTGACACAAAGCTAACGGTGCCGCCCCCCGGCAAACATGGCTTTTCTCTTTGTGTCGCAGAGTTCCGCACAATCATGACACCAGTTGCGCCCGGACCACCCGGAAATTTATGGGGCGAAGTTACAACAGCGTCTTTTGCCGTGTCTCCCCGCCCCATATCGATCGGGATATACGGGCCACCCCCCGCAAAATCCCAGACCGCCAAGGCTCCGTGAGTTTTCAACAGCCTGGTGGTTTCGTCCTGATTGCTCAGAATTCCGGTAACGTTCGACGCTGCCGAAAACGCTCCGATTTTCACGTCGCAATCGCGATGGTCCTCAAGCGCGGTTTCAAGCGCCTCAAGGTCGATCCCGCCGCCTTTGGCCTCGGGAATTTCAATGACTTCCGCTTTGCTTTCACGCCAAGGAAGAATGTTGGAATGATGCTCGTATGGCCCGATAAACACGACAGGCTTAACCGCTTCATTAACACCCAGAAGTGCCACCAAACGGTTTAAGCCCGCTGTCGCCCCTGCCCCCGTGAAGATCACCGAGCAATCGTCATCCGCGCCAACCAAACGAGCGATCTCTGCCCGTGCGTCCTCGCGCAGTCGGGTCATATATCCGCCGCAAAACGACGCTTGTGTGTGGGTATTGGCGTAATAGGGCAGAACCTGTGAGGCGACAAACTCCTCGACCTGTTTCAGAGCGCGACCAGAGGCAACATAATCTGCATAAATAAGTGGTACATCGCCTTTTGAACCAGGGATCATCATTCCCTCACCAATTAGCCCGGCACGAAAAAATGCGAGCGGGTCAGAAACAGTGATATCGGAGCGAAATTGGGTCAGTGACATGGGTATTCCTTTGCGTTGCGCATAGATTGCCCCAAAATTCTGAAAAATTTGACCCAAAGTTCATTGCAAAACTACCATTTTCGTTGTCAAATAATGCATGAAGTCAGAAAACTTAGATCAAATGGACAGAAAAATCCTTGCGGAACTGCAAAAGGATTCGTCCCTCTCGCAACGCGCTTTGGCCGAACGGGTCAACCTATCGCAAAACGCCTGCTGGCGGCGCCTTCAAGCAATGACAGAGGCCGGCGTGCTCAATGGTTCCACCGCGCGGATTGATCGTCGAAAGCTTGGTCTGTCACTCGTGGTTTTCGTGATGCTCAAAACGCGGCACCACTCCGCGCAATGGCTCAAGGATTTTCGAAGCCACGTGCTGACCATTCCGGAGGTGGTGGATTTTCACCGCATCGGCGGTGACTATGACTATCAGCTTAAGGTCGTGACCGAGTCGATGGACAGCTATGACAAAGTTTACCAGCGCCTGATCGAGGGCGTCGATTTGGACAGCGTCACCAGCTATTTCGCAATGGAAAGCATTGCTGAGGGGCGACCGTTACCACTTTAGCCGCAAACAAAAAGGGCCGCCAAATGGCAGCCCTTCTGTAATTCCAATGGTGCGGCGAAGATTAGTTCTTCGCGTAGAATTCCACCACGAGGTTTGGTTCCATCATAACTGGGTATGGAACGTCGCCGAGCGAAGGTGTGCGCACGAATGTGGCTTTCATCTTGCTGTGGTCGGCTTCAACGTAGTCAGGAACGTCACGCTCTGCGAGTTGTGTCGCTTCGATCAGAACTGCGAGCTGCTTGGAGCGCTCACGTACTTCGATCACGTCACCCTCTTTAACGCGGTAGGACGGAATGTTTACGCGCTTGCCGTTCACCAGAACGTGGCCATGGTTCACGAATTGACGTGCAGCAAATACTGTTGGCACGAATTTCGCGCGGTATACAACAGCGTCAAGACGGCGCTCAAGCAGACCAATGAGGTTTTCACCAGTATCGCCTTTTACACGCTCGGCTTCGCCATAGATGCGGCGGAACTGCTTCTCTGTCAGGTCACCATAGTAACCTTTGAGTTTTTGCTTAGCGCGGAGCTGAGTACCGAAGTCGGACAGTTTACCCTTACGGCGCTGACCGTGCTGGCCTGGGCCATATTCACGACGGTTTACTGGAGACTTTGGGCGGCCCCAGATGTTTTCGCCCATGCGGCGATCGATTTTATGCTTGGCAGACGTACGCTTAGTCACGGCTGGATCCTTTCAGGTTTCCCACACCGAGGTGCAGGCTATGAAAGGTGCTTTCCTTTCCCGCCGGAGAACTCCATTGGGCGACAGACATCCCCTCGCGGGGGTCACAAACACCAAAAAACAAGTATCCCGGCCAACAAAGACCGGGAACGGGTGGCTTATATAACGCTGTAAGGGAGAGTCAACGCCTCAAAACAAGGATTATCGCGTAAAATCAGCGGAAACCTGCAAGGAGGAGAATTGAAATGGCGCCGGTGAGCGCGGAGTCTGTGAATGGGCGAATTATTCTTATTACCGCCGAAGGCCTGCCGGACCTTCCCATTCATGTTGTAGAAACGCCTGCGCATCTGCTCGATTGCGCTGCATCACTGTCCCGACGCTCATATCGCGCCCACCGTATCGCAATCCATTTTCGCGGCTTTTCACCGTCTGGTTTTGGTTGCGGCCAATTTTGTAAACACGCGTTATAACCGCGCTTTTTTAAAGAAGCCTGTATGCCTGCTCTTTTTGTTCTTATCGAATCGATAGCACGCTGCGAATCACTTTGGGAAGCAAAAAATGCAGGTGATTCGAAATAAAATTTGCTGACGATTCGACGAAGGGACTCTTAAGAGCTTCAGACGCGTTCACGGTGCTGGAATACCGCTATGATTTTTGTGAGTCTTTCCAACAGGGTAAGACATCTCCCGCCTTCGGGCTTGCGTGATACACACCACGCGCGATTGCGCGCGCAAGGCAATGCGCCGCAGCAGCTCCGATCTGCAGCATATCCTTGTCCGGCTCGTCCATTTCGCGTTTGCCTGTGGCGGCCGCAAAAACCAGATCACCATCAAACGGCGTGTGCGCCGGAACAATCGCCCGTGCCATACCGTCCTGCGCAGCTGTCGCGACCCGCTTGGCCTGTGCCTTGTTGAGCTTGGCGTCCGTCGCAACAATCGCAATCGTCGTGTTGCTGCGCTCGTTGATCCCTGGCGCTTTAAGGCTATGCGGCGGCAAGCAAAGCCCCGCACGCGGGTCCGGTCCGAGGCCGCCGAATTCTCCGTCCATCTCAAATGGCGCCGCCCAGAAATGCCGTTCACCAGGAGTGTTGACGGAGCCAATAGGGTTACACGCCACCAAAGCGCCAACCGTAATGCCGGAATTCAACACAAACGAAGCGGAACCAAGTCCGCCCTTCAGAAACCCAGTAAGCGCGCCGGTTCCTGCGCCGACAGAACCAAGATCAAAGTCCTCGCTTGCATCTGCGAGAGCGGCCTCGCCAAGCGCGGGATAGGGATTGTCCGCCCAGCCCTTGTCACCACCATTCAGCAAATCAAACAGGATCGCTGCGGGCACAATCGGAACAGTTACATCGCCAACGGCAAATCCCCGCCCCTGCGCGCGCAATCCATTCACCACTCCCGATGCCGCATCCAACCCGAAAGCAGACCCGCCCGACAACACGAGCGCATCCACTGCACCCACGTGTTTATCTGGTGCCAGCAAATCGGTTTCTCGCGTTCCGGGCGCACCGCCCATTACATCAACCGATGCCACGAAAGGCGCATCACTGATCAAAACCGTCGTGCCGGATTTCAACGCATCATCCTGCGCATTGCCGACATAAATTCCCGGCACATCAGTAATCAGGTTTTTTGCGCCCACCTTCATCAGATACACCGCCCGCCATCAACTTCCATGGCGACGCCAGTGATCATGCTGGCTTCATCCGAACAGAGAAACGCCGCTGCCGCCCCCATGTCTTCAGGCGTGGAAAAACGGCCAAGCGGGATCGTCGAGAGGAACTTTGCCCGCACCTCTGGTGTGTCTTCGCCCATGAAGGATTTAAGAAGTGGTGTTTCGCCCGCCACTGGGTTGATCGCATTCACCCGAACGCCAAGCGGCGCAAGCTCAACTGCCATCGCCTTGGTCGCGGTGATCATCCAACCTTTCGATGCATTGTACCACGAGAGCCGTGGCCGCGGGCTCACGCCAGCAGTCGAGGCGACGTTGAGAATTGCGCCCTGCCCCCGCTCTTTCATGTGCGGAACGATGTATTTCGCCGTGAGGAACACCGATTTGGCGTTTACGGCCAACACGCGGTCAAACTCTTCCTCGCTCACCTCTTCCATTGCCATAGGCAAATGCGTGATACCCGCGTTGTTCACAAGGATATCAAGCGCGCCAAATTCGGCAATCGCCGCCTTTGCGAGCGCTTCAACATCCGTTACTTTCGCCATATTCGCTTCAAAGCTCACAGCGGCATCGCCCAGCTCTTGCGCCATCTCTTTGGCTGCATCACCGTTGATATCAACAATCATGACTCGTGCGCCTTCGGCTATGAATTTGCGCGCAATCCCCGCACCAAAGCCAGAAGCGCCACCGGTGACAATCGCCGTTTTTCCGTTCAGTTTCATGATCCATTCCTATCCGTGATATGCCGCGACTGTCTTGAGCGTGGTGAAGCCATAGAGCGCCTCAAACCCCTTCTCCCGACCGTGGCCTGATTTGCCAATGCCGCCAAACGGAAGCTCTACGCCACCGCCAGCGCCATAGTTGTTGAGGAATACCTGCCCAGAACGGATCGCCTTGGCGAGCCGCATTTGCCGCGCGCCGTTTTGGCTCCAGATCGAAGCAACAAGGCCGTATTCCGTACCGTTTGCGATGCGGATCGCCTCCTCTTCGTCATCAAACGGGATAACAACCTGCACAGGGCCGAAAATCTCGTCCTGCGCCAAAGTGTGATCAGCGGGAACATTTGCAAACAGGGTCGGCGGAACGAAATATCCCCCCTCCGGTGCACCGGCGACAACTTCGCCTTGCGCAGCGGTTTCAAGGTCCGCACCCTTAGCAAGGAAACCTTCGACAATTTCTTTTTGCCGCGCGGAAATGAGTGGCCCAACATCGAGATCATCAGTAGAGGCCCCCACTTTGAGCGCACGATATTTCTCGGCCATGCGCGACACGACCTCGTCATAAACGCCGCGCTGCACGAGGATGCGCGACGAAGCCGAACATGTTTGGCCCGCGTTCTGAATTCCTGCATTCACGAGGAACGGCAGCGCGGCATCAAGGTCCGCATCGTCAAACACAAGCTGCGGAGATTTGCCGCCAAGTTCAAGCGTAACAGGAACGACATTCTGCGCGGCGGTTGACTGGATCAGCTGCCCCACGCCAACAGAGCCTGTGAAGCTGATGTGGTGGATACCGCTGTGCGCAGAAAGTGCAGCGCCCGCTTCGGCCCCAAGGCCCGGAACCACATTCAATACGCCATCAGGCAGCCCCACTTCACGCGCAAGATCAGCAAAGGCCAGCGCGGTCAGGCAGGCTTCTTCGGCTGGTTTCAGAACAGCAGTGTTGCCCGCTGCGAGAGCCGCTCCGACAGAGCGGCCAATGATCTGCATTGGGTAGTTCCACGGAACAATATGCCCCGTCACGCCGTGCGGCTCGCGCAGGGTATAAACGGTGTAGCCATCAAGATAAGGCAGCGTTTCGCCATGCAGCTTGTCTGCTGCGCCGCCATAAAATTCAAGATACCGCGCCATGGCAATCGCATCAGCGCGCGCTTGCTTCAATGGCTTGCCCACATCGAGCGCCTCAAGCTGCGCGAGTTCGTCAACGCGTGTCAGGACCAATCGTCCGAGCTTGGCCAGAAGCCGTCCGCGCTCTGCGGCAGGGGTATGGTTCCAACCTCCGTCAAACGCCGCATGGGCAGCGTCAACCGCTGTATCGATATCCGCTGCATTCCCGCGCGCAATTTGGCACAACTCGCTTCCGTCTGAGGGATTTTTGAGCGAGAGCGTTTCTCCGCCAGATGGTTTTACCCATTGGCCGTTAATGAAACACTTATCGGTTTCGAACCACAAAATATCTGTCAGGCTCATAACATCGCTCCTCTAGGCAGCATCAGTTTCAGGAAGGCGCGGCGTCGCTTGGATCAGCGCCTTTGTGTAGGGGTGTTGCGGGTTGGTGAACACGGCTTCTGTTTCGCCGCGCTCGACAAACTCGCCATCTTTCATAACCAGAACCCGATCCGTGATCGCACGAACAACAGAAAGGTCATGCGAGATAAACAGATAGGTCAGGCCAAACCGCGCCGACAAATCCGCCAACAGATCAAGTATCTGCGCGCGGATCGACACATCAAGCGCGGAGACAGCCTCGTCGAGAATAATCAGCTTGGGTTTGATAATCAAAGCTCGTGCAATGGCGATCCGCTGCCGCTGTCCGCCCGAAAACTCGTGGATATATTTGTCCTGATCTTCGGATTTTAACCCCACGCTTTCCAGCGCTTCGGCAATGGCCGCGTCTCGCTCGGCAGGGCTGGGCTTTTCGTCTAGGAGGAAGAACGGTTCCGTGACCAAACGCGAAACCTTGTGGCGCGGATTAAATGAGCCATAGGGGTCTTGGAACACAACTTGCATCTTTTGGCGCACATGGCGATCAACTTTGCCATCGCGGATGATCGGCGCACCATCGATCAAAACCGAGCCGCCCTGCGCAGCCTCAAGCCCGAGAATGGCGCGGGTGAGCGTCGATTTTCCGCACCCGCTTTCACCAACAAGGCCAAGGCTCTCGCCCTGTTTGATGTCAAAGTTTACGCCTTTCACAGCGCGAAACACCCCCGGCGCGCCAAACAAGCCGCTGCGCGGTGTTGGGTACTCTCGAACAAGGTCGCGAACCTCCAGAAGCGGTGCCTCAGTGCTTTCATGCTCATGCCGCGCCGGAACATGGCCCGAGGCCGCGATCAGCGCGCGCGTATATGGGTGTTTCATCGTGGTAAACAGCGCGTCCGCGCCGCCCGTTTCGACAACCTCACCGTTCTTCATGATAACCAAATGGTCGGCCAGATTGGCGACAACAGCAAGGTCGTGCGTCACGAGGATCATGCCCATGCCGTCCTCTTCGACCAGCCTCTTGAGAAGCTTCAGGATTTGCTCCTGCGTGGTCACGTCAAGCGCGGTCGTTGGCTCGTCCGCAATCAACAGTTTTGGCCGCAAGGCAATTGCCATCGCGATCACGACACGCTGGCGCTGCCCGCCGGATAACTCGTGCGGATAACGTGATAACGGAAATTTATCTGCCGGAAGCTCTACCCGATCAAGCGCTTCTCGCGCCATAGCCCTCGCCTCTGAGCGGCTGGCGTCTGTGTGAATCAGGATTGTTTCGGCCACTTGATCGCCGATGGTTTTCACAGGGTTCAGCGCCGTCATCGGCTCCTGAAACACCATCGAAATATCATTGCCACGCAGCGCGCACATATTCTGTTCGCTCGCCGCTCCAAGGTCTTTGCCGTCAAAGTGAATCTTGCCGGATTGCTCGGCGCCATTGGGGAGTAGTTTGAGCACGGAGTATGCCGTCATCGACTTGCCCGAACCGGATTCACCGATCACTCCGACGATCTGTCCCTGCTCAACCGAAAGGCTTACATCCTTAAGGATCGGCGTGCCGTGGATGGAGAGCGAGAGGTTTTCAACCGACAATAGGCTCATGTCTTGGACCTCCGCAACTTAGGATCAAGATAGTCGCGCAGGCCGTCCCCGACGAGGTTCAGCCCTAGAACCGTCAGCAAAATCGCCATACCGGGGAATACGGTAAGATGCGGCGCGAAAGAAATCATCGTCTGACTTTCCGCGAGCATCCGCCCCCAACTTGGGATTGGTGGCTGTGCGCCGAGGCCGACATAGCTCAGAGCCGCCTCGGCGATGATACCGACGGAAAACTGAATAGAGCCCTGCACAATCAGCAAGTTGGCCACGTTTGGCAGAATGTGTTCAAGCGAAATGCGAGCCGCGCCCTTGCCTGATACGCGGGCCGACAACACGTAATCCCGCGTCCAGAGCGAAATTGCCGCGCCGCGGGTCATCCGCGCAAAAACAGGAATATTGAACACACCGATGGCGATGATCGCATTGGTCGCAGATGGGCCGAACGTGGCCGTGATCATAATGGCAATCACCAAAGGCGGAAAGGCAAACACAAGGTCATTGCCGCGCATGATCATTTCGTCAAGAAGCCCACCGCGCTTGGCCGCCGCAGCCAGACCAAGCGGCACGCCGAGCAACATGCCGATACCAACAGCAACAAGCGCCACCGCAATAGAGGTGCGCGCGCCGACCATAATCATCGAGAAGATATCTCGCCCGAAATGATCGGTGCCAAACCAATGCGCCGCGCTCGGTTTCTGGAGTTTGTTGGCGATATCCAGCGTTTCGACACTATAAGGCGTCCAGACAAAAGAGAGGAGCGCCGCGCTGATAAACAGGAGCGACAAGAAAGCGCCAAACAGCATTGCGCGAGAGAGTTTTGCCGTTGGCATTATGTACGCCTCCGCAAACGGGGATCGACAAAGGCATAGGCCAGATCAACCGCGAAATTCACCATGATCACAGCAAAGACGAGGATCATCACAACACTTTCAACTACGATGAGGTCACGCTGAGAAATACTCTGGAAGATAAGCCGCCCGAGGCCCGGTAGGAAAAAGACGTTCTCGATCACGATGCCGCCGGCAATCAGGAACGAAAACTGCATGCCGATGATGGTCAGCACAGGGATCATCGCGTTGCGCAGCGCATGACGCCAGAGAGCCTGCCCCGTCGAAAGCCCCTTGGCGCGGGCGGTACGAACGAAATCTTCGCTCAATGTGTCAAGCAACGAGGAGCGCATGACCCGCGTAAGGATCGAGGCTTGCTGAAGCGACAAGGCAATAGCGGGCAATGTCAGCGCCTTCATCGCGAGCCAGAAGCCATTGTCCCACCCAGGAAAACCACCGGCAGAGAACCACCGCAAGCTCACGGCAAAGAGAAGAACCATCAGCATCGCAAACCAGAAGTTCGGGATCGCAACACCAAGTTGCGTTACCCCCATGACGGTTGAGTCGAGGAATGAACCCCGTTTACGCGCCGCAAGAATGCCTGCGGGAAATGCAACGAGGATCGCAAGTGCGAGCGCATAGAGAGCCAGCGGCAGCGAAATCCATAGCCGTTCGGCAACCATGTCGCGCACAGGCGTTCGATATGTGTAGGAAACGCCGAAATCGCCCTGAACCATTCCAGCAACCCAGCTAAAATACCGCGATACAACAGATTGATTGAGGCCAAGTTGCTCTCGCAGGGCGTTGAGCGTGTCTTCTTGGGCATTGATGCCGAGCATATATTGCGCCGGATCACCGGGTACGACCTCGATCGCGGCGAAAATCACAAGGCTTGCGACCAGAAGGCTCAGGATCAGGGAAAGGAGTCGTTTGAGCGTGTATCGCAGCATGTATTGAGGGGCACCAATTGAGAGATTAAGCCCCCGCCCGCAGGGATCGGGCGAGAGCAGGTGTTAAAATGTGCCGTTACTCTTCCCAGTAAACAGCGGTCAGGTCTGTGGCCTGTGTCGGAGAATTTTCCCAGATACCGACCAAATTGGCCTTAACCACGCTCAACTGAGCGAGTTGGAACAAGTAGCCGTTGACGTAATCATCGGAGATGATCGTCTGGGCTTTTTGGAGCAGCTCGGATCGTTTGGCCGGGTCGGTTGCTTCGTTCAACTCTGCCATAACGCCTTGGAACTCGGCGCTGTCATACTGGAAGTAGTAATCAGGGTTTGCATAGATACCGATATCAAGCGGCTCCGTGTGCGAAATGATCGTCAGACCGAAATCTTTGCCACGGAATACCTGCTCAAGCCACTGCGCCCACTCAAGGTTGCTGATCTCTGTTTCGATACCAACATCGCGCAGTTGTGCTGCAATGATCTCACCACCACGGCGCGCATAGGAGGGCGGCGGCAGTTTGAGCGTCGTTGTAAACCCATCGGCAAATCCGGCCTCGGCAAGCAGTGCTTTTGCTTTCTCCGGATCATACGCAGAGTTCCCCGTCAGATCGACGTAATCAGGATGGTGCGGCGCAAAATGCGTACCGATTGGCGTTCCATACCCGAACATCGCGCCATCAATGATCGCTTGGCGATCAATCGCATGAGCCAGAGCTTCGCGCACCTTCGGATTGTCAAATGGAGGCTGGGCGTTATTGGTCGAGAGGATGGTTTCCCCTTCTGTCGAACCAATCAGCACGTTAAAACGTGGGTCCGCTTCGAACTGAGGCAGGTTTTCAGGAGCAGGATAGCCACCAAAGGCATCCACATCCTCAGCCATCACCGCCGCGAAAGCTGCGGTTGGATCAGAGATGAACTTGAACGTTGCAGAATCCAGTTTGGCAGGCTCGCCCCAGTAATCTGCGTTCTTGGTCAGGGTGATTTGGTCGCCCTGAACCCAGTTACTGAAGGTAAAAGCACCAGTTCCAACAGGGTTTGTTTTGATGTTCTCAATGCTTTCCGGCGCCACGATAACTGCGTCGCCCCATGCCATATTGAACAGGAAGTTGCCGTTCGGCTTGGAAAGCGTAACTTTGACTGTTGCGGGATCCACTACATCAACAGACGCGATATCGGCAAACAGCGCTTTCTGCGCGTTGGCGGAATCTTCGGCGCGCGCACGGTCGAGCGAGAATTTCACATCCTCAGCGTCCATTGTGGTGCCGTCATGGAAGGTCACACCCTCTTGCAGGTGGAACGTGTAAGTCAGGCCATCTTCAGAAACGTCCCAATCTTTAGCCAGACCGGGGTTAATCGATCCATCTGGGCCAAACCGTGTCAAACCCTCAAAAACATTGGAATAAAGCACCTGATCGATTGCGCCAGCGGCGGCGCTTGTCGGGTCAAGGTGCGGTGGCTCGAGCTGCAAGCCGACGGTCACATCTCCGCCCGCGGCATGGGCCGTGCCGAGGCTCGCACAAAGGGCAAGCGCACTTGTCAGGGCGGCCGCTGTTCTAAGTGTTGTCATATTTTTGGTTCTCCAACTGTTATCTCATCATGGCCAAGAAGGATCTTGACCAAGCTGCGCGCCATTACTTTCGCAGAATCCACCATATCTTCAACGCCAATATACTCGTCTGGCTTATGCGCGAGATCGAGAATTCCTGGCCCATAGGCGATACAGTTCTTGAGCTTACCAATTCTGTCGATGTGTTTCTGGTCGTAAGTCCCTGGAGAGACAACATATTCTGCGGGTGCGCCAATGATATCCTGAATGGCTTCGGCCACTGTTGTGACAACGGGCGCGTCTTTTTCTGTCATGGTCGGCAAAACACGATGCATTTCGCGCAAATCATAACGGAACGTGTCGCGCTCCGCTTTTACCTTGTCGAGTACGGATTGAATTTCAGCCTGAACGTCTTTGATGTCCTCTTCGATGAGGAATCGGCGGTCGAGCACCATGCGGCAGCTATCGGGAACACAGGCCGAAGGATAACCGGTATAATCGGCCTCCGGCTCTTCCATACCGCCGTGCATTGAGTTGATGTTGAGCGTTGATTGCTTGGCCCCTTCTGGCACAACGGGCATGTCGGTGCGTTTCTCAGCGAGCGCGGGGAACAGGCTCTGTTCCATCTCGTGCACAACAGCACCCATATGCCGAACAGCGCAGTCTCCGAGGAATGGCATGGAGCCATGCGCAATCTCGCCGAATGTCTCAAGCTCGGCCCACCAAACGCCGCGATGCCCCAAGCAAATTCGGTCTTTGTTGAGCGGCTCCGGAATAATCACATGCTGAACACGCTCCGGCGCGAAGAACCCCTTTTCAGCAAGGTACGCCACGCCACCATAACCGCCAGATTCCTCGTCCGCCGTTCCCGAAATTTCGACCGCGCCAGAAAACTCTGGGAAAAGGTCAACAAAAACCTCGGCCGCGATGATCGATGTAGCAAGGCCACCCTTCATATCGCATGCGCCGCGCCCGTAAATCTTGCCGTCGTCTAGCTCACCGCCGAACGGATCATAGGTCCAGTCGCGGCCAACTTCGACAACATCGGTATGCGAGTTGAAATGCACACATTCACCAGAATGCGCGCCTTCGCGTCGAGCGACAACATTCCAGCGAGGGTATTTGTCAGAATCGCCAATCGCGCCTTCTGCTCGCACAAGCTGCACATCAAAGCCTTTAGTGGCCAACCGATCACGGAGGTATTCGCAAATCTCCAGATAGCAATCACCGGGTGGGTTAAGTGTTGGTATACGGATCAGGTCTTGAGTTAGGGCAATAAGATCATCGCGCCGCGCTTCGATTTCCGCGTCAAGCTTTGCTCCGTAGTCCATCCATCTCTCCCATTGCGATTGACTTAACGGAGCATGACGCGCAATATATACGGTATCAATACCGTATAAACACGGTGACAGAAGAAAGCTCCCACCGAAATGGACATGAACGACCTTGAACAACTGGCATTTGAAGAATGTCCAATCGGAATAGTGATGTCGGAAAACCGCATCATTAAATCCTGCAACGGCACGTTTGCGACGCTCTTTGGCTATACAAAGAAGCAGCTGATAGGCGAGTCGTTTCAGATTCTTTATGGCACTTACCAAGAATTTGAGAGCATTCGGGATATCGGCATCGAACACCTGAAATCAGGCGGGACATATTCAGACGAGCGTATCATGCAGCGCCGAGACGGACAGCGATTTTGGTGCAAGTTCCGCGCGCGCACGCTCACGCCCGAAGCGCCTCTTGCCCGCGTAGTAATGAGCTTTGCCGCAATGACGGAAACCCCAGAGCGCGTGAGCCTCACGCCGCGTGAACGTCAGGTCGTCCGCCACCTTAGCCACGGTCGGACCAGCAAGGAAATCGCTCAGCAGCTTAGCCTCTCGCCCCGCACGATCGAAGACGTGCGCGCGCGCCTCTTGCGCAAGCTGGGCGTCAGCAACACGCCCGCGCTTCTTGCAAAACTAACCTCTATCGAGAGCTAGGTCTTAGCCGCACTTGCTGTGGCCGCAGTCGGTGCATGTCATGCACCCCTCGACCATGCGAAGGCTATATTGCCCACAGGATGGGCACGCTTTTCCGCGCGGCGCACCGCCAAGAGCAACAACATCGGCCTGCGGATCAACCTTCAGCCCCATGCCCTCGCCTTCGATAAAGCCAGTCACGATCAGGTGCCGTTCAATCACGCCACCAATGGCCGCAAGAATCGACGGAATATACTTCCCTTCCATCCATGCGCCACCGCGCGGGTCAAACACCGCCTTTAGCTCTTCAACCACAAACGACACATCCCCACCCCGACGGAATACCGCAGAGATCATGCGGGTGAGCGCCACAGTCCACGCGAAATGCTCCATGTTCTTGGAGTTGATAAATACCTCGAACGGACGGCGATGCCCGCCGATCACCACGTCATTCACCGTAATGTAAATCGCATGCTCGGAATCTGGCCACTTGAGTTTATACGTATTGCCTTCAAGTGCTTGCGGACGGTCGAGCGGCTCGGAAATATAAACAACATCCGCGCCCTCATCCACTTCGGGAGCCGCTTCGCTTTCGCTCGAAACACTAAGCACCGACCCGGTCACATCGTTTGGCCGATAAGTGGTGCAGCCCTTACAGCCCTGATCCCACGCGGCCATATAGACCTCTTTGAAATCCTCAAAGCTGATATCTTCGGGGCAGTTGATCGTTTTGGAAATCGAGCTATCGATCCACTTCTGTGCAGCGGCCTGCATGCGCACATGATCAAGCGGCGCGAGGGTTTGAGCGTTAACGAAATACTCGGGCAGTTCTTTATCACCGAACTTTTCTCGCCAAAGGTTCACGGCGTAATCCACCACTTCCTCTTCAGTGCGCGAGCCGTCTTTCTGCAAGACCTTCCGAGTATAGGCATAAGCAAAGACAGGTTCGATCCCGCTCGACACGTTCCCCGCATAGAGGCTGATGGTGCCGGTTGGGGCAATCGAAGTCAGGAGCGCATTACGGATACCGTGGGTGCGGATTGCTTCGCGTACATCTTCATCCATCGCTTGCATGGTGCCGGAGGCAAGATACTTGTCGGCATCAAAGAGCGGGAACGGCCCCTTTTCCTTAGCAAGCTCGACAGAAGCAAGATAAGCGGCCCGCGCGATGGATTTCATCCACGCCTCGGTCTGCTCGGCGGCTTCTTCTGTTCCGTATTTCAAGCCAACCATGAGAAGTGCATCAGCAAGGCCCGTCACACCAAGGCCAATCCGGCGCTTCGCTGCGGCTTCTTGCGCCTGTGCTTCAAGCGGAAATTTACTTTCGTCGACCACGTTATCCATCATACGGACGGCGGTTTCGACAAGATCAGAGAGCGCGCTTTCGTCAAGTGCTGCGGCATCCTCAAACGGCTCGGAGACCAACCGCGCAAGATTGATCGACCCGAGCAAACACGCGCCATAGGGCGGCAAAGGCTGCTCGCCACAAGGGTTTGTCGCAGCGATGGTTTCGCAATAGCTCAGGTTGTTGGCCTGATTGATCCGGTCGATGAAAATCACACCTGGCTCGGCATAGTCATAGGTGCCGCGCATGATTTTGTTCCAAAGGTCGCGCGCCTGAACGGTGTGGTAAATCTTTCCATTAAACTTGAGATCCCACGAGCCATCGGCCTTCACCGCTTCCATAAAATCATCGGTCACAAGCACAGAAAGGTTGAACATCCGCAGGCGTGCAGAATCCTTCTTGGCAGTGATAAAATCCTCGATGTCGGGGTGGTCGCACCGCATGGTCGCCATCATCGCACCACGGCGCGAACCCGCGGACATAATTGTGCGGCACATCGCATCCCAGACATCCATGAACGACAGCGGGCCAGAAGCATCCGCCGCAACGCCCTTCACATCCGCGCCTTTGGGGCGAATGGTACTGAAATCATAGCCGATGCCGCCGCCCTGCTGCATGGTAAGCGCGGCCTCTTTGAGCATGTCGAAAATGCCGCCCATGCTGTCTGGAATCGTCCCCATCACAAAGCAGTTGAACAGCGTAACAGCCCGCCCCGTTCCAGCGCCCGCCGTGATCCGGCCCGCGGGGAGGTATTTGAAGTCCTCAAGCGCGTCATAAAACTTGCCTTCCCACGCCTCGGGCTTGTCCTCGACCGAGGCAAGCGAGCGCGCAATCCGCCGCCAGCTATCTTCAACACTCGCATCAATTGCGGTGCCGTCGGCCTTTTTGAACCGGTATTTCATATCCCAGATTTGCTCGGCGATAGGGGCGGAGAAACGGCTCATTTACGGGTATCCTGCTCTGGCGTTGAAAGGGCCTTCCACATTAGGCGGCAATCGCGTTTTGGTCAATTGCCTTTCGGGGGGATGATGCCTTATTATCGCAACGGAAACGGGATAAATTCCCGCAATATATTGGGGTGAGCGGAAGAAATGACCATACATCTAGTAAAGCTCTGCGTCGGCATCGATTCCCTCGAACATCTGGAATCATACCGCGCCGCCCATTACCCCACGCCCGAAACACCAACCCGCCACGTCACCCGTATGTGGCCAAAACGAGAGGCTGAATTGCTTGATGGCGGCTCGCTCTTTTGGGTGATCAAAGGGGTTATGCTTGCTCGGCAAAAAGTGTTGCAGCTTGATGAGGTAATCGGAGACGACGGTATCCGCCGCTGCGCCATCATCATGGACCCCGAACTTATCCGCATACAGCCCACTCCCCGCCGCGCCTTTCAAGGGTGGCGCTACCTCAAGCCAGAGGACGCGCCGCCTGATTTAACGCGCAGCAACAAAGAAGAAAGCCCCCTCCCGCCCGAACTTGCAGCGGCACTCGGCGAAATCGGCATTCTTTAGGCTATTCGTCCGCCGTACGCAAAGCTGTCTCAAGGGCGCGTAGAATCTCGCGGCGGCCGCCATCCCAATCCGCCTTGCGCGATTTGAGAAGCGTAGCTTGCGATTTATGCACCACTCCATCGCTCAACACCTTGAGGTGATTGGCGCGCAGCGTATCACCAGTTGAGGTGATATCAGCAACCATCTCGGCGGTTTCGTGCTTTACGGTGCCTTCGGTCGCGCCTTGGCTATCAACAAGCTGATAGTCGGCAACGCCTTGGTCTTTCAAGAAATTCCGAACAAGGCGGTGGTACTTCGTGGCAATCCGAAGCCGGAACCCGTGGGTCTTGCGGAATTGCGCTGCCACTGCGTCCAAATCATCAAGCGTTTCCACATCCACCCAACATTGTGGCACGGCCATCACCAGATCAGCGTGGCCAAATCCCATAGGCGCAAGCTCGGCAACCTGCATTTCCCAAGCCGCGAGTTTTTCGCGGATAAGATCAGTTCCCGTAACGCCAAGATGAATACGCCCTGCGGCCAGTTCGCGCGGGATTTCACCGGCAGACAGCAGCACAAGTTCCAACCCATCAACGCCCTCAACCGCGCCGGCATATTCGCGCTCTGCCCCTGTGCGGCGCAGGGTGACGCCACGTGCGCCAAACCAGTCGAAGGTTTTCTCCATCAGACGGCCTTTGGACGGCACACCAAGCTTGAGTGTTGCAGCATCGCTCATAGCGCGCCCTCCCGCATCTTCCACGTGAGGCCGGGGCGCACAACGCCGCCAACCGCCGGGATGGATTTGCCCTGCCCCAAGACCTGCGTCAGCGCATCGTAGCGCCCGCCGGTTGCTACGGGCGGCAAATCGGGGCGACCGTGTACGTAAAAACCGAACACAAACCCGTCGTAATATTCCATCGTGCTGCGGCCATAGGACGTCTCGAAATCGAGCGAATCCACATCAACACCAAGCTCCGCAAGCGCATCAAGCCGTGCGGACAGTTGCCCGACGGCATTAGAAATCGATGGAAGATCAATCGCGATATCGCGCAGCGCTTCCAACACATTCGGAGCCGTTTCGCGCAGCCGCATAATCGTTTCAAGGAGCTCAACTTCGGTTTCGCTCAGATTCGGTTCTTTGGCATCTTCTTGGAGTGTCTCAAGACGGGCGATAATCTCGGACGGTCGGCGCAATCCGATGACGCGCCCTGCGTCCTTAATCAGATCCTGAGCCTCTGTATCTTCGAGATTTTTCAGAAGCTTCGCGCGGCTTGACGCAACAGGCGTGCGCCCGCCAAAACGGTCAAGCAACGTGCGGAAACGATGCGGCCGCCAGATGTGGCGCAGCAAAGCGGCACGGCGTGCTTCACTCGTGGCCAGCCCCTCAACAGCTGCCTTTAGAATCCCGATATCACCGGTTGCGGCGCGAAGCCCAAGTGGGGACAAAACCTCTTGAAACAAAGCAAACACTTCGGCATCGGACGCCGCAGGATTTGCCCCGTCAAAAATCTCGTAGCCGACCTGAAAAAACTCTGTCGCGCGATCTGTATCTTCTTCCTGACGGCGGAAAACCTCGCCAGAATAAACATAACGCGCGGGGCTTGCGCCGCTGTCCATATGCATCTGAACAACCGGCACTGTAAAATCAGGCCGTAGCATTTGTTCACCGCGCAGCGGATCGTTCGTCACGTATGCACGCGCGCGAATGTCCTCGCCATAAAGGTCGAGCAGGGTTTCGGCGGGCTGCAGGATATCGGCATCCACAACCTGCGCGCCGGAGGCCGCGAAAAAGGCCTGTAGCCGCGCAGCTTCAGCGCGGACCTCAGGTTTCTGCGTCATCGCGCTGCCCCTTTAGCATGGCCTGTACCTGCGCAACCAACTCATCGCGCGGCACCTCGATCTGGCTTGGACGGGATTTCCACTCCTCAAGCGTAGCGTTTTCAGCAATTTTCGCGCCAAGGATCAGGTCTTTGATCTGTACCACACCGGCCTCTGCCTCGTCTCCGCCCTGAATGATGGCAATCGGCGCGTTGCGGCGGTCTGCGTACTTGAGTTGGTTGCCGAAGTTTTTCGGATTACCCAGATACACTTCTGCGCGAATGCCCGCGTTGCGAAGTTCAGCGACCATGCCCTGATAATCGGCCATGCGGCCCTTATCCATCACGGTCACGACCACGGGGCCTTCTTGTGTGGTGTCGATGCGGCCCTTGGCGAGAAGTGCAGCAAGAAGCCGATCAACGCCGATCGACATGCCCGTTGCCGGAACTGCCTGACCTGTGAAGCGCTTCACCAGATCATCATAACGTCCGCCGCCCGCAACAGAGCCAAACTGCCGTTTGCGGCCCTTCTCGTCCAACACTTTAAAAGTCAGCTCTGCTTCGTAAACAGGGCCGGTGTAGTAGCCAAGGCCACGCACAACGGAAGGATCAATCTCAATCCTGTCGGGGCCATAGCCCTGCGCGGCCAGCAAGCTTTCGATCTCCTCAAGCTCGGCAACACCCTCTTGGCCAACTTTGCTTTCGCCAACCAACTCCCGAAGCCGCGCAACCGTTTCGGCTCCGCTGTCCCGCTTGGCATCCATGAAGCCCATGACAACATCCGCCTGCGCTTCGGTAAGGCCCGCGCCTTTGGTATAGTCGCCGCTTGCGTCCTTGCGGCCTTCTCCAAGCAGCGCCCGCACACCGTCCACACCGAGGCGGTCAAGCTTATCAATCGCGCGCAATACAATGCCGCGCTCATGCGCAAATTTATCCGGATCAGTCGGGTCAAGCACCCCCGCAACTTCCATCACACCGTTAAGAACCTTGCGGTTATTCACACGTACAATGTAATCGCCGCGCGGAATGCCGACGGTTTCAAGCGTGTCGGAAAGCATCGCGCAAATCTCGGCATCGGCAGCAACACTGCCAGTACCTACTGTATCGGCATCACATTGATAAAACTGCCGAAAACGCCCCGGACCGGGCTTCTCATTGCGCCAAACCGGACCCATCGCATAACGGCGATAGGGTGTCGGCAGATCATTGCGGTGCTGCGCGAATACCCGAGCGAGCGGTGCGGTCATATCATAGCGCAACGCGACCCAACCGCTATCATCCTCTTCCCATGCGAAAACCCCTTCGTTCGGGCGGTCCACATCAGGAAGGAATTTACCGAGCGCCTCAACGGTCTCAACCGCAGAGGTTTCCAGCGCGTCAAATCCATAGCGATGATATACCTCGGCAATCCGGTCCAGCATGTCTTTGCGGGCCGAAACCTCGGCACCAAAATAATCGCGGAACCCTTTGGGCGTAATTGCCTTGGGTCGCGGCTGTTTCTTTTGCTTGGCCATATCTGCCCTCATCGCAACGGTTACGCCGAGGGCTTTATCGCGCGGGCCACCAAAGGGCAAGGTTTGCGCGCTGGAATTCAGGCATCTGTGGTGCTATGGCTCTGGGCATGACCGATACACGCATCCTCGCGCTCGAAGAGCAACTGGCCCACCTATCCCGATCCGTCGACGACCTTTCTGATGTCGTCGCGCGGCTTGATACGGAAAATGCTGTCCTGAAACGCCGCCTTCAAATGGTGATGGAGCGCGAAGCAGAGCGGGAAGCAAGCGCAGGCGGCACCGCCATTCTTGCGGATCAAAAGCCGCCGCATTGGTAGCCGCTGCTAGCGCAGATTGGTGAGGTCCGAAGCCACAACTTTGCCCTTATAGACAAGCACCTCAGCGTATTTGTTCGAATTGCCGAAGGACTCATAAATGGTGAGGAACGCGGTCGTTTTCGCAAAAGATTTCATTCGCCGCTCACCACACGGCTCGCCAGACTTCTTGCCACATATCCGCCCTTTGAGGCGTTCATATTCATTGTCGGTATCAGAATAGGGCATCGTCTTGGCGTCCACCGTATAGCGCAGCGCCTCGTGTAGTTCGAGATCGCCAAGCATCGCCATCGACGCCACAAACTTGCGCACACAACCATCTTGGAAGCCCTTTAGGTAAAACGCATGCGGCGCATAAGATTTGGGATTTGAGTCGTAGAGATACACAACAGGACGTTTCTGTGGGTAGCCTTCGATCTTTTTACCAAGCTTGGAGCTAGAGATCGTGCAATCCTTAACCACCTCGCCAAACTTCAAGTCTTTGGTCTTGGGTGGGGATGCAATCAGCGCGGTATGCGGCGCGCTCGGATCGATTCCGGCCTCCGCAATTGTCTTCACACCATCGCCGCCAGCACCTTCTTCAGAGGCAGTGGTGACACAGCCTGCAAGCGCGAGAATCGTCGCAAAACACACGATTGATTTTCTCATTTACCCCCCAAAGCCCGCGCGTTCTGCGCAGCCAAAGCAAACTCGTAACCCGCGGCACATAGCCGAAAACACATGCGAAAATCAATCCATTCTGGGAATCGCATGCCAAAACGGCGAAAAAATGCAGTCTGATTTGGGTTTTTACGGGAATTGCGCAAAATTACGCCAATTCCTCTACCGTCATCACACCTTCAAGAGATTTCAGCGCGCTTTTGATTTGTGGGCTAACCGGATACTCCTGAGGCAGGTCAATTTCGACCTCGCCAGGGAGGCTCGGGTCCATCAAGCAGAATGTGATCGGGCCGAAACTTCGGTTAGACTTGTCGCTCCGCGCCTGCTCCAAAACCGAAGCAACCGATTCCGCGCCGTCGGTGTTTTCGATATAGACCTTCAGCCCCATCGACCCCGCTTCAGCGACGATACCTTCCATGGGAGCGATACTGCGGGCAATTGGATCAAATTGCCCATCTTCGAACTTCGCCTCAAGCGTCATGACAACGCGACTGGTCTCTTCGAACACCTTGCGGGCCTGTTCAAAATCCTTCGGGAACATTGCCATGCCCGACACCTGTAGCGTTGGATCGGAAATGTTCATGCGGAAGAACTGCGTACCGCGTCCCGATTTTCGTTGCTGAAGCCCAGAGACGATAACGCCAACCTTGATAATCGCAGCGCCCTTTCGCTCAGCTTCTTGGCGGGCCTCTTCCAGAGATTTCACGCCTTTTCGTTTAAGCGGCGCCATGAAATCATCAAGCGGATGGCCGGAAAGATAGAAGCCGATGGCCTTGCTCTCTTCGCTCAGGCGGTCGTCGGTGTTCCAGTCAGCGGCAGTAGACAGACGCGGCTCCGGAAGATCATCGCCAGCTTCTCCAAAGAGCGAGACCTGACTAGAAGCGCGTTGTTCGTGAACAGCCGCCGAATACGCAACAAGGTTATCAAGGCTCTCAAAGACGCGGCGGCGGTTTGGATCAATCTGATCAAAGGCACCGGCGCGCGCAAGCATCTCTAGCGGGCGTTTCCCCACGCGTTTCAAATCCACACGGCGGGCAAAATCAAATAGCGTTGCAAAGGGTTTGCCGCCTGATCCATCAGGTTCTGGTCCACGCGCTTCGACAATGAGGCGCATAGCCTCAACGCCAACGTTTTTCAGGCCGCCCAGCGCATAGACGACTTTGCCGTCATGTACGGTAAACTTTTCAAGGGAGCGGTTCACGCACGGAGGGATAATGTCGATATCAAGCCCGCGCCGCACCTCTTCGGCATAAACCGATAGTTTGTCGGTAAGGTGCAAATCGCAGTTCATAACACCGGCCATAAACTCGACCGGATGGTTCGCTTTAAGCCACGCTGTTTGATAAGACACCACCGCATAGGCCGCCGCGTGGGACTTGTTGAAACCATAGTTGGCGAATTTTTCGAGAAGGTCGAAAACCTCGCTGGCTTTCTTGGCCGGAACCCCGTTTTCGGCGGCACCTGCTTCAAACTTCGGGCGCTCGGCGTCCATCGCCTCTTTGATTTTCTTACCCATCGCACGCCGCAACAGGTCCGCACCGCCAAGCGAGTATCCCGCCATGACCTGCGCGATCTGCATCACCTGTTCCTGATAAACGATAATGCCCTGAGTTTCCTCAAGAATATGATCAATCAACGGGTGCACAGATTCAATTTCTCGTTGGCCGTTCTTGACCTCGCAATAGGTCGGGATGTTTTCCATCGGGCCGGGACGATAGAGCGCCACAAGCGCCACGATATCCTCGATGCACGTCGGTTTCATGCGCCGCAGCGCATCCATCATGCCCGAGCTTTCCACCTGAAACACGGCCACTGTTTTGGCGCTTGCGTAAAGCTTGTATGTGGCCTCGTCGTCCAACGGGATGGCGCCGATATCAATGTCGATATCGCGCAGCTTGAGCAGGTTAAGCGCAGATTGAATTACGGTTAGTGTTTTGAGGCCGAGGAAGTCGAACTTGACCAAACCCGCCTGTTCAACCCATTTCATATTGAACTGCGTCGCAGGCATATCCGAGCGCGGATCTTGGTACAGCGGCACAAGCCGGTCGAGCGGACGATCCCCGATCACAACACCCGCCGCGTGGGTCGAGGCATTTCGCAACAGCCCTTCGACCTGCTGGCCATAAGTCAGAAGCCGATCCACAACTTCTTCGTTGCGGGCCTCTTCCCGAAGGCGCGGCTCGTCGGTAAGAGCTTGCGCAATCGAAACGGGCTTCACACCTTCAACAGGGATGAGCTTGGAGAGGCGATCAACCTGCCCATAGGGCATCTGTAAGACCCGCCCGATGTCTCGCACCGCGGCTTTACTCAACAGCGCACCGAAAGTGATGATCTGGCCCACTTTGTCGCGGCCGTATTTCTCCTGCACATAGCGGATAACTTCCTCGCGGCGATCCATGCAGAAGTCGATATCGAAGTCAGGCATCGATACACGTTCGGGGTTAAGGAATCGCTCGAACAGCAAACTATAACGCAGGGGATCAAGGTCGGTGATCGTGAGCGCATAGGCCACAAGCGAGCCCGCACCAGACCCCCGCCCGGGGCCAACCGGAATATCGTTATCTTTGGCCCATTGGATAAAGTCCGCAACGATCAGAAAGTAACCGGGGAAGCCCATGCCTTCGATGATATCCAGTTCAAAATCGAGTCGCTTCTGATATTCCTCAACACTTGCGGCGTGAGGGATGACCTCAAGGCGCTTTTGCAAACCCTCGTTCGCCTGTCTGCGCAATTCCTGCACCTCGTCATCAGCGAATTTCGGCAGGATCGGATCACGCAGCGGCGCTTTGTAGGCGCAGCGTTTTGCAATCTCGACCGTATTCTCAATCGCTTCGGGCAGGTCGGCAAAAAGCGTAATCATCTCTTCTTGCGACTTAAAATAATGTTGCGGAGTCAAACGACGGCGGGGCTGCTGCTGATCGACGTAGGCGCCCTCTGAGATACAGATCAGCGCGTCATGCGCCTCATACATATCGGTTTTCGGGAAGTAGACGTCATTTGTTGCAACAAGCGGCAGGTCGCGCGCATAGGCAAGCTCGATATGGGCGCGCTCCGTGGTTTGCTCGGCCTCGGTGAGCCGCCCTCCTTCGCCCGGATGACGCTGCAATTCGATATACAACCGATTGGGATAGATTGCCTGCAAACGATCAAGCAAGGCCTCGGCCTTGGTGCGTTGCGCAGTCAGCAACAGCTTCCCAAGCGCGCCCTCAGGCCCACCAGTCAAACAGATTATGCCCTCTGAGAACTCCGCCAACTCATCAAGCGTGACCTGCGGCAACTCTCCGCCGTTATCCACATAAAGGCAGCTTGAGAGCCGCATAAGATTTTCATAACCCTTTTCGCTCTGCGCCAATAATACGACCGGTGCCGGCGCGCGGGCTTTTTCGCCTGCCTGCGCCGGATCATAGGCCACATCAACCTGACACCCGAGAATCGGCTGCACGCCCTCTCCAGCGGTTTTCACCGAAAATTCCAATGCCGCGAACATGGAGTTCGTATCCGTCACCGCCACAGCAGGCATGTTGTTTGCTGCACAAAGTCCGGCAAGTTTTTTGACCGGAACGGCCCCTTCGAGGAGCGAATATTCGGTATGAAGGCGGAGGTGTACGAAGCGAGGATCAGACATGCGCCAGAGGTTAGCCCGACGTCTTCAAAAGGGAAACGGCCATTTGCCGCAAATCGGAAAAAAGCCGCGCGGCGAAGCGATTGTTCGCTTTTTCCAAATACACTTTTTTGCCCCGCTAGCTAAAGATTTCTTGCCACAGTGGCCGCAAGTGCGCTTTGTTACGGTGTTACCTGCGCATTTCGCTTTACGCCACATCGGGCGATGCGCCGCGGTTCTAGCGAACAGAAAGTGGCTGGTTTTCGCATGGATATAACGTTTCTTCAAAGCGGAGAAACTGTTCGGCCAACGCAGGTTTCGGCGACCGATAAGGTGCTGGGCAGGTCGTGCGAAACCTATGGGCAAACAGGCCCGCAGCAATTCCACCGCGAAGTAAACACCAAGGCGCGAAGGGCAAGAGCATTCGCCCGACATTCACCGCTCTCGCACTGCAAGGCGGCCATGTCTGTTTGGGAAGCTCATCGCACGCATGCCGCAAACCCTGTGAATGAACATGCATTTTGATCGCGACACACTCGCTGCCCTCGTGGCCAAGCACGGTGACGTGGCGCGGGTTGTTATTGCCGAAACCAGCGGCTCGGCCCCACGCGAAGCAGGGGCAGTAATGTATATCTGGAGCGATGGCTTAAGCGGGACAATCGGCGGTGGCGCGCTTGAATATCAAGCCATCCATGATGCCCGCGCTGCCCTCTCTGACGGTTCTACACCTGTTCTATCCCGCATCCCACTTGGGCCCAATATCGGGCAATGCTGCGGTGGATCGGTGACTCTTGTGTTCGAGATTTTCAACGAAAACACCCTCCCAGCCGCCGATGATACTTTCGCGCGCCCTGTCGCGCCCCATGCGACGGTGGAGACGCCGAAGGCATTGGGCTTTAAGGATGGCTGGCTGATAGAACAGCAAAAGCAGAACGCCCAGCCAATTTGGATATGGGGCGCTGGGCACGTGGGCCACGCGCTTGCCACGGTTCTTGCTCCGCTGCCCGATTTTGCCGTGACCTTGATCGACGCAACACAAGAGCGGATGCCAGACGGGCTCCCCGAAACCGTCACACCCGTAACGGCCGCTGACTTGCCCGCCCTCGTTAAATTCGCACCGCATGACGCACGACATTTCATCATGACCTATGACCATGCGATTGATCTCGCTCTCTGTCATGCGCTGTTGAGCGCGGGGAATCAGCAAATCGGGCTTATCGGCTCGACCACCAAATGGGCGCGGTTTCGCAAGCGCCTCGCGGGGTTCGGACACACAAATGCACAAATAAACGGCATTGCCTGCCCAATAGGCGATCCGGCGGCGGGCAAACACCCGCAAGCCATTGCCGTATCGGTTGCGACTAGGCTATTGCTGACCAGCCAGTCAAAAAATTCCGCACCACATAAGCGGGGAGTCGCATGACAAAAGACGGGACAGAAGGGGAGCCAAAGGTGCCAGATCAAACGCTTTTATCCGTGAATGGGCTAACAAAAGCCTATCCCGGAGTGGTTGCGAACAACAACGTTTCCTTTTCGATAAAACCGGGTGAAGTCCATGCGCTCTTGGGCGAAAACGGGGCTGGAAAATCGACGCTCGTCAAGATGATCTATGGTCTTGTGCGGCCCGACAGCGGCGATATGGCCCTGAATGGCGCGCCCTATACTCCGTCCGAACCGCGTGCGGCGCGGGCCTCTGGTGTGGCGATGGTGTTTCAGCATTTCTCTTTGTTTGATGCGCTTTCGGTAGCGGAAAACATCGCCCTTGGTATGGAGAACCCACCGAAGCAAAACGTGTTAAGCGCCCAAATCCGCGAAGTTTCGGAAACCTACGGCCTGCCGCTTGATCCAGAGCGCCTTGTGGGCGAACTCTCTGCGGGTGAGCGTCAACGGGTCGAGATTATCCGCTGTCTGCTACAAAACCCCAAAATCCTCATCATGGATGAGCCAACATCGGTTTTGACTCCGCAAGAGGTGGAGATTCTGTTTGAAACGCTGCGCAAGCTTTCGGCAGAGGGAACCGCTATTCTTTATATTTCCCATAAGCTTGACGAAATCCGCGCACTCTGCGACAGCGCCACGATCCTACGGTTGGGCGAGGTTGTCGATATCTGCAATCCACACGAGAAGACTGCGCGTGAACTGGCGGAGATGATGGTCGGCCAAACGCTCCACACGCCAAGCCGCAAACCGCACAAGCAGGAAGGCGTCGTGCTGCAGGTTTCTGATCTTTCGATGCGCTCTGCTACGGCCTTTGGTACGTCGCTCAAGGATATTTCATTCTCGGTTCACGCAGGCGAGGTTTTGGGCATCGGAGGCGTTGCGGGCAACGGACAAGACGAGTTGCTTGCCGCAATTTCCGGCGAAACCAGCCCGGATGCCGGAACAGTCACCGTTCACGGCACCCCCGTTCAACACCTCGGCCCGAACCAACGCCGCAAGCTTGCCATCCTAACCGCGCCCGAAGAGCGCCTTGGCCATGCGGCGGCACCGGATATGAGTCTCATCGAGAATGCTTTGATGACTGGCGCAATTCGCGAAAACCTTACAAATCGCGGCTTCCTCAAATGGGGGGCCGCCAAAACATTCGCCGAAAAGATCATTGCGAATTTTGATGTAAGAACTCCAAGCCCCAACAACGCCGCGCGCGCGCTTTCGGGCGGGAACTTGCAAAAATTTGTGGTCGGCCGCGAAATTCTTCAACGGCCAGACGTCTTGGTTGTGAACCAGCCCACTTGGGGCGTTGATGCTGCTGCGGCCGCCGACATTCGGCAAGCGCTTCTTGATCTGGCGGCGCAGGGATCGGCGGTGATTGCAATCTCGCAAGACCTTGATGAGCTTATGGAGATCTCCGACAACTTTTCTGCCCTGAACGAAGGCCGCCTTACCGCGCCGCGCTCGGTGCAGGGGCTGACGGTGGACGAAATCGGCCTGATGATGGGCGGCGCCCACGGTATGGAGGCAGCCCATGTTTAACTTACTAGTCATGAACAGCCGGACACGAACACACATGCTGAACAAAGGGGCTGCCCAATGATCCGTCTTGAAAAACGCCCCGTCCCGTCCAAGCTCTGGACCTATCTCACCCCTATCGCGGCGGTCGTTGCCACGATGGTTGCGGGGGGCATTTTGTTTGCCTTTCTGGGCAAAGACCCCGTTGAGGTGATCCGCATTATCTTTTGGGATCCGCTGTTCCACCCTGATTTCTCGGCCTATTCCCGCCCACAGCTTTTGGTGAAAGCAGGGCCGCTTATCCTGATTGCCATCGGCTTGTCGCTCGGGTTCCGCGCTGGAATTTGGAACATTGGGGCGGAAGGCCAATATATCATTGGTGCCATTTGTGGCGCGGCTGTTGGGCTTGCGTTCTATCCGATGGACGCTTGGTTTATCTTTCCCCTGATGATTATAGCTGGTGCAATCGGCGGCCTCCTTTGGGCGATGATCCCTGCCCTTTTGAAAACGCGCTTTGGCACGAATGAAATTCTCGTGTCGCTTATGCTCGTCTATGTGGCAAGCAACCAGCTCGCCTCGGTTTCTCAGGGGCTGCTCCGCAATCCAGACGGCATGGGCTTTCCTGGTTCAAGGAACTTCCAACAATATCCAGCGGCCTATAACGCCGAACTGATTGCCGGAACGGGTATGCACTGGGGCGTTCTGACTGCCTTCCTCGCGGTGATCGCGGCTTATATCCTGCTCAACCGCCACATCCTTGGCTTCCAGATCCGCCTTACAGGCGAAAGCCCGCGCGCGGCGCGCTTCTCTGGTGTGCGCCCTAAACTGCTGATCTTGTTCTGCATGGGCGTTTCCGGTGCGGCGGCTGGCCTTGCTGGTATCTTTGAAGTGTCCGGCCCGTCCGGTCAGATCAACATCAGCTTTAATGCCGGTTACGGCTTTACCGCGATTATCGTGGCTTTCCTTGGGCGATTGCATCCGGTCGGCATCCTGCTGGCGGGGCTTCTTCTTGCGCTTACTTACATCGGCGGTGAACTGGCGCAGTTGATGCTTGGCCTTCCTGCCGCTGCCATTCAGGTCTTTCAGGGCATGCTCTTGTTCTTCCTTCTGGCGATGGATGTTTTCACCAATTACCGTATTCGTATCGGCTCACCGGAGGCTGCATAATGGACCTTTCTGCAATCAACCCCGCAGCGCTTCTGGCTTCGCTCATGGTCGCTGCAACCCCGATCCTACTGGCCGCAATCGGCGAGATGGTGGTGGAAAAATCCGGAGTGCTGAACCTCGGTGTCGAGGGCATGATGATCACCGGCGCGGTCACGGGATTTGCCGTGGCTGTCGAAACGCAAAGCCCGTTTTTCGGCTTCGTTGCGGCGGCGGCGGCTTCGGCGGTGTTGAGCCTTGTATTCGGCTTCCTCACGCTCAAACTCTTATCCAATCAGGTGGCAACCGGCCTTGCCTTAACGCTCTTCGGGCTCGGGCTATCCGCGCTCATCGGGCAGGCCTATGCCGAGCAAAGGCCCCCTTCTACTGCGCGGCTTGACCTTGGCTTCCTCTCGGACCTTCCGTTCTTCGGGCGCGTGCTGTTTTCACACGATCCTATAGTTTACCTTTCGCTGGCGCTCTTGGTCGCTGTCTGGGCGTTCCTGAAATTCGCGCGCCTTGGCCTTGTCCTGCGCGCGGTCGGCGAGAACCACGACGCAGCCCACGCACTTGGCTATAAGGTCGTACGCATCCGCATGATCGCCATCGCGTTTGGCGGAGCCTGCGCAGGGCTTGGCGGAGCGCATCTTTCACTGGTACGTGTAGCACAATGGACAGACGGCATGACCGCTGGCGCAGGTTGGATCGCATTGGCCATTGTTGTATTCGCAAGCTGGAAAGCCCAGCGCGTGTTGCTTGGTGCGTATCTCTTTGGCGGGATTTCTGTTCTCCAACTCAACCTACAGGTCGCGGGTATCCCTGTTCCTGTCGAGTATCTGTCGATGAGCCCTTACATCATCACCATCCTTGTGTTGGTATTGATCTCTAGAAGCTCAACTGCCGCGCCCGCGTCACTTGGCAAACCTTTCTTTGCAACGAGTTAACACAGGCCGCCTCAATGAACCGCGAACGCATTCTTCAGCACTTGGATGGAAAGGTCCCCGACGGGCCTAACAAAGTGTCGTGGGCATTGAACACTATTATCGCAGTGTCCGCGGTGGCTATTTCGCTGGAAACAATGCAGGGACTTCCCCATTGGGCATATGAAGCCTTGCGGGTGTTCGAGTTTGCTATCTTACTTATTTTCCTCGCGGAGTATTTGCTGCGTATTTACTGCGCGGAGAAGCGGCTTCGGTATATCTTTAGCGCGTGGGGGTTGATTGATCTGGTCTCTTGCCTCCCGGGGCTGGTTTTCTTCCAGCCGCAATGGCAGGTCGTAAGAACTTTCCGCCTGCTGCGAATTTTGCGCGTGCTCAAACTGTTCCGAAGCTCACGAGCGTTGGAACGTTTTGGCGAAGCTCTTCACAGCGTCCGGAGCGAACTTCTTATGTTCGTATTTCTTGCGATGATCATGCTCTATGTCAGTTCTGTCGGAATTTTCATCTTTGAGCATGAAGCACAGCCTGAAATTTTCTCATCTATTCCAAGTTCATTCTGGTGGGCCATCGCCTCCTTTACCACTGTTGGCTATGGCGATATGATTCCCATAACTTTTGGGGGGCGTGTCTTTACAACCTTCATTCTATTCGTCGGATTGGGGGTGGTGGCAGTTCCTGCTGCGATCGTGACAACGGCTCTGATTGATACAGATTCAAGAATAAAACACCGGAAAGATTCCGACGAAACATCACAACAAAAATCCACCAAAGGGGAGACTCCTAAATGAAATTGATGAAATCACTCATGACAGCAGCCGTAGCGCTCGGCGTTGCAGCTCCAGCCATGGCCGACACAACCAAAGTCGGCTTTGTCTATGTCGGCACACCTGGTGACGGCGGCTGGACATATGAGCATGATGAAGGCCGTAAAGCCGTTGAAGAGCATTTCGGCGACAAGGTTGAAACGACTTTCGTTGAAAACGTTGCCGAAGGCCCAGACGCCGAGCGTGTTCTCACACAAATGGCCCTGTCCGGTCACGACCTGATCTTTACAACGTCGTTCGGCTACATGGACCAGACGAACGCTGTTGCTGCCAAATTCCCGGACATCAAGTTCGAGCACGCCACAGGTTACAAGCGCGAGCATCCGAACGTGTCCACATACGGCGCACGTTTCTATGAAGGTCGCGCAGTGATCGGCACAATCGCCGGCCACATGACCGAGAGCAACAAAATCGGCTATATCGCGTCCTTCCCGATCCCCGAAGTTATTCGCGGCATCAACTCGGCCTATATCCACGCCAAGAAAGTGAACCCTGACGCAGAGATGAAAGTGATCTGGGTATTCTCTTGGTTCGATCCGGCCAAAGAAGCTGACGCGGCTGCTGCGCTCATCGAGCAAGGCGTTGACGTGATCATGCAGCACACTGACTCCACAGCGCCAATGGCGAAAGCTGCCGAGACAGAAGGCGTTATCGCATTCGGTCAGGCATCTGACATGGCTCAATTCGCGCCAAGCCCGCGCGTCTCCTCGATCATCGACAACTGGGCACCCTACTACATCGAGCGCACACAAGCGGTTATGGATGGTACATGGGAGCAGGTCGACACTTGGGGTGGCATTGCATCCGGCATGGTTAAGATCGGCGACATCACAGACGCGATCCCAGCAGAAGTGAAAGCCGAGGCAATGGCGATCGAAGCTTCAATTGCAGATGGCTCCTACCACGCCTTCACAGGTCCGCTGAACAAGCAAGACGGCACACCATGGCTCGCCGAAGGCGAAACAGCGGGTGACGGCGATCTTCTTGGTATGAACTTCTATGTCGAAGGCATCGAAGGCGACATTCCAAGCTAAGCCCAAAGCTTACTAAATCAATCTTCAAAGGCCCGGCATTATGTCCGGGCCTTTTTTTGTGCGCGTCCCAGAAATAGCTTATCTTCACGCATGCAAACAAACGCTACGTCAATTTGACCGCGATCAAAGCTATTTATCTCGCCACGTCCGATACCTGAAAAAATTGAAAGGAACTCAAATGGACTGGAAAGACTTCATGGGAGGGATGAAATCCTCCGTCGGCAACTTCAACGCCGCCGCGCCCGAAACGTCAAAAGGGTTTGGCTCTCTTGCCCACGCAGCGAAAACAAGCGGCGTTCTAGATGCGAAAACCAAGGAATTTGTTGCACTGGCGATCTCTGTCGCAGACCGGTGCGAACCATGCATCGGTTTCCACATCGAAGCGCTCATAAGGGAAAAAGCCACCCGTGAAGAAATCGCAGACGTCCTTAGCATGTGCGTCTACATGGGCGGCGGCCCCTCGCTGATGTATGCATCCAAGGCAATGGACGCTTGGGATCAGCTTTCTAAAACCTAACCTTCGCTATTCTTGCGGATCGTGGCGTTTGTCGGGTCATAGGGGCTATCTTCGACGACTTCAGCATCCCACAGTTTATCAAACATCTTGACCTTGAGCTTTGTGCCGACTGTCGCGCAATCTGGCGAGACATAGCCCATGCCGATACTTTTTCCAAAGGCCACCGAATAGCCACCAGAGGTTAGACGGCCCACCCGTTTGTCACCGGCGTAAAGCACTTCGCGGCCCCATGGGTCGGCGTCTTGCGGCCCGTCAATCAACAGGGTCACGCAGGTGCTGCGCACGCCGGTTTTGATCATGGCCTCTTTGCCGAAAAACTCTTTCTCAAGATCAACAAACCGATCAAGTCCAGCCTCAAGCGGCGTAGCATCGCGGCCCAGTTCGGTGCCGAATGCGCGATAGGATTTCTCTTGTCTCAGCCAGTTTTGCGCGCGCGCGCCCACCAGTTTCAGCCCGTGCTTCTCGCCCGCTTGCATCAATTGGTCCCATAGGTAGTTTTGCATCTCAATCGGGTGATGCAATTCCCAGCCCAGTTCGCCCGTATAGGCAACCCGCACCGCACGGACAGGACACATACCAAGCTCGATTTCGCGGCAGGACAACCAAGGAAAGCGTTTGTTTGAAAGCGCGGTTTCCGGCTCTGCATCACGGATAAGTTCGTTCAGAACCTCACGGGTTTTCGGGCCAGCAATGGCAAACACGCCCCACTGCGTCGTGACATCCTGCACGCCGACCCATTCATTTCCGCCGCTGTTCCAATCCTCAAGTGCTTTGAGCAGATAATCGCGATCATAATCGGACCACGCCCCCGCAGACACGAGGTAATAATCGTTCTCTGCCAACCGCACGATGGTGTACTCGGTACGCGTTGTTCCCGCAGAAGTCAGCGCATAGGTCAGATTAATACGCCCCACGCGCGGCAGCTTGTTACAGGTGAACCAATCAAGGAACGCCGTCGCTCCAGGCCCGTAAACCGAATGCTTGGTGAAGGCCGTCGCATCAATAAGCCCAACGCCCTCGCGGATCGCGCGCGCCTCTTCTTCGGTATATTGCCACCAACCTCCGCGCCGGAAGCTGCGCGCGGCGTGATCGTCAAATCCTTCGGGCGCATAATAGTTTGGCCGCTCCCATCCGTTCACCTGCCCGAATTGCGCACCTGCGGTTTTTTGGCGGTCATAAGCGGGGCTTGTCCGCAGAGGCCGTGCGGCAGGGCGCTCCTCGTCAGGATGGTGGAGGATATAGACATGCTCGTAAGCTTCTTCGTTCTTGGCCACGGCATAATCGGTGGTCATCCAGCTTCCGAAGCGCTTGGGGTCAAGGCTCGCCATGTCAATCTCGGCCTCGCCCTCGACCATCAGATCGGCAAGGTATTTGCCCGCGCCGCCCGCTGCTGTAATGCCAAAGCTGAACCCTTCGGCAAGCCACATGTTCCGCAATCCGGGCGCAGGACCAATGAGCGGGTTGCCATCAGGCGTATAGCAAATCGGGCCGTTGAAATCATCCTTAAGCCCCACCGTTTCCGAGGACGGTATGCGGTGAATCATGCTCATGTATTCTTCTTCGATCCGTTCAAGATCAAGCGGGAACAAATCCGCGCGGAAACTATCGGGCACACCATAAGCAAACCGCGCAGGGGCGTTGCGCTCGTAGGGGCCGAGAATCCAACCGCCCCGCTCCTCGCGCACATACCATTTGGCATCCGCATCGCGCAAAACAGGGTGTTCGCCGTGGGTCTTGCGGTATTCAAGCAAAGCGGCATCGGGTTCGGTCACGATGAACTGATGCTCAACCGGAATGGCGGGGATTTTGATGCCCAAGAGCTTTGCCGTACGCTGCGCATGGTTTCCTGTTGCTGTCACCACATGCTCTGCGGTGATGACGACCTGTTCGTCGGATGGAACAAGGTTACCGCCCCGCTCGACCATCTTGGTGCAGGTCACCTCCCATGCCTCGCCTGTCCAATGATAGCTGTCCACCTGCCAGCGGCGTTCAACAACAACACCGCGCTGACGCGCGCCCTTGGCCATGGCGATGGTTACATCTGCGGGGTTAATATAGCCGTCAGTCGGGTGATAAATCGCGCCTTCAAGGTCCTCTGTCCGCACCAGCGGCCACCGTTCCTTGATCTGCGCAGGTGTCATCCATTCATACGGCACGCCGCAGGTTTCGGCGGTTGAGGCATAGAGCATATACTCGTCCATGCGCTCTTTGCTTTGCGCCATGCGCAGGTTGCCAACGACTGAAAATCCTGCGTTCAAACCCGTTTCTTCTTCGAGCGTTTTGTAGAATTTGATCGAGTAGTCGTGGATGTGTGTCGTCGCATAGGACATGTTGAAATACGGCAATAGCCCCGCCGCGTGCCACGTACTTCCCGAAGTCAGCTCATCGCGCTCCATCAGCACTACGTCGTCCCACCCCGCACGGGCAAGATGATAAGCAATCGACGTGCCAACGGCACCTCCGCCAACAACCAGAGCTTTGACATGGGATTTCATCAGGCACACTCCTTGCAACGGGCCGTTTCGCCGGCCTTGGGCCTATAGTGGCGCGCCGCACCAGAAGATGCAGCCGCTCGCCGACCCAAGAGCGCACAAAACCGACCTAAACCTCGGTTTGCATGTTCAAAACCCGACTGGGCTCGCGCCTTAAATAACGCCCGGCACCACAAGATCAGGTGGGCGATGTCCGTCGTCAAAGGTTTTGATATTTATCATAACGCGCTCGCCCATTTCGATCCGTCCTTCGCGGGTCGCCGAACCGACGTGCGGAAGAAGGGCAACATTATCAAGCGCGCGCAGACGAGGATTGATGTTCGCGCCATCTTCGAAAACATCCAGCCCCGCGCCCGCGATCTCTCCGGCGCGCAACATCCGTGTAAGCGCGTTCTCGTCGATCACCTCGCCCCGAGAGGTGTTGACGATAACCGCCGAAGGTTTCATCAACTTAAGCCGCCGCGCATTCATCAAGTGAAATGTACTCGGCGTATGGGGGCAGTTGATCGACAGCACATCGACCCGCGCCACCATTTGATCGAGACTCTCCCACCACGTTGCGCCAAGGCGCTCTTCGACCTCGGGGTGCAACCGCTTGCGATTGTTGTAATTTATCTCCATGCCAAAGGCAGCCGCGCGCTTGGCAACGGCGCGTCCGATGCGGCCCATACCAAGGATACCAAGCTTCTTTCCTGCAATCCGACCACCGAGCATCGCCGTCGGGGTCCAGCCCCGCCACTCGCCGGTTTGCATCAGGCTTAACCCTTCGGGAATCCGCCGCGTAACCGCAATAATAAGCATCATAGCGATATCGGCGGTGTCTTCGGTTACAACCCCTGGTGTGTTTGACACAAGAATGCCCCGCTCCCGCGCAGTTGCCACGTCGATGTGATCCACCCCCGCGCCGTAATTCGCGATCAGTTTGAGGTCCGGCCCAGCCGAAGCAAGCATGCTCGCGTCGATCGAATCCGTTACGGTTGGCACCAACACATCGCATTTCTTCATTGCGGCAACCAGTTCGGCTTTGCTCATCGGCGTGTCGTCCACACGCAGGGTCGTATCAAACAGCTCTTTCAGGCGAGTTTCGACCGCCACAGGCAACCGTCGTGTAACAACAACACTCAGACGTTTTGCGCACATGGGATGCTCCCTCATCTTTTCTTTGGTTCGCTCCCTGCTAAGGTGGCCCATGAAATGATCGGACACAAGAACCGACAGACAGGCGCAGTAGAAATTCAGGTAGAAATCCGATGAGTCTCCGCAAGACGATTTGGGCCCTCGTGGCCATGCTCGGGCTTCAGGCCGCCCACGCGCAAGAGCGCGGCCCCGTGACCAACTTGCCGATTCCGCGTTTTGTTTCGATGAAAGCCACCGAGGCGAACGTTCGGCGCGGCCCTTCCCTCACGCACCGCATTGATTGGGTTTATAAACACCGCGATATGCCGCTGGAGATCACCGCAGAGTTCGGCCATTGGCGGCGCGTCCATGACCGTGACGGTGCGGGCGGCTGGGTGCATTTCACTCTTCTCTCTGGCGTGCGCACCGTTGTTGTGACCGCCAAAGAGGTTGAGCTTAAGATTCTCCCCCAACCGGACGCCAAAGCAGTTGCCAAGCTCGAACAGGACGTGATCGCGCGGCTTGGGGCCTGCGATCGAACATGGTGCAAGTTAAGCGTCGACGGCCTTAGGGGCTGGGCGCCGAAATCCGCTGTTTGGGGCGTACGCGACGACGAGATTCGCAAGTAACCGTTAAAGCAACCCGCGCCCCTCAAGCAGCGCGTCAACGCTTGGCATACGTCCGCGAAACGCACGATAAAGCTCTTCTGGATCGCGCGAGCCGCCTGCCGACAGGATATGCTCCTCTAGCCGCTTCGAAAGTGCCGGATCAAACGGCCCTTCGCCCTCTTCAAACGCCTTGAATGCATCCGCGTCCATCACTTCAGACCACATATAGCTGTAATAGGCACTGGCATAGCCATCACCCGCAAATACATGTGCAAATCCAGGTGTCGCATGGCGCATACGAATTGCATAAGGCATTGAAATGCCGTCAAGGACTTCGGCCTGGCGCGCCATTGTGTCTTTGGGCGCGGGACCGTCGTGAAACGCCAAATCAACTAGGGCAGAAGAAACATATTCAACCGTTGCAAAGCCGGTGTTGTAAGTCTGCGCGTCCAAAAGCCGTTTCATCAAATCCGCGGGTATTGCCTCGCCCGTTTCGGCGTGGATCGCGTGTTTCTCCAGCACTTCCGGCACCTCAAGCCAATGCTCATAAAGCTGGCTTGGTAGCTCGACAAAATCGCGCGCGACAGAAGTTCCCGAAATGCTTTCATAGGTCACATCCGAGAGCATCTGGTGAAGCGCGTGACCAAACTCGTGGAACAAGGTCCGCGCATCATCATAAGACAGCAGCGCGGGTTCTCCTTCTGGCGGTTTGGCGAAGTTACAGACATTCACAACGATTGGGCGTACGTCGCCGCCAAGCTTCTTCTGGCTGCGCATCGCCGAACACCACGCACCGGAGCGTTTGCTCGCGCGGGCAAAATAATCACCGATGAAAACGGCAATATGTTCGCCGTTTCGTGTAAACTCCCACGCGCGGCAATCCGGATGATAGAGCGGCACATCAAGCGCACGCGCCTCAAGTCCAAACAGCCGGTTTGCACAATCAAACGCAGCTTCAATCATCCGATCAAGCTGGAAGTAAGGCTTCAACTCAGCTTCGTCCAAGTCGTGCTCTGCAAGGCGGCGTTTCTCGGCGTAATAAAACCAATCCCACGCCTCCAGTGGTCCGTTGATCCCGTCTTTGGCCAGCATTTCGGCCAGTACTTCGGCATCGGCTTCGGCTGCGGGCTTGGCCTTGTTCCAAACCTGCATCAACAGGTCGTGCACCGCTTCTGGCGTTTTGGCCATTTCAGTTTCGAGCTTGTAGGCCGCATAGCTATCATAGCCCAAAAGCGCAGCCCGCTCCGCGCGCAACTCCAGTGTTTCGCGCGTGATCTCTCGGTTGTCTGTCTCACCACCATTTGCGCCGCGCGCGACCCAAGCCTCAAACGCGGTTTTGCGCAATTCGCGTCGTGGCGAAAATTGCAGAAACGGCACAATGAGCGACCGTGAAAGTGTAACCGCTGGCCCATCGTGGCCGAGCGCCTCCCCCGCCGAACGCGCCGCCGCGACCACGAAATCCGGCAGCCCCTCCAGATCATCTTCCGAAAGCGGCATCGACCACTCGCGCTCATCTGCCAAAAGGTTCTGGCCAAATTCTGTACCCAAAACAGCAAGCCGCGCTTTGATTTCGCGATGACGCTCGCGCGCATCCCCCTCAAGCTGCGCGCCCGCGCGTACAAACCCGCGGCGACACAGCTCAAGCACCCGCGCTTGTTCGTCGTTCAGGTTAAGGCTGTCGCGCTGTTGCCAAAGGGTTTCTACCCGCTCAAACAACTCTTTGTTCATTGAAACATCGCTCGAGTAGGCCGCAAGAAGCGGAGAAAATGCCCGTTGTAGCTCTTGGCGTTTCTCTGTGCTGTCTGCCCCTGCAAGATTATAGAAAACGCCCAAAACACGCCCCAAATCCGCATCCGCGAGTTCCAACGCCTCAACCGTGTTCTCGAAACTTGGTGCCTCTGGATTATTGGCAACCGCATCGACCGCAGCGCGCGCACTGGCGAGCGTTTCGTGGACCGCCGCTTCGAAATCATCGTCCGAAATCTCGGCAAATGGCGGCAGCTGAAACGGCGTGTCCCAATCAGACAGAAGCGGGTTGGTCATGAAAGTCTCCTTTGATTGCGCGCATCAAGCGCGCACTTGTATCGCACCGCAAACAGGACAGTCCGCTCGCTTGCTGGTGGTGAATTTTCGTGTCTCGCCATAGAGCGCGTCATATGTGAACAATACGCCGCGCAGGTTCTCGCCTGCGCCCGTAATGACCTTGATCGCCTCCACCGCCATCATTGAGCCCATAACACCAGGGAGCGGCCCGATGACGCCGGCTTCTGAACAACTCGGAACCAATCCCGGCGCGGGTGGCTCTGGGAAAACGCATTGATAGCATGGCCCGCCATGCGCGGGATCATAGAGCGAAATCTGCCCCTCCCATTGGGTCATCGCCGCAGAGATAAGTGGCTTCCCAAGCGCCACAGCAACGCGGTTAACCATATATCGGGTGTCAAAATTATCTGTGCCATCAAGGATCAGATCATATTCGGCAAACAGGGCCTCGGCGCTCTCCTGATCCAACCGTCGATGATAGGGGCGCACCGAAATAAACGGGTTCTGCGCCTGAAGTTCAGATTGGGCAGAAAAGACCTTGGGTGTACCGATAGCCGCATCTTTATGGATCACCTGACGCTGAAGATTGGCATTCTCGACCACGTCATCGTCAACAACGCCGATGGTTCCAACGCCCGCCGCACCAAGGTATTGCAACGCCGGAGCCCCAAGCCCCCCCGCACCAATCACCAAAACGCGCGCCTCTCGCAACCGTTTCTGGCCAAGGCCGCCAACTTCTCGCAACACGATGTGGCGGGCATAGCGATCAAGCTCGGTTTCCGAAAACGATCCGCCAGCTTCCGGCACAACCCCGGCAGCCGTTTCTCCGCGTTTTCGCAAAAGCGGCAGCGCCCAGACGTACAGACCGACAACAGCACCACACATCCCCACGAGCGCCCAAATACCCACACTATCGCCAAACAATTCGCGCATATTGTGCCCTTCGGGAAGGGTCAATAAAACAACAAATCCAAGCACATAGATCAATCCAACAAGAAGCGCGCGCACGGCTTTCGGAAGGCGCAAGATCGGCCCACCAAACCAGATCACCCCCATCAGAACAAAGGTAATCGCCATTTATCCGCGCTGTCCGGTGGAGCCAAAGCCCCCCGCCCCTCTGGCCGTTTCACTCAAGGAATCGGCGGCCTCAAACGTCGCTTGCGTAACTGGCGCAACGATCAACTGCGCAATGCGATCTCCATGCCGAATTTCAAATGGCTCCGTACCCAAATTAATCATAATCACACCAAGCGGCCCGCGATAATCGCTATCGATCGTGCCAGGTGTATTGACCAACGTGACCCCATGCTTAAGCGCCAAGCCTGAACGGGGCCGAACCTGAACTTCATATCCGACAGGAATTTCCAAACTTAACCCCGTGGGCACCAATGCGCGCTCCATTGGCTCCAAAACAATCCCGTCGCGTTCATCAACTGGAAAGTTCGCACAGACATCCGCGCCAGCAGCACCTGCAGTTTCGTAGGATGGCAAAGAAAGAGCTTCGTCTGCCCCTTCGAGCCGCTTTATCTTAATAGAAACAGTCACTTCTGCTTACCCTGCAAGGCCTCTGAAATACGCTCTGCCAATTTACGAGCAACTTGATCTTTGCCCATTCGTGGCCAATTGTCGGCGCCGTTTTCATCAATGATTGTCACCGCGTTCTCACTACCGCCCATAATTCCGGTTTTGGGCGAGACATCATTTGCAACAATCCAGTCACAGCCTTTCCGCTTACGTTTAGCCGTCGCGTTTTCAATAACGTCGTCGGTTTCTGCCGCAAACCCAACAACCAACGCAGGGCGGGCTTTGTCTTTGCTCACATCAGCCAAAATATCCGGGTTCTCGGCAAATTCGAGTGCAGGAAGGCCCGTTTTGGTTTTCTTCATCTTGCTATCTGCTGCGTTCGAAACGCGCCAATCTGCTACGGCAGCCGCAAAAATAGCGGCATCTGCGGGGAGCGCCTCCATGACTGCTTTGCGCATATCATTTGCTGTTTCGACGCGCTTGAGAACAACGCCTTCTGGTGGCGCAACATCCGCAGGCCCCGTTACAAAAACAACCTCAGCACCAAGCGCCACAAGCGCACGCGCAATTGCGGTTCCCTGCGCGCCGGACGAGCGGTTTGCAATATACCGCACCGGATCGATCGGCTCGTGAGTCGGGCCTGACGTCACAACTATTTTTCGCCCCGCAAGCGGCCCGTCGGCCAACATCGCCTCCGCCGCTGCGACAATCTCCAATGGTTCCGACATACGACCAGGGCCAAATTCACCACAGGCCATATCGCCTTCATTCGGTCCGACAAACGCTTGCCCGTCTGCCTTAAGCGTTTCAATATTCCGCTGGGTTGCTGGATGCGTCCACATGCGTATGTTCATAGCCGGCGCGAGCAATACGCGTGTATCCGTGGCGAGCAAGACGGTACTGGCCAAATCATTTGCATGCCCTTGCGCGGCCTTTGCCATAAGGTCCGCCGTCGCAGGCGCAACTACGATCAAATCCGCTGCGCGCGACAGTTCAATATGTCCCATCTCTGCTTCATCCGTGAGATCAAACAGATCGCCAAAGACCTTCTGCCCCGCCAACGCCGAAACAGAGAGCGGCGTAACAAATTCCGCACCCGCCTTAGTCAACACAGGCGTCACCTCCGCACCGCGCTCCTTGAAACGGCGGATAAGATCGAGCGATTTATAGGCAGCAATACCACCACCAATGATCAAAAGGATACGTTTTTGCGCAAGCATCTCTTGCCCCTTTGGTTCTGTCATACCATTGCTAAGACCCGCGCGGCTAAAATGCCAGCCCTTAACCTCGCGGCAAACCCCTGATAGGCTGCGCAAAAACGGGAAACGGGGCAAACTATGCTGCCAAATCTAACGCTTGTTCTGGGTGGTGTTGCTTCTGGGAAATCTGATTTCGCTGAACGGTTAGCAGTGGAGAGCGGACTGAACCGCATCTATCTCGCAACAGCGCAGGCGTTTGACGACGACATGAAGATCAAAATAGAGCGGCACAAATCATCTCGCGGAAGTGGCTGGACGACAATCGAGGAACCCGTTGATATTGAAGCGCAATTCGTCAGTGCATCAAGTAGAGACGTAATCCTCCTCGACTGCGCGACACTCTGGTTAAGCAACCTGCTCATGGCAGATTTCGACGTAGAGGCACGCACTAGGGCGCTCCTAGCCGCGCTCGCCGACTGTAATGCCCCCGTTATTATCGTGAGCAACGAGGTTGGCGGAGGAGGAATTGCTGCCACATCACTCGCGCGAAGATTTGCAAATGCTCAAGGAAAATTGAACCAAGAGCTCGCCGCCGCATCAGACACGGTTGTAGCCGTAATGGCAGGCCTTCCTCTTACCTTTAAAGGTAAGCTTCCAGAGGCAAACCCGTGAACGATATCAAAAGATTATGGTGGGTTCGCCATGCGCCGACCCATGCCAAAACTATGGTCGGCTGGACCGATTTACCCGCAGACCTTTCAAACAGCGCGCAGATCAAACGCGTTTCCGACGCGTTGCCTGAAACCGCACCAATCATCACCTCGCCCTTGTCGCGTGCAGTGGAAACAGGCAAAGCAATCGCAAACGCTCGCCATACCTTGCAGCCGGACCCTGACTTGCGGGAAATTCATTTCGGCAAATGGGAAAACCGGACCTTCGACGATGTTAACGCAGAGAGCGAAGATGCACTCCGCGCGTTTTGGGACACCCCCGGAGACACACGCCCGCCCGGCGGAGAAAGCTGGAACGCGCTTCGAACACGCGTCGATTCAGCTGCGGATAGGCTCTTACGCAGACCGGAAACAGACATCATTATCGTCGCCCATTTCGGCGCTATCCTATGTCAGGTCCAGCGCGCGCTTGGGCAAGATACTCCCACAGTCTTCGCCCAAAAAATCGACAACCTTTCCGTCACCTGCCTCGAATATCAAGGCACATGGTGCGCCAAACACATCAACAAGCTTTTTTAATACAGCAGGTTACGCCGCAACAATCGCAACGACCATTGGCGTACCCGTTTCGATCGCAAGCGCGCTTTTCTCAAGCATTCCATCCTTTTCGTCTCGCGCAAAAAGCGTAATTACATCGGAATCCTGATTGGCCGAGAACAGGAAGCGACCGCATGGCGTAAGCGCCAGATTTCGTGGCGTTTTCCCGCCAGCAGGAACCTGCGCAATCAAGGTCAACGTCCCATCAGCAGCCACAGATAAAACCGCGATCGTGTCGTCTCCACGGTTTCCGACATAGAGAAAGCGCCCGTCAGGCGCGATTTGGATATCTGAACAGAAGCTCTTACCAACCGAACTTTCTGGCACCGTCGGACAGATCGATACCAACGCGTCCTCTGGTGATTTGGTCAAGTCGAGCGTGGCAACATTACTCAGCAGTTCGTTAACGACAAACAGCCATCGACCATCAGCAGACCAAGCAACATGGCGCGGCCCACTCCCTGCTGGCATATCAAACACCCTTTGCTGCGAAAGTTGGCCACTTGCGCTCAAACTATACTCAAAAACCTTATCCAGCCCAAGATCCGCCACAACAACGTTTCCATTCGGCATCTGATGCGCAAAATGCGTATGGCTGCGATCTTGGCGCTCTTTGTTCGGCCCGCACCCTTCATTTTTTACAGTGCAAACCGGCGCTCCAAGCTCGCCATCTTCCAAAATCGGGTAGACCACCAAAGACTGATCTGGCCCTTCCTGAAGCTCGCCATAGTTGGCAACAAGTAGGAATTTACCGTCTTCCGTAATCGAGTTGTAAGCCGTAATCGAGCCGCGACTTGATTGCTCAGCTAGGTGCGCGAACGTCCCATTTTCTTTGTCATAAGAGAGGGTTGTCACAAGCCCCTCTGGTTTACCGGGCAGTTCTGAGTTTGTGTATAAGCGGGTTGCAGACGGATTAACGCTTAGAAATGTCGAATTCTCGACGTCCGGGTACGTTCCGAGCTTTGCGATCTCACAGGTTTCAGCGTCGAAACGATATGCGCTCACGCCCTCTCCGTTTGAATTTCCAAAATAAGGAACCGCGGAATTACAGCTCCCGACAAACAGAAAATACTCCATATACGCCCCAAATTCGTTATCTTTTGTAATGCTTTCAATCGCTCGCGTAACGTGACTTGCGGCGGCATCGGTTGCAAGGCAATATCTAAAGAAGCGCCAATACATTCGCCTCCATCGCATCAATTAATTTGATGGATTGCATAAGATTTTATCGTTTTTGATAATGCAATTAATGAGCTATCGAAAGCTATGACTTATACTCTTGCTCTCACCGATCGCGCATACTCCAGTTGGTCCCTTAGGGGGTGGCTGTTGTTTGAGAAATTCAACATCCCAGTCCAAACGAGATTTGCTCGGCTATATACGGACGATTTTCCGAAAATGCTTGCGGATTTCGCCCCTGCTCGGCTTGTTCCTGCCCTCAAAACCTCTGAAGGGCACGTCATTACGGAATCTCTAGCAATCGCCGAAGAGCTCGCCACGCGTCACCCTGAAAACAATCATTGGCCAGCAAACCCGCATCACCGCGCCATTGCCCGAAGCCTTGCAGCCGAAATGCATGCCGGCTTTATGGCGCTTCGTGAAGCTTGTCCGATGAACCTTCGCGTGGCCTACGATGATTTCTCTCCAAGCGCCGAGGTAGAGAAAGATCTTCGACGTCTCGAAGCGATTTGGGCATGGGCGCGTACAGAAACCAAAAGCGAGACGCCTTGGCTTTGTGGCACATACTCTATTGCTGACGCGTTTTTTGCGCCCGTCGCTGCACGCATCGCGGGGTATGGCTTGGATGTGTCATCCGAAGCCACGGAATACGTGAACGCTCATCTTAACGACGGCGCGTTTCGTCGCTGGAGGGCAATGGGACTTGTTGATGGCGATGATCAGCCTTTCTACAAAAGAGATTTTGCAACCAAAACCTGGCCCGGCCCAACCCCAATCAAAGCTCAAGCCGTTTCCGCTGGAACACCAGAAAACTCAAGTTGCGCTTACTCGGGCAAACCTACTGAAGTCTTGGCGGAAATTGAGGGGCGGATTTTTGGCTTCTGTAATCGCTTTTGCCGCGACAAGACCGTAGCAGACCCAGCCGCGTGGCCGAAGTTCATGAAGCTTCTTGCCCGTGAAAGTTAATACTTCTTAAACTTTGTTAACCCAATCTGCTTCCAATTCGATTCAAATTGGAAGCAGGCCATGATCACAAAGGCATATACCGTTGCATTTGAGGGCGTCGACGCCCGAATTGTTGAGGTACAGTGCGCCGTCACGGCGGGTCTGCCAGCGTTTTCGATCGTGGGGCTTCCGGGAAAGTCGGTTTCCGAAGCGATAGAGCGCATTCGATCAGCACTCACAGCAATGGCTGTCGCGCTTCCGTCAAAAAGGATCACTGTCAATCTAACGCCCGCTGACCTGCCGAAATCCGGATCACATTACGATCTACCGATAGCCCTCGCAGTTTTGGCCGCATTGGAAATCGTACCTGCTGCAGAAATCGAGGCCTTCGTCGCGATTGGCGAACTCGCGTTGGACGGGGCAATTATCCCAGTCAATGGAGCGATATCTGCTGCTCTCGCCGCCAGCAGCGAAGACAAAGATTTGCTTTGTCCCGCAGGCTGCGCTCCAGAAGCGGCATGGGTTTCAAGCACACAAGCGCTTGGCGTGACATCGTTGACCAGCCTTGTTCAACATTTCACCGGCAACGCGGTTCTGCCTCCAGCCAAACCCGGAGAGGTCGCATCAACAGAGCATGTCGGAGATATGATCGATGTAAAAGGGCAGGAACGTGCAAAACGGGCGCTCGAAATCGCAGCGAGCGGCCGCCATCACGTGTTGATGGTCGGGCCTCCCGGCGCAGGTAAATCGATGCTTGCCGCGCGATTGACTGGCATTCTTCCTGAAATGACGCCACTCGAAGCGCTTGAAACGTCAATGGTTCACTCGGTTGCCGGCTTATTGAGCGGACAAGGCATCCGCCGCGACCGCCCGTTTCGGGCACCGCATCACACTGCTTCAATGCCCGCAATTGCCGGCGGGGGTCGGGGCGCAAGCCCGGGCGAAATTTCATTGGCGCATAACGGCGTACTCTTCATGGACGAGTTTCCAGAATACAATCGAAATGTTCTTGAAACCTTAAGACAACCCTTAGAAACGGGCGAGATTGCGGTCACGCGAGCCAATGCAAAAGTTACATATCCGTGCCGCATTATGCTGGTCGCCGCTGCAAACCCCTGCAGATGCGGGCATCTCGCTGATGCGAACCGCGCATGTAGCCGTGCACCCGTTTGCGGCGAAGATTACCTTGGAAAAATCTCGGGCCCATTGATGGATCGGTTCGACCTTCGCATAGAGCTTCCGCCCGTGGCATATTCTGATCTCGACTTGCCAGCTTCTGGTGAAACGAGTTTTGAAATTGCCAAGCGTGTTCGTGCCGCGCGCGAAATCCAAGAAGCACGATATGAAAACCTTACGGCAATCAACCAGAACGCTGATATCGAAGGGAATTTGCTGGAAGACGTCGCAACTCCAGACTCGGAAAGCCGCGCATTTCTTGAGCAGATTTCAGATCGTTTTGGGCTATCTGCGCGCGGTTATCATCGGATTCTCAGAGTCGCACGCACCATCGCAGATCTCGACCAGTCCGAAATGGTCCGCAAACCACATGTTGCCGAGGCCGTCAGTTACCGAACGTCCCTCTCACAGCAACTTTAAGCACGCTTGGCTTCAATCGCTTCCCAAATCTTGGCGGCAATATTCTCACCATTGAAGCGCTCAAGCTCAAGAATTCCAGTTGGGGACGTTACATTGATCTCTGTCAGATACTCGCCAATCACATCAATCCCGACAAAAATCTGACCCTTCTCCCGCAGAAGCGGGCCGATCTTTGCGCAAATTTCCAAATCACGCTCCGTTAGCTCGGTTTTTTCCGGCTTTCCGCCCACATGCATGTTGGAACGCGTTTCGCCTTTGGCCGGTACGCGATTAATCGCGCCGACGGGCTCGCCATCTACCAAGATGACCCGTTTGTCGCCGCCCGAAACCGCTGGAAGGAATTTTTGAACAATGAGCGGTTCGCGATTAATTCCGGAAAACAGCTCGTGAAGAGACGTCAAGTTGCGATCATCCGGACCAAGCCGAAAAACACCCGCACCACCGTTACCATAGAGTGGTTTCAGAATGACATCGCCATGCTCTGCCTTGAACGCTTTGATCGTCTCAAGATCACGTGCAATCGTTGTTGGTGGTGTGAGGTCGGGGAAATCGAGTACGAGCAATTTCTCTGGATAATTCCGCACCCAAAACGGATCATTCACGACAAGGGTATCGGGATGGATGCGATCCAGCAGGTGCGTGGTTGTGATATAGCCCATGTCAAAGGGCGGATCTTGCCGCAGCCAAACAACATCCCAATCCGCCAGATCAATTTCTGTTTCGGCACCGAGCGTAAAGTGATTGCCTTCTTCGCGGCGTACTGTCAGCGGCCACCCACGCGCGGTAATCTTGCCTTCTTGATAGGCAAGTTTGTCAGGCGTGTAATAGAACAAAGAATGCCCGCGCGCTTGCGCTTCTTCCGCAATTCGAAACGAACTGTCCCCCGCGATGTCAATATTCTCGATCGGGTCCATTTGAATAGCGACTTTTAGCGACATACGGTTTCTCCCTTGCTGCCCATTACATGGCGCAAGGTTGTCACCGGTTCAATGGCAATTAGAATTGTCCAAAGGCATTTTCAAGAATTTGCACTTGCCCCTTATCGTTCACCAACGCCACATCAAACCGCACTTCGGTATTTTGGCCGTTTGGTTCACCGGCCAAAAACTCAGAAGCCGTTGCAAATATGCGCTGCATTTGACGGCGAGAAACACGTGCGGCCGCACGCTCGAAGGTTCTGCTTTTCTTGACCTCGACGAAGACAACCCCCGCGCCATTCCTCGCAACAAGGTCTATCTCTCCCGATTTCCCGCGCCAACGTTTTCGCGAGACCGGCAAGCCACGCGCAAAATAATCTCTCGAAACAGACTCTTCGGCAGCGATTCCAGCCTGATAAGAAACCATTCCACTCATACAACTCTCCAAAACCGCGCAATTCACAACGCGGCAGAGCGTGTTGTGTTTTAATCCTTAGCGTCTTTCGCGATGGCGAGCGCCTTTTGGTACACATCCCGCCGCGCGACATTGAAGGTATCGGCCACAATACTTGCGGAATCTTTAACAGAGTTTGATTTCAGCGCCTCTTTGAGAGCATCATCAATTGAAGATGCATCCACCGTTTTCGTGCCTACGCGGTTAACAAGAACAACGATCTCGCCTTTGACAGTTCGTTCCGCAAATGCCGAGGCGAGTTCCTCCAATGTGCCCCGCGCGACCTCTTCGAATTTTTTGGTTAACTCGCGGCAAACAGCTGCTTTTCGCTCTGAGCCGAATGTGTCGGCCATATCATTCAAACTGGCTTTGAGGCGCTTTGGAGATTCATAAAAAACAAGCGTCGCATCGGTATCTGCGACAGCCGACAGTGCCTTTCGCCGCGCGGATTTCGCATTGGGAAGGAACCCCGCGAACAGGAACTTATCAGTCGGCAGCCCCGCAATCGTAAGTGCGGCGATCATAGCGCTCGGTCCGGGCGCAGAGGTTACCGGATAACCCGCTTCTATCGCGGCAACGGACAGGTGATAGCCCGGATCAGCAACAAGCGGCGTTCCCGCTTCGCTGGCGTAGGCCACGGAGCACCCCTCCTCGAGATATTTCAGCAAACGCGGACGCGCCTTCTCTCCGTTGTGATCGTGATACGCAACCATTGGCCGATCTCGGAGCGGGATGCCGTGAATGTCCATGAGTCTTCGCGCTGTGCGGGTATCTTCGGCAGCGATAACATCCGCAGATGCGAGCGTATCCAGTGCCCGTAGCGTGATGTCCCGCGCCGAACCAATCGGTGTTGCAACAAAATACAGACCGGACGCGAGCTTTTTTGTCTCGAAATTCATCTCTTTGGGCTTTCGCTAGCGTTTACTATTCTCTTGTAAACGCATAGGTTCACCCCGTCTGGAGTCAATGCCTGACATGTTGCCGATCAATTGAAGCGAGACCTTTTTATGCTCAGAATTCTTCGAAATGCCCGTTTTGGATTGCAATTTCTTCTCCTTGGTATCGCGGCAATATTCCTCGCGGCCTGTCAACCAGGCGGCACAGGTGGTGGCCCGTCGATCAACACGCAAAAGGCTGTTCCTGTTGCGCTTTTGGTTCCTGGCAACTCGGCAAGTTCAGGCGATAACCTGATCGCCGCAGCTCTTGAGAATTCCGCACGCCTTGCCATAGCAGACCTTCAGGGCGTCGAAATTGATCTGCGCGTTTACAACACTTCCGGCCGCGCCGATGTTGCGGCAACGGTTGCCAAAGAGGCGGTCAGCGATGGTGCAAAAATCATTCTTGGCCCGCTTTATGCAGAATCAGCTAACGCTGTTGGCGTGGCGATTTCGAATAAGAACGTGAATATTCTCGCCTTCTCGAACAAGCCCGACATCGCTGGCGGCAACGTATTTGTGCTCGGCAATACCTTCCAGAACACAGCAGACCGCATCGTGTCCTACGCAGCACGTCAGGGCATCAGCAGCGCAATGGTGATTTCGGGCTCCGGCAATCTCTCTGAAGATGCAGGCCGCGACGCACTGGTGACTGCGGCAAACAACTCCGGCGTAACCGTAGCGGCACTCGGCACTTTCGAGATGAGCCAACAAGGTGTGATTAATGCGATCCCAGATCTCGCGGCTTCGGCTAAATCGTCCGGTGCGCAGGCTCTGCTCTTTGCTTCCGGAACCGAAGGTGCTCTTCCGTTGCTCACGCAGCTTTTGCCGGAAAACGGCATCGACCCGACAGCGACACAATTTATCGGCCTGACACGCTGGGATATTCCGGCCTCGACGCTCGCGCTTCCTGGTGTTCAGAGCGGCTGGTTTGCCCTTCCTGATCCTGGCTTGGCGGCGCAATTCGCTTCGCGCTATGAAAACGCCTATGGCCAACCACCCCACCCGATCGCGGGGCTCTCTTATGACGGCATCGCCGCAATCGGTGCTCTTGTGCGCGCGGGCAAATCAGACGCGCTCACCCAATCGGCTCTCACTCAACCTTCGGGATTCGTTGGTGTGAATGGCGTATTCCGCCTGCTCCCTGACGGAACGAACCAACGCGGTCTCGCCATCGGTCAGATCCAAGACAATCAGGTAAACATAATTGACCCCGCTCCAAGAAGCTTCTCCGGCACCGGTTTCTAACGTCGCAGAGGCGACGCCGCTAACCTATCCTGCGCCATCTTTAGCATGTGCGCCGAATGACATCTTTGACCTCGTCGCGGTGAGCGGAGAGCTCGCCGAAACGATTCAGGGTGAAACCGATACGGCCGTCATTCGCAAGGCGACGGTCGATATCCTTTTGCGGGAACGCAAAAGAGGGTCCGAAGCAATCGAGGCGGCATTTGCCCTGCGCCCGCGCGAAGCCATGCCAGTAACGAGCGCCTATACCTACCTGACGGATTGCCTCGTGATGGTCGCCTATAACGTGGCCACAGGTTTTCTACACCCCAACCCGACGCCAACCGACGGCGAGCGCCTGACGCTACTGGGCGTTGGCGGCTATGGCCGTGCAGAAATGGCGCCTGGTTCTGACGTAGACCTGCTTTTCCTCACCCCGTACAAGATTACCCCTTGGGCCGAGAGCGTGATTGAATCCATGCTCTACATCCTTTGGGATTTGCGTCTGAAGGTGGGCCATTCCTCGCGGACTGTGAAGGATTGCGTTCGCTTAGGGCGCGAAGACATCACCATACGAACAGCGCTCCTCGAGCATCGCTACATCGCCGGAGCCGAGGACCTCATGGGCGACCTTGAGGACAGCCTGTACAAAAACCTGTTCAAAGGGACCGCAGCGGAGTTCATCGAAGCAAAGCTTCAGGAGCGCGCCGAACGCCATAAGAAACAAGGCGGACAGCGCTATGTGGTGGAGCCGAACGTCAAAGAAGGCAAAGGCGGTTTGCGGGATCTCCAGACGTTGTTCTGGGTGGCAAAATACCTGCATAACGTCGACACATCCGCAGAACTCGTGGCGCTCGGTGTGTTCGATCAAGAAGAATACGACAACTTCGTCCGTGCGGAAAACTTTCTGTGGGCCGTGCGCTGTCATCTGCATCTGATCGCAGGGCGCGCAATGGATACGCTCAGCTTTGACATGCAGATCGAAGTAGCGGACCGCATGGGATATATCGACACAGCCGGACGCCGCGCGGTTGAATTGTTCATGCAGGACTATTTTCGCCACGCCACCCGCGTTGGTGAATTGACCCGCATTTTCCTAACTTCTCTCGAAGCCGCGCACGTCAAGAAAGAGCCGCTACTGGTCGGACTGTTCAAACGGAAACGCAAAGCGCGCGACGGGTTCAAGATTGTGCAGAACCGCCTCACCTTTGCAAATGAGGAGAAATTCCTAGCCGATAAGATGAACATCCTGCGCATCTTTGAGGAAGGGCTTCGCACGGGGGTATTGCTGCACCCAGAAGCCATGCGCGTTGTGGCCTCCAACCTTGATCTGATCGACGACGACATGCGCAATCAGAAAGAGGCGCGCCGCATTTTTCTTGACCTCATGCTCAAGCACGGAAACCCCGAGCGCGCGCTCCGCCGCATGAACGAGATCGGCGTGCTCGGCGCTTTTATCCCCGAGTTTCAAGAGATCGTCGCGATGATGCAGTTTAATATGTATCATCACTACACCGTGGATGAGCACACCATCCAATGCATCAAGACCCTCGCACAGATCGAGCGCGGCGAGTTGATCGAAGAGCTTCCCGTGGCCAGCGGCATTCTCAAGGACGGCATCAACCGCAAGGTGCTTTATGTCGCGCTGCTGCTGCATGATATCGGCAAGGGCCGCGACGAGGACCACTCGATTGTTGGCGCGCGGATTGCCCGCAAGGTCGCGCCGCGCCTCGGACTAAAGCCAAGCGAATGCAAAACTGTCGAGTGGCTCGTCCGCAATCACCTTTTGATGTCGGATATCGCCCAGAAACGTGACATTTCCGATCCTCGCACCGTTCGCGGATTTGCTAAGGCAGTGAACAACACCAAACAGCTCGACCTGCTTACTGTTTTAACTGTTTGTGACATTCGCGGCGTTGGGCCGGGCACGTGGAACAACTGGAAAGCCATGCTCCTAAGGGATCTTCATGGCCAAACCACAATGGCGCTTGAGTCCGGCCTTGAAGCCCTCAACAGGGAAACGCGCGAAACAGAGGCCAAGAAAGCCCTGCGCACCGCGCTTGCAGATTGGGATAAGAAAGCCGTCCGCAAAGAAGTTACGCGCCACTACCCGCCTTATTGGCAAGGCAATCAACTTTCCACGCATATTGTCTTTGCCAATATGCTCAAGAAGCTTAAAGACGACGAGATCGAGATTGATCTCAGCCTTGATGAGGACCGCGACGCAACGCGAGCCTGTTTCGCGCTTGTCGATCATCCCGGTATATTCTCGCGCCTTGCAGGGGCGCTCGCGCTGGTTGGGGCCAATGTGGTCGATGCGCGGACTTACACGACCAAAGACGGTTACGTGACGGCGATTTTCTGGGTTCAGGATTCCGAAGGACATCCCTACGCCCGAAGCCGAATGCAGCGCCTGCGCAATATGATCAAGAAGACCCTGCTTGGCGAGGTTGTACCGCGAGACGCCTTGGTTGACCGCGACAAGCTCAAGAAGCGCGAGAAAGCCTTCAAGGTTCCAACGATCATTACCTTCGATAACGAAGGTTCCGAAATCTATACGATCATCGAAGTTGATACCCGCGACCGCCCCGGCCTGCTGTTTGATTTGACGCGGACATTGGCCAATGCAAACGTATATATCGCCACCGCGACCATCGCGACCTATGGCGAGCAGGTGGTGGATACCTTCTATGTTAAGGATATGTTCGGCCTGAAGTATCACACCAAGGACAAGCAAAAGGTTCTGGCGGATAAAATTCGCACAGCAATCGCGCAAGGCACCAAACGGGCACTCAACGGATGAAGCCCGCGCGCATGATCTCCGGCTTCATGACGGTTGGGTTCTGGACCCTGATGAGCCGTATCCTCGGATTTCTGCGCGACATTCTGATGGCGAGCTTTCTCGGAACGGGCCCCGTTGCAGAGGCTTTCCTGATTGCGTTTTCGCTGCCCAACATGTTTCGCCGTTTCTTTGCCGAAGGGGCGTTCAACATGGCCTTTGTGCCGATGTTCTCCAAAAAACTGGAGCGCGGCGAAGATCCGTATACCTTCGCCCGCGATGCATTTTCGGGGCTTGGCGGCATCCTGATTGTGTTCTCGCTTGTCGCGCATCTGTTGATGCCTTGGCTTGTGATCGCGATGGCGAGCGGATTTATCGGCGACGAGCGGTTTGATCTTGCTGTTCTATATGGCCGCATCGCTTTTCCCTATATCCTATTCATCTCACTCTCTGCTCTTTTGGCTGGCGTGCTTAATGCCAACGGTCGTTTCGCCGCCGCCGCCGCTGCCCCTGTTTTTCTCAACGTGGTGTTTGTTGCCGCAATGCTTGGCGCTGACGCTTTGGGCTGGCCGATTGGCCTAACATTGGCTTGGGCGGTTCCCGTTTCGGGCATTGTGCAGCTTGCAATTGTCTGGGTCGCGGCGAGCCGGATCGGATTTCGTCTCGTTCCAAAGCGCCCGCGAATGACGCCTGACCTCAAACGCCTTCTTATCATCGCCGCCCCTGCCGCGCTGGCTGGTGGTGTTGTACAGGTCAATCTGTTGGTCGGTCGTCAGGTCGCGAGCCATTTCGAAGGCGCGGTTGCGTGGCTTGCCTATGCCGACCGTCTCTATCAACTGCCGCTCGGAGTTGTTGGAATTGCAATTGGCGTTGTCCTGCTCCCCGAGCTTTCGCGTCGCCTTGGTGCGAACGACGCCGCCGGCAGCCGCGACGCCCTGAGCCGCGCAGGCGAGATTTCGATGGCGCTGACAATCCCCGCCGCTGTTGCGCTCGTGGTAATCCCGACGCCGCTTATCTCTGTTCTTTTTGAACGTGGCGCGTTTGATGCGGATGATACAGCCGCTACCGCTGTTGCTGTTGCGATCTACGGCCTTGGGCTCCCGGGTTTCGTGCTGCAAAAGCTGCTTCAACCGGTTTTCTTTGCCCGCGAAGATACCAAACGGCCATTTTACTATGCAGTTGTTTCGATGGTGATAAACGCGGCCATCGCAATCGGTCTTGCTCCGTTCATCGGCTTCTGGGCTGCCGCTCTTGCCACAACGGTTGCCGGGTGGTTCATGGTTCTACTTCTAGCCCTTGGCGCACGGCGCTACGGAACAGTTGCGCGATTTGATGCTCAGTTTTGGGGGCGGGTCTGGCGCGTTGTGCTGGCGGCTCTGCTCATGGGCGGCGCGCTTTTTGGTGTTCAAATCGTCATAACGCCAATGTTCGGAACCGAAGGGTTTGGCGTGCTTGGTCTGGTGATCCTGATTGGTTCAGGGATCGTAAGCTATTTCGGCATTGGGCATTTGATCGGCGCGTTTCGAATTGGAGATTTCCGCTCGGCGCTTCGCCGTTAATTATTGCCGCCGCATCTTCGCCACGAAACCAGCAAATGCCCCCGGCACAAGCGCAATCGCAAGAATTACGCCCACAGGAAATGCCGCGAAATCGGCAACCCAATTGCTTTGCCAGCCATAAAAGAACGCGAGGAACAGCCGTAAACCAGCAAGAACAGCGATAAGTTTAAACGCGCGCGTTTTTGGCCCGCCGCTCGCCGCATACTCTTGATACCGAATAAAGGTGTAGGCCCCGATCAAACCGAACACGCCGGGATAGCCGCCATAGGCAATTGCCTGCGCCCCGAATACGAGGCCGTAGACAAAGGCTGCGATAAACGCCGAGGCGAAGAAAATGATCAAAAGAGCGACGTTGCCTAGGGATTCCGCTGTCAACTTGCCCAGCGCCAACACCAGAACGGCAATAAAAACCGCCTGCGAGAAACCTGGCTGCACAAAGCTATAGGTGAACAGCCGCATAAGATGCCCCGGCACAATGCGCCCCGTTTCGAGGAAATAGCTCACAACCGCGCCGTTAAAGCCAAACTCCTGAATGGCTGTACCGCGCATGCCTATCTTGGCGGGGCCAAATGCACCGAACTCACTAAGGAGCAAATACCCCTCTACACCCGCGACGACCAACGCAAGACAAACAACCGCCCAAGGCAGCGCAAGGAATGGCGATTCCGTGTATGGCGAAGGTGAAAAATCACTCATGTTCTGTCTCGTATTCTACGCACGACACCTCTGCGACGGTTGACGCGCACCTGCGCCATGGGTAAGCGACATGAGCACATAAATCCAGACGGAGTATTCACCATGACCGAGGTGGTCCAAACACCCTCGCAGCCCGGCACTCAATTTGCGCCGCGCGTCTTTTCCGGAATCCAGCCAACAGGCGGCCTGACTCTTGGCAACTATCTCGGGGCGATGAAACGCTTTGTCGATATGCAAGACAGCGGCGTAGAAACGCTCTACTGCATGGTGGATATGCATGCGATCACCATGCCGCAAGACCCAGATAACCTGCGCCGTGCCACACGCGAATTGGCGGCGGGCTATCTTGCATCCGGTCTTGATCCGAAAAAGTCGATCCTCTTCAACCAAAGTCAGGTTCCAGAGCACGCCCAACTTGGCTGGATCTTTAACTGCGTTGCGCGGATGGGCTGGCTCAACCGCATGACACAGTTCAAAGACAAAGCTGGCAAAAACCGCGAGAATGCTTCTGCTGGTCTGTTCACCTATCCGAGCCTGATGGCAGCGGATATTCTCGTTTACCACGCAACGCACGTTCCCGTGGGCGAGGACCAGAAACAGCATATTGAGCTCACGCGCGATATCGCCGCAAAATTCAACCATGACTACGGGGTGGATTTCTTCCCCATCACCGAACCCGTGATTGAGGGCGCAGCCACCCGCGTTATGAGCCTGCGCGATGGCAGCAAAAAGATGTCGAAGTCTGATCCGTCTGATGCCAGCCGCATCAACCTGACCGACGATGCCGACACAATCGCGCTCAAAATCCGCAAAGCCAAAACCGACCCAGACGCGCTGCCAAGCGAGGTCGAGGGGCTTGAGGGTCGTTTAGAGGCGCGCAACCTTGTCAACATCTATGCGGCACTAGACGACAGCACTCCAGAGGCCGTGTTGAAAGAGGTTGGCGGCAAGGTATTCTCGGAATTCAAACCAATGCTTTCAGAGCTGGCCGTGGCCAAGCTCTCGCCGATTTCCGGCGAAATGGCGCGCTTGATGGAAGACACAGCCGAGATTGACAAGATCCTTGGCGAAGGCGCTGCAAAGGCACGTAAGATTGCCTCGCCAATCCTTGACAAAGCGTATGACATTGTCGGTTTTGTCCGCAGCTAAGTGCTTGTGAAAAAATGAACAGAACCTGCGCGTCGCCGTGGGTTTTGTTCGAATTTACTGTGCGTATAGTCTTTCCAAGCAAAAGGAAACGCTATGACACAGTCCTCTCAAAAAGAGCCCACCTCCATCCACCCCCAAACGCGCATTGGGCACGTTCATCTGCGTGTCAGTGACCTTGAACGCGCGATCGGCTTTTATTCCGGCGTTCTCGGGTTCGAAATAACGATGCGTTATGGATCAGGCGCGGCCTTTCTCGCAGCGGGCGGATATCACCATCACATCGGGCTGAACACGTGGGAAAGCCTTGGTGCAACGCCCCCTCCACCAGGGCACACCGGCCTCTATCACACAGCATTCCTCTATCCGACACGCGCTGACCTAGCCGATGCGCTGCGCCGCGTTTATGCTGCCGGATATACCCTAACTGGGGCAGCCGATCACGGGGTGAGCGAAGCGCTTTATCTGGACGACCCAGACAAGAACGGTGTTGAGCTTTATTGGGATAAACCCGAAGCCGATTGGCCCCGCGACACCGACGGGAATATTGCCATGGTGAACACCCGCCTCGACCTCGAAGATCTGTTGAGGGAGCCAGCCCCGCAACCATGAAAACCCATGTCATGAAACTGATTCAGAATCAGCGCATCTTAGGACACGTAGGCGCGCTCCAATTCCTGCTGTCCCGCTAGCCTCCGCGACCTACAAGCGCCTCTGGTTTCCCCACCAGAGGCGCTTCGCATTCTCACTCGACCTTTCTGGTGCGCTTATTTAGGCTCTGCATGTCAAAAGGAGAGTCGCATGGCTGTTGGGAAAAATATTCACACTTATCACAATGGTGCTTGGCACAAAGGCGACCTGCCGATCATGAACGCGGCCGACCACGGAAGCTGGCTCGGCACAACGGTTTTTGACGGTGCTCGGTTCTGGAAAGGTATGGCACCGGACCTTGATTTGCACTGTCAGCGCGTGAACGCTAGCGCCGAAGCGCTCATGATCACGCCAACTGTTTCTGCCGAAGAAATGGAAGAGCTGATCTGGGATGGGCTTGCAACATACGACGATGAGGCTGCGGTCTATATCCGCCCGATGTATTGGGCAATCAACGGCGATCAATCTGCTATCGTTCCCACTTCGGATTCAACCGGCTTTGCCATTTGCCTCGAAGAAATCCCGATGGCGCCTGACAATGCTGTCACAACCCTGACAACTACGCGGTTTCGCCGCCCTGTGCTTGATAGCTCGGTGGTGAATGCCAAGGCAGGATGCCTCTATCCAAACAACGCGCGGATGCTCGCCGAAGCCCGAGCCAAAGGGTTTGGCAATGCGCTCGTCTGTGATGCCCTCGGCAATGTCGCCGAAACAGCGTCGGCCAATGTGTTCATGGTCAAAGACGGGGTGCTTAAAACACCTATCGCGAACGGCACCTTCCTTTCTGGTATTACCCGCGCCCGCCACATCAAGAATGCCCAAGCCGACGGTATCGAAGTCCAGGAAACTGTGCTGCAATTGGATGATTTCCACGAGGCTGACGAGGTCTTCCTCACGGGCAACATGAACAAGATCACCCCTGTCAGTGCATTTGACGACACCCAGTACCAGACAGGACCGATTACAAAACGGTTGAAGCAACTGTACTGGGACTGGGCACGCAGCCTGCCCAAGCGCGGATAACGCCAGAGAAGTCTTGCAAAAATAAAGGATTGCGTCGCAATCACCAAGCCGCCACTATCGCGGCACAAGGAGGATACCTATGCGCAAGTTTCTTGTCGTTTTGGACGACAGCCGAGAATGCCTGAACGCTATGCGGTTCGCGGCCATGCGAGCGGCGCACACGGGGGGCGGCGTTGAAATTCTATCGATTATTCCGCCAGACGAGTTCAACCACTGGATTGGCGTTGCGGATATCATGCGTGCTGAAGCGCGTGAACGGATTGAGGTGCACTACGAAGTATTCGCCAAGTGGATGCGCGACCGCCAGAATGTTGACCCGAGCCTTGTCATTCGGGAAGGTGAAGCGATTCAGGAAATCCTTGCGCACATCAAGGAGAACCCAGAAATTGGCGTGCTTGTCCTTGGTGCAGGAACCAGCAAACACGGCCCCGGCCCTCTTGTTTCTGCGCTTTCAAACACTTCGGGCTCTCTCCCGATCCCTGTCACTATTGTGCCCGGCGATCTGACCAAGGAGCAGCTTGAGGCGATCACTTGATTGCAGTTTAGAATGGTTCTAATCCTTGACACTTCCTCGCCCAAAGCGCATATCTAGCGCAAACGGAGGCGACCATGTTTATCCAAACCGAATCCACGCCAAACCCGGCGACCCTCAAATTCCTGCCTGGCCAGACTGTTCTTGAAGCGGGAACAGCAGACTTCCCTTCGGGCGAAGCTGCGGCCAAATCTCCGCTTGCGCAGCGCATCTTCGCTGTTGGCGGCGTAACTGGCGTGTTCCTCGGCACTGATTTTGTGACCGTAACCAAAGGTGATGCCACCGAATGGGACCATATCAAGCCAGCCATCCTTGGCGCGATTATGGAGCATTATCAATCCGGTGCACCGATCCTGAACGATGACGCCGCACCCGCAACCGGCCATGCCGAGCATACCGGCGAAGACGGCGAGATTGTGGACCAGATCAAAGAGCTTCTGGATACACGTGTGCGCCCAGCTGTTGCGCAAGACGGTGGCGACATTACCTTCCACGGTTTTGATCGCGGCATCGTATATCTGCATATGCAAGGCGCATGCGCGGGTTGCCCCTCTTCGACACTGACGTTGAAAATGGGCATCGAAAACCTGCTGCGTCACTACATTCCAGAAGTGCTGGAGGTGCGCCCCGTTGCCGCCTAAGCCGCTGGTACTGGGATTTGATACATCGGCCGCGCATTGCGCGGCCGCTTTGCTTGCGGGCGATGAGGTTTTGGGCGAAACGCTCGTTCCGATGAAAAAGGGACAGGCGGAATCACTGCTCCCCATCCTCGAAGATTTACTTGCCGCCCACGACGTAAGTTGGGCCGATCTCGCGGCCATCGGCGTCGGCACCGGTCCGGGTAACTTTACCGGAATCCGCGTTTCTGTCTCTGCCGCGCGCGGGCTTGCTTTGGCACTTGGCATTCCGGCGGTTGGCGTGACGACACTCGAGGCACAGACCGAAGGCTTTAAAAAACCGGTGTTTTCGGCAATCGAAGCCCGACGCGACCATGTTTATCTACAGGAAATCGGCACCGCTTCCGACGTGCTCCAACCACTGGTCACCGATGTGAAAGCCATTACCGGAGAGCAAACCGTCATCGGTGCGGAGCATCTTGGCTTTACCGCGCCGAAATTCCAAATCGCCGAGGCGATCGCGCGCATTGCCGCACGCCGCTTTGAAAGCCAACCATCCGATACGCGCCCTGCCCCGTTTTATGTGCGCAAGGCGGATGCGGCTCCCGCAAAAGATACGCCTCCGGTGCTTCTTGACTGATCCTTCAGCCATAGACTGGGATGCTGGCCGTCTTGCCGCTCTACATGCCCGTTGTTTTACCGTTCCGCGCCCGTGGCGAGCGGAAGAGTTTGACGAACTCCTTGCCACACGCGGCTGTTTCCTCGCCCCCCATGAGCACGGTTTTGCGCTTGGTCGGGTGATCGCCGATGAAGCCGAATTGCTCACCCTCGCCGTTTCTCCTGATATGCGCCGGAGAGGATATGGCAACGACCTGCTATGCGTATATGAAAGCCGCGCAGCACAACTTGGCGCCGCAGAATCATTTCTTGAGGTCGCAGAAACTAACCTAGGGGCAATCGCGCTCTATCGCGCCAACGGCTATATCGAATCCGGCAGAAGGCGCCACTACTACGCGGTTCAGGGCGGCAATTCCCTAGATGCCCTTATAATGCGCAAACAGATTGGCAACGGCTAAACACCTGAATTTCCCTTATTTTGCGGCATTCCGTCGAAAAATATGACCGGTTGGTAAAAATTCTATTGACCAAATCGCTGGACTCCCCCCTAAATTGCCGATGATCTTCTTGTGATCTGCTCAGAACAAAGGGTAACGTCGTTTATGGAATGACGCCCTATAACAACAACTGGGAGAGTATTATGACCCTCATGAAAACCATTCTCGGCGCGACAGCGACGCTTGCCCTTTCGGCTGGCGCTGTATTGGCCGACCCTGCGATCGTTTTTGATCTCGGCGGTAAATTCGACAAATCCTTCAACGAAGCGGCCTACAATGGCGCCGAGCGTTGGGCCAGCGAGACAGGTGGCTCTTACGACGAATTCGAACTCTCCGCTGACGCTCAGCGCGAGCAGGTTCTTCGCCGTTTTGCCGAAGGCGGCAACAACCCAATCGTCATGGCAGGCTTCTCTTTTGCATCCGCACTTGAGACCGTTGCAGCCGATTTCCCTGACACAAAATTTGTCATCATCGACATGGTTGTAGACGCTCCAAACGTGCGCTCCATCGTGTTTGACGAGCACACAGGCTCTTACCTTGTGGGCGTTATGGCTGCGATGGCCAGCGAATCCGGCACAGTTTCCTTTGTTGGTGGTATGGATATCCCGCTCATCTCGAAATTCGCATGTGGTTATGCGCAAGGTGTTAAAGACACCAATCCTGACGCCAACGTCATCGTTAACATGACAGGTACAACACCGTCAGCATGGAACGACCCAGTGAAGGGCAGCGAACTTACACGCGGCCAGATCAGCCAAGGTTCTGATGTTGTCTTCGCAGCGGCTGGCGGCACAGGCCTCGGCGTGCTTCAAACAGCTAAAGACGAAGGCATCCTCGCGATTGGTGTGGACAGCAACCAAAACCACCTTCAGCCTGGTTCGGTTCTGACATCCATGGTTAAGCGCGTAGACAACGCCGTTTACGAAAGCTTCACAGCCGGAGAAGGCGTTGAGCCTGGTTTCGCAGCCATGGGCCTTGCAAACGAAGGCGTTGGCCCAGCATTTGACGACAGCAATGCTCCACTCGTTACTGACGAGATGAAAGCGGCTGTTGAAGAAGCAAAAGCCAAAATCATCGCAGGTGACATCGTAGTCCACGACTACATGTCCGACGAATCCTGCCCGTCCCTGTAATTCAGGATGGCTACGGCAACAGAAACAGGGCGGCAGGAGACTGCCGCCCTCGCCTCCCCCGCTCCGGCAATCGAATTGCGTGGAATTTCCAAAGCGTTCGGACCGGTTCAAGCTAACAAGGATATCTCGATCCGCGTCGAAAAAGGCACGGTACACGGGATTATCGGTGAGAACGGCGCCGGTAAATCGACGCTCATGTCGATCCTCTACGGCTTTTACAAAGCCGATGCGGGCGAGATTTTTATCGGAGGTAAGGAAACGCTTATCCCCGACAGCCAAGCCGCGATCAGCGCAGGCATTGGTATGGTGTTCCAGCACTTTAAACTGGTCGAAAATTTTACGGTCCTCGAGAATGTAGTCCTCGGCGCGGAAGAAGGCTTCCGCCTCACGCCAAGCCTGCGGAAGGCGCGCAAGCTGTTGACGGAACTTGCGGCAGAGTACGAGCTTAACGTTGATCCGGATGCCTTGATCGAAGACCTATCTGTGGGCCATCGTCAGCGTGTCGAGATCCTGAAAGCGCTCTATCGCAAGGCCGATATCCTCATTCTGGACGAGCCCACCGGCGTTTTGACACCGGCAGAGGCCGATCACCTCTTCCGTATTCTTGAGGGGCTACGGGATGCTGGAAAAACCATCATCCTCATTACACACAAGCTGCGCGAAATCATGGACATCACCGACACGGTGAGCGTGATGCGCCGCGGCGAGATGACCGCAACAGTCAAAACATCAGAGACCAGCCCCGAGCACCTCGCGGAGCTCATGGTCGGGCGCAAAGTGCTGCTGCGCGTTGATAAGAAACCTGCCCAGCTCGGCAAAGAAATCCTCAAGGTCGAAAACCTCCGAGTTGTCGATGAGCAAGGTGTCGAGCGCCTCAAAGGTATCGGCTTTAACATCCGCGCAGGTGAAATCCTTGGGATCGCTGGCGTGTCGGGCAACGGACAATCCGAATTGCTTGAGGTACTGGGCGGTTACGCGGAAGCGACGGGGAAAGTCTCGCTCCACGGCGAGGAGCTTGACCTTTCAGGTGCGGAATCCGACGCGCAATCGCGCCGTTTGAAAGGTATCGCGCATGTGCCGGAGGATCGCCACGAAGAGGGGCTTATCCTCAACTTCCATGCGTGGGAGAACATGGTTTTTGGCTACCAGAACGACCCGAAATATAACAAGAACAAGATTTTGATGGATAACAAAGCCATCTGGGACGAGACCCAAGCCAAAATGGACCGTTTCGACGTGCGTCCGCCCAATCCCCGCCTCAACGCGGCGAATTTCTCGGGCGGGAACCAACAAAAGATTGTTCTGGCCCGTGAGATCGAACGGAATCCCGAGCTGCTCCTTATCGGACAGCCGACCCGCGGCGTGGATATCGGCGCCATCGAATTTATTCACCAACAAATCGTCGAACTCCGCGATCAGGGGAAAGCAATCCTCTTGGTGAGCGTGGAACTTGAAGAAGTGTTGTCTCTGGCGGATCGCATCGTGGTTATGTTTGACGGTCAGATCATGGGCGAGCGCCTGTCTTCTGAAACAGATGAACGTGAACTGGGCATGCTCATGGCCGGTATGAAACAGGGAGCAGACGCATGAAGAAGATGCCGCGTTGGGCAGATGTAGCCCTGATCCCGATCCTGAACCTGTTAATTGCGTTTATCATTTCCGGCCTCGTATTGCTGGCAATCGGTAAAGACCCGTGGGCCGCGCTTGGCACCATGATCGATGGATCTTTTGGAAGCAGCCGCGGCGTGGGCTACACGCTCTATTACACAACCAACTTCATCTTCACGGGCCTCGCCATGGGCATCGCGAGCCACGCGCGGATGTTCAACATCGGCGGGGAAGGACAAGCCGCGCTTGGCGGTCTTGGCGTTGCGCTGATCCTTCTGGCTGTGCCATGGCCCCATTGGACGCTCGCACTTCCCGCAGCGATCCTGTTTGGCGGCTTGTTCGGCGCTGCGTGGGCCTTTATTCCAGCGTATCTCCAAGCCAAACGCGGCAGCCACATCGTGATTACCACGATCATGTTCAACTTCATTGCGGCTTCTTTGATGGGGTACCTGCTGACGGGCGTTCTCAAGGTGCCGGGCAAAATGGCTGCAGAGACGGCAAAGTTCCCCGAAGGCGCGCATCTGCCGACGTTCCATGAAATGCTGGCCCCCTTTGGAATTGAATTCTCCAAACACGCTCCAGCCAACCTCAGCTTTCTTGTGGCGCTTCTCTGCCTCTATGTGTTCTGGATTTTGGTCTGGCGCACGCGGCTTGGCTATAACATCCGCGCATTTGGCGAGTCTGAATCCGCGGCGGTTTATGCAGGTATCAATCCGGCAAAGATCATCATCATCACGATGCTGATTTCCGGTGCGTTTGCTGGCCTGATGGCGATCAACAATGTGATGGGCGAGGCCGAGCGTCTAATTCACAACGCGGTTGAAGGCGCGGGCTTTATCGGAATTGCGGTTGCGCTAATGGGGCGGAACCATCCGATAGGTATTTTCCTCGCCGCACTCCTCTTTGGGTTCCTGTGGCAGGGTGGTGCCGAGCTTCAGTTCGAGCACCAGATTCCGCGCGAGATGGTCACCGTAATTCAGGCTCTTGTGATCCTGCTTACTGGTGCGCTCGACAATATGGTGCGCCGTCCGGTCGAGAAGCTGTTCATTATGCGTTACAAAGCGAAGGGACTCTGAGCCATGGATTTCATGACGCTTATCGCCATTTTCGACAGTACCCTGCGCTACGCAACTCCGCTTCTGCTGGCTTGTCTTGCGGGCCTCTATTCTGAGCGCGCTGGCGTTGTAGATATCGGCCTCGAAGGCAAAATGCTCGGCGCGGCTTTCGTAACCGGTGGCGTAGCATATGTGACCGGATCGATCTGGCTCGGTCTGCTTGCAGGAACCGCTGCTTCAATCGCGCTATCGCTGATCCACGGGGTTGCCTCAATCACCTACCACGGGGATCAGTTGATCTCCGGCGTTGCGATTAACTTCCTCGCTGCGGGTCTTTCGATTGTGATCGCATCGGCGTGGTTCGGCCTTGGCGGACGTACACCAAGCCTTCCACCCGAAGCGCGTTTTCAGAACATCAACCTGCCGCTGGCGGACACGCTTCAAAATGTACCGATCTTAGGCCCGATCTACTCCGAACTCATCTCGGGTCATACGATCCTCGTTTACGTCGCGCTGCTTGCCGTTCCGGTCACGTGGGCCGTCTTGTTCCGCACACGCTTTGGTTTGCGCCTTCGGGCTGCGGGCGAAAATCCGGGAGCGGTTGATACAGCTGGGGTTTCCGTTGTTCGGTTGCGCTATTACGCGATTCTGATTGCGGGTCTGCTCTGCGGGCTTGCGGGGGCGTATCTTGCCGATTTTGCCGCGAACTTCGTAAAGGATATGACAGCGGGTCGAGGCTTTATCGCGCTTGCCGCGCTTATCTTTGCCAAGTGGCGTCCGTGGCAAGCAATGGGAACATGCCTCCTCTTTGGCTTCCTGTCTGCCGCTGCACCCTATCTTGAAAACAAGAGCTTTATGGGTATCGAAGTCGCGTCGCAGTTCATTGATGCGCTGCCCTATATCCTGACGGTCATCATCCTCGCAGGGTTCGTTGGCAAGGCAATTCCGCCACGCGCAGGTGGCCAGCCCTATGTGAAAGAACAATAATCGACTCTTTTCTCGATTGTGGGCTTCAAATTTCAGTCAATCACGGCTTATAAGGGCCGTGATTATCACAGGACTCGCCCATGCAGATATACCTTCCTATTGCCGAGGTATCGGTAAACGCTTTCCTCCTCTTAGGGCTTGGCGGTTTGGTTGGTATTTTATCGGGTATGTTTGGTGTTGGCGGCGGCTTCTTGATGACGCCGCTTTTGTTTTTCATCGGCATCCCTCCAGCAGTGGCCGTGGCAACCGAGGCAAACCAGATTGTCGCTTCGTCTTTCTCTGGTGTTCTGGCACATTTCAAAAGACGAACGGTCGATTTCAGGATGGGCGGCGTCTTACTTGTCGGCGGCCTAATTGGCGCTGCGCTCGGCGTTCAGCTCTTTAATGCGCTCAAAGAGATCGGGCAGGTCGATCTGCTTGTTACGCTTTCGTATGTCGTCTTCCTCGGGATAATCGGCGGGCTGATGTTTATCGAAAGCCTGCGCGCGCTGATGCGCTCAAAGAAGCCTGGTGCAGTACCGAAGCGGCGCAAACACAATTGGGTTCACAACCTGCCGTTCAAGATGAAGTTCCGCACTTCGGGCCTTTATATCAGTGTCATTCCCCCCATTATGGTTGGTGTACTGGTTGGTATTCTGGCGGCGATCATGGGCGTTGGTGGCGGGTTCATCATGGTTCCTGCGATGATCTATATTCTCGGTATGCCGACCAAGGTTGTTGTGGGCACATCGCTTTTCCAGATCATTTTCGTTACCGCATTCACAACACTGCTTCACGCGACGACCAACCAAACAGTTGATATGGCGCTGGCGGTTCTACTGCTTATCGGTGGTGTAATTGGCGCGCAGATCGGAACGCGCATCGGCCTGAAACTCAAGGCCGAGCAACTGCGCATTCTTCTCGCGGTTCTTGTGCTTGCGGTCTGTGGCAAGCTGGCGCTTGATCTTCTGTTGCAACCCAGCGAGCTATATTCGCTTGGCACGGGTGGAGGTCACTGATGCGCTTTCTTCTGCTCCTCCCCCTCCTGCTGTTGTCTACGCTTGCCGCGAAGGGCGAAGAGGTTGTTGCCGGACTTTCGCAAAATCGTGTTGCGATCACTGCGAATTTCGACGGTTCCGAGATTCTGATTTTCGGCGCTGTCAAACGCATTGCCCCTCCGCCTGAAGGTGATCCGCTCGACGTGATCATCACGGTTTCTGGTCCGATGTCGCCGGTTATGGTGCGCCGCAAGGACAAGCGTGTCGGCATTTGGGTCAACACTGACGCGGTCGAAGTTGACGCCGCTCCAAGTTTCTATGCCGTCGCTTCGACCCGCCCGTTAGACGACATTCTCACCAACACAGAAGACCTGCGCCACAAAGTGAGCATTGAGAATGTAATCCGCTCAGTCGGTGCACCCGCAACAATTACGGATTCTGAGAACTTTACCGAAGCACTCATCCGTATCCGCGAAGACAAGGGCCTCTACCAAACGCTTGAGAACGGTGTTGAGCTATCCGAGGACACGTTGTTTCGCACCTCGATCGCCCTCCCCGCCAACCTAACCGAGGGGGACTATAACGCCCGTTTTCTCTTGGTACGTGGGGGCAGCGTTGTGGGTGAATATGTAACCGAATTAGACGTGAGCAAGGTCGGACTTGAACGCTGGCTCTTTAATCTCGCCCATGAAATGCCGCTGGTTTACGGCATCCTGTCGCTGTTTATCGCGATTGTTGCGGGCTGGGGCGCGAGTGCGTTCTTCCGCCGGTATCTCAACTCCTAAACCGCGTTATCCCCGCCCGACAAATGGCATATTCGTGGCCATCACGGTCATGTTGAGTATGTTGGCCGACAACGGCAGTTCGGCCATATGCAATACAGCTTCGGCTACGTGATCCGAACTCATCACTGGCTCTGGCGCGATACTCCCATCAGCCTGCGGTACGCCTGCCGACATGGACTCGGTCATGGCACTTGCTGCGTTTCCGATGTCAATTTGCCCACAAGCGATCTGAAACGGACGCCCGTCGAGCGCCAGCGTTTTCGTCAAGCCAGTTACCGCATGTTTCGTAGCTGTATAGCCAACGGTTTGTGGTCTTGGTGTATGCGCCGAAATCGAGCCGTTGTTGATAATTCTTCCACCTGTCGGATCTTGCGTACGCATCCGCGTGAAAGCAGCGCGCGCAGCGAGGAACATCCCCGTCAAATTCACGTCCACGGTATGGCGCCACTCGGCCACCGTGATCTCGTCAATCAAAGCCTGCTTTCCAAACGTACCCGCGTTGTTGAAAAGAGCATCAAGTGGCCTGTCAAACGCCGCGAAAGCCCGCTCAATGGAGCCTTCATCGGTAACATCACATGGCAATACAACGGCCCGTTCATGTCCGTCCGCAAGCGCTTCTAGCTTGTCTTTGTTGCGCGCCAAAAGGCCAACGCGCCATCCCTTTTCTAGGAACAGCCGTGCCGTTGCCGCGCCCAAGCCACCGCTCGCACCGGTTATGATAATAGACTTCATGCTTGGTTCTCCTCATTCTCTAGCGTGAGCGAAAGCGGCGCTGGCGTCGCCCGCAAATCATCCGTCACCAGCGGGCCAGATGGCCGCGCAAGACGGTTGCGCACAACCCAATGCAGCCGCTTCTCAGCCCGCGTAATCGCCACATAGGCAAGCCGTTTCCACAGGGGATGCCCTGCCTCGATCCGCCCCATGCGCGCTGCTGCATACAAATCCGGCGCAAAGACCTGCACCTGCTCCCACTGCGATCCCTGCGCCTTGTGAATCGTAACCGCCGCGCCGTGCAAAAACGCCGCCCCCATGCGCGCGGCATAGGGGATAAACGGCTCTTCCTCGTCTGGGAATTCGATCTTCACAATCGAAGCCGCACTCACTTGCGGGTCTTCCGCGCCAATTACATGCAGTCGTGAAAACCCCGGCTTCTTTCCCGGACCAAGATACACAACCTGCGCGCCCTTGATCAGCCCGCGCGCCTCAAGATCAATCCGTTTCTTACGGTGTTTGACCGGCAACTCAATCCCGTCGCAAATCAGCGGCTCACCTGGCAATAACGCATCCGCTGGCGCACCAAAGGCCCCTCTAAATGCCTGAATAAGCCGTACACGCGTTGCGTTCCGCCAAACCAAAACCGGCGAACGCGCCATCAAATCGCTTTCGACCCGTTGAGCCATAACAACGCGATCATCCTTGCGCGCGGCCTCCTCGACCATGCGCTCGAACCCCTCGAACGTCAGCTCCGGATCACCCAAAGCATGTGCCAAATCAAGGATCGGATTATCCTGTGTTTGGCGGTGCACGCGCGAAAGCGTCTTGACTTGCGGCTCTTTCAGCTTGTCGAAAACCATCGTTCCAGATTGACCCACGGGTGCCAACTGCGCAGGATCGCCAAACAAGACCAGCGTTGGAAAAATCTCTTTCAAATCTTCGAACTGCTTGTCATCAAGCATCGAGGACTCATCAATAAAGCCGATATCCAGCTCATCATCCCGACGGCTCCATCCGGTAATGAAATCCGAGCCACGCAGCCCCGCAGCCGCAAGCGCACCTGGAATGGACTTGTGAATCTGGTAAAACGCATAAGCCCGATCAAGCGCTTCGTCGGTCAGCCCTTCGATTTCGGGCCTCTCTGAATCACCCGCCAACCATTGCGCAATCTTCTCGTATTCCGGATCGTAAACCGGCGTATACAGAATGCGGTGGATCGTGGTGGCCGGCACGCCGCGGTTACGCAAAACACTCGCGGCTTTGTTGGTTGGCGCGAGAATTGCGAGGGTACGGCGGGTTTTGCGGCTCTTGCTTTCATAGTCGCCGGAAACGACCTCTACGCCCGCGTCCTCTAGCGCCTTATACAGCTGCGCCAGAAGCAGGGTTTTTCCTGAACCGGCCTTGCCGATTACCGCAAGAACCTTTTGCTTTCCGCCACTTAGCGGCGTGATCATTGCTTCATCAAGATCAACACCTGCCCCGCGCAAAAGCTCGGTGACGGCATCGTAAGCTTCGGCCTGATCATCCGAAAAAGTAACTGCGGGTACGTTCATAACGCGACCATATAGCGGCCCTTTTGTAAGGACCAGCAACATTATCACAAGAGCGAAGCCGAAAGCGCGAGCAAGCGCCTAGTGGTCTCGCATTTCTTTTACCACCCGCTTGCGAGCATCATAGCTGTCCTTGATCTCCGCCCCCACGGCAGAAATCTGCGACAGTTCCAACGCAGCATGTAATTTCGTTTCTTCCAAATTCTCCGCAAGAATAGGCAGCCTGTTGCGCTCGGCGAATGTCTTTAAGTCATTCAGCACGCACAAAACCCAGTCATGTGTCATTTCAGATCCCCCACGATCGACACGATTGCCCCACACAACCAGTGCGAGAATTTTAGTCTGGCAAATTTTAGCGCTATTCGTCTAGCTTTTTCGTGGTTTTACCTTGTTTTACACAAAAAAGGCCGCCATTTTTGGCGACCTTTCAGGGCTTCCCGTCACGGGCACGTTAGGAAAGCCGGGGATCGATGCTCTCCTCCAGCGCATCTTCGAATGTCCGCAAACCGGCGCGTGGTGACTGCACCAGAACCGCCATATTGCCGGGCTGGTGCTCGTTTTTACGCATCTTCACATGGGCCTGTGGAATGTCGTCCCAACCGAAAACTTCGCTCATACACGGATCAAGACGGCGCTCGATCATCAAACGGTTCGCAGCCGACGCCTGTTGCAGATGCGCAAAGTGGCTTCCCTGAATGCGCTTCTGGTTCATCCAGACATAACGCGCGTCCATGGTCAGGTTAAATCCGCTGGTACCGGCGCAAATCACAACCATGCCGCCTTTTTTGCAAACGAATGTTGAAATTGGGAATGTCGCTTCGCCCGGATGCTCAAACACCATGTCAACATTCACGCCTTTACCGGTGATATCCCAGATCGCCTTGCCAAACTTCCGCGCTTCGGCGAACCACTCCTTATATTCAGGGCTGTTCACCGTAGGCAATTGCCCCCAACACTTGAAATCTTTGCGATTAATTACGCCCTTAGCGCCAAGGCCGAGTACAAAATCCCGCTTATCCTCATCGGAAATCACGCCGATTGCATTGGCCCCCGCGGTATTGATCAACTGGATCGCATAGCTCCCCAAGCCACCTGAGGCACCCCAAACAAGCACGTTCTGGCCGGGCTTTAGCTCATGGGGATGGTGTCCAAACAACATTCGGTATGCGGTGGCCAAGGTCAGAGTATAACAAGCACTCTCCTCCCAAGTGAGATGCTTTGGCCGCGGCATCAGTTGTTGCGCTTGCACACCGGTAAACTGAGCAAAACTCCCGTCAGGCGTTTCGTAGCCCCAGATACGCTGGCTCGGTGAAAACATCGGATCACCACCATTGCACTCCTCATCATCGCCATCATCCTGATTGCAATGGATCACAACCTCATCGCCAACTTTCCAACGCGTAACTCTATCGCCAACGGCCCAAACAATGCCCGAAGCATCAGACCCGGCTATATGATAGTCGGCTTTGTGAACATCAAACGGGCTGATCGGTATTCCAAGCCCCGCCCAGATACCGTTGTAATTCACGCCCGCCGCCATCACGAGAACAAGAACATCGTTACTCCCGATTTCAGGCGTATCCACAACTTCAAGCTGAAAGGATTGATCCGGCTCTCCGTGCCGCTCGCGGCGAATGGCCCACGCGTACATCTGTTTTGGCACGTGGCCCAGCGGTGGCATTTCGCCGACCTCATAGAGATCTTTGACCGGCGCATCATAATTCGCGCGAATGTTGTCTTGATCCAGTGCCATGGGCTCCTCCTCGTTTTCTGCGCCGCAGAATCAGCGCTCCTACCTATGTGGTAAGATCGAGCGAGCAACAAAGCAACCCATTTTGATTAATTTTTGTAATTTAATAACCGAGCGGCTGCAGAATAATCAGGGCGACACCTCCGGCGCCTCAAAGAAATGCGCAATGGATTCAGCGTAATATGTAACGAATTCAGCTGATTTTGGGCTAATTACAAAGCCATCATCCTGTTCCAACACGAAGCGGCGCAGCTTCAACATCCGTAGCCCAACTTCCGCGCCATAAGCAGGGTTATCGCGCGGCACATGCACATGAACACCGTTTGAGCGCAGCAGATCGAGCATTTTCACATATCGCTCGACAACATCATCGTGCGTAAGCGGGCGCTCTGCTTGTTCAAAGATCGTTGCAACCATCGGAACGGGAACCGCCGGAACAACAGCCCGCACGCGCGTCATCAACTCTTCGGCGACAAGCGGTGGGAGGTTCCCAGTCTGGCTTTGCGAAAACGCCCGCAGGGACAGTGGCTCGCCAAAGCTCACAGCTGCATATCCAAATCTGTGGAAACGTCCGGTAAGCATGAAACGAAGCTGTCGGAACATGAACCCAAAGCTTCGCCAAACTGAGAATTTGAATTTGCTGCGCCCGCCATGCGCTGCCTCGCGGAGTACCCGATCTTCAAGAACGCGGTCATAGTTAAGCGCCACAGGAACGAAAACCACATCCCGATCGCGCAGCGGGTGGTAGCCAGAGATCACATAGCTCAAAATGCCAAGCTTCGCGTCGCCGACGCCGCCCGTTAACGAAAGCCGCCCTTCCGGGAATACTGCTTGCGCTACGCCCGCCTCGGTGGCCATCTGAACATAACGCGCCAACACCCCGCGATAGAGCGCGTTGTAAGACTTTCGCCTAATAAAATAAGCCCCCATAGAGCGGATCAGCCCTTGGAGCGGCCAGACTCTTGCCCATTCGCCGACGGCATATGAGAGAGCCGCACGCTTTGCCGCGAGATAGGTGACAAGCACATAATCCATGTTGGAACGGTGGTTCATCACGAACACAACCGTTGCTTCAGGAGAAATTTTCGAGAGCGCCTCTTCGTCGAAATAACCGATCCTGATCCGGTAGATCGAACGCGAGATCACCCGTGCCAATCGGATCGCAAATCCGAAATAGGCTGTTGCCGAAAATGAGGGCACAATCTCTTTGGCGTAACGCTGTGCATTCTCGAACGCGACGTTTTCCGGAACACCTTCGCTTGCGGCATATTCGTTAATCGCTTCGGAGACCTGCGGGGAATAAATCAACCGCTGGATTGTGTCATGGCGCCGCGCGAGCTTGAATGGTTCGATCGGCCGCTCCAGCCGTGTGTTGAGCCGCGCCACAACGCGCTCCATCCGGCGGCGAAAAAACCATCGTACAGACGGTACAAGGATCCGTTCCAATGCCGCAACCGCCGCCAATAGCGCGACAATAACGATTACCCAGACAGGAATTTCAACGGTTTGAAACATCAGCCCAAGGTTTCAGCCCCTTGCCTCGGAGTAAACCCGCTAATGCCGCAATGCAGCGATTGACAGAGATATTTTATTACGCGAATATGACCCATCTAGAAATTTAATTGCAAGGCGACTCCGAGATGTCAAATCCAGACCAGATCCGCCCATGGCTGTTTCGCACTTATGCAGGCCATTCCACGGCCAAAGCGTCTAATGCGCTTTATCGTGAAAACCTCGCCAAAGGTCAGACCGGACTCTCGGTTGCGTTCGATCTGCCGACCCAGACAGGATATGACAGCGACCATGCGCTCGCGCGGGGTGAGGTTGGCAAAGTCGGCGTTCCGATCAACCACATCGGTGATATGCGCGCTCTGTTTCGTGATATTCCGCTGGAGCAGATGAACACTTCGATGACCATCAACGCGACGGCCCCTTGGTTACTGGCGTTGTATATTGCCACCGCCGAAGAGCAAGGCGCGGATGTTTCCCAACTCAAAGGGACCGTGCAGAACGATATCATCAAGGAATATCTAAGCCGCGGTACCTATGTTTGCCCGCCGGAGCCGAGCCTGCGGATGCTTACTGATGTGGCCGCCTATACGCGCACGCATTTGCCGAAATGGAACCCCACGAATGTGTGCTCCTACCACCTTCAGGAAGCGGGCGCGACGCCGGAGGAGGAGCTTGCCTTCGCCCTCGCCACGGCAATTGCCGTATTGGATGACTTACGCAAGAAAACACCAGCAGAGCATTTCCCTCAGATGGTTGGCCGCATCAGTTTCTTCGTAAACGCGGGCATTCGCTTCGTTACAGAGATGTGCAAAATGCGCGCTTTTGTTGAGCTTTGGGATGAGATTACCCGCGAGCGTTACGGCATCACGGAGGAGAAATACCGCCGCTTCCGTTATGGTGTTCAGGTCAACAGCCTTGGCCTGACCGAACAACAGCCAGAGAACAACGTATACCGCATCCTTCTTGAAATGCTGGCCGTAACCCTAAGCAAAAATGCGCGCGCCCGCGCGGTACAACTTCCGGCGTGGAACGAAGCGCTTGGCTTGCCCCGCCCCTTTGATCAGCAGTGGTCGCTTAGGATGCAGCAAATTCTGGCCTATGAAACCGACCTGCTGGAATTCGATGACCTATTTGACGAGAACCCTGCCGTAACCCGCAAAGTCGAAGCGCTCAAAGACGGCGCGCGCGCAGAACTTGCACAGATCGAAGACATGGGCGGCGCGATTGCGGCGATTGAATATATGAAAGCGCGGCTCGTCGAAAGCAACGCAAGACGCTTAGCCAAGATCGAGACAGGCGAAACAACCGTTGTTGGCGTGAACCGCTGGACGGAAACTGCCGACAGCCCACTCACAACCGGCGACCGTGCGATCATGGAAGCTGACGCAGGCGCCGAAGAAGACCAGATCGCGCGGCTCAATGCCTTCCGTGAAAGCCGTGATACCAATGCGGTTTCCAATGCGCTTGCCGCTCTGCGCGCCGCTGCTCAAAGTGGAGAAAACATCATGCCCGCCTCGATTGCCTGTGCCAAAGCGGGAGTAACGACGGGAGAATGGGGCGATGTTGTGCGCGCTGTATTCGGCCAGTATCGCGCGCCAACCGGTGTGCGCAAAACACCGTCAAACCAGACGGAGGGGCTGGAGGACATTCGCCTTGCTGTTGATGTGGCGAGCCAGAATCTTGGCCGCCGGATGAAGCTGCTTGTCGGCAAACCCGGTCTTGATGGCCACTCAAACGGGGCTGAGCAAATTGCCACACGCGCGCGCGATTGCGGCATGGATATTAGCTACGAAGGTATTCGCCTCACGCCAGAAGAGATCGTTGCCGCGGCAAAACGTGAGAACCCGCATGTTGTTGGGCTTTCGATTCTGTCGGGAAGCCACGTGCCGCTGATTGAGGAATTGCTTGAGCGGATGCATGTCGCGGGGCTTGGGCATATCCCGATCATCGCAGGCGGCATTATCCCCGCCGAGGATGCAACTCGTCTTATCAACAAGGGGGTCGCTCGGATTTACACGCCCAAGGATTTCGAGCTCAATCGCATCATGCATGACATCGTGACCCTCGTTGATCCGGCCCGCGCCGCCGCGGAGTAACGCTTGCAACTCGGCCTCGGTTTGTGCAGTGATTGTCCATCCGATCAAAAAACGCGAGGCCCGCAATGACTGTCCATATTGGCGCAAAACCCGGCGATATTGCCGAAACTGTCCTCCTGCCCGGCGATCCCTATCGCGCGAAATGGGCGGCCGAAACCTTTCTGTCCGATGTAAAACTCGTGAACGAGGTGCGCGGAATGCTCGGCTTTACCGGTACATGGAAAGGCAACCGCGTTACAATACACGGCTCTGGTATGGGGATGCCCAGCCTGTCGATCTATGCGAATGAATTGATCTCCGAATACAACGCCCAAACGCTGATCCGTATTGGCTCTTGCGGCGGGATGCAGAAATCTGTGGGGGTGCGTGATGTGATCATCGCAATGACCGCCTCCACCCTCTCAACCCCTTCGCGCGGGATTTTCAAGGAACTCAACTTCGCGCCGTGCGCCGACTATGGCTTGCTCAAAGCGGCTGCGGATGCGGCCGAAGCCAAAGGCACCCCAACCCATGTTGGTGGGATATACTCAAGCGACGTGTTCTATGACGAACGCCCGGACTTGAACGAGCAAATGCAGCGTCACGGGATTCTTGGCGTCGAGATGGAAGCCGCCGAGCTTTATAATCTCGCCGCCCGTTATGGCCGCCGCGCGCTTGCTGTTCTTACGGTGAGTGACCACCTGCTGACAGGGGAAGCCCTGCCAAGCGAGGACCGCGAGAAGAGCTTTGGTGATATGGTTGAAATCGCGCTCGAAGCGGCGTTTGCGTAAACCAATTACCTCTTAAAACGAAAGCGGCGAAGGTTGCCCTTCGCCGCTTTTCTTTTTGCCTCTACTGCCCGATTTACGGTAGCACAACCACATCGAGCGGCGGAAAGCCGTTAAACCCGACGGAAGCATAGGTTGAGGTATAGGCCCCACAGGACGGGATGATAATCCGGTCACCCGATTTAAGGCCAAGTGGCAGGTGCACAGGGCGCTTTTCATAAAGCACATCGGCACTGTCACAGCTTGGACCAGCGAGGATGCAAGGGCCGGTGTCTTCGTAGTCGCGATCAGTCAGGAACTGATAGCGGATACACTCGTCCATGGTTTCGGCCAAGCCAGAGAACTTGCCGATATCAAGGTAAACCCAGCGGCTCAGATCATTTTCAGACTTCCGCGAGACCAATACAACTTCGGCAGCGATCATCCCCGCTTCGGCAACAAGCCCACGACCAGGCTCTGCGATAAGCTCAGGAACATCACCAAACCGCGCTTGAACCTGCGCCATCACGGCGCGTGCATAATCAGTCGGCCCTTGGATCTCGTCGCCGTAGAACGCAGGGAAGCCGCCACCGATGTTAAGCAGAGACAGATCAAACCCTGCCTCTTTTGCGTCTTGCCAAATCGCAGCAACCTGATCGAGCGTGTTTTCCCACATCGCAGCTTGGCGCGTTTGCGATCCAACATGAAACGACAGCCCCTTTGCGTTCAGACCAAGCGAACCAGCAAGTTCCAGCAGGTGCAGCACCTTATCGCGCGCGCAACCGAACTTGCGGGTGAGCGGCCAATCCGCATCGCAATTCTCAACGATCACGCGAACGAATACATCCGCCCCCGGTGCGTTTTCGGCGATCTTGTGCATCTCTTCTTCGGCATCGACCGCAAAGAGACGCACGCCAACTTGATACGCAAATGCAATGTCGGACACGCGCTTGATGGTGTTACCAAAGGAAATCCGCTCCGCAGGCGCGCCTTGCGACAGGCACAACTCGATTTCCGCACGGGAGGCCGCATCGAAGTTCGACCCCATTTCCGCCAGTTTCGCAATGATCTCCGGAGCTGGGTTTGCCTTTACCGCATAGTGCATGGCGGCCCGTCCAAGGCCAGCTTTGAGCGCATCATACTGGGCGGCAACCTGCTCTAGGTCCACCACGAGCGTGGGGCGGTCAAAACGGGTGTTACGGATATACTGCTCTGCTCGGTGAACAGGCGAAAAGGATTCAGGGACCGAAAACTCGGTTACGTATGCGTTCATGGTCATCTCCAACAGACCCGGCCATATATGACCGCTCACTTCCATTCAGAGACGTTACCGTCGCTACGTAACCATGGGGGATGAAACCCTTGGGACAGAGGCGCGTGCGTTGGCGTCTAGAAGCGGTATTTGTGATGAATCGTTTTCAAAATCAACAGTTTTTTGCTGCGCGACTTCAAAGTTTTTTCATCAGCATGAGAGAGAGGCTCGTAACTCGTTGAAATACAACGAGCAACGTCGGATTCAGGCGGCAATCCCCGTCCTAGAAAAGCGCAAATTTTCGCGTATTCTTACCCATAATTCCGCCCTCATATGCCAAAAAACACATTGGATGTCGTGGCCGCGCCGTGCGCATGCCCATGCTGATTCATCTAGGGTGTTGTGACGCAAAAAGCAAATCAGAGTGGTGATGTTTTTTGAATCGGCGCATTCATCTGCTATTTTGGGCGCATGACCCATAGGACGATCTCCGATTATCACGCCGCACAATCTCCAGAAGATAAGAAGATTTGCGATGCGCTTCGCGCCGAAATCGACGCGGCTCTCCCACTTGCCGAAAGCAAAATATGGCATGCCCATCCGGTCTGGTTTCTGGAAGGTAACCCGATCGTCGGCTACAGCAAGCTCAAACATTGCGTGCGGCTGTTGTTTTGGAGCGGACAATCCTTCGAGGCGCGTGGCCTTGCACCTGAGGGAAAGTTCAAAGCAGCAGAAGCGCGCTTTACTGATGCGCAGGAGATCGACCATGACCTATTGCGAGCATGGCTGGCGGAAGCGCCGTTGGTTCAATGGGATTACAAAAATATCGTCAAACGCAAAGGGCGGCTTGAACGCATCTGCGTTGACTGACACGCCCCCAACAAAAAAGCCCCAACCAAATGGCGGGGCTTTTCCGTTAAAATGTGCGTGCCTTAGACTGCGCGCTCGACCATCATTTTCTTAATGTGGCTGATCGCCTCTGCGGGGTTCAGACCCTTCGGACAGGTCTTGGCGCAGTTCATGATCGTGTGGCAACGGTAGAGCTTGAATGGATCTTCAAGATCGTCCAGACGCTCGCCGGTTGCTTCATCGCGGCTGTCGATAATCCAGCGATACGCATGAAGAAGCGCCGCAGGGCCGAGATACTTATCGCTGTTCCACCAATAGCTTGGGCAAGATGTGGAGCAGCTCGCGCACATCACACACTCATAGAGGCCATCAAGCTTTTTGCGGTCCTCAATAGACTGTTTCCACTCTTTCGCAGGGCGGTTTGTCTTGGTTTCGAGCCACGGCATGATCGATGCGTGCTGCGCGTAGAAATGGGTGAGGTCAGGGATCAGATCCTTCACCACTTCCATATGCGGCAGCGGATAAATCTTAACGTCACCCTTCACCTCGTCCATGCCATAGATACAGGCCAGCGTGTTCACACCGCCTACATTCATCGCGCAGGAGCCACAAATCCCTTCACGGCAGGACCGGCGGAAAGTCAACGTTGGATCAATCTCGTTCTTGATCTTGATCAGCGCATCCAAAATCATTGGACCACAGGTGTCCATGTCGACGAAGTAGGTGTCGATCTGGGGGTTTTTGCCATCATCAGGATTCCAGCGATAAATCTGGAACTTGCGCACATTCGTCGCGCCCTCGGGCTTTGGCCACGTTTTCCCTACTTTAATTTTAGAATTTTTCGGTAATACGAGTTCAACCATTTCAGACTCCTAACGCCTGTAATCTTTGTCGGTGTCACAAACCTCGCCCATGGGGGCAAGGTTGATCCGGTCTTCTGTGAAGCGCTTCATCATCAACACACCTAGAACGTCCGCGCTTTAGGGGCGATTTTCTTGAGCGAAATACCACCCTCTTTTTCGGTCGTCAGCGGATCAACAACAACAGGACGATAGCTCAGATCGACCTTGTTGCCATCCACGCGGCTGATGGTGTGGACACGCCAGTTTTCGTCATCGCGCTCGGAATAATCTTCATGCGCGTGCGCGCCGCGGCTTTCCTTACGGGCTTCGGCGCCAACAATCGTTGCCATCGCGTTTGGCAAGAGGTTGGTCAGTTCCAGCGTTTCCATAAGGTCGCTGTTCCACACGAGGCTACGGTCTGTGACTTTGAGGTCATCCACCTTGCCTGCGATTACCGTCATCTTCTCAACACCCTCTGCGAGGGTTTTATCGGTACGGAATACAGCGGCGTCGGCTTGCATGGTTTTCTGCATCTCCAGGCGCAACTCGGCGGTGGCGACATTGCCCTTCGCGTGGCGCAGCCCGTCGAAACGATCAAGCGCGGCATCAACCGATGTTTGATTCAGCACAGGGTTCGGCGCTTCGGCATCAACAACGGAACCGGCGCGGATAGCAGCGGCACGACCGAACACCACGAGGTCGATGAGCGAGTTCGAACCAAGACGGTTCGCGCCATGCACCGAAGCACAGCCCGCTTCACCCACAGCCATCAGGCCCGGCACAACGGCGTTGGGGTCTTTCTTGGTCGGGTTCAGCACTTCGCCGAAGTAGTTCGTCGGAATACCGCCCATGTTGTAGTGCACGGTCGGAATGACGGGGATTGGCTCCTTGGTCACGTCAACGCCCGCGAAAATCTTGGCGCTTTCCGAAATACCAGGAAGGCGTTCGGCCAAGGCTTCCGCCGGGAGGTGGCTCAGGTTGAGGTGGATGTGATCTTTCCCCTCGCCCACACCGCGGCCTTCACGGATTTCCATGGTCATCGACCGGCTCACATAGTCGCGTGGCGCGAGGTCTTTGTAGGTCGGCGCGTATCGCTCCATAAAGCGTTCGCCCTCAGAGTTGGTGAGATAACCACCTTCGCCGCGCGCACCTTCAGTAATCAGACAGCCGGAGCCGTAAATGCCGGTCGGGTGGAACTGCACGAATTCCATATCCTGCAGCGCGAGGCCAGCCCGAGCCACCATACCGCCGCCATCACCCGTACAGGTGTGGGCCGATGTGGCGCTGAAATAGGCGCGGCCGTAACCACCGGTGGCCAGTACGGTCATCTTGGCGTTAAAGACGTGGATTGTCCCATCGTCGAGCTTCCAGCAAACCACGCCCTGACATTCGCCATCTTCGGACATGATGAGATCAATCGCGAAGTACTCGATAAAGAACTCCGCATTGTGCTTGAGGCTCTGGCCGTAAAGCGTGTGAAGGATGGCGTGGCCTGTCCGGTCGGCAGCGGCGCACGTCCGTTGCACGGGGGGGCCTTCGCCGAATTCGGTTGTGTGGCCGCCGAAGGGGCGCTGGTAAATCTTGCCCTCTTCGGTGCGCGAAAATGGCACGCCGTAATGCTCAAGCTCATAGACCGCCTTGGGCGCTTCACGAGCGAGGTATTCCATCGCATCCGTATCACCGAGCCAGTCCGACCCTTTGACCGTGTCATACATATGCCACTGCCAGTTATCGGGGCCCATGTTCGACAGCGATGCCGCAATCCCGCCTTGCGCAGCAACAGTGTGGCTACGTGTTGGGAAAACCTTGGTCACACAGGCCGTACGCAGCCCCTGCTCCGCCATTCCGAGTGTCGCCCGCAAACCGGCACCGCCGGCACCAACAACAACTACATCATAGTCGTGGGTTTCATATTCATATGCAGTCATGGAGCCAGCTCCTTAAAGCGCGATTTTGGCGAGGGAGAACAGGCCAGCGGCCATTACCCCGTAAGAGAAAAGGATCACCGTCACGATCCAGAATTTTTTGGCAAAGCCCCGCAGGTAATCCTCGATCATCATCTGCGCCCCTTTGCGGAAGTGCTGAAGACCAAAGACAAGCATCAAGCCTGTGATAATCGCAGGGATGGGGCGCGAGAACGTGGCGATCACCTCTTCATAAGTACCGCCTAGCGCGCTGCCGAAAATGTAAACAAAGAACGGGGTCAAAACAGCAAGGCCAACGGCGCTTACCTGCATGTACCAATGGTCATAGGTTCCTGTGCCCGATGCACCGCGGCCTTCGGCCCGTTTACGATCTGTAATATAACGCATCTCGGCCCCCTTAGACGATCACGATTGTCAGAATGGTCAGAACGACAGAGCCAATCACACAGGCCCAGCCCAGCTTCTCGGCGGTCGGAATATCAAGCCCCTTGCCCGCATCATAATAGAGATGCCGCAAACCAGCGAGGAAGTGATACCAAATGCCCAGCACCGAGAGCGTCATGATGATGTCACCAACCCAGCAGGTCAGGATGCCATTGACGAAGTCGAAATACTCCGGCCCGCTCGCCGCTGCGAAAAGCCACCAGACCCCAAGCACGAATGACGCCAGCAATGCGTTTCCTGTGATCCGCGTCAGGATCGAAGAGATCGCGGTTATCTGCCAGCGATAGACGGTGAGATGCGGAGAGAGCGGCCGCGCGCTCTGCTTTGGATCTGCCATGGGGACTCCCTTTCAGGATGTGATGCCTTTGGTATGTTTATGCCACTAATAGCGGAAAAATCGAAGCTGTCACTCTTTGAGCGCGTAAAATCGCGGGAAAATTGCCGCAAGTTAGCGATAAACCCCAGGATGTGATCACAGCTTGCAACCCCGTGATCACAAATAAAGTAACAATTCGCTACTTTTGCGAAGATAAGAGAATCTCTAAGGATTGTGCCGGTTTGGCTAGATTTCGGGTTGCCGCGACCTGCCCTAGACCGGAACGAAGGCCCAGTAATCCAAATCAAGCAGAACGTCGGGATTGTATTTCCCCACACCGTCTTTCAACGCACCAACCGCTCCACCCTTGCTCGCCACGAGCCGCAACCGCAAAGCGCCAACACCCGGCGCGCCAACCTCCGCCTTGTCCAACACCTCGCTCCACGCAGTGACCGTATCACCCGCAAAACAGGGGTTCGCGTGGGATCCGCCATTGATCGCGACGATGAGTTGCGCGTTGGCCAATCCATTGAATGACAGCGCCCGCGCAAGAGACATAACATGCCCACCATAGATAAGCCGCCGCCCGTCTGGGCGCTGCCGCGTATCGAAATGCACCTTGGCCGTGTTCTGCCAAAGGCGGGTGGCCATCATATGCTCGGCTTCCTCGATGGTTACGCCGTCTACATGGTCGATGATCTCGCCAGCTTCGTAATCTGCAAACCGATGCGGCTCTCCGGCTAGGTCAAAATCATAACCGCTAAAATTCAATCCCTTTGGAACGGGTAAGTCGTCCGCCGCCACGACAGGATTAAGCTTTGGAATTACGGTCTCTGGCGCCTCTGAGCCGACGTCACGCTTTTTAACCATTACCCAGCGCACATAGCTTAAAACCGCCTCATCTCGCTGGTTCAACCCCGTGGTCCGCACCCAGACAACACCGGATTTGCCGTTGCTGTTTTGCTTAACGCCAATCACTTCGCTGACAGACCGAAGCGTGTCACCCGCATAAATCGGCTTTAAGAAACGCCCCTCCGCATATCCAAGATTGGCAACCGCATTTAGCGAAATGTCAGGCACCGTTTTGCCAAACACCGTATGAAAACCGATGAGCCCATCAAGCGGTGCTTCGGGCAATCCGGAGCTTCGGGCAAACTCATCGGACGAATGGATCGCATGGCACGCGGGATAAAGCGCGTGATACAGCGCGCGCTCCCCGCCAGAGAGCGTGCGGGGCACAGCGTGGATAATCTCTTGCCCAACGGCAAAATCCTCGAAAAAGCGCCCCGCGTTGGTTTTCATCAGTGCTGGCCCAGTTTGGTTTCAGGTGTGTATGTGCCTTCGGCCTCTTTGATTACGGCTTGCGCGCACCGCATGACGCCATTGGCCTGATCAAAGGCGTAAGAGGGAGAGCCATGCAGTTCCCAACCCTTGTTCAACGCATCTGTTACCTTGTGGCAAAATGCGGATGTATCGTCTTCTGTGAGTAGTCGGTAAAGTTTCATCCGTAGGTTCCTAGAAATGGGCTATATCCTAGCCAAGTGTGAATGCCGGCAATGACCGCATAGAGCACGATCGCAATTACCGCGACGCGCAAATCTCTGGCCCAAGTGCCCGCTTCAGGGCGTTGCCAAGCGCCCTCTGCATGATTGATAAGCAGCATCTGTGCAATGGCCCAGAGACCCAAACCACCGAATAGGATGATCGAGGCCAGATCGCCATTGACCAGCAAATGCGCAACCGCCCAAACAATCACACCTGTCAACATTGGATGGCGGATCTTGGTCCGCACAACGCCCGGAGCGCTTCCTGCACCAAGCAGGAAAATAGAAAAGAGCATGAGCAGATTGTTCAGGTGCCCCATCCCCGCCATCGGCGTATAAACCGGAATAACCTCCGCGCTGCGGTAGCCGATCACCATCAGCACGATACTCAATAAGAGCGTGCCTGCCACAACGCCCTTGCCAGCATTGCCCATGCGTTCGCGCACCTGTGGCAAAATCCGTTTGAACATATGCGCGTCCATCCAGAGTAGAACGCCGAGAAAAAGCCAGATCATAAAAACCTCCCAATGTGAATCTCGTTCACATTGCCCCTATTCCGTGCGCTCCGCAATGGCCTTTGCCCTGGCGAGGATATCGCGGGCTGTGGCAACGTGCAGGTTCTCTACAATCTTGCCATCCAGAACGGCAACGCCCTGCCCCTCTGCTTTGGCCGCGTCAAACGCCGCGATCTGGCGTTTCGCAAGGTCGATGGCCTCTTCGCTCGGGGAAAAGACAGCGTTGGCGGTTGCAATTTGGGCGGGGTGGATCACTGTTTTTCCATCAAAACCAAGGTCGCGCCCCTGCTCGCACTCCGCGGCAAGGCCCTCGTCATCTTTGAATGCGTTGAACACACCGTCGATCGCAATAACCCCATGCGCCCGCGCCGCCAAAAGCGAGGATTGAAGCGCCCCCATCAGCGGCAAACGATCTGCGCGGAAACGGCAGTTGAGCTCTTTGGCAAGATCGTTCGTCCCCATGACAAATGCTTCAAGCGCGGGATGAGCGGCGATTTCGGCCGCGTTGAGCACCCCAAGCGGAGTTTCGATCATCGCCCAAACCGGCACCTCCGGAAGCACCTTCCGCGCCGCTGCAACATCGTCCGCCGTTTGAACCTTGGGAAGCAGCACCGCATCAAACGCGAGCCCTTTGAGAGCCGCCAAATCTGCAGCCCCCCACTCGGAGTCCGCGCCATTCACCCGCACGACCTTGAGCCGCTCTCCATAGCCGCCCAATTTGAGTGCATCGGCAAGCGTTGCGCGCGCAGCAACTTTCTCTTCGGGCGAAACAGCGTCTTCTAGATCAAAGATAATCGCATCCGCAGGCAGCCCCTTGGCCTTTTCAAGCGCGCGCGGTTTGGACGCCGGAATATAAAGAACAGAGCGCACAAGTTTGGGGGGGATGGTGTCTGACATCAATCGTCCTCGCAATAATATTGCGCAAACAATCCCCAATTCGCACCAAAATGGCAAGGCTATTTTTGCCGCAACGCAGAAAAATCCGCCGCCTCGGCAATTTTCGCCGCGTCACACCCGCCGCAAAGCCGCCCTAGGTGAGGCTTTCCCAAATCAGCTTACAGCCCGTAATCAGCAAAAACGCATATGTCAGACGGAAGAACCAAGTTTCAGGCATTTTGCGATGCCCGATAACCCCGAGATACACGCCAAGAAACGCAACGGGTGCAAGCAAGACATTCGCAATCGCGGTTTCTTTGCTGAAGATGCCGAGCATCAGGTAAGGCACAAACTTAATAAGGTTGATCGCCCAAAAAATGATCACTGTTGTGGCCTGAAACTCAGTTTTGCTCATCTTTTTCGACAAAAGATAAACCGCCGCAGGGGGCCCACCCGCGTGGCTAATGAAACTTGTAAAGCCCGCAACCGCCCCTGCAATCGCCCCCGCTGCACGCGGCAAGGGCTTCTCCGCCGTCTTCAAAAGCCCGCTTGATCGCGCTGCGGTATATGCCACAAACCCGACCGCCACGAGACCAATCAAGAACTTGAACACATCGGGATTAGCCACACTATAAAGCGCTGCGCCGAGCAGGATGCCGGGAAGCGAGCCAAGGATCATCAGTTTGGCATCGTCCCAATTCCACTGCTTCCAGAACGCCTTAAGTGCACCGATATCCATCAGCATAAGCAGTGGCAGCATCAATCCAACCGCTTGCCCCGGCTCGAGAATCAGGGCCAAAAACGGGGTCGCCGCAAAGGCCGCGCCGCTCCCGAAACCACCTTTGGATATACCCGCAAACAGCACAGCCGGAATGGCAAACGCGAAAAAAACCAGATCGAATTCCATGGTGTAACTGCCCTGTAGCGCGGTGTTTTATTGGTAATTCCCAACACCATTATACGTTCGATAGCGCTAACGTAACCCCTTTTCCACAGACGCGCCGCAGTGCAGCGCACTTGCGTGACGCGCCGCAAATGGCTAGGGAAACTCGTGGACATAACAGACCAAGGATCAAATTCATGGCCAGACCCAAAATCGCGTTAATCGGCTCGGGACAAATCGGCGGCACGCTCGCACACCTCGCCGCAATGAAAGAATTGGGCGACGTCGTCCTCTTTGACATCGCAGACGGCATCCCTCAGGGCAAAGCCCTCGACATCGCGGAGTCCGGCCCTTCCGAAGGGTTTGACGCTACTATGTCGGGCACAACCGATTACGCTGATATCGCTGGCGCGGATGTTTGCATCGTGACCGCTGGTGTTGCACGTAAACCCGGCATGAGCCGCGACGACCTGCTCGGCATCAACCTCAAGGTGATGAAATCCGTCGGCGAAGGCATTGCAAAGCACGCACCGAACGCATTCGTGATCTGCATCACCAACCCGCTTGATGCGATGGTTTGGGCGCTGCGCGAATTCTCCGGCCTTCCGCACGAGAAAGTTTGCGGCATGGCTGGCGTTCTTGACTCCGCACGCTTCCGCCACTTCCTCGCATCCGAGTTCGACGTTTCTATGAAAGACGTCACAGCGTTTGTTCTCGGCGGCCACGGCGACACAATGGTGCCGCTCGCACGGTACTCGACTGTTGCAGGCATCCCGCTTCCAGACCTCGTGAAAATGGGCTGGACCACACAAGAGAAGCTCGACGCGATCATCCAGCGTACCCGCGACGGTGGCGCCGAAATCGTTGGCCTGCTGAAAACAGGCTCCGCTTTCTACGCACCGGCCACATCGGCAATCGAAATGGCCGAAGCCTACCTCAAAGACCAGAAGCGCGTTCTGCCTTGCGCAGCCTATGTTGACGGCGCTCTCGGCCTCGAAGGTATGTATGTGGGTGTTCCAACCGTAATCGGCGCCGGTGGCATCGAGCGCGTTGTAGACATCAAGATGAACAAAGAAGAGCAAGCCATGTTCGACAACTCTGTCGACGCGGTAAAAGGCCTCGTGAAAGCTTGTAAGGAAATCGATCCTTCGCTTGGCTAAGCCTTGCTTGAAATCTATTGAAACTGGGCCGGAGTTTTCCGGCCCTTTTTCGTTTCCCGCCCCGAACCCCTTATTCTTAAGGGAGCGCTAACATTTTAGGCGCTGCGATTCGGGTATTTCACGTTTTGTGATCACACTATTTGGGGCTGTGATCACAAAATCGGCTAAATCAGCCAAAATCCGCCACCACTGTATGAAATCCGTTTGTTTACGACCTATATGCGTGTTTACGTGGAAAAGAACGCAGTAGTAGATAGGATTTTTTCGTGAACATTCATGAATATCAGGCGAAGGCGCTACTTCGCAGCTACGGCGCACCTGTTTCGGACGGGCGTGTTGTACTCAAGGCCGAAGACGCGAAAACCGCCGCTGGCGAAATGGACGGCCCGCTTTGGGTTGTTAAAGCGCAGATCCACGCAGGTGGTCGCGGCAAAGGGAAATTCAAAGAAGCAGCAGCGGGCGAAGCAGGCGGTGTGCGTCTTGCGAAATCCGTTGAGGAAGCCGCAGAGCACGCCAAAGCGATGCTGGGCCGTACATTGGTCACACATCAAACCGGCCCTGCTGGTAAGCAAGTGAACCGCATCTATATCGAGGACGGTTCCGGCATCGAAACCGAACTCTACCTCGCATTGCTCGTTGATCGCCAAACTTCCCGCGTGTCTTTCGTTTGCTCCACAGAGGGCGGCATGGACATCGAAGAAGTTGCGGCAGCAACACCAGAGAAGATCCTCTCCTTCTCGGTTGATCCGGCAACAGGGTACCAAGGCTTCCACGGTCGCCGCATCGCATTTGCGCTCGGTCTCAAAGGTGCGCAGGTCAAGCAGTGCGTTGCGCTGATGGGTCTGCTCTACAAAGCATTCCTCGAAAAAGACATGGAGATGCTCGAGATCAACCCGCTGATCGTGACCGACAAAGGCGATCTCAAGGTGCTCGACGCCAAAGTCTCCTTCGACGGCAACGCACTTTACCGTCATTCCGACATCGCCGCCCTGCGCGACGACACCGAAGAAGACCCAAAAGAGCTTGAGGCCAGCAAATACGACCTCAACTACATCGCGCTCGACGGTGAAATCGGCTGTATGGTCAACGGCGCGGGCCTTGCCATGGCAACCATGGACATCATCAAACTTTACGGTGCCGAGCCTGCCAACTTCCTCGACGTAGGCGGCGGCGCAACCAAAGAGAAAGTGACCGAAGCGTTCAAGATCATCACCTCCGATCCAAACGTTAAAGGCATCCTCGTGAATATCTTTGGCGGGATTATGCGCTGTGACGTGATCGCCGAAGGTGTGATCGCTGCGGTGAAAGAAGTGGGCCTCAAGGTGCCGCTGGTTGTACGTCTAGAAGGAACCAACGTTGAAGAAGGCAAAGCCATCATCAACAACTCCGACGTTGACGTGATTGCCGCCGACGATCTCAAAGACGGCGCCGAAAAAATTGTTAAAGCGGTGAAGGGCTAGGATCATGGCAGTACTCGTAGACGAAAACACAAAAGTGATCTGTCAGGGCCTCACCGGTTCGCAGGGCACATTCCACACCGAACAGGCTATTGCTTACGGCACCAAGATGGTTGGCGGCGTAACACCGGGCAAAGGCGGTCAAACCCACCTGAACCTGCCTGTGTTCAACTCCGTTCACGAAGCCAAGCACGTGACCGAAGCCAATGCGTCCGTGATCTATGTTCCGCCCCCCTTCGCGGCGGACTCGATCCTCGAGGCCATCGACGCAGAGATGGAACTCATCATCTGTATCACCGAAGGCATCCCTGTGCTCGACATGATGCGTGTTCAGCGCGCGCTTGAAGGCTCCAAATCCCGCCTCATTGGGCCAAACTGCCCCGGCGTGATTACACCTGACGCCTGCAAAATCGGCATCATGCCTGGCCACATTCACAAACGTGGCTCCTGTGGTGTGGTTTCGCGCTCCGGCACCCTCACATATGAGGCCGTAAAGCAAACAACCGACCTTGGCCTCGGCCAGTCCTCGGCTGTTGGCATCGGCGGCGACCCGATCAAAGGCACAGAGCACATCGACGTGCTCGACATGTTCCTTGATGACGACGAAACACAGTCCATCATCATGATCGGTGAAATCGGTGGCTCCGCAGAAGAAGAAGCTGCTGAATTCCTCGCCGAGCAGAAGAAAAAAGGCCGCTGGAAGCCAACCGCTGGCTTTATCGCTGGCCGCACAGCCCCTCCAGGCCGTCGCATGGGCCACGCCGGTGCGATCGTTGCCGGTGGTAAAGGCGGTGCCGAAGACAAGATCGAAGCGATGAAATCCGCTGGTATCGTTGTCGCCGACAGCCCCGCCACCCTTGGCGAAGCCGTGATCAAAGCGATTGAGCTCGGTTAATGCACATGCTGCGATCCGCACATAGCGCTGTACGCGGCGCCATACCCGAGGGCAGGTGCGATGCGCCTGCTCGATCAACCGGAGGCTCGCCTTCGGTAGGTCGGGGCGGATCGCGCAAATCATTCGTTAATGAATTAGCAGGAAACGAGGCATGACTGACACTGCCGCACCACAGCGTAAGCTTGGCGCTATCTTTGCGGGTCGTTCTGGCCGCAAATCCTACTGGCGTGTCGTAGGCCCAATTTTACTGGCCATGTGTGCGGCACTGGCCTTCGATCTGTTAGTGCTCGGGCCTGAAATTTATGAGGAGACAACAACTTCAAAGAGTCTGCTCACAGGTGAAATAAGCGTCGAAGTACGTCAGGTCACGGATTATGGCCCAAGACTGGCAAGCAGCATTGTCGGTTGGCTTTGTGTTTTGCCGCTTTTGGTTATGCTGACGCGGCGGGTCCACGACATTGGGTATCCCAGCTACTTCGCTTGGATTGCAGTCTTCTGCGCGTTCCTTGCGCCGACCATTGCGGCAACTCTATCTAGCTTAGTTGCCTACGCTTCAATTCCTCTTGCCCTGATTGTGGGTTTCCTTACAGGGCTTCCTGCTACAATCCTATCTGCCGTCGCACTGCTGATTATTTTTCTCTGGGGGTTTGCTCCGTCCGAGCCTGGAGAGTACGAATATGGTCCCTGCCCTGTGGAGGCCGATCAATGAGCTTTACCCAATCCATAAAGACGTGTTTTCAGAAATACGTTACTTTCTCCGGACGGGCCTCTCGTCCGGAGTATTGGTATTTTTTCCTTTTTATTATTCTCGGCAATATCGTGACAACGGTGCTGGATGTAACCTTCTTTGGCGTTGATCTTACCATCACCACCGATGATGCATCCCACACAACAACCACCGAAGTTCACGACAACGGCCCGCTCGGCCGCCTGTTTTCGCTCGCAACTATGATCCCGCTTCTCGCGGTCGGTTGGCGGCGCATGCACGACAGCGGACGCTCCGGCCTGTATCTGTTTTTCCCGCTGATCGCCATGATTGGCATCGGCCTGTTCCTGTCCTTCTCTGCCGGAACCATCGCGTTTACCGGCGGCACGCTCGGACTGGGCGGCCTTGCCACGGCTCTCGGCGCTGTGTCCCTCGCGATCCTGTTTCCCGCACTTGTGATTGGCATTTTCGCCCCGCTTCTTGTGATCTGGTGGCTGACACGCCCCTCTGATCCAAACCCGAATACTTACGGTCCCAACCCGAATGAGGCCCCCCAATGACCGACCAGTCAAACAACGAACAATTCCACGCGTCGTCCTTCCTGCAAGGGCACAACGCGGAGTATATCGAGCAGCTCTACGCTCAATATGCCAATGACCCCAACGCAGTTGATGCGGCGTGGCAGGAGTATTTTGCGGCTCTTGGCGATCTGGACAGCGACGTGGTTGCCGAAGCGGCTGGCCCAAGCTGGGCGCGCAATGACTGGCCGCCTGTTCCAAACGACGAGCTAACCGCCGCTCTTGATGGTCAGTGGGGCACAGAGCCCGAAGCTGCGGGCAAGAAGATCAAAGAAAAGGCCGCCGAAAAAGGCGCGTATGTTTCGGACGAGCAAGTGAAACGCGCTGTTCTTGATTCCGTTCGCGCACTTATGCTGATCCGTGCTTATCGTATCCGTGGCCACCTCGCCGCTGATCTCGATCCGCTTGGTATGCGTGAAGACACAAAGCACCCAGAGCTTGATCCAAAATCCTACGGCTTCACCGATGCCGACATGGATCGCCCGATTTTCATCGACAATGTGCTCGGCCTTCAAATCGCGACCCTGCGCCAGATCGTAGAGATCGTGAAGCGCACATATTGCGGTACATTCGCGCTGCAATACATGCACATCTCCAACCCTGACGAAGCTGCTTGGCTCAAGGAGCGCATCGAAGGGTTTGGCAAGGAAATCCAGTTTACCAAGAACGGCCGTAAAGCCATTCTCAACAAGCTGGTCGAGGCTGAAGGTTTCGAGAAGTTCCTCCATGTCAAATACATGGGCACCAAGCGTTTCGGCCTTGATGGCGGCGAGAGCCTCATTCCCGCGATGGAACAGATCATCAAACGCGGTGGGTCCCTCGGCGTTAAGGATATCGTGATCGGTATGCCTCACCGGGGCCGTCTCTCCGTTCTCTGTAACGTGATGAGCAAGCCTTACCGCGCGATCTTCAACGAATTTCAGGGCGGCAGCTTTAAGCCCGAGGATGTCGACGGATCCGGCGACGTGAAATATCACCTCGGCGCATCGTCCGACCGTGAGTTTGACGGCAATTCGGTTCACCTATCGCTTACGGCGAACCCAAGCCACCTTGAGGCCGTGAACCCCGTTGTTCTGGGCAAGGCCCGCGCCAAACAGGAACAAACCAACGACGCAGACCGTATCGCAACCCTGCCTGTGCTTCTGCACGGCGACGCGGCCTTTGCCGGTCAGGGCGTTGTTGCGGAGTGTTTCGGCCTTTCTGGTCTCGTCGGTCACAAAACTGGCGGCACCATCCATATCGTCGTGAACAACCAGATCGGCTTTACCACTGCGCCGCACTTTAGCCGCTCCAGCCCCTATCCAACCGATATCGCGCTGATGGTTGAGGCTCCGATCTTCCACGTGAACGGTGATGATCCGGAAGCTGTTGTGCATGCCGCTAAGGTTGCCACAGAATTCCGCCAGAAGTTCCACAAAGACGTGGTTCTGGATATCTTCTGCTACCGCCGGTTTGGTCACAACGAGGGCGACGAGCCCATGTTCACCAACCCGATCATGTACAAGAAGATCAAAAAGCAGAAAACAACGCTTCAGCTCTATACAGAGCGCCTCGTCAAAGACGGCCTTATCCCCGAGGGCGAGATCGAGGATATGAAAGCGGCGTTTCAGGCCCACCTGAACGAAGAGTTTGAAATCGGCAAAGACTTCAAACCCAACAAAGCGGATTGGCTTGATGGCCGCTGGTCGCATCTCGACAAAAAGGGCGAGCAATACCAGCGCGGCAAAACCGCTATCTCCGAGAAAACCTTTGATGATGTAGCCAAGAGCCTCACAACGGTGCCTGCGGACTTCCCGCTGCACAAGACTGTGAGCCGCCTGCTTGAGTCAAAGAACAAGATGTTCGAAACCGGTAAAGGCATCGACTGGGCAACCGGCGAAGCGCTGGCTTTCGGCTCCCTTCTGACCGAAGGCTATCCCGTTCGCCTTGCCGGACAGGACTCCACCCGCGGTACATTCAGCCAGCGTCACTCCGGCCTGATCAATCAGGAAACCGAAGAGCGCTACTACCCGCTGAACCACGTCCGCGAAGGGCAAGCCCGCTACGAAGTAATTGACTCCATGCTGTCGGAATATGCTGTGCTCGGGTTCGAGTATGGCTATTCGCTGGCCGAGCCGAACGCCCTTGTTGCATGGGAAGCGCAATTCGGCGATTTCGCCAACGGCGCGCAGATCATGTTCGACCAGTTCATTTCCTCTGGTGAAAGCAAATGGCTGCGGATGTCGGGTCTCGTGATGCTTCTGCCTCACGGCTTTGAAGGGCAAGGACCGGAACACAGCTCCGCCCGCCTTGAGCGCTTCCTACAGATGTGCGGACAAGACAACTGGATCGTTGCCAACTGTACAACGCCAGCCAACTACTTCCACATCCTGCGCCGCCAGCTACACCGCAGCTTCCGCAAGCCGCTCGTGTTGATGACGCCAAAGTCGCTCTTGCGCCACAAGCTCGCCGTCAGCACCAAAGAAGAGTTCACAACCGGAAGCTCCTTCCACCGTGTCCTCTGGGATGATGCGCAGCAGGGCAACAGCGACACCAAGCTGGTAGCCGACAAGAAGATCAAACGCGTGGTCATGTGTTCGGGCAAGGTCTATTATGACCTCCTCGAAGAGCGCGACGCCCGCGGCATCGACGACATCTATCTTCTACGCGTCGAGCAGTTCTATCCGTTCCCCGCCATGTCGCTCGTTAACGAGCTTGGCCGCTTCCCCGACGCAGAGGTTATCTGGTGTCAGGAAGAGCCAAAGAACCAAGGTGCGTGGACCTTCATGGAGCCCAACATCGAATGGGTTCTGGACCGCATCAAAGCCAAGCACACACGTCCGGTCTATGTCGGTCGTGCCGCCTCCGCGAGCCCTGCCACAGGTCTTGCATCGCAACACAAAGCTCAACAAGCAGCGCTCGTTAACGACGCGCTCACACTCGAAGGATAAACCAATATGTCCACCGAAGTTCGCGTTCCAACACTGGGCGAATCCGTAACCGAAGCCACCGTTGCCACTTGGTTCAAGAAACCGGGTGACGCCGTTGCCGTTGATGAAATGCTCTGTGAGCTGGAAACAGACAAAGTGACCGTCGAAGTTCCGGCCCCTGCTGCTGGTACAATGGGCGAGATCGTTGCCGAAGAAGGCGCAACCGTTGGCGTTGACGCCCTGCTCGCTACAATCGCCGATGGCGCATCCGACAGTGCTGCTCCTGCCGCCAAAGCCGAAGCAGCGCCCGCCGCTGCTCCTGCTGACTCAGGTGGCGAAGCGGTTGACGTGATGGTGCCAACTCTTGGCGAGTCCGTGACCGAAGCAACTGTGTCCACATGGTTCAAAAAGGTCGGCGATACCGTCGCACAGGACGAAATGCTCTGTGAGCTTGAGACAGATAAAGTTTCGGTTGAGGTCCCGTCCCCTGCCGCTGGCGTCCTGAGCGAGATCGTTGCCGAAGAAGGCACAACCGTTGACGCATCCGCCAAGCTCGCCGTTATCGGCGGTGCAACTGCCTCCGCCTCCTCCGCGCCTGCCGCCGCAGAAGCAGCCCCCGCGGCCGCAACCAGCGGCAAAGACGTGGAAGATGCTCCAAGCGCCAAAAAGCTTATGGCCGAAAAAGGCATCGACCCTGCCTCCGTTAAGGGAACAGGTCGCGATGGCCGCATCATGAAAGAAGACGTGCAGAAAGCCGCATCGGCTCCGGCAGCCGCCCCTGCCCCTGCAGCCGCGCCATCCGCGCGCACGCCTGTCACAGCAGACGATGCTTCGCGTGAGGAGCGGGTGAAGATGACCCGTCTGCGCCAGACAATCGCGCGCCGCCTCAAGGATAGCCAAAACACCGCCGCCATGCTCACCACCTATAACGAGGTGGACATGACCGAGGTGATGGCACTCCGCAACGAGTACAAAGAGCTGTTCCTCAAGAAGCACGGCGTCAAGCTCGGCTTTATGTCCTTCTTCACCAAGGCCTGCTGCCACGCACTCAAAGAAGTGCCCGAAGTGAACGCAGAGATCGACGGCACAGACATCGTCTATAAAAACTATGTCCACATGGGCATCGCCGCCGGTACGCCAACTGGCCTCGTTGTGCCTGTGATCCGCGACGCCGACAGCATGTCCTTTGCTGACATCGAAAAAGCCATCGCCGAAAAAGGCGCCCGCGCCCGCGACGGCAAGCTTTCGATGGCCGAAATGCAGGGTGGCTCCTTCACCATCTCCAACGGTGGTGTCTATGGCTCGCTGATGTCCTCGCCGATCCTCAACCCGCCACAATCGGGTATTCTCGGCATGCACAAAATTCAGGAACGCCCCATGGCGATCAACGGCGAAGTCGTTATCCGCCCGATGATGTATCTGGCTCTGTCCTATGACCACCGGATCGTTGACGGCAAAGGCGCGGTAACCTTCCTCGTGCGCGTCAAAGAAGCGCTCGAAGATCCACGCCGCCTGTTGATGGACCTGTAAAAACCAAGGGGGCGCATCGCCCCCTTTCCTTTCCCGCGCCAGAGGCATTCCGCCTATGACCACCGAACTCACAGCCCTTGCCCTCACCGGCCTCATCCACGCGGCGCTCTACTTGGCGCTGATGATTATCGCGCGCCGGCATGTTCCCCATTCGGTGCTCTACGGGACGCGCGACGAAGATGTTTCGCCCTACCTCAAGGGGATCACTGGCCGTCTTCACCGGTGCCTGAACAACAGCGGCGAGGCGCTGATCTTTTTCACACCTGCCGTGGTCATCCTTGCGCTGACAGACCAATCCACCCCCGTCACCCAAATCTGTGCGGGGCTGTTTCTGGGGGCGCGGGCGATCTATGTGGTGACCTATCTTAAGGGAATGATTCCGGCACGGAGCCTCATTTGGCTTGCGGGTTTTCTGGCCACCTTCGCCCTCTATATCGCGGCGCTCGTGCCATGGTTCTGAACACTGTCAAAACCCACCATGACACAGGCAAAGCCAGTCCGAATTTGAGCATATGGAAATCATATGCAAAACATATGCAAATAATATCGCCATTTTTGGCGAAAATGACCAAGGAGAAGACCCATGGCGAACTATGATGCAATCGTAATTGGCGGCGGCCCTGGCGGCTATGTCTGCGCGATCCGTCTTGCACAACTCGGCCTGAAAACGGCCTGTGTAGAGGGCCGCGAAACGCTCGGCGGCACCTGCCTCAATGTGGGCTGCATCCCGTCCAAAGCGCTGCTGCACGCCAGCCACCAACTGCACGAAGCAGAGCACAACTTTGCGAAAATGGGTCTCAAAGGAAAGTCGCCCTCTGTCGATTGGGACCAGATGAAATCCTACAAACAGGACGTCGTGGACCAAAACACAAAGGGCATCGAATTCCTGTTTAAAAAGAACAAGATAGACTGGCTCAAAGGCTGGGGCAGCATCCCCGAAGCTGGCAAAGTCAAAGTGGGTGACGAGGTTCACACTGCCAAGAATATCGTGATCGCGACAGGCTCCGAAGCCAGCAGCCTACCCGGTGTTGAGGTAGACGAGAAGATCGTCGTGACCTCCACTGGCGCGCTTGACCTACCCAAAACACCCAAGAAAATGGTTGTGATCGGTGCTGGCGTAATCGGCCTTGAACTTGGCTCGGTTTATGCGCGTTTGGGTGCCGAAGTGACCGTGGTTGAATTCCTTGATGAAATCACACCTGGCATGGACAAAGACGTTCAGAAGACTCTGCAACGTATCCTTAAAAAACAAGGCCTTAGCTTTGTTATGGGCGCTGCGGTTCAGTCCGTCGACAAGACCAAAACCAAGGCCAAAGTGAACTACAAACTGCGCAAGGATGACAGCGAAGCAACCATCGACGCCGATGTTGTTCTGGTCGCCACAGGCCGCCGTCCGTTCGTTGACAACCTCGGCCTCGATGCGCTTGGCGTGAAGATGACAGAGCGCGGCCAGATCGCAACCGACGGTCACTGGGCCACCAATGTCGACGGCGTTTATGCCATTGGCGACGTGATCGAAGGGCCGATGCTCGCGCACAAAGCCGAAGACGAAGGTATGGCCGTTGCCGAGCAGATCGCGGGCAAATCCGGCCACGTGAACTATGACGTGATCCCCGGCGTGATCTATACCGCCCCAGAAGTGGCCAGCGTTGGCGCGACCGAGCAAAGCCTTAAAGAAAAGGGCGTTAACTATAAGGTCGGCAAGTTTTCCTTCATGGGCAATGCCCGTGCAAAGGCCGTGTTCCAAGGCGAAGGCTTCGTGAAAATCCTCGCGGACAAAGACACAGACCGTGTTCTCGGCGCGCATATCATCGGCCCTGCTGCGGGTGATATGATCCACGAAATCTGCGTGGCCATGGAATTCGGCGCCAGCGCGCAAGACATCGCCCTAACCTGCCACGCGCACCCGACCTACTCGGAAGCGGTTCGCGAAGCGGCCCTTGCCTGTGGCGACGGCGCGATCCACGCCTAGCTAATTTCCCTAATCCGGCACAATCGTGCCGCATTTTTGCATGACAAGTGACGGATGGTCCCTGCGGGCTGTCCGTCTTCTTTTTGCAAAGGTGCAAGATGCGCAACGCGTTACTGGCTATATTAACAAGTGTCCTAGCAGTAAATTCGCCTCTCCCATCAGAGGCTCGTACCGGCCAAAAACTTTACTTTGTCGAAACAGAACACGCCGCGCTCCCCCATGCGCCGGCCCTCTCACTGTGTGTCCTTGCAGACGTAACAACAATTTTTGGGCTAGAGCTCGCAGTGACCAACCAACGGTATGTAGCTAGTGAATCCAGTTGCACTCCCGGAAGCCACAAGGAATTTTTCCCTGGTGGCTTCCGGGATGCGCAGGCTGAGGGTGTGTTTAGCGCCGCTCTTCCTGCAACCCCTGACCTTTCTCCAAAACACCGCACGCCAGTCATCCTTGGTGCATTTGCGCTGTTGTTAGCCGCGATTGCAGCGCTCTTTGCTTTTGTACCCTCACTGCGCGCGCTCATTCCTGCACGCGCGACGCCGCCAAGCAGATCGGACGCAGAGGCCGTTGTGAATGTCATGTGCCATATGTCGATCATCGATCGTAAGGTGGATGCGCATGAAATCCGAGTGATCGCGCGTCTTGGCTATGAAATGACAGGCCATCACATCGCGCCCGAAGAAATCGTGAAGCTGATCAAGAACACCAAACGCGATATGACACCGCTGGAATGTCGTGCGCTTGGAAAGGGGTTGAGCCTCGCAAACCGTCGACTCTGTTATAGTGCGGCCCTCAAGATTGCGACGCGCCATCGCGGGTTGATCCGCCCTGAGGTGCAATTCCTGCGCAGCCTTGCTTCTGGCCTTCGCCTTTCAGGGCGTGACGTAAACAAATGCGTGGCGAGCGCGCAGGCACCTACGCCAGATACAGCCGTTGTATCCCCATACGATCAGGTCATTCCTGCGCAATAACGCCAGTCAACTCGCCAAAAGTCGAAGCCCCTGCGTAACGTCTGTACGAATGGCCAAGCGCAGCCCTGGCTCGTCTCCCGCCCGAAGTGCTGCAATGATAAGTCGGTGATTGCGCGGCGGATCGGTCCGGCGCAATTTTCCATAGAGCGAGCGCATTGTCGGCCCAAGCTGGAGCCAGACCGTTTCTGTCATGGCCAAAATCGCTGGGGCCTGTGCGCGCAGATAAAGCGTGCGATGAAATTCCAGATTAGTCCGGATGTAGCCAACCGCATCCTGTTTCGCCACATGCTCGGCGATCGTTGCGTTGATGGATTGAAGCCGTTCAATCAACGCCATATGCGCCCTTGGAAGCGCGCGGCTCGACAGCTCCGGCTCAAGCAACGCCCGCAGCGCGGCAAGCTCTTCAATCCGCTCGTTCGACAATTCCGGCGTCGAAATCCGCCCAGATGAGGACAGCGTCAGCGCCCCTTCGGCTACCAAACGTCGCGCCGCCTCGCGCACGGGCGTCATGGATATTCCGTAATCTTTACCAACCCCACGCAGCGTGAGCGATTGGCCGGGCGCAAGTTCACCGTGCATGATCTTGGCCCTGAGATGGCGATAGACCTGTTCGTGAACGGCCTCATTTTCCTTGAGTTTGAACGTCATGCCGCAATGTGATCACAAATCTTGCGGAGGTCAATCCTTGAAGCGAAACCGGTGCAGTTCTTGCCCCTTGTCTCGAAGCCACTTACGGGGCGCTACATAATCGGGATAGATCCGCGCGACCTGATCCCAAAACGCCTGTGAGTGGTTCATCTCCAACCGATGCGCAACCTCGTGGGCCGCGACATAACGCAAGACATCCGGCGGCGCCATCACCAGCCGCCACGAATACATCAGGTTCCCTTCGTAAGAACAGGACCCCCATCGAGAGCGCGTATCTCGCAAGGTTATTTTGCCGATTTCGACGCCGAGATCATGCGCATACCCCTCGCTCGCCTCGAGCAAATCCGCACGCGCCGCATGTTTCAAGAATGTCGCGACCTTAACGCCCGCACGCTCTGCTGAAACCTCCAATCGCCCGCCAACCAAGCGCGCAGAGCGACCCGTACCCTCGGCAATCTCCAACCGTTGCCCGCGAAACCAGACCCAACTTCCCGGCGCGGGCCGAATCTGCTCGACCTGAGCGCCAAGTTGCGCGCGGATCCAATCGGCTTTTTCATTCGCAAATCGTTCGGCTTCTTTGACGCGCGCGCGCGTCGGCAATGTTAGAGTGACACGGCCATCCAAACGGGACACACGCAAACTCAAACGCTTGGCACGCGCAGACCGGCGCAGCTTCACAACAACCTCGGGAGACCCTGAAAGCCGCAAACTGTCAACCTGTACCCGCTTGTTAAACATTCATTCAAACCTATGCGAACTTCTGCCCAAATACCGCAACAATCGTGCCGGAACCTCAAAAGCCTTTGACACCCTCGAATTGTTGTGGCAGTTGGCTCCAAATCCGAATTTATGAGCCAGCTTGAAGGGGATCACAATGCCCAAAGAAGAATGGGGAACGAAACGCGTTTGCCCCCAGACCGGAAAACGCTTCTACGATCTCAATAAGACTCCGATCATCAGCCCCTACACGGGCGAAGAAGTTGTCGTCGAAGAGGGCGCGAAAACACGCAACCTTGTTGCAGACAAAGCCGACGCCGAAACAACAGCCAAAGATCTGGTTGATGGCGATGAGGCCGTGATCGAGGATGATGCAGATGACCTCGATGTAGAACTCGACGACGACATCCTCGAGGATGACGACGACGACGATACAGTGCCTCTTGAGGAAATCGCGGACGTCTCTACCAACGACGACGATTAATCGCAAAATTATCAGAAGCGCGCGTGATTTTCGCTTGATCATCGGCGCGCGCTTCCATAAGTACACGGTCGCAGACAATATCTGCGTGAGGGGCCTTAGCTCAGTTGGTAGAGCGCTTGCATGGCATGCAAGAGGTCAGGGGTTCGACTCCCCTAGGCTCCACCAAATCCTACCTGACATTCCCGATCAAGGCTCAGCAAACGCTGTAGTTCGTGCTTTCGGCTACGCCCAGTTGCATCAGTTGCTGTCCCTGCCTGTCTCAATTGGGAAGAACAGCCAAAGTACGAAAATTGAGCCGATTGGCGACCAGAGCAAAGACATCGTCCACCATGCCCACGGGGAATGCCCTCGGGCTTTGGCCATGTCTCCAATAATCGCAAACAGCAGATAGACGGCACAGAGCGCCAACGCGATGAATGCAAGCAGCATCACAGCTCCGAACACATCAAACATTTGGCCACCCTCCGTTTCAAACAGCGATAATTGCGCGGGGCGACTCTGTCTTACGGCCTAAGACTTAACAATCTGTTCAAATCCGCCAATAAGCATGCGTTTTCCATCAAATGGCATCGGGGCGACATCGGGCTGTGCGCGCGGGTCGTCGATGGTTTTCTTCATACCCGCATCTCGTGTGGCTTTGTCAGGCCATAGAACCCATGAAAACACGATGGTTTCATCGTCCTTCTTTTGAACGGCCCGCGGAAATGACGTGATCTCTCCTTCGGGCACCTCATCACCCCAACATTCGACGCATTCAATTGCGCCGTGTTCAATGAAAACTTTACCAATGATTTCAGCGTGTTCGATAAATTCCTGTTTCCGCACATCAGGAACAGCGGCAACAAATCCGTCAACATAGGCCATGGAAAATTCCTTTCACTCTCTGCAATGAACTTGGGTTGAGAATACCCTTACCCTACCATTTCGGGCCGTGACGGCCAAATTTGGCCCCCGCGCCCCTTCTCGCTGGCATCAAGAAAAACTCCCACTTGTTGGACAAACCATTAGGATCAAATGCAAAACCTTCCTATGATGCGGTTAACAAAGTGATTTCTGAGCACGGGAGCCGAATGTGTTGGTGATTTTCCTTAAGTTTCTGCATTTTCTAGCATTGTTTTTCGGTGGCGTGTCCATCGCCAGCTCCATCGTGCAGTCCGCCCATGCAAAGGCCAAAACGCCGCCCGCCCCGCCTGTTCAATCGGCCATGAGAACGCTCGGCTTCATAAGCCTCGGCGCTATCCTTGTTCTTTGGATTACCGGTATCGCGCTTGTGCAGGCGCTGGAGGGGGCGCTGGTCCTGAACTGGGCCTTTTATGGAAAACTCGTCGGCGCGGCGATTGTTCTTGGCTGCTCCGCAGCGCTGAATTTCCTGAGCCTGAATGCAGCGCGCAAGAAAACGGCGCCCGACGCGGCACTCATGAAAAAATTTGTTTCGGGCGCGCGCGGCGGGCTCTTGATCGCGTTGATCGGGGTTGCCATCGCATTTACGCCATTCTAATCGCGAAACATTGGCGCCGCACTTTACGCTCACACTGAAACTGGATAGAAAACGAAAACTACGCATACATTAAATTATGCAGAAAGGATGCCTATGACTTCGGGCAGTACAATGGCGCTTGTCGCGCACGATGGTATGAAAAACCTGTTGATCGACTGGTCCAAGCGCAACAAGGCTGCTCTCGAGCCGCTCACGCTATTTGCCACGGGTACAACAGGCGGCCGGCTAACTGACGAGGTCGGGCTAACGCTCACGGCACTCAAAAGCGGGCCCAAAGGCGGCGATGCGCAGCTTGGAGCAATGATTGCCGAGGGGCGGCTTGATGCGCTTGTATTCTTTATAGACCCGCTGTCGGCCCTGCCTCATGACGTTGATGTTAAATCGCTTCTTCGACTGGCCATTCTCTATGACACCCAACTCGCCGTAAATGAATCTACGGCGAACGCGGTGCTTGCAAACATCAGGTAAGAAAATGAAAACAATTCTCGGATGTATCGCGGATGATTTCACCGGCGCTACGGATTTGGCCGGACTACTGGCACGTAGCGGCGTTAAGGTTTCGCTACGCATGGGCATTCCCGATGAAGCGCCCAAACCCGAAACAACCGCCGCATTCGAGGTGATCGCCCTTAAGTGTAGGACGTCGCCCGTTGACGAGGCTGTTGCAGAGTGTCGTCGTGCTCTTGAATGGCTCAAGGCTGCTGGAGCGGAGCGGTTTTTCTGGAAATACTGCTCTACGTTCGACAGCACGGACAAAGGCAATATCGGTCCCGTCGCCGAGGCGCTCATGGCAGATCTCGGGACTGACCAGACAATCTATTGCCCAGCCTTCCCAGAAAACGGGCGTAGCATCTTTATGGGCAACCTCTTCGTAAACGAAGCGCCCCTCGCTGAAAGCCCGATGCGGAACCACCCGCTTACCCCAATGCGCGACAGCAACCTGATGCGCCTTCTGGAGCCGCAGGTTTCGGGCGCGGTTGGTCTTGTGAATCGTCTTGCGGTGGATCGCGGCGTAGATGCGCTTCGTATGCGTCTTGACGAATTGAAAGCAACGGGGACGCAGCACGTAATCGTTGACGCCGTGGCCAACCAAGATCTCTATACGATCGCCGAAGCCTGCCGCGACATGCCGCTTATGACAGGGGGCAGCGCCGTGGCCATGCCGTTGCCTGACCTTTACATCAAGGACGGTGTACTTGATGCGAACGCCGAGCGCCCAAGCGCCCCGCAGCTTGCCAAGGGCGCAATTATTCTAGCAGGTAGTTGCTCGGAAATGACCCGCAAACAAGTTGCCGCGATCAAAAGCTCAGCAGCCTCGCTTAGGCTTGACCCGCTCGACCTTGCGGAGAATGGCAACGAAGCGGCGCGCGCGTGGCTCAAGGCGCAACCGATTGAGGCGGTCAAAATGATCTATGCCAGCGCAGAACCCGAGGCCGTATTGGCAGCGCAGGAAAAACTTGGCGTTGCGCGCGCGGGTGAATTGGTTGAAGCGGCGCTTGCCGAACTGGCCGTGGATGCGCGTGACATGGGCACCCAACGTTTTGTGGCCGCAGGTGGTGAAACATCGGGCGCTGTGACCAAAGGGCTGGGCGTTCAGCGCATGACCATCGGCCCAGAAATCGCTCCTGGCGTGCCTTGGACTTATTGCGAGAGCGGTGACACCGAAATCGCACTCACCCTCAAATCGGGCAACTTCGGCGCAGAGACATTCTTTGCCGACGCACTTGCCCTTCTGGAGGAGCTATGAGCAGCAGCGAAACCAAACTCCGCGAAGAGATTTGCCTGATTGCAAAGTCGCTGTTTGATCGCGGCCTTACGGCGGGCGCGAGCGGCAATATTTCGGCCAGAACCGAAGATGGCGGGTTGCTCGTCTCACCCACAGGAAGTTCCTTCGGGCGCCTTGACCCCGCCCGCCTGAGCCGATTTGACGACAAGCTCAACCACATTGGCGGCGACAAACCGACCAAGGAAATGCCACTGCATTCTGCATTCTACGACACGCGCGGAGACAAGGCTGGCGCGATTGTCCACTTGCATTCCTGCCACTCGGTCGCGCTTTCTGTGCTGCCCGATGTGGACCCAGACAACATGTTGCCACCGATTACAGCCTACGGCGTGATGCGGTTGGGCAAGGTGGCACTCCTGCCCTATTTCATGCCCGGCGATCCGGCGATGGGCGGCGCAATCCGTGGGCTTGCTGGCAAACGCTCGGCAGTGGTTTTAGCTCATCACGGGCCAGTGGTGGCGGGAAAAACGCTCGAGGCGGCGGCCTATGCGATGGAAGAACTCGAAGAAACCGCCAAGCTCACCCTGATGACCCGCGGTATGACGCCAAATCTGCTTACGGAAGCACAGGTTCAAGGCCTCGTGCGCGAGTTCGGGGTTGAGTGGGACTAAACCGCTCTTTGTTTGCGCCTCTACTAATTTGGTATAGGGCGTTCCAAAAAATAACGGCGCAGCCTTCGTGGCCGCGCCGTTCTTGTTTTCTAGTGGCGAGGAATTGCTGCAGCGCATGGTAGGTTCCGGCACGATCGTTCTGGATCGCGAAAGACCGATTTCACTTAAACTGCGAAAATTCATTTCAATCGCAAGCTCTGTTGGGCTGCCATTCGCGTCTCGGTCTAAATAGGTCGCGCTAGGCTGCATATCAGGCGTGTATTTGGTGGTCACAGCGATTGCCAGCGCCAATGAGTTTAGAACAGCGCCGAGGCTCACATTCCCGTCTACCATCGTCGGGCGGCCAATTTCCCATATGCCGAGGTTAGCCGCCATGGGAGGCACGTTTCCATGCCGCGCAGACGCACATCCAAAGCCTTCACATCATCGCAATTGCCAACAAACAAGATGGTTCCATCGCGAATCGCTACAGCCTCGGCGATCGGTTATGTAGGCCTCATCGTTTCGATATCACCGTTAATCAGGGCGAGATTCACTGATTGTACCGTGAGCGCCGTCACAAAACAGCCTCGTAACACGCGTGATGCAATGCATGATGTTACGAAGTCATTTCAATTGAGAAGCACTTCATAGCGCCTTGAGTGGATTGTGCCTTGCCAATTAGTTGCAGCGAAGACCAGTTGTATGGATGGAAAGCGAAAGGTAGAGGAATGTGCTGCACGCGAAAAAGTTAGCGCCAGCGCACCAGAGGCAGCTCTTTTCACTCGAAATCATTTTTCATTCGGTTCCAAAGCTAGAGAGGCACCCGCTAAGCCAATGCGAAAACAACTATATTTTTTGAATAGTTCCTCTGCGTTGAATTCAATGAACAAACCGAGATTGTTCGGCAATTACCAAGAGGCGTGCGTTACACTCTCGTAGCTCGCCTGAAGGGAAGTTGCTTTCAAAATTTCGTTGACTGCGTCGACCGTCTCAAATGGGCATTCCTAATTAAGATCAATCATTTGCACCATCTTGATCCGCTGATTGAATCTGCCGCGCATCTTCTGACGTGTTTTCAACTCCTACGCCTAATATGAATCCAATGGCCGGTTGGTAACGAACTTGCGCCAATACCTATCATTGGAGCGGTGAAAAAACTTGGGGGAGTTCTGCAGAAACAGCAACGGTTGAAAGAAACGGGGTGAGCAAACGCGTTGGCTCGAAGTCTCGTATGGAAATATGGCAATTCGAGCTTTCAGCAACAAAGTCCAGGGTTTTCAGAGAAATTCTGACACACAAAAGCGCATCAAGTTGCAAGCAAGCCTGTATGAAAAAATGAAAATTTAAGGCGATCTAGTCAGATGGCGGTCTTACCTCAGTGTGACCACATCTGGGTTTCAAAAGGGTTGAATGAGGCGAAGGTTTCGTAGCAATCATTCATACAAAAAGACTGAATTTCCGAATGCCGCCTGTTGGTACATCGTTAAGTCCGTGAGGCTGGCATTCCTTGCTGTGCCCTATGCGGCGTTAGAAAAACTCTTGATTTGCAAAGATTAGTCGGCTGATACTGCTGCCTGCGGGCCGTCCACATTCAGGGCGTCTGATCATATTTTTTGTATTCGCAGCATCTAAAGTGTTGAGCGTGTTTATTGATCTGTTTTTTGCTTCAACAAAGATTACTGAAAGTTGTGGTATAGACATGTGCGCTTCGACGGGGAGGTCCATTCGTAAAGCAACAGTCTTACCGATACGGGTATCGTAATAGAGCCAGGCAGACAGGTTTCTGAGAACTAAGACGAGGGCCAGAAGCTTCTTGCGCGGGGCAATATTAATGATCGCCAAGATTAAACCCGATTGCACAGGCGGGCGGCTAACAACAAACCTGCTTGACGCTGAGAGAATTTATACTTGTTCGCTTTGGGGGTTTGGCCGTTTAATGATCAAACGCGTATGACCCATTCAATTGAGCAGATAGTCAAAACATAAAGGACGAACTCGCCAAGCACATGTACCCGAGCCCAAAGCGATAATTTTAGGGAGAATAGTTAACGATGAAGACTTTAGTAAAGAGTATCCTACCTGAGAGTCAGCTTGATCGACTTCGAGACGCCCGCCTACGTTACCGATCTTCGGGAGCGGCTCGTTTGGCCTCATCGGCGCATACATCTGGTCTCAAAATTGCATCGCAAGCCAAGCCTTTGGCATCAGCCTACTACTCGCTGTTGTCGTGGCGTTTCCAAAGAGAAGAAAGAGCGGTTCTTCTTGGGCGCGCAAAGTACCACGCAGAATTGCAAGAGAATGATGCCAATATTTTCCTGATGCGTCGGAATGTGCATCGCATAGAAAAAGGGTTGTTGATGCAACCTCGGCGGCCGGTATTTGCGAAGGACTATATCCTTGAAACCGTCAACGTTTACCGGAAACTCGTTGCAGAGCCTTCGCGCTCCGAGGAAAGCACGGTAGAATCTCTCCATTGGGCGTACGACGTTCTTAACACATATTTCGGCGCAGTTGCTCCTGACCCGGTGCTCGATCTGGCCCGTGAGGCTTTTGAGAAATGTCCGGTTCCTAAGGACACTTGCACAGGTTCCGAGCGTGTCCCTTACAAACGCAACCTTGATGAGAAACCCGTTTCCTTCGAGCAATTCGAACGGTTGGCCGTCTTGCGCCGATCAGTGCGGTGGTTCGAGCAAAAGCCAGTACCCCGAGAATTGTTAGACAAGGCCTTCACAGTGGCTGGCCTTTCCCCGAGTGCATGTAATCGGCAACCCTTTCGGTTCCTCGTTTTCGATGACCCGGAAACAGTCTCGACCGTGGCGTCATTGCCTGGGGGGACTGCCGGCTTCAAACACAACATTCCAGTGATTGTAGCAATCGTGGGAACCCTGGACGCTTTCTACAGCGAGCGAGATCGGCACGTGATCTACATTGACGGCTCCCTCGCCGCTATGTCCTTCAACTACGCTTTGGAAACCCTTGGCTTGAGCTCCTGCATTTTCAACTGGCCTGATGTCGAGAAGAACGAAAAGCGAGCGGAGAAGGTCCTTGGTCTTGAGGGATACGAGCGTCCGATTTTCTTCATGGGAGTTGGATACCCGGACCCAAACGCGATGGTCGCATACTCCCAAAAACGACCACTAGATGTCATGCGCCAATACAATCCGCCGATCAATCCTGAATAAGTCGCTTTAGTGTGCCATATGGCTTGAGCTGGCCCGCTCAGGGTGCTTGGGGCTTGCAGCTGATTGCGCTTGGCCGGCCTCTGGTCTTGCAGAGGCTGAAGGTCCTTGGCCAGAGCCATGTGTGAAGGCATGGGGTCAAAGCAATCGCACAAGTTATTGGTGAGAAATTCGGTTAGCTACTGGCCCGTGGGAGTTTCGCTTTAAAGGAGCAGAATTCTAACAGAACGAGATGAAAGCACACGAAGCTACTGCAAACCATCAACGGCAGGCCGTGAGAACCAAGCATTTTCTGATAATGGCGATCCCGGGAGGACTCGAACCCCCAACCCCCTGATTAGAAGTCAGGTGCTCTATCCAGTTGAGCTACGGGACCGTAGTTCTGTTTGTATTGGCTGCGACTTAGCAGCCGTAAATCGTTAATGCGTCCAGACACCGCGACGGTTGGTGGCAAAATTCTCGCCATAGCCGCCCTGACGGATCACAGGTTTACGGTTTTTCGGCTCCATCACAACAGCTTCGAGCCCGTTATCTTCAGCATAGGCAAGCGCGGCTTCCTTGCTGTCGAATTTCAGGCGCACTTGGCTTTGCGTGTCATTCGAGCTTGTCCACCCCATCAGCGGATCAACCGAACGAGCCGAGGCAGGTGCAAACTCAAGCACCCAGGTCTTGGTTTTGCCCATGCCGGATTGCATGGCGTTTCGTGCTGGCTGATAAATACGGGCGCGCATTGCGATCTCCTTAAAACCTTGGCGTCGTTATGGCAAAGATTCTGCGCCGATGGCAAGCCCAAGAAAGCAGACGAAGCGCCGCATCTGTCGAAATTTACTAAGAAAGCACCCAAACTGGAGATGTAAATTTGGCTGCCGACCGGCCCTTGGAGTGAGGGGTGGGGTGGGTGGTGCGGGCAGGTCGGCAGCCGGCCTTCTGTTTACCAGTTCAGTCTAGGGCCGAACAAACCGCAAACACAAAGGGAAATCGCACTTAAGCTGATTGTTTATAGCTAAAACTCTCCCTAAAGCAGAAAGCACCCGTTAACTTCTCGCACAGAGTCGGTCACGCCCCTTGAAGAAGAACAAAAAGTGATCAAATCTAACCGGATGAGGATTCGCCAATGACCGCACCCGTGACAAAACCAGCCCCGATCCGCCGCGAGAAACTCGAAGGCGGCAAGCGCTTTGTAATGAACACAGAGTTTGAACCAGCGGGCGATCAGCCGACAGCGATCAAAGAGCTCTCCGCAGGTGTAAACGAAGGTGACCGAAATCAGGTTCTGCTTGGTGCCACAGGTACCGGTAAAACCTTTACAATGGCCAAGGTCATCGAAGAAACCCAACGCCCCGCGATTATCCTCGCACCCAACAAGACGCTCGCTGCGCAGCTGTATGGCGAGTTCAAAGGCTTCTTTCCAGACAACGCCGTCGAGTATTTTGTCTCTTTCTATGACTATTATCAGCCCGAAGCCTATGTGCCCCGCTCTGATACATTCATCGAGAAAGAAAGCCAGATCAACGAACAGATCGACCGCATGCGCCACAGCGCGACGCGCGCCCTGCTCGAACGGGATGATGTAATAATTATTGCTTCTGTTTCATGCATTTACGGCATCGGCTCGCCCGAGACTTATAATGAGATGACGCAGGATCTGATTGCGGGCGAAACCTATGACCAGCGTGAGATCATGGCTGGCTTCGTAGCACAACAATACCGCCGTAACGACAACGCCTTCTCGCGCGGTACATTCCGTGTCCGGGGCGACAGTCTCGAAATCTGGCCAAGCCACCTCGAAGATCGCGGATGGCGTTTGTCGTTCTTTGGTGATGAGCTAGAAGCGATTACGGAATTTGACACACTCACAGGCGAGCGCACCGACGTACTGGAAAAGGTCCGTGTCTATGCGAACTCCCACTACGTAACTCCGCGCCCGACCCTGCTTCAGGCGATCCAGTCGATTAAGGCCGAGCTCACGGTCCGGCTCAAACAGCTTGAAGACGAGGGCAAACTTCTTGAGGCCCAGCGTCTTGAACAACGCACCCGATTTGACCTCGAGATGCTGGAGGCGCAAGGGTTCTGCAACGGGATCGAGAACTATTCTCGCTACCTGACCGGCCGCGCGCCCGGCGAACCGCCCCCCACCCTGTTTGAATACATCCCCGACAACGCAATCGTCTTTGCCGATGAGAGCCATGTGTCGGTGCCGCAGATCGGCGGGATGTTCAAAGGCGACTACCGCCGTAAGTTCACCCTCGCGGAACACGGCTTCCGCTTGCCCTCTTGCATGGACAACCGCCCTCTTAAGTTCGAGGAATGGGATGCCATGCGGAGCCAGACGATTTTCGTTTCTGCCACCCCCAAGGACTGGGAGCTTGAGCAATCCGGTGGTGTATTTGCCGAACAGGTTATTCGCCCGACAGGCCTTCTTGACCCTGTGATCGAAGTGCGTCCGGTCGAGATGCAAGTGGATGATTTGCTTGATGAAGTTCGCCGCGTCACCGAAAACGGTTTCCGCACGCTGGTTACGACACTAACCAAACGCATGGCAGAGGACCTCACCGAGTACTTGCACGAGCAGGGCATCAAAGTGCGCTATATGCACAGCGATATCGACACGCTTGAACGCATCGAAATCCTGCGTGATCTGCGGCTTGGGGCGTTTGATGTTCTGATCGGGATCAACCTGTTGCGAGAGGGGCTGGATATCCCTGAATGTGGGCTTGTTGCCATTCTCGATGCCGACAAAGAAGGCTTTCTGCGCTCCGAAACCTCGCTCATCCAAACCGTGGGCCGCGCCGCGCGGAATGCCGATGGTCGCGTGATCATGTATGCCGACAAGATTACCGGAAGCATGGAGCGCGCAATCGGCGAGACCAACCGCCGCCGAGAGAAACAGATCGCCTATAACGAGGCCAACGGCATCACGCCGCAAACCGTGCGCAAAAATGTCGAGGATGTATTGTCCGGATTGTACGATGGCGATGTGGATATGAACCGTGTCACCGCCAAGATCGATGCACCCAAAGTTGGCGCAAACCTTGCCGCTCATCTCGAAGCGCTCAAAAACGATATGCGCAAAGCTGCAGAGAACCTTGAGTTTGAAGAAGCCGCGCGCCTGCGCGACGAGGTCAAACGGCTTGAAAGCGTCGAGCTTACAATTGCCGATGATCCGTTGGCACGACAATCCGCCGTTGAAGCTGCCTCGCGGGATGCAGTGAAATCACGAGGGCGCAGCACAGCGGGCAAAGCCGGGACGCGGACGTATCGTGGCAAATCGCAATCAAAATTCTAGTCGGAATTGCTTTCAATCGCGTCGGCACCTATTGTGATTAAACACTTATTCTGACTGTTAGCGGATTTGCACATGAAGCCCTTTATCGCCCTCGGCACCCTCCTCGCGTTGTCCGCCTGCGCCACGCAACAGCAACGCTGCATTTCTTCAGTGACCGCAAACCAGCGCAACATTGCCCAACTTATCGCGGTCACCGAAGCGAATATCAATCGCGGCTATGGCGTCAATGTCCAGCGCGTGCCCTACACGGTTTACGGCCGCTGCTATGATTCCTATTCGATCCGCTCCTATTCCTGCCCAGAGACATATTACCGAACCGTCACAACTCCGGTCACGGTTGATCTTGATGCAGAAAAGAGGAAGCTCGCGCAGTTGAAACAACGCCTTCCAGAGGAACAGAAACGCGCTAAAGCAGGCGTTGATCAATGTTTGGCGCTATATCCCGAATAATCAGAAAACAGCCGCAACTTCGTACATAACCGGCTCAAAGCTTTTGCAAAGCTCGTTGATCGCGCGATTGCGTTTCCGCATTTCATCGGTACGAAGCATGGCCTGAAAATCTTCGCGCTTTTCCCATTGTGAATAGTTCGCAATGCGGGTTTGCGCATCATTTACATGCAGTCCAGCGGCAATGAACCCGGGTTGTTTGCTGATAAAGGAGTCATAGGCATCCGTCAGCGCATCCAACAAATCCTGACAGGTGCCCGGCGTCATTTCAAACGTCGTGACAACGGTTTGCGATGTGGCATCCTTGGTGATCCGAGGCATGGGCAATCTCCTTTTTCAATAGCTTTCCCCTTACCTTACGCCACATTCCCGCTATTCCCAAAAGCAAAAGGCCCCTGCTATCACAGGAGCCTTTCCGAAACTTGCTAGGTTGCATTATCCATACGAAGCGTTATCTGCACACGCCCGCGACAGGCCTGCGACCATTTCAGATGAGCTTCACTTTGATCAGCACCTTGCTGAAGCGACACATAGGGAAACTCGTAATGCGCCGTATTGCTTCCGCGCAGAACCTGCTGATCCATCACGAATCCTTCCACACGGCGCGCCCTGCCGCCGAACGGGAGCTTGCCGTCGGTCGGGATCTCCCATGTCGTTGCATTTGCAGCCTCCGTATGACGCACCATCAACGGGTTGAAAATCGGCGTATCTACGGAATTGAACGCGTTCCCCTGTACGACCACGTTTCGCGATTTTGACATATCCAATCCAGCGTATGTTTCATCCACACGTTCGATACGTTCAATGTTGCCGTTCAGCGCTCGGAACACGTTACCCGAAAGGTTAAACCCATGCAGGTAATGACCGCTGCCATATGGCTTGACCACGATCCAACTGAACCACGGTGCAACATCATTAACCGTGAAAATATTGCCCGTGATCGTGATGCCTCCGAAGGAATATTGGTTGTTCCAATCTGGCGTGGCGTCATGCTCGTTAGTCATCTCGATAAAGTTGTTATCGATGTAGTTCCCAACCACGGTTGATTTCGGGTTTGGCGTTGTAAAGATCACGCCCGCACGGCGTACACCATCTGTTTCACCGTCGCCGTGGAACCAGTGGTTGCCGGAAAACAGGTGTCCTGTACCTGCCCAAACACCAAAGGCAGCAAACAACATGACGCGGTTGTCGCGCATCTTGGTATCGTTTGCGTTGACGTTCATCGCGATCGTCGTACGGTCCTGTGCACGCATGGGCTGTTCATTCGAAATGAACTGACAACGGTCAACCAGCATGCCCTGACATCCGCGCCCGTGCGAGGTGATCCCGCGATCTTTGGGTTTGGTGATAAAACAATCCCGCACATGGAATATCAGCCCCTCAGGTGCAAGCAAAATCCCGCTAGAGATGCCGTTACACTGGAATTCGATGTCATCCAGAACGAACTTATCCAGCCCAGAGAACCCACTGAAATCAAGCGCATATTTAAACCGGCTGAAGGTATAGCTCTGATTGCTCGCAGCGCCGAAAAGAGGTTGGCTTAACGTGAGCGTCTGCGCCCCGACATTCACAGATTTCACATAGACCTCACGGCCCACCCCATTGCCTTCTACCAGCGAACCGGGCTGGATATTCGCGATATTGGCCACATTGGTGAGTTCTGTGGAGGTGCTGGCCGAGTAGCTTGCGGTCGAGGTCACAACATCAGTGTCCCATGCGGGGTCCGCCAGAACATTAAACTGCCCGTTCCGAATGACGCGGCGGATGGCATATGTCGAAATGTTGTTAACCACATCCTGCACGTCGATCGGGCGTGTTAACTCAATCCGTCGGCCCTGCAGATCAAGCGATTCATGGTCGGTGAAATTGAAAAGCGCCTGTATCGCCTTCTCAAGCGCCAAAACCTCGTCGCCCCCGAACGCATCAACATAACTGCCGAAGTCAAAGTTCTTAGTGAGCGAAAGACGCACCTCTTTTGGCGCCGTGACTTGCCCCTGAAACCGCACAGGACTTTCAAACGTAACGTTGCTCGCAAGCGCATAAACTCCTTCAGGAACAAGCACCTGCCGCCCATTCGCTGCGGCATCGGCGGCGTTAAACGCGGCGGCATTGTCCGTAACGCCGTCCCCGATTGCGCCATAATCTCGTACATCCACCCAGTCCATCATGTCCCGCAGGAACACATTGGTCACATCGGTGATCTGGATATCATCGATCCGAACGACACCGCCATTTGCCCCCGTTAGGTTCAAGCCGAAATGCCCATAAAGCGCGTCTTGGCCCCATGGCATATCAACACCGTTGCGCGCCCCTGTGCCCACAATCGCCGACACCTCAACAACTTCGCCATACGACGTCAGCGCAACAGATGGACCCGCCTCCACAACGTCCAAAACATGCACATCGCCCGCACCACCGGCCCAACCGGCAATTTCGACATTCGGAAGGTTCCCGCTAATGGCCTTCACCCGCGCTTTGATCTGAAGATAGCATCCAGGGTGCAGCGGCGTCTGAACCATTGCGCGCAGCTTCTGTGTTGTTTCTGATTTCAGCAATTCAAGACAACCACCGAAATCCTGATCTGCCGCAACAAAGGCCGCATTGACCGCCCCGTCATAGGTATCTGATCCAACCGTGCCATCCTGTGATGACCATTGATCCAGCCCATTCGAAAATGCTGGCGGCATGAGGAGCAGCCCCTCGGTAATTGCTTTATTCATTGAAATCCCTTTCCACATCCACATGCAGCGCCTCGCCGAATGACGAAAAGAGCGCGCGAAACACAGGAAAGAGAGCTACCAAACAGGCTTTAACAGCCCGCTAGAGTAGCGAACGCAGAAATACGAAAATTGGAACACCGCCTCGGCGGCATCACCTTGAAAACTTGTTGTTTAAACCGCGAGCATGGTCGGCTCTACATGAACCACCGCGTTGATTTTCCAGCCCTCATGATCGGGAACCATTTGATAATCCAGAAAATATTCCTCGCCACTCGGCGCAGTAACCATCACACGCTGCCAAACAGCAAGCCCGTCTGGGCGGTTTTCAAGAAATTCGACCTCGGCAGGATCAAGCACCATTTGATAGCCACTGTTGAGCATAATCGCAAAATTTTCGGGGGTACCGAAATAGGCTTGGATACCATCAGACGCATACTCAAATGCCGCCCCATAGTCGCGAAGCTTTAGCGCCTCAATCTGTCCCAAAACGGTGGATTCAAGCGCGCCATCGGGCGAACCCTGCGCTTTAGGGCCGCTTACGACCGACAGGTTCAGCAAAACAGCACCAAGGATTGCAAACAGAAATCTATGCATAATATCCCTCCTACGCTGGTCCTATTTTGAGACCAACGTAGGGGAACTGACAAGTGCTCTTTTTGTTACTCTGCAGAATTGGCAAGTTTCCCCGCCAAACCGTCTTCAATGAGCTTGATCGAATCCTCGACACCATACAGCGCGATAAACCCGCCAAAGCGCGGACCTTGGCTCGCACCAAGCAGCACCTCATAGAGCGCCTTGAACCACTCGCGCAAGTTCTCGAAACCGTGGTTTTTGCCAACGGCGAAAACAAGCGACTGAAGGTCTTCTGCACTGTCAAAGCTAAAGTCGGAAAGATCTGCGTCCTGTCCCATCGCTTCGTTTTTCTTGGCGATCATCGCTTTGGCAACGTCCACATCTTTAAGTGCCGCTGCAAGGTCAGCCAACGCGCTCTGTTCTTGTTCTGTCGGAGCGCGGAACACACGAGCTGGCTTTACAAAATCATTGTAGTACCGCACCGCGAACTCTGCCGCAGCATCCATGCCCGGATTGCTTTCCGGCGTTGCATCAGGAGCGTAGCGTTGGATAAAGCCCCACATCTGCGCCTTGTCTTCTGCTGCCGAAACAGAGGCCAGGTTGAGAAGCATCGCAAACGGCACAAGCATGTCCGATTCCGGCACGTCCGCACCGTGAATATGCCGCACCGGATTGGCGAGTTTCCCCTTCAGGTCCTGATCCGGATAAGCGCGCAATTGCTGGTGATACTCATCAACCGCCTTCGGAATCACGTCGAAATACAAACGCTTGGCCGTTTTAGGCTTCTGGTACATGAAATATGAAAGACTCTCTGGCGCCGCATAGGTCAGCCATTCTTCCATCGAAAGGCCATTGCCTTTGGATTTCGAAATCTTCTGACCAAGCTCGTCATTAAACAGCTCATACGTCAGCGTCACAGGAGGAACAGCACCCAGCGCGCGGCAGATTTTGGTTGCCTGCGTCACAGAGTCGATCAAGTCCTTGCCCGACATCTCGTAATCTACGCCCAAAGCAGCCCAGCGCATCGCCCAATCAGGCTTCCATTGCATTTTGACGTTGCCGCCTGTCACTGGAATTTCAACGCGCTCGCCATCGGGTTCGTCGTAAACAACTGTTCCCTTGTCCGCGTTCACCTCGACCATCGGCACCTGAAGCACATGGCCAGTTTTGGGAGAGATCGGCAGGAACGGCGAATACGTCGCCTGACGCTCTGGGCCTAGGGTCGGCAACATGATCGCCATGATCTTGTCATAGACCTCACAGGCCTTGATCAGTGCCTCGTCGAAACGGCCAGACTTGTAGTACTCGGTCGAACTCGCAAACTCGTAGTCAAACCCGAAGCTATCAAGGAAATCACAGAGCCGCGCATTGTTATGCTGGGCAAAGCCCTCATGCGTGCCGAATGGGTCGCGCACCTGTGTCAGCGGCAGATTGAGGTCTTCTTTCAACTCTTCCTGCATCGGAACATTGCCCGGAACCTTGCGGAACCCGTCCATGTCATCCGAGAAACACAAGAGCTTTGTCGGAATGTCGGAAATCATCTCGAACGCACGGCGCACCATGGTTGTGCGCGCAACTTCGCCGAAGGTTCCGATATGGGGCAAACCAGAGGGCCCATAGCCCGTTTGGAACAAAACATATCCCTTCTTCGGCGGCTGCTTTTCATAGCGTTTCAAAACCCGGCGCGCCTCTTCAAAGGGCCAGGCTTTCGAACTCATCGCAGCATCACGCAGATCGGACATGTTTTCACTCTATCTGTTAAACCATGAGGCCCAATGCCCCATGTGCCCTGTCTCCTATTGCGCGCCCCGCCCCACGTCAATATTCTGCATGGGAAAACATGCCTGACCGGAGAGCAAAATGCCGCAATTTCCCCACCCGTGGACCCCTCAAGACAGCCTCGTGGCCATGATGGTCGCAGCATCGGCGAGCGATGAAAACATGCGCACCTCCGAATTGGTGACAATCCAGCGGGTCGTGAACCACCTGCCTGTGTTTGCCGATTTCGATCAGGACCGCATGAGCGTCATCTCGACAACGGTGTTGGAACTCTTCACCGAAGAGGACGGGCTGGACGCGCTCTTTGGCCTCATTCGCGAAAACCTTCCCGAAAAACTCTATGAAACGGCCTATGCGCTCGCGTGCGACGTGGTTGCATCAGACGGGATCATCGGCGAGCAAGAATCGCGAATGCTCGAAGAAATCCGGTACGAGCTCAATATTGATCGCCTGCACGCCGCCGCCATAGAACGCGGAAGCCGCGCGCGTCACCAAACGCTCTAGTCTTCGAATGAGAAACGCTAGGCAGGCGTGTCGAACATGGCTGCCCAGCGCACAAGCAGTTCCATCTGCATCTTGCGCGAACGGCGCGCCCATGCTTTGCCACCCTGCGGTCTTTCTCGGTCCGCCGGAGCAATCGCAGCGCGTTTTTCCATATCGGCCGTGAATATCGCAAAGGCCAGCTTACGGCCTGATTTCGTGGTGATGTATCCCGCAAGCGCGCTAACAAAATTAAGCGTGCCGGTCTTGGCCCGCACCCTTATGTCACTTTCAGGGATCGGTTGGCCATTCCGATCGGCAAGCTTGATCTCTTTCAAAAGCCCCGGAAATACCGGATCATCCTCCGCCGCCACAAGAGCGCGGACCATATCACGAGCCGCAATCCGAGAAGCATCGCCAAGGCCCGAGTGATCCACAAATTCGCAGGTCGTCATATCAAGCGCGTTCTTTGCCCAGACGCTCATACGGTTACCCGACTCCGCCAAGGTCTCAACCCGACCCATTTGCTGGCTTGCGCTCAACCCAACCGTTTCCGCCGTGAGGTTGGTCGAATATTTAAGCATCCCGCGCAGAATATCCGTCAACGGCTCGCTGTTATGCACCGCGATCTCGCGAGTCTCGGGCAAACTGTCAATCACAGCCCCCTTGGGCAAAACAATTCCATGCGCACGCGCCATAGTTGCAAACACATCGGCGGCATAAAGCTCGGGCTTGCGAACCGGCAACCAGCGGCTCCCCCCATCACCAAGCGCTGCGCGTGCAACCGTCCAATGCTCCTCCGCCTCGCCCTCTTCATAGGTATAGATCGGCGCAGATCTCGGCTTTACGGCCATATGCGCCATCTGGACCTCTGGGCGATATTTGTCAGAGCGAGCATCCATCGACACTAAATATTCGCCCTGCGCCCGCTTCCATTCAAAATGCACACGGTTGAAATTGAGGTTCATACCAGAGATCGCGGGGTTATAGCCCAAATGATCGGGCTGTCCCGCGTCAATCGACCAGACGAATGGCAAGGCCCCCCCATAAATCAGGAACCGCCCGCGAACCTCTCGAATTCCCTTGTTTTTCAGTGCCTTAGCCAAGTCGGTAAGTGGGTTGGTCGCGAAAACCGGGTCGCCGCCACCCGCGAGGATCAAATCCCCCTCCAAGATGCCGTTACGAAGTTCTCCTGTGGCCAGCAATCGCGTTTTGAAACGATGCTTTGGCCCCAGTTGCCGCAGCGCATAAAGCGCCGTAACAGCCTTGGCGACCGAAGCGGGCGGCTGTTTTACAAACGGGTTAAAGCCTTCGAGCACACGCCCCGTTTCGGCATCCGCAACCAGAATACTCGCCTCTCCCGAAAACGCAGCATCGCGCAAGACCTGCGACATCGGATTGGCGGCCAACTGCGCCATGCCCTTGGGTTTGATCGGAGGCCTCAACGACGTCTGTGGAGCTCCCGCCAAGGCAATTTCCGCACTGCTCGCAAGCAATGCGCCAAGCACGAAACGTCTTGATATCCTCTGAGTCATAGGTGCATATAACCTTGTGGTTGCGCTCAAAACAAGCGTGCCGGAATCCGGTGCCAAAGAAGTGATGTACCGCACACAGCTTTGAAAGGCGCAAGATGCTCCACCCCGTTCCCATCATGCTGATCGGTGTCTCGCTCATCCCATTGGGTGATACAATGGGCAAGATTTTAATGGAGCAATACAACGCATCCCAGTCATATGTGGCATGGACCCGCTTCCTCATCGGCGCAATCCTGCTTCTGCCTTTTCTTCAAAGACGGCACCTTGATTTCCGCGTTTTCTTGAAATGGCAAATCTGGCTGCGCAGTCTGGTTCAACTGGCTGCGATCCTCTGTATCCTGACCGCCCTCAAAACCGAGCCCATCGCCAACGTATTCGGCGCGTTTTTCGTGGCCCCGATCGTGTCATATCTGATCTCGGTCTGGTTTTTGAAAGAGAAAACAACCCTGCCGCGCCTGATCCTTTTGATGCTTGGTTTCTGTGGGGTACTTCTCGTAGTAAAACCCGGCTTCGGCATGACCACCGGAATGATGTTCGCGGTCCTCTCAGGTGTGTTCTATGGCCTGTTCCTCACCGCAAACCGTTGGCTAAGCGATCTGGCCTTGCCCCGCACGCTATTGATGACACAGCTTGTTATCGCAACAACCCTGCTCACACCCTCTGCGCTCTTTCATTCGGCTTGGCCAGAGCTCACGCCAACCGTCATACTCTACACCGCGCTTTCGAGCATCGCGTCCTTGGTCGGAAATCTTCTGCTGATCACAGCCTATAAACTTGCCCCCGCGACGCGTCTTGCGCCACTGGTTTATTTCCAACTCGTCGCAGCAACTGCGCTTAGTTTTAGCGTGTTTGGTGTCATTCCCGACTTCATAAGCATTCTTGGGCTCACGCTACTTACCGCCTCTGGCTTTGCAACACTGGCCCTGCGGCGTTAACTGCCCCAGCCGGTTTTTGCCCTCAACTCTGTTGAGGAAATAGAGGTCATCGGCAGGTTTACAAAACACCACGCCGCTGGCTCTGCAAGCGGCAACAGTCGTCGGCTCGCACCGCGCAATCTCGCGAAATCATACCGCTTCGCCGCCGGAGACATGCGCGCCGAAATCCTGTCGCCTGGTCGGGCAAGTACACCCACGGGGATATTTTCCATGATCCACGTCCAACGATCCCAACGGTGAAATTCAGCCAGATTGTCCGCCCCCATCAGCCACGTGAACCGCACACCGCGATAGGTCTTGAACAACGCCTCAAGCGTTTCCGCCGTATACCGCGTGTGCATCCGGCTCTCGAAATCGCTGATCTTTATGCGCGGGTGATCCACGAGGGCATGCGCCGCCGCCATGCGCTTTGCAATCGGAGCGGGGCCGTTTTCCTTAAGCGGGTTTCCCGGCGTGACGAGCCACCAGACCTCGTCCAGCCCGAACCGCTTCAACGCTGCCTGCGAGATATGCACATGCCCACGATGCGGCGGGTCAAACGACCCTCCCAACAGGCCGATTTTCATACCGGCGCGGGCATATGGAAGCTCACAACGCATCGGTTAGCCCTAGCCAGAACCCGCGCCAAATAAAAGCTAAATCGCAATAGCATCTTACAGAAACAAAAAGGGCGTGCCCGAAGACACGCCAAGTAAGGACATTATTAACCGAATGAGTTAATGCGTATGGGCGGCGTGGCCCTCTGTAATCATCAAGCCAGGTGCCGGCGACTTCAGCTTTTCGTCACCGTTTGGCAGCTCAACCCACGCGTTCTCTCCGTTGGCGCATTCCTGCACCACAGGGAAATAGAGCTTCTCGCCAGCCTCAAGCGCATCAGTAAACCGCGCACGGAAGATGAACTCCTCATAGTGATCATTCGGAAGATTGCCGGTCCAGATGATCTCTTTGACGCCGGATGTATGTGTGCCGTGATACTCATAGCTGCCCGCGTAGTCGCCTTTAACGGTCTCAAGTGTCCAGTTGGCAATCGCCTTCGGCTTCACGGCAATCACACCCTCAGGAATGGTCACGCGTACCTTCAAGGTCGCCTCGCCATCACACCCATGCGCAATGCGGACAACTGCTTTATGGGTGGTGTTGGTTGCAACTTCTTTGGCCTCAAAAGTGGCGTGGGCAAAAGCGGAAGTTGTGGTGAGAGCAGCAACAACGGCTCCGGTGAAAACGGATTTAAGTGTCATTTAGATAGTCCTTATTCATGACGAGTGGTTCGCTACGCCAAACACAGCGCAGCCAAGAAAAGTTTGGTCGTCAGGTAAGGACAGGTGGTCCGCGCACAGGCGCGCGGAGCCAAAGGCGTTTGGAATGGGAGTTGCTGTCAGGCTCGGAAAACGAAGCTAGAACAACAGATTGAACAGGAACAGGCGCGGTGATCTCAGGCTCAAAACCGGCGAACTGCACCACAACACATTGCGGACAGTGCTGCGTCGCGCCCGTCTCATCGCCATCGCCGCAAATCTCGAACGCGGCATAGCCCAGAGCTTCTGGCGAGGTCGCAAATTCAAGCTTTGCCGCACCATGCATCGCGCCAAGCCACAAGAACAGAACAGCAGCGACGAGGCTGGTCATCTGTCCGAATGTGTGGCGAAGCGTGCGCATGAATCAATTAAACCTGTTGTTATGGCTGCGACCCTAACGCTCATGAGAAGCAAAACATTGATCGAAATCAATTCAGGTCGAAACCATTATTCCGGCGCAGTCATTTCACGACCATTTCCGATTTGCAACGCCAATTTCTAGGCAGAGGATTTCTTCCATAGGTTGATGTCCGCCTCGACAGACAGGCGATTAATCTCGGCCAGTTCTTCGTCGCTGAACTCAAGGTTTTCAATCGCGCCAACACAATCCAAAACCTGCGATGGCTTTGAAGCACCAATCAACGCCGTGGTAATGCCACCCTCGCGCAGAACCCACGCAATCGCCATCTGCGCCAGCGTTTGACCACGCTCCTTGGCCATCTCGTTCAGGCTTTTGATGCTGGCCAGAGTTGCCTCATTCAATGTGTCTGGGTTGAGCGATTTGCCCTGCGTTGCGCGGCTTCCTTCTGGAATTCCACCCACATATTTGTTGGTGAGCATCCCCTGCGCCAACGGCGTGAACGCGATCGAGCCAACACCCAATTCCTTGAGCGTATCCTTCAACCCGTCGTTTTCGACCCAACGATTGAGCATATTGTAAGACGGCTGGTGGATGAGGCACGGCGTGCCCAGATCGTTCAAGATCGCCACGGCCTCGCGGGTCCGCTGCGAATTATACGAGGAAATCCCCACGTAAAGCGCACGCCCCGACCGTACGATATGATCCAGCGCGCCCATAGTTTCCTCAAGCGGTGTATCAGGGTCAAACCGGTGCGAATAAAAGATATCGACATAATCAACGCCCATTCGCTTAAGGCTTTGATCGCATGACGAAATCAGATACTTGCGGCTCCCCCACTCGCCATATGGACCATCCCACATCTCGTATCCAGCCTTGCTCGAAATGATCAACTCATCGCGCAATCCGGCAAAATCCGTCCGCAAAATCTCGCCAAACGCCGTTTCCGCCGAACCGGGAGGCGGGCCATAATTGTTGGCAAGGTCAAAATGCGTAATTCCGCTGTCAAACGCCGCCTGACAAATCGCGCGCTTGGTTTCATGCGGCGTGTCACCGCCAAAGTTATGCCAAAGCCCCAACGAAATCGCAGGAAGCATCAGCCCCGAATTCCCGCAACGGCGGTATTTCATTTTCTCGTAACGGTTCTCTGCGGGGGTATAAGGCATCACGCGCCTCCTGTTAGCGGTATCGCGCGCAAGTCTCTGGAAAACTGCGGCGCTCTGCAAGGCGGTTTTTGAAAGTTACCAAGCGTCGCAGTTATTCTCAATTTGACGTCTTTGAACTTGTGCCAAAAAATGGGCGTCCCGTTCACGTACGATACATCGGCAACTCCAAGTCTTGAGCCCCCTCCCCCCAACAATGATTGCACATAGCCGCCAGACTCGCTAAATCCACCCAAACCCAATTCACACTGCGGAGAGACCCATGGCTGCTTATCAATACGTCTATTTCATGGACGGCGTTTCCAAGACCTACCCCGGTGGGAAAAAGTGCTTTGAAAACATCCGCCTGAACTTCCTGCCCGGTGTGAAAATCGGCGTGGTCGGGGTGAACGGCTCGGGTAAATCAACCCTGATGCGGATCATGGCCGGTATCGACAAGGATTTTCAGGGCGAGGCATGGGCCGCCGAAGGCGCCAAGGTCGGCTATCTCCCGCAGGAACCAGAGCTTGACCCAAGCCTTGATGTGCGCGGCAACGTGATGCTTGGTGTGGCCGAGAAAAAGGCTATTCTTGATCGCTACAACGAGTTGGCGATGAACTATTCCGAAGAAACAGCCGAGGAAATGGCCAAACTTCAAGACGAGATCGACAGCCAGAACCTCTGGGATCTCGATGCGCAAATCGACGTATCGATGGAAGCCCTGCGCTGCCCACCCGATGACGCCGATGTCACAACCCTCTCTGGTGGTGAAAAGCGCCGCGTGGCCCTCTGCAAACTGCTGCTCGAAGCGCCCGACATGCTCCTCCTCGACGAACCGACCAACCACCTCGACGCCGAGACAATCGCGTGGCTGCAACAGCACCTCATTGATTACAAAGGCACAATCCTCTGTGTCACCCACGACCGTTACTTCCTCGACGACATCACAAGCTGGATTCTGGAGCTTGACCGCGGCGCGGGCATTCCGTGGGAAGGCAACTACTCAAGCTGGCTGGAACAGAAAGCCAAACGCCTTGAGCAAGAGGCGCGCGAAGACAAATCCCGCCAGAAGACCCTTGAGCGCGAACTCGAGTGGATGCGGCAATCTCCCAAGGCCCGCCAAGCCAAGTCCAAAGCGCGGATCAACGCCTATAACGAGATGGCCGAACAGTCCGAACGCGAAAAGGTTGGCCGCGCCCAGATCATCATTCCAAACGGCCCCCGTCTTGGCGCCAAGGTGATCGAAGTGTCAGGCCTCAAAAAAGCGATGGGTGACAAACTCCTCGTCGAGGGCCTCGAATTCTCCCTGCCCCCTGGCGGCATTGTCGGCGTGATCGGCCCCAACGGCGCGGGTAAAACCACGCTTTTCCGCATGCTGACAGGCCAAGAACAGCCCGACGAAGGCACCGTGGAATATGGCGACACCGTCAAACTCAGCTACGTGGACCAATCCCGCGACGATCTCGACGATAACGCAACCGTATTCGAAGCGATTGGCGACGGTGGCGACATCATCAAACTGGGCGACGCCGAAGTGAACGCCCGCGCCTATTGCTCCTCGTTCAACTTCAAAGGCGGCGATCAGCAGAAAAAACTCGGCATGCTGTCGGGCGGTGAACGCAACCGTGTCCACATGGCACGACTGCTGAAATCCGGCGGCAACGTGCTCCTGCTCGACGAACCGACCAACGACCTCGACGTCGAAACCCTCCGCGCCTTGGAAGACGCCCTCGTGGATTTCGCAGGCTGCGCCGTGGTGATCTCCCACGACCGCTTCTTCCTCGACCGGATTTGTACGCACATCCTCGCCTTCGAAGGCGACGCACATGTGGAGTGGTTCGAAGGCAACTTCGAGGACTACGAAGAAGACAAAAAACGCCGACTGGGTGCAGACGCCCTAGAACCGAAGCGGTTGAAGCATAAGAAATTCGTTCGCTAGCCTATTGCCGATGGCAATAGGCGGTGGGCGTGGCAGCGGGTTTGCATAGCAAACCTGCGTGCGCCCTTGAGTTTGATACTAAACCTATCTGCTAACTAACTTGAATAAAATAAAATGGCCGAAAATGAATAGATTCAAAATTGTAGCAATTGGTTTAGGCCTCACAATCGTGGCCGCGGTCTCAAGCCTTGATCTTTTGGATACAAACGAAACCGCATCTAAAGGTCTAGAAGACTTCATTCGGGGCCTTCCGGAAAATCCAAATGATATAGAAAAAATCCTTGAAACTTCCACCTTAGATGGAGCGCTTTCCGAAGTCACAAACCATCACTTAGAGGTCCTTTTCTCCTCAGAGCCGTTTGCGGATGCTTTGGCGTTAGAGATCAGAAAAAACGCCCGAGTCATAGATAACATTCCAGAGAGTGAGCTATCTAGGTTTTTTAGCGACTTTTTGATGAGCTGGTCTCAGGTAAAAACTGCTCAAGGTATCAAGCGATTGCCTTTAGATGAGCAACGGAATTTCCACCTTTCAAATGCAAAATTCCTTACCAACTTGTCCGCAGCGGATTGCGTCGCATTTGTTCAAGGGCATACTCCGCTAAACAGGCTTGAATCTGTGGTAAAAAATGCATCTATTGAGTCCGACTTGCAAGTTTTGACCAACATTTTTGCATTGGAGCGTGCCTCGATTTTTGCGGAGTTAAATGACTCGCCAAAATATATTCCACTGACTGAATTCGAGAAACAATCAGCGGACACGGCAATCAGTAACGTGTTGTCGACTAAACTCGAACAACTCGCGAATGGAGACGAACTATTGGAAGCTGCCAAATTTCCCGAAAACGCCCCCGACAATGATCTCTGTGAGTTTGTTATTCTTACACTTGAAACTGTAGTTGAAGTGCCCGGACAATTGGGGGACCTTGTCGTGAAACGCTATTCTGAAGCGCAAGAAAGCTGAAGAATATTGGCGAAGGCATTATTGTAGAAACTAGCCTCCCCCCCAGACGCGGATCTTCAAACTCACTTTCAAACAACGCGCCCTCCCGAGAGGGAGCGCGCGCATCACTAACGTAGCGGCAAATTCACCCCTCTATGCGGACGACATTTCGCCAGTCGAGATCGATTTCCTCCAACATTTTGGCATAGCCTTTGCTGCTGCGCAGGCTTTCATACGTTTTCTGAATGGAGTCCATCGAAGGATAGCCAACGGCCATAAGTCGGCGGCCTGCGGCGAGGCCTGTCAGAATTGTACAATAGCGAAAGATCATCGCGCCATTGTCGGCAAAATGCGGAACGTGATCCCTGATCGCATCGAGCTTCAGATCGCTCGCTCCCCAACGTGACACAACGCCATAGGCGGGAACATCGGTTGACGGATTGGGCAAACCCACATCTTCGATTTTCATAACATTGCGCAGCGTCACCGAAACGTGCCCGCTCCCAACAATCGTCTTATAGGCATCCGAATTTGAATAAACATCAAAGGCGGCGCCAATGCCGTTCATCTCTTCATAGGTTTGGAACAGGATCAATTGCCCCGTGTATTCACCCGTCGCCATAATGCCGTATCGGGTGGTTACGGCCCCCGCTCCGCTCTTCAAATCTTCGCATAATTGGGAAAGGTTCTTTAATGCTTGGCCGACGAAAGATTGATCGCAAGCGGCTACTGTAACCATCATATAGTGTGGAGTAGTCATGATAATACCTCGGCTAATTGAAATTTACGCTTTCAACCGCACGCGGATTCTGCCGTGACCTTCCCCAAGGGACCCGCCGCCATTACTCACGGGGCAGGATTTGGTGATACTAACATAAATTCGATTAAAACGCAGTCGCTAATCCTTTGCTCAACGACCCGCTTCCCTCAATCCACCTGCGCTACGCTAACCTGCGCAATTCGCAGCGCCGCAAAAAACTGCCCTTCGCGCAAACCAATGCAAGCATCCACGTCAGGCCGGACATGTCACAAACGCTCGTCAATTGCTCTGCGCCCTCCCAAACCTCACCTATCCGCCCAGCGGTGATAGCGCGAGACAAGTTCTGTTTCACAAATCTTAAAACCGAGGTAGCAAACCAGAGCGAAACACCCGCCGATAAAAATCTCGAACAACTGCAACAGAGCGCCCTCCATGATCGCGCTGGCACCATGTTTCCGAAGGAACGCGATATTGGCCATCGAAAGGTGGAAGAGGCTGTAAGAAGAATACGCAAAGCCGACGAAAGACACCCCGCTTAAGGTCAAGACGGCTAACCAGTGATACCGATGCAGATTGAAAACTCGCTTCATGCGTCAGACACCTTTCGTCAGTGTTGCCAATTCATTGTACAAATATTGCGCCCCAAAGCGAACAGCGCCGTCGAAGGCTCGTCTTTATCATAATGCGCAGCCGCGTGACTTTGCACATCAACTAAACTTGTTGCATCGGCGCGGTGGAGATGGAGCGCTTCTAATCCTCCCGCGCCTCAATAACTTTCGCAATTCGCAGCTCCGCATAGAGCGCCAGCACATCGTTAATAATCCGCTGATAGCCGCTGCCATATGACCGGTAAAATTTGAGAACCGGCTCCTCCAACAAAAGCGTCACCCGCGCGCGGCGGGGTTGAACGGGAAAGGCATCGGCCAAATCCTCCCACGCGTCCGGCACAAATCTTTCGCGCGTTGAAGACGGGTACATCTCTGTTGCCAGCCGCGCGATGGTACGCTCAAGTGATAGCCGCGCCAGATGCTCGCCCCGCGAACGGCGGCGGCGGCCTTCCGGTGCTTCGAATGTCTTGCTTGGGTCAAAGTTATACGGCTCGGCCATGCTGCCTCCACTTGGTTAAGATTTTGCAAACCTAGCCCTCAAAAGTTAACAGACAGCCGCCAGACCGTACGCATATCCCGCGCATATGCAAAACATATGGAAATCATATGCGTTTCACATCGCCGTTTTCGCCTCGTCAGGAACAGTTAACGCAATGCCCATTTATTATGCATGCGCAGCATATTCCGCCCAATTCGAATGCAGCCCACCATTGCTGCACCTGCAAAATTCCGCCCTCTCTGGTCACCGGATTAGCGCCACTTTAGACCCTGTTCATGGCCAGCAAGCTCCGCATCACCATCCTTGAGCCCGACCCTGAACGGGCACGGATGATTGTCGATGGATTATGCGATGCAGGCGATTATTCCATCACGATTATCGGCGACGAGACTTCCCTCAACCAGCGCCTGTCCGAACTCAATCCGGACGTGGTTCTTGTTGATATCGCCAACCCGAACCGCGACACTCTAGAGCAGCTTTCCCTTGCATCTGGCGCTGCCTCTCGCCCCGTCGCAATGTTCGTTGACCGCTCTGATCCAGACCTGACCAAAGCCGCGATTGAGGCCGGTCTTTCCGCCTATGTGGTAGATGGATTACACAAAAATCGCATCAAACCTGTGATCGACGCCGCCATCGCGCGTTTCAATATGGTCGCCAAAATCCGCAATGAACGCGACGCAGCCAAAGCCGCTCTCGCCGACCGAAAAACCATCGACCGCGCCAAAGGACTACTCATCGCCGCCAAAGGCATCAGCGAGGACGAAGCCTATTCGCTACTGCGCAAAACCGCGATGGATCAGGGCCGCAAAGTTGTCGATGTGGCAACTGCTTTGGTCACGGCTTCGGAGCTTCTGAAATGAACGCGACGATCACCTGCGGTTTCCTTCCTTTGGTTGACTGTGTGCCGTTGGTTGTGGCGCGCGAATTCGGCTTTGCCCGCAGCGAGGGCATAGACCTTCGCCTCTCGCGCTACCCAAGCTGGTCCACGCTTCGGGACATGCTCGCATTCGGCCAGATCGACACCGCGCATATGCTGGCGCCAACGCCGATTGCCATGTCACTGTCTCTCGGCGGCTTCAGCGCTCAAATCGACACGCTGATGGTCCTGTCCGTAAATGGCAACAGCATTGGCGTTCACCCTGATATTGCAGGGAAAATGCGTGCAATCGGCTGGGATGGTAGCTTCACGACACCGCGCGAGACAGGTGAGTTTCTACTTGCCGTTACGGGCGGAAAGCTGCGGATAGGTTCGCCTTTTCCGTTCGCCATGCACACAGAGCTTTTACGTCATTGGCTGACCGCCCTCGGCATGCCCGAGGAAGAGCTCGACATCCGCATTGTCCCGCCTCCGCATATGCCCGCGGCCATGGCCAAGGGCGAGATTGATGCCTTCTGTGTCGGCGAGCCTTGGGGGTCGTCTGCGGTTGAAAACGGGCATGCCGAACTGGTGCTGCCCGGCTCTTCTATCTGGAGTTTCGCACCCGAAAAAACCCTCGCCGCGCGGCGCGATTGGGTTGATGAAAACCCCAACGCTGTGCGGGCGCTCATGCGTGCCGTTTATCATGCGGCAGAGTGGCTTCATGACGATCACAATCGCATGATGGCCGCAAACCTCCTTGCACGGCAGGAGTACCTGAACCTCTCCGAACAGATCATCGACCGCGCCCTTAGCCGCCGGATCGTGACACGCCACAACGGTGCGCCTGTTCATGTTCCTGAGTTTCAGCGCTTCTTTAGTTCCGCAGCGACATTCCCGTGGCGCAGTCAGGCCGCATGGATTGCTACGCGGCTCGCCGCACGTAATGGCTTGGATCGCACGCACGCGCTCGAGGTCGGCAAAGCCAGTTTCCGCAGCGATCTATATCGCCAAAACCTCGCCGGACTCGGCATCGACCTCCCCGGCGCCTCCGAGAAACTAGAGGGTGCGCTGTCTCATCCAACGGCCGTTGCATCCACCCGCGGCGAGATGATTCTCGGGCCGGATGCCTTCTTTAATGGCGAAATCTTTGACCTGACGCGGTGAATTCCGCCCAAAAAATGTGCAGTCGCAGAAAACCTCTGATTTTCTCCGCCGAGCCCCACTACGACTCTCGCTGCGCTGCGGCGCACCTTCTATAAAAGCCTTAATGCTAGGCAACGACGCCCAGCCAGAAACACCCGAATGATCGGGTGACATGAGCAAAGCCGCTCGATTCACCGTACGCCTCCCCGTGCAGTTGAATCGAGCGGCTTTTTCTTTTGCCCCATACCGAACATCGGGGGCGCAACAAAAGGGACTGAACGATGAAAAACGCAATCAGCATGGCCGTGGCGACGAGCTTTGCACTTGCCGCTCCAACGTGGGCCGAGATGCTCGACGTTGAAAAAGACGAACTCACACTCGGGTTCATCAAGCTAACTGATATGGCCCCGCTCGCCATTGCATATGAGCAAGGCTATTTCGAGGACGAAGGGCTTTACGTAACACTAGAGCCGCAAGCGAACTGGAAAGTGCTGCTTGACCGCGTGATCGACGGCCAGCTTGACGGCGCTCATATGCTTGCAGGTCAGCCCATCGCCGCAACAATCGGCTACGGCACCGAAGCGCATATCATTACGCCTTTCTCGATGGACCTGAACGGCAACGGCATCACCGTTTCCAATGAAATCTGGGAAAAGATGCTGCCACACATCGACAAAGATGCGGACGGTAAGCCGGTTCACCCGATTTCCGCGTCGGCTCTGAAACCCGTTGTTGAAGAATTCGCCGACGAAGGCAAACCGTTCAACATGGGCATGGTTTTTCCTGTTTCCACACATAACTACGAGTTGCGCTACTGGCTGGCTGCTGGTGGTATCGAGCCTGGCTACTATTCCCCAGAGAATGTGTCCGGTCAGATCGCGGCCGATGTTCTTCTTTCGGTAACACCTCCTCCACAAATGCCTGCAACGCTCGAAGCCGGAACTATCCTTGGCTATTGCGTAGGCGAGCCTTGGAACCAAGCCGCAGTCTTTAAGGGCATCGGCGTTCCAGTGGTGACCGACTATGAAATCTGGAAGAACAACCCAGAGAAAGTTTTCGGCATCACAGCAGAGTTTGCCGAAGAGTATCCGAACACAACGCTTGCCCTGACCAAGGCGCTAATCCGCGCGGCTATGTGGCTTGACGAGAACGACAACGCCAACCGCCCAGAAGCCGTAGAAATCCTCTCTCGGTCTGAATATGTGGGTGCGGACTATGACGTGATCGCGGCCTCTATGACCGGCACGTTTGAGTATGAAAAAGGCGATGTGCGCGACGTTCCGGATTTCAACGTGTTCTTCCGCTACTTTGCGACATATCCCTACTACTCTGACGCTGTTTGGTACCTGACCCAAATGCGCCGCTGGGGCCAAATTCCTGAAGGCAAAACAGACGCTTGGTACGATGAAACTGCCAAGAGCGTTTACAAGCCGGAAATCTACCTCGAAGCCGCCCGTCTACTTGTTGAAGAAGGCATCGCAAGCGAAGCTGATTTCCCTTGGGATACAGACGGTTACCGCGAAGTTACCCCAGCTGAGGATATCATCGACGGCATCGCATACGACGGTCGCACCCCGAACGCCTATCTCGACAGCCTGCCGATCGGTCTGAAGGGCGACCAAACCGTCAATAGCGACATTGTCACAAATTAAACATCCCACTCCCCACCTGCTTATGCGGGTGGGGTCACCACTACCCTTAACACCCCGCCAGATTGGAGAAGGTCAGATGACCACAGTCGATCCCGAATTCGCCGCAAACGAGGCAAAAGAAGCCAGACGCGCGCGCTTGTTCACCCGTATCAACAAAGCCGACACTTGGTTCAAAGTTATCGGTATGTCATGGATGACCCCGATCCTGAAAGCGCTCGCCGGCGACAACCCTCGCGCTCAGGTCAAACAAATCTGGCTTTTGCTCGGTGTTCCGCTTCTCTCGATCTTCCTTTTCATCGCCGCATGGGGCGCTTTGGCACCTAAGGTTCAAACATCTCTTGGCGCGGTTCCCGGCCCTGCACAAGTTTGGGAACAGGTTGGCGTTCTTCATGCAGATCACGTTCGTGAGCGCGAAAAAGAAGAAGCCTTCTATGAACGTCAGGACGCTCGCAACGCGAAGCTCCTCGCGGACGGCAAAGAAGACAAGATCAAAGAGCGCGCCTATACCGGCAAACCAACCTATTACGACCAGATCTGGACCTCTATCCAGACCGTATTCTTCGGCTTCCTACTGGCCACAGCAGTTGCTGTCCCACTGGGGATCGCGGCGGGCCTCTCCCCTTCGGTCAATGCCGCGATCAACCCGTTGATCCAGATTTTCAAACCCGTTTCTCCTCTCGCTTGGCTCCCAATTGTGACGATGATTGTCTCGGCGGTTTACACCACGAACGACGGAATGTTCTCCAAGAGCTTTCTTAACTCCGCCATCACAGTGACGCTCTGTTCGCTTTGGCCAACGCTCATCAACACGTCTTTGGGTGTGGCAAGCATCGATAAAGATCTGATCTCTGTGTCCAAGGTTCTGAAGCTCTCCACATGGACCAAAATCACCAAGCTGGTTCTGCCTTCCGCACTGCCGCTGATCTTTACCGGTCTGCGCCTCTCGCTCGGTGTTGGCTGGATGGTGCTGATCGCGGCGGAAATGCTCGCCCAGAACCCCGGCCTTGGTAAATTCGTTTGGGACGAGTTCCAGAACGGCTCCAGCCAATCCCTCGCCAAGATCATGGTTGCTGTGTTCACCATCGGCATCATCGGCTTCATGCTCGACCGCCTGATGTATGTGATCCAATCCTTCTTTACCTTCTCGGCTAATCGGTGATCCCTATGTCAGTTCTTGAATTCAATAACGTTTACAAGGGTTTCGGCGAAGGAACAGAGCACACGCCCGTCCTCTCCGACATCAACCTCAAAGTGGAAGAAGGCGAGTTCGTTGCGATCCTCGGCTTCTCCGGAACAGGCAAATCCACCCTCGTCAACTTGGTTGCAGGGCTACACCAACCAGATCAGGGCGAAGTGCTATACAAAGGCGCTGAAATCTCTGGTCCTGGCCCTGAACGCGGGCTGGTCTTTCAAAGCTACTCTTTGATGCCGTGGCTGACGGTTAAGGGAAACATCGCTCTCGCCGTTGACAGTGTCTTCAAGGAGAAATCCAAGGAAGAGCGCGCCGAACTGGTGGCGAAGTATATCGCCATGGTTGGCCTCTCCCACGCCGCAGACCGTCGCCCTGCGGAACTTTCTGGGGGCATGCGTCAGCGGGTTTCTGTGGCGCGCGCGCTTGCGATGAGCCCAGAGATGCTGCTTCTGGACGAACCGCTTTCCGCGCTCGACGCCCTCTCCCGCGCCAATCTGGCCGACGAGATCCTCGACATCTGGAATGCGGACCAAAAGACCGTGATCCTCGTCACCAATGATGTGGACGAAGCCATCATTATGGCGGATCGGATCATCGCCCTGAACCCTGATGGCACCATCACCAAGGAGTTCAACGTCAGCATCCCTCGTCCCCGCGACCGGATGGCGATGAACGACGATGCATCGTTCAAAAAACTCCGCGCCGAGGTCACAAAATACCTCATGGATGTGGGCATCGCCGCTAAGGTCGAAGAGACCCGCAACTTGCCAAATGTAACGCCAATCCACGGCGTTCCTGCTGCGGTTGCCAAGGCACAAGAAGGGCTGATCGACGAGCGTTTCCTCGATTTTTCGCAGCTTCACAAGGTTTACCCAACGCCGAAAGGTCCGCTGACTGTGGTTGAAGATTTCAACCTCAAGATTGACCGTGGCGAGTTCATCTCACTGATCGGTCATTCGGGCTGTGGTAAATCCACAGTGCTGACAATGGCGGCGGGCCTTAATGAAATTTCCAAAGGCGGTATCCGCCTTGATGGTCGCCACGTACAGGGCGCAGACCCCGAGCGTGCGGTTGTGTTCCAATCGCCCAACCTCTTCCCGTGGCTCACCGCCAAGGAGAACGTGTCGATCGGTGTCGACAAGGTCTACCCAACCGCTTCTATGGCCGAGCGTCAGGATGTGGTCGAATACTACCTTGAGCGCGTTGGCCTTGCGGACTCCATGGACAAAATGGCGAACTCCATGTCCAACGGCATGAAACAGCGTGTCGGGATTGCCCGCGCCTTTGCGCTCTCGCCCAAACTCCTCTTGCTTGATGAACCATTCGGCATGCTCGACAGCCTCACCCGCTGGGAGCTTCAGGAAGTTCTCATGGAAGTCTGGAGCCGCACGAAAGTCACCGCGATCTGCGTCACCCACGACGTGGACGAAGCCATCCTTCTGGCGGATCGCGTTGTGATGATGACCAACGGACCACAAGCCACAATCGGCAAGATCGTTGATGTGGATCTGCCCCGCCCGCGCACCCGCAAAGCGCTGCTGGAGCATCCGGATTATTACAAATTCCGCGCCGAGGTTCTCGATTTCCTTGAGGAATACGAACACGGCAAAAACCCCAAATCCAAGAAAGAGGAGGCCGCATAATGACCGAGAAACTGGTAATTATCGGCGCTGGCATGGCCTCGGGCCGCGCGCTCGAAGAACTGCTCAAGCAGGCGCCCGATGCCTATGACGTGACCCTTTTCAACGCAGAGCCTCGCGGCAACTATGACCGCATCATGCTCTCTCCGGTTCTGTCGGGTGATAAGAAGTTTGACGACATCATCATCCACACCTCCGATTGGTACGAAGAAAACGGTGTAACATGCCGCTTTGGCGAAAAGGTCGCCAAAGTAGACCGCGAGCGCAAAGTCGTAATCGCCGAAAATGGCGACGAAGTGCCTTATGACAAGCTGCTCTTTGGAACGGGGTCCAACCCATTTATCATTCCGCTCCCTGGCCATGATCTTGAGGGCGTAATCGCCTATCGTGACCTTGAAGACACCAACCGCATGATTGCCCTCGGCGAAAAGCCGGATGCGAAAGCGGTTGTGATCGGTGGTGGCTTGCTTGGTCTTGAAGCTGCGGCTGGGCTTAAGCTGCGCGGCGTTGACGTGACAGTGGTGCATATCATGGGCCACCTGATGGAGCGCCAGCTTGACGAAGCTGCAGGATACCTTTTGCGCAAGGCGTTGCTCGACAAGGGCATCAAAGTAATGTGCTCGGCCAACTCCAAAGAGATCGTTGGCGAAGACGGCCATGTCAAAGCGCTTATGTTGGATGACGGCACCGAACTGCCCTGCGACCTCCTCGTGATGGCCGTGGGCATCCGCCCGAATGTGGCCCTTGCTGGCGATGCTGGCCTCTCCGTTGGGCGCGGCATTCATGTTGACGATCAAATGATAACCTCGGACGAGAACATCCTCGCAGTGGGCGAATGCGTGGAACACGACGGCAATATCTTTGGCCTCGTTGCTCCGCTCTATGATCAAGCCAAAGTCGTTGCCAAAACCTTGATCGGTGAAGAGGCAACATTCGTTCAGCGCGAGATTTCAACCAAGCTCAAAGTAACGGGCTGTGATCTTTTCTCTGCTGGTGACTTCGCAGAGGGCGACACCCGCGAAGATATCGTGTTCCGCGATCCGGCACGTGGGGTCTACAAGCGCCTCGTACTCGAAGACAACAAGATCGTCGGCGCCGTGATGTATGGCGATACCGCCGACAGCAACTGGTTCTTCGGCATGATCAAATCCGGCGAAGACATCAGCGAAATGCGCGAGACCCTGATCTTTGGACCGGCCTTTCAGGGGGGTGCCCCCCTGGACCCTATGGCGGCCGTTGCAGCCTTACCAGATGATGCAGAAATCTGTGGTTGTAACGGCATTTCCAAAGGCGAGATTGTTTCTGCGATCAACGACGGGGCAACAGACCTCGCCGCCGTGCGCGCGGTCACCAAGGCCTCCGGCTCCTGCGGGACATGCACGGGTCTGGTTGAGCAGGTTCTTGGGGTAACGCTGGGCGATGACTTCGTTATTCCCGCCGCTCAAGGTATGTGTAACTGCACAGATCTGAGCCACGAAGACGTGCGCCGGATGATCAAATCGCAAGAGTTGAAATCCATGGCCGCGGTCATGCAGGAATGTGGCTGGAAAACAAGCTGCGGCTGTCACTCTTGCCGCCCTGCGCTCAACTTCTATTTGCTCGCTGATTGGCCGCTTGAATATCAGGACGATCCACAGAGCCGTTTTGTAAACGAGCGCAACCACGCCAACATCCAGAAAGACGGCACCTATTCGGTTGTGCCGCGTATGTGGGGCGGGATCACCACGCCCGACGAACTGCGCGCCATTGCGGATGCCGCCGACAAATACAACGTTCCGACCGTTAAGGTAACTGGCGGACAGCGGATCGACCTTCTGGGCGTGAAGAAAGAAGACCTTCCCGCAATGTGGTACGATTTGAACCAAGCGGGCATGGTTTCGGGCCACGCCTATTCCAAAGGTCTGCGCACAGTCAAAACATGTGTAGGCAAGGATCACTGCCGTTTCGGAACGCAGGATTCAACGGGCCTCGGCATCAAACTCGAAAAGCTCCTCTGGGGTTCTTGGACACCGCATAAAGTCAAACTGGGCGTGTCGGGCTGCCCGCGTAACTGCGCGGAAGCCACCTGTAAGGACATCGGCATCGTCTGCGTCGACTCGGGTTACGAGGTTTCTGTTGGTGGTGCTGCGGGTATGGACGTTCGGGAAACCGAATTGCTTGCCAAAGTCGCAACCGAAGAGGAAGCCATCGCCCTCACGACTGCGTTCATGCAGATCTACCGTGAAAACGCGAAATACCTTGATCGCGCTTACAAATGGGTCGCCAAGGTCGGGTTGGATTGGGTCAAGGAACAGATCGTTGATGACCTCGCCCAACGCGCCGAATTGGTGGAGCGCTTCGAGCTATCACAGACCATCTATCGCAAAGACCCATGGGCCGAACAGGCCACCCCCGAATACAACCGCAAAAAATGGCAGCCGATGGCTGACCTGAGCTTGGAGGCCGCAGAATGAGTGACTGGATTGATATCGGCGCGCTTGACGACATCCCCCAACGCGGGGCGCGCCTTGTAAAAACACAGCTTGGATGCGTCGCGGTGTTCCGCACCGCAGAAGACCGCGTATTTGCCATGGACGACACCTGCCCCCACAAAAAGGGGCCGCTGAGCGAGGGGATCGTGCATGGCGAGTCCGTTACTTGCCCATTGCACAACTGGGTGTTTGACATGAACACCGGCCAAGCGCAGGGAGCCGACGAAGGACAGGTCGCAACCTATGATATCGACGTACGCGACGGGCGTATCCTGCTTGACGTAAACCGCCTCTCCGCACGGTCCGCCGCATGAGCATGACCTGCACAACCTGCCCCTATTGCGGTGTCGGCTGTGGCGTTCTCGCGAGCGCTGACGGCACCATCAAGGGCGATCCGGACCACCCGTCCAATTTCGGGCGGTTGTGCTCCAAAGGCTCGGCACTGGGCGAAACCATCACGCTCGAAGGGCGCTTGCTCGCGCCGATGGTCAATAAGCAACGCGCAAGCTGGGAGGAGGCAACTGCCCTCGTCGCAGAGAAGTTCAGCGCCGCGATCAAGGAACACGGCCCAGACAGCGTTGCATTCTATGTTTCCGGCCAACTCCTGACCGAAGATTACTATGTGGCCAACAAGCTAATGAAAGGGTTCATCGGCAGCGCCAACATAGACACTAACTCGCGCCTTTGCATGGCCAGCTCCGTGGCGGGCCACAAGCGCGCATTTGGCACAGACACAGTTCCCGGCACCTATGAGGATTTTGAAGAGGCCGACCTCGTTGTCCTCGTTGGGTCCAACCTCGCGTGGTGCCATCCGATCCTGTTCCAACGCCTCGTCGCGGCCAAGCAAGCGCGCCCGGACATGCGCGTGGTCAACATCGACCCGCGTGTCACAGCGACAAGCGATCTCGCTGATCTTCACCTTGCCATCAACGCCGATAGCGACACGGCCCTGTTTAATCACCTGCTCGCCGAAATCGCATCGCGCGGCGCAGTTGACGACGACTATGTCGCCAAAAACGTGAATGGCTTTGCCGATGCACTCGCCGCCGCACAAGACAGCGACGTAAGCAGCACCGGCCTAAGCGCCGCCGAGATCGAAGATTTCACCAAACTCTGGATCAACACAGAGCGCGTGGTCACCATTTATTCCCAAGGCGTGAACCAATCCGCCGTCGGCACCGACAAAGTCAACGCGATCCTGAATTGCCACCTTGCAACGGGACGTATCGGCCGCGCAGGGATGGGGCCGTTTTCCGTCACTGGACAGCCAAACGCCATGGGCGGGCGCGAGGTCGGCGGGTTGGCGAATATGCTGGCCAACCACCTTGATCTGGAAAACCCAGACCACCGCGACACAGTACAAACCGCATGGAACGCCCCAGTTATCGCTGATCACGCAGGCCTTAAGGCAGTAGACCTTTTCCAAGCCTGTGCAGATGGCAAAATCAAAGCGCTCTGGGTCATGTCGACAAACCCTGCTGTATCGATGCCAGACGCCGCAAACGTAGCGCAGGCCATTGAAAACGTGCCGTTTACCGTTGTTTCCGACATCCTCAAAGACACAGATACTGGCGCGCTTGCCGATGTTTTGCTCCCCGCTGCGGGCTGGGGCGAGAAATCGGGCACAGTAACCAATTCCGAACGCCGCATCAGCCGCCAACGCGCGTTCCTACCCCTCCCCGGTGAAACGCGCCCGGATTGGCAAATTATCTGCGACGTGGCGCAAAAAATGGGGTTCGGGGAAGCCTTTGAGTTTACCTCTCCTGCCGAGGTCTTCGCCGAATACGCCGCCCTTTCCGAAGCAACCGCAAAGTTCGGTAAGGATTTCGACATCAGCGGCCTCGCTGGCTTGGATGAGGCCGACTACGACGCGCTCAAACCAACCCAATGGCCGATCCGCGCCAATGGGTCCACAACCGAGCGCTTCTTCGCAGATGGCGGCTTCTTCCATGCGGACAGCAAGGCGAAAATGCTTCCCGTAAAACCGCCGAAACACGCGGAAAACGGCGAAACCTTCCGTCTCAACACCGGTCGTATCCGCGATCAGTGGCACACGATGACCCGCACTGCGCGCGCACCGCGCCTAAACCAGCACCTTGCCGAACCTTTCGCCGAAATCAACCCAACTGACGCGCTGCGCCTTGGTATCAAAGACGCGACCCTGCTGCGTATCTCGGGCGAACATGGCAGCGCTGTTGTGCGGGCAATGATTACCAGCAAGGTACAGGCCGGCACCATATTTGTTCCGATGCATTGGACCGCGCAATTTGCTGCCTCTGGCCGCGTGAACCACGCAGTTGCACCCGTGACCGATCCCGTGTCAGGACAACCCGCGCTCAAAGGGGCAGACGTAACCGTCGCGCCATTCGAGGCCGCGTTCTATGCCTTCGCCGCAAGTGATCAGCCGATTGAAAGCGCCCGCCCCTATGTGGCCAAATCCAAAACCACAACTGGATGGAAAGCCGAAATTTCAGGGCAGCGCGCGCCGAAAGATTGGGAAAAAGAAGCACGCGAAACACTTGACCTTGATGGCGGTGAAGCCGTTATGCTGGAGGACGCACAAAACGGGATTGCCCGCGTTGCGATCTTTGAGGAGGGCCGCCTTCGCGGTGTCTATTTCGCCGCCCGCACACCAGTTGCCGTTGCGCGTGGCTATGTCTGTGACCTGATTGGGAGTGAGGCATCAGCGCAAGTGCTCGCCGGAGTTCCAGGGGCTGATCAACCAGACCCCGGCGCCACGGTCTGTTCCTGCATGAACGTCGGGATCAACACCCTCAAAGCGGCGATTTCCGATGGGGCGCGCACGGTCGAAGCTCTTGGCGAATGCACAGGCGCGGGAACCAACTGCGGCTCTTGCAAGCCGGAACTTCAGGCATTACTGAAAGATATACCCTCAATGAAAGTGGCTGCCGAATGAACAAACTTGCTCCCTATGTCCGAATTCTTGGGCGGGGACCGGGGCGTTCAAGATCACTTACCGAAGAAGAAGCATTTGAGGCGTTCACCTTAATTTTGCAAGGCGATGCAGCACCAGAGGCCGTTGGCGCGCTGCTGATGCTCATGCGGTTCCGTGGTGAGATTGCCCCTGAAATTGCGGGTTTCGTTCGGGCGCTTCGTGCACATGTTGATGCGGATTGGACGAATGTTCCCGCTGGGCTTGATTGGCCCACTTATGCCGCAGGGCGTACGCGCGGGCTTCCGTTTTACCTGTTGTCCGCCAAGCTCATTGCCGCAAGCGGAACACCTGTTTTGCTACACGGTTGGAACTCGCACCAAAATCCTGTTGCCTCGGTTCGCGATCAGCTTTCAGCAGTTGAAATCCCCGTTGCAAAAACAGCTGAGGCCGCAACAAAAGCGCTTAAGAACGGCGGTATCGCCTATGTCCCGCTTGAGGAAATCGCGCCAGATGCCTTCCGCATTCTAAAATTGCGCGATGTGCTGGGTCTACGCTCGGCGGTGAATACCACGTTGCGGGTCTTTAACCCCTCGCTTGCACCCGCTTCGGTTCAGGGCGTATTTCATCCATCTTATCGCGAACTACAGGCCGACGCCGGCGCGCTTCTCGGACTTGCGCGGCTGACGGTTATCAAAGGCGGCGGCGGCGAGTTTGAGCGCCATCCCTCCAAAGACATCGCCGGTTTTGGTCTGCGCGACACAAACCCTTGGACGGGCACCGCGCCCGCGCTTCTTGACGAAACGCGCCGCCTCGCTACGAAAGAATCCCAGCCCGAAGACCTTGCAAACCTCTGGAATGGAACGCATTCAGACGAGTTTGCAGAAGCCGTTGTGATCGGCACAGCAGGGCTTGCGCTCTTGACCACAGGGCAGGCCGACAGCATAGAAGCCGCCGACGAACAGGCGCGCGCACTTTGGGCCGCACGACACAGCACCAAATAAAGGACACCCCGTGAAAACCTTTCCGATGTTCCTCAAAATGACCGACCGCCGCATTGTGATTGTCGGCGGTGGCGAGCAGGCCGCGCAGAAATGCCGCCTTGCCCTTAAGACAGAGGCTCAGATCGTGATCGTTCATTCGGGCGAGATCGACGCGGAGCTTGCCGACATCATCGACGAAGGCCGCGCAGAGCGCATAGCAGGCGAGATCACACCCGAAATCTTCGCAGGGTCCGCGCTTGTGTTTGTCGCGACCGGAGACGAAGAAACCGACGCCCATATTCACGGCGTTGCCAAATCCGTTGGCGCCACCGTGAATGTGGTGGATCAGCCCGACCTGTGCGATGCCTTCACCCCCTCGATCGTGGACCGTGACCCCGTTGTTGTAGCCATCGGCACCGAAGGAACCGCACCGGTTCTGGCTCGCCAGATCAAAACGCGGATGGAAGAAATTCTAGAGCCAAACCTCGGCGGGCTTGCGGCCCTCGCTGGGCGGCTTCGCAACAGCGCGGAACAAAACCTTGGCCCAATCAAGCGACGCGATCTATGGCGTTGGGTGTTTTCCGCAAGCCCGCGCGCAGATTTCACCTCGGGGCGCGAGCGCCCAGCAGCCCTTGCGATCAAAGAGGCTATCGCAAACGGCGGCGCACCAACCGAAGATTTGCCGGGTGTTTGCGTTGTTTCCACGGGTGCAGACAGCCGTGATATGATGACTTTGCGTGCGGTAAAGCGGATGCAGGAAGCAGACGCGATCTATTTCGCACCCCTAAAAGACATGACCGTTCTTGAGCTTGCCCGCAGGGACGCCGAACGCGTTGAAACCACTGAAAGCAATGATGTTTTTCAACAGCTTCTTGACGCTGCGCAGGCCGGTAAGCGTGTCGTTTGGCTGACCAACGCAGATACCGAAGCCTCTACGTTCTGCAAAGAATTGGCGGCAGAATGTTCCGCCGCCAATATCCGTTTTGAAACCGTCGCGGGTGTGTTCCCGCGCGGGTAATTACTCTGCTGCGTCGAGGTATTCCTCAAGTGGCGGGCATGTGCAAACAAGGTTTCTGTCGCCAAAGACGTTATCTACGCGGCCAACGGGCGGCCAGTACTTATCAACCTTGAAGGAGCCCGGAGGGAAGCATCCCTGCTCGCGGCTATAGGGGCGATCCCATTCACCAACAAGCGACGCAACCGTATGCGGCGCATGTTTCAGCGGATTGTTCTCCGCGTCCATTTCGCCGCTTTCAATCGCTGCAATTTCGGAGCGGATCGACAACATCGCGTCGATGAAACGGTCAAGCTCGGCCTTGGTTTCAGACTCCGTCGGCTCGATCATCAGGGTGCCGGCAACCGGCCAACTCATAGTCGGCGCGTGGAAGCCGCTGTCCATCAGGCGCTTGGCGATATCATCTACGGTCACATGCGCACTTTCGGCAAACGGACGTGTATCAAGAATGCACTCATGCGCAACATTGCCACCTTTACCGGTGAACAGCACGTCATACGCACCAGAGAGCCGCGCTTTGATGTAGTTGGCGTTTAGGATCGCAACCTTGGTTGCCTGCGTAATCCCTTCGCCGCCCATCATCAGGCAGTAAGCCCAACTGATCGGCAGGATCGACGCGCTGCCATAGGGTGCTGCCGAAACCGGCCCCTCTTCTCCGCCCGTCTCGGGGTGCCCAGGTAGGAACCGCGCAAGATGCGCGCGCACACCGATTGGCCCCATGCCTGGACCGCCGCCGCCATGCGGGATGCAGAAGGTTTTGTGCAAGTTCAGGTGGCTCACGTCGCCGCCCAGTTTGCCCGGCTGAGAAAGCCCAACCATCGCGTTGAGGTTCGCCCCGTCGATATAAACCTGCCCACCGAAATCATGGGTGATCTCGCAGACTTCCTTAACGGTTTTCTCAAACACGCCGTGGGTCGACGGATAAGTGATCATGCAAGCCGCGAGATTTTCGCCCGCAGCTTCGGCTTTGGCGCGGAAATCTTCCACGTCGATGTCACCATTCTCCGCAGATTTCACCACAACAACCTTCATGCCGCACATCTGTGCCGAGGCTGGGTTTGTGCCGTGAGCCGAAACCGGAATGAGGCAGACGTCGCGATGGCCCTCGCCACGCGACCGATGATAGGCGGCAATTGTCAAAAGCCCTGCATATTCACCCTGCGCACCGGAGTTGGGCTGCATCGACATTGCGTCATAGCCCGTAATCTCGCAGAGGCGCGCGGAAAGGTCTTCGATCATCTCTGCATATCCAGCGGTCTGATCTTTGGGCGCGAAGGGGTGCACTGTGTTGAATTCGGGCCATGTGATTGGCATCATTTCAACGGCTGCATTGAGCTTCATTGTACATGAGCCAAGCGGGATCATCGCCCGATCCAGCGCCAAATCGCGGTCTGCCAAGCGGCGCATATAGCGCATCATCTCGGCTTCGGCGCGGTTCATGTGAAAGATCGGATGCGTGAGGTAATCGCTCTCACGCAGGAAGGGAGCTGGGAAGCTTTGCTCAAGGCTTTCGGGGGTATCCGCAAGCCATTCATGCGCGGATTTATTCACACCAAAGGCGCGCCAAACCGCTTCGATCAACCCCGCATCAACCGTCTCGTCAACCGAAATGCCAACGCGGGTGTCATCAACAGCGCGCAGGTTGATGCCCTCGGCTTCGGCATTTTTAAGGATCGCTTTCTGGAATGCACCCACTTCAACGGTGATCGTATCAAAGAACGCCTCTGTCTCGACCTCAAAGCCACCATCACGCAGCCCGTTTGCCAGCGCGACCGTGTTGAAATGCACCATTTCCGCGATGGATTTCAGACCCTTCGGCCCATGGAACACAGCAAAGAAGCTCGCCATCACGGCCAAAAGCGCTTGCGCGGTACAAACGTTGGAAGTGGCTTTTTCGCGGCGGATGTGCTGCTCGCGCGTTTGCAGCGACAGGCGATAGGCCTTCCCGCCCTGCGCATCCACAGACACACCAACAATCCGGCCTGGCATGGTGCGCTTATAGTTGTCAGCACAGGCCATAAACGCAGCGTGCGGGCCACCGAAACCAAGCGGAACACCGAAGCGCTGCGCAGAGCCAACGGCAATATCAGCACCAATCGCGCCCGGCTCTTTGAGCATAGTCAGGGCGAGCAGATCAGTCGCCATAATCGCGCTGGCTTTGGCGGCATGAAGCGCCTCGACCTCAGCCGCAAAATCGCGGATTTCGCCATAGGTTCCAGGATATTGGAAGATCGCGCCAAATACCTCTTCGGCAACGAGATCGTCAGGATTGCCAACGATAACTTCGATACCTAATGGTGCCGCCCGCGTTTGCATAACCGCGATATTCTGCGGGTGGCAATTCTCGTCGATAAAGAACGCCTTTGCCTTGGATTTCGACCCACGTAGCGCCATTGCCATTGCCTCGGCACAAGCGGTAGCCTCATCCAGCAGAGATGCGTTGGCAACAGGAAGGCCGGTCAGGTCGCTTACCATAGTCTGGAAGTTCAGCAGCGCCTCAAGACGCCCCTGTGCGATTTCGGGTTGGTAGGGCGTATAGGCCGTATACCACGCCGGATTTTCCAGAATATTGCGCTGGATTGCCGGCGGGGTCACACAGCCATAGTACCCCTGCCCGATCAGGCTGGTCATAACCTTGTTTTTCTTGGCCACCTTGCGCATTTTTTCCAAAAGCGCATGCTCCGTCATTGGCGCCCAAGGCAGGGCTTCGGCCTGACGGATACTGCCCGGAACTGTGTCGTCAATCAGCTCATCGAGCGACGCGTAGCCGATTGCTTTGAGCATCTCGGCCATTTCATCTGGCGACGGGCCGATATGGCGGCGGTTTGCGAAATCATAGGTGTTATAACCAGTGGTCTGATAGGGCATTTTGTGTCCTTACCCGATGAAGGCTTTATAAGCGGCTTCGTCCATCATGTCGTCCATTGGGCCGAGGTCTTCGACCTTGATCTTAAAGAACCAAGCGTCGTTCTCTGGATCGTCATTTACCTTACCTGGCTCGTCGACAATTGCTTCGTTCACTTCGACAATCTCGCCGTCGATTGGCGCGAGGATATCGGAAGCGGCTTTCACACTCTCGATTACCACAACCTCGTCGTCCTTGGAGACTGTTGTGCCAACGTCTGGCAGTTCAACAAAGACAACATCTCCAAGCTGCTCTGCGGCGTGCTCGGTAATGCCAACAACAACAACGTCGTCCTCGACGCGCAGCCACTCGTGTTCTTCGGTGTATTTCATGGGGAGTCTCCTGTTTAACGTTTATAGGTTGATGGCCGGAAAGGCATATCTGCCACGGTTGCGGGGAGCCGCTTGCCACGCACTTCGGCATAGATAACGGTGCCGGTTTCCGCGTGGTCGATAGCAACATATCCCATCGACATGGGCCGTTCGATACTGGGGCCAAATGCGCCCGATGTCACCTGCCCCATCGGCTCTGTGGCGTCGGCACTGGCGAAAAGCTGGGTTCCGGCTCGCATTGGCGCGCGCCCTTCAGGCAGAATGCCTACGCGGCGGCGGGTTGCCCCTTTTTCAAGCTCTGCGAGAATTCGTTCGGCCCCGGGAAAGCCGCCTTCGCGTTCGCCGCCTGTGCGGCGGGCCTTTTGCATCGCCCATTCAAGCGCGGCCTCGACCGGCGTTGTTGTTTCGTCGATATCATTACCGTAAAGGCACAGCCCCGCTTCAAGGCGGAGACTATCTCGTGCACCTAAGCCGATTGGCTCCACACCATCTTGGGCCAGAAGCGCACGGGCAAATTCAACCGCGCTGTCGCTGGACACTGAAATCTCGTAGCCGTCTTCGCCAGTGTACCCAGAGCGCGAAATCCAAAGCTCGCCGAAATCCGATTCCACAACAGCAACATCCATGAACACCATATCGGCCGCAGATGGTACGAATGCAGCAAGCGCTGCTTCGGCTTTCGGGCCTTGCAACGCAAGCAATGCGCGATCTTCGATAACCTCGACCTCACAATCAGCAAGGTTCGCCTTCATATGCGCGACATCAGCCTCTTTACAGGCCGCGTTGACCACGAGGAACAGGTGGTCGCCACGGTTGGCCACCATCAGATCGTCGAGAATGCCGCCGTCTTCGTTGGTAAAAAGAGCATAGCGCTGACGCCCCTCTTTGAGCGGAACGATCGAAACCGGCACCAGACGCTCAAGCGCCGTTGCGGGATTATCACCGCGCAGGATCACTTGCCCCATATGGCTCACATCAAAGAGCCCCGCGCCGGTGCGTGTGTGCAAATGCTCTTTCATCACGCCGAGCGGATATTGCACGGGCATGGAATAGCCCGCGAATGGCACCATCTTGGCGCCCAATTCTACGTGGAGGTCATGGAATACGGTCTGCGCCAGATCCGCGTCGAGGTGTGGGTTGGCCATTTGCCTTCTCCTCATCACCGGTACAACACTGGATATTCAGCGCGGCACCAAAACAAGCCCGCCCCATGCGCGCTCTCCTGATGCCCCCTCTGTCTCTGCCTTGCGGCGCCTGAGATCGTTATCCCTTCGGCGGGCCAATGGCCACTCTCCAGAGTTTTGGTATCCGAGCGGTCCTGAAGCCTGAGAGTTTACCGGGGCGGTTGCTCCTTCGGCACTGAAAGGCATTCGCCCCGCAGATTCTCCCACTTGGATGTCGCATTATGTACCCACCTGTGCGCTTTTGGGCAAGGGGTTGTATTCGCCGGTATACAGGTTAAATCCGGTTACATGAAAAACCCTTTCTTCTTTGGCTATGGTTCGCTCGTGAACCAATCGACCCACACCTACACCAACGCCCATCGCGCCCATGTTACCGGCTGGCGGCGCACGTGGCGCTTCACACCGCATCATCCCGTCTCGCTTTTGACGGCGATCAGATGTGACGAGAGCAGCATTGACGGATTAATCGCCGAAGTTCCCGGCGCGGACTGGGCGGCCCTTGATGAGCGCGAAAGCGGATACAATCGACATGTCACCGACGCTGTGCGCCACCCGCTAGCGTTCACACCCGAAATCGCGATCTATGCCGTTCCCGAGCAAGAGCCGTTTGATGCAGACGAAGGACCAGGCATTCTGCTCAGTTATCTCGACGTTGTGGTTCAGGGGTATTTGCGTGAATTCGGCGAGGAGGGCGTTGCGGATTTCTTTGCCACAACAGATGGCTGGGATATTCCCATTCTAAATGACCGCCTCGCGCCCAAGTATCCGCGCGCCCAAGAGTTGAGCCCCTCAGAAACCGCATTGGTTGATGCTTATGTGGCCAAGGTCAACGCCGGAAACTAAACAGAGACATCCAGCGGCTCTGGCTTCGAAACGCCTCTGGAGCAACCGGTTTTTCGGCGCGGATGTCGCGCATGACCCGCGCCACCAACACAAGTGCAATCGCCGCAAAGACGACGCCGCCAATCGCCTGTCCAATCAGCACCCCTTCGGCCCCGTATAACATGCTGCCGAATATCACGAACGGGATCGTCCCAAGTGTGTTCCGGCCCCAGTTTACCATGGTGGAATAGAACGGGTGGCCAAGGTTGTTAAAGGACGCGTTCGCCACGAAAATCACCCCGTTGAAGAACCACAAGAGCGCCAAAGGCCCGCAGAACAGCAAGATAATATCCGCCGTCACCCCATCCGCACGGAATAGTGCAAGCACAGGGCCGCGCAGCGCAAAGAGGATCAGCGCCACAATCAGCACGTAGCCCGCGATAAACAGCAGCCCATCTTTGAAGGCCCGCTGCACGCGGTCATGCAATTGCGCGCCATAGTTTTGGCCGATGATCGGTCCGATGGCCCCTGAGAGCGCGAAAATCACACCGAAAGCAATCGGTACCATCCGCGACACCACCGCCATTCCGGCGACGGCATCCTCTCCATATTCGGCCATCGCGCGTGTCACATAGGCCTGTCCGATGGGCGTTGAAAGCTGTGTCAGAACCGCAGGAACTGCAAGCGTATAAATCGCCCGAAAATCAAGCGCGAACTCCTCTGAAGTTGGCTTTTGCAGGCCGCCATAGTGTTTATAAATCGGGATCAGCGCATAGCTGGCAATCGCTATTCGCGCCGCCACCGAAGCAAGCGCTGCGCCCGTCAGTTCCAGATCAAGCCCGAAGATCAGGATGGGATCGAGCACTGCGTTAACAACGCCGCCAAGAATGGTCGCAAACATCGCGCGTTTGGCATCGCCATGCGCCCGCAAAATCGCACCGCCAACCATGCCAACAAGCAGCAGCGGCAGGCTTGGCACGATAATACGCAGGTAGGATACCGTGAGCGGCAAGACATCGCCTTTTGCCCCCATCCACCCCGCGAGCGTCGGTACGAATATCCAGACCGTCGCAGCAAAGACACTTCCGAACAAAACCCCATAAAACAGCGAGGTTGTTGCGCGGCGGCGCGCCATATCCTCGTCGCCCTGCCCCAAAGCACGGGCGACCAGCGCTCCCGCGGCGATGGACATGCCAATGCCGAAAGAACTGGTGAAAAACAGGATCGCGCCCGCATATCCCACAGCGGCGGCAAGCTCGGCTTTGCCCAGCATCGAGATGAATATCATGTCGACGAAATCAACAATGAACACCGCCATCAACCCAATAGACGCGGTGAGCGACATGACAGTGACATGTCGAAATAGATTGCCGGTTAGGAACTTAGCCTGCGCGTTCGCGGGTTTGGCGGGTTCGGAATTTGACATGCAACCTCCCTGATCGCCGCGCAGAAATACACGCGGGCACATGTGCAGGAAGGCTGACTATAGCGACGAAAACCCGAATGGGAACCGCAAAAACGGTCGCGCGATCTAGCCTTTGGCGCGGATCACCTGAAGCAGCGGCAGCACCGCGCTCATATCTGGTCCGTGTTCCATCCCAGTCAGAGCCTTGCGCAGCGGCATGAAAAGCCCCCGCCCTTTGCGACCTGTCGCTGATTTAACGGCGGTGGTCCACTCTTTCCAGCTTGTCGCGTCATATGGACCATCCGGCAGAAGCGCGAGCGCCTCGGTAACGAATTCCGCGTCATCCGTATCAATCACAGGGTCCGCACCATCGCGGAACAGAGTCCACCAGCCTTCAAGATCAGCCATGGTCGAGATGTTCTGGCGCGTAGCCTCCCAAAACGCTTCTGCCTGATCGTCCGGAACGCCAAGTGCCGCGATTTGATCGGCGACATCGGCAAAGGGCTGCTCGGCCAGAACGCGCGCGGTCAGAGGTTTGAGGTCTTCAACGTCGAATTTGGTTGGCGCAGACCCGAATTTGCTCAGGTCAAAACCTTTGATCAGGTCATCCATTTCTGTGCGCAGTTCAACAGGGTCGCTAGAGCCAAGCCGCGCCATCAAGCTCAAGATCGCCATTGGGGCAATCCCTTGTGCGCGCAGATCACGAAGCGCCAATGTGCCGAGCCGTTTTGACAGCGCCTCGCCCTGCGGGCCCGTCAAAAGCGAATGGTGCGCGAAGTTTGGAACCTTGCCGCCAAGTGCTTCGATGATCTGGATTTGTGTGGCGGTGTTGGTCACGTGGTCGCTGCCGCGCACAACATCGGTCACACCAAAATCAATATCGTCACAAACCGACGCGAGCGTATAAAGGAACTGCCCGTCACCACGGATGAGAACAGGATCAGACACGCTGGCCGCATCAATCGACAGATCGCCAAGAATGCCGTCATGCCACTCAATACGTTCCTGATCGAGCTTGAACCGCCAATGGCCGCCACGCTCCGCGCGCAAAGCGTCTTTCTCGGCTTCGGACAGCTTTAGCGCCGAACGGTCGTAAACCGGCGGCTTGCCCATGTTAAGTTGTTTCTTACGCTTGAGATCAAGCTCCACAGGTGTTTCAAAACACTCGTAAAACCGCCCATCTTTGCGCAGCTGCTCTGCGGCTTCTTCGTAGCGCTCAAGCCGTGTGGACTGGCGCTCGATCCGATCCCACGTTAGGCCAAGCCATGTGAGGTCTTCTTTGATGGCCTCGACATATTCTTCCTTGCTTCGCTCCGGATCGGTATCGTCAATCCGCAGGATAAACTCACCACCTTGAGCGCGCGCGATCAAATAGTTGAAAAGCGCGGTCCGAAGGTTCCCGATATGGATATAGCCTGTCGGGCTTGGGGCAAAGCGGGTGGTTGTCATGGCAGGGCCTCTTGGATGGTTTGGCCCCTCTTACGCTGCCCTGCGACGGCAGGCAAGTAACCCGCAGGATTTCCCGCGTTTATGTCGGCTTAACGGGCCAGTGACCCTCAAGATCGCGCAGACCCGCACCGATCAACTCCTCAAGCACATCCGTATCGATATCCGACAGCTTATTGAAATAGAGACACGCCTTGCCGAGTTTATGCTTGCCAAGCCGCGCAAGAATATCGCCAAAGTCGCTATAACCGGGCATGATGTAGACAGAGAAATTTGCCTTACGTGGGGCAAAGCCCGTTGCCAAGAAGTCCCCTTCTCGCCCACTTTCATAGCGATAGTGGTATTGCCCGTAGCCAACAATCGCCTCGCCCCACATCACCGGATTATATCCAGTGACACGCTTGAATATATCATTCAGCTTGAGCGCATCCGCGCGTTTGCCCTCGTGTTCAATCGCTGCAAGATAGGCGTGAACGTCCTGTTCGGTGGGTTGGGTCTTGTTGGCCATGGCGCACCTCCTAGCGCTCAGTTTTCGCAGACCGAACGTCAGTGGCAAGGCTTTTCTGGCTTAGGAGCCGTCGCGCCAGCGGTTCACAATCGGGTAGCGACGATCAAGCCAGAACGCGCCTTTGGTCAACCGCGCACCGGGGGCGGACTGAAAGCGCTTGTACTCTGAGATATAGATCAGATGTTCCACCCGCTTCACGGTTTCGCGCTCAAACCCTTGCGCAACCAGATCAGCCACAGACAAATCCTCATCCACCAGCCCGTGCAAGATTGCATCCAGAACCTCATAGGGCGGTAGGCTGTCTTCGTCTTTCTGATCAGGTCGAAGTTCGGCGCTTGGTGGCTTATCAATGATTGAGACAGGGATAACTTCGCCTTCTGGCCCCTTCATCCAGTCACGGTGATTGGCGTTACGCCAGCGACACTGCTCAAACACACGGGTTTTATAAAGGTCCTTGATCGGGTTATAGCCGCCCGCCATATCGCCATAGATCGTGGCATAGCCCACAGCGACTTCGCTTTTGTTGCCCGTCGTCAGGAGCATCTCGCCGAACTTGTTGCTCATCGCCATGAGAAGAAGCCCACGTAGTCGCGATTGGATGTTTTCCTCGGTCAGGCCCGGTTCCATCCCCTCAAAGAACGGCGCGAGCGTATTTGTAATCGCGGCGCGCCCCTCGGCAATTGGCACATAGTCATAGTGACACCCAAGGTTCTTCGCCACGGCCTCCGCATCATCAAGCGACCCTTGCGACGTATATTCACTGGGCAACATAACACAGCGCACGTTCTCCGCGCCCAGCGCGTCCACGGCGATCGTCGCAACAATCGCAGAGTCGATTCCGCCGGACAACCCAAACAGAACCTTTTTGAACCCCGTCTTGGCCATATAATCGCGCAGCGAGAGCACCATCACGTGATAGTCTTGCTCCCAAGCATCAGGGCGCGGCGCGACTTCGCCGTTCACAACGCTCCAACCGTTTTCACCCTTTTTAAAATCGAGGTGGCGTAGCTCTTCGGCAAATACGCCCATCCGATCCACAAGCGCACCATCCGAACCGAGGGTGAAACTTGAACCGTCAAAAACCTGATCGTCCTGTCCGCCAACCATATTCAGGTAAACAAGCGGTAAACCCGTGTTGTTCACTCGAGCGCGCATCCGCTCAAGGCGCGTTGGGAATTTATCGCGATAATAAGGGGATCCATTAGGTACCAGCAGGATTTCCGCGCCCTGCGCCGCCAAACTTTCGGCAACGCCATGGTGCCATGAATCCTCGCAAATCGGGCTGCCGATCTTGAGCGGCCCAACTTGATAGGGAGCGCCAACCTCTCCGGCTGCAAACAGCCGCTTTTCGTCAAACACGGTTTCATTCGGCAATTTGGTTTTGAGCGCCCGATGCGCGATCACACCACCCGAAAGAATGTAATAGGCGTTAAACAGCTTTTCGCCATCAAAGTACGGACCGCCAATCCCGATGACCGGCCCATCCGCACAGTCTTTGGCCAAACCTTCGATGGCCGCCATCGCATCGCGAAAAAACGCGGGTTTGCGCACAAGATCCTGCGTTTGATAGCCAACAGAGAACATTTCCGGCAGGGCCAGCATATCAGCTTTGGCGGCGCGGGCTTCTTCCCAAGCGGCGCGCGCTTTGGCGATATTTCCGTTGATATCCCCAACAGTGGGGTTAAGCTGCGCCAGAGTTAATCGAAATGTCACGAGCTGTCCTGTCCTCTCGATACGTTTACCGAAGTTATCTACCCAAGCCCCTGCCCAAGGGAAAGGGGGCACAGGTAATTAGACGCTCATTAACTGCTTGTGAACGCAAAAGCGTTGTCACCCCAAATTCTGTCCCATAAGCTGCCATAGCATTTCGTTGGATTCTCGGGGGTTACGGTGCCAAAAGCGATACTAGTCAAGGCCGAAACACAAACCACGGCAAAGACGCTTGCCCTCGGTTTCGGCACAAGCGCACTCATTTTGCTCGGGTCTATGGCATTCGCGCAGGACACTCTAACCAAAGAATACGACAATGGCGGCGTCTATGAAGGCACGTTTCAAGACGGCAAACAACACGGGCGCGGCACCTATACGCTGCCTAACGGCTATCGCTATGAGGGCGAATGGGTCGAAGGGCAGATAAAAGGGCGTGGCAAAGCCGAGTTCCCTGGCGGCGCTGTCTATGAAGGACAGTTCGACCAAGGCGAGCCGCATGGGTTTGGCAAAATGACTTTTGCCGATGGCGGTGTCTATGAGGGCGACTGGCTTGATGGCGAGATTACCGGCAATGGCATCGTGACCTATGCAAACGGTACGACCTATCAGGGTGGGTTCAAAGGCGGGCTACACCACGGCGTTGGGACGCTCGAGAGCCCCAACGGCTATATCTATGCTGGAGAGTGGGTTGACGGGGTCAAAGAAGGTCAGGCCGAAATCACATTTCCCGGCGGCGCAACCTATAAGGGCGACGTTGTAAACGGCACCCGCAGCGGCTCCGGCAAACTCGTGATGGAAGACGGGCTTTCTTATGTGGGCGGATGGCTCAACGAACAATTTCACGGCGAAGGCGTGCTGACCCAATCAAATGGCGATGTCTACACCGGCCAATTCGAAAATGGCAAACGCGCGGGCTCGGGCAAAGTCACCTATGCGAACGGCGATGTTTATGAAGGCCAGTTCACCAATGACGAACGCCACGGCCAAGGCACATTCAACGGGGCGGACGGGTATAAATACGTCGGCAACTGGGTAAACGGCAAAATCGAAGGCGAAGGCGAAATCACATACCCTGATGGTGCGGTCTATACAGGCACTTTCGCGGCTGGTTTGCCCGATGGAACCGGAAAAATCACATATGCCGACGGGGGAACCTATGAGGGCGGATGGAAAGCGGGCGTCATCGAAGGCGAAGGCCGCGCAACTCAATCAAGCGGCATGGTCTATGAAGGCGGGTTCAAAAACGCCCAGTACCATGGAATCGGCAAAATCACCTATTCAAGCGGCTATGAATACGCGGGGGCTTGGGAAAATGGCCAACGTCACGGCGAAGGCACCACGAAATATGCGGATGGTTCGATCTATGAAGGCGCGTTCGTAAACAACAAGCGCGAAGGCATCGGCGAAATCACGATGCCGGACGGGTTCAAGTATTTCGGTCAATGGAAAGATGGCCAGATCGACGGCGAAGGCGTCGCCACATATGCCAATGGAGATGTATACACTGGTGAGTTCAAACAAGGGAAACGTGCAGGTAAGGGCACGATGGCCTTTGCCAGTGGCGAGGAAAAAGAGGGAATCTGGCGCAACGGTGCATTAACCGATGGCACCGAAGACAGCACCGAAGCCAACGAGACAGACCCAGCGCCAGACACCAAAGACTCCGCAACACCCGAAGCCCCGGCAAACGACGGCTAGATACTGAAAATCTACCTTTTCGCGGTTTGTTGCGAAAATCCTCTTTTCTTTCGAGGCGGGCTGCGTATGATCGCGCCCATGAACGCAAACGCACATATGTCTCTTATTGCAGCCGCGCCGGTTTCCGGTCGTGGCGCTGGCCTATGCGCACTGCTGCTACTTAGCTGCCTCTGAGCGTGCCATTTCTGGCGCGAGCGCTCAGGGGAGGACACCGCGCCAAGAGAGGGCAACAAATCGCCCGTAACCAGCACAGCTAAGACATAAGAAAGATTTCAAAATGACCGATACAGCCAAACAAGATCACGTCTTGATTTTTGACACCACATTGCGCGACGGCGAACAAAGCCCCGGCGCAACAATGACCCACGACGAGAAACTCGAAATTGCCGAGATGCTCGACGATATGGGTGTTGATATTATCGAGGCCGGTTTCCCGATTGCATCAGAAGGTGATTTCGCGGCCGTAAGCGAGATTGCGCGCCGCGCAAAGAGCGCCCAGATTTGCGGCCTTGCCCGTGCGAACTTCAAAGATATCGATCGCTGTTGGGAGGCCGTCAAACACGCCGCTCGCCCACGCATCCACACATTTATCGGAACATCGCCACTTCACCGCGACATCCCGAAACTCAACAAAGACCAGATGGCGGAGCGCATCCACGAAACCGTGACCCATGCGCGCAACCTCTGTGACAACGTGCAATGGTCCCCGATGGACGCGACCCGCACCGAGGAAGACTATCTCTTCCGTGTGGTAGAGATCGCGATCAAAGCAGGCGCGACGACAATCAACATCCCTGACACTGTGGGCTATACCGCCCCGCGCGAGAGTGCGGACATCATCCGGCGCTTGATCGAGAATGTGCCGGGTGCTGACGAGATCATCTTTGCGACGCACTGTCACAACGACCTCGGCATGGCGACAGCCAACTCCCTCGCCGCGGTTGAAGCTGGTGCCCGCCAGATCGAATGCACGATCAACGGCCTTGGCGAACGGGCCGGCAACACCGCTCTCGAAGAGGTGGTGATGGCGCTCAAGGTCCGCAATGACATCATGCCCTACCAAACAGGGATCGACGCCAAGAAGATCATGCAGATCAGCCGCCGCGTTGCCTCCGTTTCTGGGTTTGCTGTGCAGTACAACAAAGCCATCGTTGGCAAGAACGCTTTTGCACATGAGAGCGGCATCCACCAAGACGGGATGCTCAAAAACTCAGAGACATTCGAGATCATGCGCCCCGAAGACGTGGGCCTCACCGAAACCAATATCGTGATGGGCAAACACTCCGGTCGCGCTGCATTGCGCTCGAAGTTGGCGGATCTCGGCTTTGAATTGGCCGACAACCAACTCAAGGATGTGTTCGTTCGTTTCAAAGAGTTGGCCGACCGCAAGAAAGAGATTTTCGAGGATGACCTCATCGCCCTCATGCGGGACTCTGACGCAAGCGAACAGAACGACTACCTCAAGGTAAAATCCTTGCGCGTGGTTTGCGGCACCGATGGTCCGCAGGAGGCCGCGTTGACCCTCACTATTGACGGTGAGGAGAAATCCGTCACCGCAACCGGAGATGGCCCCGTTGATGCCACCTTCAACGCTGTTAAGGCTCTCTATGACCACAGCGCGCATCTTCAACTCTATCAGGTTCACGCCGTAACCGAAGGCACAGACGCGCAGGCCACCGTCAGCGTGCGGATGGAAGAGGATGGCAACATCGCCACTGGCCAATCCGCTGATACCGACACTGTCGTTGCCAGCGCCAAAGCCTATGTCAACGCGCTCAATCGCCTGATCGCGCGCCGCTCAAAAGTCGCGCCGAATTCAGACGTGAAAGAGATCAACTACAAGGATGTCTCATAGGCCTTTGCCAAGAGAATCCACCTCTAAGACCAAAGGGGCGCCACATTAAATTGGCGCCCCTTTTGCATAGCCCAACCCCCGAGAGCGAGTTCGTTACGGCTATGGAATGGTGCCTTCGGACAGCGCAAATGTTGCAAAATGTAAATAATTGCGGAAAATCAAGGCAATTCCGCGCACAAAAATGTCAGATATCTGCAAGCGGCAAAAACTCGCCTTTGGCCCCCTAATGTTCTCTTTATAATCTGCAAAGGGCCGATTATAAGTGTGAATGGCCTGTAATCCGAGAGTCGGACAGGCAAAAACCAGAAGAATTGGGACAGTGGGCTATGGCAGGATTTGCAGGATTGTTTTCGTCGGATATGGCGATTGACCTTGGGACGGCGAACACGCTCGTTTACGTCAAGGGCAAGGGTGTCATTCTGAACGAACCTTCCGTGGTTGCCTATCACGTCAAAGACGGGCGCAAACAGGTTCTCGCCGTGGGTGAAGATGCTAAACTCATGCTTGGCCGGACGCCGGGAAGCATCGAGGCCATCCGCCCGATGCGCGAAGGTGTGATCGCCGATTTCGACGTGGCCGAAGAGATGATCAAACACTTCATCCGTAAGGTCCACAAACGCACCACGTTCTCCAAGCCAAAGATCATCGTCTGTGTACCCCACGGTGCGACACCGGTTGAGAAACGCGCGATCCGCCAGTCGGTTCTGTCAGCAGGCGCACGCCGCGCCGGATTGATTGCAGAGCCGATTGCCGCTGCGATTGGCGCGGGAATGCCGATCACGGACCCGACAGGCAACATGGTTGTCGACATCGGTGGCGGGACAACCGAAGTGGCGGTACTGTCGCTTGGCGATATCGTTTATGCGCGCTCGGTTCGCGTTGGTGGTGACCGGATGGACGAAGCGATTATCAGCTACCTTCGTCGCCAGCAGAACCTCTTGATCGGGGAAAGCACAGCCGAGCGTATCAAGACCTCTATCGGCTCCGCGCGGATGCCTGACGACGGGCGCGGCTCCTCCATGCAAATCCGCGGACGCGATCTTTTGAACGGTGTGCCAAAAGAAGTTGAGATCAACCAAGCGCAAGTGGCCGAGGCCCTTGCAGAGCCGGTACAACAAATCTGCGAAGCCGTGATGACCGCGCTTGAAGCAACCCCGCCAGACCTCGCGGCCGACATCGTAGATCGCGGCGTTATGCTAACAGGTGGCGGTGCGCTTTTGGGCGAGCTTGATCTGGCCCTACGTGAACAAACTGGCCTTGCTGTTTCGGTTGCGGATGAGTCGCTCAACTGTGTGGCGCTCGGCACTGGCAAGGCGCTCGAATACGAAAAGCAACTGCGTCACGTCATCGACTACGACAGCTAATTAGACACGGGAGATACCGTGGCAAGCGAACGCACGAACAACGAAAATTATACAAGGCCAATCCGGCGGGTGCTGGTTGGCCTTCTTGTGCTTGTGCTGCTGGCGGTGTTCCTTGTCTGGCGGATTGATAGCCCACGCGTGGAGCGTTTCCGCGCGCAGGTAATCGACACGATCATGCCAAGTTTCGGTTGGGCGCTGGCGCCGGTCACGGCCTTCGGCAATATGGTCGATGACTTTCAGGGCTACGCAAAACTCTATGAACAGAACCAAGAGTTGCGCCGCGAACTACAGCAGATGAAAGCGTGGAAAGAGGCTGCACTTCAGCTTGAGCAACGCAACGCCAAACTGCTCGACCTCAACAAGGTGCGCCTTGATCCGAAACTCACGCACGTCACGGGCGTTGTTCTCGCCGACAGCGGCAGCCCGTTTCGCCAATCGGTTTTGGTGAATGTCGGCGCCCGCGATGGGGTACAGGACGGCTGGGCCACGATGGATGGCATCGGCCTTGTGGGGCGTATTTCGGGCGTGGGAAGCGAAACCTCACGGGTTATCCTCCTGACGGACAGCAACAGCGCCATTCCTGTAACAATCCAACCATCGGGACAACGTGCGTTGATGCGGGGCGAGAACTCCGCGGCTCCGCTAATTGAATACCTTGAAAACCCCGAGCTTGTTCGCCCAGGTGATCGCGTTGTGACCTCGGGTGACGGCGGCGTGTTTCCTGCGTCCCTGCTTGTTGGCCAAGTTGTTCAGGGCGCGGATCGTCGCCTGCGCGTGCGACTTGCGGCAGACTACGAGCGGCTCGAGTTCCTTCGAGTGCTGCGCAGCCGCCCAACCCGCGTGATTGACGAAGACAGCGCGCTGATCCTTCCAGTAGCACCAGCGGTGACCGAAGCCGAACCAGAAGAGGCAACCGAGTCCGAAGAGAGTGAGGCGGGCGATGGATAGCTTGCCGATTTCACGTGCGTGGTTCTTTAACCTGCTTTTTGTTGTTGTTGCTTTCTGTACGCTGTTTCTCCACCTGCTGCCGTTTAAACCCGCGCAGACCGGTGGCGCGGCACCGGACCTGATGCTTTGCATTACGTATGCATGGGTTTTACGCAGGCCGGACTATGCTCCTGTCTTTCTGCTGGCGGTCGTGTTTCTGACAATGGACCTTTTTTTCATGCGCCCGCCCGGATTGCAGACCGCTTTGATCATCCTAGGGGCTGAATTCTTGCGCAACCGCGCGCAAGTTAACCACGAATTGCCATTCTTGATCGAATGGCTCCTTGTGGCATCAGTTATGGTTGGCGTGATGCTTGGCGGGCGGTTTATCCTGTTCCTCGTGGGCAGCGATTTGCCCTCTTTGTCGCTAACGTTGCAACATCTCGCTGGAACGGTTCTGCTGTATCCCGTTGTCGTAATCCTCTCAACGCGATTGCTCGGCGTGCGCAAACCATCGCCTGGCGATCTTGATGCACGAGGGCAGCGCGCATGAAACGGCCTCCCAAAGATACAGAAGCAAGCGCCCGCATGATCACCCGCCGCGGGTTGATCCTCGGGGCGAGCCAGATCGGATTTATGGGGCTGCTCGGCCTCCGGATGCGTTATCTTCAGGTGGATCAGGCCGACCAGTTCCGTCTTTTGGCCGAAGAGAACCGCATCAACATACACCTGCTGCCGCCTGCGCGTGGTTTGATCCATGACCGCAACGGCGTTCCGCTGGCCCAGAACCAACAGAACTACCGTGTCGTTGTACGCCGAGAAGACGCGCGCGACCTTGAGAATGTGCTGCTGCGGCTATCCAATATTGTGCCGCTCACACAGGAAGACATTGATCGCATTCAAAAAGAGCTGCGCCGTGCGGGGCCATCGGTTCCGGTTACAATTGCGGACCGCCTGAGCTGGGAGATATTTTCAGAAGTCGCGATCAACGCCCCTGCCCTTCCCGGAATTACGCTCGATGTCGGGCTGTCGCGGCTCTATCCGCTCAAGGGCGATTTGGCCCATGTGGTGGGATATGTCGGGCCGGTGAGCGATTACGATCTCTCCAAACTCGAAGACCCGGACCCGCTCCTGCGTATTCCGCGCTTCCAGATCGGGAAGTTCGGAGTCGAGGCCAAGACCGAAATGGAACTGCGCGGCACTGCGGGCACAAAACGCGTTGAGGTTAACGCCACGGGCAGGATCATCCGCGAGATTGACCGCAAAGAAGGCGATCCAGGCAATGCGCTGCAGCTTACGATCGACGCACGGCTCCAGAACTATGCCCATAAACGCCTCGAGGGGCTAAGTGCGTCGGCCATCGTTATGGATGTGCGCAATGGCGATTTGCTCGCTTGCGCATCCGCGCCGTCGTTTGACCCGAACAAATTCGTCAAAGGCATTTCGGTCCCCGATTACCGCGAGCTAACCGAAGACAAATACCGCCCGCTCGCCTCCAAAACCGTGCAAGACCGGTACCCACCTGGCTCGACGTTCAAGATGATTACGTTGCTTGCAGCACTTGATGCGGGCGTGATCAGTGCTGAGGAGACGATACGTTGCCGCGGCCACATCGAGATGGGCGGCCGACGGTTCCATTGCTGGAAGCGCGGCGGGCATGGAAACGTCAATCTTCACAACTCGCTCAAAAAATCCTGCGACGTCTACTACTACGAACTTGCGCAGCGAGTTGGGATCGACAAAATCGCCGAGATGGCAAAGCTCTTCGGGTTTGGCCAGAAGTTTGACGTTCCGCTCTCTGCGGTATCGTCTGGAACAGCTCCCAACAAAGAGTGGAAGCAGCGGGTATATCAAAAGCCTTGGGTGATCGGCGACAGCCTCAATGCCTCCATCGGTCAGGGGTTTGTATTGGCAACACCGCTTCAGGTTGCTGTGCTTTCTGCACGTCTGGCAACGGGGCGCTCTGTTTCTCCACGGCTTATCGCGTCGGTCAACGGCGTGCAGGAACCTCCACGCAGCGGTGAGCCTCTTGGCCTGAACGAAAATCACCTGCGCTATGTGCGCAAAGCGATGTTTGGTGTTTGTAATGAAACCGGCGGAACGGGGTATGGCTCTCGCATCGTCGAAGACGCCTATCGCATGGCCGGAAAATCCGGAACCTCGCAGACACGAAGCCGCGTTGTGAACAACGCAAATGCCCCTTGGGAAGAACGCGACCACGCGCTGTTTACCGCTTTTGGCCCCTATGAAAACCCAAGTATCGCGGTCGCGGTTGTGGTTGAACACGGCGGTGGCGGATCATCGGCGGCGGCGCCGGTCGTGCGCGATATTGCGCTTCAAGCGTTTTATGGCGGTAACCCGCCCTTGTCTGCGTATCCCGCCAAAGACCGCGCCCGCATCAGCGCCCAACAGGAAGACTACGAAGCGCATATCCCGCCCTTCCTCAAACAGAAGTCGGACCGCGCATGAGCTATTTAGAATACAACGTCAAAACCGTCCCAAGCGGCATTCGTAAGATCCTCTATTTCAACTGGCCGCTTTTGGTGTTGCTGGCAACGGTGTCTTGCGTTGGGTTCATGATGCTCTACTCGGTTGCGGGTGGATCGATGACCCCATGGGCCGAAGCCCAGATGAAGCGCTTTGGCCTTGGCGTTGCAATGATGTTTGTTATTGCGATGGTTCCGATCTGGTTTTGGCGCAATATCGCCGCGCTTGCCTATATCTTCGGGCTAGTTCTCTTGGTGGTGGTCGACCAGTTTGGCGAGGTCAATATGGGGGCAAAGCGTTGGATCAACCTTGGTTTCATGCAGCTTCAACCCTCCGAACTGATGAAAATCGCGCTCGTCATGTTGCTCGCGGCTTATTACGACTGGCTCGACATCAAAAAAACCTCACGCCCTCTGTGGGTCTTGCTGCCTGTGATCATAATCCTGATCCCGACCGCGCTTGTCTTGAGGCAGCCTGACCTTGGCACCTCGATCCTATTGATTGCAGGCGGGGCAATTGTGATGTTCCTCGCTGGCGTGAGTTGGTGGTATTTCGGCGCAGTGATCGCCATGGTGGTTGGCGCAGTAACTGCTGTATTCCAGTTCCGTGGTACGCCTTATCAGTTCCTCAAAGACTACCAGTACCGCAGAATTGATACCTTCCTTGACCCGTCGGCCGATCCGTCCGGTGCGGGGTATCACATCACCCAATCCAAGATCGCGCTCGGCTCTGGCGGCTGGACAGGGCGCGGCTTTATGCAAGGCACGCAGAGCCGATTGAATTTCCTTCCCGAAAAACACACAGACTTTATCTTCACGACACTCGCCGAGGAATTCGGCTTTGTCGGTGGGTTTAGCTTGTTGGGTGTTTACCTGCTTGTGATTGTCTTCTGCATGGTCTCCGCATTTCAGAACAAAGACCGCTTTTCCGCGCTCCTGACGCTTGGCATCGCGGGTACGTTCTTCCTGTTCTTTGCGGTGAATATGTCGATGGTCATGGGGCTTGCGCCTGTGGTTGGTGTTCCTTTGCCGCTGGTATCTTACGGCGGGTCGGCGATGCTTGTTTTGCTCGCCGCTTTCGGCCTTGTTCAAAGCGCCCACATACACCGCCCAAGATAGGAATTCACCATGCTAAACGTTTTGTTCTCGGCCAGAGATGGGCTCTGGGGCGTTTACGAAGAGCCGCTCCGCAAGGCTTTTGCGTCACGGAATTTGAGTATCAATCTCCAGCCGGACTTTTCTGATCCGGAACTGGTGCATTATATCGTCTATGGGCCGACTGGCCCTTTGCAGGATTTTACCCCCTATTCTAACGCGAAAGCTGTGTTGAACCTCTGGGCCGGTGTCGAGCGGCTGGTAAAAAATCCGACGCTCACGATCCCACTTACTCGGATGGTCGACACTGGTTTGCGCGAGGGCATGGTGGAATATGTGACCGCGCATGTCTTGCGCCATCATCTTGATACCGACCGTCAGGTTTTGAACCAAAACGGCGTTTGGGACGTTGTTATTCCTCCGCTCGCACGTGATCGAACGGTTGCCGTTCTGGGACTCGGCGCCTTGGGCGAAGCTTGCGCGCGCCAACTTGCAACGCTTAATTTCAACGTGCTGGGCTGGAGCCGCCGCCAGAAAAAGTTAGACGGCGTCTCTTGTTTCTGTGGCGAGGATGGATTGCGCGAAGTACTGAGCAAGAGTGACATCGTTGTTCTGCTCCTCCCGCTAACTGATGGTACGGCGAATATTCTAAATGCCGACACCCTCGCGCTGCTGCCAGAAGGGGCGGCGATTGTGAATCCCGGCAGGGGCGCTTTGATAGATGATGACGCACTGCTTGCAGCGCTCGGTTCGGGGCAAGTCGGCGCCGCAACGCTTGATGTGTTCCGCCAAGAGCCCCTGCCCGCGGAGCATCCATACTGGCACAATCCCAAAGTTACCGTGACGCCGCACATCGCTTCCGAAACGCGCCCCGAAACGGCGAGTGAGATCATCGCTGACAATATTCACCGAAATGAAAACGGCGAGCCTATGCGATTTCTCGTAGATCGAAGCGCAGGGTATTAACGCAGGATCGGCGGGCTGTTCGGATCGGTGCCAGGCGCTTTGGCGGCGGCTGGTTCCGGCGCGGCGGCCGGTTCGGGAAAATCAAATACAAGCGCCACACGCGCTAACCGCTCGGCGATTGGATCGTCGCTGCGCAGGAACACCACATCAAGCTCCCCCGCATCAATGCCAGAGAACACCAGCGCCTCGTTCGTCGCTTTTGCCAGCGCTTCTTGCGCCCCAAGCTTGGCGTCAAGATACGCCAACAGGTGCCCCCTGCGTCCTGATTTATAGGTTACTTCCGCGAGAAACGCTTTGCTGGCAAGGCCAACCGCCGTTGGCAATTTGCGATCAAGTGCGTTCAAAAGTGCGTCCGGCAGCGCCTTTGGACGGGCCACCTCAACCGGCAATTCTGCCGCTTCCTCTGGGGCGTGTTCCAGCGTTTGCAGCAGCCAGTCGAGCATATCGGGTGTAATCAGGTTTTCTCCTCCCTCAACACCAAGGTTCACGCCAAGGCCAATGTCCTGCCCTTGAATAAGGTTGGCGATCACGCGGCCAGAGAGCGCAACAAAGGGCGCAGGCTTGCCGGTAAACGCCGAAAGCCGCTCTTCGCGATCAAAAACGAGAAGGAACTGCCCCGCTGGCGTTTCAAAAACCTCTGGCTTGATGCGCTCTCCCTCTGCTTCCTCTTCAAGCAGAAGGAACAATTCTGCATCGGCCAGCCGCTCGAAATACACAAGCCGCGCGGCCTCGTCGTTTTGGGCTGCGCCCATCGCGGCAAAGGCCAGATCAATCGGAGTTTCGTTTGGCATATAGCACCTCTTTGACGCGCTGGCGCAGCTCGGGCAGGAGTTCGGCCTCAAACCACGGATTTTTCCTGATCCAGCCTGTATTGCGCCATGACGGATGAGGCAAGGGAAAGCGGCGCGGCGCATGATCGCGCCATGCGGAAACTGTGGCCGTTACCCCGCCTTTTGCTGCGGATCCGAACTCCCGTTTCTGTGCATACCCACCAACCAGCAAAGTGATTTCTGGAGCAAGCTCCGCGCGCAATTCCTTGTGCCATGTCTTTGCGCAAATTGGCGGCGGTGGCAGGTCGGATTTTCGGGCATCGTATCCCGGAAAGCAAAACGCCATAGGCATGATAGAAAAGAGATCACGATCATAAAATGCGTCGCGCTCTACCCCAAGCCAGTCGCGTAGGCGATCACCGGAGCGGTCATCAAACGGGATTCCGCTTTCATATACCCGCGCACCTGGAGCTTGCCCGATGATCAGGACCGGTGCATGTTTGCGCACCCGAACAACAGGGCGTGGCTTATGGGCCGTTTCGGTTGCGGCGAACCGGTCCGCGCAAATTCGGCAGGATTGAATTTCGGCAATCAATGGCCCGAGAGCAGTCATGCTTGCAGTATGCCGCTCTGATCTGGAAAACAAAACCTGTTGACTCATTTCTATATTTCTATAATTGTAGAAATATGGAAAATACAGAGATCGAATCCCAGTCCAAGCTCGACCTTCTGACCGCCGCTGCGCGGTTTGCAGCGCTTGGTAGCGAACAACGCCTTGAAGTGCTGCGCGTGTTGGTGCGCGCAGGACCAGAGGGCACGACCATCGGCACCCTTGGTGAACGCAGCGGCGTTACGGGATCGACCCTGACCCATCACCTCAAGATCCTGACGCAGGCAGGGCTGGTGGTTCAACGCAAACAAGGGCGCAGTATCATTTGCGCCACCGCCGACTACACAGAAATGCGCGACCTTGCCGATTATCTTTTGCGGGAATGCTGCGCCGATTGCCCAGATTCGGAACATCATCATGACTGACACACCCCATACCCACGCCCCGGCGACCCCTCCAATCTGGCGCCGCATTGACGGCGCATGGGCGGCAATTGTTATAATTCCGCTGCTGGTTGCCATCTTTGATCCGGCACAATTTGTTCCGACAATCACATTTGCTGGCGGCGCGATTGCACACACGGGGATTTTCATCGTTTTCGCCGTTTTAACGGTTGGATACCTAAAGGCATCAGGTGCCGAGGCGCTCTTGGCCAAAGCGTTCACAGGGCGCGAAACGCAGATGATTTTTATGGCCGCAGCGCTTGGCGGATTATCTCCGTTTTGTTCTTGCGAGGTTATCCCGTTCATTGCGGCATTGCTTGCTCTCGGCGCGCCTCTTTCTGCTGTGATGGCATTCTGGTTGGCTTCGCCTCTTATGGATCCTGCAATGTTCTTCGTCACAGCAGGCACGCTCGGCTTTGACTTTGCAATCGCGAAGGGTATCGCGGCTATCGCACTCGGCATTTTCGGCGGCTTTACAGTGCGCCTCTTTGCCAACTCCGCCGTATTTGCTGACCCTCTAAAGCAACGGCAGACGGCATCAGGATGCGGATGCGGCCCCTCCCCCTTCAAGGGGAAGCCTGTATGGAACATCCTGCCTCACGCTGACCGCCGCTCGGTCTTTGGGAGAACGGTACTGGATAATGCGCTCTTCCTCGGGAAGTGGCTCTTGCTGGCCTATATGATCGAAGCTTTGATGCTGAACTACATTCCTGCGGAAAAGATCGCAGGTGTACTTGGCGGCGACGGGGTTATGCCGATCCTGCTTGGGGCGTTGATTGGCGCACCGGCCTATCTCAACGGATTCGCCGCCGTACCGCTTGTTGATGCGCTGCTACAGCAAGGGATGAGTAACGGCGCAGCCATGTCCTTTGTGCTCGCTGGTGGTGTGAGCTGCATTCCGGCCGCCCTCGCGGTCTGGGCGCTGGTCAAACCGCGCGTATTTGCGGCCTATATCGGTATCGCAATGGTCGGCGCGTTTCTGGCTGGACTAAGCTGGAGTCTCGTTGCTTAAGCCAGCTTACGCTATTCCTTGAAACAGCTTCCAGCGGCCGAGCGCTTGCTTGGCCGCCCCGATTCCACTATCCCTTTCCTAAAAATATTTCGACAGGGCAGGAGACGGTATGTATCGCGTTTGGGACTTTATTACCAATTATTCGATCCTTTTGATCACGGGTGCCCTGACGGCGCTACTCTGGGCAAACATCGACCCCAAAAGCTACGACGCGCTCGTTCATCTTGTTTTGATCGACGATTTCTTTATCGGCCACGCCCATGAACATGACGGCCATATCGTCCGCACACTCACGCTCCATTATCTGGTGAATGACGTGCTGATGGCGTTTTTCTTTGCCATCGCAGCAAAGGAAGTCTGGGAAGCCGTCATCCTCAAGAACGGCAGCCTACGTGGGAAAAAGGCCGCAACACCGCTGATTGCGACGCTCGGCGGGATGATTGGGCCGATAACAGTTTACCTTGGGGTTGCCTATGTCATGGGCAGCACAACCTTCAACGCTGTGGCCAACGGCTGGGCCGTTCCAACCGCGACTGACATTGCGTTTTCCTATCTTGTTGGGCGCCTTATTTTCGGCGCGGGGCACCCAGCGGTTCGGTTCCTGTTGCTTTTGGCGATTGCAGATGACGCAGCGGGTCTCATTATTCTGGCAGTGTTTTACCCAACGGGCGATCTGGCGCTGCAATGGCTTGGCCTATCTGTTGGGGCTGCGCTCGCGGCGTTCTTCTTTTTCAACTATCTCCCCCGCCGCCTTGATCGGGGAGATCAGCTGCGCAAAAACTCAACATGGGTGCGCAAGAAGCTTGGTTTCTGGCCTTATCTCATTGCCGGATGTCTGTCGTGGTATGGATTTCAGGAAGCGGGTCTACACCCATCCCTAGGCCTATTGCCCGTCATTCCAGCAATCCCGCATGCAGACCGCGCTTTCGGCATTTTCGCCGCAGCGGAGGAACACCTGCAAGATCTATTGAACCATTGCGAGCACCTGCTTGAGCATCCGGTCGAGGTTATCCTTTTCTTCTTCGGACTCCTGAACGCAGGGGTACAGTTTGGAGCGATCGGTGATGCAACTTGGCTCGTCCTCGCAGGCCTGATGATCGGGAAGCCATTTGGCGTTCTACTCTTCGGCTATTTCGGCGCGCACATCTTGAAGCTTGGGCTTCCAGCAGGCATGCGCACGGTTGACCTCTTTATCATCGGCTGTGTGGCCGCCATTGGCTTTACCGTTTCGCTCTTTATTGCCGCTGTCGCGTTTGAACCGGGCCCTGTGCAGGATGCCGCTAAAATGGGCGCACTCTTTAGCTTTGGTGCCGCGATCGTCTCCTACATTGCGGGGATCCTGCTTAGGGTGGAGAAAAAAGAGTTCTAGGCGGCGACCATACATTTGGACGCCCTACTCAACCAAAGCCCCGGCCAATGTATCGGGGTTTTGCGTTTCTGGGTGCGGCCACAGAAAAACCATTGTAAACCAATGATCAACTTCGCCATACTAAGGTTGGGTGAACAGCAATAAAACAACGCCCGAACACAGCATTTGAGGCAATGGAAAGAGCGCAATCAGCACGGAAATGCTTGAATTTGTGAATGTCAGCAAGTCCTTCTGGACCGGTAAACAGCGCAAGGTCATTCTTGATCAGGCAACATTTCGCGTTGAGCTTGGCAATTCCATGGGCATTCTGGCCCCCAACGGAACGGGTAAGACCACCATTATCAACATGATGGCTGGCCTAGAAAAACCTGACGAGGGAATAATCAACCGCAATTGCCGCGTGTCCTTCCCGCTTGGCTTTATGGGCGGCGTTTCGAACAAACATACGGCGGTTGAAAATTCACGCTATATCGCGCGGCTTTATGGGCTCGATCCAGATTACATCGAAGCCTTTTGTCGGTGGCTCTGCGGGCTTGAGGAATACTTCGAAATGCCCGTCGGCACCTATAGTTCAGGGATGCGCGCGCGGTTCAGTTTTGCTCTGCTTCTTGCGCTGGAGTTTGACATCTATTTGATCGACGAAGGCATGCCCTCAACAACCGATGTTGAGTTCAACCGTAAGGCGGGCAGCATCCTTCGTGATCGGCTGCAGAAATCCACAGTTGTGATTGTTTCGCATCAGGCGCGCACGCTTGAGAAATTCTGTAGGTCCGCAGCGGTGTTAAAAGGCGGTAAGCTGCATATGTTCGACACATTGGAAGAGGCAAAAAGGCTCTATGACTATGACGACCAGAGCTAGGCGCTTTAACATCCGCAAGAGCGCAACCCAGAAGGCATCTCCGCTCGGAGACGCTGCGAAAGAGGACGCCACTCCACAAGAACGTAACGAAGCCGAAATCAACGCGCGCAAAGAAGCAGCACTTGCCGCGATCCGAGAAGAAGGCCTGACCGGCCGCCAACTGCGCACAGCGCGGCGTGTCGCGCAAAAGCATGGGCTTACACCAATCTCGGATTTTGACGCTGTCCGTATGTTGCGCGAACAGGGCATCGACCCGTTCAAGCGCTCGAACATGCTTGATATCGTTGGCCCAACTGGCGGCAACAATCAGACAAACACCCTGCCTCAAGCTGAAACATCGCCGCTGCCATCCACGCCGTTTATCCCTGCTGATGGCGGATTTGGCGAGCTTGAGCGCATCCAGAAAGACATTGCAAAACGTCGGCGTCGGCGGCTTTTCATGCTGTCACTTCGACTGTTGCTGCTCGTATTTTTGCCCACTGCCATTGCGGGATATTACTATTACAGCATCGCGACCCCCATGTACGCGACCTTCTCCGAAATGAAGGTGCAACAGGCCCAAAGCCCCTCAAGCGCGCCGGTGGGTCTCCTTGCGGGTACACAGTTCGCAACGTCCGAAGACAGTATTGTTGTACAGGATTATCTCCAATCCCGCGAAGCCATGCTGCGCCTTGATGAAGCGCTCGGTTTTAAATCACATTTCAGTCAGGAAAGCATTGATCCCGTACAACGCCTTGATCCTGACGCCACCAACGAAGCAGCCTATAAGCTATACAAAAAGAACGTGAAAATCGGCTATGATCCGACCGAAGGGATCATCCAGATGGAGGTGATCGCTGCGGACCCAGAACTGGCCACCAAATACGCAGAGTTCCTGATTTCGATTGCCGAAGAACAGGTCGACAGCCTCTCGCAACGCGTACGAGACGATCAGGTTGAGGGCGCGCGCGAAAGCTATGACGAGGCTGAACTCGCTGTCACCAACGCGCAGCAAAGGGTGATTGACCTCAAGGAGCTGTACGACGTGATCAGTACGGAGCTTGAAGTCTCGCTTCTGACAAACCGCATTTCAGCGCTTGAACTGCGTGTAACCGAAGATGAAATCGCCCTACAGGAGCTTAACGCCAACCCGCGCCCGAACCGAACCAAAGTTGCGACACTTGAGCGTGGCATTGCCAGCCGCAAAATTGTGATCGAGGATTTGCGCGCCCAACTCACCGAAGGAATTGCAGGCGGCAAATCGCTCGCGCGCATTCAGGGCGAACTCCAGATCGCCGAAAGCGACCTGTTGACCCGTGTGACCATGTTGCAGGCCGCGCTACAAAATATGGAACTCGCCCGTGCCGAAGCCGCGCGCCAAACACGATACCTTGTGACTGCCGTTTCACCGATCACACCTGATGAGGCCGCTTATCCTCGTGCTTTTGAAAACACTGTGCTGGCATTCCTGATTTTCTCCGGAATCTACTTGCTCTGCTCGTTGACTGCCTCAATTCTAAGGGAGCAAGTGTCTGCATAAACTTCTCGAACGCCATGAAATCGCCTTGCGCAACAGTTATGATCGCCCCGAACACCGACGAAGCCTCAGCTTCATTTGCGACAATATTTATTAGTTTTTAACTATTTCGCCTGTACAGGACACATGAATATTATGAAAAAGCCGCTCTCCACCGTTACGCCAAACACTTGGGATTTCCTGCGCGATCCGATGATCACACCCACAGGGTTTCGCGAATATGACGCACGCTGGAAATATCCAGACGAAATCAATCTGCCCGGCATTACAGCTCTTGGTCTTGGCCTTGGTACGCAAATGCGAAAGCGCGGGATCGAGCCTGTTATCGCTGTGGCAAATGACTATCGCGACTATTCCCTTTCGATCAAAAACGCGCTGATTGTTGGGCTGATGCAGGCTGGCATTCAGGTCAAGGATATTGGCCCCGCACTATCTCCGATGGCGTATTTCGCACAGTTTCACCTTGATGTGCCCGCAGTCGCCATGGTCACGGCAAGCCACAACCCCAATGGCTGGACCGGCGTAAAAATGGGCTTCGAGCGCCCCCTGACCCATGGTCCGGACGAAATGAGCGAACTTCGCGAGATCGTACTGAATGGCGAAGGCGTTGCTGCAGAAGGAGGCTCTTACGAATTCATTGATGGCGTGATGGACGCTTATATCGACGATCTCGTTGGCGATTTCAAAATGTCTCGCAAGCTACGCGTTGTCTGCGCCACAGGCAACGGAACGGCATCTGCGTTTGCGCCCAAGGTGTTCGAGCGAATGGGCGTTGAAGTGGTCGAGAGCCACAACCGCCTTGATTATACATTCCCGCATTACAACCCGAACCCCGAAGCCATGGAAATGCTTCACGATATGGCGGACACGGTGCGCGAAACCGGCGCGGATTTCGCGCTTGGTTTTGATGGCGATGGGGACCGCTGCGGCGTTGTAGATGACGAAGGTGAGGAAATTTTTGCCGATAAAGTCGGCGTCATCATGGCGCGCGATTTGTCGAAACTTTACCCGAATTCAACCTTCGTGGCCGATGTGAAATCCACGGGGCTATTTGCCTCCGATCCAGAGCTAATAAAAAACGGAGTCACGGCGGATTATTGGAAAACTGGCCACAGCTATATGAAGCGCCGCGTCAAGGAAATCGGGGCATTGGCAGGGTTTGAAAAGTCCGGCCACTACTTCCTCGCGGAGCCTGTTGGGCGCGGATATGATTGCGGGATGCGCGTGGCGGTCGAGATTTGCAAGCTTATGGACCGCAACCCCGACAAGAAGATGTCTGACCTGCGCAAGGCTTTGCCACAAACTTGGTCAACGCCCACCATGTCTCCCTATTGCGCCGATACCGAGAAGTACGAGGTGCTAGACCGCATCGTCGAGAAACTCGTCGCAAAAGAAGCCGCGGGCGAAAAAATTGCCGGCCATGGCATCAAACAGGTGGTTACAGTCAACGGCGCGCGCGTCATCCTTGAGAACGGTGCTTGGGGGTTGGTGCGCGCGAGCTCCAACACACCTAACCTTGTGGTCGTCTGTGAAAGCCCCGAATCTGACGCGGAATTGCGACAGATTTTCAAAGAGATTGACGAGGTTATCCGTACAGAGCCTTCGGTTGGAGACTACGACCAAACGATTTAATCTCTGCAAATCAACGCGGTGTGGCGTGCCCTGCTGCACGCCGCACCGACGATACGGGCGTGACCAAAAAAATCGCAAATAGCGGCATTTCAGGGCTTGAAGACTCGCAACGCTCGTCGTAAACAGCCGCTCACAGTTGGGGTGTAGCCAAGTGGTAAGGCAACGCTTTTTGGTAGCGTGTACCGTAGGTTCGAATCCTACCACCCCAGCCACAAACTTTCCCACAATCCAAGCTCACATCCGAACACGTTGCTTTAGCGCGCGAAATTGTTGCATCAGCACGTTTCAGGTGGCACCAAGTTTGAATTCAATGCTTTGTTCAACACTTGCGTCAAAAGGCCGTCAAAATGGATATTCTGGTTACCGGAGCGAGCGGCAATGTGGGCAGCGAGATTGTTAACCTCTTGCTCTCTCATGGGCACAATGTTTTTGCCGGCACGAGATCTGGCTCTTATGGGCAAAATGATAACGTAATACCTACAGTGGTTGACTTTGAGCAGGGCATTAAGCCGGAGCGCACGTTTGACGCAATCTTTCTCATGCGCCCGCCGCAATTAACCGACCCCGATATCTTCGAACGCTTCTTGCAACCCTACGCGCGCTCAACGCGGATTGTGTTTCTTTCGGTAATGGGCGCAGACACGAAATCCTACCTACCGCATGCAAAAATCGAAAAGAAGATCGCCGAGATGGGATTTGAACACGTGTTCATTCGGCCGACCTATTTCATGGAGAACCTTCTGACAACGCTCTGGCCAGAACTGGACGCAAACAATCGCGTGTATCTCCCATCGGGGAAGTTGATATTGAACTGGGTGTCGGTTCGCGATGTGGCTTCTGTCTCCGTTGCGGCGCTGACAGGCCAGATCAGCGATCGCGGCGTTTTGGTTAACGCTGGCGTTTATGCAGGGTTTTCGGACGTTTGCTCAACGATCAACGAGATTGCAGGAACAAGCATCACATATGAGCCCGCGCGCCTGTTTGGCTACATCCGGTACATGCGGAAACAGGGAAATGATTGGCCATTTATTGCGGTTATGCTGCTCTTGCATTTTCTTCCTCGACTAGGCCCTGCAGCGAAACCCCTCCCCGCATCGCCTAAGCTCCCTGCGCATGAGTTTGAAACGCTGGAAGACTTTGTCCGTCGGAACGAAGATCGGTTTAGGCAATTGCGCTAACGCCAATAGCCAAAAAATCTACGGTCGCGATTACAGCCGTACATTGATCCATTATGGCGGTTCAGGCTTACTTTCCCGTGCTCGACCACAGAATGCACAATTGATGCGAAATCTCATCATTGTCATCAAATACGCATAAATCTATGGGAGTTTACTTACATTCCTTGACAGCTCAGCAAAGCTGACATGATTAATGAGGAGAACGTTCGATCGAGACTGGGGGAGTGGCCTCCAAGAAACCTAATTCTCATTTGCTAGACTTAACATTTGCGTGGTATCGTCGGTATTTACCGCTAATTTCCAGCGCACAGATCAGAGACTCCACCAGCTAATGCAATTTAAAGATATCGATTTCGTCATTATCGGCGCCGCCAAGTCAGCGACGACATGGCTTCAAAAGCAATTACAGATGGATCCGGCAGTTTATATGCCTGATCCAGAGCTACATTATTTTTCTAGAGAGTACAGTCGGGGGCCGGACTGGTATTTTTCGCAGTTTGACTCACAAATGAGCGACAAGATCGTTGGCGAGAAATCCAACTCCTATCTCTATGAGCCCGAGTCCGCGGCACGTCTTCACAACGACTTGCCAGACGTTAAGCTGATTGCCCAGCTGCGCAATCCGGTTGAACGGGCGTATTCCAGCTATTGCATGCGCTTTAGACGCGGCGAGGTTGGCAAAGATATTGAAACATATCTGGATCCTTCTCAGGGCGAAAACCTCAAATACCTGATCTCTGGTAAATATGCAGCGCTCCTTCAAGACTACATAGATCTCTATGGTCACGAAAAGCTACTGATCTTATTTTTCGAAGGTGTCGCGGGCGATCCGGAGACACAAATCTCACAGGTCCGTTCGCACCTTGGCCTTCCGCCCCGCCAGATTTTGGTGAACGGAACCAAGAAAGTTAAGGACAAGACAACAGAGACGGTCCCTCCCGGGTTGCGCCGTAGCCTGGCATGGATGAAACCGATCGTTCGCCCCCTTCGCGGGACGTCCGCTTTCGAGACCGTCCGAGGATTGGTTGCCGCGCAGCCTAAGTACCCGAAACTAACAGACGAGCTGCGCAATCGTTTGAACGACTATTACCATCCATCGATCGAAGCTCTTGAGAAAATGAGCGGGCAATCTCTTAGCCACTGGTATCAACCATCGGATCGGGCCAATTGATGCAACACTCTCATTCTTTAGGCACAAAAACTAAGCCCAAGACCATCACTTGCCGCGTTTGATGACCAAAGACTAATCAGGACAGACACCACGACATTTCGGAAATCCAAGGAGGAAAAGCGGAAGTGTAAGTTTTTCGCTAACTAGTATGAAAAAGTTTATTATTACCGGAATACAGATGAGAAACAAAGGCTCTCAGGCTATGTTTCTATCGCTTTGCTATGGCTTAAAGGCCATTTACAAGGATTGCGAAGTTATTGGTTTTGCGAACAAAACTGACGACCCGGAGCAATATGCCTTCAAGCTATTGCCGTACGACAACTACACGCGTCTGGTGTTCAAATATAACCTGAACAAAGTGCCGTTGCTGGAGCCGCTTATAACGCGCCTCGCTGGGAAGTCGCGAAAGACAGACAAGTGGAACGGCAAGGTTTCGGAAATGGATAAAGCGCTGCGAGAAGCGGACGCCATTCTTGATGCAAGCGGCTACACACTTGGTTCCGGCTGGCCAAAAGGTGGTGGTGAGTTGCTGCTTCAGACGATTCAAATCGCGAAGCGCTATAAGAAAAAAGTCATCCTGATGCCCCAAAGCTTTGGGCCATTCGACTGGGATGACGATGGCGACAATGAGGAATTCCTTAAGAAAGTGAAAAAGGAATTGACCTACGCCACAAAGATTTATGCCCGCGAGAAAGAAGGATACGCCTGCCTGAAATCTCTGGATCTGGATAATGTCGAATTATCGGCCGATATGGTAATTCGCGAGAAGCTCTTTCCGACGGCAGACGAGATTTATGCGTCCTACACGAATGACGAGGCAAACTACCCTGTCAAAGGCTCAGTTGGCTTCATCATAAATGAAAACGTGTTCCGTATTGGCGACTCCGGTGCTGTTTTTGATCTCTACGCAAAGAGCTTGGACAGGGTCGTGGACAACGGCGAAAATGTCTACATCCTCTGCACGTCCACAGCGGATATTCACCTTGTTGAGCAGGTTCTGAGCAAAACAAAGAACAGAGACAAGGTAACGGTAATCACCAAAGAATACGCAAGCCCGGAACTGATCGACATCATCGCAAGGTTCAAATACGTGGTTGCGTCGCGGTATCACTCGGTGGTTTTTGCCTACAGAAGTGGTGTTCCGGTAATCACACTCGGCTGGGCCAGCAAATACATCGACCTCGCCGAGCATTTCAAACAGCAAGATTACGTGTTCGACATTAGAAACCCGGGCGTTGATCAGATCATCGAAAAGATCGACATGATGGGCAAGAACTACGAACAGGAATCCCAGCGCATCCTCGAACAGTTGGAGAAGCTCCAGGAAACTTCTGTTATTCAAGATGCCGTAAACGCTTTGGAACGCTAAGCCGGCGCTCCCCACTTACAGGGTGCGTCACCTAAGGCGAAAGCTGACCGAAATAAAAGCAATGAGCCGCTTCGAAAACGAGGCGGCTCTTTTTTTCACGGGGCCTAGAATACAATTATTCGGCCAACTTCAGCAGTGTTTCTTCGGTCGTTAGGCCCGACTTGATTGGCACCAATCTGGAAGCCAGTCTTTATGCGCGGCGAGCATGTCATCCACCATCGAACGAATCTGGCGCATGTCGAGTTCGGCGGCTGTATGTGGGTCCATCATTGCTGCGTGGTAGATATGTTCGGGGTTCTCATCAACGAGCGCGCGAACCGTCAGTTCCTGAACGTTGATCTGGCTACGCATCACAGCAACAAGCTGGGGTGGGATGTCTGTGACCACGCTTGGTTGCACGCCATTGGCATCAACGAGACAGGGCGTTTCAACGGCTGCTCCCAACGGCAATTGCGGGACTTGCCCCGTATTGGGCAGGTTGCCATAGGCAACATAGGGCGTGTCAGTGACGATAGCGTTCATCAATTCGGCGGCAAATTCGTGGCTCTTGCAAACCTCGATTTCACTTGCGCTTTCAAGTGCCTTAGCTTGGTCTTTCCAGCTTGCGGCCTGCTCGATGCAACGCGCCGGGTACTCATCCAGCGGAATGCCAAATTCCGCAATCAAGTCCTCGCGCCCATCTTTAATGAACCAAGGGACATACTCGGCCAGATGCTCGCTGCTTTCGGTACAGAAATAGCCAAGCTGGTTCATGACCTCATAGCGGACTTTATTCGGGCAACGCGGCATCAGCAGTGGCGGTTTGGGCAAGCTGCCATCTGCATAGCCTTTGCGAAGCGCTGGATAGAGATCATGCAGAGCCCCATCTTTTTCCTGCTCTAAGCGCAAGAAGAACGCCACGTGGTTTACGCCCGCCACCTTATAGCGGATGTCGCCCTCTGGAATGTCCAGATCATGGGCCATTTCCTGAACGGTGTTTTGCACCGAATGGCACAAGCCAACCTGCTTTAGCGCTGGATAACGCTCTGCGAGCGCCCAAGTGTTGATTGCCATGGGATTAACGTATTGGAGCATGGTGGCGTCTGGGCAAAGCTCTGCCATGTCGCGAGCGATATCCCACAGAACCGGAACGGTGCGAAGCCCACGCATAATACCACCCACGCCAAGCGTGTCGGCGATGGTTTGGCGTAGCCCATATTGCTTGGGAATTTCAAAATCCGTCACTGTGCAAGGGTCGTATCCACCAACCTGAAAGGTGGTGACAACGAAATCCGCGCCCTCAAGTGCCTCGCGCCGATCCGTGTGCGTTGTTACGCGGGCGCCTGTTCCCGTGGTCTGGATCATTGCCTTGGCAACCATTTCACTTTCGGCAAGGCGCACAGGATCAATATCCATCAATGCAAAGTGGCTATCGGCAAGTGCAGGCGTGAGTAAGGCATCTCCGACAATGTTCTTCATGAAGATCGTCGAGCCGGCACCAACAAAGGTGATTTTTGTCATTTAACAGCTCCAAGAGTGAGGCCTGCGATGAAGTGCTTCTGCATGAGGAAGAACATCGCAACAGGTGGCAAGGCAGCGACAATACTTCCGGCGCTCATCAGGTGATAGGCCGCGCGGAACTGCGCATTAAAGCTGGTGATGCCAGCGGTTACTGGCTGGCTTTCAGGGCCCTGTGTCAGGACCACCGCCCAGAAATAATCGTTCCAGATAAACGTAAAGATCAGCACCGAAAGCGCGGCAAGCGCGGGTTTCATCAACGGAAGAACAACGTACCAAAAGATACGCCACTCTGCCACGCCTTCAACCCGCGCTGCCTCGATCAGCTCGTAAGGGAGCGAGCGGATAAAGTTACGCATAAAGAGCGTGCAAAAACCGGTCTGGAAAGCGATATGGAAAAGCACCAAGCCTGTTTTCGTGTTGTAAAGCCCAAGGCCAAGCGTCAGATCGCGCACAGGAACCATAAGGATTTGGAACGGCACGAAATTCCCCGCAACGAACATGAAGAATATCCACAAGTTTGCGCGGAATTTATAGATGCCCAGTGCAAAGCCACCCATCGCGCTAAGCGCGACAGCGCCAATCACAGTTGGAACAGTGATCAGAAAGGAGTTGAGCAAGTAACGCGGCATGTCGCTGTTAAAAAACACCTGGCCGTAATTGTGGGCAAACTCAAACGAAGACGGCAGCCCCCAATAATTCGCATTGGTAAAGTCAGTGTCTGGCTTGATCGAGAATAGGGCAACCGCAAGCAACGGGGCGAGCCACATAAGCAATGCAACAGGAAGAAGCGTTTTATAGGCGACCTGCGCACCTGCGGATTGTTTTTCAATTGGTGTCGGAAACATCTTAGTGTGCCCCCTTCTCTTCGCGGTACATCGACCAGAGGAAATAGGCGATGAACCCCATCATGATTACGAACAGAACCACGGCAATCGCAGCGCCATACCCCATTCGGAATCCGTATTCGCTCAGGGCAACTTCGAACATATAGTAAGCCAGCACGCGGCTTGAGCCGAACGGACCACCACCCGTCATGATCGAAATCAGGTCAAACGAACGAAGCGCGCCAATGATCGTAACGACAAAAGCAATGAATGTTGCGGGGCGAAGTTGTGGAAGGATGATATACCAGAGCATCTTAAGCCCTTTTGCATTATCCAGACGGCCCGCTTCGATCTGCTCGGGGTCAACGGCATTCAGGCCCGTGAGATAGAGGATCATGCAATATGCGGTTTGGGGCCAGAGACCCGCAAAAATGATGCCATATGTCACCAGATTTTCGTTCCCCAACACATTTACAGGACCAAGCCCAAACACGCCGAGAAAGCTGTTCAACAGACCAAACGTCGGATCGTAGAACCAGCTGAAGACAAGGCCCACCACAACTTGGCTGATCACGAAAGGAAAGAAAAACAGGGATTTATAAAGGCGGATGCCTGTCACCGTCTGGTTCAAGAACAGCGCAATGAACAAGCCTGCAGGAATGGCCAGCAAATACATTACCAGCCAAATGACGTTGTTCTTGAGAGACACAAAGAAAGCGTCGCGGTCAACAAACTCCCAATACAGGTCTTCGTAATTGCGCAGCCCGACATACTCCGCAGTACCAAGCCCATCCCATTCATAAAGCGAAATGCTGAAGGACTGGAAAATCGGAACGATCACATAGACTGCGAAAAACAAAATTCCGGGTGCGAGGAACAGCCACGGTGTTATCGCTTGCTGGTTGCGATAATACCAGCTCCTCGTTTCGGTTGGGGTGGTGGGCGTGACGCTCATAGGGGTGTCTCTTTTGATATGGCGCGCAGTTGCCCGCCCTTTAATTCAATATCGACGAAAAGGAGGCCCAGACTTTCTGAGCCTCCTCTTGGTATTTACTTATAAATACGACCGCGTGCGCGCTCGAGTTTGGCAAGGATTTTGTCAAGTTCATCTGGTTTAACCATGAACTCTTGGAAACCTTCCATAGAGACTTTAGCCATCTCTGCTGGTGCATCGCGATCCCAGAACTGAGCGACACCACCTGGCGAATTGGACGACAGCATTTCAAAACCTTGGTTTAGGAACTTGTCATCATCTACAGAGGACTTCGCATTCACTGGAAGCTGACCAAGGTTTGCACCATTGTTAATCTCGGTTTGCTCATCCGCAGAAACCACGAAGCGAAGGAACTCGCGTGCGGCTTCTTTGTTCGAAGCATTTGCCGGGATATGGAAGGTGTCTGTCGGCGCATCTTCTGCCAGTTCTACGTCTGCATTGATGGCTGGGAACTGATAGAAATCAAGCTGATCATCAGTCAGGCCAGCTTCGCGGAGAGGCGCCACAGCAAAGTTACCCATCAGGTAGCCCGCAGCTTCGCCATTCACCATGAACGGTAGCGCTTCCTGCCAGCTGTACGTCTGGTGGTTTTCAACGAAAGCCCCCATGTCGATAAGCTCTTTCCAGTTCATGAACGTTTGCTTAACGCGCTCGTCTTCCCAGGATACCTTGCCAGCAGCGAGGTCCATGTGGAAATCAAAGCCGTTGGTGCGCATGTTCAGGTAGTCAAACCATCCGCCAGCCGTCCAGAGGAACTTTGTACCGATTGTGAAGCAAGCGCGGCCCGAATCAACGATAGCCTGACAGTTTGCTTTGAACTCTTCCCAGTTCGAAGGCTCGGACAAGCCCAACTCTTCGTAGATATCCTTACGGTAGTAAACACCCCACTGGTAGTAGGTATAAGGCACGCCCCATTGTTTACCATCGATCGTCATCGCGCCTTTTGTGGAAGCAAGGTTCTCGGCGATTTCGGGCTCTGCCCAAAGATCAGACACATCTTCGAAGAGACCCGCTTCTACATATGGGCGCATCCGGTTGGCCGCGTACCAAGTTGCAACGTCCGGCGTATCGGCGGTGAGGAAGTTGCGAATCTGGGTTTTATAGGCCTCACGGTCGATCACAGTGGTTTCGATGTTGAGGTCAGGATGCTGCTCCTGAAAACGCGAAATCATCGCTTCCATCGTCGCCCGTGGCGCTGGGTTCGATGTGTCGAGGAAGATTTTTAGATCCCCGTTCAGTTCAGCGCTGACAGGTCCTGCCAGTGCCGTCGAGGTAACAAGCGCCGCAACGGCGCATTTGATCATGGAACGCATAATTTTCCTCCCTTTGCTTCCCAATTATCGTGTAATTTTTGTTTCCACATAGTGAAAACAGGTTTTACATATTGAAAACTACACCTCAGCGCGCTTAACATGTCAACAGATTCCTGAATGACGTCAGGAGATTTTGAGGGAGGCATTCTCTGTGTCAGGAGAAGGAACAATAGCAAAAGCCTGTGCGGTTCTGGATCAGGTGGCGGCCTTTCAGAGGCCGGTGCGCTATAGCGAACTCCTTGAAAACAGCCCATTTCCCAAGGCCACGCTCTATCGCATTCTGCAAAGCCTGAGCAATCAGGGCATGCTAACCTACAACAAAGATGCCCAGACATATTCCATGGGAGTTCGCCTCGTGCGTCTCGCGCATTCCGCATGGACTCAGGCCTCTCTCGCACCGATTGCCAGGCCTCATATCGACAAGCTCGCAGAGAAGGTGCACGAAACGATTCACCTCGCGCAGCTTGATAACGGGCAGGTTCTATTTGTCGACAAACGCCAATCCAACGGCTCATTCGATACGCTCGCGCGCGCGGGTCGGGTCGCACCAAGCTATTGCACAGGAGTTGGCAAAGCTATGTTGGCCTTTATGAGCGAAGACCGTCGCGAACGCGCGTTAAAACAACAGAGTTTCATGGCGTATACACCTTCTACGCACATTCTGGCCGCGACGCTCAACAAGGAGCTAAAACAGGTCCAATCTGAAGGCGTTGCGTTTGATCGCGAAGAACACGAACAGGGCATCATCAGCATCGCCGCGCCGATTCTCGCGGCGAATGATACTGTTATCGGTGCAATTTCGATCGCGACTTCTACTTCGCGCCGATCGCTCGATGACCTTGAACAGTTGAAACCGGTGTTGAAACAGACCGCTGCTCAAATTTCGACCGAAGCGTCAAATTGGCAGTTCCCGAGTTAACGCTTCAAGCAAACATTGCTCCGTTCAAGGCTAGAGATCGCCGCTCGCAAGGCGCTGCAATACGTCGTTCCCTTGCGATTTCCAGAAATGCAGTAAATCGATGAACACCCAGTTTTCAGCAAGCTTTTCGCCCTCGCGCCGATAGATATCAATCACGCGAAATTCACCGGTTTTCCCTGTGGGAACCTGCCCCATAAACGGCCCTGACAAGCATGCTGTGAAATTAGGCCACCCAAAGAATCCGCCATAGTTCCCTTCGGCAAGCCGCGCGATATGATTGGTCTTTGAACGTTCGGAGAATGCGGCACGGAATGGTCCGGAATGCTGTTTCGCATAGCGCGAAATCGTGAATGTCGCACCAATGCCCGTAGGCCCCCACCAAAGCATATCTTCGGCCCATGTCTGACGAAGCTCATCTTCAAGGCTCAAACCGCTGTTCCATTGGCCAAGGTCACCGATCATTCGGTTGATAAGCGCCAAGGTCGCCTCGCCTGCACTCTTGTCTTGCGGATGTGTCAGCAACCCATCGTGCGTTTTGGGCCCCGGCTGCACCAATTGCGCCGCCGTCTGGTTCGGGAACGGACGCAAACCCGCCTGAACCATCAGATCAGGAAGATCAAAATACATCGCTGTCTCGACGATCTTCCCATCCTCAACTTTGTTGAATTCACAGTATCGAAGCATCGCAATCTTCTGGGTGGGCGGAATACCCAAGAACGGTTCATCAAACAGGCCAAGCAAATGACCCATCGAGACAACCCACACACCGTTAAAGCCGTCGATCTGGTTTAATCCCGCAAAGAAAACATCCTCACGACGCTGCAAAGACGTCAGGCTTTTGTGAAGTGGACCCCAGAATTTGTGAGCAACTTCCTCGGCTGAATTCAGCTCTCCAAATGGATGGAAACCGCGCCAAAGATAGGTATCGGCGGTAAACGCCTCTAGCGTCTCCTGCGCAGTGATTCCCGATGCATCCAGCATGGCATAATAGCGTTTAACCAGCTCTTTGGCTGACTGTAGTTCCTGCATTTCATTCTCTTTACAAAGGGTTAAGCCGTTTTTTGCATACGCTTGCAAATATGTCTTGCCAGATTGTCGCAGCTAAGTCTAACCTATTTGCATTCGTATGCAAAATAATCGAATGGGAGGAGGCCCGATGGCAGAGATCCAACTGCGCAATATCAGCAAGCGCTGGGGTACATTCGTCGGCGTCGACAACTTTGACCTGACAATCGCCGACAAGGAGTTTCTTGTACTGCTTGGTCCATCCGGCTGTGGCAAGACCACGACGATGAGGATGATCGCTGGCCTCGAGGACGCAACTGAGGGTGATATTATCGTTGATGGCGAACGCGTGAACGACAAGGAACCCAAAGATCGCGATGTTGCGATGGTGTTCCAAAGCTACGCGCTCTATCCCAACATGAACGTTTATGAGAACATCCGCTTTCCACTGAAAGTGCGCGGTGTTGATACGGCGTTGCACCACGACCAAGTGATGCAAGCGGCCGAACGCGTTGAGCTTCTTGATTTTCTTGAGCGTAAACCGGCGGCGCTCTCGGGTGGACAACGTCAGCGCGTTGCGCTTGCTCGGGCCATCGTTCGTCGTCCGAAGGTGTTCCTGATGGACGAGCCGCTCTCCAACCTCGATGCAAAGCTGCGTGTTTCAACCCGCGCCCAGATTAAGAACCTGAGCCACGATCTTGCGGCGACGACCATCTATGTGACCCATGACCAAATCGAAGCGATGACTCTTGCGGATCGTGTCGTTGTGATGAAGCGCGGAATCGTGCAGCAAGTTGGCAGCCCCACCGATATCTATGACACACCCGCCAATACCTTTGTTGCGAGTTTCATTGGCTCACCTGCCATGAACCTGATGGATGGCGAGATACAAGGCGGCACCTTCCGCACCCAAAATACCGAAATTCAAGGGCTTAGCGTGCCGGATGGCCCTGTGACCCTTGGTTTCCGTGCCGAGGACGCCGCTCTTGCCCTTGACGGCCAAGGCCAGATCACAGCGCCGATCTACACACTCGAGCTGCTTGGCGATGCAACGATGATTTCCGTGCGGATCAACGGTGCGCTTGTCTCTGTCAAATCCGACAAATCCTATCGCGCCGAAATCGGGGACATGGTCTCGATCTCGGTGCCAAGCGAAGCCTGCCACCTCTTTGAAGCAACCGAAGATGGCAAACGTATCGGGGGCTGACCCCCGTATTTCTTTCGCCCTTGCGCGATACAACCGGGGTCCGTGTGTCGACGGCGGACCTGACACAACAGGGAGATAATCAATGTTAAAGAAACTTGCACTGGCCGGCGCGTTGTCGGTGATGACAAGCGGCGCATGGGCAGCATGTGCCTATGAAAACACGACACCTCTGAAATCACTTTCAGCTGGTTTTGAAGCTTGGAAAGCCGTCACAGACGCCATGGCGGAATGCGGGAATTTCCAAGCATCCCTCGATCAGGAATTCCGCGAGAAACAGCCCGAAGCCTTTGCCGCGAAACCCGCGCTATACCAGATTGGCGGCGTTGCCAACTCGACCATGATCCCACTTTTGAATGCAGGCACAATCCGCCCGCTTGATGATCTTGTTGCGAAGTACGGCCAACACCTTGCTCCGAACCAGCTCATCAAAGTTGACGGCAAGACATACGCAATCGCGATGATGGTGAACCTTCAACATCTGATGTACCGCGAAGATATCCTGAACGATCTGGGCATTGAGGTCCCAACAACATACGCCGAAATGATTGAAGCTGCGAAGAAGATCAAAGAAGCGGGCGTGGTAGATTACCCGATTGGCGGCACCTTCAAGACAGGCTGGAACCTCGGCGAAGAGTTCATCAACAACTACCTTGGTGAAGGCGGCGAGTTCTTTACCGACGGAAACATGCCCAACATCAACAACGAGAAAGGCGTTGCCGCTCTCGAGGTTATGAAGGCGCTCACAGAGTACATGGATCCAGAGTACCTCGTGTCGGACTCGACCTATGTTCAGCAGCAGTTCCAGCAAGGCAAGATTGCCATGGCGAACCTTTGGGCCAGCCGTGCCGCCGCGATGGATGATGAAGCCGAGAGCCAAGTCGTTGGCAAGGTTGTGATGGCCGCTGCACCGATGGGTTCGGAGCGCCCAGCGTCTTCGCTATGGTGGGATGGCGTCGTTTTTGCCGCCAACATGACCGATGAAGAAGCCGAAGCGGCATTTCAGGTTGCCATGGAGGGCATGGACACAGAGATGGTCCAAGCCAACAACGATGCCGCTGTGTGGCTGATCGATGGCTTTACCGCTGGTCCGCTGGCCAAAGGCGCCTATGAAACCGCCCAAGCTGGCACCGCGCCATACCCTGGCTCTGGCCCGATGGGCATCATGCACACGGTTCTGGGCAATGGCATCTCCGACTATCTGACAGGCGCCAAAGATGCAGAGACAACTCTCTCTGACATCGAAGCTGCCTACATCACCGCCGCCAAAGAATCCGGTCTGGTGGAATAACACTCCCTGTCGGGGGGAGGTTTCGGCCCTCCCCCGGCTTTAACGAAACTTTAGGATCACCAGAAAGGCAGAGCCATGAATTTCAAGACTTTCGCAGCTTTCGTCGGGCCCTCTGTCATTATGATGATCCTCTTCATCGCCTTCCCTCTCGCAAGCGTCCTGAAGCAAAGCTTCTATAATACCAAGCCGATTTACGAGACAGTCGAGGTTGAATCCTGCTCTCCGGGATTCCCCGACCAGATCTGTGTCACCGAAAAGAAATCCGTCCCGAAGTTGGACGACGAAGGCAATATTATTGAAACAACCGAATTCGTCGGGCTGCAAAGCTACTCCAATGTTCTTGAACTCGAACGCGCATGGAACGCGGTAAAGACCGATGGTTTGATTGCGCTTCAGTCGATTGATTTCTGGAAAGCCCTTCGTTTCACACTCACCTTTACGCTTATCACCCTGCCGCTCGTTCTTGCGGGCGGGCTTGGCATTGCCTTAATGATCAACAACGCAACGAGCGCGATCAAAGGCCCTGTCATTTTTCTCTCGCTCCTGCCGTTTATCATTACGCCGGTCATTGGCGCGCTGAGCATCAACTGGCTCTTTCGTGGAGACGGCATTCTGACTGCTTTCATCGAGTGGTACCTCGGGCGCGATGTATCCCTATTTGCGCAGGCTTGGACCATCGAACTATTGATGATGCTCTATCGGGTCTGGCACGTTGCACCGTTCGCGGGGATCGTCTTCTATGCAGGGCTTCAGACAGTCAACACGGACGCGCTTGAAAGCGCCGTGATCGATGGTGCAAGTCGTTGGCAGCGTTTGAAATACGTCGTCATTCCGCACCTCACGCCACTTATCGTTTTTGTATCGATGATCCACCTGATGGATTCCTATCGAGTATTCGAAGAGGTCGTTGGCTTCTCTAGTCAGGGTTACGTGATCAGCTTGCAGTGGCTCACCTATGATTTCCTCGTGCCGGACCAAGCGGGCAACCGTTCCGTAAGCCGCGCATCGGCCTCCGCGATGATTACAATGATCGGGATTGCCATACTTCTGGTGCCGCTGCTCCGCCGCACATGGAACGACCACAAAGGAGGCCACTAAGATGTCATCACGCGCGCTTCGTCAGCCACTGGTCCTAAGAATTACCTCCGCGACCTTCCTTGCCGTTTGGTGCCTTGTCGCTGCCTTCCCGATCTTCTGGATCATGGTGATGAGCTTCAAATCGCCAGTCGATGCGTTCTCGTCGAACCCGCTGAATGTTATATTCGGACCAAGCACCAGAGCGGGCGGCAACGGGCTTTCGCTGCTTGATATTATCTTCGGCATCATCGTGATCTGGGCCACCGTGCGGATCGCAACCAAGAAGCTGCCAGGTATGGTCGAAGCCTATTCTCCAGCGGGGCAAAAATGGGTCGGTTGGGTAATCGGCGGGCTTGCTTTGGTTCTGGGCTTCCTCGTGACGTTCTTTGCAATTCTTCCCGCGATTCTTGACGTTCTTAACCCGATGCTCGGGCCGCTCGGACGCGACATTATTGGCCTTACAACCGAACATTACAAAACGGTCTGGGTGGAACGCGGGTTCTCAAATAACTTCAAGAATTCGATGATCGTTACCACCGGCGTTGTCGTCGTCTCGCTTACGTTCGGAACGCTTGCGGGATATGGTCTCGCGCGCTCCGGCTCACGCTTGGCCTTTGCCATCCTCATTACAGCGCTGATTTTCCGCGCCCTGCCCCACTCTGTATTGGTGGCGGGCTATCTTCCCGTATTCATCAGCTCTTCAGAATGGCTTGCGCCGATCCTTGGTGAAAACGCCCCGACCCTCTACGGCAAGCCATTCGCGGTTATCGCGGTTTTGGTGGCCATCAACCAACCCTTCACCATCTGGATGCTGCGCTCGTTCTTCCAAAACATTCCGGCCGAGCTTGACGAAGCTGCGCGCGTTGACGGCTGCAGCCATTTTCAGGCCTTCCGCCGTGTGATTATGCCGGTGATGTGGCCGGGTGTGATTACAACCGGGCTGTTTTCCTTCCTGCTCGGCTATAACGATTTCCTTGTAACGTCGCTTTTGCTTGATGCGCAAAACCAAACCATGGTGCCCGCAATCGCAGGCATGTTCAGCCGCGAAACAACCACCACCGATCAGGTTGTGGCGGTTGCGGCGGCGGTTTCAATTACCGCTCCACTGTTCTTCCTTGTGATGCTGTTCCAGCGTCAGATCGTCAGCGGCCTGACCGCAGGCGCCGTGAAAGGGTGATCAGATGAGCCGCGTTGCCCGACATAGCGCCCTGTCACGGCATCCCGCGTTAAACCGGATGCCACGGGATTTTCTGCTCGGTGACCTTCTCCCAGCAGAATTCCAAGGAACATTGACAGGAGAAGAGTGATGAAAGGTTCCCGCCCCGAACAAGCGGTGCTGACCCGAGACACGGACTTGAGCAAAACAGACGAAACCCGCCGCGTCATCGAGAGTATGGTCGACGGGTTGAACGATCACCGCATCAACGACATAGGCGAGTTTTTCGCTGACGGTTTTCGATGGATGGGCAATCAAGGCTGCGGCACGAAAACAGGCCTGAAAGAGTTTCAGGACAATTGGCAACGCCCCTTTCAGGCGGCGTTTTCCGACAAGACCTGTATCGACGAAGCCCGCCTCTACATGGGCGAATGGGCCGCCGCCTTCGGACGACAAGAGGCCACCCATTCCGGCACGTTTATGGGCATCGCGCCCACAGGAAAGCGCGTTGAAATCCGCTATATGGATTTCTGGAAAGTCGTGGACGGCAAAATCGTCGACAACTGGGTGAACGTGGATTTCGCACATGTCGCCGCACAACTCGGCGTGGATTTTTTTAACGGAGAAGGCTGGGAAGCCTATGACCGGGGTGAACGTCTTGCCCCACGGCCAGACCAGCAAGGATAAAGCTATGACAATCACACACCTCAAAAACGGCAAACCCGCTGCAGACCGCGCCGAAGATGACGCGAAAACCGCAGAGGTTGTGGCCGCGACTTTGAAGGACATCGAAACGCGCGGCGACGTTGCGGTGCGCGAGTTGGCCAACAAATTCGACGGTTATGACCGCGAGAGCTACTGCCTGACGCAAGATGAGATTGAAGCGCTAATCGCCAAGGTAAGCCCGCGTGATTTGGAGGACATCAAGTTCGCTCAAGAGCAGGTTGTGAATTTCGCGCAGGCGCAGCGCGACAGCATGAAAGATATCGAAGTCGAGACCCTTCCCGGCGTAATCCTTGGCCACAAGAATATTCCGGTGCAATCTGTTGGCTGTTATGTGCCGGGCGGTAAATTCCCGATGGTCGCCAGCGCGCATATGTCGGTGGCAACCGCCAAGGTCGCAGGTGTTCCGCGGATCATTGCCTGCACCCCGCCCTTCAACGGCGAACCAAATCCGGCAGTTATCGCGGCTATGCATTTAGGCGGTGCAGATGAAATCTATGTACTTGGCGGCATACAGGCCGTTGGCGCAATGGCGCTCGGCACGGAAAGCATCGCCCCTGTGCATCTGTTGGTCGGCCCGGGCAACGCCTTTGTCGCCGAGGCCAAACGGCAGCTTTTCGGCCGCGTCGGGATCGACCTTTTCGCAGGTCCGACCGAAACTATGGTGATTGCCGATGAGACAGTTGACGCAGAGATGTGTGCCACCGACCTGCTGGGTCAGGCAGAGCATGGATACAACTCCCCTGCTGTTCTCGTTACCAATTCACGCAAACTCGCTGAAGAGACATTAGCCGAGATCGACCGCATCCTTGAAATTCTCCCAACTGCCGGCACCGCGCGTGTAAGCTGGGAGGACTATGGCGAAGTGATCCTTTGCGACACGTATGAAGAGATGCTCGAGGTTGCCGACGATATTGCATCAGAGCATGTTCAAGTGATGACCGACCGCGACGACTGGTTCCTTGAAAACATGACCTGCTACGGTGCTCTGTTCCTTGGCCCGCGCACCAATGTGGCCAATGGCGACAAGGTGATCGGCACCAATCACACGCTCCCCACCAAAAAGGCGGGTCGCTACACCGGCGGGCTCTGGGTTGGTAAATACCTTAAAACACACAGCTACCAGAAGGTCACAACCGACAAGGCCGCCGCCGAGATTGGCGCCTATGGCTCTCGGCTCTGTATGCTTGAAGGGTTCGTCGGCCACGCTGAGCAATGCAACCTTCGTGTCCGTCGCTATGGCGGTGTGAACGTACCTTATGGCGAAGGCGCACCGCATCAGGACACATCAGATTAATATTGCAACCGGAAGGCCATGCGTGCTTCCGAACGATACGAGACAACTAAAATGGATGTTCAAACCAAGAACAAAGAGCTGATCGCGCCAATTCGGGCGGCGATGTATGATTTCAACGAAGCCGATGTGCGCAAAGCGCTCGCCAATGCATCGGCGCCTGACGCAGTCTTCCATCTGTGCTTTCCCTTTGGCGACAGCGTCGGCAGTGACGCATTCTATGACACCGCCTACAGAGATTTATTGGATGCGTGGCCAGACCTTGAGCGGCGCGACTACATCGTCATGGCTGGCCCAGACGAAGATGGCGCGGAGTGGGTTGGATGCGGTGGATACTACACCGGAACCTTCGAGGCCCCTTGGCTTGATATTCCCCCGACCGGTCATCAGGTCCATATGCGGTTTCACGAATTCTTCCGTGTCGAAAACGGCAAGATCGTCGAATTTCAGGCGCTGTGGGACATTCCCGAAGTCATGATGCAAGCAAATGCTTGGCCACTTGCCCCATCTCTTGGGCGCGAATGGCATATTCCGGGCCCTGCAACAAACGATGGCATCGTGCAAGGCCCGTATGACATGGAAAAAGGGACCCAAGCGCGTCAGCACATTATCGATATGCTCGAACACATGAAGCGCCATCCAAGCGAGGGCGGCCCGGAAGTCATGGAGATGGAGCGGTTCTGGCACGAAAAGATGAGTTGGTATGGCCCTTCTGGCATCGGAACAGGGCGCGGCATTCGGGGTTTCCGCAACTGGCACCAAATCCCTTTTCTGTCCGGCATGCCGGATCGTGGTCAATATGTGGACGAGATCGATTATCATTTCTTTGGCGATGGCGACTACGCTGCCGTCACTGGCTGGCCGGACATGATCCAAACCGTCACTCACGGTGGCTGGCTCGGCATTGCCCCCTCGGGCAAGAAAATCACCATGCGCAGTCTGGATTTCTGGCGCATCGAAAACGGCAAAATCCGCGAAAATTGGGTGTTGGTTGATCTATTGGATGCGTATCATCAACTCGGTGTGGACGTGTTTGCGCGTCTGCGAGAGTTCAACAAGGTGCGGCACATGCAGCGCCTGAATATCCCAGATGGAATGAGTTGATGCAGCAATTGCCCAAAACCCCTTCGTTTCGCCTTGATGGCAAACGCGCCCTCGTCGCAGGAGCCAGCGCCGGAATCGGCCTTGCCTGTGCTGCGGCTCTTGGTGAAGCGGGGGCCGAAGTCACCCTCGCCGCGCGGCGCGTAGAAACGCTAGAGGCTTTGGTCGAGAAAATGACAAACGCAGGCATGAAGGCGCATGCGCTGCCGCTTGATGTCTCTGATATCGAAAGCACGGGAGCCGCGATTGAGGAGAGCGGCCCATTTGACATCCTCGTCAACTCCGCAGGATTAGCCCGCCACAGCCCCGCGATCGACACAACAGAAGCGGATTTTGACGCGGTCGCTGACCTCAACATAAAAGGCGCGTATTTCCTCACACAAGCCGTTGCAAAAGGGCTGATCAAGGCCGGAAAACCCGGCAGCCTTATCAACATATCCTCGCAGATGGCCCATGTGGGCGGGCTAGATCGCGCTGTTTACTGCGCAACGAAACACGCAGTTGAGGGATTTACCAAATCCATGGCGATCGAGTGGGGCAAAGCGGGCATTCGGGTCAACACGATCTGTCCGACGTTCATTCTGACTGACTTAACGCGCACCACATTTGAGCAGCCTGAAAAACGCGCGTGGATCGAAGACAAGATCAAGCTCAACCGCGTTGGTGAGGTAGAAGACATCATGGGCGCCGTGCAGTTTCTCGCGTCTGATGCCTCAAGCCTTGTAACCGGCACATCGCTCATGATCGACGGAGGGTGGACAGCGGAATGAGCAAAGTCACCTCCTCCCAAGTCGCAGAGCGCGCAGGCGTAAGCCAGTCCGCAGTTAGCCGCGTGTTCACACCTGGCGCATCGGCCTCCAAACGGACCGTTGAAAAGGTCAAGAAAGCCGCCGAGGAGCTTGGCTATCGCCCAAACTCACTTGCCCGCGCGATGGTTTCAGGCAAGAGCCGCATCATTGGCCTTGTCGTCGCGTATCTGGAAAACCACTTCTACCCTGAAGCGCTGGAAAAACTGTCAAATGCACTTCAGGAACAAGGATATCACGTTCTGATTTTCATGGCGTCAAACAATGCCGAGAACATCAACTCTGTGGTCGAGGAAATTCTTGATTATCAAGTCGATGGCATCATCACGGCTTCTGTTGCCATGTCATCGGAATTGACCAAACGGTGCCGCAAAGCAGGCATTCCGATTGTCCTTTTCAACCGCTCGCAAGATGGCCCGGACCTCTCGTCCGTGGCATCCAACAACGTTGAGGGCGGGCGCAAAGTTGCGGAATTCCTGATTGCTGGGGGACACCGTAAAATTGGCTATATCGCAGGGTGGGAAGGCGCATCGACTCAGCGCGACCGTGAAACAGGGTTCTGTGCGGGATTGGCCGCGCACGGTCTTTCGCTATTCGCCCGCGCTGACGGCGATTTCAAATCAGAGAAAGCCGCCGAAGCCGCCCGCAATATGTGCCAAGGCGAAGACCGCCCAGACGCCATTTTCGTTTGTAACGACCACATGGCCTTCGCGGTTATGGATGTGCTGCGTTTTGAGCTTGGATTGTCTGTTCCTGGTGATGTTTCGGTTGTTGGATACGACGATGTGCCGATTGCCGCATGGCCTGCCTACAGCCTCACAACGGTCCGCCAACCCGCAAACCGAATGGTTTCAGAAACCGTCGAGTTATTGCTCGCCGAGATCGACGCAACGGGGCAAGGACCACAGAAAATAGAGATTGACGGACCGCTCATCGTGCGCGGTTCGGCGCGTGTACCGGAAGGATGGAGCACATGAAGGGATTTGACAGCAAGTTCAAGGACTTTCCCGACTATATCATCGGGATAACCAAGGAGATTTGGGAAGATCGCGGCATCGCTACGCTGCATGATTACTACGCACCGGATATCATCGTCCGGTCGCCAGCCTCTGTTGTCGTCGGCAATCAAGATGTGATCGGTGCAACGATGGCGACGCTTGCGGAATTTCCCGATAGAACGCTGCTTGGCGAGGATGTGATTTGGTCCGGCACTCCAGAAGAAGGCATGCTCTCTTCGCACCGCCTTTTGTCGACAGCAACGCATCTGGGCCACGGGGTATATGGCAAGGCTACAGGCAAAACGCTGACGTATCGGATCATCGCTGATTGCCATGCTATCAATAACCAGATCAACGACGAATGGCTCATTCGAGATCAGGGCGCAATCGTTGCGCAAATGGGATGGGCCCCCAAGGATTTTGCACGCGATTTGATTACGCGCGAAGGTGGACCTGAGAAATGCGTAAAGCCTTTCACCCCCGCCAACGACAAGCCCGGCCCTTATAAAGGCAAAGGGAATGACAACGAATGGGGCGCTAAATACGCGGACATTCTCAACCGTATCATGAATGCAGACATGTCGGTCATTGAGCGCGAATACGACCGCGCCGTGCAATCGGAATACCCCGGCGGCATGACGGGGCATAGCTGGGGGCCAGTTGATCGCTTCTGGATGGGGTTACGTGCCTCATTCCCGAACGCAAAGTTCACCATCGAGCACCAAATCGGTCGAGACGACCCGATGATGCCGCCGCGCGCTGCGTTGCGCTGGACACTCCATGGCAAGCATGACGGCTGGGGCGTGTTTGGTGCGCCGACCGGGGCCGATGTATATATCCTTGGTGCGAGCCATGCAGAGTTTGGCCCTTGGGGGCTGCGCCGCGAATACACACTTTTTGATGAAACCGCCGTCTGGAAGCAGATCCTGCTTCAAACAGGAGAGCTCTAAGGTGCTCGCGCGCACGCCATATCTAGACGCAAGTCAGGGCAGCCGGAGGTTCCATGCCTTTCGCGCTTCGCGTCGCGCGCGACGCCTGAACAATCGTCCGCCCGGCCTTCTGGTTTGACCCGCTCAAATCAGAACCAATAGGAGACAAAACAATGACAACTATTCAAGACCGCATCGTACGTTATGGCGATCTGCGCCCCTGTAAAACAGCCTTTATCGACGCCCACACACCAGGCTCCGATCAAAAGGAAAACTTCACCATTATTGGCGGCGGCGTCAGCGAAAGCCCCGATCAACACGTACACATCACCGACCAAATCGGCTTCAACATCGGCGCTGCAGGTCAGCCGCCCAAATGCCGAAACTCGCTTCATTCCCATACAACGGCAGAGGTGTTCTTTGTTCTCAAGGGCCGCTGGCGGTTCTTCTGGGGCCGCTATGGAACTGCGGGTGAATTCGTGGCCGAGGAAGGTGACATTTTCAACATTCCAACCGGCATTTTCCGCGGGTTCGAGAACATCGGAACCGACTACGGAATGATCATGGCCGTCCTCGGCGGAGATGACGCGGGCGGCGGCGTAACTTGGGCGCCACAAGTTATCGAAGACGCGAGCAACCACGGGCTTGTGCTCGGCGAGAACGGCACACTGTACGACACTAAAAAAGGCGAGACATTACCCCAAGGCGTAAACCCGATGCCGCTTTTGACGGAAGAAGAGCTGAAGGCATTTCCCGAAGTTCCTGTCGATGGTGTCATCCGTGATTATGTCGCGCGGTATTGGGACCTGATGGCGCTTGCCGGCAAGCAACCCGCCAAGGTGATCGGCGAGGATGCATTGCTCAAGGACAAGCCGGGTTTTGAGATTGATTTCTTAACCCGAGGTTCAATTCCAGACGAGATGCACAGCCATGACAAACCAACAGTTTTGATGCCAATGCGCGGACACTGGAAGCTCCGGTGGCAGGGGGGCGAAACCGTTCTTAATCCTGGCGATACGTGCCTGATTAACCCAGGAGAAGAACACGCACTCGCCCCATCGATGACCGGCGAAGCGAGCCTCTACCGCGTTCGCACCACCGATGATCCCGCCGGCCTGACCTGGACCGGAAGCTAACCTCAAGAGGAGCCCATTATGACCCGTATCAAAACAACCCATGTGGGCTCCTTGCCGCGCACGCAGGATGTAGTCGATTTCATTTTCGCACGCGAGAATGGCAAGCCCTTTGACACAGATGCCTTTGACACCTGCATGACGGAGGCCGTTTCCGAAACGGTTCGCAAGCAGGTCGAGGCTGGAATTGATATCGTCTCTGACGGCGAGACATCCAAGATATCCTACGCCACATACGTCAAAGATCGCTACACCGGCTTTGACGGTGACAGCCCGCGCAATCCGCCAGCGGACCTCAAGATGTTCCCCGGTTTCCTGAAGCGGTTGGCCGATGATGGCGGAACTCCGCAATACGCACGCCCTATGTGCGTTGGCGAGGTACGATCCAAAGGTCAGGGCGAACTCGAAAAAGACATCGCCAATCTCAAAGCCGCAATGAAAGAACATGGAGCGGAGCGCGGATTTATGAATGCCGCAAGCCCCGGGGTGATCTCTCTGTTCCTTCAGAACGACTACTACAAGTCGCGCGAGGCTTATCTTGCGGCTCTAGCTGATGCGATGAAGGCCGAATACGAAACCATCGTGGCTTCAGGGCTTGATCTGCAACTGGACTGCCCTGATCTGGCCTTGTCGCGACATATGCTCTTTACCGATTTAAGCGACGACGAGTTTATCAAAGTTGCCGATATGCACGTCGAAGCGCTCAATCACGCGCTGTCTGATGTACCTACAGAAAAGGTGCGCGTGCACATTTGCTGGGGTAATTACGAAGGGCCACATTGCTGCGATATTCCGATGGCCAAGATGTTTGATACCTTGATGAGCACCAAATCGCGCTACGTGCTGTTTGAAACTTCGAACCCGCGCCATGGACATGAATGGACAACGTTCCGTGACCGTCGCGGTGATATTCCTGACGATAAAGTCCTCGTGCCAGGCGTTGTCGACACAACCACCAATTTCGTTGAGCACCCCGAACTCGTCGCAGAGCGCATCGGTCGGTTTGCCGATATCGTTGGCGCGGAGCGGGTCATTGCTGGAAGCGACTGTGGGTTTGGGACATTTGCGGGCTTTGGTGCCATTGATCCGGACATTGCCTATGCCAAGCTCGCGGCACTATCCGAGGGGGCTGCGCTGGTTAAATGACACCGCTTGTGATGCTCCCTGGTATGATGTGTGATGCGCGGCTCTTTGCGCCGCAGTTTGCCGCGTTTTCCGGTCAACGTATGGTGGCCTGCGCGCCACTTGTTGAACGCGTCACCGTCGAGGGGCTTGCACGCGATATTCTGGCCAACGCCCCACCCCGATTTGCCCTAGCAGGGCTGTCGATGGGCGGGATCGTGGCCATGGAGGTTCTTCGGCAAGGGGGCGAGCGCGTTGAACGCATAGCGCTTCTCGACACCAACCCGCTTGCCGAACTTGAGGAGGTTAAGGCGCGCCGTTTTCCCCAGATGATGGCGGTGCGCGACGGTGGGCTCGCAACCGTAATGCGCGACGAAATGAAGCCTAACTATCTAAGCTCCGGCCCGCGTCGCTATGAAACGCTCGATCTCTGCATGGATATGGCTCTTGATCTGGGGCCGCATGTGTTCCTGACCCAATCGCGCGCGTTGATGGACCGGCCAGACCAAACAGAAACATTGCGTAACGCCAAGATTCCCGCGCTCGTTCTCTGCGGAAGAGAAGATATCCTCTGCCCTGTTGAGCGACACGAAATGATGGCGGATCTGATCGAGGGCGCGCATCTGGAAATTATAGAAAACGCGGGGCATTTGCCCACGCTTGAACAACCCGAAAAAACCAACGCGGCACTGGCCCGCTGGCTGGAGGCATAATGAACGACACTCTTCTAAAGCTGCTTAAGCAGGTCGATACGCCCACAGTGTGCAACGCCATTGAGGTGGCTCAAGGCAAACGCGGCTTTAATGATTTCACGCGCAGTACAATGTTGACGTCACATCCGGATGCTCCCGCGATGGTCGGCTATGCGCGTACCGCACGAATTGCCGCAGTTGCTCCGCCCACCGAAGCGCCAGAGGTGATAAAAGCACGGCGCATGGACTATTATCGTCACATGTCAGAAGGTCCGCGCCCCGCCATTGCCGTGGTTGAAGACGTGGATTTCCCACATTGCATCGGCGCCTTCTGGGGCGAGATAAACACCACCGTCCACAAGGGGCTCGGCCTATCCGGAACGCTTACAAACGGGGTTATGCGCGATCTTGGGGATGTGCCTGATGGATACCCAGTTGTTGCAGGGTCCATCGGTCCGAGCCATGGATTTGTCCATGTAAAAGAGATCGGCGAGCCAGTAACAATCTTTGGAATGCGTGTTGCCGATGGCGATCTGGTTCACGCAGACAGACACGGCGCACTGGTGATCCCACCAGAAGTAATTCCCGAATTGGAAGCTGCAATTCGCAAGTTGCTCGACACAGAAAGCCTCATCCTTGAACCCGCGCGCAAAGAGGGTTTTGACTTTGAAGCCTTCGAAGCCGCATGGGCAGAATTCGAAGCCGCGAGAACTTAGGACGCCGCTTCAATACCTCGCGATTACTTGAGGGCACCAACAAATCTGGCACCGCTTGTGTTGATCAATGTAAGTTGCCGTTGTTGACGACATACAAATCATACCGCGGCTGCACGCTACCAATACAGCGAAGACCGTTGTCATAGAACTTCTACTCCGGCACATCCGAACAGTCCGAGCTTGCAAAATCTACCTACTGGCTCACACGCGCCCCAGGCCCTGGTTCGGCATTGGGAGGGCACTTGCCGAGGATGATCATACCGAGCACTTCGTCCTGAGTTACGTCATCTTTTTTGGCTGACCCCACCACTTGCCCGTTCTTCATAACGACGAGTCTATCGGCAAGATCAAACACATCGTGCATATCGTGGCTGATGAGGAAGATGCCGATCCCTTTGGCTTTGAGTTCGCGGATCAACTCGCCAACCATTGCGGTTTCATGCGGGCCAAGCGCGGCGGTTGGCTCGTCCATAATCAAAACGCGCGCCTCAAAGTGGATCGCTCGGGCGATTGCAATCGTTTGGCGTTGTCCACCAGACAGATCACGACACGGGGTGTTCAGGTTGGTAAAACGCGGATTTAGCTGGTTGATAACCTTGGCTGCATGGTCGCGCATTTGCGCGCTGTCCATAATCTTGAACGGCCCAACCCTCCACGCGATTTCACGCCCCAAGAACAGGTTAGCGGATGCATCGAGATTGTCCGCAAGCGCCAAGGTCTGGTGGATGGTTTCAATGCCCAAGTCGAAAGCCTCTGCCGGGGACGATAGCTCTGCTGGATTGCCGTCAACCAACACGGTGCCCGTATCTCGACGATAGGCTCCTGCGAGCATTTTCATCAGAGTGGATTTACCCGCACCGTTGTGCCCCAAAACAGCAACAACCTCGCCTGGATAGAGATCGACATCTACATCTTCAACAGCATGGACGCCGCCGAAAGCCTTGGACACGCCGCGCATTTCAATAAGTGGTTTCATGATTGTGCCCTCCTCACTCTTCGCCCGACAGATATTTATCCGCCAGAACAGCGACCATCAGGACAAGGCCAATAGCGACCATCCGCTGCGAACTCGAAGCGCCAATCAGCACCATTCCGCTTTCGAGGCTCTGAATAATCAACGCCCCGACAACCGCCCCCGCGATTGTTCCGCGACCACCAGAGAGGGACGCCCCCCCGATCACCGCAGCCGCGATGGCTGAAAGCTCCAACAATTCGCCAGTGCTTGACGTTCCGGCGTTCAGGCGCGCGGTGGTCACAACAGCGGCAATCGCACAGAGAACCCCCATCGCGATAAAGACCTTGAGTACTGTGCGACGTGTTGGAATGCCGTTAAGCCGCGCAGCTTCGATATTGCCACCGATAGCAAAAATGTAACGGCCGAAGGTGGTGAAGCGGGTAACGAACTCCATGAACAGCACAACTGATAGAAGCACAAGTGCAGGAACCGGAATGCCGCGCCCGATATCGCTCCGAGGTTTCATATAGGAGTTCATCGTGGCAACGAATGCGGCAGCAACCACGAATACAGCCAGGAAGCGCAGCAATTTGGTGCGAACGGTCGAGTCAAACCCAAGCCGCATCTGGCGACGATGGACGAGAACTTCTCCAAGACCATAAAGCACCATAATAATCGCAAACAACGCCCAACTCGGGCCAACGCCGAGCGCGCCATCAATACCGCCACCAAACAGCCGATAAACGGGATCAAACGGCGCGAGGGTTTTGCCCTGAGCAACCTCGAAGGCGGCCCCTCGGAAGATAAGCAAACCGCCAAGCGTCACAACAAAAGAAGGCACACCAAAATAGGCGATCCAAACACCGTGCCACGCACCAATCAAGGCGCCAAGCCCGATGCCGATAGCAACCGTGAGCGGCCAGTTCCATGCTGCATCTTGTGGGAAAATCTCGATCTGGAGCAACGCGATGACCATCCCGACGCAGCCCAATACGGACCCCACAGAGAGGTCAATATTGCGGGTCACAATGACCAGCGTCATGCCGCATGCCAAAATGGCGACCACGCTGGTCTGCACAACGAGGTTATAAAGGTTCCGCGCCGAGAGGAACAAACCTCCTGACAAGAAATGGAACGTCACGGCAATAACGACGAGCAGACCAACAAGCGACAACGTGCGAACGTTGAACCCGCGTTTGTTTGTCGGTTCTGCCAACGATGGCGGCTCTAGGGTCTCGGTGGTCATGGCGTTTCCCAAAATTCAGAACGGGCCGGCCTGAAGGCCGACCCAAGGGGTTTAGTTACATGCAGCAGGTGCGTTTTCCGTGACGCCCGCGCAGAGGTCTTCTTTGGAGATCCAGTCGGCATCAACCACCACATCGAGGTTCTCGTGGGTGATTGTTACCGGCGCGAGAACCGATGCGTTTTGCGCCGTGCCTTTGGGGCCTTTGTCCCAAACAACAGAGCCTTCAATATCTTCAGGCGCCGTGCCCTTGGCCAGTTCAAGCGCAACTTTCGCGCCAAGACGGCCAAGTTCGCGGGCGTCTTTCCACGCGGTCACGGTTTGCGTGCCGAGTGCGATACGGTTAAGCGCCGCGATGTCCCCATCCTGACCAGACACAGGAATGCCCTCAAGGCCAACGGATGTAAGCGCAGCAACTACGCCGCCTGCAGTCCCGTCATTAGACGCGAGAACAGCATCTACTTTGTCGTTCACAGCGGTGAGGATATTTTCCATATTTTTCTGCGCGTTATCCGGCACCCAGCCATCGGTCCATTGCTCGCCAACAATTGTGATATCGCCGTTTGCGATAAGTGGATCGATAATCTCTTTCTGGCCCGTCAGAACATAGTGGGCGTATTGGTCTGTTGGGCTGCCTTTGATAATAACGTAATCGCCTTTGGGCTGCGCACGGACAAGCTCACGCGCCTGAATGCGGCCCACTTCGACAGGGTCGAACGCGACATAGTAAACGCCCGGATACTCGATTTGACGTTCATAGGCGATAACCGGAACACCCTCGGCAAGCGCGCGTTCAACTGATGGGATAATCGCCTCGGAATCCCAAGCAACGATGAGCAAAACATCAACGCCACGTGCCAACAAACCGTCGATATCGGATGCCTGACGCTCGTTAGAACTCTGGGCGTCTGCGGTTACCAATTCCGCTCCGGCTTCCTCAAGTCCGGCGCGCAGCCCGCTTTCATCGATTTTCCAGCGCTCTTCCTGATAGTTGGCCCAGCTCATGCCGACCGTGATATCCGCGGCCAAAGCAGGCGCGGTCATCAACGCACTCAGGCTCAAACCAGCCAAGAGGCTCATTACAGATCTTCTCTTCATCTTCTCTCTCCCTATTGTAGGGGCGGATTTTCCGCCCCGATTGGCATTAGGCGCCGGGATTGTCGTCCACAGTGCCTGCAACGTATTGATCAAGATCGATTATTGCCCCCGTCATCATCGCCGCGTCCGAAGAGGCGAGGAAAGAGATGAGGGCGGCGGGGTCTTGGGGCATCAACAAACGCCCGAAGGGTTGTTTTGCCCCGAGAGTGTCGGCCCAGTCCTCCGGCAGGCCATGCACCTTGGTTTGCACCTCTTGTTCGGCAGGCGTCCATGTCCAGCCGAGATTGATGCCAAAAACATGCAGACCATCACGCTTGAGCGTGTTTGCAGCGCCCTTGGTCAACCCTGCTAGCGCAGCCTTCGAAGAGGAATACGCCAAAAGGAAGGGCGGGCCGCCATAGGCAAGCATGGAGCAAATATTCACGATTACACCACCACGCCGCATTACGGGCGCAACGGTCTGCATTAGGAAAAACGGCGCACGCACATTGAGCGCAAAGATGCGATCAAAGGCATCGGGCGTTGTATCAGCCAGGCCGCCGCGTTCGGTTGTGCCCGCCGCATTCACCAAAATATCGACCGCGCCCAGCTTTTGAATCGCTGCGCCAATTTGGCTGGTTACTGTATCGATGTCGCGCAGGTCGATGCTTAGGCTCTGAGCCTCTGCGCCGTCGCTTTCGAGTTTGGCGGCAAGTGCATCAAGTGGTTCTGATTGCCAATCGATCAACAAAAACCGCTTCACGCCATCTTGCTTGAGCCGAAGCACTGCCGCCTCGCCGATGCCTTGTGCGGCTCCTGTTACGATCGCTGTTTTCGGATGTGTCACGTTCTGCCCCTCCTCACCCTGCGAACCGTGGTTCGGCAATGCCGTGCGTAGGCAAACCGTCAATCACGAATACAGCGCCACGAAGCGGGCCATCGCCGGGATATTTCGGCAGTGGCGGTTCGGCCATTGAGGTCACGAAAAGACGGTCTAGATCAGCGCCGCCGAAATTCAGGCTGGTGATTTTACAAACTGGCATTTCAATAATGCGATCAACCGAACCATCTGGCGCGTAACGGAAAATCCTGCCGTCAAAAACGCCCGCCGACCAAATAAAACCTTCTGCATCAACAGTTGCTCCATCGGGCGCGCCGCCGCGTGACTTATCCATCTCGACAAAAACGCGCTTGTTGGTGGCACTGCCTGTTTTGACGTCATAGTCGTAGGCGTAAATCTCGCTCTGGAAGCTGTCAGCGAAATACAACGTTGTGCCGTCGGGCGACCAACATGGGCCGTTGGAGCAGATTATTCCGTTATCAAGCTTGCGAAGAGACATGCCCGAGCCCAGCTGCCAGAGCATGCCCGTCGGGCTCTCTTCGCCCGTATCCATTGACCCACAAACAAACCGGCCAGCGGGATCAACCTTACCGTCATTCAACCTGTTTTTCGCGGCATCTGGTTCAGGGTTGGCGATGAACGTCAACTCTCCGCTCTCAAGGTCCAGCCAATGAAATCCGTCGCGCAGCGCAACAAGCAAACGGTCTTCGCGCGCAAGTGCGATTGAGCCAATCTCCGACGGCATAATCCAAGACGTTATGTTTGCGCCGTTTCCGTCTGTGCGAAAAATCCGCTTACCCAGCCCATCTATGAAATAGAGGCGCTGCGTCTCGGCATCCCACAGGGGGCTTTCGCCAAGAAGCGGTTTCACATCTGCGAAAACGGAAATCTGCATCAGAAATTAACCTCCGATGCACCTTTAAGCCCAAGGATATCGCGCGCTTCATCAGGAGTTGCCATTTCGGCTCCAACACCAGCGAGGATTTGGCCAACAAGCTCTACTTGCTGTGCGGATGACGTGGCCTTCTCACCCGGTCCAGCCCAGAGCGAGTCCTCTAGACCAACGCGAATGTGCCCTCCCATCGCCGCCGACATGGCCGCGATGCGCAACTGGTTGGCTCCAGCTCCCAAGACCGACCATTCATATCGGTCGCCCAAAAGCCGATCCGCGGTGCGGCGCATCATTTGAACGTCCTCGGGATGTCCGCCGATCCCCCCAAGGAGACCGAAAACCGACTGTACAAACAGCGTGCCTTCGATCCCTTTTCGCGCTGCCATATGTTGCAACGAATAGAGATGGCTTATGTCATAGCATTCGAACTCAAAGCGCGTACCATTCTTAAGGCCGCCACCAAGAATATATTCGATATCGCCGAAGGTGTTCTTAAAGATCACATCCTTCGAATTCTCCAAATGCGAGCGCTCCCAGTCATGCTCAAACTCGGAGAACCGGTCGAGCATCGGATAGAGCCCGAAATTCATCGACCCCATGTTGAGCGACGCCAGCTCCGGTTTATAATGAAGCGCTGGCGCAGCGCGTTCGGAGACATCCATAAAAGGGCTGCCGCCCGTCGTTACATTAATGACGGCTCCGGTTTCCTTGAGCGCAGGCAAAATGCGCGAAAAAGCCTCGACGGATTGATCTGGCCGACCTGTTTCCGGATCGCGTGCGTGAACATGCAGAATGCTCGCCCCAGCGTCGGCCGCGCGACGTCCTTCCGCAATTATTTCATCAGGCGTGACAGGCAGATGCGGCGACATAGAAGGCGTATGAATCGCGCCGGTCAATGCACAGCTAATGATAACTTTTCTTGGCTTAGCCATGAATCTCGGTTCCTTTGTTCGTCCAGAACGCCGCAAGCTCAGCAAGCCTGTCGTCGCGCCAGTTCTGGCGGTCTTGTAAATCTTTGGCGGGGAGTTCGTTTCGGCGCGATGCTACAAGCTGCTCAGCCACGGGCCCGTTCCAATCGTAACGCGCAGGGCGTTCGCGTCCGATTGCGCGGTAAGCCTCTCCGTAGCGGTCAAAGAACTCGGCTATGCCACCGGGCGCATTCAAATCGATGGTTTCAAACGGCCCCATAAAGGACCAGCGCCGCGAAAGCCCTGCGCTCATTGCGCGGTCAACATCGGCAGGATCAGCAATCCCTTCAGCAACCAGCTTGACGGCCTCATCAAGCAAAGCCCCTTGAAGGCGGTTCATGATAAACCCTTCGGCCTCGTGCCGCGCCACGACTGGCGTTTGGCCAATCGACTGCATGAGGGCTGCAACTTGCTGAACAATTTCAGCATCCGTGTCCGTTGAGGGAACAATCTCGACAGCGGGGATCAGATGAGGCGGGTTAAGCGGGTGCGCAACAAGACAGCGCGACTTGCCCGCAGTATTCCGCGCGATCTCAGACGGTAAAATCGCAGAGGTCGAACTGGCAATCGGCACACCGGAGCGCGCTAAAGCATCAATTTCTTGGGTAAGCGCCTGTTTGACCGCAAGGCGTTCCGGGCCATTCTCCTGAATATAGTCGGCTGGCGCCACTGCTTCTGCCAACGCCTCCGTGGAAACAATCGCTTCAAGGATTTCAGATTGGGATCTGCTTCCAAGCAGCCCTTTTTCCTCGAGGCCAACGAGTTGCTGCGCAATTTCAGAAATCGCCGCTTCGGCCACTCCGGAGGCAGCATCAAACAAACGAACCGAAATGCCCGCACGCGCAAAACATATCGCCCAAGATCGGCCGACAATTCCCGCTCCTATGATCGCAACAACACCTGTCACAGCTCCTCCTCAGTTGACGGTATGATCAAAGGAAACGTTTACACTTGTCAACGGATTTTCTTTACCGCATGAAGAGATGGTCGCCTCATAGCCCCTATATTGATTAATCAAAATCATATTATTGGCATAAAAATAAGGCGAATAGCTGGAGGCTGCTTGCTGCGCCACAATCACTTGCGCACCAACTCGCAATTGTAAACGTTTCCAATATGATTTACATGTCGGGAGCCAAATACGGGCGAATCGTTCGGCGCAGACTTTGATCACTTGACTTGTTCTGCCGCGCCGTTTCTTTTGCCTAAACAGGAGGACGTATGGGAGCATCCCGCGACGACAAATCGAGAAATCCACGCCAGTCAGAATCTGGTGCGGTTTCTATTCGCGATGTTGCCAAGCGCGCGGGCGTTTCGATTGCCAGCGTTTCGCGTGCACTCAACTCCGGCTCAGGCAGCGTATCAAAAGCAACGCAGGAGAAAGTTGCGGCGGCGGCACAAGCCCTCAACTATCGCCCGAACCAGGCAGGACGCGCGCTAAGATCGCAATCGACCAACACCTTTGCGCTGATCAATTCAAACATTCAAAACAACTTTTATGCCGCAATTGCATGGGAGTTGGAGCGCCTTCTCTCTGCCGAAAAGTCCGCGCTTCTTGTCTATACGTCAAATGAAGATGCCGAGACGCAAGACCGCTGCATTGAAGACATTCGATCACGGCAGGTTTCCGGTGTTTTCTTTCTCTGCGCCGTAGATAGCCCAGGCTTAACCACTCTGACGAAGAACGACCCAGTTGTGTTTATCAACCGCCGACTTCAGTCTTGCCCTGAGATTTCGTTCGTCGGCATTGATGATGAGGCCGCCGCCCGCGCGCAGATGCGGTCTGGCGCACGAAGAGACCTTCGCAACATCGCAATCATTCACGGGCCAGAAAGTTCCGATACAAGCGCAAGGCGGCTGCGTGGTATGCTTGACGCCGCGCGCGATGCGGGCGCGAATATCGCGCCAAATGCCATAAAAGAAGCGCGCCTGTCGATGGAAAGCGGCTATGATTGCGCAGGCCCACTTTTGGATGACAAGAATCTCGATGCGATTTTTTGCGGCAACGACCAGATCGCATATGGCGTTTACCGGCGCTGCTTGGAGCGCGGCATTGCCGTTCCGGATCAACTTCGGATTTACGGGTTTGATGACAACCCAATGAACGAATGGCTTGCCCCGTGGCTCAACACGGTGCGCGTTCCACATGTCGAGCTTGCGCGCACTGCGGTGGAGCAAATGCAGACTCTGACCGGCAATGGCGCAGCGCGCGAAATACTTTTGCCGTACGAGCTCATCCAACGCGCCTAGCGCTCGTTTTCAAGTCATTCCAATAGCCTAGAGCCATTTCTCCGATACCTGTTTAGCCCCTTCGCATCTGCGGAATTCGGGCATTCGAAAAATCATGTGAAGAAACTTATTGCATAGTGCATGCAATATTCGTAAGCAAAAGGCATACCCACTCAATCAGGACTACGAGATGCGCTTTCGCCAAATACACCTCGACTTTCACACCGCCCCTCAAATTACAGATATCGGTTCGCAGTTTGATCCTGCCGACTTCGCCAAGGCGTTCAGTGATGCGAAGGTGGATTCGGTAAATGTTTTCTCCAAATGCCACCACGGATACTCCTATCACCCGACCAAAGTCGGCGAGATGCACCCCCATTTGGACAGCGATCTGATGGGCGCGCAAATCGAAGCGTTGCAAGGCGTCGGGATCAAGACACCGGTTTACCTTTCTGCAATCTGGGACGAACTCGCTGCGCAACGCCACCCTGAATGGCGCGTCGTCGCACCGGATTTCAGCCGCCCGCTTCAGTTCCCAGGTGACAATAAACACGAAGGTGTTTGGAAGTATCTGGACCTGTCCTCGCCCTACACTGACTACCTCTGCGCCCAAATCGACGAAGCCGTCACTCACTACCCACAGATGGATGGATTGTGGATCGATATCTGCTTCCAGAAGCCATCGGTTTCGGTTTGGGCGCAGCAAGGGATGGAGGCCGAAGGTCTAGACTGGACTGACGCCGAACATCGCGACCAATTCGCCGAACTGACATCGATGCGGTTCTTTGAGCGCGTGAAAGCCATTGCAGACAAAGGCGATGTGCCGCTGTTCTTTAACCTTGGTCACATCCGCCGCGGGCGCTCTGAGGTTCTGCGCAAATACTTTAGCCACATCGAAATCGAGAGCCTGCCTACAGGACAATGGGGCTATGAGCACTTCCCCGTTTCCGCGCGTTATGTCGAGCCTTTGGGCATGCCATTCCTCGGAATGACAGGCAAATTCCACCATATGTGGGGCGAAATGGGCGGATATAAAAAGCCTGAAGCGCTTGTGTATGAATGCGGCGCAATGCTTGCGCAGGGCGCGCGGATTTGCATCGGCGATCACCTGAACCCGTCTGGCAGCGTCGACCATTCAACCTATAAAATCATCGGCGAAGCCTATGACCATGTAGAGGCTTGTGAGCCTTGGGCGATCGGCAGCACCAACAAAGCAGAAATCGGCGTAATCTCGCACGAGGCTGTTGGCCACCCGCTGTTCTCTGACGTGCCAAGCCACCACAGCAATGTGGATGATGGAACTGTGCGCGCGCTTCTGGAAAACCGCTTTACGTTCGATCTGTTGGATGACGATGCTGATTTCTCACCTTATCGCCTGATCATCCTGCCCGATGCGATCCCTGTTTCAGAAGATCTGAAAACGCGACTTGATGCCTTTATCGCAAACGGTGGACGTCTATTGTTGACCGGCGCAAGCGGCATTTCGGACGACGGCATGCTATACCCCGCTGGCGCAACGCATCACGGTGTTTCCAAATTCACGGGCGGCGATTATGCGCTTCCAATCGAAAGCCTGCGCGCGGAGTTCGTGAATGATCCGATGTTTATGTATCAAGCGCCGCAGCTTTTGGCCGCGGACGATGCGAAAAGCCTCGGAATGCTGTTCAACCCGTACTTTAACCGCGAGAAACAATACTTTAGCGGCCACCTACACACACCAGCACGGCCGGAGCCAAGCGGGTTTGTATTTGGTGCGAGCGATGGGGCGGTAACGCGTTTGGCGCACCCCGTATTCTCGATCTATCACCAAACGGGTGCCGTTGCGCTCTTGCAGATTATCGGCAACGTCGTGCGTCAGGCGCTTGGCCAACCACAGATGATCCAGACATCTCTCCCAACTGCGGGGCGTGCGACACTGCGCGCGCAAGAGGGGCGCGATATACTGCATATGCTGTTCGCGACACCGGTCCAGCGCGGCAACTTGCGCGGCGATGCGATCCAACCCATTCAGGACATCATCCCGCTGCATGACATCGAAGTCGACGTCGAAGCAGACGATATCTCCGCTGTTAAAATCGTACCGGAGGGTCGCGAGCTTCCGTTCGAGGCCAAAGACGGTCGTGTGAAATTCACTGTGCCTGTCCTAAAAGGACATGCCATGATCGAGTTGACCCGAGCCTAACAACGGCAATACGGTCAAATCAAACACCCGCTGGCCTCCACTCCAGCGGGTGTTTTTTTGTGTTGCGATACCAAACAAAAAAAGGGGTAGCACGGATGCTGCCCCTTCATTTTAGTAAATTCTTTTCAGTAACTTAGATTTCTGCGCCGTAGGAAGCATTCTTCTGAATGGCGTCCCAGTCCCAAGCGATGCCAAGCCCGGCTTCATCTGATGGATAAGCGCGCCCATCTTTCATTGTAATGCCGTGCTCTGTAATCAGATCAAGCTGCGGAATATACTCCAGCCACTGTGCATTGTTGATCCCACATACGAGCGGCAAATGCAGCTCCATGAGGAAGTGCGGACATACTACAACGCCATGTGCTTCCGCCAATGCAGCAACCTTGAGCCACGGTGTGATCCCGCCAATCCGCGCAACATCAACCTGAATGATGCTGGCCGCGCCATGCACCAGATATTCCTTGAATTGGCTAAGGGAATAGATGCTCTCACCAACAGCAATCGGAACCGATGTCGAACGCGCAAGTTCGGCGTGAGCCGTTACGTTATCGGCCTTGAGGGGTTCCTCGAACCAAGCGATGCCCTGCTCTTCGAGCATTTTCGCACGGCGAATGGATTCCGAGAGCGAGAAGGACTGGTTCGCGTCGGTCATGATGTCGAAATTATCACCTACGGCCTCACGCACAGCAGCCAGACGCTTGGCATCTGTTGCCACATGCGGGTGGCCGACTTTGTATTTTGCCCCGCCGAATCCCGCGGCTTGTTTCGCCAGCGCATCCTCGACCAAAGCAGGTGTTTCGATCTGAAGCCAACCGCCCTCTGTCGAGTAAACAGGGATGCTTTCGCGCGCGCCACCAACAGCTTTCCACAGTGGCAACTTCGCGCGTTTACACGCCATATCCCAAAGCGCCGTGTCTACTGCAGCCAGCGCGAGCGATGTGATCGCCCCGACCGACGTCGCGTGCGTTTGAAGTAGAAGTTCGTGCCAAATTCCGCCGATTCGCTCAGGGTCTTTGCCAATGAGCGCAGGCGCGAAACTCTTCTCAAGAAGCGCCACAACCGAGGGGCCCCCGGTGCCGATGGTATAGCAGTATCCGGTTCCGCAGACACCGTCGCTGTCGGTGATCGTAACCAGCGGAGTTTCCTGACAAGTAAAGGTTTGAATGGCATCTTCGCGCAGCGTTTTGGGCGCAAGATTCACCATCGTTATCTCGACACGTTCGATTTTGGGCATAGTTCGTTTCCAGGCATCTAAATTCAAAGCTGCTGATCCAAATTTTCTGGCATCAGCTCATTTATGCTTATTGCATGCAATATGCATATTAGTCTATCCTGTTTTTGCCAGACAACACTACAGGATCAAAAAAATGCCCAATACTTTCGGGGCCACCCCCCAAGTCGATCAATTTATGGACATGCGCTACGGCCTCTTCCTTCATTGGAACCCGTCAAGCGTTGCAGGACACGAAATCAGCTGGTCGCGTGAAGGCGATAAGCCCGAAATTTACCTGAAAACCCGTGGTCGCGATGTATCTCCACGCGTGATGATTCCCGCCGAGCTATATGATTCGCTCTATAAGTATTTCGACGCTCGCGATTTCGACGCGCCCGCTCTCGTGGCCAAAGCGCAGGACTGGGGTTTCAAGTACATTTACCTCACCACCAAACACCACGACGGCTTTTCGAACTTCGATACCGCGCACAACTCCTACAAGGTGACTGCGCCTGAATGCCCCGCTGGTCGTGACCTGACCAAAGAACTCGCGGATGCCTGCCACGAAGCGGGTATGGCTTTTGCTGTTTATTATTCACAGCCTGACTGGCACCACCCCGATTACCGGACCGAAAATCACCAAAACTACATCGACTATCTGCACGCGCAGGTCGAAGAGCTTTGCACCAAATACGGGAAGATCGCGGCATGGTGGTTTGATGGCCTTGGTGGAGAAGGCAACGTAACAGGTCGCGCAGCGCCAGAGCCGTTTTACAAGCCGCACGACCCAACCCTCTGGGACGCTGAAAACCTCATCAAAAAGATGCGCAAATGGCAGCCAGACATGGTTATCAATGACCGTTGCGCAATGCCCTGCGATTTCTATACACCAGAGCAGCGCGTTGGGGACTACAACCCTGATGAGGCATGGGAAGCCACAATCACGCTTGGTGACCAGTGGGCCTATTCCTTCAATGAAGTCGTCAAAACACCCGAAACATGCATCAACAACATCGTTGATTGCGCCACAGGCGGCGGCAACTTTGTTCTGAACATCGGCCCAGATCGGCACGGCATTGTTCCCCCCGAACAAGAACGCGTGCTCAACACCGTTGGCGACTGGATGAAGAAATACGGTCACACAATCTATGGCACACGCGGCGGCCCATACCCACGCTGGACATGGGGCGGCTCGACCCACACGGGGACAACCGTTTACCTTCACGTGAAGCGTTGGCCGGAAAAAGGCGACCTTCTGGAGCTTCATCTCGGCGGCTGTAACGTCAAGTCTGTTGAGATGGTAACACCCGGCACCGTAAACTGGTCGGTTGAAGGTGAATATCTCCACCTTGTTTTGCCGTTAAAATATCAAGACGGGCTGGACAATATCGTCAAGCTGGAGTTTGATAAGCTCCCAGTATTTAAGGGTTAATTTTATGTCAGATCGTTCCGATAAGGCCGAAACCTATGCACCCACGCGGCGCAACCAAATGGTATTCGACACCCTTTGCGAAGCGATCAAAGATGGCACATTACCCAAGGGGCTTGTCCTCACACAAAGTAGCATCGGGCGCTTTTTCGGCGTAAGCCGCGCGCCCGCTGCCGATGCGCTGGAACGCATGGAAAAGGCTGGTCTAATCAGCCGTTTTGACGGCCGTGGGTTTATGGTCGGAAAAGGCCGCGACAAACCCATCCGAATGGAAATGGACCAGACAGACCTCAAAAGCCCTGTCGACAAGGGAGAGGTGCTGGTCAACCGTTCGTGGCGCGACACACTCTATCCAACTGTTGAAATCACTGTTGCCGGCTGTGTGCGTTATGGCACGTTTTCGATCGGCAGCACCGCTCTTGCCGAGCACTATGGTTTCTCACGCACAACATCCCATGAAATGCTAAGCCGCCTGGAACGGGTCGGCTTGATCGAGCAAGGCGCAAACGGCCGTTGGCGCGCCCCTGCTCTCACGTCCAAAGACGTTAGCGATTATTACCAGATCCGCCGCCTGCTTGAGCCTGTTGCGCTCGTTGAAGCGGCAAAAGAGCTTGGGCCCGATGTGGTTGGCCCAGCGTTCGAGTTTGTTGACCGCCTTCTGCAAAGCGGCGTACGCCCAAAGAAAGAAGACATTACGACGCTTGAAGACGACCTGCACGGCAAGCTGGTCTTGGGCTGCCCCAACCGCCACATGAGCGAGACGCTCTATCGAAGCCAGCTCCTCTTGCTTGCTCCGCACAGCGTCACCGATCGTTACCTGCGTCGCAACGAGATGAACCGCCTGATCAGCGATCACTACCGCGTCTTGCTTCCTCTGAGCGAAGGGCGGCTTGATGAGGCCGCGGACATGATGCGCGCGCACCTTGTACAGGCGGAGCGTGCCACGCTGGAGTATTTCGAAGAAGAACCAACACCACCTGAAGGGCTCATTCCGCCCTATATGAAGCGGATTTCCTAACTCTGAAAATCGAAACACAAAAAAACGGCGCCCAATAGGAGCGCCGTTTTTTTGTGTTGTCTGACTGTCACCCAAAAGAATGGCCCCCTTCCAAAAAAGGGGGCCAGTTAGGGGAGGTAATTCTATTTTCCCATTCCAGCAAAGGCGCGCACAAAGTGCTTCTGGGCCAGGACGTAGATCACGAGAAGCGGCACCATCATCAGGTTCACGACTGCGAGGATTTTGGGCCAATCGCTGCTGTATTCGCCTTGGAACTGCATAATGCCATTGGTCCAGAGACGGCGCTCTTCACCGCTAGTGGCAATAGAGGCCCAAAGGAACTCGTTCCAAACACTCACGGTCTGAAAAATCACGACACTCAACACCGCAGGAGCAGAAAGCGGAAGGACTACGCTAAACAGGATGCGCCAAGGAGAACACCCATCCAGCCGCGCAGCCTCTTCCAACTCCTCGGGGAAATCGAGGAAGAACGAATACAAGATCACCACAGAGAACGGGATACCAATCGCTATATGCGGCAAGATTAAGCCCGCATAGGTGTTGAGCATGCCGAAGTCATCCACGATCCGATAAAGCGGGATCAAGATAGAGTGGATCGGAATCGCATAGGTCAAAACGATCAAGAGATAGATCGTTTTACGGCCGATAAACACACGCCGCGCCAGCGCATAGGCGGCCATGATCGACACGATCACCATCGGCACCACAGAGCCAATCGTCACCACCAGCGAGTTCCAGATGTAGTGCTGAAAGCCGCTTTCAAAGATGTTGAAATAGTTCTGCCATTGGATGCTGTCTGGCAATCCGAGCGGCGAAAGGAACACCTCACGGCGGGTTTTGACCGAGGCCAACATAACCCAAACGATCGGAACCAGAACCACCACGCAGTAAGACACGAGGATAACATAGGGCACGTTCCGGCGGAGCCAGCGCACGACAGGGTGGCTCTTGTGGCTTGCGCGAACAACGGCGCGGTCGGTGTGTGTGACTGCTGACATGGGTTATTTCCGTTTGCGTGACGTGAGGACCTGAAGGGATCCGAAGAAGATTGCGACGATGAGCACGACCACTGACATACCGGCGGCATAGTTTGGTCGGAACAGTGTAAAGGCGCTCTCGACGATGTAGGTACCAAGGACCTGTGTCGTGTTACCTGGGCCACCGCGGGTCAGGACATAGACGATCTCGAAGGTTTTGAACGACCCAACAATCACGATGAGCGAACAGAGGATCAGCGCGCCCTTAACGCCGGGCAATGTGATGTGAAAGAACGTCTGGATCGCAGAGGAGCCATCTAGGCGCGCAGCTTCATAGAGGTCGCGCGGGATCGCCTGCATCGAGGCCAACATGATTGTCATCATGAAACCGATGTAGTTCCACGCACCAACAGCCACGATTGAGTAGAACGCGAGGTCTGGATTTCCTAGGAACCCTTGGGACGGCAATTTGATACCGACGGTATTCGCCAGCTGACGAACCATACCGAAGTTCGGCTCAAGCAGCATGGACCACACCACACCAATCGCTACGGGCGCAATCACAAGCGGCGCAAAGATAATTGTCCGCATCGTTGTGGAGAACCGACGCACGCCACGGTCAAGCAGGGCGGCGAAGATCGTCCCTATCCCGACCTGAAACACAAGGTTGCAGAGGATGAACAACAGGTTGTTTTTCATCGCGATCCAGAACACAGGATCGCCAACCATCTCGCGGTAGTTTGCAAGGCCGACAAAATCTCCGCCACGGTTAGGGGAGGCATAAAGCGACGTGAAAATGGCTTCGACTGCGGGCCAGACAATGAAGATTGAAAACAGCAACAACGCGGGCAAAACCATCACGAGGTCGAAGTAGGTTCCGTGTACTTTGCGGTTATAAATCATCATCGTATTCCGAATTGGGGGAATTGGGGTAAGTGGCGGCGCATAAAGGGATACTGCGCCGCCTGTTTACGCGATTACATCCGCGACTTTGCTTCCAAAGCCTGAGTACGCACGCGTTCCATGAACTCTTCTGGTGTGACCGTTCCGGCAACCAGATCCTGACCCGACTTGAGGATCACATCGCTTACCGAAGTCTCAACGATTGTGTTGAGCGGTGGCACCGATACGTTTGCCTGAGCAACACGGTTCAGCAGGTCAACCGACTCTTTCGGAAGATCACCTTCTTTGAGCGCTGTTGCGTTCGCAGAGAGCTGACCGGAAAGACGCGCCTGAAGGGCGTGCATCTCTGGGCTCAGCAACCAGCTGAGGAACTTGAGAGTTGCCTCACGCTCTTCGGTCGCTGCAGAGACCTGATACCCCTGAACACCTACGAGCGCACCAGTTTGGTCTCCTGCTCCGCCTTCAACTTTCGGGAACGGGAATGCAGAGTATTTGCCTTCGAACCCTTCGGAGTTGAAGATCGGTGGGCACCAGCTACCGCAGAATGTCATCGCTGCAAGCTCTGTAGCGAACATTGTGCGAGACACGCCAGGATCAACCGAGTTGATACCGTCGTTGAAGCAGCCTTCGGTTTCCAAACGTTTGAAATCTTTCAACGCGTTGAGGTAACCAGGATGCGCCCAAAGGTTTTCTTCGTCGTTGGTCAGGTGCCAGTCACCTTGCATCGTCTCCAGATCAACATGACGCTGGAACAAGATGGTCAGGTAGTGGTTGATCGTCCAGCTTTCCGATGCACCGAAAGAAACGGGCGTCATCAGCGGATCGATTTCGCGGATCTGGTGACACATACCGATCAGCTCGTCGATTGTTTCTGGAGCTGTTAGATTGTTTTCCTCAAAGAACGCATCGTTCTTCCAGAAGTACTTTGTGTACAGCTGGCCAGGCGCGCCATAGAGGCCGTCTTTATAGCGGAACTGGTCCACAACGCCTGCGGGCGCTTCGCCCCAAGCATCGCCACGCTCATAGCTGTCGAGGATATTCTCGGCAACGCCGCTATCCACGAAATCATTTGCAAAGGAACCGGCCCAAACAAAGTAAAGATCGGGCGGAGAGTTAGACTCAAGCATCACTTTGATGCCGGTCTTATATGGCTCGTTTGCAACCCAGCTATAGTCGATCTTGATGTCTGGGTTTTGCTCTTCGAACAGGCGGATCGCTTCCTTGTTAAAGGCTTCGCGCTCTGCGCCCATTCCTTGGAAAACAACTGTTGTTTCCGCAGTGGCCACATTAGCCAGCAACGCAGACATAGCGATGCCCGTTGCGTATAGTCCGTTCTTAATCATGAGTTCCTCCTCCGTTGAACGTGCTGTTATTTCGTGTTGTTGATGCGTTTGCCCGAGGCGCGGTCAAAGAGGTGACAGCGCGACAGGTCGAATTGCAGGTCGATGGCTTCGCCCACCTTAAGTGCTCGTGGTTTCAGCATTTTTGCGATCCACTCGCTTCCGGCGAAGGGGAAGAATACAAGCGTTTCACCCCCCAAAGGCTCAGATAGGTTGACGGTCCCCTTGCTGTTCCAAGGCTCGTTAACGTCCATACCGTGCCCACTTAGAACAATGTCATCGGGACGCAGGCCAAATGTCACCTTGTCACCAGCAGAGAGGCCCTCGAACCGTGCCAGATTGACAGGGAGCTTGGTACCATCCTCAAGAACAAGGCCGCCATCGGCGACCTCAGCAGGCGTGAGGTTCATGGGCGGAGAGCCGATGAAGGACGCCACGAATTCAGACTCTGGGTGGTTATACACCTCGTCAGGCGCACCGGCCTGTTCGATGTGTCCGCCACGCATAATGACAATACGATCCGCCAAGGTCATCGCCTCGACCTGATCGTGCGTCACGTAAACAGTTGTTGCGCCGACCTCTTGGTGAATCCGCTTAATCTCTGTGCGCATCTGGGTGCGCAGCTTGGCGTCGAGGTTGGACAGCGGCTCGTCAAACAAGAATACATCCGGACGACGCACAATCGCCCGCCCCATTGCAACGCGCTGGCGCTGACCGCCCGAAAGATCCGCAGGGCGGCGATCAAGGTATTCTTCAAGGTGCAGAATACGCGCAGCCTCTTTGACACGCGCATCAATCTCGGCTTTCGGCTTACCTGCCACCCGAAGCGCGAACGACATGTTCTTGGCAACCGACATATGCGGGTAAAGCGCGTAGGATTGGAACACCATCGCGATACCACGGTCCGCAGGGTCAAGATCGTTGATCACCTGATCATCAATCGAGATGGTCCCGCCTGTAATATCTTCGAGTCCGGCCAGCATACGAAGGGTCGTCGACTTACCGCATCCCGAAGGACCAACAAGCGCCACAAACTCCTTGTCACGCACATCAAGATCAATGTCGTGAATGACCTGTGCAGAGCCATAACTTTTTCTCAGAGCATCAATTTTGACTCGAGCCATGTTCGTTCCATCCGTCGTTTCGATGCTCACTAGGTTTCCATAAATGATTACTGTATGCAATATGCATTTTTGTTGAAATCGACATTTTTTTCGATTATTCAACAAAAACAAGGCACAGGTCGCTTCGTCATATATGAATAGATAATTCTTATTTGCATTTTGTATTGACCCAATATCCTGCCCCCTCTACCGTCCGGCCAAAAGGAAGGCACATGGCCCAGCAAAAGAAGCTCGAAGACCCAGTAAAATATCGCGCTCCAGCCCTTGAGAAAGGGTTGGACATTATTGAGTTGCTGGCCGCGCACGAGAGCGGGATGACGCAGTCCGCAATCGCGAAATCGCTCGATAAATCACAGGGCGAAATCTACCGGATGCTCTCGACTTTGGTGCGCCGCGGCTATGTCTCGCGTGTTGCAAAAGACCAATATTCGTTGAGCTTGAAGCTATTTTCCACGGCCCAGCAGCACGCACCAATCGAGCGTGTTCTGGAGGTTGCGCAGCCTCTTATGCGGCAATTCGCGCGCAGCATTCGCCAGTCCTGTCATATCGTCATGGAGAACGACGCAGCGATCGTTGTGATTCTCTCCGTAGAGGCACCTGGCAATTGGGGGCTGATGATTCGAACCGGCGCTGTCCTTGGGCTCTGGAACTCGGGCGCAGGTCGTGTTCTTGCGGCCTTCAGAAGCGAGGCCGAGCGCGAGGAGCTTATCAGCGGGCATGCGCCGGTATCTGGCGAACCGCCCCTCGACCGCGACAAGTTCTTGACCGAAGTCGCCGAGGTCAAACGACGCGGCTACTATAATAAGAAATCCGAAACGCTCTATGGCGTGACCAACCTAACATACCCGATATTCGACCCATCGGGGAATGCTATTGCCGCCCTAACCTGCCCTTATCTTGAGCGCGTTGACGGCCACAAAGCCGCCTCGCGCAAAGACGCCGCACGCGAAATCTCAAAGATCGCTGAAGAACTCAGCGCCTATTTCCGTGGCGAACACTTAACCGGAATGGAAACCAAATGACCAAACTCTCTCTCCCTGAACGCACTTTAGCCAGCGGCGCCCTCAGCTTGCCAGTCCTCGGTTTTGGCGGCGCGCCGCTTGGTGGTCTGTTGCAAGCGAACGACAATACCGCAGCGCGCGAAATGATGGCCCGAACACGTGACGTTGGCTATCGCTATTACGATACCGCGCCATTTTACGGCTTTGGCCGCTCGGAACGTATGGTCGGCGATGCCATTCGCGATACAGACTATATCCTCTCAACCAAAGTCGGTCGGCTTATGAAACCAGGTCTCCCTGCGGATGCAGGAGCACTTGGCTGGCCTGATGCGCTGCCCTTCCATCAAGTGTTTGACTATGGGTATGACGCCATTATGCGCTCGTTCGAAGATAGCCTTCAGCGCCTTGGTCTTGATCGGATCGATATGTTGTTGGTGCATGACATTGGTGAAATGACCCACGGCGAGGACAATGCTCGCCATTTCAAAGACCTCGAACAGGGCGGTTATCGCGCGCTCGACGAATTGCGCAAGAACGGTCAGATCAAAGCAATCGGCATCGGTGTGAACGAAACGAAGGTCTGCCGCGATTGCCTAAAGATTGGTGATTGGGATGCGTTTCTCCTCGCGGGTCGCTACACCCTTCTGGAACAAGGTTCTCTGGACGATCTGCTTCCCGAATGTGAGGAAGCGAAAACCTCTATCATCCTCGGCGGTCCATATAACTCCGGCATTCTTGCTGGCGGAGATACATGGAATTATGGCGCGGCCCCTGAAGATGTTGTCGCCCGCGTAAAGCGCCTAAAGGCCACCGCACAGGATCACGGCGTCCCGCTCGCTGCAGCAGCGCTTCAGTTCCCTCTCGCGCATCCACTTGTGGCGTCCGTTATCCCTGGTCTGCGCAATACAACTGAACTCGACCAGACTCTCGAATGGGCCTTTACCGACATTCCCGAAGCGTTTTGGTCTGATCTCCGTGCGCAAGGCTTGCTTCACGAGCAAGCTCCAACACCCACTTCAACGCCATACAAGAAGGGATAGATATGCGGATCGATGCACACCAGCATTTCTGGGCGCTCGCCCGTGGCGACTATGATTGGCTCACACCGGAATTGGCGGATATCTATCGGGATTTTCTCCCGGCCGATCTCGCACCAATGCTCGAGACAGCAAAAATAGACGGAACAATCGCAGTTCAAGCCGCACCAACAGTGGCCGAAACAGAGTACCTTCTGGAGTTGGCTGCAACCCACGAGATGATCAGCGGCGTTGTCGGCTGGATTGATTTTGAAGCCAAAGACGCAATCGCTACGCTTGAGAAGCTCGCCCGTGACCCGCATCTTGTGGGTGTTCGGCCGATGATCCAGAGCATTCCGGACCCTGACTGGATGCTAACTGAGCAATTCACATCTGTGTTTGACGCGCTTCAGGCACACAATCTTGCCTTTGATGCGCTGACCTTCCCAATCCATCTCGACAACCTACACACGCTTCTCACGCGCCACAGCGGACTGACTTGTGTGATCGACCACGCCTCCAAACCTCAAATCCGCAACGCGGAATTCGACGATTGGGCCAACGGTATGTCCAAGATCGCCAACGACACCACGGCCTTTTGTAAACTGTCGGGCCTCGCCACCGAGGCCGATGATCGTTGGTCGTTTGAAGCGGTGAAGCCCTATGTGGACCAGCTACTCGAAACATTCGGACCAACGCGCCTCATCTGGGGAAGCGACTGGCCGGTCTGCACGCTTGCCACGACCTATCAGGAATGGGTCGGAATGACAGAACAGTTTCTGGCCTCGCTCTCTGAAGCAGAGCGAGCCGCGATTATGGGTGGCAACGCCCAACGCGCCTACAAATTAAAGGACAAATCATGACAAAACTCTCCCTTCCCGACGGTATTTGGCTCGGGCGCATCGAACGCGCGGGTATTGGCCCAGCTATCGTGACGCTTCGCGACGGCCAACTCTTTGACATCACCAGCAAAGAAGCCCCGACCGTGCGTGATATCCTCGAACGCGAGGACGCTGCCGCCTATGTGAAATCCGCAAAAGGCTCGCTAGTTGGCTCTTTGGATGACAGTCACACATGGCTTGCACCCTGCGATTTGCAATCTGTCAAAGCATGCGGCGTAACATTCGCCGGCTCGATGGTTGAGCGCGTAATCGAAGAGCAGGCCGCAGGCGACGCTTCTAAAGCACAAGACATCCGCGCTCGGATCGGCGCGCGAATTGGCGACAGCCTTTCAAATATCACACCCGGATCGGAAGAAGCCGAAGCTGTGAAGCAGGCCTTGATTGCCGAAGGGTTGTGGAGCCAGTATCTCGAAGTTGGTATCGGCCCAGACGCAGAAGTGTTTTCAAAGGCACAGGTCCTCTCCTCGGTCGGCCATGGCGCAGATATCGGGCTGCATCCCATCTCCAACTGGAACAACCCAGAACCAGAGGTCGTGCTTGCCGTGAATTCCCGAGGCGAGATTAAGGGCGCAACGCTCGGCAATGACGTGAACCTGCGCGATGTCGAAGGTCGCTCCGCGCTCTTGCTCTCCAAAGCAAAGGACAACAACGCATCCTGCGCCATCGGCCCGATGATCCGCCTCTTTGACGATAGCTTCACGCTCGACAACGTTCGTAATGCCGAAGTTGATCTGCGTGTTGAGGGCGAGGATGGCTTCCTGCTCGAAGGCCATTCTTCGATGAACCAGATCAGCCGCGATCCCGCAAATCTTGTCAAACAGACAATCGGACGTCACCATCAATACCCCGACGGCTTCATGTTGTTCCTCGGCACGCTCTTTGCTCCGACCCAAGACCGCGACACACCCGGTGGTGGTTTCACCCACAAAATCGGCGACGTCGTGACAATCTCCTGTGATGATCTTGGCGCGCTCACCAACACGGTGAAACTCTCGACCGAATGCCCCGAGTGGACATTTGGCGCCCGCGCACTCATGACCAACCTCGCAAGACGCGGGTTGCTTTAGCTCTTAGATTGGTGTGGGCAGGGTTCAATTTCACTTCGCCCGCGCTAAAAAACACTGCTAGCAGCAGTCCAGAGTTCACAGCTTCGTGATGATTTGATCCGTAGCGAATTCGTCCTCGTACTACCCTACGTTAACACATTTTGGAGGATATTATGAAAATCATCGCACTTACCGCCGCTTCGCTCGTTGCGCTTGCACTCCCTGCTACTGCTGCAGAAGTTCAAACTAAATCCGGCAAAACTGTTTGGACTGTTGATAGCCTGAGCCCACCCGCCGGGAAAAACAATGGCGGAAAAGGTAAGACAGACAAGGCCAGCAAAGGCTTGGTCAACGCCGTAACAAAAGGCGGTCTTGTTCTTAAGTAAGTTTCAGTTTCCGTCTATTCGAACAAGCAAAACTGACCCTGATAATACACAAAGGGCCCCTGTGAATTTCGCAGGGGCCCTTTCTTGCTCTTTCAGATCTTATTCCGGATGGAAACAGGCGACGCCATGCGCATCGCCCTCAAGCGCGGGGCGGCCTGTGCGGCACTCCTCGGTTGCTTTCCAGCAGCGTGGCGCGAATGCGCATCCGGGAAGGTTATCAAGCGGGGAAGGCAATTCGCCCTCAAGCTTAATGCGCTCCTTCGTGGCTGTAGGATCGGCCCGCGGCGTGGTTGAGAGCAGGGCCTTGGTATAAGGGTGCTTTGGCGCGGCAAAGATTTCCTCTTTGCTTGCGCGCTCAACGGCACGCCCCAAATACATCACGATCACCTCATCGGCGAAATGCTTCACAACCGAAAGGTCGTGAGAGATGAACAGATACGCTAACCCAAGGCGCTCCTGCAGTTCCACCAGAAGGTTGAGAATTTGGCTCTGGATGGAAACGTCGAGCGCTGAAACAGGTTCATCGAGCACAACAACGCGCGGCTCAAGCATAAGCGCGCGCGCGATCGAAATCCGCTGACGCTGCCCGCCGGAGAACATATGCGGGTAACGGTCGTAATGTTCCGCACGTAGGCCCACCAATTCGATCATTTCCCGCGCCTTGGCTTCGCGTTCCTGCTTGGACATATCAGGGCGATTGATGATCAGCGGCTCCTGAAGGATGTAACCGACTTTCTGACGCGGGTTGAGCGAGCCATATGGATCTTGAAACACGATCTGAACCGAGCTTCGAAGCGAGGCCCAGTTGTCAGGCGTCACATTATTATCGTCGATCTCAAGCGTGCCTTCCGTCGGCTCTTCAATCATCGTAATGAGCCGCGCGAGCGTGGACTTACCACAGCCGGACTCGCCCACAACCGCAAGAGTCTTGCCAGGACTTAGCTCAAAATCGACGCCCGAAAGGGCGCGCACGATTTTGCCTTTACTCAGAAGTCCGCCGCCCACTTCATAATGACGGGCCAGCCCCTTTGCCTTTACAATCGGAGCATTCATGAGACACCTCTTTGTTCTTTTTCAAGGGGGAAGTGGCAAAGCGCACGGCCAAACTCGTCACCACTTGGGACAGGTGGCGTCGTGTGACACTTCTCTTGAGCGTAAGCGCAACGTGGCGCGAACAAACATCCTTTGGGCCGGTCGAATTGCCCTGGAACAACGCCGGGGATGGTTGGCAGAAGCTTGCTCGTTGCCCGTTCCGGAAGCGCGTTCAACAGCGCAGATGTGTAAGGGTGATACGGATGCTCAAACAGGTCGCGAACTGGCTGTTCCTCGGCCCGTTGGCCCGCGTATTGCACGCTTACGCGCTCGGCGGTTTCAGCCACAACGCCCATGTCATGCGTAATCAGCACAAGCCCCATACCCGTTTCATCGCGAAGCGAGACAAGTAGATCGAGAATCTGCGCCTGAATAGTCACGTCGAGCGCGGTTGTCGGCTCGTCCGCGATCAGGAGTTTGGGCTTACAGGCAATCGCCATCGCGATCATAACACGCTGGTTCATCCCGCCAGACATCTGGTGCGGGTAAACATTCAATCGGCTTTCCGGCGCGGGGATCCCCACATGCTCAAACAGCTCAATTGCGCGCTTGTGACGATCCGCACGGTTTAGCCCCATATGCAACCGCAGTGCTTCCTTGATCTGGAAACCAACTGTGAAACAGGGGTTGAGCGAGGACATCGGCTCCTGAAAGATCATGGCAAGGTCTTTGCCGATAATCTTGCGCCGCGCACGCGGAGTGATGCTACGAAGATCAATGCCCTCGAAGCTCAACTCGTCCGCGGTGATTGTTGCAGTCCACGGCAAGAGGCCCATAAGCGCCAGCATTGACACGGATTTGCCCGAGCCGCTTTCGCCAACAATTGCCATGACTTCGCCCTTCTCGACGGTCATATCAACGCTATCAACCGCGCGGAACTGGCCAGAGGCCGTTGCGAAATCGACCGAGAGGTTTCGGATTTTCAGCAGGCTCATATCATCAGCTCCGCTTGAGTTTCGGATCAAGAGCGTCGCGCAAGCCGTCGCCCATCAGGTTGATCGCCAGAACAGTGACGAGAATTGCAAGGCCCGGGAAGGTCACAACCCACCACGCCCTCAGGATGAATTCACGTGCTTCAGCGAGCATAGTGCCCCACTCTGGTGTAGGCGGTTGCGCACCCATACCAAGGAAACCGAGCGCCGCCGCATCAAGGATCGCGGTCGAGAAACTGAGCGCGCCCTGAACGATAATCGGTGCGAGACAGTTTGGAAGTACGGTGATGAACATCAGCCGCGATTTTCCGGCCCCAGCAACACGCGCCGAGGTCACGTAGTCCTTTTGACGCTCTGCCAAAACAGACGCCCGCGTTAGGCGCACATAGTGAGGCTGAAACACAATCGCAATCGCGATCATCGCATTGGTCAGCGACGGCCCAAGGATCGCCACCAGCACAAGCGCAAGAAGGAGCGATGGGAAAGCAAGGATAATGTCCATCACACGCATGATGATGGTATCGATGATCTTGGGCGCAAAGCCCGAGAGCAGACCGATGATAATCCCACCCGACGCCGCAACCGACACAACAACGATACCAACAAAGAAGGAATATCGCGCGCCGTTGATGAGCCGCGAAAGCATATCGCGGCCAAGCGGGTCAGTTCCAAGCGGGAACGCCCAGCTTCCACCCTCCTGCCAAAACGGCGGTTGCAGGATATGGTCACGGAACTGCTCTGTCGGGTCATAGGGTGCGATCAGAGGGCCAAAGACCGCCAAAAATGCAAACCCAAGAAACACCCACATGCCGATAACAGCACCGCGGTTTTCGCTGAAATAGTACCAGAATTCACGCAGGGCACTCGGACGAATCTCCTTGACCTCTGCGGGTTCGGTGGTGTTGGCCACTTGATCTGTCATGACCGCCTCCGGATTTTAGGGTTGATCGCGCCATAGAGCAGATCAACAGTCAGGTTTACGATCATCACAATAACCGCGATCATCAATAGGCCGCCTTGCACAACAGGGTAATCGCGGCGGAAGATGCTATCTACCATCCACTTACCAATACCCGGCCAGCTAAAGATGGTTTCGGTAAGAATAGCGCCCGCAAGCAGCGTACCAACACTCAGGCCGATCACTGTAACAACGGGGATCAGCGCATTGCGCAGCGCGTGAAGGCCGTTGATCCGCGCAGGAGCGAGGCCCTTGGCGCGGGCGGTCCGGATGTAATCCTCGCCGAGAACCTCAAGCATGGCAGAACGCGTTTGGCGCGCAATCACCGCTAGCGGGATGGTACCAAGCACAATGGTTGGCAACACAAGATGATGCACCGCCGAAGCAAACGCGCCTTTCTGACCGGACAGCAAACTGTCGATCAGCATAAAGCCCGTCACATCGTCAAAGAAGAACATCAAGCTGATGCGTCCCGAAACCGGCGTCCAGCCAAGGTTGCCGGAGAAGACGATAATCAGCAGCAACGCCCACCAGAAGATCGGCATCGAATACCCGATCAACGCAGACGACATTAGAGCACGGTCAAAGAATTTGCCGCGGTTCACAGCTGCGATAACACCCGCCGGAAGTCCAAGGACAATCGCGAAGATCATCGCACAGATTGAAAGCTCAAGCGTAGCCGGGAACAGGGCAAAGAATTCGTCCCACACCGGCTTTTTGGTGATGAAAGATTCACCAAGGTCGCCTTGCAGCACGCCCGTCAGATAGCTCCAGTATTGCTCGATCACGGGCTTATCAAAGCCCAGCTTCACGACCATTTCCTGATAGCGTTCCTCGGTCATTCCGCGCTCACCGGCCATAACAATGATCGGATCGCCAGGAAGCACCCTGATGAACATAAACGAAATAAGGGTCACGCCGATAAACGTCGGAACGAACGTGGCCAATTTACTCAGTAAGAATCGTAGCATTAGCGCCCCACGATGGTCAGAGTTTTGGGGAAGGAGGTCAGAGACCTGCATCCGGTTTCGGTTACAAGCACGTCATCCTCGATGCGAACACCAAAGTTGTCGAGTTGATAGAGGCCAGGCTCGTTGGTCCAGACCATGCCTTCGCGCATGACCTCTGTATTGCCGCGCATGATATAAGGTGCCTCGTGAACCTCGCGACCTAGACCGTGGCCTGTTTTCGTGCGGATACGGTCTGCAAAAGACGACGCCTCAAGCACACCGGTCACGGCATCATCAATGTCATGCGCCGTCACGCCTGGCTTGGTGACGTCAAAACCCTTGAGGTTGGCGGCAAGCACAGTTTCGTAAACAGCACGCCCCTCATCGCTCACGTCACCAACGAAGAATGTGCGGGTGATGTCAGCGGCAAATCCGTTCTTGCGCGCTCCAAAGTCAAAGAGCAGCGCATCGCCTTTCTTAACGCGGTAGTCCGCGCGAGCCTTTGCGTGAGGGCGGGCGGTGTTATCACCAGCAGCAACAATCGGCGCGAAGGCCTGATCGTCTGCGCCTTCGGCAAACAAGGCCTGCACCAGCGCCTGTTCAATTTGTTTTTCTGTTTGGCCGATTTCAACGCCTTCCAGAACGCGGGCCAAAGCGCGTTCGGAGATTTCAATCGCAACCTGAAGCGCGGCGATATCTTCTTCGGTTTTGATAACCCGAAGGCCCGAGATTGCCTTTTCCCCGTCAATGATCTCAAGATCCGGCTGCGCCTTTTTCAGAGCGTCTGATACGAAGAACCGCATCACCTGCCCTTCGACGGCAAGGGATCGAATGTTGAGATGTTTGGTCAACGCGGAAAACGCCGCGTGATATCCATCCTGATCGCGCCAATCAAAAACCTCGCCCTCAAATCCGACAAGCGCCCAGCTTCCCAACTCCAGGTTCGGAACAAGAGCGGCCTCGGGGCCGTTCGCTGGAATAACTGCGAGAAACGGTCGCTCATGCGACATGAATGGCTTTTTGAATGCGCGGTTGAAATTCGGTCCTGGCACAAGGGCCACCGCATCAACAGACAGGTCGCGCGCAACCTGACGGTAATCGGACAAAGACGACATCGGAACCTCTTAACGAGAAACAGCAAAAGCCGGAGCCGCGCCGTTAAAAGGGCGGCTCCGGCGATTTCAAGAGAGTGATTACTCTACGCTTACGCCATAGAAGATGTGGCCACCGAGTGGGTGTACTTTGTAGCCTTTAACTTCGTTGCGCATTGGCATGTAAACAACCGAGTGAGCGATTGTTGCCCAAGGAGCTTGCTCTTTGAAGATAACCTGAGCTTCTTCATAAAGTTTAGCACGCTCGGCCTGATCTGTGACCTGCTTGGCCTTGAGAATCAGTTCTTCGAATGGCTCGTGGCACCACTGTGCACGGTTGGACGCTTCAACACCGTCACAGCCCAAAAGAACTGCGAGGAAGTTGTCAGGGTCGCCGTTGTCACCAGTCCAGCCGAGAAGAACAGCGCCGTCACGGTTGAGGTCTTTGGAACGGTCAAGATACTCGCCCCACTCGTAGGATACGATCTCTACATCAACACCGATCTTGCTGAAATCTTCTTGGATCAGCTCGGCCATACGACGTGCGTTCGGGTTGTAAGGACGCTGAACAGGCATCGCCCAAACCTTCATGCTCAGATCAGTTACGCCTTCAGCTTCAAGCATCGCTTTTGCAGCTTCCGGATCGTAAGCATCGTCAACGATTGCGTCGTTGTAGCCCCACATTGTTGGTGGGATCGGGTTCTTAGCAACTTCGCCGGACCCCTGGAAAACAACGTCGATGATCGCGTTTTTGTCAATCGCCATGTTCAGGGCCTTGCGGACCTTCGGATTGTCAAACGGAGCCATTGTTGTGTTGTAAGCCAAATAGCCAACGTTCAGACCCTCTTGCTCCATCATGGTGATGTCGCCATCTGCTTGCATCGCTTCGATGTCAGCTGGGTTCGGGTATGGCATGATGTGGCATTCGCCAGCCTTCAGCTTCTGGTAACGAACAGAGGCATCTGGTGTGATCGCGAAGATCAGGTTTTCAACATCAGCAGGCTCTTTCCAGTACTCGGCATTCGCCGCATAACGGATAACCGCGTCTTTTTGGTAAGCCACGAATTTGAACGGACCAGTACCAATTGGCGCTGTGTTCATTTTTTCTGGCGTGCCAGCGTCAAGCATTGCCTGACCGTATTCAGCCGAAACGATCGAAGCAAAGTCCATTGCGAGGTTTGCAACAAACGGCGCTTCTGGCTTGGTCAGAGTAACTTTGATTGTGTAGTCGTCGATTTTCTCGATGGACTCTACAAGATCTGGCATACCCATCGCTTGGTAATATTCCCAAGTACCGCCGGAGTAGCTGTTGTAAGGGTGATTTTCATCGCCCTGACGCTGGAACGAGAAGATCACGTCATCTGCGTTGAAGTCACGTGTTGGCGTGAAGTCTTCGTTGGAGTGGAACTTAACGCCCTTACGGAGTTTGAATGTATACTCCAGACCGTCTTCGCTCGCCTCTACGCTTTCGGCAAGGCCAGGAACAACGTTGGTTGTGCCGGTTTCGAATTCCAGCAGGCGGTTATAGATCGGGTGCGAGGATGCATCAAAGGTTGTACCGGCTGTAAACAGCGCAGGGTCAAAACCTTCAGGCGAACCTTCCGAGCAGTAAACCAGATTGCTGGCGAATGCTGTTGACGCGGAAAGCGCCAATGCAGCGGTAGCCATGGTCAAGGTTGATTTCATGATTATCTCCCAAATGGATCCGTTCGTTTTTTCAGATGCTTCAGAGCGCCCCTCCCGTCGAACGGTCACGTTAAAATGCACGGGCGGGTCTGAATTCTAGATTTTGGATACAATATCCATATTCAGAATCTACAGTCAAGCACTCCTAGGGTAACACAACTCGACCAACAAGAGCCAAAAACCATGCTCGATTGACGCAGGCGAAAAGTCCCTTTGTTCATAGGGAGTTAACTGGCGCATGCCGTCAAAATTTTTTCCTGCCAATTCGCAGAAACGCAAAATCTCATTCCGCAGATTAGATATGTTGACGAAAAATCACAGCGATTCCGGCCTGACGTAAGGTAAATTTCCGCGGGCAAAACCACAGAATCGGACGGGCATTTAAGCGCAGATTCGGGGCGTTACGACCACTCCCCTTTGGTTCGCCAAGCGCACTCGAAAGCAAGCAGCATATCGCCCTGCAAAATCACAAAACCATTATTTCACAACAAGTTAAGGACAGAAAAGCGTTTGCTATTCCTCTTTCTTGGCTTCGTCGCAAATTTTATATTGGATTTTGGATACAATCTGCACTATTAGAATTTTCACAACAAAAATTAGGGAGTTCTCAATGTATAAAAAACTTGCCGCAATCGCGGCCATCGCAACGCTTTCGACGGGCCCTGCCCTCGCTGACACTCTGGATGACGTCGTAGATCGCGGTACGCTGCGATGCGGTGTGGTGCTCGATTTCCCGCCAATCGGATACCGCGACGCCAATAACGAACCCGCGGGTTTCGACGTGGATTATTGTAACGATCTGGCCGAGGCTCTTGAGGTCGAAGCTGAGGTTCTCCCTGTGACATGGGCCGAGCGCCTGCCCGTTATTGTGACCGGTCGCGCTGATGTTGTTTTTGGCGCAACCTCTGACAGCCTCGCCCGCGCCCGCACCGTCGGCTTTACCATTCCTTACGCGATTTACTATGCGCAAGGTGTCGTAAACAAAGACAGCGGCATCGAAAGCTTTGAGGATATTCGCGGCAAGCGCGTCGCCGCCGCAATTGGGACTGTTCCTGAACAGGAATGGCTCAAGATCGCGGCTGAGTGGGGCGAAGAGAAAAACTATCAGGGGTATCAGTCCGAAAACGAAGTGTTCCTCGCTGTCGCTCAAGGCAAGGCTGATATCGGCATCACCACAAACACCGCCATTCTCCCGATTACCCAGCAATATGACTCGGTTGTCGCTGGCCCACGCATGCCTTGGACCACCGATTACACCTCGGTCGTTGGCAAACGCGAAGACGTTACCTGGCTCAACTATCTCAACCTATTCGTCACCCATCAGGTTCGCTCCGGTCGCTACGACGAACTTTGGGGAAAATATGTTGGTGGTGACGCACCTGAACTCCGCATCCCAGGCGTGATGTACTAAGCCCGCCACTCACGGAAACGCTCCTGCCCAGACTGAGGGCAGGAGCAACGGAAACCGAAATTATGTTTGATTACAACTTCCATTGGCGGCCCGTTATGAAGAGCCTGCCTGACCTGCTTGACGCAGCATTCCTGACGCTACAGGTGGCTGTATTGGCAATGGTTCTAGGCATCATCATCGGGCTCTGCCTTGCGCTTATTCGCATGCATATGAAGGGGCCCATTCGCTGGCTCGCCAGTTGTTGGGTCGAGCTTGCCCGCAACACCCCCGCGCTGTTTCAGCTCTTCTTCTTCGGGTTTGGTCTCGGCGCATTTGGCCTTCACCTCTCGCCTTACATGATCGTGCTTGCGGGGCTAACTTTTAACTGCGCAGGCTATCTGGCCGAAAATTTCCGTGGCGGGTTTAACGCGGTGCCTGACACCCAGCTCCGCGCATCCCGCAGCCTCGGTATGACCGCATGGCAGGCCTATACCCGCATTGTTATCCCACAGGTCTTTCGCATCGTTTATCACCCGATCACCAATCAGATGGTCTGGGCGGTACTTATGTCATCCCTCGGAATGCTTGTTGGCTTTCGCGAACTCTCTGGTGAGACGCAGTTTTTTGCCAGTCGGACGTTCCGCATTTTTGAATACTTCGCCGTCACGGCGGTCATCTACTACGTGATCGTCAAGCTTATCCTCATCGCCTCGCGCCTCTTGGCCACACGGCTCTTTCGGTACTAGGGGGCTGTCATGGAACCAACAATAAGCTTCTTCAGCGGGTTTACCCCGAACGATCTGCTGTTTCTTGGCGAAGCGGCGCTTCGGACCCTGTGGATATCGGTTTTGTCCATCACAATCGGAACCGCGCTCGGCGTGCTCTTTGGCTGGGTGCTCTATGAAGGCAAGCTTGCGGCCACTTTAACGGTCGCTCCGGTGCTGGACATTTTCCGCTCTGTTCCACTCATCATCCAACTTGTGTTGTTTTATAACTTCGCGCCGATTGTCGGGTTGAACCTTGATCCTTTTGCATCCGGCGTGGTGATCCTCACGATCTATACCGCGTCTTTGGTGGCCAATGTGGCACGCGGCGGGATCGAGGCGGTCGAGACACCGATGCGCCGCGCTGCCCGCAGCCTTGGCATGACCTATTGGCAAGACCTGCGCTACGTGGTGTTTCCGATTGGCGGCCGCGCGGTTTTCCCAGCTTGGGTTGGCGTGGCACTTGGCGTCATGAAAGACAGCGCGCTTGTCTCGGTACTTGGCTATGTCGAACTGCTCAAGGCCAGCCAAATTCTGATCACCCGAACACAGGAACCCTTCCTGATCCTTACAATTGCGGGCGCCTTCTATTTCGCGCTCAGCTATCCAATTTCGCGCTATGCCGCGTCGCTTGAAAGAAAGTGGGCCCAATGATCGAAATCCATGATTTGCACAAGTACTTCGGCACTTTGCACGTGCTCAAAGGTATCGACCTCAACGTCGAAAAGGGCGAAGTCCTGTCTGTGATCGGGGCGTCTGGCTCTGGGAAATCAACACTGCTTTACTGCATCAATGGGCTTGAGCCCGTACAGCAAGGCCGCGTTGTCGTTGACGGCACCGATGTCCACGCCAAAGGCACTGATATCAACAAATTGCGCCAGCGCCTTGGGATGGTGTTTCAGCAATGGAACAGCTTTCCACACCTAACCGCGCTAGAGAATGTCGCCCTTGCCCCCAAGATCGTGAAAGGCAAATCCAAGGCCGAAGCGCGCGAGATCGCGGCCCAACAGCTAAGACACGTGGGCCTTGGCGAGAAGCTGGCTGTCTACCCCTCCGCCCTCTCCGGCGGGCAGCAGCAGCGTCTCGCCATTGCGCGCGCTCTGGCGATGGAGCCTGAATACATGCTATTTGATGAGGCAACCTCCGCGCTGGACCCTGAGCTTGTGGGCGAAGTGCTTGAAACCATGCGTATGCTGGCCGAAGAAGGGATGACCATGATTTGCGTCACACACGAAATGGGCTTTGCCCGCGACGTATCAGATCGGGTCGCCTTTTTCCATCAAGGCGTGATGGAAGAGATCGGACCGCCGGAACAGATATTCAGCAACGCCCAATCCGAACACACCCGCAAATTCCTCGCCAATGTTCGCTAGAACCGAACTGGCCGAATAGAAAGAAAGACCATGACCCAAAACATCTTCACCGGCACGATGCCGGCCCTCATGACCCCATGCAAAGCTGACCGCACGCCTGATTACGACGCCCTCGTGCGTAAAGGAAAAGAGATGATCGACGCGGGCATGTCCGCGGTTGTCTATTGCGGCTCCATGGGGGACTGGCCCCTTCTTACCGACGAAGAGCGCATGGAAGGCGTAGAGCGGCTGGTAAAGGCTGGCGTCCCCGTTGTTGTCGGTACGGGCGCGATCAATTCGAAGTCCGCAGTTGCCCATGCTGCCCACGCCCAAAAGGTTGGTGCTGTTGGCCTTATGGTCATCCCTCGCGTGCTGTCGCGCGGCTCCTCGATTGACGCGCAGCGCAATCACTTCAAAGCAATCCTGAAAGCCGCGCCGGATGTGCCCGCTATCATCTACAACAGCCCAGTCTATGGCTTCGCCACCCGCGCAGACCTGTTCCTTGCGCTGCGCGCGGAGCATCCAAACCTCATCGGCTTCAAAGAATTCGGCGGCAAAAGCGACCTGCGCTATGCGGCGGAGCATATCACTTCGAAAGACGATCAGGTCACGCTCATGGTTGGCGTTGATACCGAGGTTTACCACGGCTTCGTCAACTGCGGCGCGACCGGCTCGATTACTGGTATCGGTACCGCCCTGCCCAAAGAGGCTCTGTTGCTCGCTGCGCTTTCTCAAAAAGCCGCTGCAGGTCATGCCGAAGCTCGTATGCGCGCCCGTGAATTGGAAGAAGCCTTTGGCGTGCTGGCCAGTTTTGACGAAGGAACAGACCTTGTTCTGTATTACAAATACTTGCTCGTCCTGAATGGCGAAGAGGAATACCGTCTCCACTTCAACGAAACCGACGAACTCACAGACGCCCAGCGCAACTATTGCGAGCAGCAGTACACTCTGTTCCGCACATGGTTTGCCGATTGGTCCAAGCAAGGCGGAGTCATCGCTGAATGCATGTCATAGACAGCCATACTGGCGGAGAACCTACACGGGTTATTCTGGATGGCGGCCCCGACCTTGGGAACGGGCCGCTTGCAGAGCGCGCGCAACGTTTGGCGCGCGATCATGCTGAATTTTATCAATCGGTGATGTGCGAGCCGCGCGGACAGCCCGCAATGGTTGGCGCGCTTCTGGTAGAGCCGGTGGATCCAAGCTGCGTGACGGGCGTAATCTATTTTGACGCGGGCGCGGTGCTTGGCATGTGTGGTCACGGCACAATCGGCCTTACCGTGACGCTCGCGCATCTCGGGCGGATCGGCCTTGGCCGCCATAAAATTGAAACCCCTGCGGGCATTGTCGAAGTGGAGCTTTCCGATCCGAATACAGTAACTGTGACCAATATCGAGAGCCGCCGTGTACACAAGGATGTAACGCTTGATGTTCCGGAGCTTGGCCCGATTACTGGGGATGTAGCCTATGGTGGAAACTGGTTCTTTATCGTTGATCCAGCTCCCCTCCCCGTTCATCCAGAGAATATTCGCGCCCTCACTGACACCGCAATCGCCATACGCACCGCCGCAATTACTGCGGGGATTGGTGGTGAAAACGGCGAACCGATTGATCATGTGATCTTTCAAGACACACCCGACGACCCGACCATACATAGCCGCAATTTCGTACTCTGCCCTGACGACACATATGATCGCTCACCTTGTGGTACAGGAAGCTCTGCGCGGCTGGCTTGTTTGGCGGCTGATGACGCGCTCGCGCCTCAAGAAGAGATCATCCAAGAAAGCGTGATCGGCAGCGCGTATCGCCTCTCCTATACCGCAGGAAGTTCAGGCGGCGTAATCCCCCGCCTCACGGGGCAAGCATATGTTATGGCGGAATCCCGTTTACTGTTTGATGTAAAAGATCCATTCAAAAACGGAATTCCATCGGCTCCGATCAATCCGATTGACGGCTAAGGCGACCGCAAAAAGAGGCAGGCTATGAACAGCGAGATCATCGTCATTGGCGCCGGGATAATCGGTATCTCCGCCGCGCTTGAACTTCGACAACGTGGCTTTGACGTTTGCGTCGTAGATCGCGAAGGTGTTGCGGCGGAAGCCTCGCAAGGTAACGCAGGCGCTTTTGCATTCTCCGATTTTGAACCCCTCGCCACGCCCGGTATCATGCTCAAGGCACCCAAATGGTTGCTTGATCCAACTGGCCCGCTCTCTATCCCGCCCGCTTATGCCACGAAGATCGCGCCTTGGATGTGGCGCTTTGCTATGGCGAGCAACAAACGGCAGTACGACAAGGCTGTTTCGGCCCACGCGAGTCTCATGGCCTTGTCGCGCGAGGCGTTGAAACGTCAAATTGAAATCACAAATGGCGCGGATTTCATCCTCCCCAAAGGCGAGTTGCAACTGCACGAAAGCGAAGCCGAATATCGCGCGGCCCTTCGTGTATGGGACGCGCGGAGCGCGCATGGCGTCACCTATACCAAGCTTGAAAGCCCCGACGCGATCGCCGAAGTCCAGCCGGGACTAAGCCCGCGCTTTACCCATGGGGTGTTCACCCCAGATTGGCTCGGCGTAACGGACCCGAAACTCTGGACAGAGCATCTCGCAAAGGCCTTCGTCAACGCGGGCGGTCGCATTGAGCGCGCGGAAGTTCGCTCCGTAGAACACAGCAGCGAAGGCGTTTCCCTCACAACTTCGGGCGAGAAATTACAGGCCAAGCAAGTTGTCATTGCCTCTGGCGCATGGTCCCATTTCCTTACCCGCACGCTGGGAGACCGTTTGCCACTTGAAACCGAGCGCGGCTACAACACAACACTTCCTGCTGGCGCGTTTGACCTAAAGACGCAGATTACGTTCTCTGCCCACGGCTTCGTTGCAAGCAAGATCGGCGAGGGCATTCGCGTTGGTGGCGCAGTGGAACTTGGCGGCCTCAAGCTTGCGCCAAACTATAAGCGCGCTGAAGTCCTTCTGGACAAAGCCAAACAGTTCATGCCCGCACTAGATACCGAGGGCGGCAAACAGTGGATGGGCTTTCGCCCTTCTATGCCCGATAGCCTTCCCGTCATTGGCACCGCACCAAAAGCACCAAATGTACATTACGCCTTCGGACATGGGCATCTCGGTTTAACCCAGTCCGCAGGAACAGCCGAACTCATTGCCGATATGGTTGAGCGCAAATCTTCCAAGATTTCTTTAGAGCCGTTCGCGCCCAATCGCTTTTAATCCACGCCAAGAAAGACCCCGCAATGCGCAGCAGCAAGACAATTCATGTGATTTCGGCCCATGCCGAAGGCGAAGTTGGCGACGTTATTGTTGGCGGCGTTACCCCACCACCAGGAGAAACGATTTGGGATCAACGGAGCTTCATCGCTAAGGACGGAGCTCTACGCAACTTCGTTCTCAACGAGCCGCGTGGTGGCGTATTTCGCCATGTGAACCTACTGGTGCCACCCAAACATCCAGACGCCGACGCGGCCTTCATCATCATGGAGCCAGAAGACACACCGCCCATGTCCGGCTCGAATTCGATTTGCGTTTCAACAGTGCTGCTTGATGGCGGGATAATCCCAATGCAAGAGCCCGAGACCCACTTGACGCTCGAAGCACCGGGCGGATTGGTTCGAGTGCGCGCACACTGCAACAACGGCAAGGCCGAGCGCATTTTCGTACAAAACCTCCCCAGCTTTGCTGACAAAATCGAGGTGCCGCTTGAAGTTGACGGACTTGGTAAAATCACCGTCGATACGGCCTATGGCGGGGATAGCTTTGTTGTTGTGGACGCAGAGGCGCTTGGCTTTGAGATCGTTGAAAGTGAGGCGAAGGAGATTGCAAAACTGGGCGTCAAAATCACCGATACCGCCAACGAACAACTTGGCTTCACCCACCCCGAAAACCCGGATTGGGATCACATCTCTTTCTGCGCGTTCTGCGGCCCAGTTAGCAAAACAGAAACTGGATTAACGGGAAAGTCTGCCGTTGCAATCCAACCTGGCAAAGTTGATCGATCCCCAACAGGAACAGCCGTTTCTGCGCGGATGGCACTGATGGCGGCAAAAGGTCAACTGCAGCAAGGGCAGACTTTCGAGGCCGTCTCAATCATCGGTTCAAGGTTTACGGGCCAAATTGTGGGCCCCGCCAAAGTCGGAGGCCGCGACGCAATTGTTCCGGAAATTTCCGGGCGCGGCTGGATTACTGGCACCCACCAACACATGCTTGACCCAAGCGATCCGTGGCCCGAAGGCTATCGGCTCTCGGATACTTGGGGCGCGTGATCTAAGCAGTTAGATTACGCAAATCGTCCAGCAACGCGGCAGGCACTTCGACATAGCCGCGTTCTTGGTTACGTTTACGCGCTTCAAACCGCCGTTGCGACGGAAGCCGCGCGCCTTGATCAACGATATCCGCGAAAAGACGCTCTGCGCGCGCGTCGTTTGCTGCTGCTTTGCCGCCACTGAATTGCTCTGGGTCAAACGCCAGAATGATTTGCCCATGATAAGGCGCGCCGCCCTTCCCCTCGGCAAACTCCATGCTTTCCATACTGGTCAGATCGTCGATCAATGGTCCTGCAAGCAGCTCGATCATGATCGAAAGGGCAGAGCCCTTGTAGCTTCCAAAGGTTAACATCGCCCCATCAAGCGCGGCCTGTGGGTCTGTTGTTGGCGCTCCGTTTGCGTCTACCGCGACACCCTCCGGAAGCGGCTTGCCCGCGCGTTTGTAAAGCTCGATCTCTCCGCGAGCAAAGGCGCTCGTGGCGAAGTCGAATGTGAAAGGAGACCTCCCCGACCGCGGCCACGAAAACGCCAGCGGGTTTGTCCCAAGCGTGCCGCGCGTTCCGCCAGCCGGCGCAACCCAAGAGTGGCTCGGCACCATCGACATGCCCGCCAATCCAACCGCTGAAAGCTGTTCGACTTCCGGCCAAAGCGCCGAAAAGTGGAAGCAATTATTGACGGCCATCGCCGCGATCCCAAATTTCCGCGTCTTGGCGATCAAGTGCGGCATCGCCTTTTCAACAGCGAGCAGAGACATCGCGCCCCGCGCATCAACCCGCACGATTGCGTTGTCTGACTCCGCTAAAACAGGCTCTGCATTGCCGTCTATTTTACCGGCTTTCATTGTTTCATGACACATAAACAAACGAAACAACCCGTGCGACTGACAATCATCCAATTGGCACGTATACAGCATATCCGCAATCGCGGAAGCATGGTTGCGGCCGTATCCGACTTTCTCCAGAATTTCTGTGGAAATTTCCCGAATATCATTCAGGTTGATCCGAACCGTATCTGCCATTTGTGTCTCCGCCCTTGCATTTATGGATACTGGATACAATAATCCGGCAACGACAGGCAATCGCCTTAACAGCAAAAAAGTCGCCATTTCAGTTGGAAAATCAGCGCTGAGGCGGTATTTGTATCCAAAATTCAAGACGAGGGAGAAGACCCAATGGCCGGAAAGCGCTCCGTATCCAAACAAAGCCTGCCGGAGCAGATTGCGAACGACCTTCGGGAACGGATCCTAAGCGGGGAAATGGCAGAAGGCGAGCCGATCCGGCAAGAGGCCCTAGCCGAAGAGTATGACGTTTCGCGCATGCCGATCCGCGAGGCGCTGAAGCGGCTGAATGCGGAAGGCTTGATTCAATGGGCCAATAACCGTGGCGGCACCGTTACCAAACACTCGCTTGAAGAAATCGGCGAGATATTTGATTTGCGCATTCTGATCGAAGTGGACCTGTTCCGCCGTGCGATCCCATCAATGACAAAAGAGGATTTCGACGATTGCGATCAAATCCTGACCCAGATGGAAACCTCGTATGACGAAGATGATGTCGCACGCTGGGGAACGCTTAATCATGCCTATCACACCGCGCTTTACGCGGCAGCAGATCGTGGCCTGACAACGGAATTGCTTGACCGGATCAACGTTCAATCCGACCGCTATATCCGCCTGCACCTTAGCGTGATGAAACAGCGCGAACCTGCAAAAGCCGAACATCGGCAGCTTTTGGAATTCGCGCGAAATGGCCAAATTGAAGAGGGCTGCGCGCTCCTCTCTGCTCATATCGGGCGCACCAAGGACCAACTCCTCGAAATGATCGAGGCAAAACGCGCCGCAGAAGAATAAGCAAATTTCAGAATGAGCGCGCAACAGAGGACATTAGTCGCTCTTTGGTTCATTTTGATCACGTTCCATAAGAGGCAACAAAAACATGGTAAATTCCAGGGCCCAGAGCTGGTCATTTGAATGGGATCACGGGCGCGGCGAAGTTGCGGCACTTGGTGGCATGCTTGGCCCAGTGAAGTTTTCGCTGGCGGACGGGCGTATTGTTCAGCCCTTCGCGATTGCACCTTGGGGCGATGAGCCCGACGCTCCAGCGGACATGCCCGGAATTTTGCGGCGTTTGCGGGGGGAGTGGCCATGTGTGCCTTTTGGAATGACTACGCCACCAGATAACCTTGTAAACGGCTGGGAACCGGCAGCGGACATTAACGCCGAATTTCACAAAGACCCTCACGGCGTCTCCTCAAACGTCGACTGGAGCCTGCGCAAGCATTTCGGCACTGGCGCTGAAATTGAAGTTAGCTACCCATCTGATCATCCCGTGGAGAAGCTCGTTCGTCGCATCGAGGGCCGCAAAGGCGAGGCCGCCGTAGATATAACACTCGAAATCCACATGAGAAAAGAAGCGAGCCTGCCAATCGGATTGCATCCCGTTTTCGCACTCCCGCAGATGCCCGGCGCGGCGCGTCTTGAAATTCCGTCTGCAAAGAGCGGGCATATCTATCCAACCGAGGTTGAACCGAATGTTTCAAAACTCTTGCCTGGCGGGGTTTCAACCGACCTAACCGCAATGCCCGCTGCGGATGGTGGCGCAATCGACATTACCGCCCTGCCTTTCGCCTATCAAACCGAGGAGTTGGTGCAGGTTGCTGTTACTGATGGGTTTGCGAAGCTGGCCAATACAGATGAGGGCTATTCCGTCGGCCTAAACTGGAACGCAGCGCATTACCCGTTCTGTCTTCTTTGGATGTCAAATGGAGGCCGCGACTTCGCTCCGTGGAACAACCGCCATTATGCCCTTGGGATCGAGCCGGTTGCCTCTGTCTTTGACCTTGGCATCGGCCATAGCTGCAACCCCGATACCGCATTGGCCAAGCACGGCCCAACTTCGCAACGCCTCACGCCGTCCGAACCATTCCGCACGGCGTATTCCATTTCGGTGTCGCCGAGCTAGCCCTCGACGCACCTTTTCCATTCAGAGGCGTAAGTTTGCAAACGATCAAGAGCAGCGCCGCTTGGCTTTTGCACAGGAGCGGTGTTTGTTCTGCCCTTAACAGGCAACAACATCGCCGCACCGACGCTTGTTCCTGTTGCGGAGGATGCCGTTTCAATTCCGCCACTGCGCAAGACAGAAAGCATCGCAAGATAGTCTTGGTTGCGTGCGAACGGCCCTTCGATGATCGTCGGTCCAGCGCCGCCAGCCAGTTCAAGGCATGTGTGCGTCATTAGCGCAAGATAGAGCGACAACGCATAAATGCGCGCGCCGTCCGTTTCGGGCGGGTTGATCCACTCGGCGTTACGGCCCGCAAACGGGCCACTGTTATCAACGACTGCAGGAAGTAGCATTGTACCAGCGTCATGAACCGCATCGCGGTCCGCATCCGTTGGAACCGCGTCGGATCCATCGCGGATCAGCTCGAACTCGCGCCCTCCCATAAACCGCGCGGATGGAACCGGAGACCCAAAGGCATTTACATTTACCAACGAATCCCGCTCAGGATCAAGGTTTCGCGCCGATCCACCAATTGCGAGGCACACGACCCAAGTTCCCGTTGAAACCACACAGAACTGGCCCTGCTGTTTACGCAGATGGGGCACGAGAGAGGCGTTGCTGTCGTGGATGCCGCACGCAACCGGCGTGTCTGGCGGAATGCCAGTTGCCGCAGATACTTCGGGCAAAAGAGGGCCAAGAATATCAGATGATTTTTGTGCGGGTGCGATCTTGTCAGCGATACCAAGGTGCTCCGCCAGCGCAGAAGCTTCGCCAGTCCACGGGTTCCAGAGATCAGTATGACACCCGAGCGAGGTTACATCACAAGCCCAGCGCCCCGTGAGCCGCTGCCCCCAATATTGAGGATAGGTTATGACATGTGCGGTGCGGTCTTTTATGGCTGGGTCTTGGTGAAACAGCCAATGAATTTGCGCCCCGACGTTCAATCCGCCAGGCAGTCGCGCAGAGCCTGTCTCGGAAAACGGCGGGCGCAGCGCGTTATACTCCTCCGCAACACCATCCGGCCCGTCATGTTCATAATCCAGCATTGGCGTTGCCAGATCTCCTGCTTCATCGAGCAGAACAATCGACGCCCCATGTGTTGTGATCGAGATCGCATCAATCCCGTATTCAGCATGGAAGGCTTTGAGCTGTTCGAGGAAAAACTGCCAATGACGCTCAAGATCGAAATGCGGATAAGGCGGACCTGCGAGAACCGTATTGGGCTGGGTCACGACCGCTATCTCGTTCAGGGTTTGCCCATCAACGAGCGCCAGTTTCGCGTTGGTTTTGCCCACATCGATAACGGCGATATGTTCGGGGTGCGCGAGGGGCTGTGTCATGCCAGATGAAAGACCTTTTCCAAATCGGTAACTACGGGGCTGTTGTCAGGGTTGCTTTCCATGATGTCCGCCATATGCGCCCACCATTTCTTCATAACGGGGTGATTGGGAAGATCGTCCATCCCGTGATCACCGCTCCGCCACAGGACTCCGAAAAGCTGCCGCGTTTGTGGATGATAGTGGATAGAATAGTCCTCGATACCCGCGTCTTTCAGAAGATCGACCAACTCTGGCCAAATCTCGTCATGGCGCCGACGGTATTCATCGAGTTTACCCTCGTGAAGGGTCATGCAGAAAGCAACTTTTTCCATGCCTAACCTCAAGATTTGCGCCGCATCGCCCATAGGCGCGGCAATGCAATTACTCCGATTAACAACAGGCCGATAAAGATCGACATCACAATCCCCGGCACATTGAGCAGCCCAAGTCCGAAGGTCACGAGGCCCATAACGAAGGCCGCAATCACAACACCGGGAATAGAGCCAGAGCCACCGAGGATATTAACACCGCCAAGCACAACCATCGTGACGATCTCCAGCTCCATACCGGAGGCGATTGAAGGCCGAGTCGAGCCAAGCCGCGAGGTCAAGCAAACTGCCGCAAGGCCAGACATAAGGCCCGTCAGCAAGAACAGGATCATCTTAACCCGATCCACACGGATACCAGAGAACAGCGCGCCTGTTGGGTTATTACCAATCGCGTAAACCATGCGCCCGAAATTGGTTTTATGAAGCACTACGCCAAAGATTACCGCGAGGATAGCAAAGATCACGAACTCGACGGTGATGACCCAGAAGACATAGCCCTGCCCGAACCACGAGAAACTCTCCGGATACCCACGGAAGGCTCCATCGCCAAGGATGATGTAACTGATCCCGCGAAACAGGCTCATCGTACCGATGGTCACAACGATCGACGGCAAGCCAAGTTTGGTCACAAGCGCGCCATTAAACGCGCCACAAAGCAAACCAGTACCAAGCCCGACCAGTACAAGAACTGGCGTCCCGGCGCCCATCTCCATCGCGACACCCATCGCCGTAGAAGCAAGCGCAATAATCGCCGCAACAGAGAGGTCAATCTCGCCAGAGATGATGAGTAGCGCCATAGCAAAGGCGATCATCGCCTTTTCGGTAAAGTTGAACGTCGCGTCCGACAGGTTCCACGCATTGAGGAAGTACGGAGACGCAAGCGAGTTGAAGATAAAGATGCCAATCCCAACCGCGAGGAGAAGGCTTTCCCAGCTTACGAGTTTCGCCTGAAGAGGAGAGCGCAGCCGGTCTGGGATGTGACGGGGGGTGTTTTCAGCAAGGCTCATTGTGCATGCTCCGCAGATTTAAGGATAACACGGCCTTTCGAGCGGCCAGATTTTGCGTTGAACGCAACGGCGATGATGATCGCAGCGCCAGAGATGGCGAGCTGCCAGAACGGTGAAACATCGACGACCGGAAGCGCATTTTTAACAACGCCAAGAAAGAGCGCGCCAAGCAGCGTGCCAACAACGGTCCCTGCGCCCCCTGCAATAGAAACGCCGCCAATCACACAGGCCGCCACAACATCAAGCTCAAAGCCGCCCGCGATATCAACATAGGCCACCGAATACCGAGCAACCCAGAGGTAGCCAGTCAGACCAGCCAACATTCCAGAGATCACAAAGGCTTTGAACTGGGTCTTACCCACATCAATACCCGTATAGACCGCCGCATGAGGGTTGCCGCCAACAGCATAAACCGCGCGGCCAAGTGTAGTTCGCGCCATGACAACCATCATGACAATCGCAATCACAACGCCTATCCAGCCAAGCACCGGCATGCCGAGGAATTCGGCGCGCGGGAACCCTGTAAAGGTCGGGCTCATCTCGTGGGCGTTGATCCACTTTCCTTCAGTCAGAAGGAAGATCACACCACGGAAAATCGTCATCGTACCAAGCGTTACAACGATTGGCGGGATGTTAAGCTTCCAGACAAGAATACCGTTGATCGCACCGAGGGCAGACCCCATCACAAGCGCAATCACAAGAATAACCGCCACGGGAAGATCGGGCGCGGCCACGTTGATCATGGCGCAGACCATCCCTGTAAGCGCAAGATTTGCGGCCACTGAAAGATCGATACAGCGAGTGAGAATAACCACCATCTGACCCATCGCGAGGATCATGAGAGGCGTTGTATCGGTAAACACCGCAACGAGGTTTCCCGGAGCAACAAAGCCCGGAAATCGCGTTGCGATCAGAGCCACGAGGGCAAAGATGGCGCCAAATAGAATGGCTTCGCGAGATTTGAGCGCGCTCATGCTGCATCTCCTGTTGAATTGATGCCAACGGCGTGGCGAACAAGGGTTTCCGGCTTCATGTCATCCCCTTCAAGCTCGGCGACCATCCGGCCCTCTCGCATCACGATCACACGATCGGACATACCAAGAATTTCAGGAATTTCAGAACTGACCATAATGACCGAAAGACCCTCGGATGCGAGCTCGGACATGAAATCATGAACCGCAGCCTTAGAGCCGATATCAATCCCTTTGGTCGGTTCATCCAGAATGATGACACGCGGTTTCGTTGCCAGCCACTTCGCAATCACGACCTTCTGTTGGTTTCCGCCAGAGAGCGCGCCCACGTTGGTATCAAGTGACGCCGCCCGAAGATCGAGCCGCTCGGTATATTCGCGTGCCAGAGCGAATTCATTGGCTAGTTGAATAAACCCATCGCGTGACGTTTTCTTGAGCGACGGAAGCGTCACGTTCTGGAAGATCGGCATATCAAGGATTGCGCCCTGTTTACCGCGATCTTCGGGAACGTAAACGATACCTGCATCGATTGCCTCGGCCGGAGAGCGGATCACCCGAACATCGCCATTGATATTCACTGCGCCTTTGGACGGGCGGGTGATACCGATAAGCGACTGCATAAATTCTGAACGACCCGCGCCAACAAGCCCGTAGAACCCGAGGATTTCGCCTTTGCGGAGCGTAAAGTTGATGTCTTCAAACTCTGTCGGGTGGCTATAGCCAGCAACAGTAAGAACTTCTTCGCCAATTTCGGCCTCACGCTTGGGGAATAGCTGCTCAACCGCACGGCCAACCATCATCTGCACCAAATCAGCCTCTTTCACGTCTTTCATAAGACCCGCACCAACGTACTGCCCGTCGCGGAACACGGTGTAGCGATCCGCAATACGGAAAATCTCGTCGAATTTGTGCGAGATAAAGAGGATCGCTTTACCCTGCGCTTTCAACGTATCGACCAATTCGTAAAGTTCTTCGATCTCGGTCTGGCTGAGCGCGGCAGTTGGCTCGTCCATAATCACGACCTGCGCCTCGACCGACAGCGCGCGAGAGATCGCAACAAGATGTCGAGAGGCAATACCTAGGTCTTTTAGTTTCACATGGGCGTCGATCTTGGCGCCGATGGAATTAAGAATTTCGGTCGTCCGGTCAAACATCGCCTTCTTGTCGATGAGACCGAACTTGTTTTTGGGGGCATGGCCGATAAAGACGTTTTCGGCCACGCTCAACTCGTCAAACAAAACCGTTTCCTGATGAATCGCCGTAACGCCCGCATCAGCTGCATCCTGCGGTGTGGCGAAACGAACAGGCGCGCCATTCAAAAGAATGCTGCCGCCATCAGGCTGATAGATTCCCGTCAGGGTTTTCACCACAGTCGATTTACCCGCACCGTTTTCGCCAATGAGCGCCGTGACTTCACCTGCGTGAAGTTCCAGCTCTACGCCATCCAGCGCTTTGACACCCGGAAAAGACTTGGTGATGCCGTCAAGCTTCAGAACGGCTCCGCCCTGCGTTTTGACATCTGGTTTTTGTGTAAGGTCTTGCATGAACACATCCCCGTAGCGGCTCGCATTGAGCAGCTTGTTCGTTTGGGCAGTGGGGCGGCGAAATGCTACGCCGCCCCTGCCAATCGATTTAAGTAATCAGAGTATCTTAGAAGATATCCTTGAAGTCATCGATGTTGCTGGAGTCGTATACAAACGGATCGGCCATCGCGGCGGCGTTTGTGTCGTCCAGCGTGATGGTACCCATGCGACCAATGGAGATTTCCGCACCTGGCTCGGCTGTTGCTGCTTCAGTTGCAAGCTGGTGAGCAAGCATTGTTGCAGAGTAACCGAGATCAATCGGGTTCCAGATTGCGAAGGACTTGGACGCACCGCTTTCGATCGCACCCGCCATTTCAGACGGCAGACCGAGACCAGTTACGTTGACTTCGCCGATCTTGCCAGCATCAGCAACGGCTTGTGCTGCCGCAACGATACCAACAGAAGTTGGCGCGATGATCGCATCAAGATCCGGGTGGGATTGCATCAGGCCAGTGGCCTCACGATAGGATTTATCGGCAAGGTCATCACCGTAAACAGTCGCAACAACTTCGATGCCAGGGTAATCGCCCATGACCTTGTTCATCTCTTCGATCCAGACGTTCTGGTTTGTCGAAGTTGTAGTCGCCGAAAGAACAGCAACTTCACCCCCATCAGGCAGGTGATCAGCAGCGAGTTTGATGATCATGTTGCCGATGAGTGGGTTCGATGACGGGTTAAGGTGCGCCTGACGGCCATCCTCTGCAACGCCAGAGTCCCAAGACACAACAGTGATGCCGCGCTGCATGGCCTTCTTAAGTGTCGGCACAAGAGCGTCTGTGTCGTTAGCGGAGATTGCAATCGCATCAACGTTCTGCGCGATCAGCGAGTTGATCACTTCGATCTGGCCTTCGGCAGTTGTGTCTGTTGGACCAGTGTAAATGATTTCTACACCGCCAAGCTCTTCGGCTGCTTCTTCAGCGCCTTTCGCAGCAGCCTCAAAGAAGCCGATGCCAAGAGCCTTTACAACAAGCGCAATGCGCATGTCTTCGGCGGACGCGGGGCCAGCAAACAAACCTGCAGCAACGGCCGCAGATGCGAGAAGTTTGGTTAGTTTCATTGGATTTCCTCCCTTTGGTTCCAAAACATTTGCAGCTCCGCATTCATGTCGGTGATTACGAAGCCACCTCTTCTTTCGAGGCACCAACTGGCACCACGATCAGTTCGATGTCTGCCGATTCCACCATTGCGGCGTCACGGTCGCTGATACCTTCATCGGTAATCAGCACATCAATCTTGTTCAGCGGGCACAGCACGAGGCTGGAGCGCGCTTTGAATTTGCTAGAGTCGACTAGAAGCACGAGCTCATCGGCCTGCCCGATCAGCTTTTGCTCGGCCTGAATGATCAGCGGGTCCGCTTCCATCACGCCAAGTGGCCCAACGCCCTGTGCGCCCATAAACATTCGGCGCGCATAGAAATTGCGGGTCACGTCATTATCGAACGGCGAAAGCACAATCTTTTGCTCCCGATAGATCACCCCGCCTGACATCAAGACGGTGTTTTTCGAGTTCTGGAGAAGGTGCTCGGCAATCGGAAATGAGTTGGTAAAAACCTGAAAGCGCTTGGTTGTTAGAGGGTGCACCATCTGGAAAGTCGACGTACCGCCATTGATAATGATCGGCTCACCTTCGTCGCATAACTCGACTGCCTTGCGGGCGATTGCTTGCTTTTGCGCGATGTTGATCGTTTCATTCACTGCAAAAGGACGTCCAGCCAAGCCAAGGAATTGATTTGGATGTAACGCCTCTGCTCCGCCACGCACGCGGCGCAGCTTCTTAGCTTTATGCAAAGCAGAAATATCGCGCCGCACTGTCGCCTCGGACGCTCCAGTCATGCTGCACAACTCCAAAACCGTCGCAACCGGACGGTCCTGTACCGCAGACAGAATGATCCTATGGCGTTCCTTTTCGTGCATTCTTCTCCTCCTGTTGACAGCAACGGTGCCGCAGATGACACACGCATGTCAATCACTAATTGTCATTTTCTTTCATTTTTGCCCAAATTTGATCGTTTATGACTATTTATGATTGACATCTTGTCGCAACACGCTCAGTCTCTGACCAAATTTGACCAGACTATCCACGGATCGGGAGGAGATCACAATGACCACCGAAACAACCCAGCTAGCTTCGCTCTGGGATGACGCGAAAGCCGCGAATATGAGCGAGCCTGAAAAGCTTCTGTATCGCTCAAACCTGCTTGGCTCTGACAAGCGTGTGACCAACTATGGCGGTGGCAACACCTCAGCTAAGGTTTTTCAAGCTGATCCGCTTTCCGGCGAAGAGGTCGAAGTGCTTTGGGTCAAAGGCTCTGGTGGCGACGTTGGATCGATCAAAATGGACGGTTTTTCAACGCTGTACATGGACAAACTCCGCGCCCTTAAAGGCAAGTATCGCGGTGTCGAATTTGAAGATGAAATGGTCGGCTACCTGCCCCATTGTACGTTCAACCTGAACCCTCGCGCGGCCTCAATCGATACGCCGCTGCACGCGTATGTTCCCAAAGCGCACGTCGATCACATGCACCCTGATGCGATCATCGCAATTGCGGCAACCAAAGACAGTAAGGCCATGACCAAAGAGATTTTTGGCGACGATATCGGCTGGCTGCCTTGGAAAAAACCGGGCTACGAATTGGGTCTGTGGCTGGAGAAATTCTGCCTAGAGAATCCCGACGCAAAAGGCGTTGTTCTCGAATCACACGGGCTGTTCACATGGGATGACGACGCCAAGACTTGTTATGAGCTGACGCTTGAGATCATCAACAAAGCCATCGCTTACTTTGAAGAGAAAACTGCTGATGTGCCCGCTTTCGGTGGTGCAGTTCACGAAAGTCTTGAAACAAAAGCCCGTCGCGAAGTTGCAGCGAAGCTGATGCCCGCGATTCGTGGTTTTGTTTCCGGTCAGCAGCACATGGTCGGCAACTTTGTAGACTCCGACGCTGTTCTGGAATTCGTGAACGCTAAAGATATGCCTGCCCTCGCGGCGCTCGGCACGTCCTGCCCCGATCACTTCCTCCGCACCAAGATTTGCCCGCTGGTTGTTGATTTCGACCCAGCAAAAAACAACATCGACGAAGTGCTTGAAGGTCTCGAAGCTCAGATTGCCAAGTATCGCGAAGGCTACGCGGCGTATTACGATCGCTGCAAGCACGACGACAGCCCCGCTCTACGCGACCCGAATGCAGTTGTTTACCTCATTCCTGGCGTGGGCATGATCACCTTCGCCAAGGATCGCGCAACCGCGCGGATTTCGGGCGAGTTCTATGTCAACGCAATCAATGTGATGCGCGGCGCTTCCGCTGTCTCCGAGTACTGTGGCCTACCCGAGCAAGAAGCTTTCGACATCGAATACTGGCTCCTTGAAGAAGCGAAACTCCAGCGGATGCCGAAACCCAAGAGCCTCGCTGGCCAAGTTGCGCTTGTGACTGGTGGTGCTGGCGGCATTGGTTCGGCCACCGCTGAACGCTATCTCTCCGAAGGGGCCTGCGTGATGCTGGCCGACATCAACGAGGATAGCCTCAAGGCAACCTATGACAACCTAACCTCGCGCTATGGCAAAGATGTTGTGCGCACCGTTGTCATGAACGTTACAGACGAGGACGCTGTTGCTGCTGCATATGCCTACACGGCGGTTGAATTTGGCGGCGTCGATATTCTGGTTTCCAATGCAGGCATCGCCTCTTCTGCACCTGTAGAAGAGACAACGCTCGACCTTTGGAACAAGAACATGGATATCCTCTCCACAGGTTACTTCCTCGTGTCGCGTGAAGCGTTCAAGATGATGCGCGTTCAGGATATGGGCGGCTCTGTTGTGTTTGTTGCGTCGAAAAACGGTCTCGCAGCCTCGCCGAACGCTGCGGCATATTGCACAGCCAAAGCATCTGAAATCCACCTTGCCCGCTGCCTCGCGCTTGAGGGTGCAGAGGCTGGCATCCGCGTTAACGTAGTGAACCCTGATGCGGTTCTGCGCGGCTCTAAAATCTGGGAAGGTGAGTGGCTTGACCAACGTGCCGGTACATATGGAACCGACAAAGAGGGTCTTGAGGAGATGTACCGCAACCGCTCCATGCTGAAGCGCTCTGTTCTACCTGAAGACATTGCCGAGGCGGCCTATTTCTTTGCCTCCGACAAATCGGCAAAATCGACAGGTAACATCGTGAATGTCGACGCAGGCAACGTTCAGGCCTTTACACGCTAAACTATCCCCTCGTGCGGCGTCAGGCTCTGGCGCCCGCGAGGCTTCGGGAGGACATTATGCTAGACAAATCCATTATCGAGGCCGAAAACGCCAAACGCGCCGCGGACCTTGAAACAGACTTCAACCAACTTGCCGAGCGGCTTGACCGCAAGGGCATCGATATCAACGCCATCGTGAAGCGCGCGCAAGGCTTCGGCGTTGCGGTACCATCATGGGGAACCGGCACGGGCGGGACCCGCTTTGCCCGTTTTCCCGGTGAAGGCGAGCCCGCCAATATTTTCGACAAGCTCGACGATTGCGGTGTGATCCATACACTCACGCGCGCCGCGCCGTCGGTTTCGCTGCACATCCCATGGGACAAGGCCGATCCTGCGGACCTTAAAGCAAAAGCTGACGAATACGGCCTTTCCTTTGACGCGATGAACTCCAACACCTTTCAGGACCAGCCAGATCAGACACAGTCCTATAAATACGGCTCACTCAGCCACACCAACGAGGAAACTCGCGCGCAGGCGGTCGAGCACAATCTTGAATGCATTGAGATCGGCAAGGCTATCGGTTCCAGGGCGCTGACCGTCTGGATCGGCGATGGTGCGAACTTCCCTGGCCAGACCCATATGGGACGTCAGTTCGAGCGCTATCTCGATTCGATGAAGGCGATTTACAAAGGTCTCCCAGATGATTGGCGGATCTTCTCGGAGCACAAAATCTATGAGCCCGCCTTTTATTCTACCGTTGTTCAGGATTGGGGCACCTCGCTACTGACAGCGCAAGAGCTTGGCGAGAAAGCGATGTGTCTCGTTGATCTTGGACACCACGCGCCGAATGTGAACATCGAGATGATCGTCTCGCGCCTGATCCATGCGGGCAAGCTTGGCGGCTTCCACTTCAACGACAGCAAATACGGCGACGACGATCTTGATAGCGGCACGATTGACCCCTACCGCCTCTTCCTCGTCTGGAACGAGTTGGTCGATGCCGAAAACACTCCTGACCTCGACCTCGCGCATATGATCGATCAGTCGCACAATGTGACTGACCCGATTGAAAGCCTGATGGTGTCGTCTATCGAAATCCAACGCGCCTTCATTCAGGCTTCTTTGGTGGATCGTAAAGCGCTTGCCGGATACCAGTCCGACAACGATGCGCTTATGGCTTCGGCAACCCTGCGTGCGGCCTTCCGCACAGATGTTGATCCGATCCTTGCCAAAGCACGCGAATTGTCTGGTGGTGCGATTGACCCCATCGAGACATACCGCGCCTCTGGCTATCGCGCCGAAGTTGCCGCAAAACGGCCAAAAGCTGACGGCTCGGGCGGCGGTATCGTCTAAAACGGAACGTTCACTCACCGAACACAAACAAACCCGAAGCCTATCAACTGGCTTCGGGTTTTTCGTTTGTTTAGAACGATCGCTCGTTCTGTAAATCTATCCGACCAGAGGGCTTCAGAAACTGTCGGCCTCTGGTGAGCAAAACTTAGCCCTCCAACAACGCTGCCTGGAACGAGATGCCTGCGCACGTCCATGTTCGCCACATGGAAGCCTCCCTCGACTACGACGAGCCGACCTGCGTAACGGTTCCAAACGGCACCACCAAACCGTCGCACGTATACCCGCTGGTGGTTGGGGAGGCCTTGATGGCATCGCCGGCACCACAGTTTCCCCTCGCCTTTCCAGCGGCGGATGACATCCACGACGCGACCCAGAACGTCATTGATGGCTCGCTCGCCAGATAAGAGCGCGATGAATAACGCCCCTACCCAAAAGCGGGCGAGGAACCCAATTCAATTCCAAAAATCGGGCACACGAATTCTTGGCCCAGAGCCGCCAGCAAGAAAATTCTGCCCTGCCGCAAAAATCAGTGTAAACCCACTTGACGCCCAAAGCGGACGGGCCTAAACACCCCCACGGTTTGGCGGAGTAGCTCAGGTGGTTAGAGCAGCGGAATCATAATCCGCGTGTCGGGGGTTCAAGTCCCTCCTCCGCTACCAAATCCCAACAAGTTTGAAAGTATCGGCTCCGCACTCTGGCGGTTTTGGCCGCGCTGCTATGTCACCGCTTCCATTTCACAGTATTTCGCGATGTTCCAAACTTCGCGTGTCAGAGCATCTTCGAGCGCAGCAACCGCATCAAATACATCAACATAGCGCAGGTAGCACGGCGCGAAGCCGAAGCGCATCACATCAGGCGCACGGAAATCGCCAACCACGCCTTTCTCGATCATAGCTTTGACAACAGGGTAGCCATTCTTAAACGCATATGAAACTTGGCTGCCACGGATCGCATCCTCGCGTGGCGAAATCGGACGCAGCACGTTACAAATCTCCGATTGCGCCACGAGGTCCATGAACAGCCCCGTAAGCTTCTGGCTCTTGGTGCGGGCGTCTTTGATGTCAAACGTGTCAAACACATCCAGCGCGGTCTCAACACCAGTCATCGACAAGATCGGCTGTGTTCCACAAAGGAAACGCCGAATACCGCTTGTGGGGCGATATCCTGTTTCGAATGCGAATGGCGCCGCGTGGCCCCACCACCCCGAAAGCGGCTGAGTTGTTCCTTCTTGATGGCGCGTCGCCACATAAATAAAGGCGGGCGCTCCCGGGCCTGCATTGAGGTATTTGTACGTGCACCCGACCGCAAAATCTGCACCGATCCGGTCAAGCTCCATTGGTATGACACCCGCAGAGTGGCACAGATCCCAGATCACCATCGCACCAGCGTCGTGGGCGAGCTTTGTAATCCGCTCCATATCATGCAGCGCACCGGTTTTGTAATCCACGTTCGACAGAAGAACAGCAGCGACATCACCATCGATCAACTCGGCAATATCATCGCCATCACGGCCCAACAGCCGCGAGGAATAGGCCTTCCCCTGCCCCGCCAACGCGCCCTCGATCATATAAAGGTCAGTCGGAAAGCTCGCAGTTTCCGAAACGATCACCTTGCGGTCCGGCCGGGCTGCCATAGCTGCGTGCAGCGCTTTGTAAATGTTGATCGAGGTGGAATCACAAACGACGATCTGCCCTTCCGCTGCGCCGATCAACCGCCCGAGCCGATCGCCAAGCCGCTCGGGCATCGTGAACCATTCAGCTTTTCCCCAGCTTCGGATCAAATCAACGCCCCACTCTTGCTCAACAGCCTTCGCAATCCGTGCCGGAGCCGCCTTTGGCAATGCGCCAAGCGAGTTGCCATCGAGATAAATCTCTCCCTCTGGCAGAGTAAACAAATCACGCACGGCCGCCATTGGGTCTGTGGCGTCCATTTTCTCACAATCGTTACGGGTAATCATGTGCGTCTCCTGATCTCGCTATTGCAGACCTTCATAAATCTTATAAAATTTCTTGCAAGAGGAAATATTTTATAAGATATTTGCCGCAAACAGGAGGCATGCCCCATGAGTCTGTCAAACGCAGATCGTGTTTACCAAGAAATCAGGCAGCAAATTCTTTGCGGCACTTTGCCCGCCGGTATGCCTCTGCGCGCTGCGACCCTAGCGCGCGAGAACGGTTGGGGGCTCACTCCGATCCGTGAAGCGCTCACGCGACTACAAGCAGAGCGCCTCGTACAGATGGCACATAACAGCGGGTTCGCAGTTGCCGCGATGTCCGACGAGGGTCTCACCGATTTGAGCCAGAGCCGCCTTTTAATCGAAAGCGAGTTACTCACCAAGTCCATTGAAACGGGCGGCGAGGATTGGGAGGGGCGCATCGTTGCCGCCTTCTATCAGTTCCAACGTATTGAAACCCCAAATCTGAGGACCGATGACGCCGAATTCACCAATTGGGAGACCCGCCACGCCGCATTTCATACCGCGCTTTTGTCGGGCTGCGGATCAGACTGGCTTCACCATCTCAACGCCCAACTCGGCGCACACCTTCAGATGTATCAACGCAACATCATGAGCGGCCTCCGCCAGATCGCGGAAACCGCGCCCGAAATTGCCGACAAGGTAAACGGCTTGCTCACTGAAGCCACGGGCATTGCGGACCACGAAACACTGATGACAGCCGTGCTTGACCGCGATACGAGTGCTGCCCTCCCAGCACTCGCACAACACTCCCAGAAATCCATGGAATGCTACACCGAGATGCAAAAACTCCTCGTGCAGCACCCAAGCAAGAAGAAAGCCCGCGCATGAGTAATCCACCGAAAAAAGACCGTATCCTTGAGCGCGGCGTCGAAGAAACGCTCGTTACCGATTTCAGCGAGAAGAAACGCAGCAGCTATGGCGATTTTTTAAATCTCGACACGCTTTTGAACATTCAGGACACGTTTCAAGACCCTGCGCAGCCCGATGAATTGCTCTTTGTAATCATTCACCAAGCCAGCGAACTGTGGCTCAAGCTGATGCATCACCAGATCGTTGTGATGCGCGATCACCTGCGCCACGACCGTTTTGGCCCTGCGATCAAGAACGTGGCGCGGATCAAGTCCATACAGAAGCAGCTCATCGCCTCTTGGGAAACTCTGCTTACGATGACGCCCGCGGATTACATGCTGTTCCGTGACGCGCTTGGCAACAGCTCCGGCTTTCAAAGCTATGGCTATCGCCGCATTGAGTTCATCCTCGGCAACAAAGATCGCGCGACCATGGGCGTACACAAACACGATGCCGCCGTGACCGAAATGCTGGAGCGCGAAATCCGCGAGCCATCGGTCTATGATGAGGTTATCCGCCTGCTCGCGCGGCAAGGATTTGAGGTTCCCGAAGAACTGTTAGAACGCGATTTTAGCGAGCCTTATGGTGGTGACGCGCGGATCGTGGCGATCTGGAAAGAAGTATACCTCAACACCGACGATCACTGGGATCTCTATTGCCTTGCTGAGGCGCTGATGGACATCGAGACATTGTTCCAACGCTGGCGGTTTGATCATGCTTCCGCCGTGGAGCGGGTGATCGGGATGCAGCACGGAACGGGCGGCTCGTCTGGAGTGGCCTTCCTCAAGCGCGCGCTAAACCTGCGCTTTTTCCATGATCTTTATGATGTTCGGTCGGAGTTGTTTTACCCGAAGGATCAAACACCCAAATAGCGGTCTGTGATTTCAGGGGTTAGAGCGTTTGGCACGCCGTTCCACACGGTCTCGCCCCGCGCCATGACCACGATTTTATCTGCCACAGCAGAGATTTCCTTAAGCGTTTTATCGACGATCAAAAACGATAGCCCAGACTCGCGCTTGAGGGTCGAGATTGCGTTCCAGATGTCTTGCCGCACCAATGGGGCCAGCCCTTCGGTGGCCTCATCAAGCACCATCAAACGCGGGTTTGTCATCAACGCGCGGCCAATCGCCAACATTTGTTGTTCACCGCCCGAAAGCGACCCTGCGGATTGTTTGCGCCGCTCAAGCAGGCGTGGGAAAATTTCACCAACGCGCGCGATATCCCAATGCCCTTTACGGGCCGCAGCCAACAGGTTTTCTTCAACCGATAGCGAGCGGAAACACCGCCGCCCTTCTGGTACGAGCCCAATCCCAAGTCGCGCGGCCTTGTGAGAGGGCAAGGCACGAAGGTCCTTCCCATCAAAAGCAATCTCACCGCCCGCAGCGGGCAACATTTGCAGGATCACCTTAATCGTCGTGCTCTTGCCCATGCCGTTGCGGCCCATCAAGGCAACAAGCGCGCCTTCCTCCACATCAAGATCGACACAGGAGAGTGCCTGTGACTGGCCATAAAACGCACTTACGTTCCGCAGTGACAAAAGGCTCATGCGTCCTCTCCCAAATAAGCCTCGCGCACGGCGGCATCCGCACGGATTTCATCGACTGTCCCTGTCGCAATCACCTTACCATAGACCAGAACGCTTATGCGGTCCGCGAGCGCAAAAACCGCATCCATATCGTGTTCTACCAGCAGGATCGGCGCGTCATGGCGCAACGCGCTTAGGATTGGCGTTAGGTCTTTGGTCCCGCTTGCACCAAGCCCCGCCATTGGTTCGTCCATCACGAAGAGCTTGGGTTGCAAGGTGAGCGCGACGGCGATTTCAAGCTGGCGACGCTGGCCGTGGCTTAGATCGGCGGTGCGTTTATCCGCGAACTTCAGCATATCCACGCGCGCAAGAGCTTCCTCTGCACGCGCAACAAGCGCAGCGTCTTTTAACACCGGCCTAAAAAACCGAAACGGCGCGCCATGGCCGCCAAGCGCCCCTAAGACTGCGTTTTGTAAAACGGTATCTTCCATCGCAAGTGACGAAATCTGGAAGGTTCGGCCAAGCCCCATGCGCGCACGCTCGGCAACGGATAGCGGGGTGACGTTCTGGCCATCAAACCAAACCTCCCCCGTGTCAGGACGAAGCGCGCCGCAGATTTGCTGGATCAACGTCGATTTGCCAGCACCGTTCGGACCAATCAGAGCGTGAATTTCACCAGACCGCACATCAAGCGTAATATCGTTTGATGCCTGAAGAGCGCCAAATCGTTTAGAAAGGCCGTGCACAGAGAGAAGCGGATCAGACACTGGCTTTCCTCCATGAACTCAACAGGCCGATCACCCCGCCACGCGCAAACAGCACGACCAAAAGCAGAAGCGCTCCAAGGTAGATATGCCAGTAATCCGAAACACCGCCGAGCAGATGTTCGAGCGTGATAAAGATCGCAGCGCCAACCACAGGCCCGAACAGCCGCGCCACACCACCAAGAATTACAAAAACCATGATCTCGCCGCTGGTTTGCCACGAGAACATTGTCGGGCTGACGAAACGGTTAAGATCGGCAAAGAGCGCGCCAGCCAATCCTGTTATCATGCCCGAGATCACGAACCCAACAAGCCGGATACGGAATGGAGCAATGCCCACAGCTTCGACTCGCGTGGCCTGTTGGCGGGTGGCATTAAGCGCAAGCCCAAATGGCGAGCGCGCCAGAGCAGCGGAGAACCCGAGCGCCAGCCCCAGCACCGCAAAACAAATCAAAAAGAACTGGATCGGGTCGAGCGTATTTAGCCCAGGGAAGGAATTACGCACATAGATCGGCAAGCCATCCTCGCCACCATAGGCAGGCCAACTAACGGTGAAATAGAAAAACATCTGGCCAAAAGCGAGCGTTATCATAATGAAGTAAACGCCAGAGGTTCGAAGCGACAAGAACCCGATCAAGAGCGCGGCAAGACCTGACATCAGTAGAGCCGCGAGCCATATGACCGGCATGGATTTCGTCCCTTCAATTAGGAACGGCCACTCCATAAGGGGGCTATAATCCTGCGCGTGGCTGGCAAGTATACCCATTGCATAACCACCGATCCCGAAGAATACAGCATGACCAAGGCTCACCATTCCACCCAATCCAAGCGCAATATTCAGCCCGACACCCGCCAACGCCAAAATGGCAATCCGTGTGGCGAGGGTAATGATAAAGGGTGCATCGGCGACCCACGCCCAAAGTGGAACCGCCAGCAAAACAGCAACTACTATGGCGTTGATATAGGCTTCGCGGCTCATGTGGATGCTCCGTAAAGGCCGGTTGGTTTAACCACAAGGATCAGCGCCATCAGGATATAAATCGCCATTGTCGCAAGCGCTGTCCCTGTTGCTGTCGCGGCTGCATTGTCCATGAACAACTTGAAGAACGAAGGCAGCAAAACCCCGCCAAGCGTATCGGTCAGCCCGACGAGAATAGAGCCGACAAGCGCGCCCTTGATAGAGCCAATCCCCCCGATCACGATCACCACAAAAGCAAGGATCAAAACAGGCTCCCCCATTCCCACCTGCACCGATTGGATCGCGCCGACGAGTGCGCCGGCAAATCCTGCGAGCGCCGCACCGAGGGCGAAAACAATCGTATAAAGACGCGAAATATCGATGCCGAGTGCGGCGATCATCTCACGGTCATTCTCGCCAGCGCGGATTTGAATGCCGAGGCGCGTTTTGTTGATTAACAAGAACAGGCCCAGCGCCACAGCAAGGCCAATGCCGATCAAAACCAGGCGGTAAAGCGAATACTGGATTCCACCTGGCAGCGTAACGGGGCCGGATAGAGCCTCTGGTATGTTGAGAAACAGTGGAAAAGACCCGAAAATCCAACGCGTCCCTTCAGAGAAGATCAGAATAAGCGCGAAGGTTGCCAAAACCTGATCGAGATGGTCACGATTATAGAGCCTGCGGATCACCACAACCTCAACGATTGCGCCCGCCGCCGCTGCCGCAGCCAAGCTGGCCACAAGCGCGAGGAAGAAAGACCCCGTCGCCGCAGCAACCGCAGCCGCCGCAAAAGCCCCGACCATGTAAAGAGACCCATGCGCAAGATTGATGAGGCCCATGACCCCGAAAACGAGCGTCAGCCCCGCCGCCGTCAAAAACAGCATGACGCCGAATTGCAACCCGTTCAAAATCTGCTCTATCAACAGGATAGCGCTCACATACCCCTCCACGACGTGTTTTACGCTTTGTGACGCCCGCGCCTGCGGAAATCCAGAGGGCAAGATCGGCAACAGCGCAACTGCATGAAAACGGCCACAGTTCGGCGCGGCAATTTCGCGCTTGAACCACCCGCCTTTCTCCTGTTCAGTTTCGGCAACCTCGGCCTATTGGAGTTCCCCATGTCGCAAAAGCCCAACACCCCCGAAAACGCCCGCGCACGTTTGGCCAAACCGGAATGGTCGGATCTGTTTCTTCTGGAGGATCAGCTAGAGGAAGAAGAGCTCTTGATCCGTGACACAGCCCATGCGTTTTGTCAGGATCGCCTCGCCTCGCGAGTATTGATGGCCAACCGCAACGAAACTTTCGACCGTGAAATCTTCAATGAGATGGGAGAACTCGGCTTGCTTGGCTCTACCATTCCCGAAGAATTCGGCGGCGTAGATGCAAGCTATACCTCTTACGGGCTGGTTGCGCGCGAGGTTGAGCGCGTTGACTCCGGCTATCGCTCGGCCATGTCGGTGCAATCGAGTCTCGTGATACATCCTATCTTTGCCTATGGCACCGATGGGCAGCGCGAAAAATTCCTGCCAAAGCTAACAAGCGGCGAATATGTAGGGTGCTTTGGATTGACGGAACCTGATGTCGGCTCTGATCCGGCGGGGATGCTCACACGCGCCAAGCCTGTTGATGGCGGGTATATACTTTCGGGCGCCAAAAACTGGATCACCAACTCACCGATTGCCGATGTGTTCATCATCTGGGCCAAATCCGACGCGCATGATGGAAAGATTAAGGGCTTCATCCTTGAGAAAGGCATGAAGGGTTTGAGCGCGCCAAAGATCGAAGGGAAATTTTCGCTCCGTGCATCTGTCACGGGAATGATCCATATGGACGAGGTGTTTGTACCCGAAGACAACCTCTTGCCCTATGCCGAAGGGCTTGCAGGGCCGTTTGGCTGTCTTAACCGTGCACGCTATGGCATTGCATGGGGAGCGATGGGCGCTGCGGAATTCTGTTGGCATGCAGCGCGCGACTATACGCTAGAGCGCAAGCAATTCGGCAAACCTCTCGCCGCCACACAGCTTGTTCAGAAAAAGCTCGCCGATATGCAAACCGAGATTTCCCTTGGCCTTCAAGGTTGTTTGCGGATGGGGCGTTTGATGGACAGCGGTAAAGTCTCGTCTGATCTCATTAGCTTGATGAAGCGCAACAACTGCGGCAAAGCGCTCGACATTGCCCGAACCGCCCGCGATATGCACGGCGGTAATGGCGTGAGCGACGAATACGGCGTAATCCGGCACGTGATGAACCTTGAAGCGGTCAATACCTATGAAGGAACCCACGATATCCACGCCCTCATCCTCGGGCGCGGACAAACCGGGCTACAGGCTTTCCAATAATCGAGTCGCGGACACAAAAAAGCCGACGATACCGCCGGCCAATTTACCTTATGCAATTTGTCGTCGGTTAGAACATTCCTGAAAGAGCCCGGCCCCGAGCGGGCCAGACTCTCCGGGAGGAACTAGAACCGAAGGCGCGTGCCGCCAAAGACTGCGAGGCCATCGTAGTAATCTGTTGTTTCGCGATCGTACGTGAACTTTCGGACAGTGAACCAAAGCTGCTGATAACCGAGATTTTGCACAACAGCAGCACCGATCGAGCCAGAGTTATCGCCATCCTGTGAAATGCTATTACCGGCGTAGTAGTCAATCGAGAACGCCGTAGAACCAATATCAAAGAAATCGGTTTCCCAACCAACCTTCGTGTATCCGTACGTCCCTGTGAGGCCGTCTTCTGAGTTTGTACCCGCCGCAAGCGTAAGACTCAGGCCAGAGTCCAGATGAAGGCCGGAAATCGATCCTGAAAACACGTCGCGCTTGGTGTCTAGGTTGTGACCATACCCAATTCCGCCATTGATCAGGTATCCATTGCGTTCTTGCGCATAGTAGCCCGCGATATCAATCAGGCCCTGTTTTTGACGGTCTGGATCATCGGAAAGGAGGTCTTGACCATAAGAAACGCCACCACGGAAGCCGTTGTACTCTGGTGTATCGTAACGCAATCTTACCCGCCGGCCGAGGCCGTTGAAGTGATCAGTCGCTTCACCCACACTTTCGTCAGAGAGGATGCCATCTTTTTGGCGGAACAAACTCGCACCTGCGGAGTCACCCGTCGCCGCACCGGCAATTGTGCCTGTTCCTGATACGTCTTGACCAGCAATCCCATCCGAAACCATCGAGCCTTGGCCAAGCCAAACGCGTCCGTATTGATCATTGGAGAACCGTATTTCGATTTTCCGAATGTTTGCTTTGGTGATTTCGGTGCTGCCGCCATCTGGGTTGATTTGGCTCACGTTGGACGTGGACTTCGGATTGTACTGAAACTCCATGTTACCCATTGTCGTCCATCCGGTGCTACCGGCTTGGCCATTATAGAACACGCCGATCCGCGTGCTGGAGTTGTCATTATCTACGAGGCCATAGTTCGTGTTTACCTCGCCGTCGTCAAACGAGAGGATACCAACGTTTAGCTGCCCATAGGCTTTCCAAGGGCTTTCAGCTTCTACCTCTTGCGCGACAACAGCGCCCGCACTGAGCGACAGCGAGAGGCCCGCTACGATATTGAAAATGAAGTCTTTGCGCTCTGTGGCAACGGGCATAAATAATTCTTTCGTTCTTATTTGGCATCTTCGAAACTAAAGCACTATTCACTCTTCGAATCTGTAAAAAGGCAGAACCAATAGCCCCATGTTACCCGTTTTAAAGCGAATCGGATAGGCGTAGCTTTCGGTTCACATTAAAGTGAGAAAACACACAACTGATTAATAAATAACCCAAAAAACGCACCTCACAGACGCCTCTAGCCCTCTGTGACACAGTTGCAATAGCCAACAACCCTCTTGCAATTGCGAAAAATACCTTCTAGCCCATCGCTATCCGTCGGGGTGCCCATTGGGCTGAGAGGTGCTTGCACTGACCCGTCGAACCTGATCCGGACAATACCGGCGTAGGGAACGGGTAAGCACCGCGCAACATGCGCAAACTGTGCCGTTTTTCTTGCCGTAAGTCCCCGAAACGAGTGACTTTGATGCAAGAGAAAACAACTCCCCCTATTGCTCTGACTATTGCAGGATCGGATTCCGGCGGCGGCGCGGGAATTCAAGCAGACCTCAAGGCTTTCTCGGCAAACGAGGTTTACGGAACGAGCGTCATTACCGCCGTCACTGCACAGAACACTTGCGCCGTTACTGCGGTTCACGAGATCCCTGCGGATGTCGTTGCTGCACAAATTCGCGCGGTTCTGGATGACATGGACGTGGGGGCGATCAAGCTCGGAATGCTTTTCTCGCCCGAGATCATTCATGCCGTGGCCGAAGCCCTTCGCGGCTTTGACGGGCCGCTTGTCGTTGATCCGGTGATGATCGCAAAATCCGGAGACAGGTTGTTGCAATCCGAAGCGCTGGCCGCGCTCAAAGAGCTACTCCTTCCGCGCGCGGATGTTCTTACGCCGAACCTGCCTGAAGCGGCGGTGTTGCTCGGAACCGAAGAGGCCAACTGCCCCCAAGAAGCTCTCGCACAGGCCGAAGCACTAACCAAACTAGGGCCAAAATCCGTTTTGCTGAAAGGTGGGCATGGCAAAGGTGAAATCTGTGAAGACACCCTACTTTCACCAACTGGCAACCAAACTTTAGCCGCCGCGCGCATTCATACTCAAAACACCCACGGCACGGGGTGTACCTATGCGGCGACGATTGCAGCGAACCTCGCCAAGGGCCTCCCGCTCAACGATGCCGTGAAACAAGCACATGGCTATCTGCAAAAAGCCATCCTTGCCGGCGCGGACTTGTCGATCGGCAAAGGTCACGGGCCGGTTCATCACTTCGCTCAGGTTTGGGCGCAATGAAGGAAGTTACTGTAATAGGCGCCGGAGTTGTTGGGCTCTGCGTTGCGCGGCAGCTTGTTGATCGAGGCGCAACTGTGCGCGTAATAGACAGCGGCGGTGAGGCAGGAGAGCAAAGTTGCTCTTGGTGGGCTGGCGGCATGCTGGCACCATTTTGCGAAGGCGAAAGCGCTGAAGAGCCCGTTGTGCGGCACGGCGAGGAGGCCTTGGGGTGGTGGCAGGAGAAAACCAACGCCGTTGAAACTGGTGGCTCGCTCGTTGTCTCCGCGCAGCGCGACCGCGCGGACCTGAAGCAATTCGCGCGCCGCACGAAAAACCACCGCTCCTTGAGCCGCGCTGAGATAGAGGCGCTGGAACCCGAACTTCCCGACGGAATCCAGCAAGCGCTCTACTTTGAAACCGAAGCCAACCTTGCCCCGCGCGAGGCATTGTCAGCCTTGAAAACGGGCCTCGAGCGCGACGGCGTTAGCTTTGAAACGGGTTGGGCCGATCCAGATGTTCTGGCGAGCGACGGGATGACCATTGATTGCCGCGGCCTCGCGGCCGCTGACGCCTTTCCAGATTTGCGCGGTGTCAAAGGCGAGATGCTGATCGTCCACGCGCCAGATGTGACCTTCAAACGCACCATCCGGTTATTGCATCCGCGCATCCCGATTTACGTCGTCCCGCGCGAAGATGGTGAGTACATGATCGGCGCAACGATGATCGAAAGCAAAGACAGCAACCGCGCCTCCGTGCGTTCGGTTCTGGAACTGCTCAGCGCGGCCTATGCTCTCAACCCCGCGTTTGGCGAAGCGGAGATCGTTGAAATCGGAGTGGCCAGCCGCCCTGCCTTTCCCGACAACCTGCCGCGCATTACGCGAAACGGCAATCTTATCCGCGTGAACGGCCTTTATCGTCACGGATTCCTACTATCGCCAGCGCTTGGCGGCATGGTGGCCGACCTCGTTTTCAACAAGAACACCCGACCGGAGTTTCTCTATGACTATTCTGATTAACGGCAAAGCCACGCCCTTTGATGGCGCAACGCTCGCTGATGCGCTTAATGCAAACGGATATGCCGACACGGTTGTTGCGACTGCGGTGAATGGAACCTTTGTCCCGGCCGACGCGCGTTCTGATTTTGCGATCAAAGCAGGGGACCAGATCGAAGTTCTTGCACCGATGCAGGGGGGCTAAGGATGCTATCGGTTTACGGAACAGAGCTTTCTTCGCGCCTTATGCTTGGCACGGCGCAATACCCCTCTCCGGCAATCCTTGCGGATGCTTTTGCAAAGAGCAACGCAGGGATCGCCACTGTCTCCTTGCGTCGTGAAAGCGGACAGGATCGCGCAGGACAGGATTTTTGGTCTCTGATTCAGTCGCTCGGCGTTCAAATCCTGCCGAATACTGCTGGCTGTCATACAGTGAAAGAAGCCGTCACAACCGCCCATATGGCGCGTGAGGTGTTTGGTACCAAATGGATTAAGCTCGAAGTCATCGGCGAAGAAGACACGCTACAACCTGATGTCTTCGGCCTTGTCGAAGCCGCGCGCATTCTATCTGAGGATGGGTTTCAGGTTTTTCCCTACACCACCGAAGACCTTGTGGTTGCCGATCGCCTTCTGAACGCAGGATGCGAGGTTTTGATGCCGTGGGGAGCGCCGATCGGCTCTGGCCTTGGGTTAAACAACACCTTCGGATTGCGTGCCATGCGAGCACATTTTCCCGATGTGCCGCTGGTCATTGACGCGGGTCTTGGCCTTCCGTCACAGGCGGCGCAGGCTATGGAAATGGGATTTGACGCTGTCCTGCTGAATACGGCAGTTGCCAAAGCTGGCTCCCCTGCGGACATGGCCCATGCCTTTGCCCTCGCGCTTGAAGCCGGACGCGCCGCTTACCTCGCCGACCCGATGGAACCACGCGACATGGCCGCGCCCTCATCCCCTGTTATTGGCAAGGCATTTCTCTCATGAGCATTCCTCGTTTTTATCCGATCTTCGATAGCGCTGACTGGATCGAACGGCTTGTTCCGCGCGGAATAAAGCTGGTTCAACTGCGGATCAAAGACGCCGACACGAGCCAAATCCGTGCTGAAATCCGGCGAGCGAAGAAGGTTTGCGCCGCTCATGACTGTACGCTGGTGGTGAACGACTATTGGCAAATCGCCATAGAGGAAGGTTGTGACTTCATCCACCTCGGACAAGAAGACCTTGATACTGCTGATGTCCCTGCCATCCGCCGCGCGGGTCTTCGCCTTGGTCTAAGCACACACGACCGTGCCGAACTTGACCGCGCCTTGGCCCTGACACCTGATTATATCGCGCTTGGCCCAGTGTACCCGACCATTCTCAAGAAAATGAAATGGCACGCTCAAGGGCTTGAGCGACTAAGCAAATGGAAAACCCGTATCGGAGATTGCCCACTCGTCGCGATTGGCGGCATGACCATTGATCGCGCAGCGGGCGCATTCGAAGCGGGGGCGGACTGCGTTTCAGCGGTTACCGACATTACGCTCAACGAAAACCCCGAAGCGCGCGTTGATCAGTGGCTCGCCGCCTGTGAGGCGAAAGGATGAGCCGTTACCTGCGCCAAATACAATTGCCAGAGATTGGCGCGAACGGTCAGGAGCAACTTGCCGCCGCGCATGCCGTGGTCATTGGTGCGGGCGGGCTTGGTGCGCCGGTGCTGCAATATCTCGTGGGCGCAGGGGTTGGCAAAATCACCGTGGTTGATGATGATCACATTGCTCAAAGCAATCTGCACCGCCAGACTCTATTCCGCGAAACAGACGTCGGGAAACCCAAGGCCCAAGCGGCCGCCGCAACCCTCGCTGGCCTTAACCCAGATTGCGAGATCATCGCCGTACAAACCGCGCTTTCCTGTGACAATGTTCAAACCCTGCTCCGCGATGCCACGGTCGTGTTGGACTGCGCCGATAGTTTCGCCGCGAGCTACATACTTTCGGACCATTGCCTTACTGAAGGGCTTCCCTTGTTTTCCGCATCGGTCTTGGCATTCGCGGGGTACGCGGGCGGGTTTTGTGGCGGCGCGCCGAGCCTGCGCGCCGTGTTTCCTGATCTTCCTACACAAGCCGCAAGCTGTGAAACCGCAGGTGTCCTTGGCCCTGTTGTGGGAATGATCGGCAGCCTTCAAGCGACTATGGCGCTCAACTACATTCTTGGCCTTTCGCCCTCTCCGCTTGGTCAGTTGGTTCAATTTGACGCCAAAACCTACAGAACCTCTGGATTTCGCTTCGATGGCGCTCCCGAACCCGAAGGAGCAAAGCTCTGCTTCATCGCCCCCAGTATGATTGCGCCGGGTGACATGCTGATCGACCTGCGTGGCGTCGAAGAGGCGCCCAACCTTTTTCACCCATCTGCGAAACGTATTTTGCCAGAGAACATCACGACCATACCGCACCCAATTGAAACGCGCGTCGTTCTTGCCTGCCGCTCAGGCCTGCGCGCGTGGCGTGCGGCCAAAACCCTACACGAAAACGGGCATCAAAACCTCGCGCTTGTTGCCCTTGGAACCACAGCCCCGAAAACGGAAAACTAATATGAAAAAGCTCTCTCTCCTCGCCGCATTCTCCCTTGCGCAACCGGCCTTTGCTGCCGACGAAATGACGGTCTTGCTCGATTGGTTTGTAAACCCCGACCACGGTCCGATTATCATTGCACAGGAAAAAGGCTACTTCGCCGATGCAGGGCTTGAGGTCGAGGTGATTGCGCCCGCCGACCCGTCCGACCCACCCAAGCTCGTTGCCGCTGGTAAGGCCGATCTCGCTATTTCCTATCAGCCGCAACTTCACCTTCAAATCCACGAGGGGCTGCCACTTAAACGCGTTGGCACATTGGTTGCTACGCCGCTTAACTGCCTCCTTGTCCTTAAAGATGGGCCAATCAAATCTCCCGCCGACCTCGCGGGCAAGAAAATCGGCTTCTCTGTTGCTGGCGTCGAAGAGGCCATGTTGACTGCAATTCTTGAGAACCACGGCGTTGCATTTGATGAGATCGAGCTCGTGAATGTGAACTGGTCGCTTTCGCCCTCGCTCATGAGCGGTCAGGTGGATGCGGTCATCGGTGCGTTCCGGAATTTCGAACTGAACCAGATGAATATCGAAGGCGTAGACGGCAAGTGTTTCTACGTCGAGGAAGAGGGGCTCCCCCCGTATGACGAGTTGATCTATGTGGCCAAGTCCGACGAGATTGATGCCGATAAGATCACGCGCTTCCTACGGGCCACCGAGTTGGCAACCCAGTTCATCGTGAACCACCCAGAAGAAAGCTGGGAGATTTTCGCCAGCACCTCGCCGGAGCTTCAGGACGAACTGAACGAGCGCGCATGGGCAGACACGATCCCGCGTTTCGCCCTACGTCCTGCTGCGTTTTCGGCCGGTCGCTATTCCGCGTTCGAGGCGTTTCTCGTCGACGCAGGCTTGGCACCAACCGAGAACCCAGTAGACGTCATCGCCGTTGATGTGACCAAGCCATGAGCGCCGCACCGGACTATGGCGAGACTTTTGCGCATTGGCGTAGCGGCGCGGGTGAAACATGGACGGCATATACCGATCATGCGTTCGTGCGAGGGCTGCGCGATGGCACCCTGCCTCGCGCGGCATTCCTGCATTATCTGGTGCAGGACTACGTCTTCCTTGTGCATTTCTCGCGGGCATGGGCGCTTGGCGTTGTGAAATCCGAAACCATGAAAGAGCTGCGCACCTGTGCGGCTACGGTAGACGGCTTGGTAAAAACCGAGATGGCGCTGCACATCGAGGTCTGCGCGCGCGAAGGCATTCGCGAAGCCGAACTGTTTGCCGCGACTGAAGAGCCCGAGAACCTCGCCTATACGCGTTACGTGATTGATGCGGGACTATCTGGAGATTTCCTCGACCTGATGGCAGCCCTCGCCCCATGTGTTCTGGGGTACGGCGAGATCGGACACAAGCTAGGCTCCGCAGTTAGCGACCAAGCTCACCCATATGCCGAGTGGATCAACACTTATGCAGGCGAAGAGTATCAATCGGTTTGCCGCGATGTCGGCGCGATGCTTGATCAATCCGTCGCAAACCGCATTGGAGGCCTACCACAAAACTCGCCGCGTTGGGGCAAACTGCAAAGCCGCTTTACCACTGCATGTCAGCTTGAAGCGGGCTTCTGGGACATGGGATTGCGGGGCAGATGACCACACCGCCTGCGATCCATTTCACTGGCAAAGTGCAATTCGGTGGCAAGCCCTTGTTTGGCCCCGTGGATATCACCTGCCCTGCGGGTCAATGGACCAGCATCCTTGGCCCCTCGGGCGTTGGCAAAACAACGTTGCTGCGGCTTTTGCTTGGCCTAGAAACAGGGGCGCAACATGACGGAAAGATCTCGGCCAGTGATGGCGAGCCCCTTGCAGGTCGTATCGCTTACATGGCGCAGAGTGATCTGTTGTTTCCGTGGCTTTCACTGCTCGAGAACGTGGTAACCGGCGCGCGTTTGCGGAGTGAAACGCCCGATCTGGACCGCGCGCATGAGGTAATCGCGCAAGTCGGTCTGGCGGGGCACGAACACAAAAAGCCACGCGCGCTCTCTGGTGGAATGCGCCAACGCGCCGCGCTTGCGCGTACCCTGATGGAAAACCGTCCCATCGTAATGCTGGACGAACCGCTCTCAGCACTTGACGCCTGCACGCGCGCAGAAATGCAAGAGCTGCTCGATCACGCTCTTTGTGGCAAAACCGTTATCATGGTGACGCATGATCCTGCAGAGGCCTGCCGCCTATCAAACCAGATAATCGTAATGTCGCGCGGCGGCGCAGAGCTTTGGGCTGACACAGCGTCATCTGATCTCCTCATGACGCATATGCGCGGACTTGCAGCATGATCGCGCTTCGCTTGTTCATCACGCTTTGCATCGGGCTTACCATTTGGCAGGTCACGGTCTGGCTTACTGGGGTGCCACCTTTCATCCTACCCTCACCGCTCCGCGTTGCCGCTGCCGCGCTTGATAACGCCAGCCTGATCGCGTCTCACGCGGGTATCACTGCACTTGAGGTTCTGCTCGGCCTGCTCGCCGGAACGGCTCTTGGGATCGCGACGGCGGTGGCAATGACCTATTCCAAACGGTTCCATGAGCTTTTCTTCCCCCTGCTCGTTTTTACGCAAGCTGTTCCCGTATTCGCACTCGCACCAATCCTGACGCTCTGGTTCGGCTATGGCATGGGATCTAAAATCGCGATGGCGGTGTTGATTATCTATTTTCCTGTCACATCGGCTTTTCGCGACGGGCTTGCAGAAACAGACCCAGCGCTGCTTGATCTTGCGCAGACTTTGGGCGCGAAACCCTTGCCGACGCTTCTTCGCCTTCGGCTTCCGGCGGCACTTCCGTCGCTCGCCAGCGGATTGCGGCTCGCGGCTGTCTATGCGCCGATTGGCGCCGTTATTGGGGAATGGGTTGGGGCCTCTCGGGGGCTGGGGTATTTGATGCTCTTGGCGAATGGTCGAGCCAAAACAGATTTGATGTTCGCCAGCTTGATAGTTCTCGCGCTCGGGGCGATCCTATTGCGCATTGCGGTAAACAGTATCGCCGTACGAATGGAGGCCTATGCGCGCGGAATAGCCGCTTCTGGATGAATCCATATTGCGCCACCGCGCCCAAAACGCCATTCTTTACGAAATTGATCTAAGAAGGTTCCTTTCGGGATATTGCAAAGCCATGTTCAAAACGCCCCTATCCGCACTCGCCCTCGCAACTATCTCGGCGGCCATGAGCCCCGGTGTTCAAGCGCAGGGCATCGTGGATTCTGTTCCGTATCTCACAGTGCGCAACGTGAATCCGAACGAGTCCCCCAAGAAATACTACGGCAAAACACGTGGCCCCCTCAGCGCTGGATTTTGTGATGTCACCCGCACAGAGAACAGCTTTTTGAAGCCACTGGCAGAGATCGCACCGTTCTATATTCCAGAGGATGATGTCGAGCTTTCAACCATCCGATTGTTCGAGATGGACCAAGTGATCGAAACCCTCAAAGAGACAACCGGCGCGCGCAACCCACTCCTTTACACGCATGGCTACTACATGAACTTCGAGCGCAGCTGTAAGCGCGCCGTGCATCTTCAGCGGAATGTTGGCCTTGAAGGGAAAGTCATGCTGTTCAGCTGGCCCTCTGCCGGAGATATTCTGAACTACACCGAAGATGTGTCCGATGTTGAGTGGAGCAGCTATGAATATGAGCGCACGGTACGCAGGCTCGTTGAAGAATTCGGCGAGGGGCGTGTTGACCTTGCCTCTCATAGCCTCGGTGGACGCGCGCTTTTCAATGCATTGCGAAGCATGGCGCATGAACGTATCGGGATGCCGCCGCTCCTTAATAATGTGATCTTATTGGCGCCCGACGTAGACGCAGAGCTATTTGCGCTCTACCTCGATCAAATTCGCCCGTTGGCCAATCGAATTACGCTCTATGCAACGGATACAGACCGCCCGCTTTCCTTGTCACGAAGTGTAAACGGTTATCCACGCCTCGGCGAACTGGGGCCGCACCTTAACAGAATGGACGGCATTGAGATCATCGACATTTCTGAATTGTCGCTGCAATCAGTTTCGGGCCATGTGTACCATCTTTATAACCCAGAAGTGGGAAGAGACCTCTCCCAACTCCTGAACGAAGGCAAAAGTGCTGCCTCGCGTTCAGGGCTGGAACAGGTCTCTACAACGATGTGGAAACTTCGTGCCGACGTGAAGCCTTAGCGGCCCATCCAGCCACCATCAACCGTCAAGACAGTGCCGTGAACATAGTTCGCGGCATCAGACGCAAGGAACACGGCAGGTCCTGAGAAATCCTCCGGAGTGCCCCAGCGTGCAGCGGGGATACGCTCAAGGATGGAGCGCGAGCGATCGGCATCATCCTGAAGGGCTTGGGTGTTATCCGTCGCAATATATCCAGGTGCGATAGCGTTTACGTTGACGCCTTTAGACGCCCATTCGTTGGCCAGTGCCTTGGTAAGCTGCGCAATGCCGCCTTTGGATGCGGCATAGCCCGGAACCGTGATGCCACCTTGGAACGACAGCAGCGACGCCGTGAAGATGATCTTGCCCGATCCGCGTTCGACCATACCTTTGCCGATTTCGCGCGACAAAACGAACTGTGCGTTGAGGTTAACTTCAATCACCTCGTCCCACATCTCGTCCGGATGTTCGGCCGCTGGTGCGCGCTTGATGGTTCCTGCGTTATTGACGAGGATGTCGATCACCGGATTCTCGGCTTGAACCTTATCTGCAAATGCCTTGACGGACGCGCGATCAGAAAAATCGCATTGATATGCGGTGAATTTGCGGCCAAGCGCCGTGACCGCTTTTTCAATGTTGCTGCCGGATGCTTCAAGGCTCGCGCTTACGCCGATGATGTCGGCGCCAGCTTCGGCGAGGGCTTTGGCCATACCCATTCCGATGCCGCGTTTACAGCCGGAAACGAGGGCAACTTTTCCGGAGAGATCAAAGAGAGAAGTGTTTTGCATGTCTAGACTTTCTCGTCAGAAGTGGCAGGCGCCACAATTAAGGTTAACCCGAACGCACAGCGAAGCGCAGGACGGGCAAATTTACATGGGCCTTTCAGGCGGCAGTCCGGCGCGGAATTGACTTTCCGCGCCGGTGTTCGCCAGAAGTTAGTTCGTCACCTAGCGGTATAAGGTTGTTGGCAACCACATAGACAGCGACGGAATGAAGGTCAGCATCAGAAGCACAGCGACCAGCGGAATGAGGAACGGTGCCGTCGCAACCACACAGCGTTCGAATGGAACGTCCGACACCTTGGCCAATACGTAAAGCACCATGCCAACCGGCGGCGTCAGCAGACCAATCATCAGGTTAAGGATCAGGATAATCCCGAAGTGCACCGGATCAACGCCCACCGTGATCGCCACGGGCAGAAGCACAGGCGTCAGGATCGTAATGGCTGCGATGGTTTCCATGAAACAGCCAACAATCAGCACAACCAGCATCATGATGAGAAGGATCGCAGTTTTGTTCTCGGTAAAGCCAAGAAGCTCCGTCGCAAACATTTGAGCGACCTGATTTGCCGTCAATATCCAAGCAAAGATGGTGCTGGCGGCAACAATCATCATGATCGATGCAGTTGTTTCCACAGTGTCCATCGAAACGCGCAAGATGCGTTTGAATGTCAGGGTGCGATAGACAACCAAACCGAGGAACATCGAGTAAACCACAGCGGCAATCGCGGCCTCTGTTGGCGTGAAGATACCAAAGAGAATACCGCCAACGATGATAATCGGCGTGAACAGCGGGAAGATCGCCTGTACGAACGCACGGGCAAATACGCTGATGCTGAACCGCTCATCACGAGGGTAGTTGCGGACCTTGGCATAGAAGCCGACCATAACCATGAGCGAGAACGCCATAAGCATGCCCGGAATAAGACCAGCGGCAAACAACTGACCGATCGAAGTGTCGGCGATGACGCCATAAACAACAAGCGGCAGCGATGGTGGAATGATCGGCCCAATGGTTGAGCTTGCGGCCGTAATGCCAACGGAGAAATCTGTGTCATAGCCCGCTTCGCGCATGGCTTTGATCTCGATATTGCCGAGACCACCCGCATCAGCAACAGCCGCGCCAGACATACCGGCAAATACCACGCTAGCGCCCACATTCACGTGGCCAAGCCCACCATACATCCAGCCAACACCCGCACGGGCAAAAGCAAAGATTTTGGTGGTGATACCTGCGGTGTTCATCAGGTGGCCCGCCATAATAAAGAACGGAACCGCAATAAGCGGGAAACTGTTGATCCCGTTCACCATGTTATGCAGCACAACAACCGGTGGCAGGCCATCAAGCAGGACGAACACAAGAGAGGAAACCCCGAGCGCAACGGCAACGGGCGCCCCTGCGATCAAAAGGAAAAACAGGATGACGAAAAGAAGGACTAGGGTCATTTGTTACTCGAAATTTCTTCGTGAATCTCATGCAACGCATGTTCTTCGATTTCGCGGAGGACGTCGTCGGGCGACTGGCGGATTTTGCGAATAAGCCAGTACAGCGAATAGACCGTCATGATCGCTAGAGCGATGGCAATAGCGTAGTAGAGAATGTTCTTTGGGATCGCGATCGACGCCATTTTGGTTCGCGTCTTTGCCGCAAGTATCCAGCCGAGATAGGCAAGATATCCGTAGAACACCATCGACAGAGCTTCCATCGCAACGGCAAGGTATTTACCCGCGCGTGGGCTCAGATATCGATAGAAGAACTCAAGGAAGATATGCGTGCCTTTCCGCGTGACCGAAATGGCCCCGAAATATGCAACGATAATCAAAACATATCGGGCGATTTCCTCGGTCCACGCGAGGCTGTCATTCAGCACATAGCGGGTGAAGAACTGGATAAACACGATGGCCGATAGCCCCCAAAGGGCAATGAGGCCGGGAATATCCATGAGCCCGAAATCCGATACATCGACTTCGTTATCGGCAAATGTGATCTCAGGGCGCGCGGGTTGCGCGTCCTGAGGGTCTTTTTCAGATTGATCCATTTCCGGAGTCAACTTTACACCTGATTACAGTTCGCCGAGGCGCTTGAAGTGATCCATGGTGTAAGGCACACCGTCACCTGTCAGCATTGGCAGTACAGCATCTTGGAATGGCTTTTTGTCAACAACATTCACTGCAATGCCCTGCTCTTCGAACCAGGAAACGAGGTCCTCTTCGGACTGACGGATTTCTTCGGAAGCCTTGAGCGCAGCAGCGTCGAGTACTTCGCGCAGAACAGCTTCGTCATCACCAACACGTGCCAGAGCATCGTCAGACGCAATTGTAAGCAGCGAGTTCAGGATGTGACCTGTGAGGTTGATGTTGCTTTGAACCTCATAGAACTTCTTGAACTTGATGGTTGGAAGTGGGTTTTCCTGTGCATCAACCACACCCTGCTGAAGGGCAAGATACACTTCGGAGAACGCCATAGGTGTTGGGTTTGCGCCAACTGCGTTCGGGAACATCAGCATCAGCGGCGAGTTAGGCACGCGGATTTTGAGACCTTCCATGTCAGCCGGTGTGAGGATCGGTTTGTTCGATGTCACGTGGCGCTGACCATAGTAAACAAGGCCAAGAACCTGGTTGCCTGTGGCGTCATGGTAACCCTCGGACAGCTCAGCGAAGAGGTCCGAACCACGATAGGACAGCCAGTGGTCGTAACCGCGCATGATGAACGGGTAATCCGAAATCGCGATCGGACCATAGTAACGCTCAACAAAGCTTGGGCCAGTATAGATGATGTCTACGGAACCAAGACCAAGGCCTTCGTTGATTTCGACTTCTTTACCGAGCGAGGATGCAGGGAAAACCTGAATCTCAACACGGCCATCTGTGCGTGACTTGATTTCGTCAGCAGCCCAGAGAGCAACCTGATGATAGGACGAGCCCTCTTCGTAAACGTGTGCCCACTTGAGAGTCTCAGCGGCAAATGCAGCCGTTCCCGAAGCCAGCGCGAATACGCCTGCTGCGAAAGCTGCTTTAAAATTTGTGAATTTCATAATTTCCTCCCTTGATCCCGATTCTTCGGGGTTACTCAATAACGTCATGCCAAAATGCAAAATTTGACGGCTATCGCAATATCTAATATACAAGTTAAAACCGTCAGGCAAGTGTCGATTACAAACACGGCTTGGTACGGCGGGGAGGAGTAGGAGCTACAATGCAATGATGGATGGGTCCAAACCAAAGGTCTCGACCAAGTCGAAGCGACGGCAACGCGCACCCAATGCGCCCCCGACAGGCGAGGCAATGTTTGCCCAACGCGCAGTGAAGTCCCTCGCTGAAACTTTGTATCAAGATCTGCACAAATCCATCGTGGCAATGGATATCCTGCCAGGAACTCCGCTTTCCGAAAACGAGATCGCCGCCGCCATGGGCGTGAGCCGCACGCCAGTTCGTGAAGCGATTCTACGTCTCTCGGATGAAAAACTGGTCGAGGTGGTACCAAAATCCGGCACATTTGTTGCGCGGATTCCCGTATCCGCTCTGCCAGCAGCGCAAATCGCTCGCCGCGCGCTTGAGATTGAAACCACCTGTGCCGCGGCTCGACGTGCAACCAAAGAAGATATCGTCGCGTTGCGCGATATTATCTCTCGGCAATATGCAATCGTAGAAACGGGTGACAACAGCGACTATCACGTAGTGGATGATGAGCTTCACGCAAAGATCGCTGAAATTGCTCGCCTCGGGAGTCTCTGGGACATGGTGCAGCAGGTAAAAACCCAAATTGACCGCTGCCGCAAACTTACGCTCCACGACCCGGGCCGCAAAAGCTTTGTGACAGTGCAGCATGAAAAAGTCGTGGACGCTATCGAAGCTGGCGACGAGGAACTCGCGAGCCAACGTATGTGGGACCACATCATGGGGCTACAGCTTGACCTTCCTTCGATGGTCCAAGAATACCCCAACTATTTCATTCCGGACATGGACCTAACGGCAACCTAACTACGATTCCGTGCGTGGCTCGCGGCGCTCGACGAGATAGAGGTGATCGCAGACCAGAACCGTTTCGTCGCGCTGATTTGTAATCTTGATCGCCTCATGCACGATGCCATGCGTAAGACGGCGTGGATGGTCTTTTTTCTCGGAAATCGTAGCGGTGACGGTGATGGTATCATTGATGAACACCGGTTTGATAAATCGCATTTTGTCATAGCCATAAGACATTGCGCGCGGGTTGATCGTTGTGGCTGTCATCCCGATCCCAACAGAGAAAATCAACGTGCCGTGCGCGATTCGCTGTTTGAAATCTTGCGTGGCACACCATTCTTTATCCATATGGTGGGGAAAGAAATCGCCTGTCTGCCCTGCGTGCGTAACGATATCGGATTCGGTAATTGTTCGACCGAACGTGGTGCGGGAGAATCCAATCTCATAGTCTTCGTAATATTCCTCGACGATCATGTTTCGTCCCTTTTCTGTATCTCGGCCAAACTAGAGCGCATAACCACGCCCCTATGTGAAACTATCTTTTATATATAAAATGTCAATTCGTCAGGAGGAAAATTCGGCCCCTAATCCCTTGTTGCGACCCCCCGCGATCCGCCGTAAAACTTCGCGGACACCTTGAGCCGAGGAGACATCCGTGACCAATCCGAAATCCCCCGCAACGCTGCACCTGTCGGTTGAAAACCAGACGTTGGAGGGGGTTGCACAGGTTCCCGGCTCAAAATCCATCACCAACCGCGCTCTTTTGCTCGCCGCTCTATCTAAAGGGGAAACAACCCTGAGCGGCTGCCTTGTGAGTCACGACACGCTTCTGATGGCCGAGGCCCTGCGCCAGTTCGGGGTTGAAGTTTCGGAAGTGCACCCAGAGAGCGTGACCGTTAAGAGCGACGGAACGTTGAAGCCGCCTGCCGAGCCGATTTTCGTTGGCAACGCCGGAACAACAGCACGGTTCCTTACAGCAGCGGCGTGTCTGGCCGATGGCACAACGGTCATTGATGGCGACGAAGACATGCAGCGCCGTCCAATTCAGCCGCTCATCACCGCGCTTAACGAGCTTGGTTTTGCTGCCGAAAGCGCAACGGGGTGTCCACCAGTCACAGTCACCGGCGGCGCAAAAGAAATTGCGGCCAAGGTCGGCGTGGATGCGGGCCTTTCGACGCAATATATTTCTGCCCTCATGATGATGGCGCCGAAGCTCGCTAACGGGTTGCGCATCGAGCTCAAGAACGCTGGTGCGCTTGACGGTGCTGGATACCTTGATGTCACAACCCGCATAATGGCGGAGTTCGGTGTTAACGTTGCCGAAGAAGGCGCGGGCTGGAATGTTCCGAATGGAGCATATGCCTCCCCGACCTATGCGGTTGAGCCGGATTACTCCGCATGCACCTATTTCTGGGCCGCAGATGCGCTTTCGGCCAAGACGATTACGATCGGCAACTCCAAAGAAGGCGAAACAGCCCAACCCGACGCCAAGGCGCTTGATGTGATCCGTATGTTCCCGAACATGCCCGCAATTGTCGACGGCTCGCAAATGCAGGACGCTGTTCCGACTTTGGCGGTTTTGGCGGCCTTTAACGAAACGCCGGTTCGCTTTGTCGGCCTGAAAAACCTTCGGGTAAAAGAATGTGATCGCGTCGAAGCCCTTCGCGAAGGTCTGGTGCGGATCAACGCGAACCTTGCCACCGTCGATGGAGACGACCTACTGGTGAACGGCTCGCCCTATCTGGTTTCTGATGCCCCAACCACGCAAATTCGGACGTTCAACGATCATCGCATCGCCATGTGTTTCGCGCTCGCCGCAATTCGCCTCGACGGGATCATTATCGAAAACCCGGATTGTGTACAGAAAACCTTCCCGAACTACTGGGACGAAATGGCCAAGGTCGGAATGGTTTCAGAACTTACCGATTAACGAAAAAAGGCGCCACAATCGGGCGCCTTTTCTAATTTCAGACCCGTTTAGTTCAGGTCACACGCGGGAACAGCGCGACAACCTCGCCGAAGGTTCCACCCTCTTCCAAACGATCCAACTCAGGGGACCAAACGCCCTCCTCAACCGGTGCCGCGAGTATGGCGAGCGCCTTATCCGCAGAGGTTGGAATGATCTGGCGGAAAGCTTCAAGCAAAACCCGCAGGCTATCGAGCGTGACATAAAGAACGGTCTGCGCACGGTCAGCAGTTTCAGGATCTTTGATCAGCTTCCAAGGCGCCTGAGCGGTGAAATAGTTGTTCAACTCATCCGCCGCCTGCACCAGAGCTTCTGTCCGCGCTGGAATATCGGTTAGGGCAAACACCTCTGCAAATCCTTGCGCAGCCTTTAGCGCAATTGCTCGCGCAGCTTCGTCCTCTTCGGTCAACGTGCCTTTGGTCGGGATTTTCCCGTCAAAGCGATCAACCGAGAATTTCGCCGCTCGCGAAAGCAAGTTCCCGACCTTATTGCCAAGCTCGCCATTATACGCGCCCTGAATAAGCTCTACCGAAATCTGGCTGTCATTCTCTGCACGCATGTGGCGCGCGAGATAGTAGCGCAGCGCATCGGCACCGAACTTCTCAACGATTTCGAGCGGATCAACCACGTTGCCCAGAGATTTCGACATTTTTACACCACCGGAACCAAGCCAATGCCCATGCACCGAAATCCGTTTGGGTAGCGTTTCGCCCATACCCATCAGGATAATCGGCCAGTAAACGCCGTGGGTTTTGAGAATGTCTTTACCGATCACATGTTCAACTTCAGACCAATAGTCTTGGTAATCGTTCCCTGGCCAGCCAAGGTTGGTAAGGTAGTTGATGAGCGCATCGAACCAAACATACGTCACGAAATCTTCGTCAAACGGCAGTGTCACACCAAGCGACACACGACTTTTGGGCCGCGAAATACAAAGATCCTCAAGCGGTTCGGCGAGCATGTTTTTCAATTCGGACAAGAATTTCGGCGGCTGCACGAAATCCGGGTTCGCCTCGATATGATCCAGAAGACGCTGGCGGAACGGCTCTAGCGGGAAGAAATAGTTCTTCTCGTCGATCTCCTCGACATCCATATTCGGATGGTCAACGCAGCGCCCTTCGTCGTTCAGATCAGACTCGGTTTTGAACTGCTCACAGCCTTTGCAATAGATGCCGGTATATTGCTTCTCGATGATAAGGCCCGCGTCCATGAACTTCTGCTCCATGGCGGCAACCTGCTCCTTGTGGAACGGGCGGGTGGTGCGCACGAAGTAGTCGTAATCCACATCCAGAAGGTCAAAAGCCTTTTTGAACTCGCTGCTGCGAAGATCAAGATACTCCATCACGTCCATGCCGAGCTTCTCGGCGCTTTCCTGATTTTTCTGCCCGTGCTCATCACAGCCGGTTGAAAGGCGTGTATCCACACCATTGGCCTTGCGGTTGCGGGTCATGATGTCACACATCACCGTTGTATGCGCGTGCCCAAGATGCGGCGCGGCATTCACGTAGTAAATCGGCGTGGTAATGTAGCTTTTTGTCATCATCTCAACCCTATTTTCCTGCACCCGCCGCTGCGGGGCTTGGTTGTGCCTGTCTTATACAAGCTAATCAAAGAGGCAACACCGAAAACCGGAATCGCCCCTTTGCGGGCCGAGTTTAGCGCAGTTTTCAGCCCTTACAGGCGGTCATCCCTTCGGCCAAGTTCTGAAGAACGCCGGAATAGAGCGTACCATCGAGCGGTTGCTCCACACCAAGCGGATCAACAACAACAACCGTCGCATCACCCTTGGCAAAGACTGCATCAATCAGTTTCTGGCGCCCGCCAACCTCAGTGAGAATGCAGGTGATGCCGTGGTCGGCAATGTGCTCTGCCAGTTCCGAGATATGCGTCGGGCCAGGTTCGGCAGCGTCAGAGAACGAGATCGCACCAAGCGCGGTCTGTCCGAAACGTGCCTCGAAATATTGGAATGCATCGTGGTTCACAACAAAACTGACGTCGCCCAGCGCCTCGAAACTACCAGAGATTTCGGCCTCTAGAGACACTAGCGCCTCTTGCGATTTGGCCGCATTTGCGCGGTAGGCCTCCGCATTTTCAGGATCGAACGCGGCGAGTTCCTCGGCAATATACCCAAGCCAAACAACTGCGTTTTGCGGGTCGAGCCAGCTGTGAGGATCGTGATCTCCATGATCGTGGTCATGCTCTTCTTCGTGGGCGTGATCATCATCTGCATGATCATCATGCGCATGCTCTTCCTCGTGATCATGGTCGTCATGACCATCATCTTCATGCTCTTCGTGGCCCTCATGATCGTGGTCATGCTCGTCATGGTCGTCGTGGTCGTGATGCTCGTCCTCAAGCTCATCCGCAAAGTCGAAACCATCGCGGTTTGGCAAAAGCGTTGTGCCATCAACTTCCGAAAGGAATGCAAACTTGCCATCAGGGCCAAGCGCTTCTTTCGCCCCTTCAATCCAAGGCGTCAGCCCTTCATCGAGCGCAAAGACATGTGTCGCCTCTTGCAAGGCTCGCGCATTGGAAGGGCGCATAGAATAGTGATGCGGCGAAGCATTCGCGGGCACAAGCAATTGCGGCTCTCCCACACCGTCCATGACCTGCGCAACAAGGCTATAGACAGGCGCAATATCGACGACGACACGCGGTGTTTCTGCTGTCGCTGCGGTTGCCGCAAGGCCGCCGAGCGCCAAAATGAACGAACGCTTCACATTGAACTCCAGTTTGATTCGGAAAATTTTTGCTAGACTTATCTGTGATAATATAACATATCAAGCCCCAACAAGGAGGCCCCATGGCGCATATCGGATTCGAAACCCACGATCATAAAACATGCATTCGCAAAGGCGTTGCAGAGGTCGATGCTCTCTGTAAGGACCGCAAGCTCCAGTTCACGCCCGTACGCAAACGCGTGCTTGAGATATTGCTTACCGAACACCGCGCGGTCGGGGCTTACGAGATCCTCGACACCCTGCGGAAGGAAGACATGGGAAGCCAGCCGCCTGTAGCTTATCGGGCGCTTGATTTTCTTGTATCCAACGGGTTTGCCCACAAAATCGAACGGCTCAACGCCTTTGCGGCCTGCATGCACCCCGGCGAAAATCATTCACCGGCATTCCTCATATGCAGAACATGCGACAGTGTCGCCGAAACCCAGTGCGAGCCAATCCTGATCGATGCCGCCGCCGAAACTGGATTTATTGTCGAGCGCACCGTGGTTGAAGCACTGGGCACTTGCCCGAAATGCAACAACGAGGCATCCGCGTGAGGCTCATAGAAACCAGCGGCCTTACCGTACGCTATGGCCGCAAGGACGCTTTGGTTGATGTGGATTTTCATATCGATCGCGGCGAGATCGTAACGCTCGTTGGCCCCAACGGTTCGGGAAAATCGTCGCTCGTGCGGGCACTGGTTGGAGCGATTCCACCGTTCAAAGGCAATGTGAAGCGCAAAAACGGCCTACGCATCGGATACGTCCCGCAGAAACTCCATATTGATCCAACGCTGCCGATTTCGGTGAAGCGCTTTCTTGGCCTACCCAAACGAAAGCCTAGCGCCACAATTGAAGCCGCGCTTGCGAGCGCCGATGTCGCCCATATTGGCGACTCGCAAATGACAAACCTCTCCGGCGGACAGTTTCAACGGGTTCTCTTGGCGCGGGCGTTGCTGGAAAATCCTGACCTGTTGTTGCTTGACGAGGCCACTCAAGGACTAGACCAGCCAGGGGCCGCCGCCTTTTATCGCAAGATCGAAGACGTGCGCACGGAACTCGGCTGCGCAGTTTTGATGGTCAGCCATGATCTACATGTGGTGATGAGCGCTTCAGATCGGGTTGTTTGTGTAAACGGGCATGTTTGTTGCCACGGCACCCCTGATATTGTGGCCTCTGCGCCAGAATACCGAGCGCTTTTTGGCTCTGGAACCGGTGGTGCGCTGGCGCTTTATCGACATCAACATACCCATAGCCACGATGACGGCTGCGATCATGATCACGATCACAGCCAAGCAAACTCCGCAGAGAAAGAGGGCGCCGATGCTTGACGATTTCATGATGCGCGCGCTTCTGGCGGGCTTGGGCGTTGTCATTGCTGCTGCGCCGCTTGGCTGTTTCGTCGTCTGGAGACGCATGGCCTATTTCAGCGACGCGACCTCCCACGCCTCGATCCTCGGGGTGGCGTTGGCACTTGGCTTTTCTGTTCCGATATTCGGCAGCGTTCTTGTCGTGGCGCTTTTGGTAGCGCTCCTCGTTTGGTTTGCCAGCGACAAGGGGCACTCGGTCGATACGATGCTTGGCGTCGTCGCCCATTCCGCGCTTGCCTTCGGGCTCGTCGCGGTGGCCTTCATCGACGGTGTTCGCATTGATCTTATGGCCTATCTCTTTGGCGAAATCCTTGCCGTCAGCAAAACAGACCTCCTCTGGATTTGGGGCGGGGCACTGTTGGTGCTGGCGCTTTTGGCATGGCGGTGGTCTGCACTGCTGACCGCAACGCTCAACCGTGATCTGGCCTACGCAAGCGGCATCGACCCAAGGCGCGAACAGCTTATCTTAACCATCGCGTTAGCGCTTGTTGTGGCTGTCGCCATCAAGGTTGTGGGGGCGCTTCTTATTGGCGCTATGCTAATCATTCCTGCCGCCGCAGCGCGCCCTTTGACCAAGACTCCAGAGCTAATGGCCGTCGGAGCAACACTGATTGGCGCCGCCTCCATGGCAGCAGGCCTACGCGTTGCATTTATTTATGACACCCCCGCCGGACCAACAATTGTGTGTACTGCCGCGCTCTTTTTCCTCATTTCAAACGGCATTTCTTGGGTGCGGCAAGCGGCATAAAATCCCGCACTAAGAGACACTTGCTCCTAATCGCGGGCCTCCTCCACTTACGTAATAACTTCGCAATGCTCTGGCTGTTGATCTAAGTCAATACTGCCGGAGCTTTGCTTCTTTAGAGTGTGCGCGACTCTAATTCGTTATGTGATATATGTTTGCGCACCCTAAATTTTCCACGACTATGGTCGTCCGGCCGGACGGTCGGAGAATTGCGGCTTTCGCGCATATGCTCCTTATCACGACCCTCGCGCTGTTCATTGCTCTTGCAAACAGTGGCATGGCAATGGGGCGATCTACTTCCTTTATCGAGATTTGCGCGGACGGCGGCACGCAGCTGATTGCCCTTGAAGCCGATGAAACCGAGCCGAACGCCGAATGTATCCATTGCTCGGTCTGTATGCTCAATGCATCAAGCCCAATCCTCGACACCGCACAGCACTTCGACATCTCGTTTAACACCATGCCCGCTCAAAGCGTCGCGTTAAATGCGCGTGACATTTGCGTGCTTAAACCTGCCTTGCAACATCCAAGCCGTGCGCCGCCAGTGCAGCCATTCAAAAGAGATTTCCATGCCTGATTGTTCTGCCACTCTATTATCTCCCCTACCCCGCGTACAAAGCCTATTCCAACGGGCACGCGCGGCGAGTCTTACCGCTCTCTTTTGCCTTGCATTTGTATTGGCCAGCGTGTTGGCCTCTACTGCGCAAGCGCAATCAATCCTCGAAAAATTCATAGCCGACATTCCCGCGTCCGAGTTTATCGAAGGCGCTACCGCCTATGGTGAAATCCGCGACGATGTGCCGGTGGCCCCGATCCTTAATGGCAGCGATCTCCTTGGGTACGCCTACATAACCTCTGATTTCGTTTCGACCACGGGGTACTCGGGCAAGCCCATCCATGTGATGGTCGCGATTGACCCTGATGCCAAAATCCTTCGCGCCGAACTTGTGAAACATTCCGAACCGATTGTTCTGATCGGGATACCGGATTCCAAGATCAAGGCTCTCACCGAATCCTACAAAGGCATTGATATCGTCGCAGAGGCGGCGGCTGGCGGATCGGCCCATGATCTCGAGATCATATCCGGCGCAACCGTGACGATCATGATCATCGACGACTCGATTGTGCGTTCCGGCCTAAAGGTGTCGCGCGCACTTGGTTTGGGCGGCCTTGCAAATGATGACGCCGAGAGCGGCCCGACTCACGTGCTCAATATGGATGAACGCAGCATCAACGACTGGGCAACAATGTCGGGCGACGGCACGATCCGCAGACTGACAATCGACGTTGGCCAAATTAACGCCGCGTTTGAAGCAACCGGCGATCCGCGCGTCTTGAAATATGCCGAAAAGGGCGACCCAGAAGACACCTATATCGACATGCATACCGCCCTTGTTTCGGCGCCGAGCATTGGCCTGAGTCTGATGGGTCCAAACGAATACGGCAACCTTGAGGATTGGCTCGAAGAGGGCGAGGAGGCCATCCTGATCGTTGGGCGCGGCATCTATTCTTTCAAAGGCTCTGGTTATGTGCGCGGTGGTATTTTTGACCGTATCCAACTTATTCAAGGCGATATTTCGGTGCGTTTTCACGACCGTCAGCATCGCCGCCTTGGTAGTATTGCTGCGCCAGATGCGCCAAGCTTCACCGAGCTTGATGTTTTCAAAATTCCAGCTGATGCAGGGTTTGACCCAACAAAACCATGGCGCATTCAGCTTTTGGCCCAGCGCGCCGTTGGCCCGGTCGAGAAATCTTTCCTGACCTATGATCTGGGGTACATCATCCCCGATCAATACCTCACACCGCTCGCGCCACCTGCCCCTGCTGTGGAAATCAGCACTCCTGACGACGATCAGGCTGCTCGCGCGGAATTGTGGCAACGTATCTGGAAATCCAAAACGCTGGAAATCGGCATCCTTGTCGGCATGCTCGTTGTTCTGACCGGTGTGTTCTTTTTCCAAACCCAAGCAACCCGCAATGCGCGCGCCTTCTACTGGTTCCGCATGGGCTTTCTTGTGGTCACGCTGGTATTCCTCGGCTGGTCGCAGAACGCGCAACTCTCTGTTGTGAACTTGATGGCGCTCGGACAATCGCTTGTGACTGGGTTTACTTGGGACGCATTCCTGATGGACCCGCTGGTGTTTATCCTCTGGACGTCGGTTGCGGTGACACTTCTCTTCTGGGGACGTGGCGGTTTCTGTGGCTGGCTCTGCCCGTTCGGGGCACTGCAGGAACTCTCGAACCAGATCGCGCGGTTCTTCAAAGTGCCGCAGTGGACTCTTCCTTGGGGGCTGCATGAGCGGCTTTGGCCAATCAAATATATCATCTTCCTCGGGTTATTCGGCGTTTCGATCGTGTCGATCCCGCTCGCCGAACAGTTGGCCGAAGTTGAACCGTTCAAAACCTCAATCATCCTGAAGTTTGTGCGCAGCTGGCCATACGTTCTGTTCGCCACAGTCATCCTTGGGCTCGGGCTCTTCATCGAACGGTTCTACTGCCGCTACCTCTGCCCGCTTGGCGCGGCGCTCGCCATTCCCGGACGCCTGCGGATGTTTGACTGGCTCAAGCGCTACAAAGAATGCGGCAATCCCTGTCAGACCTGCGCAAACGAATGCTTTGTTCAGGCGATCCATCCGACAGGTGAAATCAACCCGAATGAATGCCTGTCCTGCCTGCACTGTCAGGTTCTGTATCAGGACGACCAGAAATGCCCCGTCGTCATCAAGAAAGTGAAACGACGCGCAAAAATGGCCAAAGGTTCCGCCGCTGTCGGCGAAACACTGGGCCGTTTCCCAGACCACCCAAATACACTCGCAAGTAAGGGAGAAAACCATGTCTAAAGACAATGAAGTAAAAGAAGGCGTCTCACGTCGCGACGTCCTGACCGGCCCACTGAGAGGTGCGGTTGCTGCTGGTGCAGTCGCCGCTGTCGGCGGGGTTGCACTGACACCCCAACAAGCAAAAGCAGCTGGCGGCGAAGTCGCTCCGGGCGAGCTTGACGAATATTATGGCTTCTGGTCCTCGGGCCAGACAGGCGAGCTTCGTATTATGGGCTTCCCGTCCATGCGCGAACTGATGCGTGTGCCTGTGTTCAACCGTTGTTCGGCAACCGGTTGGGGCCAAACCAATGAGTCGCTGAAAATCATGACCGAAGGCCTTTTGCCGGAAACCAAAGAGTTTCTCGCAAAACGCGGCATGAAAACCTATGACAACGGCGATTTGCACCACCCGCATATGTCGTTCACTGACGGCACATATGATGGCCGCTACCTCTTTATGAACGACAAGGCCAACACGCGCGTGGCACGTGTACGCTGTGACGTGATGAAGTGCGACAAGATCATCGAGATCCCCAACGCCAAGGCGATTCACGGTCTGCGTCCGCAGAAATTCCCACGCACGGGTTATGTCTTTGCCAACGGCGAAGATGAAACACCGCTAGTCAATGACGGCAGCATTCTCGACGATCCATCGCAATACGTGAACATCTTCACCGCGATTGACGGCGATACAATGGAAATCGCGTGGCAGGTGATGGTCTCGGGCAACCTCGACAACACCGACTGTGATTATCAGGGTAAATATGCCTACTCCACTTCGTACAACTCGGAAATGGGTATGAACCTCGCCGAGATGACAGAGAACGAAATGGATCACGTTGTCGTCTTTAACCTCGCCGAGATCGAAGCAGGTATCGAAGCGGGCGATTATCAGGAAGTTAAAGGTGTGAAGGTGATTGACGGGCGCAAAGGCTCTAACAAGAACTACACACGTTATATTCCGATCCCCAACTCGCCCCACGGCATCAACACAGCACCGGACGGCAAGCACGTTTGTATCAACGGGAAGCTCTCGCCCACCGTGTCGATCATGGATGTGACAAAGCTCGACGCCTTGTTTGAAAGCGACGTTGATCCGCGCTCTTGCATCGTTGGTGAACCAGAACTGGGTCTTGGCCCGCTCCACACCGCGTTCGACGGTCAGGGCAACGCCTTCACCACTTTGTTCCTCGACAGTCAGATCGTAAAATGGAACATCGACAAAGCCATCGCAGCCTTTAATGGCGAAGAGGCTGACCCGATCATTTCCAAAGTGGACGTGCATTATCAGCCTGGCCACAACTCGACTTCGATGGGCGAGACCAAAGAGGCCGATGGCAAATGGCTGATCTCGATGAACAAGTTCTCCAAAGACCGCTTTATCAACGTTGGTCCGTTGAAGCCGGAGAACGAGCAGTTGATCGACATATCCACCGATCAGATGGAAGTGGTTCACGATGGACCGACATTTGCGGAGCCGCATGACTCGATTATTGTGCGGGCCGACATCGTTAATCCCGTCAATGTATGGGATCGGAATGACGTAACTTGGGAAGACGCCCGCAAACAGGCCGAAGCCGATGGTGTCGTCCTTGAAGAAGGCGCCGAGGAGCCGATCCGCGATGGCAATAAAGTGCGCCTCTATATGACTAGCCAAGCGCCGATGTTCAGCCACGAGAAATTCACCGTCAAACAGGGCGACGAGGTTACAATCTTCGTAACCAACCTTGATGACGTGGACGATGTGACCCACGGCTTCTGCCTCGGCAACTATGGCATCGCATTTGAGATCGGACCAATGGCCACCGCCTCGATCACCTTTACAGCTGACCGTCCAGGCGTTCACTGGTTCTATTGCCAGTGGTTCTGTCACGCACTCCACATGGAGATGCGCGGCCGGATGCTCGTAGAGCCAACAGGCGCATAAATCATGCGTTGGTCCCTGCTCATATCGCTCTTGTTTGCGTCGCCTCTTTGGGCGGCCGACTGGGACGTGCCCAATGAAGCAGGGGCCATCGCCCGAACACTGGCGCAGGCGGCGGATGGAGACACTCTCCGCCTGAGCTCCGGAACATATTTTGAAACGCTAGTGCTTGATCGGCCCATTACAATCGACGGCATGGGCAAGGCCACAATAGATGGCCAAGGTGAAGGCAGCGTTATTACCGTCACTGGCGCTGATGTTACCATTCGCGGTTTAACCGTAATCGGCTCCGGCTCTGACCATCAGGAAATCGATAGCGGCATTCAGCTCAAGAAAACAGCACGCGCTGTGATCGTTGAAAACAACTCCATTCTCGGCAACCTCTACGGCGTGGACATTCACGGTGCCAAAGACAGCATCGTGCGAAACAACCGTATCGAGGGCCGCCAAGACCGCCACATGAACTCTCGCGGCAACGGCGTTTACGTTTGGAATGCGCCAGGTGCGGTGGTCGAAGCCAACGATATCCGCTACGGGCGCGACGGGATATTCGTGAACACCTCGAAAAAGAACCGCTTCTCTGGCAACCGGTTCCGTGATTTGCGGTTTGCAGTTCACTACATGCACGCCCACGACAGCATCGTTTCCGACAATATCTCTCTCGGGAACCATCTCGGCTACGCGATCATGTATTCAAACTCGGTCGAGATTGTCGGCAATCTCTCCGTGGGCGATCGCGACCATGGCATTATGATGAATTACACAAACAAGAGCATCGTAAAGGACAACACCGTCTTGGAAACGGGCGACAAGTGCACATTCATCTATAACGCCCACAAGAACAGCTTTAGCGGCAATCGGTTTGAGGGGTGTGGCATTGGCATCCACTTCACCGCCGGCTCCGAACGGAATGATATCTTCGAGAACGGCTTTATCAACAACCGCACACAGGTCAAATATGTCGGCTCGAAATGGGTTGAATGGAGTCTGGAAGGGCGCGGAAACTATTGGTCAGACGGCAGCGCCTTTGATCTTGATGGCAACGGCATCGCCGATGCTGCCTATCGCCCAAATGACGTTATGGACCATGTGCTCTGGAGCCAACCCGCTGCGAAATCCTTGCTTGGTTCGCCCGCGGTGCAGCTCATCCGCTGGTCGCAATCGGCATTCCCCGCGCTGCTGCCCGGCGGGGTAATCGACAAGAGCCCGCTGATGGCGCCGCCTACCCCTGAAATACCTTCATGGAAAGAACGCTCATGACCCCGCTTCGCATTCAAAATGTCAGCAAAACCTATGGCGACTTCCGCTCCGTTGACGATGTCTCGCTGATGGTAAACCAAGGAGAGCGCGTGGCGTTGCTAGGCCAGAACGGCGCGGGCAAAACAACGCTAATGCGGATGATCCTCGGCCTCACGAAGCCTAGCGGCGGCAAACTCGAAGTGCTTGGCGGCGGTGCTGGATCACGCGCCGCACGTGCGCAAATCGGGTTCCTGCCGGAAAGTGTAGCGTTTCACGGCGCGCTAACCGGAAGGGAGCAGCTTCGCCACTTTGCACGTCTTAAATCCGTTTCGACAAAACAAGCCGACGACTTGCTTGAGCGGGTCGGGCTCTATGAGGCTGCTGATCGGAAAATCCGCACCTACTCTAAAGGGATGCGCCAGCGGGTCGGACTTGCACAGGCGCTTCTGGGAACGCCCAAACTCGCACTTCTAGACGAGCCGACAAGCGGGCTTGATCCGATTTCGCGCCACGAGTTCTACGACATCGTCGAGGAGCTTTCACAAGCAGGAACGGCGATCCTGCTGTCTTCGCACGCCCTAACCGAGCTTGAGACCAGAACAGACCGGATCGCCATTATGAACAAGGGCAAGCTTCTGGCTGACAGCAGCTTGCGCGACCTTCGGGACTCCGCGCGCCTACCGATCCGAGTTGATATCTTCACCATCGCTCACGAGGCGGATCGCGTTGCCGCTGAAATCGGCGGCGAGCGTATCAATGGCCGCTCCGTTACCCTGACCTGCCAGCAAGAAGACAAGCTCAAGCTGGTCAGTCGGATTTCTGCGTTTGGGCCGATTATCGAAGATGTCGAAATGACACCGGCCAGCCTCGAAGACCTGTATCGTCACTACAGCCTTTCAGCACAGGAGGCATCGTAATGTTTACTTTACATGTCGCTCGCCTTGAACTGCTCATCGCGCGTCGCAACCTTTGGGTTGCCACTTCAATTTTGCTGATGACCCTCTTTGCCGCTGTCCTGACCCTCGCCGGCTCCGCGCCAAGCGGAACGTTAAACGTTAGCCCGATCACCATTGCGGCCAGCTCAATAACCACGCTATCGGTATATCTCGTGCCGCTGATCGGGTTGCTCCTCTCGTTTGACGCAATCGCTGGCGAAACCGAACGCGGTACGCTGGCACTGAACCTTACCTACCCGCTGTCGCGTGCCGAACTGTTGCTCGGGAAATTCCTTGCGCATTTCGCGGTATTGGCCGCGGCAATTGCATCTGGATTGCTGGTCTCAGCGCTTCTGGTCATCTGGTCTCATGGCTTGAGCGGACTTGATTTTACACCCCTCCTCCGTCTCTTTTTCACGGCGCTTGCTCTGGGCGCGGCTTTCCTCGGTATCGGTTACGCGATCTCCTCAAGTGTGCGCCAACCATCTGTTGCCTCGGGGCTGGCGATCTTTGTGTGGCTGGTTTGTGTTGTGCTCTATGACTTGGGTTTGCTGGGCGCGCTCGTCGCTGACGATGGTGGGTATTTCACCAAGAGCGTGTTTCCGTGGATGCTCGTTGCAAACCCCGCTGATGCGTTCCGCCTCCTCAACACGCCGGACGCTGCTGTTTCGGTGCTAACAACTGGCGTTGGCGCGGCGGGCATGGCGACAAGCACGGTCGGGCAGCTTATCTCAATTCTGGGCTGGCCCGTGCTTGCTTTGGCAATCGCTTGGACCCGTTTGAGGAGGATCGAGCCATGAGAGCCGCTATCGCACTTGCATCGCTTCTTGCTCTTGCCGCGTGCAAAGAAGACTCGGCAAATCTCGAACTCCCCGATCCGCGCGAACTCACCGAGGACGCAGCAGGCCATTATTGCCAGATGTTCATCCTCGAACATGAAGGCCCGAAGGCACAAGTATTCCTTGCAGGAATGGACAACCCGCTCTGGTTTAGCCAAGTCCGCGATGGCTTGGCCTATCTGCTTTCGCCTGAACAAGACGGCGAGGTACGCGTGCTCTATGTAAACGACATGGCGCTGGCCAACAGCTGGAGCGATCCGGGCACGAACAACTGGATAAATGCCAATGACGCCTTCTATGTCTTGGGATCTGATGCAATCGGCGGCATGGGTGCGCCCGAAGTCGTTCCCTTTGCCCGAGAAGCCGATGCAATGGCATTTGCAAAAACACGCGGAGGCAGGGTCGCCGCACTAACAGATATTCCCGTTGCCGAGGTCCTCGCACCCGTCGAATTCACCTCTGCCGATCAGGAGCCAGACACATGATTACACGTCGCCGCATGCTTTCCATCCTCGCTGGTGCCACGGCCCTTCCTTTGGCTGGTACAGCAACCGCCAACACCCAGACTTGGCGCGGGGTCGCCCTTGGTGCCGAGGCGCGGATCGTGCTGGATCACCCAAAGGCGGAGACGCTTCTGCCGCTTGCGGTTTCTGAAATCCATCGACTTGAACACATCTTCAGCCTCTATCAGAACTACAGCGAGCTTTCCCGCTTAAACAGGCAAGGCAAGCTTACAGCACCCTCGCAAGAGATGGTGGAGTTGCTTTCAATCGTGGGACACGTGCATACCCAGACAGAAGGGGCTTTCGATCCAACAATCCAGCCTCTTTGGGCGCTCTATGCACAGTCGTATGCCAAGGGTGCTGCACCGACTGAAGCCGAAATTCAGACGGCCAGATCGATCACCGGATGGAACAACATTCGCTTCGACAGCGCGCAGGTTTCGTTCAACAAACTAGGCATGGCGCTAACGCTGAACGGCATCGCGCAGGGCTACATCGCTGATAAGGTCGCGGCACTCCTTCGTGCGAACGGCGTGCACGAAGCCTTGGTGAACACAGGTGAGATCGTAGGGCTTGGCGATTGGCCTGTTCAGACACCCGCTGAACGCCTCGCGCTCTCCAATCAGGCCGTCGCAACTTCCGCAATCCGAGGTACTGGCTTTGACCAAGCAGGCAAAGTCGGCCACATCCTCGACCCGCGCACCGGATTGCCAGCAACCGAAAACAACACCGTTTCGGTCTTAAGCCAGTCCGCCGCGATTGCAGATGGGCTTTCAACCGGTTTTTGCATCCTGCCACGCGATAAGGTCGAAGCCGCCATACGCAATATGCCAGACGGATCGCGGGTTATCTTTGGCTAGCGCGCAAGCGCGATCATCGAACCGTTTTCCTTCGTGAACTCGCGCGGCGCTGTCGGGCCCAGTACCTCGGCAATCCGCTCAAACGGACGACAAAGTACCGTGCCATTATCTGTGGTCACGAACGGGCGCTCGACCATTTTGGGATGTTCAATCATCGCGTCAAGGATCGCGCCTTCCGAAACATCCTCTGCAAGAAGTCCTAGTTCCTCTGCGGGAGTGCCGCGCGTGCGCATGGCATCGCGGGCAGTAATTCCAGCGGCCTCAAAAAGCGCCTCGAGCTGCGAGCGAGTCCAGCCAACTTTTAGGTACAAAATCACCTCGGGCTCTTCGCCAGCTTCTTGCAAAAGTTTGAGTGCGTTTCGCGACGTGCTGCAGGCAGGGTTGTGATAAATCTTTGTTGCCATCTATGGCCTCCATTTGATGCGCAGGGGGATCAGCCAACCAAAGTAAAAGGCCGCAAACATTGCGCCGAAAAACTTAGTTACCCAGATTCCGAAATATCTGCAGGCTGAACACCTGTGGATGTATCGGAAAATCCGCGCGCAATGGCAACAGCCCTGCCTACGACCAGCAGTGTGCTAATTGTTGCGCCCTTAAACCGTTGAGTCTGCGGGAAGCGCACTGCGAATTCGTGCTTCGCCTAGGATTGCGCCGCTGTTGCCGCGTCCCGAATGGCGCGGATATTTTCGCCATAAGGCGCAGGGTCAGCAACGCTTCCCCCGCCGAAAACCGCCGATCCAGCAACCAGAACATCCGCACCAGCAGCAGCCACAAGCGGCGCGGTTACCGGCGTTACGCCTCCGTCGATCTCAATATGGATCGGGCGATCACCAACCTTGGCGCGCAAGGCCTCGACCTTGGCAATCTGGCTTTGAATGAACTTCTGACCGCCGAACCCGGGGTTTACTGTCATCACACAGATCAGATCGACCATATCCAATAGGTAATCCACGGCCTCGACCGGAGTCCCAGGATTAAGCGCCAACCCCGCCTTTGCCCCTGCGCCACGAATAGCTTGGAGCGTGCGGTGAATGTGCGGGCCGGCCTCGGCATGTGCGGTGATGATATCCGCGCCAGATGCGGCAAACGCTTCGATATATGGATCAACCGGCGCAATCATCAGGTGAACATCCATCACACCCTTGATATGCGGACGAATTGCTTTGCACGTCTCTGGGCCAAAGGTGATGTTGGGCACGAAATGCCCATCCATCACATCCACATGGATCCAGTCCGCGCCCTGCGCTTCGACGGCCTCGATCTCTGCGCCAAAGTTGGCGAAATCGGAGGCAAGGATGGATGGGGCGATTTTTATGCTGCGGTCAAAGCTCATGTCTGTCTCCGTGGGCTAGGCGGTTTGGCAAGTCTCTCGCCCCCTGTTAGCGCGGTTTGCCTCTCTTGGGAACAGGGCGCAGCACACAATACTTGACCAATTGGTCAAACTTGCAATAGCACAGAAACCATGAGACGCTTTGCGCCTGCCAATATCGGAGTTCCACATGGAAAACCAAGCCACCGCTACCGCCAGTTCCGACACCAAGTCTGCTTCGCAACTGCCCCAACTCCATGAGCCGCGCAATGCCGGTATGGAGCTTGATATGGATTGGGTTGCCGCCGCACAGGCCAACACATCCGCCATTGAACGCCGCGCAAAAACACTTCCAGGACGGCGCTCGGTCAAGAAGGAGTATCAGGCCGCGTGGCTCCTGAAGGCGATCACAATGATCGACCTCACAACACTTTCGGGCGACGACACATGGGGACGCGTGCGCCGCCTATGTGCCAAAGCTGCTCATCCGGTGCGGCAGGACATTCTCGACGCGCTCGACATGCCGCCAATCACAACAGGCGCGGTTTGTGTTTATCACGATATGGTCGAAACCGCGGTCAAGGCACTTGATGGGACCGGCATTCCCGTTGCCGCTGTTTCCACGGGCTTTCCCGCGGGTCTCTCGCCGCTTCCCCTAAGACTACAGGAAATCCGCGAGAGCGTTCACGCAGGTGCCAAGGAGATTGATATCGTCATATCCCGCCGCCACGCCCTTACCGGAAACTGGCAGGCAATCTATGACGAGATGCGCGCCATGCGTGAATCCTGTGGTGACGCTCATGTTAAGGCGATTTTGGCCACAGGCGAGCTCGGCACTCTGCGCAACGTCGCCAAAGCAAGCCTTGTGTGCATGATGGCAGGCGCTGATTTCATCAAAACCTCAACGGGCAAGGAGCCAGTGAATGCCACTCTGCCCGTAAGCCTTGTGATGATCCGCGCCATCCGCGCCTATCACGCGCGTACGGGATTCCGTGTCGGGTACAAACCTGCGGGCGGGATTTCCAAAGCCAAGGATGCCCTCACTTACCTTGCCCTCATCAAGGACGAACTCGGAGACCGCTGGCTTCAGCCAGACCTCTTCCGCTTCGGCGCAAGCTCGCTTCTGGGCGACATCGAACGACAACTCGAACATCAGGTCACCGGCCGCTACTCCGCCGATTACCGCCACGCGATTGGATAGATTATGACCGTAAACGTGAAAGAGGTTTTTGACTCCATGACATATGGCCCCGCGCCCGAAAGCAGCGCCGAGGCCATGGCGTGGATCAAAGAAAAAGACGGCAAGTTCGGCCATTTCATCAATGGTGAGTTCACCTCCCCTGCCAAAGGCTTTGCAACGCGCAATCCAGCAACAGGCGAAGAGCTCGCGATAATTTCGCAAGCAGGTAAAGCCGAGGTGAACAAAGCCGTTTCCGCTGCCCGCGCGGCATTCCCGAAATGGTCCAAGACCAAGGGGCATGAGCGCGCCAAGGTGCTTTATGCAATCGCCCGCCTTTTGCAGAAACACGCGCGCCTCTTTGCTGTTCTGGAAACACTCGACAACGGGAAACCGATCCGCGAAAGCCGCGATATCGACATCCCGCTTGTCGCGCGACATTTCTATTTCCACGCTGGCATGGCGCAGCTCATGGAAAGCGAACTGCCCGAGGCAGAGGCAATCGGCGTTTGTGGGCAGGTCATCCCGTGGAACTTCCCGCTTTTAATGCTCGCGTGGAAAATCGCGCCTGCCATCGCAACCGGCAATACCGTTGTGTTGAAACCGGCGGAGTATACCTCGCTCACCGCACTCCTCTTTGCTGAGATCTGTGTAGAAGCTGATGTACCGAAGGGCGTTATCAACATCGTAACGGGCGACGGGAAAACGGGCGAAGCCATTGTCACGCATGAGGACGTGGACAAAGTTGCCTTTACCGGCAGCACCTCGGTTGGCCGCAGAATCCGCGAGGCCACCGCAGGGCAAGGCAAATCCCTCACGCTCGAACTGGGCGGCAAATCCCCTTACATCGTATTCGAGGATGCCGATATCGACAGTGCCATTGAGGGGCTTGTTGATGCGATCTGGTTCAATCAAGGGCAAGTCTGTTGTGCAGGGTCACGCCTCTTGGTGCAGGAAGGTATTGCGGAAGAATTCTATGCCCGCTTACGCAAACGTATGGCCAGCCTTCGCATCGGCGATCCACTTGATAAATGCATCGACGTAGGTGCAATCGTTGATCCAGTGCAGCTTGAAACCATCACCAACCTCGTGAAAACCCATGGCGGTGATGGCGAGGTCTATCACGCTCCTTGCGACATGCCTGTCGAAGGTTGTTTCTATCCACCAACATTGATTACCGACCTGCACAGCGCCTCGCCGCTCATGCAGGAGGAAATCTTCGGGCCTGTCCTCTGTGCTACAACGTTCCGCACCCCCTCTGAGGCTGTGCAGCTTGCCAATAACACGCGCTATGGATTGGCCGCCACGCTCTGGACGGAGAACATAAACCTCGCACTTGATATCGCGCCAAAACTGGTTGCGGGCGTTGTTTGGGTCAATGCAACCAACCTCTTTGATGCGGCCGCCGGATTTGGCGGACGTCGCGAAAGCGGTATGGGCCGCGAAGGCGGCTGGGAGGGGCTTGCTGCCTATACAAAACCCAAAACCACGGCGAAAAAACTTGCACCAGTCGCTCCGATTGCCGCGCCGAAATCACCGGTTGTCGATGGGCTTGATCGTACTGCAAAATTCTATATCGGCGGGAAACAAGCGCGCCCAGACGGCGGCTACTCAAAACCTGTCTATGGGCCGAAAGGCCACCTGCTGGGTCACGTCGGCATCGGTAATCGCAAGGATATCCGCAACGCGGTCGAAGCTGCGCACAAAGCCGCTGGCTGGGCCAAGACAACGGGGCACCTGCGTGCGCAGATCCTTTACTACATCGCCGAGAACCTTTCAGCGCGTGCCGAGGAATTTGCCGCGCGGCTCGGCGAGATGCAGCCCAAAAGCAAGAAACATAGTGGCAAAGCCGAGGTTGAAGCCACGATTTCTCGTTTGTTCACCTATGCGGCATGGGCCGACAAATACGACGGTCAGGCCCACGGGGTTCCGATCCGTGGCGTTGCATTGGCGATGAAAGAACCGGTTGGCGTGATCGGCGCCCTGTGTCCGGATGAGGCGCCGCTTCTTGGCGCGATTTCAGTGATGGCTCCTGCGATCGCAATGGGCAACACCGCAATCCTTTGCGCAAGCCAAGCCTTCCCCCTTGCCGCAACCGATTTCTATCAGGTGCTCGAGACATCAGATGTTCCTGCGGGTGTGGTAAGTATCGTGACAGGCGACCATGCCGACCTTGGGAAAACGCTGGCCGATCACATGGATGTGGATGCAGTGTGGAGTTTCTCCTCTACGCCTGACTTGACGGCAACTCTAGAGGCAGCATCGGCATCTAACCTCAAGCGCACATGGCTTAACCAAGGCCAAGCGCGCGACTGGTTCGGCAAAGATGGCGAAGGCCGCGAGTTCCTTGGGCACGCCACCGAGGTCAAGAACATCTGGGTGCCTTACGGAGAGTAGGCCATACGGCGAATAATCAGGGTTTGCGGCGTGTCAGCCGCGCCCACCAGCTTCGCGCCTGATCTTTGGCGGCGTCAGCGCGCTGATCCACGGCCTCAATCGTATTGTTGGCATCATCCAGCAAAGGGTCAATCTTGCGCTCCTTGAACTGCACCCAAACCCGCCAGAGCCAAAACACAAACGCCACACAGAGCAACAGAATGATAATGCTCATCCACGGGATAAGCCGCACATCCGGCCCCTCAACCACCTTGAACTTGATGGCATTCGGATAGATCGACAGGAATTCGCTGCGCCAACCATAATGTGTTATCGCAACCCAAACTGGTGCATCGCGGGTCGAAACAAGATCGGCAGCCTCCGCGTGCATGTTGGAACTGTCGATTTTAAAGTAGGGCGGCCAGCCGAATAACCCAGTATCCTCATTGCGGAAAACCTTGACCTTTCCGCTCTCGAAAACCGTATTGATAAGCCGCAGATCGCGGTTGGCTTGAGGGGAATTTCCGCTATCCGGCTCGGCATAGAAAAACCGGTTCGCCCCTGACAAATCCGTGCGAATGACTTCAGTTCCCGTAATCCGAACGATGTCACGCTTGGGAAGATTGTAACTAAAAAACGCAACAACAAGCGCCGCAAGAAGGACCCAGAAAGTTATTTTTACGTAGCGCATGACGCCCTCAGTTAAAATTTATAAAATACATCACAGCAACATAGAGCAGAAGCGGCACGATATACACTAGCAACAGAAGTTTACGCAACGGCGACTTCCGATACTCCTTCATACCTGCTTCAACATAGGCATCGCGATCGCCGGATTGCACCTCTTGGTCAAATTCTTTTTCCAGTTCTTCGCGGCGAAGCGAGAATACGTACCAACGCATAATGAAGTAGATCACCGTCAGGACAGCAAAACCAAGAAGCGACGCCCGCAGAAATGAAAACAGCATTTTAACTTCGCCTTTCTAGCAAGCCGCTAGCCCAAAATCGCGCGCAAAAGGGGATGCCGCGCGTCCAAGAGCCCGTCGATCACATCGAAATGGTGCTTGCCCTCCTCAATTTCGCAAACCGTGTCAGGCCAAGCCTCCGAAAGCCAGCGCGCCTGATCAAGAAACGCCGGGCGCTCTTCCGCGCCAACCCACACAGTCACGGGGGCAGGATGAGCTTTATTGCGCAGAATTGGGCTTTCACTTGCGGCCTCTGCTTCTGTCAGGTGCAGGTCATCATTCAGGTCCGCATGCATCAGCGGCCGTAAATCCGACAATGGCGATATGGGCACAACATTTGTAATCCGCTTGGCCACCTCTTCGCTCACACCATCATCGCACAACATCCGCGCCACAAGGTGCCCGCCCGCAGAATGCCCCGCCAGAACAATCGGGCCATCAATCAGCGTAGCTGCCTTCTCGATCGCAACTTTAATGTTCGCAGTGATCTCGGAAATCGTGACCTCTGGTGCCAAAGGATAGCCAGGCATCGCAACGGCCCAGCCCTCGGCCAATGCGCCACTTGCAAAATGTGACCATGTGGAGCGGTCAAACGCCCGCCAATACCCACCATGCACAAAGACAAACAGCCCCTTCGCCTCTCTTTCCGGTCGGAATAGATCAAGCTGCGCGCGCGGATGATCACCATAGCGAACACCAATTTCAGCGCGCCCTGCTTTGCTCAACTCCTCGCGAAATGCCGCTGCCTGCGCCTCCCATTTCGGCGGATATGACGCGGCATTTTCAATATATTTCGCGTTGGCATAGGCGTCGCTTGTGTCCATGAGGGGCTCCTGTCGTACAACGATCTAACTCTGCGTGTGGGCGCGGCGGGATGCAAGCAATTCCGCGCGCAATACGCTCTGTAGATTTTTTCCACGCGATACCAAGGATTGACCCACGGCGCGCGTCATACTTTATGTGATGTTGATGGAAACCGATGACGAAACACTTGCGCTCGCCGCTGCGAACGGAGACGGCGAGGCATTTGGCTTGCTGCTTCGACGGCACTACGACAGGCTTTTTGGTCTGTGCTGCCGCCTTGCTGGCAACACAACAGAAGCCGAAGACCTCACGCAGGACATTTGCGCAGCGCTTCCCGCCAAACTCGCGAACTTCCGCGGCGACGCAAAGTTCACAACTTGGCTCTATCGTGTGGCCATCAACGCATCACATGATCGACGCCGCCGCCGCGCCACCCATGCCCGCGCCGCGAACAACTGGGGCGATTGGGAACTGAACCGCGTGGCCGAAAACGAAGAAGCCGCACAACAATCAGATTGGCTCGCGACGGCGATCTCCACATTGCCAGTAGAGCTTCGTGATACAGTGATCCTTATCCTCGGCGAAGAACTGACACAGGCGCAGGCGGGCGAAATTCTATCCGTTTCCGAAGGCACAATCGCGTGGCGGATGTCTGAAGTGAAGAAACACCTGCGCGCATACCACCAAAAGGAGGGCTATCCATGAGCGATGATCTCAAGGCCCTAAAGGCACTCTTGCAAGACACACCCGCCCCTGACGCGGAGAAAAAGCACGAGAATATAGCGCTGGCGGAAAAAAACTTTGCCGACCTCCAAGGATCGCGCGATGGCGCGCGTCCTACTTCTGAGACCAAGCCCAAGAGGGGCTGGTTAAACACAGGAGTAAGAGCATTGCTGAATTCCCTCACCACACGCGGCGCGCTGGCCGCAACCACATCTGTTGCAACCCTCGGGCTGGTGGTTTTCGTACTACTACCGCAAGGCGGCTCGGAAGGTTTCTTGCCCAAAAAGGCCAAGGCCCCCGAAGATGTTTCAACCGCTATCGCAACCGAAGAGATGGCGGCCGAGAGCGAGCCAACTTTGCAATACCTCGAAGCGCCAAAAGAAGGGCAGCTTGAAATCCTCGAGCAAGTTCAACCCGCGCCACGGGCCTCGGTCGCTGCTGACCGCATGATGGCAACCGGCGGCGCGAATGGTCAAATTCGTCCTGTCCATCCGATTGCGAACTTCGAAGACCACAACATTTCGCGCCCGATGCCGGAATTTGACGCTGACGGCGAAACATACGCGAACGAAGCGCCAAACCCGCTCAAGGTGACACGCGAAGAGCCGGTTTCAACGTTTTCGATCGATGTTGATACAGCGTCTTATTCGATTATCCGTTCCTCGCTCACCAACGGCTATCTCCCTGATCCAGAGGCGGTGCGCATCGAGGAAATGATCAACTATTTCCCCTATAACTACCCAGCACCCGCTGGCGATGTGCCGTTTCAGCAAACGGTAACAATGATTGAAACACCTTGGAATCCTGACACAAGCCTTGTTCATATCGGAATTCAAGGCGAAATGCCGGTGATCGATAACCGACCGCCACTCAACCTTGTTTTCCTTGTGGACACTTCTGGCTCGATGAACCAGCCGGACAAACTCCCACTCTTGAAACAGAGCTTCCGCCTCATGCTCGGTCAATTGCGGCCCGAAGATCAGGTTGCAATCGTTGCCTATGCTGGAAGCGCAGGTGAAGTTCTTGCGCCAACCGCTGCAAGTGAGTCTTCCAAAATTCTCGCCGCGCTAGACCAACTTGAATCTGGTGGCGGCACCGCCGGTGAGGCCGGTTTGGAACAGGCCTATGCAATTGCCGAGACTATGCAAAAAGATGGCGAAGTTTCGCGGGTCTTGCTGGCCACGGATGGGGATTTCAACGTGGGCATCAGCGATCCAGATGCACTTGAAAGCTTCATCAAAACAAAACGCGACTCTGGCACTTATCTGTCGGTACTTGGCTTCGGGCGCGGCAATCTGAACGATGCCACGATGCAAGCCCTCGCCCAACATGGCAACGGGCAGGCCGCCTATATCGACACACTCGCGGAAGCACAGAAGTCGCTCGTCGATCAACTTACTGGCGCGCTTTACCCGATTGCGAATGATGTGAAAATTCAGGTGGAATTCAACCCCGCAACAGTCGCGGAATACCGCCTGATCGGATATGAAACCCGCATCCTCAACCGCGAAGATTTCAACAACGATAAAGTAGACGCCGGAGACATCGGCGCGGGCCATTCTGTGACCGCGATCTATGAAATCACACCTGTTGGCTCACCCGCGGTAAAGGTTGAGACGCTTCGGTATAGCGACGAAAGCGCCGCCGAATTCGTGCCGAGCGATGAAATGGGCTTCCTCAAATTGCGCTTCAAACGCCCTGGCGAGACGACAAGCGAATTGCTGGAAACTCCGATCAACCGCAACGAGGTTAACGGAAATGATGACGTTCGTTTCTCCGCCGCGATCGCAGGTTTTGGCCAGCTTCTTCGCGATGATACGTATCTTAGTGATTGGGGCTGGGACGAGGCGATTGCGCTGGCCAATGGCGCCAAGGGTCAGGACGAGTTTGGCTACCGCGCCGAAGCCGTAACCCTCATGCGTCTCGCCAAATCTCTGCAAGGCAAATAACAAAATACCCGCCGGAGGCACTTGGCTTCCGGCGGGCTTTCACATCAACTCTGGCTTTCACACGTCCGAGACAGACGGCGGCGGCCTTACTCGTTACAAGTTCTCAAACGCCGCAGCGTATTAGTTCACCGGTTTTGCTTCGATCTTGGGTGACTCTTTCACACCAGAACTCGCAATTTCAATGCGACGCGGTTTAAGCGCTTCAGGGACTTCACGCTTCAGGTCGATCGACAGCATACCATTCTCATGGTTGGCCGCAGTGACATGCACATGCTCTGCCAATTGGAAACGCCGCTCAAATGCGCGGGTTGCGATTCCACGGTGCAGGTATTTCACTTCGGAATCATCGGCTTCCTTCTTGGCTGTCACGACAAGCTCGTTGGCACGAAGCTCTACGGTCAGCTCTTCCGATGAAAATCCTGCAACAGCGATAGACACACGCCACGCGTCATCAGCGGTTTTCTCGATATTGTATGGGGGGTAGCTTTGGCGCGTCTGGTCTGTTGTGCTGACGCGATCCATTAGATCAGCGATTTGGTCAAAGCCAACAGTTGCGCGATAAAGCGGTGTAAGGTCAAAGTTTCTCATGGTCATTCTCCTATTGAGCAACAACGTTAAGGCCTTCCCTCATGGGACAGGCGGTTACAGAGCCCGACTTCGGCACTCCGGTACACTCAATTTGGGAAATGGATTTCTGCGTTTCAAGGGGGCGTAAACGCAGTTTTTCGACTAGGGCCGCACAAATTTCGCGCCAGTTGATTGCTTGAAGCCCTCGCGAACCCCATTGCGCATGATCGGCGCGCCGCGTTTGAAAACACTTGGCGCAGCGGCCATCTCTTCCATCAACACATCAAGCGGTTTTTCGAGCGATGTCCCAAGCGCAACCTGACGCCCGCCCGCTTCCGCGCGCGCAGACACGACCGAAACAATTTCCGGCACACCGTTTACATAGCTGAAGATTGGCGCGCCGGACGCTCCGAAATCAACGTCACAGGACAAAACAAGCGTTTCAAGCCGCAATGCAAGCACATGGCATTCCCGCTGAAGGCTAGGGCTGTCGGCACGGTCATGCGCATAAGAAACCACATCAACCGCCGCACCCTTCTTTGGGTGAACCGAAGTGGTAAACGGCACGATATTCTGATTTCGGATCGGCTGCGAAAGCCGAAGCAGCGCCACATCATTGCGCACGCGAATGGCTGGGTTCTTGGAATCATATTTGTAATCCGGGTGCTTCACCGCATGTGCAACCCAACGATACGCAGACGCCCGACCATTGCGCCACCCCGCGAGGAATTCGATGGTGCGTGGATCAATCGGCTGGCGGGTCACCTTATCAAACAGGCAATGCGCTGCCGTAAGAACAAGGTCTGGCGCAATCAGGGTTCCGGTACACATTGCCGTTTTGTTGATGTTGAGCCGCCCAACGGCTTCCCAGCCACGCCCGTCATCACCAGTTTGAAGGCTCACAAGTTCATTGGCCTGCGCAGGCGCAAACCCGAGTACCAAGAACAAAATCACCAACAACCGACGCATTTGACCTCCAATTAATAGTGGTCTAGTGGCGAGTTAAGGCAGGAATATGACCAAGCCTACCTCAATGATGGCGGTTTTGGTCCTTCGCTCAAAGATGGGGGTTTTGGCCCGCCTGTGGCCCAATCCAGCAACTCCACCGTATGAACAATCGGCGCACCTGCCGCATCACCGATTTGCATCATACAACCGATGTTCCCTGCGGCAATAACGTCAGGCTTTTTCGCCGCGAGTGTTGCCACTTTCCGCTTCTTGAGTTCCCCGGAAATTTCGGGCTGCATCAGGTTGTAAGTCCCAGCAGAGCCGCAACACAGGTGTGGATCAGCAGGCTCGACAACCTCAAACCCCGCATTTTTCAATAGGGTTTTCGGGTGTGTCTTAACTTGCTGACCGTGTTGCAGTGAGCAGGCCGAATGATATGCAACGCGCAATCCCTGTTCTTGTTGTTGGGGAAGGTCGAGCGTCATCAACAGCTCACTCACGTCCATCGCCAATTCCGAAACCTTCGCCGCATCTGCGGCAAGCGGATCGTTGCGGAACATGTGGCCATAGTCTTTAACAGTTGTGCCACAGCCAGAGGTATTGATCACAACCGCATCGAGCCCCTCACCATTTACCTCGGCCATCCAAGCGCGGATGTTATTGGCTGCTGCCGCGTGGCTCTTGTCTTCTTGCCCCATATGGTGCGTGAGCGCGCCACAGCATCCCATACCTTTGGCAATCACAACATCACAGCCCAGCCGCCGCAGAAGTCGGATTGTTGCATCGTTGATATCCGTGTTCAGCGCCTTTTGCGCACAGCCCGTCATCAGCGCCACACGTTTTTTGCGCACGCCAATCGCCGGAAAGACCTGTGCATCATCGTTGCGCGAAACAGGGGGAATCCTCTTAGGCGCCATCTTTAGCATCGCCTTGAGTCGCGCATCGGGCATTAGGAACGCAAAAGGTCGTCCGATTTTGGCTCCTAGCAATGCCAACCGGAACCGCGTTGGATAGGGCAGAATCTGTGCCAGCATCCACCGCAGGGCGCGGTCCATGAAGGGGCGCTTGTAGGTTTGTTCGATATAGGCGCGCGCTTGATCGACAAGGTGCATATAATGCACGCCCGAAGGACAGGTCGTCATGCAGGCAAGGCAACTTAAGCAGCGATCAATATGCTTCACCGTCTTCGCATCCGCTGGTCGACCGCTTTCGAGCATATCCTTGATCAGGTAAATTCGCCCGCGCGGAGAATCCAACTCATCGCCCAACACCTGATAGGTCGGGCAAGTGGCAGTACAAAACCCGCAATGGACGCAGGCCCGTAAAATTTCGTTGGCCCGTTCGATTGCGGGGTCTTTAAGTTGTTCGGGGCTGAAATTCGTTTGCATAGATTACCCCATCAGGCCTGTGTTAAATATCTGTTTCGGGTCAAACCGGTCCCGCAGGCCTTGCGCCATACGGGTAAGAATTTCGTTTTGCGGCTCAAAAACAGAGAGCGCGTCGCGTGTTTTGGCACTCGCACGCACAAGAGTCGCGTGCCCGTCATACGAAGAAAGCCGCGCGCGCAGGTCTGTTCCTTCTGGCAGTTGCACCCAAAGAAGCCCCCCGCCCCAATCCAGCAACGCTTCGCCGCCAGCCTCCTCAGCCAGACGCGGCGCATCACTTGGCTTACACGACACCCTCCAGACATCGCCCTGACTGCCGTGAAATGCCTCTACATTTCGGACCCAGTTCCAACCGGCCTTTGTGCGCGCAGGGTCGTCTTCAATCTGACTTTCACCGAGCTCCGCAAGAAGCTTTTGCAACGCCTTTGCGCGATAGGCCACGGACTCGGCAAATCCCTCCACGCGCAGCATCGTTACCGGATGCCCGTCTAGCCCCGAAGGCGTATGCGCTGCACCGCTTACCTCATAAGGCGAGCCAAGCGCGCGAGACATGGCCGCAACCGCGTCTGCAACAGATAAGCCGTTGATAAGAAGAACAGCGCGCGCCTCCACTTCGGGCAAAACCTTGAGCGAAACTTCAGTCAAAACACCGAGCGTTCCGAAACTTCCCGCCATCAGCTTCACCAGATCATAGCCCGTGACATTCTTCATCACGCGACCACCGTTTTTGATGACCTTTCCGCGTCCATCCACAAAGCGGACGCCAAGCAAATGATCACGGCACGCCCCAACCGCAACGCGGCGCGGACCAGAAACGTTAGCCGCGACAATCCCGCCTATCGTCGGCTCCCCTGTCGTACCCATCAATCCGCGATGGTCCATCGGCTCGAACGCAAGCCGCTGTTTTTTCTCGGCCAAAAGCGCCTCAATCTCGGCAACAGAGGTTCCGGCTCGCGCCACAAGTGTAAGCGCGCCAGGTTCATAAAGCGTGACACCGCTCATGCCAGAAGTCGACAATTGCTGCCCTGTTAGCCCCGATGTAGTCCCACGCGTTCCGACGCCCGTGATGCGTAACGGCGTTTCCGCAGTTGCAATAACTTCGGCCAGCGCAGCTTCGCTCTCTGGTTTCAAAATATCGGTCATTCTTGAATGTATCCTTGAATAATCAAGCAGAGCGGCGCGATTGCGTCACTTCGAGAGGGAAGACTTTGGCCGCATTCAGCAGCCACTTCGGGTCAAACACGTCCTTCACCAGAAGCTGCGCTTCTAGATCATCGGCGGTATATTGGCTCGTCATCAGATCTCGCTTTTCAACCCCAACGCCGTGCTCGCCCGTTAAACAACCACCAACCTCAACGCATAAGCGCAAGATATCCGCCCCTAGTGCTTCGCATTTTTCAAGGTCGCCATCCTTGTTTGCGTTGAACAGGATCAGTGGGTGCATATTGCCGTCGCCTGCGTGAAACACATTCGCAACCTCAAGCCCGTAGCCTTGGGAAAGCTCGCGAATACGGCCCAGCACAAGCGGCAATTCCGACACAGGGATTGTCCCGTCTAGGCACATGTAGTCGTTGATCTGCCCCATCGCGCCGAACGCCGATTTCCGCCCAAGCCAGATCGCAGCGCTTTCTTCGGCAGAGCCGCTTTCACGGAATTCTACCGGATTATGCGCCGAGGCAATGTCTTTGATTAGGCCAAGCTGATGATCAATTTCTGCGTCGCTCCCCTCGACCTCGACAATCAGAAGCGCCTCGCAATCAGGATAGCCCGCTTTTGCGAATTTCTCGACAGCGCGGATACAAGGGCGGTCCATGAACTCAATCGCAACGGGCAAGATACCCGCCTGAATAATGTCACTCACACAAGCGCCGGCGACTTCGTTGCTGTCAAAACCAATCAACACGGGGCGCGCGCCCTCGGGCTTGTGTAAAATCCGCAATGTTGCCTCTGTGACCACGCCAAGCTGCCCCTCGCTACCACAGATCAGGCCGAGGAGATCAAGACCCGCCGCATCCATATGCGCGCCACCGATCTCGACGATTTCGCCCTCCATGGTCACGAGCTTCACCCCCAAGAGATTATTCGTCGTGACGCCGTATTTGAGGCAATGCGCGCCACCCGAATTCATCGCGATATTACCCGCAATGGCGCAGGCAAGCTGGCTGCTCGGGTCCGGGGCATAGAAAAAACCGTTCTCCTCCACTGCGCCAGAAACACTCAGGTTCGTGCGACCCGTTTGAACGCGGATAAAGCGGTTGTCGTAATCGGTTTCCAACACCTCGTTCATGCGTGCCACGCCAAGGATCACGCAGTCGGCCGTCGGAAGCGCTCCGCCTGCAAGCGAGGTACCGGCCCCCCGCGGCACAACAGGCACATTGTTTTCCGAGCAAATCCTAAGGACTGCCGCCACCTCTTCGGTGCAAGTGGGCAGCGCTACGCACATAGGAGGGCACTTATATGCCGTCAGCGCATCGCATTCATAGGCACGCGTTTCGTTCTCGTCATGAATGACTGCACCTTCTGGCAGCGCCTCGGCAAGGAGTGCCACGATGCGGGATTTTCGCCCTAGGACGTCCTGATTTGGCTGGGGCATTTGCATGGAATCTGGCTCCTCCGCTGGATTGGTAAGAAAATATAACCAATTTTTCAGACTAGCAAGCCACAATCCCCGCCGTTATGCTCGCTCTCATGGAACTACTTGTCAGACTTGAATATTTTGACCTTTTAGACGCCTTTGCAGTGTTGTTTTTTCTCGTCAGCTGGGTCGCAATCGGCTGGCATATCGAGAATCCGCCGCGCTCAAAGCCCTCTGTATCCAGCCTCATGGCGAATTACCGTCGCGAATGGATGGTGCAATACGTCACGCGGCAGCCGCGCATTTTCGACGCAACAATCCTCTCCACACTTCGTCTTGGGACAACCTTCTTCGCATCCGCCTGTATGATCGGGATCGGCGGCGGGCTCGCGCTCATCGGCAATCAGGAACAATTGCGCGGCCTAGCACAGGACCTGTCGCTTGAAAGTGCGCCAGCGCTTGTTTGGGAGGTGAAAATCCTGCTGATTTTGCTGTTGCTGGCCAGTGGATTTCTCAAATTCGTCTGGTCGCATCGTTTGTTCGGCTACGCAGCCGTTGTGATGGCTGCTGCGCCAAATGACGAGAATAACCCGCTTGCATTGCATCGCGCCCAACAATCAGCCGAGATTAACATTACCGCTGCACGCAGCTATAATCGCGGTTTGCGAAGCGTATATTTCGCGCTTGCGGCCCTTGGATGGATGCTCGGTGCGATACCGCTCATTGCGGCAACTGTATTTACCAGCCTTGTCCTTTGGCGGCGCGAATTTGCTTCCCATTCGCGTATTGTTCTGTTGGACAAGGAGGTTCGGAAATGAAGCGCTTACTTGGACTTTTGCTTGTGATGTTGGCTTCCCCCGTGATGGCCGATCCAATCGAGATCACCGAGGTCGTTGCCCAAAAAGGTAAAAACGGCTGGCGTTTTGACGTGACAATCCTACATCCAGATACAGGCTGGGATCATTACGTTGATGGCTGGGTTGTTCGGACCGAAGATGGCACAGAGCTTGGCGCCCGCCCGCTGGCCCATCCGCATGAAACGGAACAGCCCTTTACCCGCTCGGTCTCTGGTGTCGTCATTCCCGAGGATATCGAAACGGTTTATATTTTTGCCAACTGCTCGCAGGATGGAGAGACAAGCCCGCCATTTGCCGTAGAGCTTAGCCAGTAATTAACGCCGCCCTTCGCGCAACCAGCCCCATAGGGTGAGTGCGGAGGCAAGCAACAACACAAGCCACGCGGGCGCAAGCGGGTGAACTGTAATATCTGTGGTCAAGAAAGCCTCGCGCTGCCAAAAGCCCGCCCAGTTCGTCCCTGCTGCAGGTCTTCCCTCTCGAACGAACCTGAAGTCCGGTACACCCTCTTCTGCGCGGAAACTGCCGCCGCGATTTTGCGATGAGAGCGGCTCTAGCGCTTCGGCGGACGCCACGGTCTCGATGAATTCGCGTGGCGCTGTGGGCCCTAGAGCGACAACGGCGGAATGCTCGCCTTGGGTCAGGCGATAGAGGCCCAACTCATCGCTTGAATACCGCGCCTCGAACCGCCCTGGTCGGGCTTGAGAAAGAGAAAGCGCAATTTCCTCTCCACTCGGCGTCGTTAGAGTTACTGGTGGGAGAGTTTCAGCCGCGTCTGGCTCAAGTGTGCGGCGCGTGATTGCCATCTCCTGGCCGATTGCTGTGGCCCAAAGCCCCTCCTCCTCAAGCTCTGGCTCTTTCATCATCCAATGGGCAAGTCGACGCAGCAATTCCAACTGCGGTCCACCCCCATCAAAGCCACGATGCCAGAGCCACGCGTGATCGCTTGCAAGGAGCGCAATGCGCCCCTCGCCTACCCGATCAAGCATGAGAAGCGGCGCGTCATTTGCGCCCGTAAGGATCGTTTGCCCACCAAATGGAGCGACCTCAATCATACGAAGCCAGCGTCCCCAATCAGGCGTTTCGCCAGCTTGAAGCCCTTCGGTGACGGGGTGCATCTGCCCGAGTTCACTCACGCGCGGCAGGAACTCTTCCTCGATCAAGCGGGACGTCGGCGCTCCGGGAAGGACTTCTGACAACGACGAGTAAAACAGGCTGTCCACAGACGCAAAGTCAGGTCCAGCCGCCACAAGAACCGCACCACCGCGCAAGGCATAATCGCGCACGTTCTCAAGATAAACAGACGGCAAAATACCCCGCCGCTTATAGCGGTCAAAAATGATGAGATCGAAATCATCTATCTTTTCAAGAAACAGTTCCCGCGTTGGGAACGCGATCAGAGAAAGCTCGCTTACTGGAACGCCGTCTTGCTTATTAGGGGGGCGCAGGATGGTGAAATGGACAAGGTCCACCGAGCTGTCAGATTTCAAAAGGTTGCGCCATGTGCGTTCGCCCGGATGCGGTTCGCCTGACACGAGCAACACACGGAGCCGATCACGCACGCCGTTAATCTGAAGGACGGCGCTGTTGTTACGGTCTGTTAACTCACCCTCGGCGGTGGGTACTTCAAACTGCACCACGTTCATCCCTGCGTGGTTCAACACCAGCGGCACCTCAAGCTCCTCACCCACAGGCACCTGATAACTTTCGGGCGCGCCACCGTCGATTGACACAATCAGCTCCGCCATATCACCGGCAGCGGCAGGAATGTTGCCTTGATCCTCGACCTTGAGCGTGAGCAAAACAGGCTCGCCAATGATCCCGAAGGCCGGAGCATTGGACACAGAGAAGCGGCGGTCCCAATCTTTTTTACGGCCAGTTAAGACAGTTTGAAATGGCGCGGGCAAAGCGAATGTCGTCAACGCTTCTTGTGTCGGAATATCATGGGCGCGGCCATCAGTTATGGCAATAATCCCCGCGATACGCGATTGAGGCAGTTCCGCGAGCGCAGCCACGAGTGCCGAGAAAATCGGCGTGCCGCCATCTTGCTCGGCCTCCTCGAAGGTTACGACCTTGACTTCGGTATTAGGTAAAGCCGCGGCCTTTGCACGAACCTCTGCAAGCGCAGCCGCGGTTTGATCAGGCCGATCAGAGATACGTTGGCTTGCCGAGTTGTCAACGAGCACGAGCAACAGATCAGAAAGCGCCTCGCGGTTTTCGCGCTGGATCGACGGGTTTAGAACCGCCCCAAGCAGTATTGCAGCCACCAATCCGCGCAGCCACCACCCTGAAAGCCCACGCAGCGCTGCAATCACGAGTACAACCCCAGCAACAGCGGCAAGCACACCAACAAGCCAAACCGGTAAAAGCGGATCAAATAGGATCTGTTCGCGCATCACTGACCCAGCCTTTCCAGCAGGTCGGGCACATGCACCTGATCGCTTTTGTAGTTACCTGTCAGCACATGCATCATCAGGTTCACACCAAACCGAAATGCCAGTTCGCGCTGTCGTTCGCCGCCTCGGCCTCTACCAACGGTAAACATACGGTTGCCGTTTTCCGTCATGGCCCAAGCTGCGGCCCAATCGTTTCCGCCAATCACAACAGGTGTCACACCATCGTTGAGATTGCGGAAGGGCATCCCCTCGGCGCGTTCGGCATCGGCGGGGGCGGCCTCGACCCAGACATCCGGCCCGTAGTAGCGACCGGGAAGGTCACTCAATAGATAGAATGTCCGGCGCAACACGTGATCATCAGGAACAGGCTCAAGCGGTGGAATATCAAGCTGCCGCGCCAGTTGCTGCAGCTTGCGCGCATTTTCAGAAGTACCGCGATACGACACGCGATCCGCGTCCCGCGTATCAAAAAGGATAAGCCCGCCTTTCTGCATATAGCGGTTCAATTTGGCGTAGGCTGCGGGCGTGGGGAGCGGTTGTTCCGGCGTGATCGGCCAATAAATCATCGGATAGAACGCAAGCTCATCCTCCTCCAGATCAATCGCAATCGGCTCCGCTGGCTCAATAGATGTCCGCAGGTTCAGCACAAGACCAAGCCCGTACAGCCCCGCATAGGACACTTCATCAACTGCTGTGTCACCTGTTTCCACATAGGCCATCACAACCTCTCGGGTCGCGGCATAAGCCTTGGGGTCAAGGGGGGGCAACTCTTCCTGCGCTCGCGCATCTTCTGCCGCAAACAGCATAACCGCTGCGGCAGCGAAAGCGCCATGCACCACCTCACGACGAAGCTTGCCGGAAAGCATCAGCGCTGCCAGCGCATCCGCCAAAAGCGCGACAAGCGCCGCAGCGAGAAGTATGCCCTTCAACGGCTGCGGTCGTTCAACAACAACACCATCAACGGGAATTCGCGTGGGCCAATCCATCGGCAAGAGCTGCTCTGCATCAACACCGACATTGCGGGCAATTTGGCGGTCTTCGCTGGTATAAACGCCAGGCGGTACTTCCGCACTCAGCGGCGCCTCTGCCAATTGCTCACCTTTGACGCCAGCAAGCTCCGCAGAGGGCAAGCCGATTTGGCCGAACCCATCAAGAACCTGCTTCGGGGTCCAGACCGTACCTTCCAGTTTTTGCTCCTCAAGCGGCATACCCTGACTGGAAATCGCCAGCCGCTCCATCATCTGAACGAACAATCCCGAGAGCGGTAAAGTCGACCAACGCGCGCTCGCGGTGACGTGGAACAGGACGACGTGACCGTTGCCAAGCTCTTTGCGCGTAACCAGTGGCGTGCCATCCTTGAGCGATGCGAGAACACGGGCAGAAAGCGTAGGGTCTGGCTCTGCGATCACCTGCGCGGTTATGGCAACATCATCAGGCACTTCTAGCCCGAAAAAGGGTGACTCGGCAGCAAAGGGCGCAAGTTCGCGCGGTTGCCCCCAACTCATCGCGCCGCCAACTGTTCGTCCTCCTGCACGCAAGCGAACGGGCATCAGCGGGTCTTCTTCTGCGCGGCTCAGGTCACTTGCCGCAAGGCGTGGCCCCGCAAACCGAACAAGCAAACCGCCCTTTTCAACCCACTCAATCAACGCGGCATTGTCTTCATCCGCAAGGCGGGCAATATCCGCAAAAATGACGACATCCGGATTGGCCAGAAGTGTTTCGGCAACTGCGCCATCAATCAGATCAGTGGACGGCACCAAAGCTTGGCGCAAGTAATGCAACGGGTCGAGAACCGCGAGCGCCTCCTGTTCGGATTGCGCAGAGAAGAGAGCAACCTCGCGCCGCTTCAGCGCATCATCCGACAGCCAGACCGCACCAGCGTGGTTTTGCCCAGTTAGCGTTAGACGGGTGATGCGATTGCGAATTTCAGGAGGGAGCTCAAGCACAACCTCGGTTTCCATAGACCCGCCATCAAACTCCACAGGTGTTTGCAACAGCACGCGCTCAACGCCGCTCGGGTCCGGCCCGATCACGGCAACGGAGAGCCCCTCTGCGGAAACGGTAACATCCCTTAGAACAGGAACAGTAATAGCACGATCTTGGAATTCTGCGGCGGCAAGCGCGAATATCGGCGCGCCAGTTTCATAAACGCGCACGGGGCCAAGCTCCTCCAGCGCGGCCAAAACATCCTCACGCCCTTGCCAATTCCGCCCGTCCGACATCCAGAACACGTCTAGCTCGTTGCCTTCGATCCCCTCAATCCGCTCGAGAACCCGATCAACACCAACCTCATAGGGGTGTGGAACTAGCGACGGCACAGCCGCAAGCCAATGCTCCGCTGTGTTGAATTGCGGCGCTTCGGTGGTTCCATCCGTTAATTGAAGAACAGCAACGCGCCGCCCAGCGCGGCTTGCGGCCTCAAGTTCGGCTTCTAATGTCGTGCGCGTGCGGCTCCAGCCAGCCGCGCTCGCCCATGTAGAGTCCATCACAACAAGCAAATCACCGCGCCCTTCCGCTGGCGGCGTCTTGGGGTCAAGGACGGGTCCGGCGAAACCAACAATAACCGCCGCCAAGGCAAATATTCGCAACGCGAGCAGCCACCATGGCGTTCTGTCGGATTGGGCTTCGTCGTCCTTTAAGCCCAGCAACAACCCAACCGCCGGGAAGCGTTGCAAAACAGGAGCAGGCGGCACCGCGCGCAAGAGCCAGATCAACAACGGCAGCGCCAATAAGCCTAACAAAAGCCAAGGGTAGGCAAAGCTGATGGGAAGCAGACTAGCCATCAACTCCCCCTTTCAAGCGCTTGGTAGAGCCACATAAGCGCTGAAGCCGCCGAGGTATCGGTATGGTGGGTTTCGAAAAGCCAGCCAGCTCGTTTCGCCAAATCCTTAAGTTCGAACTGTCGCTCTTTCAAACGATCGTAGTACTGGGATTTCAGGGCATTTGCTTTTTGCGTTTCGAACCGAATAGAGCCTCCGATGCTCTGGAATACCGTTCGGCCTTCAAAGGGAAACTCGACCTCCATAGGATCAAGAACCTGAACCATCGCGCCGCGTAATCCGCGCGCCATTGCGCGTTCGATCACCAGCTCGAGCGAGGCAAGATCGCCTAGGAAATCTGAAACAAGGACAAGCTGCGAATTGGATTGTAACTCCGGCGCATCGGGCGCGCCGTATTCCGCTTCTGACCCCATAACAAACAGTGTTTCCGCCATACGAAGAAGCGCGGCTTTATTTGCGCTTGGCGGGTTAGCATCACCCAGCAGACCAACACGTTCGCCGCCGCGCTGAAGCAGGATCGCCGTCGCCATAACAAGCAGTCGCGCACGACGCGCCTTTGTGGTGAGGTCTTTGGAGCTGGCGAAATTCATGCTCTGCGAGGGATCTGCCCAAAAGCGCACCGATTGCATCGCTTGCCATTCGCGTTGGCGAACGAAATGGATGTCAGACCGCGCCGAACGCCGCCAATCAATCAGTCGCACCGGATCGCCCGGCATTGCAGGGCGGTATTGCCAGAATTCATCGCCTGCGCCGCTACGGCGGCGGCCATGCTCACCCATCTGGATGGTCGCCGCGAGATGCTCCGCCTCGGCCAGTAAGCCGGGGAGCGGGGCGGCGAGCTCTTCGGCCCGCTGCCTGAATCTGAGCGGCTCGGAACTCATGCCGCGCGCGTCTGCGCACCTATCACGTCCGCAGCCTTCCCGATCACTTCTTCGAGCGTCACGCCCTGCGCCCGCGCGCCAAAGCCAAGCGCCATGCGGTGCTGCAAAACGGGCTCGGCCATGCGCAATACATCCTCCGCCGTCGGGGCAAGACGCCCTTCAAGCAAGGCCTGCGCTCGAACAACCATCATCAACGCCTGTGCCGCACGTGGCCCGGGCCCCCACGCAACTGCGTCCCGCACGAACTCCGGCGCGGTTTCATCCTCAGGACGACAGGAGCGCACGAGGCTAAGGATCAATTCAACCACAGACTCGCCTACAGGCATCCGACGCAGCAAGGTTTGCGCCGCAACAAGATCAGAAGCCGTAAACACCTGTTCCACTTGCCCATCCTCTATGCCCGTCGTGGCAAGGACGATCTCTCGCTCTGTGTGGCGGTCCGGATAATTAACGTTGATTTGAACAAGGAAGCGATCAAGCTGCGCTTCGGGGAGCGTATATGTCCCCTCCTGCTCGATCGGGTTCTGCGTAGCCAACACGTGGAAGGGCGCATCAAGTGCGCGCTCCTGCCCTGCGATTGTCACCTGCTTTTCCTGCATCGCCTGAAGCAAGGCAGATTGGGTACGCGGGCTGGCGCGGTTGATCTCGTCAGCCATAAGAAGCTGACAAAAAATCGGCCCCGGTACGAATTTGAACGCTCGTTCTCCGGCGGCATTTGTATCCAGTATTTCAGAACCGAGAATATCCGCGGGCATCAAGTCTGGCGTGAACTGAATGCGATTACCCGTGAGGCCCATGATCGTCGAAAGCGACTCAACAAGGCGCGTCTTTCCAAGCCCCGGCAAGCCAACCAAAAGCGCGTGCCCCCCACAGAGCAGAGCTGCAAGCGCCAGATCAACCACCCGCTCCTGCCCGATAAATCGCTGTGTCAGGCTCGCTTTTGCCTTCGCTAGCTGCGCAGAGAGGGCTTCGATTTCGGCAACAAGATTCTCGGTATCGGACATGGAATGACTCCGGCTTAAACTATATACTGCATTAAAGGCCAAAAACGCGGTGGTGTACAAATGACAAAAGCAAAACCAGATGAAAAGATTGTGAAATCTGCGTCATCGGACGCGCCTAAAGCCACTGCTGCGTCGCTTGAAACGGCTGCGCGCGCCGCAACGAAAAAGGGGCCCGCGCCAGTTCATCTCTGGAATCCACCGTTTTGTGGAGACCTCGACATGAGGATCGCGCGGGATGGAACATGGTTCTACCTCGGGACCCCAATTGGCCGCGCGGGGCTTGTGCGGCTATTTTCCTCGATCATCCGCAAAGATGGGGATGATTACTTCCTTGTGACCCCCGTTGAGAAGGTCGGGATTCAAGTTGATGATGCGCCCTTCGTGGCGATTGATTTCAACGCCGAAGGCGATGGAGAGGCACAAGTTTTGACCTTTGAAACCCATGTAGGCGATACGGTTGTGGCGAGCGCCGAAAATCCGATCCGCGTGTCCTTTGATCCTGACACAAAAGAGCCATCGCCCTACATCCTTGTCCGCGCCAACCTTGAGGCGCTGATAGACCGCAAGAGCTTCTATCGGCTGATTGATCTTGGCCAACACCATGATGTTGAAGGGAAAAGCTGGTTCGGGCTGTGGTCTTCCGGCACATTCTTCCCGATTATGCCATCAAAAGACATTTGAAAAACCTGTATTTCGCGAAACGCTCCTGACACTATGCTGTCAGGAGGGGTATGTCAGAACATGGGTATCGGAAATTTCAACAAAGGATAATTCAAATGTCTGATACCGTAACAAATGCCCTCGTATGGTGCGAAATCCCTGTGACTGATCTGAACAAAGGCGTGAAGTTCTATAGCGCTGTATTCAACACCAAACTCGAGCCAACAGAGTTCGATGGCGGAGAGATCGCCTTTTTCCCTCATGAGGGGGACACAGACTCTTCGGGCCACATCTACGTGGGGAAACCAGCCGAGAAAGGAACAGGCGGGACTATCCACCTCAATGCGCCGGATAATCTGGAAGCCACAGTCGCACGCGCTTTTGACGCTGGTGGTGAAATTGTTGGCGAACCGGTGACGATTCCATCGGGGCGTTTCCAATACATGCTCGACCCAGACGGCAATTCCATCGGCATCTTTGAATTGGCCGCCTAATGAGACGCGCCGACCGCCTTTTTCAGATTGTGCAGTATCTGCGGGGCGGTCGGCTACTTACGGCACACGTCTTGGCCGAACGACTTGAGGTCAGCGAGCGCACGATTTACCGCGATATTGCCGACCTCATCGGCTCCGGCGTCCCGATTGATGGCGAAGCTGGCGTCGGATACCTAATGCGCGAGGGGTATGACCTACCGCCCCTGATGTTCAACACCCAAGAGATCACCGCACTTGTCGCAGGGGCACGCATGCTGCGCGCATGGGGCGGCGCATCGATGGCGTTGGCTGCAGAAGAAGCCCTTGCCAAAATCGAAGCGGTCTTGCCAGATGACGCGCGGAAAGAAGCGGAGAACGTTCAAATTTTCGCGCCCAATCCGTTCTGGTTTACTGACGAAGAGCGCGCTCAGATCGACCGGATTGAAGCCGCCGTTAACACTCGCGCGAAACTCGAAATGCTCTATGAAACCGCCGATGGCACCCGAAGCACCCGAGTTGTTCGCCCGCTCGGGTTGTGGTTTTGGGGGCGGGTCTGGACGTTGGTCGGATGGTGCGAACTTCGGAATGATTTTCGGATGTTCCGACTTGATCGCATTTTATACCTAACCGAGGGCGCCCCGTTTGAAACGGAGCGCGGCAAGACCATGGCGGATTTCTACCGCATTGAAAAATGTAAGCCGTCGCCTTAGCTCGGCAACCTAGCTTAATGCGCCTCGGCCCAATTCGCGCCCTGCCCTGCATCAACCAAAAGTGGCACATCAAGTTTGACCGCTGGAAGCGAGGCGCTTTCCATCACATCGCGCACAACTTTGATCGTGTCATCGACAGCCGCTTCATCCACTTCGAAAATCAGTTCGTCATGAACCTGTAGCAACATCTTGGCCGGAAGGCCGTTAATTGCATCTGGCATACGGATCATGGCGCGGCGGATCACATCGGCGGCGGTCCCCTGAATGGGCGCATTGATCGCGGCGCGTTTGGCAAAACCGGCGTGCGGTCCCTTGGCATTGATTTCCGGCGTGTTGATTTTGCGGCCAAAGAGCGTTTGAACATAGGTGTTCTCTTTGGCGAACTTCACGGTTTCGTCCATATAGGCGCGAATGCCAGGGAAACGCTCGAAATAGCGATCAATGAACCCTTGCGCTTCTTTGCGCGGAATACGCAAGTTGCGCGCCAAGCCAAAACCAGAAATGCCGTAAATCACACCAAAGTTGATACCCTTAGCCTGTCGGCGAATATCGGGTGTCATTTCGTCAAGCGGCACGTCAAACATCTCGCTTGCGGTCATCGCGTGGATGTCGTGGCCATCCTTGAACGCCTGCTGAAGCGTTTCGATACCCGCGATATGCGCCAAAATCCGAAGCTCGATCTGGCTATAGTCGAGGCTAATCAGGCGCTTTCCTTCATCAGCGACAAACGCCTCACGGATACGGCGGCCTTCTTCGGTACGGATCGGGATGTTTTGCAGGTTCGGATCGGTCGAAGCCAATCGCCCTGTGTTGGCGCCCGCGATGGAATAAGACGTATGAACCCGCCCCGTATCAGGGTTGATGTGAGTTTGAAGGGCGTCAGTATAAGTTGACTTGAGCTTGCTCAACTGCCGCCAATCCAGAACACGCGCGGGCAAATCATGGCCCTCCGCCGCGAGGTCTTCGAGGATATCCGCGCCAGTTGCATATGCGCCGGTTTTCCCCTTCTTGCCGCCTTCAATGCCCATCTTGTCAAAAAGGATTTCACCAAGCTGCTTCGGAGAGCCGACATTAAACGTCTCACCCGCCATCTCGTGAATCTCCGCCTCAAGACCCGCCATTTTCTGGGCAAAGGCGTTGGACATTCGGCTAAGGGTATCGCGGTCAACCTTGATGCCATTCATCTCCATCTCGGCCAAAACCGGCACCAACGGACGTTCTAGCGTTTCATAGACGGTGGTGACCTTCTTGCGGTGAAGCTGCGGTTTGAACAGCTGCCAAAGGCGCAGAGTGATATCCGCATCCTCGGCCGCATATTTCACGGCCTCCTCCACCGGAACCTTGTCAAAAGTAATCGCGGATTTGCCTGTTCCCAAGAGCGATTTAATCGGGATCGGCGTATGATCAAGATAGCGCTGCGAAAGCGTATCCATGCCATGATTATGCACGCCTGCATTCATCGCATATGACATCAACATCGTGTCATCAATCGGAGCAACATTGACACCGTAGCGCGCAAAAATTTTGGCGTCGTACTTCATATTTTGGCCGATTTTCAAGATCGACGGGTCTTGAAGCATCGGCCGCAGGAGGTCGAGGCAATTCTCCATCTGCATCTGACCATCTGCGAGCGTATCATCTGCAAAGAGGTCATCGCCAGCATTGGCACGGTGCGCGAGCGGAATATAGCAGGCCTCTCCTGCTTCGACACACAGCGAAATACCAACGAGATCAGCGGTCATCTCGTTCAGGCCGGTTGTTTCTGTATCAACCGCAACCCAACCACGCCCATATATTTTGTCAATCCAACGCTCAAGCGCGGCCGCATCAGAGACGCACTCATAGCTTTCGGGCTCAAACGGAATGGCCTCAACCGGTTGCGCCTCTTCGGTTTCGGCAACCTCTTTGGGCGCGGGCGGCTCAACGCCAAGATTATCGGCAATGCGCTTGGTGAGCGTGCGGAACTCCATCTCGGAAAGGAAGCCAAGGAGCGCCTCTGGCTCAGGCTCCCTCACCTCAAAATCATCAAGGGTGAAATCGAGGTCCATATGCGTATCGAGCTTCACAAGCCGTTTGGAAACTTCGATCAACTCGCGATTATCAATCAGGGTCTGACGGCGCTTGGGCTGTTTGATCTCTTCGGCGCGGTCCAGCAACGTTTCAAGGTCGCCATACTCGTTAATCAAAAGCGCGGCTGTCTTGATCCCAATTCCCGGCGCCCCAGGGACGTTATCAACCGAATCCCCTGCGAGCGCCTGAACATCAACAACTCGTTCGGGCCCGACACCGAATTTCTCCTCAACACCCTCGCGGTCAATGCGGCGGTTTTTCATAACGTCGAGCATTTCAACGCCGCCGCCTACAAGCTGCATCATATCCTTGTCGCTTGAAATAATTGTACAACGCCCACCGGCCTCATCGGCTTGACGGGCGAGCGTGGCGATAATGTCATCGGCCTCGAAATTTTCGATCTCGATACAGGCAATGTTAAAGGCCCGTGTGGCATCACGCGTGAGCGGGAACTGCGGACGCAGGTCTTCTGGCGCTGGCGGGCGGTTGGCTTTGTATTTGTCGTAGATGTCGTTGCGGAAGGATTTTCCGGAATGGTCAAAGATTACTGCAACGTGCGTGGGCGCGTCGGGGCCTTTGTTGTCCTCGACCTGCTTGAACAGCATGTTACAAAATCCGGCCACTGCACCAATCGGCAGGCCATCGGATTTGCGGGTCAGCGGCGGCAGCGCGTGGTAGGCGCGAAAGATGAATGCCGAACCATCAATGAGGTGAAGATGACACCCCTTGCCAAAAGCCAAACCCATGCTACGCCCTTCCCGAATTCAATGCCGGAAAAGTTTTACATGTTTGACCGCGCTACGCCACCCGAAACAGGCGGGTTTAGGAGTCTGCAGGGCCACCTTTGAGAATGAATTTCTTGTCGCAATAGCCACATTCGACAAAGCCACTCTCCTCGGGAATACTCAGCCACACGCGCGGATGGCCAAGTGCTCCTTCGCCGCCATCACAGGCAACGCGGGATTTCTCAACGATCTCGGTTTCGGGGGCTTCAATTGTCATAGTGGCTCCGTATGGCTTGTCGAAGGCGCGCTTCGGGCTTAAGTCTGGCGCATGATAGCGATCCACGCCATAGGGGCAAGATCGAAAACCCGACGAAAGAGCGCCAAATGGTTGAGAATGCCATCGAAATTTCCGGTCTTAAAAAGACCTATGCCGCACATGGCAACCAACCTCCGAAAACAGCGCTCAAGGGAATTGATCTGGCGATTCCAAAGGGAAGCATTTTTGGACTACTCGGCCCCAACGGCGCGGGGAAATCGACATTGATCAATATCCTCGCGGGTTTGGTTACGAAAACCGAAGGGCAGATCAACATCTGTGGCTTTGATCAAGACACCAACCCGCGCCATTCCCGCGCTTCAATAGGGGTGATGCCACAGGAATTAAACGTCGATCCCTTCTTTTCGCCACGCGAGGCGCTTGAAGTTCAGGCGGGTCTTTATGGCATTCCAAAGTCGAAACGAACAAGCGATGAGATCCTCGCTATGATCGGCCTCACCGACAAAGCGGATGCCTATGCGCGCACGCTCTCTGGCGGGATGCGCCGCAGGCTCCTCTTGGGCAAAGCACTGGTGCATCATCCTGATGTTCTGGTTCTGGACGAGCCAACAGCGGGCGTCGATATCGAAATCCGCCAGATGCTTTGGGATAACGTACGCAAGCTGAATGAACAGGGCGTGACGATCATCCTGACAACACATTACCTCGAAGAGGCCGAGGATATGTGTGACGAGATCGCCATTATCAACCACGGCGAGGTTATCGTTCAGGATAAGACACCCGCTCTCCTAGGGCGGCTCGATCGCAAGACTTTGGTGATCACACCCGAGACCGAAGTAACCGGCCTTGCCGCACCCGCAGGTACAGAGCTGGAAAAACGCGCCGACGGAAGCCTTGCCTTCACCTATTCAAGCGGCACAACCAGCGCCAACAGCATTTTTGGCGCGCTGAGCCGCGAGAATGTAACGATCAAGGATGTCAGAAGCGAAGAGCCGGACCTTGAGGAGGTTTTCGTGAGCCTCACAAGCAGCAAATCCGGCTCCTGATTTGTTTAAGCTGGGTTGAGCATCCGACCAAGCGGACGTCCTGCAAGAATATGCACGTGCATGTGCGGTACCTCTTGCACGGCGGCCTCGCCCGAGTTCGCAATTAGACGATAGCCATTGCCACCCTCGCCTGGTTGCACGCCAAGCTCTTTGCAAATCTCGCCAACCGTACGGTTGAAGTCAATAATTTCGGCGTCGCTTGCCTCAAGCGCGAAGTGGTCAAAGCAAACGTATGGCCCTTTCGGAATTACCAACACATGGTCGGGCGCCTGTGGGGTGATATCGCGAAACGCAAAGCTATGCTCTGTTTCAGTAACCTTAGTGCTTGGAATCTCACCGCGCAGGATTTTGGCAAAAATATTTTCAGGATCGTATGCGTATGCCATGGTTAGGCTCCTTCTTGCGGTTTTGTTTGTTAGTCGACAAACAAGTGTTCGGTTTTGGCAATATCTAGAGCGCGTTCCATCGGGATATCAAGGAAATCCGACAACGCTTGCGCGTTTGCTTCGGGCAAGGCGTCCTCTCGAAGCCGATAGTGATCGGCGAATTCCTCATCGCGAATGCGGTCAACTTCGTGGTGAATATCTTGCCGGATTGTGGGAAGTAATCGTGCAAAAGTCTCCTCTGCTGCCTGCTCTCCAAGAAGCCCTACTCTGATGGCGTGCCCATGTAAGTAGTCCTCGGAAAAGCTACACTCGATCTCGAGCAGCTTTGTTTTGCTGCGGTCGGCATAGAAATCATGGATGAGTTCAATGTTACTCGTATCCATACAGATCACCATGCGATCGGTTTCATAGTAATCAAACAACATCCGCGTCAGCGCGCGCCGATGGCGGGTACGTTTTTCAAGCGACGCTTGGATGCCGCCAATATCCGGCAGGGGGGTATGCTCTTCGTTAAAGAGATAATCGACAACAGGGTAGTTGGTGCTATTGCGGATGCTTTCGGCCAGCCGCTTCGCCACGTGCCATTTTTTGCACGCGATGATCATCAATTCCCGACCGCGCCCGAGTGTTGCCTCAGACTCCCAGAACCGAGGCGCAAACCGCCGCCCTTCGCGCCCACGCCCTGTCAGGAAACGAAAGAGATTCTGCCCCTCGTTCGAGACAATGAAATCCTCCCGCTCGCTCGCATAAAGCGCCCCAAGGCGTTTTTTGAGCTCATCAGCTTCGGGGCTAATTTTACGTGCGAACAAGAAATCCTGCCCGAGCAGCATGTCGTAGTGATCGTTATAAAACGTAACGGGCATGCCGTAATCTGAGAACATCAGGAACGTCAGCGTTCGACATTCGATTTCTTGGGCAGGCACCAAATGCCGCACAAGCGTTTGGAAAAAGGTTTCGTCCGGAATCCATGTTGTTTTGAAAAACCGCATGACGTCTTTGCGCTGGCGGGTGAAGTCGAGAATCCACTCGATGGTCCGCCGCCTCAGACACCACCACTGGCTCCCGATCTGCACCTGTATATCGGCCGGAATTTCGCGCTTAAGTCCCAGCTTCTTTTGAAGATCCAAACAGGCATAGAATGCCCGTTTGTTGTTCCGCTCATTGAGAAAATGGCGGTAGAGAAGCCTGTCTTCTTTGAGGCCCGTTTTGATCCAGTCGCTTTCGAAAAAATCATAGCATTCAATGAAGTCCGCATCCCGATCATCAAGATAGGTATGGACATAGGCGGCGGATTTAATCGCCATACAGTCGCCTGACAGCATGTAAAAATGGGTCGCGCGCGGAAAGGCCACCGTGGCGCTTTCGATGGCATTAAGCGTAGCTTGCACCAAAGACCATTCGCCCCAGCCACATTTGATCCGCTTCTTTGCAAAAACGACATTCGGATTTCCATCGAGCGCCGAGCGAAGCTGTTGATATGCCTCTGAGCTGGCGCTTGCATCAAAATGGATCGCCATATAATCGCCAGCCGCCGTAAGCTGGAGAGCCTGCTGGATAATGGCATCCGGGTCTTTATGACATAAAAGTATGAAGGCTATTTTTGCCATATTGCGAACCTGCGCATGCGAAAGTCTTGATTGTTTTCCTGTTTAACGCCAAGAGACGTTGAATAAACAGCATTTCTTTGATCTCATAAGCGAAATTAATCTCGGTGTGTTGGCAAACGCCGAGAGTTTACGGAGGCATTTTCATATGGGCTTTCCCGGTGTCTGGATGACCGAGAGCGAGAGCGTCGTGTATCGCGTGGTGCCTAAATGCGCCTGCTCAACCATTGGTCAGATCATGTATTACTCTGACAATGGCGAATTTTTCGACGGTGACATTCATGACGCAACCAGCGGCATGCACAAATGGGCGTTCGAAGATAGCCAAGCGCTGATCGAAACGAATATCACCACTCACAAGAGCTATACCTTTACCTGTGTGCGCAACCCTTACACGCGCATCCTTTCGTCTTTCTTTGACAAGATTTGCGGTATCCAGCGCAACGGCAAACGCTATCGCGGCAATTTGGTGCCTCTGCTGGCCCAGAAGTACGGGATCGAAGTTGGCAGCCCAGACACAGGGTTTGAATTTGACCAAATCAAGAGCTTCCGCCGTTTCCTGCTTTTTGCACGGGACACCATTCGCTGGCGTCGACCGATGGATCCGGACATTCATTGGTCTGCCACATCTGGGCATGTCTCAACGTTGATTCAGAATGGTGGGCAGTACGACGCCATTGTCCACACCGAAAACTTTAACGAAGGGATGCAGCGGGTGATCGACGCAATCGAAACGCCACATGCCGTCAATCTTGCCGAAATTCCGCGTTTTAATGAGAGCGAAGGCCACGGCCCCAAACGTTTGCATCCGGTTGAAGATTATTTCGACGACCTGTCGATGCATCTAATGTTTGAGATCTACAAACGCGATTTCCGCCTGTTCAAATATGATTTCGAGAACCCCGCAAACAAAATGCCGACGGGTGAAATCGACCTTGACGAAATCCATGCAAAGCTCGGTCAATAATATGCCAAACGCCCCAACGCTCGACGAAATCAAAGCAGCAAGCGAAATTCTCGCTGGCCAGATCATCCGCACACCAGTCGTGCGCCTGAGCCACGACCGCATCCCTGCCCTTCCCAATGGGGCAAAGGTTTCTACCAAGCTTGAATTGTTTCAGGAAACCGGGACATTTAAGGCGCGCGGTGTGTTACTGGCCATCATGGCCGCAAGTAGCAAAGAAAAAGAGGCTGGCTTTGTAGCGGTGAGCGGCGGCAATCATGCCCTCGCTGTTGCTTATGGTGCGAAAAAATTCGGCATCCGCGCCCGAGTCATCATGCCCAAAGCCACCGATCCCGCCCGCATCGAAGGATGCCGTTCGCTTGGCGCGGAGGTTGAGCTTGCTGAAGATATAGCTACGGGCGTGGCGCGCATGGAAGAGCTCGCGGCGAAAGGAGCCACGGCGCTACATCCGTTTGAAAGCCCATATATGACACTCGGAGCCGCGACCTGCGGGCTCGAGATTATGCAAGATATCACCGAGCTCGACGCGGTTGTCGTCCCAGTAGGTGGCGGCGGCTTGATCAGCGGCATTTCGCGTGCTGTTAAGCTCATCAACCCATCCTGTGAAGTAATCGGAGTAGAGCCGTTTGGCGCGGACACGATGACCAGGAGCTTTGCCGAAGGCACACCGCAAGCCATCGAAAAGGTACAAACAATCGCTGACAGCCTTGGTGCGCCTTCAGCACAGTCCTACTCATTTTCGCTCGCCAAAGACCATGTTGACCAGATGATATGCGTTGACGATCAGGCGCTCATCAACGCGATGGGGCTGCTTTATGATGGGCTGAAAATCGTGGCTGAACCCGCTTGTGCAGCGACGACAGCAGCGGCAACCGGACCATTGCACGAGCATCTTGCAGGCAAAAACGTGGCGCTTGTGGCGTGTGGCTCAAACATTGGCCCTGCGCGTTTTCACGAGCTTCTGTCACAGCGCAGCGTGTAACAGCATCAAGCGATCTTGCCGCCAAGTTCATCTTCGATATGGGCTTGGATGATCTCATCAAAATTACTCTCGGCTTCAAACCCGAGCGCCAACGCGCGTTGCGGATCAAATGCGCGGGGCCATCCTGCAACAATACGCGCAATCTTTTCGTCTGGCTGGTATTTGATCAGCCGAGTCGCTTTGGTCCCTGCAACGCGTTCAAGCGCGTCGATCTGTTCCTGCACCGTCGCCGCAACGCCCGGCATGCTCAAACACCGCCGCCCGCCAAGCGGCCCCGTGTCGATTGCTGCTGCATGAAGCAGAAACCCGACCGCCGCGCGAGGGCTGGCGTGCCAATGCATGACGTCGCGATCGACAGGAAGAATGGCTTCTTGTCCCACCAATGGTTCGCGCAAAATGTTAGAGAAGAAACCACTCGCCGCGAGGTTCGGTTTTCCTGGGCGGATACAGATCGTCGGCAAACGGATACCAACGCCATCAACCAGCCCTTTGCGCGAGAAGTCATTCAGCAGCAGCTCACAAACCGCTTTTTGCGTCCCATAGCTTGTTAGTGGTGCCATGAGGAAATCATCACCAATCACATCAGGGAAAGGCGCGCCAAAAACAGCGATCGATGACGTAAAGACCAGGCGCGGCACATATGGAGCCTCAATCGATTGCCGCTCAATCGCGTGCAAGAGATGCTGAAACCCTTCGAGATTTATCGCATAGCCCTTGTCGAAATTCTCTTCCGCCTCACCCGAGACAACCGCGGCAAGGTGAAATATCACATCTGGTCGTTCCTGCACCAACCGCGGGGCCGTTGCTGGGTCCGCAATATCGACCTCGAGCGTGCTTACATCTCCGGCAAAAGCCGCTGGAAATTCTGGGCGCACGACATCGGCCAACGTAAGTTTGGTGAGCTCCGCCCCTGCGGGGCCACCGTCTGCCACCAATCGATCGACCAGCTTGCGGCCGACCATTCCGGCCGCACCAATTATCAAAACGTGCATATCGCCTCCCCGCGCTTCTCCTCACGAGTGCGCAGTGTAACGGCAATTCGCGAAAGGGAAAGCGGCCTAAAGACCTGCTGCGGAAAAGAGCGCCTTTACGTCTTCTTGTGGCCGTGGGCCAACATGGCTGATGACCTCAGCGGCGGCGATACAACCCATTTTACCAGCGACGTCGAGGCTCTGTCCGGTTGCGATGCCATAAAGGAACCCGGCGGCAAATTGATCGCCCGCGCCGGTTGCATCCACTGGCACCACGCGATTTACCGGAATCACAGCCTGATCTTCTTTGTGAAGCACAACAACTTCGGAACCAGAACGGGTGCACGCCACCAACCCGCACTCCTGAACCGCATGGCGAAGCGCCGATTCCAGATCATCGGTTTGGTAAAGCTCAAGCCACTCTTGCTCGTTGCCCAGCACGAAATCCAACTCACGCGATAGACGACGGAAATCCTCACGATGGCGCGTCACGCAGAAAGGGTCCGACAGCGCGATACCCGCTTTGCCGCCCGCCTGCTGACAGGTTTTCGCGGCAAGCTCGAATGCTTCTTTCCCCTTGGGTTTGTCAAAGAGATAACCTTCAAGGAACAGCAGCTCCGTATCGGCAACAACCTCTTCCGAGACATCATCAGGACCAAGGTCCGCTGAAATGCCGAGGTATGTATTCATCGAGCGTTCGCCATCTTCGGACACAAAAATCATAGAACGTGATGTTGGCATGTTTTGGTCAGCTACAGGATCATTGACGAAATCCGTCCCGCCTTTGGTAAGTTCATCGGCATAGAAACGGCCAAGCGCGTCGTTGTGTACCCGCCCGATGAATGCTGTCTTGAGGCCAAGAGCACCAAGCCCCGCCAGCGTATTTGCAACCGAGCCGCCCGGAGTTTGAACGCGATCTTCCATAGCAGCGTAAAGGACTTCGGCGCGTTCGCGCTCCACCAACTGCATGATGCCCTTCTCGATACCCATGATATCGAGGAAACTGTCGTTTGCGTGCGAGATCACATCGACAATCGCGTTTCCGATGCCGACGGTTTTGTATTGTTTAGTCATAGATTTTGTCCTCGAAAGCGCAAAGGTCCCGAATAAGGCAGGTGCCGCACATCGGTTTACGGGCTTTGCAGGTATAGCGCCCATGCAGAATCATCCAGTGATGTGCATGGCGCTGGAATTCAGCGGGGATGTTGTCTTCGATTGCGCGCTCGACGGCCACAACGTCTTTGCCCGGAGCGACACCAGAACGGTTCCCGAAACGGAAAATATGCGTATCAACCGCTTGGGTCGGGAGATGCCACCACATATTCAAAACAACATTCGCGGTTTTGCGCCCAACACCGGGCAGCGACTCTAGTGCGGCCCGCGACGAAGGAACTTCTCCGCCGTAATCGTTCACCAGAATTTCGCTCATGCGGATGACGTTTTTAGCCTTTTGGCGGTAAAGGCCAATTGTCTTGATATGCTCAGTCAGCCCCTCAAGACCAAGGTCGAGCATTTTCTGCGGCGTGTCGGCGATCTTGAACAGCTCTTTTGTGGCCTTGTTGACGCCCACATCCGTCGCTTGCGCCGAAAGAGCAACAGCCACCACAAGCGTATAGGCGTTGGTGTGATCCAACTCGCCCTTCGGCTCCGGCTCCGCCTCTTGAAATCGCTCAAATATCTCGACGATCTGGTGATAGGTCATCTGTTTTGCCATGGGCGCAGGGTATGCATGTTTGTGCCCAAACGGGCAAGGACAGAACAGACAGAATTGCGCAAGAAATGGATCGACGTTCTGCGGCATTTGCCTATTCTGTGAGCAAAGGAGCTGCAAATGACCAAGATCGACATCGAAACCAGCTATCATTACGGCGTCATTAAACGCGCGATTGAGGCTGTTGATGCCGCCGGAGGTACCCCCCTCGCGCTGGACGATCTGGCGCGAGAGGTCGGGATGAGCCCCGCGCATTTGCAACGGGTGTTCTCAGCTTGGGTCGGTGTTTCTCCAAAACGCTATCAGCAATACCTTACGCTCGGCCACGCAAAGGCGTTGCTGCAAAAGCGGTTCACAACCCTCGATGTCGTGAATGAAGTCGGCCTTTCAGGAAGCGGGCGCCTGCACGACCTTTTCATCAAATGGGAAGCAATGAGCCCCGGTGAATTTGCGCGCAAAGGTGACGGGCTAACTGTTTACTGGGGGTGGTTTGAAAGCCCCTTTGGGGATTGCCTCGCAATGGGAACGGACAAGGGGCTTTGCGGCCTTGGGTTCGCCGATGAAATCCCGCGCGACGAGACCTTCGCAGACCTTGCAAGCCGTTGGCCTAACGCCGTCCTGCGCGAAGCTCCGGAACGCATTTCAGCATGGGTCGAGGCCGCCTTCCAACAAAACGGAACAGCAAACCTACACCTGCTCGGCGCGCCATTTCAGATCAAAGTCTGGGAGGCGCTGCTTAATATTCCATCCGGCCACGTCACCACATATTCCGAAATCGCCACACGTGTCGGCAGCCCAAAGGCCGTTCGCGCCGTTGGTACAGCCGTTGGACGAAATCCGGTGAGTTGGATCATCCCCTGCCATCGCGCATTGCGCAAATCCGGCGGGCTGGGTGGATACCATTGGGGATTGCCCGTCAAACGGGCGATGCTGGCTTATGAAACCGCCCTCAATGAGGGGCAAAGCAGCAAAGTCGCCCGTTAATTTCCAACATATGGCATCACTTCGCCGAGAAATAAGTTTGCATTCTTTCACTTTTGCAACTTTTCTGCTGTAATTCAGCCAGAGCAGACAAAAGGCAGAAATAATGCAAAAAAAGATTCAACTCACACTTGCAGGTGCGGCCGTTGCGGCACTTGCTGGCTGTACTGATCCCGCATACATCACGGGCCAGCCGGCGGCCAACCCAAAGACAACCGGTGGCGTCGCGCTTGGCGCGGCTCTTGGTGGTTTGATCGGCTCCACAATCGGAAGCAAAGACGCAACAAGCATTGCAGCAGGCGCAGTTGCGGGTGCAGTTGTTGGTGGTTTGGTCGGGCAACAGCTTGATAAACAAAAACGCGAGCTTGAAGCCTCCTTGGCGAATGACGAAATCACCGTAACCAACACTGGCAACGAACTTATCGTTCTGATGCCGCAAGGAATCTTGTTTGATACTGATAGCTCGGTTGTGAAATCTTCGCTCTATGGCGATCTTGGCGCACTGTCTGCTAACCTGCGGAATTATCCGGACTCTACCGTTCTAATTGCGGGCCACACAGACAACGTCGGCGCGGCGGATTACAACCTGACTCTCTCACAGGAACGCGCTTCCGCGGTATCGCGGATATTGCAATCTGATGGCGTTGCACCGGGACGCATTTCGGCGGTTGGCTATGGTGAAGACCAGCCCGTTGCCAGCAACCTCAACGAAGAAGGCCGCGCCCAGAACCGCCGTGTTGAAATCGTTATCCGGCCTAACGCCTAACAAGTTTACGAAGCTATTTCCTGATGCGCTCTAAGGCGGCGCGTCAGGTTTACGGTTGTCCTCTCCCCTCACTGGTCATATATTTTTACCAATTCCAGAGGGGCAACCGCCGATGCCATTTCAAAAAGTCCAATCCGAAAAACTTTCGCAATCCGTTGTCGTTCAGATTGAGCGGCTTATCCTGCGCGGGATTCTTAGGCCCGGCGAAAGGCTCCCTGCGGAGCGCGAATTGGCAGAGCGCATGGGTGTATCGCGCCCATCCTTGCGCGAAGCAATTTCAGAGTTGCAGGATGCGGGCCTTCTGACAAGCAAGGCGGGGGCCGGAATCTACGTTTCCGAAAGTCTTGGAAGCGCTTTCTCCAGCGCTTTGGTCCAGCTTTTCGGCCGCCATGATGATGCGTTTTTCGATTACGTTTCGTTCAGACGGGATATGGAGGGGCTCGCCGCAGAGCGCGCCGCGGGCAACGGGTCGGAGACAGACCTCAAGGTGATTGACGCGATTTTCCGCAAGATGGAAGCGGCCCACTCAAAGCGCAACCCAACAGAAGAAGCCGCGCTTGATGCGGAGTTTCACCTCGCAATCATCGAGGCGAGCCACAATACTGTGATGCTTCACATGATGCGGGCGATGTATGCGCTACTGCGTGAAGGTGTGTTTTACAATCGGCAGGTCATGTTCAAGCAACGCACAACACGCGACACTATCCTTGAGCAGCACCGCGCCATCAATAGCGCCATTCAGAACCGTGACCCAGAGGCAGCGCGGCAAGCGACGACCGCGCATTTGGATTATGTCGAAGAGTCGCTATTCGAAAAGACCCGCGACGAAAAGAACGAAGCCATAGCAAAACAGCGGTTAGAGCAGGAATTGAGCCGCTAACCAGGTTTGCGCTCTGCTTCCATGATAAGGCCGCGTATCCATTTGGCCGCGAGCCAGCTAAAATACGGCCCCGTGACCAGCCCAAAGATAAGCGCGACCACGGGCGAAATCGCCACGATGCCCAGTGCCTGAAGCAACAAGAACACCATAAAGATATTGATCGCCGCCGCAGTTGAAGCAAACGGATAAAAGACCACGGCAAATTTCCAAAGTGGCCAAATTCTGCTGGTGTCGGTGCTCATAGCGCGCTCATTTTCCTAGGTTGTGTTGGGTTTTATTTCCGTTTCGCGTGGATTGCTTTGATTTCGGTCAAGGTTCTTGCAACCGGGGAGCAGATACTGCGCCATAGATTTCATTATTGATCAGGTTCCAATCATGTCGCAGTTTCGTCAGCTCTTTACCGAGGGATTTCGGTTCTTTTTCCTCGCAGCAGGTATTTTCGGCTTTGTCGTTATCGCGCTTTGGACGGTGTCGCTTGCAATGCCTAACGCCCCGTTGGTTCTTCCGGGCGACATGTCGATATCTGCGTGGCACTCCCACGAGATGATCTTCGGATACGGGACCGCTGCTCTTGGCGGCTTCTTCTTAACGGCCGTTCCCAACTGGACGAAGGGCAAGATGGCGCCTGCCTCATTCGTGACCTTATTGGCTGTAATCTGGTTTGCCGGTCGCGTGGCAATGTTTTTTGCGGGCGTACTTAATCCTTACGTGTTGGCGGCCATTGACCTGTTATTCATTCCCGTCATGGGCGCGAACATTGCCCATCAACTCATGCGCAACCCCAAACCGGCAAACCTCATGTTTCTTGTTTTGCTTGCCCTGATCTGGTTCGGCAACCTTCGGGTTCACCTTGACTGGATGGGGTTCAGCTGGGGCGACGCATATGCAGGATTGCGAGCGGGCATGATGGGTATCTGTGCGATGATCGCGATTCTGGGCGGACGCGTAACGCCAGCATTCACACGCAACGCCATGCGTAAACTCGGCATTGAAAGCAACTTGCCCGTTTCGCGCAAACCCTTCGAGATTGCAGGGGCTGCAAGTGCGGTCTTATTGCCGATAGTTATCCTTCTTTCCGCGCCGGATATGCTTGTAGGCTTTGTTGCGATCATTGCAGGCATCGCGCAAATGCTACGCCTATCAGGATGGCGGAGCGATTGGACACGCCACAATCCAATCATCTGGAGCCTCCATCTCGCTTACGGCATGCTGGCGCTCGGCTACTTCCTTTATGGTCTGTCACGCACGGGACTCGGAAGCGAAGTCGGCGCATTGCATGTGTTGGCGATTGGCGCCGTCGGCGGCATGACACTCGCAGTGATGAGCCGCGCATCCTTAGGGCATACCGGGCGCGAACTTATCGCAACGCCCGGCGTAAGCGTTGCCTATGCGATTCTTCCTTTTTCGGCTCTCTTGCGTTGGATCGGCAGTCAACTTGGAGGAGAGTTAGCTCAAATGGCTATTCTTGGCTCCGGCGTACTCTGGTGTGTCAGTCTGTCACTCTTTGTTAGGATGGTTTGGCCTGTTGTCTCGCGCCCTCGTGTTGCAAGAGCCTGATATTCAACTACAAAAACAAAAGCGGCCCCAATTCGGGGTCGCTTTTTCGATTCGAGAATAACAGTCACAAAAAACTGACAAAATTCCTTCTAATTGAGAATGATCAAGGCGAGCGCATCTAACTTCCCGCATTTCAGCACCATCTGAAACCCTCCGAAGAAGGAGAGCGCAATGCGCGAAGTCATGACCAAAAGCATGGCCCGAAACATATTCTATGGCGGGTCATTGTTTTTCATAGCCATCTTTATTGGCCTCTCGATCCACTCTCACAACTACATCGTAACGGAATCGACGGATGCCGAAGGCCTCACTGAAAGCGTGGCCCACGGCAAAGCAGTTTGGGAACACCATTCCTGCATCAACTGCCACTCCATTCTCGGCGAGGGTGCGTACTTTGCCCCCGAAGTCGGCAACGTGATGATCCGCTGGGGCGTGGACGATGACCCAGAGACCGCTTTTGAGGCTCTCAAAGGCTGGATGGAAGCTCAACCAACAGGAATCGAAGGGCGTCGCCAGATGCCGAACTTCAACCTGAGCGACGAAGATATTCGTGCGCTTTCGGACTTCCTGCTCTGGACCGGAACAATTGACACCCAAGGCTGGCCGCCAAACGAGGCAGGCTAGGAAAGGACACCGAGATGAAATATCAAACCCAAAAAATCGCCTACGCGTATTTTATCTGCGCTCTTGGGCTATTTGCAATCCAAATCCTCGGCGGTCTGCTGGCGGGCTGGATCTATGTCATGCCCAACACTCTATCGGAGTTGTTGCCCTTTAACATTGTGCGGATGCTGCACACAAACAGCCTGATCGTCTGGCTTCTGCTGGGCTTCTTCGGCGCGGCTTACTTCCTTATTCCCGAGGAAGCAGAGCGCGAAATTCACTCACCTAAACTGGCCTATATCCAGCTTGCCATTCTTGTGATCGGCACGCTTGGTGTGGTTCTGACCTATGTGTTCAACCTGTTCGAAGGCAACTTCTTCCTTGGGAAAGAGGGTCGCGAATTCCTTGAGCAACCCAAATGGGTCAAGGCCGGTATCGTCGTTGCAGCGCTGATCTTCCTCTACAACGTCACAATGACTGTGTTGAAGGGTAAGAAAACAGCCATTACCAACATCCTTCTGTTGGGGCTTTGGGGCCTTGCGCTTCTGTTCCTCTTCTCCTTCTACAACCCTGAGAACCTGTCACTCGACAAAATGTACTGGTGGTATGTTGTTCACCTTTGGGTGGAAGGCGTCTGGGAATTGATCATGGCGTCGATCCTTGCGTACCTGATGCTCAAGCTTACAGGTGTTGACCGCGAGGTTGTTGAAAAGTGGCTCTATGTGATCGTAGCGGCTGCGCTGTTCTCCGGCATCCTCGGAACAGGTCACCACTACTTCTGGATCGGTGCGCCTGGTTACTGGCAGTGGCTCGGTTCTGTGTTCTCTGCACTCGAGGTCGTTCCATTCTTCGGCATGATGGCATTTGCCTTCGTGATGGTTTGGAAGGGTCGTCGGGATCACCCCAACAAAGCTGCGCTTCTCTGGTCGCTTGGTTGTGCCACATTGGCGTTCTTCGGCGCTGGTGTCTGGGGCTTCCTGCATACTTTGCACGGTGTGAACTTCTACACACACGGCACCCAGATCACAGCGGCGCACGGCCACCTCGCCTTCTTCGGCGCATATGTATCGCTGAACCTTGCGATCATGGCCTATGCAATGCCGATCCTTAAGAACCGCGATCCCTATAACCAAGTGCTCAACATGGCGTCGTTCTGGCTCATGTCTGGTGGTATGGTCTTCATGACATTCGTGCTGACTTTCGCCGGTACAATCCAGACCCACATGCAGCGTGTGATCGGGGACTACTACATGGATGTTCAGGATTACCTCACACTCTTCTACTGGATGCGCTTCGGCTCTGGCGTTGTCGTGTTCCTTGGTGTGGCCCTGTACCTCTATGCCATTTTCGTACCACGCAGTGAGGTTATCTCTGCATCTCCAACAGAGGCGGCTGAATGATGGCTAAGGACACACTCGAAATGGAAGGGGCAACCGCCCCTTTCTACCTCCCGCAAGGGGATGAATGCGACGTATTCGCAGCAGCGGCAGAGAACAATCTGCCCCTGCTCCTCAAAGGGCCAACCGGCTGTGGTAAAACACGTTTCGTAAGCCACATGGCCGCAAAGCTCGGTCGGCCGCTCTATACTGTGGCCTGCCATGACGACCTCTCCGCCGCTGACCTGATCGGGCGTTACCTTCTTAAGGGCGGCGAAACGGTTTGGGTTGACGGGCCGCTAACTCGCGCGGTGCGTGAGGGCGCGATTTGTTACCTCGATGAGGTGGTCGAAGCGCGCAAGGACGTGACCGTTGTGCTTCACCCGCTGACGGATGATCGGCGCATCCTGCCGATTGACCGCACGGGCGAAGAGCTTGAGGCCGCTGATGGGTTCATGCTCGTGGCATCCTATAACCCGGGCTACCAAAACATCCTTAAAACGCTCAAACCTTCGACACGTCAGCGCTTTCTCTCGGTTGCGTTCGACTTCCCCGATGCAGAGCGCGAGATCGACGTTGTTTTGCGCGAAACAGGCATCGATGCGGATCGAGCCAAAGGGCTGGTGCGGCTTGCGAATAAGCTGCGTGCGCTCAAGGGCCAAGACCTCGAAGAAGGTGTCTCGACCCGTTTGATCGTTTATGCGGCAACGCTTGTCGTTCAAGGAATGCCCATTGAACGCGCCATCGAAGCAGCAATGATCGAACCGCTCACCGATGACGAAGATGTAAAGACCGGCCTACTGGATCTGGTCACAGCAGTGTTTGGATAAATCATGGCCCTTGTCGAATTTGAACCTTGGGAACCCGAAGAAACCGTAGGCAAGATCTGGCACGGCCTCGCCAGCCGGATCGACGCACCCCAACGCTATCCCGAAGCCTCTGTGGAGCTTGGCGAAGTGTCGGGGCGTCTGGCGGTCTTTTTCCGCGCACTTGGCGGCGCCCCATCCGTTGAAATTCGACCAACAGAAGACGAAAGCAGCCATCACCGGCTGTCCTTCAAGCGGCGCTTGGGCACCGAAGTTGAAGCCCTGCCCCGCACCAGTTTCGACGGGGAGGCCCTACGCCTTCCCGCTCGACTGGCCCTATTCCCCGCGCGCGAAGCAAACGCCGCGCTTTATCTCTGGCTTACCGCCGCAAGCGCCCACGCAGGCCGCTACGTCGAAGCCGAGAACCCGCTCGAACGCGATCTTCGCGCCCTTTCTGAAGCGCATAAAATGTGCGGCGCTGTTGTTGAGGATTGCCCTGGACTTGCCGGCTTGCACCGCGATCTCTCCGCTGCGTCCGTTGCCGCGCGCAAAATCGCGAACCTTCCGAAATACGAAGCTGCCGTTGAAGCAGCTCTCTGTGGTCTCCTGATCGGCGAAACGCCCGAACGCGCCCTTGCGAAATCCTTTTACGAAGCGGCCCTCTCTGGCAACATTCCCGCCGATTTGCCCGTACCTCGCGGATATAAGCCGTTCCAGCCTGTGCCAATCTGGCCGGAGTTGCGCGACGTAACATTCAGCGCGCCGAGCGACCTAGAGACACGCGACACAGAAGGCACGCCCGAAGAGAACACCTCCGGCAAGACACACCGCGCCCGCCGCCGCAAATCGGATCAAGCGGAGCGCAAAGACAGCCTAATCCTACACAAATTCGAAGGCATCCTAAGCTGGGCAGAGTTCCTTAACCTCAACCGCCGCGTCGATGATGACGATAACGACGACGCCAAGAAGGCCGCCGACGATCAAGAAGAAATCGGCCTTGGCCAGATCAGCAAGGCGCCCGCAACCAAACTGAAACTGCACCTAGATCTCGCGCCCGAAGATGTGGACCGCGAAGCCATTTCGGGACAGTTCACATATCCTGAATGGGACGCTCGCACCGGCGCTTATATGCAGGACCACACCTGTGTGTTTGACGCGCCCGCCGAACCGAGTGATGCGCAAGCTGCCTTTCAAACAGACCCGCGCGCCAAGCGCCGTATTCAGGCTGTGCGCCGCCAGTTCGAAGCCCTGCGCCCTGGTCGCGTTATCCTTCCCGCCCAGCCAGACGGTGAAGACCTCGACCTCGAAGCCGCGGTGAGATCCTATGTCGACATCTCGGCCTGCGGCCACGGCAGCAACCGCATCTGGCGGCAATCCCGCCCAGAGGCCCGAGATTTGGCGGTGTCGATCTTGCTCGATACGTCCCGCTCAACCGAAAGCGTTGTCGCGGGCCGCCCTGTAATCGAAATTGAACGCGAGGCGATGGCTGCATTGTCTTGGGGGCTGAATGCCTGCGGCGACACGTTTGCAATCAACTCGTTCTCTTCGCTGAAACGGAACCGTGTCTATGTGAACCGCTGCAAAGCGTTCGACGAAGATATGTCACTAAATGTCGAAGCCAAGATCGCAGCGCTTCGGCCCGGCTTTTACACACGCCTTGGCGCTGCAATCCGCCACGTCAGCGTTGACCTTCAGAAACAGAGCCAGCAACGCAAGCTTCTCCTGATCCTGACAGACGGGAAACCCAACGATCTGGACCACTACGAAGGTCGCCACGGCATCGAAGACACCCGCATGGCGATCCGCGAAGCGCGGCGCGGAGGTGCGGCGGTCTATGGCATCACGATTGACGCCAAATCCAAGGCTTGGTTCTCGCGGATGTTCGGCTCGGGTCGGTTCTCGGTCATTCCGAACCCTGACCACCTGACTGCGGCATTACCGCAAATCTATCGCCAACTCACGTGCGCATAAATTAGAGAAAAACTCTCCAATATTGAAAGTCGCAGCGCTACGGGGCAACCTGTCGCGCTGCGACTTAATTAACTTTTAATGACTATTTTCAATATCTTAACACCGAACGAAATCCGCTCCCATTGTACCATTCAAGCGAGTTGATCAATGTCAAGAATTCGGTTGATGTCGATCAAAGCGCGCAAATGATTCTTGCAGCAATGTCCCTTCCAACGACCAGAACAAACCGAATCTGGTCGGGATAATGACCGGAAAAATCCGGCAATAATCCGAATGAAGCTGCGCGATGACAGCGCGGCAAAGTTGGAAGGACATTGAAATGACCGCCTCTAAAAAGATTGGCTTCAAACCTAGCCGCCGCTCTGTTCTAACAGGGTCCGCTCTCGCAGGTGCTGCGATGCTCTCAGGTGCTGTTCCTGCAATGGCATCCGCACGACGCGCTGCTCCTAAACTCTCAAAAACACGCGAAGGCATGGTCCTTCCCGTTGCTGAAAAACAAGAAGTGTCCGGTAAAGCCGTTGACCTTTCCCACCTCCCTCGCGTCAAGCAGGAAATGGTGATGCCTCCTTTTGCTCCTGAGCATGATCAAGTTGCAACTGGTGGTCCGAAAATCGTCGAAGTGCGCTTTGACATTGAAGAAAAGCTGATGACCGTTGACGAAGACACAGACGCAAAAGTCTGGGCTCTGACATATAATGGTTCTGTTCCTGGTCCGCTGATCATTGTTCATGAAGGCGACTATGTTGAACTGACACTCTCCAACCCAGAGTCCTCTGTGTTCGAGCACAACATCGATTTCCACTCCTCCACAGGTGCGCTTGGTGGCGGTGGTCTGACCCACGTTCTCCCAGGTGAAGAAACCGTCCTACGCTGGAAGGCAACAAAACCAGGCGTGTTTGTTTATCACTGTGCCCCAGGCGGCGCGATGATCCCTTACCACGTGTGTAAAGGTATGAACGGCGCGGTAATGGTTCTGCCACGTGACGGTCTGAAAGACGGCGAAGGTAACCCACTCCGTTACGACGAAATCGCATACATCGGTGAGCAGGACTATTACCTGCCAATGAACGAAGACGGCGAATACATCCAATACGAAGACGCTGGTGAAGATTACTCCGATGCACTCGATGCAATGCGCGGCCTGATCCCAACTCACTCCGTATTCAACGGTGCCGTGGGCGCCTTGACAGGTGAAAATGCGCTGAAATCCAAGGTTGGCAACACCGTCCTTATGATCCACGCCCAAGCGAACCGCGACACACGTCCTCACCTTATTGGCGGCCACGCGGATTACCTCTGGGAAGGCGGCAGCTTTACTGACGCGCCACAAACCGGCTTTGAAACATGGTTCATCCGCGGCGGCTCTGCCGGTGCAGCGATGTACACTTTCCTTCAGCCAGGTGTGTACGCCTATGTAAACCACAACTTGATCGAAGCAACCTTGCTCGGTGCATCCGCACACTTCGTCGTCGAAGGCGAATGGGACAACGAGCTAATGGAACAGGTCGTCGCTCCACAGCCAATCGGCAGCTAAGTGCCACACACTAAGAAAGTCGCAGCTATGTCTATTGCTTCTAAAAAACTAATCCTTGGGCTAACAGCCTTGGCTGGTTTGGCAATGGGTGTGGCTGCGATCACTGTTGGGCCTCTTCGGGGGCCTAACGTCGAATACATTCCACTTATGGCGCCTGTTGAATTTGCCGATGGTCGCCGCGTTTATGTTCAGAAATTCAGCGTCACCACCGCAGAATGGAACCGATGCTATGAGGCTGGTGCATGCAGTATTCAGATGCGAGAGCGGAAATCAGGCGATGATTACCCCGCGACCGGTCTGAACTGGATGGACATCAACGAATATGTTGCATGGATCAACGAAACATCGCGCCACGAATTCCGTTTGCCGACTTTGGCCGAGTGGAACGAGATGGCCGCCGAGGTTCTTCCGAAGAAGAAAGACCCGATCTTTACCGATCCGGAGCTAACTTGGGCGTCCGCATATCTCATGGAGCCACAGATCAACCGAAGCTTGCGCCCAACTGGCAGCTTCAAAACCACATCCGCTGGCATCTCCGACCTGAACGGCAATGTTTGGGAATGGACCTCCGATTGCTATGCCGGCGAAGAACTGGGCCTTAATGCAGACAACTGTCCGGCTTTCTGGATGGGCGGCGAGCATGTTGCGGCCATGTCGATCTTTACCCGCGACCCTGCGCGCGGCGGCTGTGCGGTGGGCACTCCTCCTGCCCATCTCGGCCTTCGCCTTGTCACCGACAAACCGGTTCCCGGCGTTTAAACTCCGATCTTTTCACTCAAGCGCCCCGCAAACCGCGCCGCTGCAATAGGGAGCGGTCGCCCTTCCATTTGGCACAGCGCCAACCGTGTTCGTGGCATGCCGTTCATAATCCCGACCTGTCCGCCCATTTGCTGAACCAGATCAGCCGAGAGCCCGAGCGCAGGCCAAAACTGCAAACTTGGACGCGGAGATAATCGCGGCGGCAGCAATACATCCGCTTCCATAGCAGGGCGTACACTTAGTCGCTTTGAGGCGAAATGCGTATCCAAAAGCCGCCGCAACCCTGTCCCGCGACTTGGCAAGATCACATCGTGGTCTTCCAACTCATGCGGATACAACACTGTCTTGCTGCCAATCGGCAAAACAAGCGAAAGCGAAATGTCGTTGCTCGCTAGCATCTCAACACCGGATCGCTCCGTTGGCTCTAGGATAAGGCCGAGGTCGGCCGAACCCGCCAAGAGCATCGTGTTTGCCTCTTCGCCGCCTGTCGAAATGGTCGAAAAGCTCACACCGGGATGCTCTTCGCGAAACGGGGCGATTTCATTCGGCAAGAAGCTTATCGCCATTTGCGGACTTACCGCCACCGAAACACTCCCGATTCTCATGCCCTTCATGTCGGACACGATTCCATTTGCGCGTTCTATTTCAGCAAGGTGCCCAATAAAGTGGCGATGATAGATTTCTCCGACCGTCGACAGCCGAACACCAACCGGGAGCCGGTCAAAAAGCTCCGCTCCAAGCTCATCTTCCAGAGCCTTCACTTGCCGCACCAAGGCAGAAGGAGAAATTGCTAATAATTCCGAGGCCTTACGGAACGATCCCTGTTCTGCGATTGTCTTAATTGCACGATAGATTTGTAGGTGGCGCACTGTGTTGTCATTTCTGTATGTTGCGTATTTTGCAACGCATATACACAAAAATTGTTACAGACAGCAACACTGCACAAGTTTTACCCCTTTTCTCAGGCACCGGACCGATTTCGATGCCACAGGACACAGGGAACCTCAGACATGATGAAGAAACTCCTCTCAACTGCCGCCGTAGCCGCTACTGTAGCCTCTGCAGCGCACGCCGACATCAAGGTCGGTATCCTCCACTCGCTTTCCGGCACGATGGCGATCTCCGAAACAACTCTTAAAGACACTATGCTGATGCTGATCGAACAGCAGAACGCAAAAGGCGGTGTGAACGGCGAAATGCTCGTTCCCGTCGTTGTTGATCCGGCATCCGACTGGCCTCTCTTTGCAGAAAAAGCACGCGAACTTCTGACTGTTCACGAAGTTGACGTGATGTTCGGCAACTGGACATCGGTTTCGCGTAAATCGGTTCTTCCGGTTATCGAAGAGCTGAACGGCCTTCTCTTCTACCCCGTTCAATACGAAGGTGAAGAAAGCTCCAAAAACGTATTCTACACAGGTGCGGCTCCAAACCAGCAAGCGATCCCCGCAACTGATTACTACCTCGAAGAGCTTGGCGTTGAAAAATTCGCCCTCCTCGGCACAGACTATGTGTACCCACGCACAACAAACAAAATTCTCGAGCAGTATCTCAAAGATAAAGGCATTCCAGCCGAAGACATCTTTGTAAACTACACGCCATTCGGTCACTCCGACTGGTCCAAGATCGTTGCAGATGTTGTTGCGCTTGGCGCAGACGGCAAAAAAGTTGGCGTGATCTCGACAATCAACGGCGACGCAAACATCGGCTTCTATAAAGAACTCGCCGCTGCTGGCATTTCCGCTGACGACATCCCAGTTGTTGCATTCTCCGTTGGTGAAGAAGAGCTTTCCGGCCTTGATACATCCAACCTCGTTGGCCACCTCGCTGCTTGGAACTACTTCCAGTCCGCAGAAAGCGAAGCAAACGAAGAGTTCATCGCCGCTTGGAAAGCTAAGATGGGCGAAGATCGTGTAACCAATGACCCAATGGAAGCGCATTACATCGGCTTCAACATGTGGGTGAACGCTGTCGAAGAGGCAGGCACAACTGACGTAGACGCTGTTCGCACAGCTATGTACGGCCAGGAATTCCCGAACCTCACAGGCGGCACAGCCGTTATGTTGCCAAACCATCACCTGGCCAAGCCAGTTCTGATCGGTGAAATCCTTGAGGACGGCCAGTTCGACATCATCAGCCAGACTGAAGAAGTTCCTGGCGATGCTTGGACAGACTTCCTGCCAGAATCCGCGGTTCTTAAGTCCGATTGGAAAGACCTCGGCTGCGGCATGTACAACGTCGAAACAGAGTCCTGCGTACAGTTGAAATCCAACTACTAATCGCACCGCTCATATGAACGAAGGGGGCAGAAACTTGCCCCCTTCTTTGCCCCAAATTCCAGCCAGGCTGTCATGAAAAATATCTTTCTCGCACTCTTCGTGGCCCTGCTCATGACTATTTCCCCAAAATCGTCGCAAGCAGAGACAATTCAGGACATCCTGAATACCCATGAGGCCGCTATCGCTAAGGGCTCTCGCAAAACGATTGAGCCCGCAATCGCCGCCCTTCGGGACTCCGGTCTTCCTGAGGCCCAGAAAATTCTCGAAATCTGGCAAGCCAAGGAACTTTGGCAACGGAAGGCGGACAAGGCTTTCTTTACCGCCGAGAAAGACAGCGGCTCGACCTATAACCTCTTTGACGTGGTAACTGGCGCTGCAGAGGGTCAAGCCGACAAGAAAGAACTGAAACAAATCAAGCCAAACTCTGGTGTGCGTGGATTGATCGGCGCAGCGCTTGTTCAATTCCAACTTCTTGATGCGGACATCGATAAACGCCGCGAAGCTTTGGTCGCAATTGGACGAGACCCAAATGCAAGCCATCTTCCCGCTCTGCGTGGTGCAATTGATGGTGAGCCTGATCCGCAAATCAAAGCTGAGAAGATCCGCCTAGAACGGCTCCTTTCGGTCCAATACGAAACCGACACCGAAGCGCGTATTACCGCCATCCAATCGCTTAAGGGCGACCTTGGTGTAGATGCCCGTGCAGCACTTAATCCGCTCCTCGCCACAAAGCGGATCGCTGTACTTGGTGAGGCCGAAGGCAACATTGCGCGCGAACTTGAGCCTGGTGACGATGATTTCAGCCAAAACGAAGCTTACGCGCTTCTTGTGAATTCCGGCCTTGCTCAACCTGTGCCAAGCAGCGACGACATCCGCAATGCGCTTGCCGCAAACATCGATCAAGGCTCTGTAGCAGGTATCCCAACTGCGCAACTCTCAAACGAAGAGACGCGCCTTAAGGCTTACAATACCCTCGCAGAAAACGGCATCGTCCCGCCCGCTATTTCAGCTGCGGAGCAAAGGGCGCTTGTCGCGGCTCATAAGTATTTCGAAGTCTATGATATCGCCGACAGCCGGATCACCGACGCCGCGCAAGACACGCTCGACTCTATCGAACTCAAGGTTGGAATGAGCCAAGCCATTGACCTCGGACTTGATGGCTTGTCGCTCGCATCGATTTATTTCCTTGCGGCAATCGGGCTTGCCATCACATTTGGCGTTATGGGCGTGATCAACATGGCCCACGGCGAATTCATCATGATGGGCGCCTATACCGGCTATGTGGTTCAACAAATCATTCCCGATTATACGTTGTCGATCATCGTGGCCCTGCCCGCAGCCTTTGCTGTGACCTTTGCTGCCGGTGTGGCGATGGAGCGGCTCGTGATCCGCTTCCTTTACAATCGTCCGCTTGAGACACTTCTGGCAACGTTCGGTATCTCTGTCGCGCTGCAACAGCTTGCCAAGAATATCTTCGGCACACAGGCCCGTCCGCTGACGTCTCCTGCGTGGCTCGACGGCGCTCTGACATTCAACGATGTCGTCTCGATCAGCTATATTCGCATCGCAATTTTCGTGCTCGCACTGGTGTTCCTCGTGCTGTTCCTCTTTATCATGAAGAGGACCCGCCTTGGCCTCGAAGTCCGCGCAGTAACGCAAAACCCGCGCATGGCATCTTCGATGGGGATCAATCCTGATCGCATCAACATGCTCACCTTCGGGCTTGGCTCGGGGATCGCGGGGATCGCTGGCGTTGCCATCGGCCTCTTTGCCAAAGTGACCTCCGAACTTGGTTCCGACTATATCGTACAAAGCTTCATGACGGTCGTCGTTGGCGGTGTCGGCAACATCTGGGGAACGCTCGCGGGCGCTGCGATGATCGGCGGATTGCAAAAAGGCATCGAGTGGATGAACCCATCCAATACGCTTGCCGCTCAAACCTACATGATCGTCTTTATCATCATATTCATCCAATTCCGGCCCAAAGGCATCATTGCCCTCAAAGGCCGCGCGGCAGGAGATTAAGCCATGAACAAGAGCTTTTTTGCCCGTAACCCTTCGGTCTTGATTTTCATCGCTTGCCTCGCGCTCTTTACGCTTACGGTTTCGGTTCTGGCCGACGGGTTCGGCGCTGGCGTGATCTCGACCAGCTTCGTGAAAACCCTCGGCAAAACGCTGTGCCTCTGTCTGATCGCCATCGCGATGGACCTTGTTTGGGGCTACTGCGGGATCTTGTCTCTGGGCCACTTCGCCTTCTTCGGGCTTGGCGGATATATGATCGGGATGTGGCTGATGTATGCCCGTACCGAGTTAATCGTCGCAAACTCATTGGCCGAGGCTGAAATTCCACCGACTGCCCAAGAAATCTCGGATGCTATCGGCAACCAGATCTTCGGCGTGGTCGGCGGCAGCGATATCCCGTTGATCTGGAGTTTCGCTGACAGCCTTACGATCCAACTGGCCTTCGTCGTACTTGTTCCTGGCCTACTCGCGCTTGTCTTCGGCTGGCTCGCCTTCCGCAGCCGCGTAACAGGTGTTTACCTTTCGATCCTCACGCAGGCCATGACACTGGCGCTTTCGCTCTACCTCTTCCAGAACGAAAGCGGGCTGCGCGGCAACAACGGACTCTCGGGTTTGCAAAACCTTCCCGGCCTCGACGATGTTCCGCAAAGCACCGTATCGCTTTGGTTTTTCTGGGCCTCGGCACTGGCGCTCGGCCTAGGATATATGCTCGCCGCTTGGGTGGTTTCGGGTAAGTTTGGAAGCGTAATCCGCGGTATCCGCGATGATGAGGCGCGCGTACGCTTCCTTGGGTATTCGGTTGAGGGGTACAAACTCTTCGTCTTTACATTGACCGCTGTTATCGCCGCCATTGCTGGCGCGCTCTATTACCCACAGGCCGGTATCATCAACCCTGGTGAAATGGCGCCAATCGCGTCCATCTACCTCGCAGTTTGGGTGGCTATCGGCGGTCGCGGGCGTCTCTATGGCGCCGTGATCGGCGCGGCACTGGTTTCGCTTCTGTCGACATGGTTCACGGGCGGGCAAGCACCTGACATCCCGCTTGGCTTCTATACAATCCAATGGGTCGATTGGTGGCTCGTGTTGCTTGGCTTCTCCTTTGTTGCCGTCACACTCTTTGCCCCACGCGGTATTGGTGGACTATTCGATCTCTACACCGGGCGGCATGCCCCAAACCGCCACGGCGCAGACCTCGGCCCCGATATGGGCTCCCTGCGTGAGAAGGAGGCTGACGAATGAGCACACTTCTTGAAGTATCCGGCGTTTCCGTAACCTTTGACGGGTTCCGCGCCATCAACAACCTTTCCTTTCAGATTGCGGATGCCGAATTGCGCGCCGTGATCGGGCCGAACGGTGCGGGCAAAACGACCTTTATGGATATCGTAACCGGCAAAACCCGCCCAGATGAGGGCCGCGTTCTGTTTGGTGAGAAATCCGTGTCGCTCCTACGGATGTCGGAAGCCAAAATCGCCCAAGCAGGCGTAGGGCGAAAGTTCCAGCGCCCGACCGTGTTCGAAGACCAAAGCGTATTTGACAACCTGCTCATGGCGCTGAAAAAGGATCGCAAGCCTTGGTCGGTATTGTTCTATCGCAAGTCAAAGCGCGATACCGAACGTGTTGAAGAACTGGCAGAGCAAATCGGGCTAACCGAGCAAATTCACCGCACTTCCGGCGAGCTTTCCCACGGGCAGAAACAGTGGCTCGAAATCGGTATGCTCCTCGCTCAGGAGCCGCGCCTGCTCCTCGTAGACGAACCTGCCGCCGGTATGACGCTCGCCGAACGTGAGCAAACCACCGATATCCTTAAGGAAGCTGCCAAAACCCGTGCTGTCGTTGTTGTTGAACACGACATGGAGTTCGTTCGGCGGCTAAATTGCAAAGTGACCGTACTGCACGAAGGATCGGTTTTGGCCGAAGGCAGCCTTGACCACGTGACTGCAAACCAAGACGTCATCGACGTATATCTGGGACGATAACATGCTGGAAATCAAAGACCTCACCCTGCATTACTCCGGATCGCAAATCCTCTATGGGATCGACCTCACAGCGGACGTTGGAAAAGTCACCTGCGTGATGGGGACGAATGGCGTCGGGAAAACAAGCCTGCTCAAGGCCATTTCCGGCACTCATCAGCGCACCAGCGGCACCTACCGCCTCAATGGCGAGGAGCTTGGCAAACCACCTGCGAATGTCCTAGCGCATAAAGGCGTTGCGTATGTTCCTCAGGGGCGCGATGTTTTCCCACTGATGACAGTGCGAGAAAACCTCGAGACTGGCTATGCCTGCTTGCCAAAATCAGAGCATCACGTTCCGGATTACATTTTCGAGCTGTTCCCCGTCCTTAAAGAGATGGAAGGGCGGCGCGGCGGCGACCTTTCCGGCGGACAGCAGCAACAGCTTGCCATCGCACGCGCACTTATTACCAAGCCTAAGCTTCTGTTGCTGGACGAGCCGACTGAAGGCATTCAGCCCAACATCATTCAGCAAATTGGTCGCGTCATTGAATTCCTGCGTGATCAGGGTGACATGGCGATCATCCTCGTCGAGCAGTACTTCAGCTTTGCCTATGACCTCGCAGACGACTTTTGCGTTCTGACACGTGGTTCGGTTTCTCTGGCTGGCTCAAAGAAAGAGCTGAAAAAATCTGAACTGATGAAATCTGTCTCGGTCTAAATCAACTCGCGATCCCTACCGATCATTGCGGCGTGCGTACGATTGCGCGCGTCGAGCTTTCGGCTCAGGGTTTTGACGTGCAGCTTTACGGTGACTTCTTGTAGATCAAAATCACGGGCGATTTCCTTATTAGATTTCCCTGCGGCGATGCCCTTGAGGACTTGATGCTCTCGCCGCGTGAGATATGCGTACCCTGCCTCCGGATCGCTCTGGTTTTGCATGAAATTGAAGGGGGCAAACACCTCTCCGCTGGCCATGAATTTTGCTGCCATCACCATTGATTTCGATCCAAGCGTCTTTGGAACAAACCCAGCGGCCCCTTTTTCAATCGCCTCTTCTGCAATTGCTTTAGTAGCTGAGCCTGACAGGATCGCCACCGGTTTCTGCTGGTTTGCGGCAAGCGCGTTTTTCAGACCTTCAAGCCCGTGCATTCCAGGCATGTTGTAGTCAAGCAGGACAAGGTCAAAAGGCCCGCTCTCTTTGATCAACGCAAGCGTATCATTCAGATCGGCGGCCAAAACGACATCAACACCTCCCTCGGACTCGATGAAAGAGCCGATGGCTTCACGCACGAGATCATGGTCATCTGCAACCAGAAATTTCAGTCTTTCACCGTGTGACATCGCATTTCCATTATGACCATTTGGCACAACCTGCGCCCAAACGAAGAGCTGTTTTACCCGAACGTAGAGCTTACCTTGCCCTATTGTGGGCCAAAGGATTTAACAGAAAGCTAATGGGCATATCGTGCGCATGAGAGCGCTCTGTTTCGCGTCGTTGTCCTATACCAATGAGACGCTCCCACTTAACGAAATAGAAATGCCTCAAGCTGCATCCTATTGCGCGATTAACACACGAACAGAGGCTTCGGATGGACCCAAAGCATCAGGCTGCGCATGCCACGCTGGAAGCTGCCATTGCTAAGGCTACTCATCTTCCAGTGCTTGACGCGCTTGTCGTGGCGCAGTTTGTGGAGCTTCTTGGAGAAAAGCGTGCGGTGTTCCTTGTGAGCGAATTCACGAGCGAAATCGAAGCACTCAGCACTCGCTTAGAAAGCGTTCTCCACCTAAACGAACTGACACCCATGCGCGGCGATCTACATCAGGCATCTGGCGCAGCCGCGACTTTCGGGTTGCGACGCCTCCGCGCGATAGTGTTGGCGCTAGAGCAAGACTATCATTCGCAGGGCACGGTTTGCTTCGTCGAATTGGCCGCCCTTCTCAGAGGTCTAATGCAAATCTCTTCTTTAGAGTTTCGCGCTGCGGCCTCTAACTCTGAAAACTAATCCCTCGTTCAACGCCATCATTTCGCTCCCGTGACGTCCATTCAAATGTCCAAAATGCAATTGTATATTTGACTGTGGATTTTTTAATGCATACATTCTTTGTGTGCCCGTGATTCCAAGAAATTACGGCAACCAACAGGGAGGAATAATAATGAAAACTATCGTAACGGCAGCAACGGCTGCCTTAATGCTTGGGTCTGCCGCCTCGGCTGACGGCGTAAAACTGAACATGCCATCGACTTTCCCCGGCTCTTTGATCCAGCTGGGTCAGGCCGGCGTGCGCTTCCAGGACACTGTGAATCTCATCTCTGGCGGCGAGGTCGAGGTCGAGTTCTTCGAGCCCAACGCGCTTGTTCCGCCGCTCGAAATCTTTGACGCTGTTTCATCTGGCGCCGTGGACGCGGGCTGGTCGGTTTCAGGTTACTGGGGTTCCAAAAACTCAGCTCTGAACCTTTTTGCTGCGGTTCCGTTTGGACCAGCTGCTGGTGAGTACCTCGCTTGGATGTGGTACGGCGGCGGCGAAGATCTAATGAATGAAGTTTACCACGCCAATGGCATTCACGGGCAAGTTTGCGGCATCATCGCGCCGGAAGCGTCCGGTTGGTTCCGCAAAGAAATCAACAGCGTAGAGGATCTTCAGGGTCTCAAGATGCGCTTCTTCGGCCTCGGTGCGAAGGTAATGCAGAAACTCGGCGTCGACACACAGCTTCTGGCGGGTGGCGATATCTATCCGGCCCTTGAGCGCGGCACAATTGATGCGACCGAGTTCTCCATGCCTGCGATCGATTTGAACCTCGGTTTCTATAACATTGCGAAACACTACTACTTCCCAGGCTGGCACCAGCAGTCCACCAACCAAGAGCTTCTGATCTCGCTCGCGAAATGGGAAGGCATGACAGATCAACAGCGTGGTATCATCCAGACGGCATGCCGCGCCAACGTCGCGACCCAGCTTGCCGAAGGCGAAGCGATTCAAGGCAAAGCACTTGCGGAGATCGAGGGCCACGGTGTGACAATCCACCAGTGGGATCCTGCAATTCTCGAGACTCTTCAGGCAACTTGGGATGAAGTGGTTGCCGAAGAAGCGGCTGCAAACCCTGACTTCCAGAAAGCCTGGGACAGCCTGCAAGCATTCCGCGCAGAATACGCAGCTTGGAATGACCTCGGCTACCTAGACTGATCTAGACCGAAGAAAATCATTGGCCCGGCCGTAGTTTTACGGTTGGGCCTTTGAAGTGTGAAAACACACCCAATCCATTCAGTCGACATCAAGATCGCCTCGAAACAACAGGAATATCGCCATGCAGGGTCTTCTCGCCGTCAGTAGATCAATTGATCGAATACTCAAGTTTTTCGCAACAGTAGGAGGATGGCTTGGCGCAGTTCTTGTCTTTGTTGTCTGCTACGACGTCGTGACCCGCTATTTCGGTGTTCCCAAATTCTTCGGCTTCACATCGACAATGCTTCAGGAGTCCGAATACTGGCTGCATAGCTTCCTTATCGTGTTTTGCGTTGGCTGGGCCTATACCCGCAACGCCCATGTGCGCATTGACCTACTGCGCGACGGTTTTTCCAACAAAACCAAATACCGCATCGAAATCCTCGGCAACCTCTGTTTCTTGCTGCCCTATACGGCGGTCGGCGTTTGGATTGCATGGCCCTATATGACGCGCTCCTTTCTGTCCGGAGAGATTTCAGATTCCCAAACAGGGCTCTCAAACCTGTGGATTCTCAAGGCTGGTCTTCTGGTCCTGTTTATCCTTTTGGCGCTGGCCTCAATCTCGCAGCTCATCAAATCATTCGCAGGCCTCCGCGGCGCACTCACGCCCGATGAAGAAGCCAATCTTCTTGGAGGCGGCCACTAATGGTACTTGTCGATTTACTACCTATTTTCATGTTCGTCGCCCTTGGGGCTTTGCTTTTTACGGGCTTCCCTGTGGCATTCATTCTTGGCGGTGTCGGTTTGGCCTTCGGCTTTATCGGCATCCTCGTAGGCGAATTCGCTTTTGTTCGCTTCATGCTTTTGCCCAACCGGATATTCGGCGGCATCATGACCAACCTGATCCTCACGGCGATCCCCATGTTTATCTTCATGGGAACAATGCTTGAAAAATCGGGTATCGCACGTGATCTCTTGAATTGCCTTCAAGTGTTGTTGCGGCGCGTTCCGGGCGGGCTCGCGCTTGCGGTGACATTGATGGGGACGATCCTTGCGGCGACAACCGGCATCATCGGTGCCAGCGTCATCATGATGTCTCTGCTTGCACTGCCGGTTATGATTGAACGCAAATACGACCACTCCCTCGCGACAGGCACAATCGCCGCTTCGGGTACGCTAGGCATCCTGATTCCGCCGTCGATTATGCTGGTGATTATGGCTGATCTGCTGTCGCGGTCGGTTGGAAACCTGTTCGTGGCCGCGGTCTTCCCCGGCCTCATGCTCGCAAGTTTCTATGTGATCTATATCGTTGTGCGGTGTTGGATGAATCCAAAGCTCGCGCCGCGTCTCGATGGTATGCTCGGGCCCCAAACGGGTTGGGGTGTGTTCTGGATGGTGATCCGTAGCTTTGTTCCGCCAGTTATCTTGATCGGTATGGTTCTTGGCTCGATCCTTGGTGGCTTTGCCACCCCAACTGAAGCGGCAGGGGTTGGCGCGTTTGGGGCATTGCTCCTCGGGTTCATCAACCTTGTTGTCCTGCCATCTGTGGGAATTCAGGAGTTTTCTCTCGAACCAACGGACCATGTTTTCGAAGCCCCAAAACGTTCGTTCTGGGCAGAGCTAAAATCCTATTACAAAACAGTCGCCACTGTTGTGGAAAGTACTGCGCTGACCAACGCGATGATCTTCGGGATATTCATCGGTGCAACGCTGTTCTCTTATGTATTCCGCGCGCTCGGTGGCGATCATCTTGTGATCGACCTCGTCAACTCGCTCGGACTTGGCGCATGGGGGCTGCTGTTCCTGATTATGGGGATCGTGTTCATTCTGGGCTTCTTCTTTGACTGGATTGAAATCACACTAATCGTGCTGCCCGTATTTGCCCCGATCATCGCCCAAATGGATTTTGGCGATCACGTGAGCAAATTCGAAATGACCTACTGGTTCGCAATTCTCCTCGCGGTAAACCTGCAAACCAGCTTCCTGACACCGCCGTTTGGCTTCGCTTTGTTTTATCTCAAAGCGGTCGCGCCGAAATCGGTCAAAATTCAGGAAATCTACGCGGGAATCATCCCATTCGTCCTGTTGCAGCTAACAGGTCTGGCTTTGGTGATGCGTTTCCCAGAAATTGCGCTGTGGCTGCCACGCGTACTCCTCGACTAGGATGGGGACCTAAAGAGGGGAAAGCCTGCCGTGTTTAAAGACGCGGCAGCCGAAACTTTTCAAGAATATCAAGCAGCTCACGCGCAGCATCTTTGCGATGCTCGCGAAAGAGCTCCGCTACGCCAACATCATCGCCCTCGGCAATTTTTTCGAGGATGTCGCGATGAACCCGTGTGGAGTTTTTGGGAATTTCGCGCAGCCGCAAAGTCACCATCCGTGCGCGGTGGGCCTGATCAAACAAGAGCGAAACCATCCCGAGCATCCGCTTGTTTCCGTGAAGTTCAAGCAACAGCCGATGGAAACGGTCATCTGCATCGGCCCACGCTTCAAGATCACCCGCTTCAAGCGCGGTTTCCATCTCCTGTGTCGCGGCTTCCATTCCGGCAAGCTCGTCTTTGCCAGGGCGTCGACGCGCAAGCGCAGCCGCCGCTTCGGGCTCAAGCGCCGTTAGGATTTCGTAAATCTCGGCCATATCCTCGGTGGATACGGGAAGAACCCGTGCACCACGGCGCGGAATAAGCTGAACGAGCCCCTCTGCTTCAAGTTTTATGAGCGCCTCGCGAACAGGCGTACGGCTCATGCCAAGAAGCTCGGCAATCTCTGGTTCAGGCGCTTGAAACCCAGACGGCATCCGGTTTGTCAGAATCTCTTCCTTAAGCCGGTTATAGGCATCGGTTACGCGTGTTTGCTTGATTTCAGACACAGAGTCTTTCCTGCTCGCAATGATAAGTTTCCAATGTATGCATTATGCCTGATCCAGCAAAAAGACACCAGCCTCTGGCAAGCGAATTAATGGCCTTCAAACACTGGTCATCACGATATTTTTACGCAACAATCCGCCGCAAACCAAAAAGGATCAACCGCAATGGAATCACTGCCGCTCTTTAAATCAATCGTCGGCGAGAACCATGTTCTAACCGGACAAGACACATTGCGGTATTCCGTTGATTTTACAAACAAATACAAGGGTGATGCGCTTTGTGTTGTGCGGCCAAACACAACAGAACAGGTGAGCGAGATCGTCAAGATTGCGGCGAAAACCAAAACGCCGTTGATCCCGATCGGCGGCAACACCGGCCTCACCGGAGCAACCTACTCTGAAGGTGCGGTTCTACTCTCTCTTGAGCGGTTAAATCGCGTGCGCAAAATCAACACTGAAGCCCGCCTTGCCGAAGTTGAAGCGGGCGTCATTCTGGCCAATTTGCATGACGCCGTCGCCGAGCATGGGCTAAGCTTCCCGCTCACGTTCGGGGCGCGAGGTTCGGCCACAATCGGCGGGAATCTGGCCACGAATGCGGGCGGTTCCAACGTGGTCAGGTACGGAAATACGCGTGCACTCTGCCTTGGACTAGAGGTCGTATTGCCATCGGGTGAGATCATGGATCTTCTGACGGAACTTCACAAAGACAACTCCGGCTACGACCTCAAGGATTTATTCATCGGGGCCGAAGGCACGCTCGGTATCATTACCGCTGCGACACTGAAACTCACACCAACACCGGCCGCATTCGCAACAGCCATGGTTGCCCTGTCCGACCTATCCATTGCCCTTGAGCTTTTGAACAAAATCCAAAAAGAGACCGGTGGCGCTGTTGAGGCATTTGAATACATGCCAGCCCGTTACATGGACCTCCACGCAGAGCTATTTCCACAGGCCCGTCCGCCCTTTGAAACCACCTATCCAGTCAACATCATGCTCGAAGTAGGCGCCACCGCCCCGCGCGATACGAAGCCGGATGAGGCCGGTGAAATCCCAATTGTCGCGATGGTTGAAACGATCCTTGGCGAGATGATCGAAAATGGCGCAATCCTTGATGCGACTGTTGCCCAGAATGAGGCCCAACGGCGCGAAATGTGGGAGCGGCGAGAGCAAGCGGCCGAATTAGCCTTTCACAAGCAGCCATTTGTAAACCACGACATCTCGGTTCCACTTGATAAGGTTGCCGCATTCCTTGAACGAATCGAAGCGCGGATGGCAGCGCTTGATCCCGCATTTGATGCCTTACCCGTGGCCCATCTGGGGGACGGGAACGTTCACTATACCGTGTGGCCAAGCAAAAGCGCGCATGTCAGCCATGACGCGATCACCGAAGCCGTAGAGGATGTTGTTCAGGAACTTGGCGGGGCTTTCTCTGCCGAACATGGCATTGGTGCATCCAAGCTTGCTTCTATGTCGCGGCGCAAGAATCCGGTCGCTCTTGCAACCATGCGCGCGATCAAGCAGGCGCTTGATCCGCAGAACATCATGAACCCTGGGAAGCTGCTTCCCTAAGTCTGCCAATCAAAGAAATCAGCGGGCGCTTGTTCGCGCAACTGTTTGGCCAAAGTACGACCAAGAGATGCACCGTCCACTATTGGGCCAGAGATCTCGCCGGAAATACTCTCGCTTCCATCGGGGCGGATAATCTCACCACGAAGACGGATATTCGCACCACCAAGTTCTGCAAGCCCAGCAATCGGTGTTTCACAAGACCCGTCAAGCTCGGCCAAAAATGCTCGCTCTGCGGCGAGGCGTTGGCCTGTTGGCGCGTCATGAATGGGCTGAAGAAGCTCGGAGACTGCGCTGTCATCCTGCCGTTGCTCGATGCCAATTGCACCCTGTGCAACAGCGGGGAGCATATCGTTCACATCAATTGGCGTTGCAGGAACCTCGTTCATTTTCAAACGGTTGATGCCCGCCATCGCCAAAAACGTACACGTCGCGACGCCTTCAGACAACTTGCGCAAACGCGTTTGCACATTGCCACGAAACTCAACAACCTCAAGGTCAGGGCGCACCTGTTTGAGCTGCGCATGTCGGCGCAAGCTGGACGTGCCAACAACCGCGCCATTTGGCAAGTCGGCCAATCCGTTGAACTCGGGTGAAATGAACGCATCGCGCACATCTTCGCGGGGAAGATAGGTCGTGAGAGCCAGCCCATCTGGCTGTTCCACAGGCATATCTTTCATCGAGTGAACCGCGATATCAATCCCGCCCGACAGCAGCGCCTCTTCGATCTCTTTGGTAAACAACCCCTTGCCGCCAATTTCACGTAGCGCGCGATCCTGTACCCGATCACCGGTGGTTTTAATCACAATGACCTCAAAGGCCTCTTCAGGAAGATCATGTGCCGCCATCAGGCGCGCACGTGTTTCATGCGCTTGTGCAAGAGCCAAAGGCGAACCACGCGTGCCGATTTTAAGGGGGGCGTCGGGAGAAGGGAGTGCATGTGTCATGCCCCGTGTTTACGCGCGGCATATCCGCCTGACAATAGGTCAGATTCGCCGCACACCTTGACATCAGAGCCTCAACGCGAAAGGTGACTGCAGAGATTTGATGGAAGGGCGAAACATGGCGGAACAAAAGAAGCTGCTTCGGGCATTGGCTGGCGAAACACAGGACGTACCACCGGTTTGGATGATGCGCCAAGCGGGGCGTTACCTGCCTGAATATCGCGCTACTCGGGCCGAAGCTGGCGATTTCCTGTCGCTTTGCTACAACCCCGAACTTGCCGCCGAAGTCACGCTTCAGCCCATTCGCCGATATGGGTTTGATGCCGCGATCCTCTTTGCCGATATCCTTCTACTGCCCCAAGCGCTCGGCGCGAAAGTTTGGTTCGTTACGGGAGAAGGCCCACGGCTTTCTACCATAACAAACCAAAGTGATTTCAACGCATTGGGCGGTGTGGAAGCCATCCACGAAACCCTTTCGCCGATCTATGAAACGCTGAAAATCCTGAAGTCCGAACTACCCAAAGAAACCACGCTTATTGGTTTCGCAGGGGCGCCATGGACCGTTGCAACCTATATGATCGCTGGGCGTGGCACGCCAGATCAGGGGCCAGCTCACGCGCTCAAAGACACCGACCGCGCAACGTTTCAGCAGTTGATCGACCTCATCACAGACGGAACCATCGAATATCTCGCAAAACAGATCGAAGCGGGTGCCGAGGTCGTTAAGATTTTTGACAGCTGGGCTGGATCGCTCAAAGGTCAGGACTTTCACGATTTCGCTCTGCTCCCTGCCAAAAAGATCATTCAGGCACTAAATGCACGCTACCCTAACGTGCCGATCATCGCATTCCCGCGTGAAGCAGGGCCAGCATACGAAGGGTTCGCCAAAGCCGTCGGCGCGCAATGCTTGGCAATTGATACGAAGGTTGATCTGGAATGGGCGGCCAAGGTGCTACAGCCGGATAGCTGCGTTCAGGGCAATCTTGACCCAAAGCTTATGGTCGAAGGGGGCGACAAACTGATTTCAGAGACAAAACGCATCAAAGAGGCGCTCGGGAACGGGCCGCATATCTTTAACCTCGGCCACGGGATCACACCGGACGCGGATCCCGCAAATGTCGATGTCATGCTAAAGGCGTTGCGCGGCTAAACCCATTTGGCCAGCGGCGGCAGACTCATCAATACGGCCTCGGGATCATGTCCGGTTTCGAGGCCGAATTTCGTTCCGCGGTCGTAAACGAGATTGTACTCCGCATAGAGGCCGCGATGCACAAGCTGCGCGTCTTTGTCGGTTTCTGCCCAAGGCGTATTGCGGCGGCGCTCAGTGACGGGCAAGAAAGCCGCGAGGAACGCGCGGCCAACATCTTGGATGAAGGCAAAATCCGCCTCCCAATCACCAGTATTGTGATCATCAAGGAAGATACCGCCAACGCCGCGTGCTCGTTTGCGATGCGGGATATAGAAATATTCGTCCGCCCATTCTTTAAAGCGCGGGTAGTAAGCGGAATCGTGACGGTCGCAATGCTCTTTCTGTGCGGCGTGAAAGCTCGCGGTATCCTCGTCATATTCGATACATGGATTGAGGTCGGAACCGCCCCCGAACCACCAGCCATGTGGCGTCCAGAACATGCGCGTGTTCATGTGAACGGCGGGCGTATGCGGGTTTTGCATATGCGCAACAAGGCTAATTCCCGACGCCCAGAACCGTGGATCGGATTTCATTTCAGGAAACCCTTTACGTGCGGCCATTGCCGTTTGCGCGCGCTCGCCAAGTTCGCCGTAAACCTCGGAAATATTTACGCCAACCTTTTCGAAAACACGACCACCGCGCATAACGGACATAAGGCCACCACCCGCATCAGAGCCGTCATCCGCTGTGCGTTTCGTTTCACGAAGCTCGAACTTTCCAGCTGGATTCCCAGCAAATGGGCCGGTTTCCTGCGTCTCTTCCAATTGCTCAAAAGCGGCGCAAATCTCATCTCGCAAGGTGCGGAACCACGTTGCCGCACGGCGTTTTTCTTCGGTCATCATGTCCATAACGAAACTCTTCAGACGCGGGCAAACCCCGCCGTTTAATGTGCGAATGAGGTCACTGGATCGAGGAGCGAACGCCCCCCATCGAGTGTTACGATCTGGCCGGTCATAAATTCCGCCGCATCGCTGGCCAAAAATTGGAATGTCTCGGCGATCTCGGCAGCACTTGCGATCCGGTCGAGCGGCGTGTGGGCGATGATATCGTCGCGAAGCTCGGTATCTTCTCTAAGTGTCTTTTTAAGGCTTGCGCTCATGACGCTACCGAAAGCAACGGAATTGACCCGAATACGCTCCGGCGCAAGGGCTACAGCAAGTCCGCGTGTCATCTGGTCCACCGCGGCTGAACTGATCGAATGGGCGAGCAATTCAGGATGAATGCGCTGCGCAGAGATCGACGACATGTTGATGATCGATCCGATGCAGCCTTCTTCCTGTCCGCTTTCTTTAGCCTGTTTAATCATGCGCTTTGCTACAGCTTGGCTCAGGCGAAGCGAGGTCATCAAGTTCTGTTCTAGGAGCTTGCTTACGCCGTCATCCAGCGGATTTAGCGGCGATGACACCATCGTTTGGCGGCTACCGTTGACGAGAATGTCGATCGTCTCGAATGCATCGATTGTGGCCGAAAGCAAATTGGCGATCGTCAGCTTCTTTCGCAAATCTCCGGCGAAAAAGCGCACAGGGCCATCATCCGGCAAATCGCCAAGCTCGGCCTCAAGCGCCTCATCGTCAACATCAGCGAACATTACGTTCGCGCCGGCTTGCTCGAAATGGCGGGCAACCGCGAGGCCAATGCCATTGGCAGCTCCGGTAACGATGGCTGTTTTTCCGGCAATCGAAAATGACATATTGGCGCCTCTTGGTTCGGTCCCGATTCTCGGTGGAGACTAGCAGAATTATCAGATGTTGCGAGTTTTCTGCGCGGGTTGGCTGGCGTGGAAAACCTTGAACCGATTATCACCGCCGACTTCTTCGACATTGCGATAAAGTTCATTCAGGTCAGCTTCGTATGGCAGGTGCCGATTGGCCACGACCCAAAGGTGCCCACGCGGTTTCAGGAAACGCGCAGCAGCAGCGAGAAATGCCTTCCCAATCGCAGGATCGGCAGCTCGGCTGGTATGAAACGGCGGGTTCATTACGACCGTGTCAAACGCCGGCAGGCTTTTATATCGCGTTACGTCGGCCCAATGGAATTCGGCGCGTGGGTCGGCGATATTTTCACGCGCGCATTCCAATGCGGCATGATCGGCCTCAACCAGATGCAGCGATTTCACACTCTCTCTGGTCAAAACCTGAGCAGAAAGCCAGCCCCACCCCGCGCCAAAATCTGCTACATCAGCACCCAGTTTTTCCGGTAATAGATCCGCCAGAATTTTGGAACCCGGATCAATGCCATCCGCAGAAAACACGCCGGGACGCGTAACAAATCCTGGCGCAACTTCGGTGGGATCTTGCGGAGCGGCCCAATCTTCAAAGGCGTGCACGGCGGGAAACCAAAAGGTTTTGCCATGGGATTTTGAAAACGCAGATGAACAGTCGGCTACCTTGCGACAGGCCTTATAGATACCGTCAATTCCATCTGTTTTCTGGCCATCGACGACAACGAGGCCATCTGGGCAAAACCGTGTTGCGGCCTCGATCATCGCACGCGCTTCCGCCTTTGCACGGGGAAGAAACACAATCGCCATCGCATAGGTGCCCTCAGGTGCGGTAACAACTGAATATCCAGCGCCCGCCAAGGCATCATAATCCGGCTTGAAACCCTGAACCGCAACAACACGTTCTTTAGGCAAGCTATCGAGATCGCTCTCGGGCGTTGCGTTGAAAACGAGAATCTGCCCCTCTTCGGGAAGGGACAACCCGCCCCCCTCAAGGCTCAATGTGATACGTTGATTTTGCATAACGGGGGCCGCGCCCCTATTCCTTTTCCATCGTGCATTGCAGCGGATGTTGATTCTGGCGCGCAGCGTCCATTACTTGCGCAACCTTGGTTTCCGCCACCTCGTGGGAAAACACTCCGACCACAGCAATGCCCTTTTTGTGGACCGTCAGCATGATTTCATACGCCAACGACGAAGACACGCCAAAGAACCGCTCCAAAATGTAGATCACAAACTCCATCGGCGTGTAATCATCATTCAGCAGCAGTACTTTATACATCGGAGGCCGAGCGGTCTTCTGTACTGTCTTTGTCAGAACTCCGGCGTCACCATCTTCGGGTGCGTCGTCGTCGGCCATCATATATGTGGTAAAAAATTCCATCGACGTTTTAGGCAATCCAATTCACGTGTAGGCAGATTATATAGAGCCTCTACCGCTGGTGAAAAGGGGAAGGCGCCGTTTGCTCGACCAAAATTGAATAAAATATCAACCTTTTTTCTAGAGCAACGCCCCCAAAATTCCGCCTATTTCCCGAATATTCGGCATTCACCCCGCCAGCATGGACACATGTAGCGGTTGAGCGGCAAGGCGCCACTAAATCAAGCCTGTTACAAATTTTCACCAGCGATTCAACTGTTCTGAAAAAAGAGTTTCTCCAAGTGAATCCCGTGTGTTACGATTCTTGCAATTACAAAAAATGTCAGCCGAAAAATCGGCGGCAAGAGGCAGTTAAAATAGCGAGGCCGACGTGCGAACACGGCTCGGGCAGTTCGTCCAAAACACAGTATTGGTGGCGGCATTCTTGTGCGCCACCCTGATCGGTACAATTCCGGCTTTGGCCGCGCCTTATGCGGCGATGGTCATGGATGCACGAACCGGTGAGGTTCTGCATTCGCGAAATGCTGACACTCGATTGCATCCCGCGTCATTGACCAAGATGATGACGCTCTACATTGTTTTTGAAGCCGTTAAGCACGGTGAATTGGACCTTGATCAGAAAATCAGAATTTCGAAAAAAGCCGCCGCGGAACCCCCTTCCAAGCTGGGTCTGCGGGCAGGGCAACGTATTGCCCTTCGGTATCTCATACGCGCCGCTGCCGTTAAATCGGCAAACGACGCGGCGACTGCCCTTGGCGAGGCGGTATCAGGCAGCGAGGCAGCGTTTGCTCGACGGATGAATCGCACCGCCAAAGCCTTGGGTATGTCGCGAACTACGTTCAAGAACGCGCACGGCCTTACTGAATCCGGCCACCTCTCGACCGCGCGAGACATGACAACACTTGGGCGTCATCTCTTTTATGACTACCCCGAGTACTACAACCTGTTCTCCCGCCGCTCGACCGATGCTGGGATCAAGGCTGTCTACAACACAAACCGCCGCTTCCTTGCCGCCTATCGCGGCGCCGACGGTATCAAAACAGGATACACACGCGCTGCAGGCTTTAACCTTGTGTCCTCCGCTCAACGCGGAGAAGAGCGCATCATCGCAACTATGTTCGGCGGCAGCTCCACAGCGGCTCGGAACAAGCGCGTTGCCGAGCTTCTCGATATGGGGTTCAAACGCGCGCCAACACGCGCAGCGGTTCGGAAGCCTCGCCCTCCTGCTTATGTGGGTAATGCGGGCACCAAGGTTGCCGAAGGCGCAACCGGCAAAACCATTCGTTTGGTGACAGCCGTTTCAAAGAGTATGCGCCCCCTCCCCCGTCCAACACTCGCGATAGCTGCCAATCTTGAGGTTGAACCGCCGTCAGAGTCCGCAGCAGCAAGTCTTAAAACAACGATTCAGGATGCGCTTCAGGAAGCAATTGTCGTTGCCGACGGCAGCACCGCAGTCGTAACACCAGAGCCGCGCCCGGAAGTCACCAAAGCAGAAACTATCGAAGCGTCCCAAATCGCCGAGATTCTGCCGCCAGCCGTACGCCCTGACGAGAAAGAAGCCATCAAGGAAACTCTCCTTCTCGCGGCTGTTACGCCCGAAGTGCACGAGATTGACGACACGCCCGTAATCGTAACCAAAATCTCTAACACGTCAGAAAAGTTCTGGGGTGTGAATGTGGGCAACTATGCGTCGCGCTATGCCGCCGAACGTGCGTTGTTGAAAACCGCGCTGCGCGAATTGGCAACGCTTGACGGAACGGATCGCAAGGCCGTGAAAACAAGCAAAGGCTTTGAAGCTAATTTCACGGGCATGTCCCGCGAGGCAGCCGAGCTTGCCTGTCGCCGCCTCGCCGCGCGCAACACTGAGTGTTCGGTGATTTCACCTTCCTGAACCTAAACGCATTAGACTTATGAGCAACGGCACCTCACGGGGTGCCGTTTTCGTTTTACGCTGCTTAATTGGTGCTTAGGGGCGCGGATCGTCGTCCCAATCATCGTTGAGAAAACGCGCACCATCGCCTTTCGGATCATCGAATTGCCCGTGCTTCAGCGCCCAAAAGAACGCCGCAAGCCCAAGACCTCCAAGGCCAAGCGAGATCGGGATGAGGTAGGCGAGAATTTCCATGGATTACCTAAGACGTAGCGCGTTTAGTGAAACGGTGATCGAACTAAGCGACATTGCCAGCGCAGCAGCAAGCGGAGTTGCAAGCCCTGCGACGGCAATTGGCACTGCGATGAAGTTATACAGCGTTGCGATTCGGAAATTCTCTCTGATCCGTTTGGTCGACTTCTGTGCCGTCGTAAGCGCTTCTGGCAACGAGCTTAGGTCACTTCCAAGCAAAACGATATCCGAAGCGACTCGTGCAGCATCTAAAGCAGACGCTGGTGATATCGAGACATGCGCCGCTGCGAGCGCAGCAGTGTCGTTCAAACCGTCACCAACCATCAACACAGGGCCGGATTGCGAGAGGTCGTTGATATATCCGGCCTTCTCTTCGGGCAAAACGCCCGCTTGCCAATTGGTTATCCCAAGCTCACGTGCAAGTGCTGCTACCGAAGGCTTGGTATCCCCAGAGATCAGGTGGACAGGCACACCGCGCGCCAATAGCTCGCTCACTGCTTCGCGTGCACCGGTGCGCAGCGTATCGCGGAAACCGAACCGAACTGGAGCATTTTCTCCAATGCGAAGCCATGTGGTTGGGCCTTCAAAACTCTCATCCGTTGCCCCAACCCAAGCGCCGCGACCCAGCCGAACACGCTGCCCATTCCACTGGCCCTCAACTCCATAGCCAGGAACCTCTTTGATCTCGTCAATCAATGCCGCTGGTTTATCTGTTTGGACCAATGCCTGCGCAAGCGGGTGAGCTGATGCCTTGGCAAGACCGATGGAAACCGCGAGATCATTGGCGTTTTGGCCCTCGTCGAGGAAAACAGGCGTGCCATTGGTCAGCGTACCGGTTTTGTCAAAAACAACCGACTTCACCTCAGCCAATCGCTCCAATGCTGTCTCGTGCTTGATGAGCATGCCACGTTTGAAAAGCCGCCCAGAAGCCGCCGTTGTCACCGCAGGAACAGCAAGGCCAAGCGCACAGGGACAGGTGATAATAAGAACAGCCGCCGCGATGTTGATCGCCGTGCGCATGTCTTGGGTAAAGATATACCAGCCAATAAACGAAAGCCCCGCAAGGATATGCACACCGGGCGCATAGAGTTTGGCGGCCTTATCGGCAAGTGACGTGTATCGATTGCGGCCACTTTCAGCGATCGCAACAAGGTCCGCCATCCGATGCAGGGACGTATCGCGCCCGAATGCCGTTGTTCGAACCACAAGCGGGCCCGTCAGGTTCACCTCTCCCGCGCTAACCAACTGCCCCTGCTCAACAAAGGCAGGAAGCGTTTCACCGGTCAGCAGCGAACGATCAAGCTCGCTTTTCCCTTCAACAACCTCACCGTCCACCGGCATTCGACCACCAGGCTTAACAAGAAGCAGATCACCCTTGGTAAGGTCAGAAATAAGAACCGTTTCTTCGATCTTTTCGCCATTCGGGCCAAGGACAATCCGCAAAGCACGCGGCACCTCCAACGCAGCAAGTTCTTCGGCGGCGGATCGTGCAACCGCGCGCGTGCGGTGATCAAGGTAGCGGCCCGCAAGAAGGAAGCAGGTAAGTGTAAGCGCCGCGTCAAAATAGGCATGCTCGCCCGAATGGGCCGTTTCATAGAGAGACGTTCCAAGCGCGAGCGCGATCGCCAAGGCAATCGGCACGTCCATGTTCATCCGCTTCTTGGAGAGCGCCGCCCATGCGCTTTTGAAAAACGGCTGCGCAGAGAAGCCAATGGCCGGAAAGGCAATCGCAGCAGATATCCAGTGGAACATATCCCGCGTGGCATCTTCGGCACCGGACCAAACTGCAACGGACAAAAGCATCACATTCATCGACGCAAAGAAAGCAACCGCAAGCCGCATCAAAAGATCACGGCCCGCCTTGTTGGTTTCGGTGGCGGCGATGGCACTCGCATCCAGTTCATGAGCTTCGAAACCGGCGTTTTCCAGCGCGGTTGTCAGGTCATCAATCCCGACAGATGGTTCAGCCTCAACCGATGCCCGCTTTAATGTGAGATTAACACGCGCAGAATTCACGCCGCTCATCGCGTTTAGGGTACGTTCAACAGAGGAGATACAGGCTGAGCAATGGATTGTCGGCAACGACAGCAAAATCGCACCCGCAGGCGCAGCGGCATCCACCCGCGCTGCAACCTCGGTTGCGGCAGGAGCAACAACGCAGGCCGGACACGCCGACGAATTTGCTGTCAGGTCACTCATTTCTGCTTTCTTACGTGAATGACAACGCGCTGCTGAAAGGGCGTTCCATCCGGCGCAGTTGCCTGCATCCGAAAATTCCAGTTCCCACGATCAAGCTCAACCGGAGTGCTGTATACGCCGTTGGCGAACGTGAATTCCGGTGTCATATCCTGCCGCGTATGCGTCGCGCGCCCAAGAATGCCCCTGAGGTTCAAAACCTCAACCGGCGCGCCGTCTGCATCAGTTACCGCAAGCTCAAGCACGCCATCTGCATAGGTCGGCTCAACCGTCCAGCCCAGCGCCTCTTGCGCAGCGCGCACCTCGTCGTATTGCTGGCTCGCCACGTAGGAGTTCTTAACCTCCAGTCCTGGAAAGGTTTTGACGGCATTATAAGCGAGCGTCAGGTTCACACCGATCACAATCGCAAAAGCGCCCGATACAAAGAAAAAGACCTGTCGTCCTGTGATTTCGCGTTGTTTGGTCATTTTGCGTTTCCGTTGAATACCGTGTCTTTTGAGGCTCTGTCTTCATTCACAACATCTGTGATCCAAAGCCGCAGAGGAGCGGATTGCATTGTTGTTGCCTGTGTTCCACTCGGCGCAGTGACATAGACGCGCTGAAGGAACGTTGAGTCCGCAGGAACCCGAACAGTCAGATCATCTTCCCCTTCCAGCGAAAGTTCAAGCTGCTCTTCGCTGGTCAGCGACATCGCAAAGTCTCGATCCTCGCCGTGTTTGTTGCGGAGCCGCACATCGTATGTGTTGCGGATCGACCCGTCAGAAAGAGTTACGAAGGTCGGGTTTCGAACAGGGGAAACGGTGATGTTGATATCGCTGCGAATAAACAGCGCAAACACCAGCGCGAACCCCACAGCAGACCAAAGCCCTGTGTACAGAAGCGTGCGCGGCCGCAGGATGTGTTTCCATATGTTGCGCGGCTCTTCGCCTGCGCGTTCGGCTTCCTCATCCTTAAGAGCCATGTAATCGATGAGCCCGCGTGGCTTACCGATCTTGTCCATGATGTCGTCGCAGGCATCGATGCACAGCGCGCACGTGATACACTCCATTTGCTGACCATCGCGGATATCGATGCCAACGGGGCATACATTCACGCAAGCCATACAATCGATACAGTCTCCCAACGGCTCCGCCTCTGGGTCTTGCTTCTTGCGGTGCTTGCCGCGCGGCTCTCCGCGCCACTCACGATAGGCAACGACCAATGTGTCTTCGTCCATCATCGCCGCCTGAATACGCGGCCAAGGGCACATGTAGATACAGACCTGCTCGCGCATGAAGCCACCGAACACAAAGGTAGTGAGCGTGAGAATCACAATGGTCGTGTAGGCAATCGGGTGCGCGTTCAACGTAACCAGATCAACGGCCAATTGCGGCGCGTCAGTAAAGTAGAAAACCCATGCGCCCCCTGTGGCGACCGCAATCAACAGCCAGACAACCCACTTAAACAGCCGTAGCCTGATTTTTCGCAGGTCCCACTTTGCATTCCAAAGGCGTACGCGCGCATTTCGGTCGCCCTCGATCCAGCGCTCGACAAGGATAAACAAGTCTGTCCAGACCGTTTGCGGGCATGCATATCCGCACCACACGCGCCCAAGCGCCGAGGTAAACAGGAACAACCCAAGGCCCGCCATAATGAGCAGCCCCGCAACGAAATAGAACTCGTGCGGCCAAATCTCGATCCAGAAGAAAAAGAAGCGCCGATTGGCAAGATCAACCAAAACAGCCTGATCGGGCAGCTTATCGCCACGATCCCAACGAATCCACGGAAGTAAATAGTAGATTCCAAGCGTTACCGCCAAGATCCACCACTTCAGTGTTCGAAATGTGCCGTAAACCCGCTTCGGGAATACCGGTTCGTGAGCTGCATAGAGCTTCGGTGGTGTTTCTGACGCACTCATAGCGCCTCCATTGTCCTGTTTCGCGTTGCCTTCGTGGGTTGAATCACGTGGAACTTCCTTGATGTGTATCAAAGTTTCACGGGATTTCCGAATTGTCCCTGCGACAGGTCGTGCATGCGCCGCTTGGCCGCAGACAAAAAAGTGGCGAAGCCCAGGACAGAGCTCCGCCACTTAGTTTTTTTGGTGCCAACCCCCAGGAAACGCGCGAACAGGACGGGCGGTCGGCACCAACCAGAGGTTTCCCTCCGGAACTTGTTGTTATTCGCCGCCGCCCAAGTTGTGGACGTAGAAGGAGACGGCGCGAATATCTGCTTCGGACAAGCGATTAGACCAACCAGGCATAACCCCGTACCGAGCGTTTACGACAGTGTCCGTAAGGGACTCACGATCACCACCGTAAAGCCAGATTGCATCAGTCAGATTCGGTGCGCCTTGACTTCGGTCACCTGTGCCATCTTCTGCGTGACATGCAGAGCAATTATCTTCGTAGACAACCGCTCCAGAGGAAGCGAGCGTTGCGTCATGTTCCTGCCCAGAGATGGACAGCACATATTCAACCACTTGTTCGATTTCCTCATTCTCGAGAATCTCGCCGAACTTGGGCATTTCGGAGTAACGCGCATCGTCGTAGTCTTCGTTGCGGATACCATGGGCGACAGTTTCATAGATCGCCTCGATATCACCCCCCCAGAGCCAGTCATCATCCAGCAGGTTCGGATATCCAACCGCACCAGCCGCACCAGAGCCGTGACACTGTGCGCACCATGTGCGGAATACCGCGGCGCCACCAGCCGTTGCAAAGCGTGTCAGGTCAGCATCGTTTTCAACTTCAGTTAGGTCGGTTGAAACGAGCTTGGCACGGATTTCCGCGTTCGCCTCGTTAAAGGATGCGATATCCTTGGCAACTTCTTCACGAGTGGAATACCCAAGAACCCCCTGAGTTGCTTTGTTCACAAGCGGCCATGCCGGATAGGCGATGGTATAGGCAATGCCCCAAATGATCGTGGCATAAAAAGTCCAGAGCCACCAACGCGGAAGCGGGTTGTTGAACTCTTCGATCCCATCCCAGGAGTGGCCTGTTGTTTCCGGATCTTCGTGTTGTTTTTTGACAGGTTTCTTTGACATGTTCACGCCTCCTTGTTCTGGGCGTTTTGCGGCGCATCGGCCAGCGGAGAATCCTCATGGCGGAACGGTATATCTGCCGTATCGCTATGAACCTTTTTGCTACCGGGACGGAATACCCAGACGAACACCCCTACAAAGAAGAGGAACATCAGGAGCAAGACCCAGCTATCTGCAAATTCACGTAGGATGCTATACATGGTGCCTCCTAGCGGGTTGGGTCGGGTGTAAAGGTCGAGAAATCAACCAATGTCCCCAACATTTGCAAATAGGCGATCAACGCGTCGGTTTCGGAAACGCCGGGCTTGCCGTCAAAGTTCCGTACCTGCGCGCCGGGATAGCGTTCGAGCATATCGTCGTAATCGCTATCCGGATCAGCTTGGGCCATGAAGTCGGCCTGCGCATTTTCCAACATCTCTTCGGTATAAGGCACGCCAACCATCTTATGAGTTTTTAGAAGGTCACCGATGTATTTGCCGTCAAGAAGCTTGTCTTCAAGGAAGCCGTATTTAGGCATGATCGATTCCGGCACAACCGATTGAGGGTCGCGCAGGTGATCGACATGCCACTCATCCGAGTAGCGGCCGCCGACACGAGCGAGGTCTGGCCCCGTCCGCTTTGACCCCCACTGGAACGGGTGGTCATACATGCTTTCCGCTGCCAGAGAATAGTGTCCGTAACGCTCTACTTCGTCGCGCATTGGACGGATCATCTGGCTGTGACAGACATAGCACCCTTCACGAATGTAAACTTCGCGGCCCGCCAATTCGAGCGGAGAGTAAGGACGCATGCCTTCAACGTCTTCAATCGTGTTTTCCAGATAGAACAGCGGAGCGATTTCCACGATCCCCCCGACCGACACGACCAAGAGGCTGCCGACCAGAAGGGCTGTTGCGTTCTTTTCCAGAAACTTGTGTTTGTCGAGAATTCCCATTTCTGAATCCCCCTTATTCTGCCGGTGCCATTGCGGCGGCGGGCTTAGGCTCGCCTTTCGCAACAGTCATCCAAAGGTTATAGGCCATGATCAGCGAGCCAACGAGGAACAGAACCCCACCAAGGCCACGCACAACCAACATCGGGAACTTCGGTCCGAGAGTGTCGGCGAAAGCGTTCACAAGGAAGCCTTGCGCATCAACTTCACGCCACATCAGACCTTCCATAATGCCGGTGACCCACATGGACGCCGCATAGAGAACGATACCGATTGTCGCCAGCCAGAAGTGCCAGTTAACAAGCTTGAGGCTATAGAGACCGGTTTTGTTCCACAGTTTCGGGAAGAGATAGTAGAGCGCACCGAAGGTGATCATACCGTTCCAGCCAAGCGCACCAGAGTGCACGTGCCCGATAGTCCAGTCGGTGTAGTGGCTGAGAGAGTTCACAGCTTTGATCGACATCATCGGACCTTCGAAAGTGGACATGCCGTAGAAACCGATCGACACAACCATCATGCGGATAATCGGGTCGGTGCGGAGTTTGTCCCATGCGCCTTGCAGCGTCATCAGACCGTTGATCATACCACCCCAGCTTGGCATCCAGAGAATGACCGAGAAGACCATACCGAGTGTCGAAGCCCATTCCGGCAGCGCAGTATAGTGAAGGTGGTGTGGACCAGCCCAGATATACAGGAAGATCAGCGCCCAAAAGTGGATGATCGACAGCTTGTAAGAGTACACAGGGCGCTCTGCTTGTTTCGGCACGAAGTAGTACATCATGCCAAGGAAGCCCGCAGTCAGGAAGAAGCCCACCGCGTTGTGGCCGTACCACCATTGTGTCATCGCATCCTGAACACCAGCAAAGAGCTGTACCGAGCGCGAACCGAAGATCGAAACCGGGAGGCTCAGGTTGTTGACGATGTGAAGCATCGCAACAGTGACGATGAAGCCGAGATAGAACCAGTTCGCAACATAGATGTGCTTTTCTTTGCGGTTCATAATCGTGCCGAGGTACACCACAAGATAGGCAACCCAAACGATTGTGAGCCAGATATCTACATACCACTCAGGCTCTGCATATTCTTTGGACTGGGTAGCACCGAGAAGGTAGCCCGTCGCGGCGAGAACAATAAATAGGTTGTACCCCCAAAAAACGAACCACGCCAGATTTCCACCCCAAAGACGTGCGGCAGACGTACGTTGAACAACGTAAAAGCTTGTACAAATCAGCGCGTTGCCACCAAAGGCAAAAATAACCGCCGATGTATGGAGCGGGCGAAGACGGCCAAAGTTGGCGTATCCTTGGGCCCAATCAAAGTTCAGGACAGGGAAAGCAAGCTGAAACGCGATGAACGTACCGACCAAAAAACCGACGACACCCCAGAACACCGTGGCAATCGCGCCTGCCCGGATAACACCGTCCATATAACCGGTCGGGGTTGGCGGTTTTGGATCGCCGGTTTTGCGAACGGACCACAAAAACAGCCCCCCCGCGACAAGCATGACCAGTATGGCATGCACCTGATATGCAAAATCACGTGCATAGTTTGCGGCTATGGCGGCAAGTACCGTCACGAGCGCAAGCACGATCAGCTTAAGATAGTCCCACATTTTGTGTCCCTTCGTCCTTTCCCGACGCGATTCTAGCGCTCGGGTGCGTTCTTTGATCTCGGTATGTTTGCGAGCGTACTCACTCGCTTTGATCCATGTCAATTTTTACCATAGTATTGGTTGATCGAGGTCAATGTGACACAAAAGCAAATTTTATATTTTGCAGACAGAATGAAGGAGACATTTATGTCGTATAAATCAATTCTCTGTATTGCCTCAGCCCCAGCCACATGCGCAGCTGCGCTCGATTATGCCTGTGCATTGGCTAATCAGAACGAGGCTCATCTCGATGTTCTAAACCTCGGCGTAGACCGCACCCAAACGGGATATTACTACGCCGGCGCCAACGCTCTTATTCAACAAGAGACAATTGAGCGCGCCAGCGCGGATGCCAAGGAAGTTGACGAATGGGCGCGCAAACGCCTTGAGGGCGAGACTTTCCCTTGGGCCGCAGAACAAGCCGTCGTTCAAATTTCCGGACTCAATCGCGTTGCTGCTCATCGCGCGCGATTCGCGGATGCTGTTGTATTGCCGAAACCCTATGGTGAGGCGCGCGACAGCGTAGACGAAGGTTTGGTCGAAGCCGCCCTGTTTGAAGGGAACGCGCCAATAATCGTTGTGCCAGATGCTCCCAAAGCTCTCGGCGCGCCGAAGAATGTTGTGATCGGCTGGAACGAAAGCGTTGAGGCGCTTAACGCGGTTCGCGCTGCAATGCCGTTTTTGCTCGAGGCCGACCAAGTGAATATCGCCGTGATTGATCCGCCAACACACGGGCCAAACCGTTCCGACCCCGGCGGGTTGCTTTCACAACTGCTGTCTCGACACGGCATCCATGCCGAAATCTCGGTTCTGGCAAAATCGATGCCTCGCGTCGGGGATATCATGCTGCGTCACATCAGTGACCAGAACGCAGACATGCTGGTTATGGGCGCCTACGGGCACTCGCGCTTCCGCGAAGCAGTCTTGGGCGGCGCAACCCGCTATATGCTTGAAAACGCAGAAGTTCCGGTCTTCATGCGTCACTAATCACGCTTGGGTCGGGCAAGAAATTGCCCGCCCGCACTCATCGCGCGAGTTTAGATCGGCAATCCACCGTCGGCGTCATCACCGGACTCAAGCACCAGCTTTTGGAAATCCGGCACAATGATGTGACGCTTGCCTTGAAGTTCGATTAAACCGTCTTTCTTCAGAGCGGAAATCTGGCGGCTTACTGTCTCGAGTGTAAGTCCGAGGTAGTCGGACATTGCCTCTCGCGTAAGCGGCAGGTCGAAGCTCATCGAATCGCCAACGGTCTGGGTCGCAAGCATCGAGTTGCGGCGGGCGATAATTGCCAGCAGGCTGGCGATCTTTTCACGCGCGGTTTTGCGGCCAAGTAATAGCATCCACTCGCGCGCGGCATCCAACTCGTCCAACGTCATTTGCAAGAGTCGCTGCGCAACACGCGGAGTGGTCGAAACTAGTTCCTCAAACGGCTTCTTACGAAAACAACACATCACAAGATCGGTTGTTGCCACCACATCATAAGGCGCCGAATCGCGCCCTGGGCGACCGACAAAATCTGAAGGCAGAAGCAACCCGACCATCTGTGTGCGCCCGTCTTCGAGCGTTTGCGTTAGCGAGGCAATTCCAGACACCACCGACGCCACAAAATCCATACGGTCACCAGACCATACCACCGTTTGGCCAGCTTCAAAGCTGCGGTAGTACTTCATTTCTTCAAGCAGAATGAGTTCTTCGGTCTCGCAGTGTGCACAAACCGCGCGCTTCCGAATGGGGCAATCGCCGCATTTATTGAAGTTTTTCGTCAGGTCAGGTGCAAACATTAAGACGTCCGGTAATTGATATGTGTCAAAGTATGTGACCTTAACGGGGTCTATAGATACCCGCATGGAAACGAATATACAACTTGCCCGACACGGCCTTTTTGACGCGCGTGTCCCCCGCTACACAAGCTATCCGACATCACCGCATTTCGCGGGGAATGTTGGGCCTGATCTGTTTGCAGATTGGATTGGTGCGATCCCCGAAGGTGGTCAGATTTCGCTCTATATCCACGTGCCTTTCTGCCGTCGATTGTGTTGGTTCTGCGCTTGTCGTACGCAAGGCACATCATCGGATGCGCCTGTACGCGCTTATCTTGAAACGCTCAAAGCCGAGATCGAGATTCTGCGCTCCCGCCTTCCAGAAGGCGTCACTCTTGAGCGACTGCATTGGGGCGGCGGCACGCCAACGCTTCTGGCACCCGATATGATGACAGAACTGGCCGAGGCAATCTATTCCGTTGCGCCTCTTGCTGAGGATGGCGAGTTTTCGGTTGAGATCGACCCTAACGAAATCGACGGTGCGCGCCTTGATGCCCTTGCCGCCGCAGGCCTGAACCGCGCTTCTATTGGTGTGCAGGATTTTGATCCTGAAATTCAAAAAGTCATCGGACGCGAGCAAAGTTACGAGCTTACCGCCGAAGCCGTTCACGCGATTCGCGCGCGTGGCGTGAAGTCGCTCAACACCGATATTCTCTATGGCCTGCCATATCAGACTCCCGAGAAAATCACCGAAAGCGTCCAGAAGCTTCTCTCGCTCGCACCTGATCGCGTGGCGCTCTACGGTTATGCCCACGTTCCATGGATGGCGCGCCGTCAGACCATGATCCCAGAAGAAGCGCTGCCAAGCGCCGAGCAACGGCTTGGGTTGTTTGAAACCGCGCAGAAGCTCTTTAAATGGGACGGCTATGATGAAATCGGTATCGACCACTTTGCGCTACCGAGCGATAGTTTGAGCATTGCCCAGAAAGCAGGGCGCCTGCGCCGCAACTTCCAAGGCTATACCGAGGACACTTCTGAAGTTCTTGTCGGGCTTGGCGCTTCGTCAATTTCAAAGTTCCCGCAGGGTTATGCGCAAAACGCTTCTGCCACATCGCAACACACAGCCGCCATTCGCGCGGGCGGGTTCTCCACCAAGCGCGGGCATCGCTTTACCGCCGAAGACAAACTCCGCGCGCGTCTGATCGAAGCTTTGATGTGTGATTTCGTGGTCGACGCCGCCGAAATTGCTTCCGAGCGCGGGTTAGCCAAAGCAGAGGTTGAGAAGCTAGTCGCTCCGGTTGCCGCACAGTTTAGCGATGTTGTGAGCTACAAGAACGGACGTCTTGAGGTTCCACCATCCACTCGTCCGTTGACACGGGTGATTGCACGCGGCTTTGACGCCTACGAACTCTCGAAAACCGGCCATAGTTCCGCCGTGTAAAACGATTATCGCGCGACGTTCAGGTCAAGGGCCGCCTTGATGAGCGTGCGCGTATATTCGGTCTGCGGATTGTCGAAAATCTGCTCCCGCGTGCCGGCCTCTACAACATCACCCTGCTTCATCACCACAACATTGTGGCTCAAGGCGCGCACGACCTTGAGGTCGTGGCTGATGAACAGGTAGCCAAGCTGATAACGATTTTGCAACTCGCGCAGGAGCGCAATGATTTGCTGCTGTACGGTACGGTCAAGCGCACTTGTCGGCTCGTCCAGCACAACCAATTTGGGACGCAAAATCATAGCGCGTGCAATCGCGATCCTCTGGCGCTGCCCACCGGAGAACTCATGCGGGTAACGATCGATCGTTGCCGGATCAAGCCCCGTCTCGCGCATGATGTCCTGCACCAATTCGCGCGGGTCGCGTCCTTTACCGACGTCATGGATCGCAAGCCCCTCTGCAATAATCTCGCCCGCTGTCATTCGCGGCGAAAGCGAACCGAACGGGTCTTGGAACACGATCTGCATATCCTTACGCAGCGGGGTGATATCGCGGCTCTTGAGCGCATCAATCGCGCGGCCATCAAATTCGATACCGCCTTCCGACTGAATGAGCCGCATAATCGCCAGCGCCAGCGTCGTTTTGCCAGAGCCGGATTCGCCCACAATCCCCAGCGTTTCGCCCGCACGCACCGAAATACTCGCTGCATTCACCGCCTTTACATGGCCCACCGTGCGCTTGAGCAGACCGCGATGGATCGGGAACCAAATACGCAGATCATCCGTCCGCACCAACGTTTTCGCATCAGGCGCAACAGGCTCCGGTGCGCCGCTCGGCTCCGCATTCAGAAGCATTTGCGTATAGGGATGTTGCGGATTGTCAAAAATCTCTAGCGTCGGTCCAGTTTCAACAATCTCGCCATCCTTCATCACACACACACGATCCGCGATCTTGCGCACAATGCCAAGGTCGTGGGTGATGAACAAAAGGCTCATCCCCTCGCTTTTCTTGAGGTCCGCAAGCAATTCTAGGATCTGGGCCTGAATGGTCACATCAAGCGCGGTTGTTGGTTCGTCCGCGATCAGGAGTTCTGGCCCGTTCGCAAGCGCCATCGCGATCATCACACGCTGACGTTGCCCGCCGGAAAGCTGGTGCGGATATGCGTTCAACCGGCTCTCTGGGTCGTGAATACCCACCTTGGTCAACAGCTCAATAACCGCGTCGCGCGCCGCGTCACCTGTTTTTCCCTGATGGAGCAAAATACCTTCGGTAAGCTGCTTTTCAATGGTGTGAAGCGGGTTGAGAGAGGTCATCGGCTCTTGGAAAATGAAGCTGATATCATTGCCTCGCACGCGGCGAAGCTCTTTCTCGCTCGCGCCAATCATTTCGCTGCCGAGGTACTTCGCGGAGCCGCTCACTTCTGCGTTATCCGACAAAAGCGATACCGTGGACAGCGCAGTGATGGACTTACCAGAGCCGGACTCCCCCACAAGAGCCACGGTTTCGCCCTCATCAACGTGGAAAGAGACCCCCTTCACGGCTTCTTTGCTTACGCCTTCCTGACGGAAGCTGATCCGCAGGTCTTTGACCTCAAGCGCGCATTTTGTCATTGAAACACCTTCCGTGGGTCAAACGCATCGCGGATGCCTTCAAAGATAAAGACCAAAAGCGACAGCATAATCGCAAAGGTAAAGAATGCCGTGAACGCCAACCATGGCGCTTGTAGGTTCTGTTTTGCCTGCTGGGTCAATTCACCCAAAGATGGTGCCGAAGGTGGCAAACCATAGCCAAGAAAATCAAGCCCCGCCAGACCGCCAATCGCTCCCGTAATGATAAACGGCAGAAGCGTCAGCGTCGCAACCATCGCATTGGGTAGCATATGGCGGAACATAATCACACGATTTGACACGCCCAGCGCCTTGGCGGCGCGGACATATTCAAAGTTGCGCGCGCGCAGGAATTCCGCCCGCACCACGCCAACCAGCGCCGGCCAGCCAAACAGCACCGAAACAAAGACAAGAAGCCAGAAACTTCGCCCCAGTATCGAGAACAGGATGATAATCACGTAAAGGCTCGGCGTTGCGCCCCAGATTTCCAAAAGCCTCTGGAAAATGAGGTCTGTACGCCCGCCGAAATACCCCTGAACCGCACCAGCAATAATACCGAGCACAGAGGAAGCGCCAGTTACAATCAGCGCAAAGAATACCGAGAGCCGGAAACCATAGATCACTCGCGCTAACACATCGCGCTTGGTGTCGTCTGTACCGAGCCAGTTGTAGCTATCTGGCGGTGACGGTGCGGTTCCCGGGCGATCAACGGGGTTGCTGTAGCTGTTCGGAATAAGCGGCCAGATCATCCAACCACGATCGATTTTCTCGCCATCAATCACACCATCCTTGGCGTCTTCGATAAGCTCTTCGGGGCGGTCGAAACAGTCAATATTCCCGCCCGTTGCAATCAGGCATTCCTGCCCTTCCCATGCATAATCCGCCTCGCCCGGAAGATCGCCACCGAATTGCGTTTCGGGATAAAACTTGAAGATCGGCATGTAATATTCGCCCTGATACTTCACGAGGATCGGGCGATCGTTGGCAATGAACTCAGCAAAGCACGACGCAATGAAGAGGAACGAGAAGATGATAAGCGAGTAGAACGCGCGTTTATTACGGCGGAAGTTACTCCAGCGGCGTTGATTAAGCGGAGAAAGTTTCACGTCAGCTTCCCCGCGATTCAAAGTCGATGCGCGGATCGACGAACACATACATCAAGTCCGACAAGATGCCGATCACGAGGCCAATAAGCCCGAAGAAGAAGAGCGTGCCGAACACCACCGCATAGTCGCGTGAAACGGCGGCCTCAAATCCGAGACGGCCAAGACCGTCAAGCGAGAATATGGTCTCGATAATAACAGAGCCGGTAAGGAAGATACTGATGAACAGCCCTGGAAAACCCGAGATCACAATCAGCATAGCATTGCGGAATACGTGGCCATACAGCACACGGCTTTCCGAAAGCCCCTTGGCGCGGGCCGTGATGACATATTGTTTGCGGATCTCGTCAAGGAAGCTGTTCTTCGTCAGGAGCGTAAGGCCCGCAAAGGCAGAAATGGTGCTGGCGATAATCGGCAACGCCATATGCCAGAAGTAATCCGCGATTTTCATTGGCCAACTCAAATCGGCCCAATTGTCAGATACGAGCCCACGCAGCGGGAAGATCTGCCAATAGGAGCCCCCTGCAAACAGAACGATCAAAAGTATCGCAATCAAGAAACCTGGAAGCGCATAGGCGACGATGATCAAGCCACTTGTCCAAGTATCAAAAGAGCTTCCGTCCCGTACAGCCTTGCGAATTCCAAGCGGTATGGAAATGCAATAAGCAATCAGAGTGGACCAAAGCCCAAGCGAAATTGAAACGGGCAGCTTGTCTTTCACAAGTTCAAGAACTGGTTTGTCTTGGTTGTAACTCTCGCCAAAATCAAAGCGGATGTAGTTCCACATCATACTGAAAAAGCGCTCGACCGGAGGTTTATCAAAGCCGAACTGCCGCTCTAGCTCTGCGATTGCTTCGGGCGGCAAACCTCGTGCTCCGATGTACTTGCTCTCAAAGCCCCCGCCGACGTCGGATTCCTGAAACCCCGCGTCTCCTCCACCGCCAGAGATGGTTGCAAATGCGTCGCCCTCCCCTTCGAGTTCAGCGAGGATTTGTTCAATCGGCCCGCCAGGCACAAATTGAACGAGCGTAAAGTTCACTACCATTATCCCGAACAACGTCGGAATAATCAGCAAGAGCCTTCGGAGTATGTAAGCGCCCATTGTGGTTCCCTATTTCAGCGCGCCCGAGGCCTTGAGCTTGGCCTCCTTTTCGGCGTCCTGCCACCAGAAGTCGAGGTATCCGAAATCAAAGGGCGGCAGGTCTTCGGGATAGGCGTACTTATCGTAATAGGCAATCGTATGAACGTCTTTGTACCATTCTGGCACCCAAATCCGCTCAACCCGCAACACACGATCAAGCGCGCGGACCGCAACATGCAGCTCCTCGCGGGTTTTGGCCGCCTTGATAATGTCGATGAGCCGATCCGTCGCCTCGCTACTGAAACCGGTTGGGTTAAAAATCGAAACTTCTGCTGTTTCGCTGCCCCAACGCTGCTCTAGGCCATCGCCCGGCTCGTATCCACCGCCAAGGTGCGACGTGATAATATCGTAATCAAACGTCTGACGCCGCTCGGAAAACTGCGGGAAATCCACGCGATTGAGCGAGGCATTCACACCAAGTTTTTTGAGGTTATCGACATAGGGCAGGATCACGCGATCAAAGGTCGGAGAGCGCTCGAGGAATTCAACGTCAAGCGTCTGTCCCTGTGCGTTGCGGCGCAAACCGTCATTGCCAACAACCCAGCCAGCCTCATCCAAGAGTTGTGAGGCGCGGCGCAGGTTGGTGCGATCAAGTTGTCGACTTCCAGAGACAGGCGCCATCGGCACTTCGTCGTCAAACACTTCAGGGCGCAAAATATCGCGCATCGGCTCGAGCAGCGCCAATTCCTCGCCTTCGGGCAAACCTGTGGCCTGAAGCTCGGAGTTCTCCCAGAAGGAATTCACCCGTGCATAGAGCCCGTAAAACAGCGTTTCGTTGGACCATTCGAAATTGAACATCAGGCCAATTGCTTCGCGGACACGGATGTCCTGAAACTTTTCACGACGCAAGTTGAATACAAATGCCTGACCAGAGGCGATATTGCCGTCAGGAAGCTCAGCCTGAACAACATTGCCATTCTTCACGCCCGGAAAATCATATCCCGTTGCCCATTGTTTGGAAGAGTTTTCATTGCGGAAATGAACAACGCCTGATTTGAATGCCTCGAACGCGGCTGTCTGGTCACCGAAATATTCAATGCGAATTCGATCGAAATTGTTTCGGCCTTTGTTGATCGGCAAATCCGCACCCCAATAATCTGGGTTCCGCTCGTATACAAGCCGACGGCCAACATCCATATCCGCGCGCATGTAAGGGCCAGAGCCTGGAGGTGTTTCAAGGCGGCTCTCATCGAGAATAGCGCCGGTTTCTTCAAACCAAGCCGCTTTGAAAATCGGAAGGCCGCCTACGTTCTCAATAACATCGCGCTTTTCGATTCCGTCCTTAAAGGTGAACTTGATCGAATGCGGTGAAAGAACTTCGGCGGATTCAACCTGCTTGGCGAGGATCGTGCGATAAGAGGTCAGCCCTTCCTTTAGGAAAAGGTTGTAAACGAAGAATACGTCATCCGCCGTTACAGGCGTGCCGTCGGAGAACTTCGCCTCTGGGCGCATGTGGAACACAACCCAGGCCTTATCCTCTGGGTATTCGAGCCGTTCAGCAAGAAGCCCATAGGAGCTTCCGATTTCGTCGGCTGTTCCTGCTAACAGCGATTCATACATTACGGTCGACAGTGCGCCGCCCGTCCCTTTGCGCGAATATGGGTTCATGGAGTCAAAGCTGCCCACAACAGCGAGCGACATTTCCCCGCCCTTCGGGGCGTCTGGGTTCACATAATCGAGATGTTCAAAGTCGGCTGAATATTTCAACTCACCAAAAGTCGAAACGCCGTAGGAGGAAATGACCTTTTCATCGGCCTGCGCAAAAGCCGCGCCAAGAAGAGCAACCAAACTGGCAACTACGAATGTCCAGAATTCCAACTGCCTAAGTCTGTTTGTTTTCGGGACTACTCTGGCAACTGCACTTGGCTTGGACATGTTCTCTCCTCCGAACGCGTTTCTTTTTATGTAGCGTTTGGGATAGCCTAATTACCATCGGCAAACATTCAAGTTGAGAATACGTGAACACTTCGTGTTTTTGCCGATAAACACGAAAAAGGGCTGCTCCCAGCGGAAACAGCCCAAAATCAGATCAATTGTTCAGCAGCTTAGCCGCCGATTGTTTGCATATACGCAATCAGGTTGGCGCGGTCTTGGGCCTTTTTCAAACCAGAGAAGCCCATTTTTGTTCCTGGTGCATAGCCTTTTGGATTCTCAAGGAAGCCGTCGAGCGCCTCAGGTGTCCAGTTTCCTTCCATGCCTGTTAGGACGTCGGAATAGGAGAAGCCTGCAACCGAAGCGATGTCACGGTCAACAGCACCATAGAGGTGTGGGCCTGTGCCGTTCGCGCCATCTTCGATTTTGTGGCACGCCTTACATTTGCCGAAGACTTTTTCGCCTTTACCTGCGTCAGCAGTAGCAAGCAGCTCTTCGAAGGTCGGGCCGTCATCGGCAACTTCGGCAACGTCGCTGCCACCGGTTTCAATCAGGTAACCCTGTGCAGCGTGATCGTCACCATGGCCACCGCCAGTGTGATACAGCGCTTCCGCAGCCCAGCTCCCAAGAAGGAAGAAAAGAAGAGCGCCACAAAATGCGCCCAGAATTTTAGTCATAGTCATTGTGTCGAACATGTCGCGTTCCATCTCGATCGAAGTTTGTCGATGTGTAGCCCCTTCCATATGCAAAGAGCAAGATGTAGTTACCGCGACCAATCGCCCTTTTTAGGAAAACCGCCCCGGAGACCCTGTTTTATGACAAAACGTATCGCATTTCAGGGGGAACCCGGTGCTTATTCGCATCAGGCTTGCCGGGAATCACGCCCCGATTACGAGCCTTTGCCCTGCCCGACCTTCCAATCTGCCATCGAAGCGGTGCGCCGTGGCGACGCTGATTTGGGCATGATTGCGGTTGAGAACTCCACTTACGGGCGCGTAGCCGATGTTCATTCATTGCTCCCATCAAGCGGGCTGCAAATCATCGGCGAGGCCTTTGTACGGGTAAACATCAACCTCATGGCGCTGCCCGGAACCAAACTTGCGGATGTGAAGCGCGTCCGCTCGATGGGAATTTTGCTTGGCCAATGTCGCACATTTTTGCGCGACAATGACATCGACACGCTGAACTGGTCGGATAATGCCGCCGCCGCGCGCGAGATTGCTTCTCTTGGCGATCCTGCCGAGGGCGCGCTTGCAAGTGAGTTGGCTGCGGAGATTTACGGGCTGGATGTTTTGGCTCGAAACATCGAGGACGAGGGCAACAACACCACGCGATTCCTAATTATGGCGCGCGAGGCCGACCTAACCCGCCGCGGCAAACACGGGATGATTACGAGCTTCGTGTTCCGCGTCCGCAACATTCCTGCTGCGCTCTATAAAGCTATGGGCGGATTTGCCACCAACGGCGTCAACATGACAAAGCTTGAAAGCTACATGGTCGGCGGCAAATTCACGGCGACACAGTTTTATGCCGAGATCGAAGGCCATCCCGACGATCGCAACGTAAAACTTGCACTTGAGGAGCTGGACTATTTCACGGACCACATCGGCTTGATGGGGGTGTTCCCTGCCGATCCGCGCCGCAACCAGACCCACGGATAGCAACGCAAACGCCGCGCAACCAAATTGCCCACTGTGGCTTGGCGGCAGCGGCGTTTCCATTAATGACGCAAGTCTCTATGTTACGGCGAACAGGAGGCGCATATGGCAGTCCGTCGGATCGTTGCAAACATCAAAACAGACAAGCCGAGCAAGGTGCAAACCTTCTATAAAGAGCTATTCGACCTAACTGTGCTGATGGATTTCGAATGGATCATCACGCTTGGCACCGACGAACACTGTTCGCCTCAAATCAGCTTGATGAACGAAGGCGGCTCGGGTGCTCCCGTTCCGGATTTATCCATCGAAGTTGATGACGTTAACGCCACATTTGCCCGCGCCAAGGAGTTGGGCTTTGACATCGTCTATGACCTAACTGATGAGCCATGGGGCGTTCGGCGGTTTTTTGTTACAGACCCAACTGGCAAGAGCCTCAACATTTTGTCACACACGACTTGAGCGCATACTTCTCTGACCCGCTTACGCAGCTAAGAAGGTGACATCGCGTTGTATCGATCTTCGATATCCTGCGCGACCTGACCAACACGCCTTCTAAAGCGGCGATAAATTTTGGCTCGTGTGAGCTTTGCAGTCTGTAGCAATAGCCGTGCAGTTAGCGACTTGGCGCGTGTATCAACACAGACAGTGAGCCTTGTGCGTGTTCGCGACAAGGGGACCAGATCAATGATCATGTCACCTTCAAGCCCACCAACAGCGCCATTCACAAGATACCCCTGCGCAGGGTCAATACGCACCAAAGCTGCCTTAAGCCGCCTATCGCGCCCGCGATAATTGAACTTGGCATCCCAGCTCCGCTCAGGTTCGCCTTTCTCGGGATCACCTGTTTCGACACCCACATCGATTCCCCGCCGAAACGCAAGACGCTCAAACGCAGGGAAATCTGAAACGGCCTGAAAAACAACGCTCAAGGGGGCTTCGATATCTTCTCGGCTCTCAAGTTTCATGGCGACCTTCGCGTTCCAACCCTATTGCGTGCCTTTTTTGCGTCATTCCAGCCTGTCTGCAAGCCAATTTACAATCATGAAATGCGCGATCGACCCAACACGCGGCGCATAGATTTCCGCGTTTTCGCCGGCAACTATCGCCGCCATCTCCTCGCGCGTGACCCAACGGGCGTCTTCGATTTCAACAGGATCGATAACGATGTCTTCGTTCTCGGCGAACCCGTGACATCCGATCATGAGTGAGGACGGAAACGCCCACGGCTGGCTGGCAAGATAATCAACGCGACCGACGCGAATGGCGGTTTCTTCAAAGACTTCGCGGCGCACGGCGGCCTCAATCGGCTCTCCTGGCTCGACAAATCCGGCAAGTGTTGAATACATCCCTTCCGGCCAAAACGGGCTGCGGCCAATTAAGAGTTTGTTGCCGCGCGTCACCAACATAATCACGACGGGATCGGTGCGCGGAAAATGCGGCGCGGAACAAGCCGGACAGTTCCGTTGCCAGCCGCCCACTGCCATAACCGAAGGCGCCCCACATTTTGCGCAAAACTTGTGGCTCGCGTGCCAGTTCAACAGCGCCTTAGCTGTTGATAGCAATTCAGCGGAACGCGGGTCTAAAACCGACATGATCGCGCGTAACTCGGCAAGGATCGCGCCCTCACCACATGGTGTGCATGCCTGCTCGCTGGCATCGAAATTATCACCAACTGTGGCAAGATCTTGCTGCTCAGGTTCCCATGAAGAAACATCGGTTGCGAAGATCGCGCGGTCTCCTTCAAGCCCAAGGAACAGATACTCCCCAGTGCTGTTCTCAAGAAACGGATGCCCGCACTCAAGCCGAAGCGCCGCTCCCCGCGCATCCTCATGCACCAAAACTTTGCCGCGCCATATTGGAAGGATATCACCCTTAGCACGAAGCGCCTCAAGCTTATCTGTGTCCGCGCGCAATTGAGCGGCACGGTCAAGTTTGGAGCCGCCAAATACGACCTGTTCTGAGATTTTCACCGCCCGCTTGCTCCTGTCAGTTCGGCGGTACAATCGTGTCTCGCATCAGGAATGACAAGAGACGTTGCAGAATAATCATAGTTGAACAAAATAGCGTATGCACAACTTAAAGTTGATTGCGGTAGTCGCCCAATTTTGAGAATTGTTATTTCCGTGTCATGCTCACCCGATATTTGAAGTCCACATTTCGGGAGAATTTTCATGACATACACAAAACAAACACCCCTTAGCCGGCGTCATTTTCTCGCTGGCGCCGCCGCAGGAACAACAGTGCTTACACTCCATCCCTACTCCGTACATGCAGCGTCAAATCAAGCGCATTTGCGGATTATGGAAACGACTGACCTGCATGTTCATGTGTACCCATACGATTACTATTCGGACAAACCGATAGATACAGTTGGCCTTGCCCGTACGGCCGCACACATCGTGGATATCAGGAACGAGGCAACAAACTCGATCCTGCTCGACAACGGAGATTTCCTACAAGGTAACCCGATGGGCGATTACATCGCATATGAACGCGGCATGGCCGAAGGAGATATGCACCCCGTTATCGCGGCGATGAATGCAGTTGGCTTTGATGCCTCTACGCTTGGCAACCACGAATTCAACTACGGCCTTGATTTCCTGATGAAATCTCTAGCGGGGGCGAACTTCCCGATTGTGTCGGCCAATGTGGTAACAGAGCGTGGCGCTTCTCCGCGCGAGGATAAAACGCTGCTCAAGCCTTACGTGATCCTTGACCGCATGGTGACAGACGGCGCAGGCGCGGAGCATTCGATCAAGATCGGTATGATCGGCTTTGTGCCACCTCAAATCATGAACTGGGATCGCCGTCATCTAGAGGGCAATGTCTCGACCCGCGACATCCTCGAAGCTGCTCGCGCCTATGTGCCGGAAATGAAAGAGGCTGGAGCCGACATTATCATCGCGCTGAGCCATTCCGGCATCGGGTCTGCAGATGAAACCGAACTTATGGAAAACGCATCCGTGCCGCTGGCCCAAGTCGAGGGAATCGACGCGATCATGACCGGCCACAGCCACCTTGTATTCCCCAGCTCGCGCTATGAAGGGTTTGCAGGTGTCGACGCCGAAAAGGGCACTATTCATGGCAAGCCCGCAGCAATGGGCGGCTTCTGGGGAAGCCACCTTGGCGTAATTGACCTCATGCTCGAAAATTCGGGCGGCGAGTGGAAAGTCGCGGCCAGCGCGAGCGAAGCCCGCCCGATTTCCAAACGCAACGAAGACCGCTCAATCACCCCGCTTGTGGAAAGTCAGGATTTCGTGCTGGCCTCTGTTGCCAAGGACCACGAAGAGACCCTCGCCTATGTTCGTCGTGCGGTTGGTAAAACCAGCGCACCGCTTCACAGCTATTTCGCGCTAGTGGCGGATGACCCTTCGGTTCAGATCGTCTCTATTGCCCAGAAATGGTATATCGAAGAGATGCTGAAGGGCACCGAGCACGAAGGGCTTCCGGTACTTTCGGCTGCCGCTCCATTCAAAGCGGGTGGTCGCGGCGGGCCAGAGTATTACACCGACGTTCCCGCTGGCGACGTTGCAATCAAAAACGTGGCCGACCTGTATCTCTATCCGAATACCGCCCGCGCGGTTCGGGTAACGGGCGCGCAACTCAAAGACTGGCTCGAGCGCTCTGCGGGAATGTTCAACCAAGTCGAGGCTGGCAAGGCGGATCAGGTTCTGCTCAACCCCGAGTTCCCGAGCTACAACTTCGATGTGATCGACGGTGTGAGCTATCAGATTGACCTGTCGCAGCCATCGAAATACGGCCCGAAAGGCGAGCTTGAAGCGCCAGATGCGAACCGCATCGTTGACCTCTCATATGATGGCGCACCTGTCACGCCAGATCAGGAGTTCATCATCGCCACCAACAACTACCGCGCAAGCGGCGGCGGTGATTTCCCTGGAGCGAAGGGCGACACCATCGTGTTCGAAGGGCCAGACACCAACCGCGACGTCATCGTGCGCTATATCGTCGAACAGGGAACGATCAACCCTTCCGCCGATGGCAACTGGTCGTTCAAACCACTCGCCGACACCAGCGTACTCTTTGATACCGGACCAAAGGCCAAAGACTACCTCGATGATCTGACCACGCTGAACATTGAGGCCGCAGGCGACGGACCAGACGGTTTTGCACGCTTCCGCATCACGCTCTGAAGCTTAATTCAAACGAAAAATGCAAAGGGCGGCGCGCAAGCCGCCCTTTTTCCGACCACCGACAGGGCTTGAATAACGTCGCGACTCGGACTATCTGGTGGGTCGAGAGGTTGGCGCGGGCGAACGCCTCGCCAACTCGGTCAGGTCCGGAAGGAAGCAGCCGTAACGAGTACCGTTTGGGTCGATGTCCAATCTCTCACCTAAGTTCAGACATGAGCAACTTTCAGAAGGAGGCCATTTTTCATGAGTGTTACATGCCTCCGGGCCTTCGCGCGCTGACGCGGGGCCGCCGCTTTTCCCCAATCTTTACCTCACACTTCGTGAGCGGTTGCCGTTATAGTAAAGCAACTGCCCGAAACGGGATTCAAAATGTCTGAAGAAAACACTCTCTCCGATCTTGGATGGTCGCATCATTTCCAATCGCAACTCACCGACGAAGACGCGGGCGCGCGCCCCATGCGCGTATCCGAAGTACACCGCAGTAGCCTAACGGCACTTGATGCTGACGGCGCACATTTCATCGTCTTTTCCGCACAGATCACCTCCGGCGATGTTGCCGTGGGGGACTGGATACTCGTCGAAGCGGATGCGGATCGCATCATCCGTGTACTTGATCGCAAATCACACTTATCACGCCGCGCCGCAGGGCCCGAATTGCGCGAACAGCTTGTGGCGGCCAATGTCGATACGCTGTTCATCGTCACGTCCTGCAACGCGGATTTCAACGAAGCGCGTCTTGAGCGGTTCATTTCGATGGCGTTCGAAGCCAACGCGACCCCGATCATCGTCATCACGAAGGCGGATCAAACGGATGACAACGGCGCAGATTATGTGCGCCGCGCCGAGAAGCTCTCTCTTGGCCAAGTTGCGATCCCTATCAATGCCAAAGACCCCGCCGACCTAGAACGGTTAATGAGTTGGTGTGGCCCAAAAGAAACCATTGCCCTTCTTGGCTCTTCGGGTGTGGGCAAAACCACGATCACCAACGGCATTGCAGGCACAAGTGAAGCAACCTCCGACATCCGCGAGGATGACGCCAAAGGCCGCCACACCACAACGGCGCGGTCGCTGCATCGCATTGATGGCGGTGGCTGGCTGGTGGACACACCAGGCATGCGGGAGTTCGGTTTGTTCGAAGCCGCAGATGGCATCAACGCAGTTTTTCAGGATGTGCTTGAGTTTGCAGAGAACTGCAAGTTCCGCGATTGCGCTCATGAAAGCGAGCCGGGATGCGCGGTGCGGGCGGCGATTGAACGTGGTGAACTTGACGCGGATCGGCTGGAGCGTTGGCGCAAGCTACAGCGAGAGGATGCCCATCAAAGCGAAACAATCGCCCAATCCCGCAAGCGCGGCAAAGACTTTGCGCGCATGGTCAAAGACGTGAAGAAAGTTAAACACCGCAAATACCGCGGCGATTAACGTCTTTTCGCCTATGGCCTCCGATGGAATACGCGGAGGCCAATCCGCCTGCTGTAAACAAATTTCCATCACGGCGCTGGACGTTCAACGGCCACCCCTTTAACCTGCATTCGACACAAACGGGGGTTCCATGAGCGACAGCGAAGCCAGTCAGCAAAGCGGCAGTAAATATCAGGTTCTGGCGCGGAAATACCGCCCTGAAGTCTTTGCCGATCTCGTTGGCCAAGACGCCATGGTCCGCACCCTCAAAAACGCATTTGAAGCGGACCGGATCGCGCAAGCCTTTATCATGACCGGTATTCGCGGCACGGGGAAAACCACCACCGCGCGGATTATTGCAAAAGGGATGAACTGTATCGGCCCGGACGGCACAAGCGGCCCGACAACAGAGCCTTGCGGCGAATGCGAGCACTGCGTTGCCATCATGGAAGGCCGCCACGTTGACGTGATGGAGATGGACGCCGCCAGCCGCACGGGCGTCAACGACATTCGCGAAATCATCGAAAGCGTCGCCTATCGCGCCGCTTCTGCCCGCTATAAAATCTATATCATCGACGAGGTGCACATGCTCTCGACGAGTGCGTTTAACGCGCTCCTCAAGACCCTCGAAGAGCCGCCAGAGCATGTGAAATTCATCTTTGCGACAACCGAAATCCGCAAGGTTCCGGTAACTGTTCTGTCTCGCTGTCAGCGGTTTGACCTGCGCCGGATCGAACCGGAAGTGATGATCGCACTGATGCGCAAAATAGCAAAATCAGAGGGTGCCGAGATTTCCGACGACGCACTCGCGCTTATCACGCGCGCCTCCGAGGGCTCTGTGCGGGATGCGACCTCGCTTTTGGATCAGGCGATTGCGCATGGCGCAGGTGAAACCACCGCCGATCAGGTACGCTCAATGTTGGGTCTTGCCGATCGTGGACGGGTGCTTGATCTTTTTGACATGATCGTACGCGGTGATGCGGCCTCTGCCCTCGCGGAGCTATCAGGCCAATACGCCGATGGTGCCGATCCGATGGCCGTTCTGCGCGATTTGGCGGAGATCACTCATTGGGTTTCCGTGATTAAGATCACCCCAGAAGCCGCCGAAGACCCAACCGTCGGGCCGGACGAGCGCAATCGAGGGCAGGCCATGGCCGAAAAGCTCCCCATGCGCGTGATGACGCGGATGTGGCAGATGCTCTTGAAAGCACTTGAAGAGGTTTCCGCCGCGCCCAACGCGATGATGGCCGCCGAAATGGCCGTGATCCGTCTGACTCATGTTGCAGACCTACCGACATTCGGCGAATTGATGAAACAGGTCTATGATGCGCCAAGCTTCCCGCCCAGCGGTGGCGGTGGCGGTGGCGGCCACGCAATCTCGAATGGCGCACCAACCAACGCTGGCGCAACTCAAGCTGTCTCGCCTTCCTCTGCGGGCAGCGAAACCCGCATGATTGCAGGCGGCGGCGCAGTTACGGATAATTCGCCCGAAGCAGCACTTGCGCATTACGGCAGCTTCCGGAAGGTCGTGGACCTTATCAGTGCAAGCCGCGATGGATTGCTGAAGGTCGAGATCGAGAAATACATACAGCTTGCGAATTACTCTCCCGGCCGCATCGAGTTCCAACCAACCGATGATGCACCGCGAGACCTTGCCCAACGGCTCGGCCAAAAACTTCGCGCACTAACGGGCGTTCGTTGGGCGGTTACATTGGTGAACGAAGGCGGCGCGCCGACGATAGAGCAAGTCCGCGACGCCAAAGAGCTTGAAACCAAAGCCAAGGCCGAGGCGCACCCGCTGGTTCAGGCGGTGCTCACCAAATTCCCTGGTGCGGAGATCGCCAAGATCCGTACTCTCGAAGAAATCACAAAAGAAGCGGCGGAATCTTCGCTGGCCGAAGTTGAGGACGAATGGGATCCTTTCGAGGACCAATAGCCTTGCACCCCGCCTCACAGGCCCCTATCTCGGGGGCAACGGAATAAGGAGAAATACAATGTTCAAAGGTCTCGGCGGCATGGGCGACATGGCCAAGATGATGAAAGCTGCGCAGGACATGCAAAGCAAAATGGGCGAGATGCAAGAAGACCTTGCTTCGATCACTGTCACTGGCGAAAGCGGCGCGGGGCTTGTCAAAGCAACAGCAACCGCGAAGGGCGAACTCACCGGCCTTGATATCAACCCGCAAATCTTTGACCCGAACGAGAAAGAGGTCGTCGAAGACCTGATCCTTGCCGCTATCAAAGACGCTCAGGTTAAAGCCGCAGAGCGGACACAGCAGGAAATGGCAAAACTCACCGAAGGTCTTGGCCTTCCGGCCGATATGAAGCTGCCGTTCTAAACCGTGACAGAAAACAGCACCCGCGACATCGAACATCTGATCGACCTCATGGCAAAACTGCCAGGGTTGGGGCCGCGTTCGGCCCGACGTGCGGTGCTACACTTGATCAAAAAGCGTGGCCTTGTGATGGCCCCGCTTGCCCAGGCGCTGCAAACGGTCTCCGAAACCGCGCGCGAATGCGTAACCTGCGGCAATATCGGCACCGAAGATATCTGTGACATCTGCACAAGCCCCAAACGCGCCACCGGTCAAATCTGTGTGGTCGAGGATGTGGCTGACCTTTGGGCAATGGAGCGCGGCAAAGCATTTGCGGGGCGTTATCACGTTCTTGGCGGAACGCTCTCTGCCCTTGATGCGGTAGGGCCGGACGAACTGCGCATTCCCAAGCTGGTGTCGCGGATTGCGGACGAAGGTATCACCGAAGTGATCCTTGCCCTCAACGCCACAATCGATGGCCAGACAACCGCGCATTATATCGCCGATCAACTCGGCGACGTGACTGTTACCTCACTTGCGCAGGGCGTGCCGATTGGCGGCGAATTGGATTACCTTGACGACGGAACTATTCAGGCCGCTCTGAACGCACGAAAATCATTCTGATCACCAGCCAAAGAAAAACCCCGCTCCAGATGGAACGGGGTCAATTCTTTTGCATTGGCAACCTGATTAAGGCTGCTCGTCGTCCGTGCCGCTTTCAGGCAGGTTAAAGAACGCATCTGCATCTGGCAGGTTCTCTTCTTTTTCATCGGCCTCGTCATCTTCGCGTGGATCACCAGAAAGGCTGAAAGTCTCAAGACCTTCAATCGCGGTTGGAATACGTGGCTCGGCTTCCATACCAAGGCTCTGCTCAGTAGAGACAAGCTTGCGGCGCTCATCATCCGACATCACGTCGCCTTCTTTGGCGCGTTTGGCGGCGGCCTTTTGAACAGCAAGGTCAAGCTCGCTTTGCTTACATAGGCCAAGCGCAACAGGGTCGATCGGCTGGATGTTTGCAATGTTCCAGTGTGTCCGCTCACGAATTGCCTGAATTGTTGGCTTGGTTGTACCGACAAGCTTGGAAACCTGACCGTCTGTAAGCTCTGGGTGGAACTTCACCAGCCAAAGAATAGACGCAGGACGGTCCTGACGCTTGGACAGCGGCGTATAGCGCGGACCACGGCGCTTTTCCTCGCCAGCAGCGGCTGCATAAACCTTGAGCTTCAGTTTGTGCAGCGGATCGGCTTCGCCCTTTTGAATTTCTTCTGCGGTGAGCTGGTTGTTAGCGATCGGGTCAAAGCCCTTCACGCCTGCGGCCACGTCGCCATCGGCGATGCCCTGAACCTCAAGCTCGTGAAAGCCACAGAAATCTGCAACCTGCTTGAACGTCAGCGTTGTGTTGTCCACAAGCCAGACTGCTGTTGCGCGCGCCATAATCGGTTTGGCCATGATGCATCTCCTTCAATACTCTTCCCGAAAAACACGCCTTCCCTACGCCCTGAAATGGGCAACCCTTATTCGGGCGGGCTCTCGTTGTCGGGGAACTTGATCCGTATATAGTGCGCTTGAAGCGAAGAGGAAAGAGTAAATGCGCAATCTCCTGATCCTGCTCCTGTTCGGGATAATACCAGCAGCACACACAGCCAAGGCGGACAGTAACGCAGCGGGCGAGTTTCATTACTATATCCTGTCACTGAGTTGGTCACCAAATTGGTGCCTACGTGAAGGAGACGACCGCGATAGCCCACAATGCGAACCGCGCGCGGACGAGGAAACAAAACTCGGCTGGATTTTGCACGGGCTTTGGCCGCAATTTGAAGAAGGTTGGCCGCAGTATTGCCAAACCGCGCATCGCCCACCAAGCCGTGCAGACACAGCAAAAATGGCAGATATCATGGGGACTTCCGGCCTTGCGTGGTACCAGTGGAAGAAGCACGGCACCTGTGCGGGAAAGCCTTCGGACAGCTATTTCTCAATGGCGAGAGAGGCTTATGACAGTATAAACCGCCCCGAAGTCCTGCGGAAATTGCCGCGCACAGTAAAGCTCCCCGCACGCGTTGTTGAGGAGGCATTTCTTGAAGCCAACCCCCAGCTCACATCCGATATGATAACAATCACCTGTAAAGCAGGGCAGATACAGGAAGCGCGCATCTGCCTGACCAAGACCCTAGAGCCGCGGACCTGCGGGATGGATGTTCTTCGCGATTGCACGCAAGACGACGCGTTGATGGCCCCGCTTAGGTAGCGTCAATCTTCAGCACAATTTTGCCGATATGGGCCGAACTCTCCATTCGTTCGTGCGCCTTTTCGGCTTCCGCCAGTGCAAACTCCGAATCCATCACAGGCGCAATTCGGCCGCTTTCCAATAGCGGCCAAACCTTGTTGCAAAGGTCTTCTGCGATACGCGCCTTGGCCAAATCGCTCTGCGGACGCAGCGTACTTCCCGTTAGTGTTAGCCGCCGCGTCATCACGGGCATCATGTTCACTTCGGTTTTGAAGCCTTGCAAAAAGGCGATCTGAACAAGGCGACCGTCCTCGGCCAGTGATTTGATATTTCGGTTGATATAGTCGCCACCAACCATATCAAGGATCAAATCCGCGCCACCCTCGCCGCGCATCACCTCTACGAAATCCTCGTCACGATAGTTGATCGCCCGCTCCGCGCCGAGTTTCTCACAGGCCGCGCATTTCTCTGCATTTCCAGCAGTTGCAAACACCCGCGCACCAAAGACATTGGCCAGCTGAATTGCGGTTGTGCCGATGCCCGAACTGCCGCCATGTACCAAGAACCGCTCTCCAGCTCGCAAGCCGCCGCGCATGAACACATTGCTCCAGACAGTGAAGAAAGTTTCCGGCAAACAAGCCGCCTCGCGCAGACCCAATCCAGAAGGAACAGGAAGGCAATGCGCCGCAGGGGTCACCACATATTCGGCATATCCACCCCCCGGTAAAAGCGCGCAAACAGAATCACCCACAGCGATTCCCGAAACGCCTGCCCCCACCGCGACAACTTCTCCGGCCCCCTCAAGACCAGGCAAATCACTGGCGGTTGGCGGCGGATTGTAAAGCCCCGCGCGTTGTAGTGCGTCAGGCCGGTTCACGCCTGCATAGGCAAGCCGGATCACCACATCGCCAGCGTCTGGAACAGGCACGGGCCGTTGGGTAAGGCGCAATTTATCTGGGCCGCCATGCTCAGAAATCTCGACCGCGCGCATCGTCTTGGGCAGTGTCATGCTCTGTCTCTACTCTGTTGTATCCTGCGGTGCCCATGTGCCGGGCAAATCTTGCGTACGCGCTTTTCTTGGAGCTTTTACACCCGACAAAACCGCTGCCGGGCCTGCCCAAAGGCGGCTCAAAACGGGGTGCTTGCGCACATTGGCTTTCAGCTTTTCAAACTGCATAACATTCTCGATCCGCCGATCCAGAAACGCCCATGTCGCCGCGCTGTCGGGGCTATCATCACCAAGCCAATACAAAACAGTAGAGCCGTAAACACCTGAAAGAGTTGCTCTTTTTGTGTACCAATTCACATCATCTGATGTATCGCCCAATGCGTTCCAAATCGCATCGCAGGTACCCCAAACAAGCTTGCTTCCCGTTCCTGCATTTTGCGGCAAGGCAAAAAGTGCAGAGCCTTTACGCACGGCATCTTTATCTTCAACCGCTTCAATCCGAAGCCTTACCGCGAAAGCGATCTTATCCCGAAACCGCAGCTCGGCCATGTCGGCCTCGGCAATACGGCGCAACATTTCCTGATCGCCCGCCTTGTGAAACGCCGCCGCCAGATCAACACCCGCGTTGGGATAGAGTTCCTTAGCAACCGCCGGATCAACACCCGCGTCTTTGGCGGCCTCTGCGAGGGTTGCTTCGCTCCAGCCATCAAACACCACATGCGGGATCGCTGCGGCCAGAAGTTGCTCTTTTAATCCGGTTGTTTCACCCGACATGCTCGGCTCCTCATTCGGTTACTGCCATGAGTAGACATTTAGATGATTGCTTGCTATACGGCCACTTCCTGCAACTTTATGCAAACTCAAACTTAGAAAGGTGGTGAAAACCACATGCAGGTTTCTGTTCGTGATAACAACGTCGATCAAGCACTTCGTGCGCTGAAAAAGAAACTTCAGCGTGAGGGCGTTTTCCGTGAGATGAAGCTCAAGCAACATTTCGAAAAACCCTCCGAGAAGAAAGCACGCGAGAAAGCCGAAGCAATTCGTCGCTCCCGCAAGCTCGCTCGCAAGAAATTGCAACGTGAGAACGGCCTTTAGGCTTCTTACGGATCGCACTTAGCGAATAGACGGGATTTCCCGTTTCTCTAAACCCCCGCGGCCAGTCCTCGGGGGTTTTGTTTTGTCACGGCTCAATTGTCAGCGAAACGCGCTTTCAGGGCTTCGATATCGAGCTTGCGTTCTTCCAGCGCTTCCGGGTCCCATTCACTCCGCTCCGCTTCAAAGAAATCTCCGCCATACACATGAATTGCACCAGTTAGGCGTGGAATCGGATTAGTGACGGAATGAATGATGTCTTTGCCGAGTGGCGCTACCTCACCGGCCGAAAGGGCCGTTGCGCCAGCAGCCTCGATATGACCGTCTGGATCATCTTTGATACGTCGCCAGAATATGTTGTCTTCTCGACCCGAATAGATACCGATATTGGCCCACATTTCATGATTATGGGGCGGAATTGTCATTCCAGGTTGCCAGACTACGTTGATGATGGTCAGGTCATCCGCTTTAAATAGGGGCATCAATCCGGCCTTCTCTGGTGGTCCGAGCTCCTTCATAACGCCGTCAACATCGGCCAAATATTCGCGCAAAATCTCCGTGACTTCTTTGCGACCGTCGCCGCTGCGTACTGCGTCTCTACATTGTTCTACAAATCTTTCTAAACTTGGCATTGCGTGTCCCCTTCTAGGGTTCAGGAACAGCTATTATACCACAGATCAGATTGAATCAGGACTCACACAGGCAGGGCTGTCGTTTTAAACACAGTCCGAAGCGCAAAGCTTGACTGCATCTGCGTCACACCAGGCAGCCGCGCGAGATAACGCCGATGGATTTGTGCGAAGTCTTCTGTATCTCGGGCAACAACCTTGAGCATATAATCAGCAGTTCCGGCCATGAGGTGGCATTCAAGAATATCAGGAACAAGCGCAACCGCCTTTTCGAACGCGTCTAATGTCTCGTCCGCTTGGCCGGAGAGCGTAATCTCGACAAACACTGTCGTTGGCCGCCCAAGCTTGCGCGGATCAAGCAGGGCGACATAATCGCGAATATAGCCCTCCTCCTCGAGGTTCTGAACACGTCGATGACACGCCGAAGGCGAGAGGTTAACGCGCTCGGAAAGCTCAGAGTTTGTGATCCTGCCTTGTCGCTGCAAAACGTCCAGAATTCGTCGATCTATTTCATCAATTTTCATGTTCACGCACATTTCTACGAAGAAGTTTTCACTTTGCCGAATATTTCACCAGATATCCAGCCCTACCCCCCCATAGAAACGTAAGCATTTGCACGGAATCGCGTTCAAGATGGGAACCATAACGGAGGAAAATCCCATGCTTATCGGTTGCCCGAAAGAGATCAAACCACAAGAATTTCGCGTTGGCCTAACGCCAAACGCCGCCCGCGAGGCCATCGCCCACGGGCATAATGTGATCGTTGAAACGAATGCCGGATTCGGCTCTGGCTTTTCGGACCAAGATTACATCGACGCAGGTGCAAAAATCGAAGGCGCCGCAAGCGACGTATTTGCCAAAGCGGACATGATCGTGAAGGTCAAAGAGCCACAGGCCGTCGAGCGCAAGATGCTGCGCGAAGGCCAACTCCTCTTTACCTACTTGCACCTCGCGCCTGACCCCGATCAAACGCTCGATCTCCTGAAAAGCGGCTGCACCGCGATTGCTTACGAAACTGTGACAGATAACGCCGGCGGGTTGCCACTGCTCGCGCCGATGTCCGAGGTTGCGGGCAAACTCGCACCGCAGGTCGGCGCTTGGACCTTGCAGAAAGCCAACGGCGGGCGTGGCGTCTTGATGGGCGGCGTGCCGGGCGTTGGCCCTGCGCGGGTCGTTGTGATCGGCGGTGGCGTTGTTGGCACCCATGCCGCACGTGTCGCAGCAGGCATGGGAGCGGATGTGACCGTTCTTGATCGTTCGCTGGCGCGCTTGCGGTATCTTGACGATGTGTTCGGCCGCACCTTCAAAACCAGCTACGCCAATGCAGGAAACACTATTGAGCTTGTTGCTCAGGCCGACATGGTCATTGGCGCGGTTTTGATCCCTGGTGCCGCGGCCCCCAAACTTATCACCAAAGCGCAACTCTCCGAAATGAAGCCAGGCGCGGCAATCGTGGATGTTGCGATTGACCAAGGCGGGTGCTTTGAGACGAGCCGTGCCACAACCCACCAAGACCCGATTTACGATGTGGATGGCATCATGCACTACTGCGTGGCCAACATGCCCGGCGCTGTGGCGCGCACTTCTACAATCGCGCTTGGCAATGCAACCTTGCCATTCCTGCTGAACCTCGCAGACAAAGGCTGGAAACAAGCTTGCGCTGACGATCCAAACTTGCTGAACGGGCTGAACGTCCATGCCGGCAAGCTTACGTATTATGCAGTTGGCAAGGCACTCGGGATGGACGTTATCGCTCCCTCACTTGCCCTGAAGTGACCCTAAAAATACAAAAGGCCCGCGAACACAGGCGGGCCTTTTCTTATTTAAGATAATGACTAGGCCTTCTTGGCCAGTGAATCTCGGATATCCTTGAGAAGATCAATCTCGCTCGGTCCTGCGGGCGCTTCTTCGGCGGCCTCTTCTTCTTTCGCTGCTTGTTCTTTGATGCGATTTACGCTCTTCACAAGCAAGAACACGACCCAAGCGATAATCAGGAAGTTAATCAACGCCATGATGAACGCGCCATAGGCAAACACCGCAGCCCCTGCTTCGCGCGCTGCTTCAAGGCTGGTATAGACGACGCCCTCTTCGCCACCAGAGAGAATAATGAAGTTGTTGGTGAAATCCGCGCCGCCAAGGAACAGTCCGATAAAAGGGTTTATCAGATCGGACACCATAGACTTTACGATCGCCGTAAACGCCGCCCCGACAATGATACCGACCGCCATATCCATGACGTTGCCTTTGGCGATAAAATCCCTGAATTCACTTAACATTTGCGCGTCCCTCTTTTGTAACTTTGTCAAAATACCACCACGCACAAATCTCTGTGCGTATACGCATATTGGATAGCAGAAAAACGCATAGGGGAAGCCCCTTTTAAACGCGCGTGTGGTGCATATGTCCATGGTCCGACAAAGGAGCAGACAAATGACAATTCAAACACCAATCAAATCTTCACTAGACGAATTTCCGATTACCAATAAATGGGCCCCGAAGAATCCTGAGCATATTCAGCTTTACTCCCTTCCAACGCCAAACGGCGTAAAGGTTTCAATCCTCCTCGAAGAACTTGGATTGCCCTATGACGCGCATCAGGTCAGCTTTGCGACTAATGACCAGTTTTCGCCCGAGTTCCTATCGCTCAATCCAAACAACAAAATCCCCGCGATAATCGACCCCGCGGGTCCGGACGGCGCGCCAGTTGGACTGTTCGAAACCGGAGCGATCCTGACCTATCTGGCCGACAAGGCCGATACCGAAGGTAAGCTCCTGCCCCGCGAAGGCGCCGCACGCTATGAAACGCTGCAATGGCTCTTCTGGCAGGTTGGCGGTTTTGGCCCGATGCTTGGACAGCTCGGTTTCTTCCATAAATTCGCGGGCAAAGAGTTTGAAGACAAACGCCCCCGTGACCGCTACGTGGATGAAACGAAACGGCTCTTTGGCGTGCTGAACACGCAGCTTGAAGGCAAAGAATGGATCACCGGCACCTACTCCATCGCGGATATCGCCGTTGCACCATGGGTGCGCACTGTTGTCGATTTCTACGAAGCGGGAGACCTGATAGGTATCGACGATTTCCCGAATGTCACTGCATATCTTGAACGCTTCCTCGCGCGTCCAGCCGTTCAAGCAGGTCTGAAGCAACCTGCGAGTTAAATTCGAAGGGGGTGGGCGACGGCCTGCCCCTTTTTGGTTCACGACCTATTGCACATCGCGCCGGCTGCTCAATGTCGGCCACCCAAACCAACGAAATAGCAATTTCATTCAAACAATCGACGCCTGTAACACGTTAGCATTTGTAGCATCCTGAAAATCAAGCATACTAGTGGGAATTTCTTCAGGGAACGGAACAGCATGACGTCCATCATTTTCGGTGCTACCGTCGCAATAAGTATTGCTTTACTGCTATTTGCGCCTTTCACCAAATCAGCTCTCTGGCGCGCAACAGTAACCCCTCTTGCCTCGATCATCGGCAGCGGTTTTTTGGTATCTGCGCCGCTGCTTGCGCGGGAATTTGGCGGCTATGCAGCACCCGCAATGGCGCTTCTGATCGCGGTTGCCATGCTCGTTGGGTGGACAATCCGCTACAACATTCGCAATGTCGAACCTGCACTTGGAAGCGCCAAGGATAAGGCGCTCCAATCCATCGAGAGCCTAAGCCACATCGTGCTGGCATTCGCTTATTTCATATCAGTTGCCTATTACCTTTCATTGCTCGGCCATTTCATTCTGCAATCGATGAACGTGCAGAACGAACTTGTGGCAAACGGAATAGCTATCGGCTTGGTGGCGTTGATCGGTTTTCTTGGCTGGACGGGCGGCGCTGAAAAGGTGAGCTCGATCGAGCGTTATGCCACGGCGCTGAATTTGTCGGTCATTGCCGGCTTGCTGGTTGCGCTCGCCGTATATGCCGTTCTTTTGATTGGCGATGGACAGTCGGTCCGGCCTCCACCTGGCCGATTAGAGGCGAGCTCACTGCCGGTCTTGCTTGGCTTGTTGATCGTCGTACAGGGTTTTGAAACCACCCGCTTTATGGGAGATGAATTTGATTCCGAGACTCGGCAAAAGGCCATGCGCATCGCGCAAATTATGTCTGGGATAATCTATATCGCCTTTTTCATACTGCTCTCGCCGCTGATGTCGGAACTTGCAAAAGGAAGCGGAGTGGCTGCAATTATCACAGTCTCTGGCGCGGTGGCTGTGGTACTTCCCCTCAGTCTCACAGCTGCAGCAGTGGCCAGCCAATTCAGCGCGTCTGTTGCCGACAGCCTTGGTGACGCCGGCTTAATCGAGCAGATTTCCGGAGGTAAAGTCGATCCACGGCATGGTTATGTGCTGATCTCAGGCGTTGGCATTGCAATTCTCGTATCGCTGGACGTGAATGCCGTCATCGCGCTCGCGAGCCGTGCTTTTGCTCTGTTCTACGCATTGCAATGCATGGTCGCGTGGGAGCATGCGCGGAAACAAAAAGAGGAAAAACACAAAGCTTTGGCGTTCATGGCATTGTCAATTCTTTGCGCCATGATCGTCATATTTGGTGTGCCTGCCGAATAGCCTTTACCGCTACTCGGCCGCTTTTCTCGATGTCCGATATTTCTTGTGTCGCCTGAAGCTTTGGTGTGTCGAAAAGCGGGCAAACTGCCCACTTAACTTACTTCGGCAATTCACCAGAAAGCACGTACCGCAAGATCTGTACAACCTGCTCTGGCGTTTCTGTTACTGCGAGGGCGGCTGCATCCACTTCTTTCAAGGCGTGCTGGTGGTCTGGGCCATGCATCACGACCAGCGATTTCCCCAATGCTGCGGCATATCCCGCATCGAAGGCCGCGTTCCACTGGCGGTATTTCTCGCCAAAGCGCACAACAACAATGTCTGCCGCTTCGATCGCTGTGCGGGTGCGGATGGCATTGAGCTTTGCGCCCTTGTTGTCATGCCAGAATTTGTTGGGCTCTTCGCCCATAATCGCAACGCCACAATCATCGCTGGCGTCATGATCCGTAACAGGCGCACTGAATGTCACGCCAAGCCCTTCGGCGCCTGCAATAATCTCATCGCGCCAATCAGTGTGAATCTCGCCGGATAGGTAAACGTTTAGCATCATTTGGATTTCCCCCTCATTGGCGGAATGCGCAACGCCGTGCCGCGCATTCCGAAGTTAGTTTAGCCGCGAAGTGTGCCGCCCGTAGCCTTCTCGACCTTGGCGATAATCTTGGCAGAGACCTCTTCGATGTCTTTCTCTTTGAGCGTTTTGTCCTTCGGCTGAAGACGTACGGTGATCGCAAGGGATTTCTTGCCCTCGCCCATCTGACGCTCCGCAGTCTCTCCGGTGAACTGATCAAAGAGGTGCACGTTTGTGATGAGGTTCTTATCCACACCAGCGGCCGCATTTACCACGCTTGCGGCCTCAACACCTGTATCAACCACAAAGGCGAAATCGCGCTCAACTGCTTGAAGATCACTTGCACCTAGAGCGGCACGTGTGGCCTTGGATTTGCGCTTAAACGGTGCTTCCTCAAGGTAGACAGTAAAGGCAACAGCCGCGCCTTTGACGCCCATTTTCTCCAGCGTTTTCGGATGAACTTCACCAAAACTCGCGAGGATTTTCTTGGGTCCAAGACAGATATTACCGTTGCGGCCAGGATGCCACCACGCGTTCTTGCCGCGTAGGATTTGAGCCTTGGCAGGCGCTCCGATAGCCGCCAGAACAGCCTCGGCATCGGCCTTTGCATCGAACAGATCAACTGTACGACGCTCACCATGAACATCCTTTGGGCCAGTCGCGCCCACAAGAAGGCCCGCGACCTGAATATGCTGCTCTTCCGGCTCGCCGCCATGGAAAGCAGGGCCAACTTCGAAGAGCGCAAGATCAGCAACGCCACGCGCTTGGTTCCGCGCAGCAGCCTGAAGCAACCCTGCCAGCAGATCGGGGCGCATATGGCTCATTTCCGACGAAATCGGGTTGGCCAACATCGTTGCGTCCGACCCGCCCGCAAAAAGCTCTGCGGTATCTTTGTCGATAAAGCTGTAGGTGACGCATTCGTTGTAGCCAAGTGCAGCTACGGTACGCCGCGCGATGCTTTCGCGCTTCTGCATTGGCGTCAGGATTGGACCGGGAACACCAACACTCGCACGCGCCATTGGACGGCCTTCAAGCTTCGTAAGCGAAGCAACCCGCGCCACCTCTTCCACAAGGTCAGCAGACCCCTGAACATCGGGCCGCCAGCTTGGAACGCTCGCCATGTCACCATCAAGCTCGAAGCCAAGCGCTGTCAACGTCTCACGCTGTGTATCAGCTGGAATGTCCATTCCCACGAGGCTTTGAACACGGTCAGTATCAAGCTTATAGGCGCGGTTTGTGTCCGGCACTTCGCCCGCGACGACAACCTCGCTTGGCTCGCCGCCACAGAGATCAAGGATCATCTGAGTTGCCAGTTCGATAGCGACTGGATTGAATGCGGGATCAATGCCGCGCTCGTTGCGGTAGCGCGCGTCGGAATTGATCTTGAGCGCACGTCCGGTTTTGGCAATCTGCACAACATCCCAAACCGCGGCCTCAAGGAAGACATTTACGGTTTCCTCTGTGCAGCCTGTTTCAAGACCACCCATGATACCGCCGATACTTTCGACACCTTCATCATCAGAGATCACAACCATTCCGGCGTCGAAGGTATATTCCTTCTCGTCCAGCGCCATGAGAGTCTCGCCGCCCTTTGTGCGATGTACACGAAGGTTGCCCTTCACCTTATCGGCGTCAAAAACGTGGAGCGGGCGGTTCTGATCATATGTGAAGAAGTTGGTGATATCGACCAGTGCGGAAATCGGGCGAAGGCCAATCGCAGTCAGCCAATCCTGAAGCCACTGGGGGCTTGGACCGTTCTTCACGCCTTTGATCAACCGTCCCATAAAGACTTCACAGCCGTCAGTGCGGGTGTCTTCATCGATTGTTACGGAAATCGGGCTTTTGAACGTGCCTTCAACCTTAGCTTCGGGCGCGGGCTTCAGCTTACCCAATCCACGCGCGGCAAGATCGCGGGCGATACCACGAACACCAAGCGCGTCGGGGCGGTTTGGTGTGATCGCGATTTCGATCATCGCATCGACTTTGGCGGGATCATGCTCGGCCAGATAATCAACGAAACGGTCGCCAACCTCACCGCTTGGAAGCTCGATGATGCCATCATGCTCGTCAGAAAGCTCCATTTCGCGCTCACTGGCCATCATACCATGGCTTTCAACGCCACGGATTTTGCCAACAGAAATGGTGATATCGAGTCCGGGGATATACATGCCCGGCTTTGCCAGAACGACGGTGATGCCTTCGCGTGCGTTTGGTGCGCCGCAGACGATCTGCTTTTCGCCTTCATCGGTCAGAACATTACAAACCTTGAGGCGGTCAGCCTCGGGATGTTTCTCCGCACTCAGAACCTTGGCAATCGTGAAATCGCCGAGCCGCTCAGCAGGGTTATGAACCTCCTCGACCTCAAGGCCAAGATCGGTCAGCGCATAGAGGATGTCATCCAATGAGGCGTCAGTGTCCAGATGGGTTTTCAACCAAGATAGTGTGAACTTCATGCGCGTGCGCTCCCGTTAGATGCGAAGCAAATTGGTGTTTGTGCAGATGTCATCGGGAAAGCCCCCCTGCCAGTGTTGGCATATCAAGAGCCGAGAACCCGTAATGGCGAAGCCAGCGCAGGTCGCTCTCAAAGAAGGCCCGAAGATCAGGGATGCCGTATTTCAACATCGCAATCCGGTCGATCCCCATACCAAAGGCAAAGCCCTGCCACGCTTCCGGATCAACGCCCGCAGCTTCAAGAACCTTGGGGTGAACCATGCCGGAGCCAAGCACTTCCATCCAGCCGTCACCTTCGCCAATGCGCAACTGCCCATCGACCCAGCTGCACTGGATATCAACTTCGGCGGATGGCTCTGTGAAGGGGAAGTGGCTCGCGCGGAAACGAGTTTTGATTCCGTCGATCTCAAAGAACGCCGAGAAGAATTCCTCAAGCACCCACTTCAGGTTCGCCATCGAGATATCCTTGCCGATGGCAAGGCCTTCGATCTGGTGGAACATGGGGGTGTGGGTCTGGTCGTAATCGCTGCGGTACACGCGACCCGGAGCAATAACGCGGATCGGCGCGCCGGTTTTCTCCATCGCGCGGATTTGCACAGGGCTGGTATGCGTACGCAGGACATGCGGCGGGCGATTGTCGCCCTCGTCGCGGTGCATATAGAACGTGTCAAACTCTTGCCGCGCGGGGTGGTGCGGCGGGATGTTCAGCGCGTCGAAATTGTAGAAATCATTCTCGATCTGGGGGCCTTCGGCCACGGCAAAGCCCATGTCGGCAAAGATCGCAACGACCTCTTCGGTCACTTGGCTCACCGGATGGATCGTACCTTGCGGACGACCGCGCGCCGGCAGCGTCACGTCAAGCCATTCTTCGCTTAGGCGCGCATCAAGGGCCGCATCCGCAAGCGCCTCTTTCTTGGCGGCGAGGGCCGAGTTGATCTCGTCTTTCAGCGCATTGAGCGCAGGTCCGGCCACTTGCCGTTCTTCGGGCGTCATCTTGCCCAACTCCCGCATCTTCAGCGCGATTTCACCCTTTTTACCGACAGCAGCAAGGCGCACATCCTCAAGTGCGGCCTCGTCGGTGACAGAGGCAACTGCCTCAAGATATTTCTGCCTTAGATCGTCCATGCGCGGCCCCTTATTTTCAATCCCCGCTGTGCTATCACATCAGAGGTTAAACACAAGAAGCCGCGGACCCTTACGGGGGCCCGCGGCTTCAAAAATTTCTACTCTGTTAGAGTATCGCGAGCGAGTCGCTTAGGCTGCGAGTGCGGCCTGAGCTTTTTCTACGATCGCTGTAAAGGCTTCTGGCTCGTGAACGGCCAGATCAGCAAGCACTTTACGGTCCACTTCGATACCAGCCAGCGAAAGGCCGTTGATGAAGCGGGAGTATGTCAGGGATTCGTCATGTGCGCGCACAGCAGCGTTGATCCGCTGGATCCAGAGCGCACGGAAATTGCGCTTGCGGGCCTTGCGGTCGCGTGTGGCGTATTGGTTCGCCTTGTCAACAGCCTGCGCCGCAGTACGGAACAGGTTCTTGCGGCGGCCATAGTAACCTTTGGCGGCCTTGACGACTTTTTTGTGACGGGCGTGAGTGACTTTACCGGAAGTAACGCGGGACATATCAACCTCTCCTTAGCGTGAATAGGGCATCATCGACTTGATGATTTTCTCATCAGGTGCGGTGAGCGTGGTTGTGCCGCGCGCGTTGCGCAGGAATTTGTTGGTGCGTTTGATCATGCCGTGGCGTTTGCCAGCCTGACCCGCAACAACACGGCCGGAAGCCGTCACTTTGAACCGCTTTTTGCAGCTCGATTTTGTCTTCATCTTGGGCATTTCCGTCTCCTATCTGGGTTCGGTTTAAGCGCGACTCGGCATGCCACTCAGGGCCGGTCGTGCAATTAGAGCGCGTCGTATAGGCTGGAAACCCCATAGTGACAAGAGCAAAAAGCCTTATCCTATGTATTTATTCGCCACGCGCGAAACCACTTCAGGGATTTCGTTGATCGTATATCCACCTGGCTTCTGGCTTGAGGCCAAGGCAATCATTCCGCCGGAAATCAGCACCATGATCGCCGCTGTGCGCGGCGACCGGCCATCAAACATCGCACCAAGGATCGGCGGAACAGTCAGAACACCTACCCCTAAACCAATTACAAAGAACAAATCAGCGTCCACACGTCCCCCTTTGGGATGAGTTACGACACCAATTATTCAGGATCGATGTTCAGAATCAAGCGTTCATCACAAGGCGCAACCCGCAGAATGTTGGTTGTACCGCGTACATTGAATGGCACACCGGCAGTCACAACAATAAAGTCGTCCTTCGTCGCGTGACCGCTATCCAAGGCTGCACGTGCCGCACCAATAACCGCCATCTTGAAGCGCTCAACATCATCGGAATTATAACAGTTTGTGCCCCAGCTCAGGCAAAGACGGCGCAGCGTTGCTTTCACAGGAGACAGCGCAATAATCGGAACGCGCGGACGCTCGCGCGCCACGAGCAGCGCAGTTGTACCAGATTGCGTAAAGCAGCAGATCGCCTTGATGTCTGTTGTTTCCGCGATTTCCCGCGCCGCAGCGACGATACCGTCGGCAACAGTTACGCCTTTGGAATTGCGGCTGGCTTCGATCACATCGCGATAAGTCGAGTCACTCTCGACCTCAATCGCAACGTTGTTCATGGTTGTGACCGCTTCGATCGGGAAGCTACCAGCAGCAGATTCAGCAGACAGCATGATCGCGTCCGCACCTTCGTAAATCGCTGTCGCAACATCTGAAACCTCGGCGCGTGTAGGCACGGGGCTATCGATCATGCTCTCGAGCATCTGCGTCGCAACGATCACAGGTTTCGCGGCAAGGCGACACTTGCGGATCAACTGTTTCTGAATCGGCGGCACGTTTTGAACAGGAAGCTCAACACCAAGGTCACCGCGCGCAACCATGATCCCGTCGGACACCTCTAGAATATCGTCAAACGCAGTCACCGCTGCGGGCTTCTCAATTTTGGAGAGAACAGCCGCGCGGCCTTTGGCCAATTCGCGAGCTTCGGCAACGTCCTCTGGGCGCTGTACAAACGACAGCGCCAACCAATCCACACCGAGTTCGCATACAAACTCAAGGTCGCGGCGGTCTTTTTCCGAAAGTGCGGCGAGAGGCAGAACAACATCAGGAACGTTCACGCCTTTGCGGTTGCTGATTGTGCCGCCAACTTCAACAACACAGTTTGCGAAGTCCGCGCCGCATTCCTCAACGCGAACACGAATCTTACCATCATTCACCAGAAGGGTCGCACCAACTTCGAGCGCGTCAAAAATCTCTTTGTGCGGGAGGCAAACGCGCGTGGAGTCACCTTCGGCTTTATCAAGGTCAAAGCGGAACTTCTGACCCACCTCAAGCTCTTCGCCCTCGTCATTGGCAAACACACCGCAGCGCAGTTTTGGCCCCTGAAGGTCCGCCAGAATCGCGATCGGACGATCAAGGTCGGCTTCGATCTTGCGGATAATTTCATGACGGACACGAATTTCACTGTGGTCACCGTGGCTCATGTTCAAACGGAACACATCGGCCCCAGCTTCGAAAAGCGCCCGGATCATATCGTAGTCGTTGGATGCTGGCCCCAGTGTGGCCACGATTTTTACATTGCGAGCGCGTGTCATTCGGCGTCGATTCCTCAGGTTATATATGTCTTTTCCGGTGGGCCGCCTGCTATATGCCCCAATTCATAGGTAAACACAACGGTCAGCGCACCATTCCTATCGAAGGGTGTAAACCGCAATTGTCACGCCTTTGCGACGAAACAGGCGGCGCATTGCAACCCGTCACCATTCCCTTAGACTATGCGCAGGAACTTCCACAAACGAGGTCATCATGGATTTCAACCGCCCCGACATTGACGCCCAGACGCAACTGGAACTTGAGGCTGCCGCCTTTCGGACCCTACGCGAACACCTGATGGAAAAGCGAACAGACGTGCAAAACATCGATATGATGAACCTCGCCGGCTTTTGCCGCAACTGCCTGTCGCGTTGGGTTCAGGAAGCCGCTGCTGAACGCGGAATCGAGATTGGCAAGGAAGAAGCGCGGGAAGCCTATTACGGCATGACGATGGAACGCTGGAAGTCTGAATTCCAGACCGATGCCAGCCCGCAGAAGCAAGAAGAGTTCAAAAAATCCTTTGCCGAGAATGTCAGCGACAAGGGCTAATCGAATGCGGTTAGCGGCGCTTTATATCAAGCGCCGCTGTCAAACTTAAACGGCGGCCTTGCGGCTCTCTTCGAGATAAATCTCGCGAAGGCGCTTCGCAACGGGGCCCGGTGTTCCTTCACCGATTTGCGCGCCGTCGATTTCAACAACTGGCATCACGAATGTTGAGGCCGAGGTAACGAATGCTTCGTCAGCATCCTTGGCTTCGTCGATCGTGAAGCTGCGCTCTTCGACCTTCATCTGCGCCTCTTGGGCAAACCGCAGCACAGCGTTGCGGGTAATCCCAGCGAGAATTTCGTTGCCAAGGTGGCGCGTAATGATAGTGCCGTTCTTTACGATATAGGCGTTATTGGATGTGCCTTCGGTAACCTTGCCCTCTTCGACCATCCATGCGTCATCGACGCCAGCTTTCTTGGCCATCATCTTCCCCATAGACGGATAGAGAAGCTGCACTGTTTTGATGTCACGGCGGCCCCAGCGTACATCTTCGATCGAAATGACCTTAATGCCTGTTTTGGCGGCAGGAGACTCTGCGAGGCCAGGCTTGTTTTGCGTGAACAGCACGATTGAAGACGGAACCTCATCCGGATCAGGGAATGCGAAATCACGGTCCGCTGGCGCGCCGCGGGTGACTTGGAGATAAACCATCCCCTCTTCAATTCCATTCAGCTCGACCAGTTTGCGGTGAATTTCAATCAACTCGTCCATATCAACAGGAAGCGCCAGATCAAGCTCGTTTGCAGAACGCTCAAGCCGCGCAGCGTGACCAGCAAAATCAATCAGCTTGCCATCAAGAACGCTCGTAACCTCATAGATCCCGTCCGCCATCAAAAAACCACGATCAAATATCGAGATTTTCGCTTCATTTTCCGGCAGATATTCACCGTTGACGTAAACAGTGCGGGTCATAATCACTCCTTAGCCCCAGAGTGCTGCGCGCGGCGGATGCACCCCGAGATCATCAAATTGCAATGGGTTGTCACGGTCTTGCGCCAACAAAAGCGGGCCGTCAAGGTCTGTTACCATCGCACCTTGAGCAACCAGTGTGGCGGGTGCCATTGCGAGGCTACTTCCGACCATGCAGCCGACCATCACCTTATACCCCTCAGCCAACGCTGCTTGCTTCAAGGAAAGCGCTTCTGTAAGGCCACCGGTTTTATCCAGCTTAATATTCACAACATCATATTTCCCCGCCAGCTCAGGAAGGGTCGCGCAGTCATGAGCACTTTCATCGGCGCACACCGGCAAGGGACGCTCGATTTCAGACAGCATCTCATCCTCACCTGCAGGAAGCGGCTGCTCGACAAGATCAACGCCCAACCGAATGAGATGCGGCGCGAGCTCTTGGTAAACCTCAGCACTCCATCCTTCATTCGCATCAACGATAATGCGCGATTTCGGCGCGCCGTGCCGAACGGCCTCAAGCCGCGCCATATCATCGGGCGTGCCGAGTTTGATTTTGAGCAACGGTCGATGCCCCTGTTTTGCTGCGGCGATCCCCATTTGCTGCGGAGAGTCGAGCGATAGCGTAAAGGCGGTTATCTCTGGGTGCGGCGCAGCAAGCCCTGCCAGTTCCCACACGCGTTTTCCTGCGCGTTTCGCTTCTAGATCCCAGAGCGCGCAGTCCACCGCGTTGCGCGCCGCGCCGGACGGCAACAGCTCTTGTAAGCGCGCACGATCAAGCGGCATCGGTAAGGCCAGTATCGCTTCCGAAACAGACTCGATACTCTCCCCATAGCGCGGATAAGGAACGCATTCGCCCCACCCAGTGTGCGCGCCATCGGTGATCCGAACGGTCAGGACATGCGCATGCGTTCGGCTCCCCCGCGAGATGGTGAAAACTTCGGCAAGCGGGAACACATCGGTTGTAACATTCAGCTTCATGAGGCCACCCTATATCGCGGCCAACGCATCCACCAGACGTCCAGCGCCATGGCGGAACGGGTCAACCGCCGGAAGCCCCATCCGCTCCTCTACTTCAGTTAGATATGCGTTTGCTTCATCATCCGACATCGCGGCGGTGTTCACCGAAATGCCAACAACTTTGCAATCCGGATTTGCCACTTTGGCCAGCGGCATGCACATATCGCGCAGCGCTTCCAGCGATGGAATGGCATAGTCGGGCAGTCCGCGCATATGCTGACGCGTAGGCTCGTGAGACAGGATGATCGCATCGGGCTGCCCACCGTGGATAAGCGCCAAGGTCACACCGGAATACGACACATGGAACAGGCTGCCCTGCCCCTCGATTACATCCCAATGGTCTGCATCATTGTCCGGCGAGATATATTCAACCGCACCCGCCATGAAATCAGCGATCACCGCGTCAAGCGGAACACCTTGGCCCGTGATTAGAATGCCGGTCTGACCGGTCGCGCGGAAATCAGACTTCATCCCACGTGCACGCATCTCCGCGTCAATCGCAAGACCAGTGTACATTTTCCCGACCGAGCAATCCGTTCCAACAGCCAGAACCCGTTTGCCGCTGCGCTTCTTTCCGTTCGCAATAGGGTAATCAATGCCTGGAACACGCACGTCATGCAGGCTTGTGCCATGCGCCATGGACGCAGCAACAAGATCGGCCTCGTCGCGGAGCAAGTTATGTAGCCCGCTGGCAATGTCAAAACCCGCTTCGATCGCTTCTATGAGCACCTTTTTCCATGTTTCGGAAATTACGCCACCGCGATTGGCCACACCAATGACAAGCGTTTTTGCGCCCGCCGCCTTAGCATCTTCAAGCGACATATCGGTCAGCCCGAGATCCGCCTTACACCCCTCAAGCCGCATCTGACCAACAGCGTTTTCAGGACGCCAATCCTTGATGCCCTGCGCAACTTTGGCGGCGAGTTGATCGGGCGCATCGCCTAAAAAGAGAAGATAAGGTGTGGGAATCATACTGTGCTCCTTTGCTTTGCGTACTATGACGACATTGCATTGGGCATTGTTTGCGAATTCACCGATTTGCGCGTAAATTTTCGAATGTTTCGGCGTACAACTGATATTTCATCGAATAATCTGCCAACCTATAACTCAAAAACGCAAGAATACCCGTCCAACTAGGGGCCTATTTTCTGCGCCTGCACAATAGTTCTTGCCATCAGTCGCGCAAGATTATACCAACATTAATAACAAATTCGTAATTTACTTGCTCGCATAATTCCCAACGAGGTCCACATGAGTTTCAAATTGCAACCCGCTGCCCCAGCCCGCCCGAACCGCTGTCAGCTATTCGGCCCCGGCTCTCGTCCTGCGCTATTTGAGAAAATGGCCGCAAGTGCGGCCGATGTCATAAACCTCGACCTCGAAGACAGCGTTGCCCCCAGCGACAAGGACGCCGCACGCGCCAATATCATCAAAGCCATCGGCGACGTGGATTGGGGCAGCAAAACACTTTCGGTGCGGATCAACGGGCTTGATACGCCCTATTGGTACCGCGACGTTGTGGACCTTCTCGAAAATGCCTCCGAACGGCTCGACCAGATCATGATCCCCAAAGTCGGCTGCGCGGCGGATATTTATGCGGTCGATGCGCTTGTGACTGCCATCGAGTCTGCTAAGGGGCGCGAAAAACGGATCGATTTTGAAGTTATTATCGAAAGTGCCGCTGGCATCTCGCATGTCGAAGAGATTGCGGCCAGCAGCCCGCGTCTAGTTGCCATGAGCCTCGGCGCTGCTGATTTTGCGGCCTCTATGGGTATGCAGACAACCGGCATCGGCGGAACTCAAGAAAACTATTACATGCAGCACGGCGAAGCGCGTCACTACTCCGATCCTTGGCATTGGGCACAGGCCGCAATTGTTGCTGCCTGCCGCACCCATGGTGTTCTGCCCGTTGACGGCCCCTTCGGCGATTTCAGCGACGACGAAGGGTATCGCGCACAGGCGCGGCGCTCGGCCACGCTTGGAATGGTCGGCAAGTGGGCCATTCATCCAAAACAAATCGCCCTTGCCAACGAGGTATTCACACCCTCGGATGCGCAAATCACCGAAGCCCGTGAAATCCTCGCTGCGATGGAAACCGCCAAGGCCAACGGTGAAGGGGCAACCGTCTATAAGGGGCGGCTTGTGGATATCGCCAGCATCAAACAGGCCGAGGTGATTGTGCGGCAATCCGAAATGATCGCCAATTCAGCGGCATAGCCCGAGCGAGCGCGAATTTTCGGCTTTCGGAGCCAAAAGTCGGGCAAAGCCTGCCCCTCGGTCATTGCAAACCGCGCATTTCATCGTCATATATCGTGTCAAATTGGCACGGAGACCCCGATGAATAATTATCTCGAGTTTGAAAAACCACTCGCAGAAATCGAAGGCAAAGCCGAAGAATTGCGCGCTCTGGCGCGGTCGAATGAAGAGATGGACGTAGAGGAAGAGGCCTCTGCTCTCGACAAGAAAGCCGAGGCGCTCCTCAAGGATCTGTATTCTGACCTGACCGCATGGCGCAAATGTCAGGTGGCCCGCCATCCGGACCGCCCCCATTGCCTTGATTATATCAACCAGTTGTTCACAGATTTCACCCAGCTCGCAGGGGACCGCAACTTTGCTGACGATCTCGCGATTGTCGGCGGCCTCGCGCGGATCGGCGATCAAGCTGTTGTTGTGATCGGGCAGGAAAAGGGCTCGGACACGAAATCTCGCGTTGAGCGCAATTTCGGCATGGCCCGCCCTGAAGGGTACCGCAAAGCGATCCGTTTGATGGACCTTGCGCACCGCTTCAAGCTTCCTGTTGTCACGCTGGTAGACACAACAGGCGCGTTTCCGGGTAAAGGCGCGGAGGAGCGCGGCCAGTCTGAAGCGATTGCCCGCTGCACAGAGAAATGCCTGCAGATCGGTGTTCCGCTTATCACGGTCGTGATCGGCGAAGGCGGCTCTGGTGGTGCGGTTGCGCTGGCGGCTGGCAATAAGCTCGTGATGCTGGAACATTCAGTTTACTCGGTGATTTCGCCAGAAGGCTGCGCTTCGATCCTTTGGAAAGACGCCTCCCGTATGCGCGAAGCCGCAGAAGCGCTGCGCGTAACGGCCCAAGATCTTTCGGCGCTTGGCGTGGCAGATGAGATCATTCCGGAACCCATCGGCGGCGCGCACCGCGATCCGCAAACAACAATCAAATCTGTTGGGGCCGCGATTGAGAAGCACCTCAAGGACCTGTCTAAGAAAAAGCCTGAAACGCTCATCAAAGAACGTCGCAAGAAGTTCCTTGATCTTGGCTCCAAGGGGCTCGCGGCTTAAGAAAGCCAAATCAGTATTATTTAAGGCGGGCCCGCATGTGGCCCGCCTTTTTTTGTGCAATCAGTTTTGGGCGTTTGTCGGGGTAAGCGTATGACGGAACAGAACTGAGGACGCGACCGCTGCCAATGTAAACCCCCAAGCGATCGTCCAAACAGGGCCATTGACCGCGCTCTTAATCACAGTTGTAAAAACAAACGCAACCACGCTCGACACAGACGCAATGAGCGAAGAGCCCAGCCCTGCCAACTCGCCAAGCGGGCGCATCGCGAGTGCTCCAAGGTTTCCAAACAACAGGCCGAGCGCGAAAAAGGCGACCCACGCCAAAGCAAGAAGCAAGCCAAGCGGCGGCTGCCCATCAAAACCCAGTGCGGTAATCAACAGCGCGCTACCGGCGCCGCCCATCAGCAGCAGCCCAATCCAAATTGGTCGCTCTAACCCTGTTTGACCAACAAACCGCACATTCAACATCAAGGCCGCGCCCATTCCTGTGGCTAGCAAAGCGATGAGTGCAGGCATTTGTGACTGTTTCCCGTAAAATTCGCCAAACAATTCAGCAGCAACGGCGAAATAGGCAAGCTGCCCGCCGAACACAAAACCTATCGCAACGATGATAGGAAACACATCTCTCCTACTCACAATAATCGCGAAATTGCGCAGAAGCGGTCCGGGCTTGAGCGGCACGCGATTTGCCTTCGGGTGAGTCTCCGGGTGGCGCGCCCAAAGCCAAGCTCCAAGGATTGCCGCCAGCACCAGATACCCCCAAAGCACACCACGCCATCCTGTGATTGCAGCGAGAGCGGCCCCAAGAGCGGGCGCAATCATCGGTACGAAGACCAGCAGCGTGAATATCATCGACATGACCTTGGCCATATCCGCGCCTTCAAACTGGTCTCTGATCATCGCGCGCGTTCCGATTTTCGGCCCCGCGACCCCCACTCCCTGAAGGAAGCGACCAAGGATCAAAGCTTCAAACGAAGTTGCGATGGCAGCCAAAACCGATCCAATCACGAAAATGGCGAGCCCTGCGATGACCGATGGGCGTCTGCCGACTGCATCACTGATCGGACCGATGGCCAATTCACCAACGGCCATACCAAGCACAAAGGCGGTGATTATCTGCCCGACTGAAAACGGTAACTCCGGCGAGAATTCCGCATCAATCGCCGGCATCACCGGCAATACACCATCAATCGCAAATGCCGTAAGCGCGGTGAGCGCGACGTATAGAGCAAGGCGTTCGGCGCGGCTCATGTCTTGCTCCTGTAATGGGGTTCTATCTCGCTAGACTTAGCGAAGTAGCGCGCTATGCCTTACCTTGGCCCGCAGCAACGTCAAAGCCCGCTTCCTTCATGAGCGCGTTAGACGCCGGTTCAATTGCGGTTTCAAGTTTTGCCATAAAGGATTTCGTATCAAGGCCAGGCTCGATCCGTGGCAAAAACTCGACAACAGCAGTACCCGGTTTGCGGTAAATTCCTCGGCGGGGCCAGAACACGCCCACGTTTGCAGCAGCGGGCACACAAGGCTGACCCGTTTGGTTATAAAGCACGCCGACACCAACCTTGTACGGCAAACTTGCACCAGGCGCGACGCGTGTACCTTGCGGATAGATAATCAACTGGCCAGCTTGCTGCACACCTGATTTCACATCTTCGACCATCTGCTTGATCGCCGCGCCTCGCTGTCCGCGGTTTACCGGAACGCAACCAATCCGCATCCCATACCACCCCAAAATAGGCGCGTATTTCAAAATGGCCTTCATGATGAATTTCGGGCGCGGAACGACCGACACGATCATGATGATATCAAGGAAACTCTGGTGTTTTGCCGCGATCAGAACTTCGTCTTGTGGTATCTCTCCGCGGATTTCGGTTTTCAGACCTATCATCCACGACGCGCTCCAGCGCACGTATCTACAATAGGTATGCACCGCTTTAAACGCATACTCGCGATTAAAAATAGCAAGCGGCGTAAAGAAAATCGCCAGCACAAGCATCATCAGATACATCTGGCCACTAAACACAAGAGACCGCACCCATTGAATGGCATACCGCATTACGTAAGTCCTTTTAAAACGCGCAACGCCGCAAAGCGCGTGGCTGCATAGGCAACAAACCCTGCGAGGAACGGAACCGCAAGCGGTAAGAGCCAATTCCAGCCGACAAAACTCAACCCCGTCAGAAAGCCGCCCGCTTCTTCCGTGTTTGGCAGGAACAGCAGCGCAATGGTCGCCAGAACCGCGCCAAGCACACCTCCGGCGAAGGCGCGAAAGGTAAAGCGCCGAACAAAAGCACGGGCGATAAAGATGTCACGCGCCCCGACAAGGCGCAGAACGCCTATTATTTGTGCATTCGCCGCGAGAGCCGAATTTGCCGCCAGCGTGATCATGGCCGCCGTTGCGCCCGCGATGATCACAATAGACACAAGTCCAAGCGTTTGGAGACGAGACGCCGCGGCAACAAGGGGGCGCCGCCAGCGGGTGTGATCATCAAAAATCGCGCCAGGGACTTCAGCCGCGAGACGCAGCTTGAGCCCCTCAGCATCCAGACCTTGCTCATCCTCGACGACCTCTATCAATTGTGGGATCGGCAAAGTTTCGACAGGAAGATCCGGCCCGAACCATGGCGTTAACAGCGCCATTTGCTCTTCGGCTTCAAAGGCGCGCGCCTCGGCAACACCTGGTGTGGTTTCCAACACGCGAAGGGCGGCTTGGGTTTGCGCGGCCACCTGATCAGCAGGCGCAGAAATTCGCACCGTTGCCGTTCGTGCAAGCTCGCCAGCCCAATGATCTGCAAGGCGGTCTGTGGCCACAGAAAGAGCGATCGCAAAGACCGCAAGGAAGCTCATAGCCGCTGCGGTAAAGACCGTAAGATTGGCGGTATATCCAGAGGGCGGCACAACGCTGTGAGACGCGCGATCACCATCGAACAGCGCCCGAATACGGGAAAGAAATGCGTTCACAGGTCTGCTCCCGCCAGTTGGAGTTTGTGGTTAGAAATCCGCAAAACTCTTGAATTTACTTGATTTTTGGCCGCGCGAATGAGGTTGAGATCATGGGTGGCGATCATAATCGTCTTGCCCATCTTGTTAAGCTCGACAAGCAAACGCAACAGGCGCTGCGACATCTCCCAATCAACGTTCCCTGTGGGCTCGTCTGCAAGAATGATGTCTGGCGCCATAATCACCGCCCGTGCCAATGCCGCGCGCTGACGCTCCCCGCCCGAAAGCTGCGGCGGCAAGCTATCAGCATGACCATCAAGCCCCACCCATGCCAACAGATCACGAAGGTCATCAGGATTCACTTCACGCCCTGTCGCGGTGAGTGGCAAACAGACATTTGCCGTCAGCGGCAGGTGATCAAGGAATTTACACTCCTGATGAACCACCCCAATACGACTTCGGGTCTTGGCGATCTCGTCGCGCGAAAGCGTGGTTACGTCTTTACCAAAGACATTAACCTGCCCCGCGGTGGCCTGTAATTCCATGTAGCACAGTTTGAGAAAAGTCGTTTTCCCCGCGCCCGAAGGACCAGTCAGAAAGTGGAACGAACCCGGAGAGAGTTTGAGCGACAAGCCAGACAACAGGTCTCTTCCGCCATAGTTGTAGGCCGCATTTTTAAGCTCGATCACTGCGAATTCCCTATCGATTAAACTGCCACAGTTTTGCCTAAGGTGGTGAAAGGATTCAATGGCTCGCGGCAAAACCTTTGTTTTTTCTTGTGTGGGTGTTAATAGTTACCGCAAGAGTAGAAAAACAAGCGCGGTCAATGCGCTCCACAGGAAAGATGATGCTATGCGTCTGGTTTGCCCCAATTGCGAAGCACAATACGAGGTCGAAGCGCGGTTAATCCCTGACGAGGGCCGCGATGTTCAGTGCTCTAGCTGTGGCGATACATGGTTCCAGAAATCACAAGCAATGCTGGACGAAGAGGCCGCCGAAGCACAGGCCGATACTACAGAAATTGCTGAAGACTCTCCTGCTGAAGCACACGAGAATATTGCGGAGATTGACGGCATCATTGAAGACGAGCCTGCGGACGCCGCCGAAGATGATGCAACAGCGGATATTGACGAATCCTTCTTTGATAAAAGCCCTTCGAACGCCGAAGAAACGGCCCTCGAAGACGACGAAGTTGCAAATTTCTACGAAGAAGTTGAGGAAGAAGAGCCAACAGAGCCCGAAGAGGAGGCCTCCGCATCTGCCGAGCTTGAGCGTCCCGAACTCGACGCGGCTGTTCTTGATGTTCTGCGTCAGGAAGCGGAGCTTGAAACCCGCGCACGCGAAGAAGAAGGCACGGCAAACCTCGATATTCAGACAGACATGGGCCTTGAGGAGCAAGAAGCTCCCGCAGAGCGCGACGTTGCCGAAGCCATCGCCAGTTTGCCAGAAATAGAAGCCGCAGAGCCCGCAGATGATGTCGCGGCTTCCCGAAGTGGGCTGCTTCCGGACATTGACGAGATCAACTCAACGTTGCGCGCGGAATCCGATCGCAAGACAACCGAAACCGCAGACAGCGATGAAGAAGCCGCGAACCGCAGTGGGTTTAATTATGGGTTCAGCATTGTGATCATGTTGGTCGGTATCCTGTTCGGCGTCTATGTTCTCGCGCCGCAGCTTGGCCAGAGCGTTCCTGCAATTGACGGCACTCTCAAAGTTTACGTCCGCACGGTTGATGCCGGACGTGTGCAGCTTGATCAGGCTATGGAAGCGGTCATTCGCAAGTTGAAAGAAGAGCCAGAAGTCACGCTCGGCGCAGAGCCAGAGGCCGATAGCTCAACCGAGAATACTGAAGCAACAGAAAGCTCTGACGCCGCCCCTGCAAGCGAATAAGTTTCAGCGGAGCATCGCTTTAGAAATCATCCAACAAACGCTCTAAGTAATCCCGCTCGATCTGTGGGCGTGACTGATCTTGGTACCTGCGCTGGATTTCGTCCATGAGATCGCGCGCACGTTCGTAGGCATCTGGATCATTGGCGAACTCACCATCACTCCCGACCCCACCACGCGTTCCAGGCGTGCGCCCAAGCGGATCACCAGAGTTGTTCCCTTCGTTCTGAGCAGAGCGTCCGGCCTGCCCATTTTGAGACCCTTGCCCATTTTCCGCGCGGGCTTCACCCAATTCGCGTAGACCGTCACGAAGCGCATCAATCGCTTCGGCTTGACGGTTTAGAGCGCCGGGGATGTTCGACTCTCCGAGCGCATCGCCAGCTTCATCCATCGCGCGCTCTGCTCTTCGCATGGCATCCTCGACCGTATCGTTACCACTGCCTGCGCCACCGCTTTGTTGATCGCGCAGTGCATCTGTCAACGCACGTTGCCGGTCTTCGAGCGATCCTCCACCTTGTCCACGGTCATCGCCCTCACCGCCGCCACCGTCTCGTGAACCGGCCTCGCCGTCATCAGAGTCTCCGCCTTCGGAACGCGACTCTCCGCCACCATCTCCCGGCGCTTGGCCTTGCTGCTCGGATTGGCCCTGCTGCTGACCGTTCGGGTTGGATGGGTTGTAGGATTCCTGCAATTCTCGGAAAGCCTCGTCAGAAAGTTCCTGCTGTTCGCGCAATGTATCTTCGAGTGCATCCATGGCACGGTCGCTTGGAGTCTGGCCGCGTCCTTCGCCTTGGCCCTGCGCGATTTGCATGTTCTCCATCATCTCCAGCAACATATCGAGGAGCTGCTGCGCCTCTGCCATGCGGCCCTCTTCCATGAGCGCCTCGATCTGCTCCAGTAGGGCATCTATCTCGTCTTGGGTGACTTCCTGGCCTTGATCGTTCTGCGCAGTCTGCTGATCTTCGGCATTTGGAGCATTCTCCGCCAACTGGCGCATGTAATCGTCCATCGCGTCGCGAAGTTCCTCCATCAACTCGGCGATCTCTTCCTCGCCCGCGCCGCGTTCCATTGCTTCGGATAGCCGCTGCCGCGCACGTTCAAGGCGCGCCTTGGCATCATCTAATCCACCTTCCTCAAGGCGAAGGGCAACATCCCAAAGCGCACTAGCAATACTCTCCTGCTCGGCCTCATCAAGCCCATCCGCATTTGCGGTTTCAAGCTCGGCCAGCGCCGCCTTGAGCATCAAAAAACCGCTGCTATCAACGTCCATTTCTTCTGGAAGGTTGCTCACGGCGCGCAAAACCTGCGCTACCATCGGCCCGTTGACTCGCGCCCAAAGCAAATCGCGGCGCAACTCTGCAACCGCGCTCGCAAGTGGATTGAAAAACGTTCGCTTCGGCAGGCTCATGGCAACGAATTCTTGGCCAAGCTGACCAAGGCCGTCCTCAACTGAATACGCCAGCCGAACCGGAAGCCCCGCCCACGGGTGCGCTGCGAAGTCTTCGGCAAAAACATCTTCGAAGTCGTCGCGCCAACGCGTCAACGGCATCGGTAGATCATAGGTTTCAATCTCGAACGGATCCGGCTCAACCATGCGCCCATAGCGCCGATCCACAGCCGCGAGATCAAGCTCGACATCAACGCTTCCGCGCAGAACGCCAAAGTCGTCTATCCCGTGAAACGTTTGGGCGAGTTCACCATCAAGTGTGGTTTCTGCGGTTTCCGGCAGAATGATAATTGGCGTCTGATCGGGCAACATTGTGATGTCCCATCGCGCTGGAAAATCGCCGTAGACCTCTAGCAAACCGGACCGGCTGACAACGAAATCGCTATTTTCCGTCGCACCATCCTGTCCGGTTTCATCAAGCGAATGGGTGATGCGAACCCCACCGTCCTGATCATAAAGACGCAATTGGATAAGGCTCCCCTGCGCCACTTCGAGCGCTTCTTCTCCGATAAGGTCGTTAAGATAGAGATTGGGAAGCCCTGTGTAGCGCGGCGGCTGTATCCACCCCTCCCACTTCGCGCCGGATGCGATTGGCCCTGACACCATTGCACCGCGCGTTACAGGAACCGTGGTCAAGTTTCCGAATGATCCGAAAAACACAGCAACCGCAAACACAAGGACAGCAATGAGGCGCAACGCGTATGGGTCTTTATCCGCCAATCGAAGATCGGGGAGCGGCACGCGGGCCTGCCTTGCAACTATCGACATGCGCGCAAGGTGGGTTTGCCAAACGGCTTTGGACGCAGGATCATCGGCACCAATTGTTTGACTATCAGTCAGAGCGGCGAGTGGCCTACCTTGTAAAGTTTCATCAAGCCGATCTAGTGCGGCGCGGCGGCTTGGCGGTTTGAATGCCCTAACACCGACCACCAACAAGATGAGGCCAAGCAAAGCAACGATACCAGCGCCAATCAAAAACACCGTTTCCGGTAACATCGCCGAAACGCCGAGCAATCCAAGCCCCGTCACCAATAGAACGAGCGACACCAAAGGCCAAAACGCCTGCAGCAATGCATCGGCGCACATTCCAACCCACGTCCAGCGCAGCCGCCAACGCAGGGCTTTCAGAACGGAATGTTGCGCGCGTTTGGGCGCATGGGATTGTTTCAAAACCAATCGCTCCCGCAATAACTTCGTGGCCCGAAATCATGCGGCATCGCGCCTAAATTCCGCGAATAGCCTAGAGCCACTCCGGAACTGTATCGCGCGCAATCATTTCTTGGAAGGTCGGGCGGGACCGAATGACAGCGAATTGATCGCCCGAGACGAGCACCTCTGGGATCAGGGGGCGCGAATTATACTCGCTCGCCATTACAGCGCCATAGGCCCCCGCCGAGCGAAACGCGACAACGTCACCTGCCTCTAGCACGGGCATGTTACGCCCTTTCGCGAAGGTATCACCGCTTTCGCAGACTGGGCCGACAATATCATAAGGCTGCTGTTCTGCTCCTGCTGCTGGCTCCTTCAGCGGGATAATATCATGGTGCGCGGAATACATAGACGGGCGCACGAGATCATTCATCGCACCGTCAATAATCAGGAAATCACGGTCCTCGCCAGATTTCACATAAATCACCGAGCTCACCATAATCCCCGCATTGCCAGAGATAAGCCGCCCGGGTTCGATCTCGATCTCACAGCCCAAATCACCGAGGGTGCGCTTGATCAGTTCACCGTATTCAATTGGCAGCGGCGGCGCTTCGTTCGAGCGCTCGTAAGGAATGCCTAGCCCACCCCCAAGATCAAGTCGCGTGATTTCATGATCATCCGCGCGCAATACTTCCGTCAACTCACGCACCTTTTGATAGGCCAGTTCGAATGGCTCAAGCTCCACAAGCTGCGAGCCGATATGAACATCAATGCCCATGATTTTCAGCCCCTTCAGCGAAGCTGCCAGCGCATAGACTTCCCGCGCTCGTGAAATCGGAATGCCGAACTTGTTTTCGCTTTTACCGGTGGCGATTTTTTCATGGGTCTTGGCGTCGACATCAGGGTTGATACGGATCGCAATCGGCGCGACGGTTCCAAGAGAAAGCGCCACCTCGTTCAGCGCCAACATCTCTGGCTCGCTCTCGACGTTGAACTGACGGATGCCGCCCGTTAGCGCCGCACTCATTTCCTCGCGGGTTTTCCCAACACCGGAAAAAACAATCTTGTCTCCCGACACACCAGCGGCCCGAGCGCGCGCATATTCGCCGCCAGATACCACATCCATGCCAGCGCCAAGGCCCGCCAGGAGCTTCAACACCGCTTGGTTGGAGTTTGATTTCATCGCGAAACAGACGAGGTGGTCTGTGCCTTCGAGCGCTTCGTCAAACAGCTTGAAATGGCGCGTTAGCGTTGCGGCAGAATAGATATAGCAAGGTGTACCGACAGATTTGGCTATCTCGGATACCGGAACGTCTTCGGCGTAGAGCTCGCCGTTACGATAGAGAAAATGATCCATGTCGCGCCTTTCCTTTGCCTGCCCATACGATTGTATCATCGGGCCCTTGCGCCGCTCTTAGCAGAGTCGGCACGGAATTCAATTGAAACAAAGCAAAGAGAGCGTGTTAGAAGCCGATCGACAGGCCAAAATTCCCCGAAGAGATGCCGACACGTCCGCCCATACCGCCGGAACCGATATAAAGGTCACCGCCGACAACTGGCCGGTTCGCATCATAATAAGGATCAGGAATATAGGGGTCTTCAGGGTTTACCGGATAAGGATAGGGATCAGGCCGCGTGCAAGAGGCAAGCGCAGCAGCACAAAGCAGCACAACAATAGCCTGTTTCATCCTTGCTCCTTTCCCGCAACCGGCACGCGCCGTCTAGCGCATCACAACGCCAATTCGTGCCTCGCCCGAAATCGAAATCCCCGGTGGCGGGTTATCGTTGACCGACGGGGGTGGCGTAGGGCGACCGTCCACACCACAGGCAGACAGTGTTGCAGTCACAGCAAGAAAAGCAAGGATTCTCATCCGCTACCCTTTGTTTATGCGTCGCCGTTATCCAGCGTCGTGTTCCAACGTTCGATCTGCGCCCGCACGAGACTTGGTGCGGTGCCGCCATAGGATGTGCGGGACGCCACAGAATTGTGTACACCAAGCACGTTAAACACATCTTCGGTGATATGTTCGTGGACGGATTGCATATCAGATAGGGTCAGGTCCGGCAGATCGCAAGATTTGCTCTCGGCCAGGGCAACCAGTGTACCTGTCACGTGATGTGCATCACGGAAGGGCATATTCAGCTCACGCACCAGCCAATCCGCGAGGTCCGTCGCGGTGGAGAACCCTGTAGCGGCCGCAATCTCGAGGTTTTCGCGGTTCGCCGTCATATCGGCTACCATACCGGTCATAGCCGCAAGCGCGAGCATCAGGCTATCGGCGGCGTCAAAAACCTGCTCTTTGTCTTCCTGCATGTCCTTCGAATAGGTCAGCGGCAAGCCCTTCATCACAGTAAACAAACCAACCATCGCCCCGAGGATACGGCCAATTTTGGCGCGGATAAGTTCGGCGGCATCGGGGTTTTTCTTTTGCGGCATGATAGAGGAGCCGGTTGAGAAGCGATCCGACAAAGCCACAAACCGGAATTGCGCAGAGGACCAGATGACCAATTCCTCGGCAAAACGGCTGAGATGCATTGCGGTGATCGAGGAGGTCGCGAGGAATTCCAGTGCGAAGTCCCGATCCGCCACCGCATCAAGCGAGTTGGCGGCGGGGCGATCAAAGCCCAGCGCCTCTGCCGTCATGTGGCGATCAATCGGAAAGGACGTACCCGCAAGTGCTGCACTTCCAAGCGGGCTTTCATTCATCCGCTTCCGTGCATCGCGGAAACGGCTCAGATCGCGGCCGAACATCTCGACATAGGCCATCATGTGATGCCCCCATGTCACCGGCTGCGCCACCTGAAGGTGCGTAAATCCTGGCATGACCCAATCTGCGCCTGCTTCTGCCTGTTTCAATAGAGCACGGATAAGAGCTTCGAGGCCCTCGATTGCCGCATCAACCTGATCACGGACCCAAAGGCGGAAATCGGTCGCAACCTGATCGTTACGACTCCGACCCGTGTGTAAACGGCCCGCTGGCTCGCCAATGATTTCTTTCAAACGGCTTTCCACATTCATATGGATATCTTCGAGCGCGGTAGAAAACGGAAACTCTCCTGTCTCGATCTCTGACAAAACGGTGAGAAGGCCTTCCCTGATCGCTTCGGCATCGCTATCTGTGATGATGCCTGCGCTTGCCAGCATTGCGGCGTGGGCACGAGACCCCTCGATGTCTTGGGAAGCCATACGTTTATCAAATCCGATCGATGCGTTGATCGCTTCCATGATAGCGTCTGGTCCGGCAGCAAAACGGCCGCCCCACATTTGGTTCGAGGTCTTGTTTGTCATAATCCTTGGCCCTTTGGAGGGAAAACATGCGGTTACTTTGGTTAGCTTCCCTATACGCGGGCGCAGCCCTAAGCGCAAATGCTGCCTTGGCAAATATTGCGGACCTGCGCGAAGGTATGTTGGAAAAGCTCCAAATCCACGACGCCCCCATCGCCGCTTCGCAAGCTATCTACTTTGACCCCGACGATGGCGAACACACGCTCGCTGAGTATGAAGGGAAAATAGCCGTTGTGAATTTCTGGGCCACATGGTGCGCGCCATGCCGCGTAGAAATGCCAAGCCTTGATCACCTTCAGAAAGCCTTTGATCGCAGTGATCTTGAGGTTGTCACCATTGCAACCGGCCGCAACCGGCTTCCGATGATTGAAAAGTTCTTTGCCGAAGAAGGGTTAGAGGAACTACCGATCCTGCTCGATCCCAAAAGCGCACTTGCCAAAGATATGGGTGTTGAGGGTCTTCCAGTCACCGTCGTACTTGATCGCAACGGTCAGGAGATCGCGCGGCTGACAGGGGGCGCGGAATGGGATACCGAAAGCGCCCTTGCAATCTTTAACGCGCTGGTCGCGGAATAATTACGTCTGGGCAGATTTGCGAACTCTTTCGTAGCAAGGGCAGTCGGTCAGATGATCATTGACCATTCCAACAGCTTGCATGAACGCATAAACAATTGTCGGACCGCAAAATTTGAACCCGCGCTTCTTAAGGTCTTTGGATATCTCGGCTGAGAGCGGCGTAGATGCTGGGACTTCGGAAATCTCGTTAAATTTGTTCTGAATTGGCGTGCCGCCGACGTAATTCCAAAGGTAGGTGGAAAACCCCTGCTCGGCCTCGATCTCCTGCCATACGCGAGCGTTGGAGATGGTCGCTTCGATCTTGCCGCGATGACGAATGATGCCTTCGTTCTGTAACAGGCGCTCTACTTCAGGCGCACCCCACTGAGCGATCACATTTGGATCAAACCCTTGAAAAGCCTCTTGAAAATTCTCGCGCTTTTTGAGGATCGTGATCCAGCTTAACCCCGCCTGAAAGCCATCAAGGATGAGCTTTTCCCACAAAGCGCGGCTATCATAAACGGGCACCCCCCATTCCTCGTCATGGTAGGTAATGTAGATGTATTCGGAACCGACCCAATCGCAACGCTTTGTCATTTCACCCCCGCTTGCAGAAACAATTAAAATCTAGAACAAAATGAAAACATTCACCAGCTATTAAAGAAATGCATGCCAAAGTAGCGTTCCCCTACGGAGGCAAACATGATTTCAGACGAGTCAGGGTCAATTCGCAATATCGAAGACGGACTGGATAGCCCGTTTTCCGCAGCTATGGCAGAGCAAGAGCGGAACATTCTTGCGATGGTGCGCCGTGCCCTTGACCGCAAACAAACCGTGCTCGCCTATCAACCCGTCGTACAAGCAAACAACCCTGGCAAAGTTGCGTTTTACGAAGGGCTTGTCCGCGTTCTTGACGAAACTGGGCGCATTATTCCTGCCCATGAATTCATCGGCACTATCGAGAACACAGAGCTGGGCCGCATCATCGATTGCCTTGCGCTTGAAATGGGTCTTAAAGCCTTGGCGTCCGAACCGGGTTTACGCTTATCGATCAATATGTCGGCGCGCTCGATTGGTTATCAACGCTGGATGAAAACGCTCGAACAGGGGCTAGACGAAAATCCAACTGTCGGCGAACGTCTTATCCTTGAGATTACAGAAAGTTCGGCAATGCTCATGCCCGAGCTTGTCACCACCTTCATGGATGTCCTGCAAGCGCGCGGCATTGCCTTTGCGCTGGATGATTTCGGCGCGGGGTACACTGCCTTCCGCTACCTCAAAGAGTTCTTCTTCGACATCATCAAGATTGACGGACAGTTCATCCGAGGCATCGCCAACAACTCCGACAATCAGGTTATGACCAAAGCGCTCGTATCCATCGCCGAGCATTTCGAAATGTTCACAGTTGCCGAAAGCATAGAGAACAAAGAGGATTTGGCCTTCTTGCAATCCATCGGTGTAAATTGCCTTCAGGGCTACTATTTTGGCGCACCTACGATCAATCCGCCTTGGCAACGGGCAGAATCGCAAAATATCGCCTAATTTATCACCTTTCCCTTGCGTTAACCTGAGACACCCTGTCCATTGAGTAAGACGGGGATTTTCCATAGGATTCTCTCCAAGGAACGGGACGTGCCTGATTCCGATACGGCAGGTCCCTTTTTCAGATTCGGAAAAGGACTGTTTTATGACCAATGTCGTTATCGCCTCTGCAGCACGAACAGCAGTTGGCAGCTTTAGTGGATCTTTCGCAAACACCCCGGCTCATGACCTCGGCGCGACCGTGCTCTCAGCACTTGTTGAACGTGCCGGTATCGACAAAGCCGAAGTCTCCGAGACAATTCTCGGTCAGGTCCTAACGGCAGGTCAGGGTCAAAACCCCGCTCGCCAAGCCCACATCAACGCCGGGCTCCCCAAAGAAGCGGCCGCTTGGGGCCTTAACCAAGTTTGCGGCTCTGGTCTGCGCGCGGTTGCACTTGGGGCGCAACACATTCTTCTTGGTGATGCAGATATCGTCGCCGCTGGCGGTCAGGAAAACATGTCTCTGTCCCCTCACGTCGCGAACCTGCGTCCAGGTCAGAAAATGGGCGACATGAAGTTTATCGACAGCATGATCCGCGACGGTCTTTGGGATGCGTTCAACGGGTACCACATGGGCACGACGGCGGAAAATGTTGCCAAGCAGTGGGAAATCACACGCGAAATGCAGGACGAATTCGCCGTCGCAAGCCAGAATAAAGCCGAAGCCGCACAGAAAGCGGGCAAGTTTGTTGACGAGATCGTACCGTTCATCGTCAAGACACGCAAAGGCGAGATCACTGTGGACGCCGATGAATACATCCGCCACGGCGCGACCATCGAAGCCATGCAAAAACTGCGTCCTGCATTTGATCGCGAAGGCACGGTTACTGCCGCAAACGCGTCTGGCCTTAACGACGGCGCTGCTGGCGCATTGCTTATGACCGCAGAAAACGCCGAAAAGCGCGGCATCGAACCACTCGCCCGCATCGCAAGCTACGCAACCGCGGGTCTTGACCCATCGATCATGGGTATGGGTCCGGTGCACGCCAGCCGCAAAGCGCTTGAAAAGGCAGGCTGGAAAGCGAGCGACCTCGATCTTGTTGAAGCTAACGAGGCGTTTGCCGCTCAAGCTTGTGCCGTTAACAAAGACATGGGCTGGGATCCCGCAATCGTAAACGTCAATGGCGGCGCCATCGCAATTGGCCACCCGATTGGCGCATCCGGCGCACGTGTTCTCAACACTTTGTTGTTCGAAATGAAGCGCCGTGACGCCAAGAAAGGCCTTGCGACTCTTTGTATTGGCGGCGGCATGGGCGTTGCTCTTTGCGTCGAACGCGACTAAGAGTGAATTAGGGGCGCAACTAAATTGCGCCCCTACATAAAAATTAGAAATTAAATTTCAGGGAGACCACATGTCGAGAGTTGCACTAGTCACAGGCGGAAGCAGAGGCATAGGCGCTGCTATTGCCGTAGCACTCAAAGAGGCCGGATACACCGTTGCCGCCAATTACGCCGGAAACGACGAAGCGGCGGCCAAGTTCACCGAAGAAACCGGTATCAAAACATACAAATGGTCGGTTGCTGATTACGACGCCTGCGTTGAAGGCATTGCGAAGGTCGAAGCCGATCTTGGTCCGGTCGAAATTCTGGTGAACAACGCGGGCATCACCCGCGACGGCATGTTCCACAAAATGACCCGCGAACAGTGGCAGGAAGTGATCGACACAAACCTCTCTGGCGTCTTCAACATGACTCATCCGCTCTGGAACGGCATGCGCGACCGCAAATTTGGACGGATCATCAACATCAGCTCGATCAACGGCCAAAAAGGCCAGATGGGTCAGGCAAACTATTCTGCCGCCAAAGCGGGCGACCTTGGATTTACCAAAGCACTCGCGCAAGAAGGTGCGTTCAAGGGGATCACGGTTAACGCCATTTGCCCCGGTTATATCGCCACTGAAATGGTTATGGCCGTTCCGGAAAAGGTACGCGAAGCAATCATCTCGCAGATTCCGGTTGGTCGTTTGGGCGAAGCCAGCGAGATCGCGCGTTGCGTTGTTTTCCTCGCTTCGGATGACGCTGGCTTTGTGACCGGCTCGACCATCTCCGCGAACGGCGGCCAGTACTTTACCTAATCATCTTGGATGTATGACTGAGGGGCCGGAATCTCCGGCCCCTTTTTTATGCCGTAACGACCTTGCCGTTTTGGGCGGTTCGAGCGGCAAAACGCTGAAGCCCGAAGAATTTCCGAAACGCTTTGGCGCGCTCGACATGGGCTCTCTCAATGATCTCGCGGTGATGCGGGTCTGAGGTCACGATATACATGGCATCTCCTTTGGGTTTGTTTTCCTGTTGCAAACAAACATAGTCGGCCTGAAAAAACTGACAAACGAGACTTTTCATACCTTCAGTTAAGTTTTACTTATCTGAAATGTCTGACGCACTCCCGCCACTCACAGCCCTAAGAGCCTTTGAAGCGGCTGCGCGCCACATGAGCTTTGCACGCGCCGCCGATGAGCTTCACGTCACGCCTGCGGCCCTGAGCTTTCAGATCAAATCGCTGGAAGCTCATCTTGGCACACCAGTTTTTAAGCGCCTTAATCGCGCCGTTGAATTAACAGAAGCAGGCGCCGCACTTGCCCCGAGCCTTACGGATGGCTTTAGCCACCTGAACCACGCTTGGCGCACAGCGCGCAGACAGGCCGACCATAGTGTACTCATCATCACAGCAGGCCCCGCGTTCACCACAAAATGGCTCGCGCCGCGATTATACGGTTTTGTGCAAGCGGAGCCGGATATCGAACTCCGTTTTTCTGCAACGCTGCGTATGATGGACCTCGCGCGTGACGATGTTGATGCCGCTATTCGTTTCGGCCCTGGCGGCGACAAAGGTGTTTACTCGCGCACTCTAATCAACGAGTGGGTTACGCCGATGATGACACCCGCGCTTGCGGAACAGTATCGCACACCCCGCGACTTACTTGGCGCGACTTTGCTGCACCAAGATATTTATCCGTTCCGCAAAGATGGCCTGGCATGGAGCAGCTGGTTTGCCGCTCAGGGCTTGCCCGACCCACCAGAAAATGGCCCGCGCTTCGCCGATGCAGATCACGCCCACTCCGCTGCACTTGCCGGATCAGGTGTGGTTTTCGGACGCTACTCTCTTGCCGAACAGGCCATTCGTGACGGCCATCTTGTAGCGCCATTCCGGCTCGCAATTCGCACGAAGCACCGTTACCGCTACATTTGCCCGTTGGGTGCGGAAACACGCCCCCATCTCGCACGATTTGAGACTTGGCTGTTTAATGAGGTTAAGGAAATGCAACCATTCTCAGACAAACACGACTTCATCGACGAAGAAGACCTCGCAACATGACCAAAGCTACAGCAACCGCAATCGGCAGTATTGCCATTTTGCTTTGGGCGCTTCTGGCACTTTTTACCGTCGGAACAGCGCCGCTCCCTCCATTGCAAGTCAATGCAGTTGCCTTTGCGATTGGTGGCGCGCTCGGGTTGATCTGGATTGCGATGAATGGCGAATTTTCGGCTCTGCGCGGTATCAGTTGGAAAATCTATGCTTTCGGCACTGCTGGGCTGTTTGGTTACCACTTTCTTTACTTTTCAGCATTGCGCATGGCCCCTCCAGCAGAAGCAGGGTTAATCGCTTACCTTTGGCCTCTACTCATTGTTTTGTTTAGCGGGCTATTGCCAGGAGAAAACTTGCGCGCGATGCATCTGGTCGGCGCCGCCCTTGGCTTTACGGGCGCTGCGGTTTTGCTTGGGGGCGGGACAGGATTTGAAGCAGAGCATCTAACCGGCTACGCGCTTGCGCTTTGTTGCGCTGTGGTCTGGGCGAGCTATTCCGTGATTTCTCGGCGGTTAAGCGCAACGCCAACGGCCTCTGTCACTGTGTTTTGCCTACTGACCTCTGCGCTTTCATTCACTGCACATCTTGCCTTCGAAGAAACCATCTGGCCGGAAACGCCCCTCACTTGGCTCGCATTGATCGGACTTGGAATTGGCCCTGTTGGGATAGCTTTTTTCGTTTGGGATATCGGCATGAAAAAAGGCGACGTCCAATTGCTTGGCGTCGCCTCTTACGCTGCCCCGATCCTGTCGACACTGGCGCTTATTCTCGCTGGAATTGCTGCACCAAGCTGGTCGCTTGCGCTTGCATCTGCGCTGATCGCTGGCGGGGCTGCACTGGCGGCACGCGCCAGCGCAAAATCATAGTTTTGGGTTCGCTATTGAGCGGACAACCTGTTGATTTCTTCTTTCAACCGGAGTTTTTGCTTCTTCAGTTCCGCAACGACAAGGTCATCCGTCGAGGGGCTGCGCTGTGCGGCTTCGACGTCATGGGAGAGGTTTTCGTGTTTCCTCCGGAGCTCCTGCAAATGCGAACTCATGGTCATAGTCGTCCTCCTTTTTTGTTGAAATGCTACGCTCCTAGAGGAGCATAATTTTACATAATTGTCACGTTTCTCGTTACAAGTGTCGCTATTTTTCGCTTCCCTAACGGAACCCTCGGAATTCCCTTAATTTTCTGGAGTTCACGGAAAGTTTAACGCGGCCCCATCGCGGAGAATCGCTCTGATCTCTGGCAAGTAACTGTCTGCATCCTTAACGTGATCCCGCCCTTCATGAAGGTGAAGCGGAGCATGTAGTTTGAACTCTGCCCTGCCCCCTTTGCGCGCGCGCATCAATACGCGATGCGCCCCGCGCCCAACACGACCAGTCACAGGTAAGACTTCAATACTCCCAAGATGTTCCCGCGTTTCGGCGAGCAACTCGGGCAAGCGCTCCACATCCTGAACAACCGAAAGCACACCTTTAGGCCGAAGCCGCTTGGCCGCTGTTTCAATCCAAAGCCCAAGCGGCGCGTCTTCTGTAAATGCGGTTTCCTTGCCCGCGTCCCCAGATTTCTTGCGGCGCTTTTCAACGTAATAGGGAGGGTTTGCGATTACATGATGAAATTGCCGATCTCGCACACTGAGTGGCATCGCGCGCAGGTCAGCACAAACGATCTCTGCAACATGTCCGTTTGCTTCGGCATTCTTGCGCGCAAGGTCAGCGTAGTCCGCCTGTAGCTCAACGCCCGTCAGGTCAAGCCCGCTCACCCGAGCACCCAGACACAAAAGCGCGGTACCAACACCACACCCAAGCTCCAAGACGCTTTCGCCACTCGACGCCGGAACCGATGCGGCCAAAAGCACCGGATCCGCCCCTGCGCGATAGCCCACTTCGGGTTGCAAAATCTGGAGCTTCCCGCCGAGGAAGGCATCTTTTGTGACAGAGGCAAAGCCCATTAGTCTTGTCCGGTCGGAATTTCGTTATCTCGGATCACGGCACTTGCGCGGAAATGATCCTGATCGCGCACCATCAAGCGGCGCGGCAATATGCCAATGGACCCTTCGAGGATGCTTATATTTACGTCCATTTCAAAGCAGTCTATACCCTCCCCTTGAAGGAGCGCCTGCGCGAAGGCAATGACTGTCGGATCGTTTGTTCTAAGAAGCTCTTTCATATCGGGGATGTAAGACCCAAAGCATCCATTTGTCGAGGGGGATGACGAGAGCGTGATGGGATTGGACGAGGCCACAGTTAAGCCGCATGAACGGCTAAGTGCCGCGCTGGCAACAGAACTTTCGCAAGTAAATTCGCTCATCCGAACTCGGATGGCATCAGAACACGCGCCACGTATCCCAGAGGTAACGGCGCATCTTGTCGAAGCTGGAGGCAAGCGACTTCGCCCGATGCTGACGCTCGCTGCGGCACGGATCTGCGGCTATGACGGCCCCTATCACATCCACCTCGCGGCCACGGTTGAGTTCATCCACACAGCAACCCTTTTGCACGACGATGTCGTTGACGAAAGCGGACAGCGGCGCGGGCGGCCTACGGCGAACCTCTTATGGGACAATAAATCGTCAATCCTCGTCGGCGATTATCTCTTTTCCCGCAGCTTTCAGCTGATGGTCGAAACAGGGAGTCTTCGGGTTCTTGATATTCTCGCCAACGCTTCGGCCACCATCGCAGAAGGTGAAGTGCTACAGCTTACCGCGGCGCAAGATTTGCGTACCGATGAGGCAATTTACCTACAGGTCGTGCGCGGCAAAACCGCCGCGCTTTTTTCAGCGGCGACCGAAGTTGGCGGTGTTATTGCTGGCGCACCGGACCCCGTAACCAAAGCACTGTTTGATTATGGCGATTCACTCGGCATTTGCTTCCAGATCGTTGATGATTTGCTGGATTACTGGGGCAGCGACGCCACAGGCAAAAACATCGGCGATGATTTCCGCGAGCGCAAACTAACGCTTCCTGTGATCAAAGCCGTGGCCAAGGCAGACTCCGAGGAGCGTGCGTTCTGGGAGCGTACGATTGAAAAAGGTAATCAGCGTGACGGCGATCTTGAGCACGCGCTCGATCTTCTGGCAAAGCACGGCGCACTAGAGGCAACTCGAGCAGATGCACTCAACTGGGCCGCAAAAGCGAAATCCGCCCTTGAAGCACTTCCCAACGATCCGATCCGAGACATGCTTTCAGACATCGCGGATTACGTTGTGGCGCGGGTAAACTAGGCGGAAGCAGACGGAATACTACGCTCCGGCTTGAATTCGTCTGGGATGGCATCACGTCCCTCAAGGACCAATTCCGCCATGCATTGCGCAAGCTTGGGCGCCATTCCAAAGCCGATCTTGAAGCCACCATTCGCGATAAATTGCCCGTCGTGCCCCGGATAGCGCCCTACAATCGGCGCGCGCGTTTGGCTCCGCGGGCGCGCGCCCGCCCAACGCTCAATTACCGGCGCATTTGCTAAAACAGGAAACGTCTCGCGCGTTTTGGCGAGCAGGTCATCAAGCAGATCGTCGGTTTCGCCTGCGTCGTTAAAATCGCGTTCCGTGGTGGAACCGATTGCGGTTGTCCCATTGGCATGTGGAATGACGTGTATGCTGTTGGCGTAAAGCTGCGGCTTCCCCTCTATACTCAAGCCAAGCAGGGCCGCCTGCCCCTTTTCGCCCGCGCCAATGGGGGCATCAAACTCAGATGACAGCGCCTCTAACCCTGCCGCACCGGTGGCCCAGATCACGGTTTTGGCGTTCGCGGGTGGGGTGTCTTGCCCAAGGGTAATCTCACCACCAAGCTTCTGGATGGCGCTTGCGAGTGCACGGGTTGCGAGCCGCGGATGCATCCGAGCAGAGAGTGTATCGTGAACAAGCAGCCCAGTTTCACTCTTGGGCGCCCATTCCCCAAACTCAGCCGCAGAAACAACCCGCCACTCCGCTTTGCCGCGCCAATGGTCTTTGGCGAATTCGGCGCGTTCTTGGGCAAGCTCCAGCATCCGCTCTGTATTGATCGGTTGCAATCGCCCAATACGGCCATAGCCCGTGGCTTCGTTTGAAATTTCTTCAACCTCGCGCCAGAACGGCTCTGCCATAACAAGGCTCTCAAACTGAAACTGTTTCTTACTGTTCCACCGCTCAGGTGTATGTGGAGCCAGTGCGCCAACAAGTCCGCCGCTAGACCCTGCGCCAATATGATCTTTCTCAAGAACGCGCACCTTGGCGCCAGCCTTCGCACAAAGAAAAGCAATGGAGAGGCCAAAAGCGCCCGCGCCCATAATGGTAATTTCCGCCATTGCAAATCCCCTCGACCTTGCTCATTGTCGCGCCGTTGCGGCACATGTAGGACATTTGGGAATGAAGAACCAGCAAGCAGAACTGGAATGGCGCGAAGGGGAGACGCCGATTAGCCGCAAATTCGACGATCCCTATTTCTCGCTCAATGACGGGCTTGCCGAGACAACCCATGTCTTTCTTGACGGAAATGAACTGCCCGCGCGGTTTTGTGACGGTTTTCAGATCGCCGAACTCGGGTTTGGCACGGGGCTAAACCTCTTGGCGGCGCTCTTGGCGTGGCGGAAGTCCGGACAATCCGGGCGGTTTCGTTTCACGAGTTTTGAGGCGTTCCCGATGGCAGCCGACGATATGGAGCGCGCGCTTGCTGCCTTTCCCGAGGCGCTGAGCGTTGCGGGCCCGATGTTGGAGGAGATCGCCGCAGGCAATTATCAATTCGAAACAGAGGAACTGATTGCGGATATCATCATCGGTGACGCCCGCACCACGCTCAAGGACTGGAACGGAGCGGCTGATGCGTGGTTCCTCGACGGGTTTTCACCCGCGAAAAACCCAGAGTTGTGGGAGCCCCACCTCATGGCCGAGGTCGCACAACACACAGCACCAAACGGAACATTCGCCACCTATACCGCCGCTGGATTTGTCCGCAAATCGCTGGCTGAGAGCGGCTTCGCTGTGGAGAGGGTCAAAGGATTTGGCCGCAAACGCCACATGACAATCGGAAAATTGGAAAGCAAAACGTGAGCGCAGGAAACAATACGAAACTGGGCATTTTGCTCATGGTCATCACAACCGCGATTTTCGCTATCCAGGATGGCATTTCACGGTATCTGGCGACGGAATACAACGTGATGATGGTCGTTATGATCCGTTACTGGTTTTTTGCGGCTTTCGTGATAACCGTGGCCGCACGGCAAGCGGGCGGGCTTCGGGCGGCGGCGGCAACGCAACAGCCGTTTTTGCAAGCAACCCGTGGGTTCCTTTTGGCTGCGGAAATCTGTGTGATGGTCGCTGGATTTGTGCTTCTTGGGCTCGTAGAAAGCCACGCGATCTTTGCGAGCTACCCACTTATCATCGCAGCGCTCTCTGGCCCTATTCTCGGCGAAAAGGTCGGTTGGCCCCGCATCATTGCAATTGGCGTTGGGTTTGTTGGCATTTTGATCATTCTCAAACCCGGGTTTACTGTGTTCTCTCCGGCCGCAATTGTGCCATTCATCGCGGCTTTGATGTTTGCGCTCTACAGCTTGCTGACCCGCTTTGTCGCGCGCAAGGATACGACTGCGACCAGCTTCTTCTGGACCGGAACGATGGGCGCTATTTTCGCTACGCTCGCTGGCGTCTGGTTTTGGGAATCGATGGCTCCTTCGGACTGGCTTTGGATGGCATCGCTTTGCATGTTTGGAGCACTCGGGCACTGGTTTCTTATCCGCACCTATGAAGTCGCCGAGGCGAGCGCAGTTCAGCCCTTTGCATATCTACAGCTTGTGTTTGCCTCTGCAATCGGGATCACATTCCTTGGTGAAACGCTACCGCTCAACGTCGCGATTGGCGCTGCAATTGTGATTTGCGCAGGGCTGTTTACGTTCTGGCGCGAGCGCAGGCGGGCTATCTCTGAATGATATCCTTTGAAAGCTGAAGAGGTACGGCCTGCCCCGCAAGTTGAGCCCGATAAGGAAGCAACGCCTCGGAAACACGCATCACATAGTTCCGCGTTTCGGTAAACGGTATATGTTCGATCCAGTCGATCATCGCTTCGGTGCTGTTGCGCGGATCGCCGAATTCCTTGAGCCAACGGTTCGGGCGCCCCGGCCCAGCGTTATAGCCCGCCGCAACGAGGATGACGTTGCCATCAAACCGTTTGTTCAGCCCGTCAAGATACGCTGTTCCAAGCTTGGCATTATAACGCCAATCGCCAGTGAGCTTTGACTTGTCATAGCCAATACCAAGTTTCTTCGACACATCGCTCGCCGTACCTGGCATAACCTGCATCAGGCCGCGCGCACCTGCGCCCGAAATGACCCGCGGGTTAAACTCGCTTTCCCGTCGCGCAATCGCGAGGGCTAGCTCCGGCCGTACCGGAAGCCCCTGCATCTGATGAACAGGATGCATAGGGTAATATGCACTATGTAGCGTATCACCGTATTGCACCGAACGTTTGGCCACATGCAGCGCGACATAGGGATTATCAATTGCCATCGCCCAAGCCGCCAGCGCGCCACGTTCTTCACGCGGGAGCGTTTCGGCCAGATGCGACATAAACCGCGCCGTCAGCCGCCCTTCACGCGCGGCATGAAGAAGCAGGCCCGCTTGAAAAACGGTTGAGTTGGCAATGTTTGTATTCTGCCAGTTAGGAAATGGCTCTGTTCCGAGCAATGCCGGATCCATAGCCATTCCTGCCTTTTCCGCGGCCAACTGCCCATAAAAACTTGTTTGGTACGCGCCACCGCGTTGATAAGCGGCTTGGGCTTTTTCGGGCTCCGCCATCGCTTCATGGGCGCGCCCCTGCCAATAGAACGCCCGCCCAAGGCTGATCGGTGTATCCACGGCCGCTTCAAGGTTGCGGAAATGCGTGACCGCTCGGCTTGGTTTGTTGAGATATCGTAGAGAAATATAACCTGCGAGCCATTCAAGATCGATGTAGTGGCTGCCCTCGGTCAGGTAGTGGTTCGCCGCAACCTCATAGGCCGAGGCATACCGCCCAGCGCGCATTTCCCAGCGCGCGAGGATCGCCCGACGGCGCGCCCAGTCTTCGGGTTGCCCAAGAAACTCCGCCGAAACCGACCGCTCTTTGATAAGTTCGATCGCATCCGGATACCGGTCTTTGCGCGCGCGCCAGACAAACCGCTCATAGGCCAGCCCCGGATCATCAGCGAGCCGCGCGGGAACCGCCGCGATGAATGAATCAACACCCTGCCCAAGCTTGCGCAGCGTTATTCTTGCCTTGGCCAACTTCTGCCAACCATCTTCGACATAGGGCAACATTGCCGTTGCCTCGCCGGACAGCCCGCGCCAAAGCAACATATCAAGCCGCGCCTCATGGTGGGGCGCCAACAGCTTGCCGAAATTTGCAAGGAATAATGCCTGTTCCTCTTTGGTCATCGACATCTTGCGCCATGCATCAACTATTAACGCATCGGCTGCGTCCCCATCTCCACCAGACCGCAACGCGCGCGAAAGCGCCAAGGCGCCGGTTCCAGTTTGCGGGAGCTTCTGTACGAAGTATCCGATGATCTGGCCTTCTGCGCCTTCGCGGGGCAAGCTCGATTCCCCGAATTTGCGAAGGTAATCAAGCCCCGGCCAATCCGGATAAACCGCAAGAAAAGACTGATACTCCGAGAATGCCCCTTCCCCCGCGCGCAAACGGTGCCATTCAACTACTGCAGCGCCAATTTTTCCTGCTTTACGGGCCTCGGCTGTTGCCCCGTCCCAATCCTGCGCACGAACCAGATCCATCGCCCGCGCGAGCGCTTCGCCCTGCTGCTGCGTTTGGGCTTTGGCGGCGACAAATGAGGTAACAGATACCAAAGCCGCGAAAATCAGAATTCGGAGGGCGCGAAGCATGCGAAATATTCCTTCAGGGGTATGTTTTGACAAAACTGTATCGGATTCGTCGATCACGACAACACACAACTTGGCAATCGCCTCCAACACGGCTAGGTTCCGCCGCGATTACACACGATTAACGGGCGACTCAGCCCTCAATTACAAGGAGACGTGTCATGTTCAAGGGGTCCCTCCCAGCTCTGGTGACGCCGTTCAAAAACGGCCAACTGGATATTGACGCGCTCAAACACCTTGTTGAGTGGCACATCGAAGAAGGCTCCAACGGCCTCGTTCCCGTCGGCACCACAGGTGAAAGCCCGACACTGAGCCACGAAGAGCACGAGCAGGTTGTCGAAGAAGTGGTGAAAGCCGCAGCGGGCCGCGTACCTGTAATTGCGGGCGCAGGCTCGAACAGCACAACCGAAGCAATCCGTTTTGTGCAACACGCCAAGAATGTTGGCGCGGACGGGGCCCTTGTCGTGACGCCCTATTACAACAAGCCAACTCAGCGCGGATTGCACGCGCATTTCTTGGCCGTTGCGGAAAGCACCGATCTGCCGATCGTGATCTATAACATTCCTGGCCGTTCGGTTGTTGATATGTCACCCGAAACTATGGGCGAACTGGCGAAGCACAAGAACATCGTCGGCGTCAAAGACAGCACCGGCGACGTTGCCCGCATTTCGCAAACACGCGCAGCTTGCGGCAAAGACTTCATCCAGCTTTCTGGCGAAGACGCAATGGCGCTTGGTTATACGGCCCACGGCGCAGTTGGTTGTATCTCGGTTACCGCAAACGTAGCGCCGCGCCTCTGTGCAGAATTCCAAGCAGCAATGGCAAAGGGCGATTTTGCGACAGCACTTGAGTATCAAGATCGCCTGATGCCGCTACACGAAGCAATCTTTGTCGAACCAGGCCTTGTTGGCGCGAAATACGGCATGTCACTTATCGGTAAATGCTCCGAAGAGGTACGCTCGCCACTTACCGGACTGCTTGACGACACAAAAGAGCAGATCAAAGCCGCGATGCGCCACGCTGGCATCCTGAACTAATTGAGCTTGCCCGCTGCGACCACGTAGCGGGCAATTTCTTCTGGTGAGCGGCGGATGTTTCGCGCCGATCCCTAGACAAGTACCATTTGCCTCATTACATCAGCGCAATGGCCAAAAAAGAAACAGCAGCAGACAAGAACTATAAAGTCATCTCGGAAAACCGCCGCGCGCGGTATGACTATGCGATTGAGGACGATATCGAGTGCGGTATCCAGCTCATGGGCTCCGAGGTGAAATCCCTGCGCGTGGGCCAAAGCAATATTGCCGAAAGCTATGCCGCCGTTGAGGACGAAGAGCTTTGGCTGGTTAACTCTTACATCGCGCCCTACAAGCCCGCCGTGACTTGGGGACACGAAGAAAAGCGCCGCCGCAAGCTTCTGGTTTCAAAACGAGAGCTTTCCAAACTCTGGAACGCCACACAACGTCAGGGCATGACGCTTGTGCCGCTTGTGATGTACTTCAACCATAAAGGCTTGGTGAAGATCAAAATCGGCATCGCCAAGGGTAAGAAAAGCCACGACAAACGCGCCACTGAGGCCAAACGCGATTGGGGCCGCCAAAAGCAGCGCCTCTTGCGTGATCGCGGATAGGCACAGGGCTTGCAAATACAAGCGCCCCTCGCTAGTCAGGCATGGCAACATGCGCGGGGGAGCTTATGCCATATAACGATCCAAAAACGCTCGTTTCCACAGACTGGCTTGAACAGCACCTGAAAGATCCTGATCTTCGGATTCTGGACGCATCTTGGTATCTTCCCGATATGAACCGCGACGCCAAGGCCGAATACGCCGAAGCGCATATTCCAGGCGCACGGTTCTTTGATATCGAAGAGATCAGCGACCAGCGCAGCGACCTCCCTCATATGGCACCGACAGTCGAAAAGTTCATGAGCCGCCTACGCGCGATGGGCGTGGGCGATGGCCATCAAGTTGTCGTCTATGATGGCGCGGGGCTTTTCTCTGCCGCTCGCGTTTGGTGGCTGTTCCGGCTAATGGGCAAGACGGATGTTGCCGTATTGGATGGCGGTTTCGCAAAGTGGAAAGCCGAGGGGAAACCCGTAGATGACCTCCCTCCCGTAATCCGCGACCGTCACATGATTGTGAATCGCCAAGACCATCTCGTGCGCGACGTGACCCAAGTTGCGTCAGCCTCCAAACTGATGGACCACGAAATTGTCGATGCACGTGGCCCCGCTCGTTTCCGCGGCGATTCTCCCGAGCCACGCGAAGGTTTGCGCGCCGGACATATTCCCAACGCCAAAAACGTGCATTACGCCACGCTTCTTAATCCCGATGGCACGATGAAAGATCTCGCCGCAATCAAAGCGACCTTTGAAGCTGCTGGCGTTGACCTCTCAAAACCGATCATCACAAGCTGCGGCTCGGGCGTCACTGCCGCGATCCTTTCGCTCGCGCTTGAATCCATCGGACACCGAAACCACTCCCTCTATGATGGCTCATGGGCCGAATGGGGGATGTTTGACTATCTCAAAGCCGAAACAGGTTCTTAACAATGTTGACCAATCTAAAACCGCAACCCGCCGATAAAATCCTTGAATTGATCGGCATGTACCGCGCCGACCCGCGCCCCAACAAAATTGATCTTGGCGTGGGTGTTTACAAAAACGCAGAGGGCGTAACCCCAGTGATGCGCGCGATCAAAGCTGCCGAAAAACAGCTCTGGGAAGCGGAAACAACCAAATCTTACACGGGCCTTGCGGGCGAACCTGCCTTCCACGACGCTATGATCGAACTGGTTCTGGGAACCTCTGTGGAACGCGACCGTATTGCTGCCGCTGCCACCCCAGGCGGGACAGGCGCTATCCGTCAGGCGATGGAACTGGTGATGCTTGCCAGCCCCGAGGCAACGATCTGGGTTTCGCATCCGACATGGCCAAACCACCTGTCGATCATCAAACACCTCGGACTCCCGCTTAAGGAATACCGCTATTTCGATAGCGAAACGCGCGCAGTTGATTTCGCGGGTATGGCCGAAGACTTGGCCGGTGTTAAGGCGGGCGATATCGTGTTGCTTCATGGCTGCTGCCACAACCCGACGGGCGCGAACCTTACACTCGCCGAATGGGCCGAAGTAATCTCGATCCTCCAAGACACGGGCGCAACGCCGCTCATCGACATCGCATACCAAGGATTTGGCGACGGCCTTGAAGAGGACGCAGCCGGCCTGCGTATGGTTGCTTCGGAAATGCCCGAATGCCTTATCGCGGCCAGTTGCTCCAAAAACTTTGGCGTATACCGCGAGCGGACCGGCATCCTGATGGCCATCAGCGAAACCGCGAAGAACACAGGCGTGACACAAGCCAACCTCGCCTATCTCAACCGCCAGAACTTCAGCTTCCCACCCGATCATGGCGCGCGGCTTGTGACTATGGTTCTGACGGACGACGCATTGCGCGCTGACTGGAAAGCGGAGCTTGAAGAGGTTCGTGTTGGTATGCTTGGACTGCGCGAACAGCTGGCTAGCGAACTTCAGCGCCTTTCGGGCAGCGACCGTTTTGGCTTCCTCGCTCAACATCGCGGCATGTTCTCTCGCCTCGGCACCACACCTGAGTTGGTGCAAAAACTGCGCGAGGATCACGGCATTTACATGGTCTCTGACAGCCGCCTGAACATTGCAGGCCTAAACAAAAACACCGTTCCCGTCTTGGCAGAGGCTATCGTTAAAACCGGCATCTAATTGCAACGCCCCTAAGCGGGCTACAATTACTGCGACACAATCACAGCCGTATCGGTGCTAACTCCGGTACGGTTTTTTTCTGGCTTCATCGTTTGGATCAGCGCCACGAAACAAACTAAAAACGCAAGGGACACCCATTGATAGGGCCGGATAGACGCAAGCAACTGTTTAAACAAAACCATGCGGCAAGTTTGTGCGATTAGAACATCACAAGACAAGCGCAAAACCGCCAAACTCGGCAGACTGCGATATCTTTTCAACGCATTATTGCATCGACTGTTGCTGTATTTCGAGACCTTACATTTTGCGTTTCATCATAACATACGATAGCGTATGTTATGTGTATCGAAGCGACTTCATTCACAACTTCAAAAGGTTCGTCCGAGCATGGCCAAACAACGTTTTACCGAAGAAGATTGGATTGGAATCGGCCTTAACGCGCTCATTGAGAGTGGCTATTCCGCCCTACGCGCAGAGTCTCTTTGTAAATCAGCTGGAACCACCAAAGGCTCTTTCTACTGGCACTTCAAAGTCCTAACTGACTACAAGTCTACACTTCTAGACCATTGGAAAAGCGACGTTATTCAATACTTGGATGAGTTGAAGCAAGAAGACAATGCCGCACCGCGCAAACTTGAAAAACTCGCCAAATCCATGTGCGCAATCGAAGAACCGACGCAAGAAGCCCGTGCTGAGCGCGCGATACGTGCGTGGGCTTTGGAAGAGCCGATTGCAGAGGCAGCAATCGCCGAAGTGGATAGCGTTCGCAAAACATACGCTAGCGTATTGTTAAGTAGTATTGGGTTATCAAACCCTGAAATCACCGAGGCAATGTACGCCACATTTATCGGCCTCAACGAGAGCCGAGGTAAATCCGATGTAGATCAGGCTTCAATTATCTCCACACTCCTTGCTGCTTTTATCGCTCTTGCAGAAAGTTAAACATCCCCCCATATTTGGGGAATGTTACGTTATTCATTTCTCCTATTATTCGGTTTGTCCTTTTGCGAAAGCGACGAAACCGTCACAGGCTACGGCGCTGCGGGGTCCGTTTGGAAACTTACATCCCTTAACGGCGCTGAATTTACGGCCGAAGCAACTCTTGAGTTTGGCGAAGAAGGCAAGTTCTTTGGCAACGCTCCGTGCAACGTCTACAACGGCACGCAAACGGCGGATTACCCGTGGTTTGAAACAGGTCCAATCGCAGCAACGCAAAAGGCTTGTCCCGAACTGGAAGCAGAGACCGCTTATCTTCGCGCGCTTGATGCTATGACAATTGCTGAAGTCGTCGGCGACACAATGATCCTCTCAAATGAGGATGGTGGCGAAATGGTGTTCGAGGCGACGACCAAGACCGAAGACTAACGCGCAAGTAAATCGATAAGCCGTTGCCGCGCTGCCGGTAGCGGCCTATCGCCCACACTTGCGGCCAATCCATTCGCCAGAAAATACCCTGTAGTGCGCAGGCCATCGACAATGTCGGCATCGCTAGCAGGGCCTTGTCCGAGCATGCACTGTGGTAGCGGCAGCAGCCTGTCTGCCCATTCGCCCGCGCCTTCGCGGCTCACTGCTTTGCCGGACTTAGGCGAAACAAAAACGAGGTTATCGCGGCTACCGGTAACCGCGCAGCGTCGTAAATCGAGACCATATCCCATTTCCTCAAGCAAATCGGCCTCCCACCTAAGGTAAGCAAGCGGCCACGCGTCTGTCTTGGAGAGCAGATCAAGCAGGTTGGAGGAAGATTGATGAATAGACGGATGCGGCTCACGTTCCGGAACGCAAAAGCCAAGAAGTGCCGTGATCGAGTTCAGCCCTGCGAGTGCGAGCCTGTCTCCCATCACAAGGGCCGCGCGGGTGCGCACTGGCTCCACCGTAAATGCGCCGAGGTGCGCTTCTAGCCGCGCTCTCCAAGCAACCGAAAGCTCTGCACCTGGTTGAAGAATTGGCGCAAGTTTGCGGCTGGTCCCACCTCTGACAACTCCCGCAAAACGCCCTTTGCTCGGGGTGAAAACGTCGATAATCACGGATGTTTCACCGTGCCTACGTACCGAAAGAAGTGTGCCTTGATCGCGCCATTCCATGAGGAGAGGTTAATCGGCCAAACCCGGTTCGTCGAGCAAATGCCGCCCCGCGCGATCCTCGACCTCTATAACCCATAGATCGGGATCAAAACTGCGTTGTTTGGCGATAGAAGCGTCAACGTCTGCTTCGGGGCCCGCATGCAGGCTAATCCAAGTCCGCTCGCCCGTCATAAGGTCAAAACTCTTTTGGAAGGCCTCGGCATTGCCATCGAGCGTGTTAAGTTTCACCAACACAGCGCCCGCCGTAAGGTCACCTTTTGTAACGACAAACGCTGGAATATCCGCAAGACGAAGTCGCGTGAGATAGGCCGAAACCCAAATTTCCGCCGTCAGTCGGCTCATGAATTTCCGTCTTTGAAATTCAGGCCCATCTCGTCATAGCGCTCGGATTCCTCAAGCCAGTTGGGCCGCACTTTGACCTGAAGGAAAAGATGCACCTTACGCCCAAGAAACTCTTCAAGCTCCTCACGCGCGGCCTTGCCAATCGCTTTGATCGACTCGCCTTTATTGCCCAGCACAATACCCTTATGCCCGTCGCGCATTACGTAAATCAGCTGGTCAATCTTGACCGAGCCATCTTTACGGTCTTCCCATTTTTCCGTCTCGACTGTGAGCTGATACGGAAGCTCCTGATGCATTCTTAGAGTCAGTTTCTCGCGCGTAATTTCCGCTGCAATCATACGAAGAGGCAGATCCGCGATCTGGTCTTCAGGATAAAGCCACGGGCCAGCAGGCACCTCTTTGGCAAGCCAGTGGCGTAGCGTTTCAACGCCGTGGCCTTTTTCCGCAGAGATCATGAAAGTCTCGTCAAAGGGGAACATCTCGTTCATCTTCGCGGCCAAACCAAGCAGCACTTCGGACTTAACCCGATCAATTTTGTTGATCGCAAGCGCGATGCTGCGACCGTCTGCAAGCTCTTGAAGCGTCTCGATGATCTGCTCAACGCCTTCGGTTACGCCGCGATGCGCCTCGATCAGAAGCACAACGACATCCGCGTCCGCCGCGCCGCCCCATGCTGCGGCAACCATCGCACGATCAAGCCGACGGCGTGGGCGGAATACGCCGGGAGTGTCGACAAAAACAATCTGGCTTTGCCCCTCAACCGTCACGCCCCGTATGCGGGCGCGCGTTGTCTGAACCTTATGGGTCACGATCGAAACCTTGGCCCCGACCATATAGTTCAGGAGTGTGGATTTCCCTGCGTTGGGTTCACCAATAAGGGCGACGAAACCTGCACGTGTGTCGGTCATGATTTTCCTTCCAGACGCGCAAGGAGCGCGGTTGCGGCGGCCTGTTCGGCATTGCGTTTGGAGCCTGCTGTGGCTTTTTCGCTTTTGCCATTTTCAAGCCGGACCTCGATTGTGAAAACCGGAGCATGATCCGGCCCACTGCGCGAAATCTCGATGTATTTTGGCGGGTTAAGCTTGCGGGCCTGCGCCCATTCCTGAAGCGCCGTTTTTGAATCGCGGGCATCGGCTTCAACTTTGGTGATCCGATCGCCCCACAGCCGCAGCACAAAATCGCGCGCAACATCAAATCCAGCGTCCTGATAGATCGCAGCGATAAGAGCTTCCATTGCATCCGCAAGAAGCGCCTCTTTACGCCGACCACCAGAGATCATTTCAGACCGACCAAGCTTCAGAACACTGCCCAGCCCGATTTCTCGCGCCACATCCGCACAGGTTTCCTTACGGACAAGCGCGTTGAACCGCGGCGCAAGCAACCCTTCACTCGCCTTTTGGTCATGCTTCAGAAGCGCCTCGGCAATCACAAGGCCAAGAACACGGTCGCCCAGAAACTCATCGCGCTGGTTGTCCGCGCGAGTGGGTGAGGACATGGAGCTGTGCGTAACCGCCCGCACCAAGAGCGAGGGATCGGCAAACTCATGTCCGATCTGGCCACAGAAGGCCTTGAGTTCGGCCGCCAGCTTCACTCAATCGCCTTAAAGAAACGGTCGCCGCGCCACGTCCAGAAGAAGAACAGCGATTTACCAGCGGAGGAAAAGATAACGCGATCCGCACGACCGATTAGGTTCTCGTACGGGACAAAGCCAACACCCTGACGACTGTCGTTCGAGTTATCGCGGTTGTCACCCATAAAGAAGTAATGCTCCAACGGAACAGTAAAGACCGGTGTGTTGTCCACAAATGTATTGCCCACATTCAGAATGGAATGCGAAACACCATTTGGCAGGGTTTCGATGAATTTTTCTTTGGTACAGGAGTTCACCGCCTCTGTACGGCTTTCCATACAGGCCGGCATATTTCCGACCGAACCTTGAGGCTCGTACTCTTCAACAAATACGCCGTCCGGAGTCTGTTTCGCCTCTTCACCGTTGATGAAAAGAACACCGTTTTTCATTTGAATCTTATCACCGGGAAGACCGATCACGCGCTTGATGTAATCCTGACCGGATGTCGGGTGCCGGAACACAACAACGTCGCCGCGCTCTGGTTCCGATCCAAGAATACGCCCCGAAATCGGGCAAATTCCGAATGGGCAAGATACGGCGGAATAGCCATAGGCCATTTTGTTGACGAAGAGAAAATCGCCAATCAAAAGCGTGTCTTTCATAGAGCCAGACGGAATCCAGAACGGCTGGAAGAACAGCGTGCGGAAGATCCCTGCGATCACAAGCGCCCAGACCACTGTTTTGATGGTTTCGACGATGCCGTCTTCTTTTTTCTCGGTCGTTTTCATTCGCCTGTAGTTCCTTGAAATATGGGTTGTGCGCTACATGAGGCGCAAGGCGGGGAGAGTCAAGTTTTACGCTGGTGTCTCTGGCTTAGCGGGGCGTGCTTCGATCACGACAAAGGCCTGCGCCCATGGGTGATCGTCGGTAAGGGTTACATGGATAATCGCTTCGTGGCCTGCTGGTGTCATTTGTTCGAGCCGCTCTTTGGCCCAGCCCGTGACTTCCATTACAGGTTGGCCGCTTCGCATGTTTCGAACAGCCATATCCTTCCAACTGATCCCCATAGCAAGCCCAGTTCCCAGCGCTTTTGAGCAGGCCTCTTTGGCTGCCCAACGCTTGGCATAGGTTCCCGCAACATCGCGTCGACGCTCGGCTTTGGCTTGCTCGGTTTCGGTGAACACACGATTTTTGAACCGTGTTCCGAACCGATCAAGCGTACCTTGAATGCGCTCGATGTTCGCAAGGTCTGTACCAATGCCAAGGATCATTGCGGATCCGGCTCATAGCTTGGATTGATATCACCTGTTGCTTGGTTCAGGCTAAACGACAGAACGCCCCCCTCAGAGCCGCCAGTCTCATGGACGTAGGTTGATCCGTCGATGGTAAAGACCAATCCAACAGCAGGATCGTAATCGGCCTGAAGTGTGGAGAACTCTAGATTTGTAAAGCCTACGACGCTTGAAAGGCCGATAACTTTGCACTGGCGATCGCCCAATTCGTGAAAAGGAGGCGAAAGCACAAGCAGATAAGTTGAGCCAGCGGCAGGTTCGATTGTATCGAGCAATGCGAGACGCACATCGCCGTTCGCAAAGGTGCGCGTGTTCTCCTCCCATGGTTCCGCAATCGATTGGGCCGATGCCTGCCAATCGCAATCAAGAACCTCTTGCGCGGATGCAATTCCAGGCGCTGCCAGCGCAGCGACAAAAGCTAATAATTTCATTCAAATCCCCTCGTCGTTAAAATCTTAAGGCTCGCAGCACCAAACAGCACCGCAAATGTCCCTTCAAACCACCGTTTTAGGCGCTGATAGGTGCTAACCATACCGCGCGTTGAAAACAGGATCGCATAGCTCGGAAAAACAATGAGTGATGCAAGATACAAGAACCCAAATAGGCTAAACACTTCGGCACTTGTCGCGCCCTCTGGCAGCACGATGGCATAAATCGCGCCCCATGCAAGGATCGCCTTCGGGTTCGTTAGATGAAGCAGAACGCCTTTTAGAAAAACTTGCTTGGTTGTCCCCGTGATTGCGGCCTGTAATTTAGCATCGCTTCGCGAAAAGGCAGAGCGCATGGACTTATATGCGAGGAACAAGAGATAGGCGGCGCCCGCGTATCGCAAGGTCGTGAAAATCCACGCATTCCCAACCATCACCGCGCTCATTCCCAAAGCGGCCGCAATTCCCCAAGTGGCGCTTCCGACAAGGATTCCCAACGCAAGAGCCAGTCCCGCTTGGCGGCCTTGTTTCATGGATGTGCCCGCAAGCGCCATTGTTGCTGGTCCGGGGCTTGCACCGGCAATCGCCCAACCGAGCCACAATAGGCCAAGCTCGGCCCCTGTCATGCGCGCGCCTCATCCATAAGCCGCCGCATTTCGGCAATCGCAGGCTCTAGCCCACGGAATATGCTCTCTCCGATGAGGAAATGACCGATGTTCAATTCTGCGACTTCTGGAAACTCTGCGATGGGCTGTACCGTATCATACGTCAGGCCATGGCCAGCATGGACTTCAAGCCCAAGAGAATGCGCAAAGGTCGACATCTCGCGCAAGCTTTCCAACTCCGCGTCTCGCGTGGCGAAATCACCCTCTGCATGAGCGTCGCAGTAAGCGCCCGTGTGCAATTCAATTACTGCCGCACCAATTCGGTGCGCGGCCTCGATCTGGCGTTTGTCGGCGGCAATAAATATTGAAACGCGGCATCCTGCATCACTGAGCGGCGCGATGAAATGCGCTAAGCGGTTTTCCTCGCGCGCTACATCAAGCCCGCCTTCCGTAGTGCGCTCTTCGCGCTTTTCCGGCACGACACAAACCGCATGAGGCTTATGACGAAGCGCAATGGCCTGCATCTCTTCTGTGGCGGCCATCTCGAAATTGAGTGGCACCGAAAGCGCCTCCATCAGCCCTTCGATATCAGCGTCACCGATATGACGGCGATCTTCCCGCAAATGAGCCGTAATGCCATCCGCACCTGCTTTCTCTGCCAGAAGCGCAGCGCGCAACGGATCTGGTGTATTGCCTCCGCGTGCATTTCGCACCGTTGCAACGTGATCAATGTTCACCCCGAGGCGCAGCTTGTTTGCTGTCGACATGGCATTTCCTCTATTTCATAGCCGTCATCGCGCGGCTCAATCTGTTCCGAATGTAACCTAGCGGGATCAGACCTCGCCGTCAGCCTTCTTTGCGGCTTTCTTGCGAAGCTCGTCCAGCTTTTTCTTAAGTCGCCCGCGCCTGCGGTTCTGATACACCGTAATCAACGGCACAGAGAGATAGTAAACCACAAGCCCACAGACAACGCCGGGAACGATCCCGCCAATCAGATAGGGCAGGAAGATGCTTTCGTAGAACCCGCTAAGGCTGGACCAGTTCGCGTCTGCATTTGTAAACAGCGCTACGAAATTGCGTTTGATCTCTATTCCAGAGCTTTTGAAATATTCAAACACGTTCCCTCGGTGCGGGTCACCATGGGGATACCCCATGATGAGATACCCAAGCTGCAGGCTCAAAGTCGCGATAAACGGGAAAGTCAGCGGATTACCAAAAAACGTTCCGAGCAACGCGGCCATGATGTTTCCACGGATGGCCTTGGCCAAAAGAGCCGCAAAGATGAAGTGCATCCCAAACAGCGGGGTAAAGCTGATGAGAACCCCAATAAAGAGACCCCGCGCAATACGATGTGGAGGATCGGGAAGACGGTGAAGACGGTGCTGCACATAGTAAAACGCGCGCTTCCATCCTCCCTTGGGATAGAAAAAGTCCACGACGACCTGCCAAATTGGGCGTTTATCGCGGCGCTTAAATACCAAGTACTCTTCCTTTACAGCCGATTAGGCGGGTTTTCGGGTTTTATCCCTGTGGCGTTCGATTGAAGCAACATTCTCATCAACTTCAAGCGCATTTATGACCGCATGAAGATGTTCTGCATCCCTGAGATCAACGTCGATCATCAAGCGGTAGAAATCAGGCTTCCTGTCAGAGAAATGCATATCAGAGATATTCGCGCCCTGTTCTCCGATCAATGTGCAAATGCGACCCAACACACCTGCGTCGTTGCTTATCGTTACATCTATTGTAACGGTATGCACAGCAGGATGGCGACCAGAATGCCAATGAAGGTCGACCCAACGCTCTGTTTGCTCTTCGTAATCGCCGAGCACGGGGCAATCGATGCCGTGCACAACCACGCCCTGTCCGCGATAAGTGATGCCGACAATACGCTCTCCGGGAACCGGCTGACAGCATTGCGCGCGCTGAAAGCTTTGCCCGGGCGAAAGGCCAACGACCGCGCGTGCTTCGTCGATCTCTTCACCGCTACGCGCGGCCAATTCGGGATAGACAACCTCAACAACATCGCGCCCAGCAAGTTCTGCACTTCCCAAACGCGCAAGTAGTTCAGACGTATCGACCAACCCAAGTTGCTTCGCCGCGCGCAACAGAGTTTTTTCCGTCGCTTTCTTGCCGATATGTTCGAACGCAACCCGCGCAAGCTCTCGGCCAAGCTTGATAAACCGCTCACGGTCTTCTTCACGCAGGCTTCGGCGAATAGCCGCCTTGGCTCGCCCGGTAACAACGATATCAAGCCACGTTGGTTGCGGGCGTTGGCCTTCGGCTGTGATAATCTCAACCGACTGGCCGTTCTTCAAACGTGTCCAGAGCGGCACGCGGATACCGTCGACCTTTGCGCCCACACAGCTGTCGCCGATGCGTGTGTGAATGGCATAGGCAAAATCAAGCGGCGTCGCCCCCTTAGGCAGCTTTTCAACCGCGCCTTTGGGCGTAAAACAGAACACCTGATCCGAATACATTTCGAGCTTAACATGCTCCAGAAACTCGTCATGATCCTCGGCATTGGCAAATCGCTCGGTTAGGCCGGAAATCCACTTCGCAGGGTCAACAGCAAATGGGTTTTCAGCTCGCACACCGTCGCGATACGACCAATGCGCCGCAACGCCACTTTCTGCCACATCATGCATTTGGCGGCTTCGGATCTGTACTTCGACGCGCTTAGCGTCACGACCCGAAACAGTGGTATGGATCGAGCGATATCCGTTGGACTTCGGCTGGCTGATGTAATCCTTGAACCGATCGGGCACAGCGCGCCAGCGGCGGTGAATTGCGCCCAGCACACGGTAACAATCGGAATCAACACGGGTAATCACGCGGAACCCGTAAATATCCGACAACCGGGAAAAGCCGATCCCTTTCTCTTCCATCTTGCGCCAGATGGAATAGGGCTTCTTCGCACGGCCATAGACTTCGGCGTCTATGCCCTCGGCTTCTAGCTCGGCGCGGATGTCGTGCGTAATCTTGTGAATTACATCGCCGGTTTCACGCTGAAGCATGATGAAGCGGCGGATAATAGAATTGCGCGCTTCTGGATTCAAAACGCGGAACGCGAGGTCTTCAAGCTCCTCGCGCATCCATTGCATACCCATACGGCCTGCCAACGGCGCAAAAATGTCCATCGTTTCGCGAGCCTTCTGAGCCTGCTTCTCCGGACGCATAGCCTTGATCGTGCGCATGTTGTGCAGGCGGTCGGCAAGCTTGATCAGGATAACCCGCATGTCCTTCGACATTGCCATAAACAGCTTGCGAAAGTTCTCTGACTGCTTGGTTTCCGAACTGGACAGCTGCAAGTTGGTCAGCTTCGTGACGCCATCAACAAGCTCGGCAACTTCTTTACCGAACCGCTCCGCGATCTCGGTATAGGTTGATTTTGTGTCTTCGATTGTGTCGTGCAAGAGCGCCGTGATGATTGTTGCATCATCAAGCTGTTGCTCGGTCAGAATCGCAGCAACGGCAACCGGATGGGTAAAATATTCCTCGCCAGACTGGCGGTACTGCCCCTTGTGCATCTCGCGGCCATACGCATAGGCCGCGGCGATTTTCTCTGCATCGGTGTTGGGGTTGTAGTTACGGACCAGCTGGATCAGGTCGTCGACGTCGATCATCCAATCCGCCTTTATGGCGCGCGTGCGCCCTCTACTGTTGTCCCTGAGCTTCCATCAACGCGCGAAGGAGCATCTCGTCATTTGCTTCGTCTTCGTCGGGTTTGTCAGCTGTCTCTGCACCCATAAGAAGCGCCATATCGTCGGCTTCGGGTTCGTCGACTTCGATCTGGGTCTGGTTGCTCTCGATCATGCGCTCGCGCAGGTCATCGGCAAGCTGTGTCTCTTCTGCGATTTCACGCAGGGAAACAACAGGGTTCTTGTCGTTGTCGCGATCAACAGTGATCTCTGCACCGGATGAAATCTCACGGGCACGGTGCGACGCGAGCATCACCAGCTCAAAGCGGTTAGGAACTTTATCAACGCAATCTTCTACCGTAACGCGGGCCATGAGGACTCCTCAGCAATTCGGGGGTTTGAAGAGGTCTGTTTAGGCGCTTGCGAAACTATTGACAAGGGCAAAAACCCTAGGTTTTCAGGGGAAATATCGCTGATTTATCACTTTCTGGAAGCACATCCAGCATCTGACGCAGGGTTTCTCCTGTCACGGGATGTCGAAACTCCGGCGCAATGTCACTTAGAGGAATCAGCACAAACGCACGATCCTGTAGGCGCGGATGTGGCAGAATAAGCTCTTTTGGCGCTCGTTTTTTCTGTTCTTCCAAAGGCAAATTTCGCCATTCGGCCTGTTTTTGCGGGTCTGGCCGCACCAACTCTTCGCCCTCATGCGTCCAAGTCAAAAGATCAATATCCAACGTGCGATCAGACCAACGATAGGGCCTCTCGCGATTGTGATTGTTTTCGACTTCATGAAAACGCTGCATTGCCTCCTCCGCGGGGATGTCCGCCGCGACTTCTGCAACGGCATTCACGAAATCTGCCCCCTGATTCGGCGGGAAAAACGGGGCGTGATAATATTTGCTAGTGGCACGAATCGTGAAACCGCTGTCCCGGAGGTCAGAAAGAGCAGATTTCAACCTGTCTAAAGGTTTGTAACCTTGCGTCGAAACATTGGATCCAAGCGAAATCAGGCCAAATGTGAACGTTTTGTGACGCTCTATGGGTTGCGGCATCCACGAATATCCCTAAATTTAGATTATCTTCGTATCTATCATTACCCCACTCACTCACTCACGGAAACGGGTGCGAAGTTTTAGGAAGGACATATTATGTTTTATCGTGACGAGCGCCTCGCGCTCTTTATCGATGGTTCAAACCTTTATGCAGCAGCAAAGTCACTTGGGTTCGACATCGATTACAAACTACTCCGTCAGGAATTCATGCGCCGCGGAAAGCTCCTTCGCGCGTTCTACTACACCGCGCTTCTGGAGAACGACGATTATTCCCCGATCCGCCCGCTCGTAGACTGGCTCCACTACAACGGTTTCTCCATGGTGACCAAGCCAGCCAAGGAGTACACAGATTCAATGGGTCGCCGTAAGGTAAAGGGCAACATGGACATCGAACTTGCTGTCGATGCTATGGAGCTTGCGCCGCATGTTGACCACATCGTGCTCTTTTCCGGTGACGGAGACTTCCGCCCGCTGATCGAGAGTCTACAGCGCCAAGGTGTTCGGGTATCGGTTGTTTCCACCATCCGAAGCCAGCCGCCGATGATTTCTGATGAACTGCGCCGTCAGGCCGACAACTTCATCGAACTCGAAGAGTTAAAAGATGTTGTTGGTCGCCCACCGCGCGAAGATGTTGGCGGCGTTGACCCGATGCTCGCCACTGTCGACGACGACTAATTAATGTGACGAGGCCTCTTGGGGCCTCCACCTACGCCGAACTTGCCCGCACAAAAACGCCACTTGTGCGGGCAAGGGGCTTTACCGTCCTCTGTCAAAGTCTTACCTCTTACAGCGTCCGACCAAAACTCGGGGCATCCAAATTCACGTTTCGCGTTTGAGCAAAGTGCACGGCCGCGAAAAAGTAATTCAAGTATTTGGCTGGATGCTTTAGGCACGCGAAAAAGAGGTCCCTATGTCTCACCCGCCCCTCACACTCTACCTTGCTGCGCCGCGCGGATTCTGCGCGGGCGTTGTGCGCGCCATAAAGATCGTAGAAATGGCGCTCGAAAAATGGGGCGCGCCTGTCTATATGCGCCACGAGATTGTTCACAACAAATATGTCGTTGACGGCTTACGGGCAAAAGGCGCTGTTTTCGTCGAAACGCTGGCGGAATGCCCAGATGATCGTCCCGTGATCTTCTCGGCCCATGGCGTGGCCAAATCCGTTCCTGCCGCTGCTGAAGCCCGCGAGATGCTTTTTGTCGATGCGACCTGCCCGCTCGTGAGCAAGGTTCACATCGAAGCCGAACGCCACGCGGAAAACGGACTTCAAATGGTTATGATCGGCCATAAGGGGCACCCTGAAACCGTCGGCACCATGGGGCAATTGCCCGAGGGCGAAGTCTTGCTTGTTGAAACGCCCGAAGATGTTGCCACGCTTAACGTGCGCGACGAAAACAAGCTCGCCTATATCACGCAGACCACACTCTCTATTGATGACACGGCGCTGATCGTCGAAGCCCTCAAAGAGCGTTTCCCAGCGATCAAGGCACCGCATAAAGAAGACATCTGCTATGCCACGACCAACCGTCAAGAAGCGGTCAAGGCGATGGCCCCGAAATCAGACGCAATCCTCGTGATCGGCGCACCAAACAGCTCGAACTCGAAGAGGCTTGTCGAGGTCGCCAAGGCTGCGGGATGTGGTTATTCGCAGCTCGTTCAGCGCGCCACCGATATAGATTGGCGTGCGCTCGAAGGGGTTAAATCCATTGGGCTGACTGCTGGAGCCAGCGCGCCAGAAGTGCTGGTGGATGAGGTCATCGGCGCCTTTCAAGATCGGTATGACGTGACCGTCGAGACAATCGAAACGGCCGAGGAAAACGTCGAGTTCAAGGTTCCCCGCGTTCTTCGGACGGCATAATGAGTATCGATCCAGAGACAGTCAGCGCCTACAACGAGCGCGCAAGAGACTATACAAAACTCGCCGCGCCAAACGCCCCTTATCACGCGCTAAATGAATTCATCGCGCTTGTCCCTAAAGGTGGCCGCGTGCTTGATTTCGGCTGCGGCCCGGCGCGGACAGCTGCGGCGATGCGCGACGCCGGCCTAGTTGTGGACGCAATGGATGCTTCGCAATCCATGGTCGATCTGGCCAAGAAATCTTACAATATCGATGTAACGCTTGGCAGCTTTGATGACTTGGATAAGGTCGACCTCTATGACGGTATCTGGGCCAGCTTCAGTCTTCTGCACGCCCCAAAAGCCGAGCTTCCGCGCCACCTCGCTGCGATCAAAACCGCAATCAAAGCGGGCGGTATCTTCCATATTTCGATGAAAACCGGAACAGGTGAGCAGCGTGACAAGATTGGACGCTTCTATGCTTACTACAGCAAGGAAGAGCTTGTAGATTTGCTCAAAGCTGCCGGATTTCGCCCAAACCATTTCGCCACCGGCGCTGATAAAGGCCTTGATGGCACAGTCGCCCCTTGGATCATGATACGCGCCTATGCCTGAATTTATTGCCTATACCGACGGAGCCTGTTCCGGAAATCCCGGCCCTGGGGGATGGGGGGTTTTATTGATCGCGCGCGATGGCGAAACGGTTCTCAAAGAGCGCCCGATGTGCGGCGGCGCCGAAGACACGACCAACAACCGTATGGAACTGATGGCAGCGATCAGTGCGCTGGAAATTCTAGACCGAAAAACAAAAATCACCATCGTGACCGACAGCACCTATGTCAAAGACGGGCTGACCAAATGGATTCACGGCTGGAAGAAGAACGGCTGGAAGAACGCCCAGAAGAAACCGGTTAAGAACGAAGACCTTTGGAAGCGGCTCGACGAGGCCAACCGACGCCATGACGTCACTTGGGAATGGGTCAAGGGGCACGCTGGGCATCCGGAGAATGAGCGGGCAGACGAGCTGGCGCGCGAAGGCATGGAACCGTTCAAAAAGCCGAAACCTGAAGCCTAGAAGCGCGGGCCGTTTTTCTGAATATAGGTCTGATATAGCCAGATCAGCAGCACTGCGCCAAGAATTGCGCCAACCAAGCCGGCCCCAATGCCCAGAACCGATAGCAGAACCCGCAGGAGCAGCCCGCCAATGAGCGCTCCGCCAATCCCGATCGCCATCGTAATCACGATATTGGCTTCGACTTTCATGAGCCGCGTCGCGATAAATCCGGCAGCAGCCCCAATAATGATAAGATAAATAACCATGCGGTCACTATGGCTTGGACTGTGAATGAGGGGAAGGGGAAAAGGACGGAGTTTCTCCCCCGAAACGCCTTAGGTCAATTTTTCCGGGAGGGTAAATCCACGCAGGATTTCTTCGGCCGTCATTGGCTTTTTGCCTTGCCGCTGCGCCTTCGTGATTTCAATGGCACCAGACCCACACGCAATACGCATCTCACCAAGAACCTCGCCAGCCTCTCCGCTGCCCTCACACAGACGCGATTGCAGCAGTTTCAGGCGCTCCTCACCAACCACGCACCACGCACCGGGAAAAGGCGAAAGTCCGCGGATCTTTCGATCTACAATTTCAGCAGGTTCTGACCAATCGACTTGCGCTTCTGCTTTGTCGATTTTGCTGGCGTAGGTCACGCCTTCTTCGGGTTGCGGCTCCGGCGTTAACTCAGAGTATCGCGCAAGCGCCTCGACGATCAGCTTTGCACCCCGCTCTGAGAGGCGATCGTGAAGTTGAGCAGTTGTTTCCTCTTCCCCAATCTCACATTCTTCGCGCAGCAAGACATCTCCGGTATCAAGCCCCGCATCCATCTGCATGATGCAAATGCCTGTTGCCTTGTCCCCCGCCATAATCGCGCGATGGATCGGTGCCGCTCCCCGCCAACGCGGAAGCAGTGACGCATGAATGTTCAGACATCCGTGTTTTGGCGCGTCCAGAATCGCTTGCGGAAGGATCAAACCATAAGCAACGACAACAGCAATATCCGCATTAAGCGCCGCAAATTCCGCGACCGCCTCTGCAGACTTTAGTGAAACAGGGTGACGGACTTGCAAGCCCAGCGCCTCTGCGCGTCTATGAACGGGGCTGGGGCGGTCTTTCTTGCCGCGCCCTGCTGGCCGTGGCGGCTGGCAGTAGACGGCAGCGATCTCATGACCTGCATCAACCAGCGCATCCAGAACAGGTACCGAAAACTCCGGCGTTCCCATGAAAACAACGCGCATAACGCCTCCTTAGCTGCGCAACTTCCGCGCTTTGCGCACAAGCATATCGCGCTTCATCTTGGATAGATTATCGAAATACATCTTGCCGTTCAGGTGGTCGATCTGATGCTGAACCGAAGTCGCCCAAAGCCCGACAAAATCGCGCTCTTCCATCTCGCCATTCTCATTCAGAAACCGAACTGTCACCGCACGCGGGCGCGAAACGACCGCCGACACGCCGGGAAGGTTAGGACTGGCTTCCTGATGTTCGCGCAGCTTGGCACTGGCATGAAGAACTTCTGGATTGGCGAGCAAAACTGCCTTACCGCGCTCCTCGCTACAATCCACAACCGCAAGGCGCTGCATCACGCCGATCTGAACCGCCGCAAGACCATACCCCGGCATCGCATCCATGGTTTCAACCATATCCGCCCAGATGGCACGGACCTCATCAGTGATCTCGCTCACCACTTCGGCAGGTGTGCGCAGACGCTTGTCCGGCCACGGAACGAACGGACGAACCGTCATGCGCGGGCTCGCTCTCGTTTGAGCTTTTGCATCTTGCGGGTAATCATTTGGCGGCGCAGCGGCTTGAGATAGTCAATAAACAGTTTGCCGTTCAGGTGGTCGATTTCGTGTTGAACACAAGTCGCCCAGAGTGCATCAAACTTTGCCTCGCGAGCCTCGCCTTCAATATCGATCCACTTCACGCCAACTTCCGCCGGACGCTCGACCTCTCCATACTGATCGGGGATCGAAAGACAGCCCTCTTCATATGTATTGAGCGCCTCACTCTCCCAGACAACCTCTGGGTTGAACATCACCATTGGCTCGGGCTTGGCGTCTTCTTCTTTCACGCAATCAAGCACAATCAGCCGCTTCAGAATGCCGATTTGCGGCGCAGCAAGGCCAATGCCGGGCGCGTCATACATGGTTTCGAGCATGTCTTCAGCCAAGCCTTTCAGCTCAGGCGTGACAGTCTCGACAGCATCAGCAACCTTTTTCAGGCGCGGGTCGGGGTGGATCAGGATCGGTCGAATACTCATAGGCGTCATGTAGGCCAACTCCAGCGTCGTTGCAATCTTGTTGCACGCGCTTTTGATTTTGATAGCTTGCCGTCGTTGCACATCCAGAGGACCCTCATCATGAATTTTGACGAAATTATCGACCGCCGCGGCACTGGTTCTGACAAATGGGACCAAATGGAGTCCTTGTTCGATGTGTCGCCGGACGATGGTCTCGCCATGTGGGTCGCAGACACTGATTTCCGCGTACCGCAAGTTGCGCTCGATGCGATGCAGAAATTAGTAGATCACGGGATTTTGGGCTATTCTGATGCCACCAAGCCTTACAAAGACGCAGTGTGCTGGTGGATGGAAAACCGCCATGGCTGGAAAATCGAGCCAGAGTGGCTTTTGACCACCAGTGGCCTTGTTAATGCGGTGGCGATCGCGCTTGATACATTTACTGAAAAAGACGACGGCGTAGTGCTATTCACACCCGTGTACCACGCGTTTGCAAAAGTTATCAAAGCACAAGGCAGAACGGTGGTTGAGTGCCCGCTGGTTCGCGATGGCGATAAATACGTCATGGATTTCGAAGCCTATGACGCTCAAATGACGGGCAAGGAGAAAATGCTGATCCTCTGCTCTCCGCATAACCCTGCGGGACGCGTCTGGACCAAGGAGGAACTGAGCGAAGTTGTGGCCTTTGCCAAGCGGCACGACCAACTGCTTATCTCCGACGAAATCCACCAAGACCTCGTATATGACGGGTATAAACATGTCCCAACCGCTTTGATCGAAGGCGCCCTGCCACGGCTGATTACGCTTAATGCACCGTCAAAAACGTTCAATGTCGCTGGAGCGAACTGCGGGCATGTCATCATTCCCGACGAAGATATCCGCACCAAATTCTTTACTCGAAAGAAGTCCCTCGGTCTTTCACCGAATGTTTTCGGCGTAAAACTCACACAAGCCCTCTACAATGAAGAGGGCGGCAAATGGGTAGACGCGCTTTGTAAATATCTAGGGGAAAACCGCAAAATATTTGAAGAGGGTGTGGCAAAAATCCCGGGCGCCAAACCGATGCACCTCGAAGGCACCTATCTTGCATGGGTGGATTTTTCCGATACCGGTATGAGTGCTGCTGAAGTCAAAAAGCGCATAACGCAAGATGCCAAGATCGCTGCTACCCCTGGCCATGTTTTCGGGAAAGGCGGCGAACATCATGTGCGCTTCAACCTAGGCCTTCCTGCGTCGCGGATTGAAGACGCGGTTGAGCGCCTTCAAAATGCTTTCTCAGATTTGCAGTAGTTAACGCCCGATCAGGGCAACCGGCGCATCGTCTGGTGGCGCGAAATCAAGAGCGGCTTCCTTCATAGCGGCGGTCGCTCTTTTGAAATCAAACACAATCTCGCTGTCCTGCGTTTCCGACGCAACGATCAAGCATTGATAGAGATGCCGTGCGCCATCGAATACATCGACAAGGCCACGGATATTCGGCGCATTTTCCGCTTCAATCGCAAATCCGCTTTCCCAGAATCGCAAGATCGGCACGCTCCGCTCACCAGTTTGCACACGCAGACGGCTCTTCTTTTTGAGGTCGGCCATGCGGGCTTGTTCCAAGCCTTCACGGACCTCTTTGGGCAAAAAATCAGACATGTTCCCTCCAGAATCGCAATGCGCGAGCAGCATCCTACTCTAGCATGACACCGGAGGGGTTTCGGTCAAGTTAACGTTATGTGACAGGCGTTTTTGCGCTATGTGTTGCGCTTATGTGTTGTGATCTTCAACAAGATCAACGCCCGCAACAGGCCGTAAAACATGGGGTTTGTCGGGGTCGTACAACGCGGAATCCTTGAAGTCTCGCACGCCACCAAGCGCAGGACCAACTAGGATGAGTGCCGTGCGTGTAATCTTCTCGGCGCGGACTTTCTTGCGAATATCTGCCAAGGTTCCACGCAGAAATAGCTCGTCCTGCCACCCAACCCGATAGGCCACCACAACAGGGCAATCAGCGCCATAATACGGCGTCAGAACACGCTCGATCTCGCGCATATTCCGCACAGCAAGGTGGATCGCCAAGGTCGCACCCGTGCGGGCGAAATTCTCAAGTGTCTCACCTTCAGGCATGGATGTGCTTTGCATAGACATGCGCGTGAGAACAATGGATTGCGCCACCTCTGGGATGGTCAACTCCTGCCCCAATGCCGCTGCCGCTGCGGCATAGGCCGGAACACCGGGCACGACTTGATAGTCAATCTCGTCTTCGCGCAAGCGTCTGATTTGCTCGGCGATTGCTCCATAGAGAGACGGATCGCCTGAATGTACCCGCGCAATGTCCTCGCCACGTTTATGCGCCGCCAATATTTCTGCATGAGTTTCATCCAGCGTCATCGGCGCGGTATCCATCACTTTGGCACCTTCAGGGGCACAAGCAACAACCTCCGGCGGCACAAGGCTTCCTGCATAAAGACACACCGGACATTCCCCGATAATCCGAGCGGCCTTCAGCGTCAGGAGTTCTGGATCGCCCGGTCCGGCACCAACAAAAAATACGGTCATATTGCTCTCTCAATCTTCATTGGTTGGGACGCGTCAGCTTGCCAAGTCGCCATCAATTTTGCGGGCATATCCACGCGGCGTGTACATGCGCGGCCCTTCACCAAGCTGGGCGAGTTTCGAGTGGCTTGAGCCGACCAAAACAACGGTCAGCATATCGACCTCATCCACCTCAAGCTCGGAGAGTTTGCGATACCGCACGTGCTCCTCCGGACGGCCAAGCGAACTGGCAAGCATCACAGGGGTATCGGCAGGGCGGTGTTTCAACAAAATATCCCGCGCCTCGGCCAAAAGCGTGCGGCGACGCATAGAAACGGGGTTGTAGAATGCGATCACGAAGTCCCCTTCCGCCGCAGCATGAAGGCGCTTCACAATGTCCTCGCGTGGCGTCAGAAGATCGGAAAGCGAGATGGCACAGAAGTCATGCCCCAGAGGCGCGCCCGCGCGTGCCGCAGCCCCTTGCAACGCTGAAACACCCGGCGTTGAAATCACATCGACCCGATGTGCGGCACCCGAAACGCCCATCTCATCAGGGCCACGATCCAGAAGCTCAAACACAAGAGCGCCCATCGCGTAAATACCCGCGTCACCCGAACATACAAGCGCGACGTTCTTGCCTTTCGCCGCTTGCTCTAGCGCATAGCGGCAGCGGTCCTCTTCACCGCCAAGCGGAAAGTCAGAGCGCGTTTTTCCGTGCGCCAGCGGGCCCAGCAGATCAATATAAAGGCCATAACCAACGAGTTCCTCGGCCTCCGCAATCAACTGGCTCGCCTCTGGTGTACGCCATGAATGCTGGCCTGGACCTATGCCGACAATCGAGAGCCGCCCGCGCGAGCGCCCTTTTTGTTCGGTGATAACTTCGCCGGTCCGCGCAATGGCGCAAGTGGCGTTTGCTGTCTTTTGTTTTGGAACGGTCAGTATGGAATCTTCGCCCGCCGCAGCCAGTGCGGCACCTTCGCTTACACCGTGGCAGCCGACCTCGGCAAAAACCACGTCCGAGGGGGTCGCAAGGCGCGAGGCTTCGGCCTCCAACTCCTCGGCTGTGAACAATCGCAACGGCACGCCAAGCCGTTTTGCAACCTCGTTCATAGCAGGCTCGTCGCCCTTAAGGTCAATCGAGTTCACAGAGGCAATCGCGCCCTCAGCAATCCCAGCATCGGCCAGTGTTTTTTGCACCAACTCCCATAGCTCTTCAGGGTCAGCGTTCCGCGCGCACCCGACACCAAGTGTGAAACGTTGCGGATGATAAACAAGTTGCGCGTCGTCGCCTTTTACAGGTGCCTCAGTGACAACAAGCGCAACATCCCCGTTTGCGTCATGCTCAAGGTCAAACAACGCCTCGCCTTCGAGCCGTGCTCCGCCACCAGCCAAAAGCGCGGCCATTACGGGCTTTGCCGCTTCAGGGTTCGCAAGCCGATATCCCGCAGGCGGCGCATCAAGCGCGACGCCAAGCGCAACATCGCCAGCGGTTGTTACCGCCGCTTTGCTTTCGAGCGCTTCTGCAATCTCCTTGGCCAGCCGGTTCGCGCCTCGGTGCCCCCCTAAAAGCGGCACGACAACAGAACCATCATCAGCCACTGAAACAACAGGCGGCTCTACCGTTTTATCCGCCAAAAGCGGCGCAACTGCGCGGATCAATATGCCGCTCGCACAAACACCCACAACGGGCGTTCCCGCCGCAAATAAAGTGCGCACGTGGTCCAAGGCATTGGCGAAAAACGCATCGGCAACATCAACGCGGCCCTCGCGGCCATGCAGTTTCGCGCCAAGGCTCTTCGCAACACGATGGGCCACAGGCTCTCCGGAGCGCGACAAACAAATAACCACCGGAGCTACCGGATTAGAGCGGGGCGTCAGAGCCATGGGTCGGCGCCTTTCGTAAGCAAGATCATAGAAAAATAAGGAGCGGAGTCTGGCGCTTCGGCGAGCGGGCAAACGACCTGATCAGGCAGGCTCGCACGCTCGACATATGTGGCCTGCGCCAGCAAACCCAACTCGTCAATTACAGCGCGTATCTTGGGCAGATGCCGCCCGACTTTCATCACGGCCACGCTCTCGGCGCCCTCAATGCGGTGGCGCAACTCTTCTTCGGGGAGCGGGCCAGGAAGGATCGTGACCCGCTCGTTTCGTGCAGCAAGCGGAGAGGCCGAAACAGCGGCACAGGCCGTCACACTCGTAACACCAGGAACGACGACCGTTTCAAACCGTTTGGATACGCGCGCAAAAAGATACATGAAGGAGCCGTAGAAAAACGGATCACCCTCGCAAAGGCAAACCACATCCTGTCCCGTTTCCAGCACAGCCGAAATCTCTGCTGCGCCCTTATCATAGGCGGCTTGGGCGGGTTCGCGAGCAACGGTCATGGGGATATCTAGGCGGATTTCTTGAATGCCGTCGCGTATGTGTTCTGCCGCGATCGAGCGGGCAAAACTATCGCCACCCTCAAGCGACGGATATGCAATCACGCGCGCTTCCGAAATCAGTTTGGCCGCACGCAGGGTCATCAAATCGGGAGCACCGGGACCAAGCCCAACGCCATAGAAAACACCGCTCATCTTTTGACCAAACTTAACTGCGTCACTGGAATCAGCGGTTTCCAGCCCTTGTGGCCAAGCTCCTCGGGGCCGAGGGCTTCTGCGCGGTTGATCGCGATTTTCACAAGCGTACCGCCATATTCACCATGGAGCCGCGTGAGCAGCCCCTCGCTCTGGAGCGTCACCGCGTTAACGACCAACCGTCCCAGCGGGCGCAATGCAGTCCAACAAGCCGCAAAAGTTTCCTCGCTCAGGCCGCCGCCGATAAAAATCGCGTCGGGCGCATCAAGCCCTTCGAGCGCAGCGGGGACGGTGCCTTCGATCAGTTCCAGCTTGGGCACACCAAGTGCAAGCGCATTCGCCGCCGCCATCGCGCGCCTATCGGCCCGTGGCTCGATCCCGACCGCTCTTGCGTATCGCGCCGCGCGCATCCACTCGACGGCTACAGAGCCACAGCCCGTGCCGATATCCCAAAGCAGTGCGCCCCGCATCGGCATCAGCTTCGCAACGGTAACAGCGCGAACTTCCTGCTTCGTCATGGTGCCGTCATGCACGAAAAGCTCGTCCTCAAGACCTGGCACACGGGGCAAAAGCGCAGCATCAGGCGCGGCCACGCATTCAACAGCCAAAGTGTTGAAAGCTGGCACCTCGTGATCCCAACTCTCCGCCAGCCCTTCGAACCGTTCCTCATTCTCACCGCCCATTGCCGCCAGCACGACCATCTTGCTGCGGCCAAATCCGCGCTCGGTCAGGAACTTGGCAATCTGGGCGGGAGTATCTGCGCCTGTGGTCAGGATGAGCAAGCGTTGATCCGGCTGGATAAAGGCGATCATCTGCTCAACGGGGCGGCCATGCACCGTAAGCGTTTCAAGATCGGCCATGCTCCACCCCATCCGCGCGGCGGCAAGCTGAAACGCGCCCACTTGCGGATGATAAATAATCTCGGACGGATCGATTTCACGACCAATCCGCGCGCCAACGGAATACCAAAGCGGATCACCCGTTGCCAAAACAACTACCCGCTTGCCTTTGTGGGCGTGGAGCACATCAATCAACGCATCAAAGGGTGAGGGCCACGCAAGGCGCTCGGCGTTATTCTCGCCTGCAAGCTCGTGATGGCGGTCGCCACCGACAATGACCTCTGCGGCTTCAACAACTGCGCGGGTCGCGGGGGTGAGCCCCTCAAGCCCGTCTTCACCGATACCGACAACATGTAACCAAGCCTTCATGACGCCCTCCTATCTAGCGGTCCGACACTTCCACAAGCCCTGCCGCCAGAGCATTAACGGCAGCCGAAGCAATCGCAGAACCACCACGGCGCCCGCGCAACGCAACGAAATCGCAACCGCGCGGACGTGCGGCGAGCTCTGCCTTACTCTCGGCAGCTCCGACAAATCCAACCGGAAACCCGAGGATAACAGCAGGCTTCGGCGCGCCTTGGTCCAGCAATTCAAGCAAATGAAACAGTGCAGTTGGCGCGTTGCCGATGGCCACGACAGCGCCCTCCAAATGGTCGGCCCAAAGCTCTACCGCCGCTGCGGAGCGTGTATTGCCGATCTCTTTGGCCCGCTCGGGAACGGAAGCATCGTTTAGCGTAACAATCACTTCGTTCTTGGCGGGAAGGTAGCGCCGGATGATCCCAGCGCCGACCATTTCACAATCACACAAAACAGGCGCCCCAGCTTCAAGCGCGGCGCGCCCTGCTGCGAAGGCGTTTTCCGAATAGGCCAACCGGTCGGCGACCTCAATCATACCGCAGGCATGAATGACCCGCGTGGCAAGCGCGGCCATCCCCGCATCGAACCGCTCCAGACGCGCCTCTTCCGAGACCGTCGCAAAGCTCTGACGATAGATCTCGCGTGGCTCGCGGATATAGCGCAGGGGCGGCTTATGCGGGTGATCACTCATTTCTTGCGCGCACTTTCAGGCCCGTGAGGGTGTTTCGCATGAGGATACTCAGGATGCACATGATCGTGGTCATGGAGATGATCGTGGCCGTGTGCGTGGCCATGCGCGTGGCTGTGGTCGTGATCGTGGTGGTGATGGTGGTGGGGATCCATATCCAACCGACACTCCCCCGTGCAGAAACTATCGCACAGGTCACAGTCCTCTACGTTCGAACCAGGAGCGCTTGCGCCCTGCCCTTCAACATGATGGTGATGACTTTCCTGAACCGCGCCTACCTCAGCCTCAAAGCCCAAAACCTGTGTGCGATATTTGCAGGTTCCGCAGGTTGGCGGCACCACTTCGCCCAATTGCTCCGTCACACGCTCGGCGAATGTTTCAAGCACCTTTGGGTGATCGTTAAGGTATCCGGCTTTAACAAACTGAATATCAGGATGCGCTTCGGCGACCTGATCTGTGAAGCCGTAGATCCGGTCGATCAGAATACCTGTGAACAGGAAGTATGGAAACACGATGACCCGTTTGTAGCCGAGCTTGGCAACATGATTCAGGCACGGTTCCACCAGCGGGAAGGTCACGCCGGAATAGCCAACTTCGCACCAGCCAAATCCCATACCCTCCCAAAGCATCCGTGCGATCTTGCTCACGTTACCGTTGGCGTCCGGATCACTCGCGCCGCGGCCAATGACCACGAGGCAGGTTTCCTCAAGCGGCAGTTCGCCATGCTCTGCATTCGCTTTGTCCACGGCTTCTTGAACCCGCGCACCTGCGGCGGCGATCATCTTGGGATCAACCCCAAGCTCGCGGCCATAGGACACATCGATTCCATGTTTGGCGGCATAAGTATTGAGTACAGTTGGGATATCGTTCTTTGCGTGCATTGCCGCAAACAGCATCCCCGGAACGGCCACAATCTTTTCGCATCCAGCCTCGCGCAGGCGGTCTAGCCCGTCGCGGATCACCGGATTAGCAAACTCAAGATAGCCGTAATCCACCATCCAGTCAGACGGCAATAGCGGCGGAAGCTTCTCGGCCAGCACCGCAAATTCGTCGACGGCGGCCTGGCTGCGTGAGCCATGACCACAAATCATTACGCCTGTCTTGGCCATTACGCTTCCTGAAGGTCGTCTTTGTCGGAAGGCTTCGCTTCAGCTTCTGCCTTAAGCGTCTCGTCTTTTGTGCGTCGCGTGACGGCCCAAAAGCCCACAACAACCGCCGCACCAACAGCCGCAATTGCCAGCCAATGTGTGTGACCATGCGATTCAGCAACGTGGCCAGGATGCGCAAGAACAGGCGATGCAACGATGGCGCCTGCCGCTGCAACAAAAGATGATTTCAGATATGACATGATGTCCTCCAGTTTTAGAATTGCAGAGGGAAGCAACCGTAGAACTCTACGCTACACGATGTTGCTTCGGCTCCCCTGTCTGGGTCGAGCGTTCACAACCAACCTCTCTGGCCCGTTCGGGCGTCGTGCGAAGACCCTAACCAAAGGGATAAAGCGACGCAATCGGATTCGCCGAAAGCTGACGCATGTGCAACCATGCAGAGAAGCTGCGCGCTGATGAAGGTTATGTTCTTCGAAAGCGCGCATATGTAAGGTCCAACAGTAACTCAGGAGGCAACATGGGTCAGCTAGTAGACGGCAAATGGGAAGCAACGTGGTACGATACGGAATCAACTGGCGGTAAGTTCAAACGCTCAACCGCTGGCTTCCGAAACTGGATCACCAAAGACGGCAGCGCCGGACCTTCTGGCGAGGGAGGTTTCAAGGCCGAAAGCGGGCGATATCATCTATACGTCAGCTATGCCTGCCCTTGGGCGCATCGCACCTTGATTTTCCGAGCACTCAAAAACCTCGAAGATCACATCAGCGTTTCGGTTGTTCATCCCGATATGCTTGATGAGGGCTGGACATTCAGCACCGATTTCGATGGCACAACCGGCGATGATCTTTTTGGCCTGCCATTCCTGCGCGATGTCTATACCAAAGCCGTGCCGGACGTGAGCGGGCGTGTGACCGTCCCTGTTCTTTGGGACAAGAAGCAAAACACAATCGTCAGCAACGAGAGCAGCGAAATCATCCGCATGTTCAACTCTGCTTTTGACGACATTACCGGCAACACCGCAGATTATTGGCCGGAAGAGATGCGCGACGAGATCGAAGAGGTGAACTCCCGCGTCTACAGCGGCATCAACAATGGCGTTTACAAAAGCGGCTTTGCCACCAGCCAAGAGGCCTATGACGAGGCCGTGCACACGCTTTTTGAAACGCTCGACTGGGCAGAAGAGCGCCTTGGAAAATCCCGCTACCTGATGGGAGATCGCGTAACCGAAGCGGATTGGCGGCTGTTTACAACGCTCGTACGGTTTGACCCTGTTTATCACCTGCATTTCAAATGCAACCGAAAGCGGATCATCGATTACCCCAATCTTTGGGGCTACACGCGCGATCTGTTCCAAACAGAGGGCGTGGCCGAAACCGTCAATTTGGATCACATCGTTCGCCACTATCACTATAGCCACGACACGATTAATCCGAACCGGATTATCCCGATCAACCCGATCCTTGAATTCACCGAACCCCATGATCGGGACCGCTTTGAAGCTTAGGTGACGCAGGAAAAGGCATGGCAAGACCGGTTGCGTTCAACCCGAAAATCGGATTGAGATGACGCAAAAAGGGAATGCCATGACCACTTGGATTACAATTTGCGACACCTGCAAGCGCGACGACTGGGCCGAAAGCGGTGCTGCGCTTACCGATGGGGAAGTGTTGGCTGCCAAAGTTGAAGAAACCGCCGAAGGGCGCGTTAAAACGCGACGGGTCAGCTGTCTTATGGGCTGTTCACACGGGTGCAACATTGCAATTCAGGCCGAAGGGAAGCTTTCCTACACGCTCGGCAAATTCGAACCGAACGAAGAGTCCGCTACAGCTATTGTTGACTATGCCGCCCTTCACCAAGCGAGCGAGACGGGGCAAGTGCCTTACCGCACATGGCCCGAAGGCGTGAAAGGCCATTTCATTACGCGCCACCCACCGCTGCCCAAAAACGGGTCCGAGTCGTGAGCCAATCGCCCGCGCCACGTGATCATGGCGGCAATCTTGATGCCGCTTGCGCGCGCTATGGCGGGGCAAAATCCGAGTGGCTCGACCTTTCGACGGGCATCAACCCGACACCCTATCCGCTGCCCAACTTCGCGCCCGACTTATGGAACGCGCTACCAGACAAGGGATTGTTTACCCAACTGGAAACGGCTGCACGCAAGTTTTGGAACATCCCCGAAAGTGCTGCAGTTCTTGCCGCGCCTGGGTGCAGCGCCCTTATTGCGCGCATTCCCCATCTTGCGCCGACATCGGGCACAGTTGCCATTCGTCAGGACACCTATAACGAACACGCCGCCAGCTTTCGTATGGCCGGATGGACGGTGCGCCCAAACGGTGGAAACGCGAGCGTTCATGTCCACCCGAACAATCCTACAGGCGAGCTAACCGCCGCCGCCGAAATCCCTGATACGCAGCTGACGATAATTGACGAGAGTTTCTGCGAGACGATGCCAGAAGCCAGCCACATCGCGCGGACCGCGCAAAGCGGCACGCTCGTCCTCAAGAGTTTCGGCAAATTCTGGGGACTCGCGGGGCTACGGCTTGGCTTTGCGATAGGAGATCCAGAGCTGATCGCGAAACTCGGCGATATGATTGGCCCGTGGCAAGTCTCAGGTCCTGCGCTGGCGACTGGCATCGCGGCACTCAATGACCCAACGTGGGCCGCCGACACGCGCGAAATTCTCACTCAAGAGGCCGCGCGGCTCGACGAGCTGTTGCAAGCCAAAGGCGCCAAGGCCGTTGGCGGCACCACTCTTTTCCGTCTCTATTCCGTGGACAACGCTGCGGCTTGGCAAGACAGGCTTGCCCGTGGCAAAGTTCTTACGCGGGTGTTCCCGTATTCCGAAACCTTCCTGCGTATCGGGCTTCCGCCCCGTGACCGCTGGACCCAGTTGGAGGCCGCGCTATGAGTTTTGCCGCACCGTTGTTTCTCGCTCTGGCGCTGGATGCCGCATTCGGCGAGCCCAAATCGATCTGGACCAAAATCCCGCATCCGGCGGTTTTGATGGGCAAGCTCATCGATTGGGCCGATGGCGAATTCAACACCGGCGAAAATCGCAAGACCAAAGGCGCGGTCACGCTCGGCGTACTGGTGGTCGGCGCGTGGATCACTGGCGCTATTATTTCAGAACTCCCATTCGGTGAGGTTTTCGAGATCGTGATCGCCGCGATCCTTTTGGCGCACCGCAGTTTGATTGATCACGTCTCTGCCGTTGCGCAGGGCTTGCGGCTCTCTAACGCATCCGCGCGCGCCGCTGTTGGACGTATTGTCGGGCGGGACACCAAAGATATGGACGGCCCGCAAATCTCGCGCGCAGCAATCGAAAGCGGCGCGGAAAACTTCTCTGATGGTGTGGTCGCGCCTGCGTTCTGGTTCCTGATCTTCGGCCTCCCCGGCTTGTTGATCTACAAAATCGTCAACACCGCCGACAGCATGATCGGCTACAAAACCCCGCGCCATGAAGAATTCGGCTGGGCTGCTGCACGATTTGACGATGTTTTGAATTTCATTCCAGCACGGCTTACCGCGCTCCTGATCCTCGCATCAAAAGGCTTTCGCAACGGTATCGGCACATTGCTCGAAGATGCCCCAAAGCATCGTTCTCCAAACGCGGGCTGGCCCGAAGCGGCCATGGCGATCTCGCTCAATATCGCACTTTCGGGGCCACGGAGCTATCACGGCCAATTGCGCGACTACCCCTTCGTGAATGAAAGCGGCAGACGCGACATCGGCGCGAAGGAAATCGACGCTTCGGTTTCGTTGCTTTGGCGCAGCTGGCTGATCGTGTTGGGCGCTTGCGGCATCCTCGCGCTGTTCTGAGGCTTGCCCCACCTGCGTGGCCTGATACTGTGACGATATTTTCAGACCGGAGGATTTCATGACGTTCCGTATTTCGCTTGCTGCATTCGCTATTTCACTGGCCACCTTAACGACATCCGCACAGGCGCAATGCGGCGGGAGTTTCTCTGGGTTTGTCAGCGGACTGAAACAGGAAGCCATGGCCAAGGGCCACAGCAAAGCCAACGTTGATGCATTCTTCGCCTCTGTCCGGCAAGACCCACGCACACTCCGCGCAGACCGCTCGCAGGGCATCTTCAAGAAAACCTTCGCCGAGTTTTCGCGCGCCGTTATCAGCCAAAACCGCATGGATCATGGCCGCAAAAACGCCCAGAAATACGCTTCGGTCTTTGATCGGGTCGAGCGAGAAACAGGTGTGTCGCGAGGCGTTTTGCTGGCCTTCTGGGCGCTCGAAACCGACTATGGCGCGGTGCAGGGCGATTTCAACACGCTTAACTCGCTGGTGACACTCGCCCATGACTGTCGCCGCCCCGAACTTTTCCGCCCTCAAATCTTCGCGGCGCTGGAACTTTATGAACGCGGCGATTTCAGCCCGACCAAAACCAAAGGCGCATGGGCTGGCGAAATCGGCATGGTCCAAATGCTTCCCGAAGATATTATCGAGAACGGCCGCGATGGTGACGGTGACGGACAAGTAAGCCTCAAGACATCCCCACCTGATGCGCTTCTCTCTGGTGGCACCATGCTTAAATCTTTGGGCTGGCGTGCGGGCGAGCCATGGCTTCAGGAGGTCAGCGTTCCAAGCAATCTGGACTGGAGCAAAACGGGCCTAGACAAAACCGCCCCCGTTTCGGCGTGGAAAGCTGGCGGGGTTAAGGCCAAACACGGTTCATTGCCAAACGGCAACCTACAAGCCAGCGTACTCCTCCCGATGGGGCGCAAGGGGCCGGCTTTCCTCGCCTATCCAAATTTCCGCGTCTATTTCGAGTGGAACAAGAGCTTTGTCTACGTGACCACAGCCGCCTATTTCGCGACACGCCTTGAGGGTGCACCGATTTATGATCTCGGCAACCCAGACCCAAGCCTCAACGATGCGCAAATGAAATCGCTTCAGAAAAAGCTTGTGGCTCGGGGCCATGATGTTGGGAAGATCGACGGGATCCTTGGTGCGAAAACCCGCGCGGCAGTTCAGGCAGAGCAACAGCGCCTTGGCCTTCCTGCGGATGCGTGGCCAACAACAGACCTGTTGAACCGGCTTTAGACAGGACTAAGCGACCAGCGCTTCGGCTTTTTTGAGGTCCACAGACACAAGCTGACTTACGCCCTGCTCGGCCATTGTGACACCAAAGAGCCGATCCATCCGCGCCATCGTCACCGCATGGTGTGTGATGATCAGGAAGCGTGTTTCTGTGCGGCGGGTCATTTCATCCAACAGGTCACAAAAACGGGTGACGTTCGCATCATCAAGCGGCGCGTCCACCTCATCGAGAACACAGATCGGAGCTGGATTCGCGAGGAAAACCGCAAAGATCAGCGCCATGGCCGTCAGGGTCTGTTCACCGCCAGAAAGCAGGCTCAATGTGCTGAGTTTCTTGCCCGGTGGCTGGCACATAATCTCAAGTCCTGCTTCAAGCGGGTCATCGGATTCGACCAATACAAGGTTGGCCTCTCCGCCTCCGAACAGGTGTCGGAACAGCAGAGTAAAGTTGCTATTCACTTGTTCAAACGCCGTCAGCAAACGCTCGCGGCCTTCTTTATTCAGGCTGGCAATGCCTGTTCGCAACTTGCGGATTGCCTCGTCCAGATCCGCTTTCTCCGACACGAGGTTGTCGTGCTCTTCCTGAATTTCTTTTGCGTCCTCTTCGGCCCGTAGGTTCACCGCACCGAGCGAGTCCCTCTGCCGTTTAAGGCGGTTTACATCAGCCTCAATGCTCTCCGCCGACGGCATTTTCTCTGGATCAGCATCCAGAGTCGCAAGCAAGTCTTGTGGCGTAGTTTCCATCGCCTCGGAAATTCGCTCGGCGGCATAAGCAACGGTTTCACGGGCCGCGTCGGCGCGCGCTTCAGCGCGTGCGCGGCTTTCGCGGGCCTCACTGGCAGCGCGCTCTGCATCACGCTCGGCATTGATCGCCTCACGAAGCTCTGTTTCTCCGATCGCCAGCTTATCCGCGGCCTCTTGGCGGCGTTTTTCGGCGGTGTCGATCGCTCCGGCAAGTTCTTCGCGTTTGGCCGCGATTTCCTCAGGTGCAGCACTGGCCTCTTTCAACTCGGCCTCGCTTGCAACACGGCGTTCCTCAAGCTCGCCGATCCGCTTCTCAGCGTTCTCCAAACGAAGCCGCCAGCCGCTAATTTCTTTCGTGATCTCCTGCCGACGCTTTGTGCGGGCATCGCCCTCACGGCGCAATTCCTCGTATGCGGAGCGCTTGGACATCATTGTCATCCGCGCGGCCTCGACGGTCATTTTCACGTCCTCGACCTCAGCACGGGCGGCGTCCAGATCACCCAGGTCTGCAAGCGCGGTTTCAGCTTCCTTCACGCGCGTACGCGCTTCCATTGCCTCTTCTTCGTGGCGGGACACGGCCATCGACAAACTCTCAAGTTTACCCTCGGCAATGTTGCGGTCAGCTTCCGCGCGCGACAGGGCGCGCGCTGCTTCGGTCAGGGCACGGTCAGCGTTCTTACGCGCTTCTCGGGCTTCCTGATCCTCACGCGTGCAGCGCGCAAGTTCTTCGGACAGCATCTCATGCGCCCGTTTCGCGCCGTCGCCGCGCGCGCTTGCTTCTTCCAGATCGCGTTTAAGTTCCACGAGGCGGTTAAGTTGCTGCAACCGAAGCGCAGCAGCACTCGGCGCATCCTCAGCACCCGCACGAAACCCATCCCAGCGCCAAAGATCGCCCTCAATGCTTACAAGCCGCTGACCGGGCTTCAACTCGGGCTGAAGGCGCGGCCCGTCGGCTTTATCAACGAGCCCGACTTGCCCCATACGACGAACCAAAACTTCAGGCACGGTAACGTGATTGGTCAGCGCCAAAACGCCCTCGGGCAATCCTTGTGGCGCGGAATATCCCGGCAACGTCGCCCAGCCAGATACAGCCTCAGGCCCAACAGATGGCGCGCGCAAGTCATCAGCGAGAGCAGCCCCAAGCGCCTTCTCATAGCCACCCTCAACGCGCAATTCGTCCAAGACCTGACCGCCTTCAGCAGTGTCTCGCTCCACGAGCTTGGCAAGCGCGGAAACTTCAGCCCGCAACGCATTTGCTTCACCCTCCGCCTCGCTGCGTTCTGCGCGGGCTTCTGCTTCGCGGCTCTGTGCGGTGGCTCGGGCATTGTCACAGGCAATCAGCGTTTCTTCTGCAACTTTCGCTGCTGATGCGGCCGCATCTTGTGCTTGCTCTGCTGTTGTGAAGTCTTGAGCGGCCTTGGTCAGAGCGGCTTTGGCGAGGGCAGAAGCTTCCCGCGCCCGAGCGGCCTCTCCTTCGCTGCGATCAAGGGTTTTCTGGTTGTCCTCAACCAACCGCCGCGCCGATTGGTGACGCGCCGCAAGCCGTGCGACATCCTCGGTGAGTTGCCCAATCGCGGCCTCGCGTTCCTGCAAAACACTTGCGGCATCAGAGGCCGCGTTGGCGCTTTCTTCGAGCTTTTCGGCGTATCCTTCGGCAGCGGCGGCAAGCTGGTTTTGCTCCCATTCAAGCCGCTCAATTGTCTCGCCTGCGTCCTTGTTCAGCTCCTGCTCACGGGATTTGTCGTGGGCAAGTTGCTCAATACGCCGCGTTAGAGTTTCAATTGTTTCAATTGCGCGCGCCTCTTGCTCGGACAGCGCTTCACGCTGGTTTTGCAATCGGGTCAAAACGGCGGCTGCGATGGTTTCTTCTTCGCGCAACGGAGGCAAACGGTCTTCGGCGGCGGCGCGAGCCTTCGCCGCTGTTCTTGCTTCTCCCTCTGCGGCTCCTGCCAGCTTCGTGCGCTCGGTCAAATCAGCCTGCGCAGTTGCGCGGGCCTCGTCCGCCTCTTTCCAGCGGCGATAGAGCAGAAGCCCCTCTGCGTGCCGCAACTCCTCGCCAATGGAGCGATAACGCGCTGCCTGACGCGCTTGCCGCGCCAATTGACCAAGCTGGCTGGCAAGTTGTTCAACCACATCTTCAACCCGCGACAGGTTGGTTTCCGTGCCCTTAAGTTTGAGTTCGGCTTCGTGCCGCCGTTGGTAAAGCCCCGAGATCCCTGCGGCTTCTTCGAGGATACGCCGCCGCGCTTTGGGCTTGGCGTTGATCAACTCCGCAATCTGGCCCTGACGGACAAGCGCAGGAGAGTGCGAGCCGGTCGAGGCATCGGCAAAGAGCATCTGAATATCGCGGGCGCGCACATCCTTGGTGTTGGCCTTGAACGCAGAGCCCGCATCGCGCGTAATCCGCCGCACCACATCAAGCGTATCGGAATCATTGAACCCCGAGGGCGCGAGGCGATCGCTGTTATCAATGGTGAGCGACACTTCGGCGAAGTTGCGCGCAGGCCGTGTTGCGGTTCCGGCAAAAATCACATCTTCCATGCCGCCGCCGCGCATCGCTTTGGGGCGGGTCTCGCCCATCACCCATCGCAGCGCCTCAAGCAGGTTGGATTTCCCGCACCCGTTCGGCCCGACAACCCCCGTCAGCCCATCCGCGATGATAAGATCGGTTGGGTCAACGAAGCTTTTGAAACCGTTCAGCTTGAGTTTGGAAAACTGCAAACGCGCACCTTTAAGTGATTCCTCCAGATACACCATCGTTTGGGCCAGAGGGGGTGTGTGTCAACGGTTTACCCCACTATCTGCTATAATCGGCGGAGTTATCCACAAGATATTGCGTCTGACGGCCGCATTTTAAAGTTTAAAGGCCATATTAACTCCGGTTTCATCTTCCGAAGTAACTTCCCAACCCAGATGCTGATACAGAGCGACATTCTCTGGCATCAAGATATGCGTACGTAGTCGAAGCTCCCTGACGCCGCGGCGCTTGGCCTCTTGAACTGCAAATTCCATGAGCAATCGTCCAATGCCAAAACCGCGATAGGCGCTGTCCACCGCGACAACCTCAACTTTGAGGTAATCGTCGGTGACATGCACAGTCAGCGCGCCACAAACACAGCCTTCCGCTTCGGCTACAAATGCAAGCCCCGCCCCGATGCTCTCTTCGATGCCAAAGGTGACATCAGGAAAGTCAGAAATCTCGGCGCGAGCCTTGGTAAATGCGTCAGCAATACAAGTGCGGATGGCCTCCGAATCATCATGTGTTGCAGGGCGGAGTGTTGGATGTGTCATGGGAGTAGTTGGGGCATTCTTTCACGGTCCTGCAAGGCAGAATGTGAATTGCCATGCATGTTTGCGCTGCCATCCGCCATATTTTCATCGGGGATGCCAAATGCAGCTTGACCCACCCGCGCAAAAACCGTCACATAGCCTTGCATGGTATCCCCATAGCGCCGCTTGAGCGGTTGGGGATAAATGGGAATGTGGTGATGGTGACCCAAACAGGGACCAGAGGCCACAGCCGCCCCCGCGACTGTATGCGGCGAGCGCGTGTCATATGTCACTGGAGCAATCCGGGAAGGCGACACAGCGCAGCGACCCGCGAGCCAGGAGACCAGCCTTGCGTAGAGTTTAGCCAACCGTCGGGTGTGACGGGAAAAGGAGACATATGAAGAACGATCTGAACGAACCCAGAGTAGTAGCTCAAGCGGCCACGGCTCCTGCGGAAAAAGCAAACCTTGCATTCCTGCCGATCTTTGCGGCGGCTCTTGCGGGTGTAATGCTGATTGGCGCGGCTGGCTTTGCACAGTCTGCTGTTCTGCACGACGCAGCACACGACACACGTCACGCAGTCGCGTTCCCCTGCCACTAAGCAGATGTTCAAACAAATTTTTTCCAGCGCGCTGTACGCTGGTCTGATCGCAGGGTTGATTTCCGCGCTGCTTCAGTTTTGGCTCGTCACCCCTCTGCTTCTTGAGGGTGAGGAATACGAAACCGGTGCGAAATCGCATTACGCCGGTGTTTTGATCGTGGACGGTGAAGATGTAACCGCATCCGAAGAGGAAGAAGAGGTGGAAGCGCCGCCGACAACTTCGGAAAAACTTGCGCGGCACGGAATGACTGTTGCGATGAACGTACTTGTGTTCACTGGATTTGGCCTGATCGTTGCTGCGGCATTCGGAACGGCGCAGATGGCTGGGCTCGAAGTCAATGCAAGAACGGGACTTATCTGGGGGCTTGTGGGCTTTGTTGTAATCCAACTCGCGCCAGCAGCCGGACTTTATCCAGAGCTTCCTGGCACACCTGCGGATGATGTCACCCTGCGCCAGATGTGGTGGATCACAACCGTGATCGCAACCGCTGTCGGGATCGGCATGATTACATTCGGTGCCAACCTCTGGTGGGGAATTGCGGGCGCTGCATTCATCGCCCTGCCCCATGTGATCGGCGCGCCGCATCTTGATTTCTATGCCGGTGTCGCCCCGCCCGAACTTGCCGCTCTTTTCGTCTCGCGAACCCTCGCGGTTGCCTGTGCCACTTGGGTGGTTCTTGGTGGCGTTGCGGGGTACGCTTGGCACAAACACGCAGTTTAAAAATAACGCTCGGAGCCTAAGCCCTGAGCGTCACGCCTAACAAACGAGGCCATCATGCCACAAAAAATTCCAGCCACCGTCGTTACCGGCTTTCTTGGAGCGGGGAAGACCACTCTGATCCGCCACATGCTTCAAAACGCCGAAGGCAAGCGCATTGCCCTTATCATCAACGAATTCGGCGATCTTGGTGTGGATGGTGATATCCTCAAGGGATGCGGTGACGAAACATGCACCGATGATGACGTGATGGAGCTGTCTAACGGCTGTATCTGCTGTACTGTTGCTGAGGATTTTATCCCGACGATGGAAAAGCTCCTCGCCCGTGAAAATGCACCCGACCACATCGTTATCGAAACATCTGGCCTTGCGTTGCCTCAACCACTCGTGCGCGCATTTAATTGGCCCGAAATCGCCACCAAAGTTACCGTCGATGGCGTTGTGACTGTGGTGGACGGCCGTGCCGTTGCTGACGGGCAATTTGCCCATAACGTTGCCGCCGTCGATGCCCAGCGCAAACTGGATGAAAACCTCGACCATGAGACGCCTCTCTCGGAACTGTTCGAAGACCAAATCGCCTGTGCGGATATGATTGTCGTGAACAAGGCTGACCTGTTGGGCGAGGAGGACGCTTCCGTGCTCGTCGGCAAACTTCGCACCGAAAGCCGCGATGGGGTTCAGGTTGTGAAATCCACGATGGGCGCTTTGCCCGTTGATGTGCTGCTTGGTCAGGGCATTGGTGCGGAGAGCGACCTGTCTTCGCGCCACGAAATCCACCACCATCACCACGACCATGATGACCACGACGATCATCACCACGACCATGAGCACGCGCATGGTCACGACGAGTTTGAGAGCTTTGTTGTTGCCCGTGGCGAAATCAAAGACCCGAACGCTTTTGCCGAGCAAGTCGCCGATGTGATCCGTCAGAACAATATTTTGCGTCTCAAAGGATTTGCCGCTGTCGAAGGGAAGCCGATGCGCCTCACGCTTCAGGCTGTTGGCCCACGAGTGGACACCTACTTTGACCAGCCTTTCGGCGCAGCGCCTCGCGAAACGCGACTTGTCGTCATTGGCGAAAGCGGGCTTGACCGCGCGTCCATTGAAAAGGCTCTTCAAGCGTGAGCATTACGGTCGAAACCGGTGATCCCCGCGCCCCGCAAGCGCAAGCATTGCTTGAAGCAAGCCATGCGCTGATGCAGGAGTTGTTTCCGGCGGAATCCAACCACTACTTGTCGGTCGATGCTCTCTGTGGCGAGGATATCCGGTTTCTTGTTGCGCAAGACGGCGAACATACCCTCGGCTGCGGTGCGGTGGCGCTTAAGGGAGACTACGGCGAAGTTAAATCGATGTTCGTCGCTTCCGAAGCGCGGGGCCGTGGCGTCGCAAATAAACTTATGGAAGCACTCATCGAAACCGCGCGAGCCGAAGGTTTGAAGACGCTGAAGCTTGAGACAGGAAACAGCCTCACTGCCGCACATAAGCTTTATGAAAAACACGGGTTTACATATTGCGGCCCTTTCGGCGACTACGAGGATGACCCGCTCAGCCTGTTTATGGAACGCCCTCTCTGATGCATCTTCTCGCGGCAACACCCGGCACAATTTCTGACGGCTCGGAGCCCGTAGACCTCGGGCAAACCCCTGCGGATATCGTGTTTATCTCCGCCGCGGACACGGAACTTGCCGCGCTCTCTGAAGCGCGTTCCGAAATGGCCGCACCGCCAACCTTGCGGCTTGCGAGCCTCATGCATCTGCAGCACCCGATGTCTGTGGATTTGCATATCGAAAATTGCGCCGCGAAGAGTAAATTGGTGATTGCGCGCTGCCTTGGTGGGGCGGGATATTGGAAGTATGGCCTCACGCAGTACGCCGCACATCTTCACGCGGCGGGCGTTGCCTTTGTGGCGCTTCCCGGTGACGATAAGCCAGACGCGGAGTTGCGCGAACTCTCCACAGTTTCAGACGAAGATTACCAAGCGCTTTGGGCCTATATGGTCGAGGGAGGGCCGGAAAACGCCAGCCATTTCCTTGAGTACGCCAAGGCGATGCTCACAGGAGCGGAAAAGCCAGAGCCTGCCCGCGCGCTCCTTCGTGCTGGCGTCTATTGGCCCGGTACAGGGATCGCAAACCTAGAGGCCGCGCAAGAAAACTGGCTTGCGGACGCTCCCGTTGTTCCGATCGTTTTTTATCGTGCTTTGGTGCAGGGCGCGGGACTAAATCCGGTCAACCGCCTTGTCAAAGCGCTCCTACGCCGCGGATTGAATCCACTTCCTGTTTTTGTCGCCTCGCTCAAAGACCCAGTATCGGTTGCAACGCTCGAACATCTGTTCTCAGAAGCTCCGCCATCCGTAATCCTGAACGGCACGTCTTTTGCCGTTGGCTCGCCTCATCAAGGCGACGATCAGGCCACCAATCCTTTCCAGATGGACGCCGCAAACGAAGCCCCCGTGTTTCAGATCGTGTTCTCCGCCAGCAGCGAAGCCTCGTGGATCGAGGGCGCAAACGGGCTTTCCGCGCGTGACATCGCGATGAACGTAGCCCTCCCAGAGGTCGACGGCCGCATCTTATCCCGCGCCGTGAGCTTCAAGGGCGAAGCGTTTTTCGATGAGGCTACCGAATGCGCCATCGCCAGTTACCGCGCTCAAGGCGACCGCATTGATTTCGTCGCTGACCTTGCCGCGAATTGGGCCGACCTGCGCAAAACCGCCGCAAAAGACCGCCGCGTGGCGCTGGTTTTGGCCAACTATCCGAACAAGGACGGTCGGCTCGCGAATGGAGTTGGCCTAGATGCCCCCGCCGCGACCTGTAATACTCTTAACGCGCTAACAGAGGCCGGATACTCAACCCGCGATCTTCCAGAAGACAGTGACGACCTGATGCAACGCATTCTTGCCGGACCGACGAACTGGCTTACAGATCGACGCGTGCGAACTGGCGGCGTCGATCTCTCAATGGCGGACTACCAGATTTCCTATGGTGCGCTGCCCCATGAGGTTCGTGCGCAGATCGAAGAGCGTTGGGGCAAGCCAGAGGCCGATCCATTTTACGAGGCGGGCGAAGTTGATTGCGGGCGGTTCAAGCTCTCGGTGCTGACATTCGGGAATGTTGTTGTCGGTGTGCAGCCCGCACGCGGTTATAACATCGACCCAGAAGACACCTACCATTCGCCAGACCTCGTGCCGCCGCACAACTACCTCGCGTTCTATTTCTGGCTGCGCCATACCTTCCGCGCGCAGGCAATTGTTCACATGGGCAAGCACGGCAACCTTGAATGGCTCCCTGGCAAATCAGTTGCACTTTCGCAGGAGTGCTTCCCCGAAGCCGTCTTTGGCCCCACGCCGCATATCTATCCTTTTATCGTCAACGATCCTGGCGAAGGAACACAGGCCAAGCGCCGCGCGCAGGCCGTTATTGTTGATCACCTGACACCGCCGCTCACCCGTGCGGAATCCTATGGGCCGCTGCGTGATCTCGAAGCTTTGGTGGATGAATATTATGAAGCAGCGGGCGTTGATCCCCGCCGCATTAAACATCTAAAGCGCGAAATTCTGACCCTTACCAGCGCCACCGGACTGGGCGAGGATGCGGGGCTTTCGGGTGAGGATGAGGAAAGTGATCTGGCCAAGCTCGACGCTTTCCTCTGTGAGTTGAAAGAAGCGCAAATCCGCGATGGGCTTCATATCTTCGGCGAAAGCCCGACGGGGCGACTGGAGCGCGATCTGGTTCAGGCATTGGTCCGCGTGCCGCGCGGTGATGGAACAGGAGCGGATGCATCGCTTCAACGCGCGATTGCGGATGACCTTGCGCTTGGGTTTGATCCGCTCAATTGCGACATGGCCGCGACATGGGACAGCGCGAAACCCGATGCGCTAGGTTCAGTGTTAGCTGATGCTTGGCGCAGTTTTGGAGACACTGTCGAGCGGATAGAGCTGCTTGCCTCTGCTTTGATTGACGGTGAGGCAGCCTGCCCCGGCCCCAAAAGCACCACTGTTCTTGAGGGCATAAAAACCAATGTTCGCCCGAGCGTCGCCGCTTGCGGCCCTGCGGAAATGAGCGGGCTTTTGACCGCACTGAACGGCAAGTTTTTGCCCCCTGCTCCTTCTGGCGCTCCAACGCGTGGGCGGCTTGATACGCTTCCCACGGGGCGCAATTTCTACTCGGTCGATAGCCGCGCGGTGCCCACGCCAACCGCTTGGGCGCTCGGGTGGAAATCGGCCAACTTGCTCATTGAGAAACACCTACAGGACCACGGCGACTGGCCGCGCGCCCTACTGCTTACGGCATGGGGAACCGCCAATATGCGTACGGGCGGCGACGACATTGCCCAAGCCCTCGCGCTCATGGGGGTAAAGCCCACTTGGGACGCCGCAAACCGCCGCGTCACAGGCTTCGAGGTTTTGCCGCAAGGCGTACTTGGTCGACCGCGCGTTGACGTGACCCTTCGCGTTTCGGGATTCTTCCGCGATGCGTTCCCGCAGTTGATTGCTCTTGTTGATAGTGCGGCGCGCGCCGTGATGGAACTCGATGAGCCGGCCGACCTCAACCCCGCCCGTGCACGCCTTTTGGCAGAGGGAGATCAAAGTGCCTACCGCGTATTCGGCTCTAAACCGGGCGCATATGGTGCAGGGCTTCAGGCAATGATCGACGAACATCTCTGGGCTGACAAATCAGACCTAGCCGAGGCCTATCTTGAATGGGGCAGCTATGCGTATGGCAAGAACGCCGAGGGAACACGCGCTCGTCCGCAGTTTGAAAGCCGTCTGAAACAGGCCGAAGCGATTGTACAAAACCAGGACAACCGCGAACACGACCTGCTTGATAGCGATGATTACTATCAATTCGAGGGCGGAGCAGCCGCCGCGATTAATACCCTTCAAGGGCAAGACCGCCCGATCTATCATAACGACCATTCCCGCCCGGAGCGGCCCGTAATCCGCACGTTGGATGAGGAAATCGCCCGTGTCGTGCGAAGCCGTGTGGTTAACCCAAAGTGGATCGAAGGGGTGATGCGCCACGGCTATAAAGGCGCGTTCGAGATGGCAGCAACTGTTGATTACATGTTCGCTTTTGCCGCAACGACGGGCGCAGTTAAGGGCCACCATTTCGATGCGGTCCACGCTGCGTTTCTAGAGGACGAGGACGTGCGCGCGTTTATTGAAGAACATAACGCCCCCGCCTTAAAAGAAATCGCAGAGCGGTTGAACGAAGCAATTGAGCGAGGCCTTTGGATGCCGCGGAGCAATTCAGCACGTGCATTGCTTGAAACGCTTGCTCGCAACACCCCAAACTAGGATTTTGGGCATTTCAATCGCGCCACGATGAGTGCGGGATCGCCTTTTACGGATCGCTGATCAACGTCACATCCACTTGCCTCTTCCATCGCAACAACGGCACGCATCGGTATCTGAGCATGTTCCGAGAACGGTACGAAACCAACGCGAATAGCCTCTGCGATCTCACCTTTGGTTCGGACACGGAAGGTGCTGCCTTCAACTGTGATTTCCTGCGCCTTCACACCCATCATTTTGGGATGCGGGCTATCACAACCGGCAATCAATAAAACGCCAAACAGTCCCAGTAAAATCTGCCGCATCAGCACCTCGCTTCTATACCTTCGAAGGCTACTGCCGCATGGTTAACGAAACCTTACCTCGCGCGGCTTTCCCCTTGCATCCCATGCCAACGCACCGCAAAATCGCGTTGAAACCAAGGGAGCGCAGCATGAGCGAAGACACAGATCGCCACGCCATGAAGATGGCCAAGAAAAAGGCCGCCCGTGACAAGATCATGGCCACCAAGACCGATAAAAAGGGCCTGATTATTGTCCACACTGGGAAGGGCAAAGGTAAGTCCAGCGCGGCCTTTGGGATGATTTTTCGCTGCATCGCGCACGATATGAAATGCGCCGTGGTTCAGTTTATCAAAGGCGGCATGAGCACAGGCGAGCGTGATCTGATCATTGGAAAGTTCTCGGATGTTTGCGAGTTTCACACGATGGGCGAAGGCTTTACATGGGAGACCCAAGATAAGTCGCGCGATATCGAGATGGCGACTGCGGCATGGGAAAAAGCAAAAGAGCTTATCCGCGACCCTGAAAACAAGATGGTGCTATTGGACGAGATCAACATCGCAATCCGCTATGACTATATCGATGTGAACGAAGTGGTCGCCTTCCTTCAAAGCGAAAAGCCCGAAATGACCCACGTCGTTTTGACGGGGCGCAACGCCAAGGACGAATTGATTGAAGCGGCTGATCTCGTCACAGAAATGGAGCTTGTGAAACATCCTTTCCGTTCTGGCATCAAAGCGCAGATCGGCGTCGAGTTTTAGGGCAAAACTCGGGCGGCTTTCACCCACCAATCTGGCTTCGCGGCGGAAATGGATTGCGCCGCGGCACTTGCCTGCTCCAAGGTCTCAAATAGTCCAAAACACGTTGCGCCAGAGCCCGACATGCGCGCAAAATCTGCGCCCTCGAGCGCGGCGAGAACATCGTTAATCTCGGGCACGAGGCTGCATGCAGGCGCTTCAAGATCATTGCGCTGCGCGGCAAGCCACTCACAAAACGCGCTGTAGCCCATACCGCTGGGCACATAATCCATCGCCGAATTCTCACGACGTTCCAAAGCAGCAAATACCGCAGGCGTCGAAACGGAAACGCGCGGATTGACCAAAACAACCGCCATATCCGGCAAGTCGGCGACTGGCTCAACGCCTTCGCCGATCCCTGTCATCCGAGCTGGGCGTTGCGCCAAACAAACAGGAACATCCGCACCCAACCCCACCACATCCTCGGGCCGGGGCAGTGAACATTCCCAGAGTCCGGCCAAAGCAGAAATAGTGGTGGCCGCATCGCTTGATCCGCCACCAATACCCGAAGAAACAGGCAGGTTTTTCGTAAGCGTGATCGCGGCACCCTGTCCTTTGTTCTGCATAAGTCTTGCAGCACGCAGAACGAGATTGTCAGCCTCCGCCTCCAAACCGCCAGCCTCCGGTCCGGCAATCCGAAGCGAGATGTTGTCCGCTGGCTGCACGTCGATCTGATCGCCGACATCAGCAAATACGACAAGGCTATCAAGCAGATGATACCCGTCGGATCGTTTGCCCGTTACATGAAGCGACAGGTTGATTTTAGCAGGGGCGAGCATCGGCGCTATTGGGTTTTGTCAGTCTCAAGCGCTTCTTCTTCAAGCACAACGTCAAGTCCGACCTCAAGCTTGCGGCGAATCCGATCGGCTTCCTCTTCTTCCGGCTCAAGCGACAAAGCGCGGCGCCATTGGAAGCTAGCCTCGTTCTTGCGTCCGACCATCCATAGAACATCGCCAAGATGATCGCTCACAATCGGGTCGAGCGGCTCAAGCACAGCAGCCTTTTCCATTGGGGCGACAGCATCTTCGAAACGGCCGAGTTTGTAGTAAACCCATGCAAGAGAATCGATGATGTACCCATCGCGTGGGCGCGCTGCGACGGCTGTTTCGATCATCTCCAGCGCTTCATCAAGATTGATATTCTTCTCAACCATGGAGTAACCAAGATAATTCAAGACTTGTGGCTGGTTTTCGTTAAAGCTCAGCGCCTTGCGGAAATCCGCCTCGGCCTTTTCCCATTCATCCAACCGCTCGTAACAAATACCGCGCGAATAATAGATGAACCACGTTCCAGGCAGGTCATCAGGGAACAACGCCAAAGCCGCATCATAAGCCTCGGCCGCTTCGGCGTAACGCTCCTCGCTTCGATATAGATCGCCAAGCGCGATACTAACGGACGGCAAGGTTGGATATTCATCAGCAAGTGCTGTCAGAACCTCAATCGCTTCGTCCGGCTTTCCTGCTTTGCGCAGAGTCTCCGAACGACCCATTTCCGCAACATGGTACACAACGCTGCCTTCGGGCACTTTCGCATAGGCTGCATTGGCAAGCTCGTATTGCTCAAGCTCCTCTAGAAGCCCCGCCGTTAGAAGCAATGCAGGCAAATGCTCAGGGTTAAGGAACTCCGCCGCGCGGGAATAGAGGATCGTATGATCGGGCGCGGCTTCCTGTGCGAAAATCTCTGCCAACGTAAAGAACGACTGCGCGGCACCCTCTCTTGGATTGCGTGCAGCGGTAAACGGCACAGTTTCACCCGCTTCCAGCTTTTCCTTGATTGCGGAGAACTCCGGATCAACATCGCCGTCGCCATAGAACAGCTTGAGGATATCAAGCGCGTCCTGATTGCGTTCGAGCTGGCTCAAAACCTGCAAATGCGCAATGAGGCTCAGGCGCGTGTGTTCAAGATTGGTGCCTTGAGAGTTGCTTAGTATGGCTTCGGCGCCTTCAAAATCTCCAACGGAGCCAAGCGCGAGCGCCTTGTGGAATGCAGCAATACCGCCAAGCCCGGGCTCTAATGCCATCTCGTCAAAAAGCTCAAGCGCACGAGACATTTTGCCTTCGCCAATCGCCGCCCATGCCGCGAGCAACTCTGTTGCAATCGGGCCAACTTCGCCGCCAGCCTCAAGGCGTTTGGTCACCGCAGCGTAATCGCCCTCAATGATATCGTTGGACGCAAGCACAATGTTCGCGATCAGATTATCAGTTCCGGTTTGATCGAGCGAGCGGGCAATTGGCACCGCCGAGGCCAAGTCCCCTTTGGAAACATAGGCTGCACTAGCCACGTTCATCAGGTGAGCGTTGGTCGGGTCAAGCGCCAGTGCGCGCGTGTAGTAAAGCGCGGAGGCTTCAAAATCTGCTGAGAAACGCGCGCTTTGGCCAGCAAGGTAGGCCCCAACAAACCCCTCGGAACTCGCGGGAAGCGACGGAAACAGGCACAGCGCGGAAAGGGCAAACGACCGCAAGAGGGAATTAGACAAAACGTGAGGCCTCAATAAATATACAGTTGCAGGTAAACTAGTCACTTGCAGCCCCCAACGCAATGCGGGGGCAGCCATTCAGCCTCCCCCGCACGTGTTTGTTACATATTTGGATAATTCGGCCCATCGCCACCCTGCGGCGTAACCCATGTGATATTCTGGCTCGGGTCCTTGATATCACAGGTTTTGCAATGCACGCAGTTCTGGAAGTTGATCTGAAAACGCGGCTCTGATCCGGCTTCCTGAATGACCTCGTAAACACCTGCGGGACAATACCGCTGTGCTGGCTCGTCATATTTCGGCAGGTTCACGTTAATCGGGATCGTTGGATCAGCCAGCTTCAAGTGACAGGGCTGCTCTTCCTCGTGGTTCGTGGCCGAGAAACTCACGTTGGTTAGGCGATCAAACGACAAAACGCCATCGGGTTTCGGATAGTCGATCTCTTTGTAATCCGCGGCATAACCTGTTGATTCCGCGTCTGACTTACCGTGTTTGAGCGTTCCGAAGAGCGAAATACCAAAGAGGTTATTCGTCCACATATCAAACCCGCCCAGCGCCAACGACGCCGTAAGACCGAGCTTGGACCAAAGCGGTTTCACGTTGCGCACACGCTTAAGATCTTTGGCGACAACACCAGTTTTCAATTCGGTTTCATAGGCCCCAAGCTCATCACCCGCACGACCCTCTTTGATCGCCTCATAGGCGGCCTCGGCAGCAAACTTACCAGAGAACATGGCGTTATGATTGCCCTTAATCCGCGGCACGTTCACAAGCCCGACCGAACAGCCCAAGAGCGCCCCACCCGGGAACACCGCTTTAGGCATGGATTGATAGCCCCCCTCGGAAATTGCGCGCGCGCCATAGGCAACGCGTTTGCCGCCTTCGAGCAGCTTGGCAATTTCGGGATGATGCTTAAAGCGCTGGAATTCCATGTAAGGGAAAAGATACGGGTTCTTGTAGTTCAGGTGCACAACGAACCCGACGAAGACCTGATTGTTTTCAAGGTGATAAATGAATGACCCACCACCAGCGTTTTTGCCAAGAGGCCAGCCCATCGTATGGGTAACAGTGCCCTCTTTGTGCTTCGCAGGGTCGATCTCCCAGATCTCTTTCATGCCGAGACCGTATTTCTGGACATCCGAATCTTTGCCCAGATCGAACTTGGCGATCACCTCTTTTGACAAGCTCCCACGCACACCTTCAGAGAGGAACACGTATTTGCCGCGAAGTTCCATGCCCGGTTCATATCCCGGGCCTGGTGTACCGTCAGGGTTCTTGCCGAATTCACCGGCCACAACGCCCGCAACCTCACCGTTCTCGCCATAGATCAATTCAGAACAGGCCATGCCAGGGAAGACCTCAACACCAAGCTCTTCAGCTTGTTCAGCCATCCAGCGACAGACGTTCGCCATAGACACGATGTAATTGCCGTGATTGCTCATCAATGGCGGCATCGGGAAATTCGGAACGCGAACATGTCCTGCTGGCCCGAGGAACAAGAAGTTGTCCTTGCGAACTGGCACGTTGATCGGTGCGCCCTTCTCTTTCCAATCAGGGATCAAAGCATCCAGACCAGAAGGATCAAGCACCGCACCGGATAGAATATGCGCGCCAACTTCGCTGCCTTTTTCAAGGACAACCACCTCAAGGTTAGCGTCCAACTGTTTGAGCCGGATTGCCGCAGAGAGGCCAGCAGGCCCCGCCCCAACAATCACAACATCGTATTCCATCGATTCCCGTTCAGGTGAAGTCATCCCTAACCCTTTCGCGCCCTGCGCATATCAAAGCTCGCTCTCCGCTCCACTCGTTATCCGATATGGGCAAAAGGGGTCAATCACGACACCGCGTTAGTTTGCTGTTTCACCAGAATTTAAACCGAAAAACAGAGGCAGAACTCCGAAAACAGCCCTTGACCTCAAGTTAACTTGAGGAATTACACAGGACAAACATTCAAAATTTAAAGGACCAAACAATGTCACAGGCAATTCTCGAACACACAAACCTTACCGTCTCTAATGCCCAGAAAACTGCGGCGCTTCTTGGGGAACTCTTTGGTTGGAAAATCCGCTGGGAGGGCGCTTCTATTCACGACGGCTATTCGATCCATGTTGGCGGCGATAACAGCTACCTCGCACTATACCAGCCAAAACAAACACTTCCCCATTCCAAAGACAACTACGAACGCGTCAACGGATTGAACCACATCGCAGTTGTCGTTGATGACCTCGACACGGCTGAGGAACGTGTCAAACAGGCCGGATTGATTCCGGGAAGCCACGCTGATTACGAGCCGGGGCGTCGGTTTTACTTCCACGACCATGATGGAATTGAGTTTGAGGTCGTCGAATACGACTAGCCGCGCGTGCTGGCCGCCGCGTTCGTTGGATACGTGGCGGCCAAATAAGCGAATACACGCGGAATTCCGGTTAATCGGCGACTATTGGTGCGGTTGCTATTGACTTCGTGCCCCAAGGTTGAGTTAACAGCAGGATGTTGCCAACCACTTCAATTTTCACAAGGCACTATGGAAAAGATACCTCTAACTAAAGCCGGTTTTGACGAACTCGACGAAGAACTGAAAAACCTGAAAATGGTTGAACGCCCTGCGATTATTCGGGCGATTGCCGAGGCGCGCGAGCACGGCGACCTTTCGGAAAACGCCGAGTATCATTCCGCCCGCGAAAAACAGAGCTTTATCGAAGGACGCGTGAAAGAGCTCGAAGCGATCATTTCGCTTGCTGATGTAATCGACGTTGCTTCGCTTTCGGGGTCGATCAAGTTCGGCGCGACCGTGACTTTGGTTGACGAAGACACCGAAGAAGAAAAGACATATCAAATCGTCGGCGAACCGGAAGCGAACCTTGAAAAAGGCAAGCTCAACATCAAATCGCCCCTCGCCCGCGCCCTGATCGGTAAGGAAGAAGGCGATAGCATCGAGTTCCGCGCACCCGGTGGCACCAAGGATTTCGAAATTCTGACCGTCGCCTATAAATAGCGCAAATTCGGAGTGCGGCCCGATGACCAAGGCCCCCGATCACCAAACAGTCGAACACAATGCCGCCCCGCAAAAGCGGGATTCGGCGGGTTTGGATCGGGCGGAGGTCATCGCTTTGGCATTGTCTGCTGTTTGGCTTTTGGGCCTTGGCTCCTTTATCTTGTTTGCCGGCGACGGGCTTGCAATCTCCGAACTAACAGCGGCGCAATTCGTCATGGTTTTGGTGGCGATTTTCCTGCCCGTCGCGGTCATCTGGGTCGGCGCGCTGGCTGTCCGAAGCGCACGGGTCGTACGGGATGAAACCGCCCGTCTTCAGGCCGCGATTGATGCTCTGCGCCAAAGCTATGTGGCCCAACAAACCGAAGCGGCGATTGCAAATGATCCATCCGTCAAAGACACTCTGGACCAAATCGTAACCGCCCAGCGAATGACGGAAACCGCAATCGCGACTTTTGCAACCAGCCGCCCCCAAAACGAACAACCAAAAACTCTGTCTGCTCCCGCCACTTCAACACAGATTGTCGATGATCAGACGGCCCTCGCGCTTGGTACCCGAGCCGAAGACATCGCTCCGCCTCTTTCGACCGAAGATTTTATCCGTGCGGTCAACTTCCCCGAAAACGCCGATGACGCAGAAGGGTTTGCCGCGCTACGCCGCGCGTTAAAAGACAGGCAAGCCTCGCGTCTGATCCAATCGGCGCAAGATATCCTCACTCTGTTGTCGCAGGACGGAATATACATGGATGACCTGCGCCCTGATCGCGCCCGCCCCGAAATCTGGCGGCAATTTGCCAAAGGCGAACGCGGCCGCTCAGTTGCGGCGCTTGGCGGCATCCGTGATCGCTCCTGCCTTGCCCTGACCGCAGGGCGCATGCGGCAAGACCCGATTTTCCGCGATACGGTCCATCATTTTCTACGCCAGTTTGATCAGACCTTCACGCTGTTTGAAGCTGAGGCGAGCGATCAGGATATTGCCGAAATGGCCGATACGCGCACCGCTCGCGCGTTCATGTTGCTTGGCCGTGTCACAGGAACGTTCGACTAAATCCCAAAGCCCGCGAACGGCAAGAAACGAACCAATTCGCCCTCACTGATCTGAGTTCGATCTTCCTCGACCTCAATCAACCCGTTCGCCCAGTGCAACCCCGAGATACGGCCAGACCCCTCTGACTCAAAGGCCGAGACAGTACCATCTGAATTCAAGCGCCCTCGCAAATACTCACGTCGACCAGCTTTTTTCTTCTTGGTGAAATCGGCTGGAACTTGGAAAGCCAATGGCGAACGCCAAGGCGCGCCCGCCAGAACACCGAGCGAAGGTCGCGCAAAAATTAATGCGCACACAAAAGCAGCTACCGGATTTCCAGGAAGGCCGAATACCGGCACCCCGCCCCACATCGCAAGCGCCAGCGGGCGCCCCGGTTTGAGCGCGATACGCCAATGATGCAATGTTCCTTGCTCTGACAAGAGCGCGCTTACGTGGTCCTCATCCCCTGCCGAAGCACCGCCCGAGGTAAAAATCACATCTGCACTCTCGGCTCCTTGGTCTAAAGCGGTCTTAAGCGCAGCACGATTGTCAGGCACATGGCCAAGATCAACCGGCTCAAATCCCCATGCACGGGCGAGTTCCAAAAGCATCGGCCGATTGGCATCATAGGTCTGGGTTGGGGAGGCTGCTTCGCCCGCTGGAACAAGCTCATCTCCGGTTGAGAGAACGCCAACTCGAAGCAGCGCACGGACCTCAACTTCATCACATCCTGTCGCCGAAAGAAGCGCAATGGCTTGCGGAGTAATCTCCTCACCCTCGGCCACGATCACCGAACCTTTGCGTACGTCCTCGCCAGCTTTTCGGGCATTCGCACGAGGTTTTAGCGGACCGGAGAACCGAAGCTCATTCCCAACGAGTTGCACATCCTCCTGCATCACGACGCTATCAACGCCTGCCGGCAGCGCCGCTCCCGTTAATATTCGAACTGCATGGCCCGCTGGAACCACGCTCTGATAGGGCGCGCCTGCTGCTGCACGCCCATCAACGAGGGTAAGGTGGTACGCCTCCTGCGCCGTTGGGTTTGCAAACCCGTATCCATCCACAGCCGAATTTGCCGTTGGTGGATTATCCCGCGGTGCCAAGATGTCTTGCGCGGCAATACGGCCACAGGCCGCAGAAACGGGTACGGTTTCGCTTCTTACAACGCATTTCAGCCGATCACGCAGTGTCGCAAGCGCGGTCTCAACCGGTGTCCACTCCACGCCATCCGGCAACGCAAAGCAGTCATCCCGCAAAGGCGGCAAATCTGGTTTGGGTTTCGTGACGAGCCCCACCTGTTCCAATACGAAATCGGCAATTGCAGCCGTATCATCGAGATCAAATACAAGAACATCGGGCCCAAGCCCTTCCGGCGCAGCGGTATCAGTTGCGACTGCGCGGATCGTGAGGTCATCTAGCGCGATCAGCGGTTCGCGTGCTGCGGACTCGCGATGCACTTCAATCTTCGGATGGCGCGCCGCCTTAAACCCCTCAACCAACACAAGATCAACTGGGTCAAGGCGGGAAAGATGCTCTGCCAGATATGGCTCCTCCTCTCCGCGCAACTCATCAAGCAATGCCCAACGCTGACTGGACGACAACAATACCTGCTTTGCCCCCGCAACACGGTGGCGATAGGAATCCTTACCCTCTTTGTCGATGTCAAAACGATGATGCGCATGTTTTGTGGTGGATACGGTAAAGCCACGGCGCGTGATTTCGGCAATGAGCCGCTCCATCAGTCCGGTTTTGCCGTTGTTTTTCCAGCCTGTTACACCAAAAACTCTCATTCGGCTTCTCCGGCCAATTGCTGCGCGTGCGCTAGGTCATCGGGGGTGTTGACGTTGAAAAACGGGTCAAATGGCGTGGCCGAATAGGACGCGGTTGCGATGCCGTGCGGTTCGGCCCATGCCACAACTTTGCGCACTCCTGTTTCGAGTGCGTTCCGAAGATCATCGCGCAACTCAACGGGCCAAAGTGCAAATACGGGGTGCCGCATCAGCTTGCCAGACTCATTCGGGGTCGCGGCCATTGCGATGGGTTTATCCGCAGTCTCAGAGGCAAGAAGCAATTGCGGAACGAGATCGGATGGGAAAAACGGCGTGTCTGCTGCCGCAGTCACAATATGCGTTGCGCCTTGCTCTGCGGCCCAATCCATTCCGGCCAGCACACCTGCTAGCGGCCCCGCAAATCCGGCAACAGAGTCTGGCAAGATTGGCAATCCAAATCCCGAGAACCGCGCAGCATCGCCATTAGCGTTAAGTGCAAGATCAGCCACCTGCGGTGACAAACGTGCGATCACATGATCGAGCAACGAGACACCAGAGAGCGGCAATAGCCCTTTGTCGCCGCCACCCATTCGCCGCGCTTCACCGCCAGCAAGGATTACACCAACAGGAGCCTTCATGCCTTGGGGCCTTTCGGCTTTTCACGCACCTCTGCATCGCGGATCAGGCGGTTCTCGCCCGAAAGACAGACAAACCGCTGCCCCCGCATCCTACCGATGAGCGTCAAGCCAAGCGTATTGGCGATCTCAACGCCCCAAGCCGTAAAGCCAGAGCGTGAAACGAGCGTCGGGATGCCCATCTGGGCGCATTTGATCACCATCTCGCTGGTCAGGCGGCCGGTTGTATACATGATCTTGTCCGCAGGGTCCGCCCCTTCGGCAAACATCCAGCCCGCAATCTTATCAACGGCGTTATGACGCCCAACATCTTCCATATAAACCAAAGGCTTATCCTCATGGCACAGCACAGTACCGTGGATCGCCCCTGCCGCCAGATAAAGGCTCGGCATACGGTTGATCGTTTCGGCCAACGCATAGAGCCAACTTGTTTTGACAGGCGTTTCGGGGAGCCGTATCTGATCCAGCCCCTCCATCATATCACCAAAAACAGTCCCGACCGCACAACCACTGGTGCGGGTCTTTTTACGTAGCTTTTCCTCGTAATCGGTTTTGCGCTCTGTCCGAACGACAACAACCTCTAGATCATCGTCATAATCGACTTTCGTGACCACATCTTCGCGCTGCAACATTCCCTGATTACGCAAAAAACCAAGAGCCAGATATTCGGGATAATCCCCAATTGTCATAGCGGTTACGATCTCTTGGCTGTTGAGATAGATCGTCAAAGGTCGCTCCTCGACCACAGCAATCTCGACCTCTTCGCCATGATGATCCCGCCCTGTCACACGCCGCGTCAGCCCCGCTTTCTCCGGTTCCGGCGCAATCAGTGTCGATACAATTTTGGGGGTTGTTGACACGGGCAATCTCTCTATAGGGTCGAGGCGAATTTCAAACAGCTTAGAGGCACTTAATGCCTACTTCCACACGTAATTCCGTCTTTTGGCGCGGTACAATTGACGCGGCCCCATTTTTGTTGGTGGTCGGACCGTTTGCCATTCTGTTTGGTATCGTCGCCACAGAAGCCGGACTGCGCGTGTTGGAGACAATGGCCTTCTCCGTTCTGGTGATCGGTGGCGCCTCACAGTTTGCGGCGGTTTCGCTTATGGCAGAAGACGCGCCCACGTTGATTGTGTTGGCAACGGCGCTGACCGTGAATCTTCGGATGGCGATGTATTCCGCTTCTATGGTGCCCTATCTTGGAGCCGCGCCGCTTTGGAAGCGCGCGCTGGTGAGCTACATCCTGCTCGACCAGAGCTACGCCGTCAGCATCCTGAAGTTTGAAAAAGAACCCAAAATGACCGTGAACGAGCGCCTGCTCTACTTCTGCGGGACGATGGTTCTTGTGGCGCCGCTTTGGTATGTTTTTACTTGGGTAGGCGCTGTTGTCGGCAGTCAAATTCCCCCTGAGTATGCCATTGATTTTGCGCTTCCGATTACTTTCATAGCTATGGTCGCGCCGATGCTGCGCACGCCTGCGCATATCATCACTGCCTTTGTCTCGGTTGTCGGGTCGCTTGTTTTGAGTGTCTTGCCTGCTGGAACCGGACTTCTGGTTGCTGGCGTCCTCGCAATGATTGCGGGCGCACAGACCGAACTTTGGATGGAGCGCAGACAAAAGCAGAAAGGAGTAGCAGAATGAACTATTCCCTCGCGAATATTTGGCTGATTATCGTGCTGCTTGGAGCAGGCACTTATCTGATCCGCTTCTCTTTTCTTGGGCTACTCGGCGGGGTCCAACTGCCAGAATGGGTGCTGCGCCACTTACGATATACGCCCGTTGCGCTTATTCCGGGGCTCGTCGCACCACTTGTGATCTGGCCTGCGGCCACTGGCGGAGAAACAGACCCTGCGCGCCTAATTGCAGCGGTTGTCACAATCCTTGTTGGTTACTTCACCAAAAGCCTTGTTCCGGCAATCCTCGCTGGCGGCGCGTCGCTCTATCTTGCGCTCTACCTACTTTGATCAGCCCTAAAGCGGTGACTCGCCCTGCACGACAAGAACGCTTTTGTTGTCGTCTGAATCGTTGTCATAAACCGTGTAGGTCGTGACACCATCAAGCTCACCGAAGCGCTTCATAAGCGTTTTTGGGAAATAGGTTCGTCCGACGCTTTCAAAGCCATCAAGCTGCGACAGAATTTCGGTTGTGGTGTTGGAGCACATACCGTTGCCCGCTGGCCCCTGTGCAAGAGCAAGCTGAAGCGCTTTCTCCGCAACGTCAGGAGAAACGAGCTTCTTTTGCACGACGACCCGATAGGATTCACGTGCGTGGTAGTCTTCGTAGAATTCGACCGTGCGGTCTGTCATGCCAAAATGCACATCATTGCGCTCGGGTCGGCGCGGGTGATGCCACGAGCCAGCAGGATCCCAAAGAATCCTGTGGCTGCCGTTGATCAGAAGGGCACTGTGCTGCCCCTCGTTCGCGCCATTTGAAATAACGGTATAAAGTGTAAGCGCGGTTGGTTCATTCGGAGGCGAATAAATCGCGCGCTGAACTTCTTCTTCTGGGGCCCAAACCGACTCGCCCGCACCACAGGCGGCGAGCAAAAACGGGAGTGCGAGAGCAAGAAGAAAACGTCGCATTACACACATTACCCTATGTCGGTATCGCTCGATCAGGTGTTGAAGATCGCCAAGAAAATAAGGATGAGAATGCAGAGGATAGTCCCCCATTTCACCATCTTGATAAAGCCGTTGAATGTTTTTTCCTGAACTTCGATGTTCATTTCACCTGGTTTGTACTCAGCCATGATTGCCGTTCCTCATTCCTCTTTCTGCCCAAATAACCGATTCATCTCGGGCTGTCACCCTAAGAGATTTCACGTTTCCTCGCGTGTTGCAGATTGCTCCAAATCTGCAGCAAGCCGGAAGCCGATACGGTTCGGGGCTTTGGCTGTTGGCGCTTTAGGCAAGGCACGAAGCATAACCGAAAGTTGGCTCACATGTTGGATAAGCTGGGTCTTTGCGCCGCTCGCGTCACTGCCATAAAAGGTAATGATATCAGGGTCAAAATAGCCAAGCCCCTCAATCCGCAAAACACCCGCATCGCCACCGACAAATGCCATGGCAACCTCATGCTCGTTATCAAGCTGCTCTTCGAAGTTCTTGATATAGAGGATGAGCCGTTCATACGCCCACTGCGCCGGAGATTTCTCGGCAACCGGCGTTTTCGCGATACCCTTCGGGAGCGGCTCTTTCTCTGCGGTTTGACGGGGTTGTGGATCGCAATGAACCACATGCGCGCGGGGGATCGCCTCGCCTTCGTGGGCTTCGGCTGTTGTCTTGATCTCGTTATCCATGCGTCACCCTACCTTGCGCCACCTCCAAGCGCCATCCTCTTCGAGGGTGCGCGTGATATTTCCGTTCAAATATAGGTGATTAACATGGGCCACTGCTTCGACCAGCGCCAGCCCGTATTCTGCTTCGCCAATCGGGCGTTTAAAGAGGACATCAAAGCACTCAACCGCGGTTTTCGGCGTTTCAAGATGCGAGAGCAATCTTGCAAGCGCGCCCTCGTGGTTTTTCACGAATTGTCCAAGCCGTGTGGGTAGCCCTGTGTAGGGCAATTTGTGACCGCCCAGAACAAGCTGATCCGTTCTCGCAAACTTGGCCATATGCGTGCAAGCATCCAACCATTCCTGAAGAGGGTCCGCCATTGGTTCGGTCGCGTAGACTCCGATGTTCGGAGAGATCGACGGCAATAGTTGGTCGCCGCCCAGAACCAGGTGGTCACTATCGCTAAAGAGACACGCATGCTCCGGTGCATGTCCGTTACCGATTCGAACAGTCCAGTCTCGCCCCGCTGCTGTGAGCTTGCTACCTTCGCGGATGCGTGTGAACCCAAGCGGCAGCGGCGCGACCATATCCACAAAGTTGAACGGCCGTTCCTTGGCCCGCTTCGCCAATATCTCTGGATCCATGCCGGCACGCGTCCAAAACGTAAGCGTTTCGGGTGTTGGCAGCAGTTGTTCATCCAGCGTTAGCATTCGCGCAGAAAGCCAAGCTGTTTGCGTGGTTACAAGCTCCGCGCCGAATTCGGTCTGAAACCATCCTGCAAGTCCGATATGGTCTGGGTGATGATGCGTCACGATCACGCGCTCAACAGGCTTACTTGCAAGCGGACCACTCAGCAGCTTCTCCCAAATACGTCGCGTGCGTTTGGTATCAAAACCCGTATCAACGATCGTCCAGCTAGCGCCATCATCCAGCGCATAAACATTCACGTGATCCAGCTTCATCGGCAGAGGAAGCCGCATCCAATGCACGCCCTCGGCGACTTCGATCGCCTCTCCCTCGGCGGGCGGGGTTTCAAATGGATAGCGAATACCGCTTGGGTCTAGCGTATCGTCCAAACTCAAAGCGCGAGGTCCTCGGGCGTTATTGCATAAAGGTCTGACGCGCCCTCTCGGACGTGTTGCAACAGAGCCGCGTGCTCTGGCAGCAAACGCTTCACAAAGAACTGTGCAAGTCGTGTCCGCGCGCCATCGCCACCTTCAACAGATGCAGCATTCAGATGCGCAAACCCGCCAAGAACAAGCGCGAAGGCACGCAGATAAGGCACCGCCCCCGCAAACCGGTCCGCAAGATCATCCTGCGCCACCAACCATTCCGTTGTTTCGCGCAGGGATTCCGCAGCGCTCCAAACGCTTTCCGTTAGCTCGGGGAACTGGCTGCGCGCCTTCTCGGAGTACTTCTGCACATCCTCAAGAAGCCGGAATGCCGCCTCGCCGCCATCCATCATCTTGCGCGCAACGAGGTCCATCGCTTGAATGCCGTTTGTACCTTCGTAAATCGCCGTCACGCGCACGTCGCGCCCGAATTGGGCCGCGCCGGTTTCCTCAATGAAGCCCATGCCGCCGTGAACCTGTACGCCAAGGTTTGCAACATCAATGCCCACATCTGTGCCGAAAGCTTTGGCAATCGGCGTCAGCAGAGCCGCGCGTGCTTGCCAATCTGCCGAACCTGTCGCGGTGGCCATATCAATCGACACAGCGCAGTAGAGCGCGATTGATCGTGCGGCAAAGGTCTGGGCCTTCATCGTTGCAAGCATCCGGCGCACATCGGCATGATCGATGATGGTGCCTGTTCCGTTTTCAATCGGCGAGCGGCCTTGTTTGCGTTCGTTCGCATAAGCCAGCGCATGTTGATACGCCGCTTCGGCAATTCCGACACCCTGAACGCCAACGCCGAGGCGCGCGTTGTTCATCATTGTGAACATCGCCTTCATGCCCGCGTGTTCTTCGCCCACGATCCAACCGGTCGCGCCATCATATTCCATGACCGCGGTCGGAGAGCCATGCAGGCCCATTTTATGCTCTAGCGACACAACCCGAAGGCTGTTGGCCTTGCCTGGGTTTCCGTCTTCATCTGGGATGTATTTCGGCACCATAAATAGGCTGATGCCCTTCGTTCCTTTGGCACCATCCGGCAAACGCGCCAACACGAGGTGACAGGTGTTCGCAGTAAAGTCGTTGTCGGCCCAGCTGATAAATATCTTTTGGCCTGTGATCGCATAGGTGCCATCGCCATTATCAACGGCCTTCGAGGCCAACGCGCCCACGTCCGATCCGGCCTGCGGCTCGGTCAGGTTCATTGTTCCGTTCCACTCGCCCGAAATCAGTTTGGGAAGGTAAACCGACTTGAGGTGATCGCTCGCATGATGCTCTAGTGCCTCGATCTGCCCCATGCTCATCAACGGGTTGAGAGACAACGACAAACACGATCCAGACAGCATATCGTTAACCGCAGTTGCAACCGTCATTGGCAGCGCCATGCCGCCAAATTCCGCATCGGCCGCCATGCCAACCCAGCCGCCTTCTGCAATAGCTTCGTAACCTTTATCAAAACCGGTGGAACAGCGCACAACACCGTTCTCCAATGTTGCGGGCTCAAGGTCTCCCACGCGATTCAGTGGCGCAAGAACCTCGGTGCTGAGTTTGCCTGCCTCTTGGAGAATCGCTTCGACAACATCGGCGGTTGCATCGGCAAAACGCTCTGTTTCGCGCACCTGATCCAGCCCCACGATATGATCAAGAATGAATTGTATCTCTCTGGTTGGTGCTGTGTATGTCATTCGGTCTCCGTTCCGCGACTTGGCAAAGCAAGGGCATGTCGCTATGTCTCTTTTTCAAAAGCGAGCCTACTAAATCGTAGGTGTCCAGCAATAGAAACGCCACGTCAGAGACCGCATGCTTACAACTGAACGCCTAAATCCTATGCAAGACGGCATTGCCAAGGCTCTTGATGTCTTGCGCGCTGGCGGGCTTTGCGCGTTTCCAACCGAAACGGTTTACGGCCTCGGCGCAGATGCCCGCAACTCTGATGCTGTGGCGCGTATTTTTGCCGCTAAGGGTCGCCCGCAATTTAACCCGCTGATCGTGCATGTGGCCAATCTCGAAATTGCCGAACGATATGGCGTGTTCAACGGTGCGGCCAAGCAGATCGCACAGGCTTTTTGGCCCGGCCCGTTAACGCTAGTTGTTCCTTTGCGCGAAAATTCCGGCCTTTCTCCACTGGTCACGTCGGGGCTTGATAGCGTCGGCATTCGCATTCCTGGTTCTGAACTATCTCACGAATTGCTTGCGGCATTTGACGGGCCCGTTGCCGGCCCCTCGGCCAACCCCTCTGGCAAAGTCAGCCCGACCTCGGCGGATCATGTGCTTGCAGGGTTAAGCGGCGAGATTGAAGCCGTCCTTGACGGTGGCCCCTGCGAGATCGGTCTGGAAAGTACGATCATCGGCTGTATCGACGCCCCAACGCTCCTGCGCCCCGGCGGGTTGCCGCGCGAAGCGGTTGAAGCATGTCTTGGAGCACCACTGGCCGAACCAGCCGCCAACGGGGAAATAACAGCACCCGGCCAGTTGAGCAGCCATTATGCGCCGAACGCACCGGTTCGCCTTAACGCCGACAAGAAGCGAGACGGCGAAATTTATGTTGGGTTTGGCCCCTGTGAAGGCTCAGATCTCACACTTTCTGCTTCTGGTGACCTCCATGAGGCGGCAACAAATCTGTTTGAGATATTGCACCAAGCGAACGCAATGGAAGCCGAGAAGATTGCTTTTGCGCCGATCCCCGAACACGGCCTCGGCCAAGCCATTAACGACAGACTTCGTCGCGCCGCCGCGCCGCGTGTCAAGTATTAGGCATTACCGGACGTAGAAGACAAAACAAGCGGGCTTACCCCAAGCGTTTCAAGGGCGGCGCTCCACTTTTCATCGTTCTCCATATTAAAAACCAATTCCGGCTCTGCATCGGCTGTGAGCCATCCGTTTGCTAGAATCTCACCTTCAAGCTGCCCAGCACCCCACCCCGCATAACCCAGTGCAAGAATTGCATTTCTTGGTCCCTGTCCTTGGGCGATGTCCTCAAGAATGCTGATCGTTGCGGTCATTCCAAAGCTATCATCCACATGAAGCGTGGAATCTCCGGCATCATAATCACGCGAATGCAGCACGAATCCGCGCCCATGTTCGACAGGGCCGCCAAAGTGTACGCGAATATCAGAGCTCTGCTCCCCTTTTGGAATATCGAGTTGCTCAAGCAGCGTGTCGATCTTGATATCAAGGGAGGGTTTATTGACGATCAACCCCATCGACCCTTCGTCAGAATGGGCGCAAAGATAGATTACGCTATGGTCAAACCTTGTGTCCCCCATGCCAGGCATGGCGATGAGAAGCTTTCCACAAAGGCTATGGTCTTCAATGTCCATGGGGTCATGGTGCGCTCAATGGCTTAAGTTTTCAAGAGGCGATCCACTCTGTTTCACAAGCACTTCATCGCATTGTGACTTCCTATTTCAAAGCTGATCTCTATTGTTCGGCTCAAGGAGCAACACTATGAAACACCCCAGAAATCGCACCAATTCTGCCTTGCGCACGCTCAAAAACACGTGTCTCGCGCTGCTTATTAGCGCTCCTGCGATTGCGGGTGGGTTTGACGCGGACAAGGTGATTAAAGTCAGTACGCTCTCGGGCTGGAAGAATACCGACGGCACTTATGTTACTGCCCTCAAGGTCGATCTAGCGCCCGGGTGGGTTACATATTGGCGAATTCCCGGGGATTCCGGCATTCCGATGGAATACGACTGGACCGCGAGCAAAAATGTAGGCGGCGCCTCTATCGTATGGCCCCGTCCGGAAATCGATGAGAAATACGGCCTGACATCTTTTGTGTACCGCGACCGCGTGGTTTTACCGATCATTGTAGTGCCAACCAACAAAGGCCAAGCCGCAGAGTTGGCAGGAACTATCGAGCTTGGCGTTTGCAAGGACATTTGCGTTCCGGTGCAGTTCGATATCTCGCAACCATTGAAGCCAGAAAACACGCGAAAATCAGCAGAGATCAACGCAGCGCTAAAGGACTTGCCCAAAAGCGCGCGGCAGGCCGGATTATCAGCGACAAAATGTGGAATTTCGCCAACAGAGAACGGCATTTCCATCAACACAACAACTAAAATGAACCAAGACATCGGTAAGGTTCATGCGGTTATTGAGCACGCGGATCAATCCTTTTGGGTCGGCCCCACAAGTACCGCCCAGAAGGGCCAAACCGTCCACGCTGTTGCAGAGATTGAAAGTGAGACCGGCAGCCCCGTTTCCATTCAACGGCAAGACGTAAGGATCACTCTTCTTGGCACGCGGGAAGTAATCGACATTCAAGGCTGCGTCGGAGAGTCCTGAACGCTTCGCGGTTCGCTTCGGCCAAACAGAACCGCGCCGATGAAGAAGCCGATGAGTGTTGCCAAAAGCGTCAGACCGACAAAAAGCGCGAAACTTGTTGCGATCAACGGCGCATTGGCCAATCCCGGCATGAGCGCCAACAAGACCCCTGCGAATTCTCCGGTAACAATCGAAACGCCCATTGTTACTGCAAATGCAAGCAACGCGAACAGCGCCACCGCTGTCGATACAAACGACACAAGTCGCCCGCCCTCAGGGAAACGGAATGCACGGCGCGCCGAGGCAATCCGTCCCGAGAAATCACTCTGAATTGCGATAAGCGAGGGCACAACAAGCAACACCAATACCATCCCGAACCCAAGTCCGTAAACAAGCGTTACAACCGTTGGCTTCAGGAACTGCGCCTGACTTGAGGATTCAAACAACAGAGGCGCGAGGCCAAGCACCGTTGTCAGCGTTGTAAGCATAACAGGACGCAAACGGTCAGCCACGCCATCAATGATAGCGGGGAACAAGCCACGCTCTTCGGCGTATTCGTCAATTGTCGTGATCAAAACAATCGAGTCGTTGATAATGATACCCGTCATGCCGATCAGCCCGACAACAGAGAACATAGAGAGCGGCACTTCCCATACAAGATGGCCGTAAATCGTCCCGACAAGGCCGAAGGGAATAATGGCCATCACAACAATTGGCCGCGTCCAACTGCTAAAGACCCAAGCCAATGTGAGGTAAATACCGGTTAGACACATCACGAAACCAACAAGCGCATCGGTCAGGAATTCCTGTTCTTGCTCAGCCAATCCTGCAAGCCGCCAACCGACGCCAAACTCGCTTTCCAACTCCGGAAGGATCTCTTCTTCAAGCTGTGTCATGATCGCGCTGGCGCGGTCGGGATCGTCTTCGGAAATATCACCCGTTACCGAAACAACCCGTATGCCATTCTCTCGGCGAACGGTGGAAAATCCGCTCTGCTGATCGACACGAACGATGTCGGCAAGCTTTAGGTAATCCCCCGTTTCGCTTCTCATGTAGGAGCGTTCTAGGAAGTCGGCTGAAAGTTCGCCTTCTGGCAATTCAACTCGGATTTTCGCGCTGCGCGGCCCGTCTGGATAGGTGGCGGCTTCAATCCCGTTGAGCCGATCACGCAGCACGCGGCCAAGTGTATCAATCGAGAAGCCCATAGCCTGACCCTGCGGGGTGAGTTCAAGGATCATCTCCTCCTTGTCATAAGACAGACTATCCTCAACGGCCGAGACTTCTGGAAATTGCGTCAGCGCGGTTTTGAGCGCCTCTGCAGTTGCTTTCAACGTTGGCGCTTCCGCGCCGTAAAACTGCACATCAAGCGAATCCCCACCGGGGCCAGACCGCCAGCCACGGAAGCTGACAACCTCGGCGAGCGGGTGTTGGCGCACTTCTTCTTGAAGCGCGGCCACAAAGGCAAAGGCGCTATAGGGGCGGTAATCGGAATCTATCAACTCAATCGCAATGGAGCCAAGTAGATCGCTATCTTTCGTGTCCACGCCCGACAGGCCTCGCCCCGTATTCCCGCCAATTTCAGCAAGGGTGTAGACGATAGGATTGGTGCCGTACTCTTCTTCATAACGCGCACCAAGATCCGTTGCGGCGCGCTGCATCTCCTGCATCATCGCAAACGTATCTTCGCGCGTCGCGCCGTTGACCATGGCGAAGTTGCCCGAGACAGAACTCTGCTCCGGCGCGTTAAAGAAACGCCACTGCACGTCGCCATTGATGAAATGCGCCGCCTGAATCGACAACAGCACAACCGTCATTGCAATCACCGGATAACGCGCGACGACAACGAGCCTCATGAATCGGCGGAATATGTTGTCACGGAACCAGCTAAAGCCACGGTTCACCACGCGATTGGGCCAGTCGTACCAGTTGTTTTTACCTGCGTGGCGGAGCGCGTGAGCCATGTGGTTTGGCAGGATAAGGAAACATTCAACAAGTGACGCAATCAACACCACAATCACAGTAAAGGGTATGTCGGCGATCAAGCTGCCAAATCGACCACCAATTGCAACGAGCCCAAAGAACGCGATGACGGTTGTAACCGTTGCGGAGAATACGGGCGGCGCCATACGAATAGCCGCGTTCTCGGCAGCGACCAACGGGCTTTCGCCCAATCGACGCGCACGGAAATCGGCATGTTCGCCAACAACAATCGCGTCATCCACCACAATGCCAAGCGTGATTATCAATGCAAACAACGAGATCATATTGAACGTGAGCCCCGCCGCATACATCAGCGATATCGCAGCCAACATCGCAACCGGAATCCCCGCGGCAACCCAAAGCGCAATACGTGCATTGAGAAACAGGAACAACAGCATCACAACAAGCCCCAACCCCATGAGGCCGTTATCAAGCAATAGGGCAAGACGGCCCGTAATCGCCTCTGCACGGGTACGAATTAGGGTTATGTTTACGTCCTTCGGCAAGGAGATGCGCATTTCTTCCGCGACATCCTCAACCTGCTGCTGAATCGCAATCGCATCCCCGCTTGCGGAGCGGTCAATCCGAATGGAGATCGCTGGGTTCTCTCCGACAAAATAGGCGCGATCGCTGTCGATGCCTTGCTGCGTCACCGAGGCAACATCACCGATGCGGAGCTGTGTTCCGTCGGGCTCACTGCGAAGGATAATATCGGCAATTTCTTCTGCGCTTCGCTTGGCGACGCCCGTTCTGACGCGCGCGTTTGCGCCTTCAACATCCCCTGCTGGATCAGCATCAACTTCGGCTGCAATCGCTGTCGCGATCGCCTGCATCGAGACATCATTCTTGATAAGCGACGTTGACGGCACCTCTACAATTGTCTCAGGCGCAGCGAACCCTCGCAGCGTTGTGCGGGTCACACCAACGGAAAACAACCGCGTAACAAACTCGTCGGCGAGCCGACCGAGCTGCTCGACATCCACAGGCCCTTCGATCACGACATCGGTAACACGATCCCGCCAAGCACCGCGGCGGACGTTCGGATCTTCAGCGTCTTCAGGCAGGTTAGACACGGAATCAACGGCCGCCTGAACCTCATCCGCCGCGCGCGACATATCCCAGCCATCTTCGAAATCGAGGCTTATCTGCGCGGAGCCTTCGCGTGATGTGGAATAGGAAGATTCAACGCCTTCGACACCAAGCAAAGCTGGCTCCAAAAGCTGGACAATAGCAGTATCCACGTCCTCCGCGCCTGCGCCTTCCCAATCGACCGAAACGGAAACCGAGTCGATAACAACATCGGGGAAAAACTGCGCGCGCATGTTTGGAACCGCCGCAAGACCCGCAACGATAAGGACCACAAGCAAGAGGTTCGCAGCGGTTGCGTGGCGTGTGAAATACGAGAGGATTCCGCCCGCCATTTTGTTGGTATTGCGCATGGTTAGCCTCCCATCCGCTGCTCAAGCCGATCAACGACGTTCACTGGAACTTCAGGCTGCGCAAGTTGCCCGAGAATACGCTCGCGTGCTTCCTGCGGCATACGTTGGTTACTCTCGACAAAGGCGACAAGTGCTGCGCGCCGCTCATCTGTCAGGGTCACCATCTCGGCGGCTGGCGGCGCTCCCTCGGCGTTCGTACCTTCGGCGCTCTGCTCCTGACCAGCCACCAGTGGGCGCACCTTGATGCCCGCGCCAAGCAATGGAGACCGTTCCGCCACAATTTGTTCGCCATAGTGGCCATCGGCACGGATCAGGACTTCATCATCCTGACGCCTTAACACCTCTACAGAAACAGACTGCAGCCGGTCTTCCGGCCCTAAAACGAGCACTTCGCCGCTTGCGTTCAACGCCAAAGACGGCACGCGCGCAACGTTCTTAAGCTCCGGCTCATCAATCTTAACCTCGACAAAATCACCTGGGCGGAAGCCGCTGTGATCGGCCATTTCAGCATACAGAACACGGCCGCTTTGACCGGTCTGAACCGCTCCGCTTTCACGCGTAATTTTCCCCTCGGTCTGAAGGTCAAGGCCAAGCACATCCAGCCCAACAAAAACCGGCGCGCCGACAAGGTTGCCTTCGCCATCAAGCAGGCGGGCATATTCACTTGTCGAGACTCGGAACGCGACTTCAAGAGATTTCGGATCGATAAGTTGCGCGACCTGTTCATTGGCGGTCACGATACCGCCTTCAACAACGGAAACGCCCGAAAGTGTTCCGTCAAAGCCAGCACGGATTTCGGTTTCTTCCAACCGCCGTTCGGCCTCGGTCAATGTGATTGCATGACGAGCGAGCGCCGCATTCGCAGTTTCAACACGTACTTCGGCCTGCGCGAGCGCCTGACGGCGGGACACAACTGCCTGACGCGCAGAGGCGGCGGCAAGTGCGGCGGTTTCAACTGCGGCGTCGGTGCCCACACCGCGTTCTTTCAAATCGGTCTGTCTTTTGTATGCAACTTCGCGCAGGTCGGCCTGATCTATGGCTGCATTCAGATCATCTTTGGCCAAAGTCAGCGCGAGTTCCGCGGCACGAATTTCTGCCTCTGCCTCGCTGATATCGGCTTCTACACGCCGCAGCTCGTCTTCTGCATCCGCAGGGTCAATGCGCAGTAGCAACTGCCCTGCCGTAACGCGCCCGCCTTCTTCAAAGGCTGGATCAACGAATACAACTCGCCCCGCAGAAGATGCCCGCAAATCGAGCGTTCGGCGGCTACGCACTTCGCCGTAAGCGGTGAACACCGGCGTATGATCTGCGGCCACGAGGTCAACAACATTTGCGGAAAAGACACGCTCGCGCGCAGGTCTCTGGGCTTCACTCTGTGCGTTTCGGCTTTGAAATGCCGAAACCACGGTATTTCCGCCCCATGCAAGAAGCCCCAGTGTTACCGCCAGCAGGAAAACACCCGTCAGACTACGGCCCAGAAATCGCATCCGTTGAACTCCTTGATTGCGTAATGCATTGATTACGCGTCATTTTATTGTCATATGACCACGCCGTTCATTGGGCGCTTATTGGTATATACGAACCGAAACGCTATTTCCGTCTCATTTTTTCGGTCAAACGCGGAAAAATTTCGACGAAATTACATGGCATGTGCCGGTAATCGAGCTGTTTGACCAAAATTTCATCCCATGCATCCTTGCAAGCCCCGGGACTTCCGGGAAGAGCAAAGAGATAGGTGCCCTGCGCTACGCCGCCGGTTGCACGGCTCTGAACGGCGGAGGTGCCAATCTTGTTCATCGAGACAATCGTGAACACTGTTCCGAAGGCATCCATCGTTTTCTCATACACGTCGTGATGCGCCTCAACGGTAACATCGCGCCCTGTAAGACCTGTACCGCCAGTTGATATTACCACATCTACCGCCGGATCGGCACACCATGCGCGCAATTGATCGGCAATCTCTTCGCGCTCATCGGGGAGAATCTTGCGATCTGCGAGAACATGACCTGCCTTTTCCAGCCGATCTACAAGGGTCTGGCCTGAGCGATCTTCGGCGAGACTGCGGCTGTCGGACACTGTGAGGATAGCAATCCGCACCGGAATAAATTCACGTTCGGCCATACTGCCTCCCTAGGTCAAATCCCGCAGTTTTGCTTGGAGGGCCAACAAATCAGCCCACGCTTCACGTTTGACCGCTGGCGTGCGCAGGAGTCGCCCCGGATGCAACATCGGCAATGTCGGTCGCCCGTTTAACTCGGTCCATCGACCACGCTGGCGGTTGATATTCCCCTTGCCCAACAAAATCTGGCACGGAACATTCCCCATCAAAATAACAACTTTCGGATCGGCAAGTTCGATGTGTCGCCTCGCAAAACATCGCAGCATATCAATCTCTTGCATGTTCGGCGGGCGATCCTGTGGCGTGCGCCATGGCAACACAGTGGAGACATACAACGCCGTTTCCGGATCAGGCGAGCTGCGCAACAGGCCGATTGCCGCGAACATCTTGTCGAGCATTTGTCCTGCGGCCCCGATAAACGGTGCGCCACCGCGGTCTTCTTCGAGGGTCGGGACCTCTCCGATCACCATCACCGACGCCTGCGGATTGCCATCCGCAAAAATCGTGTTGCGCGCACCTTTTTTCAGGTCGCACCCATCAAAACTCTCGATGGACGATTTGAGCGCCTCAACCGTATCGCAACTTTCGGCGATTTCTTTGGCGCGTTTGCAGGCTGCATCAAAAGCGTTCTTTGCTTCTTCCTGTTGAGAAATAACAGGAACAGCAACCTTAGGTTTGCCCGATCGTTCAGGCTTTCGCGCAGAGGCAGCTTTGGGCAGTTCATTCGGAAGGTCATAGCAATTTACAGGCGCATCGAGAATGGCCTCATCAGCACCCAACTCGATGTACCAGTCAAGCAAGGCCTTGGCCTCGTGAATTCCCAATTGCGACTCCATGCGCCAAAGCTATGCCGCCCCTAAAGCGGGGTAAAGGCTTGAATCCGTACTCGCGGCTTCAAAAGAATAATTTGCGCCTTTGGTATCCTGTTTCTATAAGCAAGAAAATCGACGAAAGGGCCTGTCATGTCATTCCGCGCCAAGCATCTTTTGGGGATCGAGCACCTTGCCCCAGATGAAATCACAACGTTGCTGGATTTGGCCGACAGCTATGTTGATCTAAACCGCTCGAAGTCCAAGCACTCGGACGCGCTCGCGGGCCTCACACAGATCAACATGTTCTTTGAAAACTCCACCCGCACGCAGGCCAGCTTCGAACTAGCAGGCAAGCGCCTCGGGGCGGATGTGATGAACATGGCGATGCAGGCAAGCAGCATCAAAAAGGGAGAGACCCTGATTGATACCGCGCTCACGCTCAACGCCATGCACCCGGATTTGCTCGTTGTGCGCCATCCGCATTCGGGCGCGGTAAACCTGTTGGCGGAGAAGGTGAACTGCGCCGTGCTGAACGCGGGTGACGGCTATCACGAGCACCCGACACAGGCTTTGCTGGATGCGCTCACCATCCGCCGCGCAAAGGGGCGGCTGCACCGGCTCTCTGTGGCGATCTGTGGTGATATCGCACATTCGCGCGTGGCGCGCAGCAACCTGATCCTGCTGGGCAAAATGGAAAACCGCGTGCGCCTTGTTGGTCCCCCAACGCTTATGCCAAGCCAGATATCCGAATTCGGCGTCGAGGTTTATGATGACATGCGCGAAGGTTTGGCGGATGTGGACGTTGTGATGATGCTACGCCTTCAGAAAGAACGGATGGATGGCGGCTTTATTCCGAGCGAACGCGAATACTACCATCGCTTCGGGCTTGATGCGGAAAAGCTTTCCTACGCGAAGGACGACGCGATTGTCATGCATCCCGGCCCGATGAATCGCGGCGTCGAGATTGACGGGCTAATTGCCGATGACATCAACCGCAGCGTCATTCAGGAGCAGGTCGAGATGGGCGTAGCCGTTCGCATGGCCGCGATGGACCTTCTGGCCCGCAACCTCCGAGCCGAGCCCAAGGAGGTTTTGGTATGAGCGATCTCTTCCTTCATAACGCCCGCCTGATTGATCCTGATGCCAAGACAGAAACGCTCGGCGCACTTACGATCCGCAACGGCAAGATTGCGGAGATCCACTCTGGCGACGTGAAGCCTCCCGAGGGCATCGAAGCAATCGACTGCGATGGCAAACATCTTGCGCCGGGCATTGTTGATATTGGCGTGAAAATCGGGGAGCCGGGTGAACGCCATAAAGAAAGCTTCCGCACCGCAGGCGCCGCAGCCGCCGCTGGCGGCGTTACGACAATGGCAACGCGGCCTGATACAATCCCCGCGCTCGACAGTCCCGAAACACTCGAATTCGTCGCGCGCCGCGCGAATGAGGCGGCTCCTGTAAACGTGTTGCCGATGGCGGCACTAACAAAGGGGCGCAATGGCGCAGAGATGGTCGAGATCGGCTTTATGCGAGATGCAGGTGCGATTGCATTTTCCGATTGCGACAATGTCATCACCGACAACAAAGTGTTTTCCCGCGCGCTGACCTATGCCAGAAGCCTTGGCGCGCTCGTTATCGCTCATCCGCAGGATCCGATCCTATCAAAAGGCGCAGCGGTCACGTCGGGCAAATTCGCCTCGCTGCGCGGATTGCCGGCGGTTTCGCCGATGGCGGAGCGCATGGGACTTGAGCGCGATCTCGCGCTGGTTGAGCTTACCGGCGCGCGTTACCACGCCGATACACTCTCCACCGCCGCCGCCCTGCCGGCACTTCGTCGCGCTAAGGAGAGTGGTCTTGATGTAACTGCTGGTGTTTCGATCCATCACCTCACGCTCAACGAATTTGACGTAGGCGATTACCGCACCTTCTTTAAGGTAAAACCGCCCCTTCGCAGCGAAGACGACCGCCTCGCGATGGTTGATGCCGTGGCCTCTGGTCTGATTGACATCATCTCGTCCATGCACACCCCGCAAGACGAAGAAAGCAAGCGCCTCCCTTTCCAAGAGGCAGCATCCGGTGCAGTAGCGCTTGAAACATTGCTGCCTGCCGCGCTTCGCCTTGTTCATGCTGAGTTGATCGACCTGCCGACCCTTTGGGCCGCGCTCTCGCTCAACCCAGCCAATCGCCTCGGACTTGCCTCCGGACGCTTGGCAGAAAATGCCCCAGCAGACCTCGTTTTGTTTGATCTGAATGCGCCATTCGTGCTTGATCGCTTTTCGCTCAAGTCAAAATCCAAAAATACCCCCTTTGACGGACAGCGAATGCAGGGCAAAGTCCGTGCAACATTCGTTGCAGGAAAACAGGTTTACGGAGCTGATTGATGTCATTGTTTGAAGTGCCGACAGAAGTTTTCATGCTCGCCGCGATTGTGGGCTACCTCCTCGGGAGTATCCCCTCGGGCGTATTGTTGGCCCGCGTCATGGGCCTTGGAAACCTGCGCGAGATCGGCTCAGGCAACATCGGCGCAACCAATGTCTTGCGCACGGGCAACAAAAAAGCCGCGGCGCTGACGCTACTCTTTGATGCCGCCAAAGGGGCAATTGCGGTTCTGATCGCCCGCGAGCTTTGGGGCGAAAGTGCTGCGCAAATTGCCGCGCTGGCAGCGTTTTTGGGGCATTGTTTCCCTGTTTGGCTTGGGTTCAAAGGCGGCAAGGGCGTTGCGACGTTCCTTGGAATTATGCTCGCACTAAGCTGGCAAATCGGATTGGCCGCTTGCGCAACATGGCTCTTCTTTGCATTCGCGCTTCGTTACTCTTCGCTCGCAGCACTTATGGCAGCTGGGCTTTCGCCACTGTGGATGGTTGTCTTGCAAAAGGGAGAACTCTTCTTCCTCGGGATGATTTTTGCGATCCTGATTTATTGGCGGCATTGGGAAAACATTCACCGCCTGCGCGCAGGTACAGAACCAAAAATCGGGAAGAAATAGGCTCTGCGCAGTTTCGCTCCGCACAGAGCAAAAGCCTTTAACCTTTGGTTTCCAAACGCTCAATCGCATCTGCGGTACGCATGGTGTTGTGGTAAATACCCAGCGACAGATAAAGAATGCCGCCCATCATAACCACATAAATGCCCCCAAAAAACAGCACACCAAGTCCAGCGAAAAAAGCGCCCGATTGACCGCTAAACATGGTTCCAATCGCGCCGATAACGACGCCAATAACCATCAAAACAATGATGATGCCGACAAGCTTCTCGAACGAGTTAATAAAGAATTCACGCATATTAATGTCCTTTCCTAATAGGTTAGACATCAACACTGAATCGGGAACTCTCGTTCAAGCAAGGGAAAACTACGGCTTAGTAACAGTACTCGTCGTAGATATAGCTAAGATCGTGATCCCACTCGCCATTGTATTTCGCGAGCAACTCATCAGCGGGTACACGGCCAGTTTCGATGCTGTCTTTGAGCGCATTAAGGAAGTGTGTCTCATCTGGGATCATGCCGCCCGCCCCTTTGCGCGCACGCTGCTTTAGGCCCGCATCGGCAATATTCACACATTCGCGCGCCACATCGCTCAGATGAACACCGTTGAAACTGCCTTGCAGACCGTCCACCGAAGCTGCCACCCGCAAACCTTCGCGTGTTTCCGCATCCCAGCCTTTGGCCAAATCCCATGCTGCATCCAGCGAAGATTGCTCGTAACACATACCAACCCAAAACGCCGGAAGCGCACAAAGTCGCCGCCACGGCCCACCATCCGCGCCACGCATTTCAAGGAACTGCTTGATCCGTGCCTCTGGGAAAATGGTTGTGAGGTGATCGGCCCAATCGCTCAAGTTCGGCTTCTCGCCGGGGAGCGCCGGAAGCTCGCCCTTCAGGAAGTCGCGGAAGCTCTGTCCCAAGGCGTTGATGTATTTTCCGTCGCGGTAAACAAAATACATCGGCACATCGAGCGCATATTGCACCCACGCTTCAAAGCCGAACCCTTCGTCAAACACAAACGGCAATGTCCCTGTCCGCGCCGGATCAAGGTCGCGCCAAATTCGGCTACGCCAAGACTTATGGCCGTTGACCTTATTCTCGAAAAACGGCGAGTTTGCAAAAAGCGCCGTCGCAACAGGCTGCAACGCCAAGGCAACACGCAGCTTTTGCGTCATGTCCACTTCACTCGCGAAATCGAGATTCACTTGCACGGTGCAGGTCCGGTACATCATGGACTTGCCCATGGTACCCACGCGATCCATGTAATCCGTCATCAGCTTATAGCGCCCTTTGGGCATCACGGGCATATCCTCGTGTTTCCACACGGGAGCCGCCCCAAGTCCGATGAATTTCACGCCAACTTTATCGGCAATCGCCTTAACCTCACGCAGGTGGGTGTTCACCTCGTCGCAAGTTTCGTGAATTGTTTGTAGCGGCGCGCCGGAAAGCTCTAACTGCCCGCCAGGCTCGAGACTGACGTTCGCGCCGTCTTTCTCCAAACCAATGAGTTTGCCCGACTCTTCAATCGGCGCCCAATTAAACTGGTCGCGCAGCCCTGTCAGAACCGCAGAGATCGAACGCTCGCCCTCAAACGGAAGTGGTTTTTGCGTTTCCTCACAGAAACCGAACTTCTCGTGCTCGGTTCCGATGCGCCAATCCTCTTTTGGTTTACAGCCCGCCTCCAGCAATTCGGCAAGCTGTGCGTGATTTTCGATCGGGCCGCCGCCGGACTGTGGAATGGACATGAGAGCATCCGTTTGTAAAAGATCAATGGCTTCAATAGGTGATTTCTATCGCGGCTATTGTCAATGCAACTTAACCACCTTTTCCCGCGCGATGCGGGCGGCGTCATCTTCCCAAACAAGGAAACGCTTTGCACCTTTGTGCTGTGAGGCGGTGATCACGTTTTCGTAGTCAGCTCCGGGAAACGCAACCAGCGCGTCGAAAACCTCGTCTCCGCCAACGGCGCTTGCTGGGATCTCCACGCGCGGCGCGCGTTTCTGCGAGATGATCCAGAACATATCTTCTTCGCCGTCTTCTGGCTCACAGGTGCGAATTTCAATTCGGGTCACATCACTTAGGGCAATTTTTGCGCCATACCCGCTGTCAAAAAACGTCAGCTCCTGTTCGATCAGATCGACAACGCCTTCGGATTTTGGCGCTGCAGATTGCCGGCTATGAAACCGTGCGCGGCGGACGCCATAAAGCCCAAAGGCCAGCGCGGCGGCAAAAAACGGCAATGACAACATCACAAAGAGAATACCACCCAGCCAGACAAGCCAAAGAGCAATAACAAGCGCCGCCCCCGCCCAAATCACTTCGGAATAGCGGGCCAGCACCAGTTTCACTTCTGGGCGCACAAAACTCATTGCCAATCCCCACATTGCTTTTGCCAAAGTGTGAGCGCCGCAACCGCTGCGGTGTCCGCCCTTAGGATGCGCGGACCAAGGCTGATTGAGCGAGCCAAAGGATGTGCGCCCAATCTCGTTCTCTCCGCATCAGAGAAACCGCCTTCGGGGCCGATAAATATCGCCCATTTACCGCCCTTGGCCGCGCTCTCAAAATCCAGCTTATCGCCAACCAACGCCTCATCGCAAAAGAGGATGTGCCGATCATCAGGCCAATTATCCAGCATCCGCCCGAACCGCTCAATCTCCGCCACTTCGGGCACATAAGTGCCACCGCATTGCTCGGCAGCTTCAACGGCATGGGCCTGTAGCCGGTCGCGCCGGATGCGTTCGGAATTGGTAAATTCTGTCTGCATAGGGCAAATCCGCGCAGCACCCATTTCGGCGGCTTTCTCGACAATAAAATCGGTGCGCGCTTTTTTGATCGGCGCAAAGCACAACCAAACATCCGGCGGCATTTGCAACGGTTTGCTTTGCGCCTCGCAAACCAGAATGCCGCGTCGTTTTCCTGCTTCGGCAACCCGCGCGATATACTCACCGTCCCGCCCGTTAAACAGCGCGACAAACGCGCCTTCGGCAAGTCGCATGACGCCGAAAAGGTAATGCGCCTGCTCCTTGGTCAGAGGAATGGATTGCCCAGCAGCGAGCGCATGGTCTACATACAGTCTGATCTTTGCTTTCATGGACAGACCTTATGCCCGCGCCAGACGAACTTCCAGAGCCCAATCCCGCAAATTCCGGCACCGTCAAAGATGCCGTCGCAGGGAACTGGGTGGACCGGTTTGCACCTGTGGCAACGCGACCCTATCTGCGGCTTTCGCGGGTGGACCGCCCGATTGGTACATGGCTTCTGTATATACCCTGTGTCTGGGGCGTTTTGCTGGCGATGCTTGGAACAGGTGAACCTCGCCTTCTCGATCTATGGATCGTTTTGGGCTGTGGCATCGGGGCGTTTTTGATGCGTGGCGCTGGCTGTACATGGAATGACATCACCGACCGAAACATAGATGGCTCGGTCGAACGCACCCGCTCACGCCCTATTCCATCTGGTCAAGTCTCTGTTAAAGCGGCGCTTGTCTGGATGGTGGTTCAGGCGCTGGTGGCTTTTGCGATTCTCCTGACTTTCCCACTGCCCGCCATCATCCTCGGCATCATCGCACTTGGGCCGGTGGCGATTTATCCATTCGCCAAACGCTTCACATGGTGGCCGCAGGTGTTCCTTGGCGTCGCTTTCAATTGGGGTATCCTCTTGGGGTATGCCGCCCATCGTGGACATCTTGATGGTGCAGCGATCACGCTCTTTCTGGCAGGGATCACTTGGACACTGTTTTACGACACGATCTATGCCCACCAAGACAAAGAAGACGACGCGCTTATTGGGGTAAAATCCACCGCACGGCTCTTCGGAGATAACACGCTCCCGGCTCTTCGTTATTTCCTCATGTTGACTGTTGCGCTCATGGGGTTTGCGATTGTGCTCACAATGGCAGGACATAATAACATCCTTTCACTCGTGATAGCGCTTGGCGGGCCTTGGGCATTTGGATGGCACATGACATGGCAGATGAAGCAGTTTGACGCCGACGAACCGGATTCCTGCCTGCGCGTGTTTCGTTCCAACCGTGACGCGGGGCTGTTGCCTGTGCTGTTTTTCGCCGCTGCGCTTTTCCTGTGATTGAACCCCGTTGCCGAAGCGCCTAAACAAGGGCAACTCAGAAACAAACACCGGCTGATATGCGTTCCTTACAAACAATGGTTGCCTTTGCAGCGTTCCTAATTGCTGCAGTGCTTTCGGTCGCGGCTGCGGTGGTCGCTGTGAATACAATCGAAGATCGGTCCGTTGCGCTTGTAGAAGCGGCATTGGCCGAAGAACAGATCGACTGGATTCATGTGGAAGCTGACGGTCTTCAGGTCAGTCTTTCCGGAACCGCGCCAACCGAAGCGACACGTTTCCGCGCTATTTCTGTGGCGGGAAAAGTTGTCGATTCTTCGCGAATTACAGATTTCGTAACAGTTGACGAAGGCATCAGCCTTGAGGCGCCAGAGTTCCTGATCGAGATTCTACAGAACGCTGATGGCATCTCTCTTGTCGGGCTTATTCCAGCCGAAACAGATCGCAATCAGCTAATATCAAGCCTGCGCCGCGCTACGAACGGCAGCCCAGTAGTCGATTTGTTGCAATCAGCCCAATACGACACTCCCGAAGGTTGGGATCAGGCACTGCTCTTTGCTTATGAAGCCTTGAAACAGCTTGAGCGCTCAAAAATTTCGGTCTCTGCGAATGGTGTTTCGATCACTGCGATTACCGAAAGTCAGGAAGCGCGCGCATCTCTTGAACGGCGGTTCCGAGACCGCGTGCCAAAGGGAGTTGAACTGACGCTCGACATCTCCGCGCCACGCCCTGTTCTTACGCCTTTTGCCCTGCGCTTCACGCTTGAAAATGGTGTCGGGCGCTTTGACGCCTGCGCCGCAGACTCGCCAGAAGCGCAAGCGCGGATCATTGCCGCCGCACAACGCGCAGGCCTTGCCCAAGCCGGAACCTGCACGATTGGCCTTGGTGTGCCGTCAACAACTTGGGCTCGCGCAGTCGAAGCCAGCATTGACGCGCTCGCCACGCTCGGCGGCGGTACACTGAGCATCGCAGACGCTGATATTGTCGTTACTGCGCAAGCCGGAACCGATCCCAAGCTATACGAGCGCACAATCGCGGAGCTTGAAGCTGACCTTCCAGAACTCTTCTCTCTGTCCTCACAGCTTCTCGTTGCAGAGGAGCCATCTGGGGAGGAAGGCGACGAACGGCGAGATTTTGTCGCGACGCTCAGCCCCGAAGGGCAAGTTCAACTGCGTGGCCATGTTACAAACGAACGCATCCGCAGCGCTGTCGAAAGCTACGCAATAGCGCGCTTTGGCAGAGACTTCGTTTATGCGCCATTGTCGCTTGATCCGGAGATGCCGGAAGGCTGGCCGATGCGCGTCTTTGCGGGCCTCGCCGCACTTGCTGAATTGAATTATGGCTCTGTTGATGTGCAACCTGATCAGATCGCCATTAAGGGCGTCACAGGAAATCAAGACACTCGCGCTCGGCTCGCCGCAATTCTCGCGGAGCAAATCCCCGCTGGAACAGATGTTTCCATTGATGTGGCCTATATCGAGACGCTGGACCCGACTGCCGCGCTACCAAGCCCGCAAGAATGCGTTGACCGGATCAATGCCATCCTGAGCGCCAACAAGCTCACATTTGATCCAGGCGCAGACTCAATGGCCCCCGGTGCGTCTCAGACGCTTGATCAGATCGCTGAAATCATGCGCGACTGTCAGGATGTGCCAATTGAAATCGCTGGCCATACCGACAGCCAAGGCCGCGAATCCATGAACCTCTCGCTCTCACAAGCGCGCGCGGAGGCCGTTCTTATGGCGCTGATGTCCCGACGCGTTCTTACCGCGAACTTGACCGCGAAGGGGTATGGCGAGACTGACCCGATTGCCACAAACGACACACCGGAAGGCCGCGAAGAAAACCGCCGTATTGAGTTTACACTCCTGAGCGCAGACGATGTAGACGGCGAAAACCAAGAGACGGCAGAAGAAGCCGCTCAAGATGCCGAAGGCGAAGGCACTGAAGAGGCCCAACAGGAAGAAGCCAACGAGGAAGAAACCGCAGATGAATAACAACGAATTTATCGCCGCAACCGCCATCATCCTCTTTGTGGCCTTTTGCCTCGGATGGTTTGCCAACTGGCTGGTTCACCGCATGAGCCGCGTCACGCAGGCCGATATCGGCGAACTCGACAAAATGGCCCAAGCCCTGCACGACGCCGAAGAGTTGCGCGATCAGGCGATCACATATGTAGAGCAGCGCGAGAGCGAATTGGCCAATCACATCGCCCAGACAGAGGCGGAACTCAATGCTGCGATGGAAGGCCTACGCGATGCGCGCCGTGAGGCAGACGAGTTGCGCGCGCACATTGAAAAGGCCAACCAGCCAAGCTAGGCGTATTCACCAACGTTTGAGCGCGTCTTCGTCGTGGTCTTTTGACTCGACCCAAACTGCATCTTTTCCGGTGATCTCTTTTTTCCAAAAAGGTGCGCGTGACTTCAAGAAGTCCATCAGGAATTCCGCCGCTTCAAACGCTGCTTTCCGGTGTCGTGATGCCGTGGCAACCATCATAATCGGATCGTTTGCAGACAACTCTCCGAAACGGTGGATCACGAGAACATCGGCTAGATTCCAACGCCCCTGTGCTTCTTCTGCAATCGTGGTTATCGCGCGTTCTGTCATGCCCGGATAATGCTCGATCACCATTTTCTCAAGATCGCCAGCCGCTGTATCGCGAACGATACCAGAAAAGCTGACGATAGCGCCCGCGCCCTGCGCCTTGTTGGTGAAGGCGTTCAATTCAGCGCCTGCATCAAAGGGCGATCCCTGTACGCGAATATCCATGTTAGCCGCCCGTCATCGGTGGGAAAAACGCTACTTCGCGCGCGCCTTCGAGCGATGCTGAAAATTCGGTGAGGTCTTGATCAATCGCAACACGAAGCGCGGACAGGTCAGAGAAGGCCACGTCATAACGCTCTTCACGGGCACGTAACTCCTCAACGAGTTCGGCAACGGTCTTGGCGTTTGTCTCGACCGTTTCGCGGGGAATGCCGATACGCTCCCGCACCCAAGCAAAGTACATGACTTCGATCATGACTTATCCTCAGCGAGGTAAGGCCGCGCTTTGTTGAAGTAATCCACTCCAGTAATCAGCGTCAGAGTCGCTGAAATCCAGAGGAGCCAGAGCCCGATATAATAGGTGGCGAAAGCGCCGTTCCGTATCCACCAGAGGCCCATTTCGTCCTCTGTGTTACCTGACAGGATGCTCGAGACTACGGCCTCGTCCATTCCGTAGGTCAGCGCCCAGAAATAGTGTTCAAACAAGCCCTTCGCAAACAGAACCGAAATCGCAATCATCTGTGCGGTGGTTTTCCACTTGGCAAGCTTCGTCACCTGCAACTTACCCGCATCCGCACCAAGGAACTCTCGCAAGCCACTCACAAAGACTTCGCGGAACATAATAATCGTTGCGGGGAACAGAACATAGGCATCCATCTGCCAGATCGCCACAAGCGCCATCAACGCGATTACAACCATCGCCTTGTCGGCAATAGGATCGAGCATCGCGCCGAATTTGCTTTCTTGCCCCCACTTCCGCGCAAGATAACCGTCGATGTAATCGGTGACAGAGGCCCCGATGAACAGGATCAGCGCAAACCAATCTGCGTACCCACGGGGCAAAAAGATAAACCCAAGCGCCAGCAGCGGTGCAGCAAGCAGGCGGATGACGGTCAGAATATTCGGAATGTTCCAGCTCATGCGCTCTTGTTAGCCCTTTTTCTTACGTGGCGCTATCCACATTTCGCGTATTGGCGACATGCGAAGCGCTACCCTTTATCGTGGAAATAATCGTATAGAGTTTCGGCAAGCGCATCTGAAATGCCTTCTACAGCTTTCAGATCAGACAAGCCCGCACGTGATACCGCTTTTGCGCTGCCGAAATGCGCAAGCAATGCACGCTTTCGCGCGGCCCCAACACCCGGCACATCATCCAGCGGCGTCGCACCAACTGCCTTGGCGCGTTTTGCCCGATGCGTTCCAATCGCATAGCGATGCGCCTCATCGCGTAGGCGCTGGATGAAATACAAAACCGGATCATTATGACGAAGCGCAAACGGACGCTCACCTGTGCGGTAGAACTCTTCTTTGCCGTGGTTCCGATCAACACCTTTGGCGACACCCACCATAGGTACGTCACCAACACCCAACTCGGTCATAATTTCCCGCACCGCGCTCACCTGACCTGCGCCGCCGTCAATCAACAAGATATCCGGCCAAGTCTCGCCCTTGCGATCCGGATCTTCTTTGAGCAACCGCTTGAACCTGCGTGTCAGCACCTCTTTCATCATGCCGAAATCGTCACCCGGAGTTATCTTTTCGTCCTTGATGTTGAACTTGCGGTATTGGCTTTTCATGAACCCTTCTGGTCCGGCAACGATCATACCACCGACTGCATTTGTGCCTTGGATGTGCGAGTTATCGTAGACTTCTATCCGTTGTGGTGGAGCGGGAAGATCGAAGGCCTCTGCAAGACCAGCTAGCAATTTCCCTTGCGCCGCCGTTTCCGACATTTTGCGCGCAAGGCTTTCTCGCGCGTTACGCGCCGCATTGGCAATCAGCTCCTGTTTTTCACCGCGTTGCGGAACAAGAATAGAGACCCTGCGCTCTGCCTTTTGAGAAAGCGCCTCTTCCATAAGTTCCGTATCTTCGATGCCATCACTCAGCAAAATCTGTCGTGGAGGCTGCTTGTTGTCATAGAACTGACCAAGGAACGCTTCCAGCACCTCGGCAGCGCCAACGTCGGCTCCAACGCGGGGATAGAAATCGCGGTTGCCCCAATTCTGGTTGGCGCGGATGAAGAACACCTGCACACAGGCCTGACCGTTCTCAAGATGCAGCGCAATCACATCCGCCTCTGCAACGCCGCGCGGATTGATTCCTTGGCTCTGCTGAACTTGCGTTAGCGCCTTGATGCGATCTCGCAAAGCGGCGGCGCGTTCAAATTCCATCGCTTCGCTTGCCTCTGCCATTTCCTCAGCGAGTTTGGTCTGAACGTTGGTTGATTTCCCTTGTAGGAAACGTTCCGCATCTCGAACCAACCCCTCGTAGTCCTTCTCCGAGACATACCCCACGCAAGGCGCACAGCAGCGTTTGATCTGATACTGCAGACAGGGGCGCGTACGGCTTTCGAAGGTTGCATCCGAACAATCACGTAACAAGAACACTTTCTGAAGCTGGTTCAGAGTCCGGTTCACAGCACCAGCACTCGCGAAAGGGCCATAGTAATTCCCCTTCTCCGATTTTCGGCCCCTGTGTTTTTTGACGGGCGGGAAACGATGCGCCTTGCTCACCAGAATATTCGGGAAGCTCTTATCGTCGCGCAGCAGAACGTTGTATTTCGGCTTGAGCTGCTTGATGAGGTTTTGCTCAAGGAGCAGCGCCTCTGTTTCCGTGCGGGTGGTGAGGAACATCATCTCAGCGGTTTCGGAAATCATCCGCAATATCCGTCCCGTATGCCCTCGCGGGTTGGCATAGTTGCTCACCCGCTTGCGCAGCGACCGCGCCTTACCGACGTAAAGAACACGCGACTCGGAATCGAGCATCCGATACACGCCCGGAGAATTATCGAGGGTCTTGAGATAGCTCTGCACACGTGCATGCCCAAGCAACGGTGGCTCGGTTTTCGCAGTTTCAGAGCTTTGATCAGTTTGCGTCATTGTGATTCCGTTACCCGCTGCAATCTTATCGAATGGGAAGCAAGTGTTAATGTGTCCACGGTTTCTGTGGATAACTTAGTAGATAAGTTTCCGTGAACATCAATTTTCCTTTTGTTTTGGTGGTTTTCGACGCTTTGCCCATTATTTAGGCAAACTTTTAAGTCATTGTTTTTGAACGTTTTTATTATTAAATTTAGCAAGCGTATGAAAACATTAACAAAATTCTAACATTTTTGTGAAGGAAATGCTGCAAGTGTACAAGTCGTCGCAGCTTTCGGATTTATAGCACTATTCAACGCCCTGAACGTCCCGCGTCTGCCACGTCAGGTGCTGCCCGCCATCCACACAAATAAGCTGACCGGTCACGGCCGGCGCATCCAAATAATACCCCAATGCAGCAGTAACATCCGACACATTCGGACCACGTTGGAGCAGAGATTTGCTGCGCTGCCCTTCAAAATGCTCCTGCGACTGGCGGTGGCCCCGAAGGGTTGTTCCCGGCCCGATGGCATTCACCCTTATGTCAGGCGCGAGCGCTTGGGCCGCAGTTTGCGTCAGCGTCCAAAGCCCATGTTTTGCAAGGCTGTAGGTCATGAATTCAGGCGTCAGTTTCTTGACGCGCTGGTCAACCATATTTACCACAATCGAGCGTGCGATAAGCTGACCATCGCGATCCTTGGTGCATTTGGGAGCCTGTTTCGCGAAGGACTGCGTTAAGATAAAGGGCACCCGCAAGTTCGTAAGCATGTGCCTGTCCCAGCTCTCGCGCGTCGCGGTCTCGATCGTGTCGTACTCAAAGATCGAAGCATTGTTGATCAGGCCGTTCAGCGGACCACCAAGACGTTCGGCGGCTCTGTCTACAAGAGGCTCGGCTTGATCCAAATCCAGCAAATCCGCTTGAACCAACTCGGCTTTGCGCCCGAGCGCGCGGATTTCCTCAGCGACTTCTTCGGCGCCTTCCTTGGAGGTTGCGTAATGAATAGCTACGTCAAATTCTCGCTGAGCAAGACAGAGGGCCATTGCTCGACCAAGCCGCGCACCGGCTCCGGTTACTAGCGCTCTTTGCTGCATCTCTGCCTCCCGGGTTACTGAACCACGGCGTAGAGATACCCTCCATAGGCCGCTGTCAGCAGAATGCCCCATGCCCGCGTGATATTCCACCGCAGAAACACAAATGGTGCCAACAGAAGCGATGCGCCAAGCATGACCCAGATATCAAATTTCAGCACTTCCGGCTCAATCACAATCGGACCGATCAAACCGCCAACACCCATGATCGCCAGCAGGTTAAACATGTTGGAGCCAATGACATTACCCAGCGCCACATCCGCCTGCCTGCGGAGCGCAGCCATGACTGTGGTTGCCAGCTCTGGGAGCGACGTGCCGATCGCAACTAGCGTTAGGCCAATAACGGTTTCGCTAATGCCAAACCGGTCGGCGATATTCACCGAATGCTCAACAAGCAAATCCGCGCCGAAAGGCAGGCCAATAAGACCAGCAATCAGAAATACCCCGATGCGCCAACTTGGCATATGCGGGTCGGCGCCCTCTGGATTCTCAAGATCATCGTCGATGCATTGCTTGCCATCTTTGTGATGATTTACGGCCTCGCGCCCCGCCTCAAACAGGATCAAGGCCAATGTCCCGAGCAACACAAGGCTATGGATCCACGTGATTGGGCCAAGGAAGCACACCACCATAAACAATAGGGTCGCCCCGATCATATAGAGATAGTTCTTGCGGGTATTACATTCGCTGGTGTGCATCGTGGCAAGAAGAGCAGGCACACCAAGCACGAGCAAAATATTCGCGGTGTTAGATCCGATCACATTACCTAGCGCCATACCGGAGAGATCATCCGAAACCGCTTCAATCGTAATAAGCAATTCTGGCGCAGATGTACCAAACGCCACGATTGTAAGGCTTACGATAAGCGCCGGTATTCCCAAACGAAGTGACAGGTTCACCGCGCCGCGCACCAACAGATCGCCCGCGAGCAGAAGAATAATCAGCCCGAGACCAACGAGTAGCCAGTCGATCATCATGCCCCGTTACCCCCGTCGCATCGGCACGGAGATTTACTCAAGCGCATCCGCCCGCAGTTCGGGCATTTGGCGTTTGCGATAGTTTTCTGTCCCGGGTAGCGCAGCCGTCCGAACATGGCCAGAACGACCATTCCGACGAGGAAAAGGCTAATAATCTTGACCATCACCTAAAGTCCAAACCGCGCATATTCGGCGCGTTCTTCAATATTGCTCACAACGTCATCCACGATATTGATGCCGAAGCGCCGCCAGAACGGTCGCCTTTGGTCGTAACGAATAAGCGAAACTTTCTCGCCATAGAGTTCTTTCATCTTGGACGACAGATGCCCCAACCCGTCAATCAGGCCAAGCTCTGTTGCCTGCGCGCCGATCCAGTACTCTCCTGTGAAGATGTCTGTATCTGCGGTCAATTTATCGCCGCGTCGCTCAGTCACTTGGGCTTTAAACACGTCGTGTATCTGATCAAGCAGCCCCTTTAGGCGCTTCACGTCTGCTGGCTTTTCGGGCTTGAAAGGATCGTTGGTGCTTTTGGATTTCCCTGCTGTGTAAACCCGACGCTCGATGCCATGGCGCTCTATAAACTCGGAAAGTCCAAAGCCCGAGGATATAACGCCGATAGATCCAACAATTGAGGAGGCATCCGCGTAGATCTCATCAGCGGAACTTGCGAGCCAATAGCCACCTGATGCTGCCACATCCTCAACAAACGCATAGACGCGTATGCCTTTTTCGTCTGCGAGGCGACGAATTCGCGCGCCGATAAGCGCACTCTGAACAGGGGAGCCACCAGGGGAATTGATTACAAGCGCGACCGCGTCAGGTTTGCCACGGGTAAAGGCGCGTTCAAGCACGGGACCAATCCCAGCGTCGTTCAAGCTACCGCGGCCAGATGAAGATATCACGCCACTCAGGCGCACAACCGCCACCCGTGGGTGCGATTTCATAAAGGGGATCCAACGCTTCATAGCGGGCATGTATGCGCGGCATGGGTCGGTAACAAGGGGGAGAGCAAAATCCGTTTGGACTGTTGCGGCCTTGCCAACACATCACACCACCAACAAACTTAGCGATCCTCGTTTATGTCATCCGCGCGTTTCTGGTTTCGCTGGGCACGCCGAATAAGCGCCCCAACCCGCAAGCCGCCAAATGTCCCTGCGCGCGATCTCGTCCGCAAAACAGGCGTATTCGCCGAAGCATTAGGAGCCGATTCACGGACAACGATGTAGATACCAGAGAGGATAATCACCCCAGCACCAATATATGTCATCGCATCGACCTGCTCGTTGAAGATAAAATATCCGAAAATGCTCGCCCAAATGATCTGGGAATACTGCATTGGCGCAACGATAACCGCTTCACCATTCCGATAAGCCAAGATCTGGAAAATCATAGCAATGAAAGCAAGAAGGGCGATCACGCCAAGCGCCGCAAAATCTGCAAACGGCATCGGCACATAGACGAACGGCATTGCACAGCCCATGACGACGAAGTTCCCGATCATCGGATAGAGCAGGAGAACTGCGCTGCGCTCTTCCGGACCGATTTTGCGTACGATGATTGAACTAATCGCACCGCCAACAGCCGCAACCATCGCAGCGATATGCCCCGCACTCAAATCCGCTTGGCCTGGACGCAATACAATCAACACACCGGCAAGCCCGACCGCAACCGCGAGGCCACGACGCAGGCGCACGCGCTCCCCAAGAATGGGAATAGCAAGGATCGTAATCAGTAATGGCGAAGCAAAGAGAATTGCATAGGTTTGGGCCAGCGGAAGATGCGCGAAAGCGTAAAATGCCGACGCACCCGTGACAACGGCTGCTCCGGTACGAAGGGCCATCCAGTAAGGGTGGCGGGGGCGCAGCGTGTCTCTGCTGGCGTCCTGTATCAGCATGAGCGTCACCAGCGGGAAGCCGAGAAGCACGCTGAAGAACACGATCTGAAATGGAGAGTAAGTCCCGCCAAGGGATTTAACGATTACGTCGTGGGTCGCGAAAATCGCAAATGCAATCAACGCAAGTATCGCGCCTTTGGCGTTGGGCGTTAGCTTGGCCATATAAACTTTCCTCAAATCAAACCCGTGCGTGAACGCTAACAGGTGGCTATTACCAGAAAGGAAAAGACCAAGCTGGGCAAGCCACAAATGCAGCCCCGCAAACGAAAAAAGGGGCACCAAAGCGCCCCTTTTCTAAATCTCTTTGCCAAATATTAAAGGCTGTCGTCGAGAGCCTTGAGGATCGCATCACCCATTTCGCTGGTGCTGATCGGCGTTTCACCCTCATTGCCAAGCAAATCAGCTGTGCGCGCGCCTTGGGCCAGAACTGCTTCGATAGCGTCTTCAAGGCGTGTAGCCTCATCACCCTGATCGAAAGAGTAGCGAAGCGCCATAGCAAAGCTCAGGATACACGCGATCGGGTTTGCCTTGCCTTGGCCCGCAATATCAGGAGCAGAGCCGTGGACCGGCTCGTAAAGCGCCTTGGGGCGACCGTTTGCCATTGGCGCACCGAGCGACGCAGAAGGCAGCATTCCGAGTGAACCCGTGAGCATCGCCGCCGCATCAGAAAGGATATCACCAAAGAGGTTGTCTGTGACGATCACATCAAACTGTTTTGGCGCGCGAACAAGCTGCATCGCGCCGTTGTCGGCATACATATGCGAAAGCTCAACATCAGGATATTCGGCGTCGTGGATTTCCTGAACAACATCGCGCCACAGGATACCGCTCTCCATAACGTTGGCCTTCTCCATCGAGCAGACCTTGTTGTTACGTTTGCGGGCCAACTCGAACGCGCTGCGCGCAACGCGGGCGATCTCGCTCTCTGTGTAACGCTGGGTGTTGATGCCTACGCGCTCGTTGCCTTCGTTGATGATCCCGCGTGGCTCACCGAAGTAAATGCCAGATGTCAGTTCGCGAATGATCATGATATCAAGACCAGCGACAACGTCTTTCTTGAGGCTGGAGAAATCGGCCAGTGCATCAAAACATTGCGCAGGGCGGAGGTTGGAGAAGAGGTCCATCTCCTTACGAAGTCTCAGAAGGCCACGCTCTGGCTTTACGCTGAAATCGAGGTTGTCATACTTGGGGCCACCCACGGCACCAAGAAGAACAGCGTCAACTTCTTGCGCCTTTGCCATCGTATCATCATGCAGAGGTGTGCCGTGTTTGTCATAGGCACAGCCACCAACGAGGTCTTCGGACACGTCAAACGCCAGATCCCGTTTTTCACCGAACCAAGAGATTACTTTGCGGACTTCGGCCATTACTTCGGGGCCGATGCCGTCGCCCGGCAGGATCAGGATAGATGGGTTGCTCATGGAGTCCTCGATTGCTTGAAAAGTGTGGTATTACAGGGTTGCAAGGGGCTTATCGCGGGTTGCGGCGAAATTCAAGCGCCACCCACGTCAACCAGCTTCTCAGCAAGAAAATCAAACACACGGCGGATGCGGGGAGACTTGCGCAATGCCTCTGGTGCGGTCAACCAAACCGGCAGTGGCGGCACCTCTACCTCGGGCAAGATTTGCTCAACTTCCGCGCAGTGTTGTGCAACGCATTTTAGCGCCACGCCAACGCCGCACCCTGCCTGAACAAGCTGCCAATAGGCCGATTGATTGTCACACCGGATCTTGAAGAAGCTGCGATCCACCGTCCAGCCGACGGCACGCATCCCTTTGATCATCAGATCGTTCCGGTCATATCCCACCCAATCATGCGCCATCAATTTGTCTCGATCCTGCGGCACTCCACGGCGCGCCAAATAGGTTTTAGCGGCGTATATACCCACGTCGAAATCACAGATATGGCGCGTGATCGTATCAAGTTGCTCTGGGCGGTACATCCGCAATGCAATGTCCGCTTCGTGAAACAACAGGTTGTCGGTGCTGTCACTGGCATGAAGCTCAATCTCTATATCCGGCTCCATCGCGCGCAGTTCTGCGAGCAATGGCGGCAGGATGTAATGGGAGACGAATACAGATGCTGTTATCCGCACAACTCCAGAAAGATTTTGTGTTTGGCCCGCGGCAGCAAGCGAGAGCCGCGCCGCTGCGGCCTTCATGTCACGAGCTGCGGGGAGAAGTGCCTCGCCCTCTGCTGTAAGTTCCAACCCCCGATGCACGCGCGAAAACAAAACAACGCCCAAACTGCTTTCAATTTGCGAGATGTGCCGCCCAATTGTTGGTTGGCTCGCACGGAGCCTTTGCGCAGCTGCCGTAAGCGAGCCGCACTCAGCAACCGCAACAAAGGATTGGATCAAAGTCCAATCGATTGAGGCAAACGCCTTATCATTCATAAATGAATACCCAATATCCGATTACAGCCAATTTACCCGACAATAGTGAATGCATACTTTCGCCTCAACGCATTTCAGCAAAGAGGTTCAAAATGTCTAAAACAGTTCTCATCGCAGGTGCCACAGGCAAGATCGGCCGCCACGCGAACGCGGCATTCACAAAGGCCGGTTGGCAGGTTCGGACATTCAATCGTGCAAGTGATAACCTTTGCGAAAGCGCAACGGGCGCAGACGTCATCGTGAATGGCTTCAACCCGCCCGCCTATCGCAACTGGGCAACGGAAGTGCCGCGCTACACAGCGCAAATTATTGAAGCCGCCAAGCAGAGCGGCGCGATGGTTATCGTTCCTGGCAACGTTTATAATTATGGCAACACGCCCGGCGCATGGGGGCCTAACACCCCGCAAAGAGCCGAGACCCGCAAAGGCAAAATCCGCATTGAAATGGAGCAACAGTATCGGAGCGCCGCGCGTGACGGGGTGCAAACGCTCATCCTTCGCGCTGGCGACTTCATTGATTCCGCGCCTTCAGACACGCTCATGAGTCTGGTGTTTCTTTCTAAGCTGAGCAAAGGCAAGCTCATGACGATGGGGCCCGTAGATTGCCCTCGCTCGTTTAGCTACTTGCCCGATTGGGCTCGCGCGGCGGTAATGCTTGCAGAGAAACGAGATACTTTGCAACAGTTTGAAGATGTCCCCGCGCCCAGCGTGACAATCACAATGCAGGACTTGCGAAGCGCATTAGAGATGGCGACAGGACGTCACATCAGCATCAAGAAATTCCCATGGTGGACGCTCCATGTGGCCTCGCCATTTTGGACGCTCGCGTATGAATTGCTCGAGATGCGATACCTTAGCGAGACGCCTCATAGCCTCTGCGGCAAGCGACTCGCAGAACTGTTGCCCGAGTTTACGCCTACAGCCGAGACGGACATTCTTTGCGCCGAAGTCCCAACTTCTCTCATGGCCAAAGAATTCGCCGCCTAGGGCATCTCGATATCGACCCAAACAAGCCGATGACGCGTTATCCCTTCGCCCTCGGCAATCAAGCTTACCTCTTCAGTTCCGGTTTCCGGCCAAAACACACCAGCGTCCAGAACCTTCAGATCGCGAGAAGGGAGAACATGCTCTACCCGCAAGTTCCCCGGGAGTTTGTCGTTTTCGGGCCACGCGGCTGTATCGAGGGCGGGGTCGCCAGAATGCGATGCATTGGCGGCCTCGACTCCGCCCACGCTTGCGGGCTTTGGATCTTGAAGCGAGGGATGCGCGAGCAGTTCCGCAATAGCTGCGCCTTTGCCATCGCCATCATGCGGATCGAGGTTAGCATTTCCGATCAAAGCAAATGGCGCATTGGCAGGTTGTTCCGAAAGTTCACCATTCAGGTATTTCGTCCAGAACCGCGTCTCATCAGCGTTGCGCTTGCCGTTGCGGTCTTCTGGACCGTCAAAAACCGGCGGTGTGGCGTAATACGTCAGGAGGTGCAGCGGCCCGTTGCCCGTTTCAATCGGCACATCCCAATGCGCCGTGGTGGATAAACGAAGAACCGCTAACACCTCATCAGAATAGTACGGGTTGCCATCAACTTCGGGCAGGTTCGCATCAGGTAGATCGCGCCATAGGTACTCTGAGAAATCACGCGCCTCATCACGCAAAAACGGATACCGCGAAAGAATGGCCAAGCCCTTCTCGCCAGAGTAACGCCCATAGCCCTGCGCATCCACGGCATCACCAAAATACCCATCACCATTTACATCAAGCCCCGTCGGCATTCCGGTATTTGGCCGCTGCGCAAAATGATGGGGATAGTCAACGCCCGCTCTTGAAAGCTCATCAGCAAATACACCGAGCGTGGCAAGGCCGTGGTCGTAATCTATTCCAGCCAGAACGAGTACATCAGGATTTACATGCGCGATCACGGCAGCGGCCCGTCTGGCATCCTGCGCCTTCCCTGCACGCATATCTCTTAGGAAGAGCCCTGGGCCCTTTCGCTCAAAATCGACTGTATAGATAGCGAGGCGAACCCTGTCCGCCGCAGATGCGCCGCCCGCGAGGGCGAGAGACAGCGCTAAGCCAAGACAAGCCCGTCTTGCTGCGCAGTAAGGAACTGCCGTTTTTCCGCGATCATGGCCGCGATCCGCGCCATTGCGATACCACGCATAAAGAGGCTTGCAGGAAGGAAGGACCATGCCGAAATCGTCCAGATCATCGTTTGAGGGGAAGCAAAAGTGAAACTGTCAAAGAGGCTGGATGCAGTCTGCATCGCCGCTGGAATTACGAATGGCAGCAAGAAGCCAAGAATGACGTTCAGCCGAGAATCGCGTGTCAGACGATCAACAACATCTCCGCCAGCGGTCGGGTCAAACGTTGGCAGGTTTACCCATACGTTGAAGCTTGCGCCGCGTGATGGCCAACGGCCCATGCGGATAATAATGAGGAAAACAGCAAGCGATACGAGTGAGATCAGATAGCAAAGTCCAGCCGCTGTTCGAACAAGGGAAATTTGCTCGATCGTCGCACCATCAGGAACAGCCAGAACAAACAAGCGCACGGGGCTATAGGGGAAATCCATCGCCATGCCGATCACCGTACCGACGGCATAGGTAAACTCAGCCAACGTACTTGGATTGCCGGAAACGGCCATGATCTGCGACAGAAGGAAAACCATCAGCATGAGGCTGACATAGCGGATCCGGTTGAACGGCGGCGCATCACGAAACTCGATCAGGCTCGGATAAACCGACGCATACTCAATCATGACGAGAATCGCGGCGAAAATAGAAATCAGGGCGACGATCTGGTTTGCATCGCTATGCGTGTGCGGCAACACGATCGACGGCGTGGCAATCAGTATGGCCACCAATATCGCGCGCACTGCGGCGCCAGTCAGTCGAGATAACACAGCCCATCTACCCTTTGGTTGGCCCAAAACACCTTTTACGCGTTTTTTTAGTCCAACTTCGTTCCGTACTTCACGACGGATAGTTTCTTCTTCAGCCAATTTTTGCCCACTTTCCAGTATCGTCGCAAGTAATGGTTAAGTTTGACAAAAAATTTAAGGCAATTTCATGGAAGAACTGGTGCGAGATTGCATCATTCAAAAAAACGGGGTGCGCAGATATTCCGCACACCCCAATATCTTGTAGAGAACCTATGTCGGTCACCTATGAGGTGAACAATCCCTGGGTTAACGTTAAACCCAAGGTCGGCTTACTTCCGCCTGCTTCTCGAAACTCGCGATTGAGTCGACTTTCGCCATTGTCTGGCCGATATCGTCGAGACCTTCGAGAAGGCAGTGCTTTTTGAACGCATCCACTTCAAAGGAGATCACCGTGCCGTCTGAGGCCGTGATTTCCTGTGCTTCAAGGTCAATCGTCATCCGCGCATTAGAGCCGTTTTCCGCATCTTTCATCAGGAAGTCGCGCTCGGCTTCGGGAAGAACGATCGGCAAAATGCCGTTCTTGAAGCAGTTATTAAAGAAGATGTCGGCAAAGCTTGTGGAAATCACACAGCGGATTCCGAAATCCTTGATGGCCCAAGGGGCATGTTCCCGCGAGGAGCCACAACCGAAGTTATCGCCTGCGATGATAATTTCGGCATCACGATAGGCCGGCTTGTTCAGAACAAAATCCGGAATCTCGTTGCGGTCATCGTCGTAACGCATCTCGTCAAAGAGATTTACGCCCAGACCGGACCGCTTGATAGTTTTGAGAAACAGTTTGGGAATGATCATATCTGTGTCGATATTGATCAACGGCATAGGCGCCGCAACACCCGTAATTTTCTCGAATTTTTCCATTTCAGTCTCCGTGGAGGGGGCTTTCGCCCCCTTGATTTGCTAGGCCTTATTGGCTTTGCGCAGGATTATACCGTACGCAATGGAACCAATGCCATCAGAGAGCAGCTCGATTGCGAGCAAGATGCCCAGCAAGCTCGAAGCTGCTTCCAGCGGTTGATTCAGGACCATAAAGCCAATGATGACAGAGGCGGCGCCCGTAATGAGCATCACCCAGAACAATTTTTCTCCGCGCAGCAACCAGCTCAGGTAGAGGCGCATGACGCCTGTAACCATGAACAGAATACCCAAAAGCACTGTCAGTGTGATCAGGCCTTTGAATGGGTTGGCGAGAAGCGAGATACCCGCAAGAATGAAAAAGACGGCAAGTAGGATATTCAGAACTTTGGACGTGCCGGAGCCTTCGCCCTTAAAACCAGCGAACAGCGCAAACGCGCCCCCGATCAGGAAGAACCACCCGACCAGTGCTGTTACTGCAAGTGATGCCGCAAAGGGATTCAGTAGCGCGAACACGCCGCCGAGAACCATAAATGCACCAAGAATTATCCAGCTCATTGAACTTTTCATCTTCGTATCTCCTCAATAAAAGTCGCGCCTTCCGTTATGTGAGGTCGCGAATATCTGTCAAATGACCGGTCACCGCTGCGGCAGCCGCCATTTGTGGAGATAGCAGATGCGTACGTCCGCCGCGACCCTGACGTCCCTCAAAGTTCCGGTTTGACGTTGCCGCGCAACGCTCGCCCGGTGCGAGTTGGTCTGGGTTCATGGCGAGACACATGGAACAACCTGCCATACGCCACTCGAAACCTGCATCAATGAAGATCTGCGCAATGCCTTCTTCCTCGGCTTGCGCACGCACAAGACCAGAGCCAGGAACAACCATAGCCCGCATACCATCCGCGATCTTTTTGCCTTTGAGGACTTCTGCTGCGGCGCGAAGGTCTTCGATCCGGCCGTTGGTGCAAGACCCGATGAATACCGTGTCGATCTTGATGTCGGTGAGCTTTTGCCCTGCCTCAAGACCCATGTACTCGATCGCGCGCTGTGCGGCCTCGACTTTGCCGCCGCTAAAGTCGGACGGGTTTGGAACGGTCGCAGTGATCGGCAGCACGTCCTCAGGAGATGTGCCCCAAGTTACGACAGGCGCGATATCTTCGCCCTTAAGCGTCACGACCTTGTCGAAATGTGCGTCTTCGTCTGTGTAGAGCGTTTTCCACCATGCAAGAGCCGCATCCCATTGCGCGCCTTTCGGAGCGTGCGGACGGCCTTTTACATATTCGTAAGTGGTTTCATCCGGCGCAATCAGGCCCGCGCGTGCGCCGCCCTCAATGGCCATGTTACAAACGGTCATGCGGCCTTCCATCGAAAGATCGCGGATCGCTTCGCCGCAATATTCGATCACATAACCAGTGCCGCCTGCGGTACCTGTTTCGCCGATAACCGCAAGAGTAATGTCTTTCGCAGTTACACCCGGCTTCAGCTTGCCGGTGATTTCGACCTTCATGTTCTTGGATTTCTTCTGGATGAGCGTCTGTGTTGCCAGAACGTGCTCAACCTCGGATGTTCCGATGCCGTGCGCCAACGCGCCAAACGCACCGTGGGTCGCGGTGTGGCTGTCGCCGCACACAACAGTCATGCCCGGAAGGGTCCAGCCCTGCTCTGGGCCAACGATATGTACGATACCTTGGCGCACATCAGACACAGGGTAATAGTGGATACCGAAATCCTTGGCGTTTTGGTCAAGGGCCTCAACCTGAATACGGCTCTCTTCGTTGTCGATACCGTTTACGCGGTCTTCTGTGGTCGGCACGTTGTGATCTGGCACCGCGATTGTTTTCTCTGGCGCGCGCACTGTGCGGCCTGCCATCCGCAGCCCTTCAAAGGCTTGCGGGCTTGTCACTTCGTGAACAAGGTGGCGATCAATATAGAGAAGGGTTGTGCCGTCTTCGGCCTCATGCGCGATATGCGCATCCCAGATTTTGTCATAGAGTGTTTTGGGGGACATGGTCCGCTCCCGTCGTTGCTGGAAAAGTCATGAGAAGGGCGCACCCTTCCGGATTCTGGCTCGCGCCAATGGCGCGCCAAACCTATAGGTCGGCGTTGATAGACAGGGATTGACCGTAAAACCGCCAAGGCAAAAAGGCGTGGTCATCTACTTCGTAAATCCGTTTCATGCCGTTGCCATATAAGCTTTAGCCGAGTCTCGCAACGGCTTTCGCTCTTCTTGGATGCGTCTGAGAGCGATATTTCGGAGGTTCCGTCAAGCAATCTACAAGCTGGCTTGCGCACAATCCCTTGAGCAGACACCTGAAACCCTTGTCGCATCGCCCCTCCCTGTGCAAAGATTCCCGTGCGAGCATGAGGGACTATGGATAACGAAGACCCGAACGAAGCAGTTGCACAATCCTTGCCGGAACAGGTTCAGGCCCTGTCAGCCGAAGCTCTGGAGTTTGGTGCGACCTTTGTGACACTCGGCTGGCGCCTTTATCAGGTTTTGCTGATCCTTCTGCTGATCGCGATTGCATATGGCATCGAATACCTTACCCGCCAAAATGTGCGCGAATGGCTCCGCGCGCGGCGCGGGTGGCGTAAATGGCAATTGCGTCTATCCCTGATCCTCCACAAACGGATGCGGCTCATTCTATTTGTCGTGATGATCTGGGCGTTAATTTTCTTCATGCAGGAAGTCACGTGGTATTCACGAACCTACGTTTTGCGTATCGTCGCGTCGATCGCGACAGCATGGCTGGTGGTGTCTTTGGCCGCGCGGGTCATCCACAACCGACTGTTGCGACGGATCGTGGTATGGAGCGCATGGATATATGTCACGCTTCATTTTACGGGCGCATTAGACTCGATTTCCTCGTTGCTGGATTCGGTCGCGATCAACACGGGTGAGGCACGATTATCACTTCTGGACGTGATCAAAGCGTTCGTCATTCTCGCGGCCCTTCTCGCTGTGGTTCGGCTTATTGCGCGCATGTCGGCATCAAGGATCAAATCCAACGATGATATTTCCCCGTCTATGCAGGTGCTGTTCGTGAAGGCGATGCAAGTCCTTCTTTACGGTGCTGCTTTCTTCTTCGGGCTTAAGGCGGTTGGCTTTGATCTAACGGGGCTTGCGGTACTTTCCGGTGCAATCGGCGTTGGCCTCGGTTTTGGTCTGCAGAAGGTTGTGTCCAACCTCGTGTCTGGTGTCATCATCCTGCTGGATAAGTCGATCAAACCCGGTGATGTTATCTCATTGGGAGAAACCTTCGGCTGGATCAACGCGCTCGGTGCAAGATACGTTTCGGTCGTTACGCGGAACGGCAAGGAATACCTTATCCCGAACGAGGATTTGATTACCGGACAGGTGGTCAACTGGTCCCATTCAGATGCCTACGTTCGGCTCGATATCTTTTTCGGTACAGCCTACACAGACGACCCACACCAAGTGCGCCAAATCGCCTGCGAAGCCGCCGGACGCGTGCAGCGCGTTTTGACCCGCACCCACACGCCCGTGTGCCATATCGTCGGGTTTGGCGACAGCTCGGTCGACTACATCCTGCGTTTCTGGATTTCCGACCCAACCCGCGGTCTCACCAATGTGCGCGGTTCAGTCTATCTGGCGCTTTGGGATGCGTTTAAAGAACACGGCATCTCGATACCGTTCCCCCAACGCGAGGTTCGGGTTCTCAACGACCCACAGGACGGAGTTTCTGCGGTCGAACCGATTTCTCCGCCTTCAAAAGGCGCTTCCGACTAGGCCAATTCATTCGGATTTAAGCGTTTTTCCGCCCGATCTTGCGTCAAAGTGGCAAATGCATCGTTGTGCTGTTGCCATTCCGCCGACATAGGCCTATTCCCCCTGCCCTGACGATTGAGATTCCCTTAATTCGGTGGTATCTTTCGAGTATTCTCGGCACCCTTTCTCTAGGTGCGCATTACGGAGGGCAGGACACTGTCTCAAACATCTGACGCGGCCAAAGGATCGGCCAGCAGCAAATCTGCTTCGGACATGGCAAAAAGCAAGGCGCTTTTGGAGCTTGTTCTGGAGTCTCTTGAAGATGACAAAGCCGAGGATGTTGTCATTATCGATCTGACCGGAAAGTCTCAGATGGCCGACACAATGGTTGTGTGCTCGGGCCGTTCTTCGCGTCAGGTCTCCGCGATCTCCGAGAAGCTTTCGGACCGGATCAAACAAAAGATGGGCTATTTCTCCAAGCTCGAAGGCAAGGGCCAAGGCGACTGGGTTCTGGTAGACGCGGGCGACGTGATCGTTCACGTATTCCGCCCCGAAGTGCGCGAGTTCTACCAGCTTGAAAAGATGTGGCAGTCTGGCGTACCGGGCTCTGCGGATCCAACCTCGCTGTCCTAAGGCACTCTTATGCGCGTTCATATCTGCGCCGTTGGGCGACTTCGCTCTGGCCCTGAACGCGACCTAATCGACGATTATCTGACACGTTTTGACCGAACGGGCCGCGCCTTGTCGCTCGGGCCGGTTCAAGTGCATGAAGTCGAGGATAAAAAGGGGCTCGGCTCCGAAGAGGAGGCGCGCCTCTTATCCCGCGTCATACCAGATAATGCAATCGTCGCGATCCTTGATGAACGTGGCAAAGTCATCCCAAGCCCGACCTTTGCACAGACGCTTGCGCATTGGCGCGATGACGGGCAAAGCGATGTTGCCTTTGTTATTGGTGGCGCGGATGGCCTTGCCAAATCGCTACGGGCTTCCGCAGATTTCCGGCTCTCTTTCGGGGCAATGGTCTGGCCGCACATGCTGGCGCGGGTCATGCTGACGGAACAGCTTTACCGCGCAGCAACAATTCTTGCGGGTTCTCCTTATCATCGTGCCTGATATGGCCACAGGTCTAAGCTGATTTGTTTAGCGTTCCCTTGCGCGCTTGCCCTTGTCGCTTGCGCTGCGTAGAACAAAGCAACTTCAAGAAACGAGAGATCTATGAGCCCGAAAAAACCAATTGTTTTGTGTATTCTTGACGGGTGGGGCCAAAGCGACTCCAAAGAGGCAAACGCCCCGCTTCTTGCCCATACACCCAATTTCGACCGCATCATGCGCGAAGGCCCCTCTGCGACACTAACCACATACGGACCAGACGTCGGTTTGCCCAAGGGGCAGATGGGCAACTCCGAAGTGGGCCACACTAATATCGGTGCAGGGCGGGTCGTTCCAATGGACCTCGGCCAAATCGACCTCGCAATCGAGGACGGCAGCTTTTTCTCAAACGCGGCTCTGACAAAATTCATCGATACGCTGAAATCAACTGGCGGAACCGCGCATCTTATGGGCGTTGTTTCCGATGGCGGTGTTCACGGGCATCACGCGCACATCATTGCCGCAGCCAAGGCTGTTGCCGATGCGGGCCTTCCCTGCGTTGTCCACGCAATCACCGATGGCCGCGATGTTGCGCCGAAATCGGCGGATCAATTCATCGCAACGCTGCTCGCCGGACTGCCCGAGACCGCACGGATCGGGACCGTCATTGGCCGCTACTTCGCCATGGATCGCGACAATCGCTGGGAGCGCGTTTCACAGGCCTATAACGCAATGATCAAGGCACAAGGGCTTCGCTCTGCAAACGCTGAGCAGGCTGTCAAAGAGGCATACGCACGCGGCGAAACCGACGAATTCATCGCGCCAACTGTTCTTGAAGGCTTTGAAGGCGTCGTCGATGGCGATGGCATTTTCTGTCTCAACTTCCGCGCCGACCGCGCGCGCGAAATCCTCGCAGCGATCGGTCAGCCGGATTTTGACGCCTTCGAAACCGGCACCCGCCCTAAGCTTGCGGCATTCCTCGGAATGGTTCCCTATTCAGACGCCCATAACGCCTATGTGGATGTGTGCTTCCCCAAGGCGAACCTTGTAAACACGCTCGGCGCATGGGTCGCGAAGCACGACCTAAAGCAGTTCCGCCTTGCCGAAACCGAGAAGTACCCGCATGTGACCTTCTTCTTGAATGGCGGCAAAGAAGAGCCAGAAAAAGGCGAAGATCGCTGCATGCCGCTTTCGCCAAAGGTCGCGACCTATGACCTTCAGCCAGAGATGTCTGCCGATGAGGTAACAGACAAATTCGTTGAGGCCATAGAGGCCGGATATGACCTGATCGTCACCAACTATGCCAACCCAGATATGGTTGGGCATACGGGCGATCTTGGCGCGGCGATCAAAGCCTGCGAGGCCGTTGATCGCGGACTTGGCCGCGTTCTGGACGCGCTCGAAAAGGCTGGCGGCGCGATGGTTATCACCGCTGATCACGGCAACTGTGAAACCATGGTTGATCCCGAAACCGGCGGACCACATACGGCGCATACGGTTAATCCGGTTCCTGTCGCGCTCTTTGGCGGGCCAGAGGGCGCATCGCTTCGCGTTGGGCGGCTGTCTGATCTTGCGCCGACCGTGCTTGATTTGATGGAGCTTGAAAAACCCGCTGAAATGACAGGCGAGACTCTCATCATCACATGAAGCTAGGCGCCGCCATTCGGGCCTTAGCCCTTATTTTGCTGTCGACCACTCCGGCGCTTGCCGAAGTGGATCCGGCCCATGCTGCCCGCCGCGCCTCGCAACAGATAAGCGAAGCAACTTTGGCGCTGGACGAAGCCGAGAAAGCGAGTGATCGGGTCGCGGCTCTGACCCAAACGGTCGAGGCTTTCGAGGAAGGACTTTCGGCGATGCGCGAGGGATTGCGCCGTGCCACGATCCGTGAACGTGCCATCGAACTTGAATTCGAGGCCCGTCGCGAGGAGGTCGCGCAACTGATCGGGGTTTTGCAATCCATGCAATCCTCGCCCACGCCCCTCCTACTTCTTCACCCTGCCGGACCACTGGGAACAGCGCGAACAGGGATGATGCTCTCCGATGTGACGCCGAGCCTGCAAGCCAAGGTCGAAGGGCTGCGCGCACAGCTTCATGAGGTCGCCACGCTTCGCGCGCTTCAGGAAAGCGCTGTCGATAGCCTCCGTGAGGGACTGTTCGGCGCGCAACAAGCTCGCGCGCAGCTTTCGCAAGCAATTTCCGACCGTGACGACCTGCCACAACGTTTTTTGGACGAGCCGGAACATCTGCACACACTCTTACAAAGCAGCGAAACGCTTGAAGCCTTCGCCAGCGGACTTGTCCCAGATGAGGAAGAGCCTGCTGCTCTGCGTCTCGACTTTGACGCGCTCCAAGGCACGCTGCCGCTCCCCGCAAGCGGAACTGTTTTGCGCCGATTTAACGAAGCCGACGCCGCGGGCATCCGCCGCCCTGGCTTACTCCTCGGCACTCAACCGCTCGCACTTGTAACCGCGCCAGTCCCTGCAACGATCCGTTACCGTGGCCCGCTTCTGGACTACGGAAATGTGATGATCCTTGAACCGCAATCCGGCACTCTCATGGTTATCGCGGGCATGAACGAGGTGTATGGTGAGGTCGGCCAAGTCGTTTCAGGCGGCACGGCGATTGGTTTGATGGGTGGAAAATCCCCGAATGCAGAAGAGTTTTTACAAAATTCTACGGAAGGGAGTGGCGCTCAACGCTCGGAAACGCTTTATATAGAGGTAAGACAGGGCAACGCACCGGTTGATCCGGCTCCGTGGTTTGCTGTGACAAAGGAATAGACGGTATGAAAAAGTTCTTAATGGCGGCAACAGGCGGCGCGGTGCTCGCCGCAATCGTGACAACCCAAGTCGCGGCGCCTTTGCTGGCGCAGGAAGCAGAATCCAAAAGCACAATCTATGAACAACTCGACCTATTCGGCAGCGCGTTTGAACGCATTCGCAGCCAATACGTCGAAGAAGTTGACGAAGCCGACCTGATCGAAGCCGCGATCAATGGCATGCTCACGTCACTTGATCCGCACTCCAGCTATCTACCCCCCGCCGATTTCGACGACATGCGCGAACAGACGCGCGGCGAGTTCGGCGGCCTTGGCATTGAGGTGACGCAGGAAGAGGGCTTTGTGAAAGTCGTGTCCCCGATTGATGACACTCCCGCGGATGCCGCAGGTATCGAAGCTGGCGATTTCATTACCCACGTAGATGGTGCCAGCGTTCTGGGCCTCACACTCGACGAAACAGTTGAGATGATGCGCGGCCCTGTTGGTTCCGAGATCATCATCACAGTCGTACGCGAGGATGTGCCCGAGCCATTTGACGTTTCGATCATCCGCGACACAATCAAGCTCACAGCTGTACGGACCCGCACAGAAGGTGAGTCCATCGTATTGCGCGTGACAACATTCAACGACCAAACATTCGAAAACCTCAAAGAAGGCATCGAAGAGCAAATCGAAGAAGCCGGCGGCATCGAGAATGTCGAAGGGTTCGTAGTTGACCTTCGTAACAACCCAGGCGGTTTGCTCGAACAAGCGGTTCTGGTTTCGGACGCCTTCCTTGAGGCTGGTGAAATCGTGTCGACCCGTGGCCGCAGCGCCGAAGATGGCGAGCGGTTCAATGCGCGCCCTGGCGATCTGGCCCAAGGCAAACCGATTGTTGTGTTGATCAACGGCGGCTCTGCTTCTGCCTCGGAAATCGTTGCCGGTGCCCTTCAAGATCACCGCCGCGCGATTGTGGTTGGCACAAAGAGCTTTGGTAAGGGCTCGGTTCAAACGGTCATGCCGCTCAAGGGCGACGGCGCGATGCGCCTGACCACCGCTCGGTATTACACGCCATCGGGCCGCTCCATTCAGGCGCTTGGCGTTTCGCCCAATATCATTGTTGAGCAACCCCGCCGAGATCCACTCGCCGAAGAAGAGGAAGAGGATGACTCACCACGCCTTCGCTCTGAAGCTGATCTGCGTGGCAGCCTCAGCAACGACTCCATGACAGAGGACGAGCGTCGTCAGCTTGAGGAAGAAGAAGCGAAAGCCGAAGAAGCGGCAAAGCTGCGGGATGAGGATTACCAACTTTCTTATGCGATTGACCTCCTGCACGGTCTTTCCGCACTCGACCTCGAAGACTAAAGAAACACGGGTTCGGCCTCGGCCGGACCCGCCTTACACCGGCGTTTTCCATGACAGTTTCAAATCCCGACACACGCCCTTACCGCCCCTGCGTGGGCGTTATGCTTGTGAACCAAGACGGCTTGATTTTCGCAGGCCAGCGCAATGACCGCCCCGCACATGAACCGCCAGCCTGGCAGATGCCACAGGGCGGCATCGACGATGGCGAAGCGCCGGAGGCCGCCGCACTCCGCGAGCTTTGGGAAGAAACAGGTGTCGAGGCCGATAAGGTGACGATCGAAACCCAAACTCAAGATTGGCTTCCCTACGACCTGCCGCACGACCTTTCGCTCAAATTGTGGAAAGGCAAGTACCGCGGCCAGAAACAGCTGTGGTTTTTGATGCGTTTCAACGGGACGGATTCGGACATCAATATCGAAACCGAAGTGCCGGAGTTTTCAGAATGGTGCTGGATGGCGCCCGACAAATTGATCGAGTCAATTGTGCCATTCAAACGCAATCTCTATGGCAAGGTTTTGGGCGAGTTCGGGCCGAAGCTCTAACGCCTCTTACCCAACCTTATAAAACTCTTTGTACCAATCAACAAAGGCGGCAACGCCCTTGGCCACATCTGTTTTCGGGGTATAACCCGTAAGCTTTTGCAAGAGTGTTGCGTCTGCCCAAGTCGCAGGCACATCACCTGGCTGCATCGGCATCATATTGCGCTCGGCTTTGATCCCGATGGCCTCTTCAATTGCGTCGATGAAATCAAGAAGCTGAACCGGTTCCGAATTGCCGATATTCACCACGCGGAACGGCGCCACGGGCGAAAGGCTATCATAGCTGGCAATATCGCCCTCGCTTGCGGGCCGTTCGGGAATTGCGTCAACCAATAGACGGATCGCCGCCACGAGATCGGTTACATAGGTAAAGTCGCGCCGCATATCCCCGTTGTTGTAAACATCAATCGGGGAACCTTCGAGAATAGCCTTGGTGAATTTAAACAGCGCCATATCCGGCCGCCCCCATGGACCATAGACCGTAAAGAAGCGAAACATGGTGATCGGCAAATCATACAGATGCGCATAAGAATGGGCCATGGACTCATTGGCCTTCTTCGTAGCGGCATAGAACGACATTTGCGCATCAGACTTATCCGTTTCAGCATAGGGCATCTTTGTATTCGCCCCATAGGCCGAACTTGTAGAGGCCAAGAGCATATGCGCAGGAGGATAGGCCCGCGCCGATTCTAGTAATTCGAATGTACCGATCAGGTTAGACTCAAGATAAGTGCGCGGCGCATCAATCGAGTACCGAACACCAGCCTGAGCCGCGAGATGCACAACAACATCGAACCGATACTCCGCAAATAGAGACATCAGCAATTCCGGCTCTTCAAGGCGCGCCACAACTGGCGTGAAATTCGGATGTTCAAGCAGCGCGTGCCGCTTTTCCTTGAGCGAAACATCATAGTAATCCGTCAGCGCATCAAGCCCGACAACCTTGAAGCCTTCATCAAGCAGCGTCTGGCACAGATGAAACCCGATGAACCCTGCTGACCCCGTTACCAATGCTGTGCGCATATTATCCGCTTTCTCGTTTCGCTGTTTGGCCGTAGCATAGTGCTATGCCCACCCGATTGAAAACACTTCGTTTTGCAACACTAAAGAGCTGCGCGCGCTGGGCCTGTCGGACGTCACTCAGCACTCGCTCAAACGGGCATTCACGTTTTTCTAAACTTTTTAGCCAATTTAGGGCATACTCGTAACATTATTACACGACATTTTTTGGAAGCTTTCTTATGGCCGATCCATTTCAAGACGTTGATGCCGCTGGCGCCGAGTTCATTCGGCTCTTTGCGGATTCAATGGATCAGCGTCAGTCAGATCCCAAAATGGAGAAGATTGTGGCCGATTATCTCGCACGGCTCACATTCGAACCATCTGGCCTCACAATCGAAGTTGGTGCAGGGGCTGGGGCGGTTACGAGGCGGATTGCTGCGTTTGCCCATCCAACCAAAGTTGTCGGCTATGAACCATCCCAGGGTTTTGTCAAAGAGGCCCAGCAGCGCGTAACAGGGCTTGAGAACCTGTCATTCGAAGCCGCTGATGGCGCGGCGCTCCCGCTGGAAGACGAATCCGTAGACAACGTGGTGATGCACACTGTGCTGTCCCATGTGGTTGCCCCGTCAGCCCTTATTAACGAAGGCTTTCGGGTTCTGAAGCCTGGCGGCAAGCTTGTCATCTGCGACGTAGATTTTTCCAAGGCCGCACTAGGAAGCTTCCCGAATGACCCACTCGACATTTGCGCCAAGGCGTTCGTAAGCGAGTTCGTAACTGACGCCCACATCGTCGCAAAATTGGGGCCACTCACCAGCGCAGCTGGGTTCAGTGTCGAGCATTTCGACATCACGAGCCGCGTCATTACATCAAAAGAGCAAATGCTACCGTGGGTCACCGAAGCCACCCGCTTGATGGCGGAACGCGGCGAAATCGGCAAAGACTTAGCCGAAGCCCTCGTCGGCGAACATGATCGGCGACTAAGAGCAGGGCAGCTCTACGGATATCAAGCAATCGCGACATACATTGCGAGCAAGTAACAGCTGAATCGCCATTGATGTAGATTTCTCTACCGAACTCCCAAAGCTAGTAAATATTTGATTCGTCGCTACAGACGTTCATCGCAAAGAAAATAATCTAGAGCACGTCATTGCGGTTTACGTCCAACGCATACGAGACGAACTGCTTCCGTAGAAGAAACGATGCGCTTTCGGCGCACAAACAGGAACACCACATCACCCAATAATCTGAGAGAAAAAGTGGTGAGCCGTGATGGGTTCTAACCATCGACCTACTGATTAAAAGGGCTCTCAGGGATGTTTTCACCACCTACTCCACACTGCGCTAAACTGACAAAAATACAGCAAAAACAAATATTTATATTGACTGACGCCGCGCCAACCTTTCATGAATAACGCCACACTTCGCCGCCTAATGCTTCCGTAGAGTTTTCGGATTTCAGGGCAAACGAGAGGGAGAGAGTGGATATGTTCAAAATCACAAAACGCAGTGTCGAAGCGCTAGAGGTCACAGATAAAGAGTACATCATCTGGGACCAGATCATTCGCGGTTTTGGTGTTCGTGTTTATCCCTCGGGGCGAAAAGCCTTTGTCGTGCAATATCGCTCTGGTCGACGCAGCCGCCGCATTACACTTGGACAACATGGGAACGTAACTGCAGATGAAGCCCGCACACGCGCGAGGAAGCTGTTGGGAGAGATTGCGGGCGGAGCTGACCCTTCCGCCGCAAAACACGCCAAACGCCACGCACCAACCGTTGCGGGCCTCTGCGACCGATTCTTGGATGAATACGTCGACCAACATTGCAAACCGACTACCGCTCGCGACTATCGCAGCATCATCCGCCGTTTTATCCGGCCCAAACTTGGCCTGATTGCGATCAACGAAGTAACGCGCGCTGATGTCGTCGCCTTTCACCACGGCTTGCGTGAAACGCCTTATCAAGCCAATCGTGCGGCAAGCATGCTCTCCAAGCTCTTTAATATGGCGGAAGATTGGGGACTGCGGGATGCTGGCTCAAACCCTGCTCGACGCATCAAGAAGTTCCGCGAAGAGGAGAAAAAGCGCTACCTCTCTGCTGATGAACAAAGACGGCTTGGTGAAGTTTTGGCAAAGGCGCTAGAGGATGGCTCAGAGACAATCTATGCAGTCTCTGCAATCCTTCTGCTGATTTACACGGGATGTCGTCACAGCGAAATTCTGACCCTCAAATGGGAAAACGTTACGACGCACCATCTGGAACTCCCCGACAGCAAGACGGGCCGGAGGCGCATTCCTCTGCCCCGTGAAGCATATGATATTCTGGCCGACTTACCGCGCATGGAAGGGAACCCTTACGTTATCTTAGGCGAGTCTGAAACTAGCCACCTGATTAACCTGCAAAAGCCGTGGAGAAGAATCCGCAAATTGGCGGGCATTGAAGATGTCCGCATTCACGATCTACGGCACACCTATGCCTCAGTTGCGATGCAAGACGGGATTGATCCGTTTACGCTAAAGGAAATTCTAGGACACAAGAACCTGACCACTACGTTACGATATGCGCACCTTGCCGACGAAGATGTGCAACGGGCTGCAGGTTCCGTTGCAAGTCGCCTTGCACTTTCCGTTCGTAGCGATATTCGAAGACCGCCGCTCCGTGTTGTCGGCTAACGTTACCTTACATAGAGATAGCGCGAGCATTAAGGCCGCCCTATGTAAAGTAATGTTACCGAACAGGTCCGCGCAGAACGGCTCCCCCCTTGCATAAGATTAGAGGACAGCAGAAATGACCACGACAACCACGCCTCCCGTTACCTTAGATATTGGCAAACTTTGGGAGGCGTTAGGTTTAGACGCGCCGATGGCCACGGAGTTTGAAAGCGAGATCGAGTTTATCGCCCGAGCCTACGATCCTAAAAATCGCAGCGTTTCTAAACTCTCCGCGAAAGAGCGCAAGGCGCTATACGGAAAGATCGAAAAATCTGCTTCTACTTTATTGGCGCAACTTTCGCACTTGCCGCCATCGGCTGAATGGGAGCTTGAGGAAGCAGGATTTGCCCTTGAGCCGGAAGGCTTTGATGAAGCCATAATGGACACCGAAAACGAGGGGCTTGGATATGGCGAGTTCCTTGTTGAAAAACTTCAAGCCGCCTTGCCGGAACTGAACGTATTGGTTGAGTACGCTCTAACCGAACACAAGCGCCCCCGTGCCCGACCAAAGCAGAACCAATCGCTTGAAGATACAATCACGAAGCTGGGCAAGGTGTTCGAGTATTTCACCGGTGATGTGCCAATGGCCTCATATAGCTATAACGAGATTGATCAAGAGCGCCCCTATCATGGCAGGTTCTTTGATTTTCTCTATGCGTTTTTCTGGTCGGTGAACGGGCGGCAATTTCCGACTTCACACACAATCGGCGACACCGCACGGCGCGTTTTTGGCCTTAGAAAATAGGCTATGGCGAAAATGGATCAAAATTTGACCATTTATGCCATTAGAACGCGAACGCCTTACGCTGCATTCTGTTTACATCGAAACAAACAGCAGTGAGGCAACGATGCAAACACAGATTGATCCAGACTACTACGACCGGCTTATCGGAGAGAGAGATGCCGCCGATTACCTTTGTTATTCGGTAAGGGCGCTCCAGAACTGGCGCGTTCGTGGCGGCGGGCCGCTTTTTATCAAAGTATCAGGCCGTTCGGTTCGTTACACGCGCCGCGACCTTCAGAAATGGATCGCAGAAAAGCGGGTCGCAAACACGAGCCTATCGCTCGTTGAATAATCCAGTTTTGCCCGCACGGAGTTGGCAGCGACGTGCGGGATTTTGGGGCCGGATGGCTTCTTAGAGGGCGTGGGGTCAAACGTCACCTCACGCCCTTCATATGTCTGCCGACAACTTAACTTCGAAAAGGAAAACACATGAGCAATCTACCTGCCCACAAAATCAAATTGGGCCTCACAACCGCAACAATCTGGGACAATGACGGGAACTATTCCGTCGACATTACCCGCTCCTACAAGGACGCTCAGGGCGACTGGAAGAACACAGGAAGTCTGTTCCACTCCGATCTTCTGAACGTCGCCAAGGTTGCGGAACGCGCGGAAATCTGGATCAGCAGACAGCTTTCAACACGATGAAACTTTAGGGGTCGGGCTTCTCAATCCGGCCCCAAAACACAAACTGCCCCGCCGGAGGCACGACTTCCGGTCATTCCCTCACATTCAAGCCATCGAACGCCGCAATAACATGCGGAGACAATGGGGGGTCTTGTAACACCCCCCTCCACAAATACAAAAAGCAGGTACAGCGTAAACCATGATAGACATCCTTCATTCCGGCTTTGACGGTCTAACCTTCACCGTTTCCACCGACATTCCGCCCGACTTCGCCCAAGAGCTTGCATCGGCCAAAGCCTTTGCTTGGGAAACCCGCGCCGAATGCATCCTTGATTTGGGTAAGATCAAACTATCTGTCACCGCAACAGGGGCGCGTGGCTTTACCTGTCACACGGGCGACTTGGGCGCGGTCTGGCTCATTCAAGACCCAGAAAACCCGATCCCCAACAACCCGATGATTAAAGTTGATTTCCGCGCCATGGGGCTTGCGCTTCATGGCTTGGACGGAGCCGAAGAACACTTCCGTGATTGCATGGAAGCCTTTGAAATCCCCTACGTCGAAACCCAGCTCCGTGTGAGCCGCGTTGACTTCGCGGTTGATGTGCTCGCCCCGTGGTTCGAACCAAGCAGAGAAGCGCTTGTGGTTCCTGCCCACACCAAGGTAAGCGAACTCACCGGCGTTGATGAAACCGAAACCCTCGCCAGCAGCAACCGCGTGACCGGCCTTCGCGCCGGTGCCATTGCAAACCGCCAACTTGCCATCTACGACAAGCGCCTCGAAGTCATGCAGAAGAAAAACGCGGGCTGGCTTACAATCTGGAACCAAGCCCGTCGAGATGTGGGCCAACCCGAGTTGGATTTGAAGGATCGTTTTGCAAGCCAGATTTGGCGGTTTGAAATGCGTCTTGGCTCAAAACAACTCCGCAACCGCTATGAAATGCGAAGCTGGCAAGACCTGCGCGAAACTATCGGAGACGCCCTCAACGAGTTCTTCGAGAAAATCCGCTACTGCACCCCCACAGGCGACACCAACCGCGCACGATGGCCGGTACAGCCCATCTGGAGGGCCGTAAGGGATAGGGTGGCAGAAAACCTACTAGAGCACCGCACCGGCGTTGAGCCAAGCAATGTGATCTATGCCAACAAGTTTGAGAAGTGGCGTCAGTTTGATACCCAGCTCTTAGGGTATTTCGTTTCCCGCGCTGCACTTTCGGACGTGAAGCCCGACGACTTCGAAGAATTCATGCTTCAGCACGTTCAGCCGCTCGCAAGAATGAGCAAAGAGCACCCGAAGCCGATTGAGGAAAGGTTTGACAAGGTGAGGAGAAGGTATCGGTTGTGGTAAGCGCACTAAAGTAGAGCAAACAACTCACGTCCTAGTTCGATCATTTCAAGTCGAGAGAATATTTATAGTCGCAGCGTTTTGTCTTTGGGGGCTACGTAATAGTAATGCATAAAGTTAGGTTGCAATAACAGGATAGGGAACATATGTTTCCAGTGTGTTCACTTTATGTTCTCGTTCGATGTGAGGTTAGATGATTACAATCGGCATTAGAGCCCGACCATCTAGCGTAGTCTACGCTGTCGTGGATACGGAAGACAGTTCCGTTGTGAATATTGATCAGATTGTTGTGCCGTTGGCGTTCGATACGCCCGAAGCACTTAAATATGTCCGAAGTAACTTTCTAGACATAATTCGTGAATACAACATTCAGCAAGCCGGAATCAGAGCCACTGAGCCGAACTCGCAACGCATGAATATCAAAAGACTCCAGATTGAGGGTGTGATTATAGAGGCATTCGCGAGCAGCCCGTTAAAGGGCTACTATGTTGGGCATATTTCATCGATCGCTTCGCGCTTAGGCCTAACTCGAACACACCTAAAGCCGATGATCGAAGGCAACGTGCCCTTTGAAGTCGATGGCTGGCAGAATATGATTAATGAAGAAAGAGAGGCAGTCCTATGTGCCCTTGGAGCTGAACACAATGCTTAGACCTCATAAGAGAGCGGAAGTAGAGTGGCACGAAATTCGCGAGATTGGGCTGGAAGGTAAAAACTCAACCACGCATATTGTTGAGGACGTCCAGCTTGGTGCAGAAATTGTGATGAAGAGAATCGCGAAGTCAAAGCTGGAATCTGCTTCTGAATATTTTGATGAAGCGAAGGCATTATATGCAACCGCACATCAAAACGTCGTCCCAGTTTTATATTCCTGTGAAGACGACAAATTCGTCTACGTTGCGCTGCCGTTTTTTGAACAGGGTTCACTGTCAGCGCTCATGGCATCCCGCAACCTAACTGTGCGAGAGATAATTAGGTTGTCATGCCAATTATTGTCAGGACTTCACAACATACACTCGAAAGGTTTGATCCATTTCGACATTAAACCTGACAACATTCTTCTATCTGAACGAGGTGAAGCTCTCATATCTGATTTTGGTCTAGCAAAACAGATGTATGCCGGTGAGGCATGGCAGGACCAGTTTTATATGCCTATAGCTCCACCTGAAAGGGTGATAGGTCCACCATTTAACTTGCAACACGACATCTATCAGTTTGGCTTAACACTTTACAGGATGTGCTGTGGTGGTAGTTCGGTGAGAAAGCAATTTGATGCCTTCGGAGGCGATCAACAGGCTTTTGTTTCAGCACTCGAACAAGGAATTTATCCGAACCGACAGGCATTCCCAGAACACATACCTAATCGTCTAAAAAGCGTTGTCATTCAGTGCTTGCAACCAAGTCCAAACGATAGATTTCTTTCGGCATTAGCGGTCGCAAATGAACTTGCTAAGGTGGATAACTGTTTCGACTGGGAATATGAAACAGTTGGCGAAGAAAGGCGTTGGAAACGTAGTGAGAACGGAACACTCAAGACTTTTGTGGTAAAAGGAGATGGTTCGACCGCGTTTTTGACAGCCAAGAACGGGAAAACGCGACGAAAGACTGCTCACTGCAAGGCGACAATGACACCAACAAAGATACGCGGCGTTCTAAAGAATGAGGGTTAGTAGATGAAGCGGATCAGAAACGAGCCATATTCGTACAAACGCCGTGAAATTATTGCATCGGCATGGAATTCGCAGGACGCAAGGCGCGATTCAAACTCACGTGAATATATGCTAAGAGTAAAGATGACACGTGAAGTAAATGTTACTTTACGCAAAGGCCAAAAGAAGTAGGTTTTAATTTAGATGGTATGCGTGAAGTGATTGTCGGCTTTTTACTCGCTGGAACACCTAATCAGTCGTGCTTATCGTATCTACAGCATATAGGTTTTCGAGCACTGCATAAATAACGCGGGCTGGTGCACCTACCTCAATATTGCCCAAGCGTGGTGCTTGTTCACCTTTATACCAGTCAATCACTTCGCCTTCTTTCGTTTGGCGCGAGCCTTTTTCAAAAATGTCGCGGTACCGTCGAGGAGATATACCAAAGAAGTGTTCAATACTGACTTTAGCACTTTCGGTAGCATCGTGACCCACAATATTTTGGAATAGGCTTTCAGTTTTACTTTTGGGATACGGCTCGATGAAGACAATCCGCTCTATGCCTGCGGCAATTAGGTGTTTAGCACAATTATGACAGGGGTAAGTGGTTACGAAAATTGAAGCGCCTTTCAAAGACCTACCTAATCGCGCCGCATCAGACAGGGCATTCATCTCTGCATGCACCATTCGCCCATATTCTGTCACACCAGCTATTAACGAGCCTTTAATCGCTTTTCGGTGCCCATCATTTTGCAAAATACTATTAACTGTTTGTCCCTTTGCAATTATTCCTTGCTTCTCAAGCACACCCAAAAAATCAGAGATTATTCTGTTGATTTCATTCTTATTTGCTTCGCCACCTAGATCAATGTCTCTTTTCTTGTCAGCGTCTTCATCCCAATAATTTCCGCCTCCGTACTTAGGGACTTCATTACAACCGACAGAGATCAAATCTCCTTCAGACGTTACAATTGCAGCTCCAACTTGCCGTGAAAGATCAACTGATCTCAGAGAAGCAGCTTTAGCCATATAGCTGCCAAACTCATCGCGTGTTGGCGCAACATTGTTGCGCCCAAAGAAGGCCTTTATGAAACGTTGGCTGGATCTCTCCAAAGAATCTTCTGAGGTGCCGTCGAAAAATACATCACCAAGATGAAAAATCTTTGAAATTCGCTGCCCACGTTCATCGCTCCGTTCATTCTGATCAGTCGCGATCAACGTGCCGGCATGGGCTTCACAGCGCTCGTTATCCCAGCTGTGTTGCTCGCTGCGTAGACGAGCGACCAAAGACTGTCTACGTTGTTCTAAAGATGTGACGACAGATACTTGAACAAAGCGTTTTCCAAATGCCTTGATGAGCAGCTCGACCTCCTCAGGTCGCTTAAGTTGGTCGATGATGAATGCATGTTCATCAAGAGGAATAAGTGCTCGTTCGTTTATTTTTGCAGCATTTGTTTCTCCACGATTCTTTGCAAAACCTTTTCGATATTCAACTATCTGCCTAATAGCTTCAGCGGCGAGAACTCCGTTGTTATTAAATGTCTCGCGAACTTTATTCCCTTTGAGAATTTTCTCTTCTAACGCGGAATCAAATCGCCCATCGACTTCGCTACCCTTCGCTTTCAGGAGTCTATCCATCTCTGAACTGAGCGATACCGTTACAGGAATATAATCCATCTTTTTCAGAGTCGACGCCAGAATGTCACCGGCTTGATGGATCGGGCAACCAATCGGACCTACCAAACCAAAAACCAGTTCAACGCGGTTACTCATTAGGCGTCCTTTCAACAATCAGAACGAGAGTTTCGAATGATCTTTAGCCGACGTCAAGGCAAGTATTGATCCCTTATTGAAAGTGATTCACAATAGAAGCACCAAAGGGAGTAGTTGACATGGATCGTGAGAAGCAAAAACAACCTCGAAATGAAGTGCAAGATGAAGCCAAGGCCCGAGATCTGAAACAAGAGCGAGAAGAGTTCATGGAAATGATTAGTCATCAATCCGAAGCGTCTCGTGAGTATACAAAAGGTAAGCTGCTCTCTGCCTAGTGTTGGCAGAGAACATATTCAACTTGCATAGCCTAGACTTTCTACAAGCTCTCCCCAGAATCTAGTGGGTTGCTACTTCATTCATGAAAGCCGCCTATTGGCACTGCAAAAGTGTAAGATGTCGAGCGTCATCCCAAAGCCAGCTTAGCGCTCATCCTTGTTAGGCCCTTGCCCACCGTAGGCATCTAAAACCATCTTAAAGTAAGCAGTTGTCTTGTCGGAATATTCACTCAGACCCGGCCAAGCAAACGGGAATGTCCCGACTGTCGACACCCATTCAACGTCCAGCCAAAGCATCTTTGCTATTGTCTCTGCCTCCGGAGAAGTTTTGTCTTCTGGCCAGAGGTCCATGTCCAACGCAATCCACGCATCGCCGTCATCATCAACGCTGATGTCAGCACCTAAGGCAGCCAGTCTTTCACCTACGTTACTTGCATCATCAAGTAACGCTGCACGCAACAGTAGCTCTGCTTTCTTCGAATCCATGTCCATAGTTAATGCCATTGGTGACCTCCATTTCCTGCATCACAGATATGAAACATTTTATTCAATTAAAAGGATGTGATGTTTTTAGTTTCAAACTTAAGAACCTCCTCCATGGCAAGGCATCTCTTCGACAACGGCAGCTATAGACAAAGCAAAAAACCTGCAGGGCGGCATCGTACCTTTTAGCTGTTACCGCGCGATTTCAAGCGGAACACCCAGTTGTTGCCGTTAGACTTACGTCATGCGACATCAAAGCCAATCGAAGCTACAATTTTGGTAAAAAACTATCACGTTCGTGACCAAGAGAATTACTTCAGAACACGAATTCACGCGTTACAAGCAGAGCGTTGATTTTACGCGGAAGCAGATGCACGCGCTGCTGGTTGGCGTCGCGCACGACGTTAGGTGCGTCGGTCCCTAATCTAAATCAGCTATCTAGAAACCGATTCGCCGAATCCCATGCGTGGCACTTCCACACCACAAAACAGCCGGAGATTTCCCGTTCTACTGCTTCCGTATTGCTTCCGGCAACGAAACGCGCACGACTTACGAACAAACGCAAACACCACAACACTCTGATATATAAGAGAAAAAGTGGTGAGCCGTGATGGGTTCGAACCATCGACCTACTGATTAAAAGTCAGTTGCTCTACCAACTGAGCTAACGGCCCACACTGTGGCGCTTCTCTAAGAAAGCGCGGGGGCGGGGTCAAGCCGATTCTGAAGATTTCTTGCAGATTGCTGGTAAATCTTTTTTCCGAGGTCTATATCCGCCTTATGAAACAGGCTTTTGACAGAGATTCCCTGCCGTTTATGAAAATGCACGGGCTGGGTAACGATTTTGTCGTGATTGATTCCCGACAAACAGGCGCGATTGTGACGCCTGATTTGGCGCGCGCGGTGGGTCATCGCCACACCGGCGTAGGATTTGATCAGCTTGCAGAGATCCTCAAAAGCAATGAGACAGACGCAGAGCTTGTTTTTTATAACTCTGATGGCTCGACCTCGGGCGCGTGCGGGAATGCTACGCGCTGTATCGCGCGGTATTTGATGAACGAATCCGGAGCCGAGAAGATCAGCCTGAGAACCGAGCGTGGTATTCTTTTGGGCGAAGATGCCGGCAACGGGCTCACCCGAATCAATATGGGTGCGCCGCTGCTGCAATGGGATGAAATACCGATCGCCTCAAAGATGGATACGCTTTCTCTCCCGATTGACGGTGATCCAGTTGCCACAGGCATGGGCAACCCCCATTGCACATTCATCGTTGAGGACGCTGAGTCTGTTGATTTGGAAAAACTCGGAGCCGAGTTCGAAACCCATCCGCTTTACCCCGAGCGCACGAATGTTGAGTTCATCTCGCGTGTTGCGCCAAACCGGATTCGCATGCGGATTTGGGAGCGAGGCGTTGGCGTTACGATGGCCTCTGGCTCTGGAAGCTGTGCGAGCGCCGTAGCGGCGGCGCGGCGAGGTCTCACAGGGCGTAGTGTCGAGGTTGTTACCGATGGCGGGATGCTCACGATCGATTGGCGTGACGATGGCGTCTGGATGACAGGGCCAACGATGCATGCATTTGACGCGAGCCTTTCGCGGCAGTTTCTGGAGTCGATCTGATGGCTATGCCCAAGTTCACCACGCTGGGGTGCCGCTTGAACGCCTATGAAACCGAGGCGATGAAGGAACTCTCCGAAGCAGCAGGCGTGAAAGACGCCGTTGTTGTGAACACCTGCGCAGTAACGGCCGAGGCCGTGCGCAAGGCGCGTCAGGAGATTCGGAAGCTTCGGCGCGAAAACCCTGATGCCAAACTCATCGTTACCGGATGCGCCGCCCAAACCGAGCCGCAAACCTTTTCGGCAATGGATGAGGTTGACGTGGTGATTGGCAACACAGAGAAAATGCAGCCCGAAACGTGGTCTCGTATGGGGCCGGATTTCATCGGCAATACTGAAGCGGTTCAAGTTGACGACATCATGGCCGTGACCGAAACCGCGGGGCACTTGATTGACGGGTTTGGTACACGCAGCCGCGCGTATGTTCAGGTGCAGAATGGCTGTGATCATCGTTGTACGTTTTGCATCATTCCCTATGGCCGCGGGAATTCCCGCTCAGTACCGGCGGGCGTGGTGGTTGATCAGATCAAACGCCTTGTGGATCGCGGCTATAATGAAGTCGTGCTCACAGGGGTGGACCTTACAAGCTGGGGCGCGGACCTGCCGATGACGCCAAAGCTCGGCGATCTGGTTATGCGGATCTTGCGACTCGTTCCGGACTTGCCGCGCCTTCGCATCAGCTCGATTGACTCGATCGAGGTGGACGAGAGCCTAATGCAAGCCATTGCGACCGAGCCGCGTTTGATGCCGCATTTGCATCTGTCTTTGCAGGCAGGCGATGACATGATCCTCAAACGGATGAAACGCCGTCACTTGCGCGATGATGCCATCCAGTTCTGTGAAGAGGCCCGTGCATTGCGGCCGAATATGACCTTTGGCGCAGACATCATCGCCGGTTTCCCCACAGAGACAGACGCAATGTTTGAAAATTCGATCAAACTTGTTTCCGAATGCGATTTAACGTGGCTGCACGTATTCCCTTACTCCGCACGCGAAGGAACGCCTGCGGCGCGTATGCCAGCGGTTGATGGGAAAACGATCAAAACCCGCGCCGCCCGTCTTCGAGCAGAGGGCGAGAAACAGGTCGCTGCACATCTGGCGTCGCAAATCGGCAAGACACACTCTGTTCTGATGGAAAATCCGCATATGGGGCGCACAGAACAATTCACCGAAGTAACGTTTGCCGATCCACAAGCGGAAGGGCAAATTGTGACAGCCGCGATCAAATCAAGCCAAGGCAACCAGCTCGTCGCATGACCGATCACTCCGCCATTCTTTATTCATTCCGCCGCTGCCCCTATGCGATGCGAGCGCGCCTTGCTCTGGCAAGCGCGGGGATCAAATGCGAGTTACGGGAAATTCTGCTGCGTGATAAGCCAGAGGAGATGCTCGCGGCCTCGCCCAAAGGTACCGTACCTGTTCTCATCGCAGAGGGCGAAGTGATCGACGAGAGCCTCGACATCATGTTGTGGTCATTGAAGCGCCATGATCCGGAAGCGTGGCTAGATGTGCCGAACGAGGCATTTGCCCTGATTGAACGCTCGGACACCGAATTCAAAACCGCGCTCGACCGCTATAAATACGCCACTCGATATGAGGACGCAGACCGCGAAACCGAACGCGAAAAGGCCGCTGTGTTTCTGCGCGATCTTGATCAACGCCTATCGGAAAACGCCTTCCTCTTTGGCGAAACACGCACAATAGCCGATATGGCGACAGTGACCTTCGTGCGCCAATACGCGAATGTGGATCGGGCTTGGTTTGACACACAAGATTGGCCCCACCTGCTCCGTTGGCTTGAAGAGTTTCTGGCTTCCGAGCGGTTTGCAAAGATCATGGTGAAGCATCCTGTTTGGCAAAGTGGCACAAAAGGCATTGATTTCCCTTAAAGCTGTGTGCGGTTTTCGCTTGCGCGTTGCCCTTGCTCTGCGGAACATGTGCGCGCTTGAACGAAAGGCCTGCCATGCACCCCAATCCGGTTTTCCGCAAATCAACTATCGAACAAAACCTACAGTTCGCGCGCGAGCGCGGGTTCGGCACACTTGCGGTTAACGGCGAAGCTGGCCCAACGCTGGCACATGTCCCATTCTGGATTTCGCCGGATGGCTCATATGCCGAGATGCACCTTGTGCGGTCCAATCCGATCATTCGTGGTATAGAAGGAGCTCAAAAGGCGGTTTTGGCGACTACAGGTCCAGATGGCTACATTTCGCCCGATTGGTACGAGATGGATGATCAGGTTCCAACGTGGAATTATGTGGCAGTGCATTTGCGCGGAGAATTGGAAGTTCTACCCGCCACAGAACTTCGCGGCCATCTTGACCGCCTCTCCGAAGTGAATGAAGCTCGGCTTTTGCCAAAAGTGCCTTGGCTCACGAGTAAGATGCCCGAAGACGCCCTCGCCAAGATGATGCGGATGATTACTCCGTGCCGCTTAACAATCGAAAACGTCGAAGGCACTTGGAAGCTTGGACAGAACAAACCCGAAGACGCCCGCAAATCCGCTGCGGGGTTCGTAAAAACATATGATCACGGCCAAGAAACAACCATGCTCGCAGCCCTGATGACGGGCGTTCAGGAGGATTAAACCATGCAACTGTATTATAGCCCGACGTCACCCTTTGTGCGCAAAATCATGGTTCTGCTTCATGAAACAGGCCAGCTTGAAGACGTTGAAAAGCTCCCGACCTCGGGAACACCCCTCGCTCCTGCCAAAGGCCTTCCGGCTCATAACCCACTAGGCAAAGTTCCGGCGCTTGCTCGTGACGGCGCCCCTACGCTGTATGACAGCCGCGTAATTTGTCAGTTCCTTGATGATCGTGCGCGGGCTTCGCTTTATGGCGAAGGCGAGAGCAAATGGAGCAACCTCGTTGTCGAGGCCACCGCCGATGGAATCGTCGATGCCGCTCTTCTTATGGTCTATGAGCGTCGCCTCCGCCCCGACGACAAACAATTCCACGACTATATCGAATCCCAATGGCACAAAGTTGAGCAAGCCGTTGAGGCACTTGATCAAAAATGGCTGTCAAACCTCTCTGGTCCCTTGTCGATCGGGCAAATTGCGGTTGGATGTGCGCTCGGATACCTTGATTTTCGCCATGACGCCCGTGGTTGGAGAAAAAATGCAGGCGGATTAGACGATTGGTATGCTAAATTCAGCGAACGCCCGTCGATGAAAGCAACGATTCCTGCTGGATAGGGCAGAATCGGGGTGCGAAAACCCCACATTTGAACAGAAGAAGCTATCTGCGCCAGATTGACCGCTAGACGTAGGCGTATCAGACAGCTAAAAGCCGCGATAAGCCAGTTTTGTCCGCAAAGCTGACGTTCGTTTCCGGCCTTGGTGGCCAATAAATGGAGAGATACTCGTGTCCCACGCAGAAGATCACGAAGGCACACGCCGGGATTTCCTGTACTATGCGACCGCTGGTACTGCCACAGTCGCGACTGGTGCAGCCGTCTGGCCGCTGGTCAATCAGATGAATCCCAGCGCAGATGTCCAAGCCCTGGCGTCAATTCGCGTTGACGTTGCGGATATTGAACCCGGCACGCAGCTCACAGTTAAGTGGCTGGGTAAACCCGTGTTTATCCGTCGTCGCACGCAGGAAGAAATCGATGAAGCCCGTGCAGTTGATCTGGGCGATCTTCCAGACAATGAATCGCGCAACGCAAACCACCCCGGCGACGCAAGCGACGAAAACCGTGCGCTCGACGAATCCGGTGAATGGCTTGTGATGATGGGCGTTTGTACGCACCTCGGTTGTGTGCCGCTCGGCGATGGCGCTGGTGACTTCGATGGTTGGTTCTGCCCATGCCACGGTAGCCACTACGACACAGCCGGTCGTATCCGCAAAGGCCCAGCGCCGACAAACCTTCCGGTTCCTGTCGCGGTCTTTGAAGACGAAACAACAATCAAACTCGGATAGGGAGAACGTAATGTCTGGAATTCCTCACGATCATTACGAGCCCAAGACGGGCTTTGAAAAATGGCTACACGAGCGCCTGCCCGTTGTTGGCCTTGTCTATGACACGATCATGATCCCCACACCCAAGAACCTGAACTGGATGTGGATCTGGGGTATCGTGCTGGCTTTCTGCCTTGTTCTGCAGATCGTAACCGGCATCATCCTCGCAATGCACTACACACCGCATGTTGACCTTGCCTTCGCAAGTGTTGAGCACATTATGCGGAACGTAAACGGCGGCCATATGCTCCGCTACCTGCACGCAAACGGCGCGTCTTTGTTCTTTATCGCTGTTTACCTGCACATTTTCCGTGGCCTTTACTACGGTTCCTACAAATCCCCGCGCGAAGTGACATGGATCATCGGGATGCTCATCTATCTTGCGATGATGGCAACCGGCTTCCTTGGCTACGTGCTTCCATGGGGGCAGATGTCCTTCTGGGGCGCGACTGTTATCACAGGCCTCTTTGGTGCGGTTCCGTTCGTCGGCGAAGCAATCCAGACTTGGCTGCTTGGCGGACCTTCGGTTGATAACGCAACGCTGAACCGCTTCTTCTCGCTGCACTACCTCCTGCCGTTTGTGATTGCAGGCCTTGTGATCGTTCACATCTGGGCGTTCCACACGACAGGCAACAGCAACCCGACAGGTGTTGAGGTGCGTCGCGGCTCCAAGAAAGAAGCTGACGCAGACACGCTGCCATTCTGGCCCTACTTCGTGATCAAGGATTTCTTTGCTCTCGCTGTTGTGCTCGTCGTGTTCTTCGCCGTTGTCGGCTTTATGCCAAACTACCTTGGCCACCCTGACAACTACATCGAAGCCAACCCGCTTGTGACACCTGCGCACATCGTTCCTGAATGGTACTACCTGCCGTTCTATGCGATCCTGCGGGCCTTTACTGCGGATGTTTGGGTCGTACAGATTGCTTCCTTCGTTACTGGCGGCATCGTTGATGCGAAGTTCTTCGGTGTTATCGCGATGTTCGCTGCGATCTTTGTAATGGCACTGGCGCCTTGGCTGGATACATCCAGCGTTCGCTCTGGCCGTTACCGTCCGATGTTCAAATGGTGGTTTGCCCTGCTCGCCCTCGACTTCATCGTTCTGATGTGGGCCGGCGCGATGCCAGCGGAGCCTCCGTTCTCCACCATCTCGCTCATTGGCGCGACTTACTGGTTTGCTTACTTCCTCGTTATCCTCCCACTACTGGGTGTAATCGAGAAACCGCTGCAAACTCCTGCGACAATCGAAGATGATTTCAACGCCCACTACCCCAAAGATGCTTCTGATGATGCATCGGCGGCGAAGTGAGAAAGGTTTAGAGACAATGTTTAAGAAACTCACCCTTTCCGCACTGGCTGCTGTCGCTCTGACAGCAGGAGCGGCGAACGCTGCGGGCGACGCTGGACACGTTCACGATGTGGACTTCTCCTTCGAAGGACCATTCGGCAAATACGACCAGAATCAACTTCAGCGCGGCCTCAAGGTCTACACCGAAGTTTGTTCGTCCTGCCACGGCCTCCAGTACGTGCCACTGCGCACGCTGGCTGACGAAGGCGGTCCGCACCTTCCTGAAGATCAGGTTCGCGAATACTCAACACAGTTCGAAGTCTTTGACGCAGAGCTTGATGATTTCCGCGAAGCCAAACCCGCTGACCACTTCCCTGCTTCGGCACTGGAAGAGGCTCCTGACCTTTCGCTCATGGCCAAGAAGCGCGCTGCGTTCCACGGCCCAATGGGTACCGGTCTGAACCAACTCTTCCGTGGCATCGGTGGCCCAGAGTATATCGCCGGTATTCTCACAGGCTACACAGGTGAAGAGAAAGAAGAAGCTGGAACAACATTCTATGAAAACACCGCTTTCCCAGGTGGCTGGATCGCTATGGCGCCACCACTCTACGGTGAGGATGTTGATTTTGACGATGGCCACAGCAACGATCTGCACCACGAAGCAGAAGACCTCGCGGCCTTCCTGATGTGGGCAGCCGAGCCAAAGATGATGGCGCGCAAACAGGTCGGATTCACCGCCGTATTGCTTCTGTCGCTTCTTTCGGTGCTGTTGTTCCTGACCAACAAAAAGCTCTGGGCACCTCACAAAGGCAAAAAGACAAACGTCTAAGCCAGACGCAAAACCAAAAAGAAACGCGCTCCTCGGGGCGCGTTTTTGTTTTCTGAACGAAATTTTATTAATGCCCTAGATAGGCCGCCAACACCGCTGGTGGATGGGCGAGGAGCGTCTCTGTTGGCTTGGGCGGATGAGCGACGCCTTCGGCAACGAGGACCGTTTCATTCGCAATGCGGCGTGCGTCATCCGGATCGTGCGAAACCATAACTAGCGTCGCGTCGGTTTCCGCAGCTAGGGTTGATACAAGCTCCAGCATTTCGGATTTCAAAGCGGGCCCGAGAGCAGCAAAAGGCTCATCGAGCAGCAAGAGAGGCTTTGCCCGTAGCATTAGCCGCGCAATTGCCACGCGGGCATTCTGTCCACCCGAGAGCGACGCAGGCTTTTCATCAGCCTTCTCCGCCAATCGAACCCGCGCCAGAGTTTCCGTAACTTGCGCTGTTTCCGCTTTTGACAACCGCAAATCGGGGCGTAGTCCAAGCCCGACATTCTGCGCCACAGTCAGATGCGGGAAAAGGTTGTTGTCTTGAAACAGAATACTCATCGGCCGGTCACCGGGAGGCACACCGGATAGGCTTTCTCTTTGCCAGCGGATCACGCCCTTTGACGGCTCAAGAAACCCCGCGATGGCCGAAAGCAGTGTGGACTTCCCTGCACCGGACGGACCGATCAATGCGGCTTGTGTGCCGGCTTCAAGCGTAAAATCAGCGGTCAGGCGAAAGTCACCCTGTTCAAGCACCACATTTTCAAACCGAAGCATTCATCCGCCCTCCGCGGTCAAACAGGTAAAACAATCCGAACGACAGCCCCATAAGCAACAAACCCGCGCCCGCCGCCGCCTCCATCCGGTAAGCTCCCATCAGGTCATAAAGCTTGAGCGGCAATGTTGCCTGCTCTGGATCCGCAAAAAGCGCCACAACACCAAGGTCGCCCATCGACAGAGCCGCCGCAAGCCCCGCGACGAACCCGATCGGGCGGCGTAGGCGCGGCAGGGTGAGGTATCGCAGCCGCGCCCAAGACCTTAGACGTAGGCTTTCTGCTAATGGGCCATATTCCGCCTCGCACGCCTCAACTGCAGGCATCAGTGCGCGAGTGACAAAAGGAAGCGCCATTGCAGCATTTACAAGCGCCGTTATCGGCAACGCCCAATCTCGCGGGCTTGCGAAAGGAAAGATCAGAATGAATAGCCCCGCCCCCATCACAAGCGGAGAAACCGCCACAGTGAGATATGCCACCATCTCTCCCAAGGCTCGCGGCGCACCACGCAAACGCGCCAGCCAGAGCGAGAGCGCAAGCCCGAAAGTAACCGCCAAACATGTCGAGGCCAATGCGACCAAGAGCGAGCGTCCTGCGGCAGCCCAGACACTTGCCGGCATCGAGAGAAACCCTGCCGCGCCCTGCATCACCACCATTACCAGCGGCAAACCAAGAAGCAGCACCACGAATCCAAGCCACGCAGCGTCAGCAAGCCGCCCATGCGCGCGATCGTAACGCTGAACCACACGATCAAGCCCCTGCCCTGCATCGTGTTGGCGCGAGAACTTCCACGCCGCAATCGCCGCTGATCCAGAAAGTACAAGCTGAACAACCGCAAGAAGCGCAGCTTTGCTTAGGTCAAAATCAAATCGAAATGCTTGGTAGATTGCCAGTTCCACCGTGGTCGCCTTTGGTCCCCCGCCAAGAGCAAGGGCCACTGCAAAACTTGTGGTGCAGATCAGAAAAATCAGCGCAAAAGTTCCGGGCAACACGCGCCAAAGCATGGGCCGCTCGAGTAGGCGGCCTACATCTCTAGGGCCACCGCCAAGAGAAGCCACCAGCCGAAAATGTTCTGCCGGAATTGCGGCCCATCCCTGCAGGAGAAATCGCACGGCCAGTGGTAAGTTGAAAAATACATGCGCCAAAACCACGCCATGCAGTCCGTAAATTTGAACCGGTGGTAATCCGAACCATCCAAGAACGATGCTGAAGACGCCGGTGCGCCCGAATACAGCAAGCAACCCAAGGATCGCCACGATCACAGGCAAGATGAACGGCGCACCGAGCAACGCGATCATTGTGTGCCGCCCACGAAACTCTCGCCGCGCAAGCGCACGTGCAACCGGAATCGCGAGAACAACGCTCAGGAGTGCAGATAGAAAGGCTTGCGTAACGGTAAACCGAACAGCAACCCAATCAGAACGCGAAAACTGCGCAGCGCTTTCCGCACGAAGGAATACCGCCAAGACAGTCCCCAAACAGAGCAACACCAGCAAAGCGCTGACAATTGCACCCGCCCAAGGAACCAGCCCGCGCAGAACTCCGTTTATTGAGACAGCGCGTTGAGCCACTCGTCCAGTGCCGCGTCACGTACCGCCATTGCATCCCCCGCAGGAAACAAAAGAGCAGAGCTAGGATTCGCCAAGGTTTCAAATCCCGAAGGAAGCCCAGTTTCTGGGGTAACGGCAGGATACATCCAGTTGGTTGTCGGAATAATGGATTGGAACGTGTCACTCACCATAAAGGTCAAGAATTCGTCGGCCAGATCACTTTCTTCGGTATGAGCAACCTTCGCCGCAACTTCGACTTGAAGGTAATTACCCTCGTCAAAAGCCACCGCCGCTTTGGTGGCGTCCTCCTCGGCAATCAGGTGATAGGCGGGGCTGGTGGTATAAGAAAGGACCATATCGGCCTCGCCCTCTAGGAACATTCCGTAAGCCTCGGACCAGCCTTTGGTAACGGTCACAATGTTATCGGCAAGGCCTTCCCAAATTACAGGAGCCTCATCGCCGTAAGCCGCCTTAACCCACATCAGCAGACCAAGCCCAGGCGTTGAACTGCGCGGATCTTGGATAACGATCTGTAGATCGCTATCAGCCAGCGCTTTGAAGTTTTGCGGAACGTCTGGTGTTTTCGTGGTGTCATGCACGAATGCAAAATAGCCCCAGTCATAGGGCAAGAACATCGGATCGCTCCATTCAACCGGTAGATCAAACGCAACATCATCCATGCCGTGATTGGCAAACAATCCGGTTTCGGTCGCCGCCGCGGTGAGGTTCGTGTCGAGGCCAAGGACAACATCCGCCTCTGTGCGGGCGCCTTCGAGCCGTACACGAGCCAACATTGCCGCCCCATCACCGACGCCAACCAGCTTAAGATCACATTCGCACTGCGCTTCAAACGCTTTCTCAACCGCGGGGCCAGGGCCCCATTCGGATACAAAGCTGTCGTATGTGTAAACGATCAACTCCGGTGTCTCGGCCGATGCCATTGAGGCCATCGCCAGACCCGCTGCAATCATGGGAAATTTCATTTCGCGCTCCATCATCTGATGGGCGGATGAAGGGTGGAAACGTCCAATACCTTCCCTCCGCCGATCTTAATCGGTTCAGGTTCAACGGGTCCGCATCTGCATCTCAGCCGTTTCCGGCCCCCCGAGGTTCTTCCACTCCTATGCCCTTGATCCCGTGCAGGCAAGCGATATCCCCTTGAGCCAAGGCCTTGAGGCAGGTACAGAACCTTGAAAAGGAGCCGCATATGTCGATGAACAGCTTTGGACACCTCTTTCGCGTGACAACTTGGGGCGAAAGCCACGGGCCCGCGCTTGGCGCAACGGTTGATGGTTGCCCCCCGAATATCGAAGTCTCCGAAGAAATGTTGCAGCAATGGCTCGACCTTCGCAAACCTGGCCAGAACAAATACACCACCCAGCGGCGAGAACCGGATGCGGTGCGTATTTTGTCAGGTACTTTCGAGGGCAAAACAACCGGAACGCCGATTCAGCTCATGATCGAAAACACGGATCAACGAAGCAAAGACTATGGCGACATTGTCGAAAAATTCCGCCCCGGCCATGCCGACATTACCTATTTCCAGAAGTACGGCATTCGCGATCACCGTGGCGGCGGGCGCAGTTCTGCGCGGGAAACCGCAGCGCGGGTTGCGGCGGGCGGCATTGCACGCGCGGCATTGAAGGCGTTGGTGCCAAACCTCGAGATCAAAGGCTACATGGTCCAGATGGGGCCTCACGCCATTGACCGCAGTAAATTTGATTGGTCCCAGATCGACCAAAACCCATTCTGGACCCCTGATGCAGACACCGCTGCAAGCTGGGCGGACTATCTGGACGGGTTGCGTAAGGCAGGCAGCTCGGTTGGTGCGATTGTCGAAGTTGTGGCCAGAAACGCGCCCGCAGGCCTCGGCGCGCCGGTTTACGCCAAATTAGACACTGATTTGGCAGCAGCGATGATGAGCATCAATGCCGTGAAAGGCGTGGAAATCGGCGAAGGTATGAACGCGGCGGCACTAACTGGCGAAGAAAACGCCGATGAAATTCGTATGGGCGAAAACGGGCCGGAATTCACCTCAAACCACGCAGGCGGAATATTAGGCGGCATTTCCACGGGCCAAGACCTCGTGGTGCGTTTTGCGGTAAAGCCGACATCCTCGATCCTGACCACGCGCAAGACCGTGACCAAAACAGGTGATGATACCGAGATCATCACCAAAGGCCGCCATGACCCCTGTGTTGGTATCCGCGCGGTGCCTGTGGGCGAGGCGATGATGGCCTGCACCCTTTTGGATCACATCCTGCTGCACCGCGGTCAAATTGGCTCTAACCAAGGGCAAATCGGCTAGAATTCAACTAGAAGCAAGAGCTGCATCAAGCAGAGCCTTAATCTCTTTCTTACTGGTTCCGAGCGTCACCCGACCGATTTCTGTATTTCCCCGCAGGGCAACCAGTACCGAGCGGCGCGGGATTTTGAGACGTTTTGACAATGCGTCTTTGGAATATTGATCCCAGTTTACATAGACGAATGTGATCGCGTCGTCATAAGCTGGGTTCTCATCCCGAAGCGCTTCAACTGCGCGTTTTTGTGCGGCGCAGGTTGTGCACCAATCTGTGCCGAAATCGACAAATACAGTTTTCCCCTCGGCCAAGGCTTCGTCGACCAAGCCCGGCTTGTACTCGACTGTTTCACCTGAAATCGCCGCAAACGGCAACGAGACTGCAAGGATTGCACCTGCGATAAAATCTCTTCGTTTCATGAATTCCTCCTAAATAGAGACTGATAAGTCGGTGAACCAAGCAGGCAGATTCTGAACCGCCCAACGCTCGGCAACGATGTGAAGCTCAAGCAAGAGCGCAAGGCCCACGAGAATAAACATCACGCCCATGATGGTGCGGGATTTGCTGGCAAGTTTGCGCATAAATTCACGCCGTTTCAGCAAAGTCGCGCGCGCGCCATATGCCAGAAGCAGAACGATTGTGGCCACGCCAAACGCGAAAAACACCATGATTAGGGTCGCTTTTGCGAGATTCTGTCCTTGAGCGGCCAACGCAATTGCGCCGCCAAGCGTCGGACCGACGCAGGGGCTCCAGACCGCACCAAGGAGAGCGCCGCCAAGGAACTGGCCGCGCAAGGTTGAACGGTCAATCACGTCCATCCCGTGATCCGCGCGGTCCGAAAACCCGGCGGTGGCGAGAGTGAACTTACTGCTAAGCGCGGGGCTAAGCAGCACGACGCCAAAACCAACCATAATGAGCGCGCCAATACGGGCGACATCTTCGGCGAGAATGCCAAACGCAAGCCCCACGCTCGACACAAGAACACCGACAACCACAAAACTGGCCCCAAGCCCCGCAGCAAGCGCCAACGGCCCCTTAGGGCTGGCCTGAAGCGCCGAGGCAAGCACGATCGGCAAGACGGGTAGCACGCAGGGGTTAATGAGCGTGAGCGTTCCGGCAAGATAGGCAAATACAAACTCCATGTATTTGCGCTAGCAGCTTTTGAAAAACCTGTCAGGAGCGCATACGGCTTTGTGATCAAGTTTTGAATTCGGGTTGGCGCGCCAATTGGACCGTAAGAATACCAACCGAAATCACAATCACCCCGATTATATCAAGCGGTCCCAGTGTCTCGCCCAGAAAGAACCACGCCACTGCAACGCCGAGAAACGGATTGAGGAAATGAAACGTGGCTGCGCGCGTTGCGCCGATACGGTCCACCAGTTTGAACCAGATGAATGTGGCCATAACCCCGGGGACAATCACCGTATAGGCAAAGGCCCACATCACACTTTCGCTTGGTGAAACATCAAGGTTCTCGCCAATCAAAAGTGACACAACAGCCAACACTGCGGACCCGACAAACATCTGTAGGCCGACAATCATCATAACGTTGCCGCCCGTCGACGCATTCCGCATCACAAGTGTGGCCGTCGCCAATCCCGCGACACCGATGATGCAGTAAACAAATCCAATAGGGTCTATTCCGCCTGAAAACCGCGATCCCATGATCAGAACAGTTCCGGAAAAACCAACCGCTAGCCCAACGACTGCCATCCGCGAAAGCCGCTCACCAAGGATCGACCAACTGGCAAAAGCAACCAACAGAGGCATGGTCGACGCTATGATCGACGCAAGGGATGCCTCAATCCGAGTCATCGCCGAAAAGAACAGCCCGAGATAGAGCGCGTTTTGGCAAATCCCGAACACAATCGTTGCCTTCCACTGAGCGCGGGTCAGCCGCCATGTTTGCCCCAATGCAAGCGCAATCGAAACCGCAATGACTCCAGACAGAAGGAACCGCAAAGACAGCGCTGCAAGTGGCGGTGCCTCGCTCACGATTATTCGCGCAGAGGTAAACGCCGAACTCCACGCAAAGGCAAAAGCGAGCCCCATCAACAACGACCGAATATCCATGGTGCCCTCGCGCGATATTGCCAAAGAAAAGGGCCGCCAGAAGCGACCCTCGAAATTCTTGATGGCCTAATGGCCGAAGCGTTATTGGCCTTAGCCGTTTACGCTGTCTTTCAGAGCCTTCGCGATTGTCATCTTAACAACCTTGTCGGCATCTTTCTTGATCTGCTCGCCAGTGGCAGGGTTGCGAACCATACGCTCAGGACGCTCGCGGCAGTAGATTTTGCCAACGCCAGGAAGCGTAACTGCGCCACCTGCGGAAACTTCGCGCGTGATGATCGCGATAACAGCATCAAGAGCACCGGAAGCGGATTTCTTGTCTGTACCCATTTCTTCTGCCAGCGCTGCTACAAGCTGGGTCTTTGTCATTGGTTTTGCCATTTTTAGGTCTCCTCGTTCTGCCCTGAATATTGGGCCTCATTGACGGCATTTAACTGAATATTGTTACGCGACACAACGTTTAGTGGTGCAAATATCCACTTTTTCGCTGATTTTTTTGGAAAAATGACCCGAAGTCATAGGAAAGCGGTCTCATCGAAGCTTCGGAGCTTACGTGAATGGATACGTTCAAGCGGCATCTCGCGCAAGCTCTCCATTGCCCGAATCCCTATTTTTAAGTGCCGAGCGACCTGTGTTTTATAGAAGTCGCTCGCCATTCCGGGAAGTTTCAGCTCGCCGTGCAACGGTTTATCCGAGACGCACAGCAAGGTTCCATAGGGCACACGGAAGCGAAAGCCGTTGGCGGCAATTGTCGCGCTTTCCATATCAAGCGCGATTGCACGGCTTTGGCTAAGGCGCTGCACGGGGCCGGAGTGATCGCGCAGCTCCCAGTTTCGGTTATCGATTGTCGCAACTGTCCCGGTCCGCATGATCCGTTTAAGGTCATACCCTTTCAACAGTGTTTCGCTCGCCACGGCACCTTCCAAGGCAATCTGGATTTCGGCCAGCGCTGGAATCGGCACCCACGGCGGCAGGTCATCATCCAGAACGTGATCCTCACGCAGATACCCATGCGCCAGCACAAAATCCCCAAGGCTTTGAGAGTTTCGCAGCCCCGCACAATGACCAACCATCAACCATGCATGCGGACGCAAAACGGCAATGTGGTCGGTCGCTGTTTTGGCGTTGCTTGGGCCGACCCCAATATTCACGAGCGTGATACCAGAGCTATTCTCGCGCTTGAGGTGATAGGTCGGCATCTGGGGCAATTTCACCGGCGCGTCGAGTGGTGCGTCCGGCGCAGTGATGATGGTGTTTCCGGTGCTGACAAATTCGGTATAGCCGCTGTCAGGATCAGCGAGCATCTCGCGGGCATAGGCTTCGAACTCATCCACATAGAACTGATAGTTGGTAAACAGGATGTGGTTCTGAAAGTGCTCCGCGTCAGTCGCCGTATAATGCGCCAAACGTGCAAGCGAATAATCCACACGCTGCGCGGTAAATGGCGCGAGCGGCCCAGTTCCGTCGGGTGCGGGGCTGGCATACCCATTGACGATGTCATCATTGGTTGTCGCCAAATTGGGTACGTCAAAAATGTCGCGCAGAGGATAGGCCATCGCGCCATCTTGTGGCACCGTCACATCCGGATCGTTCGCTACCGCAAAATGAACCGGCATTGGTGTATCGGAAACGCCAATAGATACGGGCACGCCATGATTTCGGATCAACAACCCGATCTGTTGCGTAAGATATGCTTTGAACAGGTCGGGGCGCGTAATTGTTGTTGCATAGGTTCCCGGCTCGGCCACATGGCCAAACGACAGGCGGCTATCAGATTTGGCAAAGCTCGTGGTAGTAATCCGGATCTCTGGATAATAGGCCCGATAGCGCGCGTCGGGCAGCGGCCCGCCTGCTTTTGCGCTGAACTTCTCACTCAGATAATGCGTTGCCTCCTGATACAATGCGATCAGGCGCTCTACGGCCTCCTCTGCATTGTCAAAGCTCTCGTGCCGTGTTTTTGGCGGTGTGTGAACGGGCAAGTCGATATCTGCTGCTCTCATTAATGATCCTCAAATAGGTCTGTAATTTCAAATTTCGTAACATCTACCAAGCCAAGGTCGCTTATCCGCAGTTCAGGGATAACAACCAGCGCAAGTAGAGAGTGTTGCATGTAGGCATTGTTGAGCGAACAACCACAGGCTTCCATGGCCTTGACCATATGCTCGGCCTTCGCCGCGACCGTTGCGGCCGGTTCATCCGACATAAGCCCTGCAATCGGCAATTCAACCAACGCAAGCTCTTGCCCATCCTGAAACACGGTAATGCCGCCCCCGACTTCGCCAAGCCGGTTCGCCGCCGCCGCCATATTGGCGCGGTCGGTTCCGACGACGATCATATGATGGCTATCATGAGCGACGGTCGAAGCTATCGCCATCTTGCCTTTGTAGGAAAAGCCGGACACGAAACCATTGGTAACGCCGCCGGTGCCCCTGTGCCGCTCAACGAGTGCGATCTGGCAAACGTCCTGCGCTTCGTCCGGTTCCACGATACCATCGATCACACCAAGATCGCGGGTAAGCGCCTTGGTTGGCGCTTGGTTTTCAACAACACCGATAACCTTTGCCGTTACTTTATTCGCGCCGCTTGGCGCAGAGATTTCAAAGTCGGATTCGACCCTATCCCGCCCCAAGTTGACTGTTTTGCGGGCCTTGTCCGGCCAATCAAGATGTGGGCAGTCGACCAGTATCTCTCCATCTTTCGCAACCGTATCGCCACGCGCAATTACCCGTTCAATCGGCAACGTCTTTAGATCAGAGGTTAAGATCACATCTGCCCGACGACCCGGAGCAATAGAGCCTAATTCACGCTCTAGGCCGAAATGCGTCGCCGTATTGATCGTTGCCATCTGAAGGGCAACAACAGGGTCACATCCGCAGGCAATTGCATGGCGCACAACGCGGTTCATATGGCCATCATTAACCAAAGTGCCCGAATGGCTGTCATCGGTGCACAGGATAAAACTGCGCGGGTCCAATCCTTTCTCGGTAACGGCTGTGATTTGGCTTTCAACATCATACCAAGCAGAGCCTAGCCGCATCATGTGCCGCATCCCTTGACGCACGCGAGCAATTGCATCGGCCTCGCAGGTTCCCTCGTGGTCGTCCGCAGGGCCACCGGCAGCATAAGCATGAAATGCAGGACCAAGGTCAGGGCTGGCGTAGTGGCCACCCACGGTTTTGCCCGCATTCTGGGAAGCGGCGATCTCGGCAAGCATCTTGGCATCGCCATGAATTACACCCGGGAAATTCATCATTTCTCCAAGCCCAATGATACCGGGCCAGCTCATGGCCTCAGCCACGTCTTCGGGCGAGATTTCAAAACCAGTTGTCTCTAACCCAGGAGCGGAAGGCGCACAGCTTGGCATCTGTGTAAATACGTTAATAGGCTGTAATAGAGCCTCATCATGCATCAAACGCACCCCTTCGAGGCCAAGGACATTGGCGATCTCGTGGGGGTCAGTGAACATGCTCGTGGTGCCATGCGGAATGACGGCCCGAGAAAACTCTGCGGGGGTCAGCATTCCACTTTCGATATGCATATGGGCATCACAAAGGCCGGGGATCATATAGGCCCCATCGGCGTCGATCACCTCTGTAGTATCACCAATGCAATGGCTCGCATCCGGCCCGCAATATGCAAACCGACCATCGGCAATCGCCAGATCCGAACTCTTTAAAATTTCGCGTGTATGAACGTTTACCCAAGTGCCATTCTTGATGACGACATCTGCGGCGCTCCGCCCTGCAGCAACTGCAACAAGCCGCGCAGCACTTTCGGGCCATGATTTTAGAGATTGATTTTCCATGCACCAACTTTGAGGAGATTTTCCCGATGTGCAAGTGAAGAAACAATGACATCGCGGCAAAACTTGCTCCTCACGCCACGATATTTCCCTTGCACTTTGGCTGCGCATTTCAGATCAAGATTGCATGAAAAATCATCTGCTTTCTTTTGGCCACGGCTATTCTGCGCGTGCCTTTGCCGCGAAACTAAATCCCGATGAATGGGAAGTTACTGGCACCTCTCGCGCCGGTGGCGAAGACACGATCGCTTGGCCGGAAAGTGACATTTCCCCTTTGTTAGAGACTGTTTCTCATGTTTTGGTGTCTATCGCACCGAATGAGGACGGCGATATTGTGCTTCAGCACCTCGCCCCGCAAATCGCCCAGATCGCGCCACAACTCAAATGGGTTGGCTACCTTTCAACAACTGGCGTTTACGGCGATCATAACGGCGGTTGGGTCGATGAGGATACGCCGTTAACCCCCTCGACAAAACGCGGCGAGATGCGCGTAAAGGCTGAAGCGCAATGGCAAGCGTTGGCAAAGCAATGCGACCTTCCGCTTCATATATTCCGACTTGCCGGCATCTATGGCCCGGGGCGTGGCCCCTTCTCCAAAGTACGTGCCGGCACCGCGCGGCGCATTCTCAAAGAAGGGCAGGTCTTTTCTCGCATCCATGTCGCGGATATCGCTCAAACACTGAGCGCCAGCGTCAATGCACCAAGCGCAGGAGCAATCTATAACCTCTGTGATGATGATCCAGCCCCGCCCGAAGACGTGATTGCCTATGCGGCCAATTTGCTTGGCCTACCCATTCCGCCCGCTGAAAATTACGAAACAGCAGAGATGACACCAATGGCCCGCAGTTTCTATGCGGAATCCAAGCGTGTGCGGAACGATAAAATCAAGAAAGACCTGGGTGTTCGGCTCACATATCCAACCTACAAAGCTGGCCTAAAAGCGCTTCTTGAGGCGGAATAGACTAGGCTTTGCGGCTCATCTGTGCGACGCCGAGCACATCTAGAACCTTGGCTTCGATGTGATGCGCATCAAGCTTTGCATCTTCGTACATCTCGTTCGGGCTGGCGTGGTCGATGAACGTATCGGGCAAAACCATTGAGCGGAACTTCAGCCCATTATCAAACACGCCTTCATCACTCAAAAGCTGTGCAACATGGCTTCCAAAACCGCCAACTGCGCCCTCTTCGATGGTAATGAGCGCTTCATGATTTGCGGCAAGCTCAAGAATTAATTCTTCGTCCAGTGGCTTCGCGAAACGAGCGTCTGCGATTGTTGGATTGATACCGCGTGCAGAGAGTGACTCGGCGGCTTTCTCGACCTCGCTCAAACGGGTGCCAAACGACAGGATCGCAACGCGTGCTCCCTCTTTGATGATCCGCCCTTTGCCGATCTCCAGTGGGATACCCCGCTCAGGAAGCTCAACACCCACGCCTTCGCCCCGTGGGAAACGGAATGCACTTGGCCGATCATCAATACGCGCAGCGGTTGCGACCATATGCACAAGTTCCGCCTCATCCGCCGCGGCCATCACCACGAAATCGGGCAAGTTGGCAAGATAGGCAATGTCAAAGCTTCCTGCGTGCGTCGCGCCATCAGCGCCAACAAGGCCCGCGCGATCAATTGCAAACCGCACCGGCAGGCGCTGAATTGCGACGTCATGCACCACCTGATCATAACCACGCTGAAGAAATGTCGAGTACATCGCACAGAATGGCTTAATACCGCCCGCAGCAAGCGCGGCGCAGAACGTCACGCCATGCTGTTCAGCAATGCCAACATCGAAACAGCGGCTCGGGAAGCGCTCGGCAAAAAGGTTCAGCCCCGTTCCATCCGGCATCGCAGCTGTGACGGCGGCGATTTTATCGTCCTCAGCAGCTTCTTGAATCAGCGCATTAGCGAACACTTTTGTGTAGCTTGGCGCGTTGCTTGGCGCTTTCTTCTGCTTGCCGGTTACGACATCGAATTTTGCGGTCGCATGGCCTTTGTCGCGCGCACCTTCAGCGGGGGCATAACCCTTGCCTTTGGTCGTTACCACATGGATCAGCATCGGCCCCGTCGCGCGTGTGCGAACCGTGCGCAGAACCGACAGGAGTGTATCCATATCGTGGCCATCAATCGGCCCAACATAAGAAAAGCCAAGCTCCTCAAACAGGGTGCCGCCAACGGTCATATGCTTGACCATCTCTTTGGCGCGCCGTGCCCCTTCCTGGAACGGATGAGGCAGCAAGCTCACCGCACCTTTGGCGGCAGCTTTGAATTCTTGAAACGGTGCACCGGCATAAAGCGAGGACAGGTAGCTGCTCATCGCGCCGACTGGGGGCGCGATCGACATCTCGTTGTCGTTCAGGATGACGAACATCCGCTTGCCGATGTGGCCCGCATTGTTCATCGCCTCAAATGCCATGCCCGCACTCATGGAACCATCGCCGATCACCGCAACGGTATCGCCGATTCCATACTCCGGCGCGCCGCCCAGATCCCGCGCTACGGCAAAACCGAGAGCAGCAGAGATCGAAGTGCTGGAATGCGCAGCGCCAAACGGATCAAAGGGGCTTTCACTACGCTTGGTAAAACCAGATAATCCGCCTTTTTGACGCAATGTACGGATGCGATCGCGTCGACCCGTAAGAATTTTGTGCGGATAACATTGATGCCCTACGTCCCAGATTAGCCTGTCTTTCGGCGTGTCAAACACGGCATGAATAGCGGTCGTCAGTTCCACAACGCCGAGCCCAGCGCCAAGGTGCCCGCCCGTTTCGGAAACGGCTGAAATCGTTTCAGCACGCACTTCGTCGGCGAGTTGGCATAGTTCCGCGTCGGACAGGGATTTCATATCCGCAGGAACGGAGACACGGTCCAAGATCGGTGTCACTGGCTGTTGGCTCATGCGGAGATCCTTGGCTGCGGGCTAACTGTCGCGCGAGATAACGAATTGCGCGGCCTGACGCAAGTTTTGCGCCTTATCACCGAAAGGTGCAAGCGCGGCCTCTGCCTCAGCGACCAATTCACGCGCCCGCGCCTTAGCTCCATCAAGACCCAGAAGCGAAACAAATGTGGCTTTACCCGCGTCCTCATCTTTGCCGAGGCGCTTGCCCGCCTTTGCCGCATCACCCTCGACATCCATGATGTCATCTGCAATTTGAAACGCCAAACCAAGCGCGTCAGCATAGTGGCGCAATGGGCCAACATCCTGCCCCGCCAGAATGGCCCCTGCCATCGCCGACCATTCAATCAAAGCGCCTGTCTTTGCGGCCTGAAGCTCAGTGATTTCTTCCAAGTTCAGCGGCGTTAGAGCCGATTCCGCCGCGATATCTAGCGCCTGACCGCGCACCATTCCGCGTGCGCCAGCGGCCTTGGTCATAGTCTGAATCAGCTCGACGCGCGTTTCAGCTTTAGGAGCAGCTTCGGGGCGTGCCAACAGATCAAATGCAAGTGCCTGTAACGCATCCCCAGTCAGAACGGCAGTGGCCTCATCCCATTTGATATGAACCGTAGGCAGGCCACGACGCAGATCGTCATCATCCATGCAGGGCAGATCATCATGCACCAAGGAATAGGCGTGCATTGCTTCAACCGCTGCGGCTGCCCAAACAGACTGGCGCGGGTAAACGCCATAGAGCCGCGCGCCCTCAATAACCAGAAACGCCCGCAATCGCTTTCCACCCGACACGGAATATCTCATCGCATCGGTGATCGGCCCATCGGGATAGGTAGATAGCGCGTTTGTCAGGCAGGTCGAAACCTCTTCCGCCGCCTGTGCCAGCGCATTTTTGAACATCGGCTAGAGCCCTTCGACAGGGGTTGTTCCGCTTGGCGTACCGTTTTCACCGAGCTTAATGGCCGCAACCTTTTCTTCGGCTTCTTTGAGCTTGGCGTCGCAATGCTCTTTCAGCTTGGCCCCACGCTCATAGAGCTTGATCGATTCATCCAGAGCAACCTGCCCGTTATCTAGCTGACTAACCACGTTCTCCAACTCGGCAATCGCCTGCTCAAAGCTCAATTCGGTTACGGGTGTATCGCTCATGCGCCACGCTCCATCAATATTTCAACATGCGCGGCGACACATTCAGCCAGCGCGTTCAAATCATAGCCCCCTTCGAGGGATGAAACCACCCGCCCAGAGCAAGTTTCATCCGCCAAATCGCATATCCGGTGAGTGAGCCAGCGGAAATCCTCGGTGGACCAATTCAAACCAGCCAATGGATCGGCGCTATGGGCATCAAATCCGGCGGATATGAAGATCAATTCAGGGCGGAATAGAGCCACATTTGGAAGAATTTGCTCTTCGTAAACGCGCCGCAGATCCCGACCGTTGCTTCCTTCGGCAAGTGGAACATTCAACACATTATTTGCCGCACCTGTTTCGTGTGCATGCCCCGTTCCAGGATAAAGCGGCATCTGGTGACTCGACGCGAAGAAAACGCGTGGATCACCTTCGAGCAGATCCTGCGTTCCGTTGCCATGGTGAACGTCAAAATCAATGATCGCGACGCGTTTCAGGCCGTGGACCTCAAGAGCATATTTCGCACCAACCGCCACAGAGCCGAAGAGGCAAAACCCCATTGGAGTCTGTCTCTCTGCGTGGTGACCAGGAGGGCGAACAGCAGCAAACGCATTCTGCGCCTCACCCGACAAAACAAGATCAACAGCACGCGTATTTGCGCCCGCCGCTCTTAACGCGGCAGAAAGCGAGCCCTCAGACATGAATGTATCGGCATCAAGCTGCACAATCCCGCTCTCGGGCGCACTATCTTTGATGTCATCAATATGGGCTTTGGGATGTACCCGCAGAAGGTCATCATCTGCCACCAATGGGGCCTTTTTGCGCAGAATAGGGTCGAATTTTGGATGATCCAATGCCGCAAGAACATGCTCTAACCGCGCGATTTGTTCGGCGTGGCCAGCTGGTGTTTGGTGCAGTAAGCAATCGGAGTGAGTCAGCAGAGCTGTCGTCATATCGTCTGTTGCCTTCTGTTAATCAGAAGAAAGAAGGTAACCCTCGCCACGAACCGTTTGCAGGAAGCGCGGTTGTTTCGGGTCTTCTTCAATTTTGCGGCGAAGACGTGTGATTTGAACGTCAACTGCGCGCTCCTGTGCTTGCCCTTTGTCGCGGCCAAGGTCTTCGACAAGGCGGCTTCGACTTAAGGCCTCGCCAAGGTTTGCCGCGAAAATCCGCATAAGCGCGCTCTCCGTAGACGTAAGACGGATCACAGTTTCGCCATTCAAAAGCTCCGAGCGCTCAACGTCATATCGCAATGGCCCTAGGTTCACAAATTTCGGCCCGTCTGCGCGGTTTGTGGCATCCGGCATCCGGCGCAGAATGGCGTTTATCCGAAGCAGCAACTCTTTTGGCTCAAACGGCTTGGCGAGGTAATCGTCCGCACCTGCCTCGAGCCCTTTGATGCGATCTTCGGTGTCGCCTTTGGCAGTAAGCAATAGGATTGGCGTTGCGAGGGTTTCCCGCAGGCTTTTCGTCAGCGCCACACCATCCTCGCCAGGCATCATGACATCCAGAACGATCATGTCGAACTCAAGACCAGACAAAATGCGGCGGGCGTGTTCGGCGTCGCGTGCGGAAGTCACCCAGAATCCATTGCGGATTAGGAATTTCTGTAACAGCCCCCGAATCCGTTCATCATCATCGACAATCAACAGGTGGGCTTCGGCGGCGTCGCTCATGTACTTTTCTCCATAAGACTTTTGTACTGCCGTCTTTGCTCGGGGTCCATCATTGCTTCAAGAACCTGTTTGAAACCGGCAACCGAGTCCGGTCCAGCTGCGCGAAACGCCGCGCGCATCCGTGTACGCTGGGCCTCTGAAAGCTCGGCTTCCAGTTTTTCGCCCTCATCCGTCAAAAATAGATGGCGTTCGCGTTTGTCACGCTCGCCAACACGGCTTTCGACCAACCCATCCGCAATAAGGGTACGAAGAACGCGGTTTAGAGACTGTTTCGTGACGCCAAGGATATGAAGCAAGTTGTTAACAGTGGTTCCCGGGCTGCGATGAATGAAGTGAATCGCCCTGTGATGTGCGCGCCCGTAAGCATAGTTTTCGAGAATGCGGTCTGGATCGGAGGTAAAACCACGATACGCAAAGAACATTGCCTCGATTGCTTTGCGCAGCTGTTCATCCGTAAGAAACAGGAGGCTTTCACCACCAGGCACGCTCGCGCCTTCGACCATTGCAATTCTCCTTATCAAATTCTTGGATTTGATTTTATGTCAGCCTTGTTGACTTTCCAAGATTCAAATAGTAGCAAAGGTCAGTTTTTCAGCAACAAAATGACCGAAACGGACATTTATTGCGCAACAATCGAAAAGCGCGACCAAAAAATCGCGCAACAAGAGGAGTTTACAGATGGCCGGTGGATACGACGACCGCGACGGGAAAATCTGGATGGACGGCAAGCTCGTCGAATGGCGCGATGCAAACGTGCATATTCTGACTCATGCGCTTCACTATGCGTCTTCTGTTTTTGAGGGTGAGCGCGCCTACAACGGCAAGATTTTCAAAAGCGTCGAACACAGTGAGCGGCTTCAGCGCTCGGCCAAGCTGATTGATTTTGAAGTTCCATACTCCGTTGAAGAAATCGAAGCTGCCAAATACGCAACCATGGAAGCCAATGGTCTGACTGATGCCTATGTGCGCGCTGTTGCGTGGCGAGGCGCTGGCGAGGATATGGGTGTCGCTTCGGCCAAAAACCCGGTCCGTTTCGCTGTAGCTGCATGGGAATGGGGCAACTATTACGGCGACGCGAAGTTCAAGGGTGCCAAGCTCGACATTTCCAAGTGGAAACGCCCAAGCCCCGAAACGATCCCTTGCGAAGCCAAGGCTGCGGGTCTCTATATGATTTGCACCATGTCAAAGCACGCCGCCGAAGCAAAAGGCTGCTCGGATGCGATGATGTTTGACTATCGCGGTTATGTAGCTGAAGCGACGGGCGCGAACATCTTCTTCGTGAAGAACGGCGAAGTTCACACACCAAAAGCGGACTGCTTCCTAAACGGGATCACCCGCCAAACTGTTATCGGAATGCTCAAGGAAAAGGGTATCACCGTAAACGAACGCCATATCATGCCCGAAGAGCTTGAAGGTTTCGAACAGTGCTGGCTCACAGGTACAGCCGCCGAAGTGACACCAGTTGGCCAGATCGGCGACTATAATTTCGAGGTTGGCGCGCTCGCACGCGATATTTCGGAAAGCTACGAAAAGCTCGTACGCAGCTAGGATTGCGCGCGGTGGATTCTGGCGTATTGCACCATGCGCGCATTGCCAGGCTCTGCCGCGTGACTCCGGCGATGTAGCGAACGGATCGACTCATGCGGGCCGAAACTCCCGAGGTTGCGCCGGACTCTGTTGAACTTTTGAATTAGATTGCTGTCTTCGCGGGTACGCGGGTGATCAAGCAAATGTCTTTTCATGGGACCCTCCAAATCTGGCTGTCCCCCATCCTAGCACAAAACGGCGGTTTCGCCCAAATCTGGCCTTAGAAGCTGCTGTCGCTTTTGCGCTGCTGCGCGCGTTTGAGGCCAAGGTGCCGTTCTCGCAGAATAATCGCAATTCCCGCGGAAATGATGATTGAAGCACCGATGAGCATGATAACCGTGGGTACTTCGTCAAATACGAAATACCCAACAGCAATTGACAGAATCATCGACGCATAAGCAAACGGTGCGACGAGAGATGCGTCGGAAAGCCGATAGCTTGTCGTCAGGAAAATTTGCCCCAGTCCTCCGAGGATGCCCGATAGCACCAAGAGCAACAACTCTCGCCCGTCAGGCATAACCCAGCCGAAAGGAATGGTAAACAAAGCCATAACCGAACCAGTTACGGAGAACCAAAACACAATTGCGCTTGTCGTTTCTGTCTTGGTCATCTTACGTATGAACACCTGTGCAAGGGCGGCGAAACACGCGCCCATAAGAGCAAGAAGCGCGCCCAGCGCCTCTCTGTCGCCAAGCCCACCACCTCCAATCGACAAGCGCGGATAGATCACAACGATCACCCCAATTAGGCCAACAGTCACGGCTGACAACCTGAACACACCGACCTTTTCATTGAGGAACATCGCCGCAAAAATAACCACCAGAAGCGGTGCGGCATAGCCAATCGCGGTAAATTCCGGCAACGGTAGCAGGCCGATCGCAGAGAAGCCGAACCCCATTGCGATAATCCCCATGAAGCCACGCCACACATGGCCAAGCGGATTAGCGGCACGCAATCCATTCGGAAGATTGTGCGACATCGCAAGCCAAACGATGATTACCGGAAGCGCAAAGAAAGAGCGGAAGAATACGATCTCTCCGGCTGGGATATCGCCAGAAACCGCTTTGACGCAGGTCGCCATGCCCATAAAAATTGTTACGGACAAAAGCTTCGACAGTATTCCTGCGTAATGGTTCATGTTTGCTCCAGCCCCTAAGGGCATTGGGTTATGTGAGTTGGGCAACAGCCCAGCGCGCGGCATCGGAGACGGTCTCATCCGGATCCTCGAGATGCGCCGCAGCACTTGCGCGCAGCGTCGTGTCACCCGAGTTACCAATGGCGTAAAGTACGTTGCGGATGAACCGGTTGCGCCCGATCCGCTTAACGGGCGAGCCAGCAAATTTCTGGCGGAACTCTGTGTCGTCCAGAGTTGCAAGCTCGGCAAGCTTCGGCGCGATCAAATCATCTTTGGCCGCATAGCGCATCTCGCTGGCCTCAACCGCGAACTTGTTCCACGGACAAGCCGCAAGGCAATCATCGCACCCGTAGATATGGTTACCCATCAGGCCGCGCAGCTCTTCGTCTATCGGGCCATGATGCTCGATTGTGAGATAGGAAATGCACCGCCGCGCATCGAGTTGGTAAGGCGCAGGAAAAGCGTCGGTCGGACAGACATCAAGGCACGCGCGGCAACTCCCGCAGGTCTCGCGTACGCGATCATCAGGCGCAAACTCGACCGTTGTGAAAATCGCACCAAGGAAAAACCAACTGCCAAGATCCCGCGATATTAGATTGGTGTGCTTCCCCTGCCAGCCAAGCCCCGCCGCTGCAGCAAGCGGCTTTTCCATGACCGGGGCGGTGTCAACGAAAACCTTGATCTGCGCTTCGGGCGCTTGCTCGATCAGCCACCGCCCGACACGCTTGAGGCGCTTCTTGACAATGTCATGGTAATCGCGGTTTTGGGCATAAACGCTAATCGCGCCGCGATCAGGCATCTCGAGTACATCTCGAGGATCGAACTCTTGGGTATAAGGCTCGGCCAACATAATGACAGATTTTGCTTCAGGCCAAAGCGCATCCGGCGCGCCTCTCCAGTGCATACGCTCCGCCATCCACCCCATCTGGCCATGGCGGCCCTTGTCAACGTATTCGGCAAGTCGGGAAGCAATTTCAGGTACAGCATCCGGCCGACAGATGCCCATTTTGGCAAATCCGGCCTCTAGCGCGTAGGCCTCAAGTTTTTCTCGTAAGTCATCACTCAAAAATCAAGGTCCGCATAGTGCTGTGCGGGTGGGTAGCCTGGAATCTGATCCGCCAAAAGCGAACGGAAGGCAGGACGGGATTTGATTTTGGCGTACCACATTTTGACATTCTCGTTGCGGTTCCAATCCACATCCGAAATGTAATCAAGCGCGGAGAAATGCGCGGCCGCTGCGAAATCCGCAAGCGTCATAACATCACCGGCGAGCCAGCGGCGCTGGTCCAGAAGCCAACCCATATAATCAATGTGATATTTGATGTTGCGCGCGCCCGCCTTCACATTTGCAGAGTCGGGATACCCCTGCGACATCACCTTTTTATTTACGCGCTCATACAGCAGTTTGGAGGTAACCTCATGGTGGAACTTATCGTCAAACCAGCTCACCATGCGCCGCACTTCAAAACGCTCCGCCGCGCCCTTGGGCAACAATGCTGGCGAAGGATGCTTTTCTTCGATGTACTCACAGATCGCGCTGCTTTCGGCCATCATCAGCCCATCCATCTTCAGAACGGGCACCTTGGCCGCAGGATTGCGGCGCAAGAACTCGCTATCCTTTTCCCAATAGCGCTCTTCAACAAGCTCAACCTCCAGCTTTTTCTCAGCGAGACTGAGTCGAACTTTGCGACAAAACGGAGAAAGGGGAACGTGAAAAAGTCGGATCATAGAATGAACACTCTTGCTGGGTTTCTCTCTAATTGCCGTGAAACGACAGGTAGTTCAACCTTCGAAACACTCTGCGCGACCATCCGCGCGAATTGTAGCCGCCCCGTCGGCAATGCTGTTGGCCCGTCGCGACAACCACGAAGACGGATTTGAAGCGGAGCGGCCCTTGGGGTTTGGCAAGACCGCCGCGAGAAGGCTCGCCTGACGGGCTGTAAGCTTTGACGGATGGGTTTTGAAATAATGGTGGGCGGCCGCCTCGACCCCAAAAACACCTTCGTCAAATTCGGCAACGTTCAAGTAAACCTCAAGGATACGCTGCTTGCTCCACAAAGCCTCAACAAGAGGGGTCAAACTCGCCTCCATTGCTTTTCGAGGCCATGAGCGGCCTTGCCAGAGGAAGACGTTTTTCACGACTTGCTGCGATATAGTCGAGGCGCCACGCTGCCCACCGGCTTCAAGGGCCTCACGGATGGCTTCCATGTCAAAGCCCCAGTGAGAACAGAAATTCGCATCCTCTGCCGCAACCACGCTTCGGGGCATTACAGAGGCGACATCCTCAAACGCAATCCACGAACGATCAATACCGCCCAATCGGCGCGCTTCCGAAACGATATAAGGTGTTGTCGGCGGCGCAACGAAACCAAAGAGGAAAACAACCGCTAAAATCAAAGCCAAGACGCCCAAAGCGCCACGGACAATCCATTTCCGCGCGCGGCGGAACGGCGCGAATATACGCCAGCCGCCATCGCTTTCGGGTTTTGCCTTTGGCTTTGCCCGTTTGCTCTGTTTCTTTGCTGGCGCTTTGGCCGGTTTCTTTTTTGCTCGTTTTGCCACGCTTCTAGGAACCATGCATTCGAGGAGCGGTCAAGTCAGCCAAACGCAATTGCGGCCCGATCCGTAAAGGTCGGGCCGCAATAATCTACTCGTGCGATTGGCCGGGTTAGGCCCGAGCAGCGTCTGTTTCGTTGCTGAGCGGATGCGGGATATGTTTGAGCATCTCTTTCGGACAAATCTGCACGAAATGCGATTTCTCGATATCCCAATGACGCAGGATTTCCGCAGCTTTGATGCTTCCGGTTTCCTCGACATGGCGCTCGATAAGACCCTTAAGTTGGGCCTCCCAATGATCAACGGTTACAGGGCATGTCACCAATGTTTCCATGTTCATCAGATCGCATGCGCTGCCCGATGGGTCATAAACATAAGCCATACCACCGGTCATGCCTGCGCCGAAGTTTGCGCTGATGTCACCAAGGATAACAGCAACACCGCCAGTCATATATTCACAACCCGAAGCGCCGCAGCCCTCGATCACAACCTTGGCGCCGGAGTTCCGCACCGCGAAGCGCTCACCAGCACGACCAGCCGCAAAGAGATAGCCATCCGTTGCACCGTACAGGACAGTGTTGCCGATGATAGTGTTGTCAGCAGCTACAAGAGGCGAGTTCATTGGCGGACGTACGACGATTGTACCTCCGGAAAGACCCTTGCCTACGTAGTCGTTCGCATCGCCGGACACCTCGATCTTGAGACCAGGCGCGGCAAAAGCACCAAGAGACTGACCAGCCGAACCATTGAGTTTCACAGTCAGGTGGTCGGCCTGTAGCGAGTTGCGCATGCCGAAGTTCTGAACGATGTGGCTCGATGTGCGTGTGCCAATTGTACGGTCGGTGTTTTGCACCGCGTACTGAAGCTGCATTTTCTCGCCTTCGTTCAGGAAGCGCGCGGCGTCTTTCACGATTTGCGCATCCAGCGTATCCGGCACAGCGTTGCGTGGTTTGTTGCGGTCATAAACGATGTTATCCGCGCCATCCACTTTGATAAGCAGAGGGTTGAGATCAAGATCGTCAAGATGCGCAGAACCGCGGCTCACCTGAGACAGAAGATCAGCGCGGCCAATCACTTCGTCTAGGCTCCGTGCACCGATGCTGGCGAGAATTTCGCGAACTTCTTGTGCATAGAAAGTGATGAGGTTCACAACCTTTTCAGCAGAACCATTAAACTTGGCACGCAGGTCTTCGTCTTGTGTACATACACCAACCGGACATGTGTTCGACTGACACTGACGAACCATAATACAGCCCATCGCAATCAGTGCGGCAGTTCCGATGCCGTATTCTTCAGCACCCATCATCGCTGCCATCACAATATCGCGGCCAGTACGAAGGCCACCATCCGTGCGCAGCGTTACACGCTCACGTAGGTTGTTCATTGCGAGAACCTGATGTGCCTCTGTCAGACCCATCTCCCACGGAAGACCCGCGTATTTGATAGAGGTGGCTGGCGATGCACCTGTTCCGCCGTTGTGACCCGAAATCAGGATCACGTCGGCCTTGGCTTTGGCCACGCCGGCAGCAATCGTACCAACACCTGAAGCCGCAACGAGCTTAACTGTTACCTTACAGCGCGGGTTGATCTGCTTGAGGTCATAGATAAGTTGCGCCAGATCCTCGATGGAATAGATATCGTGGTGTGGTGGCGGCGAAATCAGTGTCACACCTTTTGTCGAGTGACGCAGACGCGCAATCAGATCGGTCACTTTCATGCCCGGAAGCTGTCCGCCCTCACCCGGCTTCGCGCCTTGGGCAACCTTGATTTCAAGCTCTTCGCATTGGTTCAGGTATTCGGCAGTTACACCGAAGCGCCCCGAAGCAACCTGCTTGATCTTGGCAGACGGGTTGTCGCCGTTTGGCTCCGGAACAAAATGCGCCGGATCTTCGCCGCCTTCGCCAGAGTCAGATTTGGCGCCGATGCGGTTCATTGCAACGTTAAGCGTTTTGTGGGCCTCTGGGCTGAGCGCACCGAGGGACATGCCTGGCGTTACGAAACGCTTGCGGATTGCAGTGATGCTCTCGACTTCCTCGATCGGGATAGCTTTTCCAAGTGGTTGGATCGCCAGCAGATCGCGAAGATGGATTGGCGGGTTCGCGCGCATTTTAGCAGAGAACTGCTGCCACAGCTCATAGGACGCTTTGGTACAAGCAGCCTGAAGCATGTGCATGGATTGCGCTTCCCACGCGTGGAACTCGCCGGACTTCCGCGATTTATAGAAACCGCCGATTGGCAGGACATCAGAGCCCCCGCCCCAACCGAGCTTGTGAACAGCCTCGACCTTGCGCTGAATACCCAGCACACCGATGCCGGAAATACGGCTAGTGAGGCCAGGGAAATACTCCGCAACCATCGCACGAGACAGGCCAACGGCCTCAAAGTTCAGACCACCGCGATAGGAGGAAATCACCGAAATCCCCATCTTGGCCATAATCTTGAGAAGGCCAGCATCAATCGCGCCACGATAGCGAGCCACCGCCTCGGTCAGCGTACAATCGATCAAACCGCGTTCGATACGGTCAGCGAGTGAATCCTCGGCCAAATACGCGTTCACGATTGTTGCACCACAGCCGATCAGAACGGCAAAGTAGTGCGGATCGATACATTCAGCAGACCGCACGGAGATCGAACAGAATGTCCGAAGACCTTTGCGCGTCAGATGCGAATGCACAGCACTTGTGGCAAGGATCATCGGCATGGCCGCGCGATCTGGCCCTTGGTTGATATCAGACAGCACGATATGCGCACCACCAGAACGAACGGCGTCCTCTGCTTCGGCACGGATACGATCAAGGCCACGGCGCAACTCTGACGGATCACCGTTTACAGGGAAGGTACAGTCAAGCGTAACAACGCTCTGTCCAAGATGCTCCATCAATGAGTCAAATTGGGCGTTGCCGATGAATGGGCTTTCCAGAACGATAATCTCTGTCTGGCTGGAGTCCTCATCCAGCACGTTCTTCAGGTTTCCGAACCGTGTCTTGAGGCTCATCACGCGATATTCGCGAAGCGAGTCAATCGGTGGGTTCGTCACCTGAGAGAAGTTCTGGCGGAAGAAGTGGCTCAGCGGACGGTACCGCTCGGAAAGAACCGCGCTGGGCGTATCGTCACCCATAGAGGCAATCGCCTCTTTTGCGTCTTCGGCCATTGGCTGGAGAATTTGCTCAAGCTCTTCGACAGTGTAGCCAGCGGCAACTTGACGGGTCCGAAGCTCCTGTCCAGAGAATACAGCCGTCTCGGTTTTGTCAGAAAGCTGATCGTCAAGGTTGCTGATTTTCTGGACCCATTCTCCAAAAGGCTGGCTCGCAGCAAGCTGATCCTTGATCTCAGTGTCGTGGAAGAGTTTACCGTCCTGCATATCGACAGCAATGATCTGCCCTGGTCCAAGCGCACCTTTCTCAACGACACTGGCTTCTTCGATTGGCACCATACCCGCTTCGGAACCGGCGATCAGCATGCCGTCACCAGTTACGACATAGCGCATGGGGCGCAGGCCGTTACGGTCAAGACCCGCGCAAACCCAACGACCATCGGTCATGGCAAGCGCGGCGGGGCCGTCCCACGGCTCCATTACGGAGTTGCAATAGGAATACATGTCGCGCCAAGCCTTGGGCAGCTCAACAGCCTGCTGCGCCCAGCTTTCCGGGATAAGCATCGTCTTGGCCATCGGAGCATTTCGTCCAGCGCGGACAAGAACCTCAAACACAGAGTCCAGCGCCGCAGAGTCAGATGAGCCGCTTGCGATGATTGGCTTGATGTCTTCTGCCATCTCGCCAAATGCACCGGAGGCCATGCGGATTTCGTGGCTCTTCATCCAGTTGACGTTGCCCTTGAGGGTGTTGATCTCGCCGTTGTGAGCCAACATGCGGAATGGCTGTGCGAGCCACCACTGCGGGAATGTGTTTGTCGAATAGCGCTGGTGATAGATTGCAAATGCGCTTTCGAAACGTTCGTCCTCAAGGTCAGGATAGAAAACACTCACCTGCTCGGCCAACATCATACCTTTGTAGATGATCGAACGGCAGGACAGCGAACAGATATAAAGCTCTGGTACTTGCGCAGCGGCAGCGGCTTTTTCGATCCGGCGGCGAATGACATAAAGCTCGCGCTCGAACGTCTCTTCATCAACGCCTTTGGAGTTGCTGATCAGGATTTGCTCGATCTCTGGGCGGGTCGCGTTGGCTTTTGCACCGAGGCAATCGATATCAACCGGCACATGGCGCCAGCCATAAATATAGTAACCCATCCGAAGGACTTCGCTCTCAACGATAGTCCGGCATGTTTCCTGCGCGCCGAAATTGGTACGTGGCAAGAAGACCTGCCCAACCGCAATGCGTTCACCGGCATGCGGCTCGTGACCAGTGCGGCGGATTTGGTCTTCGAAGAATTCGGTCGGGATTTGAACGTGGATACCCGCGCCATCACCTGTTTTGCCGTCAGCATCAACAGCACCGCGGTGCCAAATCGCACGAAGCGCCTTGATACCATTCTCGACAACAGCCCGCGAAGGCTTCCCGTCAATCGAAACAACCAGTCCAACCCCGCAGGAGGAATGCTCGTCTGTTTCGGAATACATGCCGTTCTCGGCCATCCATTGGCGTTTTGCCTCTTCGGCGGCTTTCCAGTTTTGGTCAAACTTGGTCATGTTCAGTCTCCACATTTGCCCGTTCGGGCACATTCTGGTGCGGGAGCTTTCGCCTCTGTCCGCAAATTATTCGGTTACTCAGCAGCCTGTGCGCTGGAGGAATTCAGGTGATCGAGGATCGACTCGGCAGCGTCGCGCCCGTCTTTGATCGCCCAAACCACAAGGCTCGCGCCGCGCACAATGTCGCCAACAGCGTAAACGCCCGGAAGCGAGGTTTCGTGCGTTTTGAAGTTGGCCTTGATTGTGCCCCAGCGGGTCACTTCAAGCGCCTCTTCGCCCCAAAGAGTCGGCAGGTCTTCTGGCATGAACCCAAGCGCTGCAACCACAAGATCGGCTTCTTCTACGTAGTCCGCACCCTCAATGACCTCTGGTGACTGGCGACCGGATACATCTGGTTTGCCAAGGCGCATCTTCTGAACCAGAACGCTTTCAACCGTATCTCCAGTGAAGCCCTTCGGCGCTGAGAGCCATACAAATTCCACGCCTTCTTCTTCGGCGTTCTGAACCTCTCGCTGGGAACCTGGCATGTTGGCCTTGTCACGGCGGTAAAGGCATTTCACGCTCTTTGCACCCTGACGGATCGCGGTCCGGACACAGTCCATGGCGGTATCACCACCGCCAACAACGACAACGCGCTTGCCTTCAGCATTCAGGTCACCGCCGTCAAACTCCGGCACATCATCGCCAAAGCTCTTTTTGTTAGACGCTGTGAGGTAATCAATCGCTCGAACTACGCCCTCTGCACCGGACCCCGGCGCTTGAAGGTCGCGGGACTTGTAAACACCAGTCGCAATCAGAACCGCGTCATGCTGCCCCTGAATGGCTTGGAATGTAATGTCTTCGCCAACATTACAATTCAAAACGAATTTCACGCCGCCTTTTTCAAGCTGCTCGATCCGTTTCTGAACCACATCTTTTTCGAGTTTGAAGCCGGGGATGCCATATGTCATCAACCCGCCCGCGCGATCGTAGCGATCATAGACAGTTACCTGTACACCTTGGCGGCGCAGAACATCAGCCGCGGCAAGTCCGCCAGGACCAGCGCCGATAATGCCCACGCTTTCGTCACGCTCAGAAACCGGCACAATTGGTTTGACCCAGCCGTTCTCCCAAGCAGTGTCGGTCAAATATTTCTCAACCGCACCAATGGTGACTGTTTCGTGGCCGGATTGTTCGATCACACAGTTGCCTTCGCAAAGACGGTCTTGCGGACAAATACGACCACAGATTTCGGGGAACGTGTTCGTAAACTGGGATGTTTCGTAGGCTTCCTGTAGACGCCCTTCGGCAGTCAATTTGAGCCAGTCAGGGATGTTATTGTGCAGCGGGCAGTGGCTCTGACAATAAGGCACACCACATTGGCTACAACGGCTAGCTTGCTCTGCGGCTTTTGCTGCGGCAAATTCGGCATAGATCTCGTCGAAATCCTGCTTACGCTCTTCTGCTTCCCGTTTGGTCGGCATTGCGCGATTAAGCGACACAAATTTTAGCATTGGCTGTTTTGCCATGGCGGAGCCTCCGAAATCTAAGTGGAAGCACCTTTTACGCAAGGCCAGAACAAAAGAAAAGGCAGTATTACTGACCTATATACGAAAAAACGACATGATTTATGACATTTTTTGTAGCGCCTCCTGCATTTTAGGTAAGCCAAAGTTACCTATTTTCCCACTTTCCATTTATTTACAAATGGTTAACCTGTGGGGAAGTTTTCGTTCAAGGAAGTGCATATGCCCCTGCTACATCTTGCCCTAGTGGCGATAATTCAAGGCATTACAGAGTTTCTTCCTGTTTCCTCCTCCGGTCACCTGATTCTCTTGCCGATTCTCATGGATATGCCAGATCAGGGCCAAGTGATCGATGTTGCCGCCCATGTCGGAACGCTTTTTGCAGTGATCATCTATTTCTGGGCGGATGTATCGCTTGCTGCGCGCGGCGTCCCTGCAATGTTAACTGGTCGCATTTCGGAGCCAGGTGCGCGACTGGCGTTCCTTCTCTTGATCGCGACTATTCCCGTAATCATCGCGGGCTTCATCCTTAAGATAACCGGCCTAAGCGACAGCATGCGAAGTATGGCCGTGATTGGCTGGACGATGCTCATTTTTGGGCTCGTACTATATTGGGCCGACCAACAAAGCGCGGAGCGCAAAGTTAGCGGCGAATGGAATGTGAAAGACGCGCTCGTGATGGGGCTTTGGCAAGCGGTCGCGCTTATTCCGGGGACATCGCGTTCGGGCGCAACAATTACCGGCGCGCGCTTGCTTGGATATACGAGGACGGATGGAGCAAAGCTGGCTATGCTCATGTCTATTCCAACCATTATTGCCTCCGGTACACTTTCCGCTCTTGATCTTGCGGGGTCAGAGACATCCGGTGCGTTTCGCGATGCGTTGATCGTCGCTGCCCTATCCGCTTTGATGGCGCTCGCTGCACTCTCTCTGATGATGCGACTTTTGCGCAGCGTAAGTTTCACACCCTATGTCATCTATAGGGTGATCCTCGGCACTATCTTATTGGTCGTTGCCTATACCTAGGCTTTGAGATTTTTCGCAGAGTCCCGAAGCTCTTCGAACTGACCATTCGGGCGGAAGCGCCATAGATACGTCGGCATGATGGCTTCCATTGTCGTAGGCGTAACGCCAAGATCACTTAGTGTCTTGGCATCGTCGGAAACAACATTATCAACGCGCAAGCTCTTGAGCTGATCCCGCGTTAAGACACCGTTGTGAATAAGCCCCATCGATACGAACTGAACAAAATCAAGGATACCCGCGAGGATCCGACCTGCAAAGAACGGTAGGTTCATCACAAGGCGTTTTCGGTGCACCACGCCGAGCATCTTTTCGATGGCAGCATGCAGTGTAAGAGCTTCAGGACCACCAAGCTCATAGATGCCTGTTGCGTCGCCAAGGATCGCGTTTTCAGCGGCCTCTGCTACGTCATCCACATACACTGGCTGAAAGCGAGTGTTGCCGCCAAAGATCGGAAGAATGGGCCCGAGCCGCGACATAGACGCAAAGCGATTAAAGAATTCATCCTCATTGCCAAAAATCACCGATGGGCGAAGGATTACCGCCTCTGGGAAGTTCGCAAGAATCCCCTGCTCACCCAGAGCTTTCGACTTCGAATAATCGCTTGCTGCATTCTCGTCTGCGCCAATCGCCGAGATATGGACAAGCTTCGCAACGCCAGTCTCTTTGGCAAGACGCGCGATCCGCTCTGCACCTTCATGTTGTACAGAGTCGAATTTGTTGCGCTTTGTCTCCGATAGAATTCCGACACAATTCACTACAGCGTCTGCGCCATGCATAACTGCTGCGACAGAGGCATCGTCGCGAATATTGCACAGAACCGGTTCGACCTGACCAACCGCACCATAGGGACGCACGAACATCGCTTCGTTCGGACGACGCACCGCGACGCGCACGCGCCAACCAGCTTTCGCCATTCGCCGTGCAATATACCGCCCGACAAAACCGGAACCGCCGTAAATGGTGACTAGTTTGGACATGGGTGCCTCCGATACTATTTTCATCTGCTTCAATAGCTTTCTCTTTGCAATTGGACAAGCAACTATCACGTCGCAGGCACAGCGTTTTTGGGATGTTCCGCGTTTTTTACGCGAATCCCGTTGACACCACACACACACCGAAGTAATTCCCACGCCACGACACCTGCCCAGGTGGCGGAATGGTAGACGCGCTAGCTTCAGGTGCTAGTGTCCGTATGGACGTGGAGGTTCAAGTCCTCTCCTGGGCACCAATTTCCCAAAAATTCACTTCATCCCAAATTGGCCTTCGAAACCGAAGCCGCTATTCTATTTAGCGACTCCGGTCAGATATTTTTCAAGACATGAGAGATCGAACGCTCGGCTTCGAGGCTGGCAAATGTGATCTGCGTTTGCGGAGCTTCTTTAAGGTCTTCGGCACTCCGGGCAGGAGCGTCACGCAATTCTGCGAATAGATATCATCACCGCCATGGTCATAAGTGACATAAAGCGCTGGCCTGTCGCTTACGAGGGTGACATCTCCGTTGTCAGAAACTGTGCATTCAATCTCTGGCGTTTGGAATTCATACTCTTTGGGGCGCTTAGGTAGGAATTCGTTCTCGCCACTGTGCTCGCCCGATTTATCGCTCCAATCGAAATGCAGGAATTCGGTTTCCGAAAGCGAAGCTGCGGACAATCTCGTAACTTCAATCGCCTTATCGGTAGGCACTTTGGCATCGAAGGAACTCGCTTCCGAAACCTCGCCTCCAACGTCAACGCGACGTAGGTTGACCGAAATCTCTGCGGGCACGGGCGTGTCATTCACAGCGTATAGAACTATCTCGCCCGTTGCCTCATCTGGTTGCGCCGTAACCAAAACAGGCGAGAAGAACTCCTTGGCTGCGTAGTGAAACAGCTTCCAGCCGCCGCCGTATTCAAGGCTCGCCCAGCTTGCAACGGGCCAAGTATCGTTGAGCTGCCAGTATAGCGTTCCCATGCAGCGCGGTTTGTTTGCGCGCCAGAATTCGATGGCAGTTTTCATCGCGAGCGCCTGTGAAATCTGGCTTTGATAGGTCATGTCGCCGAAGCTTTCGGGAAAGCGGAAATACCTCGCCAATGTCTCTACGATCCGGCTGTTTCCACCGACATTCCTCTGATGGACATCCATCACCGAAGAAGAGACATTTCGATCCTCGGCCTCCGTAAAACTCTCGACAACCCGATTTGAGGGGAATGACTGAAACCCGAATTCCGAACAAAAGCGCGGACGCACAGTTCGGTAGTGCTCAAAATCTTTCGCCGAATGCCAAACATCCCAGAAATGCATGTCGCCAGAGGTATCGTCATGCCAGCCATCGTCAAAGTTTAGAGGCCCGACTGAAGGTGAGCTTGGCCACCATGGAACGTCGATCTTCTCGTCCAGCACAACCTCTTCAAGAGCGTGATTCAAACGATCATACATAGCGAGGTATTTGTCGCGGTCCTGTTTGCACTCGTCAAACCAGCCAAGCGCGCCAACTAGTTCGTTGTCACCACACCAAAGCCCAATACAGGCATGAGCGGACAAACGTCGAACCTGCTGCTTGGCCTCTTCACGGATCAATGCCAGCCAATCACGGTCAGCCGCAGGATAAATGTTACAGGCGAACATGAAATCCTGCCAAACCATCAGGCCCATCTCGGAACACATTTCATAGAACCAATCCGGCTCGTAACGCCCACCACCCCAGACTCGGATCATGTTCATGTTCGCTTCAATCGCCGAGGTCAGGAGGTCGCGAACGGCTTCTGGAGTGGATCGCGCAGGGAGAGCATCAGCAGGTATCCAGTTTGCACCGCGCATAAAAATCTCGCGCCCATTCACACGAAATGCAAATCGCTGGCCGACATCGTCTTTGTCGCAAACAAGCTCGACCTCACGCAAACCAACACGCATTGTCCGACACTCGCCACCAAGCGTAATCTCGGCATCATAAAGGTGCTGCTCACCGTGACCAGCGGGCCACCAAAGTTTGGGATCATCGATCTCGATCGATACCCGTGCACTAGATTGACCGGGATAGAAAGCGACGGATTGTTCGACAACTTTTCCATCAATTTCGACTTTCAGCGGCACATTCCCAACGGAATCCGCGAGGAAATACGCTTCAAAATCAAGCCGAACGCGACCGTTCTCGTGATGTTGAGTAAGCTTTACATCATCAAACCGCACAGCATTACCGGCCCGAAGCGAAACACCTCCATAAACACCGATTGGTGAAAGCGCGATATTCCAATCCCAGCCTGCATCACACTGTGTCTTGCGCAAGAAGTTGTAGTGCGGAAGCCGACAGTTCCACTCCACAAAAGGCACGGCAAAGGGAAATGCATCTGCCTTGGCGGCTGCGACCTTACTATTTGACAAGAAGAGGATTTCTATCTTGTTTTCACCCGATACCAGGTGCTCAGACACTTCAAAATCATAACGAAGGAATGCGTTTTCGCACACTCCGACAAGAGCGCCGTTCACGCTGACTTCTGCGTGGCAATCCACTTCGCTTAGTGTCAGATAAACTGGCCCATCCAAGCCTTCTTCGACCTGAACCGTGCGTTCAATAACCCACTCATTTTCGTGGACCCAATCAAGCGACGCCTCTCTATCGCGCCAATACGGATCCTTGATCTGTCCTTCGGACAGCAACACTGAATGCACATCATTTGGCACGCTAAATGGCATGCCGCTTTCTTTGCCAGCTTGCCGAAGCACCCAGCCGCTATTCAATTCCATGTGCATTCTAGTCCTCCTCGAGGGCGGCGATGTTACCGCTATCATTCCCTTCTGCTCGTATCCCGAACTAAAGGCTCAAAGTCAATCGGAGAGGAGGATTTGCGAGGTTTAGGCGGCTAAACACCACCCGGATGAGCATAGGTGTTTTCATAATCAGAGCCGCGTGAACGATTGTGCGTGAGTACGGAGTAGACCGGCGTTGAAGGTTGTACCCCTCGCGCCAGTCGGTCGAGCGCCTCGCGCAAATTCGTCTGCCCTGTGCCGCCATAGCGAACGCAATTCAACACAACATCGGCATGCCGCGCGATATAAATAGCGTCGACGACTGGCAACAATGGTGATGTATCAAGAATGATCACATCCATTGCTTCGCGTGCCTTATCAAGGAACCGCTCAAATATTGCAGACTGAAGCAGCTGATCCGTGGGCACATCAGCGCGGCCGCGGCCAAGGACAACGCCAACTTTCGAAAGCGTATCCGTATCATAGAAGCCCGATTGCGCAGCAAGTTTCTCGGGGTATCGAAGGTAATCGAAGAAACCGGTTTGAGGCGTGAGCCCTAGATATTGGTGCAGGCTCGGTTTTCGCAAATCCGTATCAACTAATAGCGTCGACTTTCCCGCCACAGCATAAGTGCGCGCCAAGGCGAGCGCCAAAGAACTCTTCCCTTCGCTCGGGAACGCAGACGTCACCATAACGACCGTGCATTTGCCTTTGGGCGTTAAAACACCAAGATCGATACTTGCCCGAAGTTGACGGACTGACTCTGCATAAGGCGAAAGCGGAGCCTGAATAACCGTGTCCGCAACAGAAAAGTGCCCCACTTGTTGTTCGACCTTCGGAATCGCGCCACCTACGGGGATCGGCAAAACGTTCGCAAGCTGAGCAACCGAAGTGATACCGCCAAAATAGAACTCGCTAAGAAATGCAGCCGAAACACCGACGCCGAGCGCGAGCACAAAGGCGAAGGACAAGACCATTGCTTTCTTAGGGAAACTTGGCTGTCGTGGTGGCAACGCTTCGGAGACAATTCGACTGTCCGCCATCTGGACAAGTGATTGCGCATCTAGATCCCGCGCCCGTGACAGAAGGTTTTTGTATTGCCTTTGAGCGATGTCAGCTTTTTGTTGAAGGTCATAAAGTTCCGCGAGCGTCGCAGAGGACAAGTTTCCGTCAAAGATGGCAGAACGCAACGCGCCCTGTTTGCTCCGTACCTCTGCGTTCAAATTGTCCACATCGAGTTTAGCAGACTGCAAATTCGTTGCGGCTTCTGCATCTAGCAGAGCATCTAGGCGCTCCAACTCCTGCTGCAGGTCGACGCGCGTGGTTGTTTCCGTGCTTGTATTCAGTCGCGCAATCAGTGCTTCGCGCTGTCCCACTAGATTTGCGAGCGCGTTGTCCTCGAGAACTTGCGCGATCTGCGCCCAATCGCGCTGTTGATAGGCACTCGACAACGCCTGTCTCTGTGCGGTTGATTGAACTTGCAAGCTGCGTAAGTCTTCGAGCTCTGATCGCAGTTGCTCGATATCAATGCCCCCTGCTTCTCGGCTCAACCGTTCCAGGTTTTGTTCAACATAGAAATCGAGTGCGTCCTCTGACTGCGCAAGGCTCTCACGCGCCTGCTCAATTTGCGCCAGCAAGAGATCGCGCGCCGCCATCGACATGTTTACCTTGGCCTCTATTTGAAGCCCGATGTAGGTTTGCGCCAATGTGTTCGCGAGCAATGCCGCTTTCGTCGCGGATTCAGACGTGGCAGAAACCGCAATGAGGTGGGTCTGGCCACGCCTACGAATTTCAGTTGCAGCCATGAATCGATCCAAAGTTTGACTCAAAAGATCCGTACCAACTGCAGGATTCTCATTTCGCCCAAACGCAAGCCCAAGCTTTTCAAAGAGCCCGAGCGATGGGCCAAATTCCGGATCAGTAACAAGATCAAGGCGCTCGACCGTTGCCAGCGAGACCGTTCCGGATCGAAGTATCTCAACCTCACTTTCTACCCGAGCGGCATCAGACATACCGCCTTGAGAAAACCCCTCATCGGGATTGAGCAAATTCTTTTGTGAGGGATCAACCAAGAGCAACGCAGTGGCCGTGAACTGCGGCGTCGTCAAAACCAAGAACGTCGCAGCAACCGCAAGGAAACCGGCTACGATACCCGCGATTAGCCAAATTTTCCGATAGAGAACAACGACAAGGTCTCGCAAATCCAAGTATTCGCCAACTTGTTGAGCGCTATTTGACACGCCTATTTTCTCGGCGCCACCGAACTGATGCTGCGGATGTTGTTTAACCATTTTCCACCTCGACTGGTGTTTCACTCCGCGAACGATTTTCGACGATAGCTAGAGCGATGATTGCGATGAAAAGGAATACGTTCGCTTGGATTTCCATACTGAAATCGACAAGCGCATGGAGCGACGCAAACGAGATAACACCGATTGCGGCAACTCGGATCGAGCTGTGGTTTGCAGACAGGCATTGTGCGCGGAGCAAGATCACAAACACCCAACCGATCGCCAACGGAATCAAACTTCCGGCGATCATGCCAAGCTCTGACCAGAGCGTCAGATACGTATTGTGCGGATGGAGCCAGACCACATCCACTGGCAACGTAGGCAAGTGATACCGTTCAAATGCCATGGGAAATGTGTCTAATCCGAATCCCGCAAACGGACGATCCGCGATCATGATTAGCGTTTGGTGCCAGAGTTCCGCACGGGTTTGCAGGTCTACAAATGCGAAAACGCTGCGATCTGAGACAGCAGTCAAACCGGCGACGACCACGACAAAGGGCAAAACAAAAAGTGCTACGCGTAAAGTTCGCCTCTGTCCCGCTCCACAAGACACTGCGAAACAGATGCTTGCTATTCCCAAGCCCAGCAAAATTGCTGCGCGCGATTGTGTCGCCAGCAACGCCGCGATGATGATCCCACATGCGCAGCCCCGCGCCCAGAAGCCCTTATCAAATTGGGGACGCGCAAACCGTGATACCCCCAGTATCAACCCCATGGAAAGCAAGGATGCGAAAGCATTTCGGTTGATGTAAGTCCCCGTGGCGGAGCCAAGGTAATGCTGCTTCGGGCCCCAGATAGAGAAGTCGTTAATCCCGTACAAAAATAACAGAGCAACAGTGGCGTGAAGCGCGATTCCGAAAAACAGCACGTCAGCGAATTGTCCGGTATTTTTCACCGTTGCGCCCAACAGAAAAAACAGGAAGGCATAGGTTAGGAGCCGTATCGCGCCAAGTAGAGTGGCGGATTGCGCGAGGCTGCCTGCGAAGCTCTGAGCGACAGCAAAACCGATTGCACAACAACCCAACACAAGTGGTGTTCTGGCCGTCAAAACCACATCAAGAATTGAGCCGCTCTGCGCACTGAAGCACCAGAGAAATGTTAAGGCAGACAGAGCGACCGCCCAAATGCACCACACTATTGGAAGATTTGAACCGGCAGGAATGGGCGCGATGAGAATAATCGCAAGCAGCGATACTCTCACTAAACTTTGGTTTGCGCTAAACTGGCGGGTAGACACCCCTTGAGCGGGCACAGAAAGGTCAGCCATTTGTTTGCTCGGCCCTTCTTGCAAGTTGATTGAGAAACACCTGCTTCTGAAACTCAGGGAGTTCTTCGACAATACTTTGCAGATACGGTCGGAGGCTCTTCTGACCGACATAAATTTGCGGAAGAACCCAGGAATACTCTGCGGACGCCAAAAGGACCGAAGCGTCCTGTGTGAACGCACTTTGAGCTTCGGGCGTTAGCGAAGGTATGAGTGGCACCAAAAGCCTAACGCGATGCGCGGCGAGCCAACCCTCACTCGGCGCCAATTTCTGTGAGTTTGATATCGCGCCTATAGCGGCGGCCTCTTTCCCCACCAGAAGTGAAGATTGCGCGATTACTAATTGAGACCGACTACTTTCGGCTGAAAGCTTCTCAATTTTCAATGCGGTTGCAAGGCATCGTTCTGCCGAATTTGAAACTTCGAATGACGGCCTGATGTTAAGCGTTGGATCCGCCAGCAATTGGATGCAGCGCTCTAAGAGTTGGCGCCGTGATGATAGCGATGGAGGGGCTGTTTGTTCTGAAGACTGCGCATGGACTAAAAACTTATACTCACTAATTCCGAAGATAGCTGAAAGAAAAAATACAATCATAGCGGGAACCAAAATGCATACTCTTGCAAGCCTCTCCCGTCTGTTCATTTTTTCCTCGCTGGCGATTTTCGCGACTTGGCTCAGGCCTGATCAAGCTCTCAATCTAGGCCTTGTTAGAAATTTGAGCGCAGTTATGCATTTCAAACTTCCGAGCACCTCTAAACTCAGATGATGCAATTACCCTTGTAAAATCAAGGAATTTGTGCAAATTCTCAGGTGCCATCACAACTCAAGCGAGGAAAAACATGAGACGCGCCATATTAGCAACGGTACTCCTCGCAGCATTTGGCCCTTTTGCAAAAGGCGCAATAGCTCAATCGACTTTCTTCGATGCAGAGGTAATTAGTGCTGCCTGCGCGGTGTCTTCTGAGAATTGTGCGGCCTTAGTTCAACAACTAATTTCACAACTTAAAAGTGCAAATCTCACTGAAGCTGAACTCAATAGCCAAGTAGCGGTTCTTGCGAGCGCAGTACTGAACGCAACAAGCGGCGCATCGCCTTCAAACATCGCTCAATTATCCCCTGTCTTGACTGAGATTTCGGGGCTTTCCAGTGAAGCTGGGCAGACCTCGTCTATTTTGGGATTTGCTAGAGAAATGGAAAGCGGGCGAGCACCAGAGCTATCAAACATCTCAACACCTTTTGCGGCGAGCCCAGCCTAGACACCCTGACCTTTCCTCGGTGCACATTCTGGAATCCCTTGGCGGATCATCTCTGAGCCGCTGATGAAGTAGAATCCGACCAATCTGAAGCGCCCTGAACTAAGGAACCAGCGCGCAATTCGAGGCGGGTAGTATAATGCCATTTGACGAGACCAATATTCGAACTTATCAGGCGGCAACGATATACCAGTGTAGGCAGAGCTTGGCCCATGGAAACCAAATCGAGCGCCCTTTTCCACACAAACGTTAGGTAGCCCTAAAAACAATGTACAAGCCGAAGCACAGTAGCCTTTTCGGATTTCTACATTGGTAGCACTCTTGCGATAGCGCTCTATCGTTGCGACTCGATCTATAAGGTTTCCACCAGCATCATTCCGGATCACGACGGTTTCGGCAAATGCCAAGCTGTAGAGCCAGCACGTAAAAAGCAGGCTAACCGTAACTCGACAAACGACTTCTGTTGCAATGCGTGGCAATTGCTTCTCCTTGACCTCAATCCCTCACGATTGAACGCACAAGCAGCCTTAATTTTGCGTGACCCCTCCGAACTTAAGTATCAAGAATTTAGTTTAATTCAGCTGTTGCGATGGCCGGTTTCCAGCGAACGCCGCTCGCACGACTCCTTAATTCATTGTGTGCAAATTCACCGCATCCCGCGCAAATCATCGATTGCTGAACAATAAGGAATTGCTATGCACAACCCATTTGAAAACCGACAACCAAATCTAAACGGCCCGTCAACGGACCTCGTTCCAGTTGCCCCAAACGATACGACAGATCTCTCTTCAGTCGCCCTTGCGCTTTACATCGAAACTGGCGGTACGCTCGTTATTCTGACCGAAAAGGAGGAAACGCGCACGGTTAAGGTTTCAGATTTTATGACGTTGCCCACAGGTGTTCGCCGCGTATTCGCGACAGGAACGACAGCGTCCGGCATCCATGCATTCGTGGTTTGAGCATGATCGGATACGGACTTTCATACACCGCAGCACAGCGGAAACTGTCGCGTGAGACAGTATTTGATTTCACAGGCGGGAGCTTGCCCCTAAACGTGAGTCACTCTCGAAGCACGGGTGCATATCATTTTGACCAATCAGGGAACATTTCTGAAGTCGCCTCCGATGTACCGCGTTTCGACCATGATCCAGTTACGGGAGTCGCTTTGGGTCTGCTTTTAGAAACGCAAAGCACCAATTTAATTGCGCACTCCCGCGCCAATACAACCAATTGGATCAAGGATGCATGCAATGCGAACGCCTTATCTCTGAACGCGCTTGGCGAATTTGACGGTGTGGAAGTATCTTCTACAGGGATGATTTGGGGTCGATTGAAAACGATCTTCAACGTCACCGCGGCGGAAACCTACGCAATCACCGCGTATTATCGCGCCGGTACCTCTCAAAATGCTCGCTTCGCATTCAGTGGCCTTCCTGGAGGTGAAACGCACTTTTCCGGACCAGTTGGCAATCTATCCGAAACACGTACGCAAATCGGATCAGTCACGGCATTCGATCAGACACTTCTTGCTGACGGGACCACCTATCGCGCCCGCTTTTTCTTCACTCCGAACGTGAGTGGTAGTGTTGAATTCGGGCTCGGTCCACAGAGCGGAACATCCGGCGACTCTATAGTTCTTTTGGGCGCACAAGCAGAACATGGAAATTCGCACGGCTCCTACATTCGAACGTCGGGGCAAGTTGCTTCGCGAGCTTCCGATATTTGCGGTGTTGCAGGATTGAGCGGCATTTATGATGTGACGGCAAAATATGGCGACAGTTCAGAAGAAGCGCTTGCAGCGCAATCTGTTTCGGCTGGGTATTGGCCTCCGCTCACAAGCAGACACCTGCGCTCGCTTAGGTTCTCGCCAGTTTGATCTGCCGCTTTGTGAATTGAGTTGTCAGTAGTTTCTCATATTGAACAAGCACGTCCTCCCATAGAAAATTCTCGGCATGCCGCTTCTTCGCGGCGTGCCGAGCGGCTGCAAGTTTGGTATTTTCTGAAAGAACAAAATCCAAGATTTCTCTCAACTCGACCTCATCCGAAAAGAAAAATTGGTCAGAGCCAGCAACCCATCGATTGAACGGATTGCTATGGGCAATTACCGCGTTACCTGCGCCAAGCGCTTCTACCAGCGATGGGTTCGTCCCCCCGACCTGATGACCATGTAGATATGCGCGGCAATAGTATCTTAGTGCACTTACCTTTTCTGGATCGTAGATCGCGCCGGGAAAACACACATTCTCGCTAGCCGCTTTCTTAACAGAGTTATGATATGGATTGTCGCCATCAAATCGGCCTAGGACGACCAGTTTTTTATCAGTTGAAATGCTGGAGAAAGCCCTTACCAATTCAAGGATCGAGTTCTCAGGTTCGATACGTGCGATCGAAACCAGGAAAGAGTCTTTTCCAAGGCCAAACTCGGAGAGAGCAGTCTCGTCAGCATGCTCGATCGGGTTTGCGCCGTAAGGTATCACGACTGGATTCTTCAGGCATCTTTTTCGAACATGGCGCGCGATCTCGGGATGATCGGCAATCGGGACATTCACAATATTTGCGCCGATAACTTCATTTAGAAAAAACCATACCTTTGCCCACAAGGACCATTTGGCGCGTTTCCACTCGATCCCGTCCATATTCATATAGACGCACCGCCCCCGAAGGCGCTGGGCAACGCTAAACACCGCAGTGTTATAGCCCAAAACCAAATCAACGCCGGGCTGCCTAAGAACATCGCGAGTGCAAGCCCAGTCAAACTCAATCGTTCCGCGCGGGCCTAGGCTTTTGGGGGCAAAAAACCTGCGTTTGATCCCTCGCCAATGATCCTCTTTCCAGACGCCAGATTCGCCGTGATCATTCTGGCAATAAACCAACACCTCATGTCCTTGACTTACTAGGAAAAGCGCCAACTCTTCTGCGAAAGTTTCAAAACCTCCGTGCGCGGCTGGAATTCCCCGTGTTCCCATTATGTTAATCTGCATGTGAACTAAGCTCCCGCGCCAATGCCGAGATTCCATCTTTCAAAGGTATTTCAGGAGTCCAGCCGAAGTTGAGTTTTGCCTGAGAATTATCCAAAACAATATGGGGCGGGTCGAATGCTCTTGCAGGAATACGATTGACGACGAGCGGCCTGCCCAACGCAGATTCAACTGCTTCAACGACTTCGTTTATCGAGGTCCCTATTCCAGAACCGCAATTGTAAATCCCAGATTTGCGACATTCGACCGTTTTGCATAGAAACCGCGCCAAATCACTCACATGAAGGTAGTCCCGAACAACACTTCCATCTCCAAAAATCTTGCTAGGGTTGCCTTGAATAGCATTTACAAGAAATGTCGAAACAACGCCAAGCACCCCCACTGAAATTTGCCCCATACCGAAAGGGTTTGAAGGACGAACAATGGTTAACTGAACGCCAGTTTCGTTGGAGAATAGCTGACAATATTTCTCGGCGCTCAGCTTTCCGACGCCATAAGCACTGATTGGCTCAAGAGGGTGATCTTCTCGGATGCTTTGCTCTCCGCCAGCGGCCCCATAGACAGCACCACCAGAGGACAGAAACACGAGGTGCTTCAGGGAAGGGGCATCTTTCAACATCTCCAGAAGCTTGAGCGTTCCAATAACGTTTGCCTGCACATCCCCTTGCATGTCTGCGGTGGCGGTCTTGGGAACCGATGACCATGCCGCATGTACAACCGTCTCTACACCATTCAGCCACTCGGGATGTGCCGCCAAGGCTTCATACCCGCCAGGCAGGTGCTGAAATTCCTGTCCGTGGGCGAATACCGGCTGTGCCTTTCGAGAAAGCACAGAAACCTCATGGCCCGCCTTCACGGCTTGGCCAACGAAGTGTGATCCAATAAAGCCATTACCGCCCGTGATCAGAATTCGCATGAATTGCCCCTTCGTAGGCCGACAACAGGTCGGTGTAGTAGGCTTGATCCGAAAAGGTTTCATCCGACCAGAGCTTTGCGTTCTGACCCATGCGCGCTGCGTCCTTTGTCGAATTGTTAAGTGTGTCTAAGGCCTTCGCTAAAGAACCAACGTCCTCAACTTTGAAAACTAATCCGCGCTCGCCGTCTGCGACCAACTCCGGAATGCCGCCACGATTTGCACCGATTACCGGACGGCCAACTGCGAACGCTTGATTGATCACATAGGGAAAGTTTTCATGCCAAAGCGAAGGAACTACAATACACCGCGCTCGCTTAAGTATAGGGGTTAATGCGTCCCCCCAAACTGGCCCCAAGAAGTCAACTTGATCCAAATTGGAAGCCCGTTTTGTTGATTGAAGCCGCTCTAGTTCTGGTCCGTCACCGACAATCTTAATTGGAACATCAGGACAAAGCTTTGCGGCTTCAAGTAATAGCGAAACTCCTTTTTCTTCGACCAATCTTCCGAAATAGAGCGCATATCCGTCGTCTTCCATCGAATGCGTGAAGTCCCTGCTGTTGAAAGGGTTTCTTAGCTTGCTCCAGCTGAACTCGCGGTCCGGCCAAAATTCGATTGTTTTTTTCGCCATGAAATCAGAGGAGAACGTGTAATGGTCGACCAACTCTCCATAGACATTTCGGCTCGCATGGAACTGCGCCTCTAGTGCACTCGCGACGCTATGCGCATAGTTATCTTTCGCGCATCTGTTCTTAACGGCGTTGAAAAACTTGCTGCCGGCACAATCTTCGCAAACGCGTCCGTGATGAAACAACTTATAGTTCGGGCAGATGTGTTTGTAATCGTTGCAAGTCATAACCGTCGCAATTTTCGCTTCTTTTGCAGTGGCTAAAATTGATGGGCTTAAATGCACGTGAACCGCAAAACAATGCAGTAAATCTGGTTGGAATTTCTTCAGAAGATCAGCCGTAACCTTCTTGGCTTGGGTTGACCAAATTGCTTTAGGCAGATTTGCAAGTTTTTGGACCGGCGACCCGCTTCGGTATTCCGGCGGGTCGACGAAGGTAACCTGGGATGGGCTGATTGCATCCGACCAATCCACGTCATCCGGATTACCAGTAGTAAGAAAATGAACGTCATGACCATTCTCTTGTAGTATGCGCGCAGTTTCTTGCACGAACACCTCTGCACCGCCCACAAGGTTGAAGAACTTATGAGCCAGTAGAACGCGCATATTCATCTCTGCTAGCTGGAAACAAAACCTCTTCATCGTGCTCTATTCGCGGCTGAACGCGATCACAGCTTTCTCGATAACCAAGCTCAACCATGGTTTCGCGAAACGGTACTACGATTATGGGATCAAGCGCGACGCCTGGATAATATGAAACGCGAGAGAGCTTTGACTCCGCGTAGCGAAAGAAAGTGTAGTCACTTTTTAAGCCGCAAAACTCCAACAGGCGCGACAAGGTTTTCGAAGGTTGATTGCATAGGTCTTCGTACCTAACGATATGAACCGACTCAGGTTGAGAGCGCGTTACGGACACGGCCGCGCGCATTGCCAAAATCCATTCCACTGCGGCCCTGTCCCGATGATCTGTGAACTGCCGAATCTGGCTTATGTAAGGGCACAAATCTGGATGTAGTGGAACAAGCTCATCAACGAGCAAACGCCATTTCCGATCATCTCGTCCCCACCAATCATGTGTCTCGCCATTTTTTGACAAACCATTCTTTGCCGACCACTTGTCAATCGAACAGCAGGTATCGACACCATTGCGAAGCATCGCGATAAACTTTGCATCCGGGAAGAGATCGAAAACAAAGCGATCTCGAAAAACCAACTCTGGATACTTATCGACAACGCAACGCGCGCCCCCCCAGAACTGCGCCCATCGATACACACGAGAGACTTTATTGGCGATCAATTGTGAGTCCTGCTGAGGCTCCACAACGACTGTAGCCTGCCCTTCTGAATAACTTCCGATCAGATCCTCTCTTGGATAGGCGAAATGCCACAAAGCTTTTGGCTCATTCAGAAAAACAACCTCTCTGTGTATCGAGAAGAGCTTACCCAAAATTGTGGTTCCGCTTCGGCCAGTTCCAACGATGAAAACCACCTGACCGCGTCGCTTCGGGGCGGGGATTACCTGCGCTAACCGATAAAGCGCGAAGACCAACCCGTTAATCCACCTGCCTTTTGTCGTAAGAGGGCGTCCCTCGATGAATGCATAGGAAAACAATCTTCCTGGCACTTTCCACGGGCGGCGGAGCAGCAATTCTTTGTCGATCTGAGCAACCATGAACTATCCCATTTCCGAAGTTGGCGTTGTCACAATGACGAGCAAACTAAAGTATAGAGTCAGCAACAGGGTCTGCCCCAGAAGCGTGACACTTAGTACGCAGGCGGCAAAAAGACTGAGGGAAAACGCGACAAATAGCCTGTGGGATCTTACTTCTCCAAGCGCGCCCACGTGACCTGATTGTCTAAGGCAGCGCGTAATTTCCAAAACAATTGCAAAAAGGAAGAGCAGGCCGAAAACGCCAGTTTCGACAAACACTTCAAAGAACATATTGTGAAGTGTTAGCCCAAAATAGTTATAGAATTCAGAGTGCCCTGGGCCAAAACCAGAATACCAGACTGGCATAGCTGCACTCAAAGACATCTTCCAATTCACCACGCGCCAAGCCATAGAATTATCGACCAGATGATAGCTGTACACGTCACTCGATATCTCACCAAAAGAGGTAAATATCTCAAAGAGTGAAAACAGGTCCCGCGTCCAAGGAAGAGCGTAGATCATTCCCATTGACACACCAGCCAAGAACAAGAAGGACACACCTCGAAGCCGTCTAGGAACGTTATAAGAGGCCAAAACGACGATGATGACCGCCAGCATCAGCCAGGCCGTTTGAGCAACAGCAAATGTCATGGCAAGAAGGCCCATCAATCTAATCACATAGTCAGTGACGCTTTTAGATCGATCAAGTTTCAGGCGGAGAATTTCGTCCGCCACAATCGCGAGCAGCATTAACATTCCGAACAAAACAGGGTGGCTCGAAACGCCAAACGCGCGAACTTCTCCGGCAATTTGAAAACGATCCGGAGCAGCTATGATTTGCAAAACGCTTATCGCGAATCCGAAGCCGATAAGGAAGCGAACAAACTGCCGAAGCCTTTCCACCGCATATTGACTGCGAAAATAGATGGACGCGAATCCAACCCAAGCCGCAAGAAATACAACTCTAAACACCGCATCCAAGCCACGTGCGATTTCTGGTGGAGCAGTAATGATGAAGCTCAAAACCGAAACGAACGCAAAACACAAAAGATAAACAGTAAGTTTCAGATAACGCGAACAGAAGACTGGCGATGACAACGCCAACAAAGAAAATGTAGCGAAATTCAAGAAAGTGAGCGGCGCCGAAAGCCCAACGTTAACCCAAACGCCAACTGCACCCAAAACAACGCGCACGCTTAGTAGCAAAAGAACGAGATCTACGGCGAGTTTTGGGCTGATGCGATAGTCAACACGTGGCTCGAAACCGGGCATTATTGAATTTGCAGGTGAGCTATGCATGCCGCAGAGCCTTCGTGGGGGCTTTCAAAGAGAAAGGCGCGAAGCCCGTAAGCTTATAGGCCGTGTAAGCAACGACAGCCTTCTTAGCCACAACAGCGATCAAACGCGCGCCTGCAACAAGTACAATTGATCCCGACAAAGCGGCAATGGCCATGAACATTAGCCCAAACACTAGGCCCCAAAACTCAATTTTTCTTAACGCTCTTTCACGGCCCGTCATCGCCAAGAACGCGTTCCCAAACCCTAGGCTTGCCTGCAAGACTTGAGCGAGAATGAGGATTGTGAGCGCAGTTGCTGTTGGGGACGTTGCCGTTGCAAACAGCATTGAAACCAAAGGGTATCCAACCCAAATCAATGCGCCAATGAGGATGCTTATGCTTACAGAAGCAGCTGTCGCAATGCTCGCCCAAAACTCCAACTTCTCGCGGTCAAATTTTGAATGCGTGGCGGACACAAGTGGAGAAATCACTAAGTATAGCGCGAACGTAACAGTGCTAACTGCTAACGCAATACGGTTCGCCGGAAAGTATTCTGCAGCGGCAGTTTCGGAAATCATCAGACCAACAATAACGATATCGACTGTGCTCAATCCGACTGCAGCAACTTGCCCAATCATCAGGTCAAAACTACATTTTGCGCGTTGTGTCCGCAATCTCGCCGGCTTGGCCAAAGTGATCCACCGCAAACGGAACCCGAGTTTTTGACCTTGCAACAACAGGAACAACAAAAGCACTGCAACAAGCAGCAGTCCCATCGAAGCCGCGGAGATCTGAACATCAATTACAAGTAGCCCGCCCGTAATAATAACGACTGCCAGCCGCCACAAAATCTCTCGTGGTGCCAAAGACCAGAAATTTTCTCCGCGTGCGCGGGCAGCGCCCGACCAAGCGAAACTAATACTCAAGAGCGAAGATAGGGCCAAAACAGCGATTGCCAGCCGATAGCCAAATCCGCCGAAAAGCAGCAACATTGATGCTGCGGAGCCGCAGGCTATTCCGCCCCAGAATGCCCAGTTTGTAGAAACTGCAATTTGCTTTTTGAACCCTTCACGATCGGGCGAAGATTTAGAGAGATCACGAACGAGCAAATCGTACTGACCAAAAGAACCAATGGCCGAGCAAATCATTGCGGCCGAAAGAACAACTGCCAATTTGCCGTATTCACTCGCAGGCAGCGCAAATGAAAGAACAGAAACAAACGCAAGCGAAACCAGCAATGATCCCGCTTTCAGAAGTATAGTACTTATACTGTCTGAAATGAGTTTACGTGCGCTTGTATTGCTCTCCTTCATATGAGCCTCGGCACTTCCGCCATGACAGGTTGCGCGCATTGAGTTTCAGGAAAGTTAACGCCATCGATACACAGAGAGGCCAGATAATTTCCGTAGTTTGTCTTTGAAAAAAGAGTGGCTCTCTCCTTTAGCCCTTCGCCGTCAATCCAACCGGATTCAAATGCAATTTCGTCAGGGCTTCCGGTTAACATGCCCTGCCGTGCCTCTAGAGTCCGAACCAAGTTCCCCGCGTCCAAAAGGCTGCTGTGCGTACCCGTGTCGAGCCATGCATACCCACGGCCCATTGTTCGAACATCGAGTTCACCGGCATGCAAATACATCTCGAGCAAGGACGTAATTTCGAGCTCGCCGCGCTCCGATGGCCGCACCTCTCTTGCGAGTTGAGGCGCTTTTTCATCAAGGAAATATAGGCCCGTTACCGCATAGTTCGATGGGGGCACCGTTGGCTTCTCAATGATCTCTAGCGCCTTTCCGCGGTCATCAAAAGCAACAACTCCGTATCGTTCGGGATCTGAAACATGGTACCCGAACACCGTTCCACCGGCGCTTTGGGAATTTGCCGCTTTTAACTGTGTCGGCAACCCATGACCGAAGAAAATATTGTCACCCAAAATGAGCGCGGACGGCGCGCCATCAAGAAACTCATCGGCGAGGATGAAAGCTTGGGCGAGACCATCCGGTGAAGCTTGAACGATATATTCAAGCTCAATTCCCCACTGGCTCCCATCGCCGAGAACTTCTTTAAACTGCGCCTGATCACGTGGCGTTGTTATGACTGCTATTTCTCGAATTCCCGCAAGCATCAAGACTGAAAGCGGGTAATAAATCATAGGTTTGTCGTAGACTGGAAGTAACTGCTTCGAAACGCCCATGGTGATAGGATATAGTCGCGTTCCCGAACCGCCCGCGAGAATGATGCCTTTTCTGTTTTTCTGTGTCATGCAGAGGCTCCCATTTCGTCAATTACTTGTGTCAAACCATCGCGCCAGTCTGGTTGTGCAACTCCGAAACCAGAGAGTTTTTCGCAGCAAAGACGTGAATTTAAGGGGCGTTTAGCAACGGTAGGATAGTCTCGCGATTGAACCTCGGTAACCATGCAATCGATATGTGCTTTTGCGAATATCGCTTCGGCAAATCCTGCCCAACTTGTTGTTGGAGCACCGGCAAAATGGTAGATACCTGCAGCGCTGGCATCGGCCTCTAAATGCGCAACCAGTTGCATGCATATTTTAGCGATTTCAGCGGCCGACGTTGGCCCGCCGAACTGATCGGCTACGACTTGAACTTCCTCGCGCTCTTCCCCGAGGCGAAGCATAGTTTTGACGAAATTTGTCCCGTAGCTTGAAAACACCCAACTGGTTCTCAAAACCGCTGACCGACCTCCAGCATTGAGAACACCCAACTCTCCTTCGCGCTTTGACCGCCCGTAGGCGTTTATCGGATCAGTTTCATCCTCTGGCCGCCACGGCAGATGGCCTTCGCCGCTAAACACGTAGTCAGTCGAAATGTGTACAAAGGGGATACTGAGAGAGGAACAGGTTTTGGCCATAATTCTCGGAGCGTCAGAGTTAATCAAAGCCGCTTTTTTCTGCTCTGTTTCGGCCGTATCCACATTGGTGTAGGCCGCAGCATTGATGACTGCGAGAGGGCGCAATTGCCGGATTATTTGTTCGCTCTCTTCCGGCCGCTCAAGATTGACTTCATCTCTACCAATGCAATGCGCTTTGTCGAATTTGTTAAGCTCTCGCGCCACTTGACCGTTTTTACCAAAAACCAAGATCATGCGGACACTCCCAGCCGCTCTCCGGCGCCGTCTCGCATCAATAGGGGTGCCCACCAATCTTGATTGTTCAGATACCACTCGACTGTTCTGCGCATGCCTTGTTCGAGCGTTACCGAAGGCCGCCATCCAAGCTCATTGCGAATTTTTTGCGGGTCAATCGCGTATCTTAGATCGTGACCAGGCCTGTCCCTGACAAAACGTATTTGCTCTTTATACGGCTCTTGCGCGGGGCGCAGATCATCCAACACAGCGCAAATTAGGTTAACGATCTGAAGATTCGTCGCTTCGTTTTCGCCACCGATGTTGTAGCTCTCAGAAAGCGCACTTCTCTCAAGAACGTGTAGGAGCGCATCCGCGTGGTCTTCGACAAAGAGCCAGTCACGAATGTTTGCGCCATTGCCGTAGATCGGAATTTCCTTGCCGGCGAGCGCATTAAGGATAACTACCGGAACCAATTTTTCAGGGAATTGCCGTGGGCCGTAATTATTTGAACAATTGCTGAGCACCACTGGCAAACCGTAAGTCTCCGCCCAAGCCCGAACGAGATGATCGCTGGCAGCTTTGGACGCGGAATATGGGCTGTTTGGGGCGTACGGAGTTGTTTCAGTGAACATACCCGTTTCTCCGAGGGTTCCGAAAACCTCGTCGGTCGACACATGGTGAAACCTGAAGTTTTTCGGTTGACCTGATACCTGCCAATACGATTTTGACGCTTCCAGCAAATTAAACGTACCAACGATATTGGTTTCGATGAACGCGCTTGGGCCATCAATGGACCGGTCCACGTGGCTTTCTGCGGCAAGATGCATAACGGCATCCGGCTTATGTTTTGCAAAGATTTGATCAAGTTTTGATCTGTCTCGAATATCCGCTTTCTCAAAGCTATAGGCAGGATGATCCGAGACATCGCTAAGGCTTCTGAGGCATGACGCGTATGTGAGCGCATCTAGGTTGACGACCTCGTAGCCTCGTTTGAGAGCGAGCTTCACAACTGCTGACCCGATAAAACCCGCTCCGCCTGTAACAAGAAGCTTCATGCGCAGGCCTCCAAACTAAACGGACAATCGACAGTTTGAAATGCTGGCGCAGCGGCGTCTTTTTCAGAGATAATCGGCTGTTGGCCTTCAATCGGCCAAAGAATATTCGCGCTATCCCACGCGATAGTCCGATCATGACTCGGCGCGTAATAGTTACTGCACTTGTAGAGAACTTCAGTGTCATCTTCCAACGTCAGGAAGCCATGCAAAAAACCCTGTGGTACAAAGAGTTGCTTACCATTCTCTGCACTCAGTTCCTCGGCATACCACTCTCCATATGTTATTGATCCCTGCCTAAAATCGACCGCCACATCAAAGATCGAACCACGCGTACAACGAACCAGCTTCGCCTGATCAAACGGGGGCTCTTGATAGTGAAGGCCGCGCAGGGTTCCCGCGCTTTTGGAATAGGAATGGTTGTCTTGCACAAACTCGACGCCGCCGAGAGCCTCCTCGACATTCTTCTTTACGTATGTCTCTGAAAAGAACCCGCGTTGGTCTTGGAAACGGTCAGGCGTAATGACCAACGCGCCGTCGAGTGGAGTTTCCTCAATCTTCATTCGTTAATGCCCCGTTCTAGGATACTGATGACAACGGGACGCGAGCAAAAATCACTCGACCAAACGCTACCAACAGCGCTAGGAGTTCGAGTTGAATCAGCCATCGATAACCTAAACATCAATGCCCCGTTTGCTCGAAAATGACATTAACTGTGTTAAGAATGAGTTTAAGGTCGCCGACAAAACTAATTCGCTCCGAATAGATTTCATCAAAAGCCGCGCGGTCTGCGAATGATGTCGTTCCTCGACCTGCAACCTGCCAAAGACCCGTAATACCAGGGCGCATAGTGTAATACGCGCGACCGCCAGCGGCTTTGTAGGCTTGATTTTGCCCGGTCATAATCGGGCGCGGCCCAACGAAGCTCATGTCACCTTTGAGCACGTTCCAGATCTGTGGGAGTTCATCCAAACTCGTCGCCCGTAGGAAACGGCCAAGTTTGGTAATTCGCGGATCATTGGCCAGCTTTTGGTTCTTGGCCCACTCTGCGGCGATTTGAGCGTCATTCTTGCACAAATCCTCTAATGTCTGCTCGGCGTTACAAACCATTGTTCGCAGTTTAAGGCACGAGAAGGGTTTGCCACCCCGTCCAACACGGTCCTGACGGTAAATACCCTTGCCGCCACCAAATTGGATCAATAGCCAAAACAGAAAAACGAGCGGGGCAACAATCGGCAGCAAGAACACGACCATTATGAGATCGAATAGACGCTTTAACCGTTTCTGATAGAACCCGCCAGAACGAGGCGCAGGAAACTCATAACACACGCTTAGGTTGTTCATTTCCGCGTCAAAAGACACGTCTTTCACAGTCAAACCTCCCAAAGGTCAGACACCGCCACCCTGCAGTATCGCATAACTGCGTATAAGTGTTAGGAACCACTCAACTTAAAGTCGAGTAAAATTTTAGCCAACTGGTCTTGGGATGCAAAAATGTCTCAAATAATACCGAATAGTCGCGAAAATATGAACAAATCCGCAATCATCGCACAACTATACGATGAAACAGCGACAGCGGCACAAAGCGCGAAAGCTTAAATATCCATGAAAACGGACGCGGAAAGCTTGTTGAGAAGCGTCCAGATTTCATCGCGTTAACGACGGCGGTCGCTGCTTGGTCTGGTTCCATGATCGAGGGCATGTCAAAATCGTTCTTATCCGTAAGTCGCGTTTTTATGAAACCCGGATTTACAACTTGAACTTGAATATCTGTACGAGCGACATCTGCTTTGATGTTCTCTGCAAGATGCATCAATGCAGATTTGCTCGCGCCATATCCAACGGCCTGTGGCAATCCGCTAAAACCCGCGAGCGAACCAATCAGGACAATATGCCCCGACTTGCGCGCGCTGAAGCTCGGCATCACCTCACCAAGCACGCGAAGCGCGCCTTGAAAGTTGACATCCGCCATTCGCAAAACCTTATCGTTTTGCCAATCAAGAGCCCCAATCGGATCATATGCTCCAGCACAATAGATAAGCCCATCAATTTCACCAACTTGCTGGGACGCCACTTCCACCGAGCTCTTGTCACAAACGTCCATGACAACACAGCGAGCGTTTGGCAGTTTATCCGCAAGACTTTTCAGGCGTTCCTCGGAGCGGGCCGACACCACAAGCTTCGCGCCTTCATTGCTTAAGCTTTTTGCAAGCGCACGGCCAAGACCTTCGGAGGCACCAACAATCCAATAGGTTTTTCCGCTAAACATCGGAAGCTCCAAGAGGGCGCATCGTTGCAACGAGTTCAGCGACCTTGAAACCAAACTTCCTCATTTCGGATCGATTGATAATCGTCCCGTTGTCGAGTTGGTACATCCAATCTGTGACCGAAAGAACGTGCCCCCCAGCGGACTCAGGAAGCCGCAAGCGATATGTAAGGCGCGCAGCAGAACCAAGTTGCCGCCCCTTCGCAACGCCAACAATATCATCTGCAGTCGCTTCGAAATGGCCGTTCTCTTTCACCGTGATACGCCAGTTTCGCGACTGCTCTTCGCCGTTTGCATAGGTGAATACTTCATGAATGTTGCCAGCGTCCTTCGACCACTTTCCATCCATGGTGGCAACGAACCGAGAGGTCACAGACCCCATCGGGCCATAGATCACACCCTCACAGAGAACAGCTCCATCAAAAACTTCGCTTACATCAAAACGGGGACCGCTTTTAGCATACTGTTCAAGTTTCTGGCGCTTAAAGCCGGACGAAAGCAGCACGAAGAGCAATGCCCCAAAGAGGAGTAAAGATATGGTGGTCATTTGGATACCTCGGTTTCGGGTGGCGCGGGCCGCGTTCGATAGGTTGCACCTTTGAGCTTTAGCCTCAGCGCCTGCCAATAAATCAGGGCAACCGTTCGCGCGGCGCCAAGCGGTCGCCGAACAATCGCACTCAATATGCCAGTGTTCGTAAGTGGCCCGCGTCCACCCGACAAAGTCGCAACCAATCCTTCATTTCCGCGCGTATGAATGATCCGTATCGAAATTTGATCCGGCCGAATATCGAAGCCGAATTCATACTCCCCCTCAACAAGTTGATAGGGTGAAACATGCAGTTTCTTCTGACGTTTAATCCGGTCATTCGTTGTTATCGGTGTTAACCCTTCATTGAAGCACAGATAGGAGTGCCGATCACCGAAAGGTGTTGAGACTTCGGCAATCACTACAATCAACGCATCTTCGCGCATCACCAGCCAAAAACTGACTGGGTTAAAGACATAACCAAGAAAGCTTGGTTGAGTGAGCAAAAGGATCTTGGTGTCGGCTGCTTCTATCTCGTTCTCGGCCAACACCCTCCTGACCCACTTTGCTCCGTCACCATTTGCAATTTTGCCACCGTGGCTCCGGTCATTGACCGAAAGCAGGTTGAACCTATTCCGCGAGAACAGGCTTGGCGCTGCATTCTTCGCTTCGGCGTCAAGCAAGACGTAGTCAACACCATAGCGGAAGCGATGCTGAACATCGCCGCGCCGAATATGATGGGTTACACCACGAATATGTTCAACAGCGGAGGTCATGCTGTCTGCATCTCCATTGCGTCGGCAATCCGTACGGCACTTGCAAAACCATCCTCGTGAAATCCGTGACGTGTATACGCCCCTGCAAACCAAGTTCGGTTTTGCCCCTGTATGCTTTTCAACGCATGCTGGGCCTTTAGAGCGGCCCCATCGAAAACAGGGTGCCGAAATGTTTTTTGGTCATAAATCAGCTCGTCCGGTACGGGCTTAAGCGGGTTAAGCGACACGAAAAGAGGATCATTTTCGGGAATGGCTTGAAGCCGGTTCATCCAATAGGTCACACCGATTTTCGGCTCGTCTTTTGTTGAATTGGCGCGATAAACCCAGCTTGACCAAACAGAACGGCGCAACGGCATTTGTGTTTCATCACGATGCAGGATGACTTCATTGTCCTGAAAGCGAATTGCAGAAAGTGCAGCGATTTCATCTGGTGTTGGATTCTGCAGGAGCTTTAGCGCTTGATCTGAATGGCATGCAAAGATCACCTCATCAAACTGTTCAGGTGCTTGAGCCGAGGTTTGAATTGTTACGCCCCCTTCTTTCCGCACAACATTTGAGACAGGAGTACCCGTACGCAGGGCAACACCGCGCGCGCGCAGGTAATGTTCCAAGCGTGACACATATTCTCGGCTTCCGCCCTTTACGGTCCACCACTGATGTTGTCCCGTCGCCGACAAAAGCGCGTGATTGCGGAAAAACTGTACAAGCGTGTGCGCTGGAAAGTCGCGAATTTTGGAGGGCGGCGTGGACCAGATCGCACCGCAAAGCGGCAACAGATAAAAGCGTCGGAACCACTCGCCAACGCGAAGATCGTCCATAAGTTCGCCGATTGTGGCGCTGTCGTCTGTGGCGAGCTTCTCGGCTTGGCTGTTAAAATGTCCGATGTCACGGATCATGCGCGCGAAACCTGGGCGGAGAAGGTTGCGCTTCTGAGCGAAGAGAGCACCAAGTGTGGCCAAGCCGTACTCGACCCGCCCATCATCAATCGTCGCGCCAAAGCTCATATCACTTTTGATGATCGGAACATCCAAATGCTCAAACATCTTCGTCAGATGCGGGTAATTCACTTTGTTGAATACGATGAAACCGGTGTCCACAGGCTGATTACCATTCCGGCCCGCATGAATCGTTCGTGCGTGGCCGCCAAGTTTCTGACCCGCTTCAAATAGAGTGACCGAGCAGCGGGTCGAGAGTAGATACGCTGCGGCAAGCCCTGAAATGCCTCCACCTATAATGGCTACGCGCTTTGGTTCTGAGTGAGGGATATCAAATGACATGGTCTCTCCAGCTTGTTGTTGACTGATATTACGCCGAAAAAAACAGTTCGGATCATTTTTGATCCAAATTTTCTGCTGCCCCGTATTGGAAGTATGATAGTTGTAGAAGCAGAAACACAAACAGCCCTCAAGCCACGGCGGCGCACCTATGTCTCACCACCAGTGAGGCGTTCGGGTATACCCGCTTGGCAAATGGATAGGACCGACGTGAACACGCAAAGCGCGCTATCACAAGAAACACAGTGGATGATTGCCGTCCGCGACAATCGCGACAAAGCCGCATTCGGGGCTTTGTTTGACCATTACGCCGCACGCCTGAAAGGTTTTGTCATGCGTTCTGGAGTATCTTCGGGTCAAGCCGAAGAGATCGTTCAAGACGTAATGCTGACAGTTTGGCGTAAGGCAGATCAATTTGACCCGAACCGAGCGCAAGTCTCTGCGTGGGTTTATCAGGTCACCCGCAACCGTATGATCGACATGATCCGAAAGGAGCGGCGCCCCATTCCGGAAGAGCTCACGCAAGAGCCGGATCCGGAACCAGATGCGTCACAGTCGCTCGCACTAGAACAAGAAGCTACCAAGCTCAGAGAAGCCATTCAGCGGCTTAAACCGGACCAACGGGAAATAATCGAGAGGGTGTACCTCGGTGAGCTGACCCACCAGGAGATCAGCAACCAGACGGGGTTACCGCTTGGAACAATCAAATCGCGCGTCCGACTGGGGTTGGAGCGCCTAAGACATGAGTTAAAGGGGATGCGATCATGACCGCGATTACCCATCATTTACCAGACCACCTGCTCGCATCATATGCCGCAGGAACACTTCCACAGCCTTTTGCGTTGGTTGTTGCCTCGCATGTGTCACTATGTGACGACTGCCGCGCTTCGCTTGAGGCGCACAATGCCGCTGGCGGTGTCGTACTTGAAACGACGCTGGAGGAACGCCTTTCAAAAGATTTGAAGGCGAGCATTCTAGCGCAGCTTGACGATGATTTCGTCCGTGAACCGGTATATGAGCGCGAAGGCGCACTCCCCGGCCCGGTTATGGAGGCGCTCGAAGGGCAGCCGCCAAAATGGAAATCTCTTGGGCTGGGCGTAAAGCAATGCATCATCTCTGCTGGAGAGAATGGTTCTGTTCGCCTGCTTCACATTCCCCCAGGTCAAGCCATGCCAGATCACTCCCACGGAGGCCTTGAGCTGACGCTCGTTCTGCAAGGTAGCTTTAGTGACGAAGGTGGACGTTTTGGTGTCGGAGATGTTGAGGTTGCCAACGAAGATGTTGAGCATACCCCAATCGCTGATGCAGGTGATCCGTGCATCTGCTTGGCCGCAACGGATGCTCCACTAAAGTTTAACTCGTTAATGCCGCGATTGTTGCAGCCGATATTCAAAATCTAGGCACCAATAAAACGACGAAGAGAAACAAAACCCGCCAACATTGGCGGGTTTTTATGTTTTAAATCAGTCGATTAAAAATAAATCATCACGAAACCGTGATTTTCTGATCCATCTCCAGACGGCTCGCGTAATCGAGATACGAACACAGAAACGGACTAGCAAAACAGTCCAGCAATTTGGAGAAGATAAAATGAAATTTGGTATCAAAGCTACAGTAGCAGCACTCGCAATCAGCGCCGCAGGTTCCGCCGCAACTGCTGACAACATCGTTGAAATCGCAGCAGGCGATGAGCGCTTCACAACTCTGGTTGCAGCCGTACAAGCAGCCGGCCTCGCAGACGCACTTTCCGGTGAAGGTCCGTTCACAGTATTCGCTCCGGTGAATGATGCATTTGCTGCTCTGCCAGAAGGCACAGTCGAGACGCTTCTCAAGCCAGAGAACAAACAGCAACTCACCAACGTCCTTCTTTACCACGTAGACGACCGTAAGCTGACCTCAGACATGATCCCTGCTGGCTCAACTTACGTGAAACCAATGCTCGAAAGCGATCGCCTTTGCATCAAAGCCGGCGCTGACGGGGTGATGGTAGCTGACGGCACAGGTCAAATGGCCAACGTTGTTATCGCAGATATTATGGCGGATAATGGCGTAATCCACGTTGTCGACAAAGTGCTGCTCCCCGGCACTAAACCAAGCTGCTAAACCCTACGGCGCTCCGTCAATTTCGGGCGGAGCGCCACTTTTCAAGAAGTTTTTTTATGACCCGCGAGATTCACGTAAACGATAGCTTTCAAACTGACTACGTGTATTTGTGCATTGCGGAACCGGGTGAGAATTTTGACCCAGCGTTCCGTCCCTTTCATACGCCAAAGCAAATGCTTGAACTCGGCGTATTTGAAGGAAAGTACATCAACGATTGCCAAGATGAATTTCCCGAAGACTGGTTCGAAATGGCAAAAATTGCTGACAAGCCATCTGTTCAACTCAACTATTTCGGCATCAAAAGCCGCCAACCTCTAAGTGTCTGGAAACAGAAAGGTTGGATCTACGGACCTGACCCACGCGGCTGGTTTCAATGGTATTGCCGGTATTACATGGGCAGACGGTTGGAGAACATCGACTCAATTCAGATCAAGCGCTGGAAATCCTTCGCGCGCCATGCAGGGCAAATCAAGTCAAACTGCCACCCAAACGATCTATTCTGCCGACCCAAACAGCGGCAAGCGCTTCTGCAATGGGCATATGATCCGTTTATTTGACGGTTCTGCAAAATTGACGAAATCCGCCCTCAATGCCGCCACGATTTCCGTGTCTAGCAACATCATAGAACGACCAAAGGCCTGTGATGACCAGTACAAACGAACTAGAGAATTTGATCCTGCAGATTGGAAACGGCGACCAAGACGCGCTTTCCAAGCTGTACAATGAGACCGGCTCGCAATTATTCGGATATTGCAATCAAACTCTGGGAAGCCGTGTTCAATCCGAAGAGGCTTTGTTCGATACGTATCTCGCAATCTGGGCAACTGCTGGCAGCTATCAGGCAAGCGGCCTGGACCCAATCGAATGGATTTTCTGGACCGCGCGCCAAACGCCAAAGTTTCAGAGCGCTGACAAAAACGAACCAGATGTCATCGTCCCAATTTTGCCGCCACGGCATATCAAGCTCACAATAAAGAAACGGTTATCGGAACCGGCTGTCGCAACGCCAACTAAAAAGGCATCGCCCAAAGCCCCGAAGCGGAAACATTCCTGGTTTCGCTTCTTTTTAGGTGCCGCTTCCGCACTTATGATAATTCTAGCAATTGGTGTTGCAACGCTTCCTGCGCCTGAGCCTCTTCCCGTGGCAACTCATAGCGCAACCCTTCAAACAGAAGGCGATGATGTTTTTCTTGCGCTGACTTACAACGTGAGTTCCGGCGCCGTACACATCGAGGACAAAGAAGAGCAACCCGCGGACGGAACTGAACTGGAGCTTTGGCTAATCCCTTCCGGTGCTATTATCCCCGTGTCATTGGGCGTCCTACCTAAGGATAGCGCAACTGACTTCATCGTAGCCGAACAGATCCGTTCCCAGCTTGATGGCGGCATTCTGGCGATCACCGCTAGAGCTGGCTCAGACGACGTTGAATCCGGCGGGCTTTCTGAAATGATCGCCGCTGGCCCTGTTGTAACCGAATAGAATTGGGGCTCAAAACATGCTGCTCTTGAAACGAAGTGTCATAAATGAGCGAGGTTTCGCACAAACCTCGCGTCTTTTCGCCGACCAACCGAATTGTGACCAATTCAGATCGCAATGTTATCGGAAGAGGCTTACCTTTTGTGCTCGGTTGCTGCTACGTTTCTCTTGATAATTATCATCACACACGAATTGCAACCAACGTAAGTTCCGTTTCAACGGACTATCAAATAACAAAACCGGAGGCGTTGAAAAAGTCCTTATTGCTAAAGAAGTCATAGTACCAACATGTGACAAGACTTTGATTATCGACACACAATGACCCAATTTCGCACCACATTCCCGCCAGATTCGAATGGCTTCCTAGGCTCAACAGTGTTTTTAGGTTGGGCTATTGTTATGCGGAACAGAATTGAAGGACTATTTCAAGTCAAGCTTGCACGCGCGGCGATCGCGCTTCTCTGTGCTGCTGCGGTTGCAGTCGGTTCCAGCGCTACGCAAACACAAGCCTCCGAACGGGTCGACAGCCGTTTTCTCATTCAACGCTCCCCTGCTGCGGCACCAATGGGATTTGCTGGCGTATGCGGGCGCTATTCATGGGCCTGTGCTGGATCGTCAAAATCCGCGAACGTTCAACTCGATATGAACAAGATTAAGAGATTGAACGCGAGTATCAATCGACGGGTGAATGAAATCTCTGACAGCCAACAGTATCGCGTAAAAGAATACTGGGCGCTCCCGACACGACGCGGTGGAGACTGTGAGGATTTTGTTCTGCTTAAGAAGCGCGAACTCATCAAAATGGGCTATCCGCCCGAAGCGCTTTTGATTGCAACTGTTCTAGACAAAAAGCGCAATGCCCATGCTGTTCTGATCATGCGCACGTCAAACGGCGATTATGTGCTGGATAACTTGGTAAATCAGATCAAACCTTGGAGAAAAACAGGCTACACTTTCCTGCGCATGCAAAGCCCGAAATCACCAAATAACTGGGTTGCTGTTTTAACAGGCGGCATTCTAAAAAGCTGAAAATCTGACATTAGTACGAAAAAATGCGCGTGGCGTTTGCACCGCGCGCATTCTTTTTGTCAGGCTTGAAGATACTTATTTTTTGGACTGACCGTTCCCTTGGTTGCCGCTAGAGGTGCTGCTACCGTTACCTTTGGAACCACCAGAGTTGCCATTGGTAGAGGATGAATTGCCGTTACCGCGCTTCTCATCGTCGCTATCTGTACCACCGTCTCCAGTGCCGCCACCGTCTCCAGTACCGCCACCGTCACCAGTACCGCCACCGTCACCAGTACCGCCACCGTCACCAGTACCGCCACCATCACCAGTGCCGCCGCCGTCGCCAGTACCGCCACCGTCTCCAGTGCCGCCGCCGTCGCCAGTACCGCCACCGTCGCCAGTACCGCCACCGTCTCCAGTGCCGCCGCCGTCGCCAGTTCCACCACCGTCTCCAGTGCCGCCGCCGTCATTACCGTCGTCGCCTGAATCTTCTTCCTCGTCCTCTATGTCATCATCATACTCGCGCACAGTTTTGACGGAGGTTGGCTTGGTTTTGACGGAAGTTGGCTTGGAGCTAGATTTCTTGCGTTTTGGCTCACCCATAAAAACTGGGTTTTCGTCTTTATCATTTCCGACATCGCCGCCGCCAACCGAAGCAGTTGCAAAATCTGTCAGGTCGAGCGCCGTATCTGGGCAAACTTTAACCGCAGCCGCGAGGATATCGTCGAAGTTTGGCATGCTTTGAAGATACGCAACCTGACCATTGGAAAGATCCTTGAAGGCGCAGAGGATTTTAATATCTCCAGCGCTCTTAACATCCGAAATCGTGTAGAATTTCGCGCTGCTGGAATTACTCTGAGCCATAGCACCGGTTGCTGCGAATGACCCTAAAATTGCAATTGCGACTGTATTCTTGAAACCCAAGCGTCTCATGACTCTGTACTCCTGATACGAATTACTATGACGCTCGGAGCGCCTTAAACTACCTTCAATATGCGCCAACCCATCGAAATATGGAAGAACTTAGGCGAATTTGGCTCAAATTATGTCAGAAACATGTCTAAACATCACAAATTCGCCGCAATCGGTTGAATTGTTTCCACCCGCAACCCTGCGCTAGCCATGAAAAATTAGCCGAATCGAGTTTTTTGTCGTGAGAAGAGGTTGCCGCTTTCAAAAGAATTTTGGCGATTTCATCGTGTGTGCAAATTCAAAAGTAACTGCCAACAAGCGCTGTACTAATGAGCGTCCAGCCATCCGCTACGACAAAGAAAGCCAGCTTAAACGGAAGCGAAACAATCGCGGGGGGCACCATCATCATACCCATCGACATTAGGATCGCGGCAACGACCAAATCAATGATGAGAAATGGTAGGAAAACAATGAACCCTATCTGAAATGCCTTCGTCACTTCAGAAATGAGGAATGAAGGTACTAGAATTGAAAGCTGTTCCTCGGCCTCTGTAGAACCAGAAACTGTGGATTCTCGCAGGTCGATTAGAGACTGGAGCGTTTCCGGATCTGTTCTCGACATCATGAACATCTTGAACGGGGAAAGCATGTTCTCTACCGCATCCTTCAGTTCCAGCTCCTCGGCAACGAGAGGATCAAGCCCGGTCTCCCATGCTTCTTCGAACACAGGCTGCATTACGAAATAAGTCAAAAACATTGCCAAACTGACAATTAACATGTTGGGAGGTGATTGCTGCAAGCCAATAGCTTGTCGTAATATCGACAACACAGTCACAATGAATGGAAAGCACGTGATCATGATCGCCAGCCCAGGTACGACACTGAGAATCGTCAGCAACACGATGAGTTGAATACTGCGACCAGCTACAGACGTACCCTCGCCAAAGGAGATCGCAATTTCCTGTGCGTTAACTGCATCTCCTGACACGGCTAGAATTAGAAAGGTCAGGAATAGAACGCGAATTGGGAGCGAGTTCATCTGTTTTGACTTTCTGTCAAACCGCTAACTGTCGTGAGCTTGACGGCAAGGTTGCCGCGTTGATCTCCGTCCATCTCAACCAGCTCACCCGTTGCCACCAATTTGTTGCCCAAATAGATCGTTACTGGATCATCAACGCGCGCATCTAAGGGCAGTACTGTTCCCTTTTGTGCTTCGATTAAATCCTTAATCAGAGGGCGCGCGCGCCCGACTGATACGGTTAACTCTAGCGGGAGGTCGGTATACAGCTTGCCCACAGTCTCGTTCATTGAATTCTCATCCATTTGCTACCAGCCCTCCGTCTTCTTCAAACAAGCCGTCTACGATTTCATTAATGCCTTCAAATACGCTTTCGACATCGATCTGACGCTCGCTTGCTCCAAAACGCAAAAACACTTGGCCGACCCCAAGAGAGGGCTCTTCAACGAACTGCAATGGAAGGCTTTCAACTTTGCTGGAAGAAGGTGTGATCTTTTCAAGAGTTGCAGAGGATGCGACAATCTCAACCGGGACATCGCAAGCACCATTCGCCAGCGCTAACGCTTTCTGAACCACAAGATCGCCAAAACTATCCATCGCAATACTTGGAAGAACTTTACCCGTTATTTTCTTCAGCACGGGCTCAAGTGATTTCAGAACTGACGACCGCGCTTCATGATACGTAAATGACAACTCATTAAGGTTGCTCGCGAGTTCTTCCGAAATTCTCGTCTGGTCACTTTCATTAGCGGCAACACAATCTTCCCATCCCGCCTTGTAACCTTGCTCATATGCCGCGAGACGGATCTCTTCCTGCTTTTCAATAGGAAGCTTTTGACTTTTGATTTCCAGTCGCTCTGTAGCTGAAAAATCATCAAGCTGAAGAGGTTTTGACATTATGTTGTCTCCCCTTCTTCCATCCAGTTTTTCAATGTCGCAACCGTTTCTTCCTGACGCTCTTCAATCATCTTACGAAGCCGCGCGACAGGATCGCTAGGCTCGGTTTGACCGACATATCCGGAGGCCACATTGAGCTCCGGCAATGGTTCAAACTCGTTGCCAGAATCAAACTCTGCAATTGTATTCATCTGATGAATCGGCAGACTTCCATCATCAATTTCACCGCTGATTGGAGCGTTTTGGCGCTGCTCGCGCGTGAGTTCATTTGGCAGTTCAAGCGTTTCACCAGCCTGACCTACGTTATGTTTCCCCAAGAAAAATGGTCTGATCACAAATAGAATTGCTATCATCGCGACCAAACCGAGCAACACAAGCTGAACGATTTGGGTCAGATTGATTCCCATTGTAGTCAGAATATCGACATCAGCTACCGTCCCGAGTTCGGCTGTTTTTTCAAACACCATGGACTTGATGGTAATTACATCGCCGCGAGATTCGTCGTACCCGACCGCGGAAGCAACAAGGTCTCTGAGCGCATCCAATTCTTCTTGCGAACGTGGGGCTGTGCTTTCGTTACCCTTTTCGTCGACCGTATGAACCGCGTCGACAAGTACTGCTACGGTTATCTTCTTTATCGCGCCCGGAGCCTTTAGAACTTCGCGTTTCGTCTCAGAAACCTCATAGTTTGTCCGCTCTTTTGATTCTCGATCTTCGCTACTTCGGTTGTCATCTTTTGCCCCCGCATCACCATCCGGCAGATTGCTCGCGACGGTCACAGCAGACCCTCGAACATCATTGGATTTCGCAGTCCGTTCCTCAATTTCCGTACTGATCGCTACACGGCTCTCTGGATCGAACTCTCGCGAAACGATAGATTCGCTGTCCATGTCTGCTTCAACACTGACTTCGACAGCAACGTTTTCCGGCCCTACGCGTGCCGCAATAATCCGGAGCACTCGATTCTTGATATCCTTCGCGCGCTCGTCCGGATTTTGGAAACCGTGATCTTCATTTTCAGCGCCGATCACTTTGCCAATACGCCCATCAATCACGGAGACATTTTCTGGCATAAGACCAGAAACGGCCGACGCTACAAGAAATCTGAGGGCGCGCGCTTGATCCGGGGTAACTGTGCTTTGCGCTTTGACGGTCACCGATGCGGTGCGGTCACCATCCCGACTAAACGGCTGCTTGACCATATTCGATAGATGAACACGAGCGCTTTTGTAGCTAGAGCTGGCAAGAATTGTGCGCGCCAATTCGCCTTCTTTCGCACGCCAGTACGCCGCGTCAAACATCTGCGAGGTAGTTCCAATACCTGTAAGAGAATCGAGCAGCTCATAGCCTTGTGCGCCGTTCTCCGGGAGCCCGTCTGCGGCGAGCGAGAGCCGCAACTCGTCTCTAAGCTGGCTATCGACGTAGATCGCGCTCCCACGCACCTCATATGGCGCACTACGCTGTTCAAGAGCCGCAACGACTTCACCAGCACTTCCCGGCTCTAGCCCCGCGTACAATAGAGACATGGACGTAGAAGATGCGACCCGCGAGATCATCAAAACAGCACTAAACATAGCCAGAGTTGCCGCGACGACAGAAATTTTCCGAGGCATACTCAGAGACTGCCAGAGAGCGAGAAATTGTTGCACTTCGATTCCTTTTCAATTGGCTTCTGCCAAATCAACAGAATCAACTTTCACCGATCAGCCTTAACAATCGGTTAGTTTTCATGCGGCATAACGATTCCATCGCATTTAACGGTGGACGAAATGGTTGCCCAGGATTCTGAAAAGATAAGCCGCTCATCAGGAGCCATTCGAATGGTCCTGTTAAGTCTCGTACTTTTTTTGGCTGGCGGTGCCGGTAGCTACTTTTATTTCAGCATGGGAACCAATGCGTTCAAAAAAAGTTCGAAGGAACACGCCAGCGAAACACCTGACTACTCAGACGTTTCGTTTGTTCCCCTTGAGCCTTTGCTGATTTCGCTCAACGACGGCAACAACCAACGGCACCTTAGGTTCTCCGCTCAAATCGAAGTCCCAAAGGGTAAGGAAAAGGCCGTTGAGGCTTTAAAGCCCCGGATTGTGGACACCCTGAACCGCTACTTGAGGGCCTTGAAAGTCCAAGACTTGGAGCGTTCGAATTCACTCTACATGCTCCGGATCCAAGTCCTCTATCGCGTTCAACTCATAGTCGGCGAGGAGAATGCGAGTGATCTCCTGATCATGGAATTCGTTTTAAACTAGAGAGGCTTAGATGGATTTAATTTCAGACATATTCTTGCTCGCAGGAACATTAGGCGCTGCTCTTTACTGCGTGATCCTTTCTCGGCGGCTCAAAAAATTTAATGACCTTGAGAAAGGGGTTGGAGGCGCGGTTGCCGTCATGTCGGCACAGGTCGATGACATGACGACCACCTTGCAGAACGCCCAGCAGGCGGCCGTCAACTCAACCGCTTCGCTTCATTCACTAACCGAACGTGCAGAAACTGCCGCAAAGCAACTCGAAATTCTCGTTGCCTCTCTGCACGATCTGCCCGTGAACGGCGAGGCGCCGCAAGCTGAAGCAGCCCCGAAAGAGAGTGTAAAGGGCGCTGGCTTTTTTCATCGATCGGGGGCCAAATGAGACCTAAGCAAACTAAAGACGTGCGTTCCAGAAAACGAAAAAGCAGCCGAAACGTCCTTATCATCGTTGCTAGCTTCTTTATTCTCTCCGCGCTCATGCGCCTCGGCAGTGGCGCGGGCCCAGCGCTTGCACGCGAATTTGAGAGTTTAACCGCTCCGGCAGAGCCCGATTACTGTATTCCAACGGACGGCCTTGAGGCACTTGTAACCTCTTTGCAAGAACGAGAACGAAATGCAGAGAAACGAGAGGCCGAAATTGCAGAGAGGTTAGCAACACTTGCAATTGCGGAACGGGTCTATGAAGAAAATATGCAAGATCTCCTCGCCGCAGAAGAGGCCTTAAGCCAAACAATCGCCCAAGCAAACTCCGCTGCAGACGAAGATATTAATAAACTCACGGCACTATACGAGAACATGAAAGCCAGCGAATCTGCGCCTCTCTTTGAGCAGATGGAACCTGATTTCGCCGCCGGTTTTATCGCGAGAATGAGGTCCGAAACCGCTGCCAATATTCTCGCATCACTACCAGCTGAGTCCGCATATGCAATTAGCGTCGTTTTAGCAGGGCGCAATGCGAACATTCAGTCCGAATGATGGGCATATTGAGGGTTTTTTAATACACGCCTGCAATTCTTTTCAGAGTTTTCCCTAGTTAGTGAGCAAAGTAAATGCTTGGAATAATAGGCATTGTCGTGATTTTCGTCATGGTCTTTGGTGGCTATTTAGCCGCTGGTGGCAAGATGTCGATAATCCTTCATTCATTACCTTTTGAGTTGATGATGATCGGCGGTGCGGGTGTTGGTGCATTCCTCATCTCGAATGATTCTTCTGGGGCGAAATCCACATTATCTGACGTTCTAAAAGTCTTTCGCGGCACACGCTGGAAACACAATGATTACCGCGATCTACTTTGCTTGTTATTTGAGCTCATTAGACTCGCACGGCAAAACTCAGTTGCACTCGAAGAACACATCGAAGCACCAGAAACATCCGAAATATTTACACGCTACCCGCGCATTCTCGCCGACGCAGAGGCAATCGGCTTGATCTGCGACACATTGCGTTCTGCCTCGATGAACTACGATGATCCGCATCAAGTTGAGGACGTATTGGAGAAGCGCATAGACGCAAATTTTCAACACGCAATGCATGGAAGTCACGCCCTTCAGGCGCTTGCAGATGGGTTGCCTGCGCTTGGCATTGTTGCCGCGGTTCTTGGTGTTATCAAAACAATGGCATCGATTGATCAACCCCCTGAAATACTTGGGAAACTGATCGGCGGCGCACTTGTCGGGACCTTTCTCGGCGTCTTTCTCGCTTATGGGTTGATGGGCCCCTTTGCAGCAAAGGTTCAATCGGTCGTCGAAGAAGATGCACATTTCTACAGCCTGATAAAGGATGTGCTCGTTGCCAACTTGCACAACCACGCCACAAATATTTGCATCGAGGTCGGGCGGCAAAACACCCCAAGCCACAGTCGCCCAAGTTTTGGAGAGCTAGAAGAGGCGCTTAAAGAAGTTAAGTCGATCGCGGTATGAAACGCTTTGGATTAATCCTCGCGCTTTTGTTTTTGGGCGTCCCGCTCGCCGCCGAAACGATTGTCGTACGGTCTGGCGAGCACAAAGATTTTTCTAGGCTGGTTCTGGACTTTTCCAAAGAAGTTGATTGGAGCCTGCACAAAGTGGAAAGCGGTTACGCGCTTCACTTTGAATCCAAAGACCTATCGATACTTACAAACAAAGTATTTGATCGCATACCTCGCACACGCATTGCAGATGTTAGTTTTGATGCGAACAAACAAGCCCTATCGCTGCGTTTGAATTGTGAATGCAAGACAGAAGCGTTTGAGCTGGAGGGCGATAGGCTCGTGTTAGACGTATTTAGCGAAGAACCAACTAGGTCTGCACATAACAATTCAGAAGACAACAAAGAGGTCGCTTCGCTAGTTGGTGGAATTAAAACTGCATTGGGCTACGCAATAACCCAAATGGCTCTACTGCGGCCTCAAGCCCAAATACTTAGCGGCAAACTAATAGTAAATTCAATCAATCCAAACAAACCCGACAAAATTGCAAAAGATAGGCCATCAAGTTTGGCCGCACAGTCTTCAAATTTTGAGCGACAATTGCTTACCGAACTAGGTCGAGTTGTAAATCACGGTTTCGTGGAAATTGAGCCGATACCAGAGATGAAACCCGACGCGGCCGTCAAATTAGACACCAACGCACACCCAGTGCGAAGGAATAATTCAATTCAGGAAGAGGCCCCGCGCTCTACTACTCCCACACAACTACAGTCTGAAATCCATGACCCCTTGCAACATGCAAATGCATCAAAATTTCATAAAAAGCCATTCTGCGATTTTGATTTTAACTTAAACAACTGGGCGACAGTTGAGGACCCGTTAGAAAATCTACGCAAAGCCAATCATGCAGTCCAAATAGAATCAACTGAGAGTAACAAACTAAAGCAGATTAAAGCACATATCTATGCTGGGTTAGGATCTGAAGCCTTAGGGCTACTCGAACCGAAAAGTCAAAAATTTAACTCTAGAGTCGTGCTTAGCCTAATTGCGCAAAGGCTAACTGGGAAGAATCCAAACGATGAGCTAACCGCAAACTTACCAGCGAATTGCGGCATACGATTGCTTTTCTGGACGAGCCTTGGGCGCAACGAACCGAGAATTAAAACAGAAGAAATGAAAAGGCAGTTCGCATTACTACCTGAGCACCTTCAAAAGAAAATCTCAGCGTTATACAATGTCGAGCTAGAAGGCGCTGTCAGCTACGGCGATGACAATTACTTCCCTTTGATAAGTGAAAAAGTAGCTCGTGAGCTTGGGGAGCTTGAAGCAAGCGCTCTCAAATCAATTGTAAGCGACTTTTCAAAACCCCAATCGGTTGCCGCAAGCGAACTAGTGTTCCTGGAAAGTATTGATCTAGAATTCCGCGAAACGGAAATTGGACGCTACACAAAAGAAGTCTTAGTTGAAGCGTTGATAAATCAAAATGACTTTGAGTTCGCGCTCGAAACTGCGCTGAAGAGCAACCAATTCAATCTGCTTAGTCCGTATAAACCAAGCCTAATTGAGCGTATTTTCCAAGCAAACATTGACGCAGAGACCGAGGAGTTTCTACTATTTCAACTGAGCGAAAGCGCATTGGAAGAGCGCAGCGATCTACCTCCGAATCTACAAAAAAAGATCTCCGAGAGGCTCACCGCACTTGGGTTCATAACGCACGAATCTCAGCTGAGACAAACAGGCACAGTGAAGCCTACAGCGGAAAGAACTCGAGATTGGGGCAACCGAGAGATGCCCAGCAATGGGCGACGAGCCGATTCCCAAATCGAAACACATACCGTCGAAGTTGTTAACGATACACCTCAGAGCCAAATCACCCCTACATTCGCAGCGCAGCTTCTTCAAAATAGTCGCGAAGACCGTGAGAGATTGAGTGGAATGTCTAACTCAATCACCGTGAAATAGCAGCCAGCAGCACTAACCTTTGCTTAAGGTTCGATCTGTATTTTGGGAGAATGAGATGCAAGAATTGCAAGGCTCTTGGCAGCCTCCAAAATGACAAAATTTTTGTTCGTGTCCAGCGACGCGCGCTTCAAGCTATTCTTGGAGTACTGCTGGCCTTCGCTGCCCCGTTTGCAGGCCACGCAAGTCTAAACAACTCACAAAACTCGGTATGTTCAGATGCGACGCTTGCCGCTGCAAATAAAACAGGTGTACCGGTAGAAGTCCTATATTCTATTTCGCTAGCCGAGACAGGCCGGAAGAAAAACGGAAGCTTTTCGCCCTGGCCCTGGACAGTAAATATGGAAGGCAAAGGTGTCTGGTTCGATTCAAGAAACCAAGCTTTCGACTATGTTCAAGATAGTTATCTAGGTGGCGCGCGCAGTTTCGACATTGGTTGTTTTCAAATTAACTACAGATGGCACGGCCACAATTTCTCTTCGATCCAAGAAATGTTCGACCCGGAGAAAAACGCGATATACGCGGCGCGGTTTCTGAAAGATCTCTATCAGGAAATGGGCAACTGGGAAGACGCTGCCGGCGCATACCACTCACGTACACCCGAGTTTGCCAACAAATACAAAAAACGCTTCAAACGTATAAAGAGTTCGCTACCTAAAGATGCCATAACGGAGACCCATTCCGAAGAACAGGACAGCAACAGCGTAGTCGCAAACGAGAACCTGTTCCCGCTTCTACAACAAACAGATCAACTACCAGTACTCGGCTCCCTCGTACCAATGGGCGAGCGACAAACATCGCGTTTCATAGCAAGCAATTAGGTCATCCAAAATGCGTTTCTCGAACCAGATTCCTTTGCTATTCAGCCCAACGGTACTGCTGGCTTTGGCCTTGATGGCAGTTATCGTAATGATGATTTTGCCCGTCCCTTCTTGGGTTCTCGACGTTGGATTAGCTGCTTCGTTTGCTCTTGCGATATTGATGTTTACGGTCACCCTATTCATCGAACGCCCCTTGGATTTCTCAGCGTTTCCGACGGTTCTGTTAGCATCACTCATGCTGCGTTTGTCGCTCAATGTGTCATCGACCAAGCTCATCATCGGCCAGGGGCATACCGGTGCGAACGCAGCCGGCAATGTGATTCAAGGCTTTGCAAGCTTCATAATGAGCGGCAGCGTTTTCTTGGGGTTAGTCGTTTTTGGTGTTCTTCTCATTGTCAACTTCATCGTCATCACTAAAGGCGCAGGCCGAATGGCTGAAGTGGGAGCGCGGTTTGCATTGGACGCGATGCCCGGCAAACAACTGGCCATCGATGCAGACATGTCCGCAGGAGCAATAAGCCACGCCGAGGCGAAAGCCCGCCGTGAGAACGACCAAGCCGAAACAACCTTCTTTGGGTCTCTCGATGGTGCGTCAAAATTTGTGAAAGGCGATGCTGTTGCAGGGCTTCTCATTACACTGCTCAATCTAGTGATGGGGCTTGTAATGGGCTTGGTTGTTCACAAAATGCCAGCGGGGCAAGCCCTAGAGACCTACGCAATACTAACAGTCGGAGATGGCTTGGTTTCACAGATTCCAGCCGTCATAATCTCTATCGCCTCGGCACTCTTGCTTGCACGCGGCGGAGCAACGGGCTCAACAGATCTCGCAATTTTCTCACAACTCGGACGCCACCACTCTGCGCTCGCGACCGTCGCTTTCCTTATGGGCGTATTTGCTCTGGTTCCGGGGCTTCCATTTCTCCCATTTATGCTCGGCGCGGCTTTGCTTGGTTCTGCATCTTGGTTTGTTTATACGAAAAACAAAGCCCAGGCCGATGAAATCACTTCCGAAAACAACGCCGAACAGGTCGCTGCTGAAAAATCGCTAGGGGATTTGTTGGATCTTGATGACATCCATATAGAATTTGCGCCCGATCTCATAAATATGGTGCTCGACCCAGCAACAGGACTCGACGTCAGAATCGAGAATATGCGCAAACATATTGCAACCGTCTACGGTTTGGTTCTTCCCGAAATACGGCTTTCTGATAACGCTACGCTTCCAAACGGTACCTACATCATCAAAATTCAAGGTGTCGAACAAGCAAGCGACCGAGTTGAGCAAGACAAGGTTCTCGCATTGCTGGCCGACAACCAAGATCTTCTGGAAGCAGGCACCAATGTAAAGGAACCTGTATACGGCGCTCCGGCCCGCTGGATAAACTCCGAGAATCAAGAGGCTGTTGCCACGTCAGGCATCACAATTGTGTCCCCCAGCGAAGTGCTCGCCACACACCTTTTAGAAACAATTAAGAGCAACTTCCCGCGGCTTCTAACGCTGAAAGCTCTTCGTCGCATACTTGAGGAATTCACAAATCTTTCAGACGAATCTCGCGCGCGCGCAAATCAGCAGCTACTTGACGAACTCATTCCCGAAAAAGTGCCCGTGGATCTTCTGCTTAGCGTGATGCGCCAGCTGCTCGAAGAGCAAGTTTCTGTACGTAATCTTGCACTCATTCTGGAAGCCATCTCTGAAGCTCGACCTGTGTATCAAAAAAGCGAAGGCATTACAGAACACGTCCGCCAGCGGCTTGGCTTTCAACTCGTCTCTGAGATTCGCCGCGACGATGGCTCAATCCCTCTTGTCCAACTCGCTCCGGAATGGGAAGCGACCTTCAATCAGTATCAAATCGAGGGTGATCGAGGGCAAATAGACGTTGCCCTTCCTCCTGACGAATTCAATTCTCTGGCTGATGGAATTGCTCAGAAAGTCGCCCGCGCCGGAGAAAACGGAGCGTTCCCAGCAATCGTAACTTCAAGAATGCGGCGGCGTTTCCTCAGAACCGTTCTGACCGCCAAAGGCATCTCAAACCCAGTCCTTTCATTTGAGGAAATTGGAACAGACGCCAAACCAGCGCTTGTTGGGTTTGTCACGAAATGACAGCCGACCTTTCCATACTCTTAGCTCAAAATCAGGCGATTGTTACGTCATTTTTCCTTACTTTCCTGCGAGTCGGCGCAACAATGGCACTACTGCCAGCATTCGGTGAGCAAGCAATTCCAATGCGAATACGTCTGGGCCTATCGCTAGCATTCACTGTACCGGTATATTCAATCTTGTTTGCAGAGCACCAAGCGTTTGCGGAAATTGGGATTGTTGAAGTAGCCGTCGAAATAGTTGCCGGACTGTCCTTGGGCATAATTCTTCGTTCATTCGTCTTCGCACTTCAAATGATTGGTGCGATTGTTGCTCAATCGATTTCGCTTTCGCAAATGTTTGGCACGGCATCATCGGAGCCACAGCCCGCCATCGGGCACTTGTTGTTCTGGGGGGGGCTCTCGGTGGCGCTCGCAAACGGATTTCATCTTCTCGTTATCGAAGCGTTCATACTCTCCTATACTGTTTTACCCATTGGGCAGCTTCCATCTGGTGAAAATCTTACCAACTTAGGTGTTAGTCACATCGCCAGAGCATTTTCGCTCGCCTTTGTCCTTTCATCTCCGTTTCTCGCTGCTTCTCTCCTCTACAACGTTGCAATCGGCGTCATTAACCGTGCGATGCCACAGTTGATGGTCGCGATGGTCGGTGCACCAGCGATCACCTTAGGAGGAATTGTGCTTCTTCTGCTGATCTCGCCCGCAATTATCTCCCTTTGGTGGGCAGCATTTTCTGAAACTCTTTTTAATCCGTTTTTGAAACCTCAATGAGCCAAAACGACGAAGGTGAAAAACAATATGAAGCGTCTCAGCAGAAGCTGGATGACGCTCGAAAGAAAGGTGAGATTCCGCGCTCAACGGATTTGATAACAGCTGCGTCTTTTACAGGTTTTCTAATTGCGTTGTTTGTGTTCGGGCCAAATGCAATTCCGCGCTCAGCGGCGGCACTTTCCATATTACTGCATTCTCCACAAAACTTCGTAGCTGCAACGACAACTGCGAGTTTGACCGGAGCAATTGCTTCATCACTGTTTCCGTTAGCCCCTCTTTTCGTCTTGCCCGTAGTGATGGTTATTGGTGTCGTATTCTTTCAGAAAGGCTTTGTTTTTGCGCCAGCAAAACTCGAACCCAAACTGTCCAAAATCTCTCCGCTGTCGAACTTGAAGAATAAGTTTGGTCGTTCAGGGTTATTTGAGTTTGGCAAAAGCACAGCAAAACTGGTGCTGGTTTCAATTATTCTCGGCGTATTTCTAGCGAAGAAGCGCGCTGTAATTCTATCAATCGCAAACCTCTCCGCGCAGCAAGCAATCATTGGAATGATGTCGCTGATAGTCCAATTTGTTGTGGTCGTAGTGTTGATTTCCGTTTGTATCGGCGTAGTTGATTATCTGTTCCAGTACAAAGAACATCACCGGAAAAACATGATGTCTCGGAAAGAACTAACAGACGAACAGAAGAATTCCGAAGGCGACCCACATCAAAAAGGGCAGCGTCGTCAGCGAGGGCAGGAAATTGCACTCAATAAAATGATGATAGAAGTACCAAAGGCTGATGTTGTGCTGGTTAACCCTACCCATTTCGCTGTTGCGTTAGTTTGGAACAAAAAGAGCGGAGGCGCTCCGGTCTGCGTTGCAAAGGGAGTAGATGAAGTTGCAATGAGAATCCGCGAAACAGCGATCGAGAACGGCGTCCCAATCCACCGAGACCCGCCCGCAACCCGCGCCATCTATGCTACTGTCGAACTTGGCGAAGAAGTCCATGCGGAACACTACGAGGCCGTTGCGCTTGCGATCCGTTTCGCAGAGAGCGTTCGAAAGAAAGCAGGAAACCTTACATGAAGCGGCGCAACCTAGAAAAACTCAAGATTCTTGCAAAGCTCAAACTCGACACCGAGCTCGGCAAGTTAAAAGCATTGGAAAGTGCTAACCAAATTCTATCGGAAGAGTTCACGTCTCTAGCTCAATCTGCAGCTTGTTACGGGACAGACACCGATATCGAAACCACCATCGCTTACTGTGAACTCAGTTCGAGGTGGAACGACTGGCGATCAATGCGCGCGGTGGAGATAAACACAGAGCGTTCAAATATTATGGCCGAGATTGATGCCCAGAAAAACAAAGCGGCCAAGGCTTTTGGGCAAACTCAAGCTCTTAAGTCGCTTTCAAAATCGAAGAATAGTCGCTAGTTCGATATGTTCTGCCTAACGATATCGGTGATAAGAACATCGGTAACTTGATTGTCTGTTGCCTCTCTAACCGACGCAAGCAACCTAGTTTGCAGAAGGTCGAGATTGTTGCGCGAAGCAAATTGCCCGTCAAAGCCACCTTCATTCGCATGATCAAAAAGTACTGCCAGAAGCTCATTGCGGATTTTTGGCTCCATTTCAAATACAGCTTCTTTCTGCCCCTCTTTCACCTCAAGACTCAGCGAAAGAACCGCCAATGCTCCCACATCATTTTCACGAACAATAGGAACAACAAACTGGTTACTAAGTTTTAAGTACTCGCTTGAGGTGCTTTCAATTTCAGCCACCTCCAATGGGTGAGTTTCCGTTGTGTCCAATGTGCATTCATCATTCAATGCTGCCTGCATCAGTGGAACCGCTTTAGAAGAGCCAAAACCCACCGCAATTCCAAATAGACACAATATTATTGGTAGTAGGAACTTCATCGCGCGCCTCAAAATGGTAACACAATATCGGCTATCTGCTGACCGTATGCGGGCTGCTGAACCGTCGTAATTTGACCGCGGCCGCCGTATGAAATGCGGGCCGACGCGATTTTGTCATAGGTAATTTGGTTTTGGCGCGTGATGTCTCCAGGTCGAACATAACCAGAAACAAGCAATTCCCGAATTTCGAAATTGACCCGAACTTCTTGCGATCCCTGAATTGCCAAAACGCCGTTTTGTAGAACATCAACGACGGTAGCCGCGACTCGAAGCGTGATTTTCTCTTTGCGCTTCACTTGGCCGTCGCCTTGGTGCGAGGTAGACGAGTTCGTTTCAACTGCGTTTGCCATGTTTGCCCCAACAGGAAGCAACTCGTTTGCACGTTGGGGCAACCCAAAGAACGAAGGGATCCCCATAGACTTCTGCCCATCACGGCTCCGTTCGGTGGAATTGGAAATTTCTGCTTTCTCATCTATCTCAATTACAACAGTGAGAATATCTCCCCGCTTCAGCGCTCTTCGATCTCCAAGAAGCGATTGCTGCTCTCTGCTCCAAAGCGAGGCGATGTCTTTGCGGCTGCGGTCAACCGTTGCCGGAAATCCAGGCGACATCATTGCATTGTATTCTGGGCCGGTAACGGAATTGGTAAAGTCGGGAGCACGCCCAACTTCCTCCAACGGTGAACAGGCTACAGCGCCACAGAGAAAACCGGCAGAAATCAGTACTTTTTTCATAATCATCCTATTTAACTTTGACACTTCCATCCGTCTGAACAACGCCCAGAACCGTCGACCGCGACGCCAAATTCATGACCTTAATTGAATCTCCGGCGCCGCCCCGACCGAGCGCGCGCGCTTCGGTAGCAATGAAGATTCCACCTTGGGAATAAATCAGCAAAACTGGCTGGTTTCGGGCAACGACAGTAGGTGCGCCGATAGAACCCGCTTGGATTGGCTGGCCAGCATAAATTGCAGTTTTAGCTTCAAGCCCTGCGATGTTTGTTGCTGCATCAATCGCGCCGGCAACATTGCCCTCGGCAATGGCGTAATCGCTTGCCTCGATTATGTCGCCGCTTCTGAGCGTTCTCGCCGCAACAAGAATATCAGAACTCGCAACGTCAGCGCTAAATAGAGTTGCGGCAATGAACATGAGCAGCCTCATTATCGCACCTGTGAAGTTGCGCTAAGCATCTGATCAGCGGCGGTAAGCACTTTGGCGTTTAGCTCATAGCCTCGTTGGGCTTCAATAAGTTCAGTCACTTCTCGAACAGCATCAACCGAAGACGACTCGAGATAACCCTGGCGCAGAGTTCCTATTCCGTCTTCCCCTGGTACCGAAATGTTAGCTTGGCCAGATGCCGCAGATTCAAGAAAAAGGTTCGAACCAATGGCCTCAAGACCTTTCGGATTTGAAAAACCAGCTAGCGTGAACTGACCCAGCACTTCTGGCTCAACACGATCTGAAAAATATGCATAAACTTCGCCCTCCGCGTTGATTGAAATACTGCGAGCATCATCTGGAATGGTTATGTCCGGCACCACGGGATAGCCGTCTGACGTAACAATCAAACCTTCAGCGGAGCGGTGTAAACCACCGTCGCGAGTGTAAGCTGAAACGCCGGATGGGAGCGTAACTTCAAGGTATCCAGCCCCCTCGATGGCGAGGTCAAGATCACCGCCAGTTTCAGCAAGCGACCCTTGCGCAAGTTGAACCGTAACTGCAGTTGGACGAACGCCAAGCCCAAGCTGTACGCCGGTTGGAAGCGCAGTCCCATCCGAGGAAACGATCGTTCCAGCCCGTGTTTGCTGTTGGTAATGTAGGTCCGCAAACTCCGCGCGGCGCGCGTTGTACCCGGTAGTGTTCATATTCGCCAAGTTATTGGAGATCGTTTCAACCCGCATCTGTTGGGCAGACATACCGGTCGCGGCAATTGCTAAAGCTCGCATGTGTTTCCCTTTCGATTAGCCGAGAGTTCTCAGAACAGAACGAATGCGCTCATCTTCTTTTTCCAGAAAGTTCTGCCCCTGTTCGTAAGCGCGCTGGACCTCGATCATCCGAGACACTTCTATGATTGGATTTACATTTGAATCCTCGACAAATCCCTGAAGAACCTGACTTTCGGTTTGCGGCCGAAGATCGCCCTCAAATGCGAAGCGAACACCATTTTCACGGGATAGGCTGTTGGTTTCAGTTGGTTCGAACACCCCGATCTGGGATATTGGGCGACCGTCTGCGGTCAACGTACCGTCGCTGCCTATGCTAATTTCCAAGGCATCCGGAGGCACAAATATCGGTGCTTGACCCGCGTCGAGGACTCGCGCGCCATCAGGTGTCACCAAATCCCCCTCGCTATTGGCAAGAAATGCCCCACCACGAGACAACCGTTGTCCACCCTCCGTTTCGACTAGGAAAAACCCGTTTCCCTCGATGGCGAGATCGAACGTTCCGTTGGTTTGCTTCAGTGCCCCTTGCGAAAAATCTGTTCTGGCGACACTCGCATGGGCCATCGACAGGCTTTCGCTTTCTGGATCAAGGGCCTTGATATGTTCCGCGAACACGACGCCTTCTTTGCGAAATCCAGTGGTCGAAAGGTTCGCAATATTGTTGGCAACCGCTTGCATTTCTTTCCGCAAGCCTGTTTGCCGAGTGAGCGCGGTATAACTTGCATTGTCCATTGGCTACACTCCCGCAATCAGTGGAACGAGGCCGCTTTTAAAGAACGAAACCAACGTTTCGGTCATAAACCCCATTGTCATCCAAAACACGACGAGCATCGCGCCCAGTTTGGGCACAAAAGTCAGCGTCATTTCCTGAATAGATGTGAGAGCTTGGAATAGGCCGATAATCAAGCCAGCGACCAATGCAACGACAAGAATAGGCGTTGAAATAACAACTGCGATCCAAAGCCCCTGCCGTAGCGTATCGTAGATCTGAAATTCATCCATGATTACACCGGCATCCGTAGAATTTCCTGATATGCCTCAACGACCCTATCTCGCACGCTCACAGCTGTTTCGACTGCAAGTTCGGTCTGCGCGAGCGCCTGAACAAGAGAGTTCGGGTCTGCTCCGCTCGTCATCGCCGCTTTAGCTTGCTCTTCACTGTTGACCAGCGTGGTTGCAAAATCTTGCGCAACTTTCGTAAACGAACCAGAGGTTTCACCCGAAGCTGGTTTCGGCGCCGTCGCCGTACGCATTGCGTTGTAATTTTGCGCGGCCAAAGTTGTGTTGATATTCATAAAAACTCTCCTTTATCGACGGAGTAGGTCGAGCAAGGCCGACGACATTTGCCGTGCTTGATCGAACATCTTCAAATTCGCCTCGTATGAACGTTGCGCCTCTCGTGCATCTGCAACTTCAACAATTAGCTCGACATTCGAGCCTTCGTAGTGACCTGAAACATCTGCGAGCGGGTGAGAGGGATCGTAAACTCGTTGCAGCTCAGTTTTATCCAGTTGCACTGCTCCAATTTGCACGCCACCAGCCGCTGCGCTTTTCCCCGCAATCTCCTCGAACGAAATGGTTTTCCGTCGATAGCCTGGCGTATCCGAGTTTGCGATATTTTCTGACACATGCCTCAGCCTGCTAGCCTGCGCTTGCATGCCACTGCTTGAAAGGGTCATTGTTTTTAATAGATCACTCATCTAGCTCGTCCCTTTCCTAGCGAATGCTCGTTCGAAGAACGTTAAGCGTGGACTTGTAGATCGCGATCGCCGTGTCAAAATCATGCCGCGCAATGCTGGCATTCATCAGCTCTCGCTCAAGACCGACGTTATTTCCATTGGGGGACGCTTCAGCTTCGGATGGAACAATCGCATCCTGTACAGAAGTCGGTGAATGTTGGAAATCCAGATGCCCAGAGCGTGTTGATTTCAACTGCGTATCGCTACTGCTTCCATAGAGCTCAGCGAAAGGTTTAACCGTCTTAGCTTTATAAGCTGGCGTATCCGCATGAGCTACATTCTCAGCAATCACGGATTGCCGCGTAGATGCGTGGTTGGTCATCGCTTGAGACATGCGAAGAACTGATATGTTTTCAAACACAGGGCTTCTCCCTTGATCGGCTTCAACCAACTCTTAACCCTGATTCCTTTAGAAAGGGTTTAGTGATCAAAAGGAGAACAGAATGTCGCTCGAGCAACTGAATTCGCTTACCTCACAAATTGAAGAGCTTCAGCTTTCACGCGCAGTTGGGCGTGTTCTCGAAATTTCGCAAAACACCGTTTGGGTGGCAGGCTTATCAGATCATGTAAGTGTTGGAGATAGCATCACGGTTGTCCGTAAATGCGGGACATCTGTTGAAGGAGAAGTGCTGGTCGTTACACCCGGCCGGGCGAAAATGCTTTTAGCCGAGAATGTTGATGGCATTCGAATTGGTGATCGTGTTTTGCATTCTGGATCATTTCAATTGTCTCCGAGCACGTCATGGATTGGACGCGTCATTGATCCATTTGGTCAACCGCTTGATGGTCGAAAATTACATCAAGGGCCAAACAAGCGCCCTATTCATGGGGCTCCGCCATCGCCCACAAAAAGAAAAGCGCTTGGCGAACGTATGGAGACTGGCCTCGCGGTTTTTAACACACTACTTCCAATTGTGCGCGGGCAACGCATGGGACTATTCGCCGGATCTGGCGTTGGCAAATCAACACTCCTATCCCAACTTGCAAAAGGAATGTCGGCCGATGTGGTGATAATTGCACTGGTTGGCGAACGCGGAAGAGAAGTTCGTGAATTTATCGAAAACGGTCTTGGCAAAGAAGGTCTCGATAAGGCGGTTCTAATCGCCGCAACATCAGATCAGTCGCCTCTAACGCGGCGCAAATGTGTCTTTACAGCAATGACGGTTGCTGAGTATTTCCGTGATCTAGGGCTTCAGGTTTTGCTTTTGGTCGATTCAATTACACGCTTCGCGGAAGCTCATCGCGAAGTTGCACTGGCCGCTGGTGAGAATGCCTCGCTCCATGGATATCCCGCGTCGATGTCACACGCGATCATGTCACTTTCCGAAAGAGCCGGACCAGGAAAGGTTGGCGACGGCGACATTACGGCGATCTTCACCGTGTTAGTGGCAGGGTCCAATATGGAAGAACCAATCGCCGACATAATGCGAGGGGTGCTTGATGGGCACGTGATCCTAGACCGAGAAATCGCTGAACGTGGAAGATATCCTGCTGTTAATTTACTTCGATCTGTTTCACGTAGTTTGCCATCCGCAGCGAACGACAATGAGAACAAACTTATTCAAAGAACACGCCAACTTCTCGGAGCCTATGAAAGATCAGAAGCGATGATCCAAGCAGGCTTATATGCGAAGGGTTCTGATCCACTCATTGATGAAGCTATTTCAATCTGGCCAACGTTAGACGAATTCATTGGGTCGGCGGATGCACAAGGAATTGAAAACAGTTTTGAACAGCTTAGAAATTGCATTGGTTCGACTATGGAATGAAATGTTGGGCTCCCCATATCTTAAGTCCGCATCAATAGCCGAGAAGGCCGCGACTACTGGAGGCTTGCAGCAACTGCAAAGCAGTTGATTGAGCGTTAAACGATTGGTTCGCCTGCTTGATTTGCGAATTGATTAGGAACTTTTGAATAAGCTCATCGCGCGCTTCTTTGTCTGCAAACTGAGAGAGGTTCGGTGACGCAAACGACTTGGCTGCTTTCTCTGAAAAAACTTCGAGTTGCTTATCCAAATCTAAAGTTCCAAAGGACTTTGGTAAGTTGAACGCCGTCTCAAAAACTTCTCTTAGCGGCGGGCTTCCCATGACCAAAAACCATTTGGCCTTCTCACTTTTGTCGCTCGACGCAATTTCAGTTAATTTGCGCTGAACCGTTAGCCCTAATCGCATATTCTGGTCTTGCTCGCCCACCGCAGTTTCAAAACTTTGTTTTTGATATGCACTTACGATTTGCTCTGCGAAACTGCTTTTCTGTGTGTTGGGAACCTGTTGATCGAATCCAAAGGCTTTTGTTAGCTCAAAGTAGCGCTTATCCGACAACCTATTTGCAAAAGCTCCTTCCGCAGCCGATCCTTCTTCGAGCACCTTTCGAATGAAAGCTTTATTCGGAATATCCTCGGATAACCCGAATGCTCCAAGCGAGACCTTTAACAGAGTGTGATCTCTAATTAGGTCCTGGGCATTTTTTACGCTGCCTATTTTTTCTTCGAAGTACTTCACCTCGCGCGCCAAAACAGGTGACTTATTCATGAGTTGGGACTGATCTTCTCTTGTCCTCTCAAGAAATTTCCATCCTGCATATCCACCTACAGGAATAATGGCTTGGAATGTCATGATGCTTTTGATGCGGCGAATAGCCTATCTTCTCTTGGCAAAAGAGCTCTCAAGGATTTGAGTGCAAAATAGAAACGCCCGTCGAGCACAGCATTTGTAGCGTTCGTTAATTGTTCGCGGCTATCAATATCGGTCAGTACTTGGCTTAATTGCTCGACTCCTCTGAGAATTTGCAACTTGGCGTCATCTGGCTCGGCATCACCGGACAAAACCAGTTGCGCGATGTAGCAAACGCGCCGGACAGGTGTGTTTGCGTCCTCTGGATGAATAGCGTCTTTAAGTCGAAGAATATTGGCGTTTGGCGTTACAATTGACAAACGCGACCGCCTCTCGCCATTTTCGATTACCGCACCATTTATCAGCACTCTTTCTTTCGGTCCGAGCTTAAGTACAAGTCCACTCATTGGTTCGCTGCTCCCGCTTTTAGGCCACGCATTATCGACATATTAATTTCAATTAGAACTTGAGCTGATGCCTCTCGCTTGAGCACCTTCCGCGTATGTAGATTGGTAAACTCGGCAAGATAAAAAATTCTTGCTTTAAGCTCTTGAGGCAGAGGGTTTTTTTCCTCGGCAACATCAGCGGCGAGTATCGTCCAAAGTTTCCGGTTTGTGTCTAGAGCTTGAACAAGAGAATTGAACCCTTTTTTGCCTTTTTCTTCGGCGGATTTCAAACTGTGTGAAATACGTGCAAAAGCTTCAAACTCAATGCTTTTAGGCGTTCTTATTGTCTCTCGAGTTGTTCCATAGGCGGACTGCGCCTTTTGAATTGCGTTCACTCCGAATCCTTCCGATTGAACAATTTCATAGAATAGTCGGAGCGCTATTGTTTAGTGCTCCGACTGTAGGTTTGAGTTAACGGAATAGAGACAAGATCGACTGTGGTGCCTGATTTGCAATCGATAGGGATTGTACGGCAAGCTGTTGCTGAGTTTGAAGCGCAGTTAGCCTAGCTGATACTTCTTCCATATCTGCATCAACCAACGTCCCGATTCCCGACTTTAGCGAGTCGGTGAGTTTGCTGATGAAATCGCTCTGGTTCTCAATCCGTGCCTGTGCGGAACCAAAATTCGCCCCTGCGTCGATTGATGATTGAATTAGCGTTTCGATGCTATCCAAAGCAGAGCTAGCTCCTGCGTCGGTGCGCACGTCGATTTTATCGAGCCCAAAAAGACCACCCGAAGCCTTCCCGTCTTGGTTCGCCGCAGTTGACAAAGCAAGAGACGTTGAGCCGGTTCCATCATTGTCAATCTGAACGCTCCACTGCTTTGTCGTAGCATCCTGAACAACCTTAGTGGTTACGCCAGCAATACTACCGCCATCAATTGCAGTTTTAAGGCCCTTGGCTACATCCTCCATACTTTCGCCTTTGCCAGCGATGTAGTTGTAGGAATTAGAGCCGACAGTCACTTTATAGCTATCGCCTTCGGAAACAGCTGCTGCAGTCGACATATCGATCTGCTCAGCGCGCTTGCTGATATCCCCCGTTGCGAGCGTAAGAGAACCTGTGCCGTTCAACGATGTGATGAGTGCGTCACCGTCTCCAGCGGTTGAAGACGCAGACGTTACGGAAAGGTCTTCAAAGGCACGCGTGGAGCTAATTGTAAGATCACCACCGGACGAAGATGCCGTGACACCATCAAGACCAAGGCCATTGATCGCACCCTCAAAAAAGCTGGCAACATCAGCAACTGCAGCGCCCGTCGCAGTAAAGCTAAGCTCAACTCCGGCAACCGTCAAAGTTGCAGTATCATTCGCTGCCCAAGTATTCGCATAAGATACAACTGCGGTGTTTGCCGAGGATGCCACTGCAGATGCGCTATCTGCGATTACCGCATTAGCGGATATGTCAGTGCCTGAACCATATGTCCCTGCGGCCGTCGATTGATCCTGACGAGAGATCGTAATGTTTGTGGCTGCAACCGAACCATCTGCTGAACGATCAAGAGAAGACAGAATATCAACGTCTTCAGTCCCTTGAATGAGGTTCAGACCGTTAAATTGCGCAGCACTAACCACCGCAGTAATCTGATCACGAAGCGCAGAAATATCTGTCTGAATTTTAGTCCGGTCGACATTCTCCTCCTGTGCCGCAACGATCTTGCCTTTAATGTCAGTCAACAAGTCGGTTACCGTTTCAGAAGCCTGTCGAGCAACCGCGACCGTAGATTCTCCGAGAGCAAGGCTATCGGAAATTGCCTTAAAGCCGTTCACGTCTGCTTCCATAACTTTGGAAATTGCCCAGACAGCAGAATTGTCTTTAGCAGAAGATACCGACTTACCCGTCGAAATCTCGTTTTGGGTAGTCGCCATATTTACATTTACGCCTTTCAGCGTTTGCAGCGCGACCATTGCACCTGTGTTTGTCAGAATACTAGACATATTGCTTTCCTTAACTGTATGCGCTTTTGCGCAGTCATGAATTTACACCTCGAAGATGTGCGAATGCCGTTCTGACATGTCCTCGAAGCCCTTTTTCAGAGCTTCAGCCTTCCCCTTGGAAGTGATTTAAAAATGGGGGTGAAACGTGAACACTATCCTAACCTCGGATGTCCATTTCATGCCAATTTGACACAAATGGCGCGTTATTAAGATCGGGATTCGAAGCTTGTCATGCTTGTGCCGCCGATTTGTACGCGCGCCCCATTTTGGGAATAAGAAACAATGCCTGCCTGGCGGTTCTTATGAGCGGAAATTCTCCCGTTTACGCCCCGGATCGTTCTTATTGTCGTCGCAAGTAGCGCTTGATTTTCGGACGCCTTTTTTCGCAAAGTATCGAGCGCCAACCTGTCCGGCGCTTCGCCTTCCAAAAGCATTTCAAAAAGTCGCTTCTTTTCCGCCAGAATAGATTCAAATTTAAGGATATCTCCGGAAAGGAGCCGAGCACGCTCCAAATCCAAAGTGTCAGAGAGTTGAGAAATTGTATCTGAGCTATTCATCGACGCGCTCCTTCAATGCCTCAAAAAGAGACTGGGCGAGCCCGATTCCTCCCTTCTCTACCATCGCTTCCGCCTGAGCTTGCCGAAGAAAAGAGCTAAACTGCTCCTCGCCTGCTCCGCCCCCCATGGTTTCGCTGGTTTTGCCTAAACCCGCAGCCTTCAGCATCTCAGCTAAGAAGTTCGCCTCCAGATCCTTTGCCACCTTCATGAGCTCCGTATCAGATGACACATTAGTTTTCAGCGGAACAACGGGCGTGGTGTGATGGATACTCGTCATAGATTACCTGCAATTGTATGCATTTTCATGAGTATGCGATGTGATCAGTAAATAACTAGTAACTATCTAGCGCTTAAGTTCTCTCGAGGAAGAATTCCGGAGACTTTGGATGAAAAGCACTATTCTCGCGCAACTCATGACGGCGCTACCCACAATATCCGCACCGGAAAAGCCGCGTGGCGAAAGTGATGTTTCTGGTGCTGAAAGCTTCTTAAACGCTCTGTCAGAGACGCAACTGGAAGGCGCCTCTTTTCAAGAGTCGATTATTGGTGGCGAAGTCCCAGCGGCCCAACGCACAATCCCGGTCGATGTTGTTTCAACTCCGAGAGCGTCTCTCATCCAAATGGATGCGTCGGATGGCTTGAAGATGGGGTCTGTAACAGCACCCGCTCTACAGGAATTATCGCTGGTCGGTCATACAAGTGAAGCAGCTTTTGATGATCGCAAGATCGAGAAAACACAGAATGACATTAGTGTCCCCCAAGAAACGCCTACTTCTGTGCTTAATAACTCGATCGAAATCACCAGAGCGACCACAGCCGATGCACGCGATACCAATGCCCAAGAACAGGGCTACAACTCTACTCCTTTGAATGGCACGCAAGGCCAGTCTGAAGCAGCACCCATCGGAAACGAGGTTCCAGAGCTAGCGGCGGCAATAAGCGATAAACGTATCGACCAGCCATTGGAATCTAACACCGACAAGTCCCAGAAAAAACGTGAGGCACCCGCACCGATCCAAGGGAAATACGAGAGCTGGAGCGACGAACAGGCGGGAACAGTTAGTACTCAATCGCCTCCAGATCAACAAAGACCCAAAGAAACTTGGAACCCAGTTTACCACTTTAAAGAACCACAGAATAGGACGCTTGCTGGTGGAGATGGACACAATCCGCAGGCATCACAAACTTACAAAGTTGCCCATAATACCGGGCAAACTCCGTTCGCACCAACTCAGACGAGCGTTCCATCCGAACCCACAGGGGTCCGTTTGCAATCTACCAACATCGAAACGGAAACTGCTCAGATCGAGTCTGTAACTCAACCGCAGACACAAGAAACTACGAAACCAACTCCGTCGGAGTCTTCCGCTTCCCTTGGTGCTTATCGAAAGGATCAAACAAGCCAACGCGATCAATCGGTCGTTGCAAACACCGACGCGAGCACAAACTCGACTCATAAACCTGAAGTTCCCAAAGACATTCTCCATAGCGAAGCGCCTATAGGAATCTCTACGCACGAAACCACCGCTGCGTCACGCCCAGAGAAGCTAGAATCTACAGCGCAATTGGATCGACCGAAATTCGAGCTGCCGAAAGCACCAAGCAATGTTCAGGCTGGTTCGAATGAACCGCAGCATCTCGCCTCCAGTTCATTGATTGAAATTGCTCAGATAGATGATCCGCAGCCGAGAGAGACCGAGATCGAAACGAGCTTTAGCCGAATTGAATCCTCAGCATCAGCACCCACGACGTCTTCAAGGGAAGTTGCAGGTTTGCGACCAGAGACACCTAGACTGATTGTGCAGCAACTCGCCCAATCATTCCCGCATGAGCCCAATCGCCCAATAGAAATTGCCTTATCGCCGGAAGAGTTAGGAAAAGTTCGGCTTACGCTCCTGCCAGCTGAACACGGCATGATGCTTTCTATCGTTGCAGAACGGCCTGAAACGCTCGATCTCATGCGCCGCAACATCGAAATGCTCTCCCAAGGCTTTCAATCGCTGGGATACGAAAGTACGGCTTTCAGCTTCTCCCAATCTGGTTCGGAGCACATCCCCGATCAACACAGGCGCGACCAAGAAGACATTTCTGACTTCAGCGCTTCAACCAAGAATGGTTCTGAAACTCTCCCACCAAGAAAACTCAAATTGGGGTCCGCCGAAAGTGTGGACTACCGCGTCTAGAAAGGACACAGATGGAAATTTCCTCTCAAACCCCGCCAACTCAGACATCGGAGCCAATCAGGGAATCAACCGCCGATCGGAAAGCACTGGCCTCAGACTTCGATACCTTCCTCACGATGCTGACAGCGCAAATCAACAATCAGGACCCGTTGAATCCGACGGACTCAACCGATTTTGCCGCGCAGCTTGCCACGTTCTCCAATGTTGAGCAGGGTGTTAAGACAAACGAATTGTTGGAGAATCTTGTTGCGAGTTACGGTTCAAACGGGATGTCTCAAGTCGCGAGTTGGGTCGGCATGGATGCCCGCTCATCTGCCCCAACAAAGTTTGATGGCGCCCCAATTACACTTGCGCCAAATCCACCAAGCGGTGCTGACCAGACATTCCTGTTGGTTCGGAACGAATTGGGGACCGTTGTTCAAAGAACCGAGATCCCCGTTACCGACGAGCCCTTCGAATGGACGGGGCAGAATACTGCGGGATCACCAATGCTTCACGGTAACTATAGCTTTTCGCTAGAAAGCTATAGCGAAGGGGAGCAGCTAGCGACCAAACAAATAGAAAGCTATTCGCAGGTTGTTGAAGCTCGACAAGATGGAGGCACAACCAAACTTGTTTTGGATAGCGGCGCAATTGTCGCTGTTGATGAAGTCACGGCTCTACGTAAGGAATAGCGAGTGTTGATCATTCGAGCCCGTCTGACTAGCTTGCCCAGACATTTATTTGGTACAGGCAAGAGATGGCAGAAGCTCCGCAAATTCTTCAGGATAGACTCTGCGCCGAAGGCCTAGCCAAGGACAGCACGGTCTGGACGCCTCTTAAGGGTGGTCGGAGCAATCGTTCATGGAAGCTACAATCCGAAACCGAAACGCTCGTTTGCAAGCTCTACCCGAAAGAAAGCACGAACCCCCTCTTTCCCAACAGAGCGGGCGCAGAGTTTGCCGCGCTGACCGAGCTCAGTGGAAAAGGTATTTCACCAAACCCGCTAAAACTCCTCAGTGCGCGTGAGGGGCTTTGCCTAGTCTATGAATACCTTGATGGCGAGATTTGGAAACCAACCCGCGAAAGCGCCTCCAAGCTCGGTAAGGCAATTCGGTTTCTCCATAACCAGAACGCTCCGTCATTGCTGAAGGCTGGCCTGCCTGTTGCATCAAAACTCTTACTTCAAGGCCAGAAAATCCTGTCTCTGTGCGAAGAGGCAGAAAAGCAGTTACTTCCTCCCCCGCCTGACCTTCCATATATTTCAGAAACACCTCCGGTGTTCCTGCACGGGGATCTCGTTCCCGCGAATATCCTTGTTACGCAAACGGGGATCCAATTCATCGATTGGCAGTGCCCCGCAATCGGCGACCCTTGCGAGGACTTTGCAATATTCCTCTCTCCCGCGATGCAAATCCTATATGGCGAAGGCCCGTTAAGCGACGCAGACGCACGCACTCTGCTTCAAGCGTACGGCGATCCCTTGCTGCAGAAACGCTTCCAGCTTCTGACACCGTTGTTTCACTGGCGCATGGCGGCTTACTGCCTGTGGAAAATCTCGCAAGGGGATCGCGACTACGAGAAGGCGCTCCAAGCCGAACTCACAGCGCTAAAGGCCTAAAAAAGTGTTCCGGCCCAAACACCCGCCAGAGCTACGCCCGCGCCCAACGCGAACATACCAGCGCTCCCGAGGCCACGCGATTTCGCACGCTTTTCTTCAGGCTGGGTTTGCTTCATCAACACCTGCTCCGCCAATTCCGGCAACAAAGGGCTAAGGCGGCTAAGCACACGAGCGGACTGTGCGAAATCCTTAAGGAAGGCACGCGGGCCGAGGTTCGTCTTGATATAATCCTCAACAACAGGGCGCGCGACATTCCAGATGTTGATGTGCGGATCAAGCGAACGCGCGACCCCTTCGACAACAACCATTGTTCGTTGCAACAAGATCAACTCGGTGCGGGTCTCCATTCCGAAGCGCTCCGTCACCTCGAAAAGGTGATGCAGGAGGCGACCCATGGAAATGCCCGTAGCATCCATTCCAAAAATCGGTTCACCTACAGCGCGAATGGCACTGGCAAACTCATCCACATCACGGTCAGCAGGAACATAGCCGGCCTCAAAATGGACCGCCGCGACCCGTTTGTAATCTCGTTGAATAAAGCCGTACAAAATCTCTGCGTAAACACGGCGAGTGTATTCGTCGATCCGGCCCATAATACCGAAATCATAGGCAATAATGTCGCCATTTGCGGCGATCTTCATGTTGCCTTGATGCATATCAGCGTGGAAATAGCCGTCGCGCAACGCGTGGCTCAAAAAGAGTTGCAAAACACGCGCTGCAATCTTGGTCCGGTCGTGGCCCGCAGCATCGAGCGCATCATTGTCACCGATTGGAACGCCTTCAGCCCATCCAAGTACCATGACCCGTTTGCCAGACAAATCCCATTCCGGATCGGGGATTTGAATACCAGGGTCTTTGGCTGTGCTCGCAGCAAACTCAGACGCCGCAGCACACTCGAGCCTTAGGTCCAACTCGCCCATCACGCCTTTGTCGAAATGAGTTATCACATCCGTCGGTTTCAAACGGCGAGATGCTGGGGAAAGAAACTCGAAAAGGCCAGCCGCGAAATAGAAAGCATCGATGTCTTTTCGGAATGCTTTTTCGATGTTGGGCCGCAAAACTTTAACCGCAACCTCTTTGCCGTTTTCGGCCAAGCGCGCGCGATGGACTTGCGCGATACTTGCCGCCGCGACGGCATCGCCAAACTCGCTGAACAGCTCCGATGCCGGCCGATCCAATTCTGCTTCAATGGATTTAATTGCTTCTTCGGTCGGAAATGGAGGGAGCTTGTCCTGTAGAACGCGCAATTCCCGCGCCAAGTCGGCACCCGCGATATCGGGACGGGTCGAGATCATCTGGCCGAACTTAATGTAGGCTGGCCCCAGCGCATTCAACGCACGCACAACAGGCGACAGCGCCGGATCTCCTTTTAGCCCCAGCCAGCGAAACGGCCAGACCAGACTGCGCAGCGGAATGCGAATGATCGGCGGCGCATCAATTGCATCGAGAATAACGGCCATGGCACCGGTCCGCTCGAAAGTTGCGCCGGTTCGTACAAATCGCCAGATATTATGAGGGCCGCGCATCTAGATTTTCCATCCTGAGTGAAGTGCGGCAATTCCCATCGAGAGATTCCGATACTTAACATTGTCGAAGCCAGCTTTGCGGATCATGCCTGCAAAAGTTTCCTGATCGGGGAACTTGCGGATAGATTCGACCAGATACTGGTAGCTCTCTTCGTCGTTGGCGATCATCTTCCCCATTTTCGGAATGACATTGAAGGAATAAAGGTCATATGCTTTCTGCATCGCTGCATTCGGCAATTGCGAGAACTCCAGAACCATGATCCGACCGCCAGGGCGCAATACGCGAAACGCCTCGTCGAGTGCATCCTGAATGCGCGTTACATTCCGAATGCCAAAACTGATCGTATACACATCGAAAGAGTTATCAGGGAAAGGCAAAGCCATTGCATCGCCGACGACCCAATCCAACTCATCCGCCCGTTCGCGAGCCTGCGGGCGCTGTGCGCCCTCAACCAGCATACTCTCGGTCATGTCGCATATCGTTGCATGGCCATGTCCGGCGCGCTTCAGGAACTTAAACGAAATATCCCCCGTGCCGCCGGCCACATCAAGAAGCTGCTGGCCTGCTCGCGGCGCGAGCCAATCCATCATCGCTTCCTTCCAGATGCGATGGATTCCCATCGACATGGCGTCGTTCATCACGTCGTATTTCGAGGCGACATTGGTGAAAACACCATGCACCATGCCCGCTTTTGCATCCTCGTCGACGGTCTGAAAACCGAAGTGAGTTGTTTTTTGGGAGTTCTCGGTCATTTTGACTTGCCCATTCCTAAATCACACCACTCTTATAGAGCGCTCAGTCTTGGTTACAATGAACGCCGCACAGAAGGAAACATTTCATGCCCGAATTACCCGAGGTAGAGACGGTTCGTCGCGGGTTGTTACCAGTAATGGAGCGCGCGGTGATAACAAAAGCCGATATCCGGCGCCCCGATCTGCGCTGGCCCTTTCCGCCTGATATGGCAGCGCGGTTAACAGGGGCGCGGATTTTGGGGTTGAGACGCAGATCAAAATACATTCTTGCGAACCTTGATACCGGAGAAACACTTCTGATCCATTTAGGCATGTCGGGTCGGATGCTGATATCCGGCGGAACGGTTGGCGATTTTCATTTCAACCATCCCGCACCAGAGAAACACGATCATGTTGTGCTCGATTTCGACAACGGCGCTCGTGTGACATTCAATGACCCACGCCGTTTTGGCGCTATGGACTTATTAAATACCGACACTGCGGAGGAGCACAAACTCCTCAAAGTCCTTGGCCCGGAGCCCTTCGGGAATGAGTTTAACGAAACCTACCTCGCCGAAAAACTCGCAACCAAAACAGCACCAATGAAATCCGTACTTCTAGATCAAAGAATCGTCGCGGGATTGGGCAATATCTATGTCTGTGAGATTCTTTTCCGCACGGGCATATCGCCACGTAAACAGGCAAAAAAACTTCGGCAGCGTGATATTGCTGCACTGGTTCCTGCTATCCGTGATGTTCTGTCTGAAGCGATTGAGGCAGGAGGCTCAACACTAAAGGATCACAGGCAGGCAGACGGAGATCTTGGCTATTTTCAACATAGTTTCAAGGTTTATGGCCGCGAAGGAGAGTCTTGTGTGAACACAGAATGCAACGCGAAAATCGAGCGTATTTCCCAATCGGGCCGTTCGACATTCTATTGCCCCACGTGCCAAAGATAGGTTGAATGGTCTCGCAAGACTGATAATCCAAGAGCTAACTGTAACAAATTGGTACCTGAACATGGCTTATGAGACCCTGATCGTCGATGTCGAAGACCACGTCGCTCTTATTAAACTCAACCGACCCGAAGCACTAAATGCGCTCAATTCGACACTTCTGGGCGAATTGGCGGATGCTTTAGAGGCTGCCGAGAAGAACGACAAAGTCCGCTGCATTGTTCTGACAGGTTCGGAAAAAGCATTCGCCGCGGGCGCAGACATCAAAGAGATGGCGGATAAGAGCTTTGTCGACATGTTTGGCTCTGACTATTTCGGCGCCGAGACAACACGCCTCCTGAACAACCGAAAGCCAATCATCGCCGCCGTCGCGGGCTATGCTCTTGGTGGCGGATGTGAGCTTGCAATGATGTGTGATTTCATCATCTGCGCCGACAACGCGAAGTTCGGGCAGCCCGAGATCAACCTCGGCGTTATTGCCGGAATGGGCGGAAGCCAGCGACTGACTCGATTCGTCGGCAAGTCGAAATCAATGGATATGCACCTGACTGGCCGTTTCATGGATGCCGAAGAAGCGGAACGCTCCGGTTTGGTAAGCAGATTGGTCCCCGCCAAGAAACTTATGGATGAAGCCTTGAGCGCGGCCCACAAGATTGCGGAGAAGTCCCAACTCGCAACGAAAGCGGCCAAGGAAGCGGTCGATAGGTCCTATGAAACAACGCTTTCCGAGGGGCTGCTCTATGAACGGCGTTTGTTCCACTCGCTCTTCGCGACTGAGGACCAAAAAGAGGGAATGGCAGCGTTTCAGGAAAAAAGAGAAGCGCAGTTCCGCGATAAGTAGGAAAAAGCGCGAAAACCCCGTTGACTTACGAGCGAGTCGGGCCTAGAAGCCCAACTTCAGATTTACACGACCCCAACAAGTGGGAATTCGAGATATGGCAAATTCGCCCCAAGCTAAAAAACGCGCCCGTCAAAACGAGCGTCGTTTCCAAGTAAACAAAGCACGCCGTTCGCGCGTTCGCACCTTCCTCCGCAAGGTTGAGGAAGCGATCGAGTCCGGCAACAAGGAAGATGCAACTGCTGCACTTCGCGCTGCTCAGCCAGAGCTGATGCGCGGTGTGACTAAAGGCATCTACCACAAAAACACAGTCGCTCGTAAACTGTCGCGCCTTTCGGCACGCGTTAAGGCAATCGCCTAATACGAATCGACTGCTTTGGTTATTGAGAGAGCGTTCCCTATGGGGGCGCTCTTTTTTTGTCGTTGCGACAAAAATGTTTCTTCAAAAGAGACTAAAAAAGGGCTTCTCAGATTCGTTTGAAGAAAGACAGAGTCAAGGCCGAAGATAAGTTGCGCGTGTCGCTGAACCCTTGCTAGCTTGTCCATGCGATTCACGTCGCGTCTGAAGAGTCGACATCAACACAGCCGAAGTAGAACAAACGCCGGGCAACCAGTGGTTTGACATCTCGGCGAGAGAACAACGCTGGGTTGATTTGTTTCTCAAGGCTTGGTTCTGCCGCTGCCTTGAGTGGTTAAAGCGCATTTTGCGGAGATATTCTTCGCGAGCGCGCCGCATCCCTCTTCGCCCCCTCGCTTGTGTGAGGCCAGGTTGTTTGCTGGAATTCGGGAGTTCCAGCGTAGCGAGCTGTCACAAGTCCCGGATTCTATGTGAGTCCGAACGGGGAAGGCGTTTGCGTTATGTCAATGACGCAAACAGTCGGAGCGTGGTTGCTTTATTTGGGGATTCTGGAATCGCTGCTGCGGTGGTTTCAGGAATATTTGACGAAGCGGGTAAGACAAGAATGACCAACGAGACCTGGGGATCGGTACGGGAAGAGCTGCAAAGAACTGTTGGAACGAGCAACTTCACAAATTGGATAGAACCACTTGAGTTCTCCGGATTTCGTGATGGCGTTGCCGTTTTCTCAGTTCCGACAAGTTTCATGGGAAACTGGGTCTCTCGCAATTTTGGCGAGCAGATCAAACACCTGCTGAATGAAGCAGGAGAAGCGGTTCACCGTTTGGAATTCGCTGTGGCCAAAACCGCAACGCGCACCGCTCCCAAGAAGTCCCAAGGCGCTACCCCTGCCCAAACACAAACCCAAGCCCCCGAAGTAGAGCTTCCCGGCGCGCCGCTGGATTCGCGTTTTACGTTCGACAGCTTTGTTGTCGGCAAACCTAACGAACTTGCCCACGCCGCCGCCAAACGCGTGGCCGAAGGTGGCCCCGTTTCATTCAACCCTCTGTTCCTTTACGGTGGTGTTGGCCTCGGTAAAACACACCTGATGCACGCTATTGCTCAAGAGCTTCAGAGCGAGCGCCCCGACCTGAATGTCGTGTACCTCTCTGCCGAGCAGTTCATGTACCGCTTTGTTCAAGCGCTTCGCGAACGCAAGATGATGGATTTCAAGGAACTCTTCCGCTCGGTTGATGTTCTGATGGTTGATGACGTGCAATTCATCGCGGGCAAAGATTCAACGCAGGAAGAGTTTTTCCATACGTTCAACGCGCTGGTCGATCAGAACAAACAGATCATCATCTCTGCCGATCGCGCACCCGGTGAAATCAAAGAGCTTGAAGATCGTATCAAATCGCGGCTGCAGTGCGGCCTTGTGGTTGATCTTCATCCGACCGATTACGAATTGCGCCTTGGCATTCTGCAGCAAAAGGTCGAACTCTATCGTAAACAATATTCCGGACTGGTTCTGGCTGATGGCGTTCTTGAATTCCTCGCCCACCGCATTTCAACGAACGTCCGTGTTCTTGAGGGCGCGCTGACCCGATTGTTTGCCTTCGCGTCTCTCGTGGGTCGTGAGATTACGCTCGAACTCGCTCAAGACTGCCTCGCAGATATTCTCCGCGCTTCTGATCGCAAGATCACAATCGAGGAAATCCAGCGTAAAGTAAGCGAGCATTACAACATCCGCCTTTCCGAAATGATTGGCCCAAAGCGTGTGCGAACAATCGCACGTCCACGTCAGGTTGCGATGTTCCTTTCCAAGCAACTCACCAGCCGTTCGCTCCCAGAAATCGGACGTCGGTTCGGCGGGCGCGACCACACGACCGTGATGCACGGCGTGAAGCGCATTGAAGAGCTTAAAGCGCATGACAACCAGATCGCAGAAGACCTTGAACTGTTGCGCCGCAGCCTAGAGGCTTGAAAACCTTCGCTGAGGGGGCTTCTGCCCTTGACGCCCCCCTCATATCGTCGGACATTCCATTGAACTCGCAACATCGGGCGGAGGCTTTGCCTCTTCGCCCCTGCACCTGTCGGTAGGAGCAACAGAATGAAAATCAGTATCGAACGCGCCGCACTTCTAAAAGCGGTTTCGCAAGCACAATCCGTGGTCGAGCGTCGCAACACGATACCTATCCTCGCCAATGTCTTGATCGAGGCCGAGGGTGAGGCCGTTTCTTTCCGCGCCACCGACCTTGATATTGAAGTTGTGGACAAGACCCTTGCGCAAGTTGAACGCGCTGGCGCAACAACGGTTTCGGCGGTTCTGCTTCACGAGATCGTCCGCAAGCTTCCTGACGGTGCACTTGTTCAATTGACCGACGATGGCGCATCTGGTCGCTTGACTGTCGAGGCGGGCCGCTCCAACTTCTCGCTGGCCACGCTCCCGCGCGAAGATTTCCCTGTGATGGCCACTTCAGAATACACCGCCAACTTCACGGCGAGTGCGGTCGTGCTGCGTCGCTTGTTCGATAAGTCGAAATTTGCGATTTCGACGGAGGAAACAAGATATTACCTGAACGGTGTCTTCATGCATATCGCTGATGCCGAAGGCGGCAAAGTGTTGCGTTGTGTGGCCACAGACGGTCACCGTCTAGCCCGCATTGATGCTGACCTTCCAGAAGGTGCTGCGGACATGCCCGGTGTGATTGTTCCCCGAAAAACTGTTGGCGAGTTGCGCAAGCTTCTTGAGGACGACGATGTGCAAATCGCCGTTTCTGTAAGCGAAACTAAGGTGCGCTTTGCCACACCTGAAATCACGCTGACTTCCAAAGTCATCGACGGAACCTTCCCAGATTACACACGCGTTATCCCCGCCGGTAACACGCGCAAGCTTGAGGTCGACGCAGCCGAATTCGCGAAAGCTGTTGATCGTGTATCCACTGTGAGCAGTGAGCGCAGCCGTGCGGTTAAACTTTCACTCGATGAAGACCGTTTGGTACTTTCCGTCAACGCGCCAGACAGTGGCGCTGCGGAAGAGGAGCTCGCCGTGGCTTATGGCGACGAACGTTTGGAGATCGGGTTTAACGCCAAGTATCTTCTTGAGATCGCAAGCCAAGTTGATCGTGAGAACGCAGTGTTCATGTTTAACTCTGCTGGTGACCCAACTTTGATGCGCGAAGGCAATGACACCTCGGCGGTCTATGTTGTCATGCCGATGCGAGTCTAAGGTTTGCCCGTATTAGGGCAAACACAAAGCGCAGGAAAATGCCAATGACAGGCCTCTCGGTTCATGCGCTAACTCTTTCCCATTTCCGCTCGCACAAAGTGAGCCGATTAGAGCTATCCGGCAAACCCGTTGCGATTTTCGGCCCAAACGGCGCAGGCAAAACCAATGTCCTTGAGGCAATTTCGCTTCTCTCTCCCGGTCGGGGTCTCCGCCGCGCAAGCGCTGCTGATATGACACGCAAGGCCGGTGTGGACGGCTGGAAAATCTCTGCGGTCTTAAACTCGCAATCCCACCTATATGAAATTGAAACATGGTCTGAAGGTGGCGCGGCACGACAGGTCAAAATTGACGGAAAATCCGCCCCGCAAAACGCCTTAGGCGAGATTGCGCGCGTTCTCTGGCTCATCCCTTCCATGGATCGGCTCTGGATAGAGGGCGCTGAAGGGCGTCGTCGGTTTCTTGATCGAATGGTGCTGAGCTTTCTGCCCGAACACGCCGACGCAGTGCTGACTTATGAAAAATGCATGCGCGAGCGCAACAGGCTCTTGAAAGACCAAGTGCGCGATCCGTCATGGTATCTCGCACTTGAAAAACAAATGGCAGACGTCGGCGCGCAAATTTGGGCCAATCGCCACCATACCGTCAACAAACTCACAGACGCGCAAGAGGCGGCGGAAACCAGCTTTCCGAAGGCCGATCTCGCCCTGTTTCATATTGATGACTCCGCCCCAAAGCCCGAACAAGCCCAAGACCTAGCCGCTGCATTCGCGGACAATCGCGCGCTCGATATTCGCGCCGGACGCACGCTCATCGGCCCCCATCGGGCAGATCTCGGTGCGGTTTACGCCGAAAAAGACGTACCCGCCAAAGACTGCTCCACAGGCGAGCAAAAAGCGCTGTTGATCTCCCTTATTCTCGCAAATGGGCGGGCCTTGGCGAACGAAATCGGAGCGCCACCGATTCTGTTGCTTGATGAGGTTGCTGCACACCTAGATTCCAGCCGCCGCGCCGCGCTCTATGACGAGCTTTGCGCCCTTAACGCACAGGCCTTCATGACAGGTACTGGAGCGGAACTCTTTGTTGAGCTCGGTGCGCGAGCGGACCACCTTGAGGTAACTGATAATGACGGCACATCTGAAATTCGTGTTGCCAAATGACACTCGCGGCCTCTGACCTCGCCCTATACGCCTTCGCGTTGCTCGTCTTGTTCCTAACTCCCGGCCCTGTCTGGGTTGCGATTGTGGCGCGCGCTTTGTCTGGCGGCTTCTCTGCGGCATGGCCGCTCGCATTTGGCGTTGCGATTGGCGATGCCTTCTGGCCATTGCTTGCTGTTCTTGGCGTTAGCTGGCTGGTTGAGGAAATTGATGGGTTGATGACGATTCTGCGCTACGGCGCTGCTGCGTTTTTCCTCTATCTCGGTATACAGCTTATCCGCCACGCAGACCGCACAATAGACACCGATAGCCGCCTGACCCGCCCCGGAGTGCTGGCCGGATTTCTGGCCGGCGTCGCCGTTATCCTCGGAAACCCAAAGGCGATCCTGTTCTATATGGGTATGCTGCCCGGGTTCTTCGATCTCACACAGATCACACCACCAGACATTGCCGCAATCGTGTTCTTGTCGATTATTGTGCCCTTTGTCGGCAACCTGATATTTGCCGCGTTGGTACACCGTTTAAGAGGGTTTCTCAGCACGCCCAAAGCACTTTCCAGGCTGAATATTTTTGCTGGCGCTCTCCTGCTCGGAGTCGGGGCGTATCTTACGGTTTCTGCCCTCGTATAATTGCGCTCAATTGCGTGACAATCCTCTGGAAACACCGTATAAATATTCAAAATTTGAAGGATCGCGAACATGGCTGAAAACGAGCAGCAACCAGAAGAATACGGTGCCGATTCCATTAAGGTTCTCAAGGGCTTGGAGGCCGTGAGAAAACGGCCCGGTATGTACATCGGTGATACCGATGACGGCTCTGGTTTGCACCACATGGTGTATGAGGTTGTGGACAACGGAATTGACGAAGCGTTAGCTGGTCATGCCGACGCCGTGACCGTAACAATTCACGAAGATTCTTCGGTATCCGTAAGTGACAACGGACGCGGAATTCCGGTTGGAATGCACGAAGACGAAGGTGTTTCTGCGGCCGAAGTTATCATGACCCAGCTTCACGCGGGCGGTAAGTTCGACAGCAACTCTTACAAAGTATCCGGCGGCCTTCATGGCGTTGGTGTTTCGGTTGTGAACGCGCTCTCTGATTTTCTTGAGCTCCGCATTTGGCGTGATGGCAAAGAGCATTTCGCACGCTTCGAACACGGCGACACGGTTGAACACCTGCGCGTTGTTGGTGATGCAAACGGGCGCAAAGGAACCGAAGTACGCTTTCTTGCCTCGACCGATACATTCTCTAACCGCGACTTTAGCTTTGAAACGCTCGAAAAGCGTCTTCGCGAGCTTGCGTTCCTTAACTCCGGCGTCCGCATTATCCTCCGTGACAATCGCCCCGTAGAACCGCTTGAGACAGAGCTTTATTACGAAGGTGGCGTTAAGGAATTCGTGAAGTTCCTCGACCGAAGCAAAACCGCCGTTATGCCAGAACCGATCTTTATGGTCGGCGAGAAAGATGACATCGGCGTTGAGGTCGCAATGTGGTGGAACGACAGCTACCACGAAAACGTCCTGCCCTTTACCAACAACATCCCACAGCGCGACGGCGGCACCCATTTGGCCGGTTTCCGCGGCGCGTTGACACGCACAATCAACAGCTACGCCCAATCCAGCGGTATCGCGAAGAAGGAAAAGGTTTCCTTCACCGGTGATGACGCACGTGAGGGGCTTACCTGTGTGCTGTCGGTAAAAGTACCGGATCCGAAATTCAGCTCTCAGACCAAAGACAAACTTGTCTCTTCCGAGGTCCGTCCAGCGGTTGAGAGCCTCGTAAACGAAAAGCTCGCAGAGTGGTTTGAAGAGAACCCGAATGAAGCCAAGCAGATCGTTGGTAAGATTGTAGAGGCTGCACTTGCCCGTGAAGCGGCTCGGAAAGCACGGGAACTCACACGCCGCAAAACCGCGCTCGACGTGAATTTCCTCGCTGGCAAACTCAAGGATTGCTCTGAAAAAGACCCGTCCAAAACCGAAGTCTTCCTCGTGGAGGGGGATTCCGCCGGCGGTTCTGCACAAACAGGCCGAGATCGGATGACACAGGCTATTTTGCCCCTCAAGGGTAAGATCCTGAACGTAGAGCGCGCACGGTTTGACCGCATGCTTGCCAGCCAAGAAATCGGCAACCTCGTGATGGCGCTCGGCACTGGTATTGGCCGCGACGAGTTTGACATCAGCAAGCTGCGTTACCACAAGATCGTCATCATGACCGATGCCGACGTGGACGGCGCGCACATTCGTACGCTCCTGTTAACATTCTTCTATCGGCAAATGCCTGAACTTATCGAAGGCGGTTATCTCTATATTGCGCAGCCACCGCTCTATAAAGTTTCGCGCGGGAAATCAGAGGTTTACCTCAAAGATCAGGCCGCAATGGACGATTACCTGATCGAGCAGGGCATCGATGGCGCTGTGCTGCGTCTTGCATCTGGCGAGGAAATCGTTGGCGCTGATTTGCGCCGTGTTGTGGACGAGGCGCGCCAAGTGCGCCGCATCCTACAAGCCTTCCCGACCCACTATCCGCAGCACATTATCGAACAGGCTGCTATCGCTGCCGCTTTCGTACCGGGCGCCGTAGATGAAAACCTACAGGCTGTTGCAGACGCAATCGCTGCACGTCTGGATAGCATCGCTGTTGAATACGAGCGCGGTTGGCGCGGCCGTCCAACACAGGATAAGGGTATTCGTCTCGCGCGTATCCTGCGCGGTGTTGAAGAGGTTCGTACACTTGACGGCCACGTGCTGCGCTCTGGTGAGGCACGCAAGCTCGGAAGCTATACCGAGAGCCTTCTGGATGTTTACAACAAGCCTTCAAAACTCGTCCGCAAGGATAAGGAAACTCTCATCCATGGACCAAGCGAGTTGCTGCAAGCGATCTTGAAGGAAGGCGAAAAAGGCCTGTCTCTTCAACGCTATAAAGGCTTGGGCGAGATGAACCCTGATCAGCTTTGGGAAACCACCCTAGACCCTGACGCGCGTATCCTTTTGCAAGTTAAGGTCGAGGATATGGCAGAGGCAGACGATCTCTTTACCAAACTTATGGGCGATGTCGTTGAGCCGCGTCGCGACTTTATCCAAAACAACGCTCTGAACGTCGAAAACCTCGACTTCTAAGTGCGCGTAGAGACACGTAAATTTCTGCATTCGCAGTAAAGGTCTGCGTAGTTGGCCCATAAGCTAGCTTAATTTCACGCCGGAGGTGCCTTACCGGCGCTAAAACGCACCTCTGGCGCAATCAATTTGCATGCGGATTACAATTAAATACTTGCTCAGTTGATTCAAAGTCAGAACGCTTCTTCCGACAAGGAGATGTAGTTCGACATTCCGCGCTAACGGCGTGAACCAGACCTTTGCCGCAAACTACGCAATGCCTGCTCACCTGTCATTTGGGTCATCATGACATCCATTGACTTGGCATTGTTGGGGTCAGTTCCAGTAATCTCTTTGTGTAGTCCGCTTTAGGGTCTTCATACACCTGCTCTGAAGGTCCTTTTTCTTGAATGCGTCCGTTGCGCAAAACCACAACATCATCCGACATCTGGCGCACGACCGATAGATTGTGGCTGATAAAGATGACGGTTAATCCAAACGCCTTTTGCAGGTCTTTCAGCAGGTTCAAAAGCTGTGCTTGAATGGATACGTCGAGGGCCGAAGTTGGCTCGTCACAGATCAGTATTTTCGGCCGCGCCAAAAGAGCCCGTGCAACCGCGATGCGTTGACGTTGGCCACCGGAAAACTGGTGAGGAAACTTATTGATTGCCTCGGGTGGCATGCCGACAAGGCCGAGCATGTCTGCACACAATTCCTGTCGTTCCTTTTGATCCTTGACCAGACCATACAGCCAAAGTGGTTCGGCCAAGATATCACCAATCTTGTGCCTCGAATTCAGGGAGGAGAACGGGTCTTGGAAAACCATCTGCATCAGCTGACGCGATGGATGTTTGCGTGCTCTTGTTTTTCCACCAGGCAGATCGGCACTCCCAAGTGTCATCGTGCCATTGGCTGGTTTGACCAGTCCGGTCAGTGTTTTCGCCAGCGTAGATTTTCCGGAGCCACTTTCTCCGACAATTCCCATGACGGACCCCGGGCGAACGTCGAAACTGATTTCGCTTAGCGCGACAAACGGATCCGGCTTTCTAAAGATAGATGTCCGAACACCCGGAAAAGTAACGTCGATATCAGAGAGAGAAAGGCCGATCGGGTCCGACTTTGTACCGCTAAGCAACCACGCCTCTGCTTGGGCACCGCTGTTCATACTTGGTGTCACAATGTCGTCTTTCTCCGGCACCATGAAACGGTCTATCTTCCGATCGAGTGGGGGCACGGCCGCCATCAATTGTTTGGTATAGGTATGAACCGGATTTCCCAGAACCTGCGCAGTAGGACCGCTTTCAATTCCTTTGCCGTGCCGCATGACCGTTACTGTGTCGGCAATTCGCGCAATCACGCCGATATCATGGGTGATCAACATAAACCCGACCTTGCGTACTTCTGCAAGACGCCGGATTAGATCCAGCACTTGCGATTGCACCGCGACATCAAGGGCGGTTGTCGGCTCATCGGCAATAATCAACTCGGGATTTGTGCAAAGCGCTAAGGCGATAACAACACGTTGGCGCATGCCCCCAGAAAATTGGTGCGGATATGATTGCATGCGCGACGCCGCGTCTTTGATTCCCATTTCTTCGAGCAGATCAATTGCGCGGCTCTTGGCTGCAGCGGCGGAAATATCTTCATGCGCGAGGATGGTCTCTACGAGTTGGTCCTCAATGCGCATTAAAGGATTCAAGCTTGTCTGCGGGTCTTGAAAGATCATCGAAATACGCTTGCCGCGCAGACGGTGGGCTTCTTGCTGGTCCAGACCGCGCAAATCGGTGTCACCCAGCATCATGGTGCCGTCCGATATATAGCCCGGGCTTTGCAGCAGCCCGATAATTGCCGCGCCGACGGTGGATTTACCTGCGCCGCTCTCACCGACGAGACCATGAATTTCACCCGGCTTGATGGTCATCGACAAATCTTGCACGGCGGTAAAGTCACCAAAGCGAGACGGGAATTTTACGGTTAGGTTCTCAACCCTCAACATCAGCGCAGCCTCGGATTGAAGACGTCACGGAGGAAATCGCCCAGCACGTTGATGGACACGACCAGCGCGATCAGGAACAGCGTAGGTATCCACAAAATCCACCATTCGCCGGACAGGAGGAATTGCATCCCAATTCGGATCAATGTGCCCAATGACGGGCTGTCGGCAGGCAGACCAATACCAAGAAATGACAAGGTCGCCTCAAGCAAGATCGCAGAGGCTAGATCGACGGTCATGATCACCAGCAACGGCCCCAGAATATTCGGCAGGATATGCACAAACATGATCCGCAACGGGTGTTGGCCCTGCATCATTGCTGCCTGCACGTATTCCTTGTTCATCTGGACGAATGTCGATGCTCGTGCGGTCCGCGCAAAGTTTACCCAAAGCGACAGCGCAATTGCGAGCGTCAGAACAACGACGCGCATGTCTTGCCGTAACTCTGGGGGCAAGATTCCGCGAGCGATGCCATCGATCAACAAGGCAGTCAGGATCGCGGGTAGAGCCAGTTGGATGTCGGCGATGCGCATGACAACAGCATCAAATCGCCCGCCAATGTATCCGGCAGCCAACCCAAGCCCAACGCCCAAGATCGACGCGATCGCCATTGCACAGACCCCGATGATGAGCGAAAGCCGCGCGCCGTACAGGATGGAGGAAATCATATCTCGCCCCTGATCATCGGTGCCGAGCGGGAATTTGGATGTTCCGAATTCCTCCCATACAGGAGGCAGCAATCCATCCATCAGCGAAAACGATGAAAGGTCATAGGGGTCTACCGGCGCAATCCACGGCGCGAAAACTGCTCCGATCAGGATGGCCAGCGCAACAATCGCGGCGATCATCACCGACGGTGAGTGCGTGAAAAGCCAAAGGCCTTCATGGCGTTTGATAAAGTCGAGCATCAGGACACATCACTTATGCGTAAACGTGGGTCGATCAGCACATACAGAAGATCAACGATCAGGTTCACGAGAACAAAGAAAAATGCGATCACGACCAAATACACGCCCATTACAGGAATATCGACGAAGCGGATCGACTCGAGAAATAACAAACCCATCCCCGGCCACTGGAATACACTTTCGGTGACAATGGAAAACGCAATAACGCCGCCAAACTGAAGGCCAATGATTGTGATGACAGGCACCATGGTATTTGACAGTGCATGACGGAAATACATACGTCCCATCGGCACACCGCGCGCCGTTGCGAAGCGGATATAATCGGACTGCATAACGTCCATCATTTCTGCTCTCACGAGTCGCATCGTCAACGTAAGCTGATACACACCGAGTGTCAGCGCTGGCAAAATCAGGGAGCGCCAGCCGTCTATCGTTAGAAACGACGTTTCCCAACCGCCCACACTCACTGTGCCGCCGCGCCCGAACGTAGGCAGCCAACCCAGTTGAACGCCAAAAAAGAAGATCAGCATGATGCCGATGACAAAGGTGGGAATTGAAACGCCGACCAGTGTGAGCATCAATATCGTTTGCGTGGCAAACCCGCGCGGCCTCAGAGCAGTGTAGACACCCGCCGGAATGCCAACCAGCAGCGAGATCATCAGCGCAACTAGCCCAAGCTCCAATGTGGCGGGAATACGCGATGCGATCATTTCCGCCACCGGTTGACGCGTTCGATAGGAATATCCGAAATCGCCTTTCAACAAGTCGCCAGTAAAGCGCACAAACTGATAGACGAATGGGTCGTTTAGACCGAGATCTTCACGCAAGCGTTCGCGATCTTCCACCGAAGTTTCGACCCCCGTCATTTGAGACACGGGGTCACCCACATAGCGAAACAAAGAGAACGCCAGAAAGGCAACGGCGAGCATCACAAACACCGACTGTATCAGCCGTTTTGTCAGGAAAAACACCATTGCCTTACTGCTTTTCTATCTCGATCAGTTCACAGTGACCCAACGCAGCATAAAGAAGTTATCGGCGCGTTGAGTAACGTCGATATTGTCTTTCACTGCCCAGATCAGCGGCTGCGTATATAGCGGGATATATGCAACTTCGTCTTGCGTAATCTTGACCAACTCATCGATCATGTCCTGACGTGCCGCAGGATCGAGTTCTTTCAAGATCAAAGGCAACAGCTCATCAACGCGGGCGTTGGAATAGTTACCGAAATTCCAAGATCCCAATTTGGCCTCGTCGTCTTGGGTATGAAGCAAGAACCGCACCGGATGCTCGATATCGAATGTGCCTGGGGACCAGCCCAAGAGGTACATATCGAAATCGTCTGCTCGCAGCTGCTCCCAATAGTCGCGCACCGGACCTGTGGACAATTGTGCATCCAGACCGACAGCCGCAAACATCGAAGCTGCCGCACGGCACAGGGCTTCGTCGTTAATGTAACGGTCGTTTGTGCATTTCAAACCGAAGCTGAACCCATCGGGATACCCTGCCTCTGCAAGAAGTTCTTTTGCTCGCTCGGGATCATACGCGGGGCGGTCCTGATTGGCCTCGGAGTAGCCGGAAATATTTGCTGGCACCAACTGGCTAGCCGCTTCGATCTTACCGCGGAATAGCACGCGGTCGATGGATGCGATATCGATAGCATGTGCCGCAGCCAGTCGCACGCGCGGATCAGTAAACGGGTTCGTGTCGGTTACATCGTTTGAGTAGAGCAGCGTGTCGTGTTCATGTCCGAAACCGAACATGATGACTCGGGTTTCCTCACCTTCGATAACACGGAACCCATCACGGCTTTCGACCTGTTCAACGTCTTGCAACGGGATCGGCTCGATGAAATCAATGTCACCTGACAAAAGCGCGGCCAGACCAGTAGCGGAGTTACCGATCGGGGTAAACGTGGCTTCGGTGATGTTGTGAGTGGGCGTGTCCCACCATTCTGCGTGTGGTACCAAAACGGTCTTCACGCCAGGATCGCGGCTTGCAACGGTGAAGGGGCCGGTGCCATTCACATTCAGGGTCGCGAAATTCTCGGAATCCTTGGCAGGTAAAACCGCATCGTTCGACTTTGCCCAATCGGAATCGAGGATCATGAAGTTCGCGATAGACGATGGGAACAATGGATTTGGGGAATTCGTCAGGAATTCAATCGTGTAGTCATCAACGATGCGCACATCAGTAACTGGCGAGAACCATGACCGAGTATCGGCTGCTTCACTTGACGCGCGTTCATAAGAAAACATGACATCTTCGGAGGTGAAGGCAGCGCCGTCCTGAAATGTCACTCCTTCACGCAGATTGAAACGCCAGCCGTTCTCGCCCTCCAGCGGTTCCCATGACGTCGCGAGCGACGGTTCGATCGACATATCCGGCGCACGTCGTACAAGACCTTCATAGATGTTGTTTAGAAATGACAACACTGGCGTAGAGTTGACAGCGTGAGGGTCCATCGTCTGCGGATCTGTCTTCGACGCCCAGTTGAAGCTTTCAGCCTGAACGCTTAGCGCCGCCAATGAGAGCGCTCCTCCGAGCACAAATGATTTTTTTAGGTAATGGCTCATCGTCGGTTCTCCTGAAATTCGTTACCCGCTGAGACTGCGCATTATTCCAATGAGGTCAAGGCGGTTCTGGTCAACTTACCAAGTGTAACGAATTTGACCATTACATTGAAGGTTCGTTGTTAATCTCGAAAATAGAGGTTCGCTTTAGCCGCTCACAACTACTGAACGAACCCGTGAAATCAATTCGTCAATCCGAGCGCTCGCAGCGAATGTCTGCTTTGATGAGCAGCACGCTAACCCGTGGTGATTGTCGGCGATGGGCCATGACTGCCAATGAGCAGGAAGAAAGATGGCGGATAATGGAATCCGCAGTACGAAGGTTTCGAGCTATAGCAAGGCGTTGTTTGATTGACTTATTTTGACTACAGTCAAAGCAATTCATACCTTTACAGACATTTTAGATTAGCTTGAGTACCTTTCTTCAAACAGCATTTACATGAGAAACACTTTGGCCTCGAAACCCGTGACATTGGGCGAATTGCTCACAAATAATTTTGACTCTCAACCAAGCGCAATTGCTGGGTCGTGGATCGGTCGGACCCTTCTAAATCTCGCAAACTTCAGCCTTCTCGCATGCTTATCTGCGCTGCTTTTGTGGTTGTTTTTGGGAGAGACAGACCTGGGCATGGCCCCCGTTTTGATCCTTTTAGCGACATTGACGATGCTCTGGTGGTTGCTGAATCGCAGCGCTCGCGCACACAAGCAACATTTTCTGCTGCGGAATGATCGTCAGGGATTCATGCGCGAATTGCGACTGGATGAGAAAACAGCGGTTTTTGATGGAAGCAACATTTACCATCTTGGGCACAAACATGGCCTAGACGCCCAACCGCTTGGTGAAGTCGTAGACCTTCTTCGTTCGCAGGGATATCGTATCGTTTGTTTTTTTGACGCCAATATCTTTTACACACTCGGCAAACACGGGGCTTTTTCAAGCGGCACGCGACATTCATTGGCGATGCTCGAAAGTATCTTCGGGCTCAAGAAAAACGAAATCTATATCGTGCCTAGCGGAGTTCAAGCTGACAAATACATTCTCGAATGCCTCAATTATTTGCCAATATCCTTTGCTGTGTCCAACGACAGATATCGTGATTATGCACACAAATATCCGTCCGTGATGAAGGACAACCTTTGGCGCAAGGGCGTTAAAATATCGGGTGACGAAATCAGGTTGCTTCAACATCGCATTTAATAGCCACCGAAGCGACTTGACAGACCGCGGGATAATCCTGCGTTGCAAACTTCGACCTCTGAACAGCCAGCGAGGCAATACCTTCGTTCGCGTCCACTCTCGAGTGTCTAAAGACCGAGTTTTTGGCAAAGCTTAGCACTAACGCGTAACGATAAACTTCTGGGTAATGTATTGGGAATGTAGTGTGAATTCATGCGGAACTCATGCACATCCTTTCAAGTGAAGATTCGAATATTTCATCAATTAAATCAATGTTAAAGACGTGACTTTACGCGCACCCAACCAGCACAGGTGGCGACGCATTCGCCACGTCAATTACCGAACGATAACAGCCCGCTCCCCCGCAAATAGCGGGGCAACTTCTTTATGTGCTGCCCAGAACTCTGGCGGCATGTGCTTTGGTGTATTCTTTGGCAAAGTTTCGCGGAAACGGGCCAGCCGCTGCTCGGAAGGCGCGAGAATACCTTGCGCATAGCTCGCTGATTTCTTTGCTTTAATAAGATGCTCCGCAAGGCCAAGCGCTCTGTCGGTATCTGCCCAATAGGAACAGATCATTAGAATATCATGCCCTGACGCAAAGAAATCCGCTGCTACGGACGGGTCTTTGAAATAGCTGTCCATTGCGCGCATGCCTGTGTCGTCTGAAATCACAACGCCATCGTAGCCAAACCGACCACGAAGTTCTTCACGAACAATTCGGCTTGATAATGTCGCGGGAAAATCTGGATCAATATCCGGAATCATAACGTGCGAGGTCATGATCATCTGCATTCCCGCTTCAATTGCGGCCTTGAACGGCACCAACTCGCGGATATTGCGCTCTCCGGCAAGCGTATTCACAACAGGCAGTTCGTAATGTGAGTCCTGCGCTGTGTCTCCGTGGCCAGGGTAGTGTTTCGCACATGCTACAACCCCTTCGCCTTCCATCGCCCGCGCAAACGTCAGACCAGCCTTAACAACATCTTCTGGAGTAGTGCCAAACGCGCGAGGGCCAATGACCGGATTGTCCGGATTAGAGTCAATATCCAGCACCGGTGCAAAATTCAGGTTGATCCCCATAGACGCCAGCTCGCGCCCAACGGCAACGCCTACATTTTCAGCCTTGTCCACCCAATTTCGAGCGTAATCATATTGAGTTACTGGCTCGGGAGGCCGGCAGACCCGACCACCCTCATGGTCAATACTGACAACAAAATCATCGCGCCCAAGCGCAGCTGCAACCTCATTTAGCAATGACTGGTAGGCAGGGAACCATTCATCGTAGGGCGCATCTTGGAGGAAATTATCGCGGAAGAGCACAATCCCGAGCGGCTTAAGCGTGGCCAACATGTGCTTGTCATCTTTGTGCAACGACGTTGTCGGCCGAAGCCCCATCAGAAAATGCTGCCCGACTTCCGATAAATCCGCCATGCCTACCTCCGTTTTTCTTGCGAAAACAGTGGCACGTTCCGCAGACCGGAGCAAAGAGAAATACCGTTGGAGGTTACAGTAAAGGGGGAGTGAATTTGGCCCACCACATCCCCCTCAATCCATTGCGCCAAGAGATAGAGAGCTTGCAGGACGCGCCGGACTTTACTGTTAGCGATAACATACTCCAGCATCCGTCATTGGACAAGAGAGATTTTCGCGCTATCAATAAAGAAATCAAAATTTCATATGGTGGTTACATTGAGCCAGTCCTCCCCTGCAACTAAGCGTCCCCTCACCCTCCGCGATGTCTCTGAAGCATCGGGTGTGAGCGAAATGACGGTATCCCGCGTGCTGCGAAATCGTGGCGATGTCTCGGCGGAGACGCGGGTCAAGGTTCAGGAGGCGGCAAAGCGACTTGGATATGTCCCCAACAAGATCGCGGGCGCCTTGGCCAGCCAGCGGGTTAATCTGGTGGCGGTTATCATCCCGTCGCTTTCAAACATGGTATTCCCCGAAGTTTTAACGGGCATTTCAGACGTGCTTGATGACACGCCACTTCAGCCTGTTGTTGGCGTCACGAATTACCTGCCGGAAAAGGAAGAAGAAGTTCTCTTTGAAATGCTCTCGTGGCGGCCTTCCGGCGTAATCATTGCAGGTTTGGAGCACTCCGACGCTTCACGCGCAATGATGGAGAACGCAGGCATTCCTATCGTTGAGATTATGGATGTCGATGGCGAACCCATAGATGCAATGGTCGGCATTTCGCATCGCCGCGCCGGTCGCAAGATGGCGCAAGCGATTATCAAGGCTGGCTACAAACGCATCGGATTCATGGGCACAAAGATGCCGCTCGATCACCGTGCGCGCAAACGGTTTGAGGGGTTTACCGAAGCCTTGGCGAAAGCTGGGCTTGAGGTGGCCGATCAGGAATTTTACTCTGGCGGCTCTGCGCTCCTTAAAGGGCGCGAAATGACAGAGGCGATGCTTGAGCGCACACCAGACCTAGATTTCCTCTATTATTCCAATGACATGATTGGCGCAGGCGGGCTTCTTTATTGTCTGGAAAAAGGTATCAAGGTTCCGAAACACATCGGACTTGCGGGCTTCAATGGTGTCGAACTCTTAGACGGGTTGCCGCGCAAACTTGCCTCTATGGGGTCGGAACGCCGCGAGATCGGCAAGCTTGCCGCGCAAATCATTGCGCGCCGCGCGCAGGGGGAAGACCCTAGCCCGGAGGATCGCGTTGAACTTACGCCAAAGCTGAAGCTCGGCGATACTCTGAAGCGCAAAAAGCGTAGAGATTAAAGGCTAAACGCCAGCACTCGACTGATTTCCGTTAAACTGCGGCCTGATTGTTCGGCCCAAGTGTTGAAGGCATTTTGTGCTTGCGCCAATGCCTTTTGCGACGTCGGTGCCTTGTCGATAACCCCTTCAGCAACCAGCCTTCCCACCACATCGCGCGAGAAAATAAACCCGTCAACGCCCATAAACCGCAACGCATACGCCCCAGTATTCCCGCCAAGACGTGTGCCGCGCTTCTTAAGCATTTTTAGCAGCCCGACATAGTCATCCTTGGGCCATCCTGCCAATGCTTGGGCAACAGAGCCATGTTCATCACGCAACTCAAGCAGAAACGCCGCATTGTCTCGAACCGACAGGATCTTTGCCCCGTGCCGCACGATCCGCGTATCTTGGATGAGGGAGTCAAACATCTCGTCATCCATGAATGCACAGCGCCCAAGATCAAACCCGTGAAAAGCTTCTTCAAACCCCGGCCACTTTGTTTCAATCACCTTCCAGTTAAAACCAGCAGAAAACACATGCTGGCTAAACCGCGACAACCATCTGTCATCCGGAATTTCCAACAGCTCGCTCTGAGGCAAAGGCTTACTTAACAGCTCTTCAAGTGCATCGACGCCGCCCTTGCGGCTTGCCGAAATCTCGTAGATCTCATCGAAGCTACGCATTGGTTATCGAAGCTTCTTCAGAACGTTAACACTGGCGTACCCATCGGGCACCATACCTACATCCTCTTGAAACGCTTTAATCGCCGCAATCGTATTCGGCCCAATAATGCCATCCGTACCTTGTGGATCGAAACCAGCTTTGGCCAAAAGCTGTTGCATCTCAATCTTTTCCTTAAAATGTAACGGACGGTCAGCACGCGGCCAGGTCGCCTTAATCGGCGGGCCACCAGCAATTCGATCTGCCAAATGGCCCACACCAATCACATAGGCATCCGCCGTGTTGTATCGCTCTATCACATGGAAGTTGTCAAAGATCATGAACGCCGCTCCCTGCGCACCAGCGGGCAGCAAGATTGACGCGCGGCCATAGTTCGGCACCGACTTGCCGCTTACATCGCGCACGCCCATTTCGGTCCATGCCGGCACTGGTTTCTTTACACGTTCGCTTGTCTGCCGATAGTCGAACCCTTTTGGAAGGCGAACTTCAACACCCCAAGGCTGGCCTGTCTTCCATCCGAACTCCCGCAGATAAGCCGCCGTTGAAGCCAGCGCATCGGCAGGATTATCGTCCCAAATGTCGCGCTTTCCATCACCCGTGAAATCAACGGCATAGCTCAAATAGGACGTGGGCATAAATTGGGTGTGACCCATAGCTCCGGCCCAGCTTCCCTTCATTTTGCTTGGGGAAACATCCCCTGCTTGCAAAATCTTAAGTGCCGCGATCAGCTGACTTTCAAAAAACCGCCCGCGTCGCCCGTCATAGGCCAATGTTGCGAGTGCCTCTATAATCGGGACATCACCACGAAACGCACCATAGGCACTTTCAAGCCCCCAAACAGCGGCAACGATCTCTTTTTCAACACCGTAGGTCGCTTCGATCTGCTGCAACAACTCAATGTGTTTGCTCAACGCTTTCTTACCGTTCGAGACACGCGCATCAGAGGTCGCGCTATCAAGATATTCCCAAATCTGTTTAGTAAACTCAGACTGGTTGCGATCTTTCTTCACAATATCCGCATCATAGGAAATGCTGCCAAAAGCACTGTTTAGGGTCGCATCCGAAATTCCTTGGCCGCGCGCACGCGCCCGAAATTGGTGAATCCACGCCTCAAATCCCTGCTCACCTTGTGCCGCGCTCATGTGCATATCTCCTGTCACATCAGGACGTGCCATTGGGCGGGTCTTTTCACCCGCGGCATATGCAAATGCCGGGATACAAAGGGAAAGGGCAATGAGTATCGTTCGAAGTAATTGCATGGTTTTATCATTTGCTGCTCTCCCTTCAGAGTATCGCGTTTTTCAACTCTGTAAATTGTCCAGCCTTGTTTTAGCAAAGCTACGCCGATTTTTGCCGATACCTAGTTCCCACGCTTCCGCTTTACCTTGCGCTTCAATTTTGCCTTTTTCGCCCGTGTTTGACCCACTTTTCGGCCTCGATGCGTCTTTCCGCCACGCGAATTGGAGCTCTTGGGAAGCGCTTTCCCATCCAACTCCAAAAGGTCCAATGTGATGCCTCCTGTGACCGGAGTTGCCTCTGCAAGACGCACAAGCGCGCGTTGCCCAAGCCCAATCGTGAGACCTGTTTTCTCGCCACGAAGTGTGTTGGTTTCTTCGTCATGCACGAAGAACTCGCGCCCGATTGTTCCAATTGGAACCAACCCGTCAGCGCCAGTTTCATCCAACTTCACAAACACGCCAAACCGCGCAATTCCGGCAACGCGGCCACTGAACTCATTCCCCAATCGCTCTGAGAGATAAGACGCCAAATAGCGATCAGTCGTGTCACGCTCCGCAACCATAGAACGACGTTCGGTATCAGAAATCTGCTGTGCTGTTTCCTCGAGTGCCTCAATATCCTGTTCGCTCAGACCATCATCGCCCCACCCATGCGCGGTGATCAAACCGCGATGCACGATCAAGTCAGCGTAACGCCGGATGGGCGATGTGAAATGCGCGTAGTTTCGAAGCGCGAGGCCGAAATGAGCAAAGTTCTCTGGGCTGTAATAGGCCTGCGTCATGGAGCGGAGCGTTGATATATTGATCAACTCGTCCTGATCCGTGCCTGCGGCCTGTGCCAGCAATTGATTCAAGTGCCGCGTCTGGAGCACCTGCCCTTTTGCCAAAACCAATCCTGACGAAACAGCTGTCTCTCGCAAAGCTTCTAGCTTCTCTGTGCTTGGTTCTTCGTGAACGCGATAGAGCAGAGGCGTTTTCTTTTTCAGAAGAGTTTCCGCTGCTGCGACATTGGCAAGCACCATGAACTCTTCGATCATTTTGTGCGCGTCAAGCCGCTCGCGAAACGCAATCGACGCAACTTTTCCATCTTCGCCAAGCTCGATTTTGCGCTCTGGGAGGTCTAATTCTAGCGGCTGCCGCGCCTCTCTGGCCCGTGTTAGAGCCGCATATGCACCGTAAAGTGGCTTGATGACATCCTCTAACAGCGGCTCGCATTTTTCATTTGCGCGGCCATCCATCGCGTCCTGAACCTCGGCATATGCAAGCGAGGCCGCAGACTTCATCATCGCGCGATGGAATTCGTGAGAAATCTTAGTCCCATCTTTGTCGATGACCATTTTTACCGCAACGCAGGGGCGCTCAACGCCTTCGTGTAGCGAGCACAGATCGCCGGAAAGCCGATCTGGCAACATCGGCACAACGCGATCAGGGAAATAGCTGGAGTTGCCTCGCTTGCGCGCCTCGCGGTCAAGCGCCGACCCAGGCGTGACGTAATGCGCAACATCCGCAATAGCGACCCAAACGATAAAGCCGCCCTTATTGGCAGGATTAGTGTCTATTTGGGCGAAACAGGCATCATCATGATCGCGCGCGTCGACAGGATCGATTGTCACGAGAGGCATGTCCCGCAGATCGAGCCGATCACCCAACGGCGCCGGCTTTGCCTTATCGACTTCCGCGATTACAGCGTCAGGAAAATGATCGGGAATCCCATGCTGGTGAATGGCGATAAGAGAAACAGCGCGCGGTTCGGTAGGGTCTCCTAGGCGAGCAACGACCTTGGCGCGCGGAAGCCCCATGCGTCCTTTTGGGCCTGTTTGCTGCGCTTCGACAAGCTCGCCATCGCGTGCATCATCGGTCGCACCTTCAGGTACGAGCCATTCCTTATCCGCCCCTTTATCAATCGGAACAAGGCGACCACCTTCGTGGCTTTCGCGGAATATTGCGAGAATTCGAAGCGGGTTAGAGCCGATTTTACGTATGAGGCGCGCTTCATAATCAAACTCATCGCCGCCTACCTTTTTCAAGCGCGCGAGGATGCGGTTTCCTTTACCAAGGGCCGGATCGCCAGACTTTGGAACGACCACAACTCTGGGCTCCTCACCGGTTCCTTGCCATTCAAGGGGTCGCGCGGTCAGATCACCATCGGCGTCTGGCCCAATGACCTCCAGAACGCTCACGGGTGGTAGCTCTTCAGGGTCGGTATAGCTGCGCTTGCGCTTCTGTAGGTGGCCTTCGCTCTCGAGTTCCTTGAGCGCGCGCTTCAGATCAATCCGCGCAGCACCTTTGATGCCAAATGCCTTGGCAATGTCTCGTTTGCTCGTTTTCGTCGGATTGTCCGAGATCCACTGTAAGATCTCGTCTTTAGAAGGGATATGTACCATCCGCCTGCACTAGCACGGGGAATTGGGCACGTCACGCATGGAGTTGCTTCGAAGGGCGCGGAGATCGTCCACGCTATCAACATCCTGTTTGGTTTCAATCATCGCAACCGAATAAGTGCCAAGCGACTTTAACGTATCTGCAAGGGCGTGCTCACTTGACCAACGCACACCTTCGAACAGAGTGGCCGGTGGGCGCGCAACGCGCTTCAATCCGATGAGCCAATAGCCCCCGTCTGGCGCCGGTCCGATAACGGCTTGATTCCGTCCGAGCGCCCTAAAAGCGGCTCTAATATTGGACTTTTTGATGTTTGGAATGTCCGCACCGATAATCACAACTGGACCTGCTGGTAAGCCACGAAAAAGCCGCCCCATCCGATCACCGAGGTCGCCGCGCCCTTGCTGAATACGCTGAAAGCGCGCAGGCCAAACACGGCTCTTGGCTCCATCAACATCTGGAGAGACAGCAAGCAAAATTTGCCAATGCGGATCAGCCAACTCACGTAACAGCGATGAGACCTGATGCCTAAACCACCACGCGGCCCCAACCATGCCGATACCTCTGCCCAACCGCGTTTTCACCCGTCCGGGCCGTGGTTCTTTGAGCATGATCACGAGCGTTGGTTTCACAAAGGCCGCTCCATATCACGGTGCGGAATGCCAGCGTCGTCGTAAGGCTCTCCGTAGGCTTTGAACCCGAGCCGCTCATAGAATCCAATCGCGGAAACTTGCGCCGAAAGATAGGCTCTATTCAGGCCTGAATCGGCTTCAAACCGCGCAAGCCCTGCCTTGATCAAAGCAGCGCCCAAGCCCGTGCCCCGATGGCTTTTCGCAACGCATACACGCCCGATTTTCCCCGTCTTTCCGTCGACAATCAAACGCGCCGTTCCAACTGGTTTTCCATCATCAACGGCAATCAGATGGAGAGCTTCTGCATCTAGATCATCGATCTCTTCATCAAAGGGTATACCTTGTTCACGAACAAACACTTCGATCCTAAGCGCAAGGCAGGCCTCGAAATCGTCTGTTTGTTCGATATGAACCGTCATGCAAAATAGTCGTTCAGAACGCGGGCGTAGATAGACTTAAGCCGGTTGATCTGGTCGATCTCAACGCATTCGTCCACCTGATGCATGGTTTTTCCAACAAGGCCAAACTCCACAACAGGACAGTGGTCTTTTACGAACCGCGCATCTGAAGTACCGCCGGATGTCGAAAGTTCGGGGGTTACGCCCGTTTCTTCCGTCACCGCTTTGGCAACCATAGCCGAAAGCTCTCCGGGTGGAGTTACAAAGCTTTCGCCCGAAACAGTGACCTTAACTTCGATATCAACGCCAAACTCCTGCGCCACTTTATCGGCTTCACTACGAAGCCATTCGTCAAGGCTTGCGCCGCTGTGCGTATCATTGAACCGAATATTTACAGTGCCTTTGCACGCCGCAGGGATAACGTTTGTCGCGGTATTTCCGGTATCAATAGTTGTGATCGCGAGGGTTGAGGCATCGAAATGGTCTGTGCCTTCATCGAGTGTATGGCTCGCCAACCGATCCATGAGCCGCGCCATTGCAGGCACAGGGTTCTTGGCACGATGTGGATAGGCCGAGTGTCCTTGCACACCATTGATTGTGAAATACGCAGTCAAGCTACCGCGTCGTCCGATCTTCATCATATCACCAAGCACATTCGGCGATGTTGGCTCTCCGACAAGGCAAACCGACATTTTTTCGCCCTCCTCGGCCATGTAGTCCAGAAGCGCAGTCGTACCATCGATGGCGTCGCCTTCTTCGTCGCCTGTTATGGCAATGATAATGGCGCCATCCGGTGGCGTATTTGTGACAAGGTCAATGGCCGCAGAAACAAAAGCCGCAACGCCGGATTTCATATCCGTCGCGCCACGACCATAAAGCCAGCCGTCTTTCACCTCGGCACCGAAGGGATCAACTGTCCATGCCGCGAGATCCCCAACAGGGACAACATCGGTGTGCCCGTTAAACCCGAACGTCTTGTTTGCGCCGCGATGCCCCCAGCGCGCAAACAGATTGCTTACGCCACCACGATCCACACGCGTGCATTCGAAACCAGCGTCTGACAGAAGTTTCTCAAGCAAGACAAGCGCGCCGCCTTCTTCTGGCGTCACCGAGGGGCAACGGATCAAATCTGCGGTTAGGCTTACAGGGTCTGTGTTGGTCATGTCTGGTTCCTGTCTTTGCGGTTTGATGCCCGCTCAGGCGTTGTGCATATACTGTAAAATCGGGCGACGAATTGCCCAAAACAGTGTCTAATTCAGTCGAAAAAGGGAGTCGACTGCACGACGATAACGCTGTTTTCTTCTTTGGCGCGCGCCATAAGATCACGCTCTTCCTGAGAGATGTCGTGCCCCTCTTTGAGGCGCTCCTCAAGAGTGCCATAGCCAGAGACATCAAGCGGAGCCATTTCAGCTTGCTTCAGGATCGCAACCGTTTCGCGAACGGCCTCGGCCTCATCCACACCGCTTGCGTAGACCATCAGCGCCGCGCCCGTTGCCTTTTCAGGTAAGCCGTCATTCTCGCTGCGGCCGACTTCAACCAGAAGCGTAAAGACTTTCTGGCGTGAGGATTTCTTTGATTTAGCGTTTTTTGCTGTCATGCGCCCCGCTTAGCAAGGCAGGGGCGCATGGTCAATGAATGCCGCGTTAGTCGCGAAGCAACTCGTTGATGCCTGTCTTGCTACGTGTCTTTGCATCGACGCGTTTAACGATCACGGCGCAATAGAGGTTTACGCCGTTTTTGCTTGGCATAGAGCCTGCTACGACAACCGAATATGGGGGAACTTCGCCATACATCACTTCGCCGGTTTCACGATCAACGATCTTGGTCGACTTGCCGATAAACACACCCATGCCAAGAACAGAGCCTTCGCGAACGATGCAGCCCTCAACAACTTCAGAGCGCGCACCGATAAAGCAGTTGTCCTCGATGATGGTCGGACCAGCTTGCATTGGCTCAAGAACGCCCCCGATTCCTACACCACCAGAGAGGTGTACGTTTTTGCCGATCTGCGCGCAGGATCCGACTGTTGCCCATGTATCAACCATGGAGCCTTCATCCACATAAGCGCCGAGGTTCACGAAGGATGGCATCAGGACAACGCCAGGTGCGATATAGGCGGATTTACGAACAACGCAGTTTGGAACAGCGCGGAAGCCCGCAGATTTCCATTCGTTCTCGCCCCAACCAAGGAACTTGCTGTCGACTTTATCCCACCAGCCGGAACCTTGCGGGCCGCCACTTTGTGGTTCCATATCTTTAATGCGGAATCCAAGCAGCACAGCTTTCTTGGCCCATTGGTTTACGTGCCATTCGCCATTGTCGCGCGGCTCGGCCACGCGCAGCGTACCACCATCAAGTGCGGCAAGTGTCGCTTCGATCGCGTCACGTTGTTCGCCTTTGGTGTCGGGCGTGATCGTGTCGCGCGCGTCCCATGCTGCTTCGATTGCGGTTTCCAGTTGTGCGTTAGACATGCGTAACCCTAATCCTCTATGGCGTCAGTTCGTTGAAGCATATAGACCGCTAAGGGTAAGCACGCAATGCAGGTTAGAGGAAACACCCGATGAACGACGACAGCCGCCGCCACCCTTTCCGAGACAGCCACCAAGACCGCGAGCAATCACACCATACGCCAGATACGCCGCAAACACGCTCTCCTGCCTATCGACTGGCCTTTGATGACAGCGATTTCATGTGCCGCGAAGAGTTGCGCCCTGTGCGACTTCAGCTTGAATTGCTCAAGCCGGAGATGGGCCTGGACGAGCACGGTATCAATTCAACCGTCGTTATGTTTGGCGGCGCGCGCATTCCGGAGCCCGCGAAAAAAGACACGGCGCGCACGCAAACGCTCGCGGATCTGTCCTGCTATTACGAGGAAGCGCGGGAATTTGCCCGTTTGATGACTTTGAAGTCAATGGAAACAGGAAACAAAGACAACGTGATTGTAACTGGCGGCGGTCCTGGCGTCATGGAAGCCGGTAGTCGCGGCGCGGTTGACGCGGGCGGTGTCTCTGTGGGCCTCAATATCGTGCTGCCCTTTGAGCAAGCCCCGAACGAATATGTAACACCGGAGCTTTGTTTTAACTTCCACTATTTCGCCATTCGCAAGATGCACTTCCTGATGCGCGCCAAAGCCATCACAGTGTTTCCAGGCGGGTTTGGCACGCTGGACGAGACATTCGAAGCGCTTACCCTCATTCAAACAGGCCGGATGGAGCCGGTTCCGTTTCTGCTCTTTGGCAAGGAATTCTGGGAAAAAATCATCAACTGGGAAGCTCTGGCAGAAGCCGGAACGATCTCTGCTGACGATCTTGATCTCTTCCGCTTTGTCGATACTGCGGCTGAAGCTGTTGAAGTGATCGAAAACTGGGACATCCAGCCCCCGAGAAAAGAAGTCCCGGGACGATAGTTAGGCTCTAATTCAGCCTAATCCCGCTTCTTTTTCGATCTGCTTCTTGCTTTTACGGGCACGCTCCGTTTCGGATTTGAGCTGTCCGCATGCGGCCATAATATCCTCGCCCCGCGGACGGCGGATCGGCGAGGAATAGCCCGCATTGTGCACGATATCCGCAAAGGCATGAATTCGGTTATTGCTGCTCCGCTGATAAGGTGCACCCGGCCATTCGTTGAACGGAATAAGGTTGATCTTGGCCGGGATGCCTTCGATCAGCTTCATCAGCCTGTGTGCATCCTCGTCGCTGTCGTTCACATCCTTGAGCATCACATATTCAAAAGTGATCCGCTCGCTGTTGCTCACTTTTGGATACGCCCGCAAAGCCTCCAACAGCGCTTCGATGTTCCAGCGTTTGTTGATCGGAACCAAGACATCGCGCACCTCGTCGGTGGTGGCGTGGAACGACACCGCAAGCTGGCATCCGATTTCCTCTGCGGTGCGCCAAATCTCGGGGACAACGCCGCTTGTAGAAAGGGTGATCCGACGGCGCGATAGTGAGATGCCCTCTGGGTCCATCGCAATATTCATCGCGTCACGGACGTTCTCGAAATTATAGAGCGGCTCGCCCATGCCCATCAAAACGATGTTCGACAAGAGCCTAACCTTGGGCGGATTGGCTTCTCCGAGCTTGGGCCATTCGCCCAAATCATCCCGCGCAACCATAACTTGACCGATGATTTCGGCGGCAGTCAGGTTCCGTACAAGCTTCTGCGTACCCGTATGGCAGAACGTACATGTCAGCGTGCAACCAACCTGTGAGCTGACACAGAGCGTCCCGCGATCTGTTTCTGGAATATAAACGATCTCGACCTCATGGCCGCCCGCAATCCGAACCAAGTATTTACGCGTTCCATCCTCGGAAACCTGCTTGGTCACGACCTCGGGAACACGTATCTCGCATTTCTCCGCCAAGAGCGCGCGGTAATCCTTGGCCAGATTGCTCATCAGATCAAAATCGCGCACGCCTTTCTGGTAAATCCACTGCCAAATCTGCCCAGCGCGCATTTTGGCTTGCTTTTCTTTGGTGCCAATCTCGATCAACGCCTCGCGCAACGCTGGGCGCGTCAGCCCAACAAGGTTGATCTTGTCGGTCGCTTCAACTTTGCGAGGAAACGTGCGCACGTCTTGTGTGACCGGCGCAGTTGGCGCGGATTTGGGGGCGTCACCCTTGGGGCTGGAATCAGTCATGGCAGGTCTCCGAAAACTCAAGCGCGCGTCATACAGGGGATTTTCGCAAAAGCCAAATCACGCCTTTCGGAAATACTAACAGAGCAGGTCGCCGATGTCCTCGTCATACATCAGAACTTCGCAACGCGCTTCAACCTCGGCCAGCTCGCCGCCCATGCACTCGACATAGGCCAGCCCTGTTGAATCTTGCGCAACAGAACAAAGCTGTTCGACCGGCCAAAGCTCGGGCGAACAGGAAATTTCGATGTCAGGACCAATCACGACGATTTCGCAGCGGCGCGAAATGTCGCCCAGCGAAAACTCAAAGCCGTCGATGTTCTGAGCATACCCTGCGCTCGAAAGCGCAGGAATAGAGCCACATATAGCGATTAAGAGCCGCAGCGTTTTTCAGCTTCTTCAATCGCTGCCGTAAAGCCAAGAAGGCTAAACGTGTCTTGTGTGACTGTTCCGCGTGTTGAGCGGCCTGTGACAATCGCGGACGTACCGCGCTTCATCGCAGTTACGATTTTCTTGTCGTCGCCTGAAGTCGCGGGCCAAGCATTCTCATCTTTTGTAAAGAACTCGAACGTTGACTCTCCGACCTTCACACTAACGGTGGAGCCGTTCGCAAAAGGATATCCGCCGGTAAAGGAAACTTCACCGTCAACATTTGATCCCGGACGGTATGTCACGAACAAGAGGATATCACTCCGACGCACAGCAACAACGCGGCCGTCTTTCTTGTTCACGGTTTCTTTTGGCGCGGACACAACCCAGCATTCTGTCGGATCATCTTCGACAAAAACGCTCCAGTCGGTGTTGGTTGCAACGCGGTTTTCCGAGGATTGCGCAAATGCAGCACCGCCCGCAACAATGGCCAATGCGGCGCTCCCGATAATAGCGCTCCGAAAATTTGCAATAAGTGAATTCATCTCTCACAGCCTCCGGACTGTAGGGCCTCAATTTATGCAGGGCGCTATCTCTCTCTGGTGACTTTTGCGCTGGCCTGCTGATTTCAATCTCGATAAGCCTAGTCTATCCGTATTCGGAACCGGTTTAAAAGCCCCGTTCGTGCAATTTTACGTCCAAGACAATCACGTTTTTTAGGAGTGGCCCATGAAACTAACAGAGAACGCACCGGTAACGCTGGCCGAGATCTGGCGCGGCGAGATATTGGAGTCGATCCACACGGGCCACGCTGTTGTCTGTGACGAGCGCGGAGAAATCGTCGAGGCATGGGGGGAGCCAGATCAAATCATCTTCCCGCGAAGCTCTTGTAAGATGATTCAGGCTCTACCTCTGCTGGATTCGGGCTCTGCCGATCAGGCTTCGCTTGGAACAGAGCAGCTTGCCCTTGCCTGCGCGAGCCATCAGGGCGCGGCAATGCATGTAACCCGCGTGAAATCTTGGCTTGAGGCGTTGGGATATGACGATAGTGATTTGCGCTGCGGCCCACAGCTTGCACCTGACATCGAAGAGCGTAATCGCCTGATCCGCGCCCATGAGGAGCCTTGCCAGTGCCACAACAACTGTTCAGGCAAACACGCAGGTTTCTTGACGCTGAATAAGCACATGGGCGGCGAGGCAGAATATGTGGAGCCGGATCATCCTCTGCAAATCGCGGTCAAAGACGCCTTTGAAGAAGTCACTCAAGAAACGAGCCCTGGCTTTGGCATAGATGGATGTAGCGCACCGAACTTTGCGACTTCTGTGCATGGTTTGGCTCGATCCATGGCGTTTTTCGCAGCGGCGCGTGAAGGTGCAGGAACGCGCGAGACAAGCGCGGCACGCCTTGTAGAAGCAATGGTTACACATCCAGAATTGGCTGCCGGAACGACGCGCGCTTGCACAGAGTTGATGCAGGCCATGGGGGGCAAGGTTGCGATCAAGACTGGCGCAGATGGCGTGTTTACCGCAATCCTTCCCGAACAAAAGCTTGGTGTCGCGCTAAAGGTTACTGATGGCGCAACCCGCGCGAGCGAATGTGCGATAGCAGCCATTCTGGTGAAACTCGGCGTGCTGGATGCCAACCATCCGGCGACCTTGCGCCGCATGAATGCGCCCATGGTGAATCGTCGCGGTATTAAGGCAGCCTCAATCAAGCCGGGATCGGCTCTAGTCTAGCTTAAATTGCCCTAGAACCAGTCCCAAATCAGGCGCGCGGCGAGGGCCGCCGACGTGACAACAAGCAGTGGTTTAATCACCCGTGCGCCAACTTTTACCGCAAGTTTAGAGCCGACCTGCGCGCCTGCAATCTGCGCCGCGCCCATGGCAAGCCCCGTAAACCACCACGGCGTGGCCACGGCAGAAAATGCAACGATTGCGCCAAGGTTAGAGGCGAAGTTCAGCAGTTTGGTATGCGCCGTCGCTTTTAATACGCCATACCCAGCGAGCGTCACGAACGCGATCATGAAGAACGAGCCGGTTCCTGGTCCCAGGAGCCCATCATAGGCCGCAATCAACGGGATCATCACAACGGTAAACACCGGAATAGACATGCGCCGAACGCGATCCACATCATCAAGCCCCGGCTTAAGAGCAAAAAACAACGCTATCGCCACCATCAAGAACGGAAGCACAATCTTGATCCAATCCACCGGAATATAAGCAACCAGCAACGCGCCGCAGAAGGAAGCGACGAAAGACAAGGCCGCAGGACCAATTTGCTCGTGCAGGTTCACTTGCCCCGCGCGGGCATAAGAAAGCGCGGCCGTTCCCGCGCCGAATACGCCCTGCACCTTGTTGGTCGAGAGCGCTTCGATCGGTGATGCGCCCGACAAAAGCAAAACAGGCACCGTTATCAGCCCGCCACCGCCAGCGATGGCATCAACAAATCCGGCACAAAATCCAGCAAGTATTAGAAGCGCAAGAAGCTCGAGCCCGACTTCAAACACCTTTAAATTCGTCCTTGCTGTAACCTTGGATATAGAGAAGCGCCGTCAGGTCGCCGCGATTGATACGAATATCACATTCCGCAGCAACGCTCGGTTTTGCATGAAGCGCAACGCCAGAGCCTGCACGGCCGAGCATCCCGAGATCATTCGCGCCGTCGCCCACAGCCATTACATCGGCCTCGGAGATACCAAGGCGCGCGGTGATCTGCTCAAGCGCATCTACCTTTGCCTGCCGACCAAGGATCGGCGTTCCGACTTCACCAGTTAGAACACCGTCTTTTACAATAAGCGTGTTTGCACGGTTTTCGTCAAATCCGAGTTCAGAGGCAACTTTGCTCGTAAACGCCGTAAACCCGCCCGAAACAAGAGCAGCAAATGCCCCCGCATCCTTCATCGTTGCCAACAGCGCCCGGCCGCCTGGCATAAAAGTGATGCGCGTTTCAAGGACACGATCTATTACACTTGCTTCTAATCCCTTAAGCAGCCCAACGCGTTCGCGCAGCGCCCCGTCGAAATCCAACTCGCCATTCATCGCTCGCGCAGTAATATCCGCAACGCGTGGGCCAACACCCGCTTCGTCGGCCAATTCATCGATACACTCTTGCTGGATCATCGTGCTGTCCATATCAGCAAGCAGCATCTTTTTCACGCGCCCCTCACGCGGCTGCACCACCAGATCAACACCGATGCTTTGAAGGCTCTCCCATACATCCCAAAGGTTGCTTGGCTTCTCGCCCAGCGCAAATTCTGCCGCTTCACCAACTGCCAGCCAGATTGCATCCCCGCCACCCCATGCATTGCGCAGCGACTCGACTGTCTCGCGGCTTAGCGAAGGGTTTTCAGGGTTGGTCAGTAGCGTTGCAATATACATGGGAAGTTTCCGATAGTGGACGCGTTGCGCAAGTTTTGTGATCTACGGCGCCGATTATCGCAATTTTACGGCTTGCGCCACCCCGTTCACCTCTCTAAGTCCGTCCGTGGGACACCCTTCCCCAACGAAGGGCATATATCTGTGAGGATAGCATCAATGGTTACGAATACCCCGGCCACGCGGCCGGCAAATCCGCGTTTTTCTTCTGGCCCTTGCGCCAAACCTTCCACATGGACATTGGAATCACTTGCTGACGCGCCTCTTGGCCGCTCGCATCGTGCTGCCATTGGCAAGGAAAAGCTCAAGGCTGCAATCGAAGGAACGCGTGAAGTTCTCGGAATTCCAGCGGACTACAAAATCGGCATCGTTCCGGCGTCCGACACCGGCGCAATGGAAATGGCGATGTGGTCGCTCCTTGGCGAACGCCCTGCGGAAATGGTTGCGTGGGAAAGCTTTGGTTCGGGCTGGGTCACTGATGTTGTCAAACAGCTTAAGATCGAAGCGACCGCGCATGTGGCGGATTACGGCGAAATCGTCGATATGGCTGCGTTGAACTATGATAATGACGTTGTCTTTACATGGAACGGCACAACATCCGGCGTTCGGATGCCCAATGGCGATGCAATCCCTGCGGACCGTGCTGGCCTCACCATCTGTGATGCAACTTCGGCTGCATTCGCGATGGACCTGCCATGGGACAAGCTCGATGTCACCACATTCAGCTGGCAAAAAGTGCTCGGCGGCGAAGCAGCGCACGGTGTTCTTATCCTATCGCCACGCGCAGTTGAGCGGCTCGAAAGCTACACACCTGCGTGGCCCCTCCCCAAGATTTTCCGCCTGACCAAAGGTGGCAAACTGATCGAGGGTATCTTTACGGGTGCAACGATCAACACGCCGTCGATGCTTTGCGTTGAAGATTACCTCGTGGCGCTTGATTGGGCCCGCGCCCAAGGCGGCCTTAAGGGTCTAATTGCCCGCGCCGAAGCCAACACAGCAGAAGTTAGCAAATTTGTTGAGGCGCGCGATTGGATCGAGTTCCTCGCGACTGATCCGGCCACGCGCTCTACAACTTCGGTTTGCCTTAAGTTCACAGACGAGCGGATCAAAGATGGCGCGGCTTTTGCCAAAGCTGTTGCAAAGCGGCTCGAGAACGAAGGCGTTGCGCTTGATATCGGCGCCTATCGTGACGCACCAGCTGGCCTTCGTATCTGGTGTGGCGGCACGATTGAAGCCTCCGATGTGGCAGCGCTAATGCCGTGGCTTGACTGGGCGTTCAACGCCGAAATCGAAGCACAGTAATTCCGGTGGGCCAAGCGGCCCGCCTCTCCCCCTTATTTTCGCGCATAGATCGCGCAACCGAAAAGCAAAGGAGCCTCATCATGGCACCCAAAGTTCTCGTTTCCGACAAGCTCTCTGAAACTGCAGTCCAAATTTTCCGTGACCGTGGCATCGACGTTGATTTCGAGCCTAACCTTGGCAAAGACAAAGACGCGCTGCTCGCCAAGATCAAAGATTACGACGGCCTCGCCATCCGCTCGGCGACCAAGGTAACCGAAAAAATCCTCGACGCTGCCGACAACCTCAAAGTCGTTGCCCGCGCTGGTATCGGTGTTGATAACGTCGACATCCCTGCGGCGTCCAAGAAAGGTGTGATCGTGATGAACACGCCATTCGGCAACATGATCACAACTGCCGAGCATGCAATTGCGATGATGTTCGCCGTAGCGCGCCAGATTCCAGAAGCGTCCGCCAGCACCCACGCTGGAAAATGGGAAAAGTCGAAGTTCATGGGCGTTGAGCTTACGAACAAAACGCTCGGTGTTATCGGCGCGGGCAACATCGGCGGCATCGTTTGCGACCGTGCGGTTGGCCTGAAAATGAGAGTGATCGCTTATGATCCCTTCCTCTCCGAAGAGCGCGCCGCCAAACTTGGCGTAACCAAGGTTGAGCTTGACGAACTGCTTGAGCGTTCCGATTTCATCACCCTGCACGTTCCTGCAACAGATGCGACGCGCGGCATGATCAACGCCGAAGCCATCGCCAAGATGAAAAAAGGTGTGCGCATCATCAACTGTGCGCGTGGTGGCCTTGTGATCGAAGAGGATCTCGCAGAGGCCCTGAAATCCGGCCACGTTGCCGGCGCGGCCTTTGACGTATTTGAGGTTGAGCCCGCCAAGGACAGCCCGCTCTTTAACCTTCCGAACGTGGTCTGCACACCGCACCTCGGCGCTTCCACAACTGAAGCGCAGGAAAACGTGGCCCTGCAAGTTGCAGAGCAAATGTCGGATTACCTGCTGACCGGAGCCGTGACCAACGCGCTCAACATGCCATCCGTGACTGCCGAAGAAGCCAAGATCATGGGACCGTGGGTTAAACTTGCGGAGAACCTCGGCGCGTTTATCGGTCAGCTTACAGACGAGCCGATCAAAGCGATCAACATCACATATGATGGCGCCGTTGCCGAAATGAACCTCGCCGCTCTCGAGTGTGCTGCAATTGCTGGCATCATGCAGAGCACAAACCCAGATGTGAACATGGTCTCTGCGCCAGTTATCGCAAAAGACCGCGGCATCAAGATCAGCAAAACCACGCAGGAACAAACCGGCGCATTTGATGCTTACATCAAGATGACCGTCGTCACCGATCTGCGCGAACGGTCTATTGCAGGCACCGTGTTCAGCGATGGCAAGCCACGCTTCATCCAGATCAAAGGCATCAACATCGACGCCGAAGTTGGCGAGCACATGCTTTACACCACCAACCAAGACGCTCCGGGCATCATCGGGACGCTGGGCGGCATCATGGGTAAGAACGGCGTTAACATCGCTAACTTTACCCTAGGCCGTTCCGAGCAAGGCGGCGACGCAATCGCGCTGCTCTATGTCGATGGCAAAGTGAACGAAACTCTTATCAAAGAGCTTTGCGATACCGGACTATTCCAGTCTGTGAAACCGCTGGAGTTTGATGTTGCCTAGGCCCACCGGCAACTGAAATTCAGTGAGGCCCGTCGGTTTAGTCCGGCGGGCTTTTTCGTTTTAAGCCAAATTAGTGCCGCTTAGTAACGTATCTCTACACCGTCAAAACCGATTGTGAGCGCCCCATCCCAAGAGGTGCGCACCGCCTTCTCCCAATCTTTGAAGCTGAAATCCGGATCATCCGCGGGCACCAAATGATGCAAGGCCAAATGCTTGCACTTTGCAGCGGTCGCGATCTTGCCAACGTCTTCTGCGACCGTGTGGCTTGCCATTAGATGCGCGCGCAATCGATCGGCGCTGCCCGTTCGGGCAACCAATGCGTCCACACCTTCGGCAAGCATCGCCTCGTGTATCAACAAATCGCTTCCTTCGGCAAATTTGGATAGTGGCTCGAAATAAGCCGTATCAGCCGAAAACGTCACGCGTTTTCCATTGGCCTCAAACCGCAACGCGAAACAATCCGTGACAGGTGGATGATCAACTCGCAGCGCGGTGGTCGATACAGGAGAGCCTGCAATTTCACCTTCACCATACTCGACAATCTGAACCAACTCCTCAAGCGGTCTGCGCCCCTCATCCGCCACGCGAAGCGCGTTATCAAAGCTCATCGATTGCAAGAAACCCGCGAAATAGGCTCGCGTTCCCTCTGGGCCGAACACGGTCACCTCCTGTGCCAATCCCGTCGTCCATGCGGTGTGGATTAATGGCCCAAGCTCCAAGAGATGATCCGAATGCAGATGCGTTATAAAAATCGTTTCCAGTTCTTTAAGGCTCATTCCCGCATTCACGAGCCCTCTCGCAACGCCAAGGCCGCAATCGACGACGATGCGCTTGCCGTCCATCTCAAGCAGCGAGGAGGTGGGCATTGGCCCATTTGGGCGAATAGCTGGCCCGCCTTTAGTCCCAAGCAACACAACTCTATCACCCATCATTTTCTCCCTTTTATGCATGAATAGGCTCTATATCGCACCCAACGCTCACGCATATGCAAACCATCTTGTTCTACTATTCCCGCAAGTCGTTTCATTCGCAAGAATTCTTGAAAACTCGTGTATACTCGTGCAAACAGATATAAATCCCCGAGAAAGGCCGCCCCTTGACCGATTTGAACCTGAAAGAGTTTTTGCCCTATCAGCTTGCCGTTCTGTCGGCAAAGATCAGTCAGGAATTCTCTGAAATCTATCAAGACCGATTTGGGATCACCATTCCCGAATGGCGCATCCTTGCGCATCTTTCACAACAATCCGAACCACTAAGTGTGCGTGAGATTCACAAGATGGTTCATATGGATAAGTCAAAGATAAGCCGCGCCGCAGCGCGTCTCGAAAAACGTGGATTGATCAACAAGCTTGTTAGCGAAACGGATCGCCGTTTGGTCGAATTGTCTCTAACGCCTGACGGCCGCACAATGATCGACGAAATTACACCACTTGCGCTCGAGTATGAGGAAGCGGTCCTCGCATCGCTCGGTGACAGCCCGGACTCCTTCCGCAAAGCCATTGCTGATCTTTTGGCAGCCAGAGACGCTGCGTAATCCTTTTCGGGTCATTTTCGGGTGCTAGACTTCCTCAAAATCAATGAGGAGCCCAACATGACAGACATCGTAATTCTAGGCAGCGCGCGCACAGCTATCGGCGGGTTTGGCAAGAGCCTTGCCGGAGTGTCCCCTGCGGACCTTGGAACTGTCGTCGCCAAAGAGGCCATGTCCCGCGCCAACGTCGAACCGGCCCAAATCGGTACCGTTGCCATGGGCCATGTGATCAACACTGAACCCCGCGACATGTACATCAGCCGCGTTGCCGCTATGCAGGCTGGCATTCCTGACAGCGTTCCTGCGATGAACGTCAACCGGCTCTGCGGCTCTGGCGTTCAGTCTCAGATCTCTGTGATTCAGTCTCTAATGCTGGGGGATTGCGATTTTGCACTAGCCGGCGGTGCAGAAAGCATGAGCCGCGCGCCCTACATCCTTCCATCTGCGCGCTGGGGTAGCAAAATGGGCGACGCTGTTGCGCAGGACATGATGCTTGGCGCGCTGAATTGCCCGTTTGGTACGGGGCACATGGGCGTAACCGCCGAAAACGTTGCGAGCGAATTCGGCATTACACGCGAAGAACAGGACGCCTTCGCTCTAAGAAGCCAAACCAATGCAATTGCAGCTCAAAATGCCGGTTACTTCAAGGACCAGATCGTTCCTGTAGAGATTAAGGTCAAACGCCAGACAGTCCTCTTCGACACAGACGAGCATCCCCGCGCGACGACACTAGATGATCTCGCTAAGTTGCGACCCGTATTCCAAAAAGAAGGCTCTGTTACAGCCGGAAACGCCTCTGGTATCAACGATGGTGCCGCTGCAATCGTCTATGCAACCGCAGATGCCGCAGAGAAAGCCGGCCTCACTCCGAAGGCACGCGTACTTGGCTATGGGCTTGGTGGTGTAAGGCCAGAAGTGATGGGGATCGGACCGATTCCGGCAGTTCAAAACCTTCTTGAGCGTACGGGTTTGAGCATTACTGATTTCGACGTGATCGAGAGCAACGAAGCCTTCGCCAGCCAAGCGCTTGCCGTCGCCAAGGAGCTTGGCATGAACCCAGATGTCGTTAATCCAAACGGTGGCGCGATCGCGCTCGGTCACCCTGTTGGTGCGACAGGTGCGATTATCACCGTCAAAGCCCTCTATGAGTTGGAAAGAATTGCTGGCAAGCGCGCGCTTATCACGATGTGTATCGGCGGTGGCCAAGGGATCGCATTGGCCATTGAAAGGCTCTAATCCAGCTTAACTTTCGAATTTTTTTGCGGGGCGAGCAGCAGTTGTTGCGCGCCCCGTTTGCTTTCAAACCACTCACCAAGCACCGAATTTCTTCCGAGTTAAGACTCTATTCACCAGAATCGAACAATCTTCCTGAAAGGTAGTTCGGAGAAGAGCTTTGGGATTTGATATAGCGGACAAACTAGCCCAGGAAAGACGCGCGAGGCTCGCTGCGGAGCGGTTGCTGGCCCAAAAACAATCCGAATTATTCTCCGCAAACTCTCGGCTTGGCAAGCACGCCCGAGCGCTCTCTGATGAAATCGTTGAAAAGCGACTAGAAGTGCGCTCCGCGCGTACGCAAGCCGAGCAACTAAAGGGCGAGAAGTCGCAAGTTCTATCCGAGCTTCGGACGGCAGAAAATAAAGTTCAGATCGCGGAACGCCGCCTGTGGGATTCTATCCAGTCCATTCAGGACGGCTTCGCGGTCTTTGATAGCAACTCACGGCTGGTAGCTGCAAACAACGCCTATATGGCGACCTTCGACGGCCTCGAAGAAATTCGTGTGGGTGTTGAATACAATCGCGTTCTACAGCTCGTCGCTGAGGAGGGCATCGTTGATATCGGCAACGCCACCAGAGCCGAATGGTGCGCGAGGATGCTCGAACGCTGGCACGAGCCCGAGATCCGCGAAGAGACCATTCAACTCTGGAACGGGCATTACATCAAACTCATTGAACGGCGCGCAGAAGGGGGGGACACGGTTACGCTCGCCCTCAACATCACCGCCACCATCCGCTACGAAGCAGAACTCAAGGCCGCGCGCGAAAAAGCCGAAGCTGCCAATCGGGCCAAATCGGCTTTTCTCGCCAATATGAGCCATGAAATCCGCACACCAATGAACGGTGTGATCGGCATGGCGGACCTTCTGCAAGACACCGATCTAAGCGAGGAACAGAAGCTCTATATCCAGACCATTCGACACTCTGGCGAAGCGCTTCTTGTCATTATCAACGACATTCTGGATTACTCCAAAATCGAAGCCGAAAAACTCACTCTCAATCCCGAACCGTTCTCATTTGAGGCCGTTGTCAACGAAACCGTCACACTCCTTTCGCCGTCCGCACAGGACAAAGGGCTTGAGCTACGCGTAGAAAATTCGCTTCCAGAAGATGCGCATTTTGTCGGAGATCCAGGGCGACTTCGGCAAGTGCTGACCAACTTGATCGGAAACGCGGTCAAATTTACGTCGGACGGATTCATTCGCATCGGTGTGCATGCCACGCCGTCTCGGAACCCGAAGAAACAAAAAGTGCATATTGAAATCGAAGACACCGGCATCGGCATTTCCAAAGAGCACGCCGAGTTCATCTTTGGTGAATTCAATCAGGTCGACGGTGATCATAACCGAAAGTTTGAAGGCACTGGCCTTGGACTTGCGATTACCAAACAACTTGTCGAGCTTATGTCTGGTAAAATCTGGGTTGAGTCTTCTGAAGGGAACGGATCAACCTTTCATGTCGTATTAGACCTTCCAACCTCTGCACCGCGGGGAAATGCAAAAACCGAAATCAGCAAGACCGTCGAGGTTCCAGCGAAGCCCCAAATCGAAGCCCGAAGACTTCGGGTTCTGGCCGCAGAGGACAATGGTACAAACCGTTTGGTATTCAGCAAGATGGTTCGCAATCTCGACATTGAACTTGAATTTGCTGTCAACGGGCGAGAAGCAGTCGAAGCCTTTTCACAGTTCAAGCCGGACTTGGTATTTATGGATATATCCATGCCAGAGGTCGACGGCAAAGAAGCGACGCGCCAAATTAGGGAGCACGAAAAAGCCGCCGGAAAGGCACCGACACCAATTATTGCCCTTACCGCTCATGCGCTGGACACGGACAAGGCAGAAATGCTTGCAGCAGGGCTCGACGAATACTCGACCAAGCCGCTTCGAAAGAATGAAATCTATAATTTCATCGAGAAGTATGCGCCAAAGGACGTGCGCCCTGCGCTGCAAAATGTTCTATCCCCTAACGCAGATTTGGTGAGTTAACGGCTAGGAAGCTTCACTTAGAATCTGAAGAAAAGCCGGCCCGAAACGCTCTGCCTTCGCCTCGCCCATGCCCGATATGCGCATCATGTCATCGAGCGAAGACGGCTTTCGTTCGGCAATTTGCTTTAACGTCGACGTGCTACAACTCAGGTATTTCTCGCTTCCGCAGTCCCCTCGGGCAAGACGAAGTTGTTCTTCGGCAAGCCTGTCGAATGTTGTGCCTGCCTCTTTCCCTGCAAGACGCCGTCTCATCGGATGTACGTCTGTTGGCTTCTCGCCAACGATGACTTCCAAGAACGTTGCGCCGTAAACTTCCAGTTTTTTCGCGCCAACACCGCTGATCGCCGCCATCTCATCAAGGTTCTGCGGCTTTGTTTCTGCCATTTCGATCAACGTACGATCCGTAAAAACGACATAGGCCGGAACGCGAGCAGCCTCTGCCAAGGCACGGCGTTTCGCTTTGAGCGCACTCAAGAGCGGCTCGTCTTCTTCGGACACCAGCCGTTTGATCGCGGGGCGTCTGTTTTGTTTGGCTTGCTGGATCGTGTCTTTGCGCAAATCAATTGTCGCTTCGTCGCGCAGAATGGGGCGCGCGGCCTCTGTCATTCGAAGCGCACCAAATCTCTCCGGATCAGGGCGTATAAGATCATGCCCCATCATCTGTCGGAACACAGCCTGCCACTCGCGCTTGCTGTACTCTTTGCCAACTCCGAATGTCGGCAAAGTATCATGCCCCTTTTCGCGAACCTTGTCCGTTTCCGCACCGAGGAGAATATCAATCAAGTGCCCAGCGCCGAAATACTCGCCAGTCCGCAAGATCGCAGAAAGGGCTTTGCGAACGGCAGTTGTGCCGTCAAAAATTTCGACTGGATTCTCGCAAAGATCGCAATGGCCGCAGGGTTCTGTTGTTTCACCGAAATAGGACAGCAACATTTGGCGCCGACACCGAAGCGCTTCTGACAAGCCAAGAAGCGCGTTTAGCCGCCCGTGATCGGCTTCCCTTCGCTCGAGCGGCGCAAGGCTTTCGTCGATCTGAACCCGTCGAAGGCGGATGTCATCAGCACCATAGAGCGTTAAAGTCTCGGCCGGTCCGCCATCGCGCCCTGCGCGCCCGATTTCCTGATAATAGCTTTCGATAGATTTGGGCAAATCAGCATGCGCAACCCAGCGGATATCGGGCTTATCAACGCCCATTCCAAACGCAACGGTCGCGGCAACGATTAACCCATCTTCGCTCTGGAACTTCGCTTCGACAAAACGACGATCATCCGCCTCCATGCCGCCATGATAGTGCAAAGCGTTGTGCCCTGCGTCTCGAAGCGCTTTGGCTAGGGTCTCTGTCTTGGCGCGGCTGGCGCAATAAACAATTCCCGCCTGCCCGCGATGCTCTTGTGCAAAGGCCAATATCTGTTTTCGCGGCCCGTTCTTTGCTTCAAACTTTAGGTGAATATTCGGGCGATCGAACCCGTGCAAAAAGGTTTCGGGCGTGCTTCCGTCAAAGAGGCGCGCAATGATTTCGCTTCTGGTTTCCTGATCTGCCGTGGCGGTGAAGGCCGCCAACGGCACATCCAACATATGACGCAACTCGCCAATTCTAAGGTAATCGGGCCGGAAATCATGTCCCCACGCGGAAACGCAATGCGCCTCGTCGACCGCAATCAAAGACACCCCAATGCGCCGCAACATGTTGTGCGTACCGGAATTGGCAAGCCGTTCGGGAGCCATATAAAGCAGCTTCATATGGCCCGCATCCAATGCGGCAAACACCTCTTCGGTCTCTTCTTCGGTATTTCCAGACGTTAGCGCGCCAGCCGAAACACCGGCCTCTTTCAGCGCCCGTACTTGATCCCGCATGAGGGCGATCAGCGGTGAGATCACAACCGTCACACCGTCACGCATCAGCGCAGGGAGCTGAAAGCAAAGAGACTTACCACCACCTGTTGGCATAATCGCCAACGTGTTCGCCCCCTTCGCAACCGCGTCTACAATCTCCGCCTGTCCGGGGCGAAATTCATCGAATCCGAATACGGTCGACAAAAGTGTCTGAGCGGTGGTCATAGCCTGTAGTACTGCTTGTTTTTAGGGTTTCCCCTACAGTTCCACAGGCCGCAACCAAGAACAAGAGTCGCTAGAAGAAAAACGCCGCGTTGTTCTGAAGAATAATGCGAATTGCGATCAGGATCACAAAGGCAACCAATGGCGCAAGATCGATTCCGCCCATATCCGGGAGGAATTGTCGGATGCGGCTATAGGCCGGCTCGAGCAGTTTGTTTAGCCCGTACCAAATCTGCGCAACAATCGGTTGACGCAAATTCAGAACCTGAAAATTAATGAGCCAACTCATGATGATATGCGCAATCATGATGAACCAGACGATGTCCAGCACAAGATTGAGAATTTGATATAGCGACGACATACCTGCCCCTTTTTTCCGCGTTCCTATTCACCTAATGCGCCCATCCACATCTGGCAAGAGCTTGCCGTGACGTCGTGGTTGACCGTGGCGAAAACTTCTTCACAGAAAAAGGTAAAGGAGATTGCCATGTATCCGTTTATTCGCCTGCTCAAAGAAGCTGTCAAATTCCGAAACGCCACGACGCTCAAGGTTGGCGAGAACCACGTTTCGCATCATATTTGCTGGCCGTGGGATCTCGATATGTGGGCGGAGCTTAACAATGGCAGGGCGCTGTCGCTCTATGATCTCGGGCGCATCCCGCTCGCGCGGCGCATGGGGTTGATCAAAGTGCTGCGGCGCGAAAAATGGGGTTTGGCGGTTGCAGGGACGAGCATTCGCTATCGCCGCCGCATTCGCGCATTTGACAAGATAGAGATGCGCAGCAGATTGGTGTCTTGGGATGAACGTTTCATCTATCTGGAGCAAGGCATGTGGGTCCGTGGAGAATGCGCGAGCCACGCCCTGTTTCGAACGGCTGTTACGGATCGGAACGGTATCGTGTCAACCAAACGGGTTATGGATGCACTTGGGCTTGAAGCAACCGCTCCGGAAATGCCGCAGTGGAGCGCCGCCTGGGTCGACGCAGACACCAAACGCCCTTGGCCCCCAATGGGCGATACCGCAATCACCCCTTGATTTGACGTTGCGTTCACTGTCTTACTCCTAGTTAAAACAAACAGGACTTCGAGCAGTGGCACAAATCTCGCAGAAGAAGCGTGTATGGGGATGGATGGCGTTTGATTGGGCCAGCCAACCGTTTCATACGCTCATGCTCACCTTTATTTTCGGCCCCTATTTCGCCGAAATCGTCGGTCTGAAGCTGCTCTCTGGCGGAATGGACCCTGAAGCAGCCAAAGCACAAGCGCAGGCCTACTGGGGCTATGGGCTTACCGTGACAGGCCTTCTCATCGCGTTTTCTGCACCTGTTCTGGGTGCCTTTGCCGACAGTTCTGGCAACCGGATGTTTTGGATCAAGATATTCTCCGCCTTCTATATCTTCGGGGCCGCCGCTCTCTGGACTGCGCATCCAACCGATTTTAACATTTTCTGGGTTTTGGTGCTGTTTGGCATCGGCTTCATTGGCGTCGAATTCACAACTATCTTTGTAAACTCAATCCTCCCTTCACTCGCACCAAAAGAAGACATCGGCCGCATTTCCGGCTCTGGCTTCGCGCTCGGATATTGGGGCGGCGTATTCTCTTTGTTTATTATGCTGCTCCTCTTCGCAGAGAACGCAACGGGCAAGACACTTATCGGAATCGAACCGCTGTTCGGCCTCGATCCGACCCAGCGCGAAGGAACCCGCTTTGTCGGGCCATTTACCGCAATCTGGTTTATCGTCGCGATGATCCCCTTTTTCCTCTGGGTTCGCGAAAAGCCAAGCGACACGGCATCCGGCGGCAGCGCAAAAGACGCGCTCGCAGAACTTTGGAGTACAATCAAATCACTTCCCCATCGCTCTTCGCTCTTTGCGTTTCTTTCAAGCAGCTTGTTTTATCGTGATGCGCTGAACGGCCTCTACGGCTTTGGAGCGATCTATGCCAAAGGGGTGCTTGACTGGTCGCTTATCCAGATCGGTGTATTCGGGATTGTTGGCGCGATAACAGCGGCCGTTTTTTCCTATGTCGGCGGGCTTGTCGATGCTCGGAAAGGGCCAAAACCCGTCATCAAGTTCTCTATCTTCTGCCTAATCACGGTCTGTATCATCGTTGTCGGGATGTCGCGCGACAATATCTTTGGCGTGCCTTTTCCCGCGGGCTCTTCTGTACCTGACATCATCTTCTTTATTTGCGGCGGCATTATCGGTGCTGCTGGCGGCGCTCTTCAAGCCAGCTCCCGCACCATGATGGTCCGCCATGCGGATGCCGAGCGCCCAACCGAAGCTTTCGGCCTCTATGCGCTCTCGGGCAAAGCAACCGCGTTTATGGCCCCTGGGTTGATCGCAATTTTCTCTGATCTAAGCGGAAATCAGCGGATTGGCATTACGCCTCTCATCGCGCTGTTTACGATTGGCTTAGTCTTGTTAATCTGGGTGAAACCACAGGGAGATCAAACAACATGATTAAGCAACTCGCATTCGTCATCGCGTTGATTTCCGGCACGGCTGCATTGGCAGAGCCCGAAGCTCGCCAGCTTTTCGGCTCTAAATCGGCCGGATCGCCACATAAGGCCGCTCCATTTGGCAGCTACGCAAAAGGATGCCTTGCAGGCGGCGTTCAACTTCCGGAAACCGGTCCGACTTGGCAGGCCATGCGCCTGTCCCGAAACCGAAACTGGGGGCATCCCGAAACCGTTGAGTTTATCGAGAGATTATCCAAATACGCCGCCAAGCAAGATGGGTGGAACGGCCTCTATATCGGCGACATGGCCCAACCACGCGGCGGCCCGATGCTGTCTGGTCACCGCAGCCACCAAATCGGGCTGGATGCAGATATCTGGATGCTGCCAGCCCAAGACCTGACCCTCTCGCGAAACGCACGCGAAAACATCTCTTCGATCTCTATGCGCCGCGCCAACGGGGCCTATGTCAACAACAGCTGGACAAGAGCGCATCACAACATTCTCAAGGCTGCGGCCAAGGATAAAGCCGTTGCGAGGATTTTTGTGTTTCCCGGCGCGAAGGTTCAGATGTGCAACGACGAGAAAGGCAACCGTGCGTGGCTTCGAAAAATTCGGCCATGGTGGGGGCATCATTACCACTTTCATGTACGGCTCGCTTGCCCAAGAGGCGCGAAAGGCTGCGTTGATCAAGCCCCGCCCCCCAAGGGTGACGGATGTGCCGAGGCGGAAAAATGGGTACAGGATATCCTCAATCCGCCAAAGCCAAAGCCAGCTGATCCGAATGCACCGCCCCCGCCCAAACGGCGCGAACTCGTGATGGCCGACCTACCAAACCAGTGTGAAACCGTTTTACGCGCCAAGTAAATTGCGAGCACGGCATCGGCAATCGTGGCCTTCGAAGGGGCTTGCCAACGTGCTGCGAGGTCGTTAGACCCCATCCGTCCCGAATAATCGGGGCCGAGTCTCCGCTACCTTGATAAAACGGATTACATCATGACAAGACTTCTCCCCGGCGTTATCGCCATGGCGGCCATTGTTGTGGCCAGCAACATTCTCGTTCAATTTCTATTGGGCGACTGGCTTACTTGGGGCGCCCTAACCTACCCGCTCGCCTTTCTCGTAACCGACATTATGAACCGCGTGTATGGCGCAAGCGCTGCGCGACGCGTCGTGTTTGTTGGCTTCTGCGTTGGCGTGGCCTGCTCCTTGATTGGCTCGCAAATTCACGGGGAATACGGCCCGCTCGTTGCACTCCGCGTTGCTGTTGCTTCTGCGGTTGCCTTCCTTTCGGCGCAGCTCCTCGACGTCGCAATCTTTGATCGGTTGCGCTCTGGCGCATGGTGGCGCGCTCCCTTGGCCTCGACGCTTTTCGGTTCTGTGCTCGACACTGTGCTGTTTTTCACAATTGCGTTCTCTGCTTCGGTAACAATCTTCGGAGCAAACGCTGACGCCGCGATCAGTTGGGCTTGGGAAGGCGTTCCGTTCCTCGGCTTCGGTGGCGTTGTGCCGCTTTGGGTGTCTCTCGCTTTTGCTGATTGGTTGGTCAAACTTGCCCTAGCATTAATCGCTTTGGTGCCATTTCGCCTTATTGTCACAAAACTTCATCCAAATGTTGCGTAAAAAGTTTTGACAAACACAAAATCTGTGGCAACCTCCTAGTTATAGAAACAACTTGAAAGGAGGTGCCTATGATTATTGGGAAAATGGAGCAGATGGCGAAGGTCACGAGCTGGGAATTGTTTAGGGGGCAACCCTCCTAAATTATGCACCGGCTTAGGGGCAGCTCTGTCCCACTAGCCACCTCCGATTCTCGAGGAGAGCCTTAGCGACATCCGCTAAGGCTCTTTCAATTTCAGATGCAATTTTCTTTGAATTCCCATATTGGTAAGGCATGCGGATCAACGACGACATAACCTTGGAAGACTGGGAGTTCTCAGAAAATTTCACCCGAAGTTCCGGGCCAGGCGGACAGAATGTAAACAAAGTCTCGACCGCAGTCGAATTGCGTTTCGAAGCCGCGCGAAGCCCAAACCTGCCTCCTTATGCCAAGGCGCGCCTGAAAAAGCTTGCTGGTCAGAAATGGACCCAAGAAGGCGCGGTTCTTATTCGGGTTGAGGACACACGCTCGCAAGCACGTAATCGGGAAATAGCCCGCGAACGTCTTTGTACGTTGGTTCAAAAGTCGCTTGAGCGGCCAAAACGCAGGATCAAAACCCGCCCAACATTGGCAAGCAAAAGGCGCCGCGTCGAAAGCAAAGTCCGACGTGGCCAGATAAAATCACTCCGCGGTCGTGTCTCTGGAGACGACTAGTTTACACAATTACGTCGAATTTTTGCTGCGCACCAATATCAAACACGCGTTTGTATCTTTCAATTTCGTCTAACGGGCCCATTGCCTTGTTCGGGTTATCCGAAAGCTTAACTGTCGGTTTGCCATTGGCCTCCACCGCTTTGCAAACAAGCGAGAATGGCGCGAGGCCATCATCTGCGACAAGGCCTCTAAAATCATTGGTCAACAATGTGCCCCACCCGAAAGAAACCCGCACACGACCCGCAAACTTTGCGCTCAGCTCTTTGATTTTCGCGACATCCAATCCATCAGAGAAGATAACAAGCTTTTCGCGCGGATCTTCGCCGCGATCTTTCCACCACTGAATTGCTGTCTCCGCACCCGTTTCAGGGTCGCCACTATCGATCCGGATGCCTGTCCAGCTTGCCAGCCAATCCGGCGCCTGACGAAGAAAACTTGATGTGCCGTAGGTATCTGGCAAAATTATTCGAAGATTCCCTTCGTGCTCTTCCTGCCAATCTTCCAGAACTTTGTACGGCGCAACGCGCAATTCCTTATCAGTTTCGGCGAGTGCGGAATAAACCATTGGAAGTTCGTGTGCGTTTGTACCTATCGCCTCGACCTCGCGGCGCATGGCAATCAAACAGTTTGACGTGCCAACAAACTTCTGCGCCAAGCCTTCTTGCATGGCCTGAACGCACCAATCCTGCCAAAGAAAACTGTGGCGGCGGCGCGTGCCAAAATCAGCAATACGCAAGTTTTCTACTGGCCGAAGCTCTTCAACCTTCTCCCAGACTTTTGTCATCGCCCGCGCATAAAGGACCTGAAGTTCAAACCGTCCCATGTCAGACATCACAGCGCGGCTGCGAAGCTCGACCAAGATGGCCAGCGCTGGAACTTCCCAAAGCATAACTTCCGGCCACGTTCCTTCGAACGTCAGCTCATATTGCCCGTCGCGCTTTTCTAGGTGATAGGGCGGCAATCTTAGGCCCTCGAACCACTCCATGAAATCAGAGCGAAACATTTGGCGCTTGCCATAAAACATGTTCCCACGCAGCCATGTGCTTTCGCCGCGGCTTAGCGAAAGCGAGCGCATATGGTCGAGTTGCTCCCGCAATTCGCCCTCGTCAATGATATCCGCGAGCCGGACCTTTTTGCTGCGATTGATGAGCGAAAATGTAACGTTCGCGTCGCGGTGATTGCGGAACACAGACTGACACATCAGGAGTTTGTAGAAATCTGTATCAATCAACGACCGTACGATCGGATCGATCTTCCACTTATGATTATATACACGCGAAGCAATATCGACCACGGGGCACCCCAAAATTAGGTTTCCATCCCTGATAGACGATCACAGAAGCAACGCAAACCGCAATTAGTTTTCACGCATATGCTCTGCAACATTTTCTGCGAGATCGGCAAGCTTGAAGGGCTTGGTCATGAAACCATTCATGCCAGCGCGCAAACACTCTTCGCGATCGGTCTCAAATGCGTTCGCAGTTAGCGCGATAACAACCGTTGTCGCACTCCGATGCTTTTCGAGTTCCCGAATACACTTTGTGGCTTCTAACCCGTTTTTCTTGGGCATCGATATATCCATCAAAATAAGGTCCGGCTCGTGTTTCTTAAAAAGGTTCACAGCCTCTTCACCGTCAACCGCAAACTCGATGTGCGCTGCATGGGGCCCAAGCATCTTATTTAGTAGCAAGCGATTGGTTTTATTATCATCCGCTACGAGAATTTTCTTGTTACTAAGGCAAGTTATTTTGATTTTCTTCGAAGCACTAAGCGCCTTTGATTGAGTTTGCGTTTCAGCAATGTCTAGCTCAAGGGCGAGCTTGAACACTGATCCTTTGCCGACTTTTGACTCTACTGAAATTTCGCCGCCCATTTGGCGCGCTAAGTTTTGTGAGATGGTCAAGCCGAGGCCAGTACCGCCGTACTTATGCGGCGTATCACCTTCAGCCTGTGTAAATGTTTCGAAAATTCTCTGCCGCGCTTCTGGCGCAATTCCGATCCCCGTGTCGCACACTTCAAGCACGACTCTCTGTCGGTCCGCCAGAGCCTTCGTAGAAAGAGCGATTTTGACATGGCCCTCGCTTGTGAACTTGATCGCATTTCCAACCAGATTCAGCACGATCTGGCGAAGGCGTCCCGCATCCCCAATTAGATGGGGCAAAGGCGAAGTTGGCAAATTCAATTCATATTCAAGCCCCTTGCTTTGGGCCAACGGCTCTAGAAGCTTTACGGCGCTCTGAACACAATCAGGTACTGAGAATGGCTCCGCGACAAGCGTGATGCCTTTTGCCTCGTGTTTGGAAAGGTCGAGCACATCGTTGATGATCTGAAGCAAAGCCTCGCCAGATGATAGGATTGTCGAGGCGTAATCTTGTTGTTCGTTTGAAATCGGCGCGCGCGACAGAAGTTCTGCCATGCCGATGATCCCATTCAGCGGTGTACGAATTTCATGGCTCATTGTGGCAAGGAAATTCGCTTTGCTTTTCGCATTGTCCTCGGCCTCGATTCGAGCAAGAGCCAGTTCCCGCTCCCGTTTTTTGGTTTCGGTAATATCGCGCTCGACTGAAATGATTTTATCCAACTCGCCATCAGGCGTTGTAAGAGGTGTAATATTGGTCTCAATCCAGATTTCACGACCGGATTTTGTATAGTTAATGATCTCTGTGCGAATTGATCGTTTTTGCTCGATTGCATTTTTGATCTCATCAACGGCTTCCATTGATGTATTGCTGCCATTCAAAAGCTGCCCAAGAGTCTTACCAATCGCTTCGCTGCTTCCGTATCCGGTCACCTCGCTAAATGCTGGGTTAACCCACTCAATCCTTCGATCAGCGTCAGAGATAATGACACTGTCATTGGCATGCTTTGCAACAAGGGCAAGATTTCTAGCGCGCTGACTTTCTTCGCGAAGCTCAGCGTGCATGCGCTCCACTGCGTTCTTCTGCTCCAAAAGTTTCCGCTCATATGATTGCCGACGCGCAAAGCTGACGTTTGAAAATTGAACGAAAACGTAGGCAAGGTAGAGCAAGAGGGCAAAGGCCAATGCGTCATAAACCTCTTTGTAGGTTCCTTGCGGACTTGGGAGCTCGGAGAAAGTTAGCCAAATTCCGAGAGCCAGAAATGTGACAACCCGGACGAGCCCTGCATATCGGTGAAACGGCGTAACCAACCCAGAGTTAATCCCCGCGCCCAGTAAAATCGCCATTGCAAAGAAATGTAATTCTCCAGCTTCGCCGAGGTTCCAGAGTGTCCAGACAATCAACGAAACGCATAGACCTTGAATGCCAGCTAAGGTGGTTGAAATTACTTGCGCACGTTTGAGGCCATTTGGCTTGATTCCGGTTTTTGAAATTCGAAAAAGGTACGTGCACTCTATCAAGTCTCCGAACAGAGATAGGAGAGCGAGCGCAACGCCAAGCTCAAAGTCATAAAGGCTAGCGATCGCAACTCCGCCAACAAGCGCAAGTATCTGTCGATTGCCAATTTGCCGAACACGCCCCCTAGCATATCGCAGCAGCAGGCCCTCGGTAGAGTTGCGCGTTTCAAAACTATCAAGTTCGCTTTGCAGGCGCGTTCGTCGAACATTTGAGTACATAAACAGTGGATTCCAATTGAATGGAAGCCACTCTAGGGCAGACTGTTTAACAATTTCCTGCTGTTAGCCTTCGATCAAAGTCACGCCGGATTTGCGCATCTCGTCATATGCTTCTCCAAGCGAGTCACCCAGCCCAATCCCGCGACAACCTGCCAAATCCACAGCAACGCTCAGGCCAAGCGTTCTCGCATCCGTCGCAGTGAAGCGCACGCAATAATCCGTAGCCAAACCAACAATGGTAACAGTGTCTATTCCGCGGGTTTTGAGGTATCCGTCTAAACCAGTTGGGGTTTTATGATCATTCTCAAAGAAGCCGGAGTAACTGTCTATTTCAGGATTGCTGCCCTTACGAATGATGACATTTGCGCGGTCTGTATCGAGCTTTTCGTGAAACGCCGCACCTTCGCTTCCTTGGATGCAATGATCCGGCCAGAGAACCTGTGGCCCATAGGGCATTTGCGTAAGCTCGAATTCGCCCTTGCCGGAGTGGCTCGAGGCAAAAGACGAATGCCTCTTGGGGTGCCAGTCCTGTGTGAGCACGATGTGCCGAAAATCCAGCATCATTTCATTGATGTAGGGCACGACCTGATGCCCTTCAGAGACTGCAAGCGCACCACCAGGGCAAAAATCATTTTGAACATCGATAACCAGAAGCGCTTCGTTTGCTGGACGCATGAGACAACCTTTCGTTGCATAAGGGGTAGATTGCCTTCTGGCCTGCGTCAACTGTTGCTCTTGCAGGGCGCTCAGGTTCACACTATTTGAGGCCCATGACAGTTGTAGCCGCACTATATCACTTCACCCGTTTCGATGATCCGGACGCTTTGCGTGCCCCTATTAAGGCTCTATGCAAAGAAGAAGGCATTAATGGTTCGCTTTTGATTGCCGCCGAAGGCATCAACGGAACTGTTGCCGGTCCGCGCAAAGGTATTGATCGTTTGCTCGCGCATCTGCGCGCCCTGCCCGGTTGTTCGGATCTCGAGCACAAGGAAAGCGCCGCAAGCGAAATGCCGTTCGGGCGGATGAAAGTGCGTCTCAAGAAAGAGATCGTCACAATGGGCCAACCCGATGTAGACCCACGCGCCAAGGTTGGACATTACGTCGCCCCCGAAGATTGGAACGACCTGATCCAGCAGGAAGACGTTGTAGTGATTGATACGCGCAACGACTACGAAGTGGCAATCGGGACTTTTGAAGGCGCAATAGACCCTGAAACCAAGACTTTCGGCGAGTTCCCTGCGTGGTGGGAAGAGAACAAAGACCGCTTTCACAACAAGCGCGTCGCGATGTTCTGCACCGGTGGTATCCGGTGCGAAAAATCGACGAACTACTTGCTTGGCCAGGGTGTTGAAGACGTATTCCACCTAAAGGGCGGTATTCTGAAATATCTCGAAGAGGTCCCTGCCGAAGAAAGCACTTGGAACGGCGAGTGTTTCGTCTTTGACGGCCGCGTTTCAATCGGCCACGGGCTTGTCGAAGGGCCACATCTGTTGTGCCATGCCTGCCGCCAACCAATTCTGCCCGAGGATACGAAGCGCCCAGAGTATGAAGACGGTGTGAGCTGCCATCTCTGCCACGACAAGACCACGGAAGAGCGCAAAGAGCGTTTCCGCGAGCGCCAAAAACAGATCGCACTTGCCGAGAAACGCGGCGAGCGCCATTTCGGCGCGCCTAATTTGCTCGACGAATAGTCTCTAACTCTGCATTTCGTCTGAAATTTCGCCTTCGGCTACGGCGCCAAGCGTACGAACAATATCCCGCGCGCGGATCAAACCGACTTGGGTTTCTCCGTTTTTAACGGAAACCTGCATAACGCCCGAATTCAAAAGGGTCATTACTTCGGAAAGCGGCGCGTTAGACTGTATTTCCGGCGCTTCGCTGTCTGTTCCGTCGGTCATCACATCGCCCGCACACAACACGCCAAGTGGGTTCATATTAGCTACAAAGTCGCGCACGTATTCGTTTGCTGGATTTCGGATGATTTGTTGGGGTGTGCCGCATTGAACAATTCGCCCACCTTCAAGAATTGCGATCCGATCGCCCAGTTTGAACGCCTCGTCCAGATCATGGCTCACAAAGATAATGGTGCGCCGCAGATTATTTTGCAGATCGAGCAATTCATCCTGTAGTCTTGTGCGGATAAGCGGGTCAAGCGCGCTGAAAGGCTCGTCCATCAGCAAAATCGGTGCTTGAGTTACGAATGCACGGGCAAGACCAACACGTTGCTGCATGCCACCGGACAATTCTGAAACCTTGCGGTCTGCCCAGTCGGCCAAACCAACAAGTGCTAGGGTTTCCTGCACCAAAGGAAGGTAATCAGACGCGGCTTCTCCGGCCAGTTCCGGCCCCAACGCAACGTTCTGCTCAACCGTTCGCCAAGGCAAAAGGCCGAACTGTTGGAAAACCATCGCGATACGCCTCTGGCGCATTTCCCGCAAAGTATCAGCCGAGGCGTTGGTAACATCTACCATGCCCTCGCCGTCATTGACGTGCACAGCGCCGCGCACAACGGGGTTTAGGCCGTTAACCGCCCGCAATAGGGTCGATTTCCCAGAACCAGAGAGCCCCATCAGCACGAGAATTTCGCCCTCGGCAACGGAAAGGCTACAATCATGGACGCCGAGGATTTGATCGGTTTCAGACTGTACTTCGGCGCGCGACATACCCTGATCCATCAGCGGAAGCGCTTTTTGTGGCTTGTTCCCGAAAACAATACTCACGTTATCAAATACAACAGAGGGAAGTGGTTCCGCGCTCATTTGCTATCAATCCTCAACACTCGATCCAGCATGATCGCCACCACAACAATCACGAAGCCGCTTTCAAACCCAAGCGCCGTATTCACCTGATTTAGCGCCCGCACAACCGGAACGCCAAGCCCATCTGCCCCAACGAGCGCGGCAATCACCACCATCGAGAGCGACAACATAATCGTTTGGTTCAAGCCGGTCATGATCTGCGGCAATGCATAGGGAAGTTCGACTTTCCAAAGCTTCTGTCTCGGCGTTGCACCAAAAGCCTCTGCCGCTTCAAGCAGCGGCTGGGGCGTTGATGTAACCCCGAGGTGCGTCAATCTGATCGGCGCGGGCAATACAAAGATTACGGTCGCAATCAGCCCCGGCACCATACCGATCCCGAAGAACACAATCGCAGGAATGAGGTATACGAACGTCGGCAGCGTCTGCATCAGGTCCAAAATAGGCCGTAATGCCCGATAAAACCGAGGACGATGCGCGGCAGCGATTCCAATCGGCACGCCAACCCCCATACAGACAACACAGGCCGAAAGTACCAGCGTTAGGCTCTCTGTTGTCTCTTCCCAATACCCTTGATTGAGAATGAACAGGAACCCAATAGCGACGAAGAGGGAGATCTTCCAGCTTCTCTGATAAACATAAGCCAGCGCTGCGAACACAAAAACTACAACAAGCGGTGGTGGCGTCTGCATAAGCCATAGGAACGCATCAATCATGCCTTCCATGACGTATGATATCCAATCGAAAACATGCTCGCCGCGCGCCTGAAGCCAGTCAAACATGCGCGCCGCCGTTTTGCCGACGGGGATTTTCGTTTCGGTGAGCCAGTCCATGGATGCCTGTATACTGTTGAGCTGATCGAAAAAGGGGCGCTTGAACCGATCAAGCGCCCCGATTGATTTACTTCAGTGCTTCTGTAACCGCTGCGAGGGCTTCGCCACCATCCAGAGCCGTCACACCACCGAGCCATGATGCGTAAACATCAGGATTGCCCTTGAGCCATTCAGATGCAGCGTCTTCTGGGTCAGCGCCGTCATTCAGGATCGCCCCCATAATCTCGTTTTCCATAGCAAGGGTAAACTTGAGATTCTTGAGAAGCGCACCAACGTTCGGGCACTCATCAACATAACCCGCGCGTGTGTTTGTATAGACTGTCGCACCACCCAGATCAGGGCCGAAGAAGTCGTCGCCCCCCTCTAGGTACGACATTTCAAAGTTGGCGTTCATCGGATGCGGCTCCCAACCAAGGAACACAATCGGCTCGTCTCTTTTGGTTGCGCGATCTACCTGCGCCAGCATGCCCTGTTCGGAGCTTTCCGCAACTTCGAAACCTTCAAGATCAAAGGCGTTGCCGTCAATCATTGACTGAATAAGACGGTTGCCATCGTTGCCTGGCTCAATGCCGTAGATTTTGCCATCAAGTGCATCTTTGTGCGCCGCGATATCCGCAAAGCTCTTAATCCCAAGCGCCGCAGCTGCCGCATTTACTGCAAGCGTATACTTCGCGCCCTCAAGGTTTTCCCGAACGGTATCAACCGTCCCAGCTTCGCGATAAGTAGCGATATCCGCTTCCATCGTCGGCATCCAGTTGCCGAGGAATACGTCAACATCGCCGCCCTCAAGTGCCTTGTAGGTCACAGGAACAGAGAGAACTTTCACCTCTGTTTCATAGCCCAAAGCGTCAAGCACCACAGTTGTTGCTGCGGTCGTTGCTGTAATGTCGGTCCAACCCACATCGGCGAACGTCACTGTGTTACATTCGGCAAAAGCAGCCGTTGTCGCCACAACAAGCGCCGTGGTGCTGGCAAGAAATGTTTTTGTCATGATTAATCTCCCGTTGATGCGACATACCTAACGCAATCTTTACATGCTTGGCCATGTCTGATTTTTATTGATTGACGAGTCAATTAACCTCATAAGCTCATTATTGTAAACGCCCTTGGTGAAAGAGTCGGCTTATGCCCAAGATTGGAATGGAACCTGTGCGCCGCAGCGCACTGATAAATGCGACGATCGCAGAGATCGGACAAAACGGTTCGCTTGACGTCACAGTGAGCCAAATTGCGCGGCGCGCCGGCATGTCATCCGCGCTTGCCCATCACTATTTCGGCAGCAAAGAGCAAATCTTCCTCGCCGTGATCCGACATATCCTTCGTCAATTTGGGCAAAGCGTTGCTGAACGCTCAAGCACGGCAATGTCTCCAAGAGACCGGATCATCGCAATTATTGATGCGAGCTTTGATCAGGAGCAATTCGACCCCAATGTCGTTGCGGCGTGGCTCGCCTTTTATGTCAAAGCACAAAATTCAGACGAGGTTGCCCGACTGCTGCGTGTCTACGCGCGCCGTCTGAACAGCAATCTCGTCTTTCAGTTAAAGGAGATCGTCTCGGACGACGCAGCCTGCAACATCGCACAAGGCCTCGCCTCGATGATTGACGGATTTTACATCCGGCACGCGCTTCAAGACATGGCTCCAAACAGGCAAACCACAAAGGCACTGGTTGTTGACTATCTCGACCTCTGCCTCCTGCGACACCAGAACAACTAGGCCCAAAATATGACCCTATTCCAGCCCAAAGCGAGCCATTTTGTTGATGGCGCTTATATTGAAGACACAGCAGGAACGGCATTTGATTGCGTTTATCCCGCAACCGGAGAAGTGATCGCAAAGTTTCATTCTGCCACGCCGTCTATCATTGATGCTGCACTGAACTCTGCCCAACGCGCACAGAAACAATGGGCTGCTCTGATGCCTGTTGAGCGTGGGCGGGTTCTACGGCGCGCGGCTGATTTCATTCGTGATCGAAACCGCGAACTGAGCGAACTCGAAACCATGGACACGGGCAAAGCCCTTCAGGAGACGCTCGTTGCCGACGCAACCTCTGGTGCGGATGCATTGGAGTATTTCGGTGGAATAGTCTCTGGTATGACAGGCGAAACCGTGCCCTTGGGCGAAGATTTTGCCTACACCATCCGCGAACCACTCGGCGTATGTGTCGGCATTGGCGCGTGGAACTATCCAACCCAGATCGCATGCTGGAAGGCCGCCCCAGCACTCGCCTGTGGTAACGCTATGGTTTTCAAGCCATCCGAAACCACACCCCTTTGCGCCTTAAAAATTGCTGAGATCTTCATAGAAGCTGGCGCCCCCGCCGGATTGTTCAACGTGGTTCAGGGACTTGGCGATGTAGGAGCAGCGCTCTCAACAGACCCGCGCGTCGATAAAGTATCTCTTACAGGGTCCGTCCCGACAGGGCGCAAGGTCTATGCCGCCGCAGCTGAAGGGCTTCGTCACGTGACGATGGAGCTTGGCGGCAAATCTCCACTACTTGTGTTTGAAGACGCAGATATCGAAGACGCCATTAGCGGCGCAATGCTCGGTAATTTCTATTCAACTGGTCAGGTTTGCTCCAACGGAACGCGCGTTTTTGTTCACAACTCGATCAAAGAACAGTTTCTATCGCGGCTCAAAACGCGCACAGAAGCTATTCGCGTGGGTGACCCCTTGAACGAAGACACGCACCTCGGGCCTTTGGTCTCCAAGGCTCAGTTAGAGAAAGTTACGCGATATATTGAAATAGCCAAGAGCGAAGGCGCTACACTTGTAACCGGAGGCGACGCTCCGCGCGTCAACGGTCATGAAGCGGGGTTCTTCATTGCGCCCACAGTCTTTGCGGATGTGACCGATGACATGACAATCGCGCGCGAAGAAATCTTTGGGCCCGTCATGGCCGTTTTGGGCTTTGATACCGAAGTAGAGGCTCTAACGCGGGCGAATGCGACCGAGTTTGGCTTGAGCGCAGGTGTATTTACAAAAGACATTTCGCGCGCGCATCGCGTTGCCAAAGCGTTTGAGGCCGGAACCTGCTGGATCAACACCTATAACCTTGCGCCTGTAGAAGTTCCGTTTGGTGGCTCTAAACAATCCGGCGTAGGACGGGAGAACAGCAAAGCCGCGCTTGATTACTACAGCCAGATAAAATCCGTTTATGTCGGCATGGGCCGAGTCGACAGCCCCTATTGAGGACCGCGATGCAAGCTGATTTCGTCATCATTGGTTCGGGGTCTGCCGGATCTGTTCTTGCTTCGCGACTGTCCGAGAACGGCAAGCATTCCGTTATTCTCATTGAGTATGGAGGAAGCGATGCGGGACCATTCATTCAGATGCCAGGCGCGCTCTCTTATCCTATGCGAATGCGGCTCTATGACTGGGGTTTTCAGAGCGAACCGGAGCCACACCTTAACAACCGACGCCTCGCCACACCGCGGGGCAAAGTGATCGGCGGCTCATCTTCGATTAACGGTATGGTCTATGTGCGCGGACACGCGATGGATTTTGACCATTGGGAAGACAGCGGTGCGAAGGGATGGAGCTATGCTGATATCCTGCCGTACTTCAAGCGCATGGAGCATTGGAGCCCAAACGGCCACGGTGGTGACCCGACATGGCGCGGCACATCCGGACCACTGCATGTTACGCGCGGACCGCGATCAAACCCCCTATTTGAAGCTTTCGTGAAAGCTGGTCAGCAAGCGGGGTTTGAAACAACCGATGACTATAATGGTGAGAAGCAAGAGGGCTTCGGTCCGATGGAGCATACCATCCACAAAGGTGTGCGGTGGTCGACAGCGAACGCTTATCTAAAACCGGCTCTAAAGCGCCAAAATTTGTCTCTAATTCGGGCCTATGCAGAGAAAATCGAGTTTGACGGGAAACGTGCCACTGGCGTTCGTATCCGCAGAAATGGTCGGAGCGAAGTCATCACGGCGCGCCGTTCTGTCGTTGTAGCGGCCAGCGCGATTAACTCACCTAAACTTCTCATGCTTTCCGGTATCGGCCCCGCCGCTCACCTTGCTGCGAATGGTATCAACGTCGTCGCGGACCGAAAAGGCGTCGGTCAGAACCTGCAGGATCATCTTGAAGTTTACATCCAACAAGCCTGCACACAGCCGATCACCTTGTTCAAGCATTGGAATACCTTTGGAAAGGCCATCGCCGGCGCGCAATGGCTCTTCTTTAAAAAGGGTCTGGGGGCCTCTAACCAATTCGAAAGCGCGGCGTTTGTGCGCTCAGCTGCTGGCGTTCCATATCCGGACATCCAGTTTCATTTCCTGCCAATGGCTATCCGGTATGACGGCACCGCAGCGGCAGAGGGACATGGGTTTCAAGCCCATGTTGGCCCGATGCGATCCGCGTCTCGAGGTCAAATTTCGCTTAACTCAGCAGACCCGTTTGAGGCCCCGCGCATTAAGTTCAACTATATGTCTGATCCACAGGACTGGATTGATTTCCGACATTGCATAAGGCTGACCCGAACAGTATTTGGTCAGGCCGCGTTTGACCCATTCCGTGGTGCTGAAATCCAGCCAGGAGCTTCGGTCCAATCAGATGAAGAGATAGATGCCTTCATCAAGGAAGAAGCCGAAAGCGCCTATCATCCCTGCGGCACATGCAAAATGGGCGCGGTGGATGATCCAACAGCAGTTGTAGGGCCAGATTGCAAAGTCATCGGGACAGAGGGGCTCTATGTTGCAGACAGCTCCATCTTCCCGAGGATCACCAACGGGAACCTTAATGCGCCCTCAATCATGGTTGGCGAGAAGGCCGCGGATCACATACTTGGCAAGACTCCTCTACCAAAAGATCATGCAAAGCCGTGGATACATCCGAATTGGCAAGAATCTGACCGTTAGGCGCGGTTAAATGAAGGTTATTCCTTCTGGCGTCACGTGGGCTACGGTTAGTCGTTCGGTAACATAAGCGCCCGTATCAATCGCGGCCCGACCACGCTTGATATAGGGCTCATCGACAACCGTATGCCCATGAACAACCCAAACTCCATCTTTGCGCGGCACCTTGAAGAAGTCGGCGTGCCCCCAAACCAGCGCCTTTTCAGGCTGCTCGTCCATCGGCAACTCTGGGTCCGCGCCAGCATGAACAACAGCGACATTTCCGCTTTGCCATTGGAACGGCAATCCGCGAAGCCACGCTTCCAGCTCGCGGCCCATCGCCTGTTTGAGCGTTGCGCGCGCTTCATCCAGCGATTCTTTGCTGCTCAGATCAACAACAGATGTAACCCCAAAGCTCTCCAGTGTCTGCAAACCACCATTGCGAAGCCAACGCTCCGCCTCTGCATCAGCACCATCCAGAAAATTGAGCATCATGCGTTCATGATTGCCCATTAAGCAGATAAGCGTGCGGGTTGGGCGCTGACTTGTCGCGTGCAATCGCCGCAATGCTTGAGCAGAATTCTCGCCACGGTCAATAATGTCGCCCACGCAAATAATGGTCGAACCACGGGGAACTTTCCGCAAAGCAAGTTTGAGCAAGTCGTCCCGACCGTGAACATCCCCAATCGCATAAAATTCTTGTTCAGGCGCGGGGTCTGGAAAACTAACTTCTTGCTTAGGTTTACTAAAAATATTTCGAATAAATTTCATGGCAAACTGATAAACCAAACACTGGAAAAATACTATCTACACTCTTCTCCATACAAGCTGCCCCGAAAAAAGCTAATAAAATTGGCAACACATTCTAGCCTCGCACAAGAAACGAACACCCCAAATGCCCTCGCTCTTTACTGAGTGCTAAGGACTCAGCCGTATCGATAATGGAGTATGACCATCGGAACGGGCTAAACAATTGAACTCTAGTTACCCACTCTCTGCTTCAAGATTTTTGCGAACATCCCACTTTGGCCGTCTTAGCTATCAAAGGCATTTCAAGCGCGTCTTTGATATTGGGTTGGCTCTGATACTTCTTATACCTACAGCGATCGTCGTCGCTGCTCTGTGGTTAGGCGCACGTCGAAACGGGGGTTCGGGCTTCTTCGCACACGAGCGGTTGCGTCAAGACGGCAGCAGTTTCAAATGCTGGAAAATCCGAACCATGTGTGAGGAGGCAGATGAAAAACTGCATGCTCTTATCCAGCAAAATGAGGCGGCTGCGCTCCAATGGGCAAATAGTCAAAAACTAAAAGACGACCCACGGGTGACACCATTCGGCAGATATTTACGAAGATCAGGGTTGGATGAACTTCCGCAGATATGGAACATCATTGTTGGGGATATGAGTTTCGTCGGTCCGCGCCCGATCACCCAAGAAGAAGCCCCAAGGTACAAAAATGCGATCTGGGCCTATCGTGCAACCAAGCCCGGCTTAACTGGCATCTGGCAAACGCAAGGCCGTAAAAACCCATGCTATCAACAGCGCATTCAAATGGACAAAGAGTACGCCCACTCTGTTTCGGCCTTACTAGATATCAAACTTATTCTGAAAACCGTCCGAGTGGCCTTCGCGCAAACAGGGTCCTGACTTTCATACCCGCGCATAGGCATCGTCAAACCTAACAATATCGTCCTCGCCAACATATGGGCCGGTTTGAACTTCGATAAGAACCATGGGCAATTTCCCCGGATTCTCGAGGCGATGCTTTGATCCCAGCGGCACATAGACAGATTGGTTCTCGCTGACCAATTCGGTTTTGCCGTCAACCGTAACCTGTGCTGTGCCTTCAACAACAATCCAATGTTCCGACCGCATGTAATGACTCTGTAGGCTTAACGACGCGCCCGGCTTCACCTGAATGCGTTTCACTTGAAACCTTGCGCCAATCACTAAGCTCTCAAACCATCCCCAAGGTCGATGCTCTTTTGGGAATACCTGAGCCTGTTGCGAAGCATGCTTAAGCAACACATCAACCGCGCGCTTTACGTCCTGCGCACGGCTCATATCGGCAACCAAAACCGCGTCTGGCATTGCGACCGCCAAAATGTTGGTTAGCCCAATTCCAACAATCTTTTGTCCCGCATTCTCACTGCGAAGAAGCGTGTTCTGGCATTCTATCGCATGCGCATTTTCACTCGTCGCGACACCATATTTGTCTTTTGATGCTTCGCGCCAAACCGCATCCCAACCGCCGAGATCTGACCAATCCGCAGAGTATCGCACCGCAAAAAGATTGTCGGCTTTTTCCATCACCGCATAATCAATCGAGATGCTTTTAACCTCTCGCCAGTGTGCTTCGTCTAGCCGAAGAAAATCCAAATCTCGGCGCGCAGATCGAACGGCCAACCGCACTGCCTCGCACATCTGTGGCGCGTGTGTCTCAAAGGCCTGAATGATCGCTTTTGCCTTAAACAGAAACATCCCTGAGTTCCAAAGGAACTTCTTTGAAGCAACCATTTCAGTCGCAATTGCAATATCCGGTTTCTCAACAAATGCGTCGACGCGTGCCACCGGTGAGGTTGCTGAACTATCACCGATATTGAGATACCCATATCCCGTTTCAGGACGCGTAGGCGTCACTCCGAAAGTTACCAAATGACCTTCGCGCGCCGCATGCAAACCCTTCGATATAGACGCATGGAAAGCCTCGTAATCAGAGATTGCATGATCAGAAGGCGCAACCAAAAGCAGCGCATCTAAATTCAAAGCCGCGTGGTGATAGGCAGCAGCGAGCACACTTGGCGCAGTATTCTTACCAAATGGCTCCAGAAAAATCGGCCCGCATTCGGGAATTATTTCGTCCATCTGCTCTTTGACGATGAACCGAAAATCAGAATGCGTCATCACCGTTGGTGGCGCGAATTCAATGCACTCATTCGATTTGAAACGCCGCAGAGTCGACTGAAGGAGAGTATCCTCTCCAAGCAGCTTGGAGAACTGTTTGGGGTAACTCTTGCGCGACAAAGGCCAAAGCCGCGTGCCGGACCCACCCGCAAGAACAACCGGAACTATGAGAGAATGGACAGTAACGGTACATGCCTTTCAGTTAACAGTACCGTCACCCTATCAATTCAACCTTAACGTGTAAACAAAAAGGGATATCCCTCTATGGTAAGGTCACTCTTCAGTAAACACCGTGTTCCATTCGGACTTCATATCAATCAAGAGCCAGCCTTCCGCCTCTGCATTGTCCAACCCGTCCACAAGCGTTCCAACGTGTGAGTCACGATCATAGGCAAACTCTCGTTCCTCGTCTGTGTGATGAACAATCATCCCAAGGCGGCGGCCTTCACCCGCCAAAGTCCACTGCAGCATCTGCAAATCACCATCCGAGTTCCCAAAAGACGCGATTGGGCGTTTGCCGATAAACTTCTGAATAGCAACAGGTTTGCCTTCTTTGTCATCATAAAAAAACAGCTCTGGTTCGCGCACCAATACTGGAGTCCCATCACGCATTTCAAATTTGGTTACGACACTCGACCCGATCACCTGCTCTGGCGGAATACCATAGATTTCTTGTGTCCATGGTCGCATGAAGTCCACGCCGCCACCTGATACGATATAGTTTTTGAACCCGTTCTCTCGCAAATATGCCAGTAGTTCTTTCATCGGCTGATATGTCAAATCTGTATACAGGCGATCCATCGTTGGGTGCTTGGCTGTCGTAATCCAATCTGTCGCGATCTGAGCAAATTCATCGGTGGTCATGCCCGTGTGTGTTACAGCAAGTATCTGCGCTACACCTTTCTCGCCCGATTTCGCAATGGTTTCCATATCACCATCAATCGCGGCCTTCAGGACAGGGTCATCCTGCCATTCCGGATGGTCTGCGGCGATCTCTTTGATCCGATCAAGCGCAAACAATATCTGTGTGTAGATCGGAGCCTCGACCCAAAGCGTTCCGTCATTGTCGTAGGTCGCAATGCGATCCATCTCTGGCACGAAATCGCTCCCGCCCTCTTCCGTAACCGCAGCAACAAACTCGAGGATCGCCGTTTTTGACGGCCCGTCATTCCACGAAGGCAATGGCTCATCCTGTGCGATAGCGACGCTAGCGACCACGCCGAGCGCTGCGGCGATGCAAGTCTTGGTTATGTACGAATAGAGTTGTTTCATATCAAATTGTCCTTCTCCAAATGCGATTTGGTGCATCCAATTTTTGTTCAGTAAATCTTAAAGCTTCAAATTAGCACGATAAACTTTGTTGGCGCCCAAGAATAATACAACCCAGGCGGCACAGTTGCCCATTCAGTATGGTATCACAACACGGGGCTGATGACGGCCATAACGTTGTTCCACAGCCGCCGCCGCCATGGCCAACTTTCAACATTAGACAACAATACTTCGTTGCTATCTGCAATATACTCGAGTTGCCGATCCCGCAGTTGTGAAGTTGCTTCCGGATCGTAAAACACAATGTTGTTTTCGTAGTTCAGATCGAAACTACGCTGATCCATATTTGCAGAGCCAATCAATGTAACTTGCCCATCAATCGTGAGCGATTTTGTGTGCAGAAGCCCAAGAGGGTATTCCATAATCCGCACACCTGATGTGAGCAGTTCCTGATAATAACTGTGGCACGTTGCAGCGACGGAGAAGTTGTCATTGCGGGCCGGGAATACGATTGTCGTCTTCACACCTCGGTTCGCCGCGGAGCGCAAAGCAGACTGCATCGCTTCATTCGGCGCATAATAGGGCGTCGTAATAATAAGCTCGTCAGTCGCCGCATGCATAAGCGCAGCGAACATATCCGACATTGCGCCAAATCGAACTGTCGGGCCAGTTGCGATAACCTGCGCGGGAAAGCCTTCGTTGGTGTGGGGAATTTCTAATCTGACAACATCAAGAATATCGTCGTCCGTGTAAGTCATCCAATCAGACACAAAAACCATCTGGTTCTGGAGCACGACAGGCCCCGTAAATCGCATAACAGCATCTACCCAAGGCGCGAATTTCGGCTTTGGCGAAAATGCAGCGTCGGCGCAGTTCTGACTACCGCAGTATGTTACCTCGTTATCTATGACGAGCACTTTGCGGTGGTTTCGCAGATCAAGCCGTCCGTCAAACATGCGCAAGAGTGGGTTTCCGATCTTAAGCGCCACAGCAAGATTGACACCAGCGCGCTCCATAACCTTCCAGAGTTCGCTTTTGATTAAGTCGCGCGACCCAAGATCATCCGCCATTGCGCGTACGGTCACGCCTCGCTGCGCGGCACGAACCAGCGCGTCGACCATCTTGGTGCCGCTTTCGTCTGTGAGCCAAATATAAAACACCAAGTGAACGTGCTCTTTTGCGTTATCGATATCCTTTATCATCGCATCAATTGCGGTCTCGGAATCTGCGAGCAGTTCAGCTGCGTTACCCCCGACAGCAGGCATGCCAGAAATAGATTGCCCAAGGTTGAAAATCGACCTGAACCGCGCCGGCATTTCGATTCCGCTCGCTGACCCCTCATAATCGGGCACGTCCGCAATCTGGCGAAGTTCGGCATTGAGTTTCGCTTTCCGCTCCACCCGCGTTTTGCCAATACTGGTTTCGCCAAGAAGCAAATACCCGATGACGCCCAGACCCGGAATTGAGAAGATGATCGCCAGCCACGCGATACGTGACGCGGGTGCTCTATTCGGGCGCGTCATGACTCGTGCTGCTGTTGCAAGCTGGATCAGCAGTAACCCAAAGTACAGCACAGAACTCATAACTCACTCCTTATGGGAAAATGTTCCCAATGTTTCATCATCAATGCTTGAAGATGCGGCTTTCTTTTTTTCATCATAAAGCAATTGCCAGATCGAAAGAAACACTGCCGCAATCACAGGCCCCAGAACAAGCCCCGTAAGCCCGAATACAGCAAGCCCACCAAGCGTTGTAACAAGGATCAGAAAACTTGGAACGCTACTCGCGCGTCCAACAACAATTGGCCGCACCACATTATCAGACATACTGATAACGCCCGCCCCAAAGGCGAGCAGTATGATGCCGTCCACAGTATCGCCAGAGAGCACCATCGCGATACCAGCAGGCCCCCAGATAAACCCTGCGCCAAATGGCGGGATCACAGAAAGCAGCCCCATAATAGCGCCCCAAAACGCAGCATTATCGATGCCGAGGAAGAAGAATATTATCGCGCCAAGCAAGGCTTGAACGAACCCAACAGAGACCATGCCCCTAATCGTAGCGACCGCCATTTCCGAGAAAGCAGTGAAGAACTTCTGCTTATGCTCACGAGACGCAGGAATAACCGCAAAGCAGGACTCATACATGCGATCGCCAAAAAGCAGGAACGTGAACAAGACATAAAACGCGAGGAAGCCTTGGAATACCAATGTCGATGCACCCTGCCCGATCTGAGCGAGGTGCGTCGCAAGGAATTGCGCGATATACGCGAACATATTGCCGAGTACAGATTTGATCGCGGCAAAATCAATTCCAAGCGTTGCTAGCGCATCTGAAAGCCTTGGGAATTTACCGGAAATCGTTTCAAGCATTTTTCCCGGCGGGAATGAATCGAACTCAACTTGCGAAAGCACCGAAACAGCACCTTCTGCAATAATGCCGAGGATCAACAGTGCTGGGAAAAGAATGAAAAGCAGGTTCATCAAAACAATGATCGTCGCGGTCAGTGTTTTGCGCCCGTTTAGCCAGTTCATCAGCTTTTCGCGAAGTGGCCAGAACAAAATCGTCAGGACAACGGCCCAGAAGATCGCCTTCCAGAACGGAAACAGGACAACCCCCATGCCGATAGTTGCCAAGAGTAATACTGCTGTCCCGAAGGTTGTTTGCCGGAATCCGTCTTGCATTATGTCCCCCTGATTCATCGGGTGTTTGACGTTAAGTCTTATTGGACGCGCCGAACGCATCGTCGTGGAAGTTATTAATATTCAATCAATTTCATTGCCACTTTGCGGGCAAGACGCTTCGTAATCAATCGGTAAGTTTCTTGGCGATGTAAAAACCGTAGCTCACGTAATCTGAATGTGCCTCATAGAGCCGGATCTCCTGCAGTTCTTGCTCCACATACTTCGGAACCACCTCGGAGTCGTTATATTTGACTCGCATACTGTTCAGCTTCCTCCGCACTGGATGATAGTAATTCTCCATCCAGCATTCCTTAGGAAGGGGGAAATATCCAAGTGGCGTGTAACCGTTGCGTTCAAGAACAGATAGCTTTTCTGATGCCGTCCCAACTTCGGGGTACGCTTCATTCCAGAAACGCTCCAAATCTTGTGGGCGCGTCTCCGTGAGCCATGTCAGCTCAGAGACTGCTAGAATTCCATTGGGCTTCAAGTATTGTCGCCAATCGCGGACTCCTGCTTCAAAACCGATGTTATAAATCGCCCCCTCCGACCAGATCGCATCGAATGAGGAAGGCTCAAATTCGAGTTTGTCCATAGACGCTTCGACTGTCGTTATCCGGTCAGAAACTCCATTTGAAGCGGCGCGCAAGCTCAACTCAGTGAGAAAAGCAGGAAGGAAATCTACTGCGGTAATCTCGGCATCCAGCATCTTCGCCAAAGTAAGCACGGACGCTCCTGTTCCACAGCCAATATCCGCAATGCGTAATCCTTGCTTGTTCGCGAGGCCCGAAAGCTCAACTGCACGGCGTGTCTGTTCATCCCCACCGGGCCCTTGGCGCTCTGCATTCCCGTGTAGCTCAACAAGAAAATCCAGATATTCCATATGCGCTCCCATTCGTTTCTCGCAAATTGTTATCAGCTTTAGATCAAGCATGAATAAAGCTACATTGCCCCGCCAGTTCGCTTTGCCTTACCGCTTCATTTCAAGCCATACTCATAGCAACACACTGAACGTAACGCAGCGAGAGGCCTTATGACAAACGATGTTAGACTTGCCGTTTCCGGCGCTGGCCTGATCGGAAAACGTCACATCTCGACGATCGAAAAAACAAAAGGCGTTGGTGTTGCGGCAATTATTGACCCTAGTGAAGCAGCGCGCGCTTTCGCCCAGTCAAAAGGCATACCCCACTTTGCTAATTTGATTGAGGCACTTACTGAAGCCAAGCCCGACGGCGTTATCATCGCAACGCCAACGACCCTGCATGTAGACCAAGGTCTTTGCTGTATTGGGCATGGCATTCCTGCTCTTGTCGAAAAGCCGCTGGCCGTGTCTGCGGCGGAGGGTGAGCGGCTGGTTAATCAGGCCGAGGAGACGGGCGTTCCAATTCTTGTCGGGCACCATCGGCGATACAATCCGCTTATCGAAAAGGCCCATTCGCTGATTAAATCTGGCGCCATTGGCGAAGTCCGTTCTGTTCAGGCGACGGCGTGGTTCTACAAGCCTGATGACTATTTCGAGGTTGCCCCTTGGCGGACACAAAAGGGGGCGGGGCCAATCTCGGTCAATCTGGTGCATGATATTGATCTCATTCGCCATCTATGTGGCGAGATTACCGCGGTGCAAGCCATGGCCACGCCAGCCCAGCGCGGGTTTGAAAACGAGGATCTTGCAGGAGCGGTATTTCATTTCAAGGAAAACGGCGTCGGCACGATCACTGTCTCTGATGCAATCGTTGCCCCATGGAGTTGGGAGCATACATCCGGAGAGAACGACGCTTATCCGCAAAGTGAAGCGAGTTGTTATTTGATAGGCGGCTCGCACGGATCACTTTCGCTGCCAGATCTACAACTTTGGCAGAACGACGGCGAGCGAAGCTGGCTTAACCCGATGCGAACCTCAAAAGCCGAAGTCATTCCGGCCGATCCTCTCGAAAATCAAATCAGGCATTTTGCTGCTGTAATACGCGGCCATGATGAGCCGCGCGTAAGCGGTCGCGAAGGATTACGCAGCCTCAAAGTCGTGGAAGCCATCCAGAATTCCGCAAACAATCAGCAACGTATTGAAATTTCTGAACGCTCGGCCTGAAATCGTTGTGCTTTTGTGGCATACAGACCAACAAGCATCTAATTGTGAACTAAACTCATATTTTTGTGATCTGAAGTGCGGGATGCTTCGTAACCAATTAAAACTCGGTCGAAATTTAACAGGCAGGCAATCCAATGAAGCGCTATATTCTTGCAATCACGGCATCCTTCACAATCAGCACCGCGCACGCTCAATCCATGACAGGCTGGAGCACGCAGGTTGATGGACTGACCTCCTACCAGAGCGACACAAAGCTTGATGACGGCAATGAATTCACCGCAACGCGCAGTTTCCTGCGTGTGACAGGACTTAATACGAGCGCATCGGGAACAGCGGTTGGGCTTTCCGTCAGCCTCGGACAGTTCGACTATGAGTTTGCCAACACCGCAACGCAGCCATGGACCGATATTCAGGACATTCGTCTCGCTGTTCCTGTTCGCTTTAAGCTGGATAGCGGCGCAAATGTCTTTCTCGCGCCTTCAATCCGGTGGGATTACCAGCAAGGTGTCGATGCTTCTGATGGTCAGACCTACGGGGTGTTCGGCGGTATTTCCTGGAAAGTTCGCGACAATCTGACAATCGGTCCAGCGTTTGGGGCTTTTACCCAAATCGGTAACGATGATCTTGAGCTCTTCCCTGCATTGCTAATCGATTGGGACATTACAGACCGTCTGAATCTGACAACCGGATCAGGCCTCGGCGCGACACAAGGCCCAGGGTTAACGCTGAAATACGCCACTACTGATACGACCTCCGTCGGCCTGACCGCACGAAGCGAGAGCGTTCGTTTTCGATTGGATGACAAAGGTATCGCGCCAAGCGGTGTTGGCGAAGACCAGAGTTATCCCGTTGTTGTGTCTTTTGAATATAGCCCGAATCCAGGACTGAGCTTTAGTGCATTTGCCGGCGCAGAATTCGGCGGGGAGCTTGCGCTTGAAACAACATCTGGCAAGACTGTCTCGAAGCAATCCTACGATACAGCTCCTATCGCGGGGTTGGCATTCCGCTTGCGTTTCTAGATGCGGCCGAGGCGACTCTGACAAAAAAGACCATATTAAAATCGATTGCCGCCAACCTGTTCTGAAGTAAGATAACGCGAAAACTGTGTGATGCTTTACACGGGCATTACTAAATTTGCGATATTATTCTGATTTCTGAACAGGCTCGATTATGAAACCTTCCATTGGATTTACCTTTATTTCTAAGAGGCTTACCGCCCTTATTCTGTTGATCGCGACTTTTGGGATTACTATATTCTCGCCAAGCGACACGCTCGCCGATGCTGGCGTTACGCTCGCAAACCCCGCAGCGGTTTATTGCATCGACCAAGGCGGCTTCTACGGGCAAAAAAGAGACGAAAACGGAAGCCACGGAGTTTGCCGAATGAGCGACGGAACCGAGCAAGACGCTTGGGGTATGCTCCGAGAAGCACATGAACCAGAACCGAAAATCGCAAATCCAGCGGCAACGTTTTGCAATGCAAATGGCGGAACCTACAATCTTGAAGATGGAAGCTGCGAGTTGGCAAATGGCGAGGCTGTAGATGGTTGGGAATACCTGCGCGCCTCCCATGCTGAATCCACGAAAATGGTTAACCCAGCGGCAGCATTCTGCGTTGAAAGTGGCGGATCCTATCAAATCGTCACAGCCGACGATGGCTCGCAAAAGGGTATCTGCACGCTCCCAAATGGCGAAAGCAGGGATGCTTGGGAGTATTTTAGAGAGGCCTCTAAATAGTCTGACTCAGGCAAACAGGCGAAGGAAAATCGCTGCCTTGGATAGAGCCATTTGGTGTTCAGCCTCGCTCAATCTCAAACCCAAAAATCTGTTACACCCTTAGATTAGAAGTATTGGAAACAGTTATGCCAACTCAACCGCTACTTAGACGCATCGCATTTGCTTTTTTCGCCGCCATTTTTGCGGGCCCGATTCATGGATCGGATCAACCAACATGGCCCGCATATGATTTTCTTGTCCGCGATACGATTATCAATCACCAAGATGCATCAAATCACGAGCGCATCTTTGCCGAAGACCCGAACAACGGCGCATATGTCTCTATCATTCCGTCTTTGGGGCGCGGCGTAGAGGACTACACAGAGCAATATAACTCGAAAATCGTGACGCGTCTGGCCAAGGCAGGCTACCGTGTCGTGCTCGTTCAGCCGCGCGGAATCGGAAAAAGCAGCGGCGACCTGACCCCGCAAAACATTACGATGAGTGCCTTTGCTCACGATCTGAAAGCAAGTTTTGACGGTCTTGGAATTGAGAGCGTAAGCCTTGTCGGCCATGCTTGGGGCAATCGACTGGCGCGAACCTTTACAACCCTATTTCCAGACAGAGTGGAAAAGCTGGCGCTCATGGCGTCGGGTGGCGGCTCGCTATCAGAGGACCAACAGAAATGCCTTTTTGGCTCGTTTGACCTGACACAATCTGACGAGGACCGAACCAAAAGCCTTCAATGCGCTTTCTTTTCCAAGGGGAATGACGCCAGCGTTTGGCTGAACGGATGGTACCCAGATTTAGGAAAAGCAGAAACATTTGCCGCAAGCATGATCAGTGAAGATTTCTTCAAAAAAGCCGGTGGAAAACCATTTCTCATTATTCAGGCCGCGGACGATTATATCGCACCGCCCGACAAGGCCGGAAAGAAGCTGAAAGCTGAGCTGGGCGATCAAGTAAGCTATGTCGAAATACCGAATGCCGGACATGCGCTTTCATCCGAGCAGCCCGATGAAATCGCCAAACATCTGATCGAGTACTTGCAGGAGTAATTTCGCATTGAAGCAAGTTTTTGGCGCGCATGGATCTCTATTTTGCAATCACTCTTGATTTGAGTTTCCGTATTGGCTTAACCAGAAAGAAGGGAACGGCGATGGCGTCGCCGGTGATTGAATGCCAATCATAGTCTCCCGACCCAACCATCCTGAACGCCGGGATCTGACTTTGCCGCAATAAGGTGAGGGAAGGTGCATACAGCGAACAGGCACACTCCCCACCGAAACGAGCGGCTGGAACAGGAGTGAACCGATGGACAGAACAGCCAACACAAGCGGGATTGCACGCCCAGAATACTATCGTTTCCATCAAGGAGAGAAACTGCTTCCGTTTGCGGATGCTGAGTATGAAACGCGCCTTGCCGGACTGCGGTCAAAGATGGCCGAACAAGGCATTGATGCCTGTGTCATGACATCTATGCACAATGTCGCCTACTACTCTGGGTTTTTGTATTGCTCCTTCGGCCGACCCTACGCTCAAGTCGTGACACAATCGGATACCGTCACCTTCAGCGCTGGCATCGACGCCGCCCAACCATGGCGACGCTGCTATGGTGACAACATCACCTACACTGACTGGCAGAGAAACAACTACTGGCGCGCGATCCGTTCTGTGACCGGAACTGGCAAAACAATCGGATTTGAGGGCGATCACCTATCGATTGCTCAGATGGCACTGCTTGATGAATTTCTAGAGCCTGCAAGCAAAGTTGATATCGCTCCGATCACTATGAAACAGCGATTTCACAAATCATCCGCTGAACTGGACCTAATCCGTGCGGGTGCCGCAACTGCAGATGTCGGCGGCTATGCAATTCGCGACGCAATCAAGGCCGGAGCAAGAGAAATCGATGTTGCTATGGCGGGCCGAGACGCAATGGAGCTCGAAATTGCGCATCGCTTTCCTGATGCAGAGTATCGCGATACGTGGGTTTGGTTCCAATCCGGCCTCAACACAGACGGCGCACATAATCCAGTGACGAGCAGAAGGCTTGAACGCGGCGATATCCTAAGCCTGAATACATTTCCGATGATTTCGGGCTACTACACGGCGTTGGAGCGCACTCTGTTTGTTGAAACCGTCGATAAGGCGAGCCTCGGCATCTGGGAAGCAAATGTGGCGGCCCATGAATATGGCATGAGCTTACTACAGCCCGGCGCGTCCTGTTCCGAGGTTACGCACAAGATCAACGACTTCTTTGCCAAACGTGATTTGCTGCAATACCGGACCTTCGGTTACGGCCATTCTTTTGGTGTGTTGAGCCACTACTACGGCCGCGAAGCAGGCCTCGAATTGCGCGAGGATATCGACACGGTGCTTGAGCCCGGCATGGTTATTTCAATGGAGCCAATGCTTACTATACCCGAAGGCAAACCCGGAGCTGGCGGATATCGCGAGCATGACATTCTAATCATAACGGAAAACGGTAACGAAAACATCACCGGCTTCCCCTATGGTCCGGATCATAACGTCATCGGGTGATATGACACACTGGCGAAAACTTAGAACGTTGCCATTGGCACCGCGCCGCTATTTGTAACGCGCAACATAAACTCACACCGCACGCCACCGAGACCGGGAACATAGCTTCCCGGCTCGACCATCAAAACCATGTTCTCCTCGATCATCGCTGCTTCATCCGGAACCAACCGCGGCCATTCGTGGACGGAAGTTCCTATCCCGTGGCCTGAATGATGCGGGTAGGAATAGCCATACTCTTTCAAGTGATTTCGCAATAGCTTGTCAAAATCACAAACTTTCAACCCTGGCCTTAGCTCGGAAATAGCAAACTGGAGCGTTTCAAAACACGCTTGGTGCATTTTCGCAAATTCATCGGATTTCTCAGCTTCGACAACGAAACTACTACAGCTATCTCCCCAATATCCTTGAACGCGCGGCGCCAAATCGCAAACAACTGGATCGCCCTTTTGCAACTCATAGGCTCCGGGCATCAGACCGAGAGTTGAGGACCGCTCGATTCCAGCGAGGAACTCACCCGCGAGCGCACAACGCGTTCCGGCTTCAGTTTCCATTCGTGCACGAATACCGTTCAGAACATCCAGTTCCGTACGTCCTGAAATCGAAATCCCAGCGGCCTCTTTTTGGCCAAGCGCTGCGACTTCTGCAGAGCGTGTTAACAGACCAATTTCTCTCGTCGTTTTTATCGCCTTTAGGCGTTTGAGAGAGTCGTCGATTACACTGCGTTCTGCCGGCAGAAGGTCTGCTAATGCCGCAGTCAAACTCGCAGTCTCAACAGCAACACGCCCCACGACACCCAGCTTCTCCAACATCGTCTTCACCGCTGCAAGGTAGTTGCTAACCTGATCCACAACGGAGCACGCAAACCCAGCATAGGAGATTTCTTCGCAGTCGATCGCCTGTCCTGCATCGGTATTCGGACAAACAACGCCCGCTACGCCGTCTCGGCTTACGAAGGCCGTCGTCGGGCCACCAGAAAATGGCGAAGGGCCAATTTCGATCGGGACAACATGGCCAGTCGCAAAACACACAGAGTCTGGAGATGTCAGAATGGCCCAATCTGCGCCAATCTCCGCGAGCATTTCGGCAAGTCTTGTTGTGTTATCCATCCGTTAGCCCCTCCTTTTTGCGTCGAGAATTCATGACCCAATAGTCAGTGTTACCACTCAGAGATCGAGCCATCCTCATGCCGCCAAACCGGAGCTCTCCAACGATGCCCTTCAGCTGCGGCGCGCTCGACTTTTTCCTCATCAATTTCAATACCTAGACCCGGCCCTTTTGGTATGTCGAGATAACCATCTTTCACAGTCAAACCAGCGCCGGGCAAGGTGTAATCCCCCAAGTCGCTCGTCGAATTGTAGTGAATGCCAAGGCTTTGCTCCTGAATAAAGGCGTTGTGACACACTGCGTCCACCTGCAAACTTGCGGCAAGTGCAATCGGGCCAAGTGGACAATGCGGTGCAAGCGCGACATCATAAGCCTCGGCCCAATGACCGATGCGCACCATTTCCGAGATTCCGCCAACGTGGGCCGTGTCTGGGTTAACGATACTGGCCGCACGTTTCTCGAAAACCGGTTTAAAATCATAGCGAGAATGTAGGCGTTCTCCGATCGCCAGCGGTATTGACGTGGTGCTGGCAAGCTCGGCCATCAGATCAACCTGCGTAGAAACCACGGCGTCCTCAACGAACATGGGTCTAATCGCTTCAAGTTCTTTCAACAGCACTTTAGCCATAGGGCCATGAACGCGGCCATGGAAATCAAATGCCAAATCCATTGATGTGCCCACAGCCTCTCGCAACTCGAAAAGCTTACGGACGATGCCATCAATCTTTGCATAGCTGTCGACGATCTGAAGCTCTTCACAGATGTTCATTTTTGCGGCCGAGTAACCCTGCGCCTTTAACGCCAGCACACCTTCAATCAGGTTTTCAGAGCGATCACCGCCGATCCAGCAATACGTGCGGATCTTGTCGCGAACAGGTCCACCAAGCAGCGAATGAACCGGCGCGCCAAGGTACTTACCTTTGATATCCCACAGCGCCATGTCGATACCGGCAAGTGCGCTCATCAATACAGGGCCGCCACGATAACACCCGTTCCGATAGAGCATTTGCCAGATATCTTCTATCCGCAGAGGATCAGATCCGATCAAGAAGTCCTCGAGCTCCTTAATCTTTGCGGCGAGCGTCTCTGCATGACCTTCCAGAACTGGTTCTCCCCAGCCGGAAATCCCCTCGTCTGTTTCCACCTTCAAGAATAACCATCTCGGTGGAACCAGATAGGTTTGAAGCGCTGTAATTTTCATTGTCAGCCTTATCCCGCAATAACGGTTTTATTTTCTGCCAACGTCGAAATTTCATCGCCGCTGAAACCGAATGAAGCGAGGATATCAACGGTATCCGCGCCATACTGCGGCGCATGTTTTACGGATGGTTTCGGATTGTCCGAGAAGGAAATCGCTGGCGCAACCGCTGTGTACTTCCCACCAACAGGATGCTCGACTTCAATTAGCTTATCCTGTGTCTGAGGGTGGTTCAGGAAGGAGTCGTAATCGTTCACAACAACGCACCAAACACCCAACGGCGCGAGGAGTGCATCCCAATGAGTTGCCGTATTTGTAAGGAACAGCGCCGCCAACTCCGCATAAATATCATCGCGCCACTCCGCAACAGCATCACCATTCGATTGCTCTGGTCGTGCGAGCTTCATATCGGATAGCTTGGGAAGCTTCAGTACTTCGGCCAGTACATCCAGATCCGCCTGCGCGATGGAAAGAAATCCCTCGGAGCATTTGTAGATACCATAGGGCGGCTCCTGGTAGATCGAAACCTGTGGAGAGGTGCCGCGCTTGGGTGGGGCATCGGCAGTGATATAGGACATGATTTCCTGACACTGCATTTCCATTATAGCGCTCAGCATTGTCACTTTGACTTCCTGCCCCACGCCCGTGATCGAGCGGGCGACTAGCGCCGCCAACACCCCCTCACACACCATGTGCGAGGCCGAAACATCAACCATGTAAAGCGGGCTGGCTTGAGGCAACTCTCCGGCCTTGCCGCCGTTCATCGTCAGTCCGGTAAAGCTCTGCAAAAGAAGGTCCTGACCTGGCCGGTCCTTCATCGGACCATCTTCGCCGTATCCAGAGACAGACCCATAGACGAGACGCGGGTTGATTTCGCGAAGGGTTTGGTACTCAATTCCCAGCTTTTTTGCCACCCGAGGGCGGAAATTCTGGATCAAAACGTCTGCTTGCTCAACCAATCGATAGAGAACCTCTCGGCCAGCATCAGACTTTAGATCAAGTACTAGCGATTTCTTGTTCTGGTTCAGCGTCACAAAGCAAGTTGCATCGCCGAATTTGGTGATGCCAGCCATCGGCGCATGGCGCGAAAAATCACCGCCACCAGGTGCCTCAATCTTGATGATTTCGGCACCCATTTCGCCCATCCGCTGCGTACAGAGTGGACCCGCCATTGCGATGGTAAGGTCCAGCACCTTGAGTCCTTCGAGAGGCGCGCGTGTATTTGTGGCCGTATCCGTCATCGTTTGGTCCTTCATTTTCATTTACCTCGGAATACCGGCTCGCGCTTCTCGGCAAATGCGGCCATTCCTTCTTTGGCATCTTCAGTCATCATGCAAAGCGTGTAGCCGTCATTCTCCATCGAGAGCCCCTGCTCCAGCGATGTTCCCTGACTGCGCTTAATGACGTTTTTGGCTGACTGAACCGCGATCGGCGGGTTTTTCGCGATACGGTTTGCGATCTCTTGTGCGGTGCTCATCAAGTCTTCTGGAGCAACGAGTTTTTGGACGAAACCAACCCGAAGCGCCTCATCAGAGGGAAACCTGTCGCCTGTCAAAATCCACATCGCGGCATTTGCGTAACCAATCAAACGCGGCAAAACAGAAGTGTTACCGGCGCCAGCGTGCCATCCGCGCTGCACCTCCGGAGCGCCAAACGTTGAGCGCGGGGTGGCCACACGTATGTCGCACATCATCGCGACCTCCAAACCGCCGCCAAGACAGTATCCATCAATTGCTGCAATGGCGGGTTTGCGAAGCCGCTGCAGCGGCTCCACATAATCCCGATCATATTGCGCGCGGTTGCGCCCATCCCATGGCGTGCCTAGATCATCAAGCATGTTCACGTCGCTACCAGCGGCGAAAGCTCTATCGCCAGCACCGTCGATGATCAGCACTTTTACGTTATCGTCGATATCGATTTCCCGACAAAGTTGCGCAATGCGGCTCCCCATAGCAGCCGTGATTGCATTCATCTTCTCCGGACGATTGATGGTGAGGTAGGCAATGCCGTCCTCAACTCGATAAAGAATGTTTTCTTCCGACATGATCGGCTCCTTCTAATCTGTCTTAGGCGGCAGAAGCTCTATCTCGATCTGCCAGTGTTCCTTTTGACCGGCTTCAAGCCAGCGTTCTGTTCCGTTCAAACGCGCACCTTCGAGGTCGTCCGACGGTGCGGTTGTCGGTTCCAATGCCATTTGGTGCAGCGGGTTGTCTGCGGTCGGCCAGTTACCGAACGCCATCCAAACACCGCAATACGGGACTTGCGCGTCGCACCATTCAAGGCGGATCCCGCCGTCTGATCCGTCAATTCCAACGCTTGCGCGGTCGGTTACTTTGCCGTAGCTCTTTTGAACCAGTCCCGCCTCCAAACCCAGTACGTCAGTGGTTGCGGGTTCCTTGCCAAACTCTGCCCAACTACTCACCCCATCGAGTATAATTCGCTCGCCGGGTCGGGTTGCGAGTAACAGGTGCTGACTCCACATCCATGGAAGTTTCGTGCCCGATGTGCCCGCCGAAATCTCGTAGTCACACAGAAGCTTTGGTCCCTCGAGGCGAAGCGTTCGGCTAAACGCAAACTGTTCCCCAATATAGCGATAGGTAAGAGCGCCTTCGCTTTCTTCTGAAACCCACGGGCGGCCCCACATATCCCCATGATCGCGCAGCCGCCGCCCCCAGTTCGGGTCATGGCAAGACGCGACAGTTGGGGCGCACTCGTCCCAACCTCTCGCCTCTGCACCGCCATAGGCGGCGTCATCTCCTGCGGCACCCTCACAAGCTCCGCTAATCAGCCAGTCTCGTCCAGATCGGCGATCGATCAGAGCGACCACTCTTGCACCGAACTCGGGTACAACTTGGATCAACACCTGATCGTTCGAGAGGGTGACGCGTTGCATTGGATTTACTTCCCTGCAGCCGCAAGCTTGGCCTGCTGTTTTTCAGAGCGCGCAAGGCGCCACTGTCCGATCGCAACGGCCAGAACCAACAAGAGACCTTTGGCTACAAGCTGATAGAATGTTGGAATACCGAGTAGGTTCATACCGTTTGAAAGTGTTGCCAGAAGCAAAACCGCCAACATGGAGCCAACAATCGTTCCTTTGCCACCCGCCATCAGAGCGCCGCCGAGGAACACAGCCGTAATCGCCTCGAGCTCAAGCCCCTGGGTACCGGAAGCTGGCTGCCCAGATGATGTACGCGCGGTTACAAGCACGCCAGCGAGGCCTGACAAAGCGCCGGAGACCGCATAAATCGCATAGCGCATGCGCGTTAGGTTGATACCGGCAAGGCGCGCCGCAACGGGGTTCCCACCCATCGAATAGATTGACCGCCCAAATACCGTAGAAGTCATTACGAAATGCGCCACGACAGCGACCAGAACGAGAAGCAGGAATGCAACGGGAAGACCAGGGAAGCTCTCTGTCTGAAACAGCCGTCCAGAACCCAACCATGCAAGGTTTGGATCAAGAACGCCCACAGGGCGGCCATCGGGCGCAATCAAAAACGCGACTCCGCGAAAGGCCGAAAATGTCGCAAGCGTTGCAACAACAGGGTTTACGCGCAGGATCGAAATGATCGTCGCGTTGATCAAACCCAGAATGATACCAATACCCATTCCCGCAAACACGCCGCCAGTCACTGTTCCCATCTGGGTAACCGTCAGGGCACAAACAACCGACGCACAGCCCGCGATAGAGCCAACCGAAATATCGAGCCCCGCAGATACGATGACAAGCGTCATACCAACCGCGATCAACCCGACCACGGCCATGTTTTGACCGATATTCATCAGATTTCGCGCGGAAAAGAAGAACTCGGTTTGCGTGGCGATGAGCGCCACCATGATGATCAGCGCTATAATCAGCGAAAGGTTTTCGGCGCCAACGAAGTTGGTGAACCGCTTCAGCGCACTGCTCTTGGGCGAAGCAATCTGGAGCGTTGCGTTTTCAGTGATACTCAATTTTTTGTCCTCCGTGGGCATATCAGGCCGCCTTTGTCCCGAGGGCGAGATTCACGATCGCCTCCTCGGTGGCATCCTGTTTTTCTATTGGTTCAGAAATCTGTCCGTCGCGCATGACGATGATCCTGTCTGACATAGACAGAAGCTCCGGCATCTCGGAGGAAATCATCATGATCGCCAACCCCTGCTTGGAGAGATCGTCGATCAGACGGTAAATCTCGGCCTTGGCACCCACATCAACCGCGCGGGTCGGCTCATCGAGAATAAGCAAACGGGGAGCCGCCGCGAGCCAGCGGGCCAAAACGACTTTTTGCTGGTTGCCGCCCGACAACTTGCCGACTTCCTGCTCAAGGCTAGGCGTCTTGATTTCCAGCTTCTGAATGAATGGGGAAACCTTTTCAATCATCGCAGACGTACGCAGCACGCCCATGCGAGCGAGGGCCGAATATACAGCCATTGATGCGTTTTCAATTACCGAGCGAACGAGGATCAACCCCTCCGCTTTGCGGTTTTCCGGCGCAAAGCCGATGTTTGCGGCAATAGCGTCAGCTGGTGAACGTATGGTCTTCACCTCTCCGCAAATTTTCACTGTCCCACCGCTTTTCTCAAATTCGCCAAATAGCACTTTGGCGAGTTCAGTACGCCCAGCGCCAACAAGCCCCGCGAACCCTACGATTTCGCCGGCTCTGATTTGAAAAGAAATATCGCGATGCCAACGGCTGGACAGATTCTCGACCTCAAGTACAACTTCAGGGGTCGAAACCTCGTCGCGACTATATCCGTGCGCCAATTCACGGCCGACCATCAGGTTCACGATGTCTTGCTCGGTTGTTTCCTCAATCCGCAAATCGCCCGTCTGAACACCATCTTTAAGAACCACCACACGGTCGGAAATTTCCATAACCTCGTGCAAACGGTGCGAAACATAAATGATGCCAAGCCCTTCCTTCCGAAGCTGCCGGATCAACGCGAAAAGACGGTCGGCCTCTTCGGTCGTCAAAGACGCGGTCGGCTCATCAAAAGCCACGACTTTGACGCCGTCCTTCAGGGCACGGAGGATCTCGACGATATGCTGCTGAGCGGGTGAAAGCGTGCGCCCAAGTGCATCGATATCGAGCACCCCGACAAAACCGTAGCGCTCCAACATTTCGGTTGTGATTTGCCGCATCTTTGCATGATCAACACGACCGCTCGCGCGACGCGGATACTCGCCAATGAAGATATTCTCCGCCGCCGAGATATGCGGAACAATTTCCGGTTCTTGCCTGACAAGACGGAAACCTGCGTTTCGCGCCTCTAGCGGACTTGCGTGACTTACTTCTGTACCATCAAGGGCAACCTTGCCCTCATCAAGCGTGTAGTCTCCGCAAAGAATTTTAAGGAAGGTGGATTTTCCGGCACCGTTCTCGCCGACAAACGCGACAACTTCTCCGGGGAAAACCTTCATACTAACGTTCGAGAGCGCCTTAACACCGGGAAAAGACTTTCCGACTCCCTGAACGTCGAGGATCGCAGATGACATGACCTGCTCCTTTTGTTCCTGTAGTGAGTAGCGAGCGCCGTTTGGCGCCCGCCCGGGAGGTTATTAGTCGCAGGACATGTAATCGGCGTAGTTATCGGGGCCGACGATGGTCGTGTTTGCAACAGTCTTGAGCGGCAGATCTTCACCAGTCTCAATGGAATTGATGAGTGTGCGCGCTGCGGCGTCACCAACATCCTTACCCGAGATGTAAAGCGCAGCTTTAAAGCCAGAAGGAATACCCTCTTTCCAAGGACGGCACGCTTCATAAGCGCCAAGCCCTACAGCAATTACATCATCTGGATTGAAGCCCGCATTCTTAAGTGCGTTGTTTGCGCCAAGCACACCTTCGTCGTTACAGGCAAACACAACCCATTTGTCGACACCGGGATTCGCCGTCAGCACTGGGCCAGTCGCCGCGAGAGACGTGTCAGCTGTGCCGTCATATGAAACCTGCACGATGCTATCTGCGCTCGCACCAGCCGCAATTACTTGCTCTTTGGCCGCGTCAGTGCGGTCGTTACAAACCGAAAGCGTTTGAACTTCAACGCTCAAAACACCGTAACGCGCGCCATCAAGCCATCCGCTTTCCTTCAGCAACTCACCAGCCCGCTCGCCAACTTTGGTGCCCATTGCAACGCCATCAAAGCCAACGAATGGAACAGGGCTACCGTCTTCTTTCATGATCGGGTCGTCAGTCGCTACGAGCAAAACGCCCGCTTCATCAGCGGAACGCGCAACCGCAGGGCCAAGCGCCTGATCTGGTGCGGTAAGTCCAATGCCTTTTGCGCCGGATGCGATCGCGTCGGAAACCGCAGAGATGGCAAGGTTTGCATCAAGTTCAACGTTGATGATCTTGGCAGTGTAGCCAAGCTCTTCGGCGGCAGCTTTAAAGCCGTCCCCTTGATCAATGAAGTATTGTTGCGTTCCGCTCTTGTAGATCGCGACGATTTCTTTGTCGTCGGCCATTGCCGTTCCGGCAAGCAGGGCCGTCCCTGCAATCGACATAAGAAGTACAGGTTTAACTCGATTGAGCATGTATTCTCCTCCCAAAGGTGATCTTAATTCGAGTATTTTCATCTCGACGGTTAAAGGATATAATCAGTTAATCAGACAAAGTCAACAAGCGCAGCGAGGAGTTCAATCAAGTGCAGAGACTAAAAGGGAAAACCACCATCGTGACCGGTGCCGGTCAGGGAATCGGAGAAGCAATTGCTCGCCGATTCGCGACCGAAGGCGCGCACGTCGTGATTGCGGAACTGAACGAAGACAAGGGAAGAGACGCTGCAGAACAGATCGCAAGCGAAACTGGCGCAGAGACGCTTTTTGTCAAAACAGACATATCCAAAACCCAAAGTGTTACGGCCATGCACGCCGCCGTTCTGGAACGGTTTGGCCCTGTGGATGTGTTGGTCAACAATGCTGGAATCGCAGTGTTCCGCTCCCCACTTGAGACCAGCGATGATGATTGGGATCTCTGCATGAATGTCGATCTGAAAGGCGCTTGGACTTGCACAAAGACTGTGCTTCCCGACATGCTCGCCAAGCAAAATGGTGCCGTGATCAATATCATTTCCAATCACGCGTTTTCGATTATCAAAGGCACTTTTCCCTATCCCGTCGCCAAGCATGGCTTACTTGGACTAACCCGTTCTCTTGCGCTGGAGTATGCAGACAAAGGGATTGCTATTAACGCGATTTCGCCTGGCTACACGGATACCCAAATCGCCGAGAATGACTTTGCCGCAACGGGAGATGCCGCCAAGGCCCGCGCGAAAGTTGAAGCCATGCAGCCCGTCGGCCGACTGTGTCGCCCCGACGAAATAGCCGCCGTGGCGGCAATGCTGGCATCCGAAGAAGCGCGCTTCATGATAGGAGAAAATATCGTCATGGACGGCGGTGTGACGATACGAATGTACGACGACATCCGCTCGGGCGATTAAGCCAACAAACCACTGGCCCGCGCGCAGCATGGGCCAGCTTGGTATTCAATTGCTAAGAGATAGCTTTGCCGAGGAAAGCACTTCGCGCGGCGGCGGCAGTCAAGACCGGACCCTGCCCCCACGGGACAATTCGATCTAGAGGAACATGCCAATAATGTTCGTCTACCAAAGCAGACATGACGGCTGCCGAAACACCAAGAAGATTTCCCTTTTCATCAAGGTTCGAAACCATCGCGCGGAATGCCTTCTCTGCGGGCAATTCAAAACGCTTGCTCAACACGCCATGCTTCATCCCGCGATAAAATGCGGTTGCCATAAATGCAGCGGTTGAAGATTCCGGCCCGGAACGCGGCTCGTGCACCATGCAATGCCAGTTCCCGTCCTCAAGCTGATACGAGACCATTGTTTCCGCTAAAGCAATGGCCTGCTCTTGCAATTCATCCGCTGCCGGAGCATCGCCGCAGAACTTCAGCACATCCAGCATCCCCAAAAGAGCCCAACCTTGCCCTCGGCCCCAACCGGGAATTTGCGATCGGCCAAGTTTCTCGAGCCAGTAGTGCCGATACGTTCCGGTTTCTTGATCAAACAGGAATTCACGATACCCAAGAATCTCGCGAACCCCGGTCTCTGCCCAATCGTTCGCGGGATCAATTTTTGACAGGTGTGCATAGAACGGCGCGTCGAAATGCATGCAATCAAGCCAGATACCCGCGCCGGGATCCTTCATCAATTCGCTCTGCTCTTTAGAGAGTTGAACGCCACCATAGGGTTGCCGCAATGAGCGCAACGTGTCTTCGAATGTTACGGCAACATCCCCGATCTTACGCCGACTTCGAAGGTGCTCCGCGAGATCAAGTACTGCTGTTTTCAAAACCTCGTCACCTGTCCGCTCGACGATATCACACATCACATGGCCGGGCGCGGTGTTGTCGTCGGGGTGGAATGGATGACGGCGCGTGGCCCATGCACGGAAGAACCCGTGGCTGAAATCTATCCACTTCGGATCTTCAAGCAAATCTGCTGCGGCAACCAACCCCTCGAATCCGACTGAATCGCCATAGAACCACCCCTTGAATTCATGGGCAGCGAGGCGTTCGGCGACCGCCGCGATGAGCTGCGGCTGAAGCGTATCGGGCATATTCTTCTCCATTATAGAAATTATTCGGTTGTCTGGGCCAAACCGTCCTGCATATCTCTGATCGCGCTCGCGACCACTTCTCGCATCGCTGTGCAAGCACGCTCGGCATCCCCATCCATGAACGCTTTGTAAACAGCCTCGTGGAGTTGTTGGCTTTCGTCCATACCCACCATTTCAGAAATATAGCCGACCGCAGCCATCTGAAGATCGATGGAGATACTCATCGATGCTTCGATCACCGCATAAAGTTGTTCAAGCAACTCGGATCCTACGCACTCGATGAGCGATCGGTGAAAATCCAAGTCCGCATCAATGAAATTTTGACGGCGTTCGGCTGAGTCCACTTCGGGCTCTTCAGCCACCGCAACTTTACGCTCCCACGCAGCCTTAACCCTTGCGCGCTGCTCTTCTGTTGCCATCTGTGTCGCGGTGAACGCAATTCCAGGCTCCATGACAAGGCGCACCTTCTGGAGATCATCCAGAAGCGATATTGTATCTCCAGCTTGGATACGCCAGTCCATGACATCCGGATCAAGCAAGCGCCACTCTGAACGGAGCATCACCCGCGTACCATCAGATGTTTTACTGCGGATAAGGCCCTTTGCTCCGAGAATTCGAAACGCTTCGCGCACAACCGATCGGCTCACACCAAGCTCTTCAACGAGATCGGCTTCTTTGCTGATTGCGTCACCTTCAGCCCATTCACCACCAACAATCCGAACACCAAGGTTCTCGACCGCCGCTCCGAGGATCCCGCGCACCTCTATGACGCCGCCAATTGCAGACTTTCGGCTTAATGGACTACGTTTTTTCATAAACTAAATCTCCTGTTTATAATATAAACTGACAAAATCATTTGTGCAAGAGGCGTAACTCCCCCGCCTTAATGCTGAATATTCGGGTATATAATCACTAGTAAATCCAAGAATTCTCGAGATGATTTGGGCAAACCAGCTCCGCGACACGGAACATCCCGCATCAAACGGAGACCCCAGTCGTGTTTCAAAGAAACGCAAGTACTGGACGAAGATTAGAGCTTGTTTGTGATGGGAGGTGCTGTTTTTATCAGTAATAGAAGGCATTAACACACTCCGCGGCCTGCGATTGGAGGTAACCCTTGCTAAATTTCACGTCTCCTATTCCGTTGATAGTTGCAGCAATTTTTCCCGCATTTCTCGACCAATGCTCGCGAACTGACGAGAGTGTGGCGCTTGGAATTCTTGCACGGGACCGCGTTGCGCTCACCGCTACAGCCAATGAAATTGTTGTGGACCTACCGCTCGCAGAAGGATCAAGGGTCAAGGTTGGAGACACACTGGTTCAACTAGACGGCACCCTGCAAACATCGAAGTTGGCGCTGGCGCAAGCGGAGCTTGAAAAAGCACAAGCAACCTTACTCAAGCTACAAGTTGGCGCCCGAGAGGAAGAGATCGCAATAGCCGAAGCCAAGGTTGCGGGTGCCGTTGCGCGATTGGCTGACGCAGAGGCCATCTATCAGCGAAACCTAAAACTGGTCGAAAACTCGATTGTGACCGAAGCGCAAGTTGCGAACAATCTGGCCGTAAGAGACTCAGCGCGCGCCGAATTGCGAAGCGCAAAGGAAACACTGAAGGAATTGAAGAACGGCACAAGGCCCGAGGATTTGGCCGTTGCCGAAGCGAACGTGAGAGCACAGGAAGCATCCGTCAAAGCCGAGCAGACCATTCTGGATGAGTTGACTGTTGTGGCAACGCGCGACGGTATTTTGGATTCTTTACCGTGGAACCTGGGGGAGCGGGTGGCACTGGGCAGTCCGGTTGCCGTGCTCATAACGGGCGAGGTTCCATATGCCCGTGTTTACATCCCAGAGCCGCATCGCATTAAGCTCAAAACCGGGGACAAGCTGGAAGTTCATGTTGATGGGCTCGACGCCCCTTTGGATGGCGTTGTGCGGTGGATCAGCGACGACCCGTCTTTTACGCCCTATTTCGGGCTGAACAAAGATGACCGGACAAGGCTCGTCTATCTTGCGGAAATTGACCTGCCCTCTGCCTCACCAGACTTGCCCCCAGGCATACCAGTTCAGGTTCCTATGCCATGACAGATGTCGTTGTTTCGACACGCAGCCTTACCCGAACATTCGGAGAGAAGACGGCCGTCGATAACCTAGATCTCGAAATCCAAACCGGCCAGATTTACGGATTTCTCGGCCCGAACGGATGCGGAAAAACAACAACTATTCGAATGCTGACAGGGCTGCTGACGCCGAGCAGCGGAGAAGTCACTGTGCTGGGCAAGTCAATGCCGCAGGCGGCGGAACCGCTCAAAAGCCAAATTGGGTACATGACCCAGATCTTTTCGTACTATCGAGATTTAACGGTGCGCGAAAACCTGAAATTCGCCGCCGAGATTTATGGGATTCCAGCAAGATCGGTGAAAGGCCGAATTGAGGAACTCCTGCACACCTATGATCTTACGACAAATGTAGATCAACTTTGCGGCAGTTTGAGCGGTGGGCAACGTCAGAAGCTATCCCTCGCTGCGACAGTTATTCATCGGCCAAAGCTCCTGTTTCTCGATGAACCGACTTCTGCTGTTGACCCGGAAACCCGCCGAACGTTTTGGGAGCAACTGTTTGATCTTGTCGATGAGGGCGCGACAATGATCGTATCCACCCATTTCATGGACGAAGCAGAACGCTGTCACAAGCTGGCCATTCTGCAAAACGGAGCAAAAAAGGCCGATGGCTCTCCGCGCCAATTGATGGATAACCTTCAAGCCGATGTTGTAGAGATCGAGGGACCAGAGCTGCGCACCGTCAAACATCAGCTAGACGGAAAGCCCAAAGTTCTCTCCACCGCACAAATTGGATCGCGGCTTCGTGTCTTGGTGGATAAGTCAGAGCCACAACCCGTCGAAATGCTGCGCGCGTTGCTCAACACGTTTTCGGACCTGACCCTTACGCAACAACGCCCAAACCTAGAAGACGTATTCGTCAGCGCAACACGGGAGCAGAAGGCATGATATCACCGCGCCGTATCGCCGCCGTTCTGAAGAAAGAATTGCTCCAACTGCGCAGAGATCGAATGACCTTCGCCATGGTCATAATGATACCTTTGATCCAATTGATGCTGTTCGGATATGCGATCAACACCAACTTGCGCCACGTGCCTGTTGCATTGGTGGACCAAGCCGAAACAGAACTCTCGCGAACGCTCGCTCAAATTGTGCAGGCCACGCAGGTTGTCGAATTCACAGAGGTCTTCGCCACTCCCCAAGAAGCCGAGATCGCAATCACAGAAGCCCGCGTGCGAGCTGCGTTGATCATTCCCCGCGATGTAGACAACCGATTTGCAAGAAGCCCCGCGATCGGGCTGGGCCTGCCGAATGCGACAGACCAAACCAGCAGCCGCCCTGTTGCGCATTGGATTGTCGATGGCTCAGACACCATGGTGGCGAGCGCGATCAAATCACTCAGAGCAATGCCTTTAACCGAGATGATGAGATTGCCACCAAACCGACTGGTTCCAACGTTTGAAGTTACGCTTTACTTCAACCCAGAACAGCGCTCGGCGGTTAACATTGTGCCGGGCCTTGTGGGCGTTATCCTTACCATGACCATGATCCTGTTCACATCTGCTGCCATTGTGCGCGAGCGCGAACGCGGCAATATGGAGATGCTCATCAACACGCCCGTTAAGTCGAGCGAGATCATGATTGGAAAGATTATCCCTTATATCTTTGCGGGACTAATTCAGGTCGCAATCATTTTGGGGCTTGGGCATGTTCTGTTTGATGTCCCGATTAATGGCGGACTGGGGGCTTTGCTTGTTGTGACGCTGCTGTTCATCATCGCGAGCCTGTCAGTTGGTCTGGTGGTTTCCACGCTTGCAAAAAATCAGCTTCAATCGATGCAAATGACGGTTTTCATCCTGCTGCCTTCGATCTTGATGTCTGGGTTTATGTTTCCCTTTGACGGCATGCCACAGCCTGTTCAAGTCATCGCGCAAGCGCTGCCAGCGACACATTTCATGGATATGATCCGTGGAGTTGTTTTGCGAGATGCCTCGCTCTTTGAGATGAGAGAACAAATCCTGTGGATGATCGGCTTCACTGTCTTTGGCCTTATGGCAGCGACATTGAAATTCAAAAAGCGGTTAGATTAAGAACGGCAAACCTTAGATGCCAGACGTCGGGTGGCTCTAAGACGGGCCATACGAAACGAAAAGACGGGCCATACGAAACGAACCAGTTTCGCTCACACATTGCACAATCAAAGGCGATCGTAGTGTTGCGATAGCTTAATCGAAAATGCGGTCGCCCTGCTCGTCAATAACTTGCTTCGCTTTATCGATACTAATGCTTTCGGCCTGATCCTTGCTGTCAAAAACATCCGCTCGGATAACAGCACAGGTCTTGCGCTCTCCGTCGACCGTTTTTTCGATACGAGCTGACAACCGGTACTTACCACCTTCCGCCATCAGGTCTGGAAAAATGTCGAAACCTTTGTACTCGACCGGCTTCGGTTCGGGTTTTTCTCCACCGCCGAAGAGTTTAGAGAAGAGTGACATTGGAAGGCTCCTTTCAGCTTAGTGCGGAAAGGAGCCTAGCGATGCTCACGGCTGGGGGAAAGTGCTTTTTGCTCTCAACAAAGCCGCGCTTGAAAATGACGGCGACATCCAAATCTCATCAGCAGGGCCCGAGCTGAGGGGAATTAAGTATATGCGTGCCGCGCGTTGCCAACCCTAGCTATAGTCTTCCCAATCCATTGCTTCGAACTCTTCTCGGAACGCGAAGCGCTGCAAGTGAACATCGATCACGTGACGCGCTTTCTCGAGTTGCTCGGGGCCATCGCCGGTTACTTCAACGGACAGTTCGTTTTCTTTGGCCTCCAATCGTGCAGGCCCGAACGGCATCGCCGCTTCGCCCTGTGTATCATCATATTTCACGTCAACCTTATGGGCGAAGTGCTTGCATAACTGCTTCAAGTACTTCGAAGCTTGTTCGGTTTTGAACGTCCCAGTTTGAGTCAGCATTCTATATCCTATCTTTTTTGTCAGATTACAGGTTGCGCGGCCTTACTTCAATACCTTATAGAAACGATCAGGATACTCATACTCGAAATAGGACTTCTTATGCTTAGATCATTCATCGTCGCAGCCACGACGGCTCTTTGCGCAACCGCTGTGTCAGCAGCAGACGTAACAATCACAACATATGGCGATACCGCTACTGTTCCGCAGCAACCTGCAAGCGTTGCGGTCTTCGATATGGCGTCGCTGGATATGCTTGATGCACTGAAGGTCGAGGGAATTACTTCGACTTCCAATACCTATTTGCCCTACCTTGAAGAGTATCAGGGCGAGATCGGCACGTTGTTTGAGCCCGACTTTGAGGCGCTTGCCGCAACTGGCCCTGAACTCATTATTGCTGGTGGCCGCTCGTCCACACAGGTTGACGCGCTCTCAAAAATCGCCCCGACTGTAGACATGACGCTTTGGGGTGACGACCTGCTTGGCCAAACGCGAGATCGCCTAACGGCATATGGCAAAATCTTCGACAAGGAAGATGAAGCCGCTTCTCTTATCGCGAACCTCGATACAGAATTGGAAGCAACGAAAGAAGCCGTTGCCGGAAAGGGAACCGCGCTGATCCTGCTCACAAATGGTGGCAAGATTTCCGCCTACGGCGCAGGCGGCCGTTTTGGCTGGTTGCATCAGGAACTGGACCTTGATGAAGCTGTTGATGGCTTGGAAGACACAACACACGGCGAGTCCATTTCTTTTGAGTTCGTCCGTGAGGCGAACCCTGATTGGATACTGGTGCTTGACCGTGTTGCCGCCATCGGCGCAGAAGGCGAAAGCGCAACAGCGACGCTCGACAATGCGATCATCGCCGATACGGCAGCCGCCCAAAAGGGACAAATTGTTCATTTGAACTCCGGAGGATTCTACATCGCCTCTGGTGGCATTCAGTCTACTCTGGAAACACTCGACATCATCAAATCCGCTTTTGGCAGCATAAGTGGCAGCTAAGTCCGGAATTATCGCCATCCTAACAGGCTTGACCCTCGTAAGTTGCTTTACGGGGGTCTCGTCGTTGTCGGGTGACGGACTTTGGCTTTTGTTCTATTCACGGCTCCCGCGTACTGCTGCTGCACTTTTGGCTGGTGCGAGCCTCGCTGTTGCGGGGGTCATCATGCAAATGTTGTCGCGCAATAAATTTGTCGAACCATCAACTGCCGGAACCGCGCAAGCCGCAGCGTTCGGTCTTGTGGTAATCACACTGCTGGCGCCCGGAGCAGCGCTTTGGGCGAAAATGGGCGCGGCGACAGTCACTGCACTTATCGGCACCGCGGGCTTCCTCGCGCTGGTACGGCGTTTGCCTCCACATGATCCAATGCTGGTTCCGCTTACGGGGATTGTTTACGGTGGGATTATTGGTGCGGCCACGACATTTCTTGCGTACGAACGCGACCTGCTTCAATACCTCGACATTTGGATAAACGGCGAGTTTTCAGGCGTAATGCTCGGACGTTACGAGTTTCTGTGGATTGCAGGTATCCTTGCAGGCGTAGCGTATCTTTACGCAGATCGTTTTACGATTGTCGGCTTGGGCGAAGATGCCGCGAAATCTCTCGGGCTCAACCACAAACAGGCAATGATCACAGGGCTTTCTATAGTCGCGGTTATCTCTGCCGTTACGACAGTTAGCATCGGCATGATCCCTTTTGTTGGTTTGGTCGTCCCCAACATCGTGGCGCGCATCTATGGCGAAAACCTACGCCAGACACTGCCCATTGTCGCCGCTTCCGGCGCGGGTTTGGTGTTGGCATGCGACATTCTCGGAAGGGTCATTCGATATCCGTTCGAAATCCCTGTGGGTACAATTCTTGGTGTGATCGGCGCAGCGGCTTTCTTGTGGATATTACATGGGCGGGCACGTCATGGATAATCTAAGCTTACCTTCGCGCCTCGCAGTCCTTGCGACATTGGCAGTTTTTGCATTGCTTGCATTCATGACACTGGAATCACGGGGCAACTGGGGATTTGTCTTGCCATTCCGCGGGATCAAAGCCCTAGCGCTCATTACGTTCGCCACTTCGGTCGCGCTCTCGACAATGGTTTTCCAAACTCTAACTGCCAACCGAATTTTGACACCGTCAATCATGGGGTTTGACGCGCTCTATATACTTATTCAAACATCACTGGTTTTCACCATTGGCGGCGTGGGATACGCGTCAATTGATCCGGTCATGAAATTTACTGTGGAATCAGTATTCATGACGGCAGCAGCACTCGCCCTTTTCGGAATGGTGTTGCGCGGCGTGCATGATATCGGCCGAATGGTGTTGACGGGTCTGATACTTGGTGTGCTCTTTCGTTCAATCACATCGCTTATTAACCGGCTTATTGATCCTTCGGAGTTTTCTGTCATCCAACAGGCAAACTTCGCGAGTTTCAACGCGGTTAACGTTGAGCTGACTTGGATAACATTCGTCCTGACAGCGGCATGTTTTGTATGGTTGATGTCCATTCACAAACGGCTCGACATAATGGCGCTCGGGCGGGACGCCGCCAAGGGCTTGGGTGTTGATTACGAGCGCGAGACAAAGAAACTACTCGCCGTAATCGCATTGCTTGTTTCCAGTTCTACGGCACTCATCGGCCCTGTCTATTTTTACGGTCTTTTGATCGCCGCACTTAGCCACAAGCTGATCGGCACATGGCGCCACCAATATCTCTTGCCCGCATCCTGCATCATTGGCGCAGGATTACTCATTGCTTCTCAAACCCTTTTCGAACGGGTTCTATCTCTACAAACCTCTGTCGCGGTGGTGATTGAAGCAATTGGCGGCATCACATTCCTCTTGCTCCTTTTCACTAGGAAAACGCGATGATTGAAGTTCGAAATCTGGCAGTGGCGTTTGACGGCACCAAGATTCTACGCAACATGACCCTTTCTCTGCCGAAAGGTAAATTGACGGGAATTGTCGGCCCCAATGGAGCGGGCAAATCAACACTTCTGACAGCCATGGGCCGCCTAACGCCTATCCACTCCGGTGAAATCCTTTTTGACGGCTTTCCAATTGGCGATATCGCAACTGCCTCTTTGGCAAAACGCTTGTCTATTTTCCGACAAAGCACACCGATTACTCCGCGGCTGAGCGTTCGGGATCTGATTTCTTTTGGCCGCTACCCCCACACACAGGGCCGGCCAACCGGTGCTGATTTGCTGATCATAGAGCAAGCAATCGCGCGCCTTGATCTCTCGGAATTCGCAGATCGATACCTCGATACGCTGTCGGGCGGCCAGCGCCAGCGCGCATTGTTAGGCATGGTATTGGCGCAAACGGGTGATGTCGTATTACTTGATGAACCTCTTAACAATCTTGACATCACGCACGCCCGAACTGTCATGCGAGTTGCGCGCGAAGAGATTGAAATGGGGCGAACGGTTGCGATTGTCCTTCACGATTTAAGCATAGCTGCAAACCATTGCGACCACGTCATCGCACTCAAGGACGGCCAGCTCCATAGCTCCGGAAAACCAGAATATGTACTTACCAACGAAGGGCTATCCGACCTCTACAACACAAAAGTCGATGTAGCCGAAATCGAAGGAAGACGGGTCATACTGACGGTTTGAGTTGAGCGACGCTTAAAATTCCTAGACCCTTTTGACCTTGCGGCCCGGAGTTAGACCGTTGATCTTTTGGATGATGCTATCGGCATCAATACCAAAATGGCGATAAAGATCATTGATCGTTCCCGTCTGGCCAAAATGTTCAACGCCAAGGGGTATTGTTCGATGCCCCTGAACGGCGCCGAGCCAAGAAAGCGTTGCCGGATGACCATCAATCACAGTCAGCAACTGACAATGTGGCGGGAGCTCCTGCATTAGTCGCTCAATGTGGCTTGTCGCGTTTGATTGGCCACGCGCACGCGCGCGTTGGGCAGCGGTCCAGCCAGCATTAAGGCGGTCTGCAGATGTAATTGCCAGCACCCCAATATCGCGGCGCGTTTCCGCAAGATGTCCTGCCGCACGGATCGCTTCAGGTGCCACGCTGCCCTGATAGGCGATAACAACCTCACAATTCGGGCCCGGTCGGCGCAACCAATAGGCGCCATCAACCGCGCCCTGTTTCCAGTCCGGATCGGGCCGCTTGCCCGGCTGCTCGATTGGATTGGTTGAAAGCCGCAGATAGACAGAACCACCAGTCTCATCGCGCAACCATGTGCGTTCGTCTGGATCACCTTCGCCGTTGCGCTGAAGGTAAGAGAATGACCATTCCATGATTGCAGCAAGTTCATCCGCAAAAGCAGGCTCAAAAGCAGCAAGCCCATCCTGGCTCATGCCGATCAAAGGCGTTCCAATGGATTGGTGCGCGCCGCCTTCGGGGGCAAGCGTTACGCCCGAAGGTGTGCCCACAACCATAAAGCGCGCGTCCTGATAACAGGCATAGTTCAACGCATCGAGACCGCGCGAAACGAAGGGGTCATAAAGCGTGCCAATCGGGATAAGCCGTTTGCCAAACAGCGAATGAGACAGCCCAGCAGCACCCAACAATAGGAACAGATTCATCTCGGCTATGCCAAGCTCGATATGCTGGCCTTCAGGCGTGAATTCCCACTTCGCGGTTGAAGGTATGCGATGCTCAATGAATGCGTCGGCTTGGGCCTCGCGGGCAAAGAGTTTGCGCCGGTTCACCCATGGTCCGAGATTGGTGGTTCCTGTCACATCCGGCGAGGTCGTGACGATACGGTTGGCGAGGTCGCTATCTCCTTTGGAAAGGTCATCAAGGATTTTCCCAAAAGCCATTTGCGTTGAAATTTCGCGATCGCTCGACATCTCGATCTTTGGAACAGTAAGTGTCTCATCAGTGTATCGCCGCGTGCCCTCGGCAAAGAACGGCACCTGATCCATCCATTTTTGAAGCGCTTCAGGATCAGAGACTGTGGCAAACTTTTCCCATTCCTGCCCGTCCGGGACATTCATCTGCTTCTGCCAATCCGCCATCTGCGCTTTGGTCATCAGCCCGCCGTGATTGTCTTTGTGCCCTGCAATCGGCGTTCCCCAGCCCTTGATCGTATAAGCAAGGAAGCAGGTTGGCCGATCGTCTTTGACGCTTTGAAAAACATCAGCCATCGTTTGTACGCAGTTGCCGCCGAGGTTTTCCATGAGCGCAGCGAGTTCATCGTCACTGCGCTTTTCGATGAGTGCGGTAACCGGCCCTTGATCGCCAAGATCATCCATCAGGTGTTTTCGCCAAACAGCCCCGCCTTGATAAGTCAGAGCGGAATATTGTTGGTTGGGGCAGGCATCTATCCACTCGCGTAGTTTCTCGCCACCCTCTTCTTTGAATGCCGCCTGTTGAAGAACGCCGTATTTGATGCGGATGACGTTCCAACCGAAGGCATCAAAAATTTTCTCAACCCGCTCAAACAGTCCTTCGCGCACGATGCCGTCAAGTGATTGCCGGTTGTAATCAATAATCCACCAGCAATTGCGAAGATCGTTCTTCCACCCTTCTTGAAGGGCTTCATAAACGTTCCCTTCATCAAGTTCGGCATCGCCAACGAGCGCAACATGCCGCCCAAGCGGCAATCCATCGCCCCAAGTCTTTGCGGCAATATAATCCTGAATGATTGATGAGAATGCAGTGATAGCAACACCAAGCCCCACAGAGCCCGTTGAGAAATCCACATCATCAATATCCTTCGTGCGGCTGGGATAGGATTGCACCCCGTCAAAACCACGGAAGTTCTGCATTTTCTCGAGTGTTTGGTTCCCCATCATGTACTGCATCGCATGGAATATCGGGGATGCGTGGGGCTTGACTGCGACACGGTCCTCTGGCCGAAGAGCAGAGAAATAGAGCGCAGTCATAATCGAAACCATCGACGCAGAGCTTGCTTGGTGTCCACCGATCTTGATGCCGTCCACCTTTGGGCGCACGTTGTTGGCGTTGTGGATCATCCAATGAGAAAGCCACATAAGGCGGCTTTCCATTGCCTTGAGGTATGTGTTCTCCGCTTCCGCCATATCAGCCTACTTTCTCCAGAACCCGTCGCAGCGCGCGGCCGTCAGGACCAAAAATATGGGCATTTTCAGGTTGGATGCGTAGACCTAGGCGATCACCTGATTTGGCTGGAATATTGCCATGTTTGCGCACCATCAACGGGCCTAAGCCCTCTACAACTGTGAAGATATTCGTATCCGACCCCAAATGCTCCACAACATCAGCCACCCCGATAAGATCGCCCTCACTTGGGTCAACCACATCAATATGCTCGGGTCGAATGCCAAGTTCCACCGCGGCGCCACAGTCCGGCAGATGGGGAAGCTTAATAACCGAGCCATCCGCCGTTTTGACCTCACCATCGCCGCCAGTAACGGGAACGATATTCATTGTTGGTGAGCCAATGAACTGCGCCACGAATTTATTGGCGGGGCGTTCATAGAGCTCAAGCGGGCTCCCGACTTGCTGGATGTCTCCCCCATTCAACACAACGATACGATCCGCCAGAGTAAGCGCTTCGACCTGATCGTGGGTCACGTAGATCATTGTTGCGCCGAGCTTCTGGTGCAGCCGCGCAATCTCAAGGCGCATCTCAACACGGAGCGCGGCGTCGAGGTTCGAGAGCGGTTCATCAAAGAGAAACGCACGAGGATCACGGATAATGGCGCGCCCCATGGCAACGCGTTGACGCTGCCCGCCCGACAGAGCCTTGGGGAGGCGCTCTGTCAGGGCGGTAAGGCCGAGCGTTTCGGCGGCCTTTTTCACGCGCGATGCGCGTTCAGCGGCGGGGTCTTTGCGGATTTCCATCGAAAACCCCATGTTCCGAGCCACATCCATATGCGGGTAAAGAGCGTAGGATTGAAACACCATCGCAATATCACGGTCACGCGGGCGCACATCGTTCATTCGTTTGCCATCGATCAGGAAATCCCCGCCCGTGATCGGCTCTAGCCCTGCGATCATACGCAGAAGTGTAGACTTCCCACAGCCGGACGGACCAACAAGAACAATGAATTCTCCGTCCTCGATGTCGAGGTTCACATCGCGAAGAACCTCAACCGATCCATAGCGTTTCTTGACGTCCTTGAGTTCAATTCGTGCCATTTCGGCCTCCTATCCTTTGACCGCGCCGGACGTCAGCCCTTGCACGAGGTATCGTTGAATGAAAATGAAGAAGAGACAGCTTGGGACAAGGGCCAGCACACCGGCGGCCATCATTTGCCCCCAATCCACGGAGAACTTGGACACGAAGGTCAGAAGCCCAACGGGGAAGGTCATTGCCTCGTTCTTGGAGATCAGCATGAGCGCAAAGAGAAGCTCGGACCACGCAGCCGTGAAAACAAACCCGAGGGTTGCGCCAAGCCCAGGCAACGTGAGCGGAAAGATGACTTTGTACAGCGCTTGAAAGCGGGAGCACCCATCCATCATTGCCGCTTCTTCAAGGTCTTTCGGAATACCGTCAAAGAAGGATTGCATCAGAAACGTCGCGAATGGGACATTGAAGGCGGTATAAACCACGATCAGCGATGTGAGCGAGTTCAGCATGCCCAGGCCTGCGATGATCTTGTAAATCGGCGCGATAATCATCAAGAGCGGGAACATTTGGGTGATAAGCATCACTGCAATTAGCAGCCGCTTTCCCGCAAAGTTGAACCGCGAAAACGCATAGCCCGCTCCGGCGGCAACCAGTGTTGTAACAGCGGCCGTACCAAGAGAAACATAGAGAGAGTTCCCAAAGTAGGACAGGAAATCTGTTTGGAATACGACTGAACGAAAGTTGTCGAACGTGAACTCGGAGGGCCAGAGATTTGTGCCTTCGGTATAAATAAGCTGGTCAGGAGTCACAGCGATCTTGAGCAGCCAATACAGCGGAAAGAGCGCAAAGCTGAGGTAAGCCAAAAGTGCGGCGTATTTACCAACAGCGAGGACGGGTTTGGGTGAGTGTGTCATGGCCATACCTCAAATCTTGACCAGCTTTTTGCGCAGCCAGAGCACAAAAACTGCATAGACGAGCAGAATTGCCAGAAGCGCTACAGCAATCGCCGATGCATAGCCGAAATCCAGTTTGCGGAACGCGGTTGTAAAGACATACGAGCTGAGAATTTGCGTTGAGTTTGCGGGGCCGCCACCTGTCATCACAAAGATCAGATCAGCAAAGTTCGCAATCCAGATTGTGCGAAGCATCACCGTGATCGCAATCATCGGAGCAAGAAACGGCAGTGTAATTTTGGTAAAGGATTGCCACGCGGAAGCACCATCAATTTCGGCAGCTTCATAAAGTTCGCCGGGAATAGATTGGAGCGCGGCCAGCAGAGTAATTGCGAAAAACGGAACGCCAAACCAGATATTCGCGACAATCGGTCCCCACATCGCAAGATCGGGGTCGCCCATGATATTGTATGGCTCTGAAAGTATGCCAAGAGCAGTGAGCCAATGTGGGAGAGGACCGATGACCGGGTTGAATAGCCAAGCCCAAGTCAGCGCCGAAAGAAATGTCGGAACGGCCCATGGCAGGAAGACGAGAGCCTGAAAAAGCTTTTTGCCGAAGAAGTCTGTGTTCAACAAAAGCGCAAGCCCAAGGCCAAGCGAGAACTGGAATGCGATTGACCAGAACGTCCACCAGAAGGTGTTTTCCAAAGCGATCCAGAATTTCCGGTCGGCCCAAAGATCAATGTAGTTCTCAAATCCGACCCAACCTGTGTTGAACGGATTCAATAGCTCTATCGACTGAAAAGAATAGGAAATGCCGATCACCAATGGGATCATCATCACGAGCCCGATCAGCACGATAGCTGGCGACAGATAGAGAAACGGCTCTACCATATACTGCCAGTAAAGCGAGCGTCTTGCCCGGGTTTCCCCGGGCATGACGTTGTTTTGCTTACGCGAGATCACTGCTTTGCCTTCCACTTAGCATATTCCTCGGTCAGAAGCTCGGCCCACTCATCTGCGACTTCTTGCGCAGTGCGTTGACCCAAGAGCGCTTCCTGACTTGTTTCCAGCAGAAGTGTGCTGGCGAAGTAGCCCCATTGCTCGAGGTATGTCGGCATAATGGTCGGTTCGTACTGCTCGCCGTTCAGCTCCTTGAACCAGCCTTCAAACTGCTCTGTTTGGAAGTGTGGGTCACGATCTGCGCCTTCGTGGATTGGAATAACCCCTACGCGTTTCGCCCATGTGGCGTTGGCCTCTGGTGCAGAAAGAGTCGCAACAAGATCAAATGCTTCTTTTTCATGCTCTGTGGATTCAAAGATCGACCATCCCGCGAACCCAATTGTTGGGAAAGCTTTGCCAGAAGGACCAACAGGCATCGGAATAACGGCAAAATCTTCTGCCGGCATCCGCTCGGAAATAGCGATCAGCGCATCTGGGTCTTGGTCAAGGAATGCGCATGTGCCGGAATAGAAACCAGCAACGATTTCGTTAAAGCCCCAGTTGACGGAATCCTTGGGTGCATACCCTTTCTGGTAGAGATCCATCATGAACTGAATACCTTCGACGGAGCCCGGTTCGTTGATCCGGCTCTTGCCATCTTCGGTAAAGAATTCGTTTGTGCCGTTCATGGTTGCGCCGAACATGATCCAACCATTCGTACCGCCAGGACCGCCGCGCAGACAGTAGCCCGACTTACCGTCGAGTTCGGAAACAGCCGCGGCAGCAGCCATAAATTCTTCCATTGTCTCTGGTGGATTCTCTACGCCTGCTTCGGCGAGAAGCTTTTTGTTGTAGAACATCGCACGAAGATAGAACCCATAAGGGATCATATAGAGATCGCCCGCTTGGGAACCCATTGCGACTGTCTTGTCAGTTAGGGTGCTGCCATGCTCCCAACCAGCTACAAGATCCGTGAGGCTTTTGAGTTGGCCCGAACCGGCATAGAGCGCTTGCCATGTGTCTGGCATCTCGACCACGTCAGGCACATCGCCACCAGCGACCATTGTCGCCAGCTTCTCAAATGCCTGCCCCCAAGGAAGGCTGACAATCTCGACAGTAACGTCAGGATTGGCCTCTTCGTACTGGTCAACAAGCCCCTGAAGCACTTCTGTGCGCTCTGGGCTGGTGATAACTTCAACCAGTTTAAGCGTTGTCTCCGCCAATGCACTGCTTGCAAGCAGCATAGCGGCTGTGCTGAGCCCAGCGAGTTTGAGTTTCATGATTAAATCCTCCTTGTGGTGATAAAATAAGCGTCTTGTTTTTCTTTAGGTCGCGCTTTGGTTCAGGGCTTTTTCGAAGTCGGCCCAAAGGTCTTCTGCATCTTCCAAACCGAGGTTCAGCCGAACCAGATTGGGAGAGACACCGAATGCTTGCATCGAGTTTTTCGGCCCAGCCTGTGCAAGTCCGACACGCGCAGGAAGGATGAGGCTTTCAAAGCCACCCCAACTCACGCCAAGGCGGAAATGGCTCAGTGCATCCGAAAACTTTGGAATGTCGACGCTATCGTCGAACTCGACGGACATAAGCCCGGAGCGCCCAGTCAAACCGGGTACAGCATTTGCGCCGGGGCTGTTGATCTTGCGCACTTGTGGAAGTGCTGCGAGGCGATCAACGAAAAGGTTCGCCGTTGCCTGATGTTGCATCATCCGCGCATTCAATGTTCGTAGGCCGCGCGTCAGAAGAAATGCTTCGAACGGCGCAAGTTTGGCGCCAAGCAACGGCAAGGTAAGATCGCGGATTGCGGCAATATGCTCCTGCGATGAAATGGTAACGCCAGCTACCGTATCGGAATGGCCCGAAATGTATTTCGAGGCCGAATGGACCACGATGTCGATCCCTTGCGCCAGCGGGTTCTGGAACACAGGCGTTGCCCATGAGTTATCGATGATTGTCAGTGTGTCGTGCCGCTTCGCGTGCTCTGCAACCAAGGCTAGGTTTAGCGGAGTGAAAACAACCGAACTGGGGCTCTCCAGATAGGCGATATCAAAGTTGGCCAGCAAATCGGCGTTAGCTTCGAAATCCTCAACAGGATAATAGCTAACCTCGATCCCGAACGGGCGCAGGATTTGCTCCATAAAACGATAAGTATCAGGGTAGACATGCTCAACGCAGGCGATCTTGCTGCCCGGCTTAACGAATGCGAGCAGAGTCGACGTAATTGCAGCAATGCCAGAGGCAAATCCCACCGCAGCTTCGCCGCCCTCGGCTTTGGCCATTAACCCTTCGAAAGCCGCAACTGTAGGGTTTTGTACGCGCGTATAAACGGATTGGTTGGTGCGGCCCGCCATGCGGTCTTCGAATGCCTGATAGTTCTCGAAAGCAAAAAGCGAAGTCTGCACGATCGGCGGTGTGATAGAGCCGGCTTCATCATCAAGAACCGCGGCCATCATCGTTGCGATGCTCTGGAAATCAGACATCACGCCCCTCCATGACTCGCCGAACTTCGGCTTCGACCATATCCATAATCTGTCCCATTATTTTTGTTGCTGTTTCGACATCGCCAGACACCACCGCCTTCGCGAGATTCGGGTGCAGCGGAATTGTTTCATGACCGAGGTGCACCTGACCGAAAGGTGCGTCGTAAATTGTGTGGAAGCTTTCCTGAATCAGATGCGAGAACTGATGAAAGAGCGGGTTTCCTGAAGCGTCATGGATCGCGGCGTGAAAACGAGCATCCGCCGCCCGCCAATCCTCTCCTGCCTCATAGATCGCCATAAGCTCGGCAGCACGCGCGAGAATGATCTTGCCTTGCTGCTCACTCACATTTTGGGTTGCGATCTTCACCGCTTCAATCTCGATAGGTCGGCGAACAGCCAACGTTCTCAGAAGACTTTCAGCCTCGATTTTCACAGTTAAGGGAAGGTGGATCGTTTGAGAAAACACTTCCGCAGCAAGCCGCGTACCGGCCTTCTTGTTCCGAGTGACGATGCCCATGTTCTGCCACGCAACGAGCGCTTCGCGGACCTTGGAGCGACCAACATTGAGCTTTTTTGCAATCTCGACTTCGGGAGGCAGACGGTCCCCAACACCAAGCTGCGCGCGCTCGATCATAAGCGACAGCGCCTCTAAGACATCTCTTTTGCTTCCCGTTGCTTCGAGATGTTGCAGTGCATCAATTTCCGAGCCGTTTTCGCCCGCGCTTTCTTTAGACACGATAAGCCTTCCTGTGTGTTGCTAAGGAGCGTAGATTTAATGTCAGACAAAATCAATATAATGTATGACATTAAATATGCATGATTTTCAATAGCTTAAATCACAACCTATTAATTTATTGTAGAAATTAATGCCGCCGAATCCTATGGTTCCTGCGGAAACCGGGCATCAAATTACTGTTCGATGAAAGCGAAAATCGACAAGAACAAAGCCATCTTTGGCTGAATTGCGAAGGCAAAAACAGCTCGCAATTAGCGTCAATTACATTCTGGAAAGGCCAGCGTTGGTATTTAGCAGGAACTGGCGAAAGATTGGGCTGCTTGCCGCTCCGATTCCTCTGGCGTTATCTCCAACCGCCGCAGCTTCGACAACAGGCGGGATCAAACCGCGCTTGTCTTGGTTGGCCATGTATCGGCGAACACGGGCAACCAACTCTTCGCGAACCTCTGGCGGGAACGCTCCATCGATGAAAATGGCTTCAAAGTCGATGACGGCACATATTGAAAGGGCGGCCTTGGCAAGCTCCTGCGCTGTTGTCCCGATCCATGGCTCAACATATCGCGAAATGCTGCTCCAATCCTGAGGCTTCTTCCAAAGAATTTCCGGATCAACACCTGCTTCAATCAACCTGTCTTCGAGCAGAAACAGAGACGCTGTATCAATCAGCTGCTGACTTTCCCCCGACGGACCTGTTGTTCGCATAGCTCCAAGGGAACCGGCGTTGCCTTGGTTGCCTTCAAACACGGTGCCATTCAGCGCAACTCCTCCACCAATCATCGAACCGATAAAGAAATAGAAATAGTCCCGAAACTCTGCCCCCCGACCATACAGATGTTCCGCGTGGCACGCGGCAGTTGCGTCATTAACTACGAAAACCGGCAAATCGCTGAACTTGGCAACTTCGGAGAAAAAGTCCACGTCCTTCCAAGACCTGAAATTCTCGGCCGCCACTCCAGATAGATCGTGCCATTTCCAAAGCTCGAATGGCGTCCCAATTCCGATCCCGCAAACGCGGGCCTGTAGCTTTTTAGACTCTTCGGAAAGAAGCGTTTCCAATCCGGACTCCAGAAATCCAAATACAGCTTTAGGCAAAGGATAGTCATATGTGGTGGAAAGCTGCCGCCGAGGCTTGCCTGTAAAATCGATCAGAAGCAGATCTGCACTGCGTCGCCCGATCTTCATCCCGACAGAAAGTGTACCTTCCGGATTGAGCTCCATTGGGATCGAGGGTTTTCCCACTTTTCCGCGTAACGGAGTTCCACGCCGGAGAATCTCGTCCTTCTCGAGCTTGCGCAAAATGATTGATACAGTCTGGGGCGACAGCCCCGTCAACCTTGCAATCTCTGCGCCTGCGGTTGGTCCATGTCGTTGTAAAACTGTCAAAATCAGGCGCTCGTTGTGATCACGAACACCACTTTGGCTAACCCCGCCAGACAGAATTTTTAACGACTCTTTCACCATAATCTCGAACATAAACGCCTTACATCATTAAGAAAAGATACACTGGCAAATTAATAAATAAACTTTATTTATTTATTGACAGCGAGATCAGAATCGCATTTCTATAAGCGTGACCTGCATTGGAGGATGGAGGTGCGCTTCGCTTATTCAGCAAGTGAAGCGACAACAATTTTCTGGGAGGATAACATGAAAAATTTACTTAAACTCACCGCATCCGCAGCTGTGCTCAGCATGGCAGCGGTGTCCGCACAAGCCGCTGGCGAAACTGTTTGCTTGATCACAAAGACCGACACAAATCCATTTTTCGTTAAGATGAAAGAGGGCGCGACGGCGAAAGCCGAAGAGCTTGGCATGACTTTGAAAGCATTTGCCGGGAAGGTTGACGGCGACCATGAAACTCAAGTCCAAGCGATCGAAACCTGCATCCTTGATGGCGCAAAAGGTATTCTTCTGACAGCCTCGGATACGAGCTCGATTGTTCCGGCCGTTCAGCAAGCGAGAGATGCAGGTATTCTGGTGATTGCACTAGATACACCACTCAGCCCAATCGATTCAGCCGACGCAACATTCGCAACCGACAACTACAAAGCCGGTCTCTTGATTGGACAGTGGGCGAAGGCAAAAATGGGTGATGCGGCCGCGGACGCCAGAATCGCAACACTTGACCTGAATGTTAGCCAGCCAACAGTGGATGTGTTGCGCAATCAGGGCTTCCTTGATGGTTTCGGCGTTGATCTTGCCGATCCGAACGTCATTGGTGACGAGACGGACGAGCGTTTGGTGGGAAGTGACGTGACTGATGGCAACGAAGAAGGTGGGCGCCGCGCCATGGAAAACCTTCTGGCCAAAGATCCAACAATCAATGTTGTTCACACGATCAATGAACCAGCAGCAGCTGGCGCATATGAAGCGCTAAAGTCCATCGGGCGCGAGAATGACGTGCTTATCGTTTCCGTCGATGGCGGCTGCCCCGGCGTGCAAAACGTTGAGGCGGGAGTTATCGGCGCCACGAGCCAGCAATATCCTTTGCTAATGGCCTCCCTCGGTGTGGAAGCTGTTAAGAAATGGGCGGATGAGGGCGTGAAGCCGGAGAACACACCAGGAAAAGACTTCTACGATACTGGTGTTGCACTGGTTACCGATCAGCCCGTTGATGGCGTAGAGTCTATCTCTGTCGCCGAGGGAATGGACCGCTGCTGGGGCTAAAGCCTAGCCAATAATGATGAGGCGCACCAAAGCGCCTCATCAATTCCATCACCCGAAAATAATTTTTCCTGTAAACTGGCCACGTGGCCGCAATGCCCGCCGCTAAAGGGGGAGAGATGTCTGAACCAAACCAAAGTGCCCAGGAATTAGATGCTTCCGCTGGTACAATAGAAACCATTGCGCAATTCGAAGATCATCGGCGGGGCATACTCGGGAAGTTGCAACATCTTCTCCACGTCAATCCATCTTTTGTGCCGCTCATCGTACTTATTGGTGCGATTGTGATTTTCGGCCTTCTTTTGGGCTCTAAGTTTTTCTCGCCATTTGCCATGACCCTGATCCTTCAACAGGTTCAGATTGTTGGCATCGTCGCTGCGGCACAGAGCCTCGTTATCTTGACGGCAGGTATCGACCTAAGCGTCGGTGCGATTATGGTGTTCTCATCGGTCATCATGGGACAGTTCACATTTCGCTACGGAATTCCTGTCCCGATCGCGGTCATGTGTGGGCTTGGCGTTGGTACGCTAATTGGGGCTCTGAATGGCTGGCTCGTCAGTCGCGTTAAACTCCCGCCATTCATCGTAACACTTGGCATGTGGCAAATCATTCTCGCAACCAACTTCCTGTACTCAGCGAACGAAACCATAAGAAGCCAAGACATCGAGGCGAACGCTTCATTTCTTCAGTTTTTCGGCACTAAATTCAGCATCGGCGGTGCGACCTTCACGTTTGGCGTCATCTTCATGCTCTTGCTGATCGTAGTGCTTGCTTATGCGCTCAAACACACGGCGTGGGGCCGACATGTCTATGCCGTGGGCGACGACCCTGAAGCGGCTGAATTGTCTGGCGTCAACGTCCACAAAACCTTGATGTCTGTTTACATGCTATCTGGATTGATTTGTGCGTTTGCGGGTTGGGCTTTGATCGGCCGTATCGGCTCGGTCTCACCAACGTCTGGCCAATTGGCCAACATCGAAAGTATCACCGCTGTTGTAATTGGGGGCATTTCCCTGTTCGGCGGTCGCGGGTCCATTCTCGGATCGTTGTTCGGCGCGCTTATTGTCGGTGTATTTACTCTTGGGCTGAGGCTCATGGGCGCGGACGCGCAGTGGACTTATTTGCTTATCGGGCTACTCATCATTGCTGCTGTCGCGGTTGACCAATGGATCAGAAAGGTATCGGGCTAATGTCAGACGCAACTCCAGTCGTTCAAGGCCGTGGGATCGTGAAACGATATGGCCACGTCACCGCTATCGACAATTCCGACTTTGAACTGCGCCAAGGAGAAATCCTCGCCGTTATTGGGGACAACGGCGCAGGCAAGTCCTCCATCGTCAAAGCAATCTGCGGTGCGACGATCCCGGATGAGGGCGAGATTCTCATCGAGGGGAAGAAAGTTAATTTCACCTCTCCAATCGATGCCCGAAATATGGGAATCGAGATCGTCTACCAACAACTTGCAATGTCGCCGGCGCTCTCAATTGCCGACAATATGTTCATGGGGCGCGAAATCCGTAAACAGGGTTTCATGGGAAAGTACTTTCGTCAGCTTGACCGACCCGCAATGGAAAAGTTCGCCCGCGAAAAACTGACCGAGCTTGGACTCATGACTGTTCAGTCGATCAATCAGGCGGTTGAAACACTTTCAGGCGGCCAACGCCAAGGCGTTGCCGTTGCTCGCGCTGCAGCTTTTGCCACCAAGTTCATCATCATGGATGAACCCACAGCAGCATTGGGCGTTAAGGAAAGCCGAAAGGTGCTCGAACTCATACAGGACGTACGTGCGCGCGGCATTCCGATCATTTTGATCAGCCACAATATGCCACATGTCTTCGAAGTCGCTGACCGCATTCATGTTCATCGACTTGGCAAAAGGCTCTGCACGATCGACCCCAAGGATTATACGATGTCCGACGCAGTTGCTTTCATGACCGGCGCCAAGGAACCTCCGAAAGAGAACTGCCTGTGATCGAGCGTGATGTTCAGCGTGTTTGCGAGCTGATCTCATCTCTAAAGCAGGACGGCGCTCGGACGATTGTTGCAATCGCTGGCCCGCCTGCATCCGGAAAGTCGACTCTGGCGGAAGCCGTTGTGCGATCCTTAAATGCGCAAGCGGCTTCCGAAATTCCTGCCGCCGAACTCGTGCCCATGGATGGCTACCATCTGGACAACCGCATCCTTAAGGCGCGAGGTTTACTCGCACGGAAGGGCGCGCCCGAGACCTTCGACGCGGCAGGTTTTTGCGATGCGATAAAAAGGCTCCAATCAACAGAAAAAGAACTGTTTTTTCCAATATTCGACCGCCAATTGGATCTATCCATCGCCAATGCGATAGCCATTCATCAGGAAACGCCCATCATCGTCGTCGAAGGTAATTACCTTCTATTGAAGTCCGACCCGTGGAAGTCTTTGGCAAATGTGTACTCCGCGACAGTCTTTGTCAGCCCAACGCTGGAAGTCCTCGAAAACAGGTTAATACAACGCTGGATTGAGCATGGATTTGACTCTCCCACCGCACTTAAACGCGCAAAAATGAACGACCTGCCTAATGCGGCACTTGTCGTCAATAATAGCGTGGCTGCCGATCTCACATTAGGCCAGAACGACCACTAGCTGCCTCATGTTTTCTGCGCGACCAATGTGCGGATAAACTCAGGGTGGCTGCTGGCCTGTTCACACCCCCCACAAACGCTGTTTCGCAAGCAATGACCGTTTGCCCGTTTTTTAAGCAGAATTAGGTCTATGCTCGATAAAGTCCTACTTAATGCCAGCTTGTAACCCGTGAGCGTTGACCGTTTGTTTCAACAGACCTTATACAACTTTAGGGCCAGTGCGCGAAAATGATGCAAATTGGTAAGGAATGGCAATTTGACTCACGCTATTCTTAGTCGAATGGTCGGATACGCTTCTTGCGTTGGTCTGACCGGCATCATTACGCGCCAGTGATATTTCTGCCTCTTAAACCAATTGATCACACGAATTGACGACAAAATGGAGCATTTGAGCATGAGTTTTTTGAAACCCGCAAACCTATTTGCCTGCGTCTTGCTGTTCGCCGGAACAACCGCGCAAGCAGAGCCGGTCAAGGTCAATGTGATGAACTACATCACAGCCCAGACCGCCATGCAGTTCGACACCTATCAAAAACAAGCGGGCGGCGTGAACAAGGTGCTCAACGAGCGCGAACCTGTACCGGTCGACAAACAGCCGACGATCCGCATGAACCGCGACACGCTCTATAGTTTCATCGTCATCGACATAAGCAAGGGCGCAACGGTTACCCTGCCCGATGCGGGGTCACGCTATCGTTCGATGATGGTGGTGAACGAGGCCAACTTCATAAACGCGGTCTACCTTGATGCTGGCGCTCATAAACTGACGAAAGAGCAATTTGGTTCAGACCACGTTTGGATCGGAATTCGCACACTCGTCAATTCAAACTCTCCTGACGACATCAAAGCTGTGCATGCGTTGCAGGACGGGATCAAGGTCGAGGCGGGATCAGCCACTCCCTTCGTGGCGAAAGACTATGATCAAGCCAGTTACAAAGCGACGCTCGACCCGCTGCTCGAACTTGGCAAGGGCGTACCTGACTCAACTGGGTGGTTCGGCTCGAAGGAAGACACCACGCCGATCGGGCACCTTATCGGCACCGCCGTTGGATTTGGCGGACTGCCGCAGAAGCACGCTTTCTACCTAAACGTCAATCCAGATTTGCCGGTCGGTGAGTATCAGTTGACCGCTAAGGATGTTCCTGTCCGGGCATTTTGGTCAGTTAGTCTCTACAACGACAAGGGCTACTTTCAGAAAAACCCGCAAGGCGCCTATAACTTCAACAGCGTTAACGCGGAAAAGAACAAGGACGGATCGATCACCATTCACTTTGGTGGGTGCGATGATGGCCGTGTCAACTGTCTGCCGATCATGGAAGGGTGGAACTACGGCGTGCGCCTGTACGAACCAGAACAGGCGATCCTAGACGGAAGCTACGTCTTCCCATCAGTGGAGAAAATTTCAAAATAACTTGGGCGGGGTGCTTGTTCCAAGCCCAAGCCTTTTTGTGCCAATTGAATTAAATAGGGGGCATTCATGCCAATCAGAAACCATTTTAGAACCTTTGCCTTGGGTCTCGGCATGGCTGGGGCCAGCTTAATCCAGAGCATCGCACCAGCCGCTGCACTGACAACAGACGAAGCGAAATCTATCGCCGAAGAGGCCGCGATTTACGGCCTGCCGATGCTGATGAACTACAGCGTCATGTATCAATTCGCTATCGACGAGAGCAGCAGCCAGTACAAGGCGCCGTTCAACCAGATCAAGAACGAAGCCCAGCTGGCCACGCCGAAGGACACCGCAATCGTCACACCGAACAGCGACACGATCTATTCCTTTATCTGGATGGACTTGCGCGCCGAACCGGTAGTTATCTGCGTGCCCAAGGTTGAAAAAAGCCGTTATTTCTCGGTCCAGCTCGTTAACCTCTATACCTACAATTTCGGCTATATCGGAAGCCGGACAACTGGCAACGATGCTGGGTGCTACGCGATCGCCGGACCGCATTGGCAAGGGGACAAGCCCGATGGCATCAGCGAAGTCATCCGTTCCAGTACAGAGTTCGGGTTCGCCAATTTCCGAACTCAGGTTTTCGGACCTTCCGATCTCGACAAAGCCAAGGCGGTGCAAGAGGGCTATAAAGTCTCTACCCTATCCGCTTTCGCAAAAACCGACGCACCCGAGCCAGCCTCGCCTGTGGACTGGATGAAAGTCGACAAGGAGAGCATGGAGAAAGACCCGCTTGGCTACTTGGCGTTCATTCTGCAATTCGCCCCTGCCATTGGCGATGCCGCGGTCGAGAAGCCGCTGCGCGAAAAATTCGCCAGCATCGGCATCGAGGCGGGCAAAGCCTTTCCGGCCAAGCCAATTTCGGACGAGATCAAGTCTGCGATCGCTGAGGGCCTGAAAGCGGGCACTAAAAAGGCGCATGACCGAAAGGCGGAAGTTGGCAAGATGGTCAACGGCTGGCAAATATCACAGGGTCTCTTCGGCGATCGGGCCATGTTGAAGGACGACTACCTGATGCGAGCCGTCGCCGCGCTTGTGGGGCTCTATGGCAACGATTCCGCGGAGGCCTTCTATCCGCTGACCCGGCTTGACGGAAAGGGCGCAAAGCTCGACGGCAGCAAGACCAACTATACGTTGACCTTCCCTGCTGGCGAATTGCCGCCCGTGAACGCTTTTTGGTCGGTAACAATGTACGACGGAAATACGCAGCTTCTCGTCGACAACCCTATCAACCGGTATCTCATCAACGCGCCCATGCTGCCGAACATGCACAAGGACGACAGTGGCGCGATGACTCTGTATATCCAGAAAGACGCCCCCACGGATGAAGCGCTCAAAGCCAACTGGCTCCCCGCGCCCGACGGCCCAATTTATATGGTCATGCGTCTCTACTGGCCAAAGAAAGAAGCTTTGGATGGCAGCTGGCAACCGCCGGCGATCACGCCTGCCAAGTAAGCATTCTGTACAGGGCGGTGTGTGTTTTGTTCCTCGTCGGACACAAAAAACACCGCCCTGATATTAAACGCACGCCAATTTTTTGCGTCCCTTAACTTCCAACTGGAATCGCATCCGCAAGCGATCTTTATGCTGCTTGCTTGAGGCTCTTTATGTCAGAGCGACCAACCAAAGCAGCATGAAGTGCCACCACCGCTTTATCCGCAGCTTCACGCGGCAGGACGAACTGAATATCAACATTTCGAGGCGCTTGGTGGGCTGCGATCACCTCAATACCAGCGTCCTCTAAGGCACGAATTCCCTGACTGAATGCTTTCAACCCAGTGAGGTCACGCCCGATTGCCGAAACGATCGACACAGTCCGTGCGCTGACTCTCGCGGAGGGGAAAACCTCTTCCAGATCCGACACAACACGGCGAACCGTTTTCAACGGTGCCTCTACATAGTGGGTGATCGTGTTGGCGTTCGAAATCTTAGACGCAATACGCACCTTATGCCGACGCAGCGCATCAAGAGCAGCGGTATCATAGCCTTTCACGCCAACCATATCCTGCTCGAACAACTCCAGAGATACCACATTCAGCCCCGTGATAATTTCCACAGCGGGGGCTTCTGCAGGCTTTTCGTCTATCAATGTGCCCGGATCGGAGGGCTCAAACGCGTTGGTAACTCGCAGCGCCACTTTGGCTTGGCGCAGGATTTTGGCGGCATTGGGATGGATGGCCTCCATTCCCATATTCGACAGCTGGTCAGCCACGTCATAGTTCGTGTGGCCCAGCTTTTGCACCTCTTCCACGCCAACCAAAGCTGGATCAGCGGAGGACAGGTGGAATTCTTTGTGGATGATCGCTTCTCTTGCACCTGTAAACGCCGCAATATTTGCAAAAGTGACTTCGGAGTAGCCCCGATCATATTCGCGCATCAACCCTTCTCGACATTGGGCATATCCCGTCACGATTGGGAGTTCCGTTGCCAGATCGACATCAGAGAAAGCCTTGCTGATACGTTCCTGCAACGAGCATTCGGTTTCGTCACGCCAGCCACTCAGGTCAACAAAACGCGCGTTTACGCCAGCACGCTGAAGCATAAGCGATGTGACAAAAGCAGAATGGGCCTCGCCCAAGCCGGAAAGAAGTTCGCGGACGATCATCATCTGGCTCGACAGCCGGAAATGCCCGTAGGAACACAAGCGGCGCAAATCATAGAGACAGTTGCGCGCCCCTTCGATGCGATCGCGGACGAAATCCTCGGCAAGAGCACGGTCGGCTGGATTATCCAGAACCTTGTCATGCTGATCTTTCATTGCCGTGGTCACGCCGTTCAACGCGTCAAGCCAACTGTGATCATTATCATCATTGGCAAACAGGGCAAAAACACCGGGTTTCCCGGTTTTCTTGTGCTCTAGCAGCAGGTTGGTAATCCCGCCGAACGCCGAAACGACAAACATCCGGTGAAACAAGCGATCCTCGGCGCGGTCACCGATGATCAAGGTGTCGCGCAACTCGTGGATGCGCGACATGGAAGTGCCGCCGATTTTTTCGACGGTATGCTCAGGGAAATTCACAATATGTTATCCGGTGCGAACCGAACCCTCTTAGGCTGTTTCCAAGTCTTCTGCAGCGGCATAGGAGCCATCTTCGCGATGGACTTCTTTGCCAGTAACAGGCGGGTTGAAGCAGCACGCCATGACCAACTCTTCATCAGCGCGAAGAATATGGCGGTCATGCTTGTTAAGTGCGTACATCACACCCTGTTTGATCTCGTGGGTTTCGCCGGTTGCAATATCGGTGATTGAACCGCTGCCTTTCATACAGAAGACGCTCTCGAAGTGGTTCTTGTATTCGAACGTGTGTTCAGAACCTGCTTCGAGGTATGTGATGTGGAAGGAAAACCCCATGCCATCGTCTGCCAACAACATGCGCACGCTGCGCCATTTTGCGTCTGATACAACTCGCTCGCCGTTGGCTTCGATAATTTTGTTCAGGTCTCTTACGATCATTCTACTACTCCGCAGCAATCTTTTGTGTGTTTACGATATGACGAGCCGCGCCAATAAGAATGTCCATTCCGGCGCTTAGGGTTTCATCTGGTGTTGTGAGCGGCGCAAGAATTTTGACGACTTCATCTCTCGGACCGGAAGTTTCAACGATCAAGCCTCGTTCGAAAGCAAGCGCGCAGATGTCGCCTGCCAACTCGCCGCAACCAACATCGACGCCGATCATCATGCCACGGCCTTTCAGGTACGCATTCGGTACCATATCGGCAATGGTTTGAAGCCCTTGTGTAACCAGCTCCGCCCGTCGTTTGATGTCTTGCTCAAACCGATCGTCCGCCCAGAATTTTTCGATAGCAACGCGCGCCGTAACGAAAGCATGGTTGTTACCACGGAACGTGCCGTTGTGTTCGGCTGGCCCCATCACATCATGCTCGGGCTTAACAAGAACCAGCCCCATAGGCAGACCAAATCCGGAAACCGATTTTGCCATTGTGATGATATCAGGCGAAATACCCATGTCTTCGAAGGAGAAGAACTTGCCGGTTCGACCACAGCCTGCCTGAACATCATCAATGATAAGAAGCGCGCCAGATTTCTTTGCCAAGTCGGCAATGCGATTCAGCCATTCAGGGCTGGCGGCATTCAGGCCACCCTCGCCTTGCACAGTTTCAAGGATGAACGCTGCAGGAGCATCCAGCCCGCTTGATTGATCTTCGAGCATCGCTTCGAGGTAAGCAGTGGTGTCGCCGTTATCTGCGAGATAATCATCGTATGGCATCCGCGTGACACCATTCAGCGAGGTGCCCGCACCGCCGCGGTGATAGCCATTCCCAGTAGCCGCCAGCGCCCCTTGGGTAACGCCGTGGAAGCCGTTGGTGAAGGCGATAATATTGGTGCGCCCCGTAGACTTGCGAGCAATTTTCATAGCCGCTTCAACTGCGTTCGCACCCGTTGGCCCCGTAAACATCAGCTTATGTGGCATGTCGCGTGGGGCAAGGATCTGTTTTTCGAAGGTTTCGATAAAGGCAGCCTTGGTGTCTGTATGCATGTCCAGCCCATGAGCAATGCCATCGACCTGAATATGGTCTATCAGCGCGGCCTTTAGGTCCGGATCATTATGACCGTAGTTCAGAGAAGAGCACCCCGCGAGGAAATCGATATAACGGGTTCCATCATGGGATGTCATTTCAGAGCCTTTGGCTGACACAAAAACAGTGTCAAAGCCACGGCAATAGCTTCGTGCTTCAGATTCACGGCGTGGGAAAATGGAGATATCGGACAGATTCGTAGACATACGACCTCTTTCAGGCGTTGGCGGATTCGGATGGGGATGTAGATTTAGCAGGCTGGATGCGAGAGGCAGGCGCATAACTTAAGCGGCCATTTTCACTCGGTTTTCCAGCTGAATGGTGACCATGTGCTCGGTTTTGTGGCGTTCCTGAAAATGCAGCGCTTGCGTGAAGTAAGGCGCATTCTCTAACTCGCCGTCTTGAAGGCGGGCAAACTTGCGGAACAAGGCCCAGGAAGCCTCATTATCGGCGGTAATGGTCGTTTGGAGACGGGTTACGTCTTTGCATTCCGAGCGGTTTAAGATGTTCTGCAGCATCAAACGGCCAAGCCCTTGGCCGCGGGCGGCTTCGGATACAGCAACTTGCCAGACGAACAAAGTGTCGGGTTCGTTTGGCATGACATAGGCAGAAACCCAGCCCACGACCTCGCCGGACATCTCCGCAAGAACACAGGTGTCGGCAAAATGATCGCACTGCAGAAGGTTGCAATACATGGAGTTCTCATCCAGCGGCCGGCAGGCTCTTACTAGCTTCCAGATATTTGCGCCATCTTTGGCATTGGGTTTGCGTAGTGTTGGCAAGTCAATGCGCATTGATTGAGCGGGGTGCTGCATTTTGAACTCCTTTTGCTTCGAAAGGCGAAGTAACATCGAAGGAAAGTATTTTCAACAGTCAAAGCAAAATTTACGCTATACACGGCAAATCGTCACAAAAACTGCACAAAATTAAGCACACCCCCCATTGAAACTGCTTCGTGGATCAAACAAATTAAAGATATGTACCCAAAATGAAGAAGGAGGTATGCTTTGCCAATCAAATCAATGGAGGCAACGTGGACCGCATCGATAGTAGCTTGATTGCTCTAAGACGAATTGTACGTGCGACAGAGCTATTCGGACGCGAAATCCGCCAATCGACCGGTGTTACGCCCACCCAGTTCCGCGTTCTGCAAATCATTTCGGAAAATGGATATGCGACCGCCAAGGCTATTTCGCAGCGCATGCGCGTTTCACAAGGAACTGTAACGTCCTTGGTAGATAAACTAGTGCGTGATGGCTTGGCTGTCCGCGAAAAATCCACGCAGGATCGTCGACAAATCAATATCTTGCTGACCGACGCGGGACGCTCAATTCTGCAAGATGCGCCAGACCCGTTGCAACAACGGTTTGTCCGTAAATTCGCGGCGATGGAAGACTGGGAGCAAGCCATGCTGGTTGCCAATCTCGAACGCGTTGCGACAATGCTGGACGCAGAAGAGATCGACGCATCAGCAGTTTTGGACACAGGGGAAATTCGGCCCGTCGAGTAACGGAACCTGACCTGAAAGCATCCAACTTCTTTCGGTTTCTGTTCACAAAGAGTTCCTGCACAAGCCGTGACTTGCCAGAATCGCGGACTTGGTTGATCCTAGAAGAAATTTAAGGATCAAATTATGTTTAGATGTATAGTCATTGCTATTGGTATCAGTGCATCTACGGCCCTGCTTGCACAAGAAACTTCCGATACCACTGTTGAAGCAGATAGCGCCGCAGGCACAGACGCGAGCCTCTTAACAGACGCGGAATTGCAGACTCTCGTTGCTCCGGTCGCCCTCTACCCTGACACGCTGCTCATCCAGATATTTGTTGCCGCAACACAGCCTCTCGAGGTTGTTAAGGCCGAACGTTTCTTGCTGGATAACGCAGACCGCGACCCCGCTGAACTTGAGCCGGAAATCGATGAAATGGGTTGGGATCCTTCTGTGGCTGTCTTGGCAACTGCGTTCCCCGAAGTTGTCGGCCAAATGGCAACCCATATCGATTGGACCGAGACCGTTGGGACCGCCATGATGGCGCAATCTGATGATGTTTTGGATGCGGTTCAAGTTATGCGCGACCAAGCAATAGACAGTGGCGCGCTTGTAACCGGACCCGAGCAAACAGTCGAGGTTACCGAAGACGATGACGTTGTAATCACACCAACCGAACCCGAAACTGTTTACGTTCCTCAATACGATCCGGCTACCGTTTACACTGGCCCATCAACAGGCGACGTTATCGGCACAGCCTTGCTGACCTTTGGAACCTTTGCACTGATCGACGAGATCTTTGACGATGACGACGATTGGAATGACTATTGGGGATGCCGGAATTGCGGCGGCTGGGGCGGAAACCCGATCATCAGAGATCCGGACATTGACATAGACGTCGATGGAAACGTCAACATTGGCAATAACATCGATCTGGGTGATCGCACCGATATCGGCTGGAAACCCGACCCCGACCGCCAACAAGCGGCGCGCGATAAAATCGCTGATCACAAAAAACCGGAAACAGGACGCGGCGAATTGCCAATCAACCGCCCTGAAGGCCGTACAGATGAGCTCCGCGATAAATTGAGCCGCGAAACTGGCGCAAAAGATATTAGTCGGGACCGAACTAAGGCAGCGGTCGCCGGTGCGGGGGCTGTTGCAGGTGGCGCTGCTCTGGCGAACAGGGGCAACGGAGACAAATCACTGCCAAAGGTGGACCGAGGCAATATCGACCCAAACAAAGCCGCTGCGAAAAAACAGGTCGTCGACCGAACCAAACGGCCAGACGCAACCAAAAAGCCCGTCGCGAAGAAACCGCAGACCGCCAAGAAACCGCAAGTGAAAAAAGCTGCGACCGCAAAGAAGAAAGCTTCAGCGGCCAAGGGACAAGCGATGAAGAAAAAAACGTCGGGCGCCAAAGCTCATAAGGCATCCAAGCGTGGGCATGCCGCCAAAGCCAAGCGGAGATAATAGTATGCGTAGAACGGCATTTTCAGTTTTGTTGCTTGCTGCAACAACAAGCCCAGCGCTCTCGGAAGGCGCTCGATTTGACACCCCGCAAGCTGCACTGGAGGCATTCGTCGGAGCTTTAGAGGCCAACAATCAAAGTGAGCTGCTTACTATTTTCGGGCCGGAAGCCGAAGATCTGATCGGAACCGGAGATCCCGCAGAAGATCAACAGAGGCGGCAAGACGTGCTTAGCATGTATGCCGAAGGCTACCGTTTTCAGCCCCAAGAAAATGAAGTTGTACTTCTGTTGGGTGAAGATAGCTGGCCATTTCCAATTCCGATTTCTCGCACAGCGGACGGCTGGCGCTTCGACATAGAGGCCGGAATTGAAGAGCTATCGGCTCGCGAAATCGGCTTAAACGAACTTGAAGTTATCGATTTACTAGAAGCCTACGTTGACCTTCAGGCGGCCTTCCGCCTTGTCGACCACAACGGTGATGGGGTTATGGAGTTCGCCCAGACCATCATTTCCGACCCCGGCGAGCGAAACGGATTGTTCTGGCCGGAGGACGAAGGATTTGTCGGCGCAGCACTCGCAAGAGCGGCGGCCACTGGTTGGAGTGATGGCGAAGCAGACTATGAAGCCGAACCATTTCTTGGGTACACCTATTCAATCTTGCAAGGACAAGGAGAGAATGCGCCCGGAGGAGCCCACTCCTACTTTGTCGGTGATAAATTTATCGCCGGGCACGCCCTACTCGCTGTACCCGCAGAGTATGGAGAGACAGGCATCCACTCATTTATGGTTGGCGAGAACGGTATTGTGTACGAGGCCGACTTTGGCCCCGAAACACTCGACCAAACCGCAGAGATAACCACTTATGATCCAAACTCCGATTGGTCTGCAGTTGAATAAGCTTGCCTTCGCGGCTTCGCGAATTTGCCGTGTTTGCCCTTAATATAGCTGTATGTAATTGAGCGGTCCGGAAAGGTAGACCATGCATAAACGCTTCTCAGGGCTACTCCACGACTGCCTAGTAAGAGCCCGTTCGGTTTTATCACCTTATGCTTAACGCCTTAATCCTTTTGGTCGTCACGATATTCGGTGCGTTGCTTATCTGGCCGCGAGTGGCCGACTCACGACTTTGGCGGGCAACGATCACGCCATTGGCCTCGATAATTGGAAGTGGCTTCCTCGTTCTTGGTCCGATCCTTGATGTCAGCTACGGTGGCTATGCTCCAATCATCATGATCGGATTGTGCGCAGTTGCGTATTTCTTCGGCAGTGCGATCCGCTACAATATCCATGACGCAGAAACAGAACCAGCACCCTCCAAATTACTTGTAAGGCTCGAAACCGCCGCATCGGGCGTTCTGGCGTTTGCGTTCATTATTTCGGTTGCATATTACCTCAACCTTTTCGGCGCATTTGGTGTGAGCCTCACCCAATTGAACGACCATTTTCACGCCAATTTGCTGACGTCTGCAGTATTTCTCTTGATCCTGTTTACTGGAATGACCCGAGGCTACACAGCGCTTGAACGGATGGAACAGGTTTCCGTTGGCTTGAAACTGGCAATTATCGCAGGGCTTCTATTTGGCCTTGCCGTTCATTTCGGAGACGTTGCAAACCAGAACGCTCTGCATTTCGATACACCCCGTGTGTCCGGCTGGGCTGGACTTGCACTAATGGCAGGGCTGATTGTGACGGTGCAAGGTTTTGAGACATCGCGCTATCTTGGCAATACCTATGACGCTCCCACGCGAATTCGCTCTATGCGACTAGCACAGTGGATCGCAACCGGCATCTACTGCGTCTACATCGTCCTATTGACCTATGCATTCGATACCGACCCCAATTCACTAAATGAAACAGCAATCATCGACATGATGCATGTCGTTGCTCCTATTCTACCGCTTCTTTTAGTTGTTGCCGCACTAAGCGCACAGTTCAGCGCAGCCATCGCAGACACGAGCGGCTCTGGAGGCTTGTTTGCCGAAGCCACCAATGGTGTTGTCTCCGAAAAGTTGGCTTATGCATTACTAGCCGGCATCGGCTTGTTGTTAACTTGGACTGCCGACATTTTTGAAATCATCAGCTACGCATCAAGGGCCTTCGCGCTATATTATTCCCTACAAGCTACCATCGCCGCAATTCGAGCCTGGCGAAATAACGCGAAAACCTACGCGATCGGTTTCACAGTCATGGCTATTCTAGGCGTTGCCGCCACCATCTTTGGAACGCCTGTCGAGTAAGCTCTGCAAACGTAGCGATTGTTTGAAAGAAATAGCGAACAGCGGTTGCTTTCACGCGTAACAAACTTTTTTGAACCTGACGAAAAAGCGGAAACTCCTGTGAGTTTGGGTAAGGCAACTACGGCAGGGATAATCTCTACAATTTTACCCATCGACATTTCTCGGCCAGACTCAACGAGGTTGCCGAGTATGATTTCCAACAGCCCAAGCCGCTCTGTATGTGAGTACTAAACGAAAGTCCGCTATACTCGCCTAATGCAAGCACCGAAAAGTCCAAAATCTACAGCAGCAATTGCGCCACCTTTGCAGCTATTCCATCCTGACGATGCTCACACTGTGGCGCGACCAAATGACATGGCGTCAGGGGGATTGCTGTTCAACATCTGGGCAAAAGCGTCTGGCAAGGGCGGGGATCCTTGGGAGTTGGGGCGATTGCAACAGCTTGACCAAGTGGATTCTGGTTGGGTTGTGATTGTGCTGGATCAAGGCGACGGGGTCGAGGCCGTTCTCATGGGGCAACCGCACCCAACAGAACCGGTTCCAACAGATGGCGTGGACCCGATTTGGGTTCCCCTCGTCGAGCTTGAGAACATGGTTCCAGGGTGTTGGTGCCTTAACGTTATCGCAACTCTCCCCGAGTATCGCGGTCGGGGGCATGCAGCGTTGCTGATGCAACAGGCTGAAAAACTCGCACGTGAGGGCCACCACGCATCTATTGCACTCGCCGTTGCCAATAATAACACCGGCGCGATCCGACTCTATCAGAAATGGGGTTTCTCGGAGTTGGCTCGGCGTCCCATGACAAACGGAGATTGGGACGGACCAGAAGAAAACTGGGTGCTTATGGTGAAACCATTGCCAAACAATTGAAAAGTTAGGTGCCAGATGGTTGAGCGAAATTTTCGAGAAGCAAATATTTCAGATGCTGCCTCTTGCTTTGCGATTGAGGCCGCGGCCTACGAAGGTGATGAAGCCGCAACCTACGCCAAAATCTCCAAACGGATTCAGACCTACCCAGAGGGCTTTCTTATACTGGAGCTGGACGGCAAGGTTGTCGGCTTCATCAATTGTGGGTGCGCGTATGAAGTTGAGATGTCTGACGAGGACTTCAAAGAACTTGTCGGGCATGACCCCGAAGCACCTAACGTCGTTATCATGTCCGTTGTGGTCGACCCTAAAGAGCAAGGTCGGGGCCATTCACGTGCGCTGATGGACGAGTTCATTGGGCGTATGCGAAGGATGGACAAATCAACAATCTACCTCATGTGCAAAGAGCATTATGTGCCGCTCTATGAGAAGTTTGGGTACACCTATCTGCGGCCATCGGTCTCTGATCATGGTGGCATGACTTGGCACGAGATGACTTTGGAACTCTAGCACAACTGAATACCGTTTTCGTGCCAAACCTCGAAGCTTTTATGTTCAACAAACGTTGGTACAGCTTTGCGGGTTTAAGGCATCGAAAACACTTTCTCTACCAATGCCAAAGAGTGCCATCTTCTAGCCGATTTACTGGGAGGTATGCGCGCTCATACGGGAAACGGGCTGCCAGTTCTTCGTCGATATCTACGCCGTGCCCCGGCACATCACCTGGGTGCATGAAGCCCTTGTTATGTGTCCATGTGCTTGGGAATACATCCATGACTTGAGGGCAATAGTCCGCAAATTCTTGAATGCCGTAGTTAGGGACCCACAAGCCAAGATGTGTATTCACGCCCATTGTTATTGGCGAAACATCCCCCGGGCCGTGACAACCCGTTTTTACATTGTGCATCGCGGCATAATCAAAAATCCGACGCAACCCTGTTACGCCACCAGCGTGGCAAGATGTTGTGCGGATGTAGTCGATCAATTGCTCTCGAATGAGGTCGCGTGCATCCCAGATTGAATTGAATACTTCTCCGACGGCGAGAGGCGTGGTCGTGTGGTTGCGTACATGTCGGAAGTTTTCTTGATCTTCCGCGGCAACCGCATCCTCTAGCCAAAACAACCTGTAAGGCTCCAGATCCTTGCCCAGTCGCGCTGCCTCGATCGGTGAGAGGCGATGATGGGCGTCATGCAACAAATGCGTATCCCATCCAAGAACATCGCGCAGACGCTCAAAAACTTTGGGAATGAACGGCAGGTATTTCTCCGTCGACCAAATGTCTTCGTCGGGGAGAAAGCCGCCATCAGGCCGTGGCCCAGAGTTCAGTTTGCTAATGCCATAGATACGATCAAGCCCGGGAACACCGCATTGCACCCTGATCGCCTGAAAGCCCTCTTCTTTCTTTTGGACGACTGCCTCGACGGTCTCTTCAATTGTTGATCCGTGTGCATGCGTATAGATCATGATCTTCTCGCGAGACGCGCCACCCAACAATTGGTAAAGTGGCATGTTGCACGCCTTGGCTTTGATGTCCCAAAGCGCCATATCGATTGCTGAGATCGCGGCCATGGTAACCGGCCCCCGTCTCCAATACCCTCCACGATAGAGGTACTGCCAAATATCCTCGATACGCGAAGCATCTCTTCCGAGAAGACAGGGAACAACATGTTTCTCGAGGTAGGTCGCAACCGCAAGCTCGCGCCCGTTGAGCGTTGCATCTCCAACACCGTAAATACCCTCATCAGTGATAATCTTAACGGTTACGAAGTTTTGTCCAGGCGAGGTGACAATGACTCGGATATCCTTGATTTTCATTTTTTCTTTCCTCGCTAGAGCGGACAACTGGGATTGCTTAAGTAATTGTTTGTTCATGGATTCTCTGTGCTTTCTGCATGGCAAAGATCGTTCCACTTCAACAGGTTCTGCGCTTTCTCTGTGTCAAAAAAGCTGATGTTCCGAACGAGTGGCTTTCGCAACTCCGTGTCAGGGAAATGTTTCTGAGCAAGCTCTGCGCTTGGTGTTGTTTCGGTTGTTTCGGGCGCAACAAGGTTCACCACGTCATGCCCTGTTCCGCCTAACGCAAGACAGTCAACGCAGGCCTTTGCAGCAGCACGCGCTGGCGTCCAAGCCCATAGGTGTTTGGACGCGGGCATCTCTTTCCACGCCTCTTTCGCTCGCGTAACGCTCTCGACGATCCAATGAAGCCGAACGCTCACAATGCGCATTGTTTCGTACCGCCGCGCGATGCTGTCGGCTTGAAGCTCGCAAATCCATTTTGACAGGGCGTATGGATCTTCGTTCAGAGTCGGATAGTCCTCATCAATCGGGAAATAAGAAAAACGAGGGCTACGGCTATAGGCAAATCCAATCGCATTTACACTCGATGCGTTGCAAACGTGATCAATTCCCAATTCGCCCGCTGCCCGCAAAACGTTGTAGGAGCCAGCAACATTTTGATTATGTGTAATATGGTCAGCTTCAATCCCTGCTGCGGGAATTGCCGCGAGATGTATGACGCCTTCGCACCCCCTAAAGGCCGCAAGAGTTTTGTCATAATCATCAACATTGAACGTGGCAGTCTCAACGCCACTAATGGCGCCCTGTGGCGGCGTTTTGTCGATGCTAATAACTGAGTGCCCGGCGGACTGAGCGGCGCGCACGACATACGGGCCAAACCCTCCGCGCGCGCCTGTAATCGCTATCTTCATTCCACCGCTCCAAATGGTATTTCGCCTTTTGCTGATCTAAGCATTCTGAGCACTTTCGATACGAAGCCCGGTGTCCTTGTCAAAAAGGCTTATGTTGTCTGCGTTGAAGTGGAAGGTCACCTGATCTCCCTCACTTACGTCTGCGCCAGCGGGGAGCCTTGCGAACATCCGGCCTTCTGAAAAATCGCAAACTGTAATACGGTCGGCGCCCGTTACTTCAACGTAATCGATCTTGCATTCGATTTTTGAAAGAGAAGCATCGCTAGACTCTGCCGCCAGCGAAATCGCCTCTGGTCGGAGGCCGAAAACGACGGGCTGGCCAAGCCGCTTGCGATGCTCGGGCACGTTTTTAAGCGGAATTAGCACATCGCCAAGTTCCTTTCGCGCCAAACGAATGTGCAACTCTCCGTCGGCGGTTTCCTCTATCGTCCCGTCAATAAGGTTCATTGGAGGTGCCCCCATGAAACCTGCCACGAATACGTTGGCAGGACGGTTATAGATTTCATCCGGTGTCGCGAACTGTTGCAACACACCATCCTTCAGAACCGCAATTTTAGTTGCGAGGGTAAGGGCTTCGATCTGATCATGCGTTACATAAATCATCGTCGCATCCATGCTTCGGTGCAGGCGCGCAATTTCGATGCGGGTTTGGTTACGTAGAGCTGCGTCTAGGTTCGACAGTGGTTCATCAAACAAGAACACCTTTGGTTCGCGCACAATGGCCCTACCGATCGCGACGCGCTGCCGTTGTCCGCCAGACAAAGCTTTGGGAAAACGATCAATATAGCTATCAAGCTGCAAAGATTTCGCCGCCGCTCCAACGGTTTCTTTGATCCGCTCAATTGGAGTGCGACGCAACTTTAGGCCGAAAGCCATGTTCTGTTGCACGGTCATATGCGGGTAGAGCGCATAGGACTGAAACACCATAGAGATGCCGCGCTGAGGAGAGGGAACATCGTTAACAACGTTTCCTTCGATGGAAATTGTGCCATCGGTGATGCCCTCAAGCCCCGCAATCATGCGCAGGAGGGTCGATTTTCCGCAGCCAGAAGGGCCAACGAATACAATGAAATCGCCTGGGTCAATCTCAAGGTCAATTCCGTGAATGACTTCATGATTTCCGTAGGATTTACGAACATTGCGAAGGGATACGCCGGACATTTCAGAAGCCCTTTCTATTGGATACTTGAGGAGAACCGGACTTCAGCCGGAGAGTCTGGGCGAAGCTTGAAGGCAAAATCATCCTTTAACCCCCACTCCAGCAAACCCTGTGTTGAGATTGCGCCGCAGCAAGAAGTAAACCGCTACTGCAGGTACTGCGTATAGAATTGAGTACGATGCCAAGAAGCCGTAGTTGACCGAACTGTGCTCCCCAAAGGATGCAAAGAGGCCAACTGACATTGGGAAATCCGCGGTCTTTCGCACAAAGATGAGCGGGAGCAAAAACTCGTTCCATGCGGTGGTAAAAGAGAAGAACCAAACCACTGCAATGCCAGCGCGCGACATGGGTAACATGACGTTTCGCATGATCTGGAAGAATGACGCGCCCTCTGAATACGCCGCTTCTTCGAGCTCAACCGGAACTGTATCAAAGAAGTTCTTTAGCAGAAGCAAGGTGAATGGCAGGTTCAGCATCGTAATTGCGATGGCGACGCCCACCAAATTCAACATCCCTGTCGATTTCGCCGTAAAGAAGATCGGAACAATCACGCCTGTCGCTGGCAGCATACGCAACAGAACCAGCGCCCAAAGGAAAGCATTCCGCCCCGGGATCTTTAGTCGTGACAAAGGATAGGCGGCGAAAACCGCGATGATAACCGTGAGTGTAGATGTTAGTATCGAAAGGAATAGCGAGTTCATAAACTGGCCACCCGCCTGGCCGGACATGGCTTCAGCAAAATTCTGAAATCCAACTGAATTCGGCCAGCTTAGGCTCCCGTCTGCTTCGGGGTTAACAGCATTCACTGCGAGCCATGAGAATGGGCTAACCCAGATCAATGCAATAAGAGCCAGAATTATCGCTGTTGTGTATGATTTTTGCGTATCTTGCATGGTTTTGTCTCTATTTCGGCTCGCGCAGCAAGCGCACGTAGAAGATTGACATGATCGCCACGATAATCAGCATGGCCACAGAGATAGCGCTTCCGTACCCGAGTTTGCCGACGGAGAAACTTTCGTTGTAAACAAAGATCGAAAGCACTTGGGTCTTGGTTCCAGGTCCGCCCCCTGTCAGTGCGAAAATCAGCGGGAAGTAAACAAACGAACCAATCGTGATGAACAAACAGTTCGTTGCGATGTGAGATTTGATCATTGGCAGCGTGATAAAGAACATCCGCTGCATCGGGGTCGCGCCATCAACCTTTGCTGCCTCGGAAACTTCGCGTGGAACAGAGTCCAGAGCTGCCGAATAAAGAATATAAGACCATGCCGTACCCTTCCAAATATTCGCCAAAATAACGATGAGCAGCGGGTGATCATTGATCAGGTTGCGCGTCTCAATACTTAGCGGCTGAAGAATAGCCAGATCGACCAGTCCATTTGGCGTAAATGTTGCTGACCAAAGGAAAGCGGCTACGACATCGGGAAGCACCCAGCCAAGTATAACGGCACTCTCAATCGATGATCGCAATAAACCCGGTTGGTTGCGCAATGTGCCAGCCAAGACAAAGCCCAAGATATTTTGGCCGATTATCGAAGAGAAAAAGGTAAAAATTACGGTTACCCAAAGGGACTCAAGAAAACCGCGTCTTGTGAACAAACGCTCATAGTTTTCTAAACCTATGAAGCTCCATTCAGTAGCTTTGCGACCAAACAATGAAAGGTCGGTAAAGGACATAACCAACACCCAGCCAGCCATGTATAGCAGCAACCCAACAGCCAAAATCGCAGGGATACTCAAGCAAACCAGCAGTGGCCAATCTCGTTTTAGCCATGGATGAGCAGACGCGAGCATAGGGTCAGTCCTTTTGGAGGGATTAAAGGCGCGGCAAAGTCGGCACCGCGCCTCTTTTCAATCGTTTATTCGTAAACGGCGACGGCTTCTTCGCCGAACTCATCTACGAGCGCTTCGTAGTATTCCTCGAGCGCATCATCGACGCTTACACCATCAAGAATATCCGCAGTCATCTTTTGAACTTGCGAAGATACATAATAGTATCCTGGAACGGCATCACGCTTGGTAGTTTTCTCGTTCAGTGGAGTAACCGCAGCGAAGAATGCATCGCTCTTGTAAGCGTCTGTTGCTGCGATGTCTGAGCGAACCGCCATACGGCCGTTTTCAAGCACCCAAGGTTCAAAGTTCTCGCGATCAAAGATTGCCATCAGGAGTTGCTCGGCAAGCTCTTTGTTCTCAGACGCTTCGTTTACAGCGATTGTCCAGCCAGCCGAAATATTCGAGAATTCGGGAGCGCCCTCAACACCCGACCCTGGGAATGGAGCCCAATGAACGACTTCGTCGCGTTCGGCTTGTGGAGGAAGATTAGTACCGCCGCAATCCCAGATACAGTTGTTTTCCCAAGAGCCTGAAGCCCAAATGCCAACATCACCTTCGATTAGCCCTTGGCGCATGAATGCACCAACATCGTTGGAATATTGATCACCCGGCTCTGCAAGACCGTCTTCGATGTACGCTTTGTGATAGAATTCAAGCGCACGTTTCAGGGCTGGGCTTTTCCCGATCCACTGACCAGTTTCGCGATTTCGCAGACGATTCATGTCGCCTTCTGGCGTGTCTGCACCAAGCAGAACCATGTAAAAACCTTGCATGGTTGTTGCTTCTTCTTGCTTCGTGCCAGCAGGAATTACCAACGCATTTTGTGTGCCTGTTGCCTCTTTAATGGCTTCGGCCGCTGCGAACACATCATCCCATGTTTTCGGCATCCAAGGTGTTTCAATACCAGCAGCTTCAAAGGCTTTTTTCGAGTACCAAAGCATACGAGCATCGGTATCTGTCGAAAGCGCGTAAACCTGCCCACCAACACTTGTCGCGTTCAATGTCGCTTCAGGATAATACTGCCATTGGTCCCATTTATCGGCCATGCCGTTGAGAGCATGTAGGTTGCCGTTTGCAGAAAGACGCTGAACGAACCCAGTATCAATATGAAGCACGTCTGGAGCCGTTCCAGAGGCGATATCAAGTGCAATACGGTCGTCATATCCATCAACGGGCAGAGCGATCCGTTCAACAGTCTCGCCAGTTGCCGCTTCGAATGCGTCGATGCCTGGATCGATCAACGAACCAAACTGCCCGCGATACATAATTGAAATGTCTGCGAATGCAGTCGTTCCGACGAGTGCGCTAAGCGTACTCGCAAGTATTACATTGTTAATTTTCATTGGTTTTTCCTCCCAACCACGATCTGTTCCAAGCCCTTTTCGAATCACGTGAGGGGCCTGCACACCCCTCTTTAACACTATCTAAATCAGTAATAAATATATTTAATGCTTTTATAGAGTTATTTTAAGCCGATTATTCCCTAAGAATGGCCGCTAGATGTCGAAATTTGCATATGAAGTTTGTTTACGCAGATACCCGTCGAAGCCATAGACGCCGTCTTCTCCCCCAAGACCGGACTTACCCCATCCTGTGTGAAAGCCCTGCACTTGCTCGCCGTTCGCACGGTTCAAGTACAGCTCCCCAAATTTGAGCAAATAGGGCGCTTGCGCCAAACGGCGATGGGAGGACGTGAACAAGTAAGCAGATAGCCCAAATGCGGTGTCATTGGCATAACTCACTGCTTGCTCGAAACTATCGACTCGCAATGACGACACCACAGGTCCAAATATCTCTTCTTGCATAAGCGGCGAAGCATTGGATGAACTTTCTAATACGGTTGGCGCGATAAAATTTCCCTTTGCCAGAGATCCCTCCTCAATCTTACCGCCTTTGAGCAAGACCTGATCGCCAAACGCCTCCCCGCGCGCAACCATCTTCGCCACTTTTTCCACCTCTGCCGCGCTCACTTTCGGCCCAAGATCAGGATTCACCATTGGATCACCAATGCGAAGAGACTGAGTGCGAGAAATGAACTTCTCGAGAAATTCGTCCGCGATTTTTGAATGGAGGTACATACGCTCGTTGCATGTACAAATCTGGCCGCAGTTGGCGAAGCGCGCGGCTATTGCAGCATCAACTGCTCGATCAATGCTTGCATCCTCCATTACGACAAACGGGGCTTTCCCGCCCAACTCCAATCGCAGAACTTTCAGATGAGAGGCAGCAGACGCATAGATTTCCTGCCCAGCTCGCACACTCCCGGTCATGGAGATGAGATCAACACCAGCATGATCAACAAGAGCGCGGCCAATAACCGGACCACGCCCGCTCACAACATTGAACACGCCAGAAGGGAAACCCACTTCCTTAACAAGCTGCGCAATATATAGCCCTGACATAGGTGTAATTTCATGTGAAAGAAGCACGAAGGTATTGCCCGCAACCAATGCAGGACCAGCCTTACGTGCTGCGAGTGCGGCTGGATAGTTCCATGCTGTCAACCCAACGACAACGCCATATGCATGTCGTCTTATATGGATCTCTTCATAACGGTTGTCCGATCCTAGGATATCTCCACCAATTCTGCGCGCCATCGATGCCGCATGACTTAGGAAGCTCGCTGTTGCATCAACTTCGCCAAATGCCTGATCGAGTGGCTTTCCCTGCTCTCGAACAATAATCCGAGCGAACACGTCTTTGTGCTCCAGTATTTTCGCAGCCAGACGTTCCACAAGCCTCGCACGCTCAATCGCCGGAAGAGCGGCCCAACTTGATTGAGCTACGCGAGCAGCCGAGATCGCAGTATTTGCAAGCTCCTCATCACCTGCAGGCACAAACCCGATTGTTTCAGCGTTCGCCGGATTTTCGACCTCAATTGTCTCTAAACCGGCTGGCTCTTTGAATTCGCCCCCGATGAAGGCTTTACCGCTAAGAATGCGAATGACCTCAAGTTCTTTAGCTACATTGCTCATCGAGATTTCCTTTCAATGGAGACGGTGCTGCCCTAGAAGGCAGCAATTGATTTCAAGAGTGGCTTCATAAATTTCAGTAGGTTTGGTCACTCAAACTTTCGACGCGCGTGAAAGCCCTCTAGGCGCAGTTACGCGCTCATTAACCCGAGGTTCCGAGGTGTCGTTTTGGAATATTAGGCCCCAATATGAAGCTTCCTCGCACAATAAGATGGATTTAAAACCCATTAATATATATAATTAAAAATATCAAATATATTTTAACCTGTCATAGACTTATTCGTTACTTGAGGTTAAACAAATTTATCGAAAGTCGGCTTAACCCTTTTGGAGCACACAATGATATCGGAAACGTCGAAAGTCGTGAGTGATGCAAATCGCTTCTTCGATGCATTGATCGAAGGCCAGCTTAAGCTTGGGCAAACGATTAAGCAAAGTGAACTTTGCGATATCTTAGGGCTTAGCTTGTCCAGCCTTCGCGAAGTTTCTGTTTTGTTGGAAGCTGAAGGCCTGATTGAAGTGCGCAAACGTATGGGTGTTCGCATTTTTTATCCGGACGTTTCATTCGTCGGCAACACATTCCAATATCGCGAAGTTCTAGAGTGTGAGGGGCTTCGACGGTTTATGGATTTTTCCGGACGCGGCTGGGTCGAGAAAACTCGCAAAGCACATATCGACATGATCGACTTTGTGCGTGGAGTTTCAGACACCGAAGAGTATCGAATTCCGCTTGTGGCAATTGAAAAGGATTTTCACGGTACATTCATCGGCGCTTTCAGCAACGAGCAGATCTCGAAAAACTATGACCGAGCTCAGCAAAAAATGTATCTGTTTAGACTGCTCAATCCGGAGTCGGTTAACATCAAAAACACCGTCCATTCCTTAAATGAGCACCTTGATGTAATAGACGCGATCGAAAACCAAGACGTCGAAGCCGCGGTCGCCGCGTTGAAATCACACTTTTCAGGCGTACTCACACGGACGCTTACAACTTAATCCGCGGCATCGTACAGATTTTTGCGAATAATCCATTGTTTGCGAGCTTGCTCAAAAATCCAAATGGGTAGTCAAAAAGTAGCCTCCCGAAAGGCCGTGAGTATCTACAGGTAATAAATCGCTGGTAGCCTGAATGTTTGCGGGGAAAGCCCTACAACCGTGACTTCAACAAAATTCGGGTCAGTTTTCGCGGCAAAGATCAAACTGCTCTAGCAAGTTCCTCAGGATGGCAATTAAGCGCCTTAGCTGTACACCTACGCGTCTTACCTAGCCGCGATAAAGTTCGACAGCAAAGTGCCGCGGGTCAAGAAGCCTTGCATCAGCCAAACCACCACCGTGCTGAAAACGCTCAGCTGCATTCAGACCAGTAGTAAGAACCATACTGTTCTTCCTTACATCGCGTACCTTTTCCAAATTCGCCTCTCCATATTAATCCAGTACACCAAACTACAAACCAAAGCTTGCCATCAAGTTTCTACTGCACCACCATAAGGCACTGCTTCTAAACGGTGTTGTTAGGTCATGAATTCCAAATTGTTTGCACGGTTCATCCTTGGGTGTGCGCTGAAAGCTTCATTCGCTTTGGCATTATTTGAAATTGGACCGGCCCAAGCACAAACTGTTCAGTGCGACTCGACTGAAGATTACTGCGTGCCATTTGTCGGTTGCATCGAAAAGACTGGCGAAATTTTCAGAGGTCAAACGCACGGTTTGGCAGGGGGCCCATTGATTGCTGTTTCATCAAGTGGTGCGTCATGTGTAGGCCTGTGGGAGAAAACTTACTTGGGAATTGGTGTTGCTAGGTTCAAATGCGACGACGGAAGAAACGGGGCATCCGTCTATACTTACTTTGAAGAAAAAACGGGAACTGCTGTTGGCAAGGCGGAAATGACGAATGGGCAGATAGGAAAATTTTGGGCCGGCTGGAACCTGGAAGCTTACTTTCGTGAGGTGGCGCCTGAAGAACGCCGAAACATGGTGTGTGAGGTTAATGAAATGCTGCTGAGCTGACCGAATTGGGCCAGAAAGCACGGCGGCAAATGTCTGGGTATCCTAGGACCAAATCGCTTTGGCGCGCATGCAGCTAGTTAACATAATAGCAAAAAACCGAGTACGGCGAGGGAGCCTCATGCGCCCCAACTAAGTTCTGTTTCTGTTAGTCCGCAACCCACTGATTGTCCAACAACACAGTGCTTTACCTTAGTTCATCTTTGCTCCCTGCGGCGTATCACCTTTGCAGCACTACGCCCTTAGCGCACAAACGCGTTTATCGCCCCAAGGGGCGTAAGATAATATGATCATTGTTTAAATTTTGGTTGCGGGAGTACGCAACCGCCGTTGTCGAACTAAGCTGTCGTGCAAAGTTTAGAGGCAGAAGTCGGCCCTAAGCTGCCGTTCGAGAATTCCTGCCTCGCCGCATTGCAGAGTTCGAAAAGCCGTCGTTGGAGGAGCTCCGCAGCATTTGGAGGTTTCAGGGTCTTTGAAAATGGCAATTTCTCTCACAGACACATCCTCCCGCCTAGCTGGGGCGGAGAAAATGGGTGAGCCGCGACTATAGGTTTTCAAGCTCGGATATGGCTAAAGCCGCTGAGGCACGCACGCCGTCAATCAACTCCACATCACAACGTGCGTTCAGTGGCTCCAACAGCGGGGACATGCCAGCGCAACCGAGCACGATAGTTTCACTGCCATCAGTTTCACAGGCCTGATCAATGGATTTGGCAAGGGTGTCGATCACACTCTCCGCGCCGGTTTCAATTTCCAAAACGGGTAATCCGCTCGCCCAAACGCCTTTGCAACTCTCCTTGAAACCACGCGTTGAGATATTGGCTTCTATGACCGGGACCGACACGCCGAGCGACGTCACTACGGAAAAATAGCCTGATTTTTTCGCCGCCGCTAGATAGGCCGATTGCCCGATTCCATACACGGGCTTTGAAGATGCCGCTCGCGCCTCGGTAAGGCCGGTGTCGTCGAAACAAGAAATTATAATGGCATCGGCTCCCAGGCGTTGTGCATGGTCAACCAAAGCCAACACACCAGGCAGCGCGGCCTCACCATCCTCTTGCCCTTCGATCGCGAGCGGCCCCTGCGTGTTGGTCAGCCCTGAGAACTTCGCGTCGGGAAATTCGTCACGCACAATGTCGACAACACTGTCTGTCATTGCCTGAGTGGCGTTTGGATTGATGTAAACGAGATGCACTAGGTCGCCTTACCTGCATCGGACCCAGCTCGTTGGCGTCGCTTTCCCATGATCCAAACGGTCATAAGAAAGACTCCAATGATGATCAGAGAAAAGAGGGTCGTGAATGTGCCGAGAGCGTAGATCACCGGCGTTGTCACATTGGTGGTCATCCCAAAGATTTCGAGCGGCAATGTGTTGTAACTGCCCGAAGTCAGGAGCGAGCGCGCGAACTCGTCATAGGACAAGGTAAATCCGAAGAGGGCCACGCCAATCAGAGACGGGGCTATGATCGGAACAACAACGTGCTGGATGACTTGACGCGGCGACGCGCCTTGATCACGGGCCGCTTCTTCAAAGGATTTGTCGAACCGGTTGAAGACGGCAAACATGATAAGCAAACCAAAGGGCAAGGTCCATGTCAGCTGACTGCCGAAGCCAGAAGTCGCCCAGTGCACCTTAAAGCCGATCTGGTTGAAGATTAGGCCGACGCCAAGCGATACCAGAATCGATGGAATAACAAGTGATGTAATTGTGACGTAGAACAGAATACCTGAGCCTTTGAACCGTTTTCGGAAGGCCAGACCAGCCGAAACAGAGACAACAACCGTGGCGATCATCACCATGAAACCAAGAAGCAACGAGCGGCGGAATGCGCCCCAAATGTCTCCCACGGCCTGCTGTTCGAAGAGCTCTCGAAACCAGTTGAAGGACATGCCCTGCATCGGGAACGTCAGGCCGCCATGCGGGCCCTGGAATGACAGCAATCCGATGGTGAGTGTGGGGCCATAGAGGAACAACATGAACAGTCCGAAGAAGCTCGCCAAGACATAGAATGAACCGGGACGTTTTTCCATTTTACAGCTCCTTGCGAATGTTGACGAAGCGCAGCAGGATTCCGATCACCAAAAGCACAGTCACCAAGAGAACAACGGCCGTGGCGGCGGCAGACGGATATTGCAGCAGGGAAATGTCGTTAGAAATCAGTCGGCCAACGTTGGCCTTCTGGCTGCCCGACATGAACCGCACGGTGATGAAGTCGCCCATGACCAGTGTCACCACAAAAATCGTACCGATCATGATGCCCGGCTTCGTCAACGGAATGATGACGTGCCACAGGGTTTGAAGTCCGCTGGCCCCGTTGTCGTAGGCGGCCTCGATGAATGATCTGTCGATCCGCATCATCGTATTGAAAATCGGCACAACCATGAACAGCGTGTAGAGATGTACAAAGGCAAGAATGACGGAAAAATCCGAGTAGAGCAGCCATTCGAGCGGCTCATCGATAATACCCCACGATATGAGTGCCTGATTTGCGATGCCATTGCGCCCTAGGAATGGAATCCACGAGATCATTCGAATGATGTTCGATGTCAGGAACGGGATGGTGCACAGCAAAAACAGCGCTGTTTGCATTGTCTGAGTGCGTACATGGAAGGCGAGGAAATACGCGACTGTAAAGCCGATGGTCAGTGTGAAGACCCATGTGATGAAAGCATATTTGAACGTCGCGAAAAAAACTTTGTATGTGACCGGCGATCCAAAGAGGAACGCATAATTGTCGAACTGGAACGCTGGATAGATCGAAAATTCCGTCGCACCCCAGAAGCTGACAATTACGATCATAAAGATTGGCGCGATGAGGAACGTCGCAAGCACCGCCATCAAAGGGGCGGCTTGCAAATAGGCGATGATGTTACTCGTTGCGCGCATGTGAAATCTCGTGTCTGGTGAAGGGAATGGGCGGACGCAAACATCATGCTCGCGCCCGCCCTGGGAGACGCAATCAGGAGGCGATGAACTCGTTCCACTTACGGACCATGTACTGGTTCTCGTCCATGACGGAGTTCCAGCAAACAACGGAGCCCATGCGCTCGGTGAAGGAGCCGCCATCGCGTACATCCCCGGCCACGGCGAGCTGGTCGCCCGTCGGAGAAGTGATGACATCGGTGGCTTCTTTGCCTTCGTACCAATAGCCCCATTCGTTCTCGGACATGAAGTTCTTGGAGGTTTCGGGCACGGCTGAATAGTAGCCTTGTCGCATCAGGTAGCCGCCGACCCAACCGGAGAGGTACCAGTTGATGTATTCATAGGCTGCCTCAAGTTCCATGCCGGACAAGCTGGCCGAGAGGCCCAAACCACCACCCCAAGAGCGATAGCCCTCTTTGAGAGGCTGGTAGACACAGGGCACGCCGCGCGACTTAACCGCGGTGATTGCAGGCGACCACATGGACTGGATCACAACTTCACCCGAGGCCATCAGGTTCACGGATTCGTCGAATGACTTCCAGAAGGCGCGAAACTGGCCGGCTTCTTTGGCAGCGGTGAAGATCGCGAAAGTCTTGTCGATCTCTTCCTTGGTCATGTTGCCCTTGTCGCCGTATGAGATTTCACCCATGGCTTCGCAGACCATCGCCATATCCATGATTCCGATCGACGAAATGTCGAGGATGGAGGCTTTGCCCTTGAACTCAGGGTTCAGCAGCTCGGCCCAGCTCTCGATCGGGCGGTTGATCAAGTCGGGACGAATGCCCAACGTGTCTGCGTTGTAGATGGTGGGGATGAGGGTCATCCAACCGGATTCTTCAGTTGCGAAGGCAGTGCTGTCGGGGCCCTCGACGAAGCCAACAGTGTGCGGCGCGGTACCTTGGGCGATAACGCTCTCGGGGGTCAGTTTGCCCGAGCGGAAGGTGCCGGCAATCTTGTCGTAGTTTGTGATCTTGGACGCGTCCATGGCTTGCAGGTTGCCTGTCGGCCAGACCTTTTTACAGATCCAGTACTCGATGTCTGCAATGTCGAAGCTATCAGGCTGGGTGGCCGCACGCTGGGTCACACTGTCAGAGTCGAGGGCGGTCATCTCAAGGGTGAAGCCGAGGTCTTCTTTGACCTTCGTCGCCACGTCGTTGAGGTTTGAAACGCCCGTCCCGAACTGGCGGAGTTTGATGTCCTTGATTTCTTGCGCCCATACCATGGGGGCGGCGAGTGTGGACGCGGCGGCCGCTGCGCCCGACTTCAGAATACTACGTCGGCTATAGCGCATTTTAGACATGATCAGTTCCCTTGTTGTCAGAAGTGTACGTGTGGATTTCTCAAGTTTGGAGGCGGTGCAGCCGCCCCTCATCCCAGGTGAGCGAAACGGCATCTCCCGGTTTTTTTGGTGTGTCGAAGAAGACCTCATCAGGCATCAGTGCGAGGATGTCCTCGCCTGCTTGCGTGCGGGTGTTGAGCGCAAAATGCGCGCCTTGATATTCAATCGACGTGATCGTCGCGGGGAGGCCTTCGGCTCCAAAGCGTACGTCATCTGCACGCAATGCTGCCTTTTCACCCTCAAAGGTGATGACGTTGTGTCCCCCCATAAATCGCGCAACGAATTCGGTCTTTGGCGTGGACCAAACATCGCGCGCAGGGCCGGACTGCTCGATTACGGCGTTGTTCATCACGACCAATTCATCACCGAGCGCGAGTGCTTCGTCTTGACCGTGTGTGACGTGAATGAATGTGATGCCGAGTTCGCGTTGCAGTTTCTTGAGCTCGGTGCGCATGCGAACGCGCAAGAACGGGTCAAGCGCTGAAAGCGGTTCATCAAGGAGAAGGACTTTGGGCTTGGTTACCAGTGCCCGGGCCAACGCCACGCGCTGTTGTTGCCCCCCCGAGAGTTGTGACGGCAGACGATCGGCAAGGGCCGACATGTCCACCATTTCGAGGAGTTCGTCGGCAACGGCGTAACGGGTGGCCTTGTCCTGCCCCTTCATGCGCAAGGAAAAAGCGGCATTGTCGCGTACGCTCAAGTGGGGAAAAAGCGCATAATTCTGGAACATCATGGCCGTGCCGCGCTTTGCTGGCGGCAGATAGGACACATCGAAACCATCGAGAACGATCGAGCCATCGGTGACATCCTCGTGCCCCGCGATCATGCGAAGGGTCGAAGATTTGCCGCATCCCGATGGGCCAAGGAGGCACACATACTGCCCCGCTTTGAAGTGGGCGTTGATCCGATCCACAGCGAGCGCGTCGCCATATTTCTTGGTCAAGTTGATCAGTTCGAGATCGCAACCGTTCGTCATATCCGTTCCAGTATTCAAAGGCAAAGCAGGTGTCTGCCTCCTCAATTCACGAGTTAGTGGCATCGTCAGGCCAGAAGATTTGACGATTAACGAGCCTCAAATCTCGCCTGCGCCGCATTTTTGCGCAGTCTTTGCAGCCCTGTCCTCATTTTTGTGCACAATATTGTATATAATCCTGCACGCACTTTGCGCCTTGAATTGTCGACGCCGCGAATCCAAAATGAGGGTGAAGGAACGCTAATGACAGACATGCCCACACCACCTTTGACGGCTCACGAATTGTTTGAAAAACTCGAGCTGGCCATTCACGAGCATCTGCTGGCTCCGGGAACGAAGCTGGGCGAGGATGAAATCGGTGATGTCTATGGCGTGAGCCGAACCACCGTGCGCGCCGCCCTTCAAACGCTGTCACATCAACGTTTGGTCGAGCACAAACGCAACCGTGGAGCTTTTGTCGCTCAGCCTTCTGTCCAAGAAGCGCGAGAAGTCTTCGAGGCGCGTTCCCTTCTGGAGCCGCGCAACGCCTATTCCGCCGCCGAACGCGCAACCGCAGAAGACATCGCGAAACTACAAGCGCACATCGATGCGGAACACGACGCGCTGCACAGCGGAAACTTTGGCCGCGCGATCTACCTTTCTGGTCAATTCCACATAGAAATCGCTCGCATCTCCGACCAGAAAACCATAGAGGCCTTTATCACCCAATTGATTTCGCGCTCGTCCTTGATCGTCGCTCTTTATTGGCAACGCCGGACGGCGATGTGCGAAAGCCATGCTCATGATGCTTTGATCTCCGCATTCGCGGATCGGGACGGCCCGCTTGCAGAGGAGCTCATGAAGAACCACCTACTCGATCTCCTCACATCTTTGGATTTGTGCAACAAGACCTCTGCCCCTCTTTCACTAAAAGATGCCCTGTCGCCATGACTTTGAACCTGTCTGATGTGCGGTTCGAGACGGCGGCATTGGACGATGTGCGGCAAATGATCGATTGGGCAGCTGATGAAGGCTGGAACCCCGGGGTGGATGACGCCGAGGCTTTCTGGTCCACTGACAAACACGGTTTCTTCGTTGCGCGGATCGCGCGCGAGATGGTTGCAGCGGTTTCCGTCGTCAATCACGACGACCATGTAGCCTTCCTTGGGCTGTACCTTTGCAGGCCCGAGTTTCGTGGGCAAGGCATAGGGTTTGCACTGTGGAAACATGGGCTCGAACATGCTGGGACGCGATGTATCGGTTTGGATGGGGTACTTGCACAAGAGGCCAACTATGAGACATCCGGTTTTGTAAAACACGGATCGGTCTTACGGCTTCAGGGGCGCATCCCCGGATGCTCTATGGAGCAGGCGCGGCTTGTAAATGCGATGCATGACGGTGAGACAGTCACGCGGCTTGATGCGACTGCGACCGGCTACGATCGCGGGCAATTCCTGGATCAATGGGTGTTCAATGCAACGCCGAGCCGAAAAACGGTCGTGCTGGAGACGCCGGGAACTTTGAGTGGCTTTGCCACAGCGCGAGCGTGCCTAGAGGGTATCAAGGTCGGACCAATCGTAGCGAAAAGCACAGATGATGCACTTGTTCTATTAAGTGCTGCTGCCAGCAATTTCAGTAGTGAGCTTGTTACAGTCGATATACCCTCCCGCCAAAAAGCCCTGCTAGAGGCTCTGGAAAAGATGGGTTTCACATCCTCATTTCAAACCGCTCATATGTTCCGTGGACGGGCGCCTCATGAGGGCGAAACCTACCGCGCTGTCGCGTCGATGGAATGCGGTTAACCTCAATCCGGCTCGCGCCTCGCTTTTAGGCAAACGGGCAGTCTATTTGTTGTTCCAACCTTCCTTAGGTCCCACGCGAACAACCATTTTCGGCCCCTAGCGGGCATTGGACAATTGGTTCCCTTGCTGCATCTGCAGTCCGCATTACGGACATTGGCCGCTGAGCACAGCATTTCGGCATGTTGGATGACTGCGCTGCGGACTTTCCAGTCGTCCATTTTTCGCGCTGAACTAACGTAGCATTCTCTCGCGATCGCAAAACATTAGTTTTTGTAGCGCAGCGCGTGCTGACAAGCCGGCCATTCAAGGTCGTTGTTTTGGTTGGCATCGAGATCGTGCTTTCATGGCATGCCTTTCAGCTGAGAGCTTAAGATGCGACGTAAGGCACGACCCGCTGATCGTGGTCGCGCTTGCTGATTTCGATGATCTTCTGAATAAGTTTAGGTACGGCAGGATGTACGACCCGCCCCCTACGTAAAGCAAGGGACCAGTGTCCGTTAATACCCAATTCGATAGGAATCTGTTTCAGGACACCCAGTGCAAGCGCATTGCGCACGGTCCCGCGCGTAGTCAGCAAGATCAGGTTGCTTTCCACCGCCGCGTCACGCAACGCTGCGATGTTATGACTGTCGATAGAGATCATCGGTTCCGTGTCGTTGGGGTCCCGACCGATGAAGCAACCAAACGCATACTCAACTTCGCTCGGAAAGTGGGTTCCTGCAAACCTATATCGCGCCAGATCAACAGGCTTGGGTTGGCGGATGGACAGGATGGGATGACCCGCTCGGCAAAATGCGCCGCCGGGCTGGGCAAACAATTCAGTGATATCCAACGTATCGGACTGATCAATTGGAAGCTCTCGGGTTTCGCCAACGATCAGATCAAGACTTTCGTCATGAAGCCCATCTACGAGAGCATTGGTTTCCTGCATCACCAGGTCGAGCTTTATGTGCGGATGCGCATTGTGAAATTCAGCGACAATTGGCCCGCCAAGGGCCGTGGAATACACCGCCGTCATCCCAAGGCGTATGTGCCCGCCTTGGCCTGAGGCGAGATTGCCAAGCGCTTGGTCAAGATTGCGCGCCTCAAACATCAGCGCGTCGACTCGGTGCAAGATATTGCGGGCCATAGGGGTAAGTGCGATAGGCCGCTCAGAGCGCTCAAACAGTGTAAATCCTAGTTTGGCTTCCAAGCTTCGGATCGAGTTACTCAGCGCCGGTTGTGTAATGTTGGCGTGTTCGGCAGCACGGGCAAAACTGCCGGTTTGCGCAACAAGCTTGAAGTGGTGCAATTGGGCAAGGTTAAGCAAGAACTCTCCTCCGACAGAAAAAGTGTGATAAAGCCAACCGCGCTCGATCCATCGAAGTCGATGGAATCAAACGCAAAAATGATCACCATTCGAATATTGAATGATTTATATACAAAAGTAAATTGGACTGAATGACCGCAAAATGGAAGGTTTTCTCTGTTGGGCTATGAAAGGCTGGGAGGAGACAACATGAAATTTCTGAAAACAATGGCGACCGTTGGCGTTTTTGCAATGGCGTCGATGACCGCAGCACACGCCGAAACCGTTTTGAAGCTTGCGACAGCGGCGCCTGAAAAGACCCCATGGGGCGCTCAGATCATCAGGCTGGCCGAGGCGATTGCCACCGAAAGCGAAGGTCGCCTCAAGGTCGAGCCGTACTTCAATTCGCAGCTTGGTACTGAAAACGATACTATGGCGCAATTGGCGCGTGGCCGGATCGAGATGGGCCTTTTCACGGTTAACGCAGGGGCGCAGCAAGCTCCTGAAATCGGGCTGATGCAGTTATACGGTTATTACGACAGCAATGACCAGCGGGCCTGTGTGCAGGACAATCACTTGACCGATGAGATCCGCGCGCGCCTGAGCAGCAAAGGCGTCTATTTTGGCACCTGGGCCGAAGTTGGCAACGGGTATCTGGTGTCAGACCGCGAGATCGCGAGCCCTGACGACCTGAAAGGTCTCAAAATCGGCATCTCTGTCAATCGTATCAATACCGAATACTGGAAAACGCTGGGAGCCAACCCGGTACCAGTTAGCCCGGGCGAAGCGGCGTCCTCTGCTTCGACAGGTCTGATCGACGTCTATCCAACGGTCTATACATTCTACATCCCATCTGGACTTAACAAGGTTTACCCGGTTGTGTCCGAATACAATTATTCAAACGGTCCGGCGATGTTCGCCATGAGTCAGCGCGTTCTGGAGCGTCTGAGTGAAGAAGACCAGGCTGCTGTCAAGCGTGCTTTCGCTCAATTCTCGTCAAAGGCCGTCATGGATGAGATTTTCGCGTTCGAAGACGTGCTGCGAGGGATGCATACCCAAAGCGGTGGGTCCATCATCGAAGTCCCTGCCGAGCAGGTTGCAGCCTTCCGCGAAAAACTGCCCCCGTTCTGGGCAGCAATGGCTGCTGACTATGGCGAAGATGGCGCAAAAATCATCAAGCTGATGGAAGAAGGCAAAGCCGCTTGCGGTAAGTGAGCCCCAGTGCTTCGCGAGGGTCGCCAAATCTGGCGGCCTTCACCACCTCATTGTCGAAGAGCGTATTCCCATGACAAGCCAAATCACGCCAGCGCCCGTGACCAAATTGCTAAGCATCTGGCACCTAGCCGAAAAATGGATCGCAGTTGTCGCGTTCACAATGATTGGGGTTTTGATCTTTCTTGATGTTGCGGGACGTGAGTTTGTAGGGCCCGTGGGCACTGCCTTGGGCTTCGAGATGGGGTCAACAGGGCTGTATGGCGCTGGAAAAATGTCCCTGTTCCTGTTGGTTATCGGTGCTTTCGCGGGCCTCGGAGTGAGCGTTGCGACCGGCACACAGATTGTTCCGCGCATTGCTTTTTCTTGGGTGCCTGCCTCTTGGGGGGCGAACATAGATAGATTGGCCAACCTGATCAGCGGTGCGGTCTTTGCTGCGGTTACCTACTATGGCTGGGTGTTTGTGGCGTCGTCCAAGTCTATCGGCACGGTCATGCCGGGACTTGAGACGCCCGTTTGGATCATACAGTGCGCAATTCCTATTGGTTTCGCTTCCGCTGCCGTGCGGTACTTCATTTTTGCAATCTGGCCCGCATCCGCGCCAGCGCGTGAAGAGGCCGTAGAATGAGCGCTTTAGGTCTTCTTGGTCTTGTTCTTGCACTGCTAGTGCTGCGCCAGACACTGACGGTTATTCTCATCGCCGCTATTGCCTATGTGCATCTTGTCTGGGGCCACGGCTATCTTGACTACATCGTCGAGGATATGTGGACCTCGCTCAACAAGGAACTCATCCTGTCGGTGCCACTGTTCCTGCTGTGCGGTGCGGTGATGACCGAAGGCACCGCCGCGCGGCGACTGGTTCGGATCGTGCGGGCCATGACCGCGCCGAGCCGTGGCGGTCTTGGCGTGGCCGCGATCATTTCGTGCGCGATTTTTGCGGCTATTTCCGGCTCGTCCATTGTGACGATGATCGCTGTTGGCTCGGTGCTGTATCCCGCAATGAAAGAAGCAGGCTACACGAACCGCTTTGCGCTTGGAACTGTGGTCTCGGGCGGCACACTGGGCATCATTATCCCGCCTTCTATCCCGCTAATCCTTTACGGGTTGGTGACCGAAACTTCCATCGTTGACCTCTTTCTCGCGGGAATCGTGCCCGGGCTTGTTCTTATATCGCTAATGACCGCCTATGCGATCTGGGCGAACCGCGACCAGCCGCCGCAAAAGATGGACTGGGCGGAACTTCGATCGGCGTTCAAAGATGGGATTTGGGCCGCACTCTTTCCCGTCATCCTTTTGGGCGGCATCTATTCTGGGTATTATTCCCCCACCGAAAGCGCAGCGGTTGCGCTGGTCTATGCGGTTTTCATCGAGTTCTTCGTGCACCGCGAAATGACCTTGCGCAAATATTTCAATGTCGTGACCGAAACTGCCAAACTTGGCGGGGCGCTCTTTCCTTTGATCGCTGTGGCGCTCTCGCTGAACCTTGTGCTGACCGAATACCGCGTACCTGCGCAGATGGTCGAGCTGGTTGGCATTTGGATCGACAGCCCGTTGGCGTTTATCCTCGTGGTAAACCTTCTCTTGCTGGTCGTGGGTGCGTTCATGACCACCAACGAGGCGATCCTTATCCTTGGGCCGATCCTGATGCCCGTGGCGCAGGCATATGGCTTTCACCCCGTACACTTCGGAATCATCATGATTGTGAACCTCGAGATCGGCTATCTGACACCGCCCGTCGGGATGAACCTGATGGTGGCGCTGGTGACCTTCAAACAGAAGTTCAACGAGTTGGTAATGTCCGTTCTGCCCTATATCGCCGTCATGCTTATCGGCCTGATCATCATCGCCGCTTTCCCTTGGCTGTCGCTGGGTTTGCTGTGATGGCTGTATGTCGACCAATGCTGCCCGGCGCACAATCAGAGCCGGTGCTGATCCGCAACGCGCGGATTTCCAACGGCACGACCGATGGGCTGATTAAGGAAGGGGCGCATGGCGATCGATTGCTGATCGATGGCAACCCGCTTGAAGATTTCGACGTTTTAACACGGCCATCTGAGACGCTGCACCTGATTATGAAGGGCGGGGTCATTCACAAGGATTGCATGCCTAAGCAAGGAAGGAGAAGCCATGTCTAAGCTGGCAGTCGAAGAGACCTATCGCGTACGCGCGCAGGTCTCGGTTCCGAAACTACTCGAATGCGGGGATGTCGGGCATTGGTGGTGCACACATATATCCGAGACCATGCCGACGGCGCTGGTGCATAGCCCGGAGGACCGCGCGCAGCTGGGGTCTTCGCCCCTTCCCGAACTCTTCGATATATCCGCGACGACGGACCTCGGGACGATGTCGTTGAGCGACTATCTCGTGCACCCCCAAAGCGGCGCGCGGGCCTTTCTCGCGATCAAGAACGGTGAGGTCATCGCGGAAAGCTATCCCGATTTGCGCCCAGAGCAGCCCCACCTGTGGGCTTCCTGCGCCAAACCCATGGCGGGGTTGATGATCGATCACTTGATCGAGCAGGGCCGCATCGACGAAACGCGCTGTATCGGCGACTATGTTCCTGCGTTGCGCGACACCGATTGGCATGACGTCACCGTGCGCGATGCGATGGACATGACCCCTGGCATGGATTGCGAAGAAAACAACGCCACACGCGCGGACCCTTCCTCCAACGCAATCCGCGCCTTTATGGCCGAGTTCAATGCGCCTTTTCAGGGCCGCGTCGAATCATTGCTTGAGGTGCTGCAATCCAGCAAGCGGGTCAGCACTCCGGGCGAGAAATTCGAATACGGGTCACCCTGCACGCAGGTGCTGGTGCTACTGGCCGAAGCTGTTTCGGACAAACCGTGGGCCGAACTGTTCCGTGAAAACGTCTGGCAACATGTCGGCGCAGAAGGCCCCATGCAGGTGCATCTCTCGCCAGATGGTGTGGCACTGGCGCATGGTGTTATCTCCTCCACCTTGGGCGACATGGCGCGGTTTGGCATGCTCTTTACACCAAGCTGGCCAAAGGTCTCAACGAAACAGATCGTCAGCGAGGCGACTTTGGCGCGCATTCGCAATGGTGTGCGGGACAAGGCGTTTTTTATGAACGGATATGATGGCCCGGTGTTCACCGACAGGCTCGCCGATGACACGATTCTTGGCAACGCGCGACAGTGGGACTGCATTTGGTCAGACGGTGATATGTACAAGGGTGGGTTCATGGACCAAGGCCTCTATGTTTCGCCATCACGTGATCTGGTCATCGTCTATTTCAGCACCACGTCGAACATGCAGATGGCCCGCTATCTACGCCCCATTGCCACCTCTCATCTCTTTGCCTAAAGGAGCCTCCACGTGACCGCGCACACCCACGTCAAACGTCTCGACATGGTCCTTGAGGACCGACTGCATCAGAAAGAGGGCTGGGTCTATATGACCGGCATGCAGGCCTTGGTGCGTCTCCCGATCCAACAGCGCAAACGTGATGCGGCGGCTGGGCTGAATACGGGGGGCTATATTTCAGGGTATCGCGGCTCGCCTGTGGGCACATATGATATGTCGCTTTGGCAAGCTGAGAAGGAACTCAAAGAGCACAACATCCACTTCCAGCCAGGTGTAAACGAGGATCTTGCAGCGACTGCCACGTGGGGCTCTCAGCTTGTCGGCACCTTTCCAGGCGCGCGCGTCGACGGGGTGTTTTCGATCTGGTATGGCAAGGCGCCTGGCATGGACCGTTCGATGGATCCGCTGCGACATGCTAATTTGGCAGGCACCAACCCAAAGGGTGGGTCGATCCTGTTGGTTGGGGATGATCACGGGGCAAAATCCTCGACTTTGGCGTGCTATTCGGACCTGAACTTCGCATCGCTTGGCATGCCGTTGTTGGCGCCGTCCAATGTGCAGGACGTGCTCGACATGGGGCTGCACGGGATCGCCATGAGCCGCTATTCAGGCACGCTGGTTGGCATGAAACTGGTCACCGATGTGGTCGAAGGAGGCGGGTCGGTTTATGTCTCGCCGAACAGCCCCGAGATCGTGATCCCCCAAGGAAACGTGCCTGACACCAGCATCAAACCCTTCACGCCGATCCCCGAACAGGAGCGGTTGCTCTGGGATGTGAAGTTGAAGAAAGCGCTCGCCTACGCACGCGCCAATGAGTTGAACAAGCTTGAAGGGCCGAAAGACGCGCGCATCGGCATTATCGCTGCGGGCAAGGCATGGCAGGATCTCAACCAATCACTCGCGGGTTTGGGCTACAAAGATGGAAAGTTGGGCAGTATTCCCGCACGGCTGCTGAAGATCGGCATGGTCTGGCCTCTGGACCCTGAAGTTATCGCGAAATTTGCGGACGGGCTCGACACGATAATTTTGGTCGAGGAAAAACGCCCACTGCTGGAGGATCAGATTCGGACGATCCTATATGAAACGGAGCAGCGCCCTCGCATCGTTGGCAAGACCTTTCACGGCACGGCCTATTCCGCCGAAGCGGACGATTGCGCCTTCCCCGGTTTTGGTGAGATTGACCCCAATCAAGTGACCCGGGTTCTGGTGAAGGTGGCGCAGGAAATCGACGCTGATTGCGGTCTGTCGCTTCCCAATCAACCCGAAACTCTATCTAACTTGGGTGCTGGCAGCATTCGCCCGCCCTCTTTCTGCGCAGGCTGCCCGCACGGGCGTTCGACGCAAGTCGTCGACGGCTCCCGCGCGCTGGCAGGCATCGGGTGTCACACAATGGCGATGCTGCGCGATCCGAAGACAACAAATTCGGTCAGCCATATGGGCGGCGAAGGGGCGATGTGGCTCGGCCAGTTCCCGTTCACCGATGAAAAACACGTCTTCGCCAACATGGGCGACGGTACCTATTTTCACTCTGGCCTGATGGCAATTCGCGCCGCTGTCGCCGCAGGCGCGCCGATCACCTACAAGCTGCTGCACAATGGGTTCGTGTCGATGACCGGCGGGCAGCCGCATGACGGCGAGGTCAGCCCGTTGCAGATGGTCCATCAGTTGCGCGCCGAAGGGGTGGAGCGCATCGCGCTGGTGGCAGACGAGCCAGAGAAATACGAGGGCAAGAACCTTGGCGTCGGCGCGAGCTTGCACCCGCGCAGCGAGATGGAGCATGTGCAACGGGAGTTGCGCGACATTTCCGGTGTCACCGTAATCATCTACGACCAGCCCTGCGCCACCGAGCGCCGCCGCCTGCGGAAGCGCGGCAAATGGGTAGACCCCGACAAACGGGCCTTTATCAACCCCGAGGTTTGCGAAGGCTGCGGCGACTGTTCGACCGTATCGGCCTGTATGGCCATCGAGCCGCTGGAAACGAAACTGGGCCGCAAACGCAAGATCAACCAATCCTCCTGCAACAAGGATTTTTCCTGCATCGAGGGCTTCTGCCCGTCTTTCGTCACGCTCACAGGCGCAACACCGCGCAAGGTACAACAGACCGAGGTCGCAATCGATGTCAGCCACTTGCCGCTCCCCACGCCGCGCGAAATCGATGGCTCGTGGTCGATTTTGGTCTCTGGGATCGGTGGCGCGGGCGTTGTGACTGTGGGGCAGATTCTGGCCGTCGCCGCACATGCAGACGGGTATTTCTCGTCGAACCTCGACATCACGGGTCTGGCCCAGAAATACGGCGCGGTGCACAGCCATATCAAGCTTGCGCTCAGCCCCGAGCAAATGCGCGCCACTCGGATCGCGGCGGGAGAAGCCGATGCGCTCATCGGCTGCGATCTGGTAGTGGCGGCGGGAGATGAAGCGCTCTCCAAGCTGACCCACGGAAAATCTGTTGCAGTCAGTGACACGACCGTGGTGCCCACCTCGGAGTTTTCCAAGAACCCCGATTGGCAGTTGAGCGGCGCTGAACAGGCCGAGCGTCTGAGCACAGTTCTGGGCGATGGCGCACGGACGATGAACGCGCAGGAACTGGCCGAGAAAATCATGGGGGACCGGGTCTTTGCCAATATGCTGCTGATGGGCGCAAGCTGGCAACAGGGGGGCATCCCGTTGTCTTTGGAAGCGATCTACCACGCGATTGATTTGAACGGCGTCGCTGTCGTCAAAAACAAGCAGGCCTTCGAATTGGGACGCCTTGCAATGGGTGATCCAGCGGCCGCAAAGGAATTGATGGGAGATAAGACCGAGACCTTTCTTGATGCACTGCACGAGAAAACTCTCGATGAGATCATCGCCCATCGCACGGGTGAGTTGATCGCCTATGACGGTCCCGCGCTTGCCAAACGCTACACAGACAAACTCGCCAGCGCGAAAGCGGCAGGCTTGAGCGAGGAGGCTCTCAAAGCCATCGCACGCGGGCTATACAAGCTGCTCGCGGTCAAGGACGAATGGGAAGTCGCGCGACTGTACTGCAAGCCATCCTTCCGTGCGTCGCTCGAAGAGGCCTTCGAGGGCGAGATGGAGATGACGTTTTACTTCGGCGCATGGCCCATCGGCGGGGTTGACCCCAAGACCGGCAAGCACACCAAAGGCGCGGTGAAAGGCAAGACAGCGATGCGCTTCTTCACGCTGATGAATCGCTTACGCAAACTGCGCGGCACGCGGCTTGATCCGTTCCGAAACAGCGAAGAGGCGGTGCTCGCGCGCCAGCTTCTGGAAGAGTATGAGGCGGATATCGACTTTGCCATGGCACAGGCCAATCAAGCTGATGCTGAGGTGCTGATCGAGCTTCTGGACCTACCTGAACACATTCGCGGCTACGGTCACGTGCGCGAACGGCACGCCGCCGAGGTTGCCAAGAAGCGCGCGAAGTTGCGGGACGCCCTTACAACAAATGCAATCGCGTAAAATAACGGAGCACTAAAAAATGAAACTCAGATCAGATAAAGTCACCGTCGGCGCGATGAACACAGGCGCGCGGGCGCTTTGGCGCGCAACTGGAACAGCGCCCGAAGAGTTTGGCCGCCCTATCATCGGGATCGCGAATTCGTTCACCGAGATGGTGCCGGGTCACGTTCATTTACAAGCGCTGGGGCGTCTTGTGGCCAAGGAGATCCGCGCGGCTGGTGGTGTGCCTAAAGAGTTCAACACCATCGCTGTCGATGATGGAATCGCGATGGGCCACGAGGGCATGATGTATTCGCTCCCTTCGCGTGAATTGATCGCGGATGCATGCGAATATATGGCCAACGCCCACGCGATCGACGCGATGATCTGCCTGAGCAATTGCGACAAGATAACCCCTGCGATGCTGATGGCCGCGAACCGGCTGAACATCCCGACGATCTTCGTGTCCGGCGGGCCGATGGAGTCAGGCAAGTTCGACTTTCGCAACGAGACCAAGCGCATCGACGCCATCGACACGATCTATGTGGCGGGCGACCCAACAGCCACACAGGAGGAGATTGCCGCAGTCGAGGAAAGCGCCTGTCCCACGTGCGGCTCCTGCGCCTTGATGGGGACGGCTAACTCGATGAACTGCCTGACCGAAGCGCTTGGATTGGCGTTGCCCGGCAACGGCACAATCGTAGCCACCCACACTGACCGAGAGGAGCTGTTCCGCAAGGCCGCCCATCGCATCGTCGGCATGGCCGAAGCCTATTACCGCGATGGTGACGACAGCGTCTTGCCACGTTCGATTTGCAGCCGTGAAGGGCTGGAGAACGCCGTGCGCATGACGATGGCGATCGGCGGATCGAGCAACACGATCCTGCACCTCTTGGCCGTGGCACAGGAATCCGGTGTCGTCTTTAACATCGACGATTTCGACCGGATCAGCCGCGACACGCCTTGTTTGTGCAAAGTCTCGCCCTCCGCGCACGAGGTTTTCATCGAAGATATGCACCGGGCGGGTGGCGTGATGGCTGTCGCGCATGAATTGCTCAAGGCGGGCAAGTATAACGGGGATGTCCCGACAGTATTGGGCCAGCCAGTGACGGAGTATTGCGCCGACTGGGACATCACGAACCCAGAGAACGAAACAGCGCGCAAGCTCTTTTCTGCAGGGCCAGGTGGCATTCGATCCATTCGCGCCTTCTCGCAGTCAAGCCGCTTCAAGGAACTGGACACCGACCGCGAAAACGGCGTGATCCGCAATGCTGAACATGCCTTTACCGAAGATGGCGGTCTGGCCGTGTTGCGTGGTAATCTGGCTCCCGACAGTTGCGTTGTGAAATCGGCTGGCGTGCCGGACAACCTCTGGACATTCCGCGGTACGGCGATCGTCTCTGAGAGTATGGAAGAGGCGCTGGAGAAAATCCGCAACGGCACGGTACAAGCAGGCAATGTCGTGGTGATCCGCTACGAAGGTCCGCGCGGCGGGCCAGGCATGCGCGAGATGCTGACGCCCACAGGGATGATGAAAGCCATGGGTCTTGGTGACAAGGCTGGTCTCATCACCGATGGGCGCTTCTCCGGCGCAACGTCAGGCCTTTCCGTTGGACACGTCTCGCCGGAGGCGGCTTCTGGCGGTGTAATCGGTCTGGTGCAAGATGGCGATCCGATTGAGTTTGATATCCCCAATCGCTCTGTGCATCTGGATGTGTGCGATGAGGAGCTTCAACGCCGCCGCGACGAGATGAATGCACGCGGCGACAAGGCGTGGAAACCCGAAACAAGGGTGCGCGAAGTGTCGACCGCACTGCGCGTCTACGGGTTGATGGCCTCATCTGCTGACAAAGGTGGTGCGCGTGATGTGGATCGGTTGACCAAACTTGAACGCCTCGGTGCCAACCTGTGACAGACGCAATGGGATTGACAATAACTGTGTCGCGCGCGCTGTCGCCGCCGCCCATGGAAATTGGCGGACAGGTCGTCAGGTTTCTTCCGGTTGAGGCGGGCGCGGACATTCCAAATGACGTCGCTCAGACTCCGCAAATCGGCCGCGCGATAGTGGAATACCGGACGGGCATGGCAAGACGTTTGTTCATGAATGTGATGCCTTGCATTGAAACGGGCAAAGTGCCTGACAGTGTGATGCCATGACGTTGAAAATGCCAAGCGATGGAGGATACTGATGCCGACGATGAACCTTGTGCCCGTCACGTCCGAGGACTATCGCCGGATTGCAGAGCGCAAGCTGCCGCGTTTCCTTTTTGATTATGTTGACGGTGGTGCTTATGACGAGGCGACCCTGCGCCGGAACGTGTCAGATTTCGCGCGAATTGAGCCGAAGCAACGGGTCATGCGAGATGTTTCAAACGTCACTACAAACGGAATGCTTGCAGGTGAAAATTGCGAGATGCCGCTGGCACTTGCCCCGGTGGGCATGGGGGGCATGCTTGCCCGCCGCGCCGAAGTGCAGGCCAAACGAGCCGCCGATGCTGCAGGCGTCCCATTCACCTTGTCTACTGTGTCAATTTGCGCTCTGGAAGAGATCGCTAGCGTTAGCAGCAAGCCCTTTTGGTTTCAGCTATATATGCTGCGCGACCGCGCAATCGTTCAGGAAATCCTAGACCGCGCTTGGGATGTTGGTGTCCGAACTCTTGTTTTCACGGTTGATCTGGCGGTGGTGGGCGAACGATACCGCGATGTGCGCAATGGCATAGCGGGTGGAGCCAGCGCTTGGGGGAAATTGCGTGCAGGTCTTCTGTCCTATCTCAGCCATCCGCAATGGGCGATTGATGTAGGTATCAAGGGCAAACCGCACACCTTTGGAAACCTCACGAAATACGTGCCAGCGGCGACAGACCCTTCGCAATACCGAGAGTGGGTCGGCAGCCAATTCGATGCCTCAGTTACGTGGAAAGATATCGAATGGTTGCGCGGCATTTGGAACGGCAAGTTGATCATCAAAGGGGTTTTATCCTCTGAGGATGCACATTCAGCCGCCGAGGCAGGTGCAGATGGTGTGATCGTCTCCAATCATGGCGGGCGTCAGCTCGATGGTGTCGCATCTTCGATTTCCGTACTGCCCGGGGTGCGCGACAAGATCGATGGGCGCGCCGAGGTTCTTTTGGATGGCGGTATCCGCTCTGGTCTTGATGTATTTCGCGCAAAGGCTCTTGGCGCGGATGGCGTGCTGATCGGGCGGCCCTGGGCCTATGCTGTCGCTGCCGGCGGTGAAGACGGTGTCGAAAATCTGCTGACAGCCATGCGGCGCGAATTGACTGTCGCCATGGCGCTGTGCGGCGTCGACAACATGAATGACATCAATTCGGATTTGGTGGTTGCGCGGCCTCGTTAAGCCCGAATTAGTGAATACCATGCCCTAACTCTAGCTACGGTTCGTGTAGGGGACGAAGCGAAAAAAACGGACTTAGGAGTCAAAGTTTGAACAGCAGGTTTGCCCTCGTGAATTCAACGCCGCGAGCGCAGCAACGCTTACAAAAACGGCCCGTTGCCGACATTGGCTGATCACGCCGATGCTGCGTTGCAGTTTCCCGAAACTGCCGCTCAACACATGGTGCAGCATTTCAACAGGTTCGATGACGACAATTCGGACAAAGCAGCTCTTCGATCTGCCTTCATAACGGTCCGCTAAGTTTGCGCTTGTCGGCCCCCGTCGCAAGTTGTTGGTCGTTGCTCCATTTCCGGGGTGACTGGCCGTACATCCGCTTAAACTCGCGGCTGAATTGTGAGTAGCTTTGATAGCCTGCGTCCCAGGCCGCCTCCGACACGGTCTTTCCTTCGGCAATCTTCATGGCGGCGTTGTTCAGCCGCATCGACTTCACAAATTGGATCGGGGACATTGTCGTGGCTTCTTTGAAACGCCGATGAAAGACAGCGCGGCTCATGCCAACGTAGTCGGCCATTTCGTCGATAGTTACCTGTTTGTTCAGGTGGTTCGCAAGATAGTCGATCGTGCGCGCAATCTCATTGCCGACGCCAAAGGCCTGTTTTGCAGTACCCCCAGCCTCTCCCATCAGCACTGCGTAATACAACTCGCGCAGCCTCCCTGTTCCCAGCACTTCTAGATGAACCGGATTGTCAAGCAATTCCAAAAGCCGCAGCAAAGCCTGCGTGAAACCAGCATCCCAAGACGCCAATTCCAACGCCTGTGGGGCTGCGCCCTGAAGCTGTCTGTTGCCACCGGAAGCCGTTTCAATATCCATCGTGAGCTCGCGCATTACTCTTGGCTCCAAAGTGATCACAACGCCTAGTAGTGGATCCACCTTGGACGCCCGTGGCGTTCCCGCCTCCACCGGCAATGTCATTGGGCAGAGCATGTACTTATCGCTGTCATAAATATGGTGCTCACCGTCTAGGACAGCTTCCTTTGTGCCGTTGAGGATAGCCACGACTGTGGGCTCGTATACGACAGGAACGCAGGGTATGGTCTCGGTCACCCGGAAAAGCTGGACGCCCTTCAGTGCAGTATCGACAAGGCCCGCCTGCGGCAGATGGCGTTCAATCAGGTGTTTGATCTGGTCTTTGCTCATGCGCCCTAGCTGGCAGAGCTCTTTCATTTTTGCAACGGGGTTGAGACGAATGTGCAAGTATTTGAGATCAAATTGCCTATTTTCAGGCCTCAACTGCTTCTATCTATACTTTCAGACAACGACACCTAAATCGCCAGTGGACTGGCAGGAGACAGAAGATGGCAGACACGACATTTGGACCCAAAGGCTGGACACCCGAACGCCTCGGCGACCTGTCGAACAACACCTACGTGATCACCGGCGCCAACGCAGGAGCAGGTTTTCAAGCCGCGCGCATTCTTTTAAAGAAGAACGCGAAAGTGGTGATGCTGAACCGCTCGACAGAGAAATCCGAGGCAGCAATCGCAGACCTGAAACAGGAATTCGGCACAAAAGCCGACGTGAGCTATATCCGGATGGACCTGTCGGTTCTGAACAGTGTGCGCGAGGCTGCCGAAGAAGTTCTGAAGAACGTGCCCCGCATCGATGCGCTGATCAACAACGCCGCGATCGCGCAGGTACCGACGCGCAAGTTGACTGTTGATGGATTTGAAAGCCAGCTTGGCACTAACCACTACGGGCATTTCCTCCTCAATGGTCTGCTCTTTGATCGCATCGCCGAAAGCAAAGGCCGGATCGTTGTCGTGGCCAGCCTCGGCTACAACATGGGTCTCAAGACCATCAAGTTCGACGACATGAACTGGGATGAAGGCTACGGCGCGAACACCGCCTATTCGCAGAGCAAGCTGGCGCAGATGATGTTTGCCTACGAACTTCAGGACCGGTTAGTCGCTGCCGGGCGCAAGGATGTTAAAGTTTTCGTCTGCCATCCTGGTTCATCGGCAACCTCTCTGATCACAACAAGCGGCAGCCGCACGATGCGTTTCATCTGGTGGCTGATGACCAAGACGCCAATGGTCCAAACAGCGGAACAAGGCTCATACCCTGAAGTCATGTGCGCGACTGAAGATGCTCTGACCGAACAACGCGCCCTCTACGGTCCTACGGGTCGGATGGAAGCGGTCGGCCCTGTTGGTAGGGGCACGCTGAACGCACATGCTCACGACAAAACCGTCATGGCTCGACTTTGGGATGAATCAGAAATGGCCGTCGGGTTTGAGTGGCAACTCTGACTGGCTGAAAGAAGTCAGCGGTCAGCGCACCTGTCCGGGGAGCGGGCATTGGTGCGCTGCCGCCGATACCGGAAGGAGCCCAAATCACCGAACTTCTGCGATACAGCGAAAGCCCGCTTTTGCGCTATCAGAACACATAAATTATTCGCTGGAGTTTGATGCGCCCGATTCCGGTTTGACTACAATGACAGTTGAACCGATCGACTTCCCATCTTTCGCCCATTCACTATGGTCGTTGGCATTCAAAGTCACGCTGACAGCATTTGCCCCTGTAACCAAAAGACTAGAAGGGATATGCACCCAATTCCCATAAACGCGCGAGATTTTTTCGCCGTTTATGTAGAGATGCGCATGGCCTTCATTTTCCACTACATCTTTGTTGATCGCCGAAGGCGTGAAGGTAAAATTTTGCGTTAGAATTTGGACATTGTATCCGTCCATCTCGTCCGGAAACACAAGATGCGAGATCGTGGGAACCGGCAGACCTGCAGCGACTTCCCGCAAAGGATGATTGTGGGTCATATCCGCTTCCATGGTGGTTGGCATGCCCGCGCCGGTCGGGTCCTCCGTACTGCAAATTTCCTGCCTCTGCGCGGTCTCAAAGGCTGCATTGGCTGCCGCTTGGGCAGCTTCCGGTTCTGCAGTTGAGCCAGTCCATGACAAAATCGCCATGGAACAGGCAAACGTCATAAGCGCAACGACGGCGCCATATACGATGGTTCGCATGGCGCCCCCCTTATTGTGGAGGCGCAGGAAGCACTGACATCAAGACATCAACGCTCACTCCAAGCGTTTCCGCTGCGGCCTCAAAGTTCGGTGGACCATCGCCCAGGGCCTCTGCCAACGCGTTCTGCGAGATACCCAGCTGCTCGGCAGCTGCCGACAGGTCCGGGCCACCACCGCCGCCACCGCGCATCTGTGCCATGTCAACTTCCCCGTGGTAGCAATCAATCGTGTAGGGCGCTTCGTCAGCGGTTAGGTGGTAGTGATAGATACCGTCTGGAAATTCTGGAGTTGGGCCAAAGTGACCGCCGCATTCATCCAGATCGGCATTCACCATGATCTCGCCATTTTCACCTTGGTTGGAATAGACGGGAAAGCCATCTTGCAGGACCCCGATCATGTAAGAATGCTCACCATCGACGTCGATTTCCGCAGTCAAGCAAACCGGAATGCCGTGGTAGTGATATGTCGTGCCATCACCAAGAGGATGGCCGTTGCATTCATCGACAAAAGCGGCGTGGTCGTGGATGACATTGTCATCAAGTGCGACGATCGTGCGTTCCATATCCTCGTAGTCATTGAACAGGCGCGCGCCGTTGATGGCGATACCGATTTGGCCCAACGATGTGTCCGTCGTTGTTTCGCTGTAGACTGGTAATGTTGTGATTGTTGTGTCGATCGGAGAAGCTTCGATGTCTGCAGCATTCAAATCCCAAAATGTTGCATCAGGATTTGTGCTAAAAGGCATCATACCTGGATCATCTGGGACCAAATAGACGTCCGCCAGATAAGTGGATGGCAGACCATCAGATTCATAACGGAACGTATCATCATCGTTTATCGTGATCGTCACGTTGTCCGACCACTTGGCGGTAGCCACTGCCTGCGATGTATCCGTGGTTTCGGTATTCGTTGATTGCGCCATCAGGGTGGAATTGCTCAGAAAAACAGCTCCGAACACGCCCGCGGCGACCGCAATCGCGGTTGTGGCTAAAAGTTTAGCATTCATTCTCATTCCGAGTTCTCCGACTTCATGGCTGGTCTGTCTGTTTACCAATCTTAACTCTCTAACGCATGACACGCGACTTTCCGTCGAAACAACTTGAAAAAATAGACGATCGGGCGATCTATACCTACACTGGTGTTAGCGTTTTGCCTGCATCCATTCAGCTGGATAAGGCTAGGCTGCAGCATTTAGAGCGCCGTCGAATGCGGACCATCGCGAAAAGCCAAGTGAGGGCCGCTTTCTCACGCTCAGCAGGCCTCTGCGCAAGCCGCAGCGAACTTCCGCTTCCCGCCCTGTAATTTATCAGTTTCATTTTTTTGCCACATCGGGCGCTCAGCGCGGCGAGCGTTCGGTACCTTTCCCGTGCTCATCAGGATTGATAG
>NZ_JAPDUG010000010.1 GCF_026015885.1 Halocynthiibacter sp. SDUM655004 | reverse complement strand
GCTTACTCTTTGATGGAGGATACGACGCCGGAGCCGACAGTGCGGCCGCCTTCGCGGATCGCAAAGCGGAGGCCTTCTTCCATCGCGATCGGTGCGATCAGCTCAACACCGAACTTCAGGTTGTCGCCTGGCATAACCATCTCTGTACCTGCTGGCAGTTCAACTGTGCCGGTCACGTCTGTGGTCCGGAAGTAGAACTGTGGGCGGTAGTTCGCGAAGAATGGTGTATGACGGCCACCTTCTTCTTTGGTCAGAATGTAAACTTCTGCTTCGAACTTGGTGTGCGGCTTAACCGAACCAGGCTTACAGAGAATCTGACCACGCTCAACGCCATCACGATCGATACCACGCAGAAGCGCACCGATGTTGTCGCCAGCTTCACCGCGGTCAAGCAGCTTGCGGAACATTTCAACACCTGTACAGGTTGTCTTCTGTGTATCTTTGATACCAACGATTTCGATCTCGTCGCCAACGTTCACAGCGCCACGCTCAACACGGCCAGTCACAACTGTACCACGACCAGAGATCGAGAATACGTCCTCGATTGGCATCAGGAATGGCTCATCAACTGCACGTGGTGGCTGTGGGATGTATGTGTCAACAGCAGTCATCAGTTCAGCAATCTTGTCTTTGCCGATCGCGTCGTCGCGGTCTTCAAGAGCAGCAAGAGCAGAACCTGCAATCACAGGAATGTCGTCGCCTGGGTAGCCGTACTCGTTCAGAAGCTCACGAACTTCCATTTCAACGAGCTCGAGAAGCTCTTCGTCGTCAACCTGGTCGACTTTGTTCATGAAGACAACCATGGCTGGGATACCAACCTGACGGCCGAGCAGGATGTGCTCACGTGTCTGTGGCATAGGGCCATC